>NZ_CADDWJ010000001.1 GCF_902809855.1 Acinetobacter sp. Marseille-Q1618
TCATAATCCTTAAAGCATTAGTAAAATAATTGGGGCTTTAAAGTGAAATATAGCTATATTTTTTTCTTATCTTTTCTCAGTTTTGCGATGCTGACAGTAGCATCCGCATCGCCTTTAACATATCCATCAAATACTGATTCACTGATCAAAATGAGTGATGATGAGCTTGCAGAAGTTGAAGGGCAAGCATTATTTAATTTAAATAAAGTAGATGATAGTAATCAAAAATTAAGTTTTTTTAGATTAGGAATGGAAGCTGAGGTGGCTTTAAATGCGAATATTAAAAAGTTACAACTTGGATGTGGGGGATCAAAGGGCGCTGGATGTGATATAGATATTGATAATATTGCTCTAACAGGGATTACTACAAGTACAGCTCAAGGTGCTGGTGTAACAACTGATTTTATATTGAATAATCCATTTATTGAATTTGCGATTTCTAATGCCAATAGTGCTTCAACAAGAAGTATAGAAGGCTTTCGTTTGGGCGCACTCTCTGCTTTGGGAATGCTGAGCTTGGGGGCAAATGAAGATACTTCAGATTTAGCTGACGACACAGGCATTAATTCTTTAAGTGGGGATATTGGCGTACGGGTAACAAATGCAAATATTAGGGGAATTAATGTGACTTTAATTGGTACTGCAAATGCCAAAGTTGCTGATTATTCAACCGTTCTTACAGTGGATCGTTCTCCAAAATTTAGCTTAAATGGTTTAAAAGCAGCTGCAAGGTTGAGTTTGGGAGGATTTATTCCAATGCCTATTGACCTACAATTAGATGTGAATATGAAAGATATTCCTTTTAATACAGTACATAGGTTGCAAGTTTCAGATATAAATGGAAATCCAACAAGTGGTGCTTATCTAGCATTACAACAAAAAGATATTAAATGGCAGAATATTGCAACAGGACAATGGAATAGTATTGAAGCAAAGAAAGGATGGTGGTTATCTATTCCTGATACTCAATTTGCAAATTTAAATATGGATGGTTCAGGCGTACGTTTATCGGCTTTAGAGGCTATTGGTGGAGTATTAGGCGCTACTGTTGATATTCCTAAGATGGACTTAGGTCAAAAACCTGTTAGTAACTGCTATGGAAATTTAAAATTTTGCTAAATTAGGTTTAAACACACGTGATATTTCTGATCTAATATATTGTATATGCATTTGAAATTATTTAAAAATACAAATTATATTTTTTTAGTCATCGCTTTATTTTTTATGTATAACCTGAGTTCGAAGTAGAATTTCACCTAAAATTTGATAAGGGGAAGCTGTTTGAGCAGGATAATTATTGCAAGATAATATTTCCGTGATCATTTTTTAAATCTTGGTCTTTTGCTAGTTTTGCGAAGGACAATGATTTTCTTGAGCAATTTATCTACAAACTCTGGAATAATTTCTCGGCTATTTGCAATGATTCTACTGTACTCCTGAATTGCAGATTAAGTGTTCCAAGATTCCCCAACACAAAAACCATTAATTAAATAAGCTGAAATGCTTGCTCCTTACTAAGAGAATGAATTTGCATTAGTAAAACTTTTGCTTTTTCCTCGATCCTTAAGATCAGCGAGTTTCATTTTAGTTTCTTTTAAATCATCAATGAGCTTTTTATACTGTTTGATAGAAATTTCTAAAATACTCTCTAATTGAGTAGGGTTAATGCCTTCTGCAATATAAGCAGTTATACGTATTAATATCAAAAATAAATATTGAGCAGAATGTTATCTAGCAGATAGACGATTACAAACTAGCTAAACAGAAGGTAAGGGGGAGTCATGACCTAATCTTCAATCACTTTTTCTTTATAATATAGAGTGTTAAACATATTTTTTATAAGATCTACAAAGTAGTTTTGCGATGCTTCACTTTTCATGAGACTAATCTAAAAATATAAACTTTAGTTATAAGACTATGTCATGTAATTTATCAACATAGCCTTTAATTATATCTAAATTAAATTTTCTATTTAATATAACAAATTAATTTTTAATGACTTTTTGCTCTTTGTAAAGCATCATTCCATTGTTGTAAATGAAACTGTCTTTCGTTTTCTTGCATATTGGGTTCGAATGCTCGATCTAATTGCCAAGAGGTTGAAATTTCTTCTAAATTTGAAAATATCCCCATTTTCAAACCCGCCATCGCCGCTGCACCCCATGCCGTTGATTCCAACAGTTTAGGACGTAACACTGGTACATTTAAAATATCGGCTTGGAATTGCATCAACATATCATTTTGACTTGCACCACCATCGACTCGAAGTTCTTTTAATGGTTGGGAAATATCGGATTGCATTGCAGTTAAAACATCAGACACTTGAAATGCGATGGATTCTAAGGCTGCGCGTGCAATATGAGATTTATTTGTGCCTCGCGACATACCACAGAGCAAAGCTCTCGCATCACTGTCCCAATGTGGTGCCCCCAAACCTGTAAAGGCAGGTACTAAAACCACCCCATCGGTTGTGCTCACCTGACAAGCCAACTTTTCGACTTCTGCACTGTTTTTAATAATGCCTAAACCATCTCTCAGCCATTGCACAATTGCCCCTGCCATAAACACACTCCCTTCGAGTGCATACGCAGGCTGTTGCTGGCAATTCCATGCCAATGTGGTCAAAAGCTGATTTTGACTAAATTGAATCTCTGCACCTGTGTTGAATAACATAAAACAACCTGTGCCATAGGTATTTTTTGCTGTACCTATATCAAAACAAGACTGTCCAAACAGTGCCGATTGTTGATCACCCAATACGCCTGCAATCGGAATTTCAGCACCAAGCAAACCCGTTGCTGTATTAGCAATATACTGATCTGAATGAATAATTTTAGGTAAAATAGACTTTGGAATGTCAAATAATTCTAATAGTTCATCATCCCATTGTTGGTTTTTTAAATTCATTAACATGGTTCGAGAAGCATTACTTGCTTCGATCACATGTTCCGAACCTTGCGTTAGGTTCCAGATCAACCAACTGTCAATGGTACCAAAAGCTACATGTCCTTGATCTGCAAGAACTCTGAGTCCGTCAATATTTTCTAGTAACCAAACTAATTTTCCAGCACTAAAATAAGGGTCTATACGTAAGCCTGTTTTGTATTGTATTTTTTCTAAATAATTATTTTGTTGTAAATCATTACACCATCCTGCTGCACGGCGGTCTTGCCATACAATCGCAGGCGCTAAAGCTCGCCCTGTACGTTTGTCCCAAACGACTGTGGTTTCACGTTGATTGGTGACACCTAAGGCTTGAATGTCTTTAGCAAGTAGTCGTGCTGAAGCAATGGCTTGTTGTACAACGGCAATTTGGGTTGTCCAAATTTCTTGTGCATCTTGTTCAACCCAACCTGAATGTGGGGTTTTGATTTGTATTTCTCTTTGAGCTGTAGCATGAACTTTTCCATGTTCATCAAAAATAATCGCTCTGCTAGAGGTTGTTCCTTGATCAAGTGCGAGTAAATAGCTCATGTTTTTTGGTTTTAACCCTTGAAAAAATTAGATAGTAACGCAATTATGTAATTAAGCGCATTATTGCAAACAAAAGTTGTGAATTATCATCGTAATTTATAACTTTTATGCTATGATAACGTTGTTATCTGGGGATGTTATTGGCTTCGACGCTGATGATGAAGCTCATAGATGCATGCCGAGAGCGCATTTCCTCTCGTAAATAAAATTTGCATTTTAAATAGTCGCAAACGACGAATCTTACGCTCTAGCTGCCTAAGGGCCGCTTGTCCGCATCTCTGAATACTTGTGGTTAGAGATCCCGACTGAAGCGCACGCACACAAGTCCGTATAACATCAAGCCTCGGGGTGTTGTACTAAATCTAGAGGATCGCGTTTTTAATCCTGTTCGTCGGGTCTTTAAGCGTTAAAACAATAGACGATATCTAAGCATGTAGTATTCTCGAGTGTAGTGTTGGCGGACGCGGGTTCAACTCCCGCCATCTCCACCAAATACCTAAAATCATATACTGTTACATAACTTTATATGAGTACAAAAGCCTTAAACCACAATGGTTTAGGGCTTTTTTATTGCTTCTTATAAATATTCTTAACTTCATATAATACACAGCATATTGTATCCCTATTTGTAGCCCATTATGATAATTGAAACTGGGGATACATTATTTTGTTATGAAAAGATCAGAAGTAAAGACTGGTAAGCGTTTATCAGATACCACACTTGAAAACTTAGAACCTGATGAAAAGGAATACCGTATTTTAGATGGCGATAATCTCTATTTTCGTGTCAAAACAAATGGGACAAAATCGTGGCAACTAAGATATAAAACACCTGAGAATAAATGGGCTTGGCGTGGACTTGGTTCATACCCTGCCGTATCTGGTGCAAAAGCAAGAAAACTTGCCTATGAAATGATGAATGCTGCATCCAATGGAACACCTATACCAACTCAAAAAGAAAAACGTATAGCTGAGATTGAAAAAGTTCATTCAACTTTTGAGCAGATCGCCCAAGAATGGCTAGATACTAAAAAGCAAAGATGGACTGAGGGAACATGGACAAGAAATGTCGGAGCTTTGGAAAAACACATCTACCCTACTTTTGGTAAATCTGATTTCAGAACTATCATGCCTAAAGATTGGTTTGAGCATCTTTTAGGGATACAAAGAGAGCTTGGAATTAATGAACAAGTCAAACGAATGGCTTCTTTATGTCGTGAGGTTTATGACCTTGCAAAAGTGAAAGGAAAAATACAATACAACCCTTTGGATGGTGTAAATAAGTTTTTAGACCCAGCAGAATCAAAAAATATGAAGCATGTTCCCCTTGAAGAACTACCAAGACTTTTACAAGTTATTAATAACTATCCTACTCCAGACGTAAGAATAGGACTTCAATTATTAGTGATGCTTTTCCCTCGACCATCGGAATTAAGGGAAGCAAAATGGGACGAGTTTAATTTGAAAAAGGCTATGTGGGTAAGACCAGCCGAGAGAATGAAAACAAGGATTGAACATGCTATCCCTTTACCTACTCAAGCCATTGAACTTTTAAAAGAACTAAAAAAATATAGTGGTAATTCTGATTTACTTTTTCCGAGTAGAACCAGTTTAGATAAGCCTAGATCAGATACAGTTTTTATTATGGCTTTGCGCCGTATGGGATATGGTGACAAACAAAGTCCGCATGGTTTTAGACATATTGCGAGTTCTGCATGGAATAGAAAATATCCGACTATGGGACAAGTTGTAGAATCTGCCCTTGCTCATTTAAAGAAAGGTGTAAAAGGTATTTATGACAAAGAAGCACACTATGAGGACAGAATAGAGATGCAACAGTGGTGGGCTGATGAATTGGATAGGATGGTGGGGTAACGATGGAAAATATATCATTAAACAGAATTGAGTTAATGCTTAAATTTAAAGATTTCGATTTTGGCAAGCTCACGCCAGAAGAAGGCTATAATTTACTGAATGTTAACTCAGCAGATAGAGATTTAATTTTTTCAGACACTTTTACCATTACCTCTGCTTATTGGCACATTTTTGATCTTAAAATAGGATACCTTGCTGGTGAAAATTTAAATTTAATGTGGGCATTAAATATTGTGAGTTCAAATGAATTACTTATGCCAACTTGGCTTGCAAAGGAGTTAAATAGTAAGATCTCTGACGTAAAAAATTATGAATTTAAAGACTGGAATGCCGTATTCGGAAATCCCGTACCAAAAGGAAAGTCAATTTATACTTTAAAAAAAGATCGAGAATTATTATTCCAAATAGGAAGTTATGTAGCAAAGTCATGCTCAACTGGTAGATCAGTTAATAATGAGTTATTTGAGGAAGCAGCAGAGAAATTTAATACCAATAGAGATAAGGTTGCTAAGCTATATAGAGCATTTTGTGATTTATCCTCATTTAATAAAAATGCGGCAAGAAAAAGATATAAATACAACTCAGAAAAAAATTAAAAAATTTCTGAGTAACTTTTTTTCAAATATGTGAATAATTGAGTACATCCTAAATAAATGCATAAGGATGTATTTAAATGCTTAAAAAGTTTAATGAAGTTTGCGATCTACTTAGTGTCACTCGTGATGGTTTACGCAAATTAATGCTTAAAGATAAAGATTTCCCACAACCAATTAAATTAGGAGATACAAAACAAGCACCAGTTTATTTTTGTTCAAATGAACTTGAACACTGGTTAGAAGTAAAAAAAGCTGAACGCCATGAGGTGACAGCATGAAAAAAATTGGTTATAGTTTCTTTGCTTTGTGCAAAATCACAAAGTTAGCTTTGGTCGGCTATGAATACACAAGCGCATACAGTCCGCTTCGGGCTTTTTTTATGCGTAAAATCTCTATGCTATCGCATCTCTATGGTGAAGCTGGAGAGGGACACTTTCGAGTGTGCAGGTCTCTTGTGTACCTGTCGACCAACCCTTTTCAGCTTTGCCACCCTCATTTGGTCGTGAATGGTAAAGCTCCAAAACTAACACAAGGAGCGCATTAATCATGCCTAATCAAAATATCAAATCAATTCCTAAAACTTATGACGCTGGTGACATGCTTGACTTAGCTTCAATGGCTGAGTGTGATATGGGCTGGATGAGTACAGCCCTATCAGATGTGCAGCTCAAAGTTAAACAAATCAAAAAAGAGTTAATGGCTCGTAATCCAAGTGCCGAATACCATTTTTCCGACTTGGAGAAAGTCTTAGAAATGTTTGTATATTTAGCGGAAGATCGTTGTAGTTATCACGAAAAAGAGGCTGAAAAACTCAGAGAAGAATGGGAATCTGCAAAACAAGGAGGTAATAAATGAATATAAAGCCTTCTTGGGATACAACTGGGGATTTACTGGAAACAGTAGACCCTAGACCCCAGAACCCTATTTTTGTTCACACGCAAAACTACACTAAAAAAGTAGTAGAAAGCTATTCGATTCAAGATTTTGATTTAAACGTTTTAGTTCAAAATGAATCAAAAGGAAGTATTAGGACTGTAGCTGAAGAAACAATTTATAAAAGTCGGGATATTTCAGGATATAAAGCTATCCCTTTATATGACTTGGAAAGTAAATTATTAATCGGCTACCAATTACTAGATCGTAAAAAGAAATCCCAGCCCATTAAAGTGGGTACTGGGATTCCAGTTTGTAATTTTAGCAATGCCAACCCGACAAGTTTTATTGCTACCGATAATTTAAATTTATTTTTTAGATTATCGCAACTCAATTATGTTGTAGTTTTTCACAGTCGCATTAATACTGCCTTTGAATTGATAAATAATTATTTTGATGATCAAAAGCCTAGAATCGTTGCAACTGAAAAACACCTAGAATACAACAATGATTTAAAGATTCATTTTGATTCTGATGTATCTAATTTATCTGATGAGCAAATTAAATCTGTTTTAAAAGGTAAGTCATTAGAAATTCGACCAGCAGAAGTAAAAAACAATTCCACACTCCAAATTGTAAATATGAGTTCTATTAAAGCTCAAGCAATTAATTGGTTATGGACTGGATGGTTGCCTTTAGGAAAAATTACGATTTTGGCTGGTGCTGGTGGATGCGGTAAGACAAATTTACTCCTTGCTCTAATTGCTACTATTTCAACAAATGGCGTATTTCCTGATGGTTCTAAGTGTAATGATTCTGGGAAAATATTAATCTATTCCACTGAGGATGACCCAAACGACACTTTGTTACCTCGTTTGATCGCTAATGGTGCAGACCTCAACAAGATTGATTTTATTGCTGGTCGTATTAATGAAAAAGGAGAACGAGAGCCTTTCGACCCAACAAAAGATTTACCCTTACTTTATGAATATGCAAAGCGGAATCCTGATATTAAATTACTAATGATTGATCCTATTATTTCTGCCGTTGGTGGAGATTCGAATAAGGCAACAGATGTAAGACGATCATTACAGGTATTAGTAGATTTCGCTCAAGAATTTAACTGTGCGGTTGTAGGTATTACCCATTTTGCTAAAGGTACATCTGGCAGTAGTCCAGCCGAAAGAATTATAGGTTCACAGGCTTTTACTGCTCTTGCTCGTATGGTTTGGAGTGCTGCAAAACGTGAAGATGAAAACGACTGCATTCTAGTAAGGGCAAAAAGTAATATCTCAACTTTGGATGGTGGGATTAGATACCAGATCGAAGCTGAAACAGTTTTAGAAAATATTGAAACTACAAAAACAGCTTGGTTGGGAGTAATTGAGGGTTCAGCTAGAGAGTTATTGAATGAGGCTGAATCCACCGAAAATGATAACGGTTCAATGGTAGATATGGCAAAAGAGTTTTTAATTGATCTATTAAGTTCAGTTGAAAATATGCCGACAAAAGAAGTTCAAGCACAGGCAAAAGATGCAGGATTTAGTCCAGCTTCGATTAGGAGAGCGCAAGAAAAATTAAACATAAAACCATTTAAACCACAGGGTGAAAAAGTCTGGTTTTGGTCACTTCCAAAAATTCATAGATTGGATGAACCAACACACTTTTAACACTACTACCCTCATGAGCAAGTTGAGCAACATGAGCAACTTGATGCTAACCACATGAAATATATAAATATTCAACTTGCTCAAGCTAAAACAGATTGAGCAACATGATGAGCAACTTGAATTGATTTAAAAATCATTAACTTACAGCCAACTTGCTCAACTTGTTCATGTTGCTCATGGTTTATAGATATGAATTAAAGGAAATTATGATGACTAATAAAGTAATTGAATTATCAATTGATGAACTGAAAAAACTTGATGATGTTTTAGAAAATTATGCTAACCAACAAAGAGAGCAAAGAAAGAAATTTGGTGAATGCGAAGAAGATAAAAATGGCGATCAATCATTCTTTGAATTGAGAAAAAAAGTGAAAGCTAAATTAAATAGTGATGACCCTGAATACAGCATACATTTTATTTAGGAAATAATAGCCCACTCGATTGAGTGGGTTTTATATATAGTTATATAAATTTAAGACTATGATTTATAAATATATATTCTGATATATAGGCTATATCTTGTACAGGATATAGAAAATGACTTTAACTGAATTACTCGAAAAACGATCTAACACCGTAAACCAGATGAAAGCGATTGCAGATAAAGCATCGACTGAAAATCGAGATTTAACAACCGAAGAATCTACACAGTTCGACACATTGAAAAATGAAGAACGTAGTGTCCAAAAACAAATTGATCGAGCTGAATACCTACGAAGCCTTGAACGATCAGCACCAGCCGACCATGTAGGCGATAACTACAATAAAGACTTTGAAAAATTAAAACGTTCGGTGTCCGTTGCGAACATCATCCGTTCACAGATGAACAGTCAAGGTTTATCAGGTGCAGAACTTGAATATAACCAAGAAGCAGAGAAGCGTTCTGGGCGTAAGGCACAAGGCGCATTTATTCCGTTTGATGCCTTAGAAACAAGAACGAATACCACCACAACAGCCAGCGAACTTGTAGCAACCAACCACCGACCACAGGATTACATCGGGGCTTTACGTTCTTCTAACATTGTCCGTTCAATGGGTGTTCGTACATTGACTGGATTATCAGGTGATGTGGTGATTCCTAAATTTGGTTCAGGTTTATCATTAGGCTGGATTAATGAGGGTGAATCAGTACCAGAAAGTGAAATGGGATTTGATGCAATCACTTTAAAACCAAAACATACAGGCGGTAAGACTGAAATGTCACGCCAACTTATCCAGCAATCAAGTCCAGACATTGAAAGTTTAGTTCGTGAAGATCTGAGTTATTTAATTGCCCAAAACATTGATAAAGCAATTATTGCAGGTACAGGCGTTAAAGACCCATTAGGGATTTTAAATACTGTAGGCGTTTTGACTGGAGCAATCCCTGCGACATGGCAAGAAGTCCTAGCCCTTATCCAACAGATCGAAGATGAAAACATTACCAATCTAAAATGGTTAGGTACAAGTACCACAAAAACCACATTGGCAGGCATAGAGAAATCAGCAGGCACAGGACAGTTCTTATATTCAGGCGGTCAGGTGGGTGAACTTCCTTTTAATGTGTCCGCAAACATGCCAGCGAACAAATTGATTTTAGGTGACTTTAGCCAAGTATTACTTGGTGTTTGGTCAGAGATCGACATTCTAGTGAATCCTTATGCAGAACCAGCCTACAGTCGTGGCGGTGTGCAAGTTCGAGCAATGGCAACGTGTGACGTAGCAGTCCGACACCCTAAAGCGTTCCTAGTGGCTACAGGTGCATGATATGGAAAAACGCTCTTTTAGCATTGAATCTAAAGGGCGCACCCTTTCAGGTTATGCAGCCGTATTCGACAGCCCAACCATGATCGGGAACATTCAAGAAGTGATTAGAAAGGGCGCATTTTTGCGCTCTTTGACTTCCAATGATGCGTCAAAAATTAAAGCCATTTATGAACATGACACCAGTCAACTATTAGGGCGTTTAGGTTCAAATACACTCCGACTTTCAGAAGATGAAAAAGGCTTGAAATTTGAACTTGATTTACCTAATACCACACTGGGGAATGATGTAGCTGAGTTGGTCAAACGTGGCGATCTATCAGGTTGTAGCTTTGGTTTTATTGTTCGATCAGAAAATTGGACAGATACCAGTCGGGAACTTTTGGACGTTGATCTATTTGAAATCACTCTAACCAGCGACCCAGCTTATGAAGCGACCAGCGTAGATATTCGAGCAAAACGTAAAAACATTAAACGCCTTGCCAATGTTAAAAAATATCTGGAGTGCCTAACATGAGCCGAAGAAATCAAAGACGACATGAAAAAAGGAATAACACTCCAGCATATGACACCTATTTTTCTAATGTGGTGAACAACCCTATTGTAAACGCCAAAACAGCCGAATCCATTTCTACTGTTTACGCTTGTATATCTGCAATTGCTGAAACAATCGCAAGTTTGCCTTTTGAAGTCTATAAACGCACTGATACAGGACGAGAAAAGGCAAAACAACACCCACTCTACAAACTTATCCATGACAAGCCGAATCATTGGCAAACAGCCCTAGAGTTTAGGGAAATGCTACAGCGTCATGTTCTCTTACGTGGCAATGGTTATGCTGAAATTGTGAGAGATAACCGAGGGATTAAATCCTTAATTCCATTGCACCCAGACAGCGTAACTGTCCTACTCAATCACAATGGAAATTTAGTTTATGACATTGTTCTACATGATGGCAGCACTAAGCGACTACTACAGGATGAAGTCCTACATTTACGCTACCACCCAAGCGACAGCACCCCATATTTAGGGCGTTCACCTATTCAGGTAGCACAAGACACAATAGCCTTGTCTTTGTCCGAACAACAGCACGGAACAAACACCTTTAACAATGGCACATCATTAAATGGTGTGATCGAAACCTTACCGACTACCACCAGAGAGCAAGCAAAAAATATATCTGATAGCTGGAAACAAAACTATTCAGGTGTGAAGAATGCTGGGACTACACCAATCCTACCAAGTGGAGCAACTTTTAAACCAGTCAGTATGTCATTGATAGACAGCCAATGGCTTGAGAGTAGGCAGTTTAGTGTATTGGAAGTATGCAGACTATTTCGTATTCAGCCCACCATTGTAGGCGTTTTGGATAATGCCAATTACTCCAATAGTGTGGAGCTTGCGAGGCAGTTTGTAACGCTCACTTTGAAGCGTCATTTACTCATGTGGGAACAGTCAATCAATAACACATGCCTAACACCACAGTTCTATTGTGAACACAACCTAGATGGCTTGTTACGTGGTGACAATGCCAACCGTGCAGCGTTCTACCAGTCAGCACTACAAAACCAATGGATGACCATTGATGAAGTCCGAGAGCTGGAGAACCTACCTATTCAAATAAAGACAGAGCCAACACATGAAGAAACACAGCCTATATAAACCGAAAGAAAGAACTATCCCATTGAATAGCCGACTATGGCAAAAGATTAGAGAAATGGTTATAGCCAGAGATCAGGGACTATGCCAAGTCTGCTTAAAACGTGGGCTTACTGTAGCAGGTACAGACGTAGACCATGTAAACAACGATGGTAACGACAATGACCTAACTAATCTTATGTTGCTATGCCATGAATGCCATAGCTTAAAAACAGCACAGGACATGGGGAAGTCAGTCAATTGGGGATGTGATGCACAAGGCAGACCATTAGACCCTAACCATGAATGGAATAAGCCAAAGCTAATACCAAAACGTTGGGATGACCCGAAGTATGATGACAATCCATTTGCCCAAGTGATGAGGATGTAATGCTAAAAAATCACGAAAAGGTTTTGATTGAAGAACCGCCCACCCAATCACATTTTTATGAACGCAGTTGAGGGATTTTGAAATATGGGAAATCCAAGAAAACCAACCGCACTAAAAGAGCTTGCAGGCAATCCTGGTAAACGTCCTTTGAATGATGCTGAACCTGAATTTTTACCAGCCGAAACAATTGCACCCGATTGGCTAGTTGGTGAGGGTTTAGTTCAATGGAATAAGTTAGCACCACAAATGGCTATGAATAAACTATTGAATATTGCCACTGTAGAACCGTTAGCGACTTATTGCGACCTATTAGGTGCATATATTGAAAGCCGTAGATTGGGCGAAATGCCAGACATGCGAGTATTTAACGCATTGCGCTTAATGGCTAAAGAGTTTGGATTCACACCATCGAGCAAAGGCGGAATAGTTACACCAGAAAAAGGAAAGAAAAATGACAAGTCC
This sequence comes from Acinetobacter sp. Marseille-Q1618, assembly GCF_902809855.1. GTDB lineage: Bacteria > Pseudomonadota > Gammaproteobacteria > Pseudomonadales > Moraxellaceae > Acinetobacter. The sequence goes on from NZ_CADDWJ010000001.1 coordinate 12,723, forward strand.
CGATTCTTTAGCTAACTATTATTTTGATGAAAATGAAGCCGACAAGGTGATAGATTTCTTTTCTGAATGTCTTACTCATAGTACAGGACAATGGCGTGGTAAACCCTTTGAACTCCTTGATTGGCAAGTAAAATATTTAAGAGAACTGTTCGGATGGAGAAGAACGGACAACGGCAAAAGACGTTATAGACAATCCGCTTTATTTATCAGCCGTAAACAAGGTAAAACGGAAATTGCAGCAGCGATAGCCTTGTACTGTTTGCACTGTGAAAATGAACCAGCAGCACAATGTTTCAATGTGGCAGCCGACACAGATCAGGCAGCACTTTGTTTTAATGCAGCAAAGGCAATGACTGAAAATGAAATTGAATTAAGTTCACGATCAGATATTTATAAACGCTCTATTCTCGTTCCCAACACTGGCAGCGTTTACCGTGTGCTATCAAGTTCAGCAAGTACAAAACATGGTTTGAATGTCCATTATTGTGGCATTGATGAATTGCACTGTATTGATGATCGGGAACTTGTAGACGTATTTACTACAGGAACATTGGCACGTAATAACAGTCTTATTTTATATACCAGTACAGCAGGGTTCGACAAAAATTCTATTTGTTATGAGATTTGGGATTATGCCCTAAAGGTACAGGATGGAATCATTGATGACCCTACTTTCCTACCTTGTATTTATGCAGCTCCAGACGATGCGGATTGGACAGATCCAGAAGTATGGAAAGCAGCTTGTCCAAGCATGGGACATACAGTAGATCAAAGTTTTTATGAACAAGAATGTTTAAAAGCGCAACAAGTCCCAGCCTATGAAAACACTTTCAGACGTTTGTACCTGAATCAATGGACAGAATCCGATTCTCGTTGGTTGAGTTCGGCAGTTTGGGAAGAATGTAGGAACGAAGATTACCCCGACCTCACAGGACGACAATGTTACATAGGTTTAGACCTTTCATCCGTACAGGATATTACAGCCCTTGTTCTAGGCTTTCCGATTGATGGGAAATTCTATGTAGTCCCTTATTTCTTTGTCCCACAAGTGCAAATTTGGGAGAGATCGAGAAAGGATAAAGTTCCATATCCGCAATGGGTGGAAAATGGATATTTGATTGCTACAGATTCCAAAGCCGTAGATCAGCAAGCTATACGCCTAAAAATCCATGAACTTGGTGAACAATACCAGATTAAAGAAATTGCCATTGATAGATGGAATGCAAGCCAACTAATGACTGACTTAGAAGCTGATGGTTTTGATGTTGTAGGCTTCGGTCAAGGTTACGGAAGTATGTCATCCCCCTCAAAACAGCTTGAAACTATGCTGATTAATGGTGATCTACAGCACCCTAATAACCCAGTTTTAAACTGGATGTGTGCCAATACCGTTGTCGAAATAGATGCAGCAGGCAATACCAAACCAAGCAAAAAGAAATCTAGTGAAAAAATTGATGGAATTGTTGCCACGATCATGGCACTTGGACGAGCAATGGCGAACATCGAATTAGACATAAATGACGAGGTAATATTTTAATGGCTTTAGTTCAATTATCCGAAATGAAACAGCATCTTAGAATCTTGCATGACTTTGATGACACAACAATCCAAATTTATTTGGACAGTGCCGAACAGCACATTAAAAACTTTCTTGGTTCAGATTGGGACAAGGTGACAGACATACCAGCACCAATCAAGTCGGCAATTCTGCTACTAGGTGCAGACCTTTACTTAAACCGATCTATGCAGGCAGAACAAACATTGAATAGCAATCGAGCTTTTGACTTGTTATTGAATCCTTACATCACCAAAGAGGTGTATTAATGAATATAGGTGCAATGGATAAACTTTGTATTGTTGAAAAATATGAAGAAATCCGAGATGAATACAATAATTTAATTGGGAAAGGTTGGGCAGAGTTCACCAGATTGTATGGTGACTTTCAGCCATTGAGTAGTAAGGATCTAATTGCAGCAAAGGCGGCTGGAGTGAGTACCAGAGCTAGGTTAATTACCCATTTTATTGATGGTATTGATTCTTCAATGAGAGTGTCAATTTATGGGTTAAGTTCAGAAATGCAATCATTCAATATTGATGGTGACCCCCAATCAGATTTGAAATCCAACAGGGAGTATTTGACTTTTAATTTGGTGAAAGCTGAAATTTGAGTTCAAATGGTATTTTGGAAATTGAACTCATGAAAATATTCATTATCTTAGAAGCATATAGATACACATAAAATACAGTACCTTGTATCCCTATTTGTATCCCAAGATAGATCTAAATTATTTTATTATTATAAATCAATAAAATACATATTTGTTCAATTGTCGCCATCAAAATTTAATTCAGAGATGTCCGACTGAATGTAAAAAAGCCTTTAAACTCAATGTTTAAGGGCTTTTTTATTGTCTCTATTGTCCGATCTTATCCGATGCGATTTGACCCTAACTTTGCCTTCTTTGGGTAATTTTTGGGAAAATTTACCCAGCAAATATCATAAATATATTGGGTAATATAAATGGCACTTACTGATCAAGAATGTAAAAAAGCACAACCTAGCGATAAGCAATACCGTCTTTCAGATGCGAATGGCTTATCATTAATTATTAGCCCTAAAGGACAGAAATATTGGAATATCCGTGTCACTGTTCATAGACAGCGTAAATCTGAATCCTTAGGACAATATCCAGATATTAGTTTAAAAAAAGCACGTGAGATCGCACTTGAACTAAAATATAAATATTCTCGTTCTGCTGTCCATGAAGAATTAAAACCTTTTTTTCGTGATGTCGCAGAGGAATGGTTTGAAAATCAAAAGGAAACTTGGTCTAAGAAACATATTAGTAATGTACGTGCTTCTTTAGATGAATTGTATCTAAGCCTAGGCGATAAGCGTATTAACCAAATCCAAGCTCCTGAAATTTTGCAAAATATTAAAAAAATTGAAGCAAGAGGCTCTCTTGAAGTAGCAAAACGAACCTTATCTCGTTGTGGTATGGTGATGAAATACGCCATTGCAAATGGTTATCGTTTAGACAATCCTGCTGGAGATTTAGTTTATGCACTTAAATCTAAGCGAGTTAAGAACCTAGCTTCACTTGCAGCAAGCGAAATGCCTGAGTTTTTGGCAAAGGTTCGTGCTTATCCAAGTGATGCACAAACACACCATGCACTTACATTAATTATGCTTACAGGTGTGCGTGTTAGTGAGTTACTTCAAGCCACATGGGACGAGTTTAATTTAGAGGAGCGTAAATGGGACATTCCTGCTGAACGAATGAAAAATGGCTTAGCACATCGTGTACCTTTAACAGACTATATGATTACAGAGCTACAAGCACTACGTTTAACGCATAATCAGGACTTACTTTTTCCACATAGATTAAATAATAAAGAGCCAATGCGCAGTGAATCCATTCTACAAGTCATCAAACGTTCAGGTTATGCAGGTCGTATGACTACTCATGGTTTCCGCTCTTTATTTAGCACAGTCGTCAATGAGTCCAATTTATTTAATTTTGATGCAATTGAACGTCAGCTTGCTCATGTTTCTCAAAATAGAATTCGTTCTGCTTATAATCGAGCACAGTACTGGGATGAACGTGTCAAGATGATGGAATGGTATAGCCGTCAAGTTCAGTTATGGGGTAGTGAAGTGATATAATATAGGACTTACGCACTATTCTTTTACTAATTTTTGTGGCAGAAGATGATTTTTGTCTAAAATAAAACTATCAATAAAATTCTTAATAATTGGTCTAAATAGACCCTTCTGCCATTGATAAATATTCATAAAAATATCATTCCAGTGTATTTTTTGTATCTGCACATAAGCCATTAATGATGCAAAAATATGATTGTTAATGAGCTTCGCTCACCTAACCTGAAACTTTTCAATATGACATACTTGCTTAATGATATCGGTGATATTGCTCAATTTTCCAATGACTTGCCTGTAAATTTTGAAGCCCTTCAATGGTTAAATACTCATCAGCATCATAAACAATATAAAATCTCTGCTGTTCTTTGAGCTGAGTCTTAAATGATTGTACAAATTCAAAGTCTTTAAGCCACATTTTTTGACTATTTTCAAATGCAGCTAATTGCCTAATCTGATGCCAAATCCCTTTTTCAAGTGATACCTTGCGATTACTGTCGATACCAAACATAAATCGAATACCATGATTTCTTATGGTTTTTAGATTTGATGTTGTAATATACCAACGATCACCTCTGACATAAGCAATGTCTGCATCCCATTTTATAATTTTATCTACGATATCCCTGAAGTAATCATTCTTGATTTTATTTTCAGATTTGTCTTAATTTCTGAAATTGATAGGCATATTTTTTACCCAGCTGATCTGTCGCATACAGTGTAATAAGATTGATCGCTTTTTACAGAGCGATGGTGTTTCCCTGACCAGAAAAACCTGACTAAATCCATATATTGACTATAAGGTTTATCTAATCTGGTTGTAATTTTATCAACTACGATCAAATGTATTACATTTGATCGTAGAATTTTGAAAACCTATAGATCAGTCGTAATCAACTTTAAGTCAGTCACATTTTTAATGTGCTCTAAACTCACTCCATCAGCTAACTCAATCAGTTTAACACCGTCTTCTGTAATATCCATGACACCTAAATCACTAATAATTCGGCTAACCACGGCTTTGCCTGTGAGAGGCAAAGTACATTGTGGCACAATTTTTGGGCTGCCATCTTTGGCGCAGTGTTCCATCAGAACGACGACTTTTTTAACGCCAGCCACCAAATCCATTGCACCGCCCATGCCTTTGACTTTTTTACCTGGTATCATCCAGTTGGCAAGATCACCTTTTTCAGAAACTTCCATTGCGCCTAAAATTGCAATATTGACATGACCACCACGGATCATGGCAAAAGATTCAGAGCTTGAGAAAAATGAAGCACCTTGGCGGGCAGTCACGGTTTGTTTGCCTGCATTGATCAAGTCTGCATCTACTGTTTCAGCCGTTGGAAATTCATCAATACCGAGTAAACCATTTTCTGACTGCAACCAGACATTAATGTCTTCGGGAATATAATTGGCAACCAAAGTCGGTAGACCAATACCTAAATTGACATAAAAACCATCTTCTAGTTCAAGCGCAGCACGTTGTGCCATTTCATTGCGTGTCCAAGCCATGTCTTAAGCCTCCTCTGCTTTTAAGGTCATTTGTTCAATGCGTTTTTCAGGATTTGCATTGAGCACAATTCGGTTGACATAAATACCAGGTAAATGAATATCATCTGGGTCAATTTCACCAATTTCGACAATCTGTTCCACTTCAACAATGGTGAATTTCCCTGCCATAGCACAGTCAGGATTAAAATTTCGTGCAGTTTTACGGAACACCAAATTACCTGCTTTATCCGCTTTATAGGCTTTGACCAAAGCAAGATCTGCGGTGAGTGAGGGTTCTAAAATATAAGGTTTTCCATCAAATTCACGGACTTCTTTGCCTTCTGCAATCAGTGTACCAACGCCTGTCTGTGTATAAAATGCAGGAATACCTGCACCCCCTGCACGGAGTTTTTCGGCTAATGTGCCTTGTGGTGTCAGTTCGACTTCAAGTTCGCCTTGTAAAAACTGACGTTCAAATTCTTTGTTTTCACCAACATAGGATGAAATCATTTTTTTAATCTGTTTGGTGGCAAGCAGTTTACCCAAACCAATACCATCCGTTCCTGCATTGTTGGAAATACAGGTTAAGTCTGTAACACCTGTTTCCATCAGGGCGTCAATTAAAACTTCAGGAATACCACATAATCCAAAACCACCTACTGCAATGGTTTGTTTATTTTTTACCACATCTGCAAGTGCAATACGTGCATTGGCTACGACTTTATTCATTGGCTGACTCCATGTCTTTTTTAAATTATTAACATCGAATAGAAGCATTGAGAAATTGAATATTTTAAATATGTAATGAGGAAAACTTATTAATCAAAAAAATACACATTTAGAGATTAAAGTATTTTTTATTTAGGTGAGATATAGCGTAGAAGAAAATTTTAATATACAAACCAATATATAAACTTATTGAAAATAATGCTCACAAATAAGATTAATAAATTGTTGAGAAATATGAGAAAGCTCAAAGTCTTTTCGATATAAAACACCAAATGCCAAAGATACGTTTCCATCAGTGATATCCAAAACTGTGTTATGTTCTTGATCAATAAAATTTTGGAAGTGCCGAGGAATTGCAGTGACACCCATTCCATATGCTACAAAATGTGACAATGAACTGATTTGATGACATTCAACCTTTAAATCCAAAACTAAATTGTTTTTTAAACAACTCTCTTCAATGACATGGCGAATAATTGAGGGCTTTTGTAAGGTAACAAAAGGATACGTACATAGCTCAGCCATGGTGATGTGTTTGTACTGAGCGAGCACATGGTTCTTCGGTACAATTGCAATGAAGTCTTCTTTAAATAAGATGTGGAACATCAGTTGGTGACGAAATTGTGGTTCAAAACAAATCCCTATTTCAAAAATACCGTCTTGAACTTTTTCGATAATCTTTTCATTGGGTACATCGTGAATTGAAAAACTAATATTTGGAAATTTTTTGGAAAACTCCTGTAAAACTATAGGCAATACAGCATGGGTTGCAAAGGGCATTGAAGCAATATTGAGTATGCCACGATTCAGTTGGAAGCGTTGTTTGACATCTTTTTCCATATCCTCCCAATTTGCGAGAAGTTTTTTTGCATAAGGAATTAAAGCTAATCCTTCATAAGTTAAATTTACTTGTCGTGTACTACGTTTAAAGAGTTTCCCACCCAATTCTTCCTCTAAGGACTTGATACTTAAACTTAAAGCAGACTGACTTAAACACAGTTCATCAGCTGCATGTGCATAGTTCAAGGTTCGAGCAAGGATTAAAAAAGCTTTAAGTTGTTTTAATGTCATCTATTTTCTCATTCATCATCTATTTTCAGATCAGCTGGCACACCTTAAAGCATGTTGCAAAAATAGTGAAGTTGCCAAAAACGATGAGTGTATTTTCACATTAAAAATAGTGATGCAGATTTGCATGAAAATAGAGTTTTCCTTGATAAATATAAAAAACCAATAAGATCAATGTTATTGCTCAAAGAGCTGCGATGATCGGCCTATTTAGGGAATAGCCTGTCGCAAAATGTTAAGTCGATGTCGTCAAATGTAAAGGATATAAAGATTGACTGTTGTAGTTTTAGGTTATGCATTTAGCAATCAATAATAAGCAAAACATGGATAGGAAAATGACACAGACACAAGCAGTACGCTTTTATGAAACGGGCGCACCAGATGTAATGCAATTGGAAACGGTAAACTTAGCTGAACCTCAGACGGGTGAAGTACGTTTACGTCATGTTGCAGTGGGTTTGAATTATGCGGATACCTATTTCCGTAACGGTACTTATCCAATCCCACTGCCAAATGGTATTGGTACTGAGGCTTCTGGCATTATTGAAGCTCTTGGTGAGGGTGTGACTGATTTTGCAGTTGGTGATCGTGTCACATATACAGGGTTTTTAAACACGCTTGGTGCATATAGCACTGAACGTAATATTCCAGCCAATGCTTTGATCAAACTGCCAGAAGCCATTTCTTGTGAAACAGCAGCCGCAATGACCATGCGTGGTTTAACTGCTTCTTATTTAATGCGCCGTATTTATGACTTTAAAACAGGTGACACAATTTTGCTGCATGCCGCAGCAGGTGGGGTTGGGCTAATTGTATCGCAATGGGCAAAACTACTGGGTTTAACGGTGATCGGTACAACTTCTACTGAGGAAAAAGCAGCTGTTGCTCGTGCACATGGCTGTGATCACGTGATTAATTATAGTCATGAAAATGTGGCTGAGCGTGTGCGTGAGTTGACCAACGGTGTGGGAGTCAATGTCGTTTTTGACAGTGTCGGAAAAGATACTTTCATGTCCTCTTTAGATTCATTAAAACGTCGTGGCTTAATGGTCTGCGTGGGTACAGCTTCGGGTCCAATCGCAGAATTTAATCCTGTATTACTTGCAATGAAAGGTTCGTTATTTATTACACGTCCAGCACTAGCAGATTACATCGCCGATCCTGCTGAAAAACAAGCTTTAGCCAATGAATTATTTGATCATGTTGCAAGTGGCCGTATCAAAATTGAAATTAATCAACGCTATGAACTTAAGGATGCTGTTCAAGCCCATCGTGATTTAGAAGCACGTAAAACCATCGGATCTTCAATTTTTGTGATCTAGTCGCTTCAGTTTAGAAATGACGGTTTTTGCTAGAAAGGATTTCTCATGCAAATAGAACAATTAGCCTGCAATATCGGTGCAGAATTACGCGGTGTAAATTTGGCAGATGCCATTCAAGATCAAGACCTGTTTGCTGAAATACGCTCACATTTACTCCAACACAAGGTTTTATTTTTAAGAGATCAAAATATTTCACGTGCTGAACACGTTGCATTTGCTGAACTTTTTGGTCAACTTGAAGATCATCCAGTAGCAGGGAGTCATGCTGATCACCCTGGTTTGGTGCAGATTTATAAGACACCAGACAGTCCTATTGATCGTTATGAAAATGCATGGCATAGCGATGCAAGCTGGCGCAAAATTCCACCAATGGGATGTGTGTTGCGTTGTGTGGAATGTCCGCCTGTTGGTGGCGATACCATGTGGACCAATATGGTCATGGCATACGAAAACTTACCAGAAGATGTAAAAGCGAAAATCGCAGATCTACGTGCTTATCACAGTATCGAAGCGAGTTTTGGTGCGGCGATGCCGCTTGAAAAGCGTTTGGCGTTAAAAGCACAGTTTCCAGATGCGGAGCATCCTGTGGTTCGCACTCATCCTGAAACAGGTGAGAAGATTCTGTATGTAAATGCATTTACAACACATTTTAGTAATTATCACACCAAAGAACGAGTACGTTTTGGGCAAGATGCCAATCCAGGTGCAGCAGATTTACTGCGTTATTTAATCACCCAAGCATCTATTCCTGAATACCAAGTACGTTGGCGTTGGCAGCCAAACAGTATTGCGATTTGGGATAATCGTAGCACGCAACATTATGCCGTGATGGATTATCCAGCGTGTCATCGCAAAATGGAGCGAGCTGGCATTATTGGCGATACAACATATTAATTTTTAAAAACTTACTAATTTTATCTATCTAATAAATAGCATAGGAGATGCATATGCAATTTTTTGATGATTCTTTACATCCAGAAAATATGGAAAAAGTGGTAATTACTGTTGCGCCGTATGGTCCTGAGTGGATGCCTGAAGATTTTCCAGAAGATATTCCTGTGACGATGGAGGAACAAATCCAAAAAGCAGTGGAATGTTATGAAGCAGGTGCGACTGTTTTACATTTACATGTACGTGAGTTAGACGGTAAAGGTTCAAAACGTCTATCAAAATTTAATGAACTGATTGCAGGTGTGCGTGCTGCTGTACCAGATATGATCATCCAAGTGGGTGGCTCGATTTCTTTTGCACCTGAAAGTGAAGGTGAAGCAGCGTTGTGGTTGAGTGATGATACCCGTCATAAATTGGCAGAGTTAGATCCGAAACCTGATCAAGTCACTGTTGCTGTCAACACTACACAAATGAATATCATGGAGCTGTTATATCCAGAATATCTCAAAGGTACATCACTTGAACATCCTGCAATTCAAGCGGCTTATGCTGAAATGACAGTACCTGCAGGTCCTGAATGGTTGATTGAGCATTTAAAGCGTTTGGCTGCCAATGGTATTCAACCGCACTTCCAACTGACAGGAATGCATGGTTTAGAAACATTAGAGCGTCTTGTACGAAAAGGCTTATATAAAGGTCCAATGAACCTAACTTGGATTGGTATTGGTGGTGGTTTTGATGGTCCAAACCCATTTAACTTCTTTAATTTTATTCATCGTGTACCTGACGGTTGTACGTTGACTTCTGAATCTTTGCTGAAAAATGTATTACCACTCAATACCATTTCAATGGCAATGGGCTTGCATGCACGTGTGGGGAATGAAGACACCATTATTAACCATAAAGGTGAGCGCTTCTCTTCGGTTGAGCAGATCAAACAAACTGTGCGTATTGCACATGAGCTAGGTCGTGAAGTAGCAAATGGTCAAGAAGCACGTGAAATTTATCGAATCGGTGTACAGTACGACACCATTGAAGAAACTTTACTTGCAAATGGCATGGCACCTAATCGTAAAGTTGGGCAAAAAGGTGTACCACAGCGTTAATTGCATCCAAATTCATAAGAGTTATACGGAATATTAACTCGAATAGGTTGCATTTAGGGGGGCTACACTTTTTAGGCTAAGTGTAATCCTCCAAAAATTAAAAATTACAAATGATAAAAAATACAAGGAGGTGGTTATGGGTGTACATCAATATACATCCGATGTGACAGGTATTGATACGTCAATCGGTATTCCACGACGTTATGCTTGGATGGTCTTTGCGCTTACTTTTGGTTTACTCATTTCGGACTATATGTCGAGACAGGTTTTAAATGCTGTCTTTCCACTTATTAAAAATGAATGGGCATTAACTGACAGTCAGTTGGGTCTACTCAGTGGCATTGTAGCATTAATGGTAGGTCTACTCACCCTACCATTGTCACTACTAGCTGATCGGTTTGGACGGGTCAAAAGCTTAACAATAATGGCTGTATTGTGGAGTCTAGCAACTTTAGGCTGTGCGCTTGCTGAAAGCTATCAACACATGTTTATTGCACGTTTTCTAGTAGGTGTTGGAGAAGCTGCATATGGCAGTGTGGGGATCGCGGTGGTTGTCGCCGTATTCCCAAGAGAAATGAGAGCGACATTAGCCAGTGCATTTATGGCAGGTGGTGTGTTTGGCTCTTTCTTAGGCATGTCACTCGGTGGTGTCATGGCGGAACATTTTGGTTGGCGCTGGGCATTTGCAGGTATGGCAATTTTTGGTCTGGTTTTGGCGATGCTCTATCCATTGGTTGTGAAAGATAAAAAAATTGCGTCACCGAAAGTGATTGATCATCGTGGTCAAAAAATAAAACCAGCAAAAAGCCCTCTTAGAAGTTTGTATTCAAGTCGTTCTGTCGTTGCAACCTATATTGGCAGTGGTCTACAACTCTTTGTTGGTGGCACGGTAATCGTATGGATGCCAAGTTATCTAAATCGTTATTACGGTATGAGTACTGACAAAGCAGGGATTACTGCTGCCATCATTGTATTGTTTAGTGCGGTGGGGACAATTTTATGCGGCATGCTATGTGACCGTTTAGGAAAAGATCGTCCTGATCGTAAAGTTGTTTTAGCAATAATTTATTGTATTGGTGGTTGCATTCTTTTGTCTGTTGCCTTTGCCTTACCAGCAGGAATAGCACAATTATTATTGATTTGTTTAGGTATGTTTATCGCTTTGGGTACCAATGGTCCTTCGAGTGCAATGGTGGCGAATTTAACCCATAACTCGGTGCATGGTACTGCATTTGCAACTTTAACTTTAGCCAATAACTTTTTAGGTTTGGCACTTGGTCCATTGGTAATTGGAAAGCTATCCGATGTCATTGGTTTACATGATGCTTTTCGAGTGATGCCTTTGGTCAGTATTTTAGCGGCTGTGGTGTTTTTATATGCCAAACGGCATTACCACAAAGACATGGAACGTGCCAATCAGCAAGCTTTCGCAACAAATGATTTACAAGATATGGAAGAAAAATCATGACACGTCAACTCGTTATCGATGTTTTTTTTGAATTTATTTGTCCTTGGTGTTTAATCGGAAAGCGTCAATTACAAAATGCTATACAACAATTAAAACAAAGCCATCCTGATGTCAGTGTGGTGCTTCAGTGGCGTGGTGTGCAGCTTTTACCGCAAATTCCAAAAGACGGCGTGCCATTTAAAGCATTCTATTTAGTTAGATTAGGCAATGCGACAGCTGTACGTCAACGCCAAGAACAGGTTCGTCAAGCTGCAAAAATCGTAGGTATTGATATTGATTTTAATTTGATTCCGCGTATGCCGAATACGAACAAAGCACATGTTTTATTTAAAAATGCGTTGAAGTTTGCAAGTCCAACACTCTGTGATCGTTTGCTTGAAGCCATTTTCACGGCTTATTTTCATCATTCAGAAGATATCAGTGATATTGCAACCCTACAAAAAATAGCAAGCTATTGTGGTTTTACCGATGAGATCTTAGACAAAATATTTGCAGAACAAGATAACACAGTATTTATTTCGGCAGATACAGGTGGTAAGGGGGTGCCATACTTTGTGTTTGATGGGAGTTTTGCGGTGGCAGGAGCTCAACCTGCACAGGCATTATATCAGGCGATGCTTGAAGCATTGGAAATGCAGGAGCAATATGCATGAGCATTCGTTTTCAAATTCCTCAGGACAAAATTCCAACTTTAGGGCAACGTACTTTTTTACAAGTTGAAGATCAGTTTGTTGCATTATTTAATGTTAATCAAAATCTTTATGCTATTAATGATCGATGTCCTCATCAAGGTGCATCTTTATTTGGCGCCAAGCTTGAAGGAAAAACAATTCAATGTTGCGCACATGGACTTAAGTTTGATTTGGCGACAGGATACTTGAATAACTCCACCCACTTTAAAGTCACTACGTATCCATTAGAAAAGATCAATGATCACGTTTTTATAGTGATGGATTGAGGAGACGAACATGCCAAATATTCAAACTATTCATCTACGCACACGTGAGTTGCTGCCAGGTTTTATTGTTAGTGCTGTAGTGGCTGCCGCAGCCTGTTTCCTATCTGAGCATTACGGTGCACCTGTTATGCTGTTTGCTTTATTGCTTGGAATGGGGCTTAACTTTTTATCTAATGATGGAAAATGTAAAGCAGGCATAGAGTTTACAGCACGTACTGTGTTAAGGATCGGCATTGCGCTTCTAGGCATACGAATTACTTTAGGGCAAATCACAGCATTAGGATGGCAGCCAGTTATTATGGTGATTACCATAGTTGCTGTAACAATTTCTGCATCTGTGCTTGCGGCAAAAGTACTTGGATTTAATAAATTTTTTGGCATGCTCACAGGCGGAGCGACCGCAATTTGTGGTGCATCTGCAGCATTGGCATTGTCTGCGGCGCTGCCGAATCACCCACAAAAAGAAAAAGCAACTTTATTTACAGTGATTGGTGTATCTGCACTTTCAACATTAGCGATGATTGTTTATCCCATGATTGCTAGATGGTTAGAGCTTTCTCCACTGGCGTCAGGTGTTTTCTTGGGAGCAACCATTCATGATGTTGCACAAGTTGTCGGTGCAGGTTATAGCATGTCAACTGAAACAGGCGATACTGCAACGGTTGTGAAGTTAATGCGTGTAGCAATGCTATTACCCGTGATTGTTTGTGCAGCCATGATTACACGAATGCAAGGTACAGATGATGGTACAGGACAACGTCCACCACTTTTACCAATGTTTGCCGTGGGTTTTTTAGTTCTCGCCTGTATCAACAGTACAGGATGGGTACCACTTGTCATTCAAAGTGGGCTGAATGAGTTATCTCGTTGGTGTTTAATTATTGCGATTAGTGCATTAGGTATGAAAACACAACTCAAAGAATTGGCAAGTGTGGGAATGAAACCGATTTTATTAATGATTGGGGAAAGTATTTTCTTGGTGCTGTTGGTTCTAGCACTTATGCAGTTGTGGTTATAGTGTAGCGGTTGATTGATGAGTATTTGACAGTAGAAAAAAGGCTTCTCCATCATAGAAACGCCTTTTTTGTATGATTTCAATGGATAGATGATTGCTGTTGATGATTCGACTTAGTGCAATAAGGTTTTGTTCATTTCACGCCATGTATTTGGTGCCATTTTAAATTGACTGATAAACCAACGCGTAAATGAACTTGGCATTGAATACCCTAAAATATCAGAGACTTGTCCTAATGAATAATTTGAATTTTTTAAATAACGAAAAACTAGATCACGGCGAACATCATTGACTAAATCACTAAAATTAGTATTGTGCGCAATGAGACGGCGTTGTAGGGTGCGTACATTTAAACCATGCGCATGAGCAACTTGGTCAATGGTAGCGCGCCCCATAGGTAGCAATAAATAAATACTTTTGCGGACATCAAAAATAAGCGAAGATTCACCATCATTTTGTAAAATATCAAGATAACGTTGTGCGTGATCTGCCATTGCAGTATTGCCTAATGGATTGGCAGTATCTAGCTCTGTTGCTGTACAAACAATGCCATTAAACTCACTTCCAAATTTTAAAGTACAGCCAAAAATACGTTTATGCGTTGATAAATCCTTTGGTGCAGGATGTGTGAAATGAATACTTAAAGGATGCCATTTTTGCCCTAGTAGTGCTGTACAAAAACGGTGGGTAATACCGATTGCGAGTTCAATTGCTTGACGGCTATAAGCTGATATACCTGTCACAACCTCCTCTCTGATAATCACAGTTTTATCTATCTCTTCGATATAAATTGCGAGTGCATCATTAAATAAATTGCGATAACGCACAATAATCTGCAAAGCATCACGTAAGGTTTGCTGATAATTTAAAAGTAAGCTGATCTCGCCAAAATCTGCGAGATGGCGTTGTTCTGCCATGCGCAAACCAAAGGTATCACAATGGCTCATTTGAGCAGACTGTTCGAGTAGATAAATTGCCTTATTAACAGGAATACGTTGTTTCGTATTAGTCAGTTGTGTTGGACATAAGCCGACATTAGACAATAAATGATAAGGATTAATGTCTAATTGTTGCGTGACATGCACATAGTTTTTTAAAACTGCCATATGAGCAAGAGGAATCACCTGAGTTTCTCCTTTTTTAATTTGACCTTCCTAGTCGAATTTCATTTATAACGAAAATTTGCTGTTCAGCATAGGTCTAATACGGATCTTAAACGTAACTAGATGTAGCTATTTTCAAAATTTAAATTCAGTTTAATCCGATTTTATTCAGATGAATTTTTTTTAGTTATTGTGTCGTCAAATGAAAAGTAAATGTCATCTAATGTGTATTTTATGCAATTCTTAACTTGTATTGTGATTAAGTATTTTGATGAATTATTGTCCTTTTACAGCAGGATGCAAAAGGTAGAAAATATGGAAAAAATCAACACGAAGGCAACAATTTTGATCATCCCTGGGTTGAGAGATCATGTAGAAGAGCATTGGCAAACTATATTAGCTACACAGTTAGAAAAAGTACGTACTGTTCCCCCAAATGAGATAGATAAATTAAGCTGTGCTAATCGAGTAGCACGTATTCAAGCTGAGTTAGATAAAATTCAAGGTCCAGTGATCTTAGTTGCACATAGTGCTGGTGTACTGATGACTATTCATTGGGCAGCGAGCTATTCTTCGCCAAAAATCAAAGGCGCATTGTTGGTTACACCCCCTGATTTAAATCAGACTTGGCCTGAAAATTATCCAAGTTCAACAGTGCTTGCACAAGAAGGTTGGTCACCTTTACCTGAACAAACTTTACCCTTCCCAAGCATTGTGGTTGCAAGTGAAAATGATCACTTAGCAAGTCAAAAAGTTTTTGAAAAAATGGCGAAAAATTGGGGCAGTCAATTGGTGAACTTAGGTGAAGTTGGACATATGAATCCTGCCTCAGGATTTGGTTTTTGGCCTGAAGCTATTGAGTTTATCGCTCAACTTGATGGTGTAGAGTAACGTGTTATCTCAGCATCATAAGCATCTAAACATGAATAAAAATAGATCGGTTTAGCAGGAGTTTAAGCCGATATTAGAGAAAAAAGTATTGAGTAAAATCAATGCGAGAAAAAGATTTTCTATAACAATATATCACCGTTTTGCCCATCACATGGACGATGGTCGTCAAAACTTATCATGAATAAATCATATCGATATGGAGATGATATGGTGTGTAAAACTTTATTTTTAAAAAATGCCAAACAGCCTTTTTTTTCATTTACTCAACTTTGTGTCTGCATGGGATTAGTGTTCAGCATGACTGAAGTTTCAGCTATAACTGTTGAACTAAACGAGGATTGGAAGCTTGAAACCAATACTCATTTGAGTATTGGGCAAAGTTGGAGTACTCAAGATGCTGATCGTGCTTTACTGTATCGCCCTGATGCATTGAGTATTGGTAAAGAGGGAACAAGTATAGATATTAATGGGGATAATGGGCGGGCTAACTTTGAAAAAGGTGATCCTATTTCACAAGTTGTAAAAGGTTTAACAGAATTCCGTCTCAATGGGAAAAATCAAGGCGCTGTACTGAGTGCAAAGTATTGGTATGATCACGCTTATGAAACAAGGAGAGGTGATTTTATCCCTTTTGATGATTCAGAATGGCCACGTTTGGTGAAATATAAAGGGATTGACCTTTGGGATGCTTATCTTTGGAAAAATTTAAGTTTTGATCACGGGGAAAGTCTAGATTTAAAACTGGGTAAACATGCTTTGAATTGGGGTAAATCTCAATTTTTTCAAAATGGTTTAAATTCAGTCAGTGCTTTTGACTATGCTGCTATGAACCGTCCAGGAGGTGATGTAAAAGAACGCATCATTCCTGTGGAGATGTTTTCTTTTGTAGCAGGATTATCAGATAAAACTAAAGTTGAAGGTTTTTATCAGTTTAAATTTCGTCCTTCAACTATTGATGGATGTGGAACTTTTTTTGAGATCTCTGATGTTTTTGCAGAAAATTGTGGACCTTTATTGATTGGTGGACCGGGCTTTACTACAGACCAAGCCATCAATGGTCCATTGGATTTTACTATTGCCCGGTTGCCAAGTGAATATGCCAAAGATAATGGTCAATATGGTGTGGCCATTAAACACATTATTCCAAGTTTGAATAATACTGAATTAGGTGCATATTTCGCCAATTATCATAGTCGAATTTTACATTTTGATGGAATTACTGTATCTCAACCAGGCGCAGCCAATTATCACACGGCAAGGATTCTGTCGGTTTATCCTGAAGATATAAAAATGTATGGTTTAAGTTTGACTGGCAAAGTGGGTAAGACTTCTATTTTCAGTGAGCTCAATTATAAACCTGATATGCCGTTGCATTTTAATAGTACGGATATGGTCTATGCGCAGGCCTTATATAATGATACCCCGATTACTTCTGCAGGTGAAACCTTAGCACTTGGTGAGCGTATTAATGGTTTTGCACGAGTACCTGTCACGCAGTTTAGTTTGGGTGCTGCTAGCGCAATTCCAAATGTGTTTGGTGCAAGTACTTTATCGCTTGTAGGGGAGTTAGGAATAAATCATATTGGTGATACTGATCAATACCATTTTGGACGTAGTGGTGCTTTTGGGCGTAGTGGTTTGTCAACAGGTGCTTATAATCCAGCAAAGGTTGAAACTTATTGTATTGCACCCAAAACAGCACAATTATCTGATCAAGAGATTCAAAATTTAAATGCCAAATATTGTAATGATGAAGGCTTTTTTGAAGAATGGTCAGCAGGCTATCGCTTAAGAGGTGCATTGAATTATAACGATCTACTCGCTGATACCACAGTTTCGCCAAGTTTAATGTTTCGTCATGATGTCAAAGGTTATGGCCCTAATTTCCAAGAGCGACAAATGGCGATCAGTGCAGGTATTTCAGCAACTTATCAAAAGAAATATATAACTGAGTTATCTTATACCAATTTCTTTGGCAACAATGAGTTTAGTGTTTTAGATGATCGTGATTTTGCATCATTAGTCTTTAAAATGCAGTTCTAATCTATGACATATTAACGCTTTAAAATCATTTTTAATTTGGCTCTTCTTTTTATCTACCTTTGAGCGTGGATGAAGGGAAGAGCTTTATCATTTATAAAGAAACAACTGAGCATTTATACATTTTAGTGAAAGTGGCATTTATTTATCAGGTAAAAATTAGGTTCGATGTGTCCAAAAGATAAGTCCGTGTCGTGAAAAGATAAAAACAAATAAAAAAATTCAGCTAATTTAAAAAGTAATTTATGCAGCAATGCATGATGAATATTCAAAAAACATTTTAAAAAATTCGGGAATAAGGATATTTTCCATGTACGGCAATATGATGTTTCAGCCACTTTTGATCAGCAGTTTAATTGAGCATGCTCAGACTTATCATGCAGACACTGCGATTATTTCAAAAAATACAGATGGCACGATGACGCAAACCTGTTGGGGTGAAATTGCTGAAAACTCGAAACGCTTTGCCAATTATTTAAAAAATTTAAATCTACAAGCAAGTGATCGTGTTGCTACGATCGCATGGAACAATCATCGTCATTTAGAAACTTGGTATGCTGTTTCGGGCAGTGGCTTGATTTGTCACACGATGAATCCACGACTTTTTCCAGAACAATTGAGTTTTATTATTAATGATGCAGATGATCAAATCCTCATTTTTGATAAAACTTTTGTCCAGTTGATCTTATCGATTAAGGTAAATATTCCAAGGGTAAAACAATTTATTTGTTTAGACGCTTATGATGCAGATATTGCTGCGATTTTCCCTGATGTTCAGTTTTATGATGATTTAATTGAAAATCAATCCATTCGATTTACATGGCCGATCTTGGATGAAAACACCGCCAGTTCATTGTGTTATACCTCAGGAACCACAGGCAATCCAAAAGGTGTGTTATATAGCCATCGTTCAACTGTTTTACATAGTTATGCAAGCAGCTTACCTGATTCATTTAATTTATCTGCTAAAGATCGAATATTACCTGTCGTCCCGATGTTCCATGTCAATGCATGGGGAACACCGTATGCTGCAGCAATGACAGGGGCAAGTTTAGTCTTACCTGGACCGATGCTTGATGGTAGCAGTTTGGTCAATTTAATTGATGATTATCAAGTGACGGCTGCATTAGGTGTACCTACTATTTGGCAAGGCTTACTGAATGCAGCACAGCAGTTAGGTAGTGAGCTCAGTAGTTTAAAACGGAATGTCGTAGGTGGTGCTGCATGTCCACCATCAATGATTAAAGCCTTTAAGGAAAAATATCAATGTGAAACCATTCACGCATGGGGAATGACTGAAACCAGTCCAATGGGTGTGGTGAATCAACTCAAAGCTAAACATGGTCAATTGAATGAAGCCAATCAATTGCAAGTGCGTCTAGCTCAAGGTCGTCCACCATTTGGTGTGCAGTTGCGTGTTTGTGAAGAGGAAAAAGGTACAGTTGAATTGGAGAGAGATGGATATTCAACAGGGCATTTACAAATTAAAGGACACTGGATTGTCGATCGTTATTTTGCTCAAATTGAGTCCGCTTTAACAGAAGATGGTTGGTTTGATACAGGCGATATCGCCACTTTGGATGATGATGGTTATCTCAATATTGCTGATCGTGCCAAAGATTTAATCAAATCAGGGGGAGAGTGGATATCCTCTGTAGAGCTAGAAAATATTGCCATTGCACATCCTGATATTGAGAGTGTGGCAGTCATTGCAGCACATCATCCACGTTGGGATGAGCGTCCAATTTTAATTGCGAAAAAATCTACAGAAAGTCAAATTACCGAGAGCCAAATTCTTGATTATTACAATGACAAAATCGCCAAATGGCAAATCCCAGACAAAGTCATTTTTGTAGATACCATTCCTGTGGGCGGTACTGGCAAAATTTTAAAGAAAGATTTGCGTGAAATTTATGGGGCAGTGTTGTTAGAAAATAACTAATTATCACTCTAAGTCACCCAATACTTAGCTAATTTACCTATATTCAAGGAAAGGAATATGACACAAGAAACGTCTGCAGGCTTAAGATTTAGACAAGCACTGGAAGTGGAAAAACCATTACAAATCATTGGTACAGTCAACGCTTATGCAGCGATGATGGCGAAACAAGTCGGTTATAAAGCGATTTATCTTTCGGGTGCAGGTGTTGCAAACTACTCTTATGGTTTACCTGACTTGGGTATGACCAGCTTAGATAACGTTTTAGAAGATGTGCGTCGTATTACAGAACGTGTAGATACACCGTTACTGGTAGACATTGATACAGGTTGGGGCGGTGCATTTAACATTGCCCGTACCATCAAACAAATGATTGCCGCAGGTGCAGCCGCAGTACATATCGAAGACCAAGTGGCACAAAAACGTTGTGGACACCGTCCAAACAAAGAAATCGTGTCGCAACAAGAAATGGTGGATCGGATTAAAGCCGCAGTAGATGCCAAAACCGATTCAAATTTTGTAGTGATGGCGCGTACTGACGCACTACAAAAAGAAGGCTTGCAAGCCGTGATCGACCGTGCTTGTGCCTGTGTTGAAGCAGGTGCTGATGCTATTTTCGCTGAAGCCATGACAGACATTACTATGTATAAAACTGTTTGCGATGCAGTGGGTGTGCCAGTGTTGGCAAATATCACTGAATTTGGTGATACCCCATATTACACAACGCAAGAGTTGGGTGAGCAAGGTATTTCAATGGTGCTCTATCCATTGTCAGCAACACGTGCGATGCAAAAAGCGGCACTGGAAGTGTTCCGTTCAATTCGTGAAAATGCCACACAAGTGAATGTACTTGACACGATGCAACAACGCAAAGAACTCTACGAATTCCTTGATTATCATACTTTTGAAAATACATTAGACAAACTATTCACTGAAGGAAAATAAAAATGGCTGAAGGTAAAGTACTGACTGGCGCAGGATTGCGTGGACAAGTTGCAGGGAAAACTGCATTATCAACCGTAGGTAAAAGCGGTGCAGGCTTAACCTATCGTGGTTATGATGTACAAGACTTGGCAGAAAATTGCCAATTTGAAGAAGTGGCTTATTTGATCTTCTTCGGTGAATTGCCAACCACTGAACAACTTGCTGCATATAAAGCAAAATTAAAATCTTTACGCCAATTACCCCAAGCTTTGAAAGAAGTACTTGAGCGTATTCCTGCTGACTCACACACAATGGATGTGATGCGTACAGGCGTATCCATGCTCGGTAACCTTGAAACAGAAAAATCATTCGCAGAACAACAAGATGTTGCAGATCGTATTTTGGCGACTTTACCTGCGATTATTTGTTACTGGTACCGATTCAGTCATGATGGCGTACGTATCGAAGAAAATACCGATGATGATTCAATTGGTGCACAATTCCTGCATCTTCTTCGTGGTGAAAAACCAAATGAGTTGCATGAACAAGTGATGAATGTTTCCTTAATTCTTTATGCAGAGCATGAGTTCAATGCCTCTACGTTCACTGCGCGTGTATGTGCATCGACATTGTCAGACATGCATTCATGTATTACAGGTGCAATTGGTTCACTTCGTGGTCCACTCCATGGCGGTGCAAATGAAGAGGCAATGGAAATGATTGAAAACTGGACATCGCCAGAAGAAGCTGAACGTGAAATGTTGGGTAAGCTTGAACGTAAAGAAAAGATCATGGGCTTTGGTCATGCGATCTACAAAGACAATGACCCACGTAATGGCATCATTAAAATCTGGTCTGAGAAATTAGCGAAAGATGTCGGTGATACGGTACTTTATCCAGTATCAGTACGCTGTGAAGAAGTGATGTGGCGTGAGAAGAAATTGTTCTGTAACGCAGACTTCTTCCATGCATCTGCATATCACTTCATGGGTATTGCAACCAAATTGTTTACACCAATCTTTGTCATGAGTCGTGTTACAGGCTGGGCAGCGCATGTGATGGAACAACGTGCAGACAACCGTATTATTCGTCCAAGTGCGGATTATACAGGTCCTGAACTGCGTAAAGTGATCGCAATTGAGGAGCGTATTGCCGCTTAATTTCTTAAGAATACTCAAGTTTATTAATGCTCTAATGAGAATTTCATTGAGCATTATTTTATTTTTAAATATAAATAGGACTTACGTGTATTAGTCTGGAGTCTAAATAACTAAAAGACAATTAACATCCTCAGCATCTTTTAATTTTAAACTCTACTTAACGCTTCGAAACGAAATGATGCACCACGATGTTCTTCAGGTAAGTGTGCAGCACGTCCAAAAAGCTTTTCACGTAAAGTCCCTGTACGATATTCTTTTTGATAGACACCACGATATTGTAATTCAGGCACAACATAGTTCACAACATCTTCAAAGGTTTGATGCGCCAAAATATATGCTAAATTAAAACCGTCAATATCTGTATTTTCAATCCACTCTTGCAAACGATCTGCAACAGTACTTGCCGAACCAACAATTACAGGTCCATTGCCGCCAACGCTAGTCCATTTGGCGATTTCTTCAATCGTCCAAATCCGATTTGGGTCAGCTTTAACATAAGAATCGAGTAAAGACTGAATAGCATTGGTTTCAATATATTCAACTTGATCCGTTGATTGATATTGGGAAAAATCCACTCCCGACCAACCTGAAACTAAGGTTAGTCCCCCATCATAGCTACCATAACTTTGGTATTCTTCAAATTTCTTTTGTGCTTTTGCATCAGTTTCATCAACCACAATCGAGAGCATGCAATAAATCAACACAGAGTTTGGATCACGTCCTTCTTCTAATAGTTTGGATCGGATACCTTGTGTTAATTGTTTTACTGCGGCTTTGGTTGGTGCAGAAATAAAAACACATTCAGCATTTTGGCTAGCAAAGCGTTGTCCACGGCTAGATGCTCCAGCTTGATATAAAACAGGTGTACGCTGGGGCGAAGGTTCACAGATATGAATACCAGGGACTTTAAAATATTTTCCATCATGACCAATGGGATGAACTTTATCAAAATCAGCAAAAACACCGCTATTTTTATCACGCAGCACAGCATCATTTTCCCAAGAACCTTCCCAAAGCTTGTATAAAACCTCTAAATATTCGTCAGCAATGTCATAGCGATTATCATGATTGACTTGCGTTTCTAATCCTAGATTTTTTGAACCACTTTCTAAATATGAGGTGACAATATTCCAACCTGCACGACCTTTAGTTAAGTGATCTAGGGTACTCATACGTCGAGCAAAGGGGTATGGGTGTTCAAAGGAAATCGAAGTTGTTACACCGAATCCTAAATGCTCTGTCACCGCCGCCATTGCAGGCACGACTTGCAAAGGATCATTAACGGGAACTTGCACTGCACCCGTAATCGCATGTTTACCACTACCATAATAAACATCATAAATCCCCAAAACATCGGCAAGAAAAACACCATCAAATTTGCCTCGTTCTAATATTTTGGCTAAATCTATCCAATAGTATAAGTCTTTATATTCAATAGATCGGTCAAGTGGATGACGCCATAAACCGGGAGATTGATGGGCAATACAATTCATTTCAAAAGCATTAAAGCGAATTTGTTTAGTCATAATATTACTCATGAATACTCAAAAACTTTATTTATTGGTGATTTTTATCTTATGCAAAATAAATGTACATTTTTATATTTAAAGTTAAGATATAAATAAATTTTTATGCTTATGAAAATAAGCATATATTTTATAAATTAATGTTTAAAAGTTAATTTTTAAGAATATTTATCTTTTAATTTATTTAAAATATTGATTTTTAATATATAAATTTTATTTATGTAATTTTTATAGATGTGTTATTTCATTTTAAATATATTGCTTTTCATTTTAATATATAAAAATTTAAATATTGCTGCTAGTTTAAATTTAATATTTCAACTAGGAAATCCAATGACTGCTAAAGTTAATATTACATTAGACTCAATAGAAAATATTCCAAAAGATTTTTATTTACTAAAAAATAAAGCCTATATCATTCAAAATGATGCAGAAGCGATTGCGGTTGCAAAACAATTAGCAGAAGATTTTAAACAAGAAGCCGCTATTAGAGATCATGAGCGTCGTTTGCCTTTAACTGAAATTGAAAAGTATTCCCAATCAGGTTTGTGGGGAATTACTATTCCTAAACAGTTTGGTGGAGCAGAAGTTAGTTATAAAACTTTGGCTGAAGTCGTGAAAATTATTTCCAGTGCCGATTCATCTTTGGGGCAAATTGCACAGAATCATTGGGCTTTTGTAGAGCATATCCGTTTAGATGCGACACCTGAACAACAAGTTTTTTTCTTTGACCAAGTGCTACAAGGACACCGCTTTGGTAATGCTTTTTCAGAAAAAGGATCAAAAACAGTTGCAGATTTAACAACGACAATTGATTTTAAAGATGATCATGCTGTGGTAAATGGACAAAAATTTTTTGCTACAGGCGCATTGCTAGCACATTGGATACCTGTTGTTGCAATCAATCATGAAGGAAAACCATTTGCAGCGTTGATTCCACAGCATAGTGAAGGTTTGACCATTAGTAATGATTGGAGTGGCTTTGGTCAACGAACAACCGTAAGTGGTTCTGTGATTTTGGATCATGTGAATGTCGATTTGAAATATGTCGTACCAATTTATCAGGCGTTTGAACGACATACTGCAGCAGGTGCTATTTCACAATTTATTCAGGCTGCTATAGATGCGGGTATTGCTCGGGGTGCGATTCAAGAAACGATTGATTATGTCCGTCAATATACTCGTCCTTGGATTGATTCAGGTTTAGAAAAAGCTACTGAAGATCCTTATACCATTGCCAATATTGGCGAATTAAAAATTAAATTGCGTGCTGCAGAAGCAGTTTTAGATTTGGCTGCATTGGCAATTGATGCAGCTTTAGCTGAGCCTTCTGAACAGAACGTTAATGATGCAACACTACTGAATGCTGAAGCCAAGGTACTAACTACTGAGATTGCGTTATTGGCAGCCAATAAATTATTTGAGCTTTCAGGTACGCGTTCTACTTTGTCAGAATTAAATTTAGACCGTCATTGGCGTAATGCCCGTACCCATACTTTGCATGATCCTGTACGTTGGAAGCTAAATATCGTAGGCAATTATTATTTAAATGATATTGCACCACCACGTCATGCTTGGAGTTAATAGGAGAATAACAATGACAACATTTACACAAAATCATGAGCTTTCTTTGGGTGGGAACTATGAGCAAGTTGCACAAAAGTTTCGTCCAATTTTTTCTAAAATTTCCTCTGGAACGCTAGAGCGAGAGAAGAGTCGCATCTTACCATATGAGCCAATTCAATGGTTAAAACAAGCCGGTTTTGGTGCTGTACGTGTACCTGTGCAATATGGTGGTGAGGGTTTATCTCAACGTCAGTTATTTCAGCTACTTATCGAATTAGCAACTGCTGACTCAAATATTGTACAAGCGTTGCGTGGGCATTTTGCTTTTGTTGAAGATCGTTTAGTAGCACATCGTGATCATTCACAAGAACTCTGGTTTAAACGTTTTGTACAAGGTGATTTAGTTGGAAATGCATGGACTGAGATTGGTAAAGTTGAAATTGGTGATGTAGCCACTCGTATTTCTCAAAATAAACAAGGTGAACTGGTGGTCAATGGTGAAAAGTTTTATTCAACAGGCACGATTTTTGCCGATTGGATTGATCTTTTTGCTTATGATGAAACTTTGGATCAGCATGTGATTGCTGCGATTTCTACACATGATCAGGGTGTTCATGTGAGTGATGATTGGGATGGGTTTGGGCAAAAAACTACTGGCAGTGGTACACTAAAAATCAATCAGGTGCTTATAGAGAGGGATCATATTTTACCTTTTGAGCAACGCTTTAAATATCAAACTGCATATTATCAAGTTTTTCACTTAGCAACTTTGGCTGGGATTGCACTGAGTGCGGTAGACGCTTTTTCAGAAGAAGTTCGTCAACGAACTCGTATTTTTAGTCATGGGAATGCTGATTTGGTTAGGCATGATGCTCAAGTACTCCAAGTGATTGGTAAAGCATCTGCTCAGGCTTTTGCTAGTCAGTCTATTGCACTTACTGCAGCGGAAGCATTAGATTTAGCTTATTTAACGCATTTCCAAGACAATGATGTTGCTGATCAACAAGCCAACAATACAGCTGAATTAGAATCCTCACAAGGACAGGTGGTGATTTCGAATTTAGTATTAGATCTGACATCAACGTTATTTAATGCTTTAGGTGCATCAGCCAGTACAACAACCAAACAACTTGATCGTTTTTGGCGTAATGCACGAGTAGTATCCTCACATAATCCACTTATTTATAAAGAAAAGGTGATTGGGGATTGGATAGTAAATCAAACACCGTTACCTTTTGTTTGGCAAATTGGTAATAGTCCAACTGCTCGAAAAAATTCTGCTTAATATTTATTTTGGGATAAACAGAGTTTCCATCGAAAGGTGAAAACTCTTTTTTATACAATGTCTTATTATTAATAAGAAAATATTGAGATCGTATTTCTTATAGAATTATGTTATTAAAAATAAATCAAAACTGAAAAATAAAAATCATGAAAAAATTAACATTAATTTCGCTGATGAGTTTTATCTGCTTACCTACATTGTCCTTTGCACATGCCGAAAATCGCTTTGAAGGTCTATGGCAGGAAATTTCACTTTATGATGATTCAGACATTATTGAAGGATCTGATAATGGCGTATCTGTGGATGATAGCGAATATTACTATATTTCAAGTTATCAAAATAAATTGTTAATGAACAATGTGAATAAAGATTCTACATTTGCAGTAGGCGAAGTTAAACAAAATACTAATATTTTAAAGTTTGTTGTCGTAAATTATTTAGATCGAGATGACATTTACGTTTTAAATTATGAATGTCGTGAAAAAGTTAAAAATCTAGAACTTCGTTGTCAATTTACCAATCAAAAAGGCGAAGTCGAAAAAAATATTATTTGGAAAAAACGCACCCAGAAAATGACCCAAACAAAATAAAACCCGCATATTGCGGGTTTTATCGAATTCTTAGGGATTTAAGCAACTTGTACAGGAATACAGTTTGCTGTGTGATTCACTGTATTGTCTGGATTTGCATAAACAAGGCGAGGTTTATGCGCATCAGCTTCAGCATTGGTAAAATCACCAAATGTAGCGATGATCATCAAATCACCTACATCCGCTTGAAGTGCAGCGCCACCATTCACAGAAATGATGCCTGAGCCTTCTTCACCACGAATTGCATAGGTTGTGAAACGCTTACCATTTGTCACATTCCACATATGAATTTCTTCGTATTCACGAATGCCAGCCAAATCTAAAAGAATGCCGTCAATTGCACAAGAACCTTCATAGTGCAACTCTGCTTGAGTCACGACACAACGATGGATTTTAGCTTTTAATAAACGAGATAGCATGGCTTGCGTCTCCTAGTTGTCCTACGACAGTTATATGTGGTCAAACAATAACTTTTGCAATGGGATGCTTTTTGAAAGCGCATTTTGCTCTTAAATTTAGCGCATAGCAAGAAAAATTGTTTAACAAAGCTTGAAATTGAATAAATGAAGTTTACGGTTTGTAGGCATTTATTTGATTCATTGCCTGCTGAATCTCACCGTTCACTAAAAGATCGATCTTACTTAAGGCATGATGAATTGCATCATCCATTAAAGTTTGTTCATTGCTTGGAGCACGGCTTAATACGTGACCAGATACTTTCTCTTTTGCACCTGGATGACCGATTCCAATGCGTAAGCGGTGAAAATTTGCACCGATATGCGGAACAATATCACGTAAACCATTATGACCACCATGACCACCGCCTGTTTTTAAGCGAATGACACCTGGGTTCATATCGAGTTCATCATGTGCAATCAGAATTTCTTCTGGTTTGATTTGATAAAATTTGGCGAAGGGTACAACACTTTGACCAGAGAGGTTCATAAAGGTTGTCGGTAATAATAGACGAACGTCTTGACCTTCGATATTACCACGACCACTGATCCCTTTATATTTAGAATCAGTTCTGAGTTGAATGCCATATTGATCTGCAAGGCGTTCTACAAACCAAAAGCCTGCATTATGGCGGGTTTGGGCATATTCAGAACCTGGATTACCCAAACCAACAATCAGTGAAAGTTTACTCACACTCATTTACACCATTCAACACTTATGCGCGTTTGAAGTCAGCGTGCATAGGTGTGTTTTTAGCTGGATGACGTTGTAAAGCTTGGATTTTAACGCTTTCAGCTTTACCGTCGATGTTGATTTCTACAACTTCTTCAAAGAAAGCATTGCTTTCTAAAGCTTTAACAAGCTCACGAAGCTCTAACGTTACTGCTACAGGCTCAGCTGAACCACCATAGATGATTGCAGGTACTTTGTTTTGAAGACGAAGGCGGCGGCTCGAACCTTTCCCTTGTACTGCTTCTTCACGTGCTACTGCATTTAATACGAAGTTTGCCATGATAGACATTCCTAATTTAAGTTTAATTGACTAGACCTTCGACCAGTCTAGTGATAGAAAGCCCCACCAAAAGGCAGGGCTTTTAAATTTTAGCGCTATATTATAGATAAGAATCGAACATTGCGCTAATAGATTCTTCGTTATTAATACGACGAATTGTTTCAGCAACCATACTTGCAACTGAAACTTGACGAATTTTACCAAGTTTCAATGCTTCTTCAGAAAGTGGAATGGTATCAGTCACAACCAATTCATCAATCACTGAATTTTGCAGGTTTTCAAGTGCTTTACCAGAAAGAACAGGATGTGTTGCATAAGCAACAACCTTACGAGCACCAAATTGTTTAAGTGCATCAGCAGCTTTACATAATGTACCTGCTGTATCCACCATGTCATCGACGATGACACAATCACGATCTTTTACATCACCAATCAAATGCATCACTTGTGATTCATTGGCTTTTTGACGACGTTTATCGATGATCGCAAGATCAATATCACCCATTTGTTTTGCAACTGCACGTGCACGAACCACACCACCAACGTCAGGTGAAACCACCATGAGGTTATGATGAGATTGTTGACGAAGGTCAGCAAGCAAAGCAGGAGTACCGTAGATATTGTCTACTGGAATATCGAAGAAACCTTGGATTTGGTCAGCGTGCAAGTCGATCATGACAACACGGTCAATTCCTACAGTGGTCAGCATATCTGCGACAACTTTTGCAGTAATTGGTACACGCGTTGAACGTGGACGACGGTCTTGACGCGCATAACCGAAATAAGGAATCACAGCGGTAATACGACCAGCACTTGCACGACGCAAAGCATCAGCCATCACCAAGATTTCCATGAGGTTATCATTGGTTGGTGCACAAGTTGGTTGTACGATAAATACGTCTTTACCACGCACATTTTCAGTAATTTCGACAGTGATTTCACCATCAGAGAATTTACCTACTGATGCAGCTCCCAATGGGATATGCAAATGGCTAACGACTTTTTGGGCGAATTGTGGATGAGCATTTCCACTAAAAACGACAAGATTGGGCATGAAGCACCCTTGGCGGTTGGCATGTTTGAAAATAGATGGCAGGGGCGGCTGGATTCGAACCAACGGATGCCGAGATCAAAACCCGGTGCCTTACCACTTGGCGACGCCCCTAATGCGGCAGAACTTTAATATTTTTACCAAAATTTGTCAAGGTATTTATGAGTTAACCTTAGAAAAATCTACAGTAATGCTGTTCTGTCTTTTTGAAAGTAAATGGCAGGGGCGGCTGGATTCGAACCAACGGATGCCGAGATCAAAACCCGGTGCCTTACCACTTGGCGACGCCCCTAATTGATGTATGGTTTTAACTCAGTAATGGCAGGGGCGGCTGGATTCGAACCAACGGATGCCGAGATCAAAACCCGGTGCCTTACCACTTGGCGACGCCCCTAAAACTTAGCTGAAACACACATCTACAGATGAAAATGATGGCAGGGGCGGCTGGATTCGAACCAACGGATGCCGAGATCAAAACCCGGTGCCTTACCACTTGGCGACGCCCCTATCATGACACTTGAAAATGAACTAAAGGTGACTCATTTATACTTTTCACCAAGTAAGCTTTACATGGAGAACGTGCTAAAATTTCATCAATATTCATATTTTCAGTGACTTCAACAAAAACACAAGCACCTGTACCTGTGAGTTTTGCTTTACCGAACTGGTCTAAGTAATGCATGGCTTCATCGACTTCTGGATATAATTTTCGAGCGAGTGGCTCAAAGTTATTTCCAAAACTAGATGAGTTTTGTTGATAGGCGCAAAATTTAGTAGGCTTCGTATCTCTTGTCAATGTTTTTTGTGAAAAAAGCAGTTGAGTGCTGATAAAACAATCAGGTTTTAACACAATGTATTGTTTTTGATCTAAGTCTATGAATGTTAAGTGTTCACCAATGCCTTCTGCCCACGCATTTTTACCATGCACAAAGATCGGCACATCTGCACCTAATTGCACTCCCAGTTCTGCCAATTTAGAAATGCTTAAACCACATTGCCAAAGTTGATTGACTACAATCAGTGTAGTCGCAGCATTGGAAGAACCACCGCCTAGACCAGCACCCATTGGAATGTTTTTTTCGATGTTAATCGTCAAACCTGTCAAAGCTTTGGCAAATGGTTTTAGAATTTGTGTGGCTTTGTAGATCAGATTTTGTTCTAGATCAACACTGTTTAAACCCTCAATGCATATTTGATCCGCAGTGTTTTGAGTAAATTCCATCCAATCATATAAATCAATCAGTTGGAAAATACTTTGCAATTCATGGTAACCATTTTCACGGCGACCAGTGATGTGTAAAAACAAATTCAATTTGGCAGGAGAGGGCACACGAATCATAACAATTTAAGCTTTTGCAGATTAACGATTTTGGATGATCATTGTAATACGATTTTCCTGTCCTTCCGCTAAAGCTTGTTTTAAAATTAACTTATTCGGTAATGCAGCAGCATCGTTATAACTTAAATCAACTGTCCAACCATCCTCAATAATGGTTTTTGGGCGTTGTTGTTGATCTTTTTCAATTTTTGCTGTGGTGGTTGCGGGTTTGGCTTGTACCCAGTCTACAATATGGGTAATTGGTGCGACCCAACCTGTAGCGCGTTCTAGTAATTCCTCAGGTGTTGCTGCGGTGATTTCGCCAGTTTTAGAACTGTTTAATGTCACTTGACCGGGTTTCCCTTCGATAATGGTTTTACCAATCCCTAAAATACCCGTTAGCTGAATGTCAAAATTGTCCTGATTTTGTTGCCAAGTATAAAATGCGCTGCCTGTTTGTTTGGGAGTTTTGACGCCAATTTTTCCTTCTAAACTGAAATTTTGTGCATCTTGAACTTGTGGGGCAGTGGTTTGTGGGGTTTTTACATATTGCTGACAACCTGTTAAGGCAAAACTTGCTGTCGCAATCGAAGCAAAAAATACTTGAGCCATAAAACGCATAAAAATTAACTCTTATGTAAATGTTGAGGTAACAATAAAGAATCTAGTTGCTGTAATTCAGCATCATTTGGGTGATTTTGTTTGAGTTGTTGTAACACTTGATTAAATTTGTCTAATGCACCTTGCATATATAATGATTTTGCGTAACGCACCCCGATATTAATACTGCCACTCATTTCATAGGCTTTGGCAAGGACTTTTGATGAGGTTACAAAGTCATTTTGCAAGAACGTGATATAACCTAAAGTATCTAAAATAGAGGCTTGTTCAGGGGCAAAATCGAGTGCTTTTTCTGCATAAGCACGTGCTTCATTCAAACGACGATTTTGTAAGGCGAGTGTATAGGCATAAGCATTTAAATAAGTTGGACTGTTGGGTTCTATGCTGAGCAATTGTTTTAAAGCTTTGTCTAATTGTTCTTTATTTTCAAATGGATCAAGCAATAAAACTTCTGAATATAATAACTCAGGATCGTCAGGTAAGTTTTGTACAGCTTCACTGAGTAAACGTAATGCTGCCTTTTTGTTGTCCATTTTCTTTAATATTTCAGCTTGTGCTTGATAAAGGAAACTTGCATGCTGAGGATAATTAACACGTTCTTGGGTTAAAAAACGTAAAACATCATTGAGCTTGCCTTGCTTATCATAAATTGAAATCAGGTTACGTCTAGAAACGGTGTATAGGTTTCCATCTACCAGTCGATAGTAGGCTTTAGCAGTTTCAAGCTGTTGTTTACGTTCAGCATTTACAGCTAAGTAAAAATACGCATCATTTTGATATTTGCTTGAATAGCGTAACTCAACCAAATAGTGTTCAGCCAAATCATATTTTTTTAGATCGATTGCGGTTAAGCCTGCAATAAATAAGGCTTCTTCAGCATCAGGCCATGTTTTAATGATTTTTTCTAATTTGTCTAAAGCCAGTTCAGCTTGGTTGACCTTAATCAGATAACGGACTTCTGCCAGTCGCACTTCCAAATTATATTTGTGCTTACGACTACTGCGTTCATACCAGTCTAAAGTTTCTTTCTCATCGCCTAAAGCCATCAGTAGATTGGCTTTCATGAGAATAAAACCAGTTACTTTTGGACGTTTTCGCAAGGCTTTATTCACAGTTTCTAAAGCTTTTTCTATGTTGTTACTTTGCGCTTCAAGACCTGCGATGAGGATCAAAACGGAAGGATTATTTTTTTCTTTACTCGCATAAAGCGTGTTGAGAAGATTTACACGGTCTTCTTCTGACTCAGGGGTGATCCCTGCCAAAATTTGTTCTAAGTCAGCATTTGGGTCAATATTTAAAATACTATCTAAGGTTTCTGCTGCAAGCTGATACTCATGGGCTTTTAACGCAATATGTGCCAAATAAAACTTGGCAGGAACATCCTCAGGTTCTTGTACAACCCAATGGGTAGCAATGTCTAAAGCGGCTTGTAAGTCTTGGTGTTCAATGGCAACATCTAGCGCACGTTGCTTAATTGACGTTGAATTATTACGGATTGCAAGTACGGTATAGTTGTGCAAAGCTGTAGGTGTGTCATGATATGCTAAGGCAAATTCAGCAATCATGCTTTGTTTTAATGCTTCTGTATTATAATTTGCATGATACAATTCGCCAGCTGCTCGAATATGAGCGCTAGAAGCCATGCTACCGACAAGTAAGAATGTGGTAGAATATTGCTTAATTGTCGTGCCGTTAATGCGGCTGCTTATTTGACGCAATTTTTCTTTATCCAAGTATGCTTTTTATGACACCGTTATTGCACAATAGCATAAATTTAGCGAAATGATGATCTGATATGTCTTTCTTTGCATTGGGTGTCAACCATCAAACTGCTTCTGTAGAGTTACGTGAAAAAATCGCTTTTAATCCAGAGCGATTGAGTAGCCTACTTGCAGAACAGTGCCAACATCATGAAATGAACGATATGGTGGTGGTTTCGACCTGTAACCGTACCGAAGTCTATGCCATGGCTGACAATGCCGATATGGTATTAGATTGGCTCGCCCAGAAAAACGGTATTGATGTAAAACAATTGTCAAATCATGTATATCGTTATGAAAATAGTGATGCTGTTTCACACTTAATGCGTGTTGCGAGTGGCTTGGATTCACTGATGTTGGGTGAGCCACAAATTTTAGGGCAAGTTAAAACCGCCTTAGCACTGGCAAAAGATGCAAAAATCGTTTCTCAAAATCTGAATCAAATTTTTGAATACGCTTTTTATGCAGCTAAACGGGTACGTTCTGAAACTGCAGTTGGAAGCCATGCTGTTTCGATGGGCTATGCAGTTGCACAGTTGGCTTTGCAAGTATTTAGTCAACCGGCAAAACTTACCGTCATGGTAGTTGCCGCAGGTGAAATGAATAGCTTAGTGGCGAAGCATTTAGCGGAAATGGGTGTGGCTAAGATCCTCATTTGTAACCGTGGGCGAGAACGTGCTGAAAAATTAGCACAAGAGATTGCACATCGTGTCGAAGTAGAAATTATTCCATTTAATGAACTTGCTGAAAATCTATATCGTGCAGATGTGATTTCAAGCTGTACAGGCAGTTTATATCAGGTAATTTCATTTGCTGATGTTAAAGCTGCTTTGAAAAAACGCCGTTATCAGCAAATGTTGTTGGTTGATTTGGCAGTACCACGTGATATCGACTCCAAAGTAGAAAGTTTGGATGGGGTATATTTATACGGGGTTGATGATCTGCAATCCGTCATTGATGAAAATCTTGCCCATCGTCGTCAGGCTGCTGTTGAAGCTGAAGTGATGGTGAATCAATTGGTCACGCAGTTGGTGACACAGCAAAAAATCAATGATGCAGGTGAAACGATTCATCATTATCGGCAGCAAGGTGAGCAACTCAGTCAGCTTGAATTAGCCTATGCTTTGCAACGGATTCAAGCAGGTGAAGATGCAGCCACAGTTTTACAAGAGTTTAATCATCGTTTAACGCAAAAGCTTTTGCATCCAACTTCTATTTTGCTGCGTCATGCTGCCAAAGATGAAGATCCTTCGCATTTTGAATGGTTAAAAGAAAATATTCAGGATATTTTTGAAAATACACGTCAAGTAAAAGTAAAAACTTAATTGTTAATCTTGTGGTGTAATCGCCTGTATTGAAAATTCTTTTTGAGCAATAAACTCACAATAACAGTGCTGTCCAAGTACCAAAAAGCGCGTCAGATTTAAACGACCAAGCGGATCAAAATCTTGAATTTTTTCTAAGTCAGCGTGGTCACATCTAAAAATTCCACGATAAGCATGCTCTGAAATTGTTGTAAGATCATATTTTTTAGCAAGTTGTTCTAACCACATTTCATCATTTTCATAATAGAAACTGGCGATATTCTTAAAATACAAACTAAAATAAATAATATGTTCATCCCCAACATATCCACCATCCAAAGTGATTTTTAACTGTTCCTGTTGGTGTGAGAGTTCAATTTGAAAATCACAGCCTTCAAGAAAAATATGCTCTAAGGGAATTGCTAAAAGTGAATGTGGCATCATGAAAATTCAGTATGTAAAACTTAACTATGCACCAATTTTAAACTAATTTTCTTGGTGAGTTCATTGAGTTGTTGACGTAAGTTACGAGATTCACTTAAGGATGCAGGCGCTTTCATTTTTTGACGCAGATATTTTTCTTGCAAAGATAATGAATATTCAGCTGCTAATTTATCTGCCATTTCAGGGGCTTGGATTAAATTTTGAATATTGGTGCGCTGCATAATTTCAGACAGCTCTAAATGATAAGTGCTGCAAGCACCTAAAATATAATAAGTTGCAAGCTCTTGATCATCGGGTAAATCATCAAAAACAAGGTCAAAAATAGCAAGCACTTTGGCAAGTAATTCATCAGGATGGATAAATGCTCGTAACACTTCAAAATGAATGTATAAAAAAGGATGCTGCATCAAGATTGCTACTGCAAAATCTTCATCTTTGGTGCGAATGTTAAAAGACAAAGAGGCATCTAAGCTCACTTGTGGTTGCCATTTTTTATTAAAACCTAACTTTTCACGAAAAAATTGTCTTAATAAATAACGATATGAACCTTGTTTCGGGAGTAGTTCAACCAACTGATTGAGTTCTGCCATAACCTGACTTTTGCCTTCAGGTGTATTTATCACATAGTTTTGACTGAGTAAGGCAAATAAAAAATCAGATAGCAGCGGAGCGCTTTGCCACAAACGCTGGAAGGTTTCCATGCCTTCTTTGCGGATCAATGAGTCTGGATCATGTTCTTTGGGTAAAACGAAAAACTTGAGCTCACGTCCATCATTGAGCAAAGGTAATGCGATCTCTAAAGTACGACGTGCGGCTTTTTGACCTGCTGCATCACCATCAAATGCAATCGTGATTTGATTATTTTGTTTAAATAAAATACCTAAATGTTCAGCATTACTTGCTGTACCAAGCGTGGCTACAGCCCCCGAAATACCATACTGTTGTAAGGCGATAACATCCATATAGCCTTCGACCATCAGCCAGTCTTGCGCACGCTCTTTACGCCCTTCATACAAGCCATAGAGTAATTGGTTTTTATGGAAAACTTCGGAGTCTGGTGAGTTGATATATTTTGGTTTGATTTCATCATTCAGCGCACGACCACCAAAACCAACCACACGACCTTTTGAGTCACGAATTGGGAAAATGACCCGATCACGGAGTAGATCAAAGTCACGTCCACTATCACTGGTACGAATTAGTCCGAGCAGTTTTAAACCTGCAATATCTTGTGGGAAGGCTTTTTCTAAGTGTTGCCAGTCTTCGGGCGCATAACCCAAACGCCAATATTGAATCGTATTTTTGCTTAAACCACGATGTTTAAAATAATGCTGTGCAGTTTTGCTATGAGGCAGTTGTTTTTCATAAAACTGTGCGACATTTTCCAAAAGGTCATATAAGTTTCCGTCTTGTGGAATTTGCTCAAAAGGCGCAGCTTCAAACTGTGTTGGGTCGAAATGATCAAAATCAGGATATTGGTTAAATGCCTCAAAAGGATCAATTTCCGAAGGCATTCCCTCATTTTGTAGCGTCGGTTGCGTACTTTGCGGATCAGTAACGTTATGTTCTATAACAGGTTGTGGCTTAGGGGCTTCACGTTTATAAGACAGTTTTTTATTGTCTTGATTGTCTTTTGGAAGTTCGATGCCGGTTTGACTGGCTAAGTCTTTCATGACATCAACAAAGTTACGATGGTCAATGTCCATTAAAAAACGGATAGCATTTCCATTGGCTTGACAGCCAAAACAGTGAAAATATTGTTTGTCACGATAGACATGAAAAGAGGGCGTTTTTTCCTGATGAAAAGGGCAACAACCTGAATAGGTACGTCCTGTTTTTTTCAACTTCACACGTTGACCAATCAAATCGACAATGTCAGTTCGATCTAAAATTTGATCAATGGTGTGCTGAGGAATAGCCATAAGTCAAAGCCAAGTCAAGGAGGTAAAACCAGTGGGTCGATAAGTTTAGCTTAGATTTGCCAAGGCGTATATGTGTATCGAATTTGCTTACATATAAAAAAGGCAGAATAAAAATTCTGCCTTTGCAAGATATTTAAATCATTACTGTTGAGGTTGTTCTGTCTGCTCAGGTTGAGTCTGTGGCTGCGTACGCTGACCATCATATAGGCTTTCATTGGCATTTGCATATTCACCAGAACTTTGACGATCAGGACGATCCAGTAAACCAAAAGTTGCACGATTTAACCAACTTGGTTTATTTTCTGATGAATCTTGCGCTTGTGCATTTGACTCAGAAGTTTCAACTGCACCACCTGTTTTTTCACTACGCCCAAAAATACCTAAAGTTGCACGGTTCAAGAAGCTACCTTCTTTACGTGCAGCACGTAAATTCACTTCACCGTTCGATTTAACTAAGTTTGGATAATTCAGTTTTAAAATTTCAACATACTGTTGAGAGGTCGCTTTGTCGCCAAGTTTGTCATAGCCATACGCCATGGTTGCAAGTGCTTCAGCAACTTGAGGTGTTTGTGGATAATGTTCAATTACCCATTGTGAACGCTCAACAGCCGCTAAATATGCTTTACGTTTAACGTTAAAGCGAGCAGCATTCATTTCACTTTCAGCAAGCTCTTGCCCAATAAACTTCATACGTTGTGCAGCATCGACTGCATATTGGCTGCTTGGGAAGCGGCGAATAAAATCTACAAAGTTTTGGTAGGCATTTTTTAAATAACTGGTATCACGGTGTGATTGCTTGAGCGAGGTATAACGCATCAAGCCGTCATAGTTTTGCTCCATATTCGCCACACCACGAACGTAGTAAGCATAATCAACATTTGGATGTTGTGGATTTAAACGAATAAAACGTTCAGCATGAGCAATCGTCGCCTCATAATCTTTTTGTTTAAATTTGGTATAAATCATTTCCAACTGTGCTTGTTGGGCATATTGACCTGTTGGATAGTAAGTATCAATCGCTTGAAATGATTTTTCAGCATCGCCATATTGCCCCTTATCTAAGGCTTTCATCGCTTTGTTGTAATAGCTTTGCTCGCTTGACTGAGGACCAGTATCGACAACATCTTTTTTACTTGGATTGCTGCTACAGCCTACAAATGCCGTTGCGATGCTCAAAGATAAAGCAAGCATTGTAACTTTATAACGTGGTAGCGACATAAAAATTCCTCTGTTTATACGGGCAATAGGCTACAATTGCGCTATTAAACCACTTTTGTCCGAATGAGCAAATGACTTCAGCACAATCTTCTAATTCTAATTTCTCAGAAAATGATTTCAATTTACTTGAAGATTCTGAGGATGCAGATAATCATACTTCAGCCTTAACTGCAACACGTTTATCGTTGCAATTTCAATTGGATGACAGTTATTTAGGGCAACGCATAGACCAAGTTGCAGCCGCCGTTTGGAGTGACTTTTCCCGAGAAAAGCTCAAACAGTGGTTGAAGGATGGTCATTTGTTGGT
This sequence comes from Acinetobacter sp. Marseille-Q1618, assembly GCF_902809855.1. Classification (GTDB taxonomy): domain Bacteria; phylum Pseudomonadota; class Gammaproteobacteria; order Pseudomonadales; family Moraxellaceae; genus Acinetobacter. Next base: position 50,872 of record NZ_CADDWJ010000001.1, read on the forward strand.
AAATGGTAACATTGTTAAGCCAAAGTACAAATGCGAAGGCAATGAGTTACTGACTTTAGAGGTTGAGTTAGAAGCACAAACTTCAGCGCAACCTGAGAATATCCCATTAGATATTGTCTATGAAGACGATGATATTATTGTGATTAATAAACCTGTCGGCATGGTGGTGCATCCAGGTGCAGGCAATTCAAATGGGACACTGGTCAATGCCTTATTACACCATTATCCAAAATCATCTGAATTAACCCGTGCAGGCTTGGTACATCGTATTGATAAAGATACCAGTGGCTTATTGGTGGTTGCTAAAAATTTAGAAGCACAATTTTCACTCAGCAAGCAGTTGGCAAAGAAATCGGTTTATCGTGTGTATGATTTGATTTGCTACGGCAATATCATTGCAGGCGGTACCATTGATGAGCCAATCAAACGTCATCCTGTTGATCGTATTAAAATGGCGATTTTACCGGGTGGGCGTGATGCGGTGACACACTATAATGTCAAAGAACGCTTCCAAAACTTCACGCGTGTTCAAGCGCAACTTGAAACAGGGCGTACCCATCAGATTCGTGTACATTTCACCTATATTGGTTATCCTTTGGTGGGTGATCCAGTGTATATGAGTCGAGTAAAAGTACCTGCGGGTGCATCTGAGTTGCTTAGTGATACTTTGCGTGGCTTTAAGCGTCAAGCCTTACATGCTGCCAAATTAGGTCTAATCCATCCACGCAGCAAAGAGGAAATGTTGTTTGAAGCACCTTGGCCAGAGGATTTTACGACTTTGGTCAACACGTTACGCTCTGAAAATAAAGCGTATTGATCAGGTTCTAAAAAGGAGAATCACATGCAATTTGTTCAAGGATTACCGCAAGGCGTATTTGTCGGACAAACCCAAATCCAACATCCGCAAGCATTGCCATCAGCGCAAGCTGAACTTGCAGGGTTCAACTTGGCATTGCATGTGAATGATGATCCTAAACGTGTGCAACAACACCGGATGATGTTATTAGATGAATTTTCTAAATACGGTGTCAGTAAAATCACATGGATGACGCAAACGCATAGCACAATTTGCCATACCATCAATGAGCAAATGCCATTGGACGCTTTGGTGGGGGATGGTTTAGTTACCCAGAAAAAAGCCCATGCTTTAATGATGATGACGGCTGATTGTTTACCTGTGGTACTGGGAAATACTCAAGGCACAGAAATAGCAAACTTGCATGCAGGCTGGCGTGGTTTGGCAGGTGGTATCATTGAAAATACCATTGCAAAGATGCAAACCCAGCCAAGTTGGGCGTGGCTCGGTGCTGCAATTAGTCAACCTTGTTTTGAAATAGGTGCGGAAGTAAAAGCTGCTTTTTGTGATAAATATCCTGAGCTTGTAGATGCCTTCAAAGATGGTGAAAAACAAGGTAAATACTATGCCGACCTTTATGCCATTGCCCGTTTTATTCTTAAATTAAATGGTGTCGAGCATGTCTTTGGCGGGGAACAATGTTCATATTTGCAAGACCAAGATTTTTATTCATATCGTAGATCTGCCAAAACAGGACGTATGGCGACATTCGTGTTTATGCAGTAATTCATGTAAACTTGAGTAAATCTGTTTGTTTTAATTGCTATGTCTTTACCTACACACTCCCTTGCTATTGTTTATCATAGTCCTTATGGACACACTGCAAAAGTTGCCCAATATATTGCACAAGGCGCAACACAGGTGGGCGTTATTGCGCATTTGATGAATATTGAAAATATAGACTGGGATCAATTAGACCAAGCCGATGCCATCATCTTTGGTTGTCCAACATATATGGGCAGCTTAACCTCTGGATTAAAACAATTTATGGAGCAGTCATCTAAACGTTGGCTAGCTCGTTCTTGGCAAGGCAAACTTGCAGCGGGTTTTACCAATAGCGGTGGGTTAAGTGGTGACAAACTCGCAGTATTACAACAGATCAATCTATTTGCGATGCAACACGGTATGTTGTGGACAGGTTTACCTTTGATGCCTACAGGCCGTAGTGCGGATGATTTAAATCGTATGTCAGGTTTTTTAGGACTAATGACCCAATCAGATAATGCGCCTGTGGAAATTACACCACCAAAAGGAGACTTAGAAACCGCAATTTGGTTTGGTGAATATGTTGCCTTATTGTTAATGAGAATATTTAAATAATTTACTTTTAAACAACTGTTTAAAAAATATGAAATGTGAAATACATCATAAAATAATACTTTTTATATGAATTGTGTAAAATAACCACCTTTAATAATTTTAAATTTAATGAATAATACTCCGACTTGCTGATGGAATTGGCACGTAATAAATAAAATAAAAATTTGGAGTAAATCGAATGACAACTAAGAGACTGGTCATCTCTAGTGCTTTGCTTGCGTTGACAATGGGTTCAACTTATGCAGATGACTCTACTTTAAAATCTCTTTCAGATTCCGAGCTTTCAGAAGTGCAAGGTCAAGCATTGATGAATCTCACCTATACAGATCCCTCAAAAGCAAATGCTGCTATGGCATCGCAAAATATCGGTTTTTATAAACTCGGTATGGAAGCGGATGTTGAGCTGAATGCCAATATTAAAAAATTACAATTGGGGTGTGGTGGTGTCAATGGTGCAGGTGGATGTGATATTGATATTGATAATTTAAGTTTATCGGGCATTTCAGATACACGTGAAGGGCGTGTCGGTTCTTCTGCAAAACTAACCAATCCTTTTGTTGAATTTGCCATTAAAAATCCAAACTCAGCCTCTACCCGAGAAATGATGGGTTTTCGTTTAAGTGCTGAAAAAGTATTAGGGATGTTGACGCTTGGTGAGGAAAACTCAGATAAACCGAATGGTATCAATAGCCTAAGTGGTTATATGAAAATTAAAGACGCAACGGGTACTGCAACGACCGCAGCAAGAAGTGGTGTAAATTATAATAATCTTGGTGAAACAGTGTATGGTAAGGCAAAAAGTACAACAGGACTTATTTCGGCAGATTTTACATCCAATGATTATTCTTTAAATTTAGCAGAGGGAAGCGGGACACTTAAAATTAATGGGCAAACAATTAGCGGTAGACGAATGTCTAATGTGAATTTAATGGGGACTGCTAAAATTGATAATATTGCTTTAAGTGGAAACATTTCTGCAAGTGCTAAATTATGGGGACTTTTACCTATACCTTTATCAGGAAATGTTTCAGGAAATGTATCGAACTTAAATGTTGATGTTGAGGTTTCAGAAAACTTGGGATTTATTCATAAACTACCTTTAAATAATCCATTTTCTTTATCTTTACAGAAACAAGATATTTTTTGGAATGGTGCAGCTACAACAGCTCAACGAGGATGGTGGTTAGCGATTGAAGATCCTGTGGATATTGGAAATGTTACGCCTAGTCAAAAAGTTGAAGTGACGGACTCTGTAATTAAGCAAGTCATTCCACTTATAAGTACATATTTACAAAATAATCCGATTGAATGTGGTTTCTTAGCAACGAGTTGCTTGGCTGGAAATTTTAGACTTGGTGAAGTGCCATTGCAAAATGCAAAGGTAAATATGGAGTTAGCAAATTTACAATTAAAAAATCAAACCTTTGCCCCAAACTGTTATGGCGCTCTTAAATTCTGTTAATTGAACATGTAAAAATTACAAGTGAACATTTTTTAGAAGAATATGCCTCAGGTCTTTGAGAGCATATTCTTCTGTTTAAAAACAACAGAGTGTTCTCTAAAACTTAGCCTGACAATTTTCTTGCTGCATATTAAAGTTTAATGTTGCTTGAACCTTATAAAGCTCATCAAGATTTTTTTGATGTTCAGGTAGAGAGAAGATTTGACTATCAACCAAATTGAGTTTTTTCATAGAAATATGTTGAGCGGCACAATAACGACCAACAGCACGATTATAGGCAAGTTGCTTTTGTTGCTCAGCCGTTAATTTATCGAAATTTAAAACTTTTTGCTGCTCTTTTGCGTATTCCACTAATACTTTTCGATCAGCAATACTGAAAAACATAGAGTTATTAATATACGTCGCAACATCACGCCGTACACCATTATAATCAACAACAAGAGGGCTAATCAGTTGACAAGCTGAAAGGTTCAGTAGTAAAGCAGTGCAGGCAAAAACTTTAATTTTCATCGTATAAAATCCTGTTTAGATCAGCCTATTTTGCCTAATTATTACAAGAAAAATGTATTAATTTTAAGCATTTGTTTTGCAGTTGTTTAAAGCATGATCATTAGCGCTGAAGAGTGCTTGACGAATTATAAATAAATTTAGATAATGCGCACACAGTTTACGGCTATGTAGCTCAGTTGGTTAGAGCACAGCACTCATAATGCTGGGGTCACAAGTTCAAGTCTCGTCATAGCCACCATTTTTATAGACCATGCTCACCGCATGGTCTCTTTTTTTGTGTATAAAAATGCTTGCATGACTAAAATGATACAACTACTTTAACCCATAGATCTTCTATAAACCTATTTCATATTGCTCTATTAAGTTGATTTAAATGATAAAATGACCGAACTATAAAATATATTATTTTTCAATCAATTGTTTTTGAATATAATTTTCAATAAATTGTTGCGTATTATCGTCTAAATAAAAGGGTGCAATGAGTGCAGCGATGAGATCATCTAATCGATTTTGCTGATCTAAAGCCTTTAAACAATAGGGCGCAAAACGCTCAGCTTCTTTAAATAAATCTTGTTGTGTTAGGCTCACAGAATGCAATAATTCTTGAAGCGTATAATCACTAAAATATTCATAAAAAGCAGATACCACTTCTAAAATAATGGTTTGTATATAGGGTGTTTGGCGTAAATGTTTCCAAGTTTCATAAGCCAAAATAAAAAACTCTTCAAAATCGATTGATTGAAACTGAGAGAAAGTTTCTTTTAAGGTTTTTTGTTTGATTTCCGACCAAAGTTGCAATGCGATTTCTGCTAGTTCTTCATTGGGTAATAAAATGATATTACCGATTTGGTTGCGAATCGCTGTAGCAAGTTGTTGTTCTAATTTTAGTTCAATGAGATGTTGCTGATCTTGTAAATAATTGACGACTTTAGCACCAATACTTTTACTTCTTACATTCAGTTTACGAAAGTAATCTAACCATGGCGTATTATTTTCTAAAATTTGATTGGCAAGTTGTAAACTCACATGTTTGATCTGTGAATTTTCTTGCAAATTTTCCTGAATATAATGGCGTAATTGTTGTAACTCTAAAATCTTATATAACCACAATTCAAACTGCTCATCAGATAAAAAATCATTGAATTGCGCAGAGCTTGTAGTTGCTGTTTGATGCACTTTTTGCGCACTAAAGCCAATAAACTCTAAAATATCCGCACCGAGTGTTAATTCAAAAGCATATTTTTGTACAACTTCATGCAATGAATGAAGTTGGATAACTTCTTTTAAATGAATATGTTCAGCATGAGCATATACTTTTTGAATAAAATCTTGGATATAACTTTGATCTTGGTGATCCAATAATTTGTGTTTGATAAAAGCAACCTGCTCAAGCAAAAGTGCTTGAGCAAAGTCTTGACTAAAACTTTTTGGCAGCTTTAAGGTATCCATACGGATCAGTTACCTGCTTTCCAACCGTTGACGATCGGATAACGACGTTCACGACTAAATGCACGTGATGTAATTCTTGGTCCAATCGCTCCTTGGCGGCGTTTATACTCGTTGCGGTCAACCAGTTTAATCACTTTTTCAACCACATTTTTATCAAAACCTTTTGCAATGATGTCATCTTGACTTTGATCTTCTTCGACATAGGCATAAAGAATCGCATCTAAAACATCATATGCAGGTAAAGAATCTTGATCTTTTTGGTCTGGACGAAGTTCTGCTGATGGTGGGCGAGTAATCACACGTTCAGGAATAACGGCAACTTCACTTAAACTATTACGATATTTTGCTAATTCAAAAACAATCGTTTTATAGACATCTTTCAGAACGGCAAAACCACCGACCATATCACCATAAAGCGTACAGTAACCAACCGATAACTCAGATTTGTTTCCTGTAGACAGCACTAAGTTACCAAACTTATTAGACAAGCCCATGAGTAAAGTACCACGAGCACGAGCTTGAAGGTTTTCCTCAGTTGCATCTGCAGGCGAGTTACCAAAGAATGGATAAAGCGTTTGCATGAAACTATTTACGATAGGGTGAATTTCTGCAATTCCAAAAGTTACGCCCATACGTTTTGCTTGTTCAGCAGCATCTTCGACACTGATTTGTGAGGTATAGGTATAAGGCATCATGACAGCTTGTACTTTCTCAGCACCGATAGCATCAACGGCAACCGCTAAGGTTAAAGCGGAATCAATCCCACCAGACAGTCCTAAAATTACACCAGGGAAACCTGAACGCTCGACATAATCACGTGTTGCCATGACTAAGGCTTGATAAATTTCAGCCATCGTGTCTAAAGCAGGTGCTGTTTCGACAATTTTATAAGCTTTATTTTCAACTTCATAATCAACAAAATAAAGCTGCTCTTTATAGCTTTCAGCACGTAAAGCAACTTCGCCAGTATTGTTAATAACAAAACTTGAACCATCGAAAATCAAATCATCTTGACCACCGACTTGGTTGGTATAAAGCACATGAATATTGATTTGTTTTGCCAATTCTTGCAGCGTTGCAATACGATGTTGCGGTTTACCCACTTCATAAGGTGAAGCATTTAATACTAAAACGCTTTCAACATTGAGTTGCGCAAGTTGTTGAACGGTGTTGAGTGACCATACATCTTCACAAATCAATACACCAAACTTATGTCCTAAATATTCAAACACAAGGTGTTGATGTCCTTCGTTAAAATAACGTTTTTCGTCAAAAACACTATAGTTTGGTAGATTTTGTTTATTATAAATCCCTAAGATTTGTCCATCTTTCATGACTGCTGCAGAATTGTAGCGCTGACCGTCTTCAGTTGCATTGACAAAACCAAAAACCATTACAATGTCTTTCACGGCTTGTAATTGCTCAAAAGCCTGAGCAGTACGTGTATTTACGCTTGGACGAAGCAATAAATCTTCAGCAGGGTAGCCTATAGTTGCGAGCTCTGGAAAAACGATAATATTGGCATCTTGTTTTTTTGCTTGATTGGCTTGTTCAATCATTTTTTGAACATTTGTTTCGATATCGCCAATATGTGGAGAGAATTGCGCGAGAGCAACTTTAAAACTTTTCATTTAAACCTTGTCCTATTCCTATAGGGTAGTAAGCACACAACAAATTGATTTATATCTATATAGTTATTCAATTGTGTGTAGTTTAACGTTTCAAACACTGCCAAAAGGCACAAAATAAAAAATCACTTTCATGACAAAAAATCTTTATTTCTTGCATGGCAAAAATTACAGATTGGGGCTATTTTAACGAAATTAAAGCCAGATGCTAGAGATTTAAAAATATTGTCAAAAAATTATCTAACATCCCATCAAATCTAACAGAATTTTCTTGAAAATATGAAGAAATTTATAGCTTTATTTTGTGTTTTTTGTGTATGTAAATCAACTAGAAAAATTAAGTGCAGTTAAAATTAAAATGCTTTAATCAGATCGGTTCTAAAATAATGTTTTTGATTCTTTTTAAGAAAATATCTCTTGCAATATCACCTTGTTGCTCAATGTTATAATCTTGGTATTTTTTATGCATTTGTAAAGTGTAGCGATAAGGATTGTATTTGCCATAACTGGCATATAAAGCAATTTGTAAAATTGCGCCTTTAAGCAAGACATTAATATTTTTTTGATGTTGATAAACATGCGCCATCTCATGAATAAAAATGGCTTGATTGGATAAGCTTTCTTTGGAAAAATCACAGCAAAAATCAGCATCTTTCATGTGAATACAACCATTTGGGGCCATTAAAATGCCAACAGGTTGCCAAGGTAAATAAGGCTGATTCATCACTAAAACTTTTGAATAATCAATTAAATTTCCAAAAACAGACTGACTAATATGAATTTCACCCTCCGTTAAATGGCGGTATTTAAATAACTCAATTTTAAGAAATTTATATAACCAACGATAAAGATTAAACACTGTATTAACCTTGTGATTTTAATTTTCAAAATTATAGCGAGGCTTGCTGTAAAACACGATATTTTTATCAAAATGTCATATTTCAAACTTATGCTATTTCGGCTCAGCATCAGTACATTTTAAAGTGACATAAAAGGCATAAGTGTTGCTTTGCAATGTTAAGTAAGTGATCAAAATAAAAAGTGTAAATTTCAAAAAAATATCCTTAGAGGACAAAACTTGTTAATAGGTGTTATTTAAAAAAATATTGTCTAACAATTTATTAAAAAGTAAGAAAATGCTAATTGAATGACTTTAAATGCTAATAGGAATTGACAAGGCTTAGCGTAATTTTCTATGCATCAAATAGAGTTTTCACTCAAACATGAGCAGCAGATCACAGGATGAACTGCTGTTTATACATTAATCAAATAAAGAGTATTGTAGCCATGTTGTTCGCTAAGCCAGTTAAGTCTATTCTTTCAAAAGTATTTACAGGTTCACCTTTTAGTTTAGAAGATCAGACGCCAATCATTCCGATTCGTCATATGAAGTTCGACTTTGAGCCAGAAAAAATAGATCACAAATTCTATATGGATGCAGAATTAGCGAGTGCTTATTTTGCGTCATTGTCGATCTTTTTAACTTATGGTGAAGATCTTGTGATTGATACAGCGCGTTATCATCGTGATTTCATTACAGATCCTTTGTTGAAGCAACGTGTAACATCTCTTATTGGACAAGAAGCAATCCACTCTAAAATGCATGAAGAATTAAATGATGCATATATGGAGCGAGATTTACCTGTAAAAATTTTCCGCTTTTTAGCAAGCAATGTGTTTGAGTATGGCTTCAATCGCTTACCGCAACCAATGAAACTTTCTTTAATGGCTGGAATTGAGCATTTTACAGCGGTACTGGCAGAATACATGATGAACCACGAAGAGATTTTCTTCCGTTCACAAGATGAAAAGCAACGTGCGATTTGGATGTGGCATATGCTAGAAGAGTCTGAGCATAAAGATATTGCTTATGATGTATTCCAAACTTTATCAAACAATTATGCGCTTCGTGTTGCAGGCTTTTTCCCAGCTTTAATTACGATTTTAGTATTAATTTCATTTGCATCTTTCTTTGTTCCATTCTACCGCAAACCAAGTAACTTAATTAGCTGGAGTTACTGGAAAGATATTCCACATAGCTTTAAATTAATTTTTGGCTTAAAAGATGGGGTGTACGGTAGTTCATGGGCTCACATTTTTGATTACTTACGTCGTGATTTTCATCCAAATGATCATGATACGACTGCGTTCTTGGAATATTACAAAGAAACATTGTTACATCCAGAAACTGGTGTATTAACACCTTATCTTGTGAAAGAGTTTATTCCTGCATTACGCAGCTAAGTATTTAAAAATTAATTGGATGAATTAAATGGGATTTTTTTCAAAAAAAAGAAAGCCTACACAAAATGCATATGCTGTTGTAACAGGTGCAGGAAGTGGAATTGGACGCAGCTTTGCAATGGAACTTGCAAAGCGCGGTGGTACAGTCGTTTGTGCGGATATTAATTTAGCAGCAGCAGAAGAAACTGTAAGTTTGATCGAAACTCAAACTTCAGGTAAAGCTTTTGCTGTGCAATGTGATGTGACCGATAAAGCACAAGTTAAATCACTGTCTGAACAAGCGGAACAGCTCATGGGGCATGCGGTTACTTTAGTGATCAATAATGCTGGTGTGGGCTTGGGTGGTAAATTTGACGAAGTATCTCTCGAAGATTGGCAATGGTGTGTCAACATCAATCTTTGGGGCGTAATTTATGGCTGTCATTACTTTGTACCGAAGTTTAAACAACAAGGTTATGGCGCAATTATTAATGTTGCATCTGCTGCGGGCTATACTGCCGCACCTGAGATGACTGCATATAATGTGACCAAATCAAGTGTGTTAGCACTCTCAGAAACATTATCCGCTGAACTACGTAAAGACAAAATCAGCGTCAATGTACTGTGCCCAACTTTAGTACCAACCAATATTATGAAGAATGGTCGTTTACCAAAACAGTATGCAGGCGTTGCCGATGATTTGTTAATGAATCATGCCTTTACGACCAGTGAAAAAGTAGCCATTAAAACTTTGGATAATTTAGATGCAGGTAAGCTTTATACCATTCCTCAACCAGATGCAAAATTATTCTGGTTGATGAAACGTGCATCTCCAAGCTTATATACCAAAATGCTTGGTATCGGCTATCCAGTTTTTAATCGATATTTTAAGTAATCTGAAATTTGAGTAGAACAACATGACAACAGAAACAACATTAGATACTTTGCCTGAAGATAAAAGCACTGCAAAAAAAACCTCAACAACAACTGTTGAAGATGTAAAACAAGTCACTCAGCCTGAAACGGCAGCAACAGAAAAAGCACAAGCAAAACCTGTGGCAAAAACAGCAACCAAAGCTGAAGTGAAAGTTGAAAATAAGCCTGAAGCGAAAGTTGAAGAAAAAACTGCTGAAAAAGCTCAAGTTGCTGAAGAAAAAACAGCAAAAACGACTGAGCAAAAAGCAACAACATCAAAAAAAGCTGAACCAGTGCGTGTATTTGATACAATCGTTGTAGGTGCTGGGATTTCGGGTATTGCTGCGGCATATAAAATGAATCAAGCAGGTTATCACGACTATATCGTGCTTGAAAAAGCAGATCGAGTGGGCGGTACTTGGCGTGATAACAATTACCCAGGTTGTGGTTGTGATGTGCCATCAGCATTGTATTCATTCTCTTTCTCACCAAGTCACAAATGGAGTCATTTGTTTGCAAGACAGCCTGAAATTCTAAGCTACTTAGAAGAAGTTGTTGAAAAACATGACTTAGGTGGGAAAATTGAACTTGGCATTGAGCTGTTAAGTGCAAAATGGGACGAAACCAAACACGTTTGGAATTTAGAAACATCTAAAGGTAAATTCCAGTCAAAAACTGTGATCTTTACTACAGGCCCGATCACTGAGCCATCTATGCCAAAAGTCAAAGGCATTGAAAGCTTTAAAGGTAAAATGTTCCACTCTGCACGTTGGGATCATGACTATGATCTAAAAGGTAAGCGTATTGCAGTGATTGGTACGGGTGCATCAGCAATTCAGTTTATTCCACAAGTACAGCCTTTAGCGAAAGAATTATTTGTATTCCAACGTACGGCACCTTGGGTATTGCCAAAAGCAGACCGTGAGTTGGGGGATACTGCAAAAGGTATCGTGAGTCGCTTCCCTGTGATTCAAGAAACATGGCGTAATAGTGTTGCACAAATTCTAAATGGAATTAACTTTGGATTGCGTAATCCGAAAGTTTTAAAACCAGTGAATTTTTTAAGTAAACAATTGCTTAAACTACAAGTCAAAGATGATGAGTTACGTGAGATTTTGACGCCTAACTTTGACATTGGTTGTAAACGTTTATTGTTTGCTAACAACTACTATCCTGCATTACAACAGGACAATGTTAATGTCATTCCTCATGGTTTGGTTGAGATTGATGGAAATACTGTAATCGGTGCAAATGGTGAACGTCATGAAGTTGATGTCATCATTTGGGGAACAGGTTTTGAAGTTTCTCATCCACCAATTGGTCAGCGCGTGACTAACTCAGAAGGTGTTTTACTGTCTGATTTGTGGAAAGATAGCTCACCAGAAGCATATTTAGGTACAAGTATTGAGAAAGTTCCAAATGCGTTCTTAGTATTAGGGCCAAATATCTTGGTCTATGATTCTTTCATTGGTATTGCAGAAGCTCAGTTAGACTATATTATCAGCGGTCTATTGAAAATGCGTGATCAGAAGTTTACACGTATTGAAATTAAGAAAAATGTGGTGCGTTACCATAACCTGAAAGTTCAAAAGAACTTAAAAACAACAGTATTTAATGCGGGTGGTTGTAAGTCATATTATCTAGATGAAAATGGTCGTAACTTTGCTGCATGGCCGTGGTCATTGCAAGAGTTGAAGAATCAATTAAAAGAATTGAATCTTAAACACTACGACATCGCATCTTAATTGATCATGTTGCTGAAGCCCTAACACAGTTTAGGGCTTTTTATTTTGATGTAATTTTAAAATAATAACTTCGGCAATGATAAGGTTGATTACCCAGCCTAACCAAGCTTCGAGTTGATAAATATGTACAGGCGTTAACCAGTCAAAGTAAGGTTGTAAATTATATAAAATTATTTTCCATGTTCTTAAGCTTAGTGCAGATAGTGCAAGTGCAAAACTACGAATCATCCAGTCATGATGTGCTAACCAATCTTTTTTTATGATTTTATACAATGCAATAAAAGTGCTAACTCCCCATAAAATACTTAAAAGGATAAAGCATAATTTGGTTTGCCAACCGCCTGCTGCTGAAAAAGCCATGATAAAACCGCTCGGCAACGCAAAAATGAAAACACTGATGATATAAAGCCAGCCACTATAACGATGGATTTTTGGGAATTTTTGTCGAATTTGACTGAAAAATTGTGTGAAACCTGCGATTAAAAGCAAACTACTGACAAGCACATGAACCTGAAAAGCAAAACGCCAAGGCTGTGTGGTTACAACATCTTGTTTGAGTGCTAAAAAATTATTGTCATCTTGCCAAGGAAAATACGCTAGACAAATTTTCAACATGAGGACGCATAAGTAAAAATAGATACCTAGGATTAAAATTAGCAGTATTTTATTGGTATTTTTATTTTTGATTGTATGCATATTCACCATTTTTTTAATTCAAGCATTGTTTGCTGATTGGGTGTATTTGGTTTTTAGACAGATAACTATCATGATAAATCTTTACGTTTTAATGGATTTAAAAAATTAAAATTTGAACTACACTAATTTATAAAATCATATCGCTTAGGCTTAAGGAATAACAATGAAAAAAACATATTTTGCTTTATTGGGTTTAAATGTATTACTGATCCAATCCAGCTTTGCTTTTGATTTACAACAATTAAAAACTTCATGGACAGGTGTTTATGATGGTCAAAAAATAGGGGTATTTATCCAATCTATTGATCGTAATCAAGTCAAAGGATATAGCATTCTAGGTAAGAATAAGCAGGATTTTTCAGGAAAAGTTCAATCCACATCGCAAGGTTATAAAATCACTGCGGTTGAAAGTGGAGCAAAAACCAGTAGTGGTACTTTTGTATTTCAAGTGAGTCAGAATCAACCTCGATTGTTACAGTCAAGTTGGGAGTCTGCATCGGGTAAAATCAAACCAAAATATTTTGATCTCAAACCACAACAATGTCGTTATGCAAAAAATGAAGGTTTGTTTGCTGAGGCCTCTAATCGATTGTTAAAGGATGATGATTTACAACTTCCACCAGACGAGCTTGATTATATGCGTAATAGTATTTATGCCCGTCATGGCTATTCATTTGCCAATAAAGAAATTGCAAGCTTATTTAGTAATGCGGACTGGTATATGCCGTGTAGCACCAATGTGGAAAAGCAATTAACTCAAATAGAAAAAACCAATATTCAAAGGATTAAAAAAGTTCGCCCATATATGGAAAAGATGGAGTGGGGACGTTAAAAGCATAGTGATAAAATTTCATTAATTTTAAACATAGAAGATGATGCTTATGATTAAAAAAACTTTTGTTCTGTCCGTTGTTGTATTTGCAGCATCTAGCAGTTTTGCAGCAGCGCCAACAGCCAAAGAAATTATAGGATCTTTAACCAATTTAAATGCGTCAAGTGCTTATCCTAAAAATGCAATACATATTAATGAAACCCAAGCGATTAAATTAAAATCGGGTGAGGTTGCATATTTATCGGGTGTGGAGTTTAAAAATGCGGCACGTAACTTTTGGGGTGGTTATATTTTGACACGTCCAAAGTTAAAGCAATCTCAGATATTGGATTATGGTGGACAAGCCAACAGCTTTAAAATCTATGAGGTACAAGTGAATACCAAGCCCACTCAATTGATTCAGCTAAGTTCAGCTGGTTCAGGACAAGGTTCAGTTTCTAGTCAAGATGAGTTGGTGTATTTTGATGGTTGGAAAGCTTATGTTGTTGCAACTGCTGAGTCTTCAAGTGATCCAGGACGCTATAGTGAGCAACTAGGTGAGGAAGATTGTAAAACAGGGCATGAGATTGAAAGTGCTTTAAAGGTTGTGCCGCAAGCAAACTATATTATAAGAACCACTAAAACTGCCAATGCATGTAAGGGTGCAAAAGTAACTATAAAAGAAGATAAATTACCGTTTAAAATTCGATAAGTAAGCAATAAAAAACCACCTAAAAGGTGGTTTTTTTATTAAAACATAAAACGAATTAACGTTTGATGTCACGTTGTACTTCGCCAGTATAAAGCTGACGAGGACGACCGATTTTGTAAGGTGCGCTGTGCATTTCTAACCAGTGGCTGATCCAACCTACAGTACGTGCAAGAGCAAAGATCACAGTAAACATTTCTGTTGGGATACCGATCGCTTTAAGGATGATACCTGAGTAGAAGTCTACGTTTGGATATAAGTTACGTTTGATGAAGTATTCATCAGAAAGTGCGATACGCTCAAGTTCCATTGCAAGTGCAAGTTGTGGATCGTTGATACCAAGTGCGCTAAGTACTTCGTCACATGTTTCTTTCATTACTTTCGCACGTGGGTCGAAGTTTTTGTAAACTCGGTGACCGAAGCCCATAAGTTTAACTTCTTTAGTCTTCACTTTTTCCATGAAGTCAGCAACGTTTTCTACAGAGCCGATTTCATCAAGCATCTTAAGAACAGCTTCATTCGCACCACCATGCGCAGGGCCCCAAAGTGCAGAGATACCCGCAGCGATACATGCGTAAGGGTTTGCACCAGTAGAACCAGCTAAACGTACAGTAGATGTAGACGCATTTTGTTCATGGTCAGCATGAAGCGTGAAAATACGATCCATTGCTTTTGCAAGGATAGGATTTACTTTATAGTCTTTGTCCGCAGGTGTAGCAAACATCATGTACAAGAAGTTTTCAGCGTAACTTAAGTCGTTACGTGGATACATGAATGGTTGACCTACAGTGTATTTGTAGCTCCACGCAGCCAAAGTAGGTACTTTAGCAATCAAACGAATCGCTGTGATTTCACGGTGGTTAACATCTTCAATATCAAGATTGTTATGATAGAAAGCAGAAAGTGCACCCACAACACCAACCATGATAGCCATAGGATGTGCATCACGACGGAAACCATTGAAGAAACGGCTTACTTGGTCATGAACCATTGTATGGCTCAGAACTTTTGCTTCAAATTCAGCTTTTTGTTCAGCAGTTGGAAGCTCGCCATTTAATAGCAAATAACAAGTTTCTAAGTAGTCTGCTTGAGTCGCTAATTGATCAATTGGGTAGCCACGGTGTAAAAGTACACCTTTGTTACCATCGATAAATGTAATTTTAGACTCGCAAGCAGCAGTAGCCATAAAACCAGGATCAAAAGTAAAGTGACCTGCGGCCAATACATCTTTAACGTCGATTACATCTGGGCCCAATGTACCACTGTAAATTGGTAATTCAATTTCTTTGCCATCAAGTTGTAAAACGGCTTTTTTGCCAGTTGCTGCAGACATTCAATTGATCTCCTGTCCTGGTGAATGTTTTATCTAACTTGCGCTTGTTTATTAATTACCAAACAAGTTAGACCGATCAAAATTGCTATTAGCTTAGTGAGTACTGAAATTTTGTCAATTATACTTATGGATAAAAAGTGACGTTAGCACAGTAGCTTAGTCATACAATCTCATTCAAAGACTTTTAAATAAACTTACAGTATCGGCTCAGTATAATAAGGCAAATTCTAGATTTGGTGCATAAAAATAATTATTTCTGCTAGACAAAAACATACTTTAAAGCGCAGATTTGTTGAATTTTTAAATAATCAGATAAATCTTGGAAAAATTTAAAATTATCTAATTCCCATAACTTACAAATAGAAAAAAATGTGGATGATTGAAAAATAATCATAAAAATAGCTGAAATAAATTTTTTCATTTTAGTTGTTAATTGAGCAAAAAATAGTTTAAAAAAACTTTTAAATGATTAAAAAATAAACTTTAGTGTAAATAATAACCTAAGATTTGATTTTAAAATGAGCAAATATTTGAGCTTGAATATTTTGATACTATTTATTTACAAACTAAGTGCTTATTTCTACTCATAAACTGTGAAGTCAAATTACATATAGCTTATAGAGGGTATTTATTATGGAAATAGTCATTAAAATTTCATCTCTTCATGCCAATATAGATGAACATAATAACTAGACCAATTTGATCGGATTTTTTAATAAAAAATAGTTTAAATAGATGTTGTGCTTTAGTCTAAATTTTAAATGGCTTAAATCCTGTGATAGATGAGCATGTGGTTATAAATTTAATTATTAAAAAATAACAAGATAAGTACTTTTAAAAGTTTTATTAATAGAAAAATACCATTATTTTTTTTGTAAATGATTCTTATTTATAGATGTTTTCCTAAAAAAGCCAAACGGCATCGTTTGTATTTTGACAGTTCACGATTTATAATTCGGTGTCGTTTATAAGTTTAGGCAATTTGCTTGCCTAACAATGCCAGCTTTCCTTCGAATTAATTCCAACAAACTCCGGATGGAGTTTTTACTTACAGGATGCCCGCTGTGAAAAGCAACAGACCTGTCAATTTGTCCATGGGTCAAGTTTTAGACGTAAACTTAAAATCCCCTGTGGCTATTGCATCAATTTTACACCGTCTTTCAGGTGTCATCGTATTTTTACTCGTACCGGTACTTTTGTGGCTTTTAGACAAATCATTGTCTTCGCCTGAAGGTTTTGCTCAAGTTCAAGCAATCTTTGGCGGCTTCGTTGTACGTTTCATCGTATGGGTGTTTGTAGCAGGCTTATTATTCCATTTCATTATGGGTATTAAGCACTTACTTGCTGACCTTGGTTTTGCTGAAGAACTTCAAAGTGGTCGTGTTGCAGCTACAATTGCATTAATTTTGGCTGCGATTTCAATCATCGCATCATTTGTATGGATTGTTCTCTAATGAAAAGTGCTACAGGTTTAACGGGTTCAGGTTCTCGTGATTGGTATATCCAACGTGTGAGCGCTGTTGTTCTTGCTGTTTATACTGTTGTCGTATTAGGTTGGATTCTGTGCAATGGCGGATTTAACTACGAGCAATGGTTTGGCTTTATGATGACACTTCCAATGAAGATTTTGTCTTTATTGGCAGTCTTATCTCTTGTTGCGCATGCTTGGATTGGTATGTGGCAAGTATTCACTGACTATGTGACTACTCGTCAAATGGGTCCTTCAGCTTCAGGTTTACGCATCGTATTAACGTCAGCAGTGATTATTGCTGTTATTGCGTATGCGATCTGGGCAATCCAGATTTTTTGGGCGAATTGATAGGAAGATGTCATGGGCGCTTTAACCCCTAAAGAAGATTATTCAAATATTCCAAGCCAGTTCTTCGATGCAGTCATCGTTGGTGGTGGTGGTTCTGGTATGCGTGCTTCATATCAACTTGCTCAAGCAGGTTTGAAAGTAGCAGTATTAACCAAAGTTTTCCCAACACGTTCTCATACAGTTGCGGCGCAAGGTGGTATTGGTGCATCTCTTGGTAATATGCAAGACGATAACTGGCACTATCATTTTTATGACACTGTAAAAGGTTCTGACTGGTTAGGTGACCAGGATGCAATCGAGTTTATGTGTCGTGAAGCACCTAAAGTTGTTTATGAGCTTGAACACTTAGGTATGCCATTTGACCGTAACGCAGATGGTACAATTTACCAACGTCCATTTGGTGGTCACTCTGCAAACTATGGTGAAAAACCAGTTCCACGTGCATGTGCTGCTGCTGACCGTACAGGTCATGCTTTATTACATACGCTTTATCAAAGCAACGTGAAAATGGGTACTCAATTCTTTGTTGAATGGATTGCATTAGATTTAATCCGTAACGAAGAAGGTGATGTGCTGGGTGTGACTGCGATTGACCAAGAAACAGGTAAAATTGCAGTATTTCAAGCGAAAGCAACATTATTTGCTACAGGTGGTGCAGGTCGTGTTTACCGTGCCTCTACCAATGCTTATATCAACACTGGTGATGGTCTTGGTATGGCTGCACGTGCAGGTATTCCATTACAAGATATGGAATTCTGGCAATTCCACCCAACAGGTGTTGCAGGCGCAGGCGTATTGTTGACTGAAGGTTGTCGTGGTGAAGGTGCGATCCTTCGTAATAAAGACGGCGAACCATTCATGGAACGTTATGCACCGACTTTAAAAGACTTGGCACCTCGTGACTTCGTATCACGTTCTATGGACCAAGAAATTAAAGAAGGTCGTGGTTGTGGTCCTAAAGGGGATTATATCCTACTTGATATGACGCACTTGGGTGCTGATACGATCATGAAGCGTTTACCATCTGTATTTGAGATTGGTAAAAAATTCGCAAACGTAGATATTACCAAAGAGCCGATTCCTGTTGTGCCAACAATCCATTATCAAATGGGTGGTATTCCAACAAACATTCATGGTCAGGTTGTTATTCCTGAATATTCTAAAAATGAAGCTGGTTTCCATGCAGGTTATGACAGCGCAACTAAAGAATATGCTACCAACGGTACAATGGATTACACTGTACCTGTAAAAGGTTTTTATGCGATTGGTGAGTGTTCTTGCGTATCTGTACATGGTGCAAACCGTTTAGGTACGAACTCATTACTTGACTTGGTTGTATTCGGTAAAGCGGCTGGTGAACATATCATTGATTATGTGACTAAACATCACGGTGATGATTATCAACCACTTCCAAATAATGTGCTTGAAAATACATTAAAACGTATTCGTCATTTAGATGACTCGACTTCTGGTGAAAATGCACAAGAAGTTGCAGATGCGATCCGTGATATTGTTCAAGATCACGCAGGTGTATTCCGTACGCAAGCATTGCTTGATGAAGGGGTAAAACAAATCCTTGCGATTGAGCCACGTGTACGCAATATTCATCTAAAAGACAAATCGAAAGTATTTAATACAGCACGTATTGAAGCGCTTGAAGTTGAAAACTTATATGAAGTGGCAAAAGCAACCTTGATTTCTGCTGCTGCACGTAAAGAGTGTCGTGGTGCGCATACGGTTGTAGACTACGAGTTACCACCTGATCACCCGACTTATTCATATGGTCGTCGTGATGATGAGTGGATGAAACATACTTTATGGTATTCAAGTGATAACCATCTTGAGTACAAACCAGTACGTTACAGCCCATTGTCTGTAGAAGCAATTGAACCTAAACCACGTACATTCTAATCGGGAGAAATAAGATGAGTAGAGGTACTCGTACGTTCGAAATCTACCGCTATGATCCTGATAAGGATAAAGCACCGTACATGCAAACTTTTAAACTTGAGTTGACTGATAAGCACCGTATGTTGCTTGATGCGCTGCTCGCTTTAAAAGTGCAAGATGAATCATTAACATTCCGCCGTTCTTGCCGTGAAGGTATTTGTGGTTCGGATGGTGTGAACATCAATGGTAAAAATGGTCTAGCATGTTTATGGAACTTAAACGATTTGCCAGAAAAAATCGTAATTCGTCCATTACCAGGTTTGCCAGTGGTTAAAGATTTAGTTGTGGATATGAATCAGTTCTACGATCAGTATGACAAAATTCAACCCTTCCTAATTAATAATCAACCTGCACCACCTAAAGAGCGTTTACAGTCTCCAGAAGAGCGTGAACACTTAAATGGTTTGTATGAGTGTATTCTTTGTGCATGCTGTTCAACATCATGCCCATCATTCTGGTGGAACCCTGATAAATTCTTAGGGCCTTCAGCATTGTTGAATGCATATCGTTTCATTATTGACTCGCGTGATACAGCGACTCAAGACCGTTTATCACGTCTTGATGACCCGTTCTCATTGTTCCGTTGTAAAGGGATTATGAACTGTGTGTCAGTATGTCCTAAAGGTTTGAACCCAACAAAAGCAATCGGTCATATCCGTAGCATGTTGCTCGACCAAGCAGGTTAATGCCCTAAAAATCAAAGAGCGCACCTTAAATTTAAGGTGCGCTCTTTTTTTATATACTTTTTGTATAGCTTGTATGTGCGTGAAATAGTATTTTTCTATAATGGGTTGAATTTTTATATAAACAACTCCATATAGTATTCGATTATAATAGTTATGTATTTAGCTATTTTATAGATGGTATGTGTCAAAAAAATCAATTGAAGCTTAAGTTCATGTTAGGATTTAACAAATTACTGTAAGCAGAAAAAATGCAGTACTTATGTACATTTTTTAACATAAGTGAGCTGTGCTTAAGTTTATAACTTAAGTGAGTTGCTTGCGAAATGAGCCGCTTTAGAAAAAACAAATCAAAACTTTGTTTTTTCTAAGTCGATTTGCAAAAAAATTGCTCAGCTGCGGTTGAGTATAGATGAGTGGTGATGCCATTGAGGGCGTTATGATTCATTGTCTGCATTAGTAAAATTCTAATGCCGTATAACGCCCTTTGGTTTTTGGGATCTAGGGGTGAGTGCCAATTTACCAGTTTGGCATGATCAATCTTGGGTATGCTTAAAAAGCATCCTCTAATGTTTTTGCAATAGGAAATGGGTCCACAAATGCAAGAAGTTGCTGACGCACTGCGTCTTGACACTGAACTTTCCGCTGATAGTGCAGCGTATATTGAAGAGCTTTACGAGCAGTACCTGTCTTCTCCAACCTCAGTCGGTGAGGATTGGCAACAATATTTCGATAAATTCCCTAAAGGTGATCAGCCCCACGGCAACATTCGTGAGCAATTCTTATTATTAGGTCGCAACTCAAGTCGTGTTCAACCTGTTGTACAAAGTGAAGTCAGCACTGAACATGAACGCCGTCAAATTGGTGTGTTGCAACTGATTGCTGCGTATCGTAACCGTGGACATCAAAAAGCAAAACTTGATCCTTTAGGTTTGGCTAAACGTGAAGACGTGCCAGATTTGGATCTCGCAGCGCATGGTTTAACCAAGTCAGATTTAGATACTGTATTTAACTCAGGTAATCTTGCGATTGGTAAACCTGAAGCAACTTTAGGTGAAATGGTTGAAGCAATGGAGGCAACGTATTGTGCTTCTATTGGTGCAGAATATATGCACATTGTTGATACCAAGGAAAAACGTTGGATTCAACAACGTTTAGAAGGTGCACGTGGTCAATTCGGTTTCTCTGCTGAGCAAAAGAAACATGTACTTGAGCGTTTAACTGCTGCTGAAGGTCTTGAAAAATACCTCGGTAATAAATACGTGGGTGCGAAACGTTTTGGTGTGGAAGGTGGTGAGTCTTTCATTCCAATGGTCAACGAATTGATTCAACGTGCAGGTTCTGTAGGTTGTAAAGAAGTCGTGATCGGCATGCCACACCGTGGTCGTTTAAACTTACTCGTGAACATTATGGGTAAAAACCCGGCTGATTTGTTCGGTGAGTTTGAAGGTAAGGCACTCAATAAAAAAGGTTCTGGTGACGTTAAATACCACCAAGGCTTCTCATCAAACGTGATGACACCAGGTGGCGAAGTTCACTTGGCATTGGCGTTTAACCCATCGCATTTAGAAATCGTTGGCCCTGTGGTTGAAGGTTCTGTACGTGCCCGTCAAGTCCGTCGTAAAGACATTGGTGGTGATGACGTATTACCAATCATTGTGCATGGTGATGCAGCATTTGCAGGTCAAGGTGTTAACCAAGAAACCTTCCAAATGTCACAAACGCGTGGTTATACCGTAGGTGGTACAGTTCATATTGTTGTCAATAATCAAGTTGGTTTTACAACTTCTGACCCACGTGATGCACGTTCTACAGAATACTGTACTGATATTGCCAAAATGATCCAAGCACCGATCTTCCATGTGAATGGTGATGATCCAGAAGCTGTATTATTTATTTCACAATTAGCACATGATTTCCGTCACACTTTCCGTAAAGATGTTGTGATTGATATGTTCTGTTACCGTCGTCGTGGTCATAACGAAGCGGATGAACCAGCTGCAACTCAACCAATGATGTATCAAGTGATCAACAAAAAAGCGACAACCCGTACGTTGTATGCTGATCAATTGGTACAAGAAAAAGTATTGGATCGTGCTGATGCAGATGCTTTGGTTGAAAAATATCGTGAAGACCTTGAAGCAGGTCGCCATGTCGCAAATGCACTTGTACTTGAACCAAACAAAAAAATGTTTGTGGATTGGACACCGTATTTAGGTCATGACTATACGGATGTTTGGGATACAACTTTCCCAATCGAACGCTTAAAAGAGCTTGGTCGTAAAATGCGTGAGTTGCCTGAAGGCTTCGTAATGCAACGTCAAGTATCGAAAGTGATTGATGACCGTTTGAAAATGCAAACAGGTGAAATGCCATTAAACTGGGGTGCTGCTGAAGTTTTAGCTTATGCGTCGCTTTTAGATGATGGCTATCTGGTTCGTTTAACGGGTGAAGACGTAGGTCGTGGTACATTCTCACATCGTCATGCAAAACTTCATAACCAAGCGGATGGTTCGGTTTATATTCCACTTTGTCACATCAAAGAAAACCAACCACGTACTGCAATTTATGACTCATTGCTGTCAGAAATGGCAGTACTTGCGTTTGAATATGGTTATGCAACTACATTGCCACACAGTTTGATTATTTGGGAAGCGCAATTTGGTGATTTCGCAAACTGTGCACAAGTTGTAATTGACCAATTCATTTCTTCTGGTGAAACCAAATGGGAGCGTGTTTGTGGTTTAACACTTCTTCTTCCACATGGTTTTGAAGGACAAGGTCCAGAACATTCATCTGCACGTTTAGAGCGTTTCTTACAGCTTTGCGCAGAAGACAACATGCAAGTGATTACACCAACAACACCTGCACAAATCTTCCATGCGATGCGTCGTCAAGCTATTCGCCCAATCCGTAAACCAATGATCGTAATGTCACCGAAGTCATTGCTTCGTCATAAACTTGCAACCTCTACTTTAGATGAGCTTGCAACTGGTACATTCCAAACTGTGATTGATGAAGTTGATCAAATCAACAAAGCAGACGTAACACGACTCGTACTTTGTGGTGGTAAAGTGTATTACGACTTACTTGAAAAACGTCGTGAACAAAACTTGAATATCGCAATTGTACGTGTTGAACAATTGTATCCATTCCCAGAGCAACGCATTGCTGAAGTTCTTGCGACTTATCCAAACATTCAAGAGCTTGTTTGGTGTCAAGAAGAGCCGAAGAACCAAGGCGCATGGTTGTTTATCGCACCACGTTTATACGAAGGTGTGATGAAATCTGGTAAACAAATTCGTATTAGCTACGCAGGACGTGAAGCTTCAGCTGCACCTGCATGTGGCTCACCTTACTTGCATGCAAAACAACAAGCTCAGCTTGTCAATGACGCTTTAGCGATCGTGGCTGAACAATCAGGAGAATCTAAATAATGGCAACCGAAATTAAAGCACCGGTGTTCCCAGAGTCAGTTGCTGACGGAACAATTGCAACTTGGCACAAACAACCAGGTGAAGCTGTATCACGTGATGAAGTGATCTGTGATATTGAAACGGATAAAGTTGTTTTAGAAGTTGTTGCTCCTGCTGATGGTTCTATTTCTGCAATCATCAAAAATGAAGGTGATACAGTTCTTTCTGCTGAAGTGATTGCAACATTTGAAGAAGGTGCAGTTTCTGGCGCAGCTCCAACGCAAGCTGTAAGCGATGGTAATGTTGAACAAGCAGCAGCTCAAACTGAAGCGGGCGCAGCTCCTGTGGTTGAGCGTGCTCAACCTGTTGCTGATCAAGCACCAGCTGTACGTAAAGCATTGTCTGAAACAGGTATTGCTGCATCTGACGTAGAAGGCACTGGTCGTGGTGGTCGTATCACGAAAGAAGATGTTGCAAACTATCAAGCGAAACCAGCTGCAGCAGCGGCAACACCTTTAAGTGTTGCGGTAGGTGAGCGTATCGAAAAACGTGTTCCAATGACACGTCTTCGTAAACGTGTTGCTGAACGTCTTCTTGCTGCAACGCAACAAACAGCAATGTTAACTACATTTAACGAAGTTAACATGAAGCCAATCATGGACATGCGTGCACAATATAAAGACGCATTTGAAAAACGCCACGGTGCGCGTTTAGGCTTTATGTCTTTCTTTGTGAAAGCATGTACAGAAGCACTTAAACGTTTCCCAGCTGTAAACGCATCAATTGATGGTGATGATATCGTTTATCATGGTTTCTATGACATCGGTGTCGCAGTATCTTCTGATCGTGGTCTGGTTGTACCTGTTCTTCGTGATACAGATCGTATGAACTATGCTGAAGTTGAAAATGGTATTCGTGCATTTGCTGGTAAAGCACGTGACGGTAAGCTTGCAATTGAAGATATGACTGGTGGTACTTTCACGATTACTAACGGTGGTACTTTTGGTTCATTACTTTCAACTCCAATTTTAAACCAACCACAAACTGCAATCTTGGGTATGCACAAAATCCAAGATCGTCCTATGGCAGTAAATGGTCAAGTTGAAATTTTACCAATGATGTACTTGGCACTTTCTTATGACCACCGTTTAATCGATGGTAAAGAAGCTGTAGGTTTCTTGGTGACTGTAAAAGAATTGTTAGAAGAACCAGCTAAACTAATTCTTGATCTTTAATTCTTTAGAATAACAACACGGGCTTAGGGTGATCCTCTAGGCTCGTTTTTGGAGATAAACATGTCTCAATTTGATTTAGTGGTAATCGGCGGTGGACCAGGTGGTTATGAAGCAGCAATTCGTGCAGCTCAGCTTGGTTTCAAAGTTGCGTGTATCGAAAAACGTGTACACAAAGGTAAGCCATCTTTAGGTGGTACTTGCTTAAACGTAGGTTGTATCCCTTCTAAAGCACTTTTAGATTCTTCACATCATTATGAAGATACGCTTCATGGTTTAGATGTGCATGGTATTTCTGTAGAAAATGTACAGCTTGACCTTGCTAAATTGCTTGCACGTAAAGACAAAGTTGTAGACAACTTGACTGGCGGTGTTGCGCAATTATTAAAAGGTAATGGTATCGAGTGGTTACAAGGTACTGGTAAATTACTTGCTGGTAAAAAAGTTGAATTCACACCATTAGATGGTAGTGAAGTTCAAGTTTTAGAACCTAAATATGTGATCCTTGCAACAGGTTCTGTTCCTGTAAATATTCCAGTGGCAAAAGTAGATGAAGACTTAATTGTTGATTCTACTGGTGCGTTAGAATTTCAAGAAGTTCCTAAGCGTTTAGGTGTGATCGGTGCAGGTGTGATCGGTCTTGAACTTGGTTCAGTTTGGCGTCGTTTAGGTGCTGAAGTTGTGGTGTTTGAAGCATTAGACAGCTTCTTGCCAATGGCTGATAAAGCACTTTCTAAAGAATATCAAAAAATCTTAACCAAACAAGGTTTAGATATTCGTATTGGCGCAAAAGTTTCTGGTACTGAAATCAACAACGGTCAAGTTACTGTTCAATACAATCAAGCTGGCGAAGATAAAACTGAAGCATTCGATAAATTAATCGTTTGTGTAGGTCGTAAAGCTTATGCAGAAGGTTTATTGGCTGATGATTCAGGTATCAAACTGACTGAACGTGGTTTAGTTGAAGTAAATGATCAATGCTTAACATCTGTTGAAGGTGTGTATGCGATTGGTGACTTGGTACGTGGTCCAATGCTTGCGCACAAAGCAATGGAAGAAGGCGTAATGGCAGTTGAACGTATTCACGGTCATGCTGCACAAGTGAACTATGACACGATTATCAGTGTAATTTACACACATCCAGAAGCGGCGTGGGTAGGTTTAACTGAAGAACAAGCAAAAGAGAAAGGTCACGAAGTTAAAACTGGTCAATTCCCATTTGCGGTGAATGGTCGTGCTTTAGCTGCAAACGAATCTCAAGGTTTTGTGAAGTTTGTTGCGGATGCAAAAACGGATCGTTTATTGGGTATGCATGTCATTGGCCCTGGTGCATCAGACATCGTACATCAAGGTATGATTGCACTAGAGTTTGTATCTTCTGTTGAAGATTTACAATTAATGACATTTGCTCATCCGACCTATTCGGAAGTTGTGCATGAAGCGGCATTAGCCGTTGACGGTCGTGCGATTCACGCGATTCAACGTAAACGTAAATAATCTAAAGAGAGCGGTTTCGACCGCTCTTTTTTTATCATGATGGTTGTTTTTATTTGAATAATCATCTAAAAATAAAAGAACAAACTTAAATAAATGTCAGTGTTTAATGCGATGGAAGTTTAAATACTGATTGTTATAACAACGTGAAAAGTAGTAAAAGGTAAAAAATGAATCTACATGAGTATCAAGCAAAAACGCTGTTAAAAAAATATGGTATGCCTGTTCAAGAAGGCATTTTGATTACTTCACCAGAAGAAGCAGCCGCAGCATTTGAGCAGATTGACGGTAAGTTTGCCGTGATGAAAGCGCAAGTGCATGCAGGTGGTCGTGGTAAAGCAGGTGGTGTCAAAGTTGTAAAATCTGCTGAAGAAGCGGCTGAATATGCAAAAAATCTACTTGGTACAAATCTCGTCACTTATCAAACTGATGCAAATGGTCAGCCTGTAAATAGCATTTTGGTTTGTGAAGACGTATATCCAGTAGAGCGTGAATTGTATCTTGGTGCGGTTGTAGACCGTTCTTCACGTCGTGTAACTTTCATGGCATCTACAGAAGGTGGTGTCGAAATTGAAAAAGTTGCAGAAGAAACACCTGAAAAAATCTTTAAAGTGGAAGTTGATCCTTTAGTAGGATTATTACCGTTCCAAGCACGTGATGTTGCGTTCAAATTGGGCTTAAAAGACAAACAAGTTAGCCAATTTGTCACTATCATGACAGGTGCATATAAAGCATTTATTGAAAATGACTTTGCATTATTTGAAATTAACCCACTTTCAGTGCGTGAAAATGGTGAAATTTTATGTGTCGATGCCAAAGTGGGTATTGATTCAAATGCGCTATATCGTTTACCTGAAATTGCAGCAATGCGTGATAAATCTCAGGAAAATGAGCGTGAGCTAAAAGCATCTGAGTTTGATCTCAACTATGTTGCACTCGAAGGTAATATTGGTTGTATGGTGAATGGTGCTGGTCTTGCAATGGCGACCATGGACATCATTAAACTTTATGGTGGACAGCCAGCAAACTTCTTAGACGTAGGTGGTGGTGCGACTAAAGACCGTGTGATCGAAGCGTTTAAAATTATTTTATCTGACAGTTCAGTACAAGCTGTTTTGATTAACATTTTTGGTGGGATCGTACGTTGTGACATGATTGCTGAAGCAATTATTGCAGCGGTTCAAGAAGTAAATGTAACAGTTCCAGTTGTGGTTCGCTTAGAAGGCAACAATGCGGAACTAGGTGCAAAATTACTTGATGAATCTGGTTTGAAATTGATTTCTGCGACTGGGCTTGCTGATGCCGCAGAAAAAGTTGTTGCTGCAGTGAAAGCGTAAGGAGTATCAATCATGAGCGTATTAGTAAATAAAGACACCAAAGTATTGGTACAGGGTTTCACAGGTAAAAACGGTACATTCCATTCAGAGCAAGCTTTGGCCTATGGCACAAAAGTTGTCGGTGGAGTAACACCGGGTAAAGGTGGTACGACACATTTAAATTTACCTGTATTTAACACCATGCGTGAAGCAGTACAAGAAACAGGTGCAACAGCAACCTCGATCTATGTACCAGCGCCATTTGTATTGGATTCGATTGTTGAAGCGATTGATTCTGGTATTGAATTAATTGTTGTGATTACTGAGGGTGTACCAACTTTGGACATGCTCAAAGCAAAACGCTATTTAGAAACCAATGGTAATGGTGCACGTATTATTGGTCCAAACTGTCCAGGAATTATTACACCGGGTGAATGTAAAATTGGGATTATGCCAGGGCATATTCATCAACCAGGTAAAATTGGTGTAATTTCTCGGTCAGGTACATTGACTTATGAAGCAGTTGCACAAACAACCAAGCTTGGTCTAGGTCAGTCTACATGTATCGGTATTGGCGGTGACCCAATTCCGGGTATGAACCAAATTGACTGCTTAAAACTTTTCCAAGAAGATCCACAAACTGAAGCAATCATCATGATTGGTGAGATTGGCGGTACTGCGGAAGAAGAGGCTGCTGAATATATCCAATCTCATGTGACGAAACCTGTTGTAGGTTATATCGCAGGTGTAACAGCGCCAAAAGGTAAGCGTATGGGGCATGCAGGTGCAATCATTTCTGGTGGTAAAGGTACTGCGGAAGAAAAATTTGCAGCATTTGAAAAAGCAGGCATGGCATATACACGTAGCCCTGCTGAGCTCGGTTCAACCATGATGCAATTGTTAAAAGACAAAGGCTTAGTTTAATCCAAAAATAATTTGGATATTTTAAAATAAACCGCAGAGAAGAGAGGGCTTAATGCTCTCTCTTTTTATAGAAAAGTCATTAAAAAATACATCTAGATTTTTAAAGAATGTTATAGTTTGAAAAGAATAACAAACCAGTTTTATTGGTTATGGATGAATCATGTATCTTAAAGCATTCTGTAGTATTTTATTGATGTGTATAGGACATGATGCATATGCGGATATTACTCTAACCACTTCAAATACACGGCTCGAAAATAATTTTTCAGTTAAACCCAAACCATCTTATAAATATGATTTCTTTAAACATCTAAAACAAAACCAAGAGCAAATTACAGATACAGAAACTTCGATCGAAATCGCCAACGCAGATTTAAACCAAGAACAAAAGAAACTGGCGGAAGAGCATGAGCAAGAACTTAAAAATTATTCAGTTTTAAGTAATCAGTTTTATGAAGACGAACGTTTCAAAGTTTTTAATTATACCGCATTTACTACCGATGATTTTAAAAACCGCGTTAGTGCAGGGCAGTCTATTCAACAAGAAGTACAAGGTTTAAATATTTCTGTGGGGTATGGAATGGAATTTAAGATCAATAAAACCAATACACTTGGTTATGAATACTTATCAAGCTTTCCTTATGATCGTGGACAGATGGTGCGTTTATACTGGGTTAAAGCATTGTAGTAATTTATTTTTTTAATAGCTTTAATAAAAAGTCTGCTTAGAGCGTAACTTCTTATTCTCTTAAAGTTTAGCAAAATAAAAACCGAGTCAATTGGCTCGGTTTTTAGATAAAGTATTAAGTGATGATTTTAAATGGCTTAGTAGACATCACGTTTATAACGACCATTTTCACGTAGTTGATTCACTTGTGTTTCTCCTAAAATCTCTACAAGTGCGTGATCTACGTCACTTGCCATACCTTGAATACTTCCACACACATAAATGACTGCACCTTGTGCAATCCATATTTTCAGTAAGTCTTGCTGTTCACGTAGTTTATGATGCACATAAATTTTTTCTGCTTGATCACGTGAAAAAGCAAGGTCTAAACGTTTTAGCATACCTGTGGTTTGCCAAGCTTCTAAAGTCTCTTTAAAGAAGTAATCATGTGCCTGTTGACGCTCACCAAAGATCAGCCAATTGTCAGTATAATTCAAACGAACACGCGCATGAATTAAGCTCATTAACCCAGCAATCCCTGTTCCATTCCCGATACAAATAATTGGACGATTGTCATTAATTAAATGGAAAGAGGGATTGGTTCGGATACGCATTGCGATCTGTTCACCTACTTGAGTATGCTGTGTGAGCCAACCTGAACCTAAGCCTAAGTTTCCATCGGCATCACTTTGTTGGCGTACCACCAGACGTAAAACTTGTTGCTCTGGAATGCTGGCAATAGAGTATTCACGGGTAGGCAATATCGGTAATTGCTCAAGTAAATGCTGCATGTTGGCAAAAGGCTCAACTTCAACAGTAAGGTTGCGATTCCAGAGTGCTTGTTGAATCGTGAGATTTAAATCATCTACAGGTGTCGTACTAGTAACGTGATACTTGTCTAGAAATGCTGCGATACGCTCAGAGCTATTGCCTGTTTGAACCTCAGCTATATCACCAGCTTGCCAAACGACTTCGTGTGTAGCATGCAACTCAAGATTAAACGCAGGTGCACCCAAACTATTTGGATTGAGCAATTCACGTTTTTTTAATGTCCATTCATCAAAGACTTTTTCAATGTGCATGTCAGCGAGTTCAAGCTTGCTGATTTGTGCTAGTGAAGTGGTCCATTTTTCAATATCAGCCACATTGGCATTGTCCACTTCAATGGTTTTAAACATCGCTTGTGCTTGATTTTGCTGTAACCATATATCTAGCCAGTGACCAAAACTGCAATAAGTTTCTGGATATTCTTTTGAACCCAAAGCTAAAACGGCATATTTTAAATGCTTTAGATCTAAAGATTGTGGCATGATTTTTTTGACAAATGTGGTTGCTAAATCAGGTGCTTCACCTGTGCCATAAGTACTGACTACAAATAAAATCTGAGGAGAACTTTGTAAATCTTCTGCTGTTAAATCTTGCAATGCTTTGACTGTGACAGGTTGACGAGCAGCTTGTAAATTGGTGGCTGTACGCCAAGCCAGTTGTTCAGAAACACCTGTTTGGGAAGCATAACTAATCAGCCAAGGTGTTGCATTTGGATCAATATCAACAATTGCAGTTTGGTTACGTGCAGCCAAAGTAAGTTGCTTTTGTTTACGGCGTTTTAGATACAGCATCCATCCTGTCACAAAGAACAATGGCATAGATAAGGCAGCCAGCATGACCAAAAACTGATAAACAGGGCCAAAGAAACTACCGCGATGTACAGGTAGCATGCTACTCATGATTTTTTCATTGAGTTTTTTATCTGCATAAAGTTCGATTTTTTCGATTTGGTTATTTTGATAATTATAAGTTGCCTTATTTCTTGCACGTTCATGTTGTGGAATCACATCCACAAAAGAAACCTCCATAGTACCATCTGCTTTTTTAGGTGTAGAGAGGGTAATAGAAGAGTAATCTTGTTTGAGTTGCGCATGAAAGCCAGTCCATGTTTGCGTATAGGCAAGGGCAATTTGCTTTGAATCCAGTTTAGATTTCTCTCGTCCTTTGCCTTGACTACCAGCATTTGAACCTGCTCTTTCACCTCTCGCTTGTTCTCCTGATGTACCAGCACCACGCATCTGTTCAGCTTGTTTTGCTTTACCTGCATTTGCTTGCATTTCAGGTTGAGGACGATCCACACCTAAAACTTTGAACATGCCATTACGCCACCAGTCATATGACCAATACAAACCTGTAACTGCTAAAAGTAAATAAAAAATAACTACCCACGTTCCAACAACAGCATGTAAATCCCAAAGGAAATTACGACCTTTGAGTTTTGGTTTAATGCTGAGCCATTGTTTAAATGAATGCTTTTTCGGCCAACGTAAGTACAAACCACTTAAAATGAAATAAATCAAAATCAGAGTACATGCACCTGTGATTTGCTTACCAACAGGCCCAACCGTTAAATTACGATGTAATTGTTGAATAAATTGGAAGAATTCACGTCCTTTCACTTCTGGCAGAATTTCAGCCGTATAAGGGTTGATCATGACATTAAAGCCTTTACGAGCGCCTTCTTTCTCAATATTGATACTGGAACTGGCATCAGGCGCTTGATCAATAGTGATGCTATTAATTTTAATTTTAGGCTGCGTACTCTGGAAATGTTGATAAATTTCTGTAGGAGTAAGTTTGGCTCGATTTTCGACTTGAACTGTATAACTGTCTGGATTCAGCCATTTTTGAATGGGTTGCTCATAAGAATAAATCGCCCCAGTGACTCCCATAATAGAAAGAATCAGACCAGCAGTGATCCCAAAAAACCAATGAAATTGAAAAAGTATCTTTTTAAACATGCGTGTTCAGGTTAAAGGCAGTATTTGAATAATGTAATTATAACTGAATAAAGTGTAGAGAAAATAGATTTGAAGATAATATTTATTCTCATTATCATTAAGTTTTAAGATATAAAAAAGCCTCCAAATGGAGGAGGCTTAATATTTATTTGAAGATTAAAGAGTTTTTGGTTCACCTACAGTTTCTTTTAAATGTTTACGCACAGTTTCAAAAGAAAAGTTTTTACTGTTCATACGGCTAGGTAGAATGTAAGCACCTTGTTGACCTTTCACTTTAAAGTTCACCAATAAAAACTCAGGAGTGTTATACCATTCATAGATGTCTTTCCAACCAATAGTACCGACACCTTCTTGTAAGCCCATTTGCTGACGCATCACAATACCATGAGGTTGAACACCCAGTTTTATGCCTTTAATTTCTTGTACTGGGAACTCGTTCATCTTGCGTTTAACGTACCATTCCAAACCAAATTTACGCACAAGCAGGTAGATCGCAACACAGGCAAGCAGCACCCAAAAAATCACAGTTGAATAGTTTTTAATAAAAATCAGACCTAGCAAAGATAGCGCAACAATCACGCCCATGATTGCCCAAGCTTTTGTTCCAATTTTATTGGTACTGCGCCAAATCATAAGTTGTGCATTGCGTTGTTCCGCCTCAGTAACTTCATACGGCACAGGTTGTAGGGTATAAGCGTAAAGATTTTTGGCAGTCATAATGTAGTATTAAAAAAATATATAGAGCTATGCAGAGTTTAGCATCATTTCAAATCAAATCGTCAGTATATTCTACCAAAATACCCGCAAATTCACTGTAAGCCTATAAAGAAGCAAGTTCAGTTGATTGATCATCACGTTCGTGGCTTAAACTTTGTTTTAAGGTACTGAATTGTTTTAGGATGCTAAACATCAAAGACAATTGTTGTAAAATAATCAAAGCCTTTGCTGACTCTTCATCAGACTGATTTAAACGTAAACGAATGGTTTGCAGCATATTATGTGCAGTTAAATCAGGCATTTCATCTCTAAGCAAAGCACCTTTAATATCATCTAAGGCTTGATCCAACAAACCTAAAATCTCTGGGTCATGGATTTTTTCACGATGCGCACCGAGTGCTGCGATATAGCTAATAAAGGTATGATTTAAACATAAAAACTCAAAAGCGAGACTTTTTTGAGTCGGATCAAAATCAGGCTCAGTGGCTAGCGTAGAAATTAAAGATGCAACCTCAGCATCGGTATTGTGTGCTGCACGTCTTACAATTCTATAATTCAAGGCATTGTTGCGACCATGATGATATTGATCCACGACTTCAGCCAAATATTGACATTGTGCTTCTAAAGAGCGATTGATGGTGCGTGGTAAACGACGGAATTTCCAGTCTGGAAAAATAAAGCTCACACCAAACCATGCAAAAGCACACCCGATCACAGTATCGATTAAGCGAGGCAACGCAGCTTCAAAACCTAAACCATCTAGATTAAAATTAATTAATGCTAAAATCGTAATAAAAGCAGTCGCTTGAGCATATTGTTTACTACGTAAATCAAAGAATAAAACACCACTAAGAATCAATAACAGTAATTGACCTTCCACTGTCGGTACAAAATACAAAATCGCATAACCAACGATGATGCCTGCTAAAGTACCAATAATGCGTAAACGCAAACGGCGCTTGGTCGCATTAAAGTTGGGTTGACTGACAAAGAGGGCAGTCAATAAAACCCAATAACCGTATTCAATCTGGGTAATTTGTACAAAAATATAGCCGATAAATAACACTACAGACACGCGAATCGCATGGCGGAAAAGTACTGACTCAGGCGTTAAATGTTGTTTGATACGGCTCTTAATATCCTCCCAACCTTTTAAATCATCGTCTTTGAGTTGATTTTCAAACTGTTTGCTTTGATCGTACTTGATATGACGTTCAGTTTCGACATTTTGTAGTTGTGCATCAATGGATTTTAAATTTTGATATAAAGAAAATAAGGCATTGACCCAAACTTGGTCATAATTTTGCGATTGTCGCAGTCGATCTAAAGAATGTCTTAGGTTTTTAAATGCATGTTTAAAACGAGCGTTATGTTGATAGGTATTGCGATTTAAAATACTATCACTCAAGTCCTTACACGCTTTTCCTTGTAAAGATAAAATCCGTTGAAAGCGAAACAGAATGTCGCTATGTTCAAACATTTTCGCTAATTTTTGATAATCAATATGAGCAGAATCAGCTCGTTCATGAATATCTTGCGCAACAAAATAGTATTGTAAACTACGCCGTGTATCTCTTTGACCTCGATCGCCTTTTAATCGAGTGAGCAGGGCAGTTCGCATATCGTTAAAAATACCGATCAACTTACCATTTTCCATAGACAAACCAATCATACTTTGTTGATAACTCTCGGAAGTCATATCGACATCAAACAAATTGGACTTGGAAAATAGAAAATCGCCTAAAGAAGAATAGCATTGCGAAAGTTTGTCTTGTACTTGACGTACAGGGAACAGTAAAAAGCTAATGGTTGAAATGAGACCATACCATGCTGCCCCAATGACCAATAAACTCGGTTGCATATACCACGGTTCAAATAAACTCACCCCAAGCATCGAGTAGACAGAAATGACCAAGCAACCATAAGAAATGGTGGCATAACGCCGACCGAGGGAACCTAATAAAATCCAACCAATACAAGAAACAATAAGACCGAGTGCAAAGAAAATTGGATAAGGGAATAGCAGTGTCACCGATGCTGCTGTCACAAAAAATCCAATATAGGTATACAGCAAGTTCATGATTCGCACAGAAAAGCGATCATCAATGTCACTGAGACCTGCTGCCACGACCCCCAAAGTTAGCGGAATCGTCATGAGCTGTTGATCTAAAAAATAAGGTACAAAAGCCGTGCCTGCAAAAGCAATGACCATGCGTAAGTTATACATGATACTGGTATTGTAAGTTGCTTTTTTAAGCCGATTCAGCCAAGTATTCAAACCAATTCCCTTGAAAAATATTTTTTTGTTATGCCTAAAAATGAAAATCGTATCGTGTGAAATTTCAATTAATCAGCAATAGAAATAATACAATGCAAGGGTTACACTTGTCTGCATTTCTTGCCATTAAATTATCCCATTTCTATGTCTCAACCACATGCTAGACAGCAATATTCTGCGGGCTGGATTTTATTACTTGCGCTATTTACATCGCTTGGACCTTTGTCCATTGATATGTATTTACCCGCTTTACCTCAAATGGCACAAGACTTTAATGTTTCAACTCAGCAAGTTGCTAACTCTTTGCCTGCCTATTTTTTTGGTCTGGCAATGGGGCAGTTGATTTATGGTCCGATTAGCGATCGAATTGGACGAAAAAAACCATTGTATTTTGGGATGAGCTTGTTTGCTGGTGCAAGCTTACTTTGCGTTCTGGCAGATGATCATTGGTCATTGATTGCTGCACGAGTTTTGCAAGCTCTGGGTGGCTGTGTTGGCGTGGTGATGGCACGTGCTGCGATTCGTGACAAGCTCGATGTACAAGGTTCTGCCCAAGCCTTTGCAAGCATGATGATCGTGATGGGAATTGCACCTGTACTTGCACCTACATTTGGCGCATGGATTTTGTATTTTTTTGAATGGCACTATGTTTTTATTGTGCTTATGTTAATTGGTTTATTTTGTCTGATCTGTGTGCATTTTTTCTTTGAAGAGACATTGGCAGAAGAACGCCGTTTAAATCTAAATGTTAAACAAGTACTCCAACTCTATGTCGCAATTTTTAAAGACCGTAGTTTTTATTTACCCATGTTGGCTGGCTGTTTAACAGGTGCAGCATTATTTGCTTATATTGGCTCAGCTTCTGCGGTATTGATGGATCAATATCACTTAAATGAGCAACAGTTTGCTTATGCATTTGGTTTGAATGCCTTAGGCATAATATTTATGTCATTTTTAAATAAAAAATTAGCAAATAAGTTATCTGTGGTACAGCGTTTACAACTGGGTGGAGTTAATCAAGTTTTAGGGGCTATCATTATTGTGATGGCTGGATTAATGCTTAATGCACCACTGTGGGTGATTATGATCGGCATGTTTTTGACTGTTTCAGGAATCGGTTTTACAGGTCCAAATGCGATGGCTTTGGCAATGGCAAAGCAAGGAGAACGTGCAGGAACTGCAAGCGCAATTATGGGAAGTACACAGTTTGCGTGTGGTTTAATTGGGGGCGTGATACTCAATTTCTTAGTATTTAATCATGTATTAAATATGGGAATCTTAATGCTTGCTTTCACTTTAGCTGGTGGTATAGCGATTTACTTCGTTAAAAAGCAACAACAACTAGACGTCTAATAATCACGAAACTTTTAGTTTAATTTTTCAATTTAGCCAATTTGAAAGTACTTTTATTTTGGCTTTTTACTTTAAAAATTTTTAAATCGTCATGCTAAATAAAAAAAGCGGTGCTTAGAATTTAACTCATATCCATAAAATCTTCATATTATTTTGTTATGGCGTTAAAAAAAGTGATAGACATTAGTCGTATATGCTTAATCTACATGTTTTATGATGAAGCATAAATGTAAGAATATATAACAAAAATTGAAAAGTTAATCCGAAAAAAGAATTGAAAATATAATGTTATTCGGTAAAACTGATTTTAATAAAGCCATGAAGTTAAGATAAATTACACATGTGTTATCCTTTTACACATAATGTTACTTTTATGTTTTAACCTAAGTTTCAACGCTTTCATAATTTAACAAAAAAGCAAATGTGCAGGTTTAGAGGGGGTAGTAGTGAACGCTACTACAAACAACAGACAAAAACATTGGTTGTATCTTCATTATAGAGGGGTGATTCAGCCAATTTTGCACGGATGCAGCACACAATTAAAGACTAGGAGTTTTTTATGAGTCGATTCCTCAACAGTAAAACATTTGTTTTGAAGAGCTTAGCGCTAACTGTAACTGCTTTAATGGTTACAACAGCAAACGCAGCAACATCTGATCAAGAGGAAATCAAACAACTTCGTCAAGAAGTTGAAGCTTTAAAAGCATTAGTTCAACAGCAACAACAAGTACAACAACAGCAACAAGTTAAATTACAAGAAGTCGCAACTCAACCTGCTGCACCACAGTCACCTTTGGCATCTTTAAAATCTAAAACTGGTGCAGATGTGAATTTGTATGGTTTCATTCGTGGTGATGCAAACTATATCATTGAAGGTGCAGATGACGACTTTAACAAAGTAAGTAGCAGCGATGGTCAAACAAAAGATAAATTACGTGCAACTGCAAAAACAACACGTATTGGTTTAGATTTTACAGCACCAGTTGCTGATGCCAAAGTGGGGGGTAAAATTGAAGTTGACTTTGCTGGAAATGGTGCAAGTGAAAACTTACGTATCCGTCATGCATACTTAACTTATAATAATTGGTTATTTGGTCAAACAACATCTAACTTCTTATCTAGTCACGCACCAGAGATGATTGACTTTAATACGAATGTAGGCGGTGGTACTACACGTATTCCACAAGTTCGTTATAATTATAAATTAGCACCATCAACTGATTTATTCGTTGCTTTAGAAGAAGGTAATAGTTCAGCTAAATATAAAGAAACTGTTGACGGAAAATCTGTTGAAAGCGAAGACATTAAATATACATTACCTGTATTAACTGCGAAAGTTACTCAAGGTTATGCTGGTGGTAATGGTAAAGCTTCTGGACGTGTATTTGTAGAAAATTATAAATCTGAAGCAACAAGTGATAACCAAACAGGTTGGGGTATTGCTATAGGTACAGACTTTAAAGTTATTGAACCATTGAAACTTTTTGCTGATGCTTCTTATGTCGTAGGTAATAGCAATTATTTATATGGCAGTAACAGTGCGTACTCTGTAGTAAATGGTGATATTGAACAGAATGAGTTTACAGCACTTCAAGTAGGTGGTACTTATAAGATTTTACCGAACTTACGTACAACTTTAGCTTATGGCGCTCTATTTGCAGATGATGGTACTGATTTTGCTAAAGCAAATAAAGCTGCAAATGAAAAAGTTCAACAAGGTTGGTTAAACGTAATTTATTCGCCAGCTAAGCCACTTGATTTAGGTGTTGAATATGTGAACGGTAAGCGTGAAACTTTTGAAGGTAAATCATTTAAAGATAACCGTGTTGGTTTAATGGCAAAATATAACTTCTAATTTTGCTTGTATATGATTTAAAAACAGGAGCGTAAATCGCTCCTGTTTTATTTACATATCACTAAAAAATAAATACTTTATTTTTGATTTAAAAATCATCAAAATAAATCTCATCTATAACTTTAGTCTAATAACAAGGTATAAATACTCATAAAATTGTAAAAAAAAGCAGACATTTTTGTGAAATTCTGCATAATGTTGCCTCTTTTTAAGCTTACAAATCACACAAGTGATTTACAGCAATTTTGTAACAGTATTAGCAAAGCTTTTAATATTGTTTGGTCAGTTTATTCATGATGATATCCAGATGAATAGGCTGTAGTTCTGATGTTTTGATGAAACTACCATTTTATCAATGATAGAAGGAATGATGATGATTTATAAAATGTGCTTGCGATCTCATATCTTATTTCTATCCATCAAGAAATATAGTCTAAATTTATTGATATAGCATTTTCAGAATAGCGCTGTTCTGTATTCCTTTTCGTTGTGCAGTTTTACTTCATTTGCTTTTGAAATGGGAATGTCTTAAATGACAAATAAGACTGTAGAACAAAAAGTATCACCTCAATTAAATGGAAATAATGATGGAATTTACTTTTAATGCATTTTACACGCTGATTGCCGCCGTAATTGTATTGCTGCTTGGGCGTATTCTGGTCAATAAAATTGACTTCTTGCGTAGATATAATATCCCAGAACCAGTTGCAGGTGGCTTAGTCGCTGCGGTTGTGTCATTGATCATCCATAATATGTTTGGTTATAGCATTACCACCAGTAGCGAATTACAAACCAGTTTTATGTTGGTGTTCTTTGCTTCGATTGGTTTAAGTGCCAACTTTGCTAAATTAAAAGAAGGTGGTGTCGGACTCGTTATCTTCTTGGTCTGTGTGGCTTCTTTTATCATTGTGCAAGATATTGTCGGGATGAGCCTAGCATCTGCTTTAGGATTAGACCCATTAATTGGTTTGATCGCAGGTTCAATCACTTTAACAGGTGGTCATGGTACAGCGGGTGCTTGGGGTGAAATTTTAGAAACCCAACATGGCATTCAAGGTGCATTGGCTTTAGGTATGGCGAGTGCGACTTTTGGCTTGATCATCGGGGGTATTATTGGTGGGCCTTTGGCAAAACTGTTAATTAACCGCTATCAACTTTCAAGCCCTAGAACACGCACTGAAGTAGATGATGCCAACAGTGAGCCATTGAGTGGTTTAGGTGAATATGTTCCGTTTGAATATCCACAACAAGTACGTTTAATCACCGCAGATAATGCTATTACGACTTTAGGGTTATTTGCAGCGTGTCTTGCTTTTGCTGAATTTATGACAGGTTACAGTAAAGGACAATGGTTCGAATTACCAACATTCGTTTGGGCACTCGGTGGGGGTGTACTTTTACGTAATATTTTAGAAAGTGTATTACGTATCAACATGTTTGACCGTGCAATTGACGTATTTGGTAATGCTGCACTGTCTTTATATCTTGCTATGGCATTGTTATCATTAAAATTATGGCAATTGGCTGATTTGGCAGGACCATTGGTCGTGATTTTGACTGCACAAACGTTGACAATGGCTTTATATGCTGCATTTGTGACATTCCGTGTAATGGGTAAAAACTATGATGCGGCAGTTCTTGCAGCGGGTCACTGTGGTTTTGGTATGGGAGCGACACCAACCGCCGTTGCAAATATGCAGGCGATTACCAATATGTATGGCCCTTCACATAAAGCATTCTTAATCGTACCTTTATGTGGTGCTTTCTTTGTTGACTTGATCAATGCAACAGTGATTCAGGTCATTTTAAAATTCTTTGTTTAAAATTATAAATCACTGAATAAAAAGCCAATCTTTAAAGATTGGCTTTTTATTTTATGGTTAAATTTTTGTATTTAAATTATTAATTTTATTATTAATTGTTGAGTTAAAAATATTTATTTTACATAAAAATTCAGTGTCTAAATATTCAATAAAGTACGTTTCGCATTATACTATTTAAATATGACAAAAAAAATTTAACAGTTTTTATTGTGTGTTTGTGCTCTGATATGTGCAAAAGTGAGAATCATATTTTATGCAAAAAATTACCTTGTGCCTTTTAATGTGTTGCGTGATGTTGACTGCATGTCAAAGTAATCCATTAGAGTCAGCTTCTGTCACTACTCCACCTGTTTCTGTAGCACGTTCACAGTTAGATAAAAGTTTTTATAAGTTTAAAAACGCACATAAAAAACCTGTGGTTGCTTTGGTATTAGGAAGTGGGGGAGCAAGAGGTTATGCGCATATTGGTGTGATTGAGGTGTTAGAGCAACAAGGAATAAAACCTGATTTTATCGTAGGAACCAGTGCAGGGAGTATAGTAGGTTCTCTTTATGCGAGTGGTAAATCTGCGGAAGAATTACGAGAAATTGCACTGAATTTAAAAGTAAAAGATGTGCGTGAGTTCAAAATCGGAATGAAAGGCTTTTTTGATGGACAAAAAGTTGAAGATTTCATTAATACACAAGTTGCAAATCAAACACTAGAACATATGAAAATCCCGATGTATGTGGTTGCAACACAATTAAAAAATGGTCAAAAAGTTGTTTTTAATTATGGTAATACAGGACAGGCAGTACGTGCCTCGGTATCCATTCCGAGTATGTTTATACCAACCAACATTAATGGAGATGAGTATGTCGACGGTGGTTTAGTTAGCCCTGTTCCCGTTGATGTGGCAAGAAATTTAGGTGCTGATATTGTGATTGCTGTGAATATCTTAGCGCAACCCGCTCATACAGAAACCAGCAATGTTTGGGGCTTGTTTAACCAGAATATCAATATTATGCAAAGTCATTTAGCGGCTGAAGAACTAAAAAATGCAGATATTGTGATACAACCTGACTTGCGTGAAAAAGCACATATTTTTGATGTAAAAACACGTGAATATACTATGCAAGTTGGGCAAGATGCAGCCAAGCAAAGATTGAATGATATTAAAACAGTGTTGAATATGAAAAAGAAAGAACTAGGACAAGAGCAATTTACTGAGTTGAGTGTGCAAAATTAAATTATAGCTTTTAGCTATCGTATTGGCTTATTTTAAATGATCTTTGAAAAAAAACATATTTTTATGATTTTAAAAATCATTTACTTATATTTACTCATTTTATAAAAATATTTATAATCTGGTTAAATTTAATATTTAAAAAATATTTATACTTAGGTTGCAAAGGTAAAATGACGAAAATTAGTATAGGTCAAAAAGTAAAACTCGCAACACAACCAGAATTGGTTTTTGTGGTCACTAAAATCAATTTGGATCAATCATATGAAATACAACTCCAATCTGTGAGTAATCAAGTCTTAAGTTATGACAATATTCCAATGGAAATGTTACGTGTGGTATCTTTTATAAAAGAATAGAAAATTTTATAAAAGGAGAGATGACTAAACTATAGATTTTATAAATGACTTCAATGAGAAATATCATATGAGGTAATGGTCAATTGCCGAATTAAACATATTTTTTGCTTGAAAAGATATATAATAATAGTTCTCTATCTCCTGTCTGAACACTGAGTCAAGAAAACAATGTCACCACTCGATCAAATGATCCCTGCAACAGAAGACCAATCTGAATTAACGATGTCCATTTTGATGACGCCTGACATGGCAAACTTTTCAGGTAATGTACATGGAGGCACGATTTTAAAGTTGCTCGACCAAGTCGCTTATGCATGTGCAAGTCGTTATTCAGGAAGTTATGTGGTAACTTTATCAGTGGATAAAGTAAACTTTAAAGAGCCGATTCATGTTGGTGAATTAGTGACATTTTTAGCCAGTGTCAATCATGTAGGTCGCACATCTATGGAAATTGGTATTCGTGTTGAGGCACAGAATATTCAAAAGCGTTCTATTCGCCATACCAATAGTTGTTATTTCACCATGGTTGCGGTAGATGAAAATGGTAAACCAAAACAAATTCCACCATTAAATTTAGATAATGATTGGAAACGTTGTCGCTTTGAAGCAGCAGAGCATCGTAAAGTTGCACGTTTACAAGAAAATCATCATCCTTCATGTAGTATTTATAAAAAAAGCTCACACAGTTAATTAAAAAAACCTCCATTTGGAGGTTTTTTTTATCGCTTTATTTTGATCCCAATTAAACGAATACAGATCTATATCTAGATAAATGCAGTCAGATATTTTATGGATTTTTAGTTAATGAGAATTAAATGAATAGGATTTATTGAGTGTTTTTAAGAATGATGTCAGAGAAAAAAAGTATTTATTAAGTTGAAAATGATTTCTTACAATCAGACCAAACGGAGTCTATCGTTTGGTTGCAGGGATGAATACAATTAATTTAGTTCAGAATGATAAGTTATGGAATAGAAACTTTATTTTATGCATATTTAATAATTTATTTTTATTTACTTACTACTTTGCTTTTTTAACGATTTTACCTGTTTATATTTTAAAATCTTTAGGAGGCTCGGTTCAACAAGCGGGTTTGGCACTGACTCTTTTTTTAGTGTCATCTATTGTGGTACGTCCATTTTCGGGTTTAATCATTGAAAAAATAGGCAAGAAACTGGCTTTTCGAGGTTCTGA
The DNA here is from genome assembly GCF_902809855.1 of Acinetobacter sp. Marseille-Q1618. Classification (GTDB taxonomy): domain Bacteria; phylum Pseudomonadota; class Gammaproteobacteria; order Pseudomonadales; family Moraxellaceae; genus Acinetobacter. The sequence goes on from NZ_CADDWJ010000001.1 coordinate 93,623, forward strand.
ATTGCTGTTTGTTGTCTGTGCTTTTACCTATCTTTTGGCAGATAGTTTATGGATTTTATTGGCAGTGCGTTTTATTCATGGGATTTGGTTTAGTATTTTAACCACAGTTGCTGTGCCTATAGCCAACGAGTTTATTCCTGAAGATCGTAAAGGCGAGGGCATGGGTTATTTTGTCATGTCAACCAATTTGGCTGTGGTATTTGGCCCGTTGATTGCTTTAACTATTTTACAATTTAGTGATTTTATAACTGTTTTTCAGGTATTAACTGCGATTATTTGTATAGGTTTTTTGTTCTGCCTCGTTATTCCTGTACCTTCTAATTTCACGATAAAACTCAATAACAATGAGACCAATTCTCGTCTGAAACTTACAGATATTATTGAAAAACGAGCGATTCCAATTGGTTGTGTGGCGTTGCTGGTTGCTTTTGCTTATTCCAGTGTTATGAGTTTTATTACTGCATATGCCGAAGTACAAAAATTACTGCACTATGTGAGTTTATTTTTTATTATTTTTGCATTGGCAATGATTGTTGTACGTCCTTGGGTCGGTAAAATTTATGATCGTAAAGGTGCAAGTGCTGTGATTTATCCATCTTTTGTATCTTTTGCTATTGGATTAGTCATAGTCAGTTTCGCAGACTCGCAATGGGTTTTATGGTTAGCAGCAATATTTATCGGTATAGGTTATGGTTCGCTATTTCCATGTTTTCAAACTGTTGCAATACAAGCCGTACCCAAAGAACGAATGGGGCATTCCATTTCAACTTTCTTTACTCTGTTTGATTTTGGAATGGCTGTAGGCTCTGTGATCATGGGCTTGATTATTGCTTATTTAGGTTATCAATTTACTTATCTTTTTTGCGCAGTGGTGATTATGTTGACAATGTTTTTATATAAAATGAGCGTGGCACAAAAATTAACTTTGTTGAAGTAAGAACTCTACTTATCTCTAGCTGAAAATATCAATTCAATTTATAGGTTATAGGCAGAATATTTAGGAATGAAAATCACACTATACTTGCAACACCATGAACGGGTTAGATTAGTATAATTTTTGTTGTTGGCAGCATAATTTAATATTTTAGAGAGATGTTTTTATTATACTGAGAATACACAATATAAAAATGGATTGAAAATAATGAAACTCTATACAAATGTACAATCTCGCGGAAATACCATTTTACCTTTATTGATTGAACTTGGAATTGAGCCTGAAGTTGAATTGGTACAAATTGATTATGCTTATATGCAAGAAGCAGAATATCTTAAAATTAATCCTATGGGGAAAGTTCCGTGTTTGATTGATGCTGATTCGGTTATTTCAGAGACACCTGCTATTTTTGCTTATTTGGCGGATAAATATATTGATCGTGGCTTTGCTCCAGCTTTGGATGATCCTAAACGGGGTGAATACTTGAAATGGTTATTTTTTTGTCATGGTCCATTAACAGAACTGATGGATATTAAAAGTTTAAATGTTACATCTGAGCAAATTGAAGCTCGTCGTCGTAGTTTAAGTATGGGAACAGAGCAAGCTGTTTATGATTTTATCAAACAAGGTTTGAGTCAAGCGAAACCGTATTTGTTGGGCGATAAAATTTCTGCTGCTGATTTATATTTAGCTTATTGGTTAGTCTTTGCGATTTCTTTTAAAATTATTCCTTATTTAGATGAGTTTAGACCATTTATTCAGCTAATCCAGCAGCGTGATTCCGTAAAAGATGTACAATGGTTTCAAGCTATATAATAACATTCTTGGAAAATAACATAATATAAGTGGTTTGTTTTCGATGGAGTTTTACATCTAAAGTTTGTATTTAGGGACTAGCCACTGCGTCTTGCGCTTCGTCAAAGTATACTTTGACTTGCTCAGACTCGACCTACTCTTAAGAAACGATGTTTCTCATTCGGCAAAATGAGCAGTGAAACTGCGCAAGAAAACCACCTTGCGGAGCATTGCTCCTCACCACAGAACTCGACAAATACCGTAAATTGATTGATGTATTGTAAAAATATGATCAATTATTAGTAGTCCTGTCTCGGACAATTGCGGATGACGTTTTTGCGTCTCAATTTATGATTGGAAGCAAAAATTCATTTCAAAAATATATTATAAAATTTTTATTGATTGGTATAAGTAGTGAGTAAAATATAGTCATCATTCTTTTGAAACACTACCACATCATTTACTAAAAATAGATGGTTATAAATGTTAAGTATGTAAAAGAAAAAAGACCAAATCGCAGCATGATTTAGTCTTTTTCCTAAATTAAGTGAACTTAACTTAAATTGTTATCTTGAGAGAGATAATCAAATCTTATTGATTTGCTTGTGGAGCAGCTGGTGCTGAACCTTCAGCAGCACTTTCAGTTGCTGGTTGTTCAGAAGTTGGTTGAGCAGCAGCAGAAGCATCTTCAGTTGTCGCAGATTCTTGAGTTGAAACAACTACTTTTTCAGCTTCATCAGCCGCTTGTTCAGTTGCAGCAAAAGAAGCAGTTGCAGCAGTTAGAGCAAAAGTAGTCGCTAAAAGAGTTTTAACTAAATTCATGATCGGCATCCTTATTCATTTAAAAATAACGCCCAAGATTTTTACATTGTCGAGTTGATTAATTGAGTGACAACAATCATTGGGAACGGAAATAATGCTAAGCGGTGATAAAAAAATAGGCAACCTTATGAACAAAGGAAAACAGTTTGAGTTACGCAACAGATATAAAAATCCAACTTTTGTGTGATTATTGTGAAAAAACCTCCATTTTCCCTACTCAAAATGTGTGAAAATATGAAAAATTGCTCAAAAAATAATCTAAAAATTTACTTAGAATCAACATAAAATAATTAATTGCTGCTATTTTTTAATTTTTATTTAAGAATGTCTTCAAATTTTTTAGATTGATGTATTTTTAAAAAATCAATAAAAATTAATCGCTTAAATTAATTTCAAGTATCAGTTTGAGATTTTTTATGATAAAAAATAATATCTTAGTTATATTTTAAGATTTTATGTGCTTTGTTTATATGATTATCTGCAAAATTAATTCTAAACTAGGCTTTGATCCCTAAGTTTTTCTTCATTGAGTGTGTCCCTGTGAAAATTATTGCGAGTGTAGCAGTTAAAACCCACATCATTTCTGGATTTTTAGGTGCTGGAAAAACCACCTTGTTACAACATGTTTTGAAACAAAAACCTGAACATGAAACATGGGCGATTTTGATGAATGAGTTTGGGCAAATTGGTATAGATCAACAGTTATTGCCCAGCGATCAAGGTTATGAAGTTAAAGAGTTGCTCGGTGGTTGCTTATGTTGTGCAAGTCAGTTACCGATGCAAATTGCTTTGTCACGGTTGATTCAAGAAAAAAAACCAGATCGTTTATTTATAGAACCCACTGGTTTGGGGCATCCTGCACAGTTACTAGAACAACTGACTGAACCGCATTGGCGATCTCAAGTAGATATGCGGGCTTTGGTTACGGTGATTGATGGTTCACGTTTGCATGACGTTGAATGGGTTTCACAAGAGTTGTATCAAGATCAAATCAAAGCAGCACAAATTGTGGTGGTTTCACATGTGCAAAGTATGTCGGAAGTTGATCAACGTGTGTTGAATGATTTAAAAGATGAGCATTTTACCCATATTCAAAACTGGTTAATGGCGGAACAGGGCAATATTCAACTTGAACACATTGATGTTGCTCATCAAGGCATGCAACGGAAAATTGTGCCGTTGATTCAGGTGCAAAAGCAATTTTCAGACAATGAGCTTTTGCCTGAAATTAAACAATTGCCATATCATTATGTTGAGTCTTCAAATGGTTATACCGTTGCTGGTTGGAAATTTTCTAAACGTTGGCAATTTAACTTCTATGATCTCTTAGATGTATTATGTGAACAAAAAGATTGGTTAAGAATCAAAGCAATATTGAATACTGATCAAGGTTGGATGACGTTTAATTTTAATCCAGAACAACTTAACTATAAATCAGGCACAGAAAATATTGATAATCGAGTTGAAGTAATTACCCAGCAAGATCGGGACTGGGAAAATTTTGAGGCTGCATTATTAAATTGTCGGATTGATTCAGTAGAAAAAGCACAGTAATTCTCTGGGAAATCTTATAGACTAGCGCCATATTGACGAACTTGAATTTTGGATTGTTCATGGCGCTAAAAGCAACGATTTATAAGGCAGATTTAAATATTGCCAATATGGATGTACATCAATATGGTGATTATCAACTCACGATGGCGTTACATCCTTCTGAAACGATCGAGCGTTTGATGGTACGTGTTTTGGCATTTGCTCGTTTTGCCAGTGAAGACTTGGAGTTTACCAAAGATTTATTTGAAACTGATGAGCCTGCATTGTGGGAAAAAGATTTAACAGGTCAACTGGTTCAATGGATCGAAGTAGGTCTACCTGATGAAGATAAAGTTAAAAAAGCAGCAGCACGTTGTAAAAATGTCGCAGTGATTGCTTATGGTTCTGCGGTTGCAGAATGGTATAAACGCAGTTCAAAGTTAAAAACATTGTCCAATGTGCAAGTTTGGCAATTGTCTGAAGCGACTACTGAAGCAATTCAACAACTTTGTGAGCGTACGATGCAATTGCAGCTGAATGTGATGGATGGTGAATGGACATTGATTGGTGATCATGCCCAAGCGATGATCGAGTGGACACAGTTACAGTAAAATCAATCAAGATTAAGTTAAATAAAACATTTAAACGCGGAGCAAAGTGATGACAGCTGAGTTAAAAATTATCGATTTAGTGGTGGGTGAAGGGAAAGAAGCCGTTAAAGGTGCTTTAATCACTACACATTACACAGGTTGGTTAGAAGATGGCACTAAGTTCGACTCTTCACTTGATCGTGGTAACTATTTTGAAACTGTGATCGGTACGGGGCGTGTGATCAAAGGTTGGGATCAGGGAATTATGGGAATGAAAGTGGGCGGTAAGCGTAAACTGATCGTTCCTGCTCATTTGGCGTATGGTGATCGTAAAATGGGGAATATCATCCCTGCGAACTCAAATTTGATTTTTGAAATTGAATTATATGATGTAAAAACACGTGATTAAGCATGTGATTTCATTTTGAGATTATAAAAACTCTGAGCATGGCTTGGAGTTTTTTGTTTTGCTAATTTGAAAATTTAAAGAATTTAAAATAAGTAAGCAAATAATAAAAATAAGGAGTTTTGTTATGCGATGTAATGCTGAGAAAAGCAAAAACAAGTTGTGATTTTTCTAAAAATAAAAAAGAAAACAAATGATTAGGTGAAGTTTTTTTCGCCACTTATGATATCGAAGAGCGTGCAATCAACACAAAACTTTAATTTTAATATTCATTTCAGGATTATACCTTATAAAATACGTCATTAAGAATGTTTGCCTGATGATTTGAGTTTTTGTTTAATTTACTCCCATTTTATGTTTTAGCACACTGTTAAATGATGAAAGTTAAGATTGCGCTTAAATATAAACTCAACCAATTGATAATACTCATTAATCAAGAAAACATCCATAAAATCAATGAGCTGAAAATTTATGTTAAATCGTTTTTCTACACCCATCTTTGCGTGTTTAACTTTATTGGCTACTTCCATGAGTATGATGTCACATGCAGAAACGCTGAAACCCGATAGAAATTTACTCACCATCATTGGTTATCATGAGATTACGGATCATGAACGAGCATTGATCCCACAATATGCAATTAAATCCAAACAATTTGGACAGCAGATTAAGTCATTAAAAAAAGATGGCTTCAATTTTATTAGTGTGGATCAATTGATCAAAGCCAATCAAGGCCAATATAAATTACCTAAAAAACCATTATTGTTGACTGTAGATGATGGGTATCAAAGCTTTTATAAATATGCTTATCCCATCGTTAAGGAAAAGCGTATTCCTGTAGTGCTGTCTGTGGTCGGTTCATGGATTGAAACACAAGATAAACAGGTGAGTTTCGGTGATCAAAAAATTCCACGCAGTGATATTTTGACATGGGCTGAACTTAAAGAAATGCAAGACAGTGGCTATGTCGAGATCGGCAACCACAGTTATGATTTGCATCGTGGGATTTTAGGTAATCCGCAAGGCAATTCTGAGCCTGCGGCAACCACACGTTTGTATTCTCCAGAAACAAAAAGTTATGAATCTGATCAAGCGTATGCAGGTCGAATTTATCAAGATTTAAAGAAAAATAATGAGTTATTGCAACAACATGGCATCCGTAGTCCACGTGTGATGGTTTGGCCGTATGGGCAATACAACATGAAAACAGTGGAAATCGCCAATCAATTAGGCATGCCGATTACCATCACTTTGGATGATGGCAGCAATGATGTAAAACAGTCTTTAAGCCATTTAAATCGAATCTTGGTGGAAAGTGATACAACACGAGAAGATTTATTGGCAGACATTCGAACCCGTGAAATGGGTTTAAATGACAATAATCGTCCACAGAAAATCATGCATGTCGACCTAGACTATTTATATGATGCTGATCCTGCACAAGAAGAGAAAAATATCGGATTGTTACTGGATCGTATTCAAGCCATGAAAGTCAATACGGTTTATTTACAAGCCTTTTCTGATCCTGATGCAGATGGTTCGGCAGATATGGTGTATTTCCCGAATCGTTATTTGCCGATGCGTGCTGACTTGTTCAACCGTGTCGCATGGCAAATTCAGTCGCGTACTCAAGTCAATCGCTTGTATGCTTGGATGCCACTTTTGGCATGGCAATTACCTGACAAAAATCCTGTATCCAAACATTTGGTAGCAACGCAGCAAGCTAAAAAATCTGATCATTTAAATATGGGCTATCATCGTTTGTCGCCATATTCTCCTGAAGCACGTGAAGTGATTCGTGGGATTTATGAGGATTTAGCCAAGTCTTCAAATTTTAATGGTATTTTATTCCATGATGATACGACTTTATCCGATTATGAAGACACCAGTGACTATGCATTGGCTGCCTATAAAGCTGCAGGCATTTCTACTGACTTAGATGCAGTACGTAAAGATGATGAGCAATTGCAAAAGTGGACTGCATTTAAAACCAAAACCATTGATGATTTTGCGATGCAAATGGCAGACCAGATTCGCTATTATCATCCATATCTCGTGACCGCTCGTAATATGTATGCACAAGTTGCACTGAATGCATATTCGGAAAATTGGTATGCGCAGTCCTTAGAGCAATCTCTAAATCGTTATGACTTTACTGCGATTATGGCAATGCCATATATGGAGCAAGTGGAAGATAAAGAAAAGTTTTTTAACGATCTTGTGAAGCGAGTGAAGTCATATCCAAATGGACTAAAGAAAACTGTATTTGAGCTGCAAGCAACCAATTGGAGAAATAATCAGGCTGTTCCAACACAAGAGATGGCAGATACGATAAAATCGCTTTATCAGCAGGGGGCAATGCACATTGCCTATTATCCTGATGATCCTTTTAAAAACCATCCAGACCCTAAAATGATGCGAGAAGTGTTTGGCTTAAAAACCAACCGTCTGGTTCCATGATCGTATTTTTATGAAATTTTTACAGCATTTTTGGCATATGGCTTTGGATTTTGTGTTTTTTTATCCACTCTTCATGTCATATCTTTGGATGATTGGGGCAGTTATTTTCTATCAAAAAGAAAAGAAAGAGCCACCTTATGATCAACCTAACCCACTGCCTACTTATCCAAAAGTGGCAGTGCTTGTCCCATGTTTTAATGAAGAGGACAATGCAGAAGAAACTTTAAGCCATGCACTTCAGTTGAATTATCCTGATTTTGAAGTGATTGCCATTAATGATGGGAGTTCAGACAATACAGCACAAGTTTTAGATGCTTTGGCAGCAAAATATGAAAAACTACGTGTGGTACATTTGGCGCATAATCAAGGTAAGGCGATGGCATTACAAGCGGGCAGTTTACTCACCGATGCTGAATATCTGATCGGCATCGATGGAGATGCTTTGCTTGATCCACATGCTGCAATGTGGATGGTACGTCATTTTCTGGCAGATAATTCTGTCGCTGCCGTGACAGGAAATCCGCGTATTCGTACACGATCAACTTTACTCGGACGTATCCAAGTAGGCGAGTTCTCTTCGATTGTGGGGTTAATCAAACGTGCGCAACGGACTTTTGGTCGTTTGTTCACGGTGTCAGGCGTGATTACCGCTTTTCGTAAAAGTGCTGTGCATGATGTGGGCTATTGGTCACCAAATGCATTGACAGAAGACATTGATATTACTTGGAAATTACAGCGTGCTGGTTGGAATATCCATTTTGAGCCGAATGCGTTGGTGTGGATTCTGATGCCTGAAACTTTAAATGGTTTATGGAAACAGCGTTTACGTTGGGCGATGGGTGGGGCACAAGTCTTAATTAAAAATATAGATGTTGTATTTAAACCTAAGCTCAATTATCTTTGGCCACTGATTTTGGAGTTGGTACTGACCTTAGTGTGGTCGTATCTGATGCTTGCTGTTGCTATAATTTGGTTATTGCATTTTATCTTTCCAATTTCAGGTTTAAGTCAAACTGCAAGTTCGCCATTTTTACCATATGGCAGTGGAATTCTTTTAGGTTTGAGTTGTTTACTTCAGTTTGCTTTAAGCAAATGGATGGATAGTAGATATGAACCAAATCTTTTAAAGAATTATTATTGGATGATTTGGTATCCCTTTGTTTTTTGGTTAATTACCTTAACAGCAAGCATCGTCGCATTTCCGAAAGTTTTACTGCGTGGTAGTGGTAAACGTGCCCGTTGGATTAGTCCTGATCGAGGAATGCGCTCTTAGGCATTTAGAGTATTGGTAAAATGAAATCAAATCTGATTATCGACTTACGTCAACAATTACCTTGGCATAAACGCTATTTATCAAATACCTCAACTGCAATGTTATGGGGTGTTTGGATATTGTTATGGCGTCCGCTCTTGTTATTGATCGGGGTACTCGGCATCCAAAAGCCACATATTGTGAACAATATTATCTCTGCTTTTACACTAGTATTGCAGCATGGTCTTATCGCACTGATGGTGTGTGCATTAAGTTTATTATTATGGAATCGTTTTATTCCTGCAAAAACACCGAGCCAAGCGCAAAGTAAGGCTGTATCTGATTATGCTGAACATTTTGCTTTAAATGTGCAACAGATTGAAGCTGGCCGTCAGCAGAAAGTCAGTACAGTTTATCATGATGAAAATGGGAAAATTATTTCTATTCAGTAAACGTAAGAGTAAAAAATCCCACATTTTAGTGGGATTTTTTATTTGACTTGAATGTATAAATGCAGTGGATGCAAGAGGTAAAAGATTCATGGTTAATTTCACATGCAAAAAATAAATTCGGCTGAGAGCATTCGTGGCTTGGCATGTTTAGCTGTGGTTTTGTCACATTTAAGTTTAAGTTTTATTCCTTATTTACATCATTTTGATGCCAATGATATTGCCAATAATCAACTGATTTATGCCATTCACCATTCACCTTTTGCATTTTGGTATTCAGGTACGGCTGCCGTTTTTATTTTTTTTGTGCTGAGTGGTTATGTCTTAAGTTATGCGATCTGCAAGGTGCCTGAGCAGATTACATTTAAACTTAAAAATATGTGGATTAAACGCTATCCACGCTTGATGATTCCTGCATTGATTTCCTGTTTGATCATTTGGCTTGTTTTTAATACGATTCAGATAGATAGCAGTCAAGTGGGGGGGTGGCTACAAGCTTATGTCACGCAAGATTTCTCACTGAAAACGGCAGTTTATGAAGGAACCATAGGCTCTTTTTTGTTTGCGGAAAGTAGTATCAATTGGGTACTTTGGACGATGACAATTGAACTACTTGGTTCATTTACACTATTTATTTTAATTTATTTAAAACAACTGCATACCGCTATTTTTGTGCTGGGTTCAGTGGCTTTTGCAGGTTTGGCACTGTGGTGGCGAGGTGAAGGCTTTTTTTATGGTATTTCTAGTTTTATCATCGGCATGTATTTTTATTTTTATGGTCGTCAAATTCCGCTGTTTATTGCCATTATCTTATTGATCTTTGGATTGTATCTGGCTGGTGCGCATAATAGCAGTTGGTCTTATGCTTGGTTATATGCGCAGATTGGTGAAAGAACTTATGAATATAGCAATTTTTTTGCAGGTATTTTCATTGTTTATAGCATTTTAATGAGTCAAGCGTTATCTCGTTTTTTAGACAAGCCCGTGTTGATTTGGTTAGGGAAATTATCTTTTTCTGTGTATTTATTACATTTGGTTTTGATGTATTTAATTTGCATTCCTGTGTTTAATTTATTGTTAAATTTAGGCGCAAGTTATCTATTTTCTGTCGTCTTGGCATCGTTGATTTTTATTGCGGTGACTTTATTTGTTGCAGCGTTTTATAGTCATTATGTTGACCAATTGGCGATGACAAGTAGCCAGAAATTAGCGAAATATTTACTCAAGCCGAAGGTGTAGAGAGTTTTTGTATTGTTTTGCTATAAATCCTCGTTGATTCAGTGGTTATTGGCTTAATATTAAGTCTATGATTAAAATAAGTAATTATGAAGAAGATGAAAAAATATCTCATAGTGATTATGGGCATGATCTGTAGTTTTGGACATGCCGATGCAAATATAAAATTTGAAACACTTCAATCTCATTCACAACTGAGTAAGGTGTGTAAACAAGATGCGCTTGATGTATTTAAACCGAAAACTTATTCACTCAATGTTGGAAAAGTCACTTTAAATAGCTACTCGTGTATTCGTCAAAAGCATGATAATCCTCAATATTATTCTGCTTATGCACTTAAGTTTGCGTCAGGAAAACAGTTGTTTTTCTATGATCAAACTACTGATGCGAGTGCTTATGTGGATATTGATGCATATGCAGTTGGTTCGTCCATTGTGGTATTTGACAATATGAATGAGCGTGGGGGAGACCTGATTTTAATCTGGTTGCAGGATGCGCAACATGTATATTCTACAAAAATCCCTTATATGACTTCTGATGAGGGCAGTGTGGATGTCGCTGTTCAAGGTGAAAATATTATTTTACAAAAGAAAGTCTATATCGGTGATGACCATCAGGCGCAAGTAAAGTTTAAAAAAGTAGGGCAAGCCCTTGTACTCAAAAAAGAAAATACCAAAGGTTTAACTTACTCTTCAGGTCATGTAAAAAACTTCCAACATGAAGCATTTAGGTAGGATAATAAATAAGCTGATGTGATAAAACTAAATCAAGTGGAGCTTTAAATATGAAAATGCTGCTGGTTTTGATTATTGTAATGATCGTGATTTTTTTAGTGTATAGAATGATCACTACTCAGCAAGTTTCCAAATTTAAACCTTCGACCTTTAAAGCGGTCAAAGATGCGACTCAGCCCAAAACCCAAACTACAAAAATCGAACCGATGGCATTTAACGATGAAGAGCAATTGTTATTTGATGATGTGGCAAAATTACTATTTGAACAGCAATTACAATGTACGCAACTGACGCAAGCAGAACTAATTCAACAACAGTTTTTAAGTAAAATGCCTGCCAAAACGGACAGTCAAATTGGTGAATTTGATTTAGATGAATGGTGTATCTACTGGAATTATCGTCATCAATCTTTAGAATATTATGTCGGTAAATATGGAATTTTTTATACACATGTCGATCGTCATGGAGTAGAGCATAAGGCAGAGTTTAAAACAACGGTTTGATTTTAAATTATATTTTAAAGTTTTTAATTTACTCTTAACAGGCAATTTGTTTTAAAATTCGTTGCTTAACCTGTTCTAAATAAAAACAATCTTGATTAAAACGATACATTAAAATTGCACCTTCATAATCTGCAACACTGATTTTAGCTAATGTTTGTGCTTGGATTGTATCTAGTTTTTGAGAAAAGAGTTGATAAAAAGCAGTTTGCCAATCCTGAAAAATATGTTGAATTTTTTTATAAACTTCAAAGGAAATAGTGGCTGCTTCTAAGGAAATGATACCAATCAAACAACCGCATACTTCAGCACTAAAAAACTCAACAGCACGTTGGTGCATTTGTTCAAACAGCATCACGATTTGTGTATTGCCCGACAGTTCAATTTGAAATAAATGTTTTTTTAAATACTGATGAGTATGTTGTAACACTTCAAGTAACAAAGCTTCTTTATTGGGAAAATGATAATAAAAAGCAGCCTTAGTTAACCCACACGCTTTTGCCAACATCTCCATACTGGTGCTTGCGTAGCCATGTATTTTAAATTGTAAAGCACAACGTTGTAGGATTTGAGGTGTCGTGAGCTTTTGCGGGCGCATGATTTTCCATAAAAGAAATAAAAACTTAACGATGAATAAGTTGGTCAAAAGTATGTAGGATTTGATCCCAAATGGCTTCTGAGCCTTGACGAAAATAACCCATATGCCCAATCTGTTTTAAGCCAAAGCTATTGGCATCGATATCGATATAATGCATTTCTGCATTTTGATAATGTTGCATAAAAGCATGCCGTGAACTTGGCAATGCCCAATCATCATCTAAGGCTGCCACGGCATAAATTGGTGTTTTGACTTGGGCATATAAATCTTTAAGCTCTGCTTGTTCAGGATCAGCAAAGAAATAAGTCGGATTTTTACACCATTTGCGCCATTGTTGATAAACCCCTTTAGGTAAATCTGACCCCATGTTTAGCTTACTCCACGGCAGATAGCCTGTGAATGCGACGATGGGTGGAAACACGATGTTCCAAATCACTTGAACTTTCATGCGCTCTTTAAATGGCATATACCCATGCCAACCTGCACCTGTACCCAAGCAATACATAGCAGTAACCTTGCTATGGTTGGGTGTTAAACCTAAAGCCTGTCCACCATAAGAATGCCCGACAACAAATAGCGGATGTTGCTCATCTGAGAAATACTCAATTGCACCTGCCAGATCAAACTTACCCCAATCGAGATAGGACATTTCAAAACCTTTGAGGTGTTCTGGAGCAGATTTACCCACGCCACGATAATCAAAAGTCAGGACTTGATAGCCATATTGAGTCATATATTCAGAGAAACGACGATAAAAACCTTGTGGGACACCTGTTGCACTGGCAAGAATGATTTTGGCTTTGGTCGTGACTGTGGTTGGAGAATACACCACACCACTTAAAACATAGCCATCTAACGCATTCAAGGAAACTTTTTCAGTATCAAAACCCAGTATTTCAGTTTGTCGTTGTAGATTTTGCATCGTCATTTCTCTATTTTAAATTACTTCACTCAACTTTATTTCAATAAAATTTATCTAAATCAATTACTTGCCTTTAAATTGAGGTGCTCGACGCTCTAACATGGCATTTACGCCTTCTTGTGCATCTTCAGAACTGAGTAGTGGATTGAGCAATCCTTGTAAATTTGCAAATGCAGCTTCAGGACTTTGTAAAAATGCTTGGTGTGCAGATTTGAGCGCTGCTTGTACTGCCAGAGGTGCTGCTTGTGCGATACGTTCAGCCAACTCAATGGCACGAATTAATTGATTATTGCCTTCAACCACTTCGGTCACTAGATTCATTTCATAAGCAGTTTGCGCATAGAATAAGTCACCTGTTAGAACATATTTCATAGCTTTCGCCCAACCAGCTGCTTGTATAAAACGTACAGTTGCACCACCAAAAGGTAAGATGCCACGTTGTACTTCTATTTGTGTAAATTGAGTATTTTCATTGGCAACGACAATGTCCGAGTTCAACATCAACTCAATACCTGCGGTATAACAATAACCTTGTACCGCAGTCACTAAAGGTTTAGTACGTTGTCGTCCCACAGTTCCCCAAGGATTGACCATCTCATCACTAAAGCTGAACACACCATCGGCAAGTTTAGGTTGTAACTCAACCAAATCTAAGCCTGCGGTAAAATGATCACCATGCGCAAAAATGACCGCACAACGTAATTCAGGATTATTTTCATATTCTGTTAAAGCAAGGGAAAGGTCTTGAATCATATGGCTATCAAAAGCATTTCGCTTATTGGCACGATCTAAGCCAATTAAAAAAATATGACCACGAATTTCTCGGCTCACTTTTCCTTGAGTATTTGACATTGTTTTTCTCACTTTTGGTTTTTGTGGTTGGTTATTTTTTATATTTTTAAACGAACGTTAGAAAACTGTCAATTTTAATTTCTAATCCAGGTTTATTTGGCGAATAGGTATTGCTATTAAATCTAAGTATTTTCAGCTCAAGCTTTGTAAAATAGTTTGCATTTGACCGATTTTTTTTCATAATGAACACCTCGTTTTATGGGTAGCCCAACATGTCAGGATTAGAAATATTTGCCGTGATCATTAGTGTCATCGGTGTGGCTTTAACCATAAAACGAAATATGTGGTGTTGGTTTTTTAACTTTTTAGCTTTTGTTTTATATGCCTATTTATTCTTTGAATTTAAATTGTATGGAGAAACCATTTTACAGTTTTTCTTTATGGTGGTGAATTTCTATGGTTTTTATCATTGGCTCAAAGGCAAACAGCAAGATCATGAGATCCGTATCGTTCCTATTTCGGTGCAATTGGTCATTATACAAATGGTTTTGGCAGCAGTCGGTGGTTTCCTGTTTGGTTGGGCATTACATCATTTTACTGATGCTGCTTTGCCGTGGTTAGATTCACAACTGGCTGCATTTAGTTTGCTCGCAACCTATTGGACTAGTCGAAAGCATATTGCAACATGGGTGCTTTGGGTATTTGTTGATATTATATATGTCGGAATGTTCCTACATAAAGATTTATATTTGACCGCAGCTTTATATGCTGCATTTGTATTAATGGCAGCTTTTGGCTGGTGGCAATGGACACAAGTTAAAAATAAACAAGTGCTTAATGCTTCAGGTTATCGCTAAATGCTGATTGATTTTATTTCCATACAAAAGAAAAAATTTCAAATCCTTGCGGAGAAAATTCAAGCGCAGCCTGAACGATTTATAGATTTTGATTCGGTTTCTGATTTTTATAAAGCAAGATGGTTAAATGACTTTCCTACAGGAACAATATGGACGGTCACAGGTCTGGACAATGGCGCTGATGAATTTGATATTTTAATTGAATATCGAGATTTATATTTAATAATCGAATGTCATCAACCCATTAAAATATATACAGGTACGAAATAAATTGCTTTAAATGATTTACAGCGATTGAATAAATATTATAAATTATAAGATGGCTCAATTAAGAAATTAAATGAATGGTTTAATTTGAAAAGTGTATTATTTTATATGTGATATAGTGATCAAATTAAATAAAAATTTGATTTGTATTTAACATAAGCTTATTCATAATGCGACATAAGTGTTTTTTATGATTTTCTATGCATGACGGTGCAACTTTATTTTGTCTATTTATAGATAGGCAAAAATGATATAAGAAATAGAAATAAATAGGACAGACTCAAATGAAAGCGTGGGGAAACTCAGTGAATTTATGAACGGGAATATCATTTTAAACTGGAATACCCTCACAAAATGCTGTCTGGTGATGACACTGGGTGCCTTGGTCTACATATTATGGATCGTATGGTACTTATGTGTTTTTAATATTCCGACATTAACACATTGGATGAATGCTGATTTATATGAATCTCATCTGAGTATTTCATTGGGTATTTTGATTTCATTTATCTGTTTGGCAGTGATCAGTTGGAAATTTCAAAAAAATAAATATATACAACAGTATTTTCCTTATTTTGCGATTTTATATTTTGGTTCAACCTTAATTTATGGCGGTTTTAATGTTGGGATTATGAGCCCTGCAACCATTGGCGGTTATATCAGCCTCATTTCAGTGGGTGTGGTTTTATTTGATCGTAAAATCATTTATAGCGCTGCGATTCCGATTAGCATTTTTATGTTACTCAGCATTGTGTTAACCAGTTTAAAACAAATTCCATATGCACCTTTATTTAGCCATGAACTAAATGGCAGTAATTTATCGGAAAATTCATTTTGGATGTATAGTATGTTAATCCTATATTTTCCCATTTTTCTTTTTTCTATTATCCTTTTTGAAGTTTTACTGACACAGTGGCGTAACCGTGAAGCACAAATTCAAAGCATGAGTTTGATTGATCCACTTACTAATATTTTTAATCGCCGTAGTCTTGCACAACGCCTAACTCTGATGCAATTTGAAAAACAAGCCTATGCCTTAGTTTTACTTGACTTGGATCATTTTAAAAATATTAATGATAATTATGGGCATGATATCGGGGATGTGGTGCTGACCAAAGTTGCCAAGATTCTTGATTTACATTTGAGTGAACAAGATATGGCGGGACGTTTTGGTGGAGAAGAGTTTTTATTAATCTTGCAAAATAAAACCCAACAACAAGCAATACAGATTGCTGAACAATGCCGACAAGGAATAGAGCAAGAGCCGATACTGTTAGATTTACAACATAAATTACATGTAACTGCCAGTTTTGGTGTGGCTGTGTCTGAGCAAAATAAGACTAAAGAAATGGTGTTAAGGCAAGCAGATCAGGCATTATATTTTGCCAAAAAACAAGGCAGAAATCAGGTGCGCTACTATGATGAAATTGATTTAAGATATTAATTTTACTTAAAATAAATCAAGAGAATTTATGATATTGTAAGCGCTCTATTCATAATTTAATGAATTTTGGTATGCTCATGACGACAATACCCACAACAATTAATAAAGTAATATTTTCAATAAAATAAGGGTAGACCATTAACACGATTCCACAAACTAGCGCCATTGTATGCTGTTGTTTCTTACCGTAAATAAAATAACCTAAGCCAATCGAGCTAAATAACACGCCTAATAATAAAACGCTGACATTCATTTTTTCGCTATGCTTTGCTGAAAAAATCAGTATGACGTATCTAACTGAAGCTATACTTAAAAACAGCTCATTCTTTATCTATTTGAAAAAGTATGTTGCCTAGATGATTTTGATTTAAAACAAGAGAAAAGTTATGTCGGTGATTTTACCTGTTGCACAACGTGGAGAAGCTGTTTTAACGCTTGTTGCTGCATCTGTTGCTGAAACTGAATTTGCTAGTGAGTGGCTGCAACAATTGGCTGCTGCCTTACATGCCACAATGTTACAGAGAAATGGTGTCGGCATCGCTGCACCACAAGTGTATATTTCCAAAAGAATCATCATTGTGGCATCTCGTCCAAATCCTCGCTATCCAGATGCACCAGAGATGGATGCTGTAGTGATGGTGAATCCTGAAATTTTATCATTTTCCCAACAAACAGTTTTAGGTGAAGAGGGATGTTTGAGTGTACCTGATGAGCGTGGACAAGTTTGTCGTGCTGAACAGATCGCAGTGCGATATTTTAGTTTGCATGGTGAACAAGTCGAAACGACATTTTCAGGTTTTCCAGCTCGAATTGTGCAACATGAAGTTGATCATTTGAATGGTGTGTTATTTGTAGATCGGCTTGGAGCAAAATAATAAAGAGTTATTGGTTTTTATTTTGCTATATAGCTTATTTCTATCTGATTAATTTTTAAGATAGGTATAATAAGGTAATTATGTAATGCTAGGGCGAATGTATGAAAGCTGAATTTCAACAAGGTAAAATTAAACAATATCATGCTGATAAAGGTTTTGGTTTTATTGGTGGACTTGAACAAGATATTTTTTTTCATATTTCTGATTTTCCACTGGCAGATGGTGAACCAAAGCGTAATGAGCGTGTGAAGTTTGTTGTGGTTGAAAATAATGGCAAGTTAAAAGCGACCAAAATTGAGCGAGTAGAAGACAATTCAGCTAAAGCGAAAAAGACCAAAGTGGTGAAGCATAATAATGCGATTACGGATACTTTACTGTCGAATTTTAGAAAATAATTAATCGCTTAAAAGATATTTTCCTCCTTTTTAGTTGAATGTTTTATTGAAAGGGAGGACTAAATCTATTGGGATAATAAAAATAATGAAACCGTATAATAAGAGTTTAAAACAGGCATCTCGTGATCTGCGAAATAATATGACTGAGGCTGAAAAGTTATTGTAGTCAAAACTTCGGAATAAGCAAATTTTAGGTTTGCAGTTTTATCGGCAGAAACCAATTTTAAATTTCATTGTAGATTTTTACTGTCCTGCTGCCAATTTGGTCATTGAATGTGATGGTAGTCAGCACTATACAGTAGATGGGTTAGAGGCTGATCGGATCAGGGATGAAGCTTTAGCGCAGTTGGGATTAAATGTGCTGAGATTTTATAATGGGCAGGTGATGGGGGTTGAACAAGTCTTCAAAGTATCAGAAAATAAATTTTAATAAATTAAAGCTATCTAAACTATGATTTTTTCAAGACTTTATATACAAGAATGCATTGACTTGATAAGAGATAAAAATAGTAACATCAAACAACTATTACAAATGCTTAACTCAAATGATAAGCAAGCATTAGATGCGATGTGGGAAATTGTAATTTCAGCAGAATTATCTAAATTAGGAAATATTGAATTAGAAAAAGATTATAGTGGAAATGGTACTGGTTTTAAGCCAGACATACTTTTTACCAATCATAAATTTGATTTCTTAGCAGATATAAAATGTATTTCTGATCACAATAAACATGATAATAATAGGATTGGAGAGTTACAGTTATTAATTTATAAATATTTTTCAAATCTGGGATTAACTAATTTTTCATGTCATCTTGATATTGAGGATATTTGTACAGAAAATAGGAATGGAAAATCAATTGATTTGAAATTGCCTAAAGATATTTTAGGGTGTTTTCACGAAAAGATTAAAAACAAACTTAAATTAGATCAATTATATTATGATTTTAAGGATCTAGGTGATTATAAAGGATTATGTTTCAGTTTAAGAGTCAGTTTGAATGATAAATTCTCTACAGCGCATCATTCTAGTTATACCGTATCTGAAGATGATAGAAATACAACTCTCTATAACACACTTAATAAACATTACAAGCAGATAAGTTTCTATGATGGTTTTAAGGGTTTTATTGTTTGTGATGGTGATTATCAGCTTTTTAGACAAAAAAATATGGTGGTAGGCAATATTCAACATTTGAGTCTGTTTGTACTGCTTATTTAAAACAAAAAGTTAAAGTTGGATTTATTATTGGAATTTGGATTGAAAGCAGGACGGGAATTTATGATAGAGGCAATGATGTTAAATATAGAATATTTTGCTCAGGTACGAGAGAAAAGCAAGAGTTAGAAATACTATTTGGTAAAATTATTGAAAGTTTACCTGAAGTAATTAGATCACCCGTAAATGCAAAAAATTTATTGTTATCAAAGAATAAATATGGAAATGGTTCAATAGGATATAATATAAAGTCAAAAAAAACTGAAACAACTTTTGGTTTTAGTTTGAGAGAAATACAAAGTTGTTTAGCAGGTTATAAAACATTAAAGGCTGATGAAAAATATAATATGTTTCCATATATAACATCTCAAAATTTAGCCTGTATATGGATTGATCAAGATGTACATAAGGAAGACTATTATTTTAATTTTCAGTGCTCTGAAACAACAGTTTTAAAAGTAGATCAAACTATAAATGACTATGATGTAGTAATTTCTCTTAATGGTTTTTTAGAATTAATGATTGGTACAATACAGTTTAAGTCTTTTGAGGAAGAGTTTATTCTTAAGAATGATTTAAAATCAAATTTATTTAAGGATCAATATGATAGTGGTTTTTTAATAAAAAATGCTAGGTTAATTAAATATAATGAAATTGGATTCAATTTCGATACTTTGAAAAGCCCCCTTATTTCCGATTTTATTTAATCCCTCTCAACCTCCCTTTAAAAAAGGGAGGAGCTCTCACATAATTCATTGGATACGCGAAAGTCCCCCTTTGCAAAAGGGGGATTTAGGGGGATTAATTTTGAAGTAGAAAAAATTACTGAACCGAATCATCCAAATTCGGCGCTAACCAACGCTTCGCTTCATCCATTTTCCAACCCTTACGCTGCGCATAATCTTCAAGCTGATCCTGAGCAATTTTACCCACGTTAAAGTATTGGCTTTCAGGGTTTGCATAATAGAAACCACTCACAGAAGAAGGTGGCCACATCGCAAAACTTGTGGTCAACTGCGTACCGATCTTATCAGTAGAACCTAACCAGTCAAACAAAGATGCTTTTTCAGAATGCTCAGGACAAGCAGGGTAACCTGGTGCTGGGCGAATCCCGACATACTTCTCTTTAATCAACTCTTCATTACTTAAGGTTTCAGATGCTTGGTTACCCCAGAACTCTTTACGGATACGCTCATGCAAATGTTCCGCAAAAGCTTCTGCAAAACGGTCACCTAAAGATTGCGCAAGAATCGCAGAGTAGTCATCACCTTTGGCTTTGAACTCATGCGCCATTTCTTCTGCACCAAAGATCGACACGGTGAAACCACCTAACCAGTCCTCAGCTTGATCTTTGCTCGCAATAAAGTCAGCCAAAGACAAGTTTGGTTTACCTGTCACTTTGTCAGACTGCTGACGCAAATGATGGAAAGTATGCGTCACAGCTTGCCCATCTTCTGTATAAACTTCAACCGAATCCGCAGCAGAACGGTTAGCAGGGTAGATACCAAACACTGCACGCGCATCAAAGCGTTTATTGTCAATAATGTCTTTCAACATTGCTTGGGCTTGGTTATACAAATCAGTCGCAGCTTCACCGACTACTTCATCGTTGAGGATTGCAGGGAATTTACCTGCCAAACTCCAAGAAATAAAGAACGGTGTCCAGTCGAAGTATTCCACCAAAGTTTCCAATGGATAATTGGTGATGGTTTGCGTTCCGATGAAGTTTGGCTTCACAGGTTTGTTGGCTGCAAAATCAATTTTTAAGCCATTTTCAATAGACTCAGCATAAGACAATTTTGCTGCTTTCGGTTGTTTATTGGCAATACGCTCACGCACTTTTGCATATTCAGCGCGATGTTCAGCAACGAAAGCAGGCTTCATTTCTTTGGACAATAATGTGGTTGCCACACCGACTGCACGAGAAGCATCGGCAACATAGATCACTGCATCATTTGAATATTGCGGGTCGATTTTTACCGCAGTATGTGCTTTAGAGGTGGTTGCGCCACCGATCAATAAAGGAATGTTAAAACCTTTACGTTGCATCTCTTTGGCAACAAAAACCATTTCATCCAGCGATGGTGTAATTAAACCTGACAAACCGATAATATCGACATTTTCATCAATTGCGGTTTGCAAAATTTTCTCAGCAGGTACCATTACGCCCAAGTCAATGATGTCATAACCATTACAGCCTAAAACCACACCCACGATATTTTTACCAATATCATGTACATCGCCTTTTACGGTTGCCATCAGGACTTTACCTTTAGACTGACCGCCAGATTTTTCAGCTTCAATGAATGGGTTCAACCAAGCTACAGCTTGCTTCATTACACGGGCAGATTTGACCACTTGTGGTAAGAACATTTTACCTGAACCAAACAAGTCGCCAACCACGTTCATGCCGTCCATCAGTGGGCCTTCGATCACATCGAGAGGGCGTTTGGATTTTAAGCGAGCTTCTTCAGTATCTTCATCAATAAAAGTCGTGATGCCTTTGACTAAGGCATATTCCAGACGTTTTTCTACACTCTCATTACGCCATTCGAGGTTTTCAACTTGTTTTTGTGCTGCACCTTGACCACGATATTTTTCTGCAACTTCAAGCAATTTTTCAGTGGCATCATGTTGGCTTTCACCTTGATTCTGATTCAGAATCACATCTTCAACCGCAGCTTTTAGTTCAGGGTCAATATCATCGTAAATCGCCATTTGACCAGCATTGACGATCCCCATGGTCATGCCTTGCTTGATGGCATGATAAAGGAATACCGAGTGAATCGCTTCACGTACAGGTTCATTACCACGAAATGAGAATGAAACGTTGGATACACCACCTGAAATCATGGCGTGTGGCAGGTTTTGTTTGATCCAGCCAGTCGCCTCAATGAAATCTACTGCATAGTTGTTATGTTCTTCGATCCCTGTTGCCACAGCAAATACGTTCGGGTCAAAGATAATGTCTTCAGCAGGGAAGCCAACATCATTGACCAATACATCATAAGAGCGTTTACAAATTTCTTTTTTACGTGCCGCAGTATCTGCCTGACCATTTTCATCAAATGCCATAACAATCACGGCTGCACCATACTGACGACATAAACGTGCTTTATGCACAAATTCGTCATAGCCTTCTTTGAGCGAGATCGAGTTCACCACAGGCTTACCTTGAACGCATTTCAAACCTGCTTCAATGATTTCCCATTTAGATGAGTCGATCATGATTGGCACTTTGGAAATTTCAGGTTCAGAAGCCACCAGATTAAGGAAATGCACCATCGCAGCTTGCGAGTCGAGCATCCCTTCATCCATGTTAATGTCGATCACTTGCGCACCTGCAACCACTTGTTGCAAGGCAACGTCTAAAGCTTCAGCGAAGTTTTCTTCACGGATTAAACGTAAAAATTTCTTTGAACCTGTAACGTTGGTACGCTCACCGACATTCACAAACAAAGAATCATCATAAATGTTAAATGGCTCTAAACCACTCAAACGACATGCAGGTTTAGTCTCAGGCACTTGACGTGGTTTAATATCTTTTACAGCATTGGCAATGGCGCGGATATGATCAGGCGTGGTACCACAGCAACCGCCTGTGATATTGATCAAACCACTTTCCGCAAACTCTTTTAAGAATGCTGCGGTTTGTTCAGGAGTTTCATCATAACCACCAAACGCATTTGGCAAACCTGCGTTTGGATGTGCTGAAACAAAAGTATCTGCAACATCAGATACTGTTTTTACGTGTGGGCGCATAGCATCAGCACCGAGCGCACAGTTAAAACCGATCGACAACAAATCACCATGACGTACTGAGTTCCAGAACGCTTCTGCCGTTTGACCTGTCAAAGTACGCCCTGAAGCATCGGTAATCGTGCCTGAAATCATTAGTGGTAATTCATAACCGATTTGATGAAAGACTTCTTTGACTGCAAAAATCGCTGCTTTACAGTTTAAAGTGTCGAAAACTGTTTCAATCAGCAGAATATCTGCACCACCTTCGATGAGGGCATGTGCAGCCTCAATATAGTTTTCTTTGAGTTCATCAAAAGTAATGTTACGAAAAGCAGGATCATTCACATTCGGTGAAATTGAACAGGTACGTGATGTTGGCCCCAACACACCTGCCACAAAACGTGGTTTATCAGGCGTTGAGTATTTCAAACAAGCTGCTTTGGCAATACGTGCTGCTTCACGGTTGATCTCAGGGACGAGGTCTTCCATGTGATAGTCAGACATAGAGACACGTGTACCATTGAACGAGTTCGTTTCAATGATATCTGCGCCTGCATCTAAATACGCTTCATGAATGCCTTGAATGATTTGTGGTTGGGTCAATACCAAAAGGTCATTGTTGCCTTTTAAGTCCGAAGCCCAATCGGCAAAACGCTCACCACGATAGTCGGCTTCTTCAAGTTTATGACGCTGAATCATGGTACCCATAGCACCATCAATAATCAGAATCCGTTGAGCCAGTAGCTCTTTTAGAGTGGTAAGCGTGGACATAAATAACCCAATCCGATGGAATATAAAATCGGCATATATGTTAGCAGAATTCACATCAGTTTTATTGTTATTCATGCTTAGAGGGGCTTAAATTATTTTTTTGCTGCCCTTTTATCAGCAATTTTTGAGAAAAATAAATGTATTTGTTCTTGAATATTCATGTAAATGTCATGCTCTAAGTGTAAATTGCTTCGCCCAAAAAAATAATCTGCAATTTTTTATTGCAAATATTACAAATATTTCAAGAGCTAAAAACAATGAAAAGTGTGCTTAAATGCTAATTAAAATTATTTAAGTATTTGAATTTAAATATTTAAATTAATTTTTTCATGATTTGTTGTGATTCTTAATATATATGATTCAGCAAAAATGTTGCTTTATATGATAGTTATTTGTCATATAATTGTCACAATTTAATTGAACAATAAGCGCATTTTATTATCCGCTTAAACCGTCTGCATGAATTCTAATTTACCTCCCGTTTCAGATGCATCACACTCATCGACTCCAAATAAGTCGACGAATGTTCATGTTCCGACACCAAAGTTTTTTATGCCGGTGTTTCTTACGATTATTATTTCAACACTTATTTATATCGGTGTTCAGCTTTCTGCTGATTTGGCGCATGTGCCGCCTTTAAGCTTATATTCGGTTGTATTGCTTGCGACTGCTTTATTTATTGCGTTGGGTTTTGAGTTTGTAAATGGTTTCCATGATACAGCCAATGCTGTCGCAACGGTCATCTATACCAATGCATTGCCTGCGCCTGTTGCAGTGATGTGGGCTGGTTTCTGTAACTTTCTTGGGGTTATGGTGGCAAGTGGTGCGGTAGCTTATGGCATCATCGCATTACTGCCTGTTGAACTCATTATGAATGTGGGAAGTGGTGCTGGCTTTGCCATGGTCTTTGCCATGTTGATTGCAGCGATCTTATGGAATTTAGGCACTTGGTTCTTAGGCATCCCAGCGTCAAGCTCACATACGTTAATTGGTTCGATTTTAGGTGTGGGAATCATGAACTACATTTTGCACTCGGCAAGTGGTGCAAGTGGTGTAGACATGGATCAAGTCATGAAAGTGGGTAAGGCTTTATTGTTCTCTCCATTGATTGGTTTTGCCTTTGCTGCTGTTGTGTTCTTGATTGTGAAAAAGATTTTCAAGAAACAATTGGAGTTATTCCAACCACCACAAGGTAATAAGCCGCCACCGCCTTTGATTCGTGCGATTTTGATTTTCACATGTACAGGGGTGAGTTTTGCGCATGGTTCAAACGATGGTCAAAAAGGTATGGGGTTGATCATGTTGATTTTGATCGGTTTAGTACCATTGGCATATTCTTTGAATAAGAACTTAGATCAGCAACATTTACAATCTTTCTCTCAACTATCTGAACAGACAGCATCTGCAATCTATGCACAGCATTCAGATATTCCAGATGAGCAAGCACGTAATACCATTACCAAATATATTCAAACCAAAGAAATCACACCTGAAGTTGTGCCTGCTTTGGCAAGTTTGACTGATCATTTGGGTGAGCGTGTTGGTAAATTTGGTGACTTAAAAGATATTCCTGAGTCTGAAGTTTCATCGTTGCGTAATGATATGTACTTAAGTACAACAGCTTTTAAACGTTTGGATAAAGCTGAGCAATTGCCAAAAATGGATGAAGCACAAGCAAAAACAGTGAAAGAGTATCGTAAGAATCTTGATTCATTCCTACAGTATATTCCGACTTGGGTGAAAGTAGCCGTAGCATTGGCACTTGGTCTAGGCACAATGGTGGGTTGGAAGCGTATTGTGGTTACTGTGGGTGAGCGTATTGGTAAACATCATATGACCTATGGTCAAGGGATGTCAGCTGAACTTGTGGCGATGTCGACAATTGCAGCAGCTGATGGTTTTGGTATGCCTGTTTCTACAACGCATGTTTTAAACTCTGCTGTAGCAGGGACTATGGTTGCAAATAAATCAGGTCTAAACTTTAATACCGTTAAAACCATTCTTTCCGCTTGGATTTTCACATTACCCGCAACGATCTGTTTATCAGGTGCTTTGTATTGGTTGTTATTAAAAGTATTTTAATAACGAGATGAATGTTTGAAGTTCAATAAAAAACGCTGCAATCGCAGCGTTTTTTATAGGATTATTTTTTAAATTTTCCAAGTACTTGTTTGATGGGTAATTTGTCATTGGCAAAGCCATAAATTGCTGCAAAAGGCAGGGCGGTACGAGCCAAATATGCGACACGCCATAAGCCACCATGGTTTGCACCTTCCATGATTAATTCCAAAGGATGTTCAATCTGCGTTTCAGGATTTGCCACTGAGGTTGGATTTTTTAAATCATGAACCCATAATGCTGCCATTAAGGCATTGGTCGTCTCAGGTGCAAAAGCTTCTACATCAAATAAACTTGCCCCATTAAATGCAGCTTTGAGTAATGGATTTTTAGTCACAGAAACTGTGGTAGTGGAAGGAGCAATATTAATACTGACTTTTTGCCCATGATGACGTGCTAAAGTTGCTCGCCACTGTTGGATACGTTTGGCTAAAGCATAGTTTGGCCCTTGCTCAATCACTAAACAATCGGCAATACCATAACTTTTTCCATTGTCGGAGTTGATTAATTGCTGACTATTATGTCTAAAAAAATGTTTCATAGATGCGGTTGCAACGCTTTTACTTAACCATTTTTCAATTTTTGAACGTTGGTGGTATTTTTGCGTAGACGCTTGAATGACGTCTTTAGGCACAGCATAGACATCGGTAGGCGTACACATATACATCAATGATGTATCTGGTTTTTGTGCGCTGACATGGCTCATGATGCTGTCCATTGCCATCGACACACGTACGTGTTTTTCACCATCTAAATAGGCAATTGCAGCTAAATCTAAAGTATTCGGATTTTGCGCTAACCATTGTGCGATTTCGGGTGTTTGGGTAAGTAGGTTTGCGCCTAGTTTATTTTTTAATTCATTTATTTCAATATCTCCAGTCAATGGTGCTGTAGTAGGTGCATATAATGTCGCATTGCCTTGCTGTATGGTACTGAGGATTTTTTCCCAAACTTTGGCATTTGGTAAATCAATGGCAATGATGTTGGCTTTCCATTTGGCAAGCCAAGTTAAGGGACCTGCTTCGGATGCTGCGCCAAATAACACCATAGAACGATCAGACAAATCAAACCATTCAGGATGTGCAATCACTTCCCGTAAGGCATCGGCATGGCTAGTTTCAACAATGCCATGATTTTCCCAAATTTGGATTTGATCAAGTAAGGCTTGCCCTTGCAGTTTTTGACCATGATAAGGCACGTACCATTCAGGTGAAGCCGTGCTTTGTCCTTGATATTTAAATGTATGGAATGTTTGAATATTGGGCACTTGCATGACATCTTTTAGACGATAGCATTGTCCATTTCGATAAAATTCAAAACGATTTTGTGCTTCGGCTAAACCTTGTTTTGCGATGGTGATGGGCGCATTCACTGAACGAATCCCATGCGCAACTAAGGTTTTAAAATGCCGAGGATAATTTTTACGCCAATTTTTTTCATTTAAAGCATTTTGTGAGCTGACCTCATCCACCAAAGAAAGCGCTGCTGCAATAATTTCTTTTCCTGTACTTGAAGAACTTGCTTTTTGGGTGTCAGGGTGGATGGGGAATTGTAAACCGTCAAATGAAGTAGACATGCAAAAAATCTCTATTTTTTCGTCATTAATATACAGATGTATACATTATCCACGTCAGGTTTAAATATACGGTAGCAATATCTGCCAAAATAGAGCACTTTTCAATAAAATATTTTGAAATTCAAGTTATGAAAAAGCCTCTAAATAGTGAGGCTCAAAAATTTAACAACGTCCTTTCTTAGCTTGTCCTGGTGGACAAAAATCACCGCGATCTCCTCGATCATGATAATGACCATCTGGGTCAACCACAACACTTCCTGCTGGCGTATGTACAGCACAAGCACTGAGTGAAAAGACAATAACAGCAGTCCATAAGCTGAGTATTTTTTTCATATTCATTCCCTTTTTTATCTCAATAATCCTATATAAATACCTTAAATTTCAAAAAAGAATAACGAGTTTTTTGAATAAATATGTAAATAGTTAAGTAATTTAAAATACTGTAAGGCTGAATAAAAATTTGGAAATTATTTCAAATTATATAAGTTTTTTAGCAAATTTAAAGCTAAATACCTCATTTGAGGAATAGAAGTATTTTTATAAAACAATACATTGAGCGTGGGGAAATTTGATCTAAGAATCTGTGAGAAATTTATGAAAATTCAATTCGGGGCATATCTGGTTAGTGGTTTAGCGCTTTTTGTTATGAGTAATGTACAAGCAAAATATATATTTACTGCGCAAATTAATGTAGATCAAGGACGTTATCAAACACAAGGATATAACAATATCAGCGATGCAATTGATCAATATGCATCAGTCAATATGAAGCAGTTATTTCCAAATTATACAGAAACCACATATGCGCATTCTGCATTAAATCTAAGAGGTGTGAATACGCAATTAGAGTTTGCAAAAGATTCATCACAACTCAAATTCAGCATTCCAGCTTTAGGGATTCAAAAAGTTTATGGTGAGGTAGGGGGAACACGTGAGCAAGCCAAAGATGCTTTTCTAGATGCGCTTAAAGGTCAAGACCATTATATTTTAAAAGCACTCACCAAAGAATGGGTAAAAAACACAGCCATTGATCCTGTTGCAGGTAATCCAAATAGCTTAATGAGTACAATGACAGTCAATACCACAGATGCGATGTCTGATATGACTTCAGATCACGCATTTGGTGTAAAAACTGAAGGCTCACGGACAAGTTTTGGTATTGCACCACGTTTTGGACGTTATACCCAAGGGGATTATGGTGTGGACGTTTATAATTTGCCCATCAGTTATAGCCATTGGTTTGCAGGCGATAAAGTCGGTTTAGCCATTGATGCGCCAATTACTTTGGTGGATACAGAAGGTGCATATTCTGCGAGTTTCAATTTGGGCTTGGGTGTAAACGTTAAAGCTTATGAAAATAAAGATCTAACTTGGTTTGTTATGCCACAAGTACGTGTGGGTGCAACTGGTTCAGAGGATTTAGGTTCGGCTGCCATCATTTATGGTGGTGGTTTAGTGAGTAATCTACAGTTTCCTTTAAGTTGGGATGCATCGATTAATATCATCAACATGGCAACGGTATATAAAACTGACTCTATCAAAATTGGTGATTATGAAACCCATTATGATTTAAAAAATACTGTACTTCGTAATGGTGTGGAATATAGCCAAGTCTTAAAACGTAGTATCAACAATAGTCCATTGATTGCAAAAGTCTCTTTGGCTCGTACAGATTTTCATGGCGATGAACTTTACACTGAAGTGTCACATGACATTTCTGCATCCATTGGCTTTAAAAACCTTAAACCCAATGCGTGGATTTCAGATTATCGTATTGGAGCAACCTATACCTACACTGACAATGACTTAAAAGGTTTCATGGTCAACATGGGCTATACCTTCTAAGTTTTTTCACTACTTTTTTGAAAATGCTTGTATTTTATACTACAAGCATTTTTATTTAATTTTTGACAATCGTTCTGAATCCCACATGCGTTGTGGCTAAATCGAGTTCTTGTGGATGACGACTACTGGCTCTAAAACGAGCACAATAATTATTGGCACATAAAAATGAGCCGCCTTTAATTACAAAGTTTTGTGCATGTATGTGTTGTTGTCTTAAATGACGATAATTTCCCATGTGTTCATCATGTGCACCTGTGTATGGTGAAGATGTCCATTCCCAAACATTCCCAATCATGTCATACAGTTGAAACGCATTGGCTGGAAAACAGCCTACAGGTGCAATGCCTTCAAATTGATCTTGTTTTAAATTCTCAAAAGGAAATTCACCTTGCCAATAATTTGCTATAGGTTGGTGTTCAGTATTTTGAGGTTCATGATGCATGGCAACATCTTGTGAGGTTGAGGTTTTGGCTGCATATTCCCATGAAATTTCATCAGGTAATTCATGATTTAACCACGCTGCATAATGTTCAGCATCATTCTTGGTTACATAGCGAACTGGCTCAGCAGGGTGTGGTTTTTGACCAGTTTTACCATTTGGGGTTTTCCATGTATAACCTGATTTGAGTTGCCACCATTGTTGAGGTTTTGTGGGATCTGGGCTAAAAACAGCAGCTTCATTTTGTTTTTCTGCATCTGTTTGATAATGCGTCGCGCTGACAAAACTTGAAAATTGGGCGACAGTGACTTCAGTTTGATCAATCCAAAAACCATTCACTTTACGATTTTTCTCGCCATGATTGATCTCATCGGGATAGGCAAGATTTGAACCCAGTTGAACGTGCCCTTTTTCAATCCAAACCATGCCAGCATGAGGATCTTTTAACCAGTTTTTAGGTAAACCTGAATAGTTTTTACATTTAGTCATTGAGCCTAAACTCACTGAATGTGTGGTTTTGGCTGTATTAGATGTTGATTTTTTATCTGAATGTGAAAAGTTACAACCTGTCAAAAACAGGCTGCAACTGATCCAGAATATTGGAAGTTTACGCATTATTTTTGATATTCCAATACACCATTTTGTTGTGTGTATTTATTATATACTTCTACAAGTTTAGCAACTTGTTCAGGATGTGTAGACGCAAGATTATTACGTTCTCCACGATCATTCTTAAGATTATACAGTTCCCATTGACCTGTTCCTAAATTGCTTTTTGCTTGTAATGCAATTTTCCAATCGCCTTGTTTGGCATATTTACTTCCATGTAGTTCATCTGCAAAACTAAAGTTATCAGGACGGATAGAAGCTTGTTTATTTTCTAAGGTTGCTTTCCAAGAGTAGCCTGTCGGATTGTTAATTTTCCGTCCTTTGTATTGATCCTTCGGTAGATTGATTTGTGCGAAATCTAATACGGTTGGCAATATATCAAGTACAGAAGCAAAACCATGATAGTGGCTTTGAGCTTGTTTTTGATTTGGAAGTTTAATGAGTGCAGGGGCTGTGGTTGCTCCTTCACCTGCAGTATCTTTCCAGAGGTGGAAAGGTGCAGCACTCACTTCTGCCCAACGTGGTCCAATGTAATGATAAGATTGATCTGTACCTACCGCAGCTAAAGAATGATCAAAGAGTTTATTATCCGCTCCGCCACGTACAAAGCCTTCCGCGCCATTATCTGAAACAAAGAAAATCAATGTGTTGTCATACTGACCATTGGCTTTTAAATATTGCACAATTCGACCAATATTATAGTCGAGGTTCTCTACCATGCCTGCATAGACTTCCATTTTTCGGGCTTCAATGGCTTTTTGTTCTGCTGTTAATTCATTCCATTTTGGATAGTTTGGAATATTGGTTGTGTCTAAAGGTTCGGCTGCTTGAAAGTTTTCAGGAATAATGCCGAGTTGTTTTTGACGAGCAATTCGATTATTTCGAATGATTTCATAGCCAACGTCATATTTACCTTTATATTTGTCACTATATTGTTGGGGTGCTTGAATTGGCCAGTGTGGCGCAGTATAAGCAGCATAGGCAAAAAATGGCTTATCCGATTTTTTATCATTTTCTAAGTATTGTAATAACTTATCTGTATAGAAGTCAGTCGAGAAGAAATTCTCAGGTAAAGCAGAAATTGGGACTTCTTTACCATCTTCTGTATAAGTTGCACCACGGTTATATCCACTCGGTGCATGTTTGAAGTGTAAATCTAAGCCTTGTAATAATGTAAAAGAATGATCAAACCCTTTGGCATGTGCATTTGTTTCAGGTGTTAAACCTAAGTGCCATTTACCACTGATATAAGTTCGATAACCATTGTCACGTAAAACTTCAGCAATGGACAATGAGCGATTATTTAAATACCCTTCATATCCAGCTTGATCACGTAAATGTTCAGGGGTTAACTCAGCCATTGCACCAATGCCTGCTTGATGGTGATCTGTACCTGAGATTAACTGCGAACGCGTGGGTGAACAGGTAGGAGCAGTATGATAATCCGATAAGATTCGTCCTTCATTGGCAAGTGCATCAAGATTCGGTGTGTGGATTTCACCACCAAATGCACCTAAATCAGAATAGCCTAAGTCATCTGCCATAATAAACAACACATTTGGTCTTTTCGGGGAAATGACTTCTGCCGTGTCATTGTCTTTATTATCATTACATGCTGTGAGATATGGCGTTAAAACTAATATGGAAATGAGCTGAACAATGGTTTTTCTTTTCATCTATGAAGGTCTGTTTTAAAGGGTTGTAGATAGACTAAAAGAAGGATTTAGGATAAAAAAATAATAAAAATTGAATTTTTTAGTATTTATATGTCTTAGCAAATAATATGAAATTGATATGTAAAACTGAGCAAATACTCATCCATTGGAACCAATGAATGAGTATTGTGTTGTTTAGAATTAGAAAGAGGGAAACTGCATCAACTGACTTAAAAAATTTGGAATGACTCTTGGTTCAATAATAATAGTCATGATCACACCATAAGCTGCACCCCACAAATGCGCACTATGATTGATATTTGAATTGCCTTTTTTACCTGACCAAATACTATAACCCACATATAACACTGCAAAAATAATCGCAGGAACAGGGATAAAAAAGACAAAAATTAATTTCCAAGGTTGAAATAAGATATAAGCGAACAGTACCGCAGACACTGCACCTGAAGCGCCTAAACTTGCCCAATGGCTGTCATTTTTATGTTTTAAATAGCTTGGAAGTATTGCAAAGATTAAAGCACCCATATAAAACAGCACAAAACCTAAGTCATATAAATATTGACGATAAAAACTTTCAATCACGCTACCAAAGAAAAACAAGGTAAACATATTAAACAGCAAATGCATACCATCGGCATGAATAAAACCATGTGAGATAAAGCGGTCATATTGCGCTTTTTGCTGAATCGCAGGTGGCCAAAAGATCAGACGATCCATAACTTGGCGATTTGAAAAAGCAATTAGAGAAATGATCACGGTAATTAAGATAATCGTGATGGTATGATTAAAGGGTAAATGCAGCATAAGTATGTATAAGGTAAAGGTAGAAGATCAATTTAACAGCAATTTAGCAGTTACACACGAGAAAATCATAGGCTTTAACATCAATTCCGACAAATTTAGTTGATTTTTTATCTTTTAGCCGCATCTTCAGTTAAAATAGCAGCTTCAGCTTGAGGAAATAGTTATGTCGACTGAGAACACCAACACTGCAGTTGCAGAAGAACTTCCAAATTTATTGATTACTCCGACTGCGCAAGAGTATTTAAAAGACTTGTTGGAGAAGCAAAACACTCCAGGGATTGGCGTTCGTGTATTTGTAGAAAATGCAGGCACGCCACGTGCTGAATGTTGTATGGCATATAGCGCTCCTGAAGAAGTAATTCCAACTGATTATCGTCAAGATTACGCAGACTTTCCAGCATTCATTGATACGCCATCTATCCCATATTTGAAAGATGCTGTGATTGATTACAATAAAGACCGTTTTGGTGGGCAGTTAACGTTTCGTGCACCGAATTCAAAAGTTCCACGTGTTGGTCCAGATGCTTCGATTGAAGAGCGCATTACTTATGTGTTACAAGCCGAGATTAATCCAGGTTTAGCAGGGCATGGCGGTAACTGTGCGTTGGTTGAAGTGCTGGAAGATGAAGAACATGGTTTAACTGCTGTCCTTAAATTCGGTGGGGGTTGCCAAGGTTGTTCAGCGATTGATGTGACCTTAAAACAAGGTGTTGAGACCACTTTAAAACAACATGTGCCTGAATTAATACGTGTGGTGGATCAAACTGACCATAGTCAAGCAGATGGTGCATATTTCAAATAATTTTTGAGCAAAATTGTTTAAAAAGCTTCTCAGATTGAGGAGCTTTTTTTTGTTTAACGTTTTTTAAATGATTTATTTAAAAAAATAATAAACCTAAAAATATTTTCAAAAAATAAATAATTTTGGGCAAAATCAAAATAAATTCTGTTTAATATAATGAGAATTATTATCATTATTATTGTAATTTAGATTTTATTTGTTACACTTAGTCACGAAAACCACACTTTTTATCCTTTTTTAATCATTTTAAAACGTCGGGGGATGCTTTTATGTCAAACCGTATTATCCAATCTGTGCTATCCATTTCTGTTCTATCCTTGATGATCGGACATGTTTATGCAGAAGATTCACAAGAAAATTCTAGTAATATTCAGTCACCCGTGCAATTAGATGAAATTGTAATGACAGCAAAAGGCTTTGAACAAAGTGCTAAGAAGGCTGCTGCTTCTATTTCTGTATTAACCCAAGCGCAAATTAATAAAAAAGCCTATCGAGATGTTACCGATGCTTTAAAAGATGTACCGGGTGTGGTGGTCACAGGTGGAGGAAGTTCGAGTGATATTAGTATTCGCGGGATGGGAAGTGCTTATACGCTCATTTTAGTTGACGGTAAAAAAGTAAATACACGTGCTGTACGACCAAATAGTGATAATTCAGGTATTGAGCAAGGATGGTTACCAGGAATTGGTGCAATTGAACGTATTGAAGTGGTGCGTGGTCCAATGTCTGGTTTGTATGGTTCAGATGCGATGGGTGGGGTGATTAATATTATTACTAAAAAAACCTCACAAGACTGGACGGGTACAGTGAAATTAGATTCAACATTGCAAGAAGATCATCACTCTGGAAATCTCTATCAAGCAAATGCTTATGTTTCTGGCGCTTTGATTGAAAATTTATTAGGGTTTAAAGCTAATGGGACTTTTTCGCATCGTGAAGAAGACGAAATTATTGGTGGCTATAAAAAGCAAAGAATGCGTGCAGGTGGTGCCACATTAAGTTTCACGCCAAATGATTTGCATACACTGGATTTGACATATCAGCGTTCTATTCAAAATCGTGATGGTACTGTAGGAAAAACCATTGAAGACAAAGCCAATAAAAATGGTCCTGCAACAAATGCTTATAATGATTATTACCGCACAGAATACACACTTAGCCATCAAGGCGAAATTGGGGCTGTTCGTACATCATCTTATATTCAACGTGAAGAAACTGACAATAAAACACGGGAAATGGAAGCGGTAAATACAACATTTAATACAATTAATCAGTTTTATTGGGGAGATCATGATCTGAGTTTTGGGGGCTCATATTTAAAAGAAGAATTAGATGATCAAGGAAATCAATTAATGATCAATGGTCAAAAAATCACAAGTCTAGACCGCTATAGTTGGGCATTATTTTTAGAAGATAACTGGAGAATTTTTGAACCTTTTACCTTAACAACATCTATTCGTTTGGATGAAGATGAGAAATTTGGTAGTCATTGGAGCCCAAAAGTTTATGGGGTGTGGGAATTAAATAATGAATGGATTGTCAAAGGGGGTATTTCCACTGGATATAAAACACCAGCTTTAAGAGCAACCGTGCCGGGTTGGGGACAAGTAACAGGTGGTGGACTGAGTAATGGGGTAATTATTGGTAATGAAAATCTGAAACCTGAAAAAAGTGTCAACTATGAAATGTCTTTGAATTGGGCAAATAATAAAAACTTAAATGCCTCTTTAACTGTGTTTAATAGTGAATTTAAAGACAAAATTACTGAAGTAGGAAATTGTGATGTCAAAGTAAATACTGAATGTGTGCTTTTTGGCGAGCAGTTTGATTTTATCCGTACACGGGAAAATGTAGATAAAGCCAATATGCGTGGTGTTGAAGCAACTTTTGGTTGGAAAATGACACCTGATTTGAACTGGACTGCAAACTATACATTTACAGATACCGAGCAAAAAAGTGGGCAGTTTAAAGGTAAGCCTTTAAATGAAATGCCTAAACATATGTTTAATACCACACTCGACTGGCAAAGCACAGATCAAGTGAATATGTGGGGGCGTTATAACTTTAGAAGTGAAACCTCAGATTATTTAGGTCGTACCAGCATGTCACAAGGTAAACCTGCCTATGGCATGATTGATATGGGAGTCAACTATAAACCAACCAGCCAAATTCAAATTGCTGCGGGTATTTATAATGTATTTGATAAGGAAATTGATACAGCCACATATAGTTATGTGTTAGATGGTCGTCGTTATAATTTGGGTGTGACTTATAATTTTTAAAGTTTAATTGATTAAAAATACCATACATTAAACTCATCAAGCCTTTATGTATGGTCAATATTTTTACTAAGAAAAACACGTAAATATTAAGATATTTACGTGTTTTAAAATAAGTAAATTAGACTAGGCATCATCTATCTTGAGTATCTTTAAAGTTTGCTCAGAATAATAAAACTTCTCTAAATAGAATCGAGCACGGGTTCTGAGTTGTTCTGATGAAATAAGATGTTGAATAATTGGACTAAGTAAATTTTTTAATTCACTTTCAATCAATGCTTCATCAATATTTAAATCACGTAATAATAAATCAAAAGGGCGTTCTTGATTACGAATGTACCATGCATATACACCATCATGAACTTGTTGTTGAAGATAATCCGTTTGGCGCAAATGCTCCCAAACTTCATGCCCCATACCTACGGTATTTGGCAAATCATTTACTTCGACATAATTACGCACAACATTTAAAGGCTGCTTTTTGATTTTATGCCACAAGTTTGCTTGGAAATGATAGAGCTTATCATCATCAAAATGTTGGTTAATCACTTGCTCACTGAGTTGACTGATCTTGATGATATTTTTTTGTAAATAATGTTTTACTGTGTCATCTAAATTGGTATCCGTTACCGTTTCTAATACGGATTTGCCCATTTTCATAAAGCGCCCAACGCCTGGCACTTTTTTACTCATGACTGAATTATCCATATAATCTTGGATTGAGTGATGAATCAATTGCGTAAGCATCACTGAAAATGCAGGGTTATTCACGACTCTATGAATCAATGCCTTACGATGCGAAGACTTGCTTGCAACGTATTGCGCAATTTTATCAATGGTTTTGACAGGGACAATATCTTCGATATTTGTATTGTCATTACTTGGATGAATCAGCGCAAAACGGATATGTTCCCAAATTTGCTCAATTAAAAACACACTTGCAGGTGTGGCTAAAATTTGTTTTTGCAACAATTGGTTGATTTGCTCAAAACTCCAAATATTTTGCAGAGTTTGCTTTCTAAACCAAAGATAAAATTCTTTAAATTCAGTTTGAATGCTTTCAGGCTGAGCAAATTCTTGATCTAAAAAAGCCAGTTGCGCATCGATTAATTGTTCAATTACTGGATGAGTCATAAATTAAACCTTGATTATAAAATCTTTTGATCAGCCAAAGGATTTTTTTGCAATTGAACTTTATTTAAAAAAGTGAGATAGGCATCCACAACTTTTGTCGGCGCTTCCAATAACGGCATATGACCTACACGGTCTAACAGTACAGGTGTTTCGCTACGTTTAATAATTGTTTTCAATTCTTGAGCAACTTCTACATTGACGATTTGGTCTTGTTTTCCCCATAAAATTAATGTGGGGGCTTCAATATTTCTGACCATCGTTGCAAATGAAGTCGTAGTGTAGAGTTTATTTAAGGCATCCAGTTGATCAATGACTTTTTTATTATCTTGTGCTTTTAATATCAATAATTTCTCACGTTCATTGTTGATAATGCTCGGGGTGAAAGGAGGATTATACATGACTTTTTTCATGACAAAATTCAAATCCCCCGACTGTGCCACTAACAACTGTTTGAGATAGACAGGGTTTTTTAAGTAATTGGTATTGTTACTTTTAAACACACCACCAGAACTCAGTAGAAATAAACTTTGCGTATCAAAAGGATATTGTGAGGCATAGAACATCGCAATCGAACCACCTAAGGAATGGCCAACCACATTTAAGTTATTTTGAATACGTGCAGCCTCAATAAAACGGCGCAATTGTTCTGTAACATTTGGAACAGAAACATCAAAATTTTCAGAAACTTGCGTGGTGCCTGCAAAAGGTAGATCAGGAATAACAACATGATAATATGGCGTAAGTTGCTGGGCCACATCATTCCATGTATCTCGACTGCTGCCTAAACCATGAATCAGCAAAATGGTAGGTTTACTACGATCACCACCTTCGCTATATGACCAAGCCACATCCCCTACACGTAACGTTTTACTCGATAGACCTGCCCAAGCTCTTTCTTCTTGTAATATTTTTTGGTAATCAAGCGTTTCTGCTGCTGCATGTGCGTTGCTCAAGCCTACGCCAGATAAACCGATACCGATACTACTGAAAATAACTGCTGCTCTACAAAATTTGAGAAAAGTTTTTGAGGGCATTTGAGGCATGTATCTGATTCCTTCTGAACAATTCATCATTATATAAAGCAAACACAAATTTTTGATGACCTTATTTCTGTAAAATCTTGGTATATTTTGCATAAGCTATTATTTTTAATAGATACTGTTTATAAAATAATCTGAAAATATGGTAAAAATGTTAAGTAATTCAAATTATTTGTTTATTGTGTAGATCATTTAAATAATAAAAGTATATTTGACTGAAAAATTAACATTTAACTTAAATTGTAACAGAGTTTATATTTAGTCAGTGACTTTCAAAAAACAGAAGATTAAAATAATTTAAAATTTAAAACATGAATGGAAACCCGCATGCTAACTGCAGAAGAAGCTTTAGAACGTTTGAAAAAGGGCAACCAACGTTTTGTTAATGGTGAAACCAATCACACCAAGATGTTGTCACATCAACAACGTGCAGAAATGGCAGAAAGCCAAGAACCTTTTGCTATTATTTTAGGTTGTTCAGACTCTCGTGTACCTGCTGAAATGGTATTTGATCAAGGTTTGGGCGATTTATTTGTGATTCGTGTTGCAGGGAATATTGTGGCACCTTCGCAAGTCGGTAGCGTAGAGTTTGCGGCTGAAAGTTTTGGGTGTCCTGTGGTGATTGTGCTGGGTCATACACATTGTGGTGCGATTAGCTCTACCATTAAGGCATTACAAAATCCACAAACACCACCGTCTGCAAACCTAATGTCGATTGTGAATCGTGTACGTCCATCTGTAGAAATTTTAATGCAAACCGAACTAAAAGATGATTTAGAAAAATTATCTAAGCATGCAGTTCGTGCCAATGTATTTGGGTCTGTTAATCAGCTTCGTCATGGTTCTGCAGTGTTAGAGAACTTGATTGCCAAAGGTAAATTGAGAGTA
Source organism: Acinetobacter sp. Marseille-Q1618 (assembly GCF_902809855.1). Taxonomy (GTDB): domain Bacteria; phylum Pseudomonadota; class Gammaproteobacteria; order Pseudomonadales; family Moraxellaceae; genus Acinetobacter. The sequence goes on from NZ_CADDWJ010000001.1 coordinate 132,425, forward strand.
GTAGGGGCTGAATATTCACTTGAAACAGGTGAAGTAGTTTTTTATGACTTTTAAACTTTTCTAATGATTTTAAGACCTCACTAAGAGGTCTTTTATTTTATCTTCTAAAAATAAAAAATCCCACTTTCGTGAGATTTTTTATTGGTTTAAATCACTTAGAATTTATAACCGAGTTTTAGACCATATGCGATTGCATTATTGTCTGAAAAGTCTGCAACATATTCACTTCCACCAGCTTGTGCACCAGTTTGAGCTTTTGCATCACCTAACCAGAAATATTTTACACCACCCGCAATAAATGTCGCAGGTGTAGGGCTATATTGCACGCCTAAGCCTACATTCCAATAACCTTCAGTTGGGCCAAGTGTAGATACTGGGTCACCTGCACCAGAGTCCCAACCTACAGAAACGTTACCAGCCCATTTATCGTTAAGTTTACGACCTACACCAGCAGTTACAGAATATTGATCATCTGAGTATTCAACGAGATTAAAGCCATTAGGACGAGCAATTGTTGGTAATTGTCCAACCACATCAGAAACTAAACCAAACTTATATGGTCGAATAGAAAAATCTTTCCAATTCACCCAGCGAAGATTTGCAAATGCAACAGTATTTTCCATTACACCTGTTTGGAAGTCTAAGTTAACAGATTGAGGAGTTGTGATTTTTGTTTTACCTGAAGCAGCTGCAATTTGTTGAGCGGCAGCAGCACCTTCAGCACCCAACAATGAAAGAGCACCAAGGGTTGGTAAACTTTCTTGCGCATTTACATCATGATCAATTTCAGAACGATAAGTGATTGATGCTTTTAAGGCGATTTCAGGGATTTGATACGCAACACCTGCCAACCAACCTACACCGCTAGTTTCTTTAATTTGGGCATCATAGCCATTATAAAGACTATATGCTTGCCCACGAAGGCTAACATTACCTTTAATGGTTTGATATGCTGCACCACCATACACGTTCAAATTTTTAATGGGTTGAAAACCAAAAATCATCGAAAGGTTTTGAGTATCTACTTCTACACTTGTAGCGCCTTTACCAAGCGTTGAATTTACTTGATCAATCCCAGCATCAACAGCTTGAGTTACTCCAGCAGTTACTTTATCTGTAATTGCTTTTGTTACACCATCTGTAATTTGCTGCATTGCCGCAGCATTATTACGAATACCTGCTTCAACTAACGCTTGCGGAGTACCTGCTGGAACTTTCCCTGCGGCAATCATTGCTTGTGCTTGTGCTGTAACAGTTTGATCAATTCCAGGCTGTAAATTGCTAGCTAATTGACCTGGTAAAGTGGCATCAATATTTTTTGCAATTGTTGATGTGCGAATAGCCGCTAAGCTAGATGTTGGTAAAATAGTATTTGATGGATCAGATACAAAAATATTATTGCCATGATATTTTGCATCAGCACCAAATGGTTGATCATATAAAAGACCAAATGAAATATTGTCAGTAAGTTGCAGTTTTAATGCAGCTGAAGGGAAATAATAATCTTCCCCCATATCTTCAATTTCACGGCGAGTTTCGCTGGTTCCTGATTCACGACCTTCAACCGTTGGATCTAAAATAGAAATGCCTGCTTCAAAATAGTTGTCTGGCTGTAAAAAAGCTGACATCGATTGACCAGATCGATCTAACGCTGCTGCAAAAACGCTTGTTGCTGGTAGTGTTGCAAATAAAATTGCAGTTGTTAACGTTTTTAATTTCATTTTAGTTTTTCCCTAGACCATAAAATGAATGATTTGAAGCATTTGTAAACAAAACTTAGAATATTTGTGGTTTACAAATAATGTTTGAAATTTACCACTTTTTACAAAATAACATATAAAAAATAAGAGTAAATACTCTAAGTATTGAAAATGAGAAAAAAATGTAAACGGCATAGTTTATAATTTATGCTACATTTTATTAAGATTATATGAATCAATCGTTTAATCGGTTAAGTTTGGGTAAAAGTATATTAAAGTCATAATGTCTGTTTGTTGAATAAAAATACATTGAAAATACAGTGATTTTTCTTTACTGATGCTTAGCTTTTCTATGCTTAGATTTAGGTAACAATCATGTAGACCATTCACCATGATTTAATAGATAGCATTTGTATCAAACAACAGAATTTGAAAAAGCCATATAAGCTAGAAATAAGTTAAGTAATGAAAAGAGCATTGATTAGGTTATTGCACTTCGTATTACAATCTACATCACATGAAACAAATTTGAACAATAGGATATTTTTGTGGCAACCACATTTTTTGATTTAAGGTTAACGGTTCAACCTGAACATATTGATATTTTAGGACATGTTAATAATGTAGTCTATGTGGCGTGGATGCAAGATGTGGCAACAGCGCATATAGAAGCTTTAGGTTTGGGAGTTAAAGATTATTTAGAATTAAAACATGCAATGGTTGCGGTAGAGCATCATGTTCAGTATCGAAAAGCAGCATTAGAAGGTGATGAAATTATTCTAAGAACGTGGCTCAGTGACCTTAATGCTTTATACTCTTTTCGACAATATGCTTTTTTTCGTGTAAGAGATCAGGCGTTGTTATTCACAGGGAGTACTAAATGGGCATGTGTAGAGATTGCGACTGGTCGCCCAAAACGTTTATCTCCAACGTTTATTCAAGCCTATCAACCTTTAGATGAAAATATTGATCCTTATGATCTGAGTAAACTAAAATCACATTGAAATTGTTTTTGTTTGGTTAATTGATTTTTAAATTATTCAATTGCCTGATCATTATTATGGATACTTTAAAAAAACCATCTGCTATAATCCCTCGCAATTTCTATTCAGCTTTTGTTATGTATATCTTTTCAGTACATAGCGTGTTTTTCTTCAAGGTAGCCCATGGCGCAAGCTAAAAAATCTGTCGATATTAAAAATATTCGTAATTTCAGTATCATCGCGCATATCGACCACGGAAAGTCGACACTTGCAGACCGCTTCATTCAAACATGCGGTGGTTTACAAGACCGTGAAATGCAAGCGCAAGTTCTGGACTCAATGGAACTAGAGCGTGAGCGTGGGATTACCATCAAAGCAACCTCTGTGACCTTGTATTACACGCATCCCAATGGTCAAGAATATCAACTCAACTTCATTGATACACCGGGACACGTCGACTTTTCTTATGAAGTATCACGTTCTTTGGCAGCCTGTGAAGGTGCATTGTTGGTTGTAGATGCAGCACAAGGTGTAGAAGCACAGTCAGTTGCAAACTGCTATACAGCGATTGAACAAGGTCTGGAAGTTCTTCCAATCTTAAATAAAATCGATCTACCACAAGCAGAACCTGAACGTGTCATTCAAGAAATTGAAGATATTATTGGGATTGAAGCGACTGAAGCACCGACTTGTTCAGCAAAAACAGGTTTAGGTATTGAAGGTGTATTAGAAACACTGGTCAATGTCATTCCTCCACCAGAAGGTGATCGTGATGCACCTTTACAAGCATTGATTGTCGACTCATGGTTTGACAATTACTTAGGTGTCGTATCCTTGGTACGTGTAAAACAAGGGCGTGTGAAAAAAGGCGACAAAATGTTGATGAAATCAACAGGTCAGTCGCACATCATTACTTCTGTGGGTATTTTTAATCCAAAACATACTGAAACAGGTATTCTTGAAGCGGGTGAAGTTGGCTTCGTGATTGCAGGAATTAAAGATATTTTTGGTGCGCCAGTGGGTGATACCATTACTTTAGCAACCACGCCAGAAGTTGGCTCATTACCCGGCTTTAAAAAGGTGAAACCACAGGTATATGCAGGTTTATTCCCAATTGATGCCAGTGATTTTGAACCATTCCGTGAAGCATTACACAAACTACAAATTAACGATTCAGCATTATTCTTTGAACCTGAAAGTTCTGATGCTTTAGGTTTTGGTTTCCGTTGTGGCTTCTTGGGGATGCTACACATGGAGATCGTGCAAGAGCGTTTAGAGCGTGAGTACGATTTAGACCTGATTTCTTCAGCACCGACTGTAATTTATGAAGCGGTGATGAAAAATGGTGAAACGATTTATATCGACAGTCCATCAAAAATGCCAGATGGTTCAACTGTTGAAGATTTACGTGAACCGATCGCAGAGTGTCATATCTTAGTACCGCAAGATTACTTAGGTAATGTCATGACTTTATGTGTTGAGCGCCGTGGGGTGCAAAAAGACATGAAATTTATGGCAAACCAAGTGTCGATTACCTTTGAAATCCCGATGGCTGAAGTCGTGATGGACTTCTTTGATAAACTAAAATCATGCTCACGTGGTTTTGCCTCACTTGATTACAATTTTGTACGTTTTGAATCTTCATCTTTGGTTAAGGTTGATGTGCTAATTAATGGTGAAAAGGTGGATGCTTTAGCCATGATTTGTCACCGTCAAGATGCGCGTCATCGTGGTATTGCATTGGTGGAAAAAATGAAAGACTTGATTCCACGTCAAATGTTTGATGTTGCGATTCAAGCAGCAATCGGTGCACAAATTATTGCGCGATCTACTGTAAAAGCGATGCGTAAAAACGTATTAGCAAAATGTTATGGTGGTGACGTTTCACGTAAGAAGAAACTGTTATCGAAACAAAAAGAAGGTAAGAAACGCATGAAACAAGTGGGTAGTGTTGAAATCCCACAAGAAGCGTTTTTGGCTGTATTGAAAGTCGATAGATAAGAAGTAAGAGGTCGTATCGCTCATGGATTTTGATTTTAATTTAATTCTCGTACCTGCAACACTGGTATTTTTTGTGTTGTGGTTACTCGATAAATTCGTGTTTAAACAACGCGAAACAAAGGGTAAGGGGAATGAACATTTTATCATTTCATGGGCATATGATTTTTGGCCGGTCCTTGCGGTGGTGTTAGTTTTACGTTCATTCTTATTTGAACCTTTTAATATCCCATCTGATTCTATGGTGCCAACCTTAGAAACGGGTGATTATATTTTGGTAAATAAATACCAATATGGCGTACGCTTACCAATTACCAATACCAAAATTATTGATATTGGTGAGCCACAACGTGGTGAAGTTGCTGTATTTCGTTACCCAGAAAATCCAAAAATCAGTTATATCAAACGTATCATCGGCTTACCGGGTGATCATATTGTCTATGAACAAGGACAATTAATCATTAATGGTAAAAAAGTTGAACAAAAAGCAACTGAGTTTAGTCGTGAAAAAGATGTTTTGGATACACCAAAATCACTGTATTACACAGAAACTATGGGTGAACATAAACATCTCGTTCGTATTTTAGAAGGTCAAAATACGTTGGTCGGTGCTTTCCAATATGCACAGAAAAAAGAAGATTTGCCATTTGTTGCACGCGATAATGATCGTTTTGTAAAATCAAATGGACAAAGTTGGGAAGTTACAGTGCCGAAAGGTCATTATTTCGCAATGGGTGATAATCGTGATCAAAGTGCGGACAGTCGTTTTTGGGGCTTTGTACCTGAAGAAAATTTAACTGGACATGCAATTTATGTATGGATGCACAAAGAGCCCGGTTTCAAATTACCATCATTTAGCCGTAATGGTGCGATTGACTAAGTTTTATAATGTTTAAATGATAAAAAGACCAATTTATATTGGTCTTTTTATATTTGGGGCTGTTCTAAATTCACAAACAATAAAATTACAAAAATATAGATAAGATGTTTTAGTCTTTAAAGTTTTTCTCTAAATTATTCATGATCTTCGGCATCAAACTTTGTATTTTACTTTGCATCAACGTCATACTTTTATTCATGACCATTGGCATTTTTTCAATGGTAGATTGCCCAACAGGAGTTTTATAAAATGTAATTAATCCATCGATCTCTTCTTGGCTAAAAGATTCTGCATAAATTTGAATAAAATCTTGTTTGAGTGTTTTCCAATTCAATTCATTTAAGATCAGCGTATTACTATCTTTTAAATATTTTTCAATTTTAATTTTCTCTTTGTCAGTGAGTGTTCGTCCTTGTGATTCAAGTGACTGATTCATACTTTCTTGCATGACAGGTAGCACTTGGGCTTGGGTTTGTTCAATCAGTTGTTCGGTTTTGGTGATTTTTAAAAGTTCTTCAATTGATTGTGTCGATGCAGGTGCTGCAAAGCAGTATTGGATGCTGTATAACACTAAAAAAATTGTTGAAAAGTAAGTTTTTTTCATTTTTAAACTCTCATTTAAGCATATTATTTATATAAGCATTATATGTTATCCAATGGGATTGAACGATGAAGCATGGGGTTTAAATCTACTCATTTATCATACTATTAAAATATTGTAATAAAACAGTTTCACCATTGAAAATTTTCGTTAAAAAAACTATGGTGGAGCACAGCAATGTTTAGAGAATAAATGCGCATGTTTTTCAAGAAATCACTATATGCTGCTGTATTGGCAAGCTTATCTTTGCCTATTTTTGCCCAAGGTTTGGTACTAAATAACGAAGATATCCGTACAGATTTAAACTGGTTAAACCAACAAGGTGTCATTCAAATTAGTACATCAACTTGGCCAATGAGTGGAGATGAGATTCAACGTGCGCTTTTGGCAGCAAAGGTAAGCAATAACACGCAGCAAAAAGTTATTGATTCTATTCAAAATGCTTTAAAAGCAGATAATCAAACTGCAAAACTTGGTTTATTTGCTGAAACTGATCAAAAGAATGTGCCTCAAGCATTTGGTGATAGTCAAAAAGCACAATATGTTGGTTCACTTGAGTTTAATGCGGGTGGTGAAAACTGGGACGCAAAAATTCGTGTGAATGGTGAAAAAGATCCACAAATTGATAACGGTCAGGATGTCAATGTTGAAGGTTCTTATCTTGCAGGAAAATTATTTAACCAATGGTTGATTGCAGGGCAAATGCCAACATATTGGGGACCTGGACATGATGGAAGCTTAATTCGTGGTGATGCAAGTCGTCCTGTGTATGGCTTTACTGCGCAGCGCGCAGAACAAAAAGCATTTGAATCTAAATGGTTATCTTGGATTGGTCCTTGGCAATATCAAGCATTTTTTGGTCGTTTAGATGATTATAATGCTGTTCCAGATACGAACTTAGTAGGTTTACGTTTAACAGCACAACCATTGCCTTATTTGGAGTTGGGAGCATCTCGTACTTTCCAAATCGATGGAGAAGGTCAACCAGGTAGTGCAAAAGCCTATTGGAATGCATTTATTGGTAAAGATAATAAGTGCGATGATAATGGTTGTTCGAATGATGAAAATGCATCAAATCAATTAGCTGGTTTAGATATCCGTCTAAATCTACAACAATTGGCTGATGTGCCGATGAGCTTATATGCACAATATGTTGGTGAGGATGAGGCAGGTTTGTTGCCGTCTAAAAAAATGTATTTAGCTGGCGCAGATTATTCATCATCCTATAAAGATATGCCATTCCAACTTTATGCTGAATGGGCAAATACTGAAACCGATGGCGATGCAAAAGGCATTTCTTATAATCATCATATTTATAAAGATGGATATTACCAACATGGTTTCCCGCTAGGTCATGCGATGGGTGGAGATGGTGAGATGGTTTCTGTGGGCGGTGATATTCGTTTTGATCTCATGAACCGTTTAAGTGGTCGAGTTTTATTTGCTAAAGTGAATCAGTCCAATCGTTTAACAAATGTGGCTTTCCCAGAAGACGATAAAGTTAAAGCATTAGATTTAACTTGGACTCATTACATAAAACCGACGATTCCTTTGAAAATCAATGGCTGGATCAGTGATTCGGATCGTGAAGGGAATGATGCTGGTGCATCGGTAGGTGTTGAAATTCCATTAGATAAAGCAATATTTGGTTATTAATTGAGCTAAGTGTTTTCAAAATACCTGAACTCAGGGATATTTTTGAGATTTTTTGGCAATACAATGGAACTACTTCTTTAATGACCATAGAGAAGTAATTCCTACCATTAAAAATATAATTCATATTATATTTTTAATTGTGTTTAGCTTAGCTCCCTCCAGAGCTAAGCTTTTTTTATTGGATAGCAAGTTGAATGCGAACTTTCATCTGCAGTGCTTGTTGTAAAACAAAATCTTTTATCCAAGCTAAACTTTGACCTTGAGGATTAATTTTTAAAGCTGTATCTAAAAATTTTAATTTAGGTTGATTAAAAAGTTGCTGTTCAAAAATATGCTTAAACTCTGAGATTTGGGTAGTAAAAGGAATTTTGAGTAAATAAAACTTTTTCGGATAATTATAAAATGCATACATCAGATTAAAGGCACTTTGTTCTGCTTTTAAATTTCCTGCCGAAATTTCATAGCTTTTATCTTGATTGCTCAACGTTACACCGACCATATATTCAATATGTTGTTCATCGATTTGAATCGCAAACTGTAAGCCGATTTGCTCGCCAGAATGTTCATGTTGTGCAAAAACATTGAGTGCAGAACCGTCATCTTGATACGGCGCTTGTAAGACTAAGATATTGTCTTGCTGATAAATATTTCCTGCGAGTTTCGCATTTTCCAGCTTTTCTCGAATGTGTTGTATATTTTGCATAAGAAATCTTAAACTGAAATAAAGACTATGCTAAACAAAATATAGCAAGATGAGTGAGAGTTGTTTTCACTTATTGATAAGCTTTTAGGTCTAACTCTAGATTATAAAAATGCATCATTTTAGGTTTCTAAAGCTGCAAAGTGACGCATTTTAGAAACCTGATCAAATCTACAATTTGAGCCAAAGCAAAAAAATCTGCTTAATTTAGATTTTGCTTGTATTGAATAAATCCTGTTTTTGTTGCAATGCGATCATATAAAAGCTGAGCTGTAGTATTAGACTGTTGAGTTAACCAATAAACTCGATCAAAATCGCCTTTACATACTTGATAGCTATGTTCAATCAGTTTTCGTGCTAGACCTTGATTTCTAAAATTTTGATTAACGAATAAATCTTGTAAATAACAGTACGGCTTTTCAGTCCACATACTCATATGTGAAATAAGATGAACAAAGCCAACGACTTGATGATCTACCTGAATAGCAAAACCAAACATATTGGTTTGTTTGGGATCGGTGATACGTTGCCAAGATAAACGTGTTTGTTCTTCGCTCAGTGAGCATTGGTAAAAATTTAAATAGCTTTGCCAAAGAGGTTGCCATTGTTCAAATTCAATTTTTTCTAATGCAATAATTTGTATCGTCATCATAATCTCTGATTTTTTGTTTATGACGTTTTTATATATCAATATAAAAAAACAAGCAAAAGAATTGCAGTGCAAATCACTATAATGCATATAAATTTTAATATGTGTAATAAGTACACTTTATTTGTGAGTTGGTGCTGTCAATGTCTATATCTGAGGAAAGACTTACTCATCTGAAACAGCTTGAAGCTGAGAGTATTCATATTATCCGTGAAGTTGCTGCTGAGTTTGAAAACCCAGTGATGCTTTATTCGATCGGGAAAGACTCAGCGGTTATGCTGCATCTTGCTTTAAAAGCATTCTATCCTGCAAAACTTCCATTCCCTTTGTTGCATGTTGACACAGGTTGGAAGTTTAAAGACATGATTAAATTCCGTGACAATATGGCAAAAGAACATGGTTTTGATCTGATTGTGCACCAAAATCAAGAAGGTAAAGATGCCAATGTCAATCCTTTTGACTATGGTAGTTCAAAATATACCGATATCATGAAAACGCAAGGCTTAAAACAAGCACTTGATAAATATCAGTTCGATGCAGCCTTTGGTGGTGCACGCCGTGATGAAGAAAAATCACGTGCCAAAGAACGTGTGTATTCTTTCCGTGATAATAAACATCGTTGGGATCCAAAAAATCAGCGTCCAGAACTTTGGAATCTTTACAATGGTAAAGTGAACAAAGGCGAAAGTATTCGTGTATTCCCATTGTCAAACTGGACTGAGTTAGACATTTGGCAATATATTTATCAAGAGAATATTCCTTTAGTGCCTTTATATTTGGCTGCTGAACGTCCAGTAGTTGAACGTAGTGGTACGTTGATCATGGTGGATGATGAGCGTATGCGTTTAAAAGAAGGCGAAGTTCCACAAATGAAATCGGTACGTTTCCGTACTTTAGGTTGCTATCCACTCACAGGTGCGGTGGAGTCAACGGCGACAACATTGCCTGAAATTATCCAAGAAATGCTTTTAGCAACGAGTTCTGAACGTCAAGGTCGTATGATTGACCATGATGAAGCTGGCTCAATGGAAAAGAAAAAGCAGGAAGGTTATTTCTAAATTAATCTCCCCCTGATAAATCTCCCTTACGTAGCAGAGCTACTCACCTCTTTGGCAAAGAGGGGCTTAAAAGCAGTTAGAGGTGGCTCCTGAAAAAGAACGGAGCAAAAGTCCCCCTTTATAAAGGGGGAAACAGGGGGATTAAAGAAACCGATTTCTAAAGAATATGTGGAGTTTTGAGCAATGTCTCATCAATCAGAATTGATTAGCCAAGATATCTTGGCATATTTAAAACAGCACGAAAATAAAGACTTATTACGTTTTCTGACTTGCGGTAATGTGGACGATGGTAAATCAACTTTAATCGGTCGTTTACTTTATGATTCAAAATTGATTTATGAAGATCAATTACAAGCAGTAACTCGTGATTCTAAAAAAGTCGGTACAACAGGTGATGCACCTGACTTAGCTTTACTTGTTGATGGCTTACAAGCTGAGCGTGAGCAGGGCATTACCATTGATGTAGCATATCGTTATTTCTCGACTGAAAAACGTAAGTTCATCATTGCGGATACACCGGGGCATGAACAATATACCCGTAACATGGCAACAGGTGCGTCTACGGCTGATCTTGCGATTATCTTGATCGATGCGCGCTATGGTGTACAAACCCAAACACGCCGTCATACCTTTATTGCGAGTCTTTTGGGTATCCGTAATATCGTAGTTGCGATCAATAAAATGGACTTGGTTGAATTTTCTGAAGTGCGTTTTAATGAAATTCAACAAGAATATAATGCCTTTGTGAACCAATTGGGTGATCGTAAACCTGCCAATATTATCTTCACGCCAATCTCAGCATTGAATGGTGATAATGTGGTAAATCCTTCACCAAATACACCGTGGTATCAAGGTCAAACCTTAATGGAAACCTTGGAAACTGTTGAAATCACACGTGATACCAGTGCGCATGAATTCCGTTTCCCTGTGCAATATGTTAACCGTCCAAATCTCGATTTCCGTGGTTTCTGCGGTACGATTGCGCTAGGTGAAGTTAAAGTTGGTGATGAAATTGTCGCTTTACCTTCAGGCAAAAAATCGACTGTAAAAGAGATTGTAACCTTTGATGGTAATCTTGATCATGCGATTGCAGGTCAAGCAGTTACGTTAACTTTAAATGATGAAATCGACGTTTCTCGTGGGAATGTCTTAGTTAAAGCAGGTGAGCAACCGTCTTTATCTCGTTCTGTTCGTGCCACTGTGGTATGGATGGCTGATCAGCCACTGGTGGTTGGTAAGCTCTATAATGTGAAAATCGGCACACAAACTGTACCTGCAAAAGTTGAAAAAATTAACTACCGTACCAATGTCAATACTTTGGAAAAAACTCAAGTTGAGCAATTAGAGTTGAATGCTATTGCTGATGTTGAGATTGAGTTTGATGCACCTGTGTTGTTTGACCGTTATCAAGACAGTCGTTATACAGGTTCGTTCATCTTTATTGACCGTTTAAGTAATGTAACGGTTGGTGCAGGTATGGTTGAAGCTGCTGTTGAGTGGACTGCTCACAATGAGCCTGTAACAGCGGAAGTTCGTGCTGCGCGTTTGGGGCAAAAACCTGCTGTCGTTGCTGTATCTGCCAAAGTTCTTGAAAATGCACAATCTCTTGAAAGTTTGCTTATTCAACAAGGTATTGTTGCACTTGCAAAAGTAGGTTTAACTGCTGATCAAGTGGCATTGCTTCGTCAAACAGGTGTTGTAGTCGTCACTGATCTTGAGCAAGGTGCTGATGTGACTTTTGCGCAAGAAACGGTTGAAGAGTTGGCTGATAAGATTGTGGAATTGGTTCGCTTGTAATAGATTGAATTGATTGAAATAAAAACCCGCGAAAGCGGGTTTTTTAATAAGTTATCATTGAATTAATATACACTTAGAACACCAATAGTTAGGTTGAAAGAAAATGGATTTCATAAATAAGTTTAGTAAAATTAATTCTAGTTTTGAAATTCATGATTCAATAATTTATTTTACTTACAGTAGTTTTATATCGGTAGATAGTTTTCATTTAAATGATTTAGCTGATGAAATAATTAAATCTGGATTTGCTATTTGTATAATGAATAGTGAATGTGTATTCCAATGTAGATCAAACAAAGAGGTTAAATTTTATGCACAAACATATGTAGATGATCAACAATTAGAGCATGTTGAATTTATAAGTGATAAAGGAGAGTATTTAAGACTTAGTGATGGTAATGAAAATTATAATTATTTTTATGGTGCATACATGAAGCACCTATCTGAGCTGAGGCTCTTTAATAAAGATAGTTTAACAAAATATATAAAAATTTATCTTGATGATTTTGTGATTGAAATAGATGAGTTTGAGTTTTTAGTGAATCCTGAGATTTCTGTTTATGAGGATGGGATAGTTATAATAAAATATGGATTGGTTTATAATTCCCTCGATTTAGATGTTTTTAGTTATATTGATAATATCTTAAATTCAAGTTTTAAAAATATAAATAAACTTTTAGTATCTCCTTATTTTTGTAAGTTAGCATCAATTGCATATGGTAGTTTTAATAAGGTACCATTCTATAAAAGATATGAGCATTTAGGAATAGAAAAGCGGCATTGTATTGAAGTAGATAAATTGACTATAAATTATGAGTTTGGTGAGGAAGTAATAAAGTTAATCGAATTGCCGAGAAAATCTGGTGAGAGAGAGGACTTCTCTACAATTACTCAAACTATTTTAAATGTAATAGGTTATATATCAGTTACTCCTAATAAGGGGATGAGATACATATTGTTAGGGCAAAAAAATATTATTCCTAATGGAGAGTATTGGTCTGGAAGACCATATGTTTATTTAATCAATTTTACAAAAAATTATAATGATTCTAACCGTAATAATAAAGTTCATAGCAAATATTTTTCTATGTTATTAGCAAGAACTTCTGGTAGTGATTTTAATGGAAAATCTTTGCACGATTTAAGAGTATTTAATGATATTTCAGTTTTTATTGAATCATCAGGTGGTTTAGTGGTTTTTTCCAAAAATGTAGATGAAATAGCTACTATAGAAAATTATATAATTGATTATGAGTTAATTAATCAGTATCTTGAGTATGGATATATGATTAATAAGTTGCTGTTACAAAAAGTTTATGATTCTAAGAATAATGAAGATATATTTATATTAAGATGGCGAGTCAATATGATTAACTCTTTAGGAGAAAATACTTATGTTGGTGAATTTAGAGATTTGCTGAAACATGGTTGGAAAGAGTATGGTATTGAAAATATACAAAAGCAAATTTATGAAGCAATTGAAATAAGTAAGGATGAAAACCAATATCGCTATACTAGACAAGCTAATAGACGAAATTTAATGGTAATGATCTTATTTGGATTAATGGCTATACCTACTATAAGTGAAACAATTATTAAACCAATTTGGATTTATTTTGGAATTTATTTGCCTAAGGCTATAGTATTTCAAAGTTTATTTTTTTTCCTTGTTACAATGAGTTTAATTTTTATATTAGTAGTACCTTCATATTGGTTGATAATAAGGAGTACAAAGAAATAAAAAATTATTTAAAAATTAATTAATTTAATAGTTTAGATACAGTAAAAATTAGGTGATTTTATATTTAATATGCGTGTTGGCTTTCCTATACACCAAATAAACACCACTTAAAATTCCAAGATAGTCAAAAATGAATGGCAAAATTTTAAATCCTACATTTAAGAAAGCTATCGAAATAGCTTTCCTTTTTTGATCTTAGATTTTATCTAAAACCCCGAAACATTTCCTTTATTGGGATATGTAAACTGATGTTCTAGGTCTATACTAAATTTCTGTTTTGGACTTAACTTAATATTCCACTGGTTAATATTCGGCTGACCTTGCCAAGTTGTACTATTTGGCTGTGGTTGATAACTCGAATGCGTAACTAACTTCCCATTACGACTTTGTGGTTCAGCTTCAAATACAGTCAGTTGAACAGGATAGTTGTTCAGATTTTCAATGATATATTGCTGTTTTTGTGTGGTTTGTGATTTTGCACCTGTAATCGCTCTTTTTTGATTTGATAAATCTATTGTTCGAATCTTAATTTGATCATCATAACCAAAACTCATTTGCACATTTTCATTTCCAGAATTTGACCATTGACGTTCACCAACAAAATCACCATCACGATACAACTTAACTAAGCCATTAGGTAGGTTGGTATTGAATTGAGCAATATGAGCAACGATAGAAGCCTTTTCACTTTGTTTTGGAATTACCCAAACTGAAAGTTGAGCAGGGATATTTTCACTGCTTAATGGTAAATAAATCTGTTGTTGACTACTGTAAATGGTGGCTTGAGTATTGGAGCGGAACTCAGTACTTAAATTTAATTGATTGGCTTGAAATTGTGGGAATTGAGGTTCTTGAACATCATCAAGTGGAGCAACCTCTGCTATAGGTGCAGGCATTGCTGAATCTTTGAATGCATATCTGGCATTGAGAGGCATTACATGAATTGGCTGAGGCTCATAATAATCCACCCACCAACTCTGAGGTGTGAGTTGTTGTACATAACCTTGTGGCGTGGCAGTTGAAAGTGTCAGTTTGACATTGTTCCAATCTTCACCTGTTTTTTGTGCAATCATCGCCATACGTGTCAGTTTGACTTGTTGAGTGCCAGTATCTAACTCAGCTTTATACATCGGCTGCCAACGCGCATAAGGAACTAAATAACTCATTTTAATCACGCCATTTTGCGGTGCTTGAACATAAAACTTTAAACTACGCTGTTTAAATTGATGATCGCCAATAGCATTTAGATCTTGGCGAAGTTCATGTAAGCGTTGCTCTAATTTAACTTTTGCAGTTTTAGCTTGATCGATTGCGATAAAAGCATCATAAGCTTGTTGGCGAACTTTATTGGCAGAGCCTTTGGTGATATTGCCTAAAAATTTATTTTGTAATTCGGCTGCTTGAATAATGGAATTTTGTTCAGAAATTTGCTTTTCAATTTGTTCGATTTGTATTTTTAAAGCATGTGATTCAGCACCAGAGGGTTTGTCCAAAGCACTGTCTTGGTGTGAAACTGCATTCACTTCTATATTATTTTCAGTTTGATATTGCAGCTGTGAAATATCAAAATTAGCAGCAAGTCCTTGTAGAGTAACAATGTTCTCTCCAGCCTTTACGGGAATATTACGTTCGATTTTGGCTGTGCTTGGATATAAGGTTACGTGTTGAATAGGTGCATCTGCAAGTGTTAAAGCAAAACTTATGCTGATTGGTAAATTTAAAAGCCCAAAATAAATAATTGATTTTATTTTCATTTTATCACTACAAAATTTAAAGTAAGAAATATTTTAAAATATTAAACAGTTTTATTTGAAAAGCCAATCAACAAATAAAAAAGCCTCTTTCGAGGCGCTAAATTAATGTGAACTGACTGAAGAGAGGTATTTTTGAATATATTCTGCTCGTAATTCACTTCTTTGCACAGCAGTCGTCGCTTTTTGCATTTTTGTACGCATTTCATTGCGTTCAGATGTGCTCATTTGCTGCCAAACTTCACGCATTTTTTGCTTTTCTTCTTCAGGCAGTTGTGTAAACCAGTCCATGCGTTGCTGTAATGCCACACTTTGTGACTCTGGAATTTCTTTAAGATTTTGATAACGTTTAATTAAAGCACGTTGTTCATCTTCAGACAGCGTGTCCCACGTATCGCTGACTTGGGTATTGGCATCTTTAGAAAAAATCCAAAAACGCTCAAATCCTGCAAAACTTGTTTGTAGAAAACCAATCGCACAAAAAGCCAAAACGAGTTTTTTAGCTGCCATGGGAATGACTATCCTCACCAAATACAGACAACATCTCTAAATCTTCCATCATTTGCGGTGAAAGTTTTGGACTCACAGCCACATGCTGTGTTGTAGGGTTTGCTGGCTCAGCATCAAACACATTTGGTAAAATCACAATACCTGTTAATGCTGCTGCTAAGGCAAAACCAGTCATTTTCCAATTACCATAACGAGAAGTAGGCTTGTCATGAATATGTTCAAGTACATTATTCATCACAACCGCTTTGTTACGGTGATTGCGAGCAAGACCGTCAAGTTTTGACGTAACTTGTTTCGTGAAATCATCATTATTCATCCGATGATCCTCCATAAGGATTTAAATGCGATAACGTAGTTCTCAGTCCTTGAATCGCCCTATGGTAATGGGTTTTAACGCTACCTTCTGTACAGTTCATAATTGATGCTGTGGTTTGAGTATCAAAGCCTTCCCATGCTCGCAACATAAAGGCTTGTTGCTGACGCACAGGCAAGCGACTAATCGCTTCTTGAATTTCTTCAATGGTGAGGTCTTGATCTAAAAACTGTAAAGGATTGGGCGTTGACTCATCTACGATGTCCATCACTTCTTCATCATCGCTATCGATATCGACTTTGCGAAACAATGAAAAGGGTGAAGCTCGGCGTGCTTCTTTCCTACGCCAATCCTGTAACTTATTGTTTAATATCGTATAAAATAGGGGATACCATTCCTCGGTGGATTTTTCAGCATAGGATTTATGCAAAGAAATAAAGGCTTCTTGAACCAAATCCATCGCAATGCCATTATGACCCTGAGTCGCACTTTCCATCATCACCAAGGCACGACCTGTTACGTCTTGCATAAAAAACTTCAGACGTTGTTCAGCCGTACTCTTTAGAGCAGCAGTTGTTTCAGACTGTGACTTCTTTGGTGCTAAATCCATAGAGATGGAAAATCCCGTCATTGGGCACCCACCATAATTTTATAAACCTACATCTATAACGTTTAAAAACGAGGGTGGGTTGACAAACAATACAATTATTTTTATCAGTTTAAAGGATTTTTTAAGGTACAGTTCAAACAATAAAATAATTTAACGAATTAAAGGCGTTGACGTACCATTTCAAAGAAGCAAATTGAGCCTGCCACAGCAACATTAAGCGATTCTTGTCCACCCGGTTGCGGAATGGTTACGGCTTGTGCATGTCGAAGCGCAAATTCAGAAACACCTTGACCTTCATTACCTAAGATCCAAACGCATTGTGGGCGTAAGTTTTGACGATATAAACTTTCAGATTCATGTGAACTGGTGACATATACAGGGATTTTAAATTGCTTAAGAATGTCTTCTAAAACAATATTCTCATAGGTTTGCAATGAGAAATGCGCGCCCATACCTGCACGTAGGACACGTGGCGACCATAAAGATGCAGAACCTTTAGTACAGACAATTTGTTCAATGCCTGCTGCAGCCGCAGAACGTAGCAGTGTACCCACATTGCCCGGATCTTGGACATTTTCCAAGATTAGTGTGTCTTCAGTAAAACTCAAAGCTTGAGTCGATGTTGGTAGATCAACAATTGCTAAACAAGCTAAAGTTGTGCCGAGTGTACTCAAATCTTTATACAAAACTTCACTTAAGACAAAGATTACCCCTTGATAATGTTCTGAAATTTTTTCAAAGTCTTCATGTTCAAGCGCACGTTCAGTGGTAAAAATCGAGTTAATTTTACGATTTTTCTCAAGCCAAGATAGGCACAGGTGCGTACCTTCAAGTACAGTTTGAGCTTGTTTTTTACGATAACTATTTTGCTCAATCAAGCCACGTAAGTGTTTGATTTTGGGATTGTCACGAGATTCTAAAAAAATGGTGGGCATGGGAGTGTATCCAAAAGATGTAAATTGGGGTTGTGCATCTGCAACAACCCCTGAATGGACTTACTCCCTGTAATAGAGAGTAAAATTATTAAAACTATTACAACTTAATTGTGGTAACTAGTGACCAAATCAACTTCATTTTTAGAACCGATCACGACAGGGACGCGCTGGTGCAGTTCAGTCGGTTGAATATCTAAAATACGAACACGACCTGTAGTCGATGCACCACCAGCTTGCTCCATGAGCATGCTCATCGGGTTTGCTTCATACATCAAACGTAAACGACCTGCTTTTTTCGGATCTTTGGTATCGTATGGATAAAGGAAAATACCACTACGGCAAAGGATGCGATGAATATCACCGACCATACACGCCACCCAACGCATATTAAAATCTTTTTCACGGACTGAGGTTTTGCCCGCTTGTAATTCATCAATATAACGTTTTACTGGCGCTTCCCAATGACGTTGATTCGATGCATTAATTGCATACTCTTTGGTATCTGCAGCGACTTGGATATTTTCAGACGTTAGCAAAAACTCTTTGCTTTCAGGGTCAAACGTGAAGAATACTGTGCCTGCACCTACCGTTAACGCCATCATTGTAGATGGGCCATAAAGTACATAGCCCGCAGCAGCTTGCTCTTTACCTGCTTGCATAAAGTCTTCTGCTTGGGTGACTGCATTTTTAGCATTTAAAATAGAGAAAATCGTACCGACACACATGTTAATGTCGATGTTACTTGAGCCATCAAGTGGGTCAAATAACACAAGATATTTGCCATTTTCTTGTGCAGGGGTGAATTCGTCTAATTCTTCTGAAGCCAAACCGCCAACATTTTTATTGACTTTCAAGGCATCAATTAAATAATCATTTGAAATGACATCAAGCTTTTTCTGTTCTTCGCCTTGGACATTTTCATGTTGTGCACTTCCTAAAACACCAGCCAATGCACCTTTTTGTAGGAGTTGGTCAATAGATTTACAAGTGTTTGCAATTGTTTCAATAACATCAGCAAGTTCAGGTGTTAAATTCCCTTGTTGTTGTTCTAAATACTGGGATAAAGTGCGATTTGACATAGCAAAGCTGCTCCAATAAAGCGATAATTTTCTAACAAATTAAACAATCGGGTTATTTTAGATGAGTTTGCCTCAAAATAAAAATTATCCTGTGTTATTTGTCGTGATTTTGCCCTTGCAAGTATTCTAGAAAGTGCTATGTTGAAGATACTAAGGATAGCGTTTTAAGGAGCATCGTTATGACTACGAAAAAGTTTGAAGCAACGCCAACTCCAAGTGATGGTATTGATTTAGATGAAATTAGTGCTGAAAATGTGAAAGATGCATGGAAAGATTACGAAGCAAAACCTGAATATAAAAAATTCAATAAGCATGATTTAATTGAATCCATGCAAAGCCCCAAGCACACTGAAACTGAATCTTAACTTATAAAAAAGCGCCCATTTGAAATGAGCGCTTTTTTATTGTCACGAGGTTTGTCGAGCAATTTGCCTTGTAACGATTATTTTAATAACGGTGGAACAGCTTCATAGTTAAGTTCTACACGACGGTTTTCTTTCCATGCTGCTTCATTGTGACCAGCATTGATTGGCATTTCTTTACCATAACTCACCGCTTCTAATTGACCTGGATTTACACCATTCGTGATCAAGTAGCTTTGAACTGCTTTCGCACGACGCTCGCCTAGCGCCATGTTGTATTCACGTGTACCACGTTCATCCGTATGACCTGTGAGTGCGATTTTAGAGTTTGCATTTGCAACTAAGAATTGAGCATGTGCTTGCAAAGTTTGATAATCGTCATTTGATAGATCACTGCTGTCATAGTCGAAATGCACTACACGTTTTGCAAGATATGGTTTATTTGCCTCAGTGACACCTTTTGCAGATGCACCAGCTAAGTTTTGTGCATTGAGTGCCGCATCTTCACTTAAACCAGAAGTATTTACACTGCTGCTTGGCGTAGTTGTTGCGTTAGCATCTGTTGTAGGCTTACGGTTTGCACAACCTGTCATAACTAAGCTAACAGCTAAGAGGGGTAATGCTAAGTATTTAATCGTATTCATTGTTAACTCCATAAAGTTATTTTAAAAGTTACAGCATTATTGACATACAAATTGGATTTGAATTACTTCGGTGCCCATGCTGGTTCACGGACTTCACCTTGTTCACTTGGTAAATTCATACGGAAACGACCGTCAGTTGACATGATGGATAATAATCCACGATTGCCTTCACGAGTTGCATAGACCACCATTTGTCCATTTGGCGAGAAACTTGGCGATTCATCCAGACTTGTTGGCGTCAGGATATTGGTAATTCCTGTAGAAATTTCTTGAATGGCAACTTTATAGTTACTGCCAGACGGGCGATGTACCAGTGCAACATATTTACCATCTGCACTAAGCGAACCACGTGCGTTAAATGCACCACGGAAAGTTAAACGTTTGGTTGTACCATCTGCCAAGTTATAGCGATAAATTTGTGCTGAGCCACCACGATCTGAGGTAAAGATGAAGGATTTACCATCTGGTGCATAACGTGCTTCAGTATCAATCGCACTGTCGTTGGTCATACGTTTTACTTGACGAGTTTCTAAGTCCATTTGGTAAATTTCAGGATTGTCATGCATAGATGCGGTGAATAGCATGAATTTTCCATCTGGAGAGAAGCTTGGCGCGCCATTTAGACCACGGAAACTTGCGTATTTTTCACGTTGACCTGTTGCCAAATCTTGTACATAGATTGCAGGACGTTTGGTTTCAAAAGAAACATACGCAATTTTTTGAGCATCAGGTGTCCAAGCAGGCGATAAAATCGGATCACGAGAGGTCAAAATGGTTTTTGGTTGTTCTCCATCCGTATCGGCTATTTGTAAAGTATAGCGTTGTTCAGGTGTTGCAGGGTTACGCAGCACATAGGCAATGCGCCCACTAAAATCACCTTTAATTCCTGTTAATGCCTGATAGATCGCATCTGAAATCATGTGAGCAGCAGAGCGAAGGCGAGAAGCAGGTACAGTCAGTAATTCATTTAGTAAAAATTGTTGTTTTTCGACATCATAAAGTTGGTAATGTACAGCTAATGAGCCATCAGGATTGGCTTTACTTTCACCCACAACTACATAAGGTACACCGCTGGCTTTCCATGCAGCAGCATTTATATTATTAATACTTGCCGTTGCAGGAAGATTTTTTGATGCACTACTAAAACGACCTGAACGGTTTAAGTCATTTTCAACAATAGGATAAATCGTTTGGTCATTTCCAAATGGGAGAATCGCAATTTTGGGTGCTTGCTCTGGTGCTTTGGCAATTTCTAAATGCAATTGTGCATACGTTGATGTCACGAAGGCAGGGCTAAAAGAAGCCAAGATTACTGCCAAACCGAGTAAGTGTTTAGGCGTCATTTTCATGGGGGTTCATGTACTCAAATATTGATTTTTTAACTATGAATAGCTTTGTAGCATAAAGACATGATTTTAATCTATATAAAGCATGTAATTATGAATGTTCAATGAAATAGTAAATACGATTTGGCAAAGCGGGTATTTATTTCGATATTTCATTTTCTAAATAGTTGTTGGCAACTTTGACATAGTGTCGTGCCGAATAGGGTAAAAACTCTTTTTCCGCTTCAGTTAATGGACGAACTTGCTGTACAGGGCTTCCTACATATAAATAGCCACTTTTAAGGACTTTACGAGGAGGGACTAGGCTGCCAGCACCGATCATCACATCATCTTCGATAATCACATCATCTAAAACTACGGTATTAATACCGATCAAAACACGATGACCAATATGACAACCATGTAAAGTTACATGGTGTCCAACAGTTACATCTTCACCAATGATCAAGGGTGAACCTTCTGGTTGAGATGCTTTTTTATGGCTGACATGTAACATGCAATGATCTTGTACATTGCTATTTTGTCCGATCTGAATCGAATTTACATCCCCACGAATCACAGCAAAAGGCCACACAGAAACATTTTTTGCTAGGCTCACATCACCGACAATGACACTCATCTCATCAATATAGCAAGTCGAGTCAATTTTAGGATGATGTTCTAGATAACTACGAATATTCTTTTTCATAAGATCCATTTATTTTCAAAAAACAATTGATTTGATTATAAAAGAAAAGCACTCATATCCTAGACATGAATGCTTTCTTTTGTTGCTTTAAGCAAAATTAGAACAAGTTGCTAAAGAACATTTTAATGTGGTCGATCATACGGGAGAAGAAACCCGCTTCTTCAACAGCATTGATGGCAACTAACGGTTTTTCAGTAATGACTTTACCATTTAAAGTTGCTGTAAGCTTACCGATCACTTGTCCTTTTTGCAGCGGTGCATTTAAATTTGGTTGTACAGAAATTTGCGTTTTGATGGTATCCGCTTGACCTTTTGGCATGGTCACATTGAAAGCTTCAGGTAAACCAACTTGAACTTCGTTTTCTTTACCAAAATAAACTTTTGCTTTAGCAATAACTTTGTTAGCAGGTTGAACATTTACTGTTTCAAAGTTTGAATAACCCCAAGACAATAACTCACGTGTTTGTGATGCACGTTCGTTCATAGAGGGTGCGCCAAAAATCACGGAGATTAAACGCATTGGGCCACGTTTTGCAGAAGTTGTTAAGCAATAACCCGCTTCTTCAGTATGACCAGTTTTTAAACCATCAACACTTGGATCAGTGTAAAGTAGGGCATTACGGTTACCTTGCTTGATGCCATTAAACGTAAATTCTTTTTCTGAGTAGATTGGATAATATTTTGAACTGTCATGAATGATATGTTTTGCAAGCATTGCCATATCTTTTGCTGTTGAATAATGACCTTCAGCAGGCATCCCAGTGGCATTAATAAAATGCGTGTTGGTCATGCCAATACGTTTTGCTTCTTGGTTCATTTCATGGGCAAAAGTGCCTTCATTCCCAGAAATATGCTCAGCCATTGCTTTAGATGCATCATTTCCAGATTGGACAATAATCCCACGTAACATCTCAAGTGCGGTCGCTGTACCGTTGAGTGGGACATACATACAAGATTCAGTGCTACTACCACGACACCAAGCCGACTCGTTCATACGAACCTTTTCGTCTTCTGTCAGGTCGCCTTTTAGTAATTTTTGTTCGATGATATAACTCGTCATCATTTTCGTCATTGACGCTGGTGCGAGCTTTTCATTTTCATTCTTAGATGCGAGGATTTGCCCTGTTTCATAGTCCATCAAAACATAAGATTTGTTATTTAATTCTGGCGGATTCGATAAAACAGTTGCTGCATAGGAAAATGAAGGAAGGAGTAATAATGCAGCGAGGGCGCTTTTTCGGGTCATTCTAGGTAGTTCCAATCTTTGTACGAGCACTAAAAGAGCCTAGCATTTTAGGACAAAGCAAAGCCGACTTCTATGGGTTAAGTCGGCTTATTTGACAGGAATTGTAACTAATTCGTGACTGGCAGTTCGGTCAATCAGTTTTGTGGTTGATAGTTGAGCACATCTTCACACACGCCAGTATTGGCTGCTTTTCCTGCTTTTTTAGCATCATTTTGTGCTTCTTTTAACACACTTTTAAAAGATTTTTCTTTGGCTAATTTCTTTAATTCAGCCGCTGGGTCTGCCGAATCAGGTAAGAAATCTTTGAGTAAACGTGCATAACCTGCATCGAATGCTTCATCATCTTTGACCAGTTTTGGACAAATGTCTGAAAGTACATAGATTGCAGCAAGCTCTTCATTGGTTACATTGTGTTGAGTTACTTCAATATTTTCATCTTGCGTAGCCGCTTTTGCTTTTTTGTCAGCAGCAAATGCATTTGGCATTGCGATAAAAGAGGTAGATAAAATCCCTACAGCAAGTGTTTTTAAAAGAGTATGCATAACCAACCTTATTAACTTAATGATTCGACTAGAATAAACATATTCTATGAAAATAAAATAGAGAAAATGTATTGAAGATGTTGGATTTAAATAAAATTTACGTATTGGTTAGAAGGGCAGCATAGATTTAGCTACATGAATACCACAATTAATTCAAATGCTATCCACTTTTATCGGAGATGCTCCTGTTTATTTATAGTCAAAGTGTGATTTGCAGGGAATTTTTTAAACTTAAGGCTTAATTTTAAAAATTAGTTGGTGTTAAACATGACGCTTTAAATGATACCGCTTTAAAAACGGATGCAATAAAACCTTTAAACAAGCAAAGTGTAAAATGATGGGCATATATTTTTGCTACCATATCACGCAACTGTTCAAACTTATTTTGATGAAAGAGAAACTGTGTGAATATTTTGATAGCCAATGATGATGGTGTGTTTGCACCAGGAATACAAGCCTTAGCACAAGCATTAAAACCATTGGGTCGTGTGGTCATTGTCGCACCTGAAAGTGAACGAAGTGGGTTTTCCAGTGCCTTGACTTTGGATCGCCCTTTGCGTCCGATCGAGGTGAGTACCGATGTTTGGGCGGTAAATGGTACACCTGCCGATTGTGTGTATTTGGCAATGAATGGTTTGTTTGACTTTGAATTCGATTTGGTGGTTAGTGGTATTAACAGTGGGGCCAATTTAGGTGATGACGTGTTGTATTCGGGTACAGTCGGTGCAGCATTTGAAGGACGTTTGATGAGACAAGCAGCGATTGCTGTTTCACTTGCTGGGAGTAATGTCCGTTCTTATAACAGTCCAGAAGATTATGCTGTGGCAGCTAAATGGGTACATGATTTTATTGCAAAAGGTATTCCTGTCTTACCTGAGCGTCATATTTTAAATATTAATATTCCCGATGTTGCACAGCTCAAAGGAGCACAAGTGACGTATCAAGGACGTCGCATCCAATCAAAACCGATTACCAGTCAAGTTGATCCACGTGGTCGACAGGTGTATTGGATTGGGCTGGCAGGTGAAGCTGTAACCGATCCGAAAAAGAATGATCTAAATATTCAGTCAGACTTTTTTGCGGTAGCGAATGGTTTTGTGAGCATTACACCTATTCAGATGGATGCCACCAACTACAGTATTTTAAATCATTTGCAACAGCAGTTTTTACAAGCCTAAGTGCTTGCTCGAACGCTATGTTATAAGTTTGTGAAAAAGCTGAGTTAAACCGTCAAAAGCGAAGCTTTTTTGCTAATCTTAGAACATCTATTTAAAAAATTGTATTCTGGAGAGAAAATTCATGCTTTCGTTACGGTCACAGCCATTTTATCTATCCCCTAAAAGCTGGATAAAAGCAGTTGTATTATCATCCGCTGTGATTACAACCTTAGTCATGACTGGATGTGCATCAAAACCACAAATTAACAATCCTGTCCGCTATGCCAATGCGCCTGACTATTACACAGTGCGTTCAGGCGATACATTAAGTGGTATTGCTGCACGTTATGGATTGAGTTATATCAGTATTGCAGAAATGAATGATATTGCACCGCCATATCGTATTTATGTCAATCAATCTATTCGCTTGAAAAAGTCAGGAGGCTCAAATAACAATCGCCCAACGACACAAGCCTTAAATAATTCAAATACTGAAATTAAACGTCAAACGATTAATTTGCCGAATGTACAAACAGCCACCACAGCTCCTCAACCTGTAACACCAGTACCTGTTGTACCGACTGCGCCTGTCACAACTACCCCAAGCCCAACAATAACTTCTAATTTACGTTGGGTGAAACCTTCAAATGGTCCTGTGATTGCAAATTATAATTTGGCACAGAACATTAAAGGCATTCGTTTTGGTGGAAATGTCGGTGATCCAATTTTTGCTGCTGCGAATGGTCAAGTGGTTTATGCCGCAGATGGTTTAAAAGAATACGGTAATTTGGTCTTAGTGAAACATGTGGATGGTTACATCACAGCCTATGCACATAACAGCAAAATTTTAGTAAAAAGCGGTGATAACGTCACAGCAGGACAAAAAATTGCTGAAATGGGGGCGTCGGGTACAACAAGAACCATGTTGGAGTTCCAAATTCGTTTAGATGGAAAACCAATAAATCCAGCAAGTATTTTACCGTCTGTATGATTTATTTGGTGCAAATAAAAATTTTCTTCGTATAATACAATGAGTTGCTTTTAATAAAAAGTGTGAAGCATCTCATAATTTCAGAGGGAAATTTATGTTAGATCAACTTCGAGCAATGGGTGTCTTTGCTTGTGTCGTTGAAAAAAGCTCATTCAGTGGTGCTGCGCGCGAGTTAGGCATCACAACGAGTGCCGTCAGCCAACAAGTTCGATCTTTAGAACAAGAAATGGAAGTAACTTTACTTCATCGTTCTACAAGAAAATTGAGCTTAACAGAAGCGGGTCAAGCTTTTTTTCATAGCTGCCAAGAAATGTTAGCGGCAGCGGAGCGCGGCAAAATTCGTATTAATGAATTGCGTGATGATTTGGTCGGTGAGTTGCGTATTGCAACGACACCTGAACTTGGTGCAACGCATGTTGTTCCAGCGTTGTCACATTGGATGTCTGCACATCGTGGATTAATGGTACATTTTGAAGCAGATAATCAATTTATTGATTTAATTCAAGAGCGTATTGATATTGCGATTCGTATGTGTTCAAAAGTTGAAGATTCAAATCATTTAACTTGTATTCCGCTTGCACGTGTTGATCAAGTGCTGGTGGCATCGCCAAGTTATTTAAATCAAACAGCGCCAATCTCACGTCCAGAAGATTTAGTCAATCACGACTTGATTCCAATTAATATTATGAAAAATTATCAAAATTTTTCATTTCAACATGTGACATCGGGCGAAAATATTAAGGTAGACATGCGAAATCGTTTGCAAACCAATAATGTTTTTGTCGCAAAATCTTTATGTCAAAACGGTCATGGTATTGCACGAATTTTATATTTAGATGTGCAAAAAGAGTTGAAAAATGGCACATTGGTTGAAGTATTGCCAGAGTGGAAATTGCCAGCTTTTACTTTAAATGCAATGATTTTAAAACGTGAACAACAGCCAATGAAAATTCACCGTTGTTTAGATGCTTTAAAGCAGTATTTTAGTCAGCTCCCAGGCGGACGTATGTATCAGGAAGCGTCTTAAAGATGCTGCAACCCGATTCTCTAAATAGCCAATGTTGCTTGATTTATAGTATTGGTGAATTAAACCGAGTTATTTAAATAGCTCGGTTTTTTTATGTTTTGAATGAGATTAACATTTTAAAAAATATAATAGAATAAAAAAGGGCATCTGATGACACCCAATTTGATATTTAGTTTGAAGAATACATGAATATTATGCGACAAAGTTTTTAATTGCAGGCACTAAACGTTGCAGTAAATCATCTGCTTGTTCTTTGTTCATGTTCAGTGCAGGAAGCAAACGCACCACATTGCCTGAGGTCACATTAATGATGAGTTTATGCTCGTCACGGGCAATATTCACTAACTCAGCACAATCTTTCGGTAATTCAATGCCGATCATCATACCAAAACCACGTACAATTACATTTTGCTCAGCAAGTTGGCTACGGAATTGATCAACCAAATAAGTACCAATATTGGCAGCATTTTCAACGATGTTTTCTTTTTGGATCAAGTCAATCACGGTGTAGACAATGCGTGAACCTAAATGCGTACCGCTATAAGTAGAACCATGATTACCCGCAGTCAATACCCCAACACCACGACCTTGTGTCATCACCGCACCGATCGGAAAACCATTGCCTAAGCCTTTTGCAGTGGTTAAAACGTCAGGTACGATGTTGGTATGTTGATAGGCAAAGTATTTACCTGTACGACCATTCCCAGTTTGAACTTCATCAAGCATCATGAGCCAGTTATGTTGGTTACAAATGTGGCGAATCTCTTCGAGATAGCTAAAACCTTGAGGTGCAGTGTTTACACCACCTTCACCTTGGATCGGTTCAACCAAGATCGCCACGATATCAGGATGGTTGATTGCAGCTTCTTCAATCGCTTCAATATCACCAAACGGTACACGGATGAAACCTTCAACCAATGGTGCAAAACCTTCTTGAACTTTTTTGTTGCCTGTTGCAGACAATGTAGCAAGCGTACGACCATGAAAAGAATGATCAGCGACAATAATTTTAGGATTCGCTACGCCTTGCATATGACCAAATTTACGTGCAATTTTGATCGCACCTTCGTTAGATTCTGCACCGCTGTTAGAGAAAAATATTTCTTCCATACCAGACACTTCTGCAAGTTTTTGTGCAGCCGCAGTTTGCCAAGGCACTTCATAGATATTACTGGTATGAATCAAGGTTGCAGCTTGATCGGCAATTGCTTCAGCTAGTACAGGATGTGCATGACCTAAACCACACACCGCAATTCCTGTTAAAGCATCTAAATACTCAGTGCCATCTTCAGTATAAAGATAAGAACCTCGTCCTCGTACAAAGCTGATCGGTTGACGGCTAAATACAGGCATCAAATGCGATGGTTGATCAGTTTGTACCGGAGCGAGGGTAATGTTGTTCATGACTTACTCTTATCTGAGGAGTGAAAAATTAAAAGATTATATAAGCAAAAACTGAGGCAGATTTAAAGCCTAAATACAAATAAAATTGGAAATAATCGTCAAGTCATACTCTTTACGTTGGATTTAGGTATAATGCACGCAGATGAGTTGAGGATTTAATCAATGACTGAACAAGCGCGTGATACAGAAGCGTTAATTCGCGATCAAATTGCTAAACATGCTGTACTTCTTTATATGAAAGGTACACCACAATTCCCACAATGTGGTTTTTCTGCGCGTGCAGTAGAAGCATTAAGCCAAATTGGTCGTCCATTTGCTTATGTTAATATCTTGGAAAATCCAGATATTCGTGCAACTTTGCCACAAATTGCAAACTGGCCTACATTCCCACAACTATGGATCAATGGTGAGTTGATCGGTGGTAGTGATATTATGCTAGAAATGTTCCAAAATGGTGAGTTAAAACCATTGGTTGAACAATACAGCCCAGCACCTGAAGCTTAATCGCTGCAGATGTAGAAAAAGCACCGTCAGGTGCTTTTTTATTGCTTTAAGTAAGCTTATTTATATCACTGTTTTATTTATAATAAAATGAAGAGTTTATTAAAAGATAGCAAGCTTTTACTCCGTATTTATAGGTTATCTGTCCAATTTTTGCAAAATAGTCATTGAATTTAGTTGGTTTTGACCACATCTTAATGAAAAAGCATTTATCTTATTTTTAGAGACTAGAATTTATATGTTATTTCATTTACCTAAGTTGCCTGCTGAAATTCGTGTGAGCCATTTAAATACACGTATTAATGAACAACGAAAAAGAATTGCCCAAACCACAGCATCTAAGCTTGAGTTATTGCAACTTACTCAACAGTTTGCCAAAGAAGCGCGTGCGCGTAAAAAGACCAATCAAAAAATTTATGTTTTAGATTTTAAAGGTGATGTACAAGCATCAGCAGTAGAAAATTTACGTGAAGAAATTACTTTGATTTTAGCAACTGCCAAAGCAGGGCGTGATCGTGTTGTGGTACGCCTAGAAAGTCCTGGCGGTATGGTACATGGTTATGGTCTGGCAGCAGCACAGTTGGTACGTTTGCGTGATGCGGGTTTTCATTTAACCATTTGTGTCGATAAAGTTGCGGCAAGTGGCGGTTATATGATGGCATGTATTGCCTCAGAAATTATTTCTGCGCCATTTGCAGTGGTTGGTTCAATTGGTGTCGTGGCTCAAGTACCTAATTTTAATCGTTTATTGAAAGAACATAATATTGATTTTGAACTATATACCGCTGGGCAATATAAACGCACTGTGACCATGTTTGGTGAAAACACCGAAGAAGGTAAAGCCAAGTTTGAAGAAGAATTGCAACAAACCCATGCTTTGTTTAAACACTTTGTTGAAAAATATCGTCCACAGTTAAATGTAGAAAAAGTAGCAACAGGTGAGCATTGGTATGGTGAAGATGCTTTAAATCTCAACTTAGTAGATAAGCTGCAAACCTCAGATGAATATATTCTTGGTTTGTTGCCACAGCATGATGTATATGCGATTCAGACTCGCCGTAAACCAACTTTGGGTGAAAAGTTAGGTTTACAAGCAGCACAAATGGCAGATAGTCTGATTCCATCAGTGGTGAATAAGTTAGTAGATACTTTTACTAAAGCGAATGCCAATTTAGTGCAAATGCGTGATCCTAAACTTTGATTTAGATCATGGTAAATGAAGAAAAAGCACTCAATCGAGTGCTTTTTTATTAGTCGTCATCAGCATAATTAAGCCTGTAAATATCGCTCCAATGGTGGCTAAAAACATATCCTTATGTGCATCCCAAATATCCCCTTGTTGCCCATTATAATTTTCAGCTTGTTCTGGTGATAAGCCAATAGCAATCCACCATTCGATCCACTCATAAAATAGACTGCTTGCCATAATGAATTGAACTGTGATTAAAAATAAAACCTTGTGCGTTAAAGCAGGTAACCACACTTGAAATAAACGATAAAAAAATGGGTATAGAAATAATCCATATACGAGATGAACCAAACGATCATACATATTACGTTGCCAACCCATCATTTGATTTAAATCAAAATGGAAAATCGCTTTAATCCATTCATTATAAGGAACGTATGAATATAAATAATGTGCAGCAGAAACGTGGATGAGTAAAAATAAAATATAAAGTAAAAATGCAGAATAACTTAGTCCAACTTTTTTTAAACAAATAAACAGCAGGATTAGCATAAGTGCTGTGCCTACTTGGTGGAGCAGGTAGGATTCAAACTCTAAGGGTTGAATACTTGCAATAATAATCGCAATGGCAAGTACTGCTAAAGTTAGGCAATGTTTTAAAGTAAGTTGGTGATAGATCATCTAATTTTTATAGTCTAAAAAATAATGTGAATGATATAGGATAATAGATACTTCTAAAATATTTTTATGTCATAGATTTTATTTATAAGATCAGTGAATTTGAATATTTTGGATAATAAAAAAACGAAGCCGAAGCCTCGTTTTTTATTATATTTAAAATTAAATTTTAGACTTAGAGCTTAGCAATCAAATCTTTGATTTGTTTTGCTTGATCGGCAGCATTTCCTGTATAAGTCGCAGGTGTCATTTCTGCTAAACGTGCACGATCTGCAGCAGGCACAGCTTCAAGCTCATTACCATTAACAAAATCAACCATCATTTCACGTGTCATCGCTTGACCACGTGTCAGTGCTTTTAATTTTTCGTATGGTTTTTCAACATTGTAGCGACGCATTACAGTTTGAATTGGTTCAGCCAAAACTTCTTGTGCATGATCTAAATCTTCAAGTAAACGTGATGCATTTAACTCAAGTTTACCGATGCCTTTTAAGCAAGCTTCAAACGCAATTAAACTTTGCGCCAAGCCTACACCCATATTACGAAGCACTGTAGAGTCCGTTAAGTCACGTTGCCAACGAGAAATAGGAAGTTTTTCGCCTAAGTGTGCCAACACAGCATTAGCAATACCTAAGTTCCCTTCAGAGTTTTCAAAGTCAATTGGATTAACTTTATGTGGCATGGTAGATGAACCAACTTCACCTTCTTTCAAACGTTGTTTGAAGAAACCAAGTGAGATATAACCCCAAACGTCACGGTTAAAGTCGATTAAGATCGTGTTGAAACGACGTAAAGCATCAAACAATTCAGCGATGTAATCGTGTGGCTCGATTTGTGTGGTGTATGGATTGAAAGTTAAACCCAAAGATTCAACAAATGCTTGAGAATGTGCAGGCCAGTTGATTTCAGGGTAAGCAGAGTAGTGTGCATTGTAGTTACCAACCGCGCCATTGATTTTACCTAGCAATTCAACTTGGTTAAATTGTTTGATTTGGCGTGCTAAACGGTAAGCTACGTTTGCCATTTCTTTACCCAAAGTGGTTGGGCTTGCAGTTTGACCATGCGTACGTGATAACATCGGTTGTTCTGCATGTATTTCAGCCAAAGCTGCAATCGCATCTACGATTTGTTGCATCGATTCAAGCAGTACAGTACGACCATTTTTCAACATTAACGCATGAGATAAG
The DNA here is from genome assembly GCF_902809855.1 of Acinetobacter sp. Marseille-Q1618. Taxonomy (GTDB): domain Bacteria; phylum Pseudomonadota; class Gammaproteobacteria; order Pseudomonadales; family Moraxellaceae; genus Acinetobacter. The sequence continues at coordinate 164,348 of NZ_CADDWJ010000001.1, forward strand.
TTGTTAATATCTTCAGATGTACATGCAAAGTGAATAAACTCACCCGCATTCTTAAGTTCTTCGATGTCTGCAATTTGCTCTTTTAAGAAGTATTCAACTGCTTTTACATCATGATTGGTAGTACGTTCGATTTCTTTAATGCGATTTGCATTGTCTTCAGAAAAGTTGGCAACAATCGCATCTAAAGCTGCATTGGTCGCAGCAGAAAAAGCAGGAACTTCAGTAATTTCAGGACGGTTAGCAAGCGCTTGTAACCAACGCACTTCAACAGTCACACGAGCATGGATCAAACCAAACTCAGAGAGGAAAGGACGTAGTGCATCACATTTGCTTGCATAGCGTCCATCTAATGGCGAAAGTGCAGTTAAAGCGTTCATAGAGATTCCTTAGACTTTGGAATTAAACGAAAAGCGAAAAAGTCGCCTCATTGTTCAAGTTATACAACCTGATATTGAAGGCGAGCAAGGTCTTGAATATCACGTAGCAATTTACGTTTGCTAAAAATCATTGCCCAAGAGCTACCACCAAGCTGACGCCACAAATGCGCCATTTGTAAACCTGTAAATAGACATGCTCGGATACGGTTGGTATGTGCAGCATCTTTAAATGCTTCTGCATTGCCACGCACTAAAATGCGTGGGTTAATTTGTCCTGCGGTATCCACATAGGTTTGTGCAAGATTGGCAATAATACTAGGATGGGTATAATCATTATCAAAAAAAGACAGTTGTTTTAATATTTTTTGCTGAGATTTTTCGATAATTTCGACAAATTGGGGATTGCCATATACTTTTTTTTCTAATGCCAATAAAGCCATTGCATAGGACATCGGTAGTTTAGCATTGGATAATTTCGGAATTTTTGATTTTGGCGTAGGGGTGAAAGGCTGAGTAATACTACTTTCTAAACTCTTTAAACCTAAAGAAATATCAGATAATTTACAAAAAAAATCTAAAGTTTGAGAGGATTGATTATCCGCAGGACGGATATTTAGGCTGGCTTTGATGAGTTGCTCAAAATAGAAATTACCACTTTCACCAATACTTTGACGCCCTGTCATTGCAGTCATATGCGTCAGTTGTGTTGCTTGGAACACCGCTGCCAACGCCAAAGCTTTATTTTGACGTTGATTCAAAGTTTGAGGCTGTTGAAAGGGAAGATCAACCATGCCTAAATTCCTTTCAGTCTGTTAAATAATTTTAGTCAATAAAATCAGGCTTTGGTGCATTGGTATGATGGATAACACCACCACCTAGACACACTTCACCAACATAGAACACCACGCTTTGACCTGGTGTCACTGCACGTTGCGGTTCATCAAACTCGACACGCACACCATTTGGCGTACTTGGGTCTTTAAATAAAGTACAGGTTTGATCAGGCTGACGATAACGTGTTTTAGCTGTACATTTAAAACCTGATTCAGGAATCTCTTGTTCACCTGCTACCCAGTCAATCGCTTCAGACCATAAAATGGTACTTTGCATGAGTGGATGTTCATGACCTTGACCAATCACTAAACGGTTATTGGCAATATCTTTATGCAGTACGAACCAAGCACCTTCTTCAGCACCTTTGAGACCACCTAAACCGATCCCGCCACGTTGGCCGAGCGTATAGTACATTAAGCCATGATGTTCACCAACCTCTTTTCCTGTATCAAGGACAATTTTTCCAGGTTGGGCAGGCAAATATTGTTTTAAAAAATCATTAAAACGACGTTCGCCAATAAAACAAATCCCTGTGGAATCTTTTTTCTTAGCCGTTGCTAAACCAAGTTCTTCCGCAATTTTACGTACTTGTGGTTTTTCAATTTCCCCGACAGGAAACAAAGTCTTGTTAATTTCACGGCCATGTACAGCATGTAAGAAATAAGTTTGGTCTTTATTTTGATCCACACCACGCAGCAAAGGTGCGTATTCTTCACCACGAGAATTGGTTAGGGTTGCACCACGACGACAATAATGTCCTGTAGCAATAAAGTCCGCACCCAAGTTCACAGCATGGTCTAAAAAGGCACGAAACTTAATTTCTTTATTACATAAAATATCTGGGTTTGGGGTACGACCAGCGGCATATTCTTTTAAGAAATGTTCAAAGACACGATCCCAATACTCCATTGCAAAATTGGCGGTATGTAGCTTAATACCAATTTTGTCACACACGGCTTGTGCATCGGCAAGGTCTTCCATCGCCGTACAATATTCCGTGCCATCATCTTCTTCCCAGTTTTTCATGAAAAGCCCTTCAACTTGATAACCTTGTTGAAGTAAAAGTGCAGCAGAAACAGATGAATCTACACCACCCGACATACCGACGATGACACGTTGTTGCATAGGACTAAGCATCCAAATTTGAATTTAAAGGAGAGTTTTGATGCTCATAAATGAGCGAAAGCGGGTATTTTTGCCCAGAAAGTGCATCTTGTACAGCTTTAATCACCAACGGACTACGCGCACGTGCTGTATCTAACAGCTCTTCAAGGGTCATCCATTTAGGACCCACGATCCCTGTATCTAGCTCAGCTTCAGGAAAATATTCGAGTACATGAGCAAGAAAACAAAATCTGTAATAGGTACGATCTGGAAACATTGGTGGTGTATAGGTATAAATACCTAACAAGGCATCAACGTCTACCGCATGTCCTGTTTCTTCCATGGTTTCACGAATCGCGGCTTGGACAATAGATTCACCACATTCGACATGCCCAGCAGGTTGATTAAATACCGTGTGCATTACACCTTCAGTATGTTCTTCAACAAAAAGGAATTTTCCGTCTTTTTCTACAACTGTAGCGACAGTCACATGAGGTGTCCAAGAGGTCATAACCAAAACCGTGGGAAATAAAGCGATATTCTACAAAATTTAGGCGACGGTGGCTATGTTTGAATAAATATGACTTGGAAATAATCCAATGAGATGAGGGGAAGAGCGATTAGTTCTATAATTTTGGATTGAAAATACTAAAAGTGAAAAATAATATATTTTTGTATATTCAATATATTTGTCCCCAGATACTTAAAATAAATCCTGCTGAAACAGGGGCTTATTATTTAAATTATTTCACTGTAAAGTGCGCTGTAAAGCTACGAGCTTCCCGCCTTGCATCTGGATCGGAGGGCATTGGAAATGGTGCAGCATTTCGTATAGCGTGTTCTACACTTTTTCTTAGCGCTAGGTCAGAGGCATTTACGACAATAGAAGATATCGCACCATTTTCAGTGAGCGTTACACGCGCAGATGCTTTTTGTCCTGAAGGAGCTACTGGCATATGCCATGTGCTAAGAACTTTATTGGCAAAATCACGTTTGGCAGAAAATGCTATCTTCTTTGATTCTATTGTTTTTGTAGAGTCTTCATCTTTGGCTTTTTGAAGAGCAGATGGTTTTGACTGAGGAGGCGGTTCTTCTTCACTTTGTTTATGAGCTAAAGTTACATTCTCATTTTCAATTCGCTTAGATCTATCAAGCTTAGAATTATCCATTTGAGTGAAGTGATCAGTGCTACAACTCTGGATTAAAAATGCTAAAGGTAAAATAAACAATACATATTTTTGAATATTCAATATATTTGTCCTGAGATACTAAAAATAAACCCTGCCGAAACAGGGTCTTATTATTCAAATCATTTCACTGTAAAGTTTGCTGTAAAGCTACGGGCTTCCCTTCTTGCATCTGGATCAGATGGCATAGGAAATGGTGCAGCATTTCGTACAGCTTGTTCAACGCTGGCTTTTACATCTGGATCAGACGCATTGACAACAACAGAAGCAACACCGCCACTTTCTGTCAATGTAACACGAGCAGATGCCTTCTGTCCTGAAGAACCACTAGGCATACGCCAAGCACTACGGACTTTATTCTCAAAATCACGTTTCGCAGAAGATGCAATTTTCTTTGCTTCTGCTTTTTTGCTTGCAGCTTCTTCTTTGGCTTTTTGAGCAGCAGAGGCTTTGGCTTCAGCGGCTGCTTTCTCTTTGGCTTCTGCATCTGCTTTACGTTTTGCCTCTGCTTTTGCAGCAGCATCCGCTTTAGCTTTTTCATTTGCCTCTTGCTTAGCTTTGGCAGCAGCGTCAGCTTTTTCACGTTTGGCTTTGTCCGCAGCCTCTTGTTTAGCTTTGGCAGCAGCATCGGCTTTTTCACGTTTGGCTTTTTCTGCAGCGTCTTGTTTGGCTTTAGCAGCGGCGTCAGCTTTTTCACGTTTGGCTTTTTCGGCAGCATCTTGTTTAGCTTTGGCAGTAGCATCAGCTTTTTCACGTTTGGCTTTTTCGGCAGCATCTTGCTTGGCTTTTGCAGCTTGTGCAGCTTTTTCCTGTGCTAATTTTGCAGCACGATCTTGACGTGCTTTTTCAGCAGCATCAGCTTTAGCCTTTGCATTTGCTTCTTGTTTCGCTTTTGCAGCAGCTTCTGCTTTTGCCTGACGTGCTTTTTCATTGGCTTCCGCTCTCGCTTTTTCGGCTGCTTCACGTTTAGCTGCGGCTGCAGCTTCTGCCTTAGCTTTAGCGTTTGCCTCAGCCTTAGCTCTTTCAGCATCATTTTTAGCTTGGCGAATTTTTTCAGCAGCTTCTTGACGGGCTTTTTCTGCTTCTGCTGCTTTTAAGCGTGCTGCATCAGCAGCTTTGGCCTGTGCTTTGGCTGCTTCAGCGGCTGCCTTTTGTTCCGCTTCAGCGGCTTTTGCTTCGGCAGCAGCTTTTTGCATATCTACTTTGGGTGTAGGCGTAGGAACAGTTACTGGAATGTTGGGCGCATCTTCAACAGGGTCAGCCGTTTGTTGTATATTTTCGGCAACATTGGTGTCTGCCGTTTCCGTTGCATCCGTGATTTCCAAAGGCTCTGCTTCTGGTGGTGGAATGTCCTCTGGTTTGACCAATACAGTTTTGATCTGCTTAGGTGGTTCAAGTGGTTTACTCATACCCAAAAAAAGTAAGCCAACAATCGCCACCACATGGACACCAAGGGTGAACCCAAGTGCAATCGCATTTTCTTTGGATTGTGGCTTATTAAAATCTTTCATAGCTTACTTTAAAGGCTCGGTCAGTAGTCCAACTTGGTTAAGTCCTGCTTCTTGCAGGGCAGACATTAAACTCATCACATCGCCATAAGGACGAGATTTATCTCCATTCACCAAAACACTAAATTTCTGATTTTTAGTTTCAGCATCAGTTTGTGCTTGGTTTAAAACTTGTTTGAGTTCGTCGAGTGTTAAAGCTGTATTCTGATGTTCACCATCTTTGAGGAGGTATTGTCCTTGTTTATCTAAGGTCACGATTGCTAAGGTTTCTTTAGATTCGATCGGTGTACTGTTCGCTTGCGGAAGATCAACATCAATTCCTGTAGTGATCATGGGTGCAGTGACCATAAAGATCACCAACAGCACCAACATTACATCAATATAAGGAACGACATTCATGTCGCTCTTTAACGGCTTTTTGACGCGTTCAAAGCGTCCTGAACGTTGAATTGCCATTAGTCATTTTCCTGTGTTGAACCCACAGATTGACGTTGTAATAGCGCCACCATTTCTTCAGCAAATAATGCACGATCAGAATAGATCTCTTCACCTTTGGCAGTGTAATGGTTAAATGCTAATACCGCAGGAATCGCAGCAAAAAGACCAATTGCAGTTGCAATCAATGCCTCAGCAATACCTGGTGCAACAGTTGCTAAAGTCACTTGGTCGACTTGCGCCAAACCGATAAAGGCATTCATGATGCCCCAAACCGTACCGAATAAACCGACATAAGGCGCAACAGAACCAATACTCGCCAAAGCACTTAAACCTTGTTCTAAGCGACTTTGATCACGGCTTAAGCCAACACGTAAAATACGTTCTGTCCCTTCGATCATCGAGGCAGTTTCCGCATGACGTTTTTTAAGTTTTAAAAACTCGCTTAAACCTTGATAGAAAATATCTTCTAAACCATCACGTTTAGAGTTGAGCTGAGCATTGTTATATAAAGTATTTAACTCTGCACCAGACCAAAAGATTTTTTGGAAATGATCATCGCCTTGGCGAGCTTTTTTATAGCCTATATGTAACTTGGCAATCAGATACCAGCTAAATAAAGAGGCGAGTACCAGAACCAGCATGACCAACTGTACCACTGGACTTGCTTGTAAAATTAAATCAGAAACGTGAAGAGAAGATTCGAGTTGAGTTGCCATAGTTACATGTGCCAAATAAATTTTTTTTATTCGTGGGCTAATTCTCTTAGAATCAACTCACGGATTTCATCAGGAATACGGCGCGGTTTCATTTCAGTACTTAAACATGCCAATTCAACCTCGCCAGAAGCAAGCATGATTTCACCACGATAAATATTTTGTTGCAATACAAATGACGTTGCTTTACACGAAACTACACGAGCTGTAACAGTAATTAAGTCATCCATAAGGATTGGACGCATATATTTGACGTTTATTTTATGTACGACAAAGTTATAGTCTTTTTGATGCCAATAATGGTCAATACCTGAAGCACGCAACCATTCAGTGCGGGTACGCTCCATAAAACGAATGTGATTGGCATGGTAAACAATTCCACCTGCATCGGTATCTTCAATATATACACGGATTTGAAACTCAAATTTGTTTGCCATGACCCTTTCCAGTTTTTACATTTAGCAATGAACTAAGCTTTTTGATTTTTACAATTATAACTGATTAAAAATTGTATAAAACCAAGCGCTACAATGGCTTGCAGTTTAGCATTCTGATTTGATTGTCCAATGGCACAAGGTTTCAAATCCTTAAGTATGATATTGATCGATACTCAGAGATAGTTTTGATGATGCGATTCAGCATTACAGGAATCTTTGAATCAAGTAAAGCGCTGTATCATGAATTATTTTGATTGAAGATTGTGGGTGAATTTTTCGATACATGAATTGGTGAGATGTTCTTTTTCTTGCTTACTCAGATTTGGATGATTAAGAATTTGATCAATTTCTCGATCAAATTCTAAAAGATTCTGATTTACAAAATCGTTGATTTTTTCATTCTGTTTTTTTATCAGACGAGATTGATGAATTTTTTGTCCAATTCTAAAAATGAAATAAACAGAAACAATAATAATTAGTATGTAAATGCTCATATTAGACTATCCTGTACACCATCTTCATTTTTAGAATGATCATCGTTTAAGCTGTTTAGGCTTAGTCCATAGCGTTTTTTAATAAATACTGTTCAGCATATTCATTGCTCAAACGCTCTTTGTCTGCATCTGAAAGATGTGGGTTATTTAAAATTTTATTAAGCTCACGGTCAAACTCAAGTAAATCATCACTGCTGAGCTGTTGTGGTGAATGCTCAATGGGTTCTGAATGAGCGTGATTTAAATGATGAAAACGAAAATATAATACAAACGCGAAAACAGCAAAACTAACTAAAATTATGGTCATCGAAAAGCTTAGCATTTTTTGTGCTCCTTTTTATATTTGTAGCAAAATTAATATTTTAATTTGATTAAGTATTGAGTGAATTATATTTAAATAAAATGCGGTGAATATTATTTCTTGTAATACAATTTTAAAAAATTGAATAAAAAAAGGAGAAGCTTTTCTTCTCCTTTTACATTCAACTTGGCTTTAAATTTTAGGTTCAGGCGGTGTCATACCAAACTGTAAATATGCTTGATTAGTTGCAATACGCCCACGTGCGGTACGCATTGCATAACCTTGTTGGATCAAATAGGGTTCGATCACATCTTCAAGCGTGCCTGAGTCTTCTGCCATTGCAGCCGCCAAAGCTTCTACACCAGCAGGCCCTCCATCAAAACGTTCGAGTAGCATAGATAAATAACGACGGTCTAAGGTATCTAAACCATCTTTATCAACATTGAGCATATCTAAGGCACGTTGCGCCATTTCTTGGGTAACTTCACCAGTGCCTTTAACTTGGGCATAGTCACGTACACGGCGTAACAAACGATTGGCAATCCGTGGTGTACCACGTGAACGTCGTGCAACTTCGATAGAACCTTCATGGGTAATTGGGACATCCATCAAATTGGCTGAACGAGTGACGATATGCGTCAGGTCTTCAACTGAATAAAACTCAAGTCGTTGTACAATCCCAAAACGATCGCGTAAAGGCGAAGTCAGTAGCCCAGCACGTGTAGTCGCAGCAACTAAGGTGAATGGTGGTAAGTCGAGTTTGATCGAACGTGCTGCTGGTCCTTCACCAATCATGATGTCAAGTTGGTAATCTTCCATTGCAGGGTAGAGAATTTCTTCGATCACAGGTGAAAGTCGGTGAATCTCATCAATAAATAGCACATCACCTTCTTCAAGATTGGTCAGCATCGCAGCCAAATCACCAGCACGTTCTAAAACAGGCCCTGAAGTTGATTTTAGATTTCCACCCATTTCTCGGGCAATAATATTCGCCAAAGTGGTTTTACCTAAACCAGGAGGGCCAAAGATGAGGGTATGATCGAGTGCTTCACCACGTCCTCGTGCCGCACCGATAAAGATTTCCATTTGTTCACGTACTACAGGCTGACCAATATAGTCATCCAGTGATGTTGGGCGAATAGCACGATCAAAATGATCTTCGGGTTTTTCAGAACCACTGATTAAACGGTCTTGCATGTTTGATCTATCTTATTTATTCATGGATTTAAGAGCTGCACGGATAATGTCACTGGCTTCTGTAAAGTCACCTTTGGCAGCATTCACCAGCTTCTGTGCTTCTAAAGGTTTATAACCTAAAGATTGTAAAGCTGCTTCAGCCTCTGCAACGGCTGAATTACCTGTAAATTGGATTTGTTCAACGGTTGAATTACTTGCAACAGTGCTTGAAGACATGGTTTTAAAACGATCACGTAACTCGATCATTAAGCGTTCAGCAGTCTTTTTGCCTACTCCTGGAACTTTAACTAAAGTATTTATATCTTCATTTTCAACAGTATGAATCAACATTTCAACACTGAGGGTAGACAGAATACCTAAGGCCATTTTAGGGCCAACGCCATTTACTTTGAGGAGTGTGCGGAAAATAGTTTTTTCTTGCTGATTTAAAAAACCATATAAGAGTTGTGCATCTTCACGAACTGCTAAATGCGTCCATAACGTTACTTTTTGAGCTTTTTGCAGTTGGCAAAAAGTTGAAAGTGGGGTGTCGATTTCATAGCCCACGCCATTTACATTTAAAAGTACAGTTGGTGCTTCTAAAGCTAAGACTTCACCAATTAGACATCCGATCATTGCATATGTTCACTTATTTTGTTCATGGTTGAATAGTAGTTGCCATTTGCTCTAAACGCAAAAGTGCTTTGAGGATTTCTTGTAGATTTGATCTAAGCAACAGGTGATTTTTGATGATTTACCTAACTATGATCAATGGTTCTGATCGTTAATATTTGCTCGGGATGGTGCTGTAAATAATAAATTTGATCAAGTTGAATAAGTTTAAAGTCTAACCAATGCCCATCTTTTACAGCGTGTTTAATATTTGAAATCAAAAAAGGCAAAAGATCAGAGCATTTAACCTGATAATAATTGATTAGCGAATCTAATTGTTCAGTCATTAGCTCGAGTTTATTGTTGCGTTCTAATCTAAAAATGTAATCTACAAGTTGATGAGCACTGCTATGGATGAATAAATAATGAATAAGATGTTTGGAAGGATTGGCTTCTATAGATAAATATTTTTGATAATCAATTGTATAAATACTAGTACTAATCATTGAATATTCCTATTATTTGGATTGACTCATTTATTACAGAATTTAAGCAATTACAGATTGTTTGATCCCAGTCATCAACATTAAAAAATGATGAATGTTAAAAGAAACCAACCTTATTGCCTTGTAACTCTTGCGCCAAGTTATACGCTTGATGATCTGAAAACTTACTGACAATATCTAAAACTTGCATAATATTGTCATAATGATCATCACTAAAACGTGCGCCAAAACGCTCTAAAATCGACATTAAACGCCCATCTTTAAAACTCAAAGCTTTATTGGGGGTAGTCAGCGGAATAAAAGCATCTAAAATATGTTGTAAACTTTGATGCGCAATAATTTCCAAGCCTGATTTTTGCGGATGCTCAAAGATTTTTTCACGTGCTAAGTTTTTTGCACGATCAATTCCAATCTCAATATCAGCTGAACAGTATTGTAAAAGAGAGCCTTTGAGTTGACCTGAAATAATCTGAAAATGATGTTTAGCAAATGCTGTAGTAACCTCATCGACCAAACGCTTCATGACACGACCACGTAAAGCTGCAATTTTTTGTTGCCATGTTGTGAAAGGCATATTCAACTCTTCAGGAACGCCATAATCGCCAATTAAATTGAGGAAAATAGGTTCAACCTCTTCATAGCTCAGCATATTTAAAATAATGCCATCTTCAAGGTCAATCAGCGCATAACACATGTCATCGGCTGCTTCTAAAAGATAAGTCAAAGGATGACGACACCAATGGTACTCACCGAGTTGAATCAGTCCAAGCTGTTCTGCGATTTGTTGTAAAATATCTTTTTCTGCTTGATAACAACCAAACTTTGCACGTTGACTTGCTGGAGTATTCCCTTGAGATTCAATGGTTTTTGATAACCATGGATACTTGAGATAAGCACCTAAGGTGGCATAAGTTAAACGCATACCGCCATCGTTGGGATGATAATCAATTTTGGTGAGTAATCTTAAGCCTTGCGCATTGCCTTCAAACTGACGAACATCAGCTTGTTGTTCTGGGCTTAAATCTTTTAAAAAATCGGTATGTGATGCATCATCAAACCATTCTCGAATCGCATATTCACCAGCATGTCCGAAAGGTGGGTTGCCGATATCATGGGCTAAACAAGCCGCTTGAATAATCGCTCCGACATCAGCAGGGGTAATCCAAATCGGCAATTCACTTTGAATTTTTTCTGCCGCAAGCATCCCGAGTGAACGTCCAATACATGACACCTCTAAAGAGTGGGTCAAGCGTGTGTGAATACCATCGTGTTGTGTGAGTGGATGAACTTGGGTTTTACGATTCAGTTGTCTAAAACTTTGCGAAAATATGATACGGTCATAATCTTTATGAAATGGGCTACGTGCCTGTTCGGTACTTTGTTTTTTACGACCAATACGAACTGTGGAGAGCAGTTCTAACCAACGCATTTGAGTCATTTAGCATTATTCTGTGATTGCTTGTTTGCATCATGCCAAATTTATAACTAAATCACTAGAGCAGGGCGACATAAGTTGACGAATTATATAAGAAAGTAAAACAGATAAAAAATAAACCAATTTAAAATGAGTAAAATATAATCATGTCCTTTTAATTATATTCTGCTCATTCAAATTTAAAAAATAATTATACATTTATGATTCTGATTGTGGCATATGTTCAGATTCTATTTGTGATTCTTTCATACATTTTAAAGTGCAGTAAGTATTATTGGCATAAGTTGCTAAAGGACCATCATAATTAGGGTCAATTTCATTTTCTTGCATAAGCTCTGTACAGGTGCTGCAACGCTCGATAATGTTCGCTGATACATCTTCAAATGTTGATGGAATGGTTTTAGACATAGGGATAGCTCTTTTAGACAGGGTAAAACACATATGTATTTTAAGGGTTTGATTATATGCTGAAACGATATAAAAATGTCATAGAAATTATTGTATTAAAAAATAAATGGTCATCTATTTATCGAAAATCTTAATGTTGTTTTGAATACTTCATATTTTGAAATGTGAGTTTTGAATGCCTAAAATTTTAAGGAGAAGCAGTAAGAGTAAGAAGAGTTAATTTTTAAGATCCTAAAGTTTGAAGGGTATTCACATTAATATTAACAAAACACCTCAGACCTGTTTATCAGATTCATCACTAACATTCCCAAAAAAATCAGCATTTTGAGACTGTTTAATCAGTCCTTCTTCGCTTGTATCTAGATATTGATAAATGAACGATATAAAAATCTGTTATTTGTTGCTTTGGCTAGGTAACAAAACTAAGTCGCTTTTTATTTATTTGTTTTTAAAATAAATATTGTGAATATGAGGTCTATTTTATGAAAGCTGTAAAACAAATTTCCGCATTGACATTATCTTGCCTTTTTATTTTAAGCGGTTGTAGTACATTGAATACAGCATCTACACAGTCAACTGTAGAGCAAAAATCCGTTGTGAGATCAACTTTGGATGCTAATCTGATGATGCAGCATTTAAAAGAGTTTCAGCGTATTGCGACAGAAAATGGTGGCAATCGAGCAGTAGGAACTGATGGCGGTCAAGCTTCTGCGCAATATATTTTAGATCAAGTTAAAAAAGCCAATCACTCGGTGCAAATGCTTCCTTTTGAAAATCGTGAAAAAACCATTGGGCAAAATATTATTGTTGAAATTGCAGGTGAATCTAAGGAAAGTGCAATTATTGTAGGTACGCATTATGATTCTGTAAAAATGGGACCCGGTATTAATGACAACGCTTCTGGTGTAGCTTTGGTTCTAGAGTTAATGAATACTTATGCAACACAAAAAATAAAACCTAAACACACTTTATATTTGGCATTTTGGGACTCAGAAGAAGTGGGTATTGCGGGTTCGCAAGCATTTGTAAAACAGTTATCTGATGAAAAGCTTAAAGCGATTCAGGCATATATTAATGTTGATATGGTCGGCACAAAAAATCCTGAAATCTTGATTGCAGATGCAGATAAGTCTTCTGTGGTTGAGATGGAAAAGATGCTGAAAGAACGGGGCATGCAAGAAGCTGACTATAAACCGCTACTAGATAGTTTAAAAACCGTGCCAAGTCACAGTGGGGATTTGGCATTGGAAAATACTTTAAAAGCTTTTTTTCAAGCTAAAAATCTTAAAATTAAAGAAGATGTTTCTACACTGACAGCAAGTGATACAGCACCGTTTTTAGGTAAAGTTCCTGTGGCTTCCATTATTTTGTTTAATGAGCAGTTAAAGGGCAATGAGCTTGAATTTGCGCCATGCTATCACAAGGCATGTGATACGCTTGAACAGATTGATCCAAATTCTTTGAGTTTGGCAGGTGAAGCAGTTTTACACTTATTGAAAACATTAGATAAGTAGTAGTTAAAATTTAGTATTTTGAATACCATTTTAAATTTTAATGTTATGAAATTCCTGACATAACTGACTTTGTATTTCCCAGAGTCAGTTATGTTCTCTCTTATTGTAGCTAAAATTCGTCCAAATCTTGGGAAGTTAAATAGCTCAAGTTTTTTAAACTACTGTAGATCGTTGTTTTATTGCTTTGGAAATAAGCTGAGCAAAAGTTAAAATATTCTCTAAAAATTATTTGTTACTAATCATGTTTGAACTTGAAAGTCAAAGTAAATAGAGCATTTAAAACAAAGAAATCTTAAATTTTTCAGCCAGACATGACTAGCTGAAAATGCGCTTTCACAGTAGAATATGCGCTCTCTTCAAGTCACATTGCGGTAGGTTGTTAAAATCTGCCCGTGGAGCCAAAAACAGCATGTTTATCATTGCCGGTGCACCCGCACACTCTTCTTTTAAGCAAACACAACTATTAACACGTTTATCGTCTATCAGTTCTGTTCAATCAATAGAAAGCCAATGGGTCTATCTGTTTGACCAAGCGCTCAGCGAGCAACAACAGCAATCTGCTTTACAGCTTTTAAATGATGGCGCATCGTTTGAAGTACGTCAGGCTGCAAATGACGAAGTGCAAGTTTTAGTGACACCACGTGTCGGTACAATTTCACCGTGGTCATCAAAAGCGACCGATATTTTTGCCAATTGTAATACGCCTGTACACCGCCTAGAACGCGGTGTTTTGTTTACTTTAAAGGGTATTTCTGAAGTTTCAGATGCGGTAAAGCAAGTTTTACATGACCGCATGACCGAAAGCGTGTTCAACCAAATCGAAGACGCAGCAGCATTATTTTTAGAGACAGAACCAAAACCTTTAAATTCAATTGATATTTTAGGTCAAGGTAAAGAAGCTTTGGTAAAAGCCAATTCTGAGTTTGGTTTTGCTTTGTCTGATCAAGAAATTGATTATTTAACAGATGCTTTTACTAAAATGGGACGCAATCCGCATGACATCGAGTTAATGATGTTTGCGCAAGCCAACTCTGAGCATTGCCGTCATAAAATCTTTGGTTCTGAATGGACAATTGATGGTGAAGTGCAACCATTGTCATTGTTCCAAATGATTAAAAATACTTATAAAGAATCACCGACAGACGTATTGTCAGCATATAAAGACAATGCGTCGGTGATTGTTGGCTTTGATACACAACGTTTTTATCCGAAAAAAGACGAAGAAACGGGTCATCACGTTTATAAATATAAGAGCCAAGCTGCGCATATCTTGATGAAAGTGGAAACGCATAACCATCCAACAGCGATTGCGCCATTTGCAGGTGCGGCAACTGGTTCGGGCGGTGAGATTCGTGACGAAGGTGCAACAGGTCGTGGTGGTAAACCTAAAGCGGGTTTAACAGGTTTCACGGTTTCTAATTTAAATATTCCTGGTTTTGAACAGCCTTGGGAAGAAAATTACGGCAAACCATCTCGTATGGCATCACCACTTCAAATTATGATTGAAGGGCCATTGGGCGGGGCTGCATTTAACAACGAATTTGGTCGTCCTGCTTTAAACGGGTATTTCCGTACTTTTGAACAAAACGTCAATGGTGATGTAAAAGGTTTCCATAAACCGATCATGATTGCAGGTGGTTACGGTAACATTCGTCCAGATCACGTTGAAAAAGATGCAATCCAACCGGGCGATTTACTCATCGTATTGGGTGGTCCTGCCATGCTGATTGGTTTAGGTGGTGGTGCAGCATCTTCTGTAGATAGCGGTAAATTGGGTGAGAACCTAGACTTTGCTTCTGTGCAACGTGAAAATCCTGAAATGGAACGCCGTTGTCAAGAAGTCATTGACGCATGTTGGCGTATGGAAGACCACAACCCAATCGTATCTGTGCATGACGTAGGTGCAGGTGGTATTTCCAATGCGATGCCTGAGTTGGTCAATGATCATGAACTTGGCGCAGTGCTTGACCTTCGTAAGATTCCATCGCTTGAGCCGGGCATGTCTCCTATGGAGATCTGGTCAAACGAAGCGCAAGAGCGTTATGTGTTGGCAATCCGTCCATCTTCATTAGAATTATTTGAATCATTATGCGCACGTGAGCGTTGTCCGTTTGCAGTATTGGGTGAAGCAACAGAAGCACGTCATTTAACGGTTAATGATCCATTATTTGACAACAAAGCTGTCGATATGCCAATGCAAGTCATGCTAGGTGGTACACCACGCATGAGCCGTTCATATGAAACAATTGAACGTAAAGGTGATGATTTTACAGCAGCAAAAGTGACGGATTTAAAAGATGCGATTTACCGTGTTCTGAAAAATCCAACAGTTGCTTCTAAATCTTTCTTGATCACCATTGGTGACCGTTCAATCACAGGGATGGTAGCGCGTGATCAGTTTGTAGGTCGCTGGCAGGTTCCTGTTGCCGATGCGGCGGTAACTACTACAAGTTTAGTGGGTTATACAGGTGAAGCAATGGCAATGGGTGAGCGTCCACCTGTCGCATTGTTAAATCCTGCTGCTTCTGCACGTTTATCGGTTGCAGAGTCGATCACCAATATTATGTCTGCAAAAATCGAGCAAATCAGTAACATTAAATTGTCTGCAAACTGGATGGCAGCAGCAGGTCAGAAAGGTGAAGACCAAGCATTATTCGAGGGTGTAAAAGCCATCGGTATGGAAATGTGTCCTGCACTTGGTATTGCTATTCCAGTGGGTAAAGACTCACTCTCAATGCGTACTACTTGGAATGATGAAGGTCAAGACAAGTCAGTGACTTCTCCAATGTCAGGCGTGATCACAGCATTTGCACCAGTGACTGATGTACGTAAAACCTTAACTCCAGAATTGAAAAATGAAGATTCAGTTTTAGTTCGCATTGATTTGTCGAAAGGTCAGTTCCGTTTAGGTGGTTCGATCTTAGCGCAAGTATATAAAGCGATCGGTTCCGTAACACCTGACGTAGATAGCTTTGACGATTTCAAAGACTTCTTTGCATTGGTCCAAGATTGGAATAATCGTGGCTTAATCCAAGCCTATCACGATATTGGTGATGGTGGTTTACTCGCAACTGTTGTAGAAATGATGTTTGCTTCACGTTTAGGTGTAGCGCTTGAAGACCAATCTACTGAAAGCTTATTCGCTGAAGAAATTGGCGCAGTTTTACAAATTTCTAAAGCAGATTGGGCAGCATTGGCAGATGAAGTTGCAGCATCAAGCTTAAAAGATGCCATTGCAGTTGTGGGTACAGTAAATGATTCAGACAAATTGTCTGTAAATGGTTTAAGTTTAGATCGTGCTGAATTACAGCAAGCATGGACTGAAGTATCACATCAAATCCAGCGTTTACGTGACAATGTTGAAACAGCAGATCAAGAATTTGCCTTAATTACCGATAAATCTCATGTGGGTTTAATCGCCAAAGCAACTTTTGATTTGAATGAACCAATTGAAGCACCATACATCAATGAACGCCGTCCAAACATGGTGATTTTACGTGAACAAGGCGTAAATGGTCATGTAGAAATGGCTGCAGCATTTGATAAAGTGGGCTTCAATACTGTTGACGTTCACATGAGTGACTTACTTGCAGGACGCATTGACCTTGATGATTTTGAAGGTCTGGTAGCATGTGGTGGCTTCTCTTATGGTGATGTCTTAGGTGCAGGTGGTGGCTGGGCAAAATCAGTGTTGTTCAATCCAAAACTTCGTGACCAATTTGAGAAATTCTTTAACCGTGATGAAACATTCTCACTTGGTATCTGTAATGGTTGTCAAATGTTGTCACAGCTTGCACCATTGATTCCGGGAGCAGAAAACTGGCCACGTTTCCATCGCAATACCTCTGAAATGTTTGAAGCGCGTGCAGTAAACGTTCGTGTGGAAAAATCAAATTCAGTATTGCTCGAAGGGATGGAGGGTTCGATTCTTCCGATTGCGGTAGCACATGGTGAAGGGCGTGTGGTTGCACGTGCAGAAAACTTGACTGCTTTAAATGCTGGTGATCAAGTGATCCTGCGTTATGTTGACAGTCAAGGTAATCCAACGCAACATTATCCAATGAACCCGAATGGTTCTCCTGAAGCAATTTCAGGTGTAACTTCAAAAGATGGTCGTGCAACGATTATGATGCCGCATCCTGAACGTAACTTCCGTGCTATTCAGCATTCTTGGAAGCCTGAAGAATGGACTGAAGATGGTGCATGGCTGCGCATGTTCCGTAATGCCCGTAAATTTATTGGTTGATTGATGATTTTCAATGCCAAATAGAAGAAGCCCCGAAAGGGGCTTTTTAGTTTATGATCATAAAAATATTAAAAATTTGAATACATGAAAAAAAGATTGTTGAATGTAATACCAATCAATAAAAGTTTTATAATATATTTTTGGAGTCATTTTCTCTGCTTCCAATTATAAGCTGAGACGCGAAAACGTCATCCGCAATTGTCTGAGGCAGCACTACCAATGATTGGTCATGTTTTTGCAATACATCAATCAATTTGCGGTATTTGTCGAGTTTTGCGGATGACAATGGTTTTGCCTACTTTTGTCGAAACAAAAGTAGGTCGAGCCGAAGGCTAGTCCCTAAATACAAACTTTAGATGTAAGACTCCGCCAAAAACAAACCACTTATATTATGTTATTTTCCAAGAATGGTATAACAGGTATCATTTTAGATAAATTTACCAATCGGTATCATGAATATGGTAATTTTTGGGCTATAGGTGTGCTTTATACACATGCAAGGCATTTAAATCGTTCAGGTTTCATATTTAACTTATTAGATGAAAATTATATTGAGAACGATGTCTTTTTGGGGAAAGTACATTTGAAATTTATTCAATATTTAGAACATTATTTGAAAATTCATAATAAATCCAAGCAAGATTTAACTGCTGCCATAATCAAAATTCAGTTTGATAAAAATCATCTCCTAAGATCCACAACTTTATACGGTGATTACTTTACCGTTCAGGTAGAACTTATAGATTGTAAAGATATAAAATTTTTCCAAGAATCTGATGGTTATTGTTTTCCTCATACTCAATGGATTCAGCAAAGAAAGTTGATTGATGCATTGTCATTAGAAGAAAAGCAATTTTATTGAGATATGCTCTAAATATTTATTTAATGGTAAAGATTATTACATTAAAAAACGGATATGATTTGATCATGATCGCATTATAAAAAAACTATTTGAGCTTTTAAAAATTAATTGATATGCACATTCTTGGCTTTATAAGCACCTTGGAAACTGGTCAAAGGCGTTTGAAAATATTGCTGAATTTTGCTTTGTAAATCGCCAGAGTTTTCATAGCCATAAAAGTAGGGAATATCACTAGCTAAGCAAAATGAACATGTCGTTCCTTCGTGAAAATTCGAATACATTTTGGTTGAGTTTGTAAGTCTAGGAGAAACTTCAGCAGCATGATATCCCGAAATATAAACCAGTTTTAAGTTTTGAGTGTTGCCTTTGATTACCCATTTCACAGGGTTATAAGACGTTAAAATAAGAGAAACTTTTCGGTTACTATTAATATTTACAGTCACAGTATTTTCAACATTCTTTTTTTCAGCTCGATAAGCATAATGCCGACAGTCACTAGCAGCTTTACTTGAATGTGGATTATTCACTTGGCTTTCACACTCTACATAGCGTTGTTGTTGCTCAGTTTGGGTATATTCACGTGCACTAGATACATGTACACCGATATAATGTAATTCTGAGTCTGCAATAATTTCTTTAAAATTGACCAGAGGTTTGTTGTTAATCGCTTGATTTTGATTCATTAGCACCGTATCAGACCTTGTACCCGTGATAAAAGTATTGTCAGTATCATGGGGAGGTTTAGGAGTGGGCGTATGTACATTCACTGGTCTAGGCGCTGAGGTTTCGGGTGAAATGCTAATTTCATTTACAGTGGTTTTTTGTTCAGTTTTAATCATGACAAAAACTAATACGATCCAACAGAGATGAACAAAAATCCAATTTTTAAACATAAAATATTCTCAGTTGTGTATTTCGCTTTTAAGATTCTTGAGGCACAGAAAGTGCTTGCCCAACTTTAAAAAATACAGGTGGTTTTAATTTTTGTTGTAAAAATTCACCATGCATGACCAATTTATCAAAATCATTCTGAAATATATATTGGGTGATTTCTAACAGTTCATGATGAATCAGGTCTAGTTGTTGTTCCATTAAGTCATTTGGACTATGTTCATTATTCATTTTCCGATCTAAAAAAAGCACAGGTAATTCTTGGTAATTTTTAATGGTAGGTGCGAGATAATTATTAATAATGGTTTGAATTTTTAAAATTTCATTTTGCGTGTTTATATCTTGTGTGCGTTTGAACTTTTGTATAAGTACCACAATTAAGGCGTGAATGTCTTGAAATTTTGCATTCGCTGTAGCGGGTAATAAGTCACGTACTTGGAACTGTAGCTTTAAAAATTCATTCAACAGCTTTTGTTCGGGTGAAATGCTTTCTTTTACGCTAGGTCTTGCTAAACGTGTCGCTTGAGGTGTGATATGTTTGGGTGGTGTGATTGGGTTGTAAATCGGCTGTGTATGTAATTGCAGCAAGACAAAATAGATTAAGCGACCAAGGATATAGCCTAAAACAGAACAACCAAACCAACCGAGCGGAATCACTTGGATTAAAGCCAATACGCAAAAAATGATTGCACCATAGCAACCAAACAAATGATCAGCAGTTTTCCAGTAGGGGAGATGCGAGTTTTTTTGTGTCATTGTGATTTAATGCTTGTTTATTTTAGTTTAGAGTTTAAACAATATCGTATTATTTTGCACTTCGCTTTTGAGTCTACCGATTTAAAAACATTTTAGTCAATAAAATCTAAGACAATGAAAAAATGAGTTTTATTGGATATGCTACGGCTAAGTAAGCATAGTCGTTCATGTGTGAAAAATCATCTTTAATTGCTAATTTTAAGTGTAGGATTGATCGTCTATTTCGCTATGTATAAAGAATAAAAAACCACCCGTAGGTGGTTTCTCGTTTTAAATCTTAAAATTAATGGGTTGCATCAAAGTTATAAGATTTTTGTTTTTCAGTATCGAATTTGCCTTCCCATTTACTGATGACCAATACAGCTAAAGCATTTCCGATTACATTTAATACAGTACGTGCCATATCTAAAATACGGTCAATACCTGCAATAAATGCCAAGCCTTCAAGTGGAATGCCTACGCTACCAAGTGTTGCCAACAACACCACGAAAGAAACCCCAGGTACGCCTGCGATTCCCTTAGAGGTAATCATTAAGGTTAAAACTAAAATGATTTGTTGGGTAATGCTTAATTCAATCCCATAAAGCTGGGCAATAAAAATCGCAGCAATACTTTGGTACAGTGTAGAACCATCTAAGTTAAACGAATAACCGATAGGCACCACAAAACTGGTGATGGATTTGGGTGCGCCATAAGCTTCCATTTTTTCCATCATACGCGGTAAAACAGTTTCTGAACTGGCAGTTGAATAAGCCAGAATCAATTCATCTTTGAGTATTTTGATAATTGTCCAAATACTAAAACCACAGAATTTAGCGACCAAACCAAGTACGATAAAAATAAAGAATAAAATCGCGCCATACACAAGTACTGCAAGTTTGATGAGGGGTAAAAGTGAACTAAAACCAAAGTTTGCTACAGTTGCAGCGATCAAGCCGAATACACCAAAAGGTGCAAACATCATGATCATGTGTGTAACTTTAAACATGGTTTCAGAAATTGCTTTTAATACATCAATCAATGGCTGCTTGGTTTCTTTGGCTAAAGAACCTAAGCCGATCCCGAAGATCACCGCAAAGAAAATAATCGGCAACATGTGCCCATCGTTCATTGCAGTAAAAATATTGGATGGGATCAGAGAAAGGACGGTATTGACGAGACCATGTGCTTGATGGCTCACTTCTTGAGTAGTTTGTTGATACTGAGAAATGTCCGAAGTGGTGAGTTTAGACATATCAATGCCCGCACCAGGTTGGAAGATATTGGCAGCAACAAGACCCACAATGATCGCAACAGTGGTAATTACTTCAAAATAAACAATGGTTTTAAAACCAAGCTTACCGACACTTTTGCTATCTCCTGCATTGGCAATTCCTAAAATCAGCATGGAAAGCACAAGTGGAATCACAATCATTTTGATTAGATTGATGAAAATCTTACCGAGTGGTTGCAAAAAGTTGGCAACAATATCATCTCTTATTTCAGGAGAGTTGTGCAGAAAAGCACCAACGACAATGCCGAGGAAGAGCGCAAGCACAATTTGCCAAGCAAGGCTAATTTTCGTTTTCTTCATACTGAGCCCTTAAAATTCAGATTTTGGCGAAAAGGAAAACTCTATGAAAAACACGCAAAAAATCCCCCGACAAGAATTGTGGGAGTTGCCAATTGGGAGATTTTAAAAATGTTTTAGAGTGTTTCGAAAATGCTTTATTTTGCGCTTATTTAAAAATTGCAGCTAATTTTTTTCTGTAAAGGCTTAACTATTTGAATAAAAATAATGCTGTTTTATTTAATAATTCAATCTTATTTTTAAGATTAATTAATTTTATAAATTATAGTTGGTGGATCTATTCTTATTTTTTATACATATACGTCAGCCGATAAAATGCTAAAACCAATAAAATCAAAGCTAAAGTCGCAAGATAAATCAGTTTAGGAAGTACAATATCCAAACTTACCCCCATTTGGTTCAATTGGATAAATAAGTTAATGCCTTGTGTAGAAGGTAAAACATGTGAAAAATATTGCATCCACGTTGGCATTGCCGATACTGGCCAAGCAGCGCCAGACAATAAAAATAAAGGGATAGAAGTAAATACAATCACATGCCCAGCACGTTCAGATAAATCTAAAAAGCTTGCTAAAAACATCGCTAAAGCAATCACACAACTGATATAAATCGGTACAGCGATCAACATTCCTGTGAAATTTCCACCGTGTGGATAGTCATAAAACCAATAAGTAAAACCGAATAAATAAAAACAGCCTAAGCAACCAATGGTCAACGCAGCACAATAAATTCCGAAAAACTCCGTGACAGAAGCTCGCCAAAATTTTTCTCTATAACCTGCGATCAACATACATAAGCCAAGCAAAATCGTTTGGTGAATAATAAGAGGCGCAATGGCAGGAAAAATATAACTACCATAGCCTGAAAGGGTATTAAATAAAGGAATTTGATGAATTGAAAGCGCTGCTTTAAAATCGGAAATATGTCCAAATTTTTCAGCATGTTCCGCAAGGGTATGTTCAATGGAACTGGCTAAGCCTAAACCAATTTGTTTGGTTTTTAAAAAATAAGCAGCACTGAGATATAAGCCAATGCCGCCCGTTTCTCCTCGGGCAACGCTGTTAGATAAATTATTGGGTAAATACAAAATGCCATCTGCTTTTTGTCGTTGTAGCAGTTGTTTGGCTTCTTCAAAATTGCCTGTGATGTCCTGAACCTTCACATTTGGGCTTTTATAAACTTGGGTAATAATGGCATTGGTTAAATAGCTTTGTTCTTCATCAACAATAACAATCGGTAATGCTTCCGCTTGTTGTGCTTTGTAGGCAGTGGGATAGAAAAAACTGTAAAAGAATACTGATAAAACCATTGTTGTTAAAATGGATGAATTTGTTGCAATATTCTTGAATGTTTGTAAATAATCACGGAAAAGTTGTTTAAAAAAGCTACTGAGTTTAGACATGAGCAGCTCCTTGTGATGATTGTCTTGTTATTTTTTTCAATAAAATCGTAGAAATTGCAGCATAAAAAATGCAATAGAACACAAGAATCGCCAATGGAATCAGTGAAATGCTGATCGGGCTGCCGACGACCCATTGTTCAGTTTGTAACTTGGCATAAGGCGTATAGGGAATAATATTTGCCCAAAATTGCGTGAAAATTGGTGCATTATTTAAAGGCAATGTCACGCCAGCAAAGCTAAGAGATGAGCCACCATAGACAGCAATAAAACCAAAAGTTTTGGATAAGTTTTGCGTAGCAAGCACAACTGTTGTGCTGATCAACGCATAAGCCAAATAGAAAAAGAATTGTCCCACTAAAATCAACCACAGTTGACCCGCTACAAACCACCCTCGAATTTCAATCAGCCAAAACATCCATAGCCATGTCCAAAGACTAAAAATCAAAACATAGACTAAATTCTTTGCCAAAATTGCTTGAAGAAAACCTTGATGATGCAACCACTTTGCAGTGCTTTTATATTTAAGTTCTTGTCCAACTGCAAAAGCCACACAACAACAAAGTAAAAGATGCAAAATCGCAGGAATCATGAAAGGTTCTAAGTAAAACTCATAACTTAGATTTGGATTGTATAAAGGTGAAATTTTTAGGCTTGCAGTCGGAATATTTAAGTAGGGCAGTTTATTTTGCAGATAAGTATTTTTACTAAAATCTGTGATTCCTTCAATTGTGGAAAGCAGCATTGCTGAAGAAATACTATTACCAATACTAAAATAAGACTGATTAAATGCAATACTAATCCCTGCATCTTGTGCTTTGACCAAACGCTGTTCTGCACCTTCAGGAATATGCACATAGCCCCAGACTTTGGTTTGGTTAATTAATTTTTCAACTTCATCAACATTGTCAGAAATTTCATAGATCTGTAAAGTGTTGTTATGACTTAAATATTTTTCAATATTCAAACTCAGTTGGCTTTGATCTTGGTCAATGATCGCAATGGGTAAATGTTCTGCTTTGCCTGCATAAAACATACTGCCAAATAAAATCAGCAAAAAGAATGGCGCAAGCGTGACCAAAGCTAAGTCCCATTTATGACGAATTAAATAGCGCAACTCACGCAGCATACAGCTCAACATTTTATTTAAGCTCTTGGAGTTTAAAAATGACACTCATGCCCACTTTTAGATGATCAATTTTTTCAGCAGGTACGAGCTTGAGTTTAAAACTACGCACATCATATCCGCCTGTTTGACGAGTATTTTTAATGGTGGCAAATTCTCCTTCGGCATCAATGCTGTCGATTTTAAAATCGGCAGTTTGGTTTAATGCAGGAATGAAGCCTTGTAAAGTTTTAGCTTGGTAGACTTGCGCATATTGGTCTTCACGGACATTTAAACTGATCCATTGTGCATCGGTTTCTAGCAAACTCACCACAGGCACACCCATTGCCACCAACTCAGACGTTTTGCCGTAAATTTTAGAAACAGTGCCGTTACTCGGTGCGCTTAAAATGGTTTCGGCTTCGAGTGCATTGGCTTCTTTGACTGCGGCTTGGGCAATGTCGACTTGTGCATCGGCACTGGATTTTTGTTGAGTAGTACTGCCACGTTTGGCGCGAGCATATTGTTGATAAGCCGCTTCGGTCATTTGATGTGAGGATTGCGCTGCAGCGTGCATTTCATCTCTACGTTGACGGGAAATCACGCCTTCACGGAACAAGTTTGCACCACGTTGATAGGTTGTTTGTGCAAGAGCTTCTTGTGCTTTTAGGGCTTGCCAATTGGCATATAAACTGTCGATATTTTCCTGTTGTGAACCCCGTTCAGCCGTTGATTGTAAAGCAAGCGCCGACTGTAAGGTTGCCATAGCTTGCTGTTTTTTTGCCTCAACTTCTGGGCTGCTTAGTTTCACTAGAACTTGACCCTGAGTGACCTGTTGACCTTCTTTAACCAAGATTTCTTCAATACGACTCGGTACTTTGGTGCTAATGTGCAAAGTTTCAGTTTCAACACGCCCTTGTACATCAATGGTTTTGGGCTGATAGGCTTTCCATAAACCAAATACAATCAAGCCTATAAGTGCGATTAAAATAATCAAACCCAACACGATCAACAAAGTCTTTTTAGGCGCTGGATTCGATTGTGGAGGTTCGGTTGATTTAGAATCAGGTGTAGGCGCAGGGCGAGTTTGATCGGCTTGATTTGGTACATTTTCTTGAGGATTTAAATCAAGACTTTCCTTAGTCGGGTTTTCTGACGCTGAGTCTGCATTTGTGACTTTATCAAGTTTTGGGTCATGTTCTTGTGTCATTACTTTCCCCATTTTAACGAATATAATCAGTATTTGACTGATCTACATAACTTTTAAATTGATCAATCGAGCCATGACTTTGTAAAAGAGTCGCCAATGACATGACATATTTATAAGCATTCATTGCCATTTCAGTTTTTAGGGCACTGAGTTGATTTTGTGCATCAATCACTTGGGTTGCTGTGCCCATATCTTCTTTAAACGATAGGTTTTGAATGCGTAAATTTTCCACTGCTGCAGCTTCATTCTGGCGTAACAGTTGCTGATTCATTTGTGCAGTTTGCAGTGCGTTATAGGAAGTATAGATGATATTTTCAATTTCTTGCTTGGTGCGTGCTGTACCGAGTTCAGCCGCATAACGTTGAAGTTCAGCGGCTTGCACATTTTTATTTTTATCAATGCCTGAAAATAAATTATAACGAGCAGCAACGCCGACGATCCAATTTTGATCTTTGTCTAGGCTATATTCACCAAAAGCAAAAAGTGTAGGCTTTTTCGCTGCTTGTTGGGCTTTGATATTTTCATCTGCTAAGCGTGTATCCATCTGCATTTTTTGCACAAGATTTGAACTTTGTGGATAGGACGCTAACAATTGATCTATGCTATTTTGTTGGCGACGGTTAATAAAAAGCGGTGTAGTAAGTTGATCAATAGACTGTTTGTTGAGTAGATTTTTTAATTGAAATTGGCTTGAAGATAAATTCGAACTAGCATTTTGATAGGTACGAGTTGCATTATTTTTGGCAACTTCAAACTGCATGCGTTGACCTTTACTAATAAAACCTTGACGTTCAAGTTTTAGTGCATTGTCATAATGTTGTTGCATGGCATGTAAATTAAAAGCACTGGCGCCTTCTAGCTGTTTCTGTAATTGCACATTGAAATACGCTTGAATAATTTCAAAACGTTGTGTGTCTTGTTGTTGTTTGCTGTTGAGTTGACTGCGCTCGGCTTTGAGATTGGCAATATTTTTGGTTGTGGTCGTCAATCCACCTGTATAAATGGGCATCATGACGGATACGGTTGGGCGAATAGTTTCATCTTCAAGTACAACATTGGCGGTATCTGGAATTAAGCCAATACCACTATGAATTCCTTGATTTAAACCTTGTTTTAAAGGATCAGTTACAGCATTTGGCAGATTTTGCTGCGTCTGCCATTGGTCTACTTTTTCATTGACGCCATAAGATAAAGTATTTTCTAGATTATTTTTCACACCATCTAAAGGAATATCCGTTTCTGCATGAAATTTATAAGCACGCACATTTAAATCTACACGTGGTAGTCCAATATTTTTCACCGCTTCTGCTTGTAACTTTGAAGCCTGATCCAGTGCAGCATTGGCTTGAGAAGTGTATGAATTTTCTAGTAAATACTGTTCGGCTTGCGCATAACTGAGATTTTCAGCAAAACTAGGGTGACTTAAAGCCATATTGAGCATGAATAAGCAACCTAATTGCATGGAGACGCATAATGTTTTTTTAGGATAATACTTTGTTAATTTCATCTGCAAAATCATCAGTATTTGTTTAAATTTGAAACCATTCTAACCTTGAATGACTAGAATAAATAATCTAAAAGTCACATTTATCCTGTGTGGTTTTTGTAGTGATCCCGCATTATTTATATTTAAAGATCCTATTAAAGATAAAGTAATGAACTTGTATGAGGTTAATTTTTCCTATGATTTAAAATAAAACCTGAAAAGATTCAGTTTTTATAAAAATAGGTTCAAACTTTGTTATTGAAATATCAATTCTAAATTCTGAAACATATTGAAAGATTGACTAACAAAGCTACTGCAAGAAAAGTTGATTTGTGGTTAAATGCGCCTATTTCATTCGTTTCACTTTCATAAGGGAAAAATCATGCGCGCGTACAATTTCTGTGCTGGTCCTGCTGCATTACCTACTGCCGTTTTAGAAAAAGCTCAACAAGAGATGTTAGATTGGCAGGGTAAAGGCTTATCCATCATGGAAATGAGCCATCGTAGTAAGGATTATGTGGCTGTCGCTGAAAAAGCAGAAGCAGACTTGCGTAAACTTATGAACATTCCTGAGAACTACAAGGTATTGTTCTTACAAGGCGGCGCATCATTACAATTTTCTGCGATTCCTTTAAACCTTTTAGGTAAAAATCCAAAAGCAGATTATATCCATACAGGCATTTGGTCTGAAAAAGCAACCAAAGAAGCACAGCGTTATGGTGATATTAATATCATCGAAGCAGGTATTACAATTGATGGAAAATTAGCGATTGCTGATCAAAGTCAATGGAACTTATCTGCTGATGCTGCCTATGTGCATTATGCTGATAATGAAACAATTGGCGGTATTCAATTTGCCAATATTCCTGAAACCGATAAGCCTTTGGTTTCTGATTTTTCATCAAGCATTTTATCTGCGCCATTAGACGTGTCTAAATTTGGTTTAATTTATGCAGGTGCGCAAAAAAATATCGGCCCTGCGGGTTTAACGTTAGTGATCGTACGAGATGATTTACTTGATCAAGCAAAACCTGAAATTCCAAGTTTATTAAAATATGCTTCACAAGCAAAAAATGACTCAATGGTAAATACACCTGCAACCTATGCATGGTATTTATCAGGTTTAGTATTTGAATGGTTACTTGAGCAAGGTGGGGTAGATGCAATGCATAAAATCAACCTTGAAAAAGCAAAATTATTATACGGCTATATTGATTCAAGTGATTTTTATGCAAATCCAATTGCAACTCAGAATCGTTCAATCATGAACGTACCATTTACCTTAGCAAATGCTGATTTGGATAAATTATTCTTGCAAGAAGCAGAAGAAAATCATTTACTTAACCTTGCAGGTCACCGCTCAGTAGGCGGTATGCGTGCAAGTATTTATAATGCTGTGCCTTTAGAAGGTGTACAAGCATTGGTTAACTTTATGGATGATTTTGCCAAACGTAATGCTTAAGTCCAAGTATTGAGAATAAAAAATCCCTCGTACTGAGGGATTTTTTATATTTAAAATTTAAACAGTCGGAAATATGCCTAAAAGATGAAAAATCATGGCGGCTAAAAATATCCCTAAGATAAAAAAGCAACATGCGCCTTTATCCCAAGGTAAGCGGAATCCACTGCTTTGTTGAATAAGATGGGTCGGTTGTTCCGGTGTAATTTTCATCACTGAGCCTGGATTTTAAATTATTGTTAAATCTATCGGTTCGAGCTATTTGTAACATAAAAAAATGTGCAAATAAAGTGCTGTTTAATATGAATGTCAAAATCAAGCTGAATTTATGACAATATCCTAGAAATAAATGATCTTATCAAAACCTAGACGTGTGGATAAGTTTTAATTTCTATTTAAAATCGAAAAACCAAAATGCGGTGAGAAAAACAGAGTTTTATACTGATTTTTATATCTATATGAAAATTTGACTAATTATTTCCAATAATCAACCAAAAATAAATACGTATTTATCTTAGGATCTATTTTTAAAATTAATTTTTTGAATTCAGAAAATGAATTTAAATCAACTGTGATATTTTACATAAATTAAACAAGAATTATGGACTCGCTATTTTAGAACTGTGTCGCAAAAATTGAATTATTTAAATAAAAAGCCCAATTTAAAATATTGAGCTTTTTAAACGAAATATATTTTGTTTATTTCGTTTTGGCTTCTGAATAAATATTTGCCTGAATCCAGATATTGCCACGAATATATTGTCCGATTTCAAAGTGTTTAAACGCTGGATTTTTTGTGGCGATACGAACCAAAATCGCAGGTTGATTTTCTTCTAAAATTAAAGTGACATCATAAAGGGTATAGTCTTCTTGCATAAATTGCATTTGAGTTTTGCCCACAACTTTACCCTGAAACCATGCTTCATCTTCTTGACCTAAAGTTTCGCCATACAGATATGCCACCATTTTGGAAAAGTCGACAGTGACAGGTTCTTTATCTGCTTCAGATTTTGGTTCCCAAGCGTCAATTAATGCTTGTAGATTGTCTGGGGCAATTCCATTATTTTCAGACAAGATTTCATTGAGTGCACGATGATGTTTAATTGAAGCTGGGTCATCAACTACGATTTGCTCATGATCGGATACTTTTTCTAACTCGTATGCCCATGCATTTAGTTGTACTTGATAGGATTGACCTTTTTTGTATTGCGCATGATTAACACTGTATAAACTATCAAAAGCATAAACGGTACTTTGACCAAGTTGCAGGCGCAACACCGCTTGTGTATTGGTTTTACAAGTAATGATACGATCTATTTCAGCTTGAATGGAATACGGACTTTCAAAACTAGGAAAAGCAGTTTTCATTGCTTTAGGTTTATTATTTTCAACAGCAATGACCTGAACAATTTGGATTTTTGCACCATTTGGTCCTTGGATCAGCCATGCGCTTTCATCCATGTCAGATTCTGTTTGGCATAGACCCATTGGCATCACTGGCGTATCTAAAGCCAGACCTAACCATTTTGGAACTTCAGCCGTTGGGTTGTCGGTGAGTAGACTCCAATGTTCAACATGACTACCGAAATTATGATCATCAATGGTAATTATTTCAGGTCTGTTTTGATTATTCATATCATTTATGCAAAAAACTGGTCTTGTGATATTAAATCGAGGGTGATCACTATTTTTCAAGTCCTGAAATGTAAATTCATCAGTCAAAGCAGTGATTTATTTAAGAATAGAAGAAAAAGTATGCAATTTTAGGCAAGATGATGTTTGGAAAATAAAAATTGAAAAGTATTTTAAAATTTATAATCAAAGAATATATGGCGACCCTACGGGGATTCGAACCCCGGTTACCGCCGTGAAAGGGCGATGTCCTAGGCCTCTAGACGATAGGGTCAATAAGATGAGGCGAGCTTCTGAAATCCAATTTTAAAATAAATTGGCGACCCTACGGGGATTCGAACCCCGGTTACCGCCGTGAAAGGGCGATGTCCTAGGCCTCTAGACGATAGGGTCGTTTCAGAGGTGGGCGTATATTAGGGTGAATATTTCAAAGTGTCAAATATTTTTCTGCAATAAAACTGGAAAAATAAATCAAACGTGTAAAAATAAAACAATCTCTGTATTTTTTCAGTCATTTTTATTATTTAAACCATTTTCAGTAAATATTTACCTAATAAAAGTCATTTATGGTGCATTAAGAAAAACTCTTGTTAAAAAAATGCTCAATAATCGCTCAAAATTAGTATTACTTATCATTGAAACAGTATTACTGCTTTGGCACATCATTTGCATACCTCTATATATCATCAAAGTGATCTAGGGTTCCGATACATTGTGTATGTATGTCCGAGACCGAGAGTTCACGGCTTAGTTTTGAACAAAAGCAAAGCTACACGGAGGGATAAAAACCCGGGAGGTTGAATAACCTGAAAAAGAGGTGGAGCAAATGAGTAATATTCATCAATATCATAATGATCAAGCACTTTGGACTGAAATTTTACCCGGTGGGCATCATTGCTCAGGGCGAATTCAACGGGGCACAGTATTACAGCTTAAGGCACTGGCGGCTCATGCCAATGTATCTTTGTTCTGTGTGAATTATGAGGACAAACTCGAACGCTACAACATGTCTGACAGTTTAAAAGCACAACACACCGTATTTTTAAGTACTGGAAATATTTTAGCTTCTGATTTGGGGCGTGCCATGATCTCGATTGTTAAAGATGATCATGGTTGGAATGATGCGATCTGTGCACCAAGCAGTGCAGTACAAATAAAACAACAATTCGGCATACAAACATTTCAAGATGTACGCAATGACATGTACCGCAACGCCAAAGATAGTTTGATTTTGGAAATGACTAAGTTTGGTTTAGGTGCAACCGATTTAAGTGCAACGGTCAATTTATTTTCTAAAGTAACGCCTGATGATGCAGGACATTTATCTTATATTGAATCTAATAATACCAATCAAATCATTGAACTGCGCTTTGAGATGGATTGCTTGGTGTTTTTATCTGCTGCACCGCATGGCTTAGATACCTCGATTGAATATGCGCCTGCTGATATTGAGCTGAAACTCTTTAAAGCACTTCCTTTAGATGAGACTGATGTCTGTCGTGACGCTTGTCCACAAAACCAACGTGCATTCCAAAATAATGCGCGTTACTACGCACTCGACGCTGTTTAATCTAAAGGAGAATACATCATGTCAGCATTCGTTCAATTTGAAAAAGAAGTATTAAATGAAGTATGTCCTGCAGGTGAAGCATGGATGTGTGAAGTGAAGAAAGGTCAATACTTCCGTATTGTCGATGTAGAAGGTAATCAAGCAGTCGATACGCTATTTATCTCTGCTGAAAATCCTGAGGAACGTTATAGCGCAACGGATACCTTAGCCATTAACCAGCAAATTTATCTCGAAAAAGGTACAACTTTATATACCAATTTTGGCAATGCAATTGCAACCATCAACGATGATAACTGTGGTCGCCACGATACTTTAGGTGGTGCGTGTTCGTGTGAAAGTAATACCGTGCGTTATGCACATGAAAAATTTCCAATGCACAGTTGTCGTAACAATTTCATGATTGCGTTATCTCAACATGCAATTGCCAAAAAGCATGGTTTAAATGTACGTCATATTGGTCCAAACATTAATTTCTTTATGAATGTGCCTGTGACAAGTGAAGGGCATTTGAAGTTTGATGATGGTATCTCTGCACCGGGGAAATATGTCGAAATCAAAGCGGAGATGGATTTAATCGTGTTGATCTCTAACTGCCCACAACTCAACAATCCATGTAATGCCTATAACCCAACCAAAATTCAATTGATCGTACGTGAAGGCGAGGTGTAACTATGTTTAATAAAGTACTCATCGCCAATCGTGGTGCGATCGCTTGTCGTGTGATCCGTACACTTAAAAAATTAGGTATTCAATCCGTTGCTGTGTATTCAGAAGCGGATCGTGACTCTTTACACGTGACTTTAGCGGATCAAGCGGTATTTATTGGCGATTCACCTGCAAGCCAAAGCTATTTAAATGTCGATAAAATATTAGAGGTTGCCAAACAAACAGGCGCACAAGCGATTCATCCGGGTTATGGTTTTTTATCTGAAAATGCAGCATTTTGTGACTTATGTGAAGCACAAAGCATTGTATTTTTAGGGCCAAACTCAAGCCAAATGAAATCGTTTGGTTTAAAACATACGGCACGTGAACTTGCGATTCAAGCTAATGTCCCTTTACTACCGGGCAGTCAGTTGCTTGCAGATGAAGTCGAGGCTTTAACTGAAGCGGCACGTATTGGTTATCCTGTGATGCTGAAAAGTACCGCAGGCGGTGGCGGTATCGGTATGCGTTTGGTATGGAATGAAGAAGAACTTAAAGATGCCTATGCAACGGTTTCTTACTTTGCCCAAGCCAACTTTAAAGATGCAGGTCTGTACCTCGAGAAATTTGTCCAAAATGCGCGTCATATCGAAGTGCAAATTTTTGGTGATGGCAACGGTTTAGTTTTGGCTTTAGGTGAACGTGATTGTTCAGTCCAACGCCGTAACCAAAAAGTGATTGAGGAAACGCCTGCACCACACTTAAATGATGAGCAACGTGCGTCTCTGCAAAATGTTGCGATTCAACTCATGCAATCGGTGAATTATCGCTCGGCAGGGACTGTTGAATTTGTAATGGATACCGACACGCAAAAATTCTATTTCTTAGAAGTCAATACCCGTTTGCAAGTTGAACACGGTGTGACGGAGCAAGTATTTGGTGTCGATTTAGTAGAATGGATGGTGACTTTGGGCAGTGGTGATTGGACACCACCAACATCGGCACTAGAGTCTAAAGGTCACTCGATTCAAGTGCGTTTATATGCCGAAGACCCAATTAAAAACTTCCAACCAAGTGCAGGGCTTTTAACGCATGTCGAGTTTGATGAGAATGCTCGTAATGAAACGTGGGTAGAAACAGGCTCAAACGTATCATCGTTCTATGACCCGATGATTGCCAAAATCATTGTGACTGCACAAGATCGTGAATCTGCGATTCAAGCGATGACAGATACATTGGCAAAAACCCAAGTGGCAGGGATCGAAACCAATCTTGAATATCTACAAAATATTGTGAATGGCGAGGTATTTAAAGCAGGCACACAAACCACACGTTTCTTAAATACCTTTGAGTGGAAAACGCAAAAAATTGAAGTGCTTCAAGCAGGGATTCAAACCGCTGTGCAAGATGTCACAGGGCGGTTGGGCTATTGGGATGTGGGTGTACCGCCATCAGGTGCGATTGATCCACTCTCTTTAAACGTGGCAAACCAACTGCTTGGCAACCCATTTAATACCGCAGGCTTAGAGTGTACGCTACAAGGGCCAACTTTAAAATTCCACTGTGATAGCCAAATTGTGATGACGGGTGGTGACATGGTCGCAACGCTTGATGGCGTAGTTGTACCGATGTGGCAAACTGTGAATGTGAAAAAAGGGCAAATCCTAAAATCAGGCAAAATTGCCACAGGTTGCCGTAGCTATATCGGCATTAAAGGTGGTTTAAATGTCCCTGAATATTTAGGCTCGCAAGCGACCTTTACTTTAGGTCAGTTTGGTGGTCATGCAGGGCGTAATTTATTGATTGGTGATATGTTGCCAATCACAGCCTTTACATCAACTGAAACGACCGCATTAGCACAAGATCAAATCCCAAGTTTCTCAAATACATGGGAAATTGCGGTGATGTATGGCCCACATGGTGCACCTGATTTCTTTACTAAAAAAGATATTAATACCTTCTTTACACAAGCGTTTGAAATTCACTTTAACTCAAGCCGTACAGGTGTGCGTTTAATTGGTGAAAAACCTGAATGGGCGCGTACAGACGGCGGTGAAGCAGGTTTACATCCCTCCAATATCCATGACAATGCCTATGCGATAGGTGCAATCGACTTTACAGGCGATATGCCAATTATCTTAGGGCCAGATGGGCCAAGTTTAGGTGGATTTGTTTGCCCTGCGGTGATTGTGAGTTCAGAGCTTTGGAAAGTCGGTCAGCTTAAGGCGGGCGATAAAGTGAAATTTATCCCTGTATCTTATCAGCAAGCGCAACAACTAAACCAAGCCTATAGCACAGCCTTAAAAGCAGATGTGACGGATACTGTGGATTTTTCACCAAGCTTTAGCGCAGAACAAGACACCTTAAACGATGCCGTACTTGCAAACTTAAAAGGCAAAAATGGCTTACCTGATGTGGTGTATCGCCCTGCGGGTAACAACTATATGTTGGTTGAATATGGTGAGTTAGTGCTTGATCTGAACTTACGTTTCCGTATTCATGCGCTGATGCAGTGGGTTAAAGATCAGAATTTTGATGGCATTATTGATTTAACCCCAGGCATTCGATCGCTACAAATCCATTTTGATTCGTTGGTATTAGATCAGAAAAGACTACTAGGCTTGTTACAACAAGCCGAAAGCCAATTGCCAAATATCACCGAGATGGAAGTGCCATCACGTACTGTCTATTTACCGCTTGCTTGGGAAGATTCGCAAACTCAATTGGCAACAGAACGTTATATGCAAACCGTGCGAAGTGATGCACCGTGGTGTCCTGACAACGTGGAATTTATCCGCCGTATTAATGGCTTAGGCTCGAAACAAGCAGTCAAAGACATTGTGTATAGCACAAATTATTTGGTGATGGGCTTGGGCGATGTGTACTTAGGTGCGCCTGTGGCAACGCCACTTGACCCACGTCATCGTTTAGTGACCACGAAATACAACCCTGCACGTACTTGGACGCCTGAAAATGCGGTCGGTATTGGTGGTGCATATATGTGTGTATACGGTATGGAAGGCCCGGGTGGCTATCAGTTTGTCGGTCGTACCACACAAATGTGGAGTCGTTACCGTAAGAATCCTGACTTTGAACAAGGTATGCCGTGGTTACTGCGCTTCTTTGACCAGATTAAGTTTTATGAAGTATCAGAAGAAGAACTTATGCAAATGCGTGAGGACTTTAAAGCAGGTCGCTTAAAACTCCGTGTCGAAGAAGGTGTGCTGAACCTGAAAGAATACAATAACTTCTTGATTGAAAATGAAGAATCCATTGCTCAGTTTAAAGCTGTACAACAAGCCAACTTTGATGAAGAACGTAACCGTTGGCACGAGGCAGGGCTTGCAGAATACGTATCTGAAAGTTTAGATGCCGTAACTGATGATAGTGAGATTCAAATTCCTCAAGGTGGTTGTGCTGTTGAGTCACATATGCCGGGGTCAATTTGGAAGATTGAATGTGTGTCGGGTGATATCGTGGAAGAGGGTGCAACGCTTGCTGTGATTGAGGCGATGAAAATTGAGATTCCCATTATTGCACCTGAACGGATGAAGGTTGAAGTTATTACCATTGAAAAAGGGCAAACGGTGAAAACAGGGCAGGTGTTGTTTACATTGTCGCCTGTGGCTTGATGAAATAGAATAAATAATACCGTCACTAATGACGGTATTATTATTTTATATAGTTTAATCAATAATTTATTATTGGTATTCATAATATTTTAAGGAAATAAAATGGATAATAAAGAATTACTGGATCTAGTTTCTAAAATAAGATTAGGTTTAGAGAGTTTTCGAGATCAACTTGATTCTAGGGGAATTTATCAAAACTTCTATAAGTTTCCAGAAGGATGTTGTGGTGACACAACTATGATTGTAAACCATATATTAGTGAATAAAGGCTTTTCAAATGTACAACAGGTAACAGCGCAAAAAGATACAACACATGAATCTCATGCTTGGACATTGCTAAATGATATTTGTATAGACCTGACTGCAGATCAATTTGACGGTTTTGAGGGAAATTCAATACTTTTCACTACTGAAGATAATTATCCATTAAATAAAATATATCCAAGACAAAGTACAAGCTTATGGCCATTAGACAGAGAGTATCTTTTTAATATTCTTAATTATTTAGAAAATCATAATCATATTTGATCTGGGGCTCTCTTGAGCATCCTTATGCTCTTGTCTTCAAATTGCCATTTAAACCATCAATCCCTCAAATGTTCGACCCAATTCTGTTAAATTATACATCACTAATTTTTTACCTGTTTTAGGGGTAAAACTTTTAATTATCATCGCTATACTATTGATTTCTAATTATTTTGGCTCCTTAGAAATCATACGTAGGGTAATATCTTGCAATAAGCGTTAAATATCATTAAAAATGGCGTGACTGTTTAATCATAGTTACTAACTTTGTAATTAATTATTTTACCTTTATAAATTAAAAGCTTGATCGAATATATTTAAATATCAAGAAAACAAAAAAGCCAATCATTTTAGACTGGCTTTTTATTTTTAAAGCAAAAGTTCAATTAAGCTTCAATTGTTTGCACTGCGATTTTCTTTGCAGGATCAGTTTTACGACGCACTTGTGGCACAGGCTCACCGTAGTATTGACGATCTGCAAAGTAGCTTGAACGCACCATTGGCGCAGCCCAAATATTTTTAAAACCTAGTTTTTGTCCATGCGCAGTATAACGATCAAACTCTTCAGGCGTTACAAAACGGTCAATTGGCGCATGTTCTTTGGATGGCTGCAAATATTGACCAATTGTCACATAGTCCACGCCATGTGCATGTAAGTCATCAAGCAATGCAATCACTTCGTCTTCAGTTTCACCGATGCCGACCATCAAACCACATTTAGTTGGGATCTCAGGGCAGTATTCTTTAAACATTTTTAATAAATTAAGAGAATGCTGATAATCTGAACCTGGACGCATCGCTTTATACAAACGTGGCACCGTTTCGATATTATGATTAAAGACATCAGGTGGACATTCAGTCATGATGCGTAAAGCAATATCCATACGACCACGGAAATCAGGCACTAAGATTTCAAGTAAAGTATTAGGACTTAGCGCACGTGCTTCTTTAATGCAATCAACAAAATGTTGCGCCCCGCCATCTAGCAGATCATCACGGTCTACAGACGTAATGACAGCATACTTTAAACCCAAGTTTGCGATAGTTTCAGCCATATGACGTGGTTCATCAGGATCTAAAGCATTTGGACGACCATGCGCCACGTCACAGAATGGACAACGACGCGTACAAATATCACCCATGATCATAAAGGTTGCAGTACCACCACCAAAACATTCAGGTAAGTTTGGACAAGCGGCTTCTTCACAAACGGTATGTAATTTTTGTGCACGTAAAGTTGTTTTAATACGTTGAACTTCATCAGGTGCAGCCATTTTCACCCGAATCCAATCAGGCTTTCGAGGTGTTTCAACCGTTGGTACAACTTTTACAGGAATACGAGCAACTTTTTCTGCACCACGTAATTTCACACCCTGTTCAGGTTTACGGTTTTCTGACATATTCAACTTTTCCACTGTTTTTGACGGTAGGTATTTGGTTATATTATAGCGGAATTGAAAAATGAAAGGGTAAAAACACTATTCATTTACTAAATGTGGCTATCACGCAATATATACTTGGTAAATACAGCAAAGTGATAAACTTTCAGTCATAATATAGCGCAAGAATAGTGTACCAAATCAGTATGAGGAGCTTTGGATGCCACGTAAAAAAGAACTGGTGAGTGGGAATTTTTCAAAATACGATGCAGTCGTACTCGGTTCTGGCCCAGCAGGTGAAGGCGCGGCAATGAAGCTGTCAAAATCAGGCAAGCGTGTTGCTATTGTTGATGTACGTGAACAGCTTGGTGGGAACTGTACCCATGTAGGTACTATTCCAAGTAAAGCCTTGCGTCAAACTGTTTCTAGTATTATTCGTTACCAACGTGACCCAATGTTTAAAAAAGTGGGCGATTGGAAGCAATTCACCATGAAACAAGTCTTGCGCAATGCACACAAAGTTATTCAACAACAAGTAGACACGCATTCACGTTTTTATGACCGTAATAATATCGATGTATTTCATGGTCGTGCCTACATTCAAGATAAAAACACAGTGCTTATTTTTAATGAAGATGGCGTAAAAGAAAGCTTGATTTGTCAACAAATTGTTGTTGCGACAGGCAGCCGACCATATCGTCCACAAGGTTTGGATTTTAACCATCCGCGTGTATTTGATTCGGACAAAATTTTAGATTTAGACTTTTCTATTCATAAAATTATCATCTATGGTGCAGGTGTTATTGGTTGTGAATATGCATCTATTTTCATTGGTTTAGACCATAAAGTTGACTTGATCAATACGCAGCATCAGTTATTGAGTTATTTAGATGATGAAATCGCAGATGCGCTATCTTATCATTTACGTGAACAAGGTGTACTCATTCGCCACAACGAACAAATTGATCATTTAGAAACTTTTGATGATCACGTCGTTTTATATTTGCAAAGTGGCAAAAAAATTAAAGCCGATGCGATTTTGTGGTGTAACGGACGTTCAGGAAATACCGATGGCTTAGGTCTGGAAAATGTGGGAATTAATCCAAACAGCCGTGGTCAAATTACTGTAAATGAACAATACCAAACTGAAGTCGACAATATTTACGCTGCTGGCGATGTAATTGGTTGGCCTTCACTGGCTTCAGCTGCTTATGACCAAGGTCGCTGTGCGGGTGCAAATATGGCGGGTGAGGAAAATGTAAAACCTGTAACCGATATTCCAACAGGGATTTACACCATTCCAGAAATTTCATTTTTCGGTAAAACCGAAAGCCAGCTTACGGCTGAAAAAATTCCGTATGAAGTCGGTCAAGCATCATTCCGTCATTTGGCTCGTGCGCAAATCACAGGTGATACCGTAGGTGAATTAAAAATCTTATTCCATCGTGACACCTTAGAGTTACTCGGTGTGCATTGCTTTGGAAATAATGCTGCGGAAATTATTCACATTGGTCAAGCTGTGATGCAAAGTGGAAATAACAGCATTAAGTATTTTGTAGAAACGACATTTAACTATCCAACGATGGCGGAAGCGTATCGTGTTGCGACTTTAAATGGCATGAATCGTTTGTTCTAAGGCGATTTTAATCGTTTTGTTTCTATTCCATTTAACCCGTAAGTCTAGGCTTGCGGGTTTTTTATACATTCAGTACAACAATAATAGTTTTACAAATCCCATAAAATTTGGAAAATGCTATGACCATTCGATCAGTCACGATTAAAGGCTTTCGTTCCATACGCCATATGACTTTGCCGTTAAAACCACTCAATATCATTAGTGGTGCAAATGGCTGTGGAAAATCAAATCTTTATAAAGCTGTTCGTTTGTTACATGAAGCGGCTAATGGTCGTTTATCACAAGCGATTGCTGAAGAAGGTGGGATTCAAAAAGTCATGTGGGCAGGTCGACATCGTGCAGGAGATCGAGCCAAAGATCCAAAACGAATGATTTTGTCGGTAGACATGCAAAATTATGATTATCAAATGGAAATAGGTTTTCCAGAACCTTTGATTAGTTTATTTGCACTCGACCCATTAGTGAAAAAAGAAAATATTTGGCTGAGTGGTTATCAGCGTCGTCGAATGAGTGAGTTGATGGAACGCGTCAATCAAGCTGCATTTTTAAAGAATGTTGAGGGGGAGCGTATGAGTTACCCGATGACTTTAACGCAGGAAGATTCTATTTTTGGTCAATTGTCCGATCCACATCTATATCCTGAAGTTTCTCAGGTACGAGAAACTCTAAAAAATTGGCGTTTCTATCACGAATTTTCGGTAAGCTCAAACTCACCGATGCGCGTTCCACAAGTCGGAATTCGTTCCCCAGTTTTGGCACATGATGGGGCAAATTTGGCAGCTGCTTTTGAAACATTACGGGAGCGTGGGCAGACTGAATCTTTGTATGCTGTGTTAGAAAAAGCTTTTCCGAACACTCAGTTTTATGTAGAGGAATTGGGTGGACGTTTTCAAATGATGATGAAAAGACAAGGGATTTTAAGAGCATTAGAAAGTGCTGAGTTTTCTGATGGGACATTACGCTTTTTATGTTTGGCCGTGGCTTTACTTAGTCCACGACCACCGAGTTTTATGGCATTAAATGAACCTGAAAATAGTTTACATCCTGATTTATTGCCTGCATTGGCGATGCTCATTGCTGAAGCTAGCCAATATACCCAGCTTTGGGTGACCAGTCATTCTTCTGATTTAGCGAAAATGATTAGGTATTATAAAGAAGTACAACATATTCAACTAGATCAAAAAGATGGAGAAACGGTAGTAGTGGCAATATCTGAAACATAAAAAATTAATATAAATAATAAGTTAAACCCCATAAGCTGTATTTAACTTATGGGGTTTGGTTTAATTTAAATACTGTTTTTATTCAACAGATTAAATTATTTGTTTTTGTCTTTAAGTTGAGGAACCGCAGAACCTGTACCGACTGCAAGTAAACCTGCGCCTGTATAAATACCTAGTTTTGCACGTGTATCCGTGATGTCAAGGTTACGCATGGTTAACTGACCAATACGATCCATTGGCGTAAACATTGAATCACCTTTTTCCATAGTTAAGCGTTCTGCTTCGTATGTAAGGTTTTCAGATTCAGTGTTCATGATGGTGTAGTCATTACCACGACGAAGTTCTAAAGTAACAGTACCTGAAATCGCTTTCGCTACCCAACGCTGTGCAGTTTCACGAAGCATTAATGCTTGAGAATCGAACCAACGGCCTTGATAAAGTAGACGACCTAAACGTAAGCCGTTGATGCGATATTGTTCAATAGTATCTTCGTTATGAATACCTGTTACCAGACGTTCGTAAGCGATGTGAAGCAGTGCCATACCCGGAGCTTCATAGATACCACGAGATTTTGCTTCGATGATACGGTTTTCGATTTGATCCGACATACCTAAACCATGACGACCACCGATACGGTTTGCTTCAAGAATCAACTCAACAGGATCTTCGATACGTTTGCCATTTAACGCAACAGGGAAGCCTTCTTCAAAAGTGATTGATACTTCTTCAGCGTCAATTTTTACATCTTCTTTCCAGAAAGCGACGCCCATGATTGGCTCAACGATTTTGATACCCGCATTGAGATATTCGAGATCCTTCGCTTCGTGGGTTGCACCCAACATATTTGAGTCAGTTGAATAGGCTTTTTCTTTTGACATTTTATAGTCAAAACCATTGTCGATCAGAAATTGTGACATTTCCGCACGACCACCAAGCTCATCAATAAATTGTTGGTCTAACCAAGGTTTGTAGATTTTAAGTGCAGGATTGGTCAATAAACCATAACGGTAGAAACGTTCAATATCGTTCCCTTTATAGGTTGAGCCATCGCCCCAGATGTTGACATCATCCTCTTTCATTGCGGTAACAAGCATAGTACCTGTGACTGCACGACCTAATGGCGTCGTGTTGAAATAAGGAACGCCACCTGTAGAAATATGGAACGCACCACATTGGATTGCAGCAATACCTTCTAATGCAAGCTGTAAACGACAGTCAACTAAACGTGCTTTTACCGCACCGTAAGCTTCTGCTTTACGTGGAATTGCATCATAGTCATCTTCATCAGGTTGACCTAAGTTTGCTGTATAAGCATAAGGTTCTGCGCCTTTTTGTTTCATCCACAATAAAGCTGCTGAAGTGTCTAGACCACCAGAAAAGGCGATACCGACTTTTTTGCCTACTGGTACATTCTGCAAAATCGTTGCATTATCAGTCATTGCTATTCCTAACTTTTACGAATATTGACACTCAAGGTGTGCCGAAAAAAAATTATATGGGCGATATGATAGCACTTTTTAATTGATGTTTTACCAAGATTCAACAACTCTAGTTAAAATTATTCAGTACTCGTTTATTTAAAATAAGTAAAAAATATTTATTAATTTAATCAGCTTGCTGTAAGTTATATCCCATATTAATTTTAATAGTTTATCATTGTAGAGCATGTACAAATTTAGCACTTTTTATAGATAAAAATAAAATCAAGGAACAGTATGAAACTCAATAAAACACTTTATTACATACACAACACTTTATTTGCGCTGTATTCGATTTTCATTGTTCTGCTAATTTTGATGATATTTACGTTAGGTGGAAAACAAACAGATTGGCTGGCTATTGTTGTCATTTTTTTGATTGTATGTGGATTGGCATATTTTCATTATAAAGCGGCAATCGAAGTTGAAATGGGTACAGAAACAGGTAAGTTAATGTCTACATTTATAGGTTGTTTATTTTTGATTGGTTTTCCAATAGGTACATGTATTGGATTGCTAATTCTACTCAATTTAAGAAAATCAAAATGGCAATATGGTCAACAATTAGAAACTGATTTAACGACTAATGAATAAAGTATAAAATATGAAAGTTATAATGAAAGTTTGACTATTTGGCTGAGTAAATTGCTTTCTTAATGTTTTATGACATGAATCAATATTTTTTCTTAACTTATTGAAAATAAAATGAACTAACATTAGAAGCATTACATTATCTGCTTATAATTTATATCAACATATAATTTACAAGATCACTTAAAAGTTAATGAGGCA
The DNA here is from genome assembly GCF_902809855.1 of Acinetobacter sp. Marseille-Q1618. Classification (GTDB taxonomy): domain Bacteria; phylum Pseudomonadota; class Gammaproteobacteria; order Pseudomonadales; family Moraxellaceae; genus Acinetobacter. The sequence goes on from NZ_CADDWJ010000001.1 coordinate 206,888, forward strand.
TACTTTTGCTGATTTTCCCATTTTAAAAATACTTGGCTTTGAATCCAAACTGTTAATTTGACCTCAAATAAAACAGTTTTGTTGCAAACTTGAGATAATTTTATGACAAACTCAGTAAAGTTCACTCTCAATCTTTAAAAAGTTCATGCTACAATATGCGCCAATCTTAGCACGGCTTAAAAGCCCTACATTTCATAGGACCTCGCTAATGTTTGCCAATATCTCTATTGCTGAATTTGACCCTGAATTAGCGCAAGCAATCTCGAATGAAGATGCTCGCCAAGAAGCGCATATCGAATTAATCGCTTCTGAAAACTATTGCTCACCAGCAGTAATGGAAGCACAAGGCTCAAAACTTACAAATAAATATGCAGAAGGCTACCCAGGCAAACGCTATTATGGTGGTTGTGAATATGTAGACGTGATCGAACAATTGGCAATTGATCGTGCGAAAGAACTTTTTGGTGCTGACTATGCAAACGTTCAACCGCATGCAGGCTCTCAAGCAAACTCAGCAGTTTATCTTGCGCTTTTGAATCCTGGCGATACAGTACTGGGTATGAGCCTTGCACATGGTGGTCACTTGACGCATGGTGCAAAAGTAAGCTTCTCTGGTAAAACATATAATGCTGTTCAGTATGGTTTAAACCCTGAAACTGGCGAAATTGACTATGAAGAAGTTGAACGTTTAGCTGTAGAACACAAACCACGTATGATCGTGGCAGGTTTCTCTGCATATAGCCAAATCGTAGATTGGCAACGTTTCCGTGACATCGCGGACAAAGTAGGTGCTTATTTATTCGTTGATATGGCACACGTGGCAGGTTTAGTGGCTGCAGGTGTTTACCCAAGCCCAGTACAAATTGCTGACGTCACTACGACGACTACACATAAAACTTTACGTGGTCCACGTTCGGGTTTAATCCTTGCAAAAGCAAACGAAGAAATCGAGAAAAAACTTCAGTCTGCTGTATTCCCTGGAAACCAAGGTGGTCCGCTTGTTCATGCTGTAGCAGCGAAAGCAATTTGCTTTAAAGAAGCAATGTTGCCTGAATATAAAGAATACCAAAAGCAAGTGGTTGTGAATGCTAAAGCAATGGCTGAAGTATTAATCGCTCGCGGTTATGATGTGGTTTCTGGTGGTACTGAAAACCATTTATTCTTATTGTCTTTGATTAAACAAGACATTACTGGTAAAGATGCAGATGCTTGGTTAGGTGCTGCTCACATTACAGTAAATAAAAACTCTGTACCAAATGATCCACGTTCTCCATTTGTAACTTCTGGTATTCGTATCGGTACACCTGCTGTAACAACGCGTGGTTTTGGTGAAGCAGAAGTGCGTGAGCTTGCTGGTTGGATCGCTGACATTTTAGATGCAAAAGGTGAAGAAGCGGTGATCAATGCAGTGAAAGCGAAAGTTGAAGCGGTATGTGCTAAATTCCCAGTTTATGCAAAATAAGCATTAACTTGAGAGAGCCTCCTCAAGGAGGCTTTTTTTATAACTTTGAAAAAGTTAGTAGATTATTCAATTATGATATTTTCTGTTATAAGTGGATATGAGAAATTTATTTTTTATTGCTGTTGCTCTTTCATCACATTTAAATTTAAGGAAGTGAAGTAGATGGCTCAACCAAAAATTATTATTACTGAACAAGATTTACATCGTTTAGAAACGATGCTTGAACATCAATCTAAATTAACCCCAACAATGGAACATTTAGAAGATGAGTTAGCTCGTGCAGATGTGGTTGCTCCACAAGACATTCCTGCAAATATTGTGACAATGAATGCTAAGGTGTTGATTACGATTGCGCCTGCAACAGAGGCAACAGAAATTACCTTGGTATATCCACATGATTTTAAAGGGGATAAAGGTCAAGTAAATATCCTTGCGCCTATCGGGGCAGCGATTATCGGATTGGCAGAAGGACAAGAAATTGAGTGGCCACAACCTGATGGTCATACGATGAAAGTTAAAATTGAAAAAGTCCTTTATCAACCTGAGCGTGAAGGCAACTTCCTATAAGTATTTAAAGCCATCGTTGAGATGGCTTTATATTTTTTAGTCATTCAATAAAGTAATCTAAATCTACGTTTTTTAAATGATATATCAAAATCCAAAAATATTTAGGTATGACAATGAGTAATTAAGTCCCTATTTTTGATTTGAAAGTAACTTAAATATTTAAGTTACTAAAATCAAATTAAATTTTTAAAAATTAAAATGCAGTTTGTGCTTTTAATTCTAAATATACTTTTAAATCTTTTGGATAATTGTGAATCAGCGCAAGAAAATGAGCCTTATTGCCTTGATATAGAGCACGTGTTGCTTCTTCATAGTTGGGCATATTGCCTAACATTGCCAACATAAAATGATCTATTGCTTGCTTGGCTAACATAATATTACTTTCAGAAGAAGGGTCATTTAACTCTTTATCAATCAATTTTCGAATTACTGCAGAGGCACTTGAACTTTGCTGGTCTAACCAATTCCAGTGTTTTTGTTGCAACGTAATTTCACGAGAAATTACTCCTAATTTTGGACGTCCCACTTTTTTGACGTATTCGACTTCAGTATAACGTTGTTTTAAATCATCTTCTGAACCCGAAAGATCTAAATCGATTTGCTGACCTGTTTGATCATTAAAAACTAGTACATTCATTTCAGATTGCTTTTGCAGTGCTAAAGCCACATTAAACAGAGAATCAGTGATGATTCGAGTATCTCCACGAAAGGCAGTATAACGATTTGCAATGCTCATTTTAGTATTCATATTAAATATTTCTATCAGGGTAAAATTAATTTAAGGTGAATATTATCAGGGTAAAATTAAAATGACAAATAAAACTTGAACAGTTATCATTAAAAAATAAAAATTAATATTTTAAGTGCTGAAAAATTAAAGCAATAAGAAAGTGATTTTTATAGGTAAGCCTTGAGAATAGTTGAATATTCAGCCAAGGATTTTACTCCTGCAATTCGTTTTATAATTTCCCCATTCCTAAAAATCAAAGTAGAGGGTAAACCGTAGACGTTATAACGTAATGTCAAAATAGGCGATTGATCGATATTCACTTTACCAAATTTAACTTCAGGATTGGACTCAGAAAATTGAGCTGCGAATTGTTCAAAAATAGGAAAATTTTGTAGACAAGGTGCACACCAATCAGCATAAAAACGGATCACTGCGACTCCTTCAAACCATTCAAATTCTTGAAAGTTATTTTCTGAATATTCGGTGATGAGCGACATGTTAAAACTTTCCTGCATTTTCATTGATTGTTTTGCATTTATATATTCGGCAGCTAGTGAGCAGACCAATACATATCAAATTGTGGATGATCTGTATGTATATCCATAGACTCTCGCACAATTTGAAAAGCATTTTTGCGATAAAACTGTACGGCATTCGTATTTTCCGTATAAACCTGTAAGTTCAGCTCAGTAAATTGCTGTTGCGCAAATTGCAAAAGTTGAGAACCGAAACCATATCTCTGAAATTCAGGTGCAACAAACAGTGCCGCCAAAAATTGTTCTGCTTTTAACACAGATATAAAGCCAGCCACGATACCATTTTGCTCAATGATATGGTTTTCCGCCATCGGGAGATAAATATCACGCATATTGCACAATTGTGCTTGCCAAAAATGTGCAGGAATAAAATGATGGGCTTGCATGGACGCATCTAGCCAAATTTGAAGCATTTGCGTTATATCATCGGCATTTGCGACTCTAATCAAAGGCATAGCATGAAACATCAATAGATTGAATGATGAATGGATTATACATAAGTCCACTGTTATTCAAACTGAAGCAGCTTTATGTTCAAATAGAGAAAGTTAAAGTAAAAAATGAAATAGGAATAGATGATGTCACAAGCAACAATGCAACAGATTATTATTACTGAACCGGGTGGTGTAGAAAAACTGGCGTATGAAACAGTTACAGTGCCAACCGCACAAGCAGATGAAGTTTTGGTGAAAGTGCATGCCTTTGGAATTAACCGTCCAGACATTTTACAGCGTCAAGGCTTATATCCGATGCCGAAAGGGGTAACGCCTGTACCAGGTTTGGAAGTTGCGGGTGAAGTGGTTGCGGTTGGCAGTGATGTCAGTAAGTTCCAAGTGGGTGATAAAGTCTGTGGTCTGACTAATGGTGGTGGTTATGCTGAATATTGCGTTGTGCCTGAAAGTCAGACGATTACGATTCCACAAGGTGTGAGCTTTGTGCAAGCGGCAGCCATTCCAGAAACATTCTTTACTGTATGGGCAAACGTGTTTCAAATGGGCAATGCCAAAGCTGGTGAAACAGTACTGGTACATGGTGGTGCAAGTGGGATTGGTACGACTGCGCTGATGTTATGTAAGTCTTTGGGATTAAAAAGCTTCGCAACGGTAGGTTCAGATGAAAAAGTACAAGCGATTGCTGATTTGACCGATGCGATTAATTACAAAACCCAAGATTTTGAGCAAGTGATTAATGAAAAAACAGAAAATGGTGGTGTTGATGTGATTTTAGATATGGTTGGTGCGCCATATTTAGAGAAAAACCTGAATCTATTACGCCGTGATGGTCGTTTGGTTTATATTGCATTTTTAGGCGGTGCTAAGGCCAAAGATGTGAAGTTGGGTCAAATTATGATGAAGCGTTTGACCATTACAGGTTCAACCATGCGTGCACGTAATACTGCTGAAAAGGCAGCAATTGCGCAAGGTTTGATGGAAAATGTTGCTCCGCTTTGGGCAAAAGGCGAATGTTTGCCAATGATTTATCGTACTTTTAAATTTGATCAAATCCAAGAAGCACATGCAATCATGGATACAGGTGAACATATCGGTAAAGTTGTAGTCGAAGTGCTTTAAAATTAAATCTGTTTCGTGTGGGGAAAATTTTCCTGCACGAATAGATGTGTGGAATAAGATGTAGCATGACATTCATATAATTCTCAAATTTTAACTCTGATTTAATTTTAAAATTATGCGAAAATAACCCCTCAAATTTTTTGTATTTTAGGACTCCCATGACAGATTCTTCTGCATCGTTAAGCGATATTGAAATTTTAGATATTTTACAGTCAATGAAATCTGACGAATTAAATGTCGAAGCAAAAAAAATCATTCGTGAAGGCGGAAAAGCAGGGCGTCAAGAATCACATAAACAAGCTCTGGTGGCATTGCATGACAGTTTTGAAGAAAAATTTGTAGAAGCTGCTACTATGGCTTTGCATTTAAATGAAGCACAAGCCAAAAAAATTCGTTATAAAAAAGATCGTATTCGTATTTTGAAAGCCAAAGGGATTGATTATCTAGCCATCGATGGGGCTGAAACAGCGCAGGTTTTATCACAAGTTGCACAAGCTATTTTGCGTGAAGATGCAACTGTAACCCATGATTTACATAATATTTTCCCATTTTGGAAAGAAGGTTGGCCGATGGTGCAGTTTGATAGTGCTTTCAAAATTTTAGATGAAGATATTATGATTCATTATCAAGCAGTTTTAGATACTTTGATTCAAAGACATTGATTTCTAAATTGATATTTTAAAAATAATATTAAAGTCACTTTATTATGATGGTTTAAGAAGCTCTAAATTTAGAGCTTCTTTTATTTTGATGTTACTGACTGACTTCACTTTGCTCAGTTTCTGATTCACTTCTTTCAAGCAAACGTGTGACCAGCAATTGGTCGATTTTAAAATGGTCTACGTCTACTACTTCGAATTTATAGGCATCAAAAATGACAGTATCGGCAGGACGAGGAATTTTGCGTAATTTATACATCATAAAACCTGCTAAGGTTTCATAATTTTCTTCCTCAGGCATCTCATCGAGTGCCAGCGCATGTTTTAAATCCTCAATTGGCGTACTTCCATCAATCAACCAAGAATTATTATCACGTTTAATGATTTGCTGTTCTTCCTCAATCGGGGTGACCCAATCACCCATCACCGTAATCATAATGTCTGAAAGCGTAATCACACCTACTACAAGAGCATACTCATTGATGACCACTGCAAATTTTTCTTTGGTCGAGCGGAAACGGTCAAGCAACTCAGACAGTGTTAAGGTGTCAGGAATGGTTAGGACATTACGGATGGTATTTTCGTTGAGTTGTAACAAAGACTGATTGTTTAAAATACGCACTAAAATATCTTTAGAGTCGACATAACCAATCACATCATCAATATTATTATTACACACTAAAAACTTTGAATAGGGATATTCTGCAAGCTTTTGACGAATACTTTCTTCTGACTCTTTTAGTGTGAAAAATACTACATTTTCTCGTGTAGTCATACTTGAAGGGACATTACGTTCTTCTAGCTCAAACACATTTTCAATAAAATGATGTTCTTGCTTTTGTAAAACCCCTGCTTGCGCACCTGCATCCATCACCGCAGAAATATCATCAAAAGTGATATTGTCGTCACGCGTCGTGTTGACTTTAAATAGTCGAAATAACAAATTGGCGATCATGTTAATAAACCAAGCCAAAGGTTTACACACGATGATAAAAATTTGAATCGGGTTAATGACTGCGACTGCGATTTTCTCAGGTGCGATCATTGCCAAACGTTTCGGCATTAAGTCAGCAAATAAAATGAATAATGACGTGACTAAAGTAAAAGACAGTGAAAAGCTGATGGTATCTGCCCACGGCCCTGTATAAAAACCTGAAACTAAACTTAGGAAATAAGGACGAAAAGCACCTTCACCCAATATACCGCCTAAAATTGCAACTGCATTTAGACCAATTTGAGAAGCTGCAAAAAAATCTGCTGAATTTTCTTGTAAATCAAGAACCTTTTGTGCCCGGTCATCTCCAGTTTCTGCGAGTATTTTTAATTTAACTTTGCGTGCGCCAGCAAGGGCGATTTCAGTTAAAGATAAAAATCCAGCACCTATAATAAGGAGTGCCATAATGACGATATTTTGAAAAAGGCTCACGAATCCACCTGTGGATCTTGATTATTATGAATATTTTTAACACAAAAGCACTCAAGAGAATATTAAATTGGGCTCTTGAGTGCTTAGTATAATCTGAAAATGTTAAATCTTATAAAACTAGATCATTAATAATGTGAAAATTGTGAATTATTCATGAGAAATTCACGATTTTCCTCATCAATCATTTGACGTGCAACATACAAAATTAACTGACGTAACCAACGATGCGCAGGATGATGATGCAGTAAAGGACACCATGCCATTTTTAACTCAAACTCTGGAATATAAAAAGGCGGGTCTTTAATCAGCAAGTTTTGACTTTTGGCTTGTAAGCGAGCAATACGTGTTGGTAGTGTCGCCACAAGATCAACATTTGAAGCCAATAATGCTGGCATTTGATAATGTCGAGTAAATACTGAAATTTTACGTTTTTGCCCAATACGTTCTAATGCTTGGTCGATCCAGCCGAGCCCTGCTTGTTTTTCAGGATTTACACCGAAGCCAACGCCCATACCTGTTTTTGATACCCAAATATGTTGTGCATCTAAGTAACTTTTCAGGTTTAGGTTGTTGGCAGCAGGGTGCTTGCCATTCAGCAAACACGAAAAACTGTCACGCCATACCAAAACTTGGTGGAAGCTTTGAGGAATTTCATTAAAACGGTTAATAGCTAAGTCGACTTTACCTTGTTCCATATCACGATAGGACACATCACTTGGTGTTAAAAAGTCTAAAACCACATTGGGCGCTTCAGAACGCAATGCTTTGACCAGACGAGGAACTAAAGTCGCTTCGGCATAGTCAGAAGTCATGATACGGAAAACACGATTTGAAGTATAAGGACGGAACTCAGTACGTGGTTCCAAAATCATGGATAAATCAGACAATGCATCACGGATACGTGGTTGTAACTCTAAAGCACGTTCTGTTGGAGTCATCCCTTCGGATGAACGAATCAAGAGGGGATCATTAAATAAATTACGCAAGCGGCGCAAAATATTACTCATTGCAGGTTGAGTCACGCCCAATTGTTCTGCTGCACGGGTAACATTCTTTTCACGTAATAACACATCAAGGTAAATTAAGAGATTGAGATCAACCCGCTCAAGATTCATATAAAAAATACCGAAAATAAATTTTTAAAATCACGAGAGATTATGCCACAAGCAAATGACTTTGTGTTAAATCAGGATAAAAAAACTCAATTTTACAAAGTCTAATCTTAGAATAACTCACTTTGTAAAAATATAAAAAAACTTGATGTTGCTGAATTGAGTCAAAATATGCCAAAAGCATGTTCAATACTGGCGTTTAAGCTGTAAAACTTAGTGAAATTTGCATAGAAAATGAGCTGAGGATTAATCTATAAATGTCAAAATTGGCAAAAAATTACAGCTAAAAATAAAAATAAAAACAGTTTGGTGCATATTCAAGACTTAAGTCTAATATGCGCATGATTGCTTTAACGTGTGAATTTTACACAAAATGGTTAGCAATAATTTTTATTTAATTTTATATAAAACAATGAATTAATATTTTGTAATATAATTATAATACGACTTTGATCTACATATTTTTTAAATAAATACTGAGAATTAACGCAGAATATTGGATTAATTGGAAGAGTCCCTCTAAGCTAAGTCCATAACAACGAAGCGTACTAAATCTGAACAAATAGATAGCGACTAGATTTAGCGATTCGATGGATGAAATCCTAATATTAAGACAGGAAAAAATCATGACTACATACCAAACAGCGATTGATGCAATCCGCGAATTAAAAGCAAAATTCGGCAACACTTGGGCAGACATCAGTCCTGAAGATGCTGCACGTATGCAAATGCAAAACCGTTTCAAAACTGGTTTAGACATTGCGAAATACACAGCTGCGATTATGCGTCGTGATATGGCTGAGTATGATGCTGACTCTAGCAAATACACTCAATCATTAGGTTGCTGGCACGGTTTCATCGCACAACAAAAAATGATTGCGAACAAAAAATACTTCGGTACTACAAACAAACGTTATATCTACCTTTCAGGTTGGATGGTAGCTGCGCTTCGTTCAGAATTCGGTCCACTTCCTGACCAGTCTATGCATGAAAAAACTTCAGTTCCTGCATTGATCGAAGAAATCTACACTTTCTTACGTCAAGCTGACGCGAAAGAATTAAACGATTTATTCCGTGCGTTGAAAAAAGCACAAGATGCTGGTGATACTGCAAAAGCTGCTGAAATCACTGCACAAATCGACAACTTTGAAACTCACGTTGTGCCAATTATTGCGGACATCGATGCTGGTTTCGGTAACGAAGAAGCAACTTACTTACTTGCTAAGAAAATGATCGAAGCGGGTGCTTGTGCACTACAAATCGAAAACCAAGTTTCTGATGCGAAACAATGTGGTCACCAAGCTGGTAAAGTAACTGTTCCACACGAAGACTTCATCGCTAAAATCCATGCATTACGTTATGCATTCTTAGAAATGGGTCTTGACGACGGTATCATCGTTGCACGTACTGACTCTGAAGGCGCTGACTTGACTCAAAAAATCCCAGTGGTTAAAGAGCCAGGCGACATCGCTTCTCAATACATCAGCTACTTAGATACAACTGAAATTGACATCGCTGATGCTCAAGAAGACGAAATCTTGATCAAACGTGATGGTAAATTACACCGTCCTAAACGTTTAGCTTCTGGTTTATATCAGTTCCGTGCTGACACGCAAATTGACCGTGTAGTACTTGACTGTGTAACAAGCTTACAAAACGGTGCTGACCTTCTTTGGATCGAAACTGCAACACCAAACGTTGAAGAAATCGCTCACATGGTTAACCGTGTTAAAGAAGTTGTTCCAAATGCGAAACTTGTTTATAACAACTCTCCATCGTTCAACTGGACTTTAAACTTCCGTCAACAAGCTTACGACCGTTGGGTTGCTGAAGGTAAAGACGTTTCTGCTTACGACCGTGCTAAATTAATGAGCGCTGAGTACGACAACACTGAATTAGCTGCTGACGCTGATGAGAAAGTACGTACATTCCAAGCAGATGCTTCTCGTGAAGCTGGTGTGTTCCATCACTTGATCACACTTCCGACTTACCACACTGCTGCGCTTTCTACACATGAGCTTGCACAAGGTTACTTCGGTTCTGAAGGTATGTTGGCTTATGTTGCTGGCGTACAACGTAAAGAAATCCGTGGTGGTATCGCTTGTGTTAAACACCAAGCAATGGCTGGTTCAGACATCGGTGATGATCATAAAGAAATCTTCTCTGGTGACAACGCACTTAAAGCGCATGACGATGCTAAAAACACAATGAACCAATTCTCTGCTCACTAAGCATTGATTTGATTCAAAAAGAAACCCAGCGAATGCTGGGTTTTTTATTGAGGGAAGATATAAATAAAATCTAAAAAGCTTTGAATTAATTGCTTTCTTTATTCAGTTTATAATGTTCAGCAAGTGCACCGTCAATTTTTGCACCTGTATCACGATCACGTGCTTCGATAAAATTTTCGCCTACAAAGAATTTACGATTTTCAGCAGCTTGATCTAGGGTAATGATGCTACCAGTATTATCAAAAGTGAAAGTACCTTTGACTTTGTTTTCCGTACCGTTACCTTTACCGCCTTTATACTCTTCTTCTAACTCATAAGTTTTGTCAGCATTCAGTTTTAATTCCGTTTCGATCCCTTCACAATCAGCACATGGGAATAAACCTTTATATTTACCCGCCCAGTCTAAACTGGTTTCAGCATTGTGTGCTGCATCTGGTGTAGTTGCTGCTGCACTAGCTTGAGTTTGTGATTGTTGGATTTGAGGCGTGTTTTCAACTTTTTCAGCAGAGTTTTCAGTCGGTTTAGAACAAGCTGTTAAAGCAAAACCAGAAAGCGCAAGAATTAAAAGAGTTTTTTTCATGTTTTCACCAAGTGTTAAAATTTGAATCAATATTAGCCTAATCAAGTTCTACGCTTTACTGTAGTTGAAAATAGTGAACTCCTGTAAACAAATGCAGTATTTTGTATTGATCGGTTTTTATATACTTAGATTTATGAGCAATCAATCACATTTAAATGAATTATTACAAATAATATCAATGTGTAATTTTTCTACTAAATTCTCTATATATGCAAAATTGTAAGGTAAATACTGATAATATTGTTTATATTTTTTTAAAATAATCATTTACTTAACTAATTTTTTACAGCTGTAGTTTAATTGTTTGAAAATTAAACGTGAGCTAGGTTTTTTATCTCTTCGCTATTGCTACAATTCGGCAAAAATTTAATAGTGGTGTATTCGTGTTTGAGAAATTAGCAGAGCAAAGTCTTGCGGCAATGGGGTGGCAGATTGATAATCATTGGGATTTAGATATTGACCAATGTGTCATGATTGCTGCGCCCCATACCAGTAATTGGGATGCTTTATATGCACGTTTAGCACTTAAAGCTTTGGGGGTAAATGTACGAATTACCATTAAAGACAGTTATATGAAATTACCTTTTGGTCCTTTTGTACGAGCAATGGGCGGAATTGGTATTGATCGTCGTCCTAAAAAAGAGGGTGAAGCTCGTCCAAGTATGGTCGAGCTCATGACTGATCTTTTTAAAACCCATCCAAAATTGGTGATGTTGGTGACGCCTGAAGGGACGCGTGCAAAACAAGAAAAATGGAAAACAGGTTTTTATCATGTTGCTGTGAATGCAGGCGTACCGATTGCATTGGCTTATATGGATTATGAAAAGAAAAAAACAGGTGTAGGTAAAATTATTTATCCTTCAGGTGATTATGAAAAGGATATGGCTGAAATTATGGGTTTTTATGCACAAATTAATCCAAAATTTCCTGAACTCTTTAGTGTTGACACACGTTATTATTCTGAAAAATAACTTACTACCACTACAAACTAAAAAGACAGATTTTAATCCTGTCTTTTTTATCTGCAAGGTAGAAAATGACTTTATCAAATTTATGAATTTTCTGAACCTTGATTCAGTTGAGCATCGCTCGTTTCACTTTGAATACCGCCCAAAGCTTCACAAGCTGACTTATAAACATCGTATTGTTGCTGTACCACACTGTCTAACGGAATTTTAAAAAGTACATCACCTGATTTATACTGATCAATATAACTGCTTGCTTTTTCACGACTAACGGCTAAGGCTCGCTCATGATAAGAGGTAATTGGGCTATGTGCTAATTCTGTGCTTTCTATATTCTTACATTCAAATTGACTGAGTAATTTTTCTGCTGATTTAATTTCACTGGATGTACCAATCGCACAACCTGTTAATAAGATAATTAAACTAAAGAAAAATGAGTTTTTCATCACAAAAGTAGCATAAAAATGAGGATCAAAATTATATGCCGAATAAGTGCAATTAAATAGAGAAATTTCAAGAAAAAATGAGAAAAATAGCAATTCGCCACATCAATATTTATTTGTTTGTTAAAGAATATTTAAAATAATGTAGAAACGCTTAAAAATACGCCAGAAGCAAATAATAAACTCAGCACGATTCGTTTAAATTGTATTTCAGAGATTTTATAAAATAATTGTGCACCTAAAATTGCGGGAATACTGACACTCATGATAAGCACAAGGAGATAAGGTAAGTGATCGGTATTGATTGTTCCCTGCACAATATAAACCAGCATGGTAAAAAGTTGAATGGCAAAATTAAAATGGCGTAGCACATAGCGTTGTTGTTGTTTCGGCAGTTGTTTTAACATTACCCATGCGGAAGGCAAGGCACCACAAAAACCGCCTAAGCCACCTAAAATACCACCCCAAAAACCGATACTACTGTCTGCAATTTTCCCCAATTTTCGAATACGAGGAAACTCAGGTGCAAAATAAATCGTGGGACACCACAACATTAAAAAGAAACCTAAAATCATTTTAAATAGATTTTGGTCAATGTAATGCAACAGCGCTGTACCTAAAGGCACACCAATTAAACCTGCAATAATATAAGGCTTTACTAAGGAAAAGGGGAGGCTGTGTTTTTGTTCTTTGCTTAAGGAGATGAAGTGACTCCAAAGTGAAGCAAATACCACCAATGGGGCAGCAACTTGTGCAGGCAATACCCAAATCCAAAAAGACATGGCGATCAGTGCAAAGGCAAAACCCGTTAAGCCTTGAACAAAGCCAGCAATAATCGCACCTACGCAGAAAACCAACCAGATCAAGAACGAGATCCAAGAATTGAAAGTTTAAATAAAAAAGTGAGGGGCTTATGTTTATACATATGGATTGATGGATTGCAAAAACTTAACTATTTTAGGGGATTGTGGATTTTAATTGAAATGAGTAAAACAGCATTGTATTTGAATAGGCGTGCAATCCAAATACAGGCTGTGAAGATGAGTACATTACACTGCTTTATACATCTAAATTTTACACATCTAAAGATACTTTAAGGTGTTGTTTGGCAATGGCTTTGTAAAATTCTACGCAACTCTAAAATTACTTCAGGTTTTTCATGAATAGAATGCCCACCATTTAGTACTTTTTCCGAAATTGCTCCTTCTAAATGTGAGCTGCTATAAGGCACGATCCCATCGGACATTAGATTTGGATCATGACTTTTGGTTTTATTGCCAATAATTGAGTGATAAGGAACCAATGGAATAGGCATGATATTGGTGGTTAAGCGCATAAATCGTGCATCACGACTTAAATCCGCAGGCCCTGTATGCACCAAACCTGTGGTTGAGTTTTGTTGATGAGGTAGATGAATATTCACTTGATTAAAAAAGCTTTGAGGTAACACCACTAACTTTTTAGCAATATTGGTAAACCAACGATCCGCAAACTCAGTACCATGATGAGGTGCAGCAATAAAAATCGCACGACTAATCGGTTGTAAAGGTTTAAAAATAAAACGATTACGAATCACAGGGTTGCGCTGTAACTGGATGTGCTGTTCATAATTCATATAGGGAATGGCTTGCTCAGAAATATCGGCATCACTGATCAATAAACGACTAATCACACCCCCCATACTATGCCCAATCAAAACAGCATCTTTGGCTGAAGGGCTATTGGGTTCAAGTTGTGCAAAAGCTTGACGAAGAAGGGCATCAATCTGATATCGGCTTTCAAAGATTGGCATATTGGTGGAGTAAAACACTTGCCAAACCTGATAATTTTCACGCAGTTTGGTGTCGCCCATGATGTTATTGGTCAGAGAAATCCATGTTTCTGGACTACTCGCCAAACCATGAATCATCACGATAATTTTTTTATTGGGTTGATAGGGTTCTAACTGGAATAAATGCGGCATACGCAATTTTTCTTCACGGTTGAACAATGTCCAATAACCTGCTGAACCCAATTGATTTTCAGCTAACCATAAACCAAAGGGCACAGAATAATTGGCAGTCAAAGTATAATCATGCTGATGTACATGTGCTGTTTTGTATAAGTTGGGATCATAAAACTCAACTTTAAAAGCAGTTTTGCCTGACAAAATATCAGTGACTGAACTGTTGGCTTGTATGGGCTGTGCAACTGTACTTACAGCTAAATAACGTGCTTCATGAATATTGGGATTGGGTTGATTTTTATATGTATATTCAGGGTCTAAAATAAAATCGTTATTGGAATAATGATTTTCACCTATTTGGGGTGCTTTGATAATGACAAACTCAGCGCCTAAACCTTCTTGGCGGTTAATACTATAAAATCCTGAAAAATTTAGGGTATAACTCGATTGCAGTTTGGTTACTTGCGCATTTTGCAAAGCGGGATAATGGGTTAAGTCAAACGCATATAAAGAGGAACCTAGCATGAGTTGCTCAGGAATTTTAGCATAAGCAAAACGATCATAGGCTTTGCTCATCAGTTGCGATAATGCCACATTATAAAAAGTACGTACTTGTCCCTGACGTAAATCAAACAGTCTGGTTTCAGGGGCTTGTGAAGATAAAAATAAATAGACATAACTATATCGTAAACTTTTATCAAAATAACTGAGTTGTAGATCTCGACAATTTTGAGAGGGCGTTGTGGTTTTAGCAAAACTTGAAGCTAAAACACTTGTGCATTGATTTTGTTTTTGTAAGTCAATGGCTTTATTTAAATATAGCTCACTTGCAGCAGAATAAAACTGGTCTTTATCTAAAATATCATTTTTTGCGAGTTGTTCGATACAGCGATCAATTTCCGTTAGACATTGATGAGTTTCGGTATTTTGTAAAAGTAAAAAACTGCGAGTTGCTTCACTGAGTTTATTTTTGGTTAAAATATGATCTGTTTTTTGGTTTAAGGCAGATTGTAAATGATTTTGTTTGATTTTGACGAGCTGACAACCACTCAAGATACTCATGCAGAAAGTTCCGAGTAAACTCAATTGGATGAGTTTTACAAGACGAAAATTAATCATTGGTGGTCACTCACGATAGTATGATTTGCTCCCTATTACGGAAAAGCATAGCGTTTGCTGAATAGGATTGCTATATCAAAGCACATGTATTTTTTAGCTTTAAGATAATTGATTAGAGATTGATTAAAGATAGCTTAAGTACCTATTGCATAGAGCAAATCATTTTTAATAGTGAACTTTTTAATGCACTGCAATTTAGCACATGACCTATAAAAATAAATATCGCCCAAAAACTAGGCGTTTTTATGTCTATTTCGATCTTTTTTGTTCTGAAAAATTGGCACGCTTTCTGCATTTATCTAAGTATTACCAAAACTAAATTTTGTAATACCACAGGAGATGCACATGAATACTTCAACAGCAAAAAACCACATGCATCCACTTAAAAAATTCATCATTGAATTATTGAGTGTTCGTGCAGGATTACACATTAAACAAAGTCAACAAGGATAACTTTGTGCCGAAAACTAAGTTAGCACGGATCAGTGTGACAGTGCCTGAAGTGACACTGTTTGCACTGGATCAAAAAATCGTAGATCAACACTATGAAAGCCGTTCGCAAGCCATTGTTGACATGATCAATAAACATTTGATCGCTGAACAAGATACTCGTAATGCAGTGATGGTGGGTACTTTGACTTTATTGTACGACCATAAGCAAAGCACGCTGCGTAATCAATTGTTTGATTTACAACAACGTTTTTTAACACAAGTGATTAGCTCATTACACATCCAACTCGATGAGCAAAAAATTTTACAAGTCATGTTGATGCAAGGTGTGAGTACTGAACTTCGACAGATTTCAGAACAATTTATCGCACTCAAAGGGGTGATTAAAGGGCATTTGGAGTTGATGGATGCGGTGATGCCACCGATTTTACAAAATGAAGAAACATGAGGAATATTCAGTATGCAAAAGCGATGGACGATTTCGGACTGGAAAAATGCATATAGCACACAACAATTTCAACTTGATGATTTATATGCATATGTTGCTGATATTGAAAATCATGACCATGCATGGATTGAGCTGGCAAGTCCTGAGCTTTTACAGGCGCAAGTAGCACATTTAGCTACTAAAAATAGTGCTGAATTGCCTTTGTATGGGATTCCATTTGCCGTCAAAGATAACATTGATGTTGCAGGTTTTCATACTACTGCGGCATGTAAAGCGGCAAGTTATCTGGCTGAGCACGATGCAGTTGTGGTGGAAAAACTCAAAGCTGCGGGTGCGATTGTGATTGGCAAGACCAATCTCGATCAGTTTGCGACAGGTTTGGTCGGTGTGCGCTCGCCATTTGGTGCAGTTAAAAATAGTTTTAATCCAGAATATATCAGTGGAGGCTCAAGTTCAGGTTCTTCGGTGGTGGTGGCGAATGGATTGGTTCCTTTTGCGCTAGGTACAGATACTGCAGGTTCGGGGCGAGTACCCGCAGGGCAGAACAATATCGTTGGTTTAAAGTCGACCAAAGGTTGGTTTTCTACTACAGGACTGATTCCTGCTTGTCGTACACTTGATGTAATTTCGATTTTTACATTGACTGCGGATGATGCATGGCAAGTTGCCCAGATCATGCAAGGTTATGATGAAAATGATGCTTATTCACGGCAGCATCCTGCCAATGTAGCAAGCCAATTTTCTAAAGGCAAAATTGCCATTCCTGCGCAACTTGAGTTTTATGCTGATACTGAAACAGAAAAAGCCTTTGAAATCGCCATAGAACGTGTAGAAGTTTTAGGTTATCAAATTGAAAAAATTGACTTTTCTATTTTTAATCAATTGGCTCAAGCACTATACAATGACGCATGGGTAGCAGAGCGTAATGTGGCGGTTGAAAAATTAATTGATCGTGAACAAGCCCATCCTGTGATCGCACAAATTATTGCCCAAGCCGATAAATTCACAGCCACAGATGCCTTACAAGCTGAATATACACGAGCAGAATTGGCACGAAAAATTAATCTGGCTTTAGCACCTTATGATGCTTTGATGGTGCCCACTGCGCCTACGATTTATAAAATTGCCGAGCTTGAAGCTGACCCAATCGTAAAAAATAGCCACATGGGGGCTTATACCAATTTTGTTAATTTTGCTGACTTATCTGCCATCGCTCTGCCAAATGTGATACGTGCTGATGGTCTACCTAGTGGGGTGACATTTATCGCCCAAGCATGGATGGATCAAGCTTTGGCAAATTTTGCACAAGTTTGGCAAAACCACGTAAAGCTTAACTTAGGTACATCTACTCAGTCTTATCAAAAAACATCAAAGATCAATTCGCAACATTCAGTAAAACTTGCAGTGGTTGGCGCACATCTCACTGGAATGCCGTTGAACTTCCAATTGACGACTCGTGGTGGAACATTATTAGCAAAGACTACTTCAGCAGCGCATTATCAATTATTTGCCTTAAAAAATACCACTCCACCCAAGCCGGGTTTGCAATGTGTAGAGACGGGTGGCAGCGCCATCGAACTCGAAGTCTGGGATATTCCATTGGCAAATTTTGGGGCAATCGTGGCAGAGGTGCCTGCACCTTTAGGTATTGGCAATGTACAGCTTGCCGATGGTAGTTGGGTAAAAGGTTTTATTTGCGAAAGCTATGCTTTAGCAGATGCGAGCAATATCAGCCACTTTGGTGGTTGGCGTGCTTATATCCAGTCCTTACAAGCCACCAATACCAAATTTAAATGTCATTCAATCGGGGAAATTGCATCATGATTAAACATACATTCATGGCTGTTTCAGTCATGTCAACACTGTTACTTAGCGCATGTGACAACACCGCAAAAGTACCAGAAAAACAAAACAGTGCCAGCGCAACGACCAATACCCAACCTATTACCATTGGCTATAGTGATTGGCCGGGTTGGGTGGCTTGGCAAGTAGCGATTGAAAAAGGTTGGCTCAAAGAAGCAGGTTTAAATGTTGAATTTAAATGGTTTGATTATTCAGCCTCGATCAATGCTTTTTCAGCCAATCAACTTGATGCTGTTTCTGTATCGAATGGTGATAACTTGGTGATTGCTTCGGGGGGAACGCAAGGCATCATGATTATGGCAACGGATTATTCCGCAGGTAATGATGTGATTATTGCCAAAGAAGGCATCAATAGTATTCAGGATTTAAAAGGTAAATCAGTTGCGGTGGAAAAAGGCTTGGTTGATCATTTGTTGCTTTCTAGTGCTTTGGAAGATGCCAAATTCAAACAAGGGGATGTAAAATTGGTTAACTCAATGACCAATGAGCTACCGCAAGTCTTTGCAAGTCCTGAGATTTCTGCAATCGCTGTGTGGCAACCTGTTGCTAATCAAGCTTTAAAAGCAGTTGCAGGCTCGAAAATTATTTACAGCTCTAAAGATAAACCTGGGCTGATCTATGACACCTTAACTGTAAATATGAGTCACTTATCTACACACCAAGAAGAATGGAAAAAAATCATTCAAGTGTGGGATAAAACGGTGAAATATATTAATGATCCTGCTACGCGTGATGATGCAATGAAGATTATGGCAAATAAAGTCGGGGTCGATCCGCAGCAATATGCACAGTTTATTGATGGGACGCATTTACTTGATTTGGCTGCCAATAAAAAGGTATTTAGCAAAGGTACAGGTTTCGATTCGATTTATGGTTCGACCTACCATGTTAATAAATTCAATGTTCAAAATGGAGTATATAAAACTGAAATCAATGCTGATGGTTTGATTTTTCCAAGTTTGGTCGATGAGTTAAAGTGAAAATAGAAAAAGTCCTTATGAAGTTTTCTTTTATATGAGCTGAAAATAGATTTATCTTTAAATAGGCTCTAGATAAACATCACTATTTTACTAGTCTAAAGCCTATTTTAAAAATGACGCCCCAAGATTTTTAAGGGGCATCCTGCTTTTAAAATTTATAATTTACAGAAGCAGTCATATTCCGACTTGTTCCCCAAGTATTTGATACATTGGCTTTGTATTCTTTATCTAATAGATTATTAACATTTAATCCGACACTGAGCGCTGGACTGACTTGATAGCGTCCCATCAGATTAACCAAAGTATAACTGTCTTGACGGTTTAGCTCTGCGGCAAGCCCTGTACTGGTTGCAGAATAGATTTTACTTTGCCAATTTATACCACCGCCTAAAGTTAGCTTATTCCATTGATAAGTTGTGAATAACTTAAAAGAATCCTTTGGTAAATCTGTATTTAAAGGGTCGCCCTCATGACTATCAGCTTTCGTATGTGTATAACCTGTTTGCATGTGCCAGTGTGGTAAAATTTCACCTGTGATGGCAAGCTCATAACCTGTTACCTCAGCACCATCTACAGCACGATAAGCTTGTGCATCGTCAGGAGTACGCAAGTCTCCGTCTTTTACAGCAAAATTATCTTGCTGCATTTGGAAATATGCAGCACTGGCATTCAGACGACCATGAAAGAAATCAGATTTTAAACCCACTTCAAAGCTATTGCCTTCTTCAGGGTCTAAATAATTGCCTGCAACATCTTTATTGCTAGATGGATTAAAAATTGTGGTGTAACTGGTATAGGCAGAAAGATGATCTGTGATATCAAAAATTAAACCTGCATAAGGGGTAAATACGCCATTTTCTTTTTGCTGATTGTTAGAGACCTTTCTCTCCCATTGACTCATGCGACCACCAACGATTAATTTTAACGGGTCTAACAGTTGTAATTTGGCAGCAGCAAAAGCCCCCATTTGATATTCATCGACTAGATTACGCCCACTTTCTTGGATATCGGGTTTGGCAACTTGACCATTCCAGCCCTCAATCGGTGTAGCTGTAAAATATCGAGAAAATGCAGGGTCATCAGATTTGATACGATAACCATTTGCACCAAAACTCAAACTATGTTGTTGACCAAATGCTTCAAAGTCCCCTGAAAGATATAGATCTAGAGAATGTATTTCAGGGGTGTCGACAAAACGACCACTGGTAACAACCATTTCTCCAGGCTTTAGGGTAAATTTAGGGGCTTTATATGCTGAGTCATAGACGATACCGCCTGAACCTGCGACACCATACACACGATCATTTTTAGCTTTGGTATAAGCATAATTTGCAACACCTTTCCAAGCATCATTCAACTGATGTTCTAAGCCCAAAAAGACATTGAGCTTTTCGGTATCACTATACGTCCAATCAGCAGCAGGATTGTCTTTCCAACCAAATGTAGTCTGTGCTTGTGTCGGCGTGTCATGTGTAGCAAAAGGGAAACCATGTGCTGTTGCATCATCAATTTTTACTTGCTGTGCTGTAATCGCAGTGGTTAAGGTCGTTTGGTCAGTTAAATCAACATCTAAAGCACCATAAATCACCGCATTTTGACGAGCAAAACGTTCTTGCTGGTTACCTCCTTGACTATAAACAGCAATGGCACGCCCACGTACAGATTGATCTTGATTGAGCGCACCTGAAATATCGATTTGGCTACGATAATTATCCCAAGTACCTGCTTGTACATTAAAAGAACCTATGAGTTCTTCGGTTGGACGTTTTCGGACATAGTTAATGCTTGCACTGGGATTCCCTGAACCATTGCTAAGACCTGTAGAGCCACGAATGACTTCGATTCGATCATAGAGTGCAGAATCCTCCAAACCCAGCATGTCTGAACCGCCAAAAGAAGCAGTAGAAGAGGGGATTCCATCACGTTGCACATTGCTGATTTCAAAACCACGTGCATAGTAAGACGTATAACCTGCACCGACTTGCCCATATTGGCTTGATGAAACTCCGGGTGTTTGTGCTAAAACGTCATTGGTACTATTTAGGTTTTGATCTTGGATTTGTTTTTGGGTAAAAACGGAAATACTTTGTGGGGTTTCTTTTAGGGTTAAATTTAGTTTAGTCGATGAATTTGAGCTTTTTACGGTATAACTTGAAGTCGTTTCTTTATCTAAGTTCTTACTTTTTGCGGTGAGTTCAATGGTATCTAGGACTTGTGGTTGGTTTTGCTCTGCTGCATAACTGATATGTGCCAAGCTACTTAAAATAATCGTAAAAATTGACTGGGCTAATAACGTTTTTTTGTATTCCATCATGTTTTTTCCGAACGCATCAAAAGGAAATATGGCGGCATCATATATTAAATGATAATTATTATCATTATTATTTTTAATATTAAAATGAATGATCTAATATATTTTTATCGAAATATTGAATGCCTATGCTGTGAATGTAGTTTTATCTTTCGTATAAGTTACATAGTTCAAACAGGTCTATTTGGCTGATCTATGCTAAAAATAACCCATATATTTTTGGAGTTCGGCTGATGTCACGCCTTGTTTCTCGTGCTTTTGTACGAAAAATTTCTCGTCATTCTAAGTCTGCTTTGTTTGTTTGTGCGTTATTAGGCACGACGCAATTTGCTGTTGCAGGGCAGACGGTCGATCAACTGAGTGACTGTTTAGTGAAATCGACCACTGCAGCCGATAAAACCACCGTGTTGCAATGGACATTTACTGCTTTGGCACAGCATCCTGAGTTAAAAGCGTTTAGTGATGTGACACCTGCACAAAAAACCGCTTTGGATAAGAGTTTGGCACAGACTTTACAACGTATTTTAACGGAGCAATGTTCTGCGCAAGCGCAAGCCGTGATTAAGGCTGAGGGGTTGCAAGCTGTTGGTGAAAGTTTTCAGGAGCTAGGTAGTATTACAGGTGAGGAAATCTTAAAAACTCCTGAGATCAAACAGCAGTTAAATGGTGTTTTGAAATATATTGATTTAAATAAATTGGTGATGACGTTTTTAACGCCTGATATTTGGAATAAATTGGGTGTGGTGAGAGAACAATAATGAAAAAATTAATGGTTGCAAGCTCATTGCTTATATTAGGTTTGCAAGCAGCATATGCTGACTCAAAAATCAGTAATCAATATACAACATGTATGAATAAAGCGAGCAACACCGCCACGATGGTACAGTGCGTATCGAATGAAACTGCTCGTCAGGATGCGCGTTTAAACAAAGCATATAATGGTTTAATGTCAAAGCAGAGTAAAACTCGTAAGCAAGAGTTACAAACAGCTCAGCGTTTATGGATCAAGTATCGTGATGCAAATTGTAAGTTTTATTTAGACCCGAATGGTGGCTCGATTGCTCAAGTAAAAAGTGCCAATTGTGTGATGAATGAAACATTAAAAAGGGCGAATGAATTGGAAAACTTAGCTTCGCTTTGATAGAAAAAAGACCTGATTTTTAGGTCTTTTTTATAGAAAAATAAATTATGAAAGTGCTTGTGTATTTAGTTGCGAATAATACTGTTTGTAATGGGGCGAGCATACATCTTAAATTAGATCAGGGTAAAACTTTTCATATTCAGGATTCGGTTCAGGAGTAACTTTTAAATTGCCTTTATAGCCTGTAATAAAACTATAAATTTCCTTTCTCGGTTGCTCATGCCAAGATAAATTAAAAGCACAGAAGGTGTCTTTACGTTTAAAAAATTGCATATGGCTATAGGGTAAATGGTTATGAATCCAATAAGCGATTTGTTTCCAGTTGGCAGTGTCTTTTTCAATGAGTTCAATCAAAGAGGGAATAACGATACACGCTGTTGCGCCATAACCGTTGTCATTCGGATAGTCCCAAATATGGCAGGCATAGTTACTTTCGTTACTGCCACAGTTATGATTATTTTCATTCCCTAATTGATTTACGCTACGGGAGCGATAAGCGGAACGAATTTCAAGTCGTCCAAATTTGTCTTGGAGTGGTTCGAGCAGTTGTTCACAAAGTTGTTTGCCGTTTTTGATCGCAAGTTCAGGGTCTTCAGGGAAATTGGGAATACCGTAATAATTGGCAATTTCGCTATATAAAAAATCCCGCATAAAAAAGGTTTTAGATAAACGTACACGTCCGAGCTCTTCAAGTTTGTCAAAGGAGCTAATTTTTTTAATGGTCATGTTGAATTATAGCTAAAGTATTGCATTGTATTTTAATACGAAAACACATTCTTTAAAATATGAGCATTTTTTGTATGTTGATTGGGGCAGGGGCTTTATATTTTAAATATGGTGAGCAGTTTTTGGATATTCTGACGTAATATTTCAGAGTTTATCTTTATCGCTATAAAGAGAAAATTTGAAAGTTAAATATTTCCTAAGCCTTTAAGTTTGGTGATGGAGAGTACTTTTTTGATCGTTATATTGTTTTATAAGTCTATGATTAATTTAGATGAAAGCTGATTGGAAATTTATGCGAAAAGCAAGATAATATTTAAGCTAGAGGTTACAAACAATATTTAAAATTTCATTTATTGGGGGAAAACAATGGATCATAAAAATTTTGATCAATGGTATGCAGAGAAAGCCCATCTTTATGACTCATTAGCACAGTCGGTTGTGCAAATTCTCAAAAGTATTATGAAGTCTGAAAAGATATCTTTTGTGGATGTTCCGTATCGCATAAAAACAAAAGATAGTTGTGTTGGTAAGCTAAAAAAGAAAAGTAATTATACTTCTTTTGAAGATATGACTGATTTAGCAGGCTTAAGAATAATCACACTTGTAGAAAGTGATTTAGAAAAAGTATCAAAAATTATTTCTGATAACTTCAATGTCCATGAAGAGGACTCAGGTGATAAAGCTGATTTATTGGGAGCTGATAAATTTGGTTATCGGTCAATCCATTTTGTCTGTGATATAGGTAAAAAAAGAGAGAAGCTTCCTGAATTTACTCTTTATAAAGATCTATGTTTTGAAGTACAAATTAGAACTGCTTTATCACATGCTTGGGCTGAAATTGAACATGATAGAGGGTATAAGCTAGGTGGGGAATTGCCTGCACATCTGAAGCGTAGATTTAATTTACTATCTGGATTATTGGAAACCGCTGATTTAGAATTTAACCGTCTTACGACAGAAATAGAGGATTATAAGAATAAAGTGAAATCGTCTAATTTAGAAGATCTTCTAGATTTAGATATAAATAGGTTAAGTTTAATTAGCTATTTAAATTTAAAATTCAGTGAAGAAGGGTTGAATCCTAAAGACTTTAAAATTGATAATTTAGAGAATAAGAATGGTTTTCCATATATTATGTACAAACAATTTGGGTGTGAGAAGATTAGTGATTTAGAAAGTATTTGGTCGGAAAATGTATCTAAAATTATAGAGGACTGGTCTGAGTTTGAAAATTTAACAGCTCCTTATTCTAGAGTTTTTATGTTGCATAGCTTAGATAAATACTTGAATATTTTTAGTTGGATAGGTTGTATTAGTGATCAGAGTTATGAAATCCTATTGAAATATTATGATGATGAAGAAGTAAATGTATTTATGTCAAAGTACAAGTTAAAGATTGTTAGTGAATTAACGGATGAAGAGATAGCAGAAGTTGTTTCACGTATGAAAAAAGTTAAATTATTAGAAAACCCGCTCTAAAGCGGGTTTTTATTTAACGAAAGATCAGATTAACCAATCAATTTTTTCATCAATTCATTCACTTGTGCAGGGTTAGCTTTACCCTTAGATGCTTTCATCACTTGACCAACAAGACCATTGAAGGCTTTGTCTTTACCAGACTTATACTCCTCAACCATCTTCTCGTTAGCAGCAAGCACTTCCTTAATAATCGCTTCAATCGCACCTGTATCAGTTTCCTGTTTCAAGCCTTTTTCCGCAATAATTTCATCTGCAGTTTTGCCTTCATCCCACATAAAGCCAAACACTTGTTTTGCAATCTTACCGCTAATGGTGTTATCAACAATACGTGCGATCATACCGCCAAGCTTCTCAGCAGAAACAGGAGAGTCAGCGAGTTCCAGACTTGCTTTATTTAAAGCACCTGAGAATTCACCCATTACCCAGTTTGCAGACACTTTACCTTGTGCAGCGCCCCCAGCAGCTTTCACGACTTCTTCATAAAATTCTGACATTTCACGCGTAAGTGTTAATACGTGCGCATCGTAATCAGTCACGCCGAAGTCAGCCACAAAACGCGCACGACGTGCAGCAGGTAGCTCTGGCATTTGTGCTTTGATTGCTTCAATTTGTGCATCAGCAATGATCACAGGCAACAAGTCAGGATCAGGGAAATAACGGTAATCGTTCGCTTCCTCTTTCGAGCGCATTGAACGTGTTTCCATCTTCACAGGGTCGAACAAGCGTGTTTCTTGGTCAATGGTGCCATCCCATTCCAAGATTTCCATTTGACGTTCAATTTCAACATTGATCGCTTGTTCAATGAAACGGAATGAGTTGAGGTTTTTCAACTCGCAACGTGTACCGAACGGTTGACCCGGACGACGTAAAGATACGTTACAGTCGGCACGGAATGAACCTTCTGCCATATTACCGTCAGAAATGCCTAACCAACGCACAAGTGTATGAATCGCTTTGATATAGGCAACCGCTTCCTCAACAGAACGCATGTCAGGTTCAGATACGATTTCAAGTAAAGGCGTACCTGCACGGTTCAAGTCGATGCCAGACTGACCTTCGAATTGATCATGAATCGATTTACCTGCATCTTCCTCAAGATGCGCACGAGTCACGCCGATACGTTTCACTGTGCCATCTTCAAGTTGAATGTCGATATGACCTAAGCCTACGATTGGATTGTCCATTTGGCTGATTTGATAGCCTTTTGGAGAGTCTGGATAGAAATAGTTTTTACGTGCAAACACAGAGGCTTGGTCGATATATGCATCAATTCCCAAACCAAAGCGAATGGCAAGATCAACCACTTCTTTATTTAAAACAGGTAAAACCCCCGGCATCGCCAAATCGACAAGGCTTGCTTGAGTGTTTGGGTCTTGACCGAAAGTCGTTGAAGAACCTGAGAAAATTTTAGAATTTGTCGCAAGTTGCGTATGGATTTCGATCCCAATAACGACTTCCCAACCATCAATCAAGTTTGACTTAGGTTTTGCTGTTTTTTGAGCTTGAGCCATTATGCATTCTCCTCAGCAATTGCCGCACGTTTGGTATGCCAATCTGTTGCTTGTTGATATTGATGCACAACTGAAAGCAATTGAGATTCTGACCAGTAGTTACCGATCAACTGTAAGCCGACAGGTAATTTATTTGCATCAAAGCCCACAGGAGCATTGATTGCAGGTAAGCCTGCCAAGTTCACAGCGATAGTGTAAATGTCACCTAAGTACATTTCTACTGGGTCTAAAGATGCACCAATTTTATAAGCAGTCGTCGGCGCAGAAGGTGCAGCGATGACATCAACATTTTCAAAGGCTTTTAAGAAGTCTTGTTGGATCAAACGGCGAACTTTTTGTGCTTTGACATAGTAAGCATCGTAATAACCCGCAGAAAGGGCATAAGTCCCAATCAAGATACGACGTTGAACTTCCGCACCAAAACCTTCAGAACGTGACCGTTTGTACAAGTCTAAAATATCTTTTGGGTTTTCAGTACGATAACCATAACGTACACCATCATAACGCTGTAAGTTTGAAGATGCTTCCGCAGGTGCGATCAGGTAGTAAGTCGGAACATAGGCATCGGTCATGTTGAGGTCGATCTCAACTAAGATTGCGCCCATGTCTTCTAATTTTTTCAAAGATTCTTCAACACGTGCTTTCACGTCTGCATCCAAACCTTGCACATTGAAGTATTGTTTTGGAATACCAATGCGTAAGCCTTTCACCGCTGTCGCATTCAAATTCGCAACATAGTCATCGACTTCTTTATTTACAGAGGTTGAGTCTTTGGCATCATGACCTGCCATCACATTCATCAAGTATGCACAGTCTTCAGCCGAACGAGCGATTGGACCGCCTTGATCAAGTGATGAGGCATAAGCGATCATCCCGAAACGCGATACACGACCATAAGTCGGTTTTAAGCCTGTAAGGCCGCAGAATGACGCAGGCTGACGAATTGAACCACCTGTATCCGTACCTGTTGCAATCGGCGCAAGATCAGCCGCTACAGCCGCAGCAGAGCCACCTGATGAACCACCTGGTACACAGTCTAAGTTCCATGGGTTTTTGGTTGCCCCATAAAATGAACTTTCTGAGGTTGAGCCCATGGCAAACTCATCCATGTTCACTTTACCTAAAGTGACCAAGCCTGCTTCTTTGGCTTTAGCAACCACAGTTGCATCGTATGGTGAGATGAAATTGTCGAGCATTTTTGAACCAGCAGTGGTTTTAATACCTTGGGTACAAAAAATGTCTTTGTGTGCAAGGGGTACGCCAGTAAGTGCACCAGCCATACCAGATTTGAGTAAACCATCTGCAGCTTCAGCTTCAGCCAAAGCTTGCTCAGGTGTGACTGTCACATAAGACTTCACTTGTGCGTCAATTTTTGCGATACGGTCTAAATAATGTTGGGTCAATTCGCGAGATGAAAACTGTGCACTTTTTAAGCCTTCAGCCATTTCACGAATAGATAAACGATGTAAATCAGTCATAGGAACAATTCTTTACGATTAATTTTGGAAAATAGGTTTAACTGATTAAAAATTATTCAATCACTTTCGGTACAAGGTACAAACCGTCCTGAACAGCAGGCGCAATCGCCTGATATGCTTCACGATGATTGCTTTCTGTCACTACGTCTTCACGTAACGGTTGTGGATGATCAAATGGACTTTTAAGTGGCTCAACACCTTCGGTATCAATGCCTTTCAGGGTTTCCATCATCCCTAAGATTTTATTTAAACTTTGAGCATATTCAGTAGATTGCGTATCATCTAGCGACAATCGAGCAAGATTGGCAATTTGCGATACAGTTTGCGCATTTAAGTCTGCAGAATGCTGAGCATCTGAAGTTGACATGATGTCTCACCTAATCAGTTTTAAAAAAAGTTAAAATATCGTGCGTTATAATAAGCGATTGACTTGTCCAAAGCATCACATTTAGTTAAAGTTGCCATCTTGCGTCCATACTAAAGTTTAACTGAGAACGACCCGTGATTCTAAAACGACTAATTGGCTTGTTTTCGCCAGATCTTGCCATTGATTTAGGTACTGCTAATACACTGATTTATGCACCAGGACGGGGCATTATATTAAATGAACCGACAGTTGTGGCGATTCGTCACAGCGGTTCACAAAAAATTGTAGCAGCTGTAGGCTTAGATGCTAAGCAAATGCTTGGCCGTACCCCTGCAAACATTTCTGCTATTCGTCCGATGAAAGATGGTGTGATTGCAGATTTTGAAGTCACTGAAACCATGTTAAATCAATTTATTGGCAAAGTGCACGAAAAACGTTTATTTCCACCTGCGCCACGTGTAGTTGTATGTGTTCCATGCAAATCGACACTGGTAGAACGTCGTGCGATTCGTGAGGCTGTGTTTAACGCAGGCGCACGTGATGTACGTTTAATCGAAGAACCAATGGCTGCAGCGATTGGTGCAGGCATGCCTGTGGAACAAGCATGTGGTTCTATGGTCGTTGATGTGGGTGGTGGTACAACTGAAATAGCCATCATTTCTTTGCAAGGTTGTGTGTACGCAGATTCTTTACGTATTGGCGGCGATGTTTTTGATGAACAGATTATCAACTATGTTCGTAAAGCACATGGTTGTGTCATTGGTGAAACCACTGCCGAAATCATTAAAAAAGAAGTCGGTATGGCAATTCCAGACGCTACAACTTTAGAAATTGAAGTGCGTGGACGTAACTTGGCAGAGGGTGTGCCTCGTGCCATCACCGTAACTTCTGACGAAATTAGCCAAGCAATTTCTGACCCATTACAAAGTATTGTTTCTGCGGTCAAATCAGCACTTGAACAAACCCCACCTGAACTGTCTTCAGATATTGCAGAGCGTGGGATTGTGTTGACAGGTGGTGGTGCCTTATTACGTAACTTAGATAAATTACTCGCACAAGAAACAGGTTTACCTGTAGTGGTTGCGGAAGATCCTTTAACTTGCGTAACACGTGGTGGTGGAAAAGTCTTAGAATTCTTTGACAATCCAAACCATGATATGCTGTTTGTGGGCTAACCTTCTGTAGACTAAGTTTAAGGACGAGGCGGTGCAACCGAATCTCTTTTCAAGACAACCGCCATCTTTTCGTTCATTCGTTATTGCAGTGATCGCATGTTTGGTGGTGCTGTTTTTTAATTGGCGTATGCCACATGTGATTCAACCTGCAAGAGATGTCTTGTATGCGGCATATAATCCAATTTATGCACTTGCAAGTTATCCTGTATTATCGAAAGAATGGCTCAATCAACAAACCAAGTCTGAAGCACAATTGCGTCGTGAAAATACTGCGATGCAAGCAGAATTGCTTCAGGCACAAGTGCGTCTACAAAAACTCTCCGAGTTGTCTGCAGAAAATACCCGTTTACGGGGGCTATTAGATACACCGCTGATTATTGATGGTCGTATGGAAATTGCTGAAGTAATTGGTACAGATGCAGATCCTTTGCGACATATCATTATCATTAACCGTGGTGCATCAAGTCAACTTCGTGTTGGACAAACTGTGCTAGACGATAAAGGGATTATGGGACAGATCATCAATGTCTATCCACATAGTAGTCGTATCATGTTGTTGTCTGATAAAGAACATTCACTCTCAGTACGATTAGAACGCTCAGGTATGCGTGCGATTGTCACTGGTACGGGGGATTTAGGTCGTTTAAAAATGGAATATGTCCCGACCAGTGCCAACATCAAAGTAGGTGATAAAGTCTATAGTTCAGGTCTAGGGCAACATTTTCCAGCGGGTTATTTAGTGGGCACAGTATCTAAGGTGATGCGTCATAACTCAGGTGAGTTTGCCAGTATTGATGTTGCACCTGCTGCACAATTGGCTGGTGGTCATCATGTGGTGGTGTTGTTTTCAGATTCTTTAGCGATGGAGCAGCCACATGTTGATCGCTAAAAAATTACCCTCAGAACGTCAGCGTAAAGACCCATTTTTAGTTATTGTGATCTCTGTGGTCATTTGCTCAATTTTAGTGGTGTATCCATTGTCCTATGGCATCGCGAGTTGGCGACCACTGTTTATGTTGCTGATCACTTTATTTTGGGTGTTGTGTCAGCCAACATGGTGTGGTGTGT
Organism: Acinetobacter sp. Marseille-Q1618; assembly: GCF_902809855.1. GTDB lineage: Bacteria > Pseudomonadota > Gammaproteobacteria > Pseudomonadales > Moraxellaceae > Acinetobacter. The sequence continues at coordinate 237,231 of NZ_CADDWJ010000001.1, forward strand.
GGTTTGCATTTGCAATGGGGCTATTCACGGATTTATTGCTCGATGCACCTTTGGGAATGAACGCATTAAGTTATGTGATCTTGGCATTTCTGACACGTTATTTTATTCGAGAACGACGAGTTTTGACCTTTGCTAACTTATGGGTCATTATCTGTTTGGCATTGACTGCACATTTGTTATTTACCTTGATGGCGCAGACCATGTTTGGGATAAATTTTTCTTTAACACGACATTGGCAACCCTTGCTTACAAGTATTTTAAGCTGGCCAATTCTTTACTATATTTTGAAAAGATGGCGAAATTAATACTGGCGTCTAGTTCACCTAGACGTAAAGAATTGTTGCAACAATTGGGCTTAACATTTGATGTTTTAAGTCCAGATATTGACGAGTCAGTATTAGAACATGAAAACGTAGAACACTATGTTCGTCGTTTAGCCGAAACCAAGGCACAAGCTGTGCTTGCAAGTCAGCCAAATGTTGTAGTGCTTGCAGCAGATACCAGTGTGGTCTTGGATCAACAAATTATTGGTAAACCTGAATCTAAGCAACATGCTTTTGAAATTTGGTCATTATTGTCGGATCAAGTGCATGAGGTTTTAACAGGTGTTTGTGTTGCAACGACAACACATCGTGAAAGTATTGTAGTACGAACTCGGGTAGAGTTTCAAAAATTAAGCCTAGATGATATGGAGCGTTATTGGGCAACTGGAGAACCATTAGGTAAAGCAGGCGCTTATGCTATTCAAGGTATTGCAGCACAATATATCCCTCGGATTGAGGGAAGTTATAGCAATGTCGTTGGGCTACCTTTGCATGAAACAGTACAGTTATTAAAAGCAGTTAAGGTCTTAAATTAACCGCTTCAAAAAGAATTTTTATAATGTTTTGAGTTTTATTATGTCTGACGAGTTATTGATTAACGTCACACCTATGGAATGTCGGGTGGCGCTGATCCAAAACGGTACGGTCAATGAATTATTTGTTGAACGTACAGCGAAACGTGGTCTTGTGGGTAATATTTACAAAGGCAAAGTTGTGCGTGTTCTGCCAGGAATGCAAGCTGCTTTTGTTGATATTGGACTTTCTCGGACAGCATTTTTACATATCAATGATATGGTTTGGCCACGTAATCAACCTACACCAAATGTCTTTGAACTATTACAACCGGGTCAAATTTTGACTGTTCAAGTCATGAAAGACATGCTCGGTACCAAAGGCGCACGACTCAGTACAGACCTTTCTATTCCTTCACGTTATTTAGTATTAATGCCATATGGAAATCATATTGGTGTGTCGCAGCGCATTGAATCAGAAGAAGAACGCGATCGTTTACGCTCTATCATTGAACGCATTCAAAGTGAGCATAAACTTCCAGGTTCAGTGATAGTACGTACAGCGGCAGATGGGATCGATGAAGCTTCTATTGCACAAGATATGTGTTATTTGGTCAAACTCTGGGAATATATTCAACGTAAACAAAAAGCCATTGCTGTTCCGTCTTTGATATTTGAAGAATTGCCACTGCCGCAACGAGTCATTCGTGATTTAGCCAATGAAAATACAGCAAAAATCTATGTCGACTCGCGTGAAATACATGCCAAATTGCAAGAGTTCGTACAAGAATTTGTGCCAAATATGCAAAATCACTTGTTGCATTATCCAGGTGAACGCCCACTATTTGATTTATACAATGTCGAAGAAGACCTTCAAAAAGCCTTACAAACTCGTGTCGCTTTAAAATCAGGTGGCTATCTGATGATTGATCAGACGGAAGCCATGACTACGATTGATGTGAATACAGGCTCTTATGTTGGTGGGCGTACGCTCGAAGATACTGTTTTTAAAACCAATATGGAAGCAACCCAAGTCATTGCAAGGCAATTGCGCTTACGCAATCTAGGCGGCATTATCATTATTGATTTTATTGACATGCAAGAGGCAGAACATCGTGATGCTGTGATGCAGCATTTTGATAAAATGTTAGAACGAGATCACGCCAAAACCAAGATTACCCAAGTGTCTGAGCTTGGTTTGGTGGAAATGACCCGTAAGCGAACCCGTGAGTCACTAGAACATCTGCTATGTGAGTCTTGTCCAACCTGTCAGGGACGTGGTTATGTCAAAACTGCCGAGACAGTGTGTTACGAGATTTTTCGAGAAATCTTAAGATATGCACGTGCTTTTGAATCACAAAGTGGCTTTACTGTGGTTGCTCATCCATCCGTGATAGACCGATTGTTAACTGCAGAAGCGCCTGCTGTAGCGGATTTGGAGCATTTTATTCATCGAGTGATTAAGTTCCAGGTAGAAAATTTATATACGCAAGAGCAATACGATATCATTTTAAGTTGAAATTGTAACAGGATGTCGTTAAACACTTGTTACAACTGGCATTTTACTTTCAAGCAGATTAATTTCAAAATACTAAACACAATAAGTAGCCATAGATTCTATGTTGAATCTTAGCAAGTGAGGTTAAAATGACAGTGAGTGAAAAAATTATCACACGTAATCTACAACACACATTAGAAACCCAACCACAGAATACCTGTGTGATGTTGGATGAAAATGGTAAAGAGGTGAATATCACCAAAGATATGGTGGTTACGGTATGCCATCAATTACTCAAACAGTGTCGTAATATTAAAAACTAAGGGGCAATTTAATCGCCCCTTAGTTTTCTATGGTTAAAAATAATTTTTTAAGATTTAAATTTAGTTTGTTTCAGACTTGGCAATATCTTCCACATGTTGTTTTTGTTCAATCAATTTTTCAAAACGTTGAATCTCATCTTCCAAGTGAGTCAATAAATTTTGCATTTTAGGCAAAGTACGACGACAACCTGTTAAACCGACTTCAAGTTTGTCTAAATAGCTGGTCATGGTGATATTGAGTGCTTGCCCATCCAATACAATTGAGGCAGGGTATAAAGCATCAAGTTTTGCACCATTCCAGTACAAAGGCTCTCGTGGTCCTGGTACATTTGAAATAATTACATTGAATGCTTGACGTTTAGGCAGCATCCCTGAGGCAATATTTAAACCCGCTGGACCATACACAAAAGCACTATAGTTTAAAATTTGATTGGCATTCATGCGCTTAAAACGACTTTTTGAGTTTTGTACGCTACGTTTGATAATGTCTAGGCGTTCTAAAGGGTCTTCTTTATGTGTACCTAGATTTGCTAAAATCATGGTGATTCGATTGCTGACATCCGAGTCATCATCACGTAATGATGCTGGAACCATAGCAATCAGTGGTTTTTTAGGTAAAGCGTTTTGAGTGGTCAAATATTCACGTAATGCACCTGAACAAATGGCTAAAACTACATCATTAATCGTGACATTTAATGCTTTAGAAATCGCACGAAAACGATTTAATTCAAAGGACTGCGCAGCAAAACGGCGTGATGAACTGACACGTTGATTAAAAATACTGCTCGGTGCTTGAAACGTTGAAACATAATCAGGATTTTTGCCCATTTCTTTAAAAATGGTTTGGCAAAGTTCTTGAGTGACTTTTGGTGTGACTTCAATTTGCCCTTTGATGGTTGCTAAAATATTTTTAATTCTACTGGCTTTCGGTTCTTTTAAACGTTTGGCACGCTTACCTTCAATACACCAAGGTGGAATAATGGATTTTGCAGAGGGGTCTTTCGAAAATGATTTTTCCAGTAAGCGGATGCCAGCTACACCATCAATCATGGCATGATGGATTTTAAAATACATGGCAAAACGATTACCTTCGATCCCTTCGATAATATGACAAGTCCAAAGTGGTTTTGCTCGGTCAATTAAGGCGCTGTGTTCTTGTGAAATATAAACTAATAATTCACGAATTCGTCCAGGGTGAGGTAGGGCGATATGACGGAAATGATGGTCAATATCAAACTCTTCATCCTCATCCCAAAACAATCCATTTAAGCGATTATTGAAAGGCGGAACAGGAATAGTTTTTGAATTTCGGATATCTGCAACAAGGTCTTGAATAAAAGTGGATGGCGCATCATCAGGGATTTGAAATAAAAACAATCCTCCAACATGCATCGGTTGCTGGCGCTTTTCTAGATTTAGAAAAATAAAATCAAGAGGGTGTAATGGTCGCATGGTAATGATTTGCCTCACTGCAAAAACGACAACGACTCATATTATTTGAGCGCTGATTTTTTAGAATTATCCATCTGATTTTAGTATAAAGTGAAATAAAAATGAATAGCTAAAAATATGCTGAATGGCGGGTTTATAAAAAAGCCACTTTGAATTCAGTGGCTTTTTTTGAATCATTTTTTTAGGTTGCCTGCATGCAATCCACACTCTTTATGGGTTGCTTCTTCCCACCACCAACGTCCTTCACGTTCATGTTGATTTGGCAGTACAGGACGTGTACACGGCTCACAACCAATTGAAATAAAACCTTTTTCATGTAAAGGATTATATGGGACTTCCATCATGCGGATATAACTCCACACTTCAGCACTCGACCAATTGGCTAAGGGATTATATTTAATTAGTTGTTTACCTTCACCTGAAAAGCCTGCATCTGCTTGAATCACAGGAATTTCTGTACGTGTGCCAGGGCTTTGGTCTTTACGTTGTCCTGTAATCCAACCATCTAAAGTGGCTAATTTTTTACGCAAAGGTTGTACTTTACGAATACCGCAACATTCTTTGTGATCATCTTGATAAAAGCTAAACAAGCCTTTTTCGTTGACTAGTTGTTGAACAGCATCTGCTTCAGGAAAGCAAATTTCAATTTGAATGCCATAATGTTTACGCACGGTTTCAAGAAACTGATAAGTTTCAGCATGCAAACGCCCTGTATCTAAGCTAAATACACGAAAAGGTTTACCTAAATTTGCCGCCATATCAATCAGCACCACATCTTCAGCCCCTGAAAAAGAAATGGCGATTTGACCTTGTTGTGAAAGTGCGAGCGCTAAAATTTCCATAGGAGATTTGTCGGCATACTCAGCAGCAAGTGCATCGACAAGGTCAATGGTTGGAATCGTTGTCATATCTGCTCCTGGCAGGTAGCTTGAAGCTAGGTGTTATTTGCAATTTCATAATATTTTAAAGTAAATGAAATAAACTGCTTAGCAAATTAAATAGAATACTTATGAAGAAAAGAGATTTATAAAGTTTCGTTAAATTGCGCAATCTTTAATGCTATGATAGCGCAAATTTTTTCTGACATTGGGAGAACCCATGGAAATCGTCTGTCTTGACCTTGAGGGTGTATTGGTACCAGAAATTTGGATCAATTTTGCTAAAAAAACAGGAATCAAAGAATTAGAAGCCACTACACGTGATATTCCTGACTATGATGTGTTGATGACACAACGTTTGAATATTTTAAAACAACATGGTCTAGGCTTAAATGATATTCAAGCTGTTATTGCAGACATGGGACCTTTTGAAGGTGCAAAAGAGTTTGTGGAATGGGTACGTACGCATTTCCAATTGATTATTCTTTCTGACACTTTCTATGAGTTTGCACATCCATTAATGAAACAATTAGGATGGCCAACCATTTTCTGTCATAAATTAGAAACTGATGAAAATGGCATGATCACTGCATATAAATTACGTCAACCAGACCAAAAACGTAAAGCCGTGCAAGCTTTACATGGTTTGAATTTCCGTGTGATCGCAGCAGGTGATTCTTATAACGATACCACGATGTTAGGTGAAGCAGACCAAGGTTTCTTGTTTGACGCGCCTGAAAATGTGATTCGTGAGTTTCCACAGTTCCCACCGATTCATGGTTATGCAGCGTTGAAAGAAGCGATTCGTAATGCTTCTGTACGTGATATTCCAGCATAATTTTGAGTTGGTAAAATAAAATTAAAGGTGCATTTTAATTGAAATGCGCCTTTTGTTTATTTGGCTATGTCTATTTTAAATTTACGATATAAATCGTCTACTTAAGATGTTGGATTACAATGCACTTTTAATTAAAGGATAAGCATTATCCAACAAAATCTTTTGTGCTGTTGCATTTGGATGAACCAAATCTTTTTGCATTAAATTTTTCTGTCCTGCTACACCTTGCATAAAAAATGGATGCAATTTTACTTTATATTGCTGGCTCACGACTTTGTAATTATTTTCAAACGCCTTGCTATAGGCTGTGCCGTAGTTTGGCGGAATTTTCATGCCAAGTACGATGACATCGGCTTTGGCTTTTTGTGAAAGTTGAATCAATTGCGCGAGATTTTTTTGAATCATTTGTGGTGGTTGTCCACGTAAGCCATCATTACCGCCCAGCTCAATCACCACAATATGCGGTTTATGAGTTTGTAAGAGTTTTGGTAAACGTGCCAACGCCCCACTGGTGGTTTCACCACTGACACTGGCATTTACAACTTGGTGCTGCTTCGGAAATTGTTGATTTAAGCGTTGTTGGAGTAAATTTACCCAGCCTTGTTGTGGATTGATGCCATAACCCGCACTTAAGCTATCGCCCAAAATCATCACGGTTTTTGCAAAACTACTAACAGGTAGTAGGCAGAACGTGCTAAAAAATAAGCAAGCACTTATTTTTTGAAATTTTTTGAACTTAAATAAATTTTCAGTTTGCATATAGGGTTTCTTTACCATGTCTTCGGTTTTGCCAGAATCTACTTTTATCATGCCACAAGCGATTATTTCTGCACAGCAACTTACACAAAGTATTCAATTACCCCATCAAACCTTAACGATTTTTGAAAATTTAAATTTAGAGATTTTGGCAGGACAGCAAGTGGCGATTACTGGACGTTCAGGTTCAGGGAAATCAACATTATTGGGTATATTGGCAACTTTAGATCAAGCCAGTTCTGGCAAATTATCCATTTGTGGTGAAGCGATCCAAGATTTGGATGAGGAACAGCGTGCTTTAGTCCGATTAAAACATATCGGTTTTGTCTTTCAGTCTTTTCAATTGTTGCCACATTTATCTGCACTTGAAAATGTCATGCTGCCACTACGTTTACAACCGAATTTTGTCTATGCCGATGCTGAAAAGAAAGCTTTAAAATTATTGCAGCGTGTCGGTTTAGAGCGACAAAGTAGTCAAACACCTAAAGTTTTATCAGGTGGTGAGCAACAACGGGTAGCTATTGCACGTGCATTGATTTCTGAGCCCAAAATCATTTTTGCAGATGAACCGACAGGCAACTTAGATGGGCATACTGCACAAGAAATAGAACAATTATTATTTGAACTTAACCGTGAATTAGGTACAACATTAGTACTGGTCACCCATGATCCAAAACTTGCGGCGCAATGCCAACGACATTTCGAACTCAAAGATGGTCAATTGATTGAACATACTGAGGTATCGGTATGATGGCATTATTTAAGCCGTTGTTTCGACAGAGCTTTGGAACAACAGGGATTTATTTATTAATTGTTGCATTAAGTATTGCGATCAGTGCCACCACGGCTTTGAAATTTAGTAATGAACAAGTGCAAGATGCTGTGTCCTTACAAGCAGCAAAAATGCAAGCTGCAGATTTGGTTTTAAGTGATAATTCACCCATCGCAGCATCATGGATCAAACAAGCACAGCAACTGGGTTTAAAACAATCGCATGTCACGCTATTTGGTACCATGGCATCTACCGATGAACAATTTGTTATGGTGAATGTCAAAGCGATTGATCAGACCTTTCCTTTACGTGGTGAGTTACGTATCCAACCACAAGCACACTATCTACAGTCTGGGCAAGTGTGGCTGAGTCCACGTGCGATGGATTTACTAAAAGTGAATGTTGGTGACAATGTTCAGATTGCGGATGGAAAATTTAAAGTTACAGGCAAGATTGAACATGATTCCAATCAAGAGTTAGGATTCTCCGCATTTTCACCTACTGTGATTATTTCCCAAGCCGATGTTGCCAAAACCAATGCCATTCAAATCGGCAGTCGTATTGACTATCGTTTACTTTTGGCAGGAGAAAAGTCACAAACGCAGCATTATGAGCAATTATTTCAGTCTTTTCAAGACAAACAACAGCAGCGTTTAGAGGCTTTACAGCAGAACTCCGTATCACAGGAAAATTTAGCAGAGCAAGATATTGTAGCCGCATCAGATCTAAAACTTCGTAATGCCAACGATGGCAATGCACGTTTAATTAAACCGATTGAGAATTTAGATACTTTCTTACAATTGGCAAATATCATGACGATTTTACTGTGTGGTTTGGCGATTGCGCTCACCAGTCAGCGTTATGTACAGCAAAATCAAGATTATATTGCTTTGATGCGTTGTATGGGAGCGAGTAAGAAGCAGATTTTCCAAACTTTTCTGGTGTTATTGTTGGTTGTGATTGCGATTGCGATGCTTATAGGTAGCGTCTTGGGCATGATTTTGGGTTATGGGCTTTTACAATTGATGTTGCAATTGATTCCATCACTAGAATTGCAGTTTTCAGTGCTGAGTATGCTGTTTGGCCCATTACCCATTGCAATTTTTACCAGTGCAATCGTGCTATTTGGTTTTATTTTACCGAGTTTATGGCAATTGTTACGGACACCGCCGATTCGTTTGATTCGTCAGCAAGAACAATCAAAAAGTTCTTTACTGTGGATGTTTGTGACAGGTTTGATCAGTTTGATTATTTTCAGTTTGGTTTTGACTGAAAATTTAGTGTTGACCAGTTTAGTGATTGGCTCAATTATTCTACTCAGTGCCGTACTATTTAGCGTTATATTTATAATTTTAAAATTGATTAAAGCGTTAAAAAATCGGTGGTCGAGTTATGTACGTGTGCCTGCCCAAACAGCGATTCAAATCACGGCTTTGGCATTGGGATTGAGCTTAATTACCGTACTTACCGTGTTAAGAAGTGATATTTTAGACCGTTGGCAGCAACAATTGCCAGAAGGGACACCGAACCAATTTATTTATGGTTTACCACCACAAGATGTTGAGGCTTTTAAACAGCAACTTGCAGGACAAAAATGGTCGTCTACGCCTTTGTATCCAAATGTACGTGGACGATTAGTCGCAAAAAATGGACAAGCATTTTCCAAAGATTTGGTGGAAAAGAATAACTCTTTAAGACGTGAGTTAAACCTCACCCAAGCTGATCATTATCCAAAAGATAATGTGATAATCGAAGGTCAAAGTCAATTAAAAACAGGTGGCGTGTCGATTGAAGCCAAACTTGCTCAAGAGTTGGCGATTAAAATTGGCGACCGTTTAACTTTTAGTTTGCCTGAAGGGCAGTTTGAAGCGCAAGTGACCAATTTACGTACTGTTGAATGGCAAAGTTTTAGCCCTAACTTTTTCTTTATTTTTGCACCAAATACTTTGGATGAAAATGCTGGAAGTTTTTTAGGAAGTTTCTATGTGCCACCTGAGCAGAAAAGCCAATTGGTCAAAATCATTCAACAATTTAGCAATACGGTATTTATTGATGTTTCAGTAATTTTGGATGAGATCAAACGTTTAGTGAATGTGTTGGTACAAATTATTACTGTACTTGCTGTACTCGTGACGATTTCTGGAATTTTGGTGCTAGTTGCTTGTATTAATTTACTTTTAGATGAGCGTAAGCGAGAAGTGGCATTGTTACGTTCTTTTGGTAGTACCAAAGCGCAACTTAAAAATATGTTGACGATGGAAATTGGTTTTATTGGATTGATCGCAGGAATTGTATCGTGCTTTTTTGCTGAGATTATCAGTGCGATTGCCAGTTATCGTATGGATATGCTGATTCAACCGCATTGGCAAATTTGGCTGATTCTGCCGACTTTAATGACTGTTGTATGTGCTTTGATCGGACGTTATCGTTTGAGTTATTTAAGTGATATTCCGCCTTTACAGAGTTTAAGAGAAATGAATTAATTTCAATTTAAAGTAAAATATAGGCATTTAAAAAACTTGCATTGAGAATACTACAATGTTTTCGATTATTTTTAGCAAAATACAATGCCGAAATCTAGCATCTCCTTTGTCTTTGCAAGATAATGTCACTTTAAAATAGCGCAAACAGAATAGATGGTATTCATAATATTCTATTGTGTTGCTATTGGTTTTAAATTTGGGGAATTTTCAGATGTGACAAGACTAGATTCAACAATCTGGTCTTATTTTAATATCTGTAAAATGTTATAATTAACTCACCTAGTGGATAATAAAAATGCGTAAATCTCAACAAGGTGCATCGTATATTTCGATTTTATTAGGAATTGTGGTTTTTGCTTTTATCGTCAAAGCGACATTAGCACTGTGGCCATCGTATTGGGATGATCGTGTGATCAATAATCAAATTGAGCAGCTTATGCAAGAAAGCTCAACGGATATCACACCATCTAAATTTGAAAGTCAAATGAGTCAACGTTTAGACATGAACAATATTCGAGATGTTAAATTTAAGGATATTGCGACTGTTTCAACGGATAATGGCTTAACAGTGACTAAAAAATATGAAGTAAGAACGCCGTTTTTTATGAATATTGATTTAGTCCAAACATTCGAGAAGAGTTTTGATCAAAGGTCAGTTCAAAGTAAGTGATCCTCGCTTACAGCGTCGTATCGGCTATGAATTTAAACAACCAGAGTTACTCCAGCTTGCGCTGACCCACCGTTCGGTCAGCCATAAGTACAACTATGAGCGCTTAGAATTTCTTGGTGATTCATTGTTGGGTATGATTATTGCAAATTATTTATATCATGCTTATCCGCAGGAAAATGAAGGACGTTTAACCCGTATGCGTGCGACGTTGGTGCGTCAAGAAGCCTTAGGTAAAATTGCCAATGATTTAAAATTAAGCACCAGTTTAATTTTAAGTACAGGCGAATTGAAATCAGGCGGTCATCATCGTGAGTCAATATTGGCAGATACGGTAGAAGCGATTATCGGTGCGATTTATACGGATTGTCAGGACTTGCCTGCATTACGCAATATTGTTCTAAAATGGTATGAACCGTATTTGGAACATATTGAGCCTACAGATCAGCTCAAAGATCCAAAATCACGTCTCCAAGAATATCTACAAGCTCGTAAAAAGCCATTACCCAGTTATGAGGTTGTAGATATTCAGGGTGATGCACCAAATCAGCATTTTAAAGTAGAATGCTTAGTGGAAGGCCTGCCTAAAATGATGGGTGAGGGTTCAAGCCGCCGATTTGCAGAACAGGCAGTGGCGGCAGATTTTTTAAAGTTATTGGAGCAGTAAACTGCATGAATACACATTCCGATCACGTTGATGCTGATCACGAGCCAGATGACAACGGCAATGATTTAATTAACCAATTTTTTAGCGCACAAGGAACTGAAATTCCTGCTGACTATAAAAGTGGCTTTGTGGCGATTGTTGGGCGTCCAAACGTAGGTAAATCGACTTTAATGAACCATTTACTTGGTCAAAAACTGTCAATTACTTCACGTAAGCCGCAAACGACTCGTCATAAAATTATTGGTATTGATAGTCGTGAAACGTCGCAAGCTGTTTTTGTCGATACGCCAGGGATGCACAAAAAAGAAGTGCGTGCCATCAATAAAATGATGAATAAAGCTGCAAACTCTGCATTGCGTGACGTTAATCTGGTGCTTTTTGTTGTAGATGCACAAAAATGGACACAGAATGACGAGTTAGTTTTAGAAAAGCTAAAAAATGCAGAAATGCCTGTGGTTCTTATTATTAATAAAATTGATACTTTAGAGAACAAACGTCAGATTTTACCGTTGATCGAAGAACGTGCCAAACTGATGAATTTTGCTGAAATCGTTCCTGTTTCAGCATTACGTGGCGCAAACTTAGATCATTTGCGTGATGCAATTGAAAAATATTTACCATTTCAGCCGCCACTTTATTCTTTAGATCAAGTAACCGATCGTTCTGAACGTTTCCTTGCGAGTGAAATTATTCGTGAGAAAATCATGCGTCAGTTAGGTGAGGAATTACCTTATGATTTAACGGTACAAATTGAATCATTTAAAACTGAAGAAGCTACAGTTAACCCAAAAACAGGTCGTCCAAAAGCGGCATGTACTTACATTGATGCGACAATTTTTGTAGATCGTTCAGGTCAAAAAGCCATCGTCATCGGTGAAAAAGGTGCTAAGCTGAAAAAAATCGGGATGGATGCACGTGTCGATATGGAAAAAATGTTCGAACAAAAAATCATGCTCACACTTTGGGTGAAAGTCAAAGGCGGTTGGTCTGATGATGAACGTGCATTGAAAAGTTTAGGTTATAGCGATATTTAAGCGCTGATCTTAGGAAAAGGATAGAATCGTAATGATGAAAGTCTTAGCAATTGTGACCTGTATTCTCTTTTTACAAGGCTGTGTACATAAACTCGTTACGGTTCCTGTCAAAGTCGCTTATAAAACCACAAAAGGTGTCGTCAAAGGTACTGCTGCTGTGGTAGGTGCAGTCATTCCTGATGGTGATGACGACGATGATAAAAAAGATAAGGATGATTAATTCGGCAAGATGCGAAATGAAGTCTTGCATGGTTATTTGATCCATCATCGAAAATATCGAGAACGCAGTCATATTGTGCATTTATTTACACAAGAATATGGGCGTGTCGATGGAATTTTAAGACAAAATCCGCCACCACAATACCAACCGATTACTTTACAAGCCACTGGTAAAAGTGAGCTGAAGAATTTTTCAAAATTAGAAATACTCAATCAACCTGTATTTTTTTATGGGGATGCTTTTTTTTCAGGTTTTTATTTAAATGAAATTCTTTTAAGGTTGTGCCCCTTAGAAGAAGCGATGCCACAAACTTTTCAGCAATACCATTTTACTTTAGAGCATTTACAAAACTTAGCACAGCATGCCAATCCTAACGTATTTTTAAAACAAATTTTACGTCAGTTTGAATATGCGCTATTAGAAGAATTAGGTTATCCGTTGGACTACGAGGCAGATGCACAACAACAACCGATCATCACAACACAACGTTATCAATTTCAATTGTCTGATGGTTTTATACCTGTTTCACATACCTCATCTGCAACCTTAACAGGTGAGCAGATTTTAAGTATGGCAACTTATGAAAAGGGTATGGATTTTAATCCAGAACAGTTACAATTATTGTCGAAACTTTATCGCCAAATGATTACGTCATTGCTTGGTGATCGCCCTTTAAAAAGTCGACAACTGTGGATTCAAAACTCCCAGTCTAAAACTTTGAACCGATAGTTTTTATTTTTAAGTATTTAGGAAAATAGTATGGCTGCATTGCTTGGTGTAAACATTGACCATGTTGCAACGCTTCGACAAGCACGTGGAACACAATACCCTGATCCTGTTCAGGCAGCGTTGGTGTGTGAGCAAGCGGGTGCAGAGGGGATCACGCTTCATTTACGTGAAGATCGTCGCCATATCCAAGATGATGACGTATATCGTATGCGTACAGCGATTAAGACACGCATGAACTTAGAAATGGCAGTTACAGCGGAAATGGTCGCGATTGCCCTCAAAGTAAAGCCACAGCATGTATGTTTTGTGCCTGAAAAACGCCAAGAAGTAACCACTGAAGGTGGGTTGGATGTAGTGGGGCATTTTGAAGAGGTTAAAGCAGCAACGCAGGCATTGGTTGCGATTGGTTGTGACGTGTCATTGTTTATTGATGCGGATTTTGCGCAGATCGATGCTGCAGTGGCATGTGGTGCACAAACGGTTGAATTACATACGGGTGCTTATGCCGATGCACATTCAGAAGATACGCATCATCAAGAATTAGAACGCATTATTAAAGGTGCAGAATATGCGGCTTCTAAAGGTTTGGTAGTGAATGCAGGGCATGGCTTAAACCTTAAAAATGTCGCTGAAATTGCGGCAATTCCACAAATCCACGAGTTGAATATTGGACATTCCATCATTGCTGAAAGTGTATTTGTGGGTTTGCAACAAGCGGTGAAGGACATGAAAGCGGCAATCCAAGCTGCACGTTAATTTTATAGAATGTATTGAAAAGTAATCATGTCAAATATTAATTATGATGAACTGATGCAACCCATCATTGGTTTTTTAGGCTGTGAAACACCCAAAGCATGGTTGGATGAAGCATTAAATAATCTCGATATTTTAATGCAAGATCATGCCAATTGTGAGAAAAAGGCGGCTGGAACAGCGATGAATTTGATGTTCCGCTATAGCTTTTTTACTGATTTACAAGTCAAACTTGCTCAGCTTGTTCGTGAAGAAATGTTGCATTATGAACAAGTTTTAGAGTTCATGACCAAACGTGGTCAAGAATGGAAAGGTTTAAGTGCGGGACGTTATGCAGGTGGTTTGCGTAAGGAAATCCGCACCTATGAACCTGAAGCATTGATCGATGTTTTGGTGATTGGGGCTTTTGTAGAGGCGCGTTCTTGTGAGCGTTTTTATGCTTTAGCGCCTTTGGTGGATGAAGAACTTGGGCGTTATTATCGTTATTTGCTCAAGTCAGAATCTCGCCATTATGAAGATTATTTGGCTTTGGCTTTGGATGTTGCGAAGACAGCTAAACTCAAAGACCCTGAAGAAGATATTCAGCAGCGGATTGAACATATTCGTGAGGTTGAAAAGAACTTGATTTTGGCAACGGATGATACGTTCCGTTTTCATAGTGGTGTGCCTGAAAAAGCTTTGGCTTAAAGTTAGTCGATTTTTAAAGAAAGGAAGTGTTTATACTTCCTTTTTTTATTTTGACAAATGCATACTTTTACCCCAATATTTTAGACACTCTTTAACAGTTTATATAAATCAATGACTTATAAATTGAATAAAAAATTTGGGTAATTTGAATCTTTTTAAATTAACTCTATGTTTTTATTTTATTTATGGTTAAAATTTTACTGTTCACTGCCATGTAGGCAGCTTAGAAAGCACAAGTTGTTATTAGTTTTCCGAATAAAATGTTCACTGCCATGTAGGCAGCTTAGAAAATACAGCCCCCAGTAAGATAAGAATTGGTATCCGTTCACTGCCATGTAGGCAGCTTAGAAAAATTGAACTAACAGTAGTCACACCATCAGTAAGTTCACTGCCATGTAGGCAGCTTAGAAACAGTAGAAAGGGTGATTGCTCACCCTAATATGGTTCACTGCCATGTAGGCAGCTTAGAAAATTCATTTAAAGTTAGTGCTCCACCGATAATCGTTCACTGCCATGTAGGCAGCTTAGAAAGGTCGAACAAAAATATGAGGGAGAATTTTTAAAGTTCACTGCCATGTAGGCAGCTTAGAAACTCTTGAGGACATTCTTGAGCAGATTTATCAAGTTCACTGCCATGTAGGCAGCTTAGAAACTGTAGTCCAATCAATCATCCGAGCTAATGTTGTTCACTGCCATGTAGGCAGCTTAGAAACAAGACCTGCACCAACGAGCAATTTTTTAAATGTTCACTGCCATGTAGGCAGCTTAGAAACTCCCCAGGTTTACCGATATGTGCATATAACAGTTCACTGCCATGTAGGCAGCTTAGAAAATTCGGATTTTTATGTAGGTTCTGTAGGTGTGGTTCACTGCCATGTAGGCAGCTTAGAAATTGCGACATTCAACATTAAGATCTAAAGCGGTGTTCACTGCCATGTAGGCAGCTTAGAAATTACTAAAGCTGCTAATCCCAAGCGCTCAAACGTTCACTGCCATGTAGGCAGCTTAGAAACATTTGAATACTTTGCCTGTCACTACTAATGAGTTCACTGCCATGTAGGCAGCTTAGAAATCCAGTTTGTTGTAAACGATTCCTGTGCGCCCGTTCACTGCCATGTAGGCAGCTTAGAAATTGCTGTGTATAAGCAACATATCGCCCATTTTGTTCACTGCCATGTAGGCAGCTTAGAAAGTTTGAAACAAGCTTCTATTCAGTAGATGCTGGTTCACTGCCATGTAGGCAGCTTAGAAAAGTATCGCAATTTAAATACAAAATAGCTTAGGGTTCACTGCCATGTAGGCAGCTTAGAAACCCCAGTTTTATTTGGAGAATCATTTGTATATGTTCACTGCCATGTAGGCAGCTTAGAAAGTTTGAATAGATTGCGTTCTAAATGAGATCGAGTTCACTGCCATGTAGGCAGCTTAGAAACGTTGGTCCTGCTGATTGATCTAACAGCTTTAGTTCACTGCCATGTAGGCAGCTTAGAAAAATAGAGCTTACAGTTGCAACTGTACCTGTAAGTTCACTGCCATGTAGGCAGCTTAGAAAAGTCTCATTTGGTTTTGTTTCACCTTTTGCAGGTTCACTGCCATGTAGGCAGCTTAGAAACGTATTTTCCTACAGAGCAACCCACCCCCGTAGTTCACTGCCATGTAGGCAGCTTAGAAATTTTTCGTAGATGCGACAAAATTTTGATGAGGGTTCACTGCCATGTAGGCAGCTTAGAAATAGAAAAGTTTTATTGTGGGGTCTTGCTCCTTGTTCACTGCCATGTAGGCAGCTTAGAAATGTGTTTTCAGGCTGTATGATGAAAAATGGCAGTTCACTGCCATGTAGGCAGCTTAGAAATCAAACATTCGAATTAACCCTGTGGATGCACAGTTCACTGCCATGTAGGCAGCTTAGAAATGTGCAAATTCCTTCTGCTACAACTTGCACCAGTTCACTGCCATGTAGGCAGCTTAGAAAGTTCGCTTCTAAACAAATGTGATTATTCACTAGCTCACTGCCATGTAGGCAGCTTAGAAAAGTGCCGATCCCACCAGTCGTTAATCTAATTTGTTCACTGCCATGTAGGCAGCTTAGAAAAATTTAAATTACCATTAGGTGTATCAAAAGCTGTTCACTGCCATGTAGGCAGCTTAGAAAAGTAAGCGTACATATCATAGAAATATGAAATTGTTCACTGCCATGTAGGCAGCTTAGAAAACAACAGCACGATAATTCGTATGTACAAGACTGTTCACTGCCATGTAGGCAGCTTAGAAATTTACAGATTTTATCTTATTTTAATTTTTAAAGTTCACTGCCATGTAGGCAGCTTAGAAATGCATCATATTAAATCTAAATTTCCTGAGTCTGTTTACTGCCGTATATGAAGCTTAGTGCAATGGGCCAATAATATGAGAAAGCCTATTTCTATATGAATAGGCTTTTTACATACCTTCCGATTGAAATGAATTTTTAATCGTCAGGTCTTTTAAAGAAGAGCAGCAAACCAATGAGTGTTAATAGACCTGTTTTCATGAAGAAATCTTTATTGAAAGAACCAAATTGTTCATAAGCTCCTTGTGCAATAGTTAAATAACCCATGAGATAGATAAGAATATATAAATTAAAACCATACATATACGCGATAGCTGCAAATGCAATACACAAACATCCAATGACCATGTAATTTATGTCCCATATCATTGTGTTAATGATCATGAGAAATAGTAGCCCTCCACCAATACTTAAAGCTGATCGACTTGCGAAACCACTATTTGTATGGAATCCATAGAAGAGTGCAAAGGGTAATAGCAGCAATAAATACTTAAACCAAGTCATATATTGTTGGGTGAGCAAGAAACTAATTTTATTGGGAGTAATTGGATTCTCACTGAGCGTAATCCGAACCCAACTGGGTTGATAGTGTAAAGGAATTTCTGCATTGACTAAAAATTTTAAACTTTCTTGGGGGGGAATCATGTATTGCCCTTGATAGCTGTGAGCGTAATACAGCCAAGACTTATTTTGTTCAATTGTGTGATAATCAGTATTACTTTTTGTGTTTGCAATTAAGTAATTGTCTTCTTGCTTTTGATCAATACGAAAACATGGGTTTAATATTCGCTCATTTAGACAAATCGGTAAGACGTAATATTCTGTGTCTAGACGAGTGCTTTGCTGACCTGCAAAATCAAAATAAAGATAAAACTGTGATGTTGGATATTTAATAGAGATGGAAGGAGAAAGCCAAGCATTTTCTCCTAACGATTGTTCAATTGGTATAGGTAGTTCATGAACTTGTATGGCATCAGTTTTAAAATGATTAAAAGGTACAAGCCATTGTTGTTGAATTGGGATTTCAGCATTAGTCACACTGTCATATAACTTAGGAGGAGTTTTGACTTTGGTTTCAAGATCGCTTTTAAACTGACAACTGTTGCTTAATATTGTAAAAAATAAAACAAGAAAAGCGATACCTCCCCAAAAAAATAGTTCTTTTTTCAAAGCTTTTTTATTTGATTCTAAATCGGTTTTGATCCACATTTTTTTAGTTTTAAAGTAATGAATATCGGCTGAATTTTAGCAAAAATGAACAGAATATAAATTATATTTTACAAAAAAAAGCCCACTGCATAATGAGTGGGCTTTTCAGAATTTGGCTCTCCAACCTGGGCTCGAACCAGGGACCTGCGGATTAACAGTCCGTCGCTCTACCGACTGAGCTATTGGAGAATCTGAGTGCGATTATAAGGATATATCTGTGCTGGTCAAGCCTTTCATGTCATGTTTTCTTCATTTTTGAGTTGTATGCTTTTTATTTGAACAAAAACATCTTAATTCAAAAAAATATATGAAATGGTTGCAATCTCACAAATGACTTGCTAGATTAAATTTAGAAAGTGAGTTTAAGCAATTGCTTAAACCGTGTGGATTTAACCAACTTGCCAGCACTAAAATGGCTAAATAGGAGACAGCGAATGAATACGCTTAACATTTCCGATATTTTTTCAAATTTATCTTTTTATCAAGAAAATTATCTTTCGATTCTTCAGAACCCTGAACAGTATTACACCAAAATTGAGCAAGCTTACTTTGAAGTATGGCCGTTTGCTGAGAAAAAATTATATCTTGGTGATTTGCTACAACTTTGGTTTAGTGAAAAATGGTTAATCAATGCGCAATGTAAACCATTAACCGATACTACTTCAAAAAATAATCAAGCAACGATTCAACGTGAACATGATTTATATTTATTTCAATTGGTAGGCAGTACATTTTCAGGTGCAAACCATGCCAAAGTTTGGTCTGTTTCTGAACAGAAAGTGATTCATGTTGCTTTAGATCGAGTATTTAAATATTACTGTTTCTTTGAGTCGATTGATCGTCCAAACAAACCGCTTCAACTTTCTTTAAATCATTTCAAACATGCAGTTTAAGTATTTTGATGAAAAGGCTTTTAAGTTGATTATTGCTTAAAAGCCTCAATGGCTCTCACACGACTCATTTTTAAATCAATGATGGGGTGAGGGTAATCCAGTTGTAAATCAGGGTTTTTAGCATAAGGTTCATGGATGGTTTTTGCATCCAGATGAGCAATTTCAGGTAACCATTTTCTTAAATAATCGCCATTTTCATCAAATTTTTTGGATTGGCTGATTGGATTAAAAATACGAAAATAAGGCACAGCATCCGTTCCTGTAGAGGCACACCACTGCCAACCACCATTGTTTGCCGCCAAATCACCATCAATCAAATGCTGCATAAACCATTGTTCGCCCAAGCGCCAATCAATCAATAAATTTTTACACAGAAACATTGCAACGATCATACGCACACGATTATGCATCCAACCTGTTTGTAACATTTGACGCATACCCGCATCAACAATCGGAATCCCTGTTTTTCCATGTTGCCATGCTTTAAGGTCTTGAGGAGCATCTCGCCACTGGATTTTTTGCGTATTGATTTTAAACGGTAAATTTTTAGAAACTTGTGGAAAATCAAATAAGATTTGTTGATAAAACTCTCGCCAAAGTAGCTCATCTAACCATGTTTGTTGTCCACTATTGTCAATATGAAAATGCCCTTGCTGTGCGCGAAATAGGGCATTTAAACAGTGACGAATGGATAAAATTCCCAAATTTAAATAAGGTGAAAGCTGACTGGTTGCGTCAAGATGTGGAAAGTCTCGAGCTGTTTGATAATTGGTTACTTGATGTTCTATAAAATCATCCAATAATCTATGTGCATGACTTTCACCAACGAGCCATTGTTGGCTTAATGGAGTTTGGTTAAAACCCAGTTGTTGTAAGCTTGGAATTTTATATTCAATTTCAATGTCTAATAATGCCTGCGGCTCAGGTGTTGGATAAGACTTTGGAATCGAAATACTGAGCTGTTCATAGCAATATTTTTTAAACGCACCAAACACTTGATAGGGTTGATTAGATTTATTGCGAATCGAACCTATAGGGAAAATGCTGCGATCATGATATAAAATCAAATCATGCGCATGTTGATTGAGTAGTTTCTGGATCTGGTGATCACGATTGAGTTCATTTACACCACATTCGATATTGGCATGCACATTTTCAATGTTGAGTGCCTTGCAGTGGTTTAGCATATGATTCGGAAGGTCTTTCCATTCAGGCACAATATCAATAATTAATGGAATATTGAGTAAATTAAGTTGTTGTTTAAGCTCAGTAAGTTGTCTTAAATAGAAATCAATTTTGATGGGTGCATCGTGATGTTTGCGCCATTGCTCAGGTGAAAGTACAACCAATGCGATCGTATTTCCTGACTGTGTTGTATGCCAAAGTGCGGTATGGTCTTGAATGCGTAAATCTTGGCGAAACCAAATCAGTTGTCGTGTCATGATCTTAAAAAAGTGTACTTATGTATAAAATGAAATGAATTTCTAGGGTTGGAGAAGTATGATTTTAGTGTAAAAATCAAGAATAATAAAATCCAGATTATAAAAAAGGCAAAGTATAAAACTTTGCCTTTTCAGTCAGATCGAAACGATCTTAGTGGTGATGACCACCTACACCGTGAACATGACCATGTTCTAATTCTTCAGCAGAAGCATCACGAATTTCAACGATTTCTACTTCAAAAGTAAGATCTTGACCCGCAAGAGGGAAGTTTGCATCTACAACAACATTGTCGCCTTCAACTGCTTTAACAGTTACGATTTGCACGCCATCTTCAGTTTGTGCTTGGAATTGCATACCTGCTTCGATGTTCTCAACACCTTGGAACATTTGTTTTGGTACTTCTTGAACTAAGTCAGGATTGTATTCGCCATAACCTTCAGCAGCAGGAACGTTAACTGTAAATTTATCACCTACAGTTTTGCCTTCTAACGCTTTTTCTAAACCAGGAATGATGTTGCCTGCGCCATGCAAATATGCGAGTGGCTCACCTTGTGATTTATCGAGAGTTTCCCCCTCAGCGTTAGTCAACGTGTAGTGGAAAGAAACCACTTGGTTATTTGCAATAGCAGTCATGTTATTGATCCATACGATAATAGATAGTTATAAGTGTACATCATAAAGTGAAATGCAATTTTTGTAGACTAAATTTACGAAAAAAAAGCATTTTTGCCACTTTTTTGATGGTTTTTTCATTAATAAGGGCGAATTGTTAAATTTCAATGCAATTTTATCCGCGGTGCAATTTTCCGTGTAACAAAATCTTTTGCTGTGAGCAGTCCTGCATGGGCATAACCATAAATCGTGGCTTGATGTAACCGATAGAGTGACACGTACATTGATTTTGCCACAAAACCTTGTACATTCACTTGTCCAAGTAATTCGCCGACTGCTTTATTTTTGCTGAGTGAGACCAAAGAGCCTTTATCTGAGAATTGGAACATGGGTTGTTTGTTGCCATTCACACGTGCTTTGAGCGCATCAACCATAAAGGTTGCTTGTTGGCTTGCAACTTGAGCACGTGGGCCGAGTGCTGCTTCTCGTGCATCCAAGATACAGTTGGCACAGTCGCCCATAGCAAAAATATTCGGGTCAGTTTTGGTTTGTAAGGTAGCATAGACCTCTAAACGCCCCATACGATCTTTTTTAAAATCTGGCAAATTTGCAATCACTGGAGGGGTTTTAATACCCGCAGCCCAAACTTTAAGTTCCGCTTGAATACTGGTGCCATCATTAAAATAGACTTTTTCAGCGTCAACTTTTTTCACACGTTTTGAGGTTAACACATCGATTTTCATGCGCTGTAACTGTTTATCCGCATGTTCTGCAATTTTCTCAGACAATGCTGGTAAAATACGATCTGCACCTTCGATTAAAGAAATTTTGACTTGGTTTGGATTGATTTTATTTAAACCGTAATTATAAAAATTTTGTTTGGCTTCAACCAGTTCAGCCGAAAGCTCAACACCTGTCGCACCTGCACCAATCACAGCAATATTCAAGCTACGTTCAGTATTTTTATTTTGTGCATCCAAATATAGATGTAATAAATCTTGCTGAAAAATCTTGGCTTGTTTAAGACTATCTAAGTAATGACAGTACTCTTTGACACCTGGCGTGTTGAAATCATTAGATACTGAGCCCACAGCAAGCACTAAGGTATCGTATTCAACAATTTGTTGTTCACTCGCAGCTTCGTATTTAGTCGTTTGAGGTTTAACTAAGGTAATTTTTTTGTTTTCTCGGTCTAGATGTTCAAAACGACCTTGAATAAATTGGTAATGATGTTTTGCTGCATGTGCATAATAATTGGTTTCTTCATCATTGGGGTTCATCGTTCCCGCAGCGATTTCATGTAAAAGCGGTTTCCAAATGTGGGTGAGCTTTTGGTCAATCAATGTGATTTGGGCTTTTTTTGCTTTGCCTAGCGTGTCGCCAAGTTGTGTGACCAGTTCCAAGCCGCCCACACCACCGCCGACAATCACAATATGATGAAGTTTTGACATAAATTACCTGATAGTTGTTATAGGGATGTGATTAATATGACACCGCTGAAACACTTTTCAAGATTTCTTGTCTTACGATTTACAATAAAGTTGAGTAAATACGTTGGTTTTTATATTTTAAAACCCAAAAATCGTTTTAAGCCACTCAATCAAACGTTCAAACCACGAAGCTTGTTCAATATGAACCTCATCTTCAATGTCAAAAGATTGTAGTAAAAGACCATTTTGATAGACATTTACTTTGGCTAAATGCATCATTTTTGCCAAAGGTGCAGTGAGTGAAGCCTCATTGAGTTCAACATTTAAATGTGTTTCTGTTTTTTGTAAGGGTTCAATTGCAAATAATAAACCTGTTGCATCAGGCTGCATGATCTTAGAATTTAGATTATCAAATGTCATAAGATCAATAGGTTGGGCATTATTATATAAACTGGTCGTCACAATTTGCGGTTTTTTGGCTTCAACTTTAAACATTTTCAAGGTAGATTTCACCACTGGAAGCTCAGCAATCAGTTGTTTGTCTTTGATCACAACCTCATCACGGGTGTAGGCATACGCTAAATTTAATAATTTATGTGCAACTTCCGCACGTTTTGCCGCACTTTTTGTTCCCATGACCACCACAACCAAACGACGATCGGGCATCTCCCGATTAAAGGTTGGGCGATGTGCTGACAAAGCCAAATTGTATCCTGCAGCTTTGGTAAAACCTGTTTTTAAACCATCGACACTAGGATCAGTTTTTAAAACCAAATTGGTTGCATGATGAAAATGTTGTTTATAACTGAAACTCGGCATCACTGAATAATGCATATAATCAGGCGTGTGTTGGGTCACTGCTTGTCCTAACAATGCCATATCATGTGCAGAAGAAAAATGCTCAGGCATGGTAATCCCTGGCGCATTGCTAAAATGAGTATTTTTCATACCCAGCGCTTGAGCTTCTTGATTCATTCGGGCAATAAAAGCAGGCACAGTGCCAGAAATACGTTCTGCTAAGGTTACTGCCGCATCATTGGCAGACATGACAATCAAACCTGCAATGAGTTGATCCACTGAGATTTGTTCGCCTTCTTTGAGGTACATTTGCGACTCATCCCATTGCACCATTTTCACTACCGGTGTTGCGGTAAGAATTTCCTGTTTTTTTAAACGTCCTGCTTGTATTTCTTTTAAGGCAATATATGCCACCATCATTTTGGTCATGGATGCAGGCGCACGTTGCACATGACTATTGTACTCAGCAATGGTTTGTCCAGTTTGTGTGTCTAAAATCGTCCAAGCTTCTGCTTCTACTGACATCGGGTTGATATTTAAAAGAGCTGCATTGACTAACGTGGAACAAAGAGAGCAGATAAAGACAAGCAAGTAAGTGACAATTTTCAAGGAGGACAGCCTTAGCAATTCAGGAGGTGAAAAACATATCGCATGCTATGCTTTTTTCACTGTTCTGGCTAGTCAGTTTTCTATTCAAAAAGCACGAATAAAGCACAGCTTTGTAAAAAATGTTAATCTAATAAATAATTACCTTAAATATTTTTTTGAATACGGCTTATGTTGCATTATCAAATTGAATTTGACGATTATCGTCAGCATCTCGTGCATGTTACTTTACGTTTTTTAGCAAACCCAACCCAAGTTTTATCGTTACCAACATGGATTCCGGGTAGTTATTTAATTCGTGAATTTGCTAAACATGTAGAAGCTGTAAAAGCCTATGATGAAGCAGGGCGTGAACTAAAAATTAGCAAGTTTGATAAGAATAAATGGCGTTTATTTAACACTGATCATGAACTGATTACTGTTGAATATGATGTTTATGCTTATGATTTATCTGTGCGTGGTGCATATGTCGATCAAACACGTTTATATGCAAATCCTGCATGTATTTGTTTGGGCTTGGAAGGTCAAGAACATAGCCCAATTGAAGTTGAATTGTTTTTACCTTCAGAGTTAAAACATTTTCAATTAGCAACAGGCTTAAAATCAAAAAGCTTGGTGAAGGGGCGATACACCCTAACTGCACAAAATTATGCAGAATTGATCGATAGTCCATTTGAATTGGCGGAACAAACACGTTTTAGTTTTGAGGCGCAGGGTATTGCGCATGAGTTTGTTGTTTCGGGTCAACATGCCATGAATGTTGAGCGTATGCAGCAAGACATTGAAAAAATCTGTGCAACTGAAATTGCTATGTTTGGTTCAGCGCCATTTGCAAACTATACGTTTATGACTATGGCGACAGGTAATAGCTATGGTGGCTTAGAACATCCAAATAGTACCAGTTTAATTATTCCACGCGATGATTTACCAAAAGCTGATGAAGCGAGTGAACCTTCAGCAGATTATCAGCGTTTTCTTGGTTTGTGTAGTCATGAATATTTTCATTCTTGGTTGGTTAAATTTATTCGTCCTGAAAACCTAGCGACTTATGATTTGGATAAAGAAAGTCTGACATCTTTACTTTGGATTTTTGAAGGCTTTACGTCGTATTATGATGACTTAATGTTGTATCGTAGTGGTGTGATTTCTCAACAATCCTATTTAAAATTACTAAAAGCACAGATTGATCGTTATTTACAAAATCCAGGACGTTTCATTCAAACCGTTGCAGAGTCGAGTTTTGATGCATGGATTAAGTTTTATCGCCAAGATGAAAACTCCAATAATGCAGGCACAAGCTACTATAACAAAGGCTGCTTAGTCGCATTATGCTTAGATTTAGGTTTGCGTATGAAAGGCTCAAGTCTTGATGCTTTGATGCGTAAACTGTATGAAAATACGCAAAATGGTATTCAAGTCAATGAAAGTACTATTTTCACGCTATGTGAAGAACTCACAGGTGTGAAATGGGTCGAGCAAATTAACCACTTGATTAATACCACTGAAGAATTACCATTGGATCAATTGTTCCCTGAATTTGGTATTGATTTTGAAGTGAAAAATGAAAAATCATTACCATTTGGTTTAAAAGTCTCCGACAAACCAGAAGGTGTGCTGATCCAACAAGCACGACGTGATGGAACAGGAGCAAAAGCAGGGTTGTCTGCCAATGATATGATCATTGCGATAAATGGTTTAAAAGCATCTGAAAAGTTATTGGAAAAATATTCAAAACAAGCAGCAAGTTTTACGGTTTTTGCTTTCCGTCATGATGAACTTTTGCAGTTTGAACTACAAGGTGGTGACGTTGAACTCAGTACTGTTGAGCTTAAAGTTGTAGATCAAAGTAAAGTTGATAAGTGGTTAGGTGTTTGATTTATAATGTTTAAAAGAAAAAGCACTCGCTTGAAGTTAATACTAGTCAGTTAAGCCAATTTATTGAATAGATTACTAGAAATCTCCCCTAACCCCTCTTTGAGAAAGAGGGGAACTTCAAGTAACTAAAGTAATTTTTAGTAATTTTGCGTAGCAGTGCTACTCATCCCTCCTTTGAAAAAGGTGAGGAACATGTTCCGCAAGGGGGATTAAAAAAATTCTTAACTGATCAGCATTACTCGCCTGAGTGCTTTTTTAGGCATAGACTTTGTTCTTTTTCCGAGAGTTGGTTGTTTTATGGAAATGTCCTTGAAAATAAAGTCTGTCTAACTGTTGTACTAAAGGTATGAGCATGTCTGTTCTTTTGATAGGACTATAGTGTTCGATAATCTGCCCTAAATGTGTAATGGATTTTCTTTGAATATATTGATAATTCAAGTATTTTTCGATTAATTCATCTGTTTTAGCTTCATTTAAACAAATTGCTGTAACAACAGCTCCTGTATGAATGGCTTCAGATAACATGGTAATGCTATCCTCTGTGACAAAAATATATTTACATTGTGCTAGTTTTTCAGACATTGTAACTTTTTGATGTTGGTCTATATATTCTATTTGCTGTATATGTAATAAATCTAAACTTTTAGTGTCTAAATTGGGTGTTCTACGTGAGCAAATTACACTACCTTTCAACTGATGTGTACTGATAAAATGAGTAAACTGCTGAATCATATCAGCAAAATTTTGCTTTGAAAAAGGGTATTCTGTAGTTGATCCGCCTAAAAGTAGAACTGCATTATGCTGTTTTGGGAGATTATATTGTGTTGTAAAATTTGCAGAAACGGGAGGGGTTGGTAAAATAATTTGTTTACAATTCACATTTTGCGGTAAAGCTGTAATACTTAAATCAATCAGTTTTTCATTAAATTTTCTTAGATTTCCTACATATAAAAGTGGCAGATGAAATTTTTGAGACAAATACGCCGCATAGATCAAATTTGGCATACCTGAACAAATAATCATTTCAGCCTGTTGGATGTTAGCAGGTTCGGCTTTAAAAAATAGTTGCCCAAAGATCTTATAAAATATTGGAAAATTAGAGAGCTTTTTAAATAAACTGACCCATTTTTTACTCATTGACATGGGAAGCTGAAAAGCGTGAAAGCCTAATGCATATTTTTCTTGAACAATTTCAGCTACAGCAAGTGATGGATTTAAATGACCTTTTCGACCATCATGGATCACTATAACGGTTTTATTTGAAATAATCGCATTCACAATTGAACCTAATTCTGTATTGGGTTGATATTAGGCTAACTGTGTTTTATTAAATTATACTGAAGCTTAGATTAAAAGTTTTTTACACGCAAAAATGAAGGACATAATTTTAAAAAACACATTTATTTCAATATTTATTTGATAAGTAATTTTTTGAAAAATTAGAAGTATTTAAGCTTAAATAATATTATGAGCTTAAAAATGGCTGTTAAAATTAACAGCCATTTACATGAAAAAGTCTAACTTTTTAGATTTTAAAAATTATTTTGCTTCAGTTTTTGCTTTTAAAGTTTGGGTTAAGCCATTGATGTCGCCACCTTGAATCCCTAATTCATTCATTAAGCTATCAATCAAAGGTGCTTGGGTACGATAACGTAAGGCACTATTTACCACTTGATCAGATAAAGCGACTTGACCTTGATCAGCACCAGCCTCAGTAGATGGAGCAGAACCACCAACACCGCCTAAACCATTTACTTGCAAAATTTTAATATCATCAATATTTTCCATAGGTTTAACGCTTTCACGAATAATTTCTGGTAAATATTTTAATAATGCTAAGCGAATTTGCATTTCTACTTGTTCAGTAGACAAGATATTATTGGCTTCGTTGACAGCACGCGTACCTTCTGCATCAACGTGGTATTGTTTCTCTTGTGCTTGTGCGAGCAAGATTTTTGCATCGGCTTCACCTTTGGCTTTCAAACGTACTTTTTCAGCTTCTGCTTCAGCTCCGATACGAACAGCCTCAGCTTCATCTACAGCCGCTTTTTTCGATGCTTCAGCAGCAACTGTGATTGCAATTGCATCAGTTTCCGCAATCTGTTTTGCTGCAACCAGTTCAACGGCTTTAACACGTTCAGCACGTTGTGTTTCACGAACGGTTAACACTTCTTCTTCTGCTTTTACTGCTTGTGCACGTGCTTGGTCAGCCAAAGCTTTTGCTTCAGATTCAGCACGAGATTTTTCAGCAATCGCAATTGCACGGTCTTGCTCAGCCAGTTCAATGGTTTTCTTTTGCTCAACTTGCGCTTTTTGAATCAATTGTGCTTTAACAATATTTTCATTTTCTACATCACGTGCAGAAGCAATACGTTTTAATTCAACTTCACGTTCTGCAGCAATACGAGCTTCTTCTGCCTCACGTTTTTTCGATGCTTCTTGCGATGCAATTTCTGCCAATTGTTCAGCTTTACGGATAGAAATTTCACGTTCTTGTTGCATTTTTGCATATTCTTCTTCACGTAGAATTTGCAATTGTGCTTGTTGAGTTTCAAGGTTTTTAGCTTTGATGGCTAAGTCTGCATCTTGCTCAATGTCATTACGCTTTTTACGACGATCTTCAATCGTTTCAGTGAGTTTAGTTAAACCTTCCGCATCAAACGCATTTTGTGGATTGAAAAATTTAAAGCTAGTTTGGTCCAAGCCAGTCAGTGATACAGTTTCGAGTTCTAAACCATTTTTAAATAAATCTTCAGAAACGACTTGTTGAACTTTTTGTACAAAATCAACACGCTTTTCATGTAATTCTTCCATTGCCATTTCCGCAGCAACCGCACGTAATGAGTCAACAAATTTACCTTCAACCAAATCTTTTAATTCTGGCGGTGACATGGTTTTTTTACCCAATGTCTGCGCGGCAGTTGCAATCGATTCGGCAGTTGGTTTTACACGCACATAAAACTCAGCCATGACATCGACACGCATACGATCACGGGTAATTAATGCTTGATCAGCCGCACGTTTTACTTCTAAACGAAGCGTATTCATGTTGACAGGAATCACTTCATGTAGCACAGGTAGCACAATTGCACCACCATTTAAAATGACTTTTTCACCACCAAAACCAGTTCGGACAAACGATACTTCTTTACTTGATCGTTTATAAAGACGGGCGATGATGACGCCAATGATAATAAGCGCTGCTAAAATAATGCCAGCAATAATCATAATTTGGTATAAAGAAGAATTCATGATGTAATTATCTCTGCTTGTTATTTAAAAATTAAAGTTGAATCGCCTGAAAGCCATTCACTGTTTTTTGGGTTAAAATAACCTCTTGTCCTTGTGAAAAAGTAATATTAAGCTCAGGTTCGACCAAGATATAATGGGTTTGACCAAACTGGTCGAGCACTTTGGCTTGTGCTGGGTAGTTTTGTCTGGCTTCACCTAAAATGATGAGTGCAGTTCGACCAATCAATTCGTCACTACGAATGGCAGTGGTTTCATCTTTCGGTAAAATTTTTGCAATGGTTGCTGCAACAATACGCACCAAAGGCATACATAAAAATAAACTGGCAGGCGCTGCAATCCAAATCGCTAAGTATTGTTGTGTAAATGAGAAATACATTGCTTGCATTGCAAAACCAAACAAAGCATATACAGTTAAAAAGATAATCAACCAAATCAGAACAGGAATACGCCCGAGATAGAGCCAATCTAAAAATTGTACAAATAAGCTTTGATCAGTATCTAGATCAATCCCCAGACTTTTGCTGTCGCCAAGATCATCAGGAATAAATTGATCTAAAAAGCCTTGAGATGAAGCACCCAATACTAAAAGTAAGCATTCAAAAATACCCAAAAGCAGCATTAAACATAAGCTAACACTAAAAAATAAGTTTGAAGCATGTGTAAATAATTCCCACATTTTGTACACTCTTCTTCAGTTCACAATTTATTTTTTGTGAGGTGTTTTTAAATATTTGGCAAATACCAAATGATGAGTTAATTCTATTAATAATCACAGTTTATATGGATATTTCAATATTGACAAGAAATTTTTAATAATAATAATTGTAAATCAATAAGTTATTGATTTGTGGTGATAGGTGGCATTTCAACGGAAAAATTTGTAATTGATCAAAAACTAGATTATAAAATAAAAAGAATTAGACAAATGAATAATAGCCATTACAAGGAATGTATGGGTCTTATGTTAAAAGGAGCTTTAACATCAATTTTTCTTTTCTTATTTAAAAGTTCATTGGGACTAGAAGGAAAAGAGCGCCATTTTTATGATTTCACACTCAAAAAAATACGCAATGATTGGGGTGATCATTGCGTAGAACAACGAATTTGTACAAACAAATCCGGTTAAGGAGAAATGTTATGAACTTTGGGGATTGCTCATAACGTGAAATAAATATTAATACTGCTCATTAAACCGATCATTAGTTTTCACGTTAATTCATGTAAACAAACGTTAAGATTAAGTGGTTTATGTTTCTTTATAGAGCCTAATATAAAAAAGCCTTTCAGTTGAAAGGCTTTTTTATTGAATGAGTTATTTATAACTTAAAAGTGGAAAACGCCTAAGCCATTTTTAACTTCGTCTAGTGTTTCTTGGGTAATGATACGGCATTTATCTGTACCCGCTTTTAAAATATCCATGATGTAATCTGGATCTTTGGCAAGTTCCATACGACGTTCACGAATCGGTGTGATTAATTCTTTTAACACACCTTCAAGACGCTTTTTCACAGTACCGTCACCTAAACCACCACGACGATAATGTGCTTTTAGCTCTTCAACTTCTTCTTTATTAGGATCAAAAGCATCTAAATAAGTAAATACAATATTACCTTCAACTTGACCTGGATCTTCAATACGCAAATGGTTCGGGTCAGTGTACATGGCATTAACTGCTTTCTTAATATCTTTATCCGTTGCATCTAACACAATGGTATTGCCTAAAGATTTAGACATTTTCGCTTTACCATCAAAACCTGGTAAGCGGCTCATATTAGATAATAGCGCTTTACACTCTGGTAAAACTTCTCGACCAATCTGGCGGTTTAAACGGCGTACGATTTCGTTGGTTTGTTCGATCATTGGAATTTGATCTTCACCTACAGGAACAACTGTTGCCTTAAATGCTGTAATATCCGCAGCTTGCGCAACAGGGTAGCATAAGAAGCCCGCAGGAATATCACGCTCAAAACCACGCATTTGAATTTCAGATTTAATGGTTGGATTGCGTTCTAAACGTGAAACAGTCACGAAGTTTAAATACAACATGGTCAGTTCATTTAATGCAGGTAAGCATGATTGAACACAAATTGTCGTTTTAGTCGGGTCAATACCCACAGCTAAATAATCAGTGGCAACTTCAATGATATTACGACGAACTTTTTCAAAGTTATCGGCATTATCTGTTAAAGCTTGTGCATCTGCTAAAAGTAAATGTTGGTGATGGGAGTCTTGTAAACCTACACGTGAGCGAAGTGAGCCCACAAAATGACCTAGGTGAAGTTGTCCTGTTGGACGGTCGCCCGTTAAAATGACAGGGCGATTATCTTGATTACTCATTATTTATTCCACAGCCGTAAGCGTCGATATCAATTGTTACTCAGAATGTGGATATTGTACGGCATAATTTTTTTTTATGTCAGCGAAAAAATGTGCTTACTTGCAAAATATAAAAATTTCAAAAATGATAAATAAAAAATACAACTCCTTATATAAAGCTTTTTTAAAGTTAATTAAACTACTTAAATAAACATAGGTTGGGATAATAAAAAATGGCAAGTAGCTTGTTATTACTATTAGATGATATTGCCACAGTATTAGATGATGTTGCGGTCATGAGTAAAATGGCAGCCAAAAAAACGGCTGGGGTATTGGGTGATGATTTAGCATTAAACGCACAACAAGTGACAGGGGTTCGATCTGAGCGAGAAATTCCTGTGGTTTGGGGGGTGGCTAAGGGTTCATTTGTAAATAAATTGATTCTTGTTCCTTTGGCATTATTGATCAGTGTGGTTGCACCGTGGTTGATTACACCGTTATTAATGATCGGAGGATTATTTTTATGCTATGAGGGCGTGGAAAAAGTCCTGCATAGTTTGCATCATAAAAAATCCAAAACAGAAGAAGTTGCTCGTGAAGAGATGAGCCATATTGAAACGGATTTGGTGACTTTTGAGAAAGAAAAAGTTAAAGGAGCCATCCGTACCGATTTTATTTTATCTGCTGAAATTGTGGTGATTTCATTAGGTACGGTTGCGACTGCGGCATTTGGGACTAAGGTCATGGTGCTTTCAGTAATTGCTATCGCAATGACTGTAGGTGTATATGGCTTTGTGGCGATGATTGTTAAAATTGATGATTTAGGTTTATATCTCACTGAACAAGCATCAAGTTTTAAGAAAACAATGGGTCGTGGTTTATTAGCATTTGCACCTATGTTAATGAAAACATTATCCATTGTGGGTACGGTTGCCATGTTTTTAGTTGGTGGCGGTATTATTTCTCATGGGATTTCAGCTTTACATCATTTTACAGAGGAAACAGTAGAGCAGGTTGAGCATATTCCGACCATTGGTTCGATTATTGGTGCTTTAACGCCGACTTTAATTAACTTGGTAATTGGTGTGGTTGCTGGTGCGATTGTATTGGGTTTAGTGCATATTTTTCAAAAAATACGTGGACAAGCATCATCTACCTAATTGAGAAAATTTCATTAAAATAGACACAACTTTATAAAGAATAAGGATAAGACTATGCGTTGGAAAGGACGTCGGGTAAGTAGTAATGTGGAAGACCGTCGCGGCGGTGGTGGAGCAAAAGCAGGTGGCATCAGTATTTTGGGGTTGATCGTGGCTTTTGTGGCGTGGAAGTTTTTTGGTGTGGATCCCCAACAAGCCTATCAAGCGACCAAACAAGTCACATCTGGTGGTCAATCACAAGCTATTGCTCCCGAAAGTTTAACCCCTGAGCAAAAAGAAGTTTCTGATTTCGTTGGAACAGTTCTTGCAGACACAGAAGATGTTTGGACACCAATTTTTCAGGCACAAGGTGCTCAGTATGTACCACCTAAATTGGTTATGTTTAGTGGTGCGATTAATTCAGGCTGTGGTACTGCACAATCGGCAATGGGACCATTTTATTGTCCAGCAGACCAAAAAGTTTATATTGATACCTCTTTTTTTAGAGATATGCGTCAGCAAATGGGTATTTCGGGTGAGCAAAATCAGTCTGAGCTTTCTGCGAAAGATGAAGCAGGGGATTTTGCACAAGCGTATGTCATTGCCCATGAGGTAGGACATCATGTACAAAATCTTTTAGGGATTTCAGGGCAGGTTCAACAAGCGCGTCAACGTGCCAGTGAAGCGCAAGGCAATGAATTATCTGTACGTTTAGAACTTCAAGCGGATTGTTTGGCAGGCGTTTGGGCAAATAAAACCCATCAAAAGACTCAATTTCTTGAACAAGGTGATGTAGAAGAAGCAATGGATGCTGCTGAAAAAATCGGTGACGATTATTTGCAGAAAAAAGCACGTGGCTATGCAGTTCCTGATAGTTTCACGCATGGTACTAGTCAGCAACGTATGCAATGGTTTCAAACAGGCTTAAAATCAGGTGATATTAATCAGTGCGAAACTTTTAAATAAGATTTCTTAAAAGAAAATAAAAGGAGAGTACGCTCTCCTTTATTTATTTAAAAATGTTGGAAAATTACGCAAAATTCGAGTGGATACATAAATCGCAAATAAGCTAAAAAACCACAATAAAATCAATTGATATTTTAACTTTTCAATATCTGCTATATAAAACTCAAAAATTTGTTTCTGATTAAAATGAAAGCTTTTATTCTCTAGGCTTTGCGTGTTTTGATAACTAATATTTTGTACATAATGATGGTTGCGATAATGAATTAAATCGAGTGTTTTAATTTGACGGAAATAATGTTGATTATCTAAGTCAGTGCACAAGCTAGTCATATAATGTTCACACGAAATTGTGAAAATATAGCCTTGATTTGGGATGGTAATGAATATTTTTTGATCTGGTTTTTGATTATTACTGACCAAACGAAACTCTTTATCTAGCGTGCTTTCTAAATGGGTGGTTTTAGGCTGTACTTGTGTTGCTGTAAACACTTCATAAGTTTTTACCAATGTCGTCCAAATCAATACGACACTGATCAGAAAAATCAACGTAGCCAAAAAATATCGGAATACGACTTTAAAACGCATAAATTTACAACAAAATAGAAATGTTAATGATACCGACTTCAACGCATTATTTATATCTTTTTAAACACTTATATAAATAAGCTTGAGATTTATGTTAAAAAAATTATTTTTTTCGGGCGATTTAACGCATTTTTTTGTAAAATTATATCGATTTTAAAATCATCTTTATTTCTTAATTCATTTAAAAAATGATTGGGTAGTGGTTGTTCACATATATTAAAAAACCGTATAAAGGATACGCATGGGTAATTATTTTTTTCTACAGGTCTTTACAGTTGTTTTTGCTTTATCCATTGCAACCACCATTTTTAATAAGCGAATTTTAGGTTTTCCACAAGCGATCGGTGTGCCTTTAGTTTCGGCGATATTTGTCTTTATTTTGCAATGGGGCGCAAGCCTGCTCAATGGCAATCAATTTATTTCTATTAATATTCATAATATTGAAGAAGCAGTTAGAAATATTGATTTTTATGACTTTTTAGTTAATGGTGTGATTTGTTTTATTTTAACCTCATCCGCTTTAAAGTTTAAAGTTTCTGACTTAAAAGTGTACTGGAAACCCATTAGTATTTTAGCAACTATCGCTTTATTACTGTGTGCCGTGTTTTTTGCAGGTATTGTTTTTGGATTCCAATACATTATCGGAAACCCTGTACCTATTTTAGTGTTATTGCTATTAGGTTCGGCATTGGGTGCAACTGACCCGATTGGGATTAAGGGGGTATTGAGTTCAGTACGTGCGCCTCATCACTTGATGGTTAAGCTGGAAGGTGAGTCATTATTTAATGATGCCATGTGTATTGCCGTTTTTATGACTTTACTTAATGTACTTGAGGGTGAGCATTTTAGTTTCGTTGCTACATTAGAAACCTTACTTTATGAAATTATTGTTGCTGTAATTATTGGTTGGGGATTCGGTTTGGCTATTTTACGTTTACTACGTGGTAAACATGAAATGGAATCTCTAATTTTAACCACAGCACTATTGGCATGCGGTTCATATTTAATTGCCTTATTTGCGCATGCTTCTGCACCCATTGCTTGTGTAATCGGTGGTTTAATTGTAGGGAATAAATGGAAAGAGATTTTACAAGACCGTGAAATTCGAGAAGTAAATCATTTTTGGCATACGGTGGAAGGAATTATTAATTCATTCTTATTCACGTTGATTGGGCTAGAATTATTTATTTTAGATTTAAGTACTAGTCTTATTTTAGGCGGGATATTTGCCTTTTTTGCATTACATTTATCGCGCTTTGCTGCAAACTATTTAGCATTTGCATTTTTCCCATCATTTCGACACAAAAGTTATAATGGAAGCTTGGCGATATTATCTTGGGGTGGGGTGCGTGGGGGGATCTCATTAGCCTTGATTTTAGCTGTCGCCAATATTCCTGAATTACGTGAATATAGTAGTATTTTAATTGGTTATACTTTTATTAGTGTATTACTTTCAGGAATTGTCTGCGGTTTAGGTTTACCTGCGGTGATGAACGCATTTTACTACAATCCAAAAGAAGACAAAGAAGGCTTCAAAGGTTGGTATCAGCGCATGTGTCATAAAATGAATCGTAAAGGTGTAAAATACATCGTAGGTGAAGATGCGGAAGGGCATGAAACCATTACCATTTATAATCCTGAAGTTTTAGTCGATAAAAAATCGGAGGATGGTGTGGCATCTGTCCATCGTCCAGATAAAGCTCAAGAAGTAAAACGTTTGGAAAATCCAACCAATTTCTAAACCGCAATATTTTAAAAACTATGATAAGAAAAACCGAATGTTTTAACATTCGGTTTTTTTGTAACGCTACTTGTCGTTAAGTTTTTGCAGGGAAATAGATTTCATTTGCTGCTTTAAAGGTATTTACATGTAAAGGTACCAAATCTTCTAATTTTTGGTAGCCACCTGCTAATACAAACATAATAGGCAAATTATATTTTTTAGCCAGTTTAAATACCATTAAATCACGCTGATACAGCATTTCAGTGCTAAACCATTTTGAGCCACAACGGTCATTTTGATGACAATCCATCCCTGCTTGATAAATGATGATATCCGCTTGCCATTCTAAAGCTTGCTCAAAGCCTTCGATCACTGCTTCAGCGTATTGTTCAAATGAACCTTTTTTATTGTGAATATGACGCGTAAGGCTTCTTTCATAGGTCGCACAGCCAAATGCCAACGCATAAATACTGAAATTAAATAGGTTTTCAAATCTCAGCGTGTATTCTGCTGTGCCATTTCCACCATGTTGGTCACAATCAAGCACAAAAACTTTTTTGTTTGGGTATTGCTGTGCAATTAAAGCTAAGCCATTAAAGGTACAATAAGCATTGCCATGTTCATAAACAGCATGGTGAAAACCTTGTGCAATATTCGCTGCAATACCTTCTCGCAGCGCAATTTCTGTGGCTAAAAGCTGTCCTGCCTGTACGGCAAAAATAGCTTCACGAAAGGCTAAACTCCATTGTTTAAAGCCCTGCATCACAGCAAGCGGTTTTTTCCCTTTGACGAATGCCTGTACATACTCGGGATCATGAATGCCATATAAAATTTTGGGGTCAATACTTTCAGGATCAACCAATTCAACCATTTCATTGGCTTCAAGCACCTGCGCAACCGCAGTCAGTTTTTCCATGCTATTCGTATGCGTTTTTGCAAAATATTGGGGTGAATAGCAAGCTTTTAACATAATGACTCTCGATTAAATCTGATCTTGAGCAACGGCGATTAATTGCTTCAGCTCAGTGGTTTCTGGGCTAAATAAACCATTATCAATTTGTTGTTTAAAATGTGAGCTAAATGCTCGCGCTCTATTTTTAGGTGAAATTGCCAAAGTGGTTAAACGTAAAAACCAAAAACCTGTGACATCATGCACCGAAATCACATGCCCCTTAAAGTTTTTGTTTGGACGTTTGGCAATATTTTCTTCGTCATAATATACCGAAAACAGGCTGCCTAGGGGAATACGAATGCCATTAATAATCAAAGGAATGAGATTAATACATGAATGATCATCGCCCATTTTGATTTTTTCCATTAGAATAGGCGTATCATTTTGATCTACAAAAATATTGATATTGCCTTGACGTAGCATTCGTCCATGTGCAATTTTTAAAAAGAAGTTTTCAGCCATTGGACATGACCCAACTTTTGGTTTTTCGCTGAGATTTTTAAGCTCTAAACTTTGTACTTCAGTAGGATCTTTTCTTAAGATAATGTCTTCTAAAAATTGACATAGAACTTGGCTTTCTTCTTTTTCAACCATGGTGTGAATATTACGCAGCTTGGCTTGAAATGCCACTTCTGCAGCCAAAACATTGACAAAATTATCTTCACTGTTGGGATGTTCAGCTAAGAACTTTTGAACATCAGGATTTTGGTCTAAGTTTCGCCAAGTTTTTAGTTCTAAGCCATGTGCAACGGCATTTGCCAAAATCATTTTTAATGGTTTGGTATCATATTGGTCAAATATTTTAAAATCTTTAAAATCAATCTCATCTTGTTCTGAGTTAATAAACTCAGCAACCACACGAGTCGCTTGAGTATAACCACAACCTCTACGTTCTGTTTGATGGCTAAAATGTTCATTTAACATTTCAGTTAAGTTTTTCGCCAAAGGATGTAATTGTTCATTAAAATATCTTAAAACCTCATGTTCTAAAACGACATCGCTCATGTATATTCCCCAATCAAGATTTTTATCTTTTTTTAAATTATTTAGCGATTCAACGATAATAAATTTCTAATATTTTAACAATAGTTTCATAAATTGGGTGCTTTATTTTTGTGTATATAGATCAATAATAAGATGATTCATTTTTATAATGGAAAGTTTTTAAAATAAAAATAAGCATGGAAATATTTAGATTAAAAAAAGCAGTAGAGAAGTTCTACTGCTTGCATAAATACAATTATTTTATAGTATTCAGAAAGTTTAAATATGGTTGTACCAGTAACTGTTCTTGTTCCATGAGTGGCATATGTCCTACACCTTTTAAAATCAGTGGTTCTTTGGCATTTTTAAGCAAAGACTTTAATTCTGCTGCCGCTTCAACATTAATCACTTTGTCTTGGTCACCCCAAGCAATCAATACTGGTTGATCAATTGAACGCGCAGCCAAAGCAAAAGTTTCAGGTGTATACATTTTTGACATAATAATCAGTTGTTCCACCAACTTTGTATTATTGGCTGCTTGAGAGATCATCATTTTTTCTTGAGCTTCTTTGAGTTCATTTGGAATAAATGGCGGTAAAGCAGTTGCGATACTAAGGACTTTGTCTAAGTCACCTTTTTTAGACACGATCATACTACGCAGCGTGGTTGGGTCTTTTAAATAAGGTGTATTGGCAGATTTAAAAACACCAGCACTGTCAATTAAAAATAAAGATTTGGTATCTATAGGATATTGTGCAGCATATAGTAAAGCGATTGATCCACCCATACTATGACCTGCCACATGCAGACCATTTTCAAACTTGCCTGCCTCAGCAAAACGGCGTAATTTTTCAGTCATGTTTGGAATTGTATAATCAAAGTCAGCAGGAACTTTGCTATCACCTTGACCCGGTAAATCTGGAATAATCACATGATAATGTGGTGTTAAATAGCGTGCTAAACGGTTCCAGTTGTCTCGACTACCCGCAAGCCCATGCACTAAAAGTAGGGTCGGTTTGCCAACTTGTCCGCCTTCACTATACGTCCAGTCTATATCGCCCACTTTTAAGCGTTTAGATTGTAAACCTGCCCAAGTACGCTCTTGTTGCAAAACACTTTGAATGTCAATTGCTGCAAAAGTTTGACTAGGAAGGCTCGCAGTTGTGACAATACCTATGCTTAATGCAGTAGAAAGTATGAGTTTACTAAAGATTCCTTTCATTTGTAGTACTCTATGTTTTTGTTGTTTAATATATTTTAAGCTTAGGACAGTATTTAAAAAAATACATTTGCCTAAATACATAATTAGCACATATTTGAGCCAATGGTCATGCAAAACACTCCAACCTCGACAGTTGAACTTGCTCAAATGATTTTGTCGGTGATCGTACAAATTCCTTATGGTAAAGTGGCGAGTTATGGGCAAGTTGCTAAATTAGCAGGACTGCCGAAGCATGCCCGTTTGGTTGG
Source organism: Acinetobacter sp. Marseille-Q1618 (assembly GCF_902809855.1). Classification (GTDB taxonomy): domain Bacteria; phylum Pseudomonadota; class Gammaproteobacteria; order Pseudomonadales; family Moraxellaceae; genus Acinetobacter. The sequence goes on from NZ_CADDWJ010000001.1 coordinate 276,405, forward strand.
ACGAGTATTAGGACAATTAGAATCGGGGCATGATGTGCCTTGGTATCGTGTAATTAATTCTCAAGGAAAAATTCGAGTCAATCAGTTGGATGAGCAAGGAATGAATATTCAACAAGCATTATTGTTGGCTGAAAATGTTGTGGTTATTGATGGAAAAGTGAATATGAAAATCTTTGGTTGGCAACCTTAATTGCAATATTTTAGTGTATAAAAACATCCCTATATTTGCTATAAGGATGTTTAGATTCTGAATATTAAGGATGTTTAACAATCAGTACAGGAACATTGACTGTAGTCAGTAAACTTTGCGCCACACTACCGATCAACAACTTTTTAAAACCACTGCGTCCGTGTGAACTGATAATCACTAAATCTGTGCTGAGATCTTCAGTTGCTTGAGCAATGGTTTTGGCGATATTTTCACCTTCTAATAATTTAACTTGAACCTCAACGCCTTGTTCTTGAAATTTGGCTTTTGCTGTTTCCAAATTATCTAAAATATAATTTCGAGCACGTTCAATCATTTGGTTGCTTTGCCCATGCATCATATATTCTGAAGCAATATAAGGGTCTAAAGTCATGACCTGTACTACTGTGATTGTCGCATTAAATTTATTCGCCACCTCAACAGCTTCAGGAATGACAGCAAGTGAAGTATCTGAACCATCGATAGGAACTAAGATATTTTGGAAAGTCATAGCGTTCTCCTTTTCCTTTATAGTTATTACAAAAAATATATGAATTTAACCGCCTACAAAATCATCATATCTTAATTTTTTTGGTTTGAAAATGGCAAAATTAGATCTGTATTTAAATATTTAAGCTTTGTTTTATGTTTTTATAAAATACTGTATTTAAATAGAATTTGTACTAAATTGGTCGGATTTAAAATTGTAATATTGGACTGTGTTTAAAAGTAAACTGTTAGATCACAATATTACAATTTTATGGCAATTGGTTTTATAAAATCATGTGAATTGGAAAGTAATTCAACAAAAGACTTAATCTTTTTGTGTGAGTTCCAAAGCACGTTGATAAGCAATTTTTTTCTTAATACCGGTTAAGTCTGCTGCCAATTGTGAGGCTGCTTTTACTGAGAGGTCTTCTAGCAAACGTAACAAAAGCTTATCTAATTTTTCTTGATTTACATCATGTTCTTCGGTTGCGCCACCAATCACCAAAACAATTTCACCTTTTTGTTGATGATGATCATTTTCAATGAAAGTGCGTAATTCTGCCAAAGTCATTTTTTTAATTGTTTCAAAGGTTTTGGTAATTTCTCGTGCAAAACCAACAGGGCGTTCAGCACCAAATACGTCAACCATATCTTTAACACATTCTAAAATACGATGTGGTGCTTCATAAATAATCATGGTTTGGGTTTCATGTTTGAGTTTTTCAAGTTGTAGCAGGCGTTGTGATTGTTTAGAGGGTAAAAAACCTTCAAAACTAAAACGATCACTAGGTAGACCCACCGCACTCAGCGCTGCAATAGCAGCACATGCGCCAGGTACAGGAATCACACGAATATTATGCTCTTGCGCAGCACGAACCAGTTTAAAGCCTGGGTCACTGATTAAAGGTGTTCCAGCATCACTGACCAAAGCGATATCTTCACCATTTTTTAAGCGTTCAATGAGTATATTAATTTTGTTACTTTCATTATGATCATGACACGCTGTTAAGGGCGTTGCGATATTATAATGCTTTAAAAGTTGTGCAGATTGGCGGGTGTCTTCTGCGGCAACAACAGAAACGGACTTTAATACCTCAATTGCACGAAAGGTCATGTCATCCAAGTGCCCAATTGGGGTTGCTACAACAAATAACTGAGCACTCATAGGGTTCTCCATGATTAACAATAAAAAAGTGAATTATAGACAGACCGTACTCGGTCTTAGTTTGATGAGCATGATTTTTACAACACATGCGGAAGTTTTGGTTATTTTACCTGAAACAGGGCCTTTGGCGCGAGCCAGTAGCAGTATAAAACTGGGAATATCGACCGCATATCAGGCAACAGGTGCAAAAACAGTTTTAAAATTTGTGAATACTGATCAAAAATCTATGAATGCAGTATTAAAACAACATGTAAATAAGCAAACACAAATGATTATTGGACCTTTGGCACGACAGGATGTTGAAGAGGTCATTAAACTTGCGCCGAAAGTACCAGTTTTGGCTTTAAATGAAGTCGCCATCAAACATCCCAATGTATTGCAGTTTAGTTTGTCAAAAAATGATGATGCAGCTGCATTGATCGATGCCATGCAAACGGATCAAATTAACAAATTGTATATTTTACAGCAGGCTGAAACTGCGCAAGAAAGTAAAGCATTCTTTAATGCCTTGTCAGCACAGTTTCAAGGGCAAATAGAATTGGTCAAAAACATACCAACTAAAATGGTGAAAACAGAAGGCTTATTGTTATTAGGTAATTATGCATGGATTCGTCAATTAAAAAAATTACCTGTAAAAAACTTGTATATGCAAGCTCTTGCTGTTGAAGATAGCCAACCATTACCAAAAGGAATCAAGTTTTGCGATGTGCCTTCACTTTATGTGGCTGACTGGAAAGATGTTTTAATCGCTTATCAACAAAATCCGACCCCGATGGCTTACCAGCGTTTATATGCTTTTGGTGGGGATGCATGGCAAATTACGCAACTGTATTTATCAAAAACGAAAACGGCCAATATTGACTTCAACGGACGTACTGGAAAAATCCATATCGAAAATAACCAGATTGACCGACAACCCATGTGCTTTGTGAGTACTGGTAAAGGTTTAGCAGTTGCTTAATCTTTTAGTCGTTAGGATATATGCACATGAAATCTAAGGTTAAATCGGTACGGCAACAATTGGGCGAATGGGCTGAACAAACAGCATTACGCTGGCTTGAACAACAAGGATATATTTTTATCTCTAAAAATTATCATACGCGTTTTGGTGAGATTGATCTGATCGTAAAACAGGGCAATGCGCTGATTTTTGTAGAAGTTAAAGCACGTGCTAAAACCGACTATGGCAATGCTGTGGAAGTGATCACCCTTGCCAAACAGCGTAAAATTCTTAAGACTGCCTTAACGTTTTTACAAGAACATGCAGATTTTCAGGATTTTTATTATCGTTTTGATGCAATTTGTTTTGATTTTCATGAAGAAATTGCAAAAAATGTACAGCATGACTTTTCAAAAATCCCGTATGATCTACAGTGGATTGAAAATGCATTTACTTTAGATGCAGACTTGATTAATCTGTGAGTGAAATTTAAGCGTAGTGGCTTATAAAATATAGAAATAATGATTTCAATGAGGAGTCTTGCTGAGTGTTAAACCGAATTGTCATTACAATGTTGTGTGTAGCAAGTTTATCTGGGTGTGCGAGTTTCATTTCTGGTGGTACAGGCAGTACACCTGTAGGTACAGAAAGTGGAGTGAGATCACTGGGTCAGGTATTTATTGATTCTTCCATTGAGCGTACTGCAAAAATTAATTTATATAAATTAGATGCAAGATTTAAACAATCTCGTGTAAATATTAATAGTTTTCACAGCAATGTATTGTTAACTGGGCAAGTGCCAGATGTACATTTAAAGCAATTGGCTGAAGATAATGTTCGTGCCATGAGTGATGTCAAAACAGTGCATAATTATATTACTGTGGGCAATCAAATCAGTTATGGCACCATTATGCAAGATGCATCAGTGACTGCTAATACTCGTGGTTTAATCATGAAGGCGCCTGTGGTGTCAGACAATAAAGTCATGGTGCATACTGAAGATGGCGTGTTGTATGTCATGGGGCGTTTAAATAATGCTGAAAGTGATGATTTAAATGATGTGCTGCAAAAAGTAGGTAATATTACTAAGATCGTTACTTTATTGGATAATATCGAACAAAATAGCCGTCAAGTTCAAAGCTCATCATTTGCAGCCACACCAACAGTGTCAAATGTTCAGCCTGATGTACAAACGCCAGTGGCAATTGATCCCGATGCTGTAGAGCCAAGTAATAATGTTCAGCCGTAACTTTCAAGATAAACAGCAACTCCTGTTAAAAAAAATCCAAGCGATAAAAGCATTTTATGCAGACTTTCGTTTGTATGATTTGGCGAGTATTACCATTAATGGATTGACGCCCAAAAAAGGTTACCAATACCGTACTAATATTGCTTATGGTTTAAAAGCAAGACAGCGCTTAGACTTATATATTTCCACAAAAAAACAAAATAAGCCTTTAATTGTGTTTGTGCATGGCGGTGCTTGGAGTCATGGCGACAAAGGTGCTTATAAGTTTGTCGGTGAAGCATTTAGTCGTTATGGGTATGATGTTGCAATCGTGAATTATCATCTTGCGCCTCAATTTAAATTTCCCACATATGTTGATGATTTGGCGATAGCCCTAAGTTTTTTAGAACAACAGCAAACAAAACTTGGGATTTCTACACAGAAGATCGCTTTGATGGGGCATTCGGCAGGTGCATTTAATATTGCTTCTTTGTTGTATCATCCACAGCGTTTTCAGTCACCACTCAGAGGGCAAATTAAAGCGATTATTGGGATTGCAGGGCCTTATCACTTTGATTATAAAGGTGATCCATTGGCTGCTCATGCGTTTGACCAAGATATTCCTTATCAGCAAGTGATGCCTTATTATTTTATTGAAAAAAATGAAGTACAACATTATTTGTTTTTGGCGGAAAATGATCAGATTGTGAAAGCCAGTAATAGCTTTGATTTGAAAAATCAACTAGAAGCCTTAGGCAATCATTGTCAAATTCGCGTGATTCCAAAAACAGGGCATGTTTCGATTATGGGAAGCATTTCAAGTTTATTTAGTCGTTTTTATCAGACACGTTCTGAGATTGTAAAAGCTTTGGATCAGGCTTTTAAAGACGGCTAAATGTATAAGAGAAATAATTGTATCGTAAAATGCCCGAATGAATTATTCAGGCATTTTTTTATTATGTATTACATGCTCAATCATGGCATGGGCGATACTACCTGAAATTGGGATCTCAGGTAATGCATCAAACTTAAAGAATTTTGCATCACTGATTTCCTCTTCTTGTAAGACGATCTCACCAGATTCATATTCAGCTTTAAAAGCCAACATCAAATTACTAGGAAAAGGCCAAGGTTGACTAGCAAGATATTGAATATTCTTAACGTGTATTCCGACTTCTTCCAAGGTTTCACGTGCAACAGCTTCTTCCAAAGTTTCACCGACCTCAACAAAACCTGCGATTAAGCCGTACATATTGCTGGTATTTTTGGCATTTTTCGCCAGTAAAATTTCATCCTGTCCACGTGTAATTACGGTAATAATACACGGTTGTACACGTGGGTATTGATGATAACGACAAGCAGGGCAAACCATTGCATATTCACTGGGATGAACTTCAGTTTCATGTCCACAATGGCTGCAAAACTTATGGTTACGTCGCCATTCTAAAAGTTGCAAAGCACGGCTGGCTTGTTCAAACTGAACTTTGGTCCATTGTGCAATCAGTTGGCGAATAGGAACAAGTTGATAACCTTCAGGAATTTCCTCTTCAATAAATAAATCTCGGGCAATGATCTGATCACCCGAGCGAAAGACTAAATCACTTGCAAGTTGCTCAACTTGAGGAAGTTGAAAATTTTCATCAACCAAAAGTTGATGATGATGAAAAATATAGGCAAGTGATAAGTCAGTAGTTTGTTCAGACATTAGGCAGTCGCTTGTAAGTTTTGGCTACTCGTTAATGCTATATCAAACATCGACTGTAATACAGGCTGTTTATTTTGCAAATTGTCAATCATCATATCTGCACTTGCTAAAACCTCTAACAATGCTTGTACTTGTGCTGGCGTTAAAGTCTGTTGTTGCGCTAAGGCATCTGTAACAAAACGAGCACTTGCAAGTAAAGTTTGCTGACTTTCTTTTGAACCTAAGAACAACATAGCACCACTGATTTCAGTCAGTTGTGTTGGAATATTGGCAATATTTTCATTATTTGCTTCAGCAATGTACTGTACTAATGTTTGACTGGTTGTATCGATTTGGATCTTGGTTTCGCTGAGCAATACAGTATGTGCTTCGTCTAAGCGATCGAGTGAAATATGCAGATTATTGACACGTAGTTGTAAACGGTTTGAGGTGTAATTACGTTCTAAAATACCAATTGAGTTCATCGCAGATAAAATACTATTCATCAATTGTTGTGCATAATTTTCATCATTTAATGAACTATGATCGGATAATAATACCGCTTGTTGAGTGAGCTCAGTTGCAGCCTCACTTAAATTTAATACTTTGAAAATATTGGCTAAGTTAAGCAGTTTATGTTTTAACTCTGCGGTTTTTTCATCAGACATATTTTGATAATTATACTCAATGTCGTTACGAATTTCGCTCATTTCATCAGTGATGAGTTTGCTCGCAGTATGAATTGTTTCAAAATCTGGACCATATAAATGACGACTAAAAATCTGTAATTGATTGTCCGTTAAAATATCATCACCAGCATTAATCTTTTCACGTAGATTTTGCGCAATATCATTGTCTTGGCTAATGCATAAACTCAGAATATTGGCAACGGCAAGGGTATCAACTTTAAACTGTTGTGGGGCTTGTAGGAATGCGCCAATATGCGTTTCGATTTGAATCAAGGTGCGTAAGCGTGCATCGCTTAAAATAATCTCTGGTAGGTTCTGTAAAGCATTAGCGGTTAATTTCCAATATTGACTACTTGGTGTATTTTCTGACAAGTGAGATAAATACGCACCCACCAATTGTAAACCTTGAAAATCAAGTGGCGCTTCTTGTTGTTTGAGCAGGTTATTTAAACAAAGTTTATAGAGTTTATGCACATAAATAGATTTTTCTAGTTCAGGGGCAGCAGTTAAGTCTAACTGTGGCTCAACACAGTCTAAAAGCGGAACGATACTTTCGCCTTCTTGAGTGAGAGGTTTGCCCAGTGCTAATTCTAAACGGTTTAAGGTATCGAGCAAAAATTGATGAACCTTAACTTCACGTAAACAGGTAAATTCCACAAAACGCTTCAACATGGTTGTGCCTTCACTTAAAGCGAGCACATCTGAAGTTTTGATATTACGTGGATCTTGCATGATTTTACGCATCAACTCAGCAGCGTACTCCGTGAGTTGTGCGAGTTGTGGCATATTAATTAAACGAATGACATGTGCGCATTGTTCAAACTGATTCAATGCGTCATCGATACCAAAAGGCAAGGTTTGATCTTCCAGCAAACTGCTGACAGCAGACTCAACTTGCTGAATCGAGTTGTCTACTTCATTTTTTATTATTAATAAAGCCGTTGGATCGAAATAAATTGATGTTTGATAAGACATCAAAGCCCCCTGATAAAAATTACATGTTTTAGTTTTTTAGCCTTTATCTTAAAGACTAATTTTTAGATTTTAATATCGCCTAAATGCACAGGATTTACAATAGATTTGTATGCTATCGCATGCGTTTCTATATGATACAAAGTGAAATGTGTGCGATTTATGCAAAACTGAAAATAAAATCATCATCTTTCAATGCTCAGCGAGAGAGCATTGCTTTAAACAATTTAACTATTTTGCAAAGATACAAGCTTCACCATTTTTCTTTTGAAACTCATCCATCCACGTTTGATGCGCTGTAAGCTCGTCATCAGAAGCAAAAATCACAGGTGCTTCAAGGTCAATTTTTTGACGACTTTGTGAGTGATTAGAAAACTCAGTTGAATTTGACAAGGCATCCATATCAAAAGAAACTTGTCCACCTGTCATCGCTAAATAAACATCGGATAAAATTTCCGCATCCAGTAAAGCACCATGGAAAGTACGATCACGTTGCGGAATTTCATAACGACGCACTAACGCATCTAATGAATTTTTCTGTCCTGGATGTTTGCTTTTCGCCATCGCCAAGGTATCAGTGACAGTACATACCTCAGACAACGCCACAAAGCCACTTCGTTTAAACTCCATATCCAAGAAGTTCATATCGAAGCTAGCATTATGCGCAATGATTTCACTGCCTTTTAAATAATCAAATAAGACTTGAGCGATTTCATCATATTTGGGTTTGTCTTTTAAAAAGTCATCAGTAATTCCGTGAATGGCTTCAGATTCGCCTACAGGTTTTTCAGGATTAATATAAATGTGGATAGAACTGCCGGTAAGTTTGCGATTGATCATCTCGATTGCACCGACTTCAATGATGCGATCGCTGTCCTGAAAATAAAAACCAGTGGTTTCTGTATCTAAAATGAGCTGTCTTGGACCTTGAAGATCGAGTTTTTTTGGAGTGATTACAATATGCGGATGTGATGTTGAAGTCGAAACAGTATTTTCAGTAGTGCTATTTTCATTTATTTCATTCAACACTTCAGTTTCATATGTTGCATCATTATGAATAACTTGGCTAGCAGTTTGACTGGTTGCATCAATTTCACTACCCAAAGTGTTTTCGAGTTGCATATCATTTTCAAACTCATCAGAGCTATCATTTTCCACTACATCCAAACCAAAGGGATCATCTAAAAGCCAATCAGCTTCAACTTTTTTTTTATCTTCGTTCATGATCTCACTCGCCTGCGTTACTGTTTTGGGAATCGTGGTAATTTGTGGTTCTTGGATGCCTTTTGCGGTATTTGCTGCACCTAAGTTGGCAAGTTGATCTGCCATTTCATTGCCTGCATGACCTGCATGACCTTTGATCCAATTCCATTCGATATCACGACCTTTGCAGGTCGCATCAAGTTGTTTCCAAAGATCAGGATTTTTCACATCTTTCCAGTTTTTCTTTTTCCAGCCTTCAATCCATTCGGTAATGCCACGTTTGACATAGTTAGAGTCTGTCCAAAGTACGAGTTTTGCATCTTTAGGGCAAAATGCAATGCCTTGAATCGCAGCCGAAAGCTCCATACGATTATTGGTTGTTTCAAGCTCACCGCCACAGAGTTTATGCTCTTCTGTTGCTGTGATGATATATGCTCCCCAACCACCGAGTCCGGGGTTGCCTTTGCATGCACCATCTACATAAAGTGTGATTGTTTGAGACATAATGATAACCAATGAATTTGAATTTAGTGTTGAACATAACGAGCGAAGAATTTATTGTATACGCAAATCGTGCTTTCCCACGGCAAGAACTGCGATTTTTTTAATTTTTTGTAACATTTGTAAGCAATTTGCTTGCAATAAGTGCCTTGTATGAGTGAGATGCTCTACTAAAATGGCATGGATAAAATAATTTACTATATTGATGTTCGGAACCCTGTATGTCTAAACCAACCACAATTGTGTGGCAGCCCACAACTTCTGTTTTATTCAAATTATCATTCATGACATCAGCACTTGCTGCCATTGGATTAATGACAGGGTGTTCCTCTTCACAAACTGTGACCAAACCGCAAACCACCAAACAATCAGGTATGTTGGATGCAAGCAGTTTAGATTCTTTAGAAGATTTATTATCTGCAACTGATATGCGTGCAGTAGAAGGCGACCGTTTACTGATTTTAAAACATGGTGATGTGTGGAAGCGCATGTCTGTTGGTTTTAAAATGAATGAAGACCGCTGGGATCCACGTATTGACGCACAGCGTAGTTGGTTTGCAGCACGTCAACCTTATATCGACCGTTTGAGTGCGCGTGCCTCTCGTTATTTGTATCATACGGTTAAAGAAGCTGAGCGTCGTGGTTTACCAACTGAGTTAGCACTTTTACCGATTATTGAAAGTTCTTATGACCCCGCTGCAACCAGTAGTGCAGCTGCAGCAGGGATGTGGCAGTTTATTCCAAGTACAGGGAAAATTTACGGTTTAAGACAAACAGGTTTGTATGATGGTCGTCGTGATGTAGTGGAGTCGACTCGTGCAGCGTATGAGTTTTTAGGCAGCTTATATAATCAGTTTGGTTCTTGGGAGTTGGCACTTGCGGCGTATAATGCAGGTCCGGGACGTATTCAACAAGCAATTAACCGTAATCAGGCAGCAGGTCTACCTACCGATTATTGGTCATTACGTTTACCACAAGAAACCATGAACTATGTGCCACGTTTCTTGGCTGTAGCCCAAATTATTAAAAATCCTTCAAAATATGGCGTAACACTACCACCTATTGCGAATCGTCCGCACTTTAGAGAAGTGTCTGTACCTGCAGGTATTCAACTCAATCAAATTGCAGCAACGACAGGTCTCAGTCGTGCAGAACTATATGCACTGAACCCGGGACATCGTGGTGAAATCATTGATGTGTCTAGCCCGATGAAAATTTTAATTCCTGCAGATTTAAATCCGAATATTGATGCCAAATTAAAAGCGTTACAGCCAAATAGTGGTTATTTAGCCAGTACGGCACCAGCTTATGTACCCGCACCGACCTATGTCCCAGCCAATACAGGTACACCGATTACCCCAAATAGAACCAATCCACCGGTTCTTACAGCAAACACGACAGCCCCTAAACCCGTTACGCCTGTTAGTCCAACAACGACTACAACACCGAGCACTATAAAAACAACACCACAAGGCTCATCTGCTTTAGCAACGTTTGCCTCAAATGCGGCTATTCCGAGCGCACCGCGTATTCCTGTTGCGGTGACGCAAGCCAGCAATGTAAAACCAGTGACTGTAGAGCCACCGTTGTCTGCACGTGAGCGTGAGCAAATCATGGCAGCAGTCAAAGCCGAAGATGAGAAATTAACTGTAAAACAGGTGATAGAACCTCAAGCTACACAAGCTGAAAAAGATGAAGTTGTTAAAGAAATTAAAGCCATTGCACCACAAGGCACAGAAATCGTTGATCCTTATGATGGCAAAATTAAGTTAACTGCAATTCAAACCAGTCAATCTGTGGCAGAACAACAAGGTCGAGAAAACACAGTTGGCTTTGCTTATCCAAAAGGATTGGCTGAGCCGAGTGCTGTTACTGCGGAAGAAGTCAAACTGAACCAAGATAAAAAGTTTGAAAAGACTGAAAGTGAAGTTGTGGTGGTACCGCCTAAAGGCAAACGCAGTACTTATACGGTTTTACCGGGAGATACTTTAGCGATTATTGCCATGAAAAATGGGGTGAATTGGCGTGACATTGCAAAATGGAACCAAGTTGACCCGAATGGTACTTTATTCGTAGGTGCTACCTTATATTTATATGATGCCAAACCGCAACAAGTAGAAACCTCAACAAAGAAAGTAGACAGTACACCAGCAATTTATACGGTTCAACCAAATGACAGTCTCACGGGTGTAGCCAATCAATTTAATTTATCCGTGTCGCAGTTGGCAAGTTATAACAATCTCACCACCAACAGTAATTTATTTGTGGGACAAAAACTGCATTTAAAAGACAATGCTGAGCATAAAACTGTAGGGCGTACAGACAGTAAATCTGAAGCAAAAATCAAAACCAAGCCTTATGTGGTAAAACGTGGTGAATATTTAAAAGCTATCGCTGATCGTTATGCGCTTTCTGTACAAGAGTTGGTGGATTTGACACCAGGTCTAGAAGTGGGCAATCTTTTCGTGGGGCAAAAAATCAATGTACCCGTTCAAGAAGTTGAGCAAAACATTGAAAAAATTGAGTCTAAAGTTGTAGACCAGACTAAGTTTAAAAATGTTAAAGCTGAAACAAGTTATAAGACTGAAAATTATCGAGTGAAAAGTGGCGATACTTTATCAAGTATTGCAGTTCAATCAAAAATGAGTTTGTCAGAATTGGCGGAGTTAAATAATTTATCTGCGTCTAAGGGCTTATTGGTTGGGCAAACTTTAAAAATTCCTGCAGGAACGACTGTGCCAGATACTTATACTGTGCAATCAGGCGATAGTCTAACCAGTGTTGCCAGTAAATATAATTTATCCGTCAGTCAAGTTGCTGATCTCAATGGTATGAGCAGCAATGCAGGCTTATTTGTTGGACAAAAATTAAAGTTGTCAGGTGAACCTGTATCCACCAAATCATCTGAAGCAGAAGAAGTGGTAAGCACGAATCGTGCTACAGATAAGAATATTCATGTGGTCAAGGCAGGTGATACTGTTGCTTCGGTTGCTAAGAAATACCATTTACAAGAGGCTTTTTTAACTGAGTTAAATGGTTTATCTCGTAATGCTAAATTAAGAGCAGGGCAACGTTTAAAAATTGATGGAGATTTACCCAGTAAAAGCGCAGTATCTAAAGAAACAGAGAATGTAACGACCAAATCAACACGTTCGACACAAGACACTGAAGCCTATACAGTAAAATCAGGTGAATCCTTAAATGTGATTGCGAGTCGTACGGGTATTTCGGTAAAAGAATTGGCTGACTTAAATAACTTAAATGTTCGTGCAGGCTTACAGCGGGGTCAAAGCATTCGTATTCCCAAAACTGTTACAGAATACAAAGTCAAAAGCGGCGATTCTCTGATTCGTTTAGCCAGTAAATATGGCATTGCCAGCAATGAGCTTGCTGAAATGAACGATATGAAACCTTCTACACAGTTGCGTATTGGGGAAGTCATCAAAGTTCCAAACCTATAGTTTTTGGCTGAAAAATTAAGTAATAAGTAAAAGGATAGACTCAATATGCAATTGAGCTTTGCGTATGCAAAAAAAATTGGGGTGATGTGTGTGTTATCTGCAATGGTAAGTCAAGTCTGGGCGGCTGTTCAGACCACGCCTTATATTGCGATTCATACCACAGCAAAATACGCAAATGCTCAAATCATGCCTTATGCTAATCCAAATGCGCCAAAAGGCGGTTGGATCAGTCAAGCGAGTAATGGCACTTTTGACAATTTGAATGGATTTAATGGCAAAGGCAGTAGCGCTGACGGTACTAATTTTTTATTTGATAGCTTAATGAGTTCATCACTCGATGAACCGAGTGTCATGTATCCTTTATTGGCGGAAAAAGTCACTTTTGATCCTGAAAAGACCAACTTTGTGATTTTTCATTTAAATCCAAAAGCACGTTTTAGCAATGGTACGCCTGTGACTGCTGAGGATGTTAAATTTACCTTCGATACCATTCAAACCAAAGCCAATCCGGGCTTTCAAATGTATTTATCCGACTTGGACAAAACCGAAGTCTTATCAAAATACCAAGTGAAAGTGACATTTAAGTCTGAAAACAATTCAGAAATGCCATTAATTTTGTCTACGATTTCTATTTATTCCAAAGCAGATTGGAAAAATCGAGATTTTGCCAAAATTACCATGCAGCCGATTTTGGGTTCAGGCCCTTATTTGATTGATCGTATTGATGCAGGGCGCAGTATTTCCTATAAGCGTAATCCCAATTATTGGGGTAAAGACTTAGCGGTGAATAAAGGTCGCTATAATTTTGATGTGATTAAGTTTGTTTATTATCGTAGCTTGGACATTGCATTTGAAGGGTTTAAATCGGGACAATATACTTTCCATGAAGAGAAAATTTCTCGAAAATGGAGTACCGAATATAACTTTCCTGCTTTAAAAGCGGGAATGGTCACGAAATATATTTCTAAAACTCAAAATCCAGCCCCAACTCAAAGCTTTGTATTTAATACCCGTAAAGCACCATTTAATGATATCTATTTTCGTCAAGCCTTAAGTTATGCTTATGATTTTGAATGGTTAAATAAAGCTTTATTTTATGGGCAATACATTCGTTTAACCAGTTATTTTCAAAATAGTGAATTAGAAGCCAAAGGCAAACCGAGTCAGCAGGAGTTAAAACTCCTACAACCTTATTTATCTCGTTTGCATCCTTTACAACGTCAAGGTGTTTTGGCAGATTGGAAATATCCTCAATCGGATGGTAGTGGTTTTAACCGTAATAATTTATTGACAGCGCGATCATTATTGCTCAAAGCAGGTTATCGCTACAAAGATACAGTGTTGGTAGACAAACAAGGGCAACCGATTCGGATTGAATTTATAATCCACCAAGAAGGCTTACAGCGCAGTTTAATGCCATTTGTACGCAATCTTAAAAAACTAGGGATTCAAGTTTCAGTTCGCCAAGTCGATGTACCCCAATACATCGAACGGATGCGCCGTTCAGATTTCCAGATGACCACGAATGTTATGCCGCAATCATTAACACCGGGCAATGAACAGGCGCAAATGTGGAGCAGTAAAGCGGCAGATGAAGTTGGCAATTATAACTATGCAGGTATTAAAAACCCTGTGATTGACGATGCAGTGCAGCAAGTGATTCGAGCACCAAATCGTGAGCAGTTGATTCTGCGCACCAAAGTTTTAGATCGTTTATTGCGCTCAGGGTATTATCATATTTTGACCTATGGCAATGATAAAAACTGGTATGCCTACTGGAATATGTACAAACAACCAAATGTAAAACCAAAACTATCGCTCGGTTTGGATTATTGGTGGTCTGACCCACAACAAGCGCAAAAAGTCAGTCAATATTTGCGTAAACAATAATTTAGACTGTATTTGATTGAAAATTAAAGTCATGCGCTTACAAGGAATATCAAATAAATGGGCACATACATCCTCAAACGACTTCTACTGATCATTCCAACATTGTTTTTTATTTTACTGATTAACTTTGTGGTGGTTCAACTTGCACCGGGCGGTCCTGTAGAACAAGCCATTCAACAAGCAGAAAGCTTTCAGGGTATGGGCAATGCTGCTATGGGGGCAGAAGTAGCTTCGAGTTCAAATCAAGCCAGTCAATATCAAGGCGCACGTGGTTTGAGTGATGAGATGGTAGAAAAAATCAAAGTGCAATATGGCTTTGATAAATCCGCACCTGAACGTTTTTGGATGATGCTCAAAGGGTATTTGCACTTTGATTTTGGTACGAGTTTTTTTAAAGATAAGCCAGTGACGCAGTTGTTATGGGAAAAAATGCCTGTAACAGTGTCTTTGGGTTTATGGAGTACCTTGTTGATTTATTTAGTGTCTATTCCACTTGGCATCAAAAAAGCCAAACAGCATGGCATGATTTTTGATAAATCGACTTCGTTATTGTTGGCAGTTGGCTATGCAGTGCCATCATTTGTATTTGCAGTTTTGCTGATTGTGTTCTTTGCAGGGGGATCATATTTTCAATGGTTCCCGTTGCAAGGTTTAGTTTCTGATGATTTTCATAGTTTAAGTTTATTTGGAAAAATTAAAGATTATTTTTGGCATATGACTTTGCCTTTGATCGCTGTTGTATTGGGTGGTTTTGCTGGTTTGACCTATCTCACCAAATACTCATTTATGGAAGAGTTAAATAAACAATATGTGATTGCTGCACGTGCCAAAGGTTTAAATGAAAATCGTGTGCTGTATGGACATGTATTTCGTAATGCGATGTTGATTGTGATCGCAGGATTGCCTGAAGCTTTGGTGGGTATTTTCTTTGTGGGTAATTTATTTATTGAAATCATTTTCAATTTAGATGGGTTGGGTTTGCTTGGTTTCGAAGCGATTACTCAGCGAGATTATCCTGTGATTTTTGGAACGCTATTCTTATTTACATTATTAGGTTTGGTTTTGCGTTTGATTAGTGATGTCTTATATCAAATCATTGATCCTCGGATTAATTTTGAATCAAGAGGTGCAAAATAATGTCACCGATCATGCAAGCAAGACTGAAAAGATTTAAGAAAAATCGCTTAGGTTTTAGTTGTTTTATTCTGTTTATTATCATTTTTATTTTGTCTTTAGGGGTAGAGTTTATTGCTAACGATAAACCGCTTTTAGTGAAATATGATGAAGAATATTACACACCTGTTTTAAAAAAATACCCTGAAACGACTTTTGGTGGGGTATTTGAAACGGAAGCAGACTATCGTGATCCTGCGGTGCAACAGATGATTGATGCTAAAGGGTGGGCGATTTGGCCGATCTTGCGTTATTCCTACCAAACGCCAAACTTGGCTTTGGCAGTACCTTTGCCTGCACCACCTAGCAAGGAAAACTGGCTCGGTACAGATGACCAAGGGCGTGATGTAGTCGCACGCATTTTATATGGTTTACGTGTGTCGTTATTGTTTGGTTTGGCATTAACGTTATTTGCCTCAGTGATTGGGATTATGGTGGGTGCGATTCAGGGTTATTATGGCGGTTGGATTGATTTAATTGGGCAGCGTGTACTAGAAGTCTGGGGCGGTTTACCTACACTGTTTATGATCATGATTTTGGTCAGTTTATTTACTCCAAGTGTATATTGGTTGTTTTTGATCATGTTGGTATTTGGTTGGCCTGCTTTGGTCGGTTTGGTACGTGCCGAATTTTTACGTGCTCGAAACTTAGACTATGTGCGTGCGGCACGTTCGTTGGGTGTTAGAGACAGTACGATTATGTTTCGTCATATTTTACCCAATGCGATGAGTTCGAGTTTGTCACAATTACCGTTTATGTTAACTGCCAATATCACGGCACTGACAGCATTGGATTTTCTCGGTTATGGTTTACCACCCGATGCAGCTTCTTTAGGTGAATTATTACTACAAGGTAAAAATAATTTAACTGCACCATGGTTAGCATTGTCAGGTTTCTTTACTTTGGCTTTGGTACTTTCTTTATTGATTTATATTGGGGAGGCGACTCGTGATGCATTCGATCCAAGACGTCAATAAAGACGCAAAATTAGTATTGTCGGTGCGACATTTACACATTCAAAATCAGCAACAAGATCTGGTGCAAAATCTAAATTTTGATCTGCATGCAGGTGAAACTGTTGCAATTGTTGGCGAGAGTGGTTCAGGTAAGTCGATCAGTAGTTTGGCAATGTTGGGGTTATTGCCTGATCATCTCAAAATTACAGGTGAAGCCAATTTTGAAGGTCAAAATTTATTGAGCATGAATGAGGCTGGATTACGTCAAGTGCGTGGTCAGAAAATCGCAATGATTTTCCAAGAGCCGATGACCGCACTAAATCCGTTGCATCGAGTAGAAAAAATTATTGGTGAGCCATTACTTTTAAATGGTATGTCTAAGCAGAAAGTGCGTAAACGAGTGATTGATTTACTGACTGATGTGGGGATTCCTGAGCCAGAAGAAAAACTCAGTCGTTATCCGCATGAGTTGTCAGGCGGTCAACGACAACGGGTGATGATTGCTGCAGCTTTGGCCTTAGAGCCAGACATTATCATTGCCGATGAACCGACCACAGCACTTGACGTAACTCTGCAAGCACAAGTATTAAATTTATTGCAATTGTTGATCTTAAATCATGATATGGCGATGATTTTAATCAGTCATGATTTGAATTTGGTCAAGCGTTATGCCAATCAAGTGATTGTCATGAATAAAGGACGGGTCGAAGAAAAGGGCGCCGTACGTGATATTTTTAATGCGCCCAAAGCAGCCTATACCAAACATTTGCTTGATCATGATTTTGGTGAAGCCAACCCTGCGCCACCTGATGATCCTTCGCATTTAGTTTTGTCCTTGCATCATGTAGGTGTCAAATTTCCAATCAAGCAAGGTTTGCTGAATCGCGTAAAGGATTATTTTGTTGCAGTTGAGCCTTTAGATTTAAGGCTACATGAATCGGAGTCGATTGGTATTGTCGGTGAAAGTGGTTCGGGAAAAACCTCATTGGCATTGGCGGTTGCCCGACTTATTGAAAGTGATGGCTTAATCGTCTTATTAAATCAAGACTTAAATAAGCTTAAAGAATCTAAATTACGTCCTTTGCGGGCTGATTTTCAAATGGTGTTTCAAGACCCATTTAGTAGTTTAAATCCACGTATGACAGTAGAACAAATCATTGGTGAGGGTTTGGCATTAAAGAAACTCAAAGCACATGAAATTTCTGTACGTATTGATGAAGCATTACAAAAGGTAGAATTGCCGATAGATTTTAAACAGCGTTATCCACATGAACTTTCAGGTGGGCAACGACAACGCATCGCACTAGCACGCGCTTTGGTTTTACGTCCAAAGTTGATCATTTTTGATGAACCCACATCGGCTTTAGACCGTACTACACAACGTGCGATTGTAAAATTATTAAGACAATTGCAGGCTGAGTTTCATATTAGTTACTTATTTATTAGTCATGATTTACAAGTAGTGAAGGCACTGTGTCACAAAGTTTTGGTGTTACGTCATGCCGAAGTGATTGAATTTCAAGACACAACTGCTTTGTTCGAACATCCCAAAACGGACTATACTAAGCAACTGATTTCAGCCAGTCAGTATTAAAAAACTCATTCATTTAAATTTGACATGCGATATTGTCAGATTTAACTTGACCATTTTAAAAAATAATTTAGAGTAATTATTCTAAAAAATAATTTCGAGAAGCAGCATGAGCCATTTAGCAGAAGCAAAAACGATCCGAAATATTACATTTAAAAATCGTATTATCAAAGGTGCGATGAGTGAGGCTTTGGCAAATCACGCAGGTCAGCCAAACTACCTTCATTTGGGTTTATACGAAGCTTGGGCAAAAGGTGGTTTAGGCTGCGCGATCACTGGAAACGTGATGGTGGATTTTCGTGCCAAAAACGAACCTGGTGTAGTGGTTGTGGAAACCGAGCGTGATTTAGCGAAACTCACAGAATGGGCAAATGTCGGTAAAAAGTATGGCATGGTACAATTGATTCAGTTGTCACATCCTGGTCGCCAGTGTCCACGAGGTTTAAACAAAGAAACTGTGGCACCATCTGCGGTTGCATTTAGTCCATTATTGGCATCTACTTTTGGAACACCGCGTGCGTTGGAAGAGTCTGAAATTTTACATTTGATTCAACGCTTTGCAGAATCTGCACGGATTTGTGAAAAAGCAGGCTTTGAAGGTGTGCAATTACACGGTGCGCATGGTTATTTGATCAGTCAGTTTTTATCGCCATTGACCAATAAACGTCAAGATCAATGGGGTGGTTCGATTGAAAATCGTATGCGTTTCCTTTTAGAAATCTATAAAGCTGTACGTGCAAAGACATCTGAAAATTTTATTATTTCTGTGAAATTAAATTCTGCTGATTTTCAGCGTGGCGGGATTACTGAGGAAGAGGTTGTTCAAGTTTTTAAAGCAATAGATGCTGCTGGCATTGATCTGATTGAAATTTCAGGTGGAACTTATGAGGCACCAGCAATGGCAGGTGCAAAAGCTGAGCAACGTAAAGCCAGTACCATTGCCCGTGAAGCTTATTTCCTCGATTTTGCTGAAAAAATCCGTAAAGAAGTGAAATGTGATTTGATGGTGACAGGGGGCTTTCGTACTGCACAAGGCATGAATGCTGCATTAGACAGTGGTGCATGTGAGTTTATCGGGATTGCACGTCCATTAGCAGTAGAAACCGATGTGAGTGATCGTTTAATTGCAGGTCATGATGTACGCTACGCAGTTGAACAAATCAAGACAGGTATTCCATTCGTCGATAAAATGGCAATCATGGAAATCCTTTGGTATGCAGCACAATTTAAAGCGATTGGCGAAGGTAAAAAACCAAATCCGAAACTGTCACCACTTAAGGTATTTTTAAACTATGCGAAAAATAACGTGAAAGCGGTTATTCAGGGACGTGTCAATTCACGTAAATCTGCTTAATTGACTTTTGCCCAATAGTTTTTAAACGCTGAAGTAGACCATTGTCCTTTTAAGCACGCAGTTTGAAAGGCAGGTCTACTTTCTATTTGGGTTAAATAGGTATTAATATATTCAAAACCCTGAAAATTATTACTTAATTGCTGACATGCTGATAAAGGAAACCACATTAAAATATCTGCACAACTGAAGTGTGAGCCTGCCATCCACCTTTGTTGTTGTAAATGCTGATCAATATGTTGCATTTGTTGTTGTAATGTCGCATTTAAATAGTTTTGATCAAAAACATATTTAAAAAGTTTAGAAATAAAACGTACAGGTAAAGGTGTTTTTTGAACAATCTGGGCAAAAATTTGTTTGAGTGCTAAATTGGGCATAAAGGAGGCATCAGCAAAGTTTTTCCAATAATAAAAAGCTTCAATTTCTTTTACATCTGAATAGTCATTCACATTAAGTTTGTTTTGAAAGTGGCACAGCAAATCCACAATCGCAGTGCTTTCAGCGAGTATAGAAAAGTTGTCTTGTTTATTTTGACGAAATGCTATAGTTGGAAACTTCTTAAAAGGATGTGGATGGTTGGGTTGTTCTTGTATGTGCTCAGTAAAAGTGATTAATTCATAATCCAGATGAAGCTCTTCACATAACCATACAATGCGTTGTGAGCGAGAGTTTTGTAGATGATATAAATGTATTTGCATTGGATTGCTACTTTTAAAGAGTTCTAGTGTTGGAATAGACGATTTTCGGTTATTTTTAAAACAATAAAATGAGTAAATTTAAACCATGATACAAGTGATTTATAAGCTATTTTATCTAACTTTATTACTCAGTTGCAGTCGACTATATGCAACACAATTTCAAACGGGTGATCTAATTTTCCAAACATCAAAATCGGCACAAAGTCAGGTTATCCAACTCGCAACACATTCACCTTATAGTCATATGGGGATGTTGGTCAATAAAAATGGTAAATTATGGGTGTTAGAAGCAATACAGCCTGTGAAATATACCGCATTTCAAGCGTGGGTAAATCGAGGTGTCCAACAAAAATATGTGGTAAAAAGACTTTATAAAAATTTGAATTTACAACAACAAGTCGCTTTACAGAAACATGCTGAACAATATCTTGCTAAACCCTATGATATTTATTTTGAATGGAATGATCAGGCGATTTATTGTTCTGAAATTGTTTGGAAAGCCTATAAAAATGCTTTAGGAATCGAGTTAGCACCTTTACAACAATTAAAAGATTTTGATCTGAGTCATACTAAAGTGAAAGCATTAATGCAACAACGTTATAGCAAAAGTGTTCCTTTACAAGAACAGGTGATTAGTCCGAAAGCATTGTTCGACTCAAAACTATTGAAGACCATTAAAGTGCAGTAATGAATATATTGAAAATATAGCAATAAAAAACCTGAGTCATCATGCTCAGGTTTTTTATAAGAATGCTTAACATTCTAAAATATGGCGACCCTACGGGGATTCGAACCCCGGTTACCGCCGTGAAAGGGCGATGTCCTAGGCCTCTAGACGATAGGGTCGTTGTGAGGAGTCGCTATAATAGGGAGATTACTTTAAATTGTCAAAGGATGTTATTGAAAAAATGATTTAAGTGTTTATTTAATCAACATTAAAATACAGAGCATTTTATTATTTTATTTTTAAAGGCAAGGTGAATATTTTGTAAAATACTCACCTTAAAACTAATTCTTGCTACGATTTTTTATTATGGTACAGCCAATAATAACTGGCATAACAAGCTGCCATAAATAGTAAACAGCCAATAAAACCTGACAACATTTCAGGATCGGCTGCCATACTTAAACCCGTGATGGTACAAGTGATAAAACCTAAAATAGGCACAAGTGGATACAACGGGGTTCTAAATTTCAACTCAGCCAAGGTATGACCTTGTTTCAGCCAATTTCGGCGGAAATTAAACTGACTCCAACAAATGCTCATCCATACGATCACCATAGTAAAAGCAGCAACACCGAGTAAATTTTTAAAAATAAAATCTGCACCAAACTGTTCTGAGAGTAAACCTGGTAAACCACCAATCATGGTCACTAAAATCGCAATTACAGGCGTGCCAGACTTAGTCAGTTTAGAAAATACTTTAGGTAGTTGTTTTTGCACGGATAGTGCCCACATCATACGTGAAGCAGCATATAAGCCAGAATTTGCTGTTGACAGTAAAGCTGTAATAATGACGAAGCGCATAATGTCTTCAGCATATGGAATCCCGATATGGTTAAATACCGTTACAAAAGGACTACTACTTAAACCATCACTATGTCCCGTATTTAAACCCGCATTTTGATAGGGCAATAATGAACTGATGACAATAATTGTACCTACAAAGAAAATCATTAAACGCCATACTGCGGCATGAATCGCTTTAGGTACATTTTTCTCAGGGTTTTCAGTTTCGCCAGCGGCAATCCCGATCATTTCTGTACCGTTAAATGCAAAATTGACAATTAACATCGTGGCAAAAATCGGAAAGAGCCCATTCGGAAACCAGCCATGTTCGGTTAAATTACTGAATAATGGCGCAGAGCTATAACCATCAAAAGAAATAAAACCAAAAATTGCAGCTAAGCCCACTAAAATGAAAATTGCCACCGTTGCTACTTTGATAAAGGACAACCAAAACTCAGATTCAGCAAAAAAACGGGTAGAGTAGAGATTGGAAAATAATACGCCACAGATAAAAATCAGCGTCCAAATCCAAATTGAAATATGCGGAAACCATTCTTGCATCAATAAAGCGGCTGCGGTGAATTCAGTCCCGAGCGTTGCCGACCAACCGAGCCAATACATCCAAGACACCATATAGCCTGTGCCCGGACCAATATTATTTGCGGCAAACGCACCAAATGAACCAGTTACAGGTTGATTTACTGCAAGCTCTCCTAAACAGAGCATCACCATATAGGCGATTAAACCGCCAATAATATAGGAAATAACTGCACCCAAAGGTCCAGCTTGAGCAATCACTGAGCCAGAACTTAAAAATAAACCCGTTCCAATCGCACCACCCAATGACAACATAATCAAGTGACGGCGAGACATGGCTCTTTTTAATGAAATAGGTTTACCCTCAACATCAAGCTGCTGAGAAGGAGTAGGAGAATGCATAATGAATATAAGGCAAGATTTTTAAAAATGCATTTTAGGATAAAACGTGAAAATTCACAAAACACTCATCATAAAATAGGCTGAAATATTATGGAAAAAATATAACTTAAGAGCTTTTATGTGAAAATAAACATTTTAAATTGCATAATATGAGAATAGCATTGCAATTTTTACTGAGATAAATTTTTAAAAAGCCTATCACGATCATATTTAATAGACAAAGTTTTGCTACAATCGACGCAATTCTATCAAGAGAGATACTTTGTGCTGCCATTTAAACTTTGGGTCGATGCCGATGCCTTACCAAAAATATTGCGTGAAGTGATTATTCGTGCTTCGGATCGTTATCAACTTGAAGTCACTTTTGTTGCCAATCAACCTGTTGGAATTACCCCCTCAGTACGAATTAATTCGATTCAAGCGCTAAGTGGTGCAGATCAAGCTGACCAAGAAATTGTTGAGCGTATGCAAGAGCATGATATTGTCATCACTCAAGATATTCCACTTGCAGCACAAGTCATTGAAAAGGGTGGTGTTGCGATTCATCCACGTGGTGAAGTTTATACTTCTGCCAATGTCAAAGCTCGCTTACATTTACGTGATTTTATGGATACCTTACGGGGTGCTGGTGTACAAACAGGTGGACCGCCACCGATTTCTGAGCGTGATAAACGAGAGTTTTCCAGTAGTTTAGACCAGACTATTTTAAAGCAAAAACGTAAAACAGCAGCGCAGTAGGACATTTCGATGCCATCGAAAAATAACATCATGATGACCTATATTTTACTGGTCTTCATTTGGGCGAGTACGCCGCTAGCCATCGTTTGGAGTGTGCAAGACATTCACTTAATGTGGGCGTTGGTGATCCGCTTTTTAATTGCTTTGCCTATTGCTGCATTATTATTGCTTATTCTTAAGATTAAATTTCCTGTCAATAAAATTGCTTTACACAGTTATTTGGCGGGTTCTTTTAGTTTAATTGGTTCGCAAATTTTTACTTATGCAGCAACCAGTTATCTGAGTTCAGGGATTATTGCCTTGATGTTTGGCTTAGCACCGATCATGGCAGGGCTGATTGGGCGTTTTGGTTTTCAGCAAAAATTGCAAACACTGCAATGGATTGGGATGTGTGTTGCAGTATGTGGGTTGGCAATTATTTGTACCAGTGGTGGCGCGACCCAACATGTGCATCCTATCGGTATCGCATTGATGATGATGAGTGTATTTACGTATTCGCTTTCTATCTTTTGGGTGAAAAAAGTCAATGCAACTGTGGAACCAATGGCGCAAGCGACGGGTTCAATTTTAGTGTCAACCCTGATGGCATTGTGTATCGTACCATTCATTTGGCAATATGCACCTGATCATATACCTGAAACCAAATCCTTACTGGCGTTACTTTATACGGTGATCATGGCATCGTTGATTGCGATGTTCTGTTATTTCAAGTTGGTACAAAATATCAAAGCCACAACGCTATCTTTAACCACAGTGATGACACCGATGCTCGCTATGTTATTTGGTGCACTTTTAAATTATGAAAGTTTATCCTTGATGGTTTTTGTTGGTGCAAGTGTCTTATTATTTGGTTTATTTTTGTATTTCTTTAAAGACTTAAGAGCAAGTCGTGAACTTGCTCATAAAATCAATAAAATGAGTGAATAATACACTTACTCAACAGCTTGGGTTGACTCGATACATTCTGCCAATTTAACTTTATCTTGTGGGTGTAAAGTCACAAAATACGCCCCAATACGGTACTGTTCAGGATCTTCACAGGTTAATTCTGAATAAGCAATTTGTGCGGTTGCTGCAATATGAAAGAAGTTTTCAGCATGACTGAGCGTCACATGAATATAAGTGCCTTCTTTGATATTTTGCGTACTGAAAAAACTAAAACCACTCTCAGAAAAATTCACATTTTGCGGCGTTGGTAACATGGTTTGTACAATTGAATCGTACAGAGAACCTGTTATGAGGTTTAATTTTTGATTGAATAAGGATAAGATTCGAGCAATTTGTTGATCTTTTTCATTTAATTGGTCTAATTCGTATTGAAGTGCATGATCAAATTGATCTAATTCTGCAAGTAGTAGAAAATAGCGCGGCAATACAAAATTTGGATCGTATGGATCGTTAAGGGCAACGTCATCAGAAATAATCTGATAGTTGATTCTTAATGCAGCATCGATTCGAGACATGACTCGACGCTCATTCGCTTCGGCATGATGCTGTAACGTTTCCATAAAACACCTCGGACTTTGATGGTATGTTTAAACCAATCTCGCTTTATATAGGGTTGAGATACACTCGCGCTCGGCGCAGTAATCACTTTATTTCTTTTATCGCCTTGGTGTCTATGATCGGTCTAACCTTAGGCGTTGCGGTTCTTATTACAGTTTTATCTGTGATGAACGGCTTTGACCGTGAGTTGAAAAACCGTGTTTTAGGCATGGTGCCTCAAGCCACTGTTTCATCCTCACAGATTTTAACAGACTGGCCCACACTTGCAAAGAAAATTGAGAAACATGAACATGTTACTGGTGTAGCACCATTTACCCAATTACAGGGAATGTTGACTGCACAAGGGCGTGTTGCAGGGATCATGGTCAGTGGTATCGAACCTAAATATGAAAAAAATGTATCTATTATTCAAAACCATATGGTTGAAGGCAGTGTAGATCAACTGAAAAAAGGTGAATTTGGTATCGTATTAGGCAAGCAGATGACCGATGCTTTAGGTCTGAGTTTGAATGATAATGTGACCCTAGTTTTACCTGAAGCAACACCATCACCAGCAGGGGTTGTCCCACGTTTTAAGCGCTTTAAAATTGTGGGGATCTTTAGTATTGGTGCAGAAGTTGATTCTAGCTTGGGTTATATCGCCTTAAATGATGCATCAACTTTGTTGCGTTTACCTGATGGTGCGCAGGGTGTGCGTATGAAGTTGGACAATATTTTCCTTGCGCCACAAGTAGCAAATGAAATTGTGCAAGAATTACCACACGGTTTTTATGCGTCTGATTGGACTTATACGCATGGTAATTTGTTCAGTGCCATTCAAATGGAAAAAGCCATGGTTAGTCTATTGTTATTCCTTATTGTTTTGGTGGCAGCATTTAATATTGTGTCTTCATTGGTCATGGTTGTTACAGATAAAAAAGCAGACATTGCTATTTTACGAACCTTGGGGGCTTCACCCACCACAATTACACGCATTTTCATGGTACAAGGTACGGTAATTGGTGTTGTTGGAACATTTGCTGGTGCAGTATTAGGTGTGATTTCTGCCTTAGGTATTAGTAACTTGATTGATTGGCTAAATAATTTATTTGGCTGGCATTTATTTGATGCATATTTTATTAATTACTTACCTTCTTATTTACGTTGGCAAGATGTGGTCTTAGTGGTCGGTGTTTCACTTGCTTTAAGTTTTGTTGCAACAATTTATCCTGCACGTCGTGCGGCGAAAATCCAACCTGCGGAGGCGCTTCGTTATGAATAGTAATGTGGTGCTTGAAGCCAAAGATGTTTATAAATCTTTTACGGATGGTAAATCGACAGTTGATGTGATTAAAGGTCTATCTTTACAAGTACATCAAGGTGAGTTTGTTTCAATCGTTGGTTCAAGTGGTTCGGGAAAAAGTACGCTGCTGCATATTTTGGGTGGGCTAGACCGTCCATCGCAAGGCATTGTCAATTTAAATGGGCAGCGTTTTGACAGTTTAGGTGAAGCTGAACGTGGTTTTCTGCGTAATCAAAATCTTGGTTTTGTCTACCAGTTCCACCATTTATTACCCGAATTTACAGCCTTAGAAAATGTTGCAATGCCTTTGATGTTGCGTAAAGATGCAGAGTTCAAAAAAGTTAAAGAACGTGCAGAATATCTGTTGAACCGTGTAGGATTGAGCCATCGACTGACGCATAAACCAGGTGAGTTATCTGGGGGAGAGCGTCAGCGTGTGGCTTTGGCTCGTGCTTTGGTCACTCAGCCTAAACTTATGCTTGCTGATGAACCAACAGGTAACTTAGACCGTAAAACAGCAGTGACAATTTTTGAATTGTTACGTGATTTACGTCATGAGTTGAACATGGCAATGTTGATCGTGACCCATGATGAACAATTAGCAAAGTCAGCGGACAAAGTGCTTCATATGCAAGATGGTGTGTGGGTCACAGAACAAACTTAGGTTTTTATAAAATAATTTAAAAATAATGGCATAATTCCGATCAATTGCCTTGTTAAAGCTCATGAAAATGGGCTTTAATTATTTAAAAATATTAAGAAAATAATAACGATGTGGTATCTCTATGGGTTAAGTTTAGGCTGGATTTTGGGCATCAGTTGTATGGGGAATCCTCTACCTGAAAGCTTACAGATGTCTTTGTATCTCAGTCTTATTTTTATTGTTTTTATCAGCCTTGCCACTACTCTAAAATGGAAATTGACCAAGCATGTCATCATAAAAACCATCTTCAATTTAAGTCTTTGTTTAAGTATTTTTATGGGTGGCTGGCATTATGCCGATCATGCTTTAGAGCAACGCTTAAAATTACGTCTACAACATGTTGAACAGGTGAATGCGTTGGTATATGTCAACACGATTAGCCAAATTTCCACAGATGTAGACCAACAACTTCGAATTAAACAAAATGTTTGGTTGCTTAATTCTGTCACACAACCGATTAAAATCAGTGTCAATTTAAAACAAGGACAGCTACCTTTAGCACTTGGAAAATATTATCAAATATCAGGCAAATTAAAGCCTGCGCATAGTTATGCTGTGGCTGGTGCATTTGATAAAGAGCGTTGGTTTCTACAAGAAAATATTATGGGCAGTTTAAATGCTCAGTTTGTACAGCCGATAGATGCTACAGTAGTTTCGAGATTAGGCTATACCCGTTTTGTGCAGAAAAATAACGCCTTTGGCGCTGTCATTCGATTAAGCATTGAAGAAAAGCGTTTGTCTTTTCGGGAAATGATTCAAAATAGCAGTTTGCAACAAAAGGGATTGTTGTTGGCATTACTCACTGGAGATGAAAGCCTACTTTCTGATGATACTCAAAACTTATTTCAACGCTTAGGTATTTCTCATTTGTTGGCGATTTCAGGTCCGCATGTCCTGATTTTTGCCATGTTATTTTGTTTTATTTTCCAAAGAATTATTGAAAAGTTTCGTCCAGAATTTTATTTAAAATGTCCTCGACCTTATTTATTGATTATACCTTTTTGGGTATGTGTGGCACTGTATACAGCATTTGTTGGTTTTGAAATTCCTGCTTTACGGACGTTATTAACGGTATCTTTGTGTAGCATGTTAATTTGGTTTAGACAGTCACTTTCTGCTTTAAAAATGTTGCTAATCAGTGCCAGTATTTTGTTATGGATTGATCCTTTTAGCATTTTATCTGCTGCATTTTGGCTGTCTTATGGTGCTTGCTTTATTTTGATTCGAGTTTATCAAACCTTACAACAGCAGCCGCATGATTATCAAACAAATACTCAAAAAATTGTTTTTTATTTGAAAGTTTTGATCGAATCCCAATGGAAAGTATTTATTGCATTGTTTCCACTGGTTATTTTTATTTTTCAAAAAGTTGCTTGGGTTGCACCTTTGAGCAATTTATTTGCAATTCCTTTGATTGGCGCAGTGGTTGTACCTTTGGAAGTGATCGGTGCATGTTTGAGTCTATTTTATGTGCCTTTAGGCAAAGTTTTTTTCTATGTGGCGGATTGGGTTTTATCATTTTTATTACACATTTTGGTTATTTTAGATCAATTATTTGCTCAACATTTACAGTGGTTTGCTTTTACTCCATTGATGATCGTATGTTTGGCAACTGCAATTTTTATTCTATTTTTACCACGAGGAGTCATTTCTAAGGCTTGGGTCGCTGTATGTTCTATTCCTCTAATTTTTCCGCAGCAAAAACAATCTGATTTTAGTTTAACCATTTTAGATGTTGCACAAGGGCAAGCAATTTTTCTAAATTTACCGACACAAAAAATGATGATTGATACAGGTGGTTCATTCGATGAAACAAAATTTAGTCTTGGAAGACAATTGATTGTACCTTATTTAAAAAGACAAGGGATTCAGCAGCTTGACCAAGTTATTTTGTCACACTTAGATCAAGACCATAGCGGTGCATTTCCAGCCATTGCAGAACAAGTGAAAGTCAAACAAGTTTTCTCGAATGAAAATGATGGACGTTTTAAACAGGAAAATTTTCACTACTGTTATGCAGGGCAAGTTTGGCAATATGATCAAGTAAAAATAGAAATTTTATCACCACCTGAAAATAGCCTAAGTAACGTTGCATCACAACAAAATGAGCTGTCGTGTGTCGTATATATTCAAGTGAAAAATGCCAAAAATCAGCAAAACTTTTTGATCATGGGCGATGCAGGTTGGGAAGCGGAGTTTGATTTATTACAACATTATCCCAACTTAGACGTTGATGTTTTGGTTTTAGGGCATCATGGCAGTCAACATAGTTCAGCTTATGCTTTTTTAGAGACATTAAAACCGAAATTGGCAGTGATTTCCGTAGGATTTGATAATCGTTATGGTCATCCTCACCCAATTGTTTTGGCACGATTAAAAGCTTTGAATATTCCTGTTGTAAATACCATCGAACAGGGTAGTATTCAGTTTCAATTGGATGCTCAACACATGATGCAAATGTCGAATTATCGAGATTCAAAAAAATGGTTAATTCGTTAATGTCTGATTTTCAGCTTTAACACGATTAATATTTATAATCGCTTGCTCATTGGATAGAGTATAAACATTTCTGAGTTGTGGATTAGCTTTGAAGCGTTTATAACTCCAGTGATAATGTTGAGGAAAACGTTCAATTAAATGCTCTAATGCTTGGTGAATAACACGTGTACCATCATTGGCAGAACCTTGGTAAATCTGTTCATCCATTGGTTCAATAAACATATCAAAATCATCAGATTCATTACGAATCGCGTATAAAAGCAATGACTTGGCTTTAGTTTTTTGAATAAGTTTGGCGCTGAGATTACTTGAAGCTAAAGGGATTCCAAAATAATCAATCATTTCACCGCCTACATGAGGTGTATGATCAGGTAAAATAACTGTAGTACCACCTTGCTTTAAGGCTTTAAAAATTTGTCGAACGCCCGACTCATCCGTAGGGACTAAATGGGCTTGTTCACGACTACGTGCCTCGCGGACAAAATCATCTGCATCAGGATTTTTAATGGGTTTATACATGATGGTCATTTGAGTATGTTGAGCGAACCAAGCGTTCATGATTTCCCATGTTCCAAAATGAGGAACAATCAAGACCAGACCTTTACCTTCTGCAAGCGCCTCATGAACCAAATGTTCACCATGAATTTGACGAATTCTGGAAATATTTTTTTGAGTGGAGCTGCCCCAAATACTAAAAAACTCCATATAGGATTGTAATTCATTACGAATCGCAGCACGCGTAATCCGCTCTCGTTCTTGCTTACTCAGTTGTGGCAGGCAAATTTCGATATTTAAACGAATCGTTTTAGATGTTTTAGAAACATGCAATAAGTTGACAATGCCAGCTAAAATACGGGCATAAAATCTAGAAAAAAGAATCGGTTGTCGACCAAAAAAATGAAGTAGACGTGTGGTAGAAGATTTTTGCTTTTCAGTCATCGTTTATCAATTTGTAAAACTGCGCCAAAGTGCGAGTGAATTGTAAATTATTATAAGTGAATTATGTCGATTTAGACAGTTTAACTGTATTAGTTGTATATAATGATGCCTTAAAAATTAATTTGGATGGTATGTATGTCCGATTGGCCACCTAAACCACAGAATGAAAATACACAATTAGATGCTTCTGCATCACAAGCACCAACGGGGCAAGAATGGAAACTTTTGGAAAAAGTTGTTCTGGCTTCTGTACAAGAGCAGCGCCGTAGTCGCCGTTGGGGAATATTTTTTAAAATTTTAACCTTTTTATATATTTTTATTCTTTTAGGTTTGATTTTATTTGGTAAAAGCTGCTCAAGCAGTGGCGAAGATTCAACTAGTTCTATTTCTGAGTCACATCTTGGCGTAGTCAACATTATTGGTACGATTGAATCTGGCAATCAAGGTGTGAATAGTACGGATACCATTAAGTCCTTGAAGAAAGCATTTGAAGCCAAATCTGCAAAAGCAGTAGTGCTAAATATCAACTCTCCAGGGGGGTCACCAGTGCAGTCGGATGATATTTGGCAAGAGATTCGCTATCAAAAGCAACAGCATCCAGATAAAAAAGTTTATGCTTTGATTGGTGATATGGGAGCATCTGGGGCCTATTATATTGCTTCTGCAGCAGATGAAATCTGGGTGAATCCATCGAGTTTAGTTGGCTCTATTGGTGTGATCATGCCAAATTATGGTGTGAGTGGTTTGGCTCAAAAACTCGGTATAGAAGATCGTACAATGACTTCAGGTGCAAACAAAGACATCCTGAGCATGACCAAACCAGTAAATCCTGAGCAAAAAGCGCATATTCAAGCTTTATTAGATAATGTTCATGGACATTTTATTACGGCGGTTAAGCAAGGTCGTGGTGAAAAACTTAAATCTACTGATCCTGCTATTTTCTCAGGTTTATTCTGGACGGGTGAACAAGCCATTAAACTCGGAATTGCCGATAAAACAGGCAATATGGAAAGTTTGAAACGCCAATTAAGTCTGAAGAAAGCTGTTAACTACACGGTTGAACGTAGCCCATTTGACTCTATTTTAGGGCGTATGGGTTCAGAAATGGGAAATGGTTTAGCTGAAGCAGTGACTCAAAAGATGAATATGCAGCAAGATGCTAAAATGCAATAAAGCTTGTTCCATTTAAATTAAAGTAAAATGAGATGCGAAGTATGAATATTTCAGAAAAGTATCTCATATGCTGTTTAATATATTGTTCGCTATACAATGCTAAAAATAGGATGTCATGCGTAATTCAAATCATACAAAACCTCTGATCCATTTTGCACATGCCAACGGTGTGCCATCACAAGTTTATTCAAAGCTTTTTAAGTTATTAAAAGATGATTATGATGTGATTTATGTGCCCTTGATTGGCCCTGATCGTCGTTACCCGATTGCTCAAGGATGGAATGAATTAACTGATCAAGTCATTGATAGTATTGTGCAACAGGCGCAAGGTCGTAAAGTGATTGGTTTAGGGCATTCTTTAGGTGCGGTTTTAACGCTGATGGCATCCTATAAGCGTCCAGAGTTATTTGAAAAAATAATTTTACTTGATCCGCCATTAATTGCAGGCAAAGCATCTTTTGCATTGTTTCTGACTAAAGTATTTAATCCCAAAATGCTTGATCAAATTACCCCCGCAGGTTTAAGTATTAAACGTCGTGATCATTGGGAGTCTCGTGAGCAAGCCGCTTCATTATTAAGACCCAAAGGGTTTTATCAACATTTTGATGAAGAATGTTTTAATGATTACATTCAGTATGCTTTAACTGAAGACCGCATATGTGGTGGTGTTGAACTGACTATTTCTAAATATGACGAAGTCGAAATTTTTCGAACCAATTCAATTTCATGGTGGTTACCTAAAGCTAAACCATCTGTTAGCGCGCAATTGGTGGTTGGTTCAGAAAGCCCATTTTTAACCCGAAAATTTCCACAGATCATTCAGAAAAAGCTCGGTATTCCATTTACTGTTACGCAAGGCGGCCATATGTTTCCTTTGGAACATCCTGTTGAAGTGGTACAGTTAATAAAAGATGTAATCCAATTGCCTCAAGATTAGACAGCATCTAATTAATTTTGATGGTAAATAAAATAAGCACTCGATTGAGTGCTTATTTTTAACATTTCATAAGACAAGCTTATAAAGTAATTCATTTACAATTTATTTAACATTTTCAAATTTCAAAATAACTTTGTCATTCGCATCTAGGAATTTCAATTCTTTTTTCGATGCATCATAGTGAGTAACTTGTGTTAGTGCTTGGGCATATTTTTGTGGAATATCCGTTGCATTTAGACAGGCTTTTTGAGTTGAAGCAAGGTTAGAAAATTGGATTTGCGTTCCTTTTACCGCATAGCCACCCATAAAACGGTTACAACCATCTGAACCACTGACACGGCTATTATCGAATTGAATAGATGGTACATCTGACTGAGTTGGATCAGCAGTCATTTTGGTACCATAAATTTCACTTACTACCCAATTTTTATTTTGTAGTTCATTTAAATTACGTTCAGTTGATGGATTGGACATGGTGGCACAACCCACCATAGTTAAGGTTAAAGCTGTACACGTTGGAATGAGTATTGATTTTAGCATGTGTTTTCTCCATTTATTCATGATGATCATTGTTAAGTCTTTGTTCAGGATATATTTTAATTTTTAGATTGTGGCTAAGATTAACTGAACAAATACACAAACTGCCACAGGAAAAACATTTTGACGTATATTATTTTCTTTATTTTTTAGTGCTTTTGCAGTATTAGATAAAGTATTTAAATTTTCCAAACAGTAAAAAACGCATCCGAAGATGCGTTCATTTAAAGACTACATAAATTAAATATTAAAGTTTGCAAACTGAATAGGGCGTGTTAAGGCTTGACCTTTATACAAGACTTGTCCTGTGGCTATATGTTGAAGTGTACCATTACAAATCCATTCCACTGCTTGTGGGTAAATTAAATGTTCAAGTACATGAACGCGTTCAGCCAGTGAGTCTACAGTGTCGTGTAGATCAACTTTTAAAACACCTTGGGTCAGCGCTTGACCTGCATCCAGTTCAGCAGTGACATAATGCACAGTGCAGCCATGTAAAGTATCGCCTGTGTTCAGTACACGTTGATGAGTATGCATGCCTTTGTAGTTTGGCAGCAAAGAAGGGTGAATGTTTAACATTTTCCCTTCCCATGCTTGTACAAACTCAGCACTTAAAATACGCATAAAACCAGCCAAAACTACCAAATCGACATCCCAAGCCAGCAATTGTTGATGCATGGCAGCATCAAAGGCTTCACGATTCGGATACTGTTTGTGTTCAATGACTGCAGTATCGATGTTTGCATGTTGAGCACGTTGCAGTGCAAAAGCATCAGGCTTATTGGAAATCACACCAACAATTTTCCCTGAAAGATGAGCATCAATCAGGGCTTGTAAGTTACTGCCATTGCCTGAAACCAGTACAGCAATTTTGATCATAATGACTTACGCAAAAACCACACGGATTTTTTCATCAGCGCCTTCAACAGATTCAGCATTGTCTTGGATTAAACCAATTTTCCATGCTTTTTCACCTTGTGCTGTTAAAACGTCAATGGTTTTTTCAGCATCCGCAGCATCTACAGCAATGACCATGCCGACACCACAGTTAAATGCACGATACATTTCAAATTGTTCAACACCACCTTCTTTTTGAAGAAGTTTGAACAATTCTGGCCATTCCCAAGAAGCTTCGTTAATGACAGCTTGTGCACCATTTGGCAGTACGCGTGGTAAGTTGCCAGGTAAGCCACCGCCTGTGATGTGCGCCATAGCGTGAACATCAACTTGCTTAATCAGTTCTAGAATTGATTTTACATAAATGCGTGTTGGTTCCATCGCAACGTCAGCAAGTGGGCGACCATCAACGATTTGGGTCAAATCGACATTTTTTACATCGAAAATTTTACGAAGCAATGAGTAACCATTTGAATGTGCGCCTGAAGAAGCCACACCAATCAACACATCACCAGCTTTAACTTTAGAGCCATCAATAATTTTGCTTTGCTCAACCACACCTACGCAGAAACCTGCTAAGTCGTAATCTTCACCTTCATACATGCCTGGCATTTCAGCAGTTTCACCACCAACCAATGCACAGCCTGCAAGCTCACAACCTTTACCAATTCCTGTCACAACATTTGCAGCAACATCGACATTCAAATGACCTGTTGCATAGTAGTCAAGGAAGAATAATGGTTCAGCACCACATACAAGAAGATCGTTTACACACATTGCCACCAAGTCTTGACCAATTGTGTCATGACGGTTTAAGTTCAATGCTAAACGTAATTTTGTACCAACACCGTCTGTGCCAGATACGAGAACAGGTTCTTCATAACCTTTAGGAATTTTACAAAGTGCGCCGAAGCCGCCTAATCCGCCCATTACTTCTGGACGAGTGGTACGTTTAGCGACAGATTTGATACGATCGACAAGTGCGTCGCCCGCTTCAATATCGACACCAGCGTCTTTATAGCTTAAACCAGTGTTTGGGGTAGAAGTTGAGTTGCTCATATTTGAAGTCTCCGCATTCGCGCCGAGATTATACCCGAATATACGAAACTCTTATGTTATTTCTGCACTAAAATGCTATCTTTATTCAAATATTTTACTTTCTATAATGATTAAACCTGAAAAAGGCGTGATTGTATGCACGATCGGACATTAAAACGAATTTTCATTCTCGCAGGAATTGCACTGATTCTATGGGTTTTATATTTACTTAAACCTGTAGTGATCCCATTTGTTGGTGCTTTTTTATTGGCGTATTTGTTTAGTCCTATAGTTGAAAAGCTTGATAAATTTTTACCCCGTTGGTTGGCGATTTCGATTGTGTTCGTCGGTATTGGGATTGTCTTGACTTGGGCAATTTGGTTTGTTGTTCCTTTGGTTTGGAAACAATTAATTTATGCACGAGACAGTATTCCAGCAGGTATTCATTGGATAAATTACACCTTTTTACCTTGGGTTTCACAAACCTTTAATGTAGAACGCATGGAGTTGGATACCGATCAGATCTCTAAAGTGGTCATGGATTATGTACAAACCAACTATAGTGCAGACAGTATTCAAGCAATGGCATTGAAAATTGCGCAGTCTGGATTGAGCTTTATCTCTATTGGTGGAACCATTGTTTTAATTCCAATTATCGCTTTTTACTTCTTATTAGACTGGAATCGAATGCTTGCGAGTATGAAAGGCTTGATTCCTCGTCAGTATGAACAAGGTACGATGAGAATCGTAAATGAATGTCACAGTGTTCTAGGTGCATTTGTGAAAGGACAATTCCTTGTCATGTTTTTACTTGGTGTGGTTTATGCAGTAGGTTTGCAGTTGGTTGGTTTGGAAGTAGGATTGATCATTGGGATGGTTGCTGGGCTGTGTAGTATTATTCCTTACTTAGGTTTTGGTGTGGGAATTATCGCTGCCATTATTGCGGCGCTGTTCCAATTTGGCTTAGATTGGACACATCTGATTTTGGTTTTAGTGGTTTTTGGTGTAGGGCAAATTATTGAAGGTTATGTGTTACAACCTTTCCTATTGGGTGATAAAATTGGTCTATCTCCTGTAGCAGTGGTATTTGCTGTTTTGGCGGGTGCGCAGTTGGCGGGCTTTTTAGGAATGTTAATTGCTTTGCCTGTGGCAGCAGTTATTTCAGTATTGTTAAAACATGCGCGAGAATGGTATGAACGAAGCTCTCTCTATCGGAGTCCAACTTCAACGGTTGTCGTTGAAAATAATGGTGAAAGTCATACGGTTTCTTTAGAAAGTGAGCATGTCGATCTTGATCTTGAGATTAAAAACACGCAAGATAATGCTGAAACAAAACCAAATAATGATCCACTTTAAGGAACAATGAAGACATATGCGTCAATTACAGTTGGATATAGAACCACAACTGGATGCCAAAATCAGTGATTTTTCTGGCCCAGGTTGGGGACCTGTAATTGATGCCGTCAGGCAACTACATGCTGGACTCATGAACCGCTTTTATATTTATGGTGGTGCTGGGACAGGCAAAAGCCATTTATTGTCTGCGATCTGTGATTCTTATTTAGAGGTTGGCAAATCTGCAATTAAAGTTTCACTTTTAGAATTATTGGATGCGCCGATTGAAGCGATTAGTGCTTTGGAAAGTTATGACTTGGTTGCATTAGATGATATTGAAGCGATTAGTGGTGTGCCACACTGGCAAAAAGCAGTTTTTCATTTAATTAATAACAATAATGAAGGTGGAGGACAATTGGTCTTTTCATCTCGTTTTGCACCGATAGAATTAAAATTAGAATTACCAGATTTACAATCACGTTTAACCCAAGCAGTCAGTGTAAAGTTGCCGAGTGGTCACTCTTATGCAGATCGGCAATCCTTATTGCATTCTGTACTTGAACGTCGGGGTGTACATTTTGACCCACAAATAACGGAATATCTGCTATTACATGGTTCGCATCAAACCAGTACACTCTTACAATCTGTCGATCGCTTAGAAAAATTATTGAAGGGTGAGAAAACGAAACTTTCTCACGCAACGCTAAGACAAATCTACGCATTGATTGATGAGTACCGTCCACAATAAAATTCTTGAGAATTTTATCAAGCTGTGACAAAGTACGCACAAGGAATGTTAGCAACGCTTTATGCTGGCTCATAAGAAATAATTAAAAGAAATCAAGGAGACTATAATGCTCAAACGGGGCATAGGCTTAGGATTATTATGTATTACTGGTCATGCATTTAGTGCAAATATTGTGGTGACGACAACAGAAGACGTTGTTAAAGCAGATGACCAATGTTCCCTTCGTGAAGCAATTGAATATGTCAATAAAGGCATGCCAGAAGCGGGTTTAAATGGCTGTGGTGGTAAGGAATCCACCGCTATAATCG
Organism: Acinetobacter sp. Marseille-Q1618; assembly: GCF_902809855.1. Lineage (GTDB taxonomy): Bacteria > Pseudomonadota > Gammaproteobacteria > Pseudomonadales > Moraxellaceae > Acinetobacter. The sequence goes on from NZ_CADDWJ010000001.1 coordinate 313,672, forward strand.
AGTTAAAAGGTAAAGAGGAATATCTTTTAAAGCGTGAAATCCCGATTGCTCAAACTGTAGCAATTAAATCAATCTATGACACCAATGTCACCGATACTGAAAATAAAGCAGGTTTATTGAATGCTGTAATCAAAGCGTCTGGTAATCACCGTCTTTTTAATATTAAAAAAGTCATTATACCGACAGGTGACCCTAAAAAAGATGAAGCCAATAAAGACACGAAAATTATTGTTAATTTATCTGAATTAACTTTACAAGGTTGTGGTGCAAACCTTTGTGAAAAAACTGGTGGCTTAATATATAACAATGAACAACTCACAATTACTCATTCTCGATTGTTAAATGGTACTGCTGAACAAGGTGGTGCTATTTATAATGCTGGAATACCTGATATTAAAAATTATAATTGGAGTTCAGTAAATATTGTTAGCTCCTTTATTAAAGGCAATAAAGCGACACAAGGTGGTGTAATCTATAGTGAGGCGCCACAATTTGCTGTATCTAAATCGGTAATTCGAGACAATGAAACTACAAATACGAATGCCTCACTTTTCGAAGCTCAAGCACCATTTAGTGAGGAAGTTAGTAAAGGTTTGGTATTTGAAAAGGAATTTCGAGGCATATTTAACAGTACTATTTTTAATAATAAAGGTTACGTGATTAAAGTCTTAGATGATATGCAAGTTAATAATATCACGATGATTTTAAATAGTATGGGGTTGATTGTGAATGCCCCAAATAAAAAAGCCTATGTGGCCAACAGTATTCTTGCAAAGAATGGTTCACAAGACTGTAAAATTGTTGCAGGTGGTGAAGCTAACCGCATTACGAATAATTTATATTCAGTCGGCTGTGCAGGTACAGGTGCACAGGCTTTAGGAGAGACTCAACTGATTGCAGGTGCTTCTACAGAAGGAAAATGTGACCTAAGTTCTAAAGGAATTTTATGCCCATATAATCCTGCTGAAGAGTCTGTTATCAGCTACTTCAAACCTCGTTTACTTGAAAGTTATAGAACTATTGCAGATTCTCCTATTGTAAATAAAGGTCTAGCAAATAGTGAGTTACTTGGTTGTTTAGTTGAAGATCAACGTAATAAACAAAGATTGGCAGATAGAAGTCTATGTGATCGTGGTGCGATTGAATTAACAGTCGATACCAGTAATACATCTACAGTAGGTGAAGATATTATCTATGGTCAAACTGCCAAATTTAGTATTGCAAACCAGTTACAAGATGGTGAGTTAGTTACTCCAGCGCAATGTACAGCCTTATTCGGTAAACCTACTGATGGTACAGCTTGGAAACCAGGCTGTTTGAAAATTGTTCAGACCAATACTCCCTCTAAAGGGACTCTAAATATTACTCAAGATGGTGATATTACCTATGTGCCAAATGGTAATTGGCATGGTTCGGATGAGTTCCAAATTAAAGTTGTAACGTCAACAACTTATTTTAATGACAATACAGAACCCTATATTGCGATTACTTCTCGAGTTGTACAGGATCCACCGAATACCTTTGAAGATAAACAAGTGAAAACTTCAGGTGGTGCTGCGGGTATCATTGCATTATTGACTTTATTTGGATTGATCGGATTACGCCGAACTAAAAAATAACAGAAGGATGAGTGATGAAAAATTATAAAAAAGGAATATTGGCACTTATGGTTTTATCTGCAATGTCGTTAATGGCAGCAGAAGATAAAACAATTTATGTGACAACATTTGCAGATGAAAATGGTGAAAATCCAGACAAGTGTTCTTTGCGTGAAGCAATAACTGCAGCAGCAACGCATAAGGCATTTGGTGGATGTAATGCTGGGAAAGAACATGCTACTTCAACCAATATTATTCAATTGGAAGCTGGTGAATACAAATTAAATTCAGAATTACAACCGAGTTCTTCGATTTCAATTTTGGGTAAAGACCCTTTTGATTATGAAAAAGTTAATGTGTTGACCAATGATTATCCTGCGATCACTGCTTCAAAAACCACAATTAATGCCCAAGGTTTATCACGAATTATAAATACCAATAATTCTAGTAGACCGAGTATTAGCTTATCAAATGTAAAGCTAGTGAATGGCTCAAGTAAAAATGAGCGTAATAATTCAGGGGGAGCACTATATCTAGGTGGAGATACCACTTTAAATAACGTCACGATTGAGAATGCAAATGCTCAAATAGGGGGGGCAATTTATTTAAGTGATGGTGGTAACTTAACCATTAACAGTGGTGTATTCCAAGCCAATAAAGCTGTCAAAGGCAGTGTTTTGGCAATGACCTGTAATGATAATTTAGGTTATTCAAAAAGAACGATTGATATTTCACGTGCAAGTTTTTTAAATAATGGTTCTGCAGACAGTGAAAGTGCTTTTGCATTATGTGGACAACCCTCTACACAGTTTACAGCCAATACCATTGCTCAAAATATTGCCAATCCTAATGCCGGTAGCATTATTCAATTCAGTTCAACAGCCCCAAGTGGCAAAGTTCAATTAAGTGATCTTTCTAATTTGACACTGGCAAGCAATACAATTGTAAAAAACTCAGCGTGGGCAACATTTTTATATAATGGTCCTGCGACTAAGACATTGAGATATAATGTTTTAGCCTACAATGGTACAGGCAAGTCTTGTCGTTATGCAGACAATGATCTAGCAACGCTTAAGATTTTAAATTTATCCTTAGATCATAATGCCTTAGCTTTAGATGCTGCGAGTACAAACGCTGAGTGTGAGCTGCCTGAATTGCTTAAAAAAGACATTACTCCAACGACAGTGGACTTAAGTAAAACTTCGTTTGAAACAGTACTGAGTGACTTACAAGTACCTTCACAATATACGAATTTCCAGCCAGTTTATTTCCCACGAGATCAAAAAACCGCCACAGATTTGGTTGATACAGGAATGTATGGTTGTAGTAGTCCTGATCAACGCGGTGTGGCGCGAGTTGATTCGGACAAAAATGCTGAAACCTCAGATAAATCAAATTCATGTGATATAGGCTCAACAGAGGTAATACGTTTAACCGCATTTAAAGCAGAGTTAAGCAATGACTCAGTAGTAGAGTTACTGGAGAATTATCAAGAAAATTTAGATCTGTTTAAAGAACTAATAGCGGATAAAACCACGAAACCTGAGCTTTTACCTTATTATCAAAAACAGAAAAACTATTTTGAAAATTTATTAACGGTAAAAACTAAACAGAAATATCGGACAATTTTCTTTGATCCATTTTTGACAAACTTACCACATGAAAATCTTCTATCGAATGGTGGACGAGAAATTAAACATTTAACTGCAGAGAACTATACAGTTACAGTAGTTGCAAAAGGCATAGGTAATATCAGTGGTAATACAGAAACCATTATTCCTGATAAAAATTTACATTGTGAATGGGATGCGGGTTTAGGTCTGATCAAAATGTGGCGAGTGGATGATAATATTACTCCAACAGGGGATAAAGAATTCTGTCAATACACTTTGCAGCTTAAAACTGATTCAAGTAAAACCTCTTCTGCCTATATTTTAGGTACTTTTAATAATATTGCACCACTTGCCAAAAATGCTGAATTTACAGTAAAAGAAGGTTCAGATAAAAAAATAACAGTTGATTTGCTCAACTATGTAAATGATGATGGTGATGGTTTGGTGAGCGCTTTAACGGCTGAGCAAAAGGAAAAATTACCTTATTATACAGATGCAAATGGGCAAGATTTGGCAATTCGTATAACCACTAAGGTTGACCCATTAATTTTTAGTGCAGAGCGCAGTGGCCCATGTCCTGGTGAAGATCGAATTTATACTTGTTATGGTGGTAAAATTACAGTCCAGCTAAAAAATACTTTAGATCCTTTTAGTTATAAATTTGGATATTCTGTCTATGATGCTGATGGTAAAATCTCTAATGAAGCAACTGTAAAATTAAACAACACAGCAACATCAGACAGTGGTGTGCGTAATAGCGGTGGTGGTGCGATTGGTGGGTTTGGTATTTTGGGTTTATTCGCTTTACTTGGCTATCGTCGTTATAAAAACCAAAGTGCAAAATAATTAAACCGCATTCAAAAAGCCAGTGTCCGCACTGGTTTTTTATTATTGATTATTTTAAAAAATAAGCGTTTACATATTTCTATATTTAAACGCTAAAAATTGTATTATAAGTTTCAATAAAGCTTGTATTTAACAAGTGTGCCACCCATACATAGATGTATATTTTTATATGATTTTGCCATGACCCAATTGATTACACTGACCCCTTTACAACATATTCAGATTGATTCTGAGGATTTGTTATCGATTAAACGTAATGATTTGGTTCCATTATTGGATAATCAAAGTCGATTAAATTTGTATGCGGATCAGCTTATTCAAGCACAATCTGTTTTGTTAAATGGTGTTGATACACAATTAACTCAAAAGTTAAGTCAGGTTATCGCACAAATTATTGAACAATTGTCCAATTCACAAAAAAAATTAAAACAACGTAAATTTAATGCTTTGCAAAAGTGGCTAGGCTTAGATTTAGAGTTTAGCGCAGGGCAAGTTAAATATTTTAAAGATTTGGATGTGTTAATTCAGGAAGCCAATTATTTAAATCAAAAAATTGCAATCGAGATTCAAAAATCTCAAGCACGTTACCAACAAGCTTTAGGCTTTCGTGAGCAAATGGCGAAATACATTCGTGCCGCACAGGAGTTTTTAGGAGAGTATCCTGCATTTGTTAAAAATAGACATCCATTAGATAATTTTGAAGAACGATTATCTAAAAAAATTCATACCTTAGAAACTTTACAAGCCAGTAATGATATTGCACTGACACAAATGCAATTGACTCAACAATTGTCATTGAGTTTGATGGATCGCTTTAAAGAAGCGCAGCAAGTTTTGATTCCAGCATGGCAATATCATTTGAAACAAAATGCTGAACAACAGTCCATGACATCTGTACAAGAACTCGACAAAAGTCGTGAAAAATTAATTACATCATTGAAAAAATCATTAGAGCAGAAATAGGGTAGGGTTATGACCGAGTTAGATAAAAATGCCATTGTTGAATCTTCTACAGATTTACAACAACGTTATGAGCAATTAAGTTTGAAAGAAATTGGATTAAATTCTGAAGATTATAACGAAGTGCTGAATGCACAAAAAGAGTTACTGAATATTGACCATCATGCAGTTGCTGAATACGGCAAAAATATTGCGACTAAAACCTCATCCTATACAGATGAATTATTAGATTTGGTTAAAAATAAAGACCTTGATGCAACAGGGCAAAAACTCAATCAAGTTGTGCAAGTTGCACAGCAATTAAATACCACGAGTATTTTAAATCAATCTAAAAATTCAGGCTTTTTTGGCAGTATTTTGAGTAAGTTTAAAGGAGCAAAACAAAGTTTTGATCAACATTTTAATTCGACCAAAGAGCAGATCGACAATTTAGTTAAAGAAATTGAAACTTCGCAAAATGGCTTAAAAGCACGTGTCAGCACATTAGATAAAATGTTTGACTCGGTACAAGATGAATATAAGCAACTCGGCGTTTATATTGCGGCAGGAAAGTTAAAGCAGCAAGAATTACAGCAAGAAATTTCAACGCTTACGACACAAGAGCAAGATCAACAAACCCATCAGCGTATCTATGATTTGAATCATTTGGCGAATAATTTAGAAAAACGGGTGAGTGATTTACAAGTATTGCAACAGTCTGCTATGCAAACATTGCCGATGATTCGTATTATTCAATCTAATAATATGATGTTGGTCGATAAGTTTTATGCGATTAAAAACATCACTTTACCTGCTTGGAAAAATCAAATTAGTCTAGCGATTTCTCTACATGAGCAGCGTAATAGTGTGCAATTGGCAAATACCATTGATGATGCAACCAATGATTTATTAAAGCGCAATGCAGATTTGTTGCATCAGAACTCAGTCGATACCGCAAAAGCCAATCAACGTTCCGTGATTGATATTGAAACCCTTGAACATGTGCAAAATACCCTCATTAAAACTGTTAATGATGTGATTCAAATCCAGAAAGAAGGCGTACAAAAACGTGAGGAAGCGTCTGAGCGAATTCGTGCTTTGCAAAGTAATTTGAAACAATTGGTTTTGGAAAATACACATTCATCTTAATTTTTTAGGAGAATATATTGTCACTTAAAAATGACTATCCTGTGCAGTCAGCAGATTTGAAAACTGGTTTAATGCGTTTAAAGCAACGTCAGAGTAAGTTGACTGCATTTACAGTATTGAGTTGTGTGGTTTTTATCACAACAGCTTTAAGTTTGTTTATTCAGCAGGATGTGGTTTTTCATTTTTTAGGTTTAACACAAAATATTTCTCAACTGCATATTCCTTTAAGTGTTGATCAAAATTTACAGGCTTATGTTGATCAGCCAAATTATCTTATGAATTTATTTTCATGGTTTGGATGGCTATTGCTAAAAGTCGTAGTGTCATTCATTGGCGCGTTTTTTATTGTAAGTTTTTTAAAGAAATTTCGTTTTTTCTTAGTGCGCTTTCAATCTTTTGTACTTAAGTTTGTGGCTTGGCTCATTGCATTTGCAGTTTTATGGGCAGGTTTAACTTATGTGCAATATGATTGGAAAGACAATGAACAATCTGTCTATGAAAAACTGGTGCATTATGATCGTAATATTCAACAAAGTCATATTTTCCAGTATTTGCGCCAATCTGAAACAGCACAACCTGTACAAGCCTATTTGCTAGGACAAGCTGCATTATTGCATAAACCGCAAGATCAAGAGGTGGCAACAGCGTATGTTGCACAATTGGTTCAAGCTGAACGTACCGATCCACATTTTTTTGAATATGGTTTTAAGTCAGAACAATTATGGGCAATGCAACATGCGGTTTATGGAAAATCCGTTACAGCAAGTACTGAAAAATTACAGCCGCGTATTGAAAATGCACAGTATTGGTCCGCAATGATTCAAAAGGTTTTATTGGGTATTTCTATATTATTTTTGGTGTTAAGTCTTATTTTATATGCTTTAACACAAAGATTTAAGCAACGAGTCATTCGTATTCAACGTCAAATTTATTTGGAATAATATTTTATAAATTTGGTTTTATGGTGAATTTTAGTACACTTTTAATTGTATAATCTCAAGAAAACTGAGTTTATAAAATGAAAAAATAACATGTTTATTTTAAAATATGAGTTTCAGAATGATTATTTAATTTTTTGTGATTTCAATTTTTGCATAAACAGCGTTCCAATAACTGGGAGCCAAGGGAAAGTCAGTATTACAATATTCCATGTGTAAATATGAAGCGGAATAGATTTTTCTGAATTAAACATTCCCCACCAAATCAACTCTAATAAGATAATCATAAACAATACACTGAGGATAATGCTTGGCATAAAATGGGTGGTTTTCTTCTGGATTTTCTGAAATATGTGATGTATACACATGAATGTGGCAATGAAAAAAATGTGTCCTAGAAGAAAACTAAAAATTACTAAAAATGGTGAAATCAGTATAATTATGGCTTCTCCGAGTACAGCTGAACCATTAGCATTATTCTGTCCTAAATCTATAATAAATATGAACCATACAAATGGTAGTAAGCAAATTGCGATCTAACGCTTTATAAATAGGTGAATTGCAGTATTTTTATATTTTTGATCATATCTCGACATTATTAAAATAATTGAAATTGCAAAAAAGAAAGTAATATAAAGAAAAGTAGACATAGACAATGATTCAAAGAATATTGCAATGATAATCCTGTATTAGTGTCAATTTAGCGTGAAGTGAATGTGAAATGATTGTGATTCTTGGATAGAGTGAGCAATAAAAAACCCGCCTAAGCGGGTTTAATTTTTATACGGAAATGATTAAGCATTTTCACGTGCAATCGCACGGTAACCAATATCTTTACGGTATTGAACACCATCAAAAGTCACTTTTTCACAAAGTTCAAGCGCTTTTGCTTGTGCTTCACCAATGGTATGACCTAAAGCAGTCACGCAAAGTACACGACCACCCGCAGTTACGATGTCACCATTCTCAAGTGCTTTCGTACCTGCGTGAAATACTTTGGCATCAGTCATTTTGGTGTCTAAACCTGAAATCACATCACCATTGCTAGAGGTTTCAGGGTAGCCTTTAGATGCAAGTACAATACCTACAGTTTTACGCTCATCCCATTCAGCTTCAGCAGGTAAATTGCCTTCAATGCCAGCTTCAACCAAATCAACCAATGATGATTTTAAGCGCATCATGATTGGTTGAGTTTCAGGGTCGCCAAAACGACAGTTGAATTCGATCACTTTGGGTTGACCTTGTTCATCAATCATTAAGCCTGCATACAAGAAACCTGTATAAACATGTCCATCTTTTTTCATGCCTTCAACCGTTGGACGCATGACTTCATCCATGGTTTTTTTGAAAACGTCTGAAGTCACAACTGGAGCAGGAGAGTACGCACCCATACCGCCAGTGTTTGGACCTTGGTCACCTTCAAAGATACGTTTATGATCTTGCGAAGTCGCCATTGGTAAAATATTGTCGCCATCAATCATACAAATGAAAGATGCTTCTTCACCTGCAAGGAATTCTTCGATCACAACACGAGAGCCAGCATCACCAAATTTGTTGCCTGCAAGCATGTCGTCAATCGCATCAAATGCTTCTTGATTAGTCATTGCAACAATGACGCCTTTACCTGCAGCAAGACCATCTGCCTTGATCACAATAGGCGCACCATTTTTCTCTACAAATGCTTTCGCTGTATCTACTTCTGTAAACACATCATAGAAAGCAGTCGGGATGTTATGGCGTTTTAAGAAATGCTTGGCAAATGCTTTGGAACCTTCAAGTTGTGCGGCATATTGTGTTGGTCCCCAAATTTTAAGACCCGCTGCACGACCTGCATCCACGACACCATTTACCAAAGGTGCTTCTGGACCAACAATGACTAAATCAATTGCATTATTTTTTGCGAAATCGATGATTGCAGGATTATCAAGAATATCTAAGGCAACATTTTCACATTTATGTTCAGTTGCAGTTCCAGCATTACCTGGTGCAACAAAAACTTTTGTTACTTTTTCATCTTGTGCAATTTTCCATGCAAGCGCATGTTCACGACCACCACTACCCAAAACTAAAATGTTCATCTACAAATCCCTTAAAGAAAAGAATCCCACCTTGCGAAGCCATGCTTCTCACCCTATAAAAAAGAGGGGTTTCACCAATAAAAACATACTTTTATTTGTGAAAAGTCCCCCTTTTTACAAAGGGGGATTTAGGGGGATTAATAAATACGATTTCTAATTCATTAGTGACGGAAATGGCGCATTCCTGTGAAGACCATTGCAATACCAGCTTCATCAGCAGCAGCAATGGTTTCTTCATCACGCATAGAACCACCCGGTTGAATGATGCATTTAATACCAGCTTTCGCTGCGTTATCAATACCATCACGGAATGGGAAGAATGCATCCGATGCCATAACAGCACCCTCAACCACTAGACCAGCATGTTCAGCTTTGATCGCAGCAATACGTGCAGAGTTTACGCGGCTCATTTGACCTGCACCAACGCCAATGGTTTGACGATTTTTCGCATACACAATGGCATTTGACTTCACATATTTTGCAACTTTCCAAGCAAAGATGAGATCATCAATTTCTTGTTCGGTTGGTGCACGTTTCGTCACAACTTTTAGATCATCTTTAGTGATCATACCTAAGTCTTGATCTTGAACCAGTAAACCACCGTTGACACGTTTGTAATCAAGTTGTGCTTTGCGCTCATCAATTTTTGGTAATTCGCCACAGACAAGTACACGAACATTTTTCTTCGCACCAGTCACTTCAAGTACGCCATCCGCGATACTTGGTGCAATGATCACTTCAACGAATTGACGATCAACAATGGCTTGTGCAGTTGCAACGTCTAATTCACGGTTGAACGCAATGATGCCACCGAAAGCTGATTCAGGATCCGTTGCATAAGCAAGGTCGTAAGCCGCTTGGATACCATCTAACGATACAGCAACACCACATGGGTTTGCGTGTTTTACGATCACACAAGCAGGTTTGGCGAATGATTTAACACATTCAAGCGCTGCATCGGTATCTGCGATATTGTTATAAGACAGTTCTTTACCTTGAAGTTGTTTCGCAGTTGAAACAGATGCTTCTGTCGCAGTTGATTCTACATAGAAAGCTGCAGACTGATGTGGGTTTTCACCGTAACGTAAATCTTGTGCTTTGTTGAGTTGTGTATTGAACGTACGTGGAAACTGATCAGCTTCACCTTGTTCTTTACCCACACGAGCGCCTAAGTAAGACGCAATCATACCGTCGTATTGTGCTGTATGTTCAAATGCTTTCACCGCTAAATCAAAACGCGTTGCATGGGATAAAGTAGCATTTGCTTTTAATTCATCAATGACCGTTGCATAGTCAGAAGCATTGACCACGATGCCAACAGATGCATGGTTTTTCGCCGCCGCACGCACCATGGTTGGCCCACCGATGTCGATATTTTCGATTGCATCAGCAAGTGAACAGTTTGGTTTAGCGACAGTTGCAGCAAACGGATAAAGATTTACCACAACTAAATCGATCGCATCGATGTTATGTTCTGCCATCACAGCTTCATCTAGACCACGGCGAGCTAGAATCCCTCCATGAATTTTCGGATGTAGTGTTTTCACACGACCATCCATCATTTCTGGAAAACCAGTATGCTCTGAAACTTCAACGACAGTAACATTGTTGTCTTTTAGCAACTTGTATGTACCACCTGTAGATAAAATTTCCACCCCAAGAGCAGCAAGGTTTTGGGCAAATTCAACGATTCCAGTTTTATCTGAAACAGAGATTAAAGCGCGTTTAATAGTCATGATCTTCGTCAACAGTTCTTAAGTCTAGAGATTTAAACAAATAGGCAAAACGTAGGTAAAAAAAATGCCCACGTAAGCCGTGAGCATTTTATCATTTATTCACTCATTAAACCGTGAGCTTTTAACTTTTTACGCAAAGTCCCACGGTTAAGGCCTAGAATTTCAGCAGCACGTGTTTGATTACCGCGAGTATATTCTAAAACAACAGATAAAAGAGGTTTCTCCATTTCTGCTAGCACCATGTCGTACACTTGAGATGGTTGCTCACCTTGCAATTGTGCAAAATAGTGACGAACTGCGCGATCTACGTGAATACGAAGAGCGACATCAGATTGTGCAGTAAAAATAGGAGATTTGCTATTCATGCGAGTTAATCCGAAAATCAGATACTACTTGGATAAAGTAATATAAATGTGGTCTAAAAAATATTGAGCTCCGTTTTAGATCCTAAAACGGTTGGCTCTAAAACTAGGAACAATTAGCTTGCCACAACTTACACAATTGAGCGAAAAATAAGCGTAACAATACATTAATAATTGTTACAGATCGCTTTAAAACAAAAATAATCCCTGATGCGCAAAATGATGGATTAAGCACATGGACAAGACTGTATTTGTTGTGAAAAATTGCGAGGAGTTTGTGGTACAAAGCTTTCGTGGCGCGTATGATACCATTGTCTAAGAAAAAGTGAGCAAGAAAACTACATTTTTTTTAATTTTTTTATAGTTTTTTTCAATCTTAAGGGTGAATAATTTCTAATTCCCAACTGTCAATACTATTTTTCTGAATCGGAAGTTCAAATTTAAATGCATAAGGACTATTTTGGGGAATACGTTTAATTCCAGATAAGCTATTCACTAAATAGTCTTGTGCAGACACAATAAAGGTTTTAATTTTTGTATTGTCTTTATATACAGTCACTTTGATCAGTGGTAATTCTAAACTTTTGGAAAACTGATTGAGTAATTGTCCAGAAAATTCTGTTTCTTGGGGATTGAGTGCTTTAACTTGGAGATTTTTAATTTGAATCTGTTTATAACGTTGATCGATGGTTTCACAGCGTAGTACAGAACAGGTTTGTGTAAAAATACTATTCAAAATAGGATAGCGGTCTAAGAGATTAGGGTTAAACCATAATATTTGAAAACTGAGAATAGAAACCAACGCAATATTAATCAATGTCCACATCACATAATACAAGCGTGTTTTTTGGATGTGTTGATGGGGTTGTTGGTGATGATGGGTGGCTAAATGTAAAGAAGGAAACACATTAACTGCGCTATCTTCAACAAATTTCAATGTATTTAAATAAGTGCGTAGATCAATATTAGAGTTTTGAATTTTACGATTAAAAAACTCAGTAATCGTTTCATGTCCAATATTAAACTGGGATAAATCACTTGTTGCTACTTGATTAAAAGAAACTGGAGCATCTGTAGTTGTTGCAGATGTATTTTGATCTGGGTCTGTAGAGGTCTGTACTAAGTTCAATAAAGCATTAAATTCAGTTGAACATTTGGGACAACAAACCATACCTTCAGCAATTGTAAGTTGCATGACAGAAACTTTATATAAAGTTAAGCAATCTGGGCAGCGGGTTTGTTTATCACTCATAAGCTCATCATTTCTTCTATTTAAGCTTGATGACGTTTTCCAGAAATACGACACCAATTTTCATCACGTTTTTCGACCTCTACTATATCAAAAAACTGAGAATAAACATCAGAAACATCAGATACTTGCTCTTCAATTACACCTGCAAGTGCGAACTCTCCCTCAGGTTTAATTAAAGTTGAGAACTCTTCCGCAAGCATCATCAAAGGGCCTGCCAAAATGTTTGCTACAAATACATCTGCTTTTTGACCTGCAAGTTCTTGGTTAAACGCTTCAGGTAAGCCAACATAGAGTCGATCTAGGACACCATTTAGCTCTGCATTTTGTTGTGTCGCTAAAACAGCTTGTGGGTCGATATCGGTTGCATATGCTTTTTTAGCCCCTAACAGTAGTGCTGCAACTGCTAAAATGCCTGAACCACAACCATAGTCGATCACGATTTTATCTTTAACATCGGTTTGACCTAACCATTGTAAGCATAAGAATGTCGAAGCATGATTGCCTGTACCGAAAGCAAGACCTGGATCAAGTTTGATATTCACTGCATCTGCTTCAGGCGCTTCCATCCACTCAGGTACAATCCAATATTTCTCAGCGATTTGAATGGGCTCATAAGCATCCATCCAAGTGCGTTCCCATTCTTGGTCTTCTAAAAACTCACTACGCATCGGTTCGGTTGGAAGCTGAGTACGAATAAATGTTTCTAAAGCAGCAACATCAATTTCCTCATCATCTTCTTGCGCATAAATGCCAGTAACAATGACTTTGTTCCAAAGTGGTGTTTCACCTGGAAGTGGTTCTAACAAATCTTGGTTTTCAGCATCATCTAAAGTCACACTGACTGCGCCCAATGAACTAAGTAATGTTTCAGTAAAGTCAACTTGTGACTTCTCAACAGTAATATGAATTTGTAACCACTTCACGATGTAGAACCTAATTTATTTTCATCAAAGCAATATTGTAGCCCAATCGAATCTGATTCACAGCGAAAAATAAGAGAATACTGAGATTCTCTTATTTTCTGGAAAATACATTTCCTTGCTACTGTGCGATATTGAACTATTTATTTTCAACCAAAGAGGGGGTAGGTAGTTGAATAGGATTAAATTTATTTAATAACATGCCAAACACTGCAGCGAAAACATACATAAATATAGAATACACTGCTGCTGGCATGGCAATAGTTGTATTAGCAAGTACAGTAAGTGCTAAAGTCATCGCTAATGTACTGTTATGAATGCCAATTTCAAAAGCACAAGCACGTGCTTGTGCACTGTTAATACCCAATAAACGTGGCACAAAGTAACCAATCATCAAACTGGCTATGCAGAATAAAACAGTGGCTAAACCGACTTGTGTTAAATATTCTAAAATTTGATGTCGTTCCTTGATAATTGCGCCGATGATAATCAGCACTAAAAACAGCACCGCAAAAATCCGCAGAGGCTTATTCAGTTTTTCTGTGAAATGTGGAGCAAAATGTCGAATCAACATTCCAATACAAACAGGGACAATGATAATGGCAAATACTTGTAAAATTTTGCTGAATTGGAGGGTAATTTGCTGACCGTCATTCATAAAATGTTGAATTGCAAAATTAACAATGATTGGTAAAGTAAAGGCTGCAATGACAGAGTTTATTGCAGTTAGGGTAATATTGAGTGCAATATCACCTTTAAATAAATAGCTAAATAAATTGGCGGTACTTCCACCGGGTGATGCAGCCAGCAACATCAAACCGACTGCCAATAAGGGCGGTAAAGCCAAAATTTTACATAAAATAAAAGCGATGCCGACCAATAACACCAATTGACAAAATAAAGCAATCAGCACTGCTTTGGGATGTTTACCGACACGTGCAAAATCTTTTAAGGTTAACTCTAAACCTAGACCAATCATAATGATGGCAAGGGCTAGTGGTAACATAATCGTGATTATTCCTGAATCCATAACGCTTCCTTTTTGTTGTTTTATATCTTCCTTGTTTTAGCCTAAACGATTTCTAGAAAAGTGGAATAAAAAAATGCAATAAAAACGTAAGTATAAGTGAAATAAAATTTTTTATTTTATCAGCCTAGTTATATTGATATCACCGCATCAAAATTATAAGCCCATAAAAAAGCGATCAACCTAAGTTGATCGCTTTTTTAGCATCATTTATAAAATATAGATTTTATAAATTTTAGCTTTAGCTTTTATTGTGCTTGAGCAGGTGCTTCTACAGCCGCTTCAGGATTGGCTTGTTGAGTTTGCTCAGCTGTTGCAGGTGCAGCTTCAGGCGCTGCTTGTTGAGTTTGTTCAGTTGCTGCTGGAGCTGGTTCTGCTGCTGGTACATTTTCTACAGCAGTTGGTTCAGCTTGTACTGCAGCTGATGCACCTGCTGGAGGCGCTGGGAAAGTAAATTGTAATTTACCATTTTCATTTGGCTCACAAGTACCATTGAAGGTTACGCCTTTGTTGGCATAAACCACCCAATCCCCTTGTTTTTTGTTTTTACAAACTTGAATTTGTTTGTTGATTTCAGCTTTACTTGAGTTTTCATCTGCTGCATGAGCGAATGAGAAAGCAAAAGAACTAAATAATGTTGCAGCCAATATTTTTGACATCGTATTTTTCATGACAAGATTCCTTTTACTTGTTAGTAATGAATTGATGGTTGAAAAAATGCGTTCGAAAATTATACTACTGAAAATCTTGGAAAAATTAAACCGAGTTATATGTGAGTACTGATACAAAATGTCAAGATATGTAATATTGGCATAAAAACAGCTAAACAAATTTTGTAAAACATCATCAAACATATAATAAAAACTTGCTATAATATGCGGTCATTATTTTTATCTCTCAATTTACCACTATGCATTATCCTAAAGTTTACGATGTCATTGTTATCGGTGGCGGTCACGCAGGTACCGAAGCAGCGCTTGCTGCGGCACGTATGGGGCGACAGACTTTACTCCTTACTCATAACATTGAGACTTTAGGGCAGATGAGCTGTAACCCAGCGATTGGTGGCATTGGCAAATCACATCTTGTACGTGAGATTGATGCGCTAGGCGGTGCAATGGCATTGGCTGCCGATAAAGGCGGTATCCAGTTTCGTATTTTAAATTCACGTAAAGGCGCAGCAGTACGTGCCACACGTGCCCAAGCAGACCGTATCCGTTATAAAGCTGCAATTCGTCAGACTTTAGAAAATCAAGCCAATTTAGATATTTTCCAACAAGCGGCCGATGATTTATTGGTTGAAGGTGACACTGTAAAAGGTGTTGTGACCCAAATGGGTATTCGCTTTGATGCCAAAACAGTTGTGCTAACCACAGGAACATTCTTAGGTGGTGTGATTCATGTCGGCTTAAATAACGCATCTGGTGGTCGTGCGGGTGATCCTCCTTCAATTTCATTGGCAGCACGTTTACGTGAGTTAAATCTTCCAGTTGGTCGTTTAAAAACAGGTACACCACCACGTATCGATGCGCGTTCAGTTGATTTCTCTGTGATGATGCCACAACCGGGCGATTTCCCATCACCAACCATGTCGTTTATGGGTGATGTGACCATGCATCCTGAACAAGTAAATTGCTATATTACGCATACCAATGAACGTACGCATGAGATTATTCGTGGTGGTTTAGACCGTTCACCGATGTATACAGGGGTGATCGAAGGTGTTGGGCCTCGCTATTGCCCATCCATTGAAGATAAAATCAATAAATTTGCCGATAAAAATTCGCATCAAGTGTTCTTAGAGCCTGAAGGTTTAGATACACACGAGTTGTACCCAAATGGTATTTCAACGTCTTTACCTTTTGATGTGCAGTTTGAATTGGTTCGTTCGATTCGTGGTATGGAAAATGCACACATTCTTCGTCCGGGTTATGCGATTGAATATGATTATTTTAATCCTCAAGCATTAAAATTCTCATTAGAAACCAAAGCCATCAATAACTTGTACTTTGCTGGTCAGATTAACGGTACAACAGGTTATGAAGAAGCAGGTGCGCAAGGTTTATTGGCAGGTTTGAATGCTGCTCGCCGTGCGTGGGATCAAGAGCAATGGACACCAAAACGTGATGAAGCATATATTGGTGTGTTGGTTGACGACTTGATTACATTAGGTACTAAAGAACCGTATCGCATGTTCACCTCTCGTGCGGAATATCGTTTGATGCTTCGTGAAGATAATGCTGATCAGCGTTTAACGCCTATTGGTCGTGAAATGGGCTTAGTCGATGATGCGCGTTGGGCAAATTACTGCGAAAAAATGGAAGCAGTAGAGAAAGAAACAGGACGTTTACAGCATCTCTGGGCTGCACCCAACAATCCTTTAGGTAAAAAATTCGTCGAAATGACAGGCGATGATCTGTCAAAAGAAACCAATGCGATTGATTTGTTAAAACGTCCAAATATTAACTTTGCGCAAATTGCTGAACTGACAAACTCAGAAGTAACTGCATTTGTCGGTGAGCAAATTGAAATTGCAGTGAAATATGCTGGTTATATCAACCGCCAGCAAGAAGATGTTGCACAAATGAAACGTTTGGAAGAAACTCGTATTCCTGCTGATTTTGATTATGATGTAGTTTCGGGTTTATCTCGTGAAATTACGTTGAAATTAAAAGATGTGCGTCCTGAAACATTGGCTCAGGCAGGTCGTATTCCTGGTGTGACACCAGCGGCAGTTCAGTTGGTGATGATTACGATTCGTAAGAATAATGCAGCGAAAAAATCTGCTTAGGATTTTAATTTGAAATAAGAAACCCGCTGAGTGCGGGTTTCTTATTATGTTGAGTTTAAGGTCCAACAGTGCCATTCATAAATATAATTCGGTTATCAGAGGGGGTATTCATAAGGCTAGTCGTGTTGAGTTTGGTTTTATTGAAAGTTACGATATAATTTTTAGGGTCAAAATTTGGAGGATTATTGGCGTCCAAAGAAGCATCAAAAGCCCAATTTATAGTTTTTAAGAAACCACCTGCTCCGTAATATATTGCATTTCTCACTTGATTATTTAAAACATATACTTCAATTGGTGTAGACCCCTCAAAATCTGTGGATAAATATACTTCGTTATGATTGGTAAATTTCATGCTTTGATAATTTAGATTTTCGCTGCGATAAGGATTTGTAAAATTCAAATTATAATCAGTTTGCAATTGGTGTTGAAGAGATGTTGGAATTTTTACAGTGGTAGGAGCTTCAGCTAACTCTCCAATAACATAGCCTTTTAATTGGATATTTTCATTGCCGTGATATAAGTATGTATTATTGAATTCTATTTTACTTTTACCTGTCTTTTCATCAAGTTGAAAATTAATACCCTTACAAGGTTGAGTTTCATTACAGTCATAATATGAATCACCTTGAGCTGTTTTCCTAGTTAATTGAATCCATTTTTGTTGTGTTTTAGCATCATCCATATTAACCAATAACTCATAGTCAGTAGTTTTATCCTGAAATGAGTAAATAAAACGTAAAGATTTATTAAAGTTATTTTCATGGCGATCAAAGCGTTGTTGGTAAAGATAAGGTGCTTTTTGTTGGTGATCTTCTATTTTGATCGCATTTTTATTTAATAAATTAAAAGTAGTTTGTTGATTTGACTGTGAAAGACTTAAAAAAATCTCTGCTTGGTTGACAGCTTGAGGTTGAATAGCATTATCTGAGCTACTGCCTCCACCACAACCAAGCAGCAATATTGAGCTGCTTAGAAGAAGGATAGGCGTTCTAAATTTGCATTCATTTGTGGTATTTGTACGTTGATTCATTTTTTATTTTCGCTAGTGTGTTAAGCATTTTAATTTTCAATTAAAGCATGGTTTTTCTCAAATCAACAATGCATTTCACAGACTTGACAGTATACATTGAATTATTATTGACTTTATGACACTATAATTGGTGTATATTTTAGGCATAAATGTAAAATGACAAAACAAGACCAACTCAAAGGTGCAATTTACGGATTACTTATTGGTGATGCTGTTGGTGTTCCGTATGAATTTAACTTGCCTGAACAATTACCTCCTTATGATCAAATCGATATGATCACACCAAAAAATTTTCAAAAAACTTATCCAAAAATTCCATTTGGAACATGGTCTGATGACGGTGCACAAGCTTTATGTTTGTTAGACTCATTACTTTATAGAAATCAACTGAATCCAGAAGACTTTATGAATCGCTTATGTAATTGGTATCAACATGGTTATATGGCGGTGGATTTTGAAGTTTTTGATGTGGGTGTACAAACTGCTGATGCTATTCGACAATATTTGACAGGTGTGCCTTTAAATAAAGTTGCTAAAAATGATGAGCTTGCCAATGGGAATGGCTCACTCATGCGTGTTCTGCCTTTAGCAATTTGGCATCAAGGTTCTGATGAACAACTGATTCAAGATGCCTATGCACAATCCCATATCACGCATGCACATTTGCGTTCAAAAGTTTGCTGTGCGCTGTATTGTTTATGGACAAGAGCGATTTTAAAAGGTTCGAATATTAATGATGGTTGGGAGCAAGCAGTTTTAACTTTGCGTGAATATTATCAAAATCAACCGCAGGATTTAGAACAACTTGAATTTTATATTCGTCCTGATGAAATGGGAACAAACACAGGCAGTGGCTATGTAGTCGATTGTTTAAAATCAGCACGGTTTGCTTTGCAACAACCGACTTATCAAGAGGTAATAAAAACTGCAATTGCTTTAGGTCGTGATACGGATACAACGGCTTGTGTTGCAGGTGGCATAGCGGGTTTATATTTTGGTTTCGATGCTATTCCTACGGTTTGGATTGAGCAACTTAGAGGTAAGGAAATGGTTGAATCATTGTTGGAAAATTACTTTAGTTCCTTGTCCTGATCTTCTCTACAAATTCTTTTTAATAAGTAAATTAGTACAACATTTAATTTAGACAAGTAGAAATTAGTTATGTTCCGAGTTTAGGTATTTGTAGCGTACTTTGGGGAATATTTTTTATTTATATTTATCAAAAGTTCCCCATATAAATACTCACTTTTTTGCTTTAATGCTAAAAATAGCAAAATAAGTGTTTAATAAAAAATCAGCATAGATTTGCAGAATCACTTATTTCACAATCGATAAAGTTTGCATTAAATTTATTTTATGTTCTTCACACGAGGTTAAAGCTTATGACGATGAAAAGTATCCGTTTCAATACAGGTGATTTAGCCTGCTAAATTTACAGGTTATTTTCATTCTCCAATAATTTTATGATGAAGCAAGTTGTGAGTTTACTTCATCAGTTTTAATATAATAAAAAACTTGAGAATATTTTAAAGAGCCTGCGGGGGCTCTTTTTTTATTCTATTTCATGTACTGCATTAAAAACTTCAATAGGCTCAATACGAATTAATTTTTTACCAAAACTTCTAAGCCACCACACCAACTGTGAAGTGAAGGGTACGATTGCGCTGACTTCATACAGTTCATCATTCAGTTTTTTAACTTTTTGTGCTTTGCTGAGCTGACTTTCAGTAAAATATTGCGCATCATCCTCATGCATTACCAATTTTAATTCGACATTTTCAGTCGGTTTGTTGAAGTCTACCCGGAAACCAAGTGCGCCAGAGTCGATATAAGCATCAATATCAAAATCAACAGGATGCAACGCACGGCTATCTAAGACAGTGGCAGATTTAAACCGATGTAAAGCAAAGGTTTGTACTTCAGATTTATCATGGCGGGTACAGATAAGATAAATAATTGCACCTTTTTGTACCAAACCAAGCGGATTTAAAATATAGGTTTTTTCTTCACCAGCATGCCCACGTGCACGATAAACACATTCGATTTGCTTGTCCTGTAATAAACCTTCATAAATGGCTTGCTGCGCTTGGCGTTCAACGATCGGAGGAATTACGGGCTGATTCGCAGGCACAATACGCACACGATTGATCCATTGGCGAACATTATTTTGTGTGGACAAACTGCGGCGCGCTAAATCAAACCAAGGATTCATTTCTTCGATTAAACTGGGTGGCAATAAGTGATTAAGATGTTCTTCTACCATCATAAAAGTAACCGCTTGTGAACTGGTCATATGCGGTAAGCTTTGAATTGGGGCATCGGAACGCCAACGCCAACCTTGAGGCACTGTTTTATTACTTTCAATTGGAAAGCGCTGTGCAATTTGGTTTAAATCACGCTGAATGGTGCGTAAACTGATTTCAATTCCTTCACGTTCTAGAGCTTCTTGTAATTCACGGGTGCCCATCCATTTTCCAGTAGACAGACGAGATAAAATTTGCCACTGACGGTAGAGGCTATTTGACGTTTCTTTTTCTTGAGAAGACATAATTCAGTTACAACATCAGCGAATAAAAGAAATAAACCTGAATAACAATAGGAAATATCAGACAGTTAAGCAAGACTTATTCTAGAAAAACTCTGTCTATATTTTGAAACAAGTTTGCGCAAAACTATACTTGAGTGTTTATGTGATTGCTGAATTAATAATCAAAACAATGAAATATTTTGGCATTGTTGTTGCTTATATCAAGTGACAATTCATCACAAAAATAGAGGTTTGTATGTTTAAAGAAGATTATCTTACAAATTCAAGTCTCGATCATTTTACAATGCCGATCACGAGAATAGAACACTTAGAAACTCAAGGCGGTTTAAATGTATCCACTGTGCCAACTCCTTCAGGTCATGCACTTTTAAAGCAAATTCAAACCCAGTTTTTTAATGAGCTTTGTGATGATGTGCAACTTCCTATAGAAATCACCCAAAAAATAGAAATATGGTTAGCACAGCATAGTTTACAGGAATTACAACAACTCAATGATGTATCCAAAGCCCATTTTGCTTATCACGGGATTACATTTACAGTGTATAGCGAATCTGAAAATTTGGAGCGTAGCATTCCTTTTGACATGATTCCTCGGGTCATTGCAAAAAAACAATGGGCAAAAATCGCAGCGGGTTGTACACAACGGGTTCAAGCTTTAAATCTATTTTTACATGATATTTATCATGATGCCGAGATTTTAAATGCAGGCATTATCCCGAAAGCACAGGTATTTGGTCATGAGGCTTTTCAGCCGCATATGTTGAATTTTCATGTAAAAGGGCAAGTATACAGCCAAATCAGTGGGGTCGATTTAGTACGAGATCGCACAGGTGAGTTCTATGTGCTTGAAGATAATTTAAGAACGCCTTCAGGGGTGTCTTATATGTTAGAAAGTCGTAAAATTAGCCAAAAAATCATGCCTGAATTATGTCAGGCGAGTTTACAAGGTATTGAACATTATCCTATTTTATTAAAACAAGTTTTAGCAGAAAGTGCCTATGTTGACTCACCTTTTATCGTGGTTTTAACACCTGGACGATTTAACAGTGCCTATTATGAGCATGCTTTTCTTGCAAGGGAAATGGGTGTTCCTTTAGTAACATCACGTGACCTTTATGTTGAGAACGACAGACTTTATGTGAAAACTGTCCGAGGTCGGCAACAAGTTGATGTAGTTTATAGACGTATTGATGATGACTTTCTCGATCCACTTTGTTTTAGACCCGATAGTATTTTGGGTGTTGCAGGACTGATGTCGGCATATTTAAAACAACAAGTGGTGATTGCCAATGCACCGGGAACAGGTGTTGCAGATGATAAATCTATTTATCCTTATGTGGATAAAATGATTGAATTTTATCTAGGTGAACAGGCACTTTTACACAATGTGCCGACCTATTCTTGTCGTGATCCCGAACATTTAGCTTATGTTTTAGCGCATATGGATCGTTTGGTGATCAAAGAAGCCCAAGGTTCGGGCGGGTATGGGATGTTAATTGGTTCTCAAGCCAGTGATGCTGATCTTGCTTGTTTTAGGCAAAAATTAATCACAACGCCCCATGCATATATTGCTCAGCCTATTTTAGATTTATCAATTTCCCCGACACTGACTGAAGATGGCATCGAAGCACGTCATGTCGATTTGCGACCATTTATTTTAAGTTCGCCTGAGCGGACAGAAATTGTACCTGGTGGTTTAACACGTGTTGCAATGCAAAAGGACTCATTGGTAGTGAATTCCTCTCAAGGTGGCGGAATTAAGGACACATGGGTGCTTGATCAATTGCATAACTGATGCAAACATTAGGAGAATAAAAAATGATTTTGTTAAGCAGCGATGCACAACATATTTTTTGGTTAGGGCGTTATTTAACCCGTATCCAATATTCGTGCAGCTTATTTCCCTTTAGTGATGATGAGGCAGCCAGGCAATACGCACATGCGTTTTGTTTACCTGCATTTGATGCTTTTTCTTTAAATGAATTAATTTTAGATCAGGAACAACCTGCTTCATTTCACCAACAATTTCAAAATGCTAAAAATAATATTCATGATTTACGCGGTGTGTTGTCCGCACATTGTTTTGCTGAATTAAATCAATTATTACACCAAGCGGAACAACATGCTGCTTATATTTGTGATGTTGCGGTTGAATGCAATGATGTGCTTGAGGCAGAAGCCAATGAAACGTTATTCATGTTTTTCTGCTTAGGTCAAAAGATCGAACAACTAGATCGACACATTCGTCTACAACAAAACCGTGGTGAAATATTGGCTGAACTTGATCAATTAATTGAACAACTTTATGACATCGGTTGGACAAGTTTAGAAAATGCTTGGCAACAACTGAAACAAACCCCTGATTGTAATAGTTTTTATCATTTTAGTGACCATATGCAAAACTTATTTGAAATGGATGCCGCATGAAACTGATGATCAATCACCAAACCTATTATCAATATACTGCGCCTGCAAAAAACAGTATTCAGTATATTAAAATGATGCCACAAAGCAATCATCATCAACAGGTACAGTATTGGAACATTAGTGTTCCTGGAGAAAATACCAGTCAAAAAGATCAGTTTGATAATATCTGGATGACAGCTACCCAGCGCTTTGAATATTCAGGCTTGATGATCATGGCACAGGGTGTGGTTGAAATTGATCAAAAGAATGTATTTGGAATCGACTCCAATATTGATCCAATCCATTTTTTACAACCTACGACATTTACAGCGTATACACCTGAGATGCTGCAATTTGCACAGAAATATGTACCTTATGTAAGCGTGCAAAATTTAAAATCCTTGGCTACAGCGATTTTAAATGAAATGCCATATTTACCAGCAAGTACGACCGTGATGCATACAGCGATTCAATCTTTTGAGGCAAAGCAAGGGGTTTGCCAAGATCATAGTCATGTATTTATTGCGATGTTAAAAGCTTTGGCTGTTCCTGCTCGTTATGTATCGGGGTATTTATTTGCCAATGATCAAGCTCACCTCGCCAGTCATGCATGGGCAGAAGCTTTTATTGATGGGCAATGGCATTGTTTTGATGTGAGTAATCAATTGTTTCAGCCAAGCGCGCATATTTATATTGCAGTAGGGCGGGATTATTGGGATGTTGCGCCTGTGCGCGGTGTGCGTTCACAAGGAGGAATAGAGTCTATGCATTCAATTGTGCAAGTTTTAGCATGCTAATCGACTATAATTGAGCGAATATTGAGTTCAATAGATGCTCATCTGCTAGAAAAATAAGGAAGATCTATGACCTATTGTTGCGCACTTCGTTTAAAAGATGGCTTGGTCTTTATCAGTGATACACGGACTAACGCTGGGGTAGATCATATTTCTGTGTTTCGTAAACTTTACACTTTTGGGCGTGAAGGTGAGCGAATGATTTGTATTCAGACCTCTGGCAATCTCGCCACAACTCAAGCTGTGATTGGACATTTAAGAAATCATTTGGCACTCAATCAAGAGCCAAATTTATATAGTGCCAATACCATGTTTGAAGTTGCCAGTTTGGTTGGGCAAATTTTGCGTAAAGTTATTGCAGATGTGACGGATGACACCCATGAGCAAAGTAATTATTTTTGTTCATTATTAATCGGTGGGCAAATTTTGGGTGAAGAAATGCAACTCTATAATATTTACCCACAAGGCAATTTTATTTGTGCAACCAGCGATACGCCTTATTTTCAGATAGGAGAAAGTAAATATGGTAAGCCGATTTTAGATCGTGCATTAAGTTATGATATTCCTTTGGATGAAGCTTTGCGTTGTGCTCTAATTTCATTTGATTCGACTTTACGTTCAAATGTGTCAGTTGGAATGCCATTAGATACTCTTATTTATCAAAAAGACTCTTTTATTATTCCAAAAGGGAAAAGAATTACCGAAGAAGAACCGTATTTTCAAGATATTAGCAAACAATGGTCAGAAACTTTGAAAAAAGGCTTACAAGACCTTCCAATTCCCAATGAGGATTTTTTTAAATAAAAGTTGAAATAAAAGATTGCTTAAATTTATAAATTTAAATATTGTCTTAAGGTTTATTTAAATATTTTTTAAATATATTAAATAAACAAAAGTGCATTTAAGTTAAAAGAAAATTTGATTTTAGGACGAGATTAACTTCTTAAATGTTTAAATTTAAAATATTCACTCAAGATAACGAGCTGAACACAATAAGCAGAAAATCATGTTTCAATTATGTTATGTAAGTACCTCAGCTTCATCAGAAAACGACATTTTAATGGATTTAAGAGATATTTTAGGAGAGGCGAGAGATTTTAATGTGCAACATGACATTACGGGTGTGCTTTATTTCGCCGATAAATATTTTTTTCAATGTTTAGAAGGTGATGAAGACGCTATAAGACTTTTATATGAAAAGTTAAAAACCGACAAGCGTCATTCTGAGTTGCGCAACTTTCAACCTAAAACGATTCAGACGGCTCATTTTTCAAAATGGGCAATGAAATATGTAAATCGCAGTGGTGATGTGCATGATTATTTTAAATCACTTGGCTTAGATGGTTTCCAGCCTTATGAATTAAAAGATGAAGAGATTGATAATTTTTTAGTTAAATTATATGAGCTCAATGCAGATCAAGTTTAAATGATGTGTCAATAAGCATCCAAGTCTAGGCTTGGATGCTTTTAAGTACCCAAGATTATTATAATTTTTTTCGCACTGGACGTGCGCTCATACGACAAAGTAATTCATAGCCGATGGTGCCATTGGCGTCAGCAACATCATCAACCAAACGGTTTTTACCCCAAAGTTCAACTTCTGTGCCTAATGCTGCATCTAATCCTGTGACATCAATAGCAATCATATCCATCGCCACTCGACCAATCACACGAGTTGGCTGTCCATTGATCGCAACATAGTTTTGTTTTGGAAATGCACGTGGATAACCATCTCCATAACCAATAGACACAATAGCAATATCCATTGCTGTATCTGCTACAAAGGTTGAGCCATAACCGACCGATTCACCTTGTTCAATATGGTTTAAAGCAATAATTTCTGCGCTAAACGTCATGACAGGTTTGATGTCTAACTCATTCACAGATTTGTCTGCAAAAGGTGAAGCGCCATAGAGCATGATACCCGGACGCACAAAGTCAAAATTGAGTTCTGGCCATTTAAAAATTGCAGCAGAGTTACAGCATGACGCCATAATCGGTGCACAGGCTGCTTTTACCTGTAGAAATTGATTTTTTTGTTGTTCATTTAAAGGATGATTTTCTGCATCAGCGTTGGCAAAGTGCATGGCTAATACACAGGTAAAACCTTCTGCTTTTAGTGCGTGAATTACTTCAATAATCTCAGGCACTTTAAAACCTAAACGGTTCATACCACTGTTTAGTTTTACCCAAACTTTTAAATTTTTCGCAATATATGCTTGACGATGTGCACGTAACCAATCGAGTTGAAGTTGGTGATGTACAACTACTTCGATGTTATTTTCAATGACTGTGGTCATTTCATCGGCACTAAAAATGCCCTCAATCAATGTAATGGGTTGTTGAAAACCCAATTCACGAATCTCTAAAGCTTCTTCCAGACAGGCAACACCAAATGCATCGGTTTCATTTAAGGCGGCTAAGCAGTCTTTTACGCCATGCCCATATGCATTGGCTTTTACCATGCTGACAATTTTAGCAGTTGGGGCAAGTTGTTTGACACGGTTTAAATTATATTGCAGCGCTTCGCTATCAATATAAACAGTTGCTTGACGCACCCTGATCACTCCTTCAGGAAGAATAAAAAACATAAACGTGCAGTCAAAGCTGCACGTTAATTTGAAACTTTTAAATACTGGCTTAAGTATTCTCAATCGCTGCTATTGTAAGCCGATCAATCCAAAATAAACATCAACATTTATGTTTTTCATCGCTTCAACGATTTATATCGGGAAAATATGCTGGCTATAACAGTGTTAATGATTTTTTAACGAATATAAAAAAGAGCAGATGAAAATCTGCTCTCTATGATTTAGCTATTTAATTCAACTTAATCTGATGATGGTAATTTGTCTTTATATAAATAAGCATAACTTGCATAACAACACGCAATAAAAATCAGACAGCAAACAAAACCCACAATCATATCAGGATCAAAAACCATACTGATACAGGTAATAAAACAGAAAATAAAACCAAGTATAGGAACAATAGGGAATAGGGGTGCTGAAAAAGCAAGTTCTTCTTTACGATGCCCTGCCTTATACCATTCTCTACGGAAATTAAACTGACTCCAGCAAATACTCATCCACACTACAACCATAGTGAAAGCAGCCACACCTAAAAGATTCTTGAAAATAGTTTCGGGTGCAAATTGCTCTGACAATAACCCTGGCAATGCACCTAGCATGGTCACCATCACTGCAATATACGGAATGCCACGTTTATTTAATTTGGAAAATACAGTCGGCAATTGTTTTTTTGCGGAAAGTGACCACATCATCCGTGAGGCAGCGAACAAGCCTGAATTTGCCGCAGATAATAATGCTGTAATGATCACAAAACGAATAATATCTTCAGCATAAGGAATACCGATATGATTAAAAACCGTCACAAAAGGACTACTACTTACACCTTCAGCATCTAACCCTGCCATTTCATGCGGTAACAGCGCACTTATGACAATAATAGTTCCTACAAAGAAAATAAGTAAACGCCAAATCGCTGTATTAATTGCTTTAGGTACATTCTTCGCAGGATCTTTGGTTTCACCTGCAGCAACACCGATTAATTCTGTGCCAGAAAATGCAAAATTCACAATCAACATGGTAGTGAAAATCGGCACTAAACCATTAGGAAACCAACCATTTGCAGTTAAATTACTAAATAATGGCGCAGTGCTATAACCTTCATAATTGATGATGCCAAAAATCGCCAATAAACCTAATAAAATAAAAGCAACAACAGTGACAACTTTAACCAAAGATAGCCAAAACTCAGACTCAGCAAACCAGCGTGTAGAACTCATATTGAGCCCAAAGACCACCGCGGCAAAAATAATCGTCCATAACCACATCGAGATATGCGGAAACCATTCTTGCATCAACAATGCAGCGGCAGTAAATTCTGTTCCCAGCGTTGCAGACCATGTCAGCCAATATAACCAAGTCACGGTATAACCTGTTGCTGGACCAATATATTTGTGTGCATAGGTTCCAAAAGAACCAGATTCAGGCATATGTACCGCAAGCTCACCCAAGCACAGCATGACCATATAGGCGACAATACCACCTAAAATATAGGAAATAATGGCACCAATCGGCCCAGTTTGTGAAATGACTTCACCTGAACCTAAAAATAAGCCAGTACCAATTGCACCACCGAGTGAAATCATCACAAGATGTCGTGTACTCATTGCACGTTTTAATGGCGCAGAATTCCCTTGGGATTGGGCATCATGCTGAGTAGGAGATGACTGCATAAAACTAATTCAGCTAAATAAGAAGCGCAACATTGTAGGTGTTATTGATGCAGAGTTCAAAGAAGAATTGATAAACTAAATACAATTGTCATATTTAAATTGTATGATTAAACGTTAATGACTTTTTAGTTCAGGAAATAAGGCTTGGATGAAAGAATATATTGAATGATGTAAGCTAAAATAAATGAATAAAATCGTAAAAATGAATATAAAAATCAGAATGGACAATTGAATTTATAATAATAGAATATATATGGCGACCCTACGGGGATTCGAACCCCGGTTACCGCCGTGAAAGGGCGATGTCCTAGGCCTCTAGACGATAGGGTCGTATAGAAGATGGCGCTATCTTATTGATCCGCCATCAAAGTGTCAAGTAGATGAGGGGAGAGTTTGTTCAAAATATAGCAAAACAGTTCTGCTGTCTTTTGCGTATCGTATAAAGCCGAGTGAGCTTCTTTACCATCAAACTCAATACCAGCTTGAATACATGACTTTGCTAATACTGTTTGTCCAAACATAACCGCACTCAAAGTGACCGTATCAAATACAGAAAAACTATGAAATGGGTTTTGATTTTTAGTTCCAGTACGAGCAATAGCTGCTTTAAGAAAACCTAAATCAAAATGTGCATTATGTCCAACCAAAACCGCATGCGTACAGTGTTGCTGACGACGAACTTCATTTACGGCTTTAAAAATACGCTTTAATGCTGACTTTTCATCTTCTGCCATCGCAATACGCATAGGGTTTGATGGGTCAATACCGATAAACTCTAATGAGCGACGATCTAAATTAGCACCTTCAAATGGATTGATATGCGCATGATATGCATCACCGGGTACAAATTTTCCTTCAGCATCATAAATAATTGGAATACAGGCAATTTCAAGTAAAGCATCTGTATCCGCATTAAAGCCCGCAGTTTCAACATCAACAACTACAGGTAAAAAACCACGAAATCGTTGAGCAATTGTAGGCTGTATTTCAGTTGTCACACTTTTCTCCATTGAATGGTCTTACCCGCATACAACGGAATAATTTTTTCGCCATCCAAGTAGTCAAAACTTTCAGGAATTACTTGTTCTTCTTTAATCAGCGTAATGGTTTCAGTATTACGTGGCAGACCATAGAAGTCAGCACCAAAGTGACTTGCAAAACCTTCTAAACGCTCAATTTTACCAATTTGGTCAAATGCTTGCGCATACAGTTCAATCGCCGTTGGTGCACTATAGCAACCCGCACAACCACATGCATTTTCTTTGGCATTTTTAGAGTGAGGCGCACTATCCGTTCCTAAGAAAAACTTAGGGTTACCACTGGTGGCAACTTCTAACAATGTTTGTTGATGTACTTGACGCTTTAAAATCGGTAAACAATAAAAATGAGGTTTAATACCACCAACCAGCATATCATTACGATTAAATAATAAATGTTGTGGCGTAATAGTTGCAGCGACATTACGATCTTGTTCAAGTACAAAATGCGCAGCTTCACTGGTGGTGATATGTTCTAAAACTAATTTTAACTTTGGAAATTGTCTTAAAAGTGGTGCTAAAACTTCATCTAAGAAACGTTTTTCACGATCAAAAATATCGACATGATTGTGTGTTACTTCACCATGCAATAACAACGGCACTTGATGCTCTTCAAGTTGCTCGATGACTGCATAAACTTTACGGATGTCACTTACACCATTGTCTGAGTTCGTAGTTGCACCCGCAGGATACAACTTAATCGCATTGACGTAGGCTGAATCTTTTATTTTTTTAACTTCTGCTGGCTCAGTGTGATCAGTAAAATACAACACCATACGAGGATCAAAAGATACACCTTCTGGTACATGTGCCATGATACGTTCACGATATGCCAATGCTTCCTCAACTGTTTTTACAGGAGGAACAAGATTCGGCATACAAATCGCTCGAGCGAATTGTTGAGCTAAATCAGGAACAGTTCGTTTTAATGCAAGTCCATCACGAAGATGAGCGTGCCAATCATCGGGCTGAAGCAGAGTAATCGTGTTCAAGGCAATTCTTACTGAAAAATAAAGTAGATGATAATCTATTCCTACTAAAATGGTAACCGCTATTTTAAACTTAGCTGCCAGCAAAATTATTCTATTCGCTAAAATGCTACTTTTTAATCAAAATTTAACGCTTAAAATAAATTTAAATGGCGATATAGCAAGCTTATAAAATCAGCATGTGCATAAACTTCGCATGAGAAATAAATATATTTTGATTCTAAATCATTTAATTTAAATATTTATTAAACATCGCTTGAATTTTTAATTATCTTCTAAAAAAAGAAATAATAGATTCACTTTCTATTAAATAAAGTGTTAAATTTGTCACGATTTTAGAGGAGGATTCAGTTTGTCTGAATATTGTACTATATTTAATTTTTAGTATAATTAACAAGCTGAAATTAAATAAATATTTAAATTATATTTGCTTTTTTAATAAAGCATATGATCTTGATTGGGTATTTTAAAAAATCAATTGTATACGCTATATGTAGCGAGCTCACAGTTTATTTTTTAATATTTAGAATGAGATGAATAGAGAGTTAAAAATGCGCAAAATTGTGCCATTCATCATGTTATTTACATGCTTCACTATTTTTAATCCATCCGCTTATGCGACAGTGAATAAAACTGCCAGTGATGAGAAAAAAACCACACAAGCTAAAGCACCAGTGAGCTGGAGCAAAGAGGCAATGAATAATGCTGTCTGGTCAGCGCAATTAGCACGTGGACAATATCCTGCTTATGCGCGAGCACAAGTAATGCTTAATAATTTACATGCTTCTCCAGGACCCATTGATGCAAAAAGTGGAAAAAATTTTTTAAAAGCCATTTCTGCATATCAGCAAATGAATGGTTTGGAGATCACTGGTGTTTTAAATCAGGCAACTTGGAACAGTTTAGTTGCTCAACAAAAACAAGCTGCTTTTACTGAATACACGATTACTGCACAAGATTTAAAAGGACCTTTTGCAAAAAGTATTCCTCGGAACTATGCCTTACAAGCAAAAATGAAAGGTTTGTACTACACTCGAATTACGGAGATGTTAGGTGAAAAATTTCATATAGATGAAGAATTTCTACGACAAATCAACCCAAAAACCAATTTTAATAAAGTTGGTCAAATCATTATTGTGCCTAATGTACGCAATGATTTATCCGATGATATTACTTTAATTGTGGCGCATAAAGGTGCTCGTCAGCTTTATTTATTTAACCATTTGAATCAGTTGGTGGGTTCTTTTCCTGCAACGATTGGTGGAGCAAATACGCCTTCACCAAAAGGCACACATAAAGTCGTGAAAGTCGCTGCAAATCCATATTATGGTTATTCACCTAAAAACTTTGTACAAGGTAGTAATAAAAAACCTTTAACTTTACCGCCAGGCCCAAATGGTCCAGTCGGAAATATGTGGATTGCCTTGAGTAAACCTTCTTTTGGGATTCATGGAACCCCTAATCCTTCACTCATTTCTAAAACTGCATCACATGGTTGTATCCGTTTAACCAATTGGGATGCCAATGATTTAGGGCGAAAAGTAAAGGAAGGTGCTGTGGTTAAATTCTTAGAATGATAATTTAAATTAAATCGACAAATAGAGGTGATAGAAATACCTCTATTTTCTGATTTTGAAGATTAATGTGAAGTAATAAAAGTGTTTAAAAGAAAAAAACCCACTCATCAAGAGTGGGTTTTTAGAATTTGGCTCTCCAACCTGGGCTCGAACCAGGGACCTGCGGATTAACAGTCCGTCGCTCTACCGACTGAGCTATTGGAGAATCTGGAACGCATTTTATTGATGCAATGGTCTTTGGTCAAGGAAAAAATACAGTATTTATCTTAAGTTTTGTTTGTTTGATAAATATTTGAGCATTTTAATATGTTTTATAAAAACAGCATGATGATGCATAATTTAAAAAGAAGATATGCAAAAGCTTACAGATATTTAATTTAAACAATTAACAAACTTTTCTTGTCAATTTTTAATGAGAGGTTGACTGTATTTAAATTCTATAGATCATAAAAATCTTGCTTTTTTTGATACATCATTTGATCAGCTCGCTTTAACATTTGTTCAATACTTTCATTGGCTTGGGTAGTTGCTTGTCCTATAGCTAAATGAATCGGTTGTGAGGCATAGTACTGATTGTCAATATTCAATAACTCTTCAATCGTTAACTTTAAGTTATCTACCGCTTTCTCATCAGCACCTGTCATTAAAATCACAAACTCATCGCCACCTATTCGAGATGCTGAAAAGGTTGTATTAGAAATCGCACGATTTAAAATATTACCAATACGGCGCAGTAGTTCATCGCCAACATCATGTCCAAATTGATCATTGGTAAACTTTAAGCCATTCATATCAATAAAAATCGCAGAGGTGGGACGGACTAAACTACGTTCTAAACGATTAATTTCTTCCGTATAAAATGAGCGGTTGGTCAGTTTGGTCAGCACATCATGTTTACCAAGATACTCCAAATAACTTTCTGCTTTTTTGCGGGCTGTGATATCTGTGAGCGCAAGTTGAACTAACCCCCAATCCTGTTCATAACCTGGAAAAACAGTAAATTGAAGCAGCACATGACGAACTGAACCATCTAGCGCATAATTAATTGCTTCACGTTGATGGTGAATATTTCCATTCCATAAATCAATTAATTGTTCACGAAATGTTTGTTGCATTTCTTTCGGTAAAATTTTATGTAAGTTTTTAAATAAAGTTTCTTTATTGGATGCTTTAAATAAATCTAAAGTAGCTTGATTAACATCAAGTAAAATAATGTCATCTACGCATTGTTGAATAAAATCTGCATGTACATCTAAAAAAGTGACAAAATCTTCAATGCCCATTGCACGTAATTGGTCAAGGCGCAATTTTACGCGACTAAAATCTTCTACCCATAATGACGTAGGAGAATAAATAAAACGAGATTCTGCCAAACGACGATTTTTTTCTTCAAGACGACACGCATTTTGATAATCACTGATATCTTCAGTGGTTAATAATACTTGAGATAAATCATGTTGTGCTTCAGGTAATACAACTCCCCTCAGTTTAATATCTAATTTTTTACCTGAAAGGGTATAGTTGGTGGTTGTACTCGAAAATTCTGTTTCACCTTGCCATAAAGCAACCAATTCAGAAATATGTGATTGAAACATTTCTTGTTGAAAAATGAGATGTAGATTTTCACATAAATGTGTCTGATCTTGGGCTTCAAATATCTCTAAAGTTTTAGGATTTACTTTTAAAATCTTAATCTTATGTGCACACTCTGTGACACGATTTAAATCTTCTTCTAAAAATTTTTTTAAATCGGTGATGCCCTGACTTTTCCAAAGTTCAAATTGTTTTTTGACATCACTATAATCTTCTAACCACATTGGAATAGGAGAGAGCTCAAAAATTGATGATGCTAAAGTCTCCATTATATATTCCTAATAATTTAGTGGCTAAGATTGAATAATAAGGCGAAATATATCATTAATTATAATGTGATAGCAAAGAACTTTAATAGATAAAATGAAATTTAATTCACATATTTTAATAATATATAATTTATATTGAATAATTTAATTTTTATAGAAATTATCTTTATAGGATATTATTCACTTAATTTATTTAGTATAAAATAAGTAGCTATTCCTAGTTTTTCATTTTAAGAATGAAAGTTCTGATAATACTGATTTTTTTGTTCATACATTTCTAAGTCAGTTAAACGAATTAGATTCTCTAAATCAGGTTCTGAATCGGTACAACCTACACCAGCAGAAACTTGGATGATAGTCCGATTCGGCTTCTGATTTTCTTGGTGAATATAACTTTGTATTTGTTCTAATAATTGATATGCCAAGGTTGCCGTAGCGTGCGGCATTAGAATTACAAACTCATCGCCACCTATTCGGGACACAGAATAAGCAGTATTGGCAGTTGCTTTACGTAAAATATGGGCAAAACGTTTTAATAATAAATCACCATAGTGATGACCTTTTATATCATTAATATTTTTTAGACCATTAATATCCAAATAAATACAAGATATTGGCAAAACAGCTTCATTTTGTAGTCTTTTAACTTCTGCATTAAAAAAATTACGGTTAAATAATTGGGTTAATTCATCATGATGACTGATATATTTTAAGTAATTTTCAAACTGTTTACGTGCGGTAAAATCCGTATAAGCAATCTGTACAGTATCCCATGTTTGATGAGCATTGGGAAAGATCATCAGTTGTTCACGTACATGCAGAGGATGTGCATCTAAGGTTATATACTCACAATCTCTTTCCAAATGTTGATGCCCTTGCCATAAATATAACAATTCATCTTTAAAATATTGGTTATTATTTTCATTAAATAATGATGTAACATTCTGATAAAAATTTTGTTTATCTCGTGCTTTAAATAAATTTAATAAAGCTTGATTGACATCAATAGAACGAATGCTTTGAAAACAACGTGAAAGAAAACTTGGATTTTGTTGCAGATAAAGTGCTAAATCCTGAATACCTTGATTTTGTAACTCAGTAAATAAAATTTTAATCGCACTATAATCTTTCACCCAAAGTGCAGTCGGTGAGTGAATAAATAAAGACTCTGCAAAACGCCGTGCATTTTGATAATCGGAAATATTTTCAGTGGTGAGCAGTAAACGTTCCCAACTGTCCTCATAGCCCGGCATAAAGCTTGCTCTAAGTTGAGTATCAATCTGCTTACCTTTACAGGTATAGTTGATAGATGGGCAGATGTATTGCGGAGCATTGTTCCATAAAGCCATAAAAAAATGTACTTTTTCAAGGCTAATTTTTTCTGCATGCATACGTGAAAAACTGGCTAATATTTCCTCTAAATCAGCAGCCTCATATAGATCAAGGGTACTTTGATTGACCTGAATAGTTTTTATGACCAGCAAACAAGCTTGCAAACGCTCAGGATCTTCTAATAAATACTGTTCTAAATCTTGAACACCTTCATTTATCCATTGTTGGAATATTTTTTTAACCGCACTAAAGTCCTGAATCCACATTGGCATAGGAGACAAATTAAAAATAGATAAATCGAACTCTCCCATCAGCAAATCCCTTTATGTTTATGTGGTTGCGCATGATCCATATCAGAACGCATTCAATGAAACTATTTTTTTGCTCGATTGGCAGCCCTAGGTGGCATAATTTCCCTTTGTCCTTGCCAAGCTTCTATAAAATCATGCTCATTCATAGTATACAACTCTAAGATCGCTAAAATCACTCCGCCTAAAGTTTTAGTCGCATCAGTTTGAATATCGAGCTGTAATACGTCTTTATTTTTTAATGTATTTAAAATATCAGTTATTTCATAACTACGATCTCGCCCATTACTGTCGGTTGGATACATAGGCGTATTAATTACAATTTTCGCTAAACTTTTTTCAGCTTCATTTAAATCCAAAGCTTGTATGCTTTGAGAAAGATCTTCACTAAAAATGACCGCTTCTTGAATGAAAGACTGTAGTAAATGCTGTGTAAGTTTCGGTAAGGTTTTTTCGACAAAAGGACGGAAAGAAGCAGGGAAAATCACATTATGTGAAATACCTTTAAACATCGGTGCAATTTCTTCAACTTTATAGCCTGCAACGCCACAGCCAACAGCAGTGACAAAGTATTTAGTTTTAGGATGGTTTTTTGTATAAATTTTAAAATCATCGACATAATGTTGGATCTGTGACAACGGCATTTGTTGTAAATGCTCGTTCATGGTTGGAATCGCAAAACTTTGACCTGACCAGCCACGCCCAACACCTTTCATCGCGCCAAAGTGCAAAAGCGCAATTTTTGCTGCACCGCCTTGATGCGTACCTGCCATATTACTCCCAAAAACGAAAACCGTATCTTCTGGTAAGTTTTTAACAATACTTTCATCATGATATTGGTAAGTCATTTTGCTACGATTCCATAATATGGCTTTGCTTCATGTTGCAATTGAATTTGGCAATGGTCAAGTCAAATTGTGCAGGATTATTGCATCCATATTTATGGACATTATTCAAGATATTCATTTAAGATAAAGCGATATAAATTGAGAACTTAAAAATGACAATACAGTATCCAATCAAATACCAAAATAGTCCAGAAAAATTATGCGCTGTTGGGGATGTTATTATTTTTTATTCACATTCACGACCTTATGCTATACCTGCACAAATTGTTGAATTCAAAAATAAGTTTGAAATAGGAGAAACGCTTGTTTCAAATAACATTGAACAGTTGCTGGAAGTTGGTACTTTAAAGTCAGATCGAAATATGTTGATATTGAGAATTGAAAATGATGAGAATATTTTAATTCATTTTAATCAGATTATTGAAAAAAATGAACGTTTTGACTATATTAGTCATGAGCATCTAGAAACAGGATTGAATTTTAAACAGCTATGTGAAAACTACTTAAAATCTCGTGTAGATTTTGATGCAGAAGCTTGTTACCAATTGGGCTTATGGAATTTTATTGGCTTGATTCATGATCAGGATTTAACTCAAGCGAAACAGCTATGGGAAAATGCGACTGATAAGGGACATTTAATTGCACCATGCTATTTAGCTGAAATGTTTTATTCAGAGGCACAAGATATTGAAGGAAAAAAATTCTATATTGATTTGTTAGAAATGAGTGCAACGCGTGGCTATGCAATTGCTCAATATTCATTAGGTTATTTTTATTCAGAAGCATCGCAACAGGATTTTACGAAAGCGATTTATTGGTATGAGAAAGCAGCTGCGCAAAATTATGCTCAGGCTCAATGTAATTTAGCAGATAAATATGAACATGGATTGGGTGTTGTAAAAGACTATGCGAAAGCCATTCAATTATATCAACAAGCTGCTGAGCAAAACATTGCTGAAGCAATGTATTCACTTGCGAATATGATTCTAAATGAAAAAGGTCTAATCAAAAATATTGATCTTGCGAAAGCATACCTCATGAAAGCGATCGAATTGAAGTATGAACCTGCGCAATATTTGCTGACTCAGATCGATGAAGCGTGAAATATAAGGTGTATAAGAGCTTAGCCTAAAAAATAAAATCTTTAGACAAAAGAGTCTAGCTAGCATATTGCATAAACAGACTTTGCCTCCATAATAAATATATTCTTATATTTAATGCCGAAGTATTTATATGCAAGATGGTCAACCTTTTGAGCTGGTCACCCATTATCAACCTGCGGGGGATCAACCACAAGCGATTGAAAAGTTAGTGAATGGGGTCAATAAAGGCTATCACGATCAACTTTTGTTAGGCGTTACAGGTTCAGGTAAAACCTATACTATGGCGAATGTGATTGCGCAAACACAACGTCCGACCATTATCATGGCACATAATAAAACTTTAGCTGCCCAGCTTTATGGCGAATTTAAAGCATTTTTTCCCAACAATGCAGTGGAATATTTCGTCAGTTATTATGATTATTATCAGCCTGAAGCCTATGTGCCATCTTCAGATACATTTATCGAAAAAGATTCTTCGATCAATGATCATATTGACCAAATGCGACTTTCGGCAACACGTGCATTATTAGAACGTCGTGATGCGATTATTGTTGCTTCAGTCTCTGCGATTTATGGTCTGGGTGATCCCAATGCATATATGAGTATGTTATTGCATGTGGTACAAGGTGATCGAGTTGCCCGTGATGACATTATTCGTCGTTTGGTAGAAATGCAATATACTCGCAATGAACTGGAATTTTTACGTGGTACATATCGTATTCGTGGCGAAATTTTGGATATTTTCCCTGCCGAATCAGATCAATATGCGATCCGCATTGAACTCTTTGATGATGAAGTAGATTCGATCCGTTGGTTTGATCCTTTAACAGGGAAAATGATCCGCAAAGTGCCACGTGTGACCATTTATCCTAAAAGTCACTATGTAACCCCTAAAGATAATTTACAGCGTGCGATTGGTACGATTCGTGAAGAGCTGGCAGAGCGTTTAGTCTTTTTCAAAGAACATGACAAATTGTTGGAAGCACAGCGCATAGAGCAGCGTACTCGTTATGATTTAGAAATGATGCAGCAGTTGGGTTATACCAACGGTATTGAAAACTATTCACGCCATTTGTCTGGGCGACCTGCGGGCGAAGCGCCACCGACGTTATTTGATTATATTCCTGATGATGCTTTGTTAATTATTGATGAATCGCATGTGACTGTGCCGCAAATTGGCGCAATGTATAAAGGTGACCGTTCTCGTAAAGAAAACTTAGTTAATTATGGTTTTCGTTTGCCAAGTGCATTGGATAATCGTCCAATGAAATTTGAAGAATGGGAAAGAATCGTACCTACTACGATTTATGTTAGTGCAACACCTGCAAAATATGAGCTAGAAAAATCGGAACAAGTTGCAGAACAAGTGGTGCGCCCAACAGGTTTGGTTGACCCTGAAATTGAAATCCGCCCAGTTTTAACCCAAGTTGATGATGTATTGTCAGAAATTAATATTCGTAAGGAATTGAATGAAAGGGTATTGGTGACGACTTTAACTAAACGCATGGCCGAAGACTTAACTTCATATTTAAAAGAATATGGTATTAAAGTTGCCTATTTACATTCTGATATTGATACTGTTGAGCGAGTGAAAATTATTCATGAGTTGCGTACAGGCGTACATGATGTTTTAGTCGGAATTAACCTGTTACGTGAAGGTTTAGACATGCCAGAAGTGTCTTTGGTGGCTATTTTGGATGCAGACAAAGAGGGCTTTTTACGTTCAGAACGCTCACTTATTCAGACCATTGGTCGTGCAGCACGAAATGTCAAAGGGAGAGCAATTTTATATGCGGATCGAATTACTGACTCGATGCAAAAAGCCATAGATGAAACTGAACGTCGTCGCAATAAACAAATTCAGTTTAATCAAGAGCATGGTATTGTTCCTCGAAGTGCTGTTCGTCAAGCCATTAAAGAAATTGATACAGGTGAAGTGTTGGATGATGATCAAATTGATGAAAAAATCATCGATCAAGCACGTGTCATGAGTGCGGATGAGCAACACTTATTGTCAAATCCAAAATTACTGGCGAAACATATTTCTAAACTTGAAAAAGAAATGTTAAAAGCATCGAAAGAGTTACAGTTTGAGCAAGCAGCTCGGATTCGTGATGAAATTCTGCGTTTTAAAGCGTTAATGTTACAATAGTTGCACCAAACCAAGCTTAGATCGTAAATTATATGGAGTTAAAAGATACATAAATCTACAATTTAAGCTTAAATTTATGATTATTTTAATAATTATAAGTTCGAATAGTGAGGGTAATGTGAGTCTAATCAAAAAAATACCCACAATGAGGAATAAAAATAGCCAAATGCTTGGTCGGGGCATTTTGTTTTTGGGATTAGCAGTGAGTACTCAACTCTATGCGCAGGATCGTTCGCTCGCCACTGTGCCACATGTAGAACTGGATAAATATCTTGGGCTTTGGTATGAGATTGCGCGTAAACCATTATATTTTCAAAGAGAATGTCAAAAAGACGTAACTGCACGTTATACCATTAATGAATATGGCAATGTTGCTGTGGACAATCGTTGTATTGATGGGCTGGGGAATGAATTACGCTCTTTGGGAGAAGGGTTTATTAGTAATGAGCCATATAATTCAAAAATAAAAGTGAGTTTTTTACCAGAAGCTGTGCGTTGGATGCCGTTTGGACGAGGTGATTATTGGATTTTAAAAGTCGATCCACAATATCAAATGGCTTTAGTAGGTGAACCAAAACGTAAGTATTTATGGGTGTTGTCACGTAGTCCACATCCTGATGAACAAAAAGTCAAAGAATATCTACGCTATGCTCAAACCTTAGGTTTTAGTACAAAAGATATGATTCGTTCTGAACAGACTGAGCCTTAGTTGTTTTGAAAATTATTTATACTTGAATTTTCAAATATATTTGCATAATTATGCTTATAATACCTCGATAAAATGATCTAGAGGTGACAGATGTTTAAAGGTGTAGCATTATCCGTTTTGGCATCGATCACTTTTGGGGTTTTATATTTTTATACACAATTTCTACAGGTTTTTGATAGCCAACAAACTTTTGGTTGGCGCATTATTTCGACCCTACCATTCTTAACATTATTTATGTTCTATAGTGGTGATTGGGTGCATGTCAAAGCTATTTTTCAGCGTATTTTAGAAAAGCCTGGATTATTTCTAATCCTCATTATTACCTCCGCCTTAACATGTTTTCAGCTCTGGATATTTTTATGGGGGCCGATGAATGGGCGTGGCTTACAAGTATCTTTAGGTTACTTTTTATTGCCTCTATTTTTAGTGTTGATGGGCAGCATCTTCTTTAAAGAGAAATTATCTAAATTACAAATGTTGGCTGTCTTGTGTGCTGCATCAGGTGTAGCACATGAGATTTGGCGCTTAGGCAGTATCGCATGGGAAACGATGGCTGTTGCAATCGGTTATTCATTGTATTTTTTAATTCGAAAGCATATTCAAACGGATAACTTAGGTGGTTTTTGGTGGGATATTTTGATTTGTATACCAGTGGCGATCTATTTTGTGCAAATGGGCAATGCGCCTTTTGCCTTGTTTACCGAGAATAGCTATTTGTGGTTGGTGGTTGCAGGACTGGGTTTGCTGAGTGCCATAGGTTTAGGCAGTTATATTTTAGCAAGTCGCTATTTACCCATGATACTTTTTGGTTTGCTGAGTTATTTAGAGCCTGTGCTTTTGGCATTGGCATCTTTAGCATTGGGAGAAAATATTAACCAAGATGAATGGCTGACTTATATTCCGATTTGGTGTGCAGTGGGAATTTTAGTGGTTGAAGGTATTTTACATTTGTACGCACAAAAACGTAATGCACAAAACTTAATCAGAAATGTTGAAAATGTCCAACAACGTATCGAAAAAAATCAACCTTAAATGTGTGCTCAAAACAGATTTAAATATGTGATTTGATGATTAAGAGTAGAAATCATCAAAATAATTATGACTATTTTGTAATTTTATAATGAATATACAATAAAAAGTACTTTGCTAGGTCAGCTTTCGATTCATTCTTAGAAAGAATTCCATTACAATATTGGGGTTTTTAAACTAAGTCTAGATATACATAAAATAGAGGACGTATCTGTGAGCAAAGACACTATCATCGCCCTACACGCAGAGCATCAAGGTCGTTGGAAAAACCGTGAAGAAATCGCGGAACGTATGATTGCTTTAATCGGACAATTATACCGTGAAAAAAATATTGTCACTTCTGTTTACGGTCGTTCTTTAGTGAACCGTTCGGTGATTCAAATCTTAAAAACACATCGCCGTACACGTGTATTAGATGTTGAACTTTCAGTTGTTCATACTTTCCCTATTTTAGAAGCTTTGGCGAAAATAGAAAATATCGGTTCTGCTGAAGTAGACTTAGGTAAACTTGCAGTTGAATTTAAAGAAAAAGGTGGCGACGTTGATGCATTTGTTGCAAATGCAGTGCAATCTTTAGCTGGTAATGCTGCATCTGTAGAGCATAAAGATGTTGTACTTTACGGTTTTGGTCGTATTGGTCGT
Source organism: Acinetobacter sp. Marseille-Q1618 (assembly GCF_902809855.1). Lineage (GTDB taxonomy): Bacteria > Pseudomonadota > Gammaproteobacteria > Pseudomonadales > Moraxellaceae > Acinetobacter. The sequence goes on from NZ_CADDWJ010000001.1 coordinate 355,548, forward strand.
ATCCTTGCGCGTTTAATCATTAGCCAATCTGGTTTGGGTCGTGGTTTAAACTTAAAAGCAATCGTGGTTCGTAAATCATCTGATGGTGACTTAGAAAAGCGTGCGTCTTTATTACGTCGTGACTCGATTCATGGTCCATTTGCAGGCACGATTTCTGTAGATGAAGAAAATGAAGCGATCATTGCAAATGGTAACTTTATCAAAGTGATCTATGCATCTAGCCCAGCTGAAGTGGATTACACTGCGTACGGTATCGAAAATGCATTAGTGATCGATAACACGGGTAAATGGCGTGACAATGACGGTCTTGCGCAACACTTACAATGCCCAGGCGCTGCACGTGTAATCTTGACTGCACCTGGTAAAGGTGACATGAAGAACGTTGTATTTGGTGTGAACCAAGCTGACATTTTAGATGAAGATAAAATCATCTCTGCTGCAAGCTGCACAACCAACGCAATTACACCAACTTTAAAAGTATTGCATGACAAATATACAGTGATCAATGGTCACGTTGAAACAGTTCACTCATTCACCAATGACCAGAACTTAATCGACAACTACCATAAAGCAGACCGCCGTGGTCGTGCTGCAACATTGAATATGGTGATCACTGAAACTGGTGCTGCAAAAGCAGTTGCAAAAGCACTGCCAGCACTTCAAGGTAAATTAACAGGTAACTCTGTACGTGTACCTACACCAAACGTATCTTTAGCTATTTTGAACCTTACATTAGGTCAAGATGTTGATCGTGAAGAAGTGAACGAATACATTCGTCAAATCTCAATCAACTCTAACCTTCAAGGTCAAATCGGTTATACCAACTCGACTGAAGTGGTATCTTCTGACTTTATCGGTTCACGTACTGCGGGTGTATTTGATGCGCAAGCAACAATCACTTCAGGCAACCGTTTAACTGCTTATGTTTGGTACGATAACGAAGTGGGTTATAGCTGCCAAGTATTGCGTATCGCTGAACAAATGGGTGGCGTAAGCTATCCAAAAGTTCCTGCTGAAACAACTGCTTAATTTACAGTCATTTCGGTAAAAAAGAGCTTCAATCGAAGCTCTTTTTTGTTTTACAGCAAATTTGAGATATTTTATTAAATTCTTAGAGTAATCGATTCAAGTAAAATTCGAATAATTCCTGATTTATAGATAGCTATATTTAATTAATAAATTGATTTTTAATAAAATTTTTAGAAACTTGTATTGGGCAGAAAATATGATCAAAATAAACATTTTATGTGCATTTTTATTATTTGCTTCATTTTCAGTGAAAGCTAATACATTAGAATTACGTCCGTTATTAAAAGATCGATTTGAGGAAAATTGCGCAATTCGTCCGCAATATGACTTTCATAATCAAAATACTGATCTAATCGCTCCCTTGAAACTCTATACGACTAAATCTAAATATATTGATAAGCAAGCCTATGTTTCTAGCATTTATGATTTAAAGAATGTCACTTATTCAGAAATACCTGTTCGGAAAATCAAATTTATTTTTGGTCATTTGGCGCAACAATATAATCAATATCTTTATTTAGACTTAAGTACAGTAAAGGCTAAAAAGCAATTTTCAAAACTCAAATTCAAGCAAAATCAGAAAAATACTGGCTTGAGTGTAGCGTTTAGTAAGAATATTGCGATTGTGCAGTGCTATTGGTTAGAGCAGTTTTGACGAGGTTCGATGTTGAATTTTTAGTAGTTTAATTTTTAAAAAAGTTCTTCATAATTATATTCTCTCTATTGATTAAAATAGATAAAAATCTATTGTTGATATAAAAATGAATCAATGTGGCTCAAAGTTTGAAAAAAATAGACAGTTGTCGAACATAAATATACGTTAATAGTGTCACATTAAGGTTAGAATAGGTGCATTAAAACAAGTAGATAATTCAAGGATAGTGCATTGCAAGTTAAGAAATTAGTGATTGGTTTAAGCTTTATCATTTTTGCAGCAATTTGTGGTGTGCTGATTGCGATATGGGTATTTAAACATTTTAATATTTATATACCTCTTGAAAATCAATCTGTAAGTATTGATTTAAAAGAACCTTTACAAGCTAAAGTAAAAATTCATGAAGCTTTAGATGTAGATGTTACAGGACGAGTCAATGCTGAAATTCCAATTCATGAAAATTTGAATTTACCCATAACCCAAGCACTTACTCCACATGTATATTTTGATAATCTTGTTCCAATTCAGACTGTCATCCCAGTACAAGAAGTGTTGAAAATCGATCAAAATATGCCGATTGATACCAAAGTACAAGTCAGAGTGATGGGCAAAGATATTACTTTACCATTGAAAGGTATTATTCCGATTAAAATGGAAGTGCCGATAAATTTACAAGTTCCACTCAATCAACGTGTACATTTAAAATTTGATGCGCCTGTTAGAGCCGTACTTAAAGAAAATTTAAAGATTCCTTTAAATGCAACCTTAAAAACCAATATTCCAATTCAAGGGCATTTAAATGTACCGATTAAATCTAGTTTGGATGCGACAGTAGATGTGCAAAATACACTACCTGTAAAAATTCAAAAGGGTGATTTAAAAATACCATTGAATAGCATTAAATTGTCTAAAAACGAAAATGAAATCCAAGATCAAGCGAGTTCTACGCCTCAGAAAGTGAAGGAGTAAAACGATGGCTGTCTTTCATTCTGTTAGAAATTTAATGATTAGCTTTATTTTGGTTGTTTTATTGGTTGCAGTTTTGTTTTGGCTTTATTTGAATGTTCAAGCATCCATGCAAGTTTCAGCACAAAATGCCGAGATACAATTGTCAGATTCTCTACCAACTCAAATCCATGTAGGTAACTATTTGGAAACACAAGCAGTTGGAAATTTAGACACAGAGTTAAATATCGAACGTAAATTAAATCTGCCTTTAAAAGGTCGTTATCCTGCTGATTTGGCTTTTGTTGTGGAGACCCCCATTTCTGTAGATATTGACTATCAAACCAGCATTAAAATTAATACCATCATGCCATTGGATGCAGATACAGACTTAATTTATAAGAATAAACTTCTGCCAAAATTTCCGATTAAAGTTGATATTCCTGTGCAACTGGATGTGCCGTTTCACTTAAAACGTACCTATCAATTGCCGATTAAAATTATGTTTAGTGGTCCTGTTCAATTTGAGTTTGATGATATTTTGAATGTCTATGTAAAGCATAAATTTAAGCCGACACTGAATATTAATGATCCAATCACCATGAAAAAAATTGCTAAGTTTAATGCCACCATGTACAACCGTGAGCGTCAATCATTAGCAGATTTAGGTTTACAGATTGATTTACCTGTAAAAAATATTCATCCTTAATTATATAACCATCATGTAAATAATCATGAATTAAAAACGCTTAACTTTGATCTTGAATGCTTATGCTTTTAGGCTCAATGAAATGTGCTCATTAATTGTTTTGATGATCGATGACAGCTTTGGGTTGTATGTTTTTTACACTTGATGCTATGATCTTAAAATCAATACTAACAAATTGTAAGTACATAGCTAGAAGTTAGCTATTTACCTAAAAGAGAGATTTTGATGAGTACATATGCAACCAGCAAATTAATTGGTCAGGTGCTGTCGAGTGAATGTCCTTCACGCCAAATACTAGAACATATCACCAGTAAGTGGGCGGTATTGATTCTGAAAAGTTTAAGCGAAGGGGTATTGCGTTTTAGTGAATTGCGACAAAAGATTGAAGGTGTAAGTGAAAAAATGTTAGCGCAAACACTAAAAACCTTAGAACAGGACGGTTTTATTTTAAGAACAGTCTATCCAGAAGTTCCGCCAAAGGTTGAATATCAGTTAACATTTTTAGGTGCGCAAGCGGCTGAAAAGTTGAATTATTTAATCACTTGGATTGAGCGTAATTTGCCTGAAATTTTAGAGAATAAACAAAATATTGTAAAAGTTTAAAGATACTGAACTGATATAAATGCTTATTTTTTGAAAGATCGAACAGCATTTCCTCTTTCAACGAGCGCATGTTGTAAGTGTTGTGTTTGTTTCTGATTTTCTTTTACATTTTCAGCTTGTTGTTGAAGTTTAAGGGCTATTAATTCTTTCGCTAAGCGCTTGTTGGCATGTTGACTACGCTCAGACATGACTTTAACGCTAATGCCTGATGCTATATGCGTGGCATGAATCGCAGAATCTGTTGTATTCACATGTTGTCCACCTGCACCCGATGCACGACATGCTTGAAAAATAATTGTATCATCATTGGGGAGTTGCGATGTTTGCTCAAGTTGCGTCACACCAACAAACCAATTTTTGCGTTTATGGTTTGGACGAATTTTACTTTGAAATGTCCATTGAATTGTGCCTAGCCAAGTATTTAGCCAAACTTGTGCATCTTCAGGAACATTACATAAAATAGAAGAATAGCCGTATTGCGTTGTATTCGCTTCAATAATTTCTAAATTGATTTGCTGGGTTTTGGCTTCTTTTTGCATTTCTTGAAGTGTGTATTTTACCGCGAGTTCACATTCAGCAGGCCCAAGTGCGGCACTAATTTGTAGTAGAGGCAAATATATTTCCTTTCTATATTAGGATTAGGTATTTTTACTTTCTAATTTTAAATTTCAGCGTATTGAAATTATATGAAATTTTGTCTTTGCAAAGTATATCGTTAAACTTGGCTCAGTTCAAATATGCTTCAATTTAATGATTTATAGTAAGTTAGTTTAGTATTGTTTAAGAATTAAAAATTGATCTTTAAAAATTTTATTATGCACTTTTGGATCGTCTTAAAAAACATATCCAACTTGTGCATTATTCATTTATGCAGCAGATGTGATTTTTGTTGTCCAAAAACTGCATGTGGATTGCGGTGTTTGGAAATTGTCCAAGAATTTTATTCATGATTATCTATAGACATCTTAAGAAATGTTCAATGAATGAACTTTCAAAACAATAATCTAAAAATTCTAGGCAAAATATTTTTGCGCAAAGGATAGAGGAATACAGGTCATGAAGACATTAGAACAAGCACATCAAGAGTTTGATTTTGAAAAATTAATTGTTGAACAATTGGTAGGAAATGCACATGCTATCAATGCCTATGAAGAATGCTGTGGTCGTTATGTCGGCTTAAATCGCGTGGCTTTGATTTGGCAAGGAAAAAATGCAGAATCTGAACAATGGACATTTGAGCAACTGGCTGAAGCTTCAGGGAAATTAGCCAATTACTTTAGCAGTATCGGCATTCAAACAGGCGATTGCATCGCAGGATTATTGCCACGTACACCTGAATTGCTGATTACGATTTTAGCAACTTGGCGTATCGGTGCGATCTATCAGCCATTATTTACGGCTTTTGAATCCAAAGCGATTGAACATCGTCTTGAAACTGCGAACACTCAATTGGTCGTAACCAATCAAGAGCAACGAGTCAAACTCAATAATATCGAAGTTAATGGTATTTTAACGGTTTATCAGGACGCAGATGGAAAAAAACTAGACCCTGATTTTTGGCAAGAACTGGAAAAGCAATCTGAGCAATGTGCGCCAGTCGCACTGACTTTTGCTGATGATTTTTTAATGATGTTTACTTCAGGGACGACAGGCTTAGCAAAATCAGTGCCTGTACCTTTAAAAGCTGTGGTGGCATTTAAAGAATATATGCGTCATGTGGTGGGCTTGACTGAGCAAGATTCATTTTGGAATTTGGCAGACCCTGGTTGGGCGTATGGTTTGTATTATGGTATTGCAGGCCCCTTAGCTTTAGGGCATAGCATTATTATGGATGAGCGTGCGTTCAGCGTAGATCACGCTCTTGAGATTATTAAAAAATACAAAGTGAGTAATCTGACAGGATCACCAACAGCATTTCGTATGTTCTTTGGCTTTAAAGAAAAATTTGATGATTCGATTAAAACACATTTACGAGTCGTCAGTAGTGCAGGAGAGCCATTAACACCAGAAGTCATTCATTGGTTTAAACATGACTTAAATGTCAATATTTTTGATCAATATGGACAAACTGAACTAGGAATGGTGATTGGCAACCATCATGCACTTGCTCATCCGATCAAAGTAGGTTCAGCAGGTTTTGCCAATCCAGGACATCGCTTTGCAGTATTAAATCAAAACCATGAAGAAGTTGAGCGTGGGGGTATTGGTACACTGGCAATAGACTTTTCACAATCTCCTTTAACATGGTTTAAAGGTTATGGTGGTCATAATCGTAAGTCATTTGTAGGAAATTACTATTTAACTGGAGATACCGTTAAACTCAACGAATTCGGTGGGGTAGATTTTGTTGGTCGTGCTGACGATGTCATTACAACCTCAGGCTATCGAGTTGGGCCTTTTGATGTAGAAAGTACACTTTTAGAATGTGCTGAGGTTTTAGAGTCTGCGGTGATTGGAAAGCCTGACCCTGAACGCACTGAGATTGTAAAAGCATTTGTGGTACTTAAACCACAAGCTGCGGCATCAGAAGACTTGGCAACACGCTTACAAGAATATGTCCGTTCTCGTTTATCTAAACATTCATACCCAAGAGAAATTGAGTTTGTTGAGTATTTACCAAAAACCTCAAGTGGAAAAATCCAACGTAATTTATTAAAACAGCAGGAAATTGCAAAATTACAAGGTATCCAACAAGCAGGTTAAATGGTTACAGTCTGTCTCTTTGCACCCGAAAGGGTGCTTTTTTTTAGAGAATCATCGTAACTTAATCAGTCTTTGACCGAATTTAAAACTTAATGTGGAAATTGCAAACCACATTTTACACATTCAGCAATGTGTAGATGTTGTATTTCGTATTCAACAAAATGATGTTTACAGAATAATTGTTTAAATGCTTTAAACACTTGCCACTTACTCCTAACTAAAAGATAAAAAGATCCTGCGCCTATTTAAAAGTTAAATAAGCTGACTGTAGTTGGGTTGAATGGTTGTATTATAAAATAAATTAAAAATATATTCAAATTTCAATGATTTAAATTTACTATTTCTGTTTTTAAGCTATTTTTTAAGCATCTGTGAAGTTAAATCTCCTTAGAAGCGAAGATCAATTATAATATTTGTGAATATATACAGATTATTGGGATAGGAAACGCCTGTGACAACAGCAGCTGCACTAGATTTAGAGTTGAATGAGGCTGAAATGCAGCTTTATTCACGTCAAATTCTGCTTGATGGTTGGGATATTGAAGCGCAAGAAAAATTAAAATTAGCCAATATTTTGATCGTTGGTTGTGGTGGGATTGGTTGCACAACTGCCGAATTGCTTGCACGTGCTGGTGTGGGGAAGATTACGCTTATAGATGCAGATACAGTGGAAGTCAGTAATTTACAAAGACAAATCGCTTATACAGCACAGGATATTGGTTTTTATAAAGCTGAAATCTTAGCGAAAAGGTTAGGTCTGATTAACCCATTTATACAAGTTGAAAGTTTGACAGAAAAATTAGATGAGCAAAATGTCCAATACTTGATCACACAACAAGATTTGGTGTTAGATGGTTGTGATAATTTCTCAACACGGTATTTGGTCAATCAATACTGTACACAAAATAATGTTGCCTTAATCAGTGCATCAGCCATCGGTTTTCAAGGGCAACTGTTTATGGTGGCAGAACATTCAGCATGTTATGAGTGTCTATTTCCTAAAGAAAATCATGAAAATGAAAGTTTACGTTGTGCGGATTCAGGGGTGCTGGCAACCACACCCAATGTGATGGCGAGTTTGCAAGCGCATCATGCTTTATTGTATTTAGGCTTAAATCAGACGCCTTTAAAACAAAAATTACTTATTTGGGATGGCTTAACAATGAAACAACGAATTTTAGTCTTTGGAAAAGATCAAGATTGTGCAAACTGTCAGGCAAGTCATACTGCAAGGACTATATAATTTGCTAAACTTGGCTTAATTTATTGCCATTATTTACTTTGTATTTGACATCATGAAAAATAATATATTTTTAGACGGGCTGCGCTCCGTTGCCCGTGTGGGTGAAACGGCAGTCATCGCAGCCAAAGCAGGCATCAAGTATGCCACTGAAAAACCAAGCAATGCCAAATTGATGCGAGAAACTTTTGAGTCTTTAGGTTCAACCTATATAAAACTCGGTCAATTTGTTGCCAGCACACCTTCGTTATTTCCACGTGAATATGTTGAGGAATTTCAAGGCTGTTTAGATCAGACACCGTATTTGCCGTTTAGTTATGTACAAGGTGTTTTAGAGCAAGAATTTGCAGGACGGGACTTGTCAGAAATTTTTGCCTCTATCGAAGAAACGCCATTGGCGTCCGCATCAATTGCACAAGTGCATGCAGCAAAACTTGTCACTGGTGAAGATGTGGTGATCAAAGTACAAAAACCAGGCGTAGAAACCATTTTATATACTGATTTAAATGTCCTGCATTGGGCAACAAAGTTGCTTGAAAAAGCAGTACCGAAAGTTAAATTTGCATCATTGGCTGATATTGTTGATGAAATCAAAACCCGTATGGTGCGTGAAGTTGATTTTATTGAAGAAGCTAAAAACCTAGATGATTTTGTCAATTATTTGAATGTTTCACAGAACCAAGCAGCAACAGCACCTAAAGTTTATCATCAGTATTCAACTCGCCGTGTACTCACCATGCAGCGTTTGTATGGCGTGCCATTAACTGACTTTGAAGTGGTTAAAAAAGTAGCCAAAGATCCTTCACAGGTTTTAATTACGGCCATGAATACATGGTTTGGTAGTTTAATGATGTGTGAAAGTTTCCATGCCGATCTGCATGCAGGCAATCTGATGTTGCTTGAAGATGGACGAGTAGGATTTATTGACTTTGGCATTGTGGGACAGCTAAATCCGCAAGTGTGGACAGCATGTATTGCATTTATGGATGCCTTACAACATACCAACTATCAATTGATGGCTGAAAACATGCTGAAAATGGGTATGACGGATAAGAAAATTGATACCAAAGTGTTGGCAGATGATTTAGAGCGTCTGTTTAGTGGTGTATTACTCGCTGATCCTCAGCAAATCATGACGTCTAATCCATCTGATTTAAATGACATTATGCTAGATATGGTCGCAGTCGGTGAGCGTCATGGTATCCGTTTCCCACGTGATTTTGCCTTGCTGTTTAAGCAAATGTTGTATTTTGATCGTTTTATGCGTGTATTAGCGCCATATACCGATATTTATGCTGACCAACGTTTGCAAATGGTGCAAAATCTTGATCCTGCAACCTTATTAAAGCAGTGATTTGTTTATCATTTTTATAAAGTGAAATACCTTCTCTTCTTATGAACTAGCCTTCCTTACTTAAAAAAGGGGAGCTTTTGTAGAGCATATAAGAATGTTGCAGAATTCCCCTTTTAAAAGGGGAGTTTAAAGTGATTTAAAGGAAATATTCATGGACGCAATTATCATTGAAGGTTTAAAAGTCGATACTGTGGTTGGATGCTTTAATTGGGAGCGCCAAATTATTCAACCTCTTATGTTAGATTTGACCATACACACTGCTTTGGAACAGGCTTCAAATTCTGATGAGCTTGAAGATACGCTGAATTATGCAGAAATTTGTGAAATTTCAGCCAAAGTTATTCAAGATGCTGCCCCAAAATTAATCGAACATGCAGCTAAATTGGTTGTGAATGCACTTTTTACTACCTTTCCTGCAATTGAATCTATTATGATTAGCATCCGTAAGCCTGCAATCATCCCGCAAGCAAATTCTGTAGGAATTCGTCTTGAACGACACCGCAACGATTTTCGCCCTCGCACTGGCGAGTAATCACCAACCAAAACAACATCTTAAAAATGCTTTTGCACAAATTTCAGATTTGGGTGAGGTGACATTTTCTAAAATTTATTTGATTCCTTGTCGAGATCATATCGGCGAGGATTATTGGAATGCGGCATGTTTGTTACGAAGTGATCTCACGCTTGATGCTATAACAACCTTGTTAAAAAAAATGGAATTAGATTCAGGTCGTGTACGTCCATCACATCATATTTCTTTAGATATTGATTTGATTGCTTGGGGACAAGATTTAAACGATATGCATTTTAATCCTAAAAAACTGCCTTTGGCTTTGGATGTGAAAATCCCCCTGTATGATATTTGGCAACATGAGATGTTGTTACATCCCCAGCATGCTTTTCCTCAGGTGAGTTGTCAAAATTAAATAATTCTGAGCATAGGCGAAATTTTTTATTCTTAAAAATAACTTAATAGTTTAGTATTTTATTTAAAATATCTTTTTGTATTTAAAATAATTTTTACAAGTCCCAGTTTTTGATCTATGATTTGATAGCTCTATTTAAATTCAAACTTTTAACGATAAATCAAAAGCCAAGTTAGGGAATATTCTGGAAACATATAAAAATATTCTTTAATAAAATTTAACAAAATGCAAACCTGATCACACTTTTGGTGTTAAGATAAATGAAATTCTCGATAAATAAGAAACTCATGGTCAAGGTCATCGTATTATTGTGTATTACATCAATTATTGCAGTTGGGTATTGGGTGTATGTGGATACAAATAATCGTAAAGAGCAGGAGATGCTAAGGCTGATACAAGAAGCTAATAGCAGTATATTGTCTGTGGAAAATAACCCACATAATAACTTGGTAGGAAAAAAGTAATGTGTAAATTATTTAGGATGATTCCGCTATTTTTAAAAAATAAATAAACAATATGGTATAATTTGCCAATCGTATTTGGATAAAGAACAGGTTGCCATTGAAGCAAACCTGAGAATGTATAGAAAGCTGCATTTTTGCAGCTTTTTTAGTTCAAAATTCTTTATCATTTCTGTCATTTTGGTCTATAAATTGAATGTATTTTTCAAATTTTTTTGATAAGACTCACTTGATTTATGTACAAAAACGTTATCAACACATAGCTCAATTTTCATAGGGGCTCAACAATGACGACTCCAAATCCTTCTGCGGGTTTGCTTGAACGCTTATTCAAACTCAGTGAGAACAAAACTACGTTCAGAACTGAAATTCTTGCTGGTGTGACTACATTTTTAACCATGTGTTACATCATCATTGTGAACCCTTTAATTCTCTCTGAAACAGGGATGGATCATGGGGCGGTATTTGTTGCAACTTGTTTAGCTGCGGCGATTGGTTGTTTGGTGATGGGCATTATTGCAAATTATCCAATTGCGCTAGCACCGGGTATGGGGCTGAATGCCTATTTCACGTACTCGGTTTGTATTGGCATGGGTGTACCTTGGCAAACAGCATTAGCTGCTGTGTTTATGTCGGGTTTGATCTTTATTGCGATCAGTATGTTCAAAATCCGTGAAGCGATTGTGAATGCGATTCCGATGTCATTAAAGTTTGCCATCGGTGGCGGGATTGGTTTATTCCTTGCTTTGGTTGCTTTAAAAAATGCAGGTATTATTGTTGATAATCCAGCGACTTTGGTGGGTTTAGGTGATTTAAAACAACCAACTGTATTGCTGGCTTTATTTGGCTTTTTTCTTGTCGTGATCATGCATCATTTTAAAGTACGTGGTGCGATCATCATCAGTATTTTAGTGATTACTGCGTTATCGACTGTTTTGGGTTATAACGAATTTAAAGGTGTTGTGGGTTCGATTCCATCGATTGCACCGACATTTATGCAAATGGATTTTGAAGGTCTGTTTACTGCCAGTTTGATTGGTGTCATTTTCGTATTTTTCTTGGTAGATTTATTTGACTCTACGGGTACTTTGGTTGGGGTGTCGCATCGTGCAGGTTTACTTAAAGATGGTAAGTTACCACGTTTGAAAAAAGCATTATTTGCAGACTCAACAGCGATTGTGGCAGGTGCGGCACTTGGTACGTCATCTACTACACCTTATATTGAGTCTTCGGCAGGTGTGGCGGCAGGTGGACGTACAGGTTTAACTGCGGTTGTGGTGGGCTTGTTATTTATTGCATGTCTATTTTTAGCACCACTGGCACAGTCTGTACCTGGTTTTGCGACAGCACCAGCATTGTTGTTTGTAGGTGTGTTGATGATTCAAGGTATTACCAATATCGAGTGGGATGACATCACAGAAGCTGTTCCTGCATTTTTAACCATCGTATTTATGCCATTTACCTACTCAATTGCTGATGGTATTGCGATGGGTTTTATCAGTTATGCCTTGGTCAAATTGTTCACAGGTAAAGCTGCAACTGTACCGTATATGGTCTGGATTATTGCGGTGCTTTGGGTGATCAAATTCATCGCATTTGGTGGCTAATTTTTCGCATTTGAAAAAGGGTGTAAACTCAAGTTTGCACCCTTTTTTATTTTAAATTGACAAAAGATTAAATTGAAATTTGAGGATAGAACATGAATAGAAATGAACTCATACGTGCTTTGCCAAAGGCAGAGTTGCATGTGCATATAGAAGGGACGTTTGAGCCAGAGCTCATGTTTGCTATTGCTCAGCGCAATCAAATTGCAATTCCTTATCAGTCCGTTGAGGAAGTCAAACACGCCTATAATTTTCATAACTTGCAGTCTTTTTTAGATATCTATTATGCAGGGGCAAATGTTCTGATTCACGAGCAAGATTTTTATGATTTGGCATGGGCATATTTTGAAAAATGTGCAGAAGACAATGTGGTACATACCGAAATGTTCTTCGATCCACAAACTCACACAGATCGAGGTGTAGCATTTGCAACAGTAATCAATGGCTTACAACGGGCTTGTGATGATGCACGTGAACAATTAAACATCAGTTCACATTTAATTATGTGTTTTCTCAGACATTTAAGTGAAGAGGCAGCATTTGCAACTTTACAACAAGCCATGCCATATAAAGATCAAATCATTGCAGTGGGTTTAGATTCTAGTGAGGTTGGGCATCCACCAGAAAAGTTTGAGCGTGTTTTTGCCAAAGCACGTGAAGCTGGTTTTCTGATCGTGGCACATGCAGGTGAAGAAGGGCCAGCAGAATATGTTTGGCAAGCTTTAGATTTACTCAAAGTTAATCGTATTGATCATGGGGTACGTTCGGAAGAAGATCCGAAATTACTTGAGCGTTTAATTGCTGAAAAAATGCCATTAACGGTTTGCCCATTGAGTAATTTAAAGCTCTGTGTCGTAGACAATATGGCGGAGCACAATATTCAGCGTTTGTTGCAGCAAGGCGTGCATGTTACTGTCAACTCAGACGATCCATCTTATTTTGGTGGGTATATGAATGACAATTTCTTTGCAATCGCTGATGCTTTAGACCTAACCCATCATGAGCTGAAACAATTGGCTAAAAACTCATTTGAAGCTTCTTTTATCTCTGATGCAGAAAAGCAAAAATGGTTTGAGCATATTGATGCATTAAACTAATTTTTTAAAATGGGGTAGTGATCTGTAATTACTACTTTATTTTAAATCTTTAGCTAGAAAAAGAAGGCTGAGTTAAGCCTTCTTCATGGATTTACATAAATCTAGGTAAGTGTTTAAAATTTCAATTAGTCGTGCTGACGCGTCATGCTACGTAGCACATTATCTTTATCAATAAAGTGATGTTTCAATGCTGCAGCAATATGACCAATGAGCAATAAACCTGCTGCCCAAGAAATATAAATATGTAAAGGTTTTACAATGGCAGTTAAGTCAGGATTATCTTGTACCAATTTAGGGATTTCAAATAAATACAATACTGGAACAGGATGCCCAGCACTCCAGCTAAATAGACAACCTGTAATCGGTAAGGCAAGCAGCATAAAATACAAAGCCAAATGACCAAGATGGGCTAATGTTTTCATCAGGGGAGACATCGTGCTGGGTAATTCTGGTGCTGGATGTGTGTAGCGCCAAAAAATTCGAATCACCACTAGAAATATCAGCACAGAGGCAATATTTTTATGTAATGTAATGACATCTCCTTTAAAGCTACCATCTGTTTCATAGCTTAAGAAGTTACCACTATAAAAACCAATGATATACGCAACGATAAAAATAATCGCCATTAGCCAATGTAGCCATTGCGCAGTCCTTGTATAGTATTTTGATTGTTGTGACATTGCGTATTCTCTAAATTCATTTGTGCGTATCTTATTTATTTTTTCAACTAAGATCAGCATTAAAAATTCAACGAATTGTTTTGTATTTGCAACGCTGAGTGAAACTTAGCCAAAAAAAACTTTAAAAAATCAGAATAGTAAGAAATTACATTTTTATAGAGAATTTAAGGTTTAAACTAAATGTGACTTTCGGCACAATATGCCGACCTGATTTTCATAACAAGGAAAAATATTGTGAAAAAACTCATTGCAGTACTTGCGCCAATCGCTTTGTTTTTAACGGCTTGTGCTTCAACAACAGGCACAACTGGGGGAAATTCAACCGCAACCACGACCCAACAATTAGGTACAGCGGCATTAAAAATTGCCATTAATGCAAAATGTACCACTGAGCTGAATAATTTACCTGCTTGGCAAACAGCGACTAAGCTTATGACGGCTGAACAAAAAACCAATATCCAAGGTGAGATTTGTGGATGTGTCAGCGATAAAGCACCACAAAGCGTTACAGCTGTTGATTTAGCAACTGCAGCAATTGATCCGCAAGTACGTGCAACAATCGTATCTAATGCAGTGACTAAAACGATCAATGCTTGTGTAGCAGAAGCTGTAAAATAATTTGTGCTATACTTTCAAGAGGCTGACCTGTTCAGCCTCTTTTTTTATGGGTGAAAATGATGTTAATTGCTGGTGTAGATGAGGCAGGGCGTGGGCCTTTGGTGGGTGCTGTTGTGGCTGCTGCGGTTATTTTAGATCCGAATAATCCTATTGAGGGTCTAAATGATTCTAAAAAATTAACTGAAAAGAAACGTGAAAAGTTGTTTAAAGAAATTCAAGAAAAAGCATTAGCGTGGGCTATTGCTGAAGCCTCACATGATGAAATTGATGAAATCAATATCTTACAAGCTTCCTTGCTTGCCATGCGTCGTGCAGTAGAAGCTTTAAAAATTACACCTGAACATGTGCTTGTAGACGGAAATAAAATACCACAAGGTTTGCAAATGCATTGTGATGCAGTGGTTGGCGGTGATGCATTACATGCAGAAATTTCAGCAGCAAGTATTTTAGCCAAAGTTACACGAGATCGTGAAATGGTTGAGCTTGATCAAATATATCCACAATACGGTTTTGCCAAACACAAAGGTTATCCAACCAAAGCACATTTCGCAGCCATTGAACAGCATGGCGTGATTGATCAACATCGAAGAAGTTATTCTCCAGTGAAAAAAGCACTTGGATTAGTTGAATAGTATTGTCGTTGTAGTGATTTTTTAAAGCTAAAAAATTTAAAGCGGCCTCTAGAGCCGCTTTATACCTTCCAAGACAACAACAACTTAACGATTAAAGTTGTTGTTATTTTGCGAGTAATTATCATCTTCAAAAGAAGGTTGATAATCTTGATCAATGTGTTGTAGATGTTCGTGCATCGCGCGTTCGTGTTGAATGCGCTGATAAATTTCTTCACGATGGACAGAAACTTCTTTTGGTGCATTTACACCAATACGAACTTGATTACCCTTGACACCAAGTACAGTTACACTGACTTGATCCCCAATCATTAATGTTTCTCCGACACGACGGGTCAGAATCAGCATGTTTATCTCCTTGCAAAAACGCTAAACCTGCAATGAATTTCTTTAGAAAGCAACCTTGAAAACAGAGAGCATTTTAACAGAATAATGTGATTAAGTTTTCACTTTAAATCACTCTGACGAAATTTTTTTACAACCTTAACACTTAATATAACAGAGCCACTATAAAAAACTATAGTGGCTCAGCTATTTTGTAGGGCAGAATTACCAATAATAAGTAATTTTGCTCAAAAATTAAGCGCGCGTGCTAGATTCACCATGCTCACGGTCTAAACCGAAAGCTGTGTGCAAGCTACGAACTGCAAGTTCTAAGTAATTTTCTTCAATAATTACTGAAATTTTGATTTCAGAGGTTGAGATCATCAAAATATTGATGCCTTCGTCAGCAAGTGCAGTAAACATTTTACTTGCAACGCCTGCATGTGAACGCATACCTACACCAACGATTGACACTTTTACGATGTCATCACGTGTAGCAACTTCACGTGCATTAATTGCTTTTGCGGTATCTTCTAAAATCGCTTTAGCTTTTTTAAGCTCGCCACGGTTGACTGTAAATGTGAAATCAGTTGTACCATCTTCTTCAACGTTTTGGATAATCATATCCACTTCAACATTTGCAGCACCAATCGGTGACAAAATTTTAGAGGCAATACCTGGTTCATCAGGTACACCTAAAATAGTTAATTTTGCTTCGTCACGATTAAATGCGATACCTGAAATAATAGGATTTTCCATGTTGTCTTCCGCTTCAGTGGTGATTAGTGTCCCGACATTCTTTTTGAATTCTTCGTCGAATGCGCCATCATCGTCATTATCAAAACTTGATAATACGCGTAAAGGCACTTGGTATTTTCCTGCAAATTCAACCGAACGAATTTGCAAAACTTTAGAACCAAGAGATGCCATTTCTAGCATTTCTTCAAATGAAATGCGATCAACTTTTTTCGCTTTTGGTGCGACACGAGGGTCAGTCGTATATACGCCATCAACATCCGTATAAATTTGACACTCGTCTGCTTTTAATGCTGCTGCTAAAGCAACACCTGTTGTGTCTGAACCGCCACGACCTAAGGTTGTGGTATTACCTTGTTCATCTACACCTTGGAAACCAGCAACAACAATCACATTACCTGCATCTAATAGCGTAGTCATGAGATCAGTATCAATCGACTCGATACGGGCTTTGGTAAATGCACTGTCAGTTTTAATGCCAACTTGGCGACCTGTTAGCGATTTTGCATCAACACCAATTGAGTTAAGTGCCATTGCTAACATAGAAATCGTAACCTGTTCACCAGTAGACACCATTTGGTCTAACTCACGTGGATCAGGGGTTTCGGTAATGGCTTTCGCTAAAGCGAGTAAGCGGTTGGTTTCACCACTCATTGCAGATACAACCACAACCACTTTGTGACCGTGATCATGCCAACGCTTTACACGATGAGCAACATTTAAAATGCGCTCAGGAGTACCCATTGAAGTACCGCCATATTTTTGTACGATTAATGCCATAACTATCCTTACCAAGTAAATAAGTCGAACGACTTAACACTTACATCTATTTGAAGTTTGCGCGAGCAACAAACTGCAAAATACCACGTAGTATGTACACTTCACTTTAAATAAAGTTGAAAAGTCTATACTGATACTGAGTGTCAAAAGGTTGGTGATATTACACTTCACCTTTTAAACGCCATCATTAACCCTGTTAATGGCTGTGAATTCTATGCCGAATCCTAGTTTTACAGGTTGTTTTTATGTTGATTTGATTATAAACAATGTAGATTACAATCTTTAGATCGACATAGATAAAAGCTTAATATCATATTTAAAAAAATTATCTATTAATCTTTTCACAAGGCTTTGTATAAATAAAACAGATACAAAACCTTGTTTAAATATGAACAGTTAAACGTATTATTTTTCTGCAATCCAAGTCGTTAAACTTGTCATTACAGGCGTTAATTGATCACTATATGGTGCGCCACCTTGAGCCATATCTGGTTTGCCGCCACCTTTACCACCGAGTTCTTGGCCTAAGTGTTTGATGATATCGCCAGCTTTTACTGTTGCTGTAAACTCTTTTGCAACAGATGCAATTAAACTAACTTTGTCAGCATCTACACCTGCAATCACGATAATCGCATTATCAAGTTTAGACTTCACACCATCATGTAAATTACGCAGTGCTTTGGCATCGGTATTTTGCACAGTGGTAATTAAAGTTTTACGACCAGCGATATCCTGAACTTGGCTTAATAACTCATCTGCTTGGAAGTTTGCAAGTTTTTGATTAAGTTGTTCAATCTGTTTTTGCAAGCTAGATGCATTTGCTGCTAAATGCTCAACTTTTTCAACTGTTTGGTCTTTTTGTGCTTTCAATAAGTCATTGATATGTACAATATCAGCATCAACTTTTTGAACAATTTCAAGCGCTTTCGTACCTGTTACTGCTTCGATACGACGGACACCTGCTGCAACACCACCTTCAGAAGTGATTTTGAACAAACCGATGTCACCAGTACGTTTCACATGGATACCACCACACAGCTCAATTGAGAAGTTTTTCTCATCTTTGCTCGTACCCATAGAAAGTACACGTACTTCGTCACCATACTTTTCACCAAAAAGCATCATTGCACCTTTTGCTTTTGCTGCTTCGATGTCTAAAAGTTCAGTAGAAACCGCAGTGTTGGCAATCACTTCATGGTTGACGATGCGTTCAATTTCTTGCAACTGCGCAAAAGTTACAGGCTGATCATTCGCAAAGTCAAAGCGTAACAACTCACTTGCAACCAATGAACCTTTTTGCTGTACATGCTCACCCAACACTTGACGTAAAGCAGCATGTAAAAGATGCGTTGCAGAGTGGTTACGTGACGTTGCTTCACGAATATCTGCTTTCACAATTGCTTCTACAGACTGAGCAGCCTTAAGGTTCCCCATAGTCACGATACCTTGGTGAACAAATGCGCCACCTGATTTTTTAGTATCTTGAACTTCAAAAATACCTGTATCGTTTTTGAAGATCCCTGTATCACCCACTTGACCACCACTTTCTGCATAGAAAGGGGTCTGGTTCAAGACGATGAGCGCTTCATCACCTTCAACCACTTCATCAACTTGTTCGCCATCTTTGTAGATTGCAACGATTTGACCTTGACCAGCAGTTGCGTCATAGCCGTCAAATTGAGTTTCGCCTTCAACTTTCACAATTGAGTTATAGTCAACTGCAAACTTGCCCGCATCACGTGCACGTTGACGTTGCGCAGCCATTTCAACTTCAAAGCCAGCTTCATCAATGCTTAAATCACGTTCACGAGCAATATCAGCAGTTAAATCTGTTGGGAAACCATACGTGTCATACAGTTTAAACACAGTTTCACCAGCAATAACATTACCTTTAAGTTGTGCCAATTCACCTTCAAGCAATTTCAAACCTTGCTCTAAAGTTTTAGCAAATTGTTCTTCTTCTTTAATTAACGCAGCTTCGATACGCGCTTTATTTGCTTCAAGTTCAGGATATGCTTGACCCATGACATCAATTAAAGGTTGCAACATTTTATAGAAGAATGTACCTGTTGCACCTAATTTATTACCATGACGAACTGCTCGACGAATAATACGACGTAGTACATAACCACGACCTTCGTTTGAAGGGTTTACACCATCAGCAATCAAGAAGCAGCATGAACGTGCATGGTCAGCAACCACTTTAAGTGAAGCAGGGTATTCAACAGGTTTGTTTTCTGCTTGTGCTTTTGTTTCAAGTTCAGTGGTATCTAAACCAATGATATCAGCCGCCGCTTTAAGTAAATGTTGGAACAGGTCGATTTCGTAGTTTGAGTTGACATGTTGTAAAACCGCAGAAATACGCTCTAAACCCATACCTGTATCTACAGAAGGCGCTGGAAGAGGGTGGAGTACGCCATCCGCAGTACGGTTAAACTGCATGAAGACGTTGTTCCAAATTTCGATAAAACGGTCGCCATCTTCTTCAGGCGTACCCGGTAAACCACCCCAAATGTGCTCGCCATGGTCAAAGAAAATTTCAGAACAAGGACCACAAGGACCTGTATCGCCCATTGCCCAGAAGTTGTCTGATGCGTATTTTTCGCCTTTGTTATCCCCGATACGGATGATACGACTTGCATCTAGACCAATTTCTTTGTTCCAAATATCAAATGCTTCGTCATCTGTATGGTAAACAGTGACATAAAGCTTATCTTTGGGTAATGCTAGCCATTTGTCGCCAGTTAAAAATTCCCAAGCAAACTTTAAGGCATCAGGTTTGAAATAATCACCGAAAGAGAAGTTCCCTAACATTTCAAAGAAAGTATGGTGACGTGCTGTATAACCGACATTGTCTAAGTCGTTGTGTTTACCACCTGCACGGACACATTTTTGTGAAGTCGTTGCACGGACATAGTCACGCTTTTCTAAACCTAAGAAACAGTCTTTGAATTGATTCATGCCTGCATTGGTAAATAACAATGTAGGGTCGTTGGCAGGAACCAGAGAACTTGACGCGACACGTGTATGCCCTTGCGATTCAAAGTAGCTTAGAAAAGCTTCGCGAATTTCAGCGGATGTCATAAAACGAGTACTCACAATCAAGTCTCTCCATAAATTTCATATTTGGCAAATAGTATAGCAAGCGAGTTTTACTCAGAATAAAGCTGGCTTGATAAACTGGCTTAAAATTTTTAAAACGCCAAATTATAACGGAAAAAGCTTGATCCACCAATGATTTTCAGGGGAATAAACAAGATTTATCAGGATTTATGTTTGAATTAATTTAAATCATCAATTGGATCTTATTTCTTTTAAAAATGTAGCGTCAAAAACAAGGAGTTTAGTAACAAAAAAGCTTTTTCACTTTATTTTAAATTGTTTGAAAAGCATTCGATTTTATAAAAAATAAACATAGCTTTCTATTTCTTAAACTAAAACTACAAAAACATTGTATAAAAATATTTTATAATGTTATAACATTTCAATATCAGCTCAATTTGAGTACATAAGTATGCCCACAGTCGATGTAGACAAATTAGATCGCACCTTACAGGAATTAGTTGCATCGCATAAAAAGCCTGAAAAAATTTTATTAGGCTTTAAGGCATATAGTGAATTGATGAATCATCCTAAGTTTGCTGATGAAATTGTATGTTCTGCGATTAATCCGAATAAAAGAACCTACAAAAAGATCAAAATTAAAGTCACTCAAGATGATTATCAGTTTGAAGTCAAATGCTCAAATTAGATGATATAAACGTTGTTTTATCCTCACTTCATTTTTAAAAAGAAGGTTTATTATGAAATACTTACTTGGTTTAGCGATCGTCACTGTAGCGCTTGTTGGTTGTGAAACGACTTCAAATCATAGTTCAGCAACCCCTCAACAAAGCGCTCAAGCTAACCAACAAAACGCAGTTAAAGTGATCAATTTTGCAGGTCAACAAGGTTTAAAAATTCAGCTAAAAACAGCTGATGATTTTGAAACGGCTGAAATGAAAGATAACTCAGGTAAAGTTTATAAACTTAAAAGAGCTGTTTCAGGCAGCGGAATTCGATTAGTTGATCCAAATGGTGTGGCTATTCATTTTAAAACCAATATGGATAATTTAAATGAAGGTTCTGTTGAATTAGTACCTGGAAATTTCCAAGAAATTAAAGAATTTAAAATTAACTAAGTTTGATTATTGAGTAATTCATTATACTTAAATAAATCAAACCAAGTTAAATGCTTAACACTGAATCTGGACAATATGTTTGGCTTCAGTGCCTTAAATATAATCCCTCACCTTATAGACTAAGCACATTCATTTATTTTTCATAAAGTATAAGCAGCTACGTTGAATATAATATTTCTACTTAATTTTGCTAGATATCCTCCATAAAAGCCAAGAAATCCGATAACATAAGCATGAAACCCCTTGTTTCAATTTTAAGGATTAATGATGCAACGTGTGGCAATTAATGGATTTGGTCGAATCGGGCGTAATGTTTTAAGAGCTTGGTTTGAAAATCCAAAACCTTTTCATTTTGAAATTGTTGCGATTAATGATGTTGCAGATGTTGAAACCTTAGTGCATCTTTTTAAATACGACTCGACACATGGGCGTTTTGATGGTGCGGTGAATGTTGAACAAGAAAATGGTCATGTTTATCTGTGTATAGATGCACGCCAAACCAAACTTAGAGTGCAGATTTTACAACAAGCTCAGCCTGAAAATTTACCGTGGCACGCTTTAAATGTAGATGTGGTTTTAGAGTGTACGGGTTTATTTCGTTCACGAGAAGCAGCAACCCGACATATTCAGGCAGGGGCGAAACGGGTAATCATTGGTGCTGCACCTTTTGATACCGTAGATGCGGCAATCGTGTATGGTGTAAATCATCATGATGTAAAAAAGACCGATCAAATTATTTCCAGTGTGTCCTGTACCACGCAAGCACTTGTTCCTTTGGTTAAAATTTTAGATGATGAATTTGGGATAGATACCGCTTTGATGACTGAAATCCATGCCGTCACAGCAGATCAGTCTGTATTAGATAGGGCACATCGTGATTTACGTCGTGCACGTGCTTCGGGACAAAATATTATTCCGACAACGTCTTCGGCTTTGGGTGCTTTAAAACAAGTCATGCCGAAAATGGAAAATCGTATTGATGGTTATTCGATCCGTGTACCCACGATTAATGTCGCTGCGATTGATCTGAGTTTTACAACACCTGCTGATGTGACTGTGGAACGGATCAATCAAAAATTAACCGCTGCTGCAAAATATGATTATGCAGAAATTATGGCTGTGACAGATGAACTTTTAGTTTCAAGTGATTTTAATCATTCACCTTATTCGTTGGTGGTCGACTTGACCCAGACGATGGTGGTGGGGCATCAAGCCAAAGTATTTGCTTGGTATGATAATGAATGGGGTTATGCAAATCGCTTACTTGATTTGTGTGAATCTTTTTGTTTTTAAATAAAGCACTGATCATCATTTTGAAAATAAATACAATAAAACTTAAGGGGGCGTTATGAGTATTATTTTAATCAGCTTAGGATTAGCATACTTGGCAATTGTGATTTTGTTGTGGCAACTCATCACTTTGAAAAAGCAAGCCATTCAAACTGAAAAATTATTGGCTGACCAAGAAAAACGCTTGATCCATCATGAAGATCATTTGGCCAAGACTTTAAAACTCATGCATGATTTGGCTAATAATGTGCATGGTCAAAATGAGTTATTAGAACAAACTACAGTACGAGTTAAAAAACTTGAAGTGCAAAATGGCGAGTTGGTCAGCTTAATTTCAAAAATAGTTAAACCATAAATAAACCTAATGTATTCTTACTCGTGTATTTACAACAAAATTGTAGAATATCATTAGGTTAATCTAAGATGATTTGTGGATGATGGTGTGAAAAGTGATGCTGATACGAACAATTTTAGTCTTGTTCTTGATTTTCTTGCGATTTTTCATGCCAAAAATCGGCTTTTTCTTCATCAATATCCACACCCAAACCATGCTCATAAATACATGCTAAATCACGCATCGCTTGAGCATCACCCCATTCAGCCGCTTGTTTGACGAGTTTAATGGATTTTTCAACATCTTTTTCGATCACATCGCCACGGCGAAAATAACCTGCCAACTCTAAAGTAGCAGCAGGATGTTTTAAAATATTGGCTTTGCTTAACCAATAATATGCCAACTCAAAATGTGACTTGGCTTCATCAGGTTCTTCTTCACGTAATTCTTTAGCATATACGGTATAGCCTTCACCCAGCCAATACATTGCTTCTACATGACCATTCTCAGCCGCTTTTAATGCCCATTCTTCAGCAAGTTCAATGTCATCCTCATGTTCGCTTTGCATATAAAGCTCAGCAAGTTCAAATTGTGCTTCCGCATTTCCTGCAAGCGCACGATTTGCAAGGGTAGTTGGGATTGAAACACGTTTAGACATAATGATTCCAAGAGCTGAACTAAAAAGAAACCTATCCGAAGATCGGTTGCTCATTGTAACGTAAAATAAAAGTGAAAAAGTGTTATATTAAAAATCATCACACTATTACAAATTATATTTAATCATATTTTAGTTGTGGTATAGCTTAGACATAATCCCATAAAAACACTGAAAAACTTAGCACAAATTATTTAAATATTTTAAAAATAAGGCTGAAACTTTATCAGCCTTATTAAGGTGATTTATTCTGTTTTTTGATATTCATTAATGACTTCGAGTGCAGCACGAAATGCTTCTTGAGTTGCTGGTGCGCCACAATACGGCAAGCTATGAAGTAAAACTTCTTGAATTTCTTCAACAGTTGCACCATTGTTTAAAGCGCCACGAACATGACCTTTTAACTCAGTTGGACTTTTTTGTGCAGTTAAAAGTGCAATGGTAATTAGAGAGCGATATTTGCGAGGTAATACGCCTTCACGTTGCCAAGTTGAGCCCCAAGCATGTTCATTGATCCAGTCTTGTAAGGGTTGGGTAAATGGAACAGTATTGTCTTGTGCGCGTTTTACAAAACTTTCGCCCATGACTTCAGTACGAACTTTTAAACCATTTTCATAGTCTTGTTGTGACATGATTTTATCCTAAAATTTTAAAAATATACTTATTAGCCTAAAGCTTTTTAGTGAGAATGCCATAGTCGAAACGTCTAAGCCTGCAATAAAAAAGTGACTCCGTAGAATCACTTTTCAGGACGATTAAAAATTTTATTAAGTTAATGCAATATTTTCATCCACTTGATTTTCTTGTGCAGTGATCGCTGGCGCAATATGCGGATTTTCCAAAGCTAAAACTTCTTGTAAGGACTCATCGAAAATGTCAGTGAGCATACTGTCATAACGCATCGCATTATAAGTTGTTAATTTTTCAGCTTGTTCGGCATTGATAAATCCTGTTTCAAGTGCATTTTGAATGTGTTCCTCAAAACTTAAACCTGTAAATTGTCCTTTGGATTCTGCTTTTTTGAACTTATCCCAAAGCTCTTCGATGCCCAATAACATTTGGAAAGTGATTTCCATGCGTCCAAATGCCGTATTTGGATCAAGTGAATAATGCACATGCTGTTTAAGCACATTTCGGAAAGGATTTTCCTCAAGCATTTGTGTTGCTACAGCTTGTTTGAGTTGGTCGCTTACAGCTTGAATTGGGCGACCAAAAGGGAAGCACATCCATTTCACTAATTTTGCTGGGAAAGCTTTTGGAAAATTATCAAATAAGCCAAAGAATGCTTCTTGTGCTGCAAAAAAGGCTTTATTTAATGCCAGTTTTGCATGCAATTGTTCTTGTTCAGAACGGCTACTTTGCTCATAAAATTTTAAAATTGCAGTGCTGATAAACATTTGTGCATGAATATCTGCCAAACGACCTGACAGCATTTCTTTTCGTTTAATATCACCTGCCAACAAGCCTAGACACATGTCTGCTGTGAGGGCAAAATTGGCACTGAAACGATTTAAAATTTTATAATAAGGTCGGGTAAACTCATCAGCAGAATCAGGTGCTGCACTTGATGCGCCAATATAACCATAGGTAAATGAACGTGCGGCACGATTAAAGGTATAACCTAAATGTTGATACAACATTTCATTAAAAGTTTTTAAGGCTGCATTTTTATCTTCTGCTTGCAACAGTTGTAATTCTTCAAATAGATAAGGATGACAACGCATTGAACCTTGACCAAAAATCATCAAGGAGCGACTGAGAATATTTGCACCTTCCACCGTGATCGAAATAGGAATCGCCTGATACATATTGGCAAGGAAATTACGAGGTCCTTGTTGGATGGCGCGACCACCGACCACATCCATGCCATGATTCACAATTTTACGCATACTTTCAGTGGCATAATATTTTGCCATTGCTGTCATGACAGCGGGTTTACCACCTTGATTTAAACCGCAGGTGACCAAATAACGAAATGCCTCAAGCATATACGTGTCACTCGCCATGTCACTCATGACTTCTTGTACGCCTTCGAATTTACCCACAGAGAGTTTAAATTGTTGGCGGACTTTGGCAAAAGCGCCAACAGACAAATAACTCATTTCACCTGCTGCTGTAGACAGGGCAGGCAGTGAAATGCCACGTCCTACACCTAAACATTCCATCAGCATACGCCAGCCTTTACCAGCATTTTTAGGCCCACCAATGATCCAGTCGATAGGAATAAACACATCTTTTCCTTCCACGGTACCATTCATAAATGGTGAACCACCAGGATGGTGACGTGGGCCAACATGTACACCTTCATGCGATGCAGGAATTAAGGCACACGTAATGCCATATTCTGTTTTATTTTCATCACCCAATAATCTTTCAGGATCATAAAGTTTAAATGCCAAACCAATCACAGTGGCAACAGGCGCTAAGGTAATCCAACGTTTAGAGAAGTTCATTCTCAAGCCAAGCACTTGCTGACCTTCAAACTCCCCATAACAAACGATACCTGTATCTGGAATCGCCCCCGCATCTGAACCTGCTTCAGGACTGGTTAAGCCAAAACATGGAATTTCAGTACCTGCGGCTAAACCTGGAAGGTAACGGTCTTTTTGTTCATCTGTTCCATAATTTAATAATAATTCACCCGGCCCAAGTGAGTTTGGAACCATACAGGTCACTGCAGCAGTTAAAGATTTTGAAGCAATCTTGCTCATGATGCGACTTTGTGCAAAAGGCGTAAATTCACGTCCACCGTAAGATTTTGGAATGATCAAACCAAAGAAACCGTTGTCTTGGATAAAATGCCACGCTTCAGCAGATAAATCTTGCTGTTGATGAATTTCCCATTCATCTAACATTTCACACAATTGTTCTACTTCATTGTCTAAAAAAGATTGTTCTTCTGTGGACAAGGTTGGATAGGGGTAATCATTCAATTTTTTCCAATCAGGCGCCCCCATAAATAACTCTTTTTCCCACCAACTGGTACCTGCATCTAGTGCTTCACGTTCAGTAGTACTCATGCTCGGCATGGCATTTGCCAAGATTTTATAGGCTGGTTTGGAGATCAAAGCCATGCGTAGTGGTGAAATCAGCACAATCAAACTGATCAAGATCAATGGCACACCAAGTATCAGCGACCACGGGTTTAAAAATGCAGTTGCGATACCCATGAAAATGACAGTCACTGCGCCTAGCGTACGAGGGAAGGCAAAAAAGAAAACTGTCCATAAACTTATAATTTGTAAAAGAATTGCGATAACAAGGCTGAGCCATAGCATGAATGTCTTACTCCTCTTGCATGTAATTGGTTTTAATCGGTGGCTTAAGACAACAACAGAAATAGAGTGAAATCACTAAAAGCTCTATTTCATGAATATGTATAAAAAACAATGTACTGTTTATTGTTTTAGTTTTAATCAATTTGCGTAGGGTGTTTCAATCAAGATTGTTAGGTGTTTTGTGAGAAAAAGTTAACCAAGTGATAAAGTTGAAATTCAAAAGGCTAAGCCTATGAACTTATTTATAAATCTTAAAAGATAAAATAATGCGTTTTTTGATCTATCTATCTGAAATGACAAACATTAAAATTACAAACAGAAAGACGTTAAAAAATAGTTATTTGTCTAAGAAAAAAGCCCACATTTGTGAGCTTCATCTAACAGCTAAAACTTAACGTCCATTACGTCCACGACCACGTGGGGTTTTGGTATTTGGGCGAGTTGTTCCATTGGTTCTGCGTTTTGGTTTTTCATGCTCTTCCATTTGCCAAATACGCTTGGTACCTGATTTTTTAACAGAACCATCTTTATTTTTACGTACCATTGGCTTACCGCCTGTGCCACCTGGTTTTTTTACATAAGAACGAGAACGATAGGGTTCTTCCGCAGGAACATTTTGGAAGTCTGGATATAGCAATGGTTCGATTTCTTTGGTTTCACCAGACTTTAAATCCATTTGTACCAAATTAATTGCACCGATTTTAGTGCGAATTAAACGTAAAGTTGGAAAACCAACGGCTGAAGTCATACGACGCACTTGGCGATTACGACCTTCACAAATTGAAATTTCAATCCAAGATGTAGGAATATTGGCACGGAAACGGACAGGCGGATCACGTTCCCACAACCACGCAGGTTGCTCAACTTTTTCAGCTTTTGCAGCTAAAGTCATACCATCTTTAAGTTCAATACCTTTACGAAGTTGCTCTAAAGCTTCTTCAGTGACATCACCATCAACCTGAACCAAATAAGTTTTAAACTTTTTATTGGCAGGGTTGGTGATATATTGGTTTAGACCGCCGTGATCAGTCAGAAAGACCAAACCTTCAGAGTCCATGTCCAAACGACCAGCCAAACGTAAAGTTGGATCATCTACGAAGTCCGACATCGTCATATGTGCTTCGTCTTTACGGAATTGGGAGAGAACACCGTAGGGTTTGTTCAAGATGACGATTTTCATAAAAATGCTTCTTTGATTCAGATAAATTCTAAAAACAATGTGTTTTATTTAATAGAGAAATGTTGTTATTCCTCATATAAATCTCAAAAAACACTGGAATTCAATTAATCTATTATGCGTGAAGAAAGATAGAAAGTATCGTTTCTCGGCAATTATTTTTAAAAATCGCCAATTATAAAAAGGGAGAACCTAAATCATGGGTTATCAAAAAATCGTAGTACCTGTAGATGGAAGTAAAATTACGGTTAACGCAGATTTATCCTTAAATGTTCCAAATCATCCGATTATTCCTTTTATTGAAGGTGATGGTATCGGTGTGGATATCACCCCGACCATGCAAGCAGTGGTCAATGCCGCAGTACAAAAAGCTTATGGTGGCAAGCGTTGTATAGAATGGATGGAAGTCTATTGCGGTGAAAAAGCCAATAAAATCTATGGCACCTATATGCCAGAAGAAACATTTGAAGCATTACGTGAATATGTTGTTTCTATCAAAGGCCCTCTAACCACGCCTGTTGGTGGTGGAATCCGTTCACTGAATGTTGCCCTGCGCCAAGAATTAGATTTATATGTTTGTGTGCGTCCTGTACGTTGGTTTGAAGGCGTTCCTTCTCCTGTAAAACATCCTGAACTCACAGATATGGTGATTTTCCGTGAAAACTCAGAAGATATTTATGCAGGTATCGAGTGGAAAGCTGATTCTCCTGAAGCGAAAAAAGTCATTAAATTTTTAAAAGAAGAAATGGGTGTTACCAAAATTCGTTTTGAAGACAATTGTGGTATCGGGATCAAACCTGTTTCAAAAGAAGGAACTGAGCGTTTAGTGCGTAAAGCCATCCAATTCGCCATTGATAATGATAAGCCAAGTGTAACCCTAGTACACAAAGGTAATATCATGAAATATACCGAAGGTGCTTTTAAAGAATGGGGCTATGAACTTGCGCTTGATCGTTTTGGCGGTGAGTTACTCGACGGTGGTCCTTGGGTCAAAATTAAAAATCCAAAAACTGGTAAAGATATTATTATTAAAGATGTGATTGCCGACGCTTTCTTACAGCAAATTTTAATGCGTCCTGCGGATTATTCAGTGATTGCCACTTTAAATCTAAATGGTGACTATGTTTCCGATGCCTTAGCTGCGGAAGTTGGCGGTATCGGGATTGCACCTGGCGCGAATATTGGTGGCGCAATTGCGGTGTATGAAGCAACGCATGGCACAGCGCCTAAATATGCAGGTCAAGACAAAGTCAATCCTGGCTCGATTATTCTATCTGCGGAAATGATGCTGCGAGATATGGGATGGATCGAAGCGGCTGATTTGATTATTAAAGGCATTTCAGGTGCGATTGCAGCGAAAACCGTGACTTATGATTTTGAGCGTTTAATGGAAAATGCCAAATTGTTACGTTGTTCTGAGTTTGGTCAAGCGATCATAGAACATATGGGTGACTGACCATATTTCAATTAAATAAAACCCATAGCTCGCTATGGGTTTTATTATAACTTTAAGAGCTAAATGCTATTAATGGTTCTGAGTAGACATTCGCATACTATAAACAAAAAACTGCACTGTTCCCAACAATAAAACCACTGAAGCTAAAATAAACTGTTGATGATAAGACACCCCAAAATGTTGTAAAGCGCTGAAACACAAACCACCGACCAATTGTGTTAATGCAAAACATAAGGTAGCGATACTCCATAATTTTTTATACGCAATGCCATATAAATGCATGATGGTATAAGAGGTTAAAAACACAACTGCAGGATTGAGCAGACCTGTAAAAAATGAGGATCCATACGTAAAAATAGGATGAATATTTAAAACAGCGATGATAATAGCTATCACATAAGCACTGTATAAGATTTTTAATGCCGTAAAATGCCCAAATTTTCTTGCACATAGATATGCGGTCACTGCACCCAATGCACTACCTGTACCATATAAAATCCAATTAAAATTGATATGATATAGGTCTAAATGCAAGGTGTTTTTTAAGTAATCAATCCAGAATAAAGAATGCGGTACATAAGCAAATGCACTACAAGAATAGACAATCAACAAACAAAAATACATAGCGTCTATGTTGTTTGCTTGTTGAGTTGGAGCTTGGATATTACTTAAATGGCTTTTGAAAATATTGAGTAAATACAAAAGAATCAAACTAATTAAAAATGCGAATGCAAATAAAATCAGCCATGCCGTTTGGGTCGCAATTCGGTCTAAAAATGGCATAAATAACGTTGCCAATAAGACACCAATTCCAATACCACTAAAGCCAATAAAATTGATGTTTAAGCGATCTTGTGCAGCACAGCATTGTACAACCACACTTGGTGCAAGAATCATGAGCAAGCCACCACTAATTCCTGAGATGGTGCGCCAAAAAACATACCAAAGGTTTGGAAAGTCGGAAAATGCACAACTTAATAAACTAACTGTTCCTGCAAAAGCCGCATAGAGTAAATACTTTGCCATGCTTTGGTTTTGCGGTAATTTCATTGCTACAAAAGCCCCGATTAAATAACCGAGTAAATTGGCACTCCCTAAGATACTGGCAAAATTTGCTGACCATTCATAACTCTCACGAGTCGATGGTAAAAGTGCGGTATAAGAAAAGCGTAATAAGCCGATTCCAAGACATGTGCTTAAGCACAAGAAAAGGCTCAATTTAATTTTACTAATGTGAGTGTCATCCATGCTGTTTTTTTATCTTTTGGTTAAGATTTAAACTTACACTAAATATCTTGTGCGCACTTGGCAAGTCATAATCATTATTTATTTAATAAATATTTTGGGTCGAAACAACTTGGTTTTTACATGAAAAGGGGATTAAAAATAACAAGAAAATTATAGCCAATGAACATTTAAACTGTATCTATTTAAAAAATAAAATTATATCTGTCATCATTTTCAACATTGCTTAAAATAATAAAAGAAATGGAGATATGCTATGAAAATGTACCAAGTAGATGCTTTTACGCAAAGCTTATTTAAAGGAAATCCAGCGGCTGTACTGGTTTTAGATGAATGGCTCGATGAGTCCTTGATGCAGAATATTGCTCAGGAAAATAATCTAGCAGAAACAGCTTTTGTTAAAATAATCGATGACACTCATTATGAAATTCGATGGTTTACCCCTGTCCTAGAAGTCGATTTTTGTGGACATGCGACTTTAGCGTCTGCATTTGTACTTTTTAAAGATTTTACTGCTGCAAAAACTATTCATTTTCATGTTAAAAATTTAGGAATTTTTATCATTGAACAAGCCGAAGACGGCAAAATCAAAATGAATTTTCCGATTCGTGCAGCACAACCTTTAATTGACTATCCTGAATTACTGAATCACGTGATTGATCAACCTTTTAAAGCGGTTTATCAAAATGCACAGGCATTTATTTTAGTCTTGGAATCAGCGCAAGCTGTAATTGATGCTGTGCCAGATTTAGTTGCTATACAAAAGTTAGCAGCAAGCTATCAGGTCAGTACTGCCATTACCGCACATGAAGATCAACTTGATGTCACTATTACTGCAACTTCTGATCAATATGACTATGTTGCGCGTTACTTTGCACCGCATAAAGGCATTGATGAAGACCCCGTAACAGGTTCTATGCATACAGGTTTAGCACCTTTATGGGCGGATAAATTAGGGAAAAATCAACTAATTGCGTATCAAGCCTCAAAGCGTGGTGGTCAATTATATTGCAACATTTTAGATGAAAATCGTATCGAAATTTCAGGTTATGCCAA
Organism: Acinetobacter sp. Marseille-Q1618; assembly: GCF_902809855.1. GTDB lineage: Bacteria > Pseudomonadota > Gammaproteobacteria > Pseudomonadales > Moraxellaceae > Acinetobacter. The sequence continues at coordinate 387,333 of NZ_CADDWJ010000001.1, forward strand.
GCTATATATGCAGGCAGAACTCGACATTTAACTAATCTTTAGCGCAAATGTATCAAGAATAAAACAGAAGCCGTTTAAAAAAACGGCTATTTTTTCAAAAAATTACTGTTTATTTGTTTCAGCCTTTCTTAAGATAAGCAACGTATAAGTTTTTAAAATTTCTTAAAAAGTTGTGGAATCTCTATGTTAATGCGGCTGAAAAAACTCACTTTATCACTTTGTTTATTGGGAATCAGTGCGACAGGTTTTGCACAAACGGTTTTAGTTAAAGCTGAACATGATATTGAAGAATATAAACTTGATAATGGCTTTCGAGTGTTACTTGCGCCCAATGATAAAGAAAGTAAAGTATTTGTAAATACAGTATATTTCACAGGCTCTTTGAATGATCCACAAGGCAAAGGTGGTTTGGCACATTTGCTTGAACACTTGGCGTTTAAAGGCACAGAAAATGTTAAAGGCGAAGAATTTCAACGCCGTCTAGATCGCTATACTTTGATGACCAATGCCAGTACGGATTATTATTCTACAAAATATACCAATATTGTCCGTCCTGAAACTGCAGCACTCAATGAAATTATTTACTTAGAAGCTGAGCGTATGGACAAACTTGTCCTACAAGAAAAATATGTGCCTTCGGAAATTAACATTGTCATGCGTGAGCGTGAAGTACGCATGGATCAGCCTTTCGCTGTACTTATGGATCAAATGTGGAAGGCAGCTTATGGCAATCAGTCATTAGGACGTTTACCGATTGGTGATTTATCCGAATTACAATCGATTAAAATGAATGAGTTAAATAAATTTTATAAAGATTGGTATGCACCCAACAACGCTGTCATGGTGATTTCAGGAAAGTTTGATAAAGCTGAAGTATTAAAACAAATTGATAAAAACTTTAGCCCGATTCCTGCACGTCAGTTACCACAGCAAGCGCAAGTTCCACTTTTAGATTCTGCAAAAGTTAAAAATCGCCAATTTCTCGTGAAAAAGGGCAGTGATTTAGCAAAGTTTAATATTTATATGAATGGTAAAAATGAAGCCATTCAGCCAGTATTAGCACTTGCACCTTATTTATATACTTTACAACCGAGTGGTCATCTATATTCCAACATGGTGGAAACTGGAATTGCAACGAATGTGCAATCGAGCACATGGTTAGATGAAGATTTTAACTTGGTGTTTATGGGGGCAATTTACTCACCAAAACATGATGAGAAACGTATTGCTCAGTCTTTGGTATCTGAAGTCGAGAAAAATCCTAGTTTTAATGAGGTTGAATTAAAACGTGTTAAAAATCTCATGAAAAATGCACAAGATAATCTATTGACCAGCGCAACGTCTGTGGGTGCAATGCTGAGTGATTATGTAGTGTCTTCACAGGGTGATTGGACGCAATATTTTAAAGATCAAAAAGCCATTCAAGCGCTCACTGTCGAACAAACCAATAAAACTTTGCAAGAGTTTTTAACTGCACGGCATCGTTTTAGTGGGGATATTAAACCTACACCTGAAGAGCAAAAGAAAGCTTTAGAGCAAAAGCAAAGTAGTGAAACTGCGAAGACTTTGGATCAGCAAGCAGTTGTAGAAGAACCTTTAAAGTCAGCAGATGAGTATAAAAATGAAGTTGCTGAATATGTGAAAAGTTCAGAAAATTTATTAAAGCAAACTGAACAAAAAATTCAGCGTGGCAAGTTAAAAAATGGCATGCAATACGCGTTATTTCCAACCTCAACGCGTGATGATAAAACTTATGCTACGATAAATATTGGCTTTGGTACAGCAGAGTCCTTGTTCAATAAAGATGAAGTTATTGAATTTACTTCTTATTTATTATTAAGAGCTTCAGATAAATATAGCTTGCAAGATATTGCAGATAAATCTATTGAATCTGGTGGTTTGGCAACGGCTTCTTCTGCGGATAATGGGATTGAAATTCAAATTTCAGCAAAAAGTGAAAAGTTTGATGATTTTTTTGCTTATATTGTCGATGTAATGAAAAATCCAAAATTTGAACAATCCCAGTTTGATTTGATCAAATTACAAAGCTTAGCGACTTTAGATCGACCTTATACCGAGCCTGAAACAGTTGCTGCACTCACGATTTCTCGTTTATTGGAAACTTATAAACCGGGTGATTTGCGTTATCACTATGAGCCTGAGCTTGCTAAGAAACAAATCAAGGCGATGACTAATCAGCAAGTTAAAGACTTATATCAAAAATTCTTTACAACAGAACATGCGCAAATTGCAATTACAGGAAAATATGATGCCAAACATATTCAAAATGTCTTAAACCAACAGCTTGGCAACTGGAAAAGTAAAGAAAAATATGTGCGTTTAAGTGCTGATTTTGATCAATACAAAGCACAAAAGGTACATGCACTTTCTGAACAACGTGAGTTTGGTAATTATCAAAGTATTTTAACTATTCCTGTTGGTGCTTATCATCAAGACGCACCTGCTTTAATTGTACTGGATAATATTTTAGGTGATTCTCAACTTTCTTCACGTTTAGGTAAAGAATTACGTGAAAAAAATGCTTTAGTTTATGGTTTTGGAAGTCAATTACAGTTAGATGATTTGGTCGATTCAGGCGCGATTAAAGTCGAAGCAAATTATACAGCAGGTAAATCTGCACAAGTGTCACAGGTGATTCATCAAGTATTTACTGAGCTTTTAAATACAGGTGTGACAGAGCAAGAAGTGGAAGCAGCCAAAGCACGCATTATGAAAAAACGTGTCACTTCACTTGAAGATGATCGTATTATTCATCGGATGCTTGTACCACAAATGCAAAATCAAAAAACACTTATGGATCGTGCGCAACGAGATCAAGAGTTTGCCAAGTTAAGCAAAGCTGATATTGATGCTGTAATTAAAAAATATATCAAGTTGGATCAATTGGTTGAAGTGATGGCAGACCAGTATGGTCAGGTACAAAAGCCTTGAGGCAGTAATTTAGCTATTTATTGTATTTTGCTGAAACCGAGTTAAGAAATTTTCTCGGTTTTCTTTTGCTTAAATATTTGATTAGACTTATTTGTAATGAAATAATCTAAAGACTTGTCTAATTTAGATTGTGTTTGGCTATATCGTAAGACAGTTTGAATATAAGCAGATTGAAGTAATATCCAAATCATATAAAACTATATGAATTAAATGATAATAATAGTTTTAGTGTGATCTTAATTTTTCTTGATACCCATAAAAAGACCTCTGCAAAAGCAAAGGTCTTTTCTGATGACTTAAGTTTAGTTGTTTAGGTCAAACCAAATAAATTGGCTATTTTCATTGGCACGGATGTTTGCATCTTCATCAAATAAATAAGCATCGCCTGCTTTAAGTACTTGATCTGCAACCTCAACTTCACCTTCAATCACATGAACATAGTTAAATTTTTGCGTTGCTTTAACCTCAAGTGTATGTCCTTTTTCCAAATAAGCAGCTTTCACTTCAGCATTTTGACGAATATGCATCGGCGCATTTTCATTTGGACCAACAATTAATTGCCACTCATTAGGTGACTTTTTAGGATCACGTTCGATTTGTTGATAATTGGGGTGAGCATCACGTTCATTTGGAATAATCCAAATTTGTAACATATGTACAGGAACATCGCCATTGTTCATTTCACTATGTTTAACGCCTGTACCCGCACTCATAAGTTGCCATTCACCAGCGCTAATATGGCGTTCATTGCCCATACTGTCTTTATGCGAAATAGTACCTTCTAAAACACACGTTAAAATTTCCATATTGTCATGCGCATGTGTGTCAAAGCCTTGGTGTGCAGCAATGTTGTCATCATTGATTACACGCAAAGCACCTACGCCCATATATTTAGGGTTATACCAACTACCAAACGAAAAACTATGTTTGCTGTCTAACCAGCCAATATTGACATGACCACGATCTTCACTGCGGTGTAAAAAAGTATTCATTGAGATGCTCCAAATTTTTATTTTTAACTTGAAAGCATCATAAGCTTTGTTCATGACAGATGAAATATAAATAAAGCAACGTATTGTTGTATTTTTGGAATGATCTCGTGTTGAAAATCTCTTGATAAACATTCAGCTCAAAACTGTGCACAATAAAAAACCAGTGCGAACACTGGTTTAGTACTGATTCAAAATAATATTGATTATTCTAAGAATTTAACAGTCACACCAGACTTAACTTTTTTACCTAAGTCGTTGGCATCCCAGTTCGTTAAACGAATACAACCATGTGAAGCAGTTTTAGAAATTGCAGAAGGGTTTGGTGTACCGTGAATACCAAATGATTTTTTACTCAAACCAATCCAAATATTACCTACAGGACCATTTGGACCTGGTGGTAAAGACAAAGGTTTGCGGTTGTTGCCTTGTACAAAGTTACTTGGAGAATAGCTATACCAAGGATTTGGTGCTACGCCAGTAACTTTATATGTCCCTGTTGGAGAAGGGGTATCTGAGCTACCGATTGTGGCAGGGAATGAGCCTACCATTTGATTTTGTGAGTTAAACAGATACAACTGTTTTGCACCTTTGTGCGCTACAATTAAGTGAATATTTTCAGGTAATTCATTGCGAATATTGGTCACAATGATTTTTTCACCTGCTTTTTTAAAGGTTGCTTTTGGATTAAGTTTCTTCAAGAAATCTTCATCCATATGGAATTTTTCACCTAACATTTCTGTGGTACGCGTGTAATACAAGCCTTTCATTTTGGCTTGTAAGGCATAATCACGAGGGATAGAGTCGGCATATGGGCCTTTTAAATCTGCATCCGTGATGGTGTATTCAACAAAAGCAGGTTTACCGCCTTGTTTTGCAACCAAAGCATCCCAAGTTTCTTTGGTAAGCTCGCCTGTAGGTTTTAAGCCATTCATTTGTTGAAATGATGAAATAGCTTTCAAGGTATTCATTCCACTGGTACCGTCAATTGCACCAGGCGATGCATGCGAGTTATTCAACATGACATGGGCACGTGCATAAACAGGGAATTGACCTTTACCGATATTTTCATACCATTCGGCATTATTTAAACCATCTAAAGTCCATGATGCTTTTGCTGCATTTGCATTACTTGAAGAAGGTGTTGTCTTTGTTTCTGTCGTTGCTGGAGCTTCTGTTGTACTTGGTGCAGAAGCAATATCAGCAGTTTTGTCTTCTGTTTTTTCTAAATTTTGCAGCGTGTCAGCAGCTTGATTTAAATCATTAAGTTCTTGTTGTGAAATTTGAGCTTCACTTGCAGCTGCCGAGTTGACTGTAGATGCAGCAGAAGACTCAACAGCTAAAGGATCAATCGGATCTTCAACAGTTGCTGAGGTAACTTTTTGAGGGCTAAGTGGTTGCTCAGCAGTTGTAGGCGCAGCAAATGCTGTTCCAGTGAAAATACAACTTAAACTCAAAGCAAGAATTGAGCGAACGAACATGTAATTCAACCTTAAGAATTATTCATACTGATTTATAAAACGAAACAAGTATTACAGAAAATAAATGGAGATGCAGTATTTGTTTTGTGTAAATCATATTTTTTATGCAATAAAATGACCACTATAAAAAAATGAAAAATCAAGTATTTTAAAAAATTAAAAACTTGATAAGAAATGCTTATATTTGAAAGATTTTTGCTATGATGAGTCAGATTATTTAATTTAAAAATAGGAAAGTAAATGACGACCCTCAAAAATGATCGTTTTCTACGGGCCTTGCTACGTGAACCTGTTGATACTACCCCTGTCTGGATGATGCGCCAAGCAGGTCGTTATCTACCAGAGTATCGTGAAACACGTGGTAAAGCAGGTGATTTTCTTTCTTTATGTAAAAATACTGAATTTGCTTGTGAAGTGACTTTACAGCCTTTGCGTCGTTATGATTTAGACGCTGCAATTTTATTTTCTGATATTTTAACGATTCCTGATGCGTTGGGTTTAGGTCTGTATTTTGAAACAGGTGAAGGGCCTAAATTTCATAAAACTATTCGTACTGAACAAGATGTAGCAAATCTTCCCAAGTTTAATGCCAAATCTGACTTAGATTATGTCATGAATGCAGTGTCAACTATTCGTTCTGCTTTAGGTGGACAAGTTCCCTTGATCGGCTTTTCGGGTAGCCCATGGACGTTAGCTACTTATATGGTTGAAGGTGGTTCAAGTAAAGATTTTCGTTTTACTAAGCATATGATGTATGCCCAACCTGAAGTTTTACATGCATTATTAGAGCGTTTAGCTGATGCGGTCACTGAGTATTTAAATGCACAAATTGATGCTGGTGCACAAGCGATTCAAATTTTTGACAGTTGGGGCGGGGCGCTTGCACATCGTGAATATATTGAGTTTTCACTCAATTATATGCAGAAAATCGTGTCAGGCTTACAGCGTGAAAAAGACGGACGTAAGATTCCAGTAATTTTATTTACCAAAGGGGGCGGGCAATGGTTAGAACCTATGCTTGCAACGGGCGCAGATGCTTTAGGTTTGGATTGGACAACACCACTCAATGTTGCTCGCCAAACAGTCAATGGACGAGTTGCATTACAAGGGAATTTAGATCCAGCAACTTTGTATGGTTCAGCAGCAAGTATTGAAAAAGCCACTAAAGCCATGTTAGATGATGCTTATGCCAACGGTGAAAAAACAGGTTATGTTGCTAACTTAGGTCATGGTATTACCCAATGGGTTGATCCAGCGCAACCAAAAATCTTTATCGATACTGTGCATGAATATAGTGCAAAATATTTGGGCTAAGTTATTCGACACATGCGGTATTTAAAATCAAGTATAGAATTTACCTTTAAGGCAGCATCGGCTGCCTTATTTGGTATTTTATTGCTAATCGCTTTTGCTTTGACAGCAAAAATGGGCAGCCATGAATATTATGGTTTGTTTCGCTATGATTATTTATTGATTTATGCACTACTGATTCAAGTATGTTTGCTTTATCTCAAGCTTGAGTCTTGGGCAGAAGCCAAAGTGATTGCACTGTTTCATCTCATGGCAATGGTTATGGAGATTTTCCTCACCCATCCTCAAATCGCTTCTTGGCAGTATCCACAGCCTGCTGTTTTTAAAATTATGACGGTACCTTTATTTGCTGGATTTATGTATTCGGCAGTAGGAAGTTTTTTTGCGCGTTCACTTAGACTGTACCAAGTTTCGTTTACAAATTTACCTCATTTTGCCAATATGCTGTGTTTAGCAGTATTGTCTTATATCAATTTTATGAGCAAATTTTTTGTGCCAGATATTCGCAATATTTTATTTGCTTGGAGTGTTGTTATTTTCTGGAAAACAAAAATTCGCTTTCGATTACAACAACATCAATTCCAATTACCGATGTTACCGATTCTTATTTTATTGGCATTTATTATTTGGATTGCAGAAAATATCAGTACGTTTTATAAAATTTGGTTATATCCGAGTCAGGTCGATGCATGGCATATGGTCGGCTGGGGCAAATTAGGTTCTTGGTATTTATTGTTATTGCTCAGTTTGGTTTTGGTTTTAAAGATTTTGGGAAATAGAACAGTGACAGGGGATTGGACATTAAAACAGTTAGAGAAATAATTAATTAAAATGTCATATTTTGATTTGAGATTTATTAGAACTGTGGTAAATCTTAGTACGGTGTAATAAAAATTACACAAATCCCAAAGAAAAGGGAAAACATTAAAATATTGGAGAAAACTATGTTAAAAAAAATCGCTTTAGCAGCCGTATTGGCAACAGGATCAATTTCAGCATTTGCTGACAGCGATGTTGGTTGTGGTATTGGTTCTCAAGTTTGGGAAGGTCAATCAGGTAAAATCCCTAAAATTTTAGCAGCAACAACCAATGGTTTATTTGCTAACCAGTTATTTGGTATTACTTTTGGTACTTTGGGATGTAGTGGTACAGGTGCTGTGACTGCACAAGCTGTAACATTTACCAATGAAAATGCAGAATCACTGGCACGTGATATGTCTGTAGGTGAAGGTGAAAGTCTGAATGTTTTAGCAGAATTATTAAATATTAAATCTGAAGACAAAGCACGTTTCTTCGCTGTTTCAAAACAGAATTTCTCTAAAATTTATTCAGCTGAAAATGCTTCATCTACACAAGTTTTAGCATCATTACAATCAGTGATGGCGCAAGATGAAGTGCTTAAAGCTTACGTCTAAGTGATTTAAAAAGCCCTGTCAAATGATGGGGTTTTTATTTTTAATATCTTTTAATTAGAAAAATGTTGCATGAAAATATTTGCGGTTTTGTTAACCCTTAGTTTAACTTCAGTTGCTTATGCAACTTCGATTGAAAATCCTTTGCTTGAAAAATATCAAACACTTGCACAAGAAAAACAATTAAGCAAAGAAATAGCTTGGCAACGTTTATTATATGCAAATGAAAAAGGGCAAAGTGAGGTACGTTACGCAGGTTTTTTCTTAGCTCAAAATGGGCAACATGATTTAAATCAAGAGCTAAAAGCCAACATAGCAGCATTATTTCAAACGACAACTCCCAATCAGTCGGTTCAATGTCGCTTTCCTGCTCGTAGCCAGTGGTTAATACAACAACTAAATATTGCTAAAAATGAATTAGCACCAGCAGAATGTCCTGAATTAAATGAGTGGATTGGACAGATCAAACCTTATAAAGCTACCTTGATTTATGCTACTGATTTTATGGGAAATCCAAGTTCTATGTTTGGGCATACCTTATTGCGCCTAGATCCAAAAGATCAAAAACAACTAAATCTCGTTTCTTATGCGCTGAATTATGCGGCGACAGTCGTAGGCAATGAAGGTTGGTCATATGCATGGAAAGGTTTAACAGGGCAATATGATGGCGAATATTCTTTGATGCCCTACTACCGTAAAGTGAAAGAATACGGTGATTTTGAAAGTCGTGATTTATGGGAGTATGAACTGGCTTTGACACCCGATGAAACACAATTTTTAGTACAGCATATTTGGGAAATGAAAAATGTAAAATTTCCCTATTATTTTATCAGTGATAATTGTGCCTATCGTTTGTTGGGTTTAATCGATATCGTTCGACCTCAACTAAACTTACAAGACCACTATAAGGTCAGTGCAATACCTGTAGAAACCTTAAAAACAGTAAAAGATCAACAACTCATACGGGATGTACAGTATCGTCCTGCTTTAGAAACACAGCTTTTGGCACAAGCACGACAACACGGTACACACTTGGCAAAGACTGCACATCAACTGACTTTAGTCGATGTTGCTGAGATGCCAAAACTGCTTGAGCAATATAGTCGTCAAGATCAAGCCAAAATCTTGGAAATGGCGTACGATGATCTATATTTAGTTCTTATTTCAAAGAAAATTGATGCGAAAATAGCACAACCTAAGTTGCGTCAAATTCTAAGTTTACGTAGTCAAATGGATCAACCAAAGCAGCGTCAAGATGTTACTCGACCTAAATATGATCCCTCCCAAGGGCATCATGCAAAAAATTTCTCTATCAATCTAGGCGAAGTACAAGGGGAAAAGTTTGCTGAGTTAGGATTACGTCAGGCATATCATGACTTACTTGATCCTCAAGGTGGTTATCGTACAGGGACTCAGCTTAATTTTTGGGATGCTGCACTTCAATATCGAGATGATGAGTTAAAGTTAGCGCATTTTGATTTTCTATCTGTCAACTCTTATAACCCCATTACACCTTTTAAAATGCCTTTAACTTGGGGTTTTAATTTTGGTTGGCAACAAGAAGCCATTCATCATGGAAAGTTCGATGAAGATGAACAACATGGTGTAATCAATCTTAAAACACAATTTGGTTATAGCAGTGCTGATATAGATCGTAAACATTTATGTTATGCACAAGTACAAAATCATGTACAAGCAGGGAAATCTTTGGATAAAGGTTGGCGTATCGGGATTGGTCCAACGCTAGGTTGTCAAAATATTTGGACTGATCGCATAAATAGTCTCGTACAAGTTGAGTTACCGTACTGGGAAGATAGCCATCAATGGAATTTGCGGGTAAATACAGGACTAAACTTTGCCATTGATTCACAGAATTCTGTACGTTTGAATTGGCAATATCAGCAACAAGATACTTTAGATTGGAATAAAACTAGTTTGGGTTTTGTGCATTATTTTTAGCGTAAAAGTGTATTAAACTGACACGACATACATTATAAAATCCCATAAGCTCTATAAAGCTTATGGGATTAATTTATCTCAGTATTTTACTCAATTAAGCTCTCGGCTGACAAGTAAAGGTCAACGTGGTTTGATAGTCTGTATCTTTTTCAATTCCGCCTTTACCAATCACAGAGCCTAATACACCTGCCGCAGCCGTAATCATTTTTCCTGTTTCTTCATCAAAGACACCTTTTAAAGCACCATTAAATTCAACTTTTTCATCGACTAAAATGGGTGCAGCTTTTTTACCGCAAGCATTGTTGGCAGCGCTAATGGCATTATTTTTAGAAATTACTTGGCTTTTACCTAAGCCTGTAACTTCATATTGGTTATTAGGTTTTTGAATAGCCTGAGTTTGTGTTGGATTTGAGCTACATGCAGTAAATAAAAAAGCACTAGACAACATAGATGCGATTACAAGAGTTTTTTTCATAAGTTCGCCCTAAATAAAATATTAAATTGAAATATCATGTTATTGCAGCATAGGAATGCAGATAAAAATGTCCAAATATGTATTAAAAATGCTGCCTTATATAGTAATCCTGTGAAATAAGAGAATTTGTACTGGGTAAATACAGCAAATAACACGCTTTTTTAAAAGTTTATGCTAATCTTGTGGGAAAAGTTTTTTATAGAACACGGTCAATGATAGATTCAAATCTTCAAATTGTGCATCAGAATATTCATCAACGTCAGTCAGTTGGGCATTTGGTTGAACCTGCGCCGAGCAGGGAACAATTAGAGCAAGCATTTCAAGCTGCATTAACAGCACCTGATCATCATCGTTTAAAGCCAACACGATTTATTATGGTAGCGGGTGAACAGCGTATGGCATTTGGTGAGTTACTCGCACAAGCTGCACAAGATTTAGGTGAAATTGATCCAGCACAAGTAGAGCGTGTCAAACAGCATCCATTTCGTGCGCCATTACTAATTCTGGCAGTGACGAAATTCGTTGAGCATCCTAAGGTACCGAAATTTGAACAAGTTTTAAGTACTGGTGCAGCGATTCAAAACCTATTGCTTTCTTTACAAGCGCAAGGTTTTGCGAGCATGTGGCGTAGTGGTGCTGTGGTTGAGTCGATTTTATTAAAAGAAAAATTAGGTTTAAATTCACAAGATTTAATTTCTGGCATTATTTATGTCGGCACTGCAGCCAAAGCAATTGCACCACGTGTGGAGCAAAGCACACAACAGTACGTCACTATTTGGCAAGCACTTTAAAATTAAAATATCAGCCATGATATTGGTATGAATGAGTAATAGATTAGGATAACAAAAATGTCAGAGTTAAAATTTTCAGATTTGGTTGAACCTGTCGTATTGAATCAAAAAACAGCATTACGTGTCACAGTATTAGGTGGAGGAAGTTTTGGAACTGCCATGGCAAATACTGCGACACGAAATGGGTGCGATACCATGATTTGGATTCGTGATGCAGCAGTTGCGAAGGAAATGAATGAAACACATATCAATAAGCGTTATTTACCTGATTATCCTTTAGAGCAAGGATTAAGAGCTGAATCAAATCTTGAGAAAGCAGTCCGAGATCGTGACATTATTTTAGTGGCGATTCCAAGCCATTCATTCCGAGATGTTTTAAAGCAAATTAAACCTTTTATTAGCTCACAAGCGGTGGTGTCTTTGACTAAAGGGATTGAAGCCAAGACCTTTAGTTTTATGAGCGATATTATCCGTGATGAATTGCCTGAAGTTCCGTATGGTGTGTTGTCAGGGCCGAACTTAGCCAAAGAAATTATGGCAGGACAACCCGCTGGTACAGTGATTGCCAGTGATTCAGAGCTGGTACGTTATGCGGTACAACAAGCTTTGCATAGTGCTTTATTTCGTGTGTTTGGTAGTGATGATGTACATGGCGTTGAGCTGGGTGGAGCGTTGAAAAATATTTATGCTGTGGCAATGGGAATGGCTGCTGCTTATAAGGTGGGTGAAAATACCAAAAGTATGATTTTGACGCGTGCTTTGGCAGAGATGAGTCGTTTTGCAGTAAAACTTGGTGCAAATCCCTTAACTTTCTTAGGTTTATCGGGAGTGGGTGATCTATTTGCAACTTGTAATAGTCCACTCAGTCGTAATTATCAAGTAGGATTTGCTTTAGGCTCAGGTCAAAACTTAGAACAAGCCACCAAAGCTTTAGGGCAAACAGCAGAAGGGATCAATACCATTGTTCAGGTCAATACCCGTGCAAAAGAATTAGATGTTTATATGCCAATCACTACAGCATTACATGAAGTAATCTTTGAAGGAGCACCGCCTTTGAATATTGCAGTGTCTTTAATGAAAAGTGGACACCGTAGTGATGTTGAGTTCGTTTTACCGCATCATGCTGTCTAAAAAATGCCAAACTGAGATAGTGTTGTCATATAGAATCGGTATAATTCATCACAAAGCAATAAGGAAATTTTATGCAACTGACTTTAGTTCGCCATGGGGAAGCAGCAGCTCCAGTCAATGGAAATGATCATAGACGTCCATTAACTGCACGTGGTCACGCACAAGCTGAGCAAACAGCCGACTTTTTAAAAGACATGGTGCAACCTGATATCTTTGTGGTGAGTCCGTTATTACGTGCACAAGAAACATTGGCGCATATTCAGAAATATTTTAGCGATGTGAATGTGTTAATTTGTGATAAGATCAAACCCGATGATGATGCAAAACAAGCAATTGACTGGCTTGCACAATTACCTTTTGAAAATATCGTGGTGGTGTGTCATATGAATGTCGTTGCGCATATTGCGGAACAATTAACCAATGAAAATTTTCATCCTTATGCATTGGCAGAAGCTCGTATTTATGAGCAAAGCGTGATTGCACAAGGATTATCTACACAACAAAAAGCCTTTATTCCAACAGTATAAAAGTCTTTTAAAAACAAATTACACGGCAGAACACAATCGATGTTGTATTTATGGATGCCAGAAGCCGATGGGGTTTGGCAATGGTCACGTGGTGAAGAATGGAAAAGTGCGACAACTCTTGAGCAATTGATTCAAGAGTTGAAAGCAAATCAAGCAGAAGAAGCGGTTGTTTATTTTCCGAGTCGTGAAGTACAAATTCTTCAACAAGCGTTAAGCAAAGAACAGTATAAAAAACTTGGTCAGGACGGCTTAAAATACTTACTTGAAGAATACGTGATTGTTCCGATTGATCAGATGAAAGTTTTTTCGCACTTTCAAGCGCCTGATCAAGTGACAGTGTTAGGAATTAATCAACATGCTGTGACGACCATGCAGCATTCATTGTCATTATTGCCGATAAAAATCGTTTCATTATTACCAGATTTTCTGGTTTTACCTGTACCTACTGAAAATCAGACAGTACTTGCAAACTTAAATGGACGTTTGTTGGTACGTGAAAATGAGTGGATGGGAAATTCTGTTGATGATTTGGGCTTATATTTAGAGTTTGCACCTAAAGAACAACAGTATAAATATGCGCAGCTCAGTGCTGAACAATTAGAAAATGTCTTTGCAATCGCAACTTCTGATCAATTAGAACAGTTTAATTATCAGTTTGTTGCCCCGAAAAAACCAAAAAATCATCCATTTAATGTTTTGCCTAAAGCCAAACAGGAAAGTGGAGGTGTTTCAGGTTATTGGAAAGCCTGTGCAATGCTATGCGTTGCTTTGATTTTAGTACAATTGAGCTATGATGCTTTGCGTTGGGTGAAGTTAAGAAAAGTTGCTGACCAAACTGCGGTGATTGCGATTGATCAATACAAGTCATGGTTTGGTGAAAATAGCCGCGTGACTGAGCAAAATATCAAAAGTCAGTTTGAGAGTAATTTACGCTTAAGCCAAAGTGCGAATACCCAAGCCTTACAATTGTTAAGCCGAGTTGGGCCGATTTTGATGCAACATCAAATTGTGGCAAATAAAGTCAATTACGATACTGCAATTTTAAATATGGATTTGGTGGCAAATAGCTCAGATAAACTCCAAGCACTCGTACAACAACTGAATCAACAAGGTTTTAAAGCAGAACTGGGAACTATACAAACACAAGGCGCTTCAGTCGTAGGATTGGTGAAAATACAATAATGAAAGCACTTGAGAATATTCAAAATAAGTTTGATGCGTGGGCAGATCAGATCTCCGATCAGCTTGATAAAATGTCAGCACGTGAACGTGTGATGGTGATCTTTACCACCATTTTTGTGACTGTAGCGATCATTGGTTCAGCACTGTGGTATATGCACCGAGCAGCAGAAAATCAGCAAAAGCGTTTAAATGAACTCAAAGACCTTGTGGTTTGGATGCAAAGTAATGTGGTCACCATGAAGCCTGCGGATGATTTATCCCTGACTGTCCCTGACAAAATTCAGCGTGTGGCGCAGCAACAAGGTTTATCTGTTGCCAGCCAACAAGTTGGTGAGCAGTACCAAATCGTAGGGCAGCATGAAAACTATGCCATCTTGGCAAATTTTTTAACTCAGATTGCGCAAATGGGTGTTAGTATTGAAAAAATGGAATTAATAAAAGCAGATGGGCAGATTAAATTAACAGCGACAGTACACTAAGCAGTGAAAATAAAGCAGCGAGAAGCATAGCCTTTTTGCTGTACTGTGCCTATAATACAGCAACTTAAAAAGCAGTAGACTTTTCTAGCTATGATGTATTCACTTGCTCGCCCAATGTTGTTTTCTTTAGCACCGGAGCGTGCACATGAGCTGACATTATCGCTGTTAAAATCAGCGCATAAAGTGGGCGCAATGCGTCAAAAAATTGCACCTAAACCTATCACTTGTATGGGAATTGAATTTCCAAACCCAGTGGGTTTAGCCGCAGGTTTAGATAAAAATGGTGCATATATTGATGCCTTAGCTGCATTAGGCTTTGGTTTTATTGAGATTGGTACCATTACTCCAAAACCACAAGAAGGTAATCCAAAACCTCGTTTATTTCGCATTCCTGAAGCAAAAGCCATTATTAACCGTATGGGGTTCAATAATGCTGGCGTTGATCAACTGGTTGAAAATGTAAAAGCTGCCAAATTTAAAGGTATTTTGGGTATTAATATTGGTAAAAATGCCACTACGCCTGTAGAAGATGCGGTTTCTGATTATTTGATTTGTTTAGAAAAAGTTTATAACTACGCTTCTTATATTACAGTGAACATTTCTTCACCAAATACAAAAAACTTGCGTTCATTACAAAGCGGTCATGCTTTAACAGAACTGTTAGAAACATTGAAAAATCGTCAACTGGAACTTGCTGAAGAGCATCAGCATTATGTCCCTTTGGTGTTAAAAGTTGCGCCAGACTTGGAAGCAAGTGACATCCAATTTATCGCTTCTCAACTTTTAGAGTTTAAAATTGATGGTTTAATTGTCACCAATACCACTTTGTCTCGTGACGGTGTTGAAGGCTTACCATTTGGTGATGAAGTAGGTGGTTTGTCGGGTGCGCCTGTATTTGAAAAAAGTACTGCATGTTTAGCCGCTTTTTCAAAATTGCTTAAAGGTCAAATTCCTTTGATTGGTGTTGGTGGCATTTTATCTGGTGAACATGCGGTTGCAAAACAACAAGCAGGTGCAAGTTTAGTACAAATTTATAGTGGTATGATTTATACAGGTCCAGTTTTAATTAAAGATTGCGTTGATGCCATGACCTAAAATGAACACCATTGATATTATTGTACTTGTACTTTTGCTCATTGGAGGGCTAAACGGTTTGCGAAAAGGATTCGTCAATGCCTTTGCGAACTTAGTCGGTTGGATTTTTGCATTGATTGTTGCAGCAAAATATTCAGCAGTTTTCGCACCTGCCATGCAAGTACTCAGTCAAGATCCTGTAGTGCAAAAAATTGCTGCATTTGCATTTATTGTTTTAATTATTGTGGTTTTGACATGGATTGTGTCTGCATTACTCAATAAAATTCTAAAGACTTTTAAGCTTGGGCCACTCAACCGTTTAGCAGGAGGCACCTTGGGCACCTTGAAAGGTTTGTTCATCGTCCTCATAACTATGCAAGGATTAGGTCCATGGGTGGAAAGTTCGCCTGTTTGGAAACAATCAAAAGTCATTCAAACACTTTTACCTTATGCGCCTTTAGCAACAGCTCTGTCTAAGGATGCTGCCAATGAAGCGCTCAATCATATTCATGCTGAAGATCATCTCGATGATACTTCAAAAAATGAGTCTTCGAGTCGGTCTTCCTCGCCAGAAGATCGCTCGGCACACTCAACCAAGAACCCGTTTTATTAATCCTAGCTGGTCTGCGAGGTAGCTATGTGTGGAGTCGTTGGTATAGCCGGTAAATCACCTGTTAACCAAATGTTATTTGATGCGTTAACGATGTTACAACATCGAGGACAGGATGCAGCTGGGATTGTAACTTGTCATAACGGTCGATTATTTCTCAGAAAAGACAATGGTATGGTGCGTGATGTATTCCATACCCGTCATATGCGTGCATTACTTGGAAACTATGGGATTGGACATGTACGTTATCCAACGGCAGGTTCATCGAGTAGTGCGGAAGCACAGCCATTTTATGTAAACTCGCCTTATGGGATTACACTTGCACACAATGGTAATTTAACCAATGCTGCTGAAATTCATGATGATCTATTCAAAACTGACTTACGTCATATGAATACTGACTCTGACTCTGAAGTGCTATTAAACGTATTTGCACATGAATTACAAAAATGTGGCACTTTAGCACCCAAAGCGGAAGACATTTTCCATACCGTAAAACGTGTCCATGAGCGTTGTAAAGGTGCTTATGGTGTGGTTGCAATGATTACGGGACATGGGATTGTTGGTTTCCGTGATCCAAATGGTATTCGTCCACTGATTTATGGTTCACGTTTAACTGAAACTGGTGAAAAAGAATATATCATTGCGTCTGAGTCGGTTGCGATCACTGCACTTGGCTTTAAAGTCGAGCGTGATATTGCGCCAGGTGAAGCGATTTTCATCAATGATCAAGGTGAATTGTTTACTCAGCAATGTGCGGAAAACTCACGTTATCGTCCATGTATTTTTGAATATGTCTATTTTGCACGTCCAGATGCGACCATTGATGGTATTTCTGTGTATAAAGCACGTTTGAAAATGGGTGAAACATTAGCGAAGAAAATTCTTCGTGATTGGGGAGAGGACCATGACATTGATGTGGTGATTCCGATTCCCGATACCAGTCGTACCTCTGCTTTAGAGTTGGCAAATGCGTTGGGTGTGAAATTCCGTGAAGGGTTTATGAAAAACCGTTACATTGGTCGTACCTTTATCATGCCAGGTCAACAGCAACGTAAAAAATCAGTACGCCAAAAACTTAACCCAGTAGAGCTTGAGTTTAAGGGTAAAAACGTATTGTTGGTAGATGATTCTATTGTACGTGGTACAACGTGTAATGAAATCATTCAAATGGCACGTGATGCAGGTGCGAAGAAAGTGTATTTTGCTTCAGCAGCGCCTATGGTGAAATATCCAAACGTGTATGGTATTGATATGCCAGCAAAAGCTGAATTGATTGCATCACATCGTACTGTTGAAGAAATTCAAGATATTATTGGTGCTGATCGTCTGATTTTCCAAGATTTGGATGATTTAAAAGCGGCTGTTAAAACCCATAAAGTACCTGAAGTTGAAGATTTTGACTGCTCTGTTTTTGATGGTATTTATGTGACAGGTGATATTGACGCACAATATCTCACTAATCTGGAAAATAGTCGCAGTGATTTAGCGAAAAAAGAAAAAGATGGCTATATTGATGTCAATATCGATGCAGCATCGGTTGATTTAAGTGGTATTAAAGAAGGTGCTTAAGCCCTACAATAGGGTGAAACTCTTAAAAAGCGGGTAATTCCCGCTTTTTTACTTTATGATATTTCGCATGATAAATCCTGTATCATGTTCTTAATATCCTAACAATGTAATGAGGATGTTTACATTGAAAGATGTCAGCCATTATTTAATAAAAAACAAAAATATACTGTGGTCTGCAAGTATTTGCTCAGTTGCTGTACTGATTACGATTTTTATTTTAAATACGGTTTTAGGCTTATTGGTTCATTATGTTGATCCTTTAGAGTCAATATTTTGGCATTTTTTGAGTCCATTTTGTGTTGGGCTTTTATTGACTGTGATTTTAAGCTCGATTGTTTATGAGTTTTATGTATTTCGTGAAGGTGGACATTCTTTAGCAAAACAATTAAAAGCCCGTCGTTTAAGTTTGATCGAAAGTACGCCTGAAGAAAATGTAGCATTAAAAATTACTGAAAAACTCGCTGAGAATTTTGATATTGATGTACCTTCCGTGTATGTGCTGCCAGATGAAGTTGGGGTAAATGCTTTAACAGCAGGGTTTCATCCACGAGATACAGTAATTATTTTGACGTGGGGTGCTTTACAAAATTTAGATGAATTAGAGCTTTATGGCTTATTAGGGCATGAGTTTAATCAAATCTTGTCAGGTGAAGCCAAAGAAAATACCCGCCTAAAAATTTTGTATAGTGGTTTAACATCATTTAGTCAGTTGGGCAGTAAAATTGCGAAACAAGGTTTTGGTGTATATGAAAAAAGTCGCCGCCATAAATTTGAAACCAGTTTTGTGGCAGTGGGTGGGGTGATTTGGCTAATTGGCAGTATGGGAATTTTAATTTCCCGTTTAATTAAATATTTTACTTTAGGTGGACGAACATTTTATAACGATTACAAAGCCAAACGTTTGATGTTGAATAGTGCCAATATCCAAACTTTATTGAGGATTTATGTGCATCATGCAGGCTCACAAATTCATAGTGAATATTCTGAATCTATTGCACATATGTGTTTTGCAAACTCACTCAGTCCGCAAAGTTGGCTGAATATTCATCCGAGTATTGAAGATCGCATTTATGAATTGAATCCAACCCTGTTGCAAGATTTGCAAATTGAAAATTTAAAAAAATTACGCAGCCAACCCTTGTTTGTCTTGATGCGTCCTTTGGAAGAATTAAACACTGAAACCTATAGTCCTTGGATTTCACCACAACCTTTGCCATTGATTCGTTTATCACCGATTAGTTTTGCACTGAATGATGCAATTAAGCCATTAAACTCTGAAGTACGCTGCCAAATGCAGCGTCCAGACTTGTTGCAACGTGCGATGCAGACCTCAACAGGTTCACGTGAAGTGATGGTGGCGATTTTAATGATCCGTCAATATCGTGAATTTATTCCATCAAATGCAGAAGTTAGTCGTGCGATTGTGGATGCTTTATTAAATTTAGATGGGCGTGTACATATCCAAATTTTTCATGATGCCTGTGCCAATTTGGGCAATATGCCTGCAACCAGCGCACGCCAATTCGTGACAAAACTGGCTAAAATTATTCAGGAAGATGGTGAGATTGGTTTATTGGATGCATTGTTAATTGAACGAGTCAAAGCAGAACTAAATTTACTGCCATTACATACGCCTTCGTCTTTAGAAACGGTTAAACCACAAATCGTGCGTTTGATTGATGCCTTACTACATGTGCAACAGATCAATAGTGAAAATCAGCTTGAGGTCCGCTATGACATTTTACAGCGAGTTTTAAGCAAAGAAGAATTAGAGTTATTTCGTGAAATTTCAGATGAACCCATTGATTTAAGCGAAGTTTTAAATGACATCGCGGGTTTGTTGTTGCGAGATCGCCTAAGTATCTTGGGTGTTGCTGAAGTGTGTTTATGGCATGATCGTATCATTACCCAAGATGAATTAGATGTTTTGGAATTGCTGTATTGGCGTTTAGGTTTTGAAACTGAGGAAATTGTTGATCAAATGCATAAGAAAAATAGTGTGATGATTATCTAGGGCTTAACTTTTTGATCTGCATACTATTTTAGGGTAATCTGTTGATTTAATATGCTGATGAATATAAATCACAACAAAAGTCTGCAAAGCTCGGTAGAATATGTAGCGAATTGAAAGTTGAATAATGTGATGAATGTGAGCGTACAACAACACCAGCGAAGTATTTTAGCTGCGATGGGAATCGATGTCTGGGTTCCCAAGCTGGATGTACCTGTGCGTCACATGCAAAGCCAATTATATCGTGACACCGCAGCACCTGAAATTGTATCAGAAGATGTCATATCAGATGTACAGTTTCAAACGGAAACTGTTGCGGTAGAAGATATTGTTCCTGCACAGCCACAATCAGAACAACTACCCATTCAAACACAGGCTGAATCTATTCAACATACTGAAGTTGCTTTAGATATACAGCCAATCAATCGTCCGACTGAAACGGTAGAAATACAAAAACTTGCAGCTTTTGAGTTACAAGCCATTTGTTTAAAAAGTTGTGTGATTGTGATTGATGCAACACAAATTAGTACAGAACAACACACGCTTTGGCTAAACATTCAAAATGCTTTGATCAGTGAGTATTTTGAGTTGAAATGGCCATTTCCTGTGACGCAGTTTCAAGATGGACGAGGCGTACACATGTATATTCAGGGTTTTTTGGATGCTTTGAAACACGATAAAGTGATCATCACTTTGGGTGAAATTTCACACTTAAAAAATACGGATGCGATCCAATTGGCAAGTTTACAAGAAATGTTAGCGCAGCCGAAATTAAAACGTCGTTTGTGGAAGTTTATGCAGAAATCACCAGTGAATTAGAATTATTGTGAATGCAAAACAACAGGGAGATGTCATGCAAAAGAAAGTTGTGATATTTAGTCAAATAGACAGCGAAATTTTAGAGAAATTACAAGCGCAGTATCAGGTCGTGGTCATCAACCCAAAAATCGGCGATGTTAATGTGCAAATTCAGCGTGAACTTATCGATGCGGATGGCATGATTGGGGCTGGGCGCGTACTCAATGAAAAAAATTTAGCCACTGCACAAAAGCTAAAAATCATTTCTTCAGTCAGTGTTGGTTATGACAATTATGATCTCAGTTATTTAAATCAAAAGAAAATCTGGCTAAGTCATACACCACATGTACTGACTGAAACAACTGCAGATTTGGCTTTTACTTTGCTGATGAGTGCAGCACGTAAAGTCCCGAATTTAGATCAATGGACTAAACAAGGACAGTGGACAAGAACGGTAGGTACAGCCCAATTTGGACAAGATATTTTTGGAAAAACACTCGGAATTATTGGTCTAGGGCATATTGGTGCAGCGGTGGCTCGGCGTGGTTTTTATGGTTTTAATATGAATATTTTGTACCATAATCGCCGTGAAAAATTAGAGTTGGCACAACCTTTAAATGCACAATATCGAAGTTTAAAAGATTTATTACAACAATCTGATTTTGTTGTGGTTGCTGTTGATTTAAATGCGGATTCAAAGGCTTTAATAGATGCAAGTGCTTTTGATTTGATGCAGAAACATGCTGTTTTTGTGAATATTTCACGTGGTTCAGTGGTGGATGAGCAAGCATTGATTGAAGCATTACAGCAAGGTAAAATTTTTGCCGCAGGTTTGGATGTTTATCAAAAAGAACCGTTACAAGCGTCACCATTGTTTAGTTTAGAAAATGTCGTGACATTGCCACATGTCGGGTCAGCAACGGCAGAAACACGTAAAAAAATGGCAAATTTAGCTTATCAAAATCTTGTCGATGCGCTTGAAGAACGTACCCCACGTTATTTAGTGAATGAAAGTTTTTCCAACTAAAATGTTGTTAAAAAACTGCTACATTTTGTCTCGAATTTGTGCTAAATCCGATGCTATAGTGGCAGTAAATATCTGTTAGAGCATGGCATTGAAAAAGATTTTGCTGACACTGGGTTTAAGTCTGAGTTGTACGGTAAATGCAATGGAAGATTTCTATCCTATACATAGCCCACAGTTAGAGATTCCTGACATTGGTGGTGGTGTGGGTTTAATTGATCAGCAAAAAGAAAAAATGATTGGTGAGAAAGTCTTTCGTGAAGTTCAACACCAAATGCCGATTGTGCAAAACCCGTGGTTAGAAGATCAATTTATGTTGGTCTTTTCTAAAATTTTAAGTCAAACCCAAATTGGTTCACCCATCGGTTTGGTGATTGTCAAAGACCCTCAAATTAATGCTTTTGCTGTACCTGGTGGTTTATTTGCTTTAAATACAGGGATGGTGACTTCATCAAAAAGTATGGATGAAGTTGTCGGTGTGATGGCGCATGAGATTGCGCATGTCACACAGCGCCACTACAGTCGCTCGCAAGAAGCCTTTAAAGGACAGGGCTTATTGGCTTTGGCGGGTATTATTGTTGGCGCTGCATTAGCCTCAAAAGCAGATGGTGATGTGGGAAGTGCAGTGATGCTAGGAACTCAGGCTGCACTTTGGGATAAACAGCTCAGTTATAGCCGTAACCAAGAGCGGGAGGCGGATCGTATTGGGATGCAGTTTATGTATAACGCAGGCTATAATCCTGAAAGCATGGCAGATTTTTTTGAAACGATGCATCGAGCAACCAGTCGTTTAAGCTTTTTGCCTGATTTTTGGTTAACCCATCCTTTAACTACTGAGCGTATGAGTGAAGCACGCTTACGTGCCAATCAATTCCCACGTGTGCCTTTTAATAATAACCAACAAGAATTTGATCTGATTAAATGGTACACTGCAGCCGTTTCAGGGCAAACCTCACAACAACAACTTGATACATTGGTAAAGCAAAATAATTATGCAGGGTTGTTGGCAGCAAGCGAATATAACCTACGTCAAGGTGATTATGTGCAGGCACAGAGTTATTTAAACACTGCGAGAAAAATGAATCCTGATTACACATTATTTAATATTATTCAAACTGATGTATATCTGGGGCAAAATAAAATTGAAGATGCCTATCAAACCATTATTAATAAACAACGCATTATGCCTGAAAATAGAGCGCTGACTTATAAATTAGCTGAAGTATTAATTCGCCAAAATAAGGGTAAAGATGCTGAAAAATTGGTGAATCGTTTTGTAAATAAAAATAAAACAGATATTCAAGGTTGGCAGTTATTACAACAAGCTTCCAATTTAGATCAAAATAATCCGATGCGGACGGTGAATGTATTGCGTTATCGCGCTGAAGCGCAATATTGGGGTGGTGATGAAGAAAATGCGATTAAATCTTTATTACACGCGCAGCGTTTGGCAAAAGATAATAATGCCATGCGTGCACGCATTGATAGCCGTTTAAAAACAATGCAAGATGACCGTAAACTACGTATTTAAGTTGATAAAAATTGTTTAAATCTTCACTTTGTAACAAATATAAATATCTATTTTCTATAGAAAAAGTTAATCTTGTTCTAAAATAATTTTTTAAGTTTTAAGTAAGTCTATGAAAAAAATAATTGCAGTTTTGGTGTTAATGGGGTCTACACAGTTGGTATTTGCGGATTCAGCAGAGCGTTATGCACGTCAAGTTGAAAAGATCTCAACACAATATAATACGCAAATGAAAAGCTTTTTGCGCAGTTTAAATCCACAAATCACTCAGTTTGATGCGAAGCAAAAGGCGCAGTATTGCGATATTGTTAAAACCTATGTGGATAACATGTATAAAGCAACCGATGAAAATCGCAGTAACTTACCGCCTTCATATATGTCGATGACAAAGCAAGATGTGATTAATAAAGTAAATAGTTCACCTGAAATGCAAATTTTAAAAAAATATAATATTCAGTGCGATCTAAACAATAGTTAAATTTTAGAAATTGATTTATAGGTTATTGATTTTAGAATAAATAATAAAAAAGTATGCTTAACTAGGCGTACTCTAGTTTATTGGATTTATAGAAAACTTTAACTCTCTGATCTATGGTGAAGATTGAAATATGGATTTATTGAGTTTGTATAGTGTTAGAAAAAGAATTAAATCAATTTGGACTATTCAAACAAATCAATTATTTCATTGCAAAATAATTTTTTAAATCTCTGTTTAAATAGACCAAACCAAACAATAAAAGATTTTTTAGATCGGGAAATTAAGCAAGTTTTGCTTTAATTTTTGCTGAAACTTGTGCAGGATCGGCACGTCCGGCTATGATCGGACGTAGAGAATTCATCACCTTACCCATATCTTTCATGCTAGTAGCACCTTGCGCTTCAATGGTTTGCGCAATGAGAGAATCAAGCTCGTCCTCTGACATAGCTTCAGGTAGAAACTGAGATAAAACCTCAATTTCGGCTTGTTCTTTACTAGCTAAATCTTCGCGATTAGCACCTAAAAAGGCTTTAACCGACTCTTTGCGTTGTTTGATTTGCTTTTCAATGACCGCAAGAACCTGAGTATCGTCAAGCTCTATGCGCTCATCGACTTCGATTTGCTTGATTGCTGCCTGTAGACCACGAATTACCGTTAACTTATCCATTTCTTTGGCACGCATAGCGGCTTTCAAAACGTCAGTGATTTGGTTTTTTAAAGTAGTCATTGAAATTGTCCAGTCAGTCAATCATTCACAAATAAATCTTAGTAAAGGCGAGTAGTACGTACTGATTCACGCGCCAATTTCTTTTGGTAGCGTTTAACAGCAGCAGCTTTTTTACGTTTACGTTCTTGAGTAGGTTTTTCGTAGAATTCACGTTTACGAACGTCAGCAAGAACACCTGCTTTTTCGCATGAACGTTTGAAACGACGGATAGCTACGTCTACTGGTTCGCCTTCTTTCAATTTAACTTGTGGCATGAAGAATCCTCATTGGTTTATGGATAAGATCAGGGTTGAATTACCCTTGATCACAAGTGAAGGACAGTATTTTACTCATTTACATCTCATATCACAAGTCTATAATAGCTTTAGCAATATTTTGATACGGGTAAAAGGCAATTTAATGATCGTTCTCGGCTTGGAAACTTCCTGTGATGAGACAGGTTTGGCGCTTTATGACAGTGAAGTCGGCTTAAGAGGTCAGGTACTGTATAGTCAAATTAAACTCCATGCTGAGTACGGTGGTGTGGTGCCTGAACTTGCTTCACGTGATCATGTAAGAAAGTTAATTCCATTGATTAATCAATTGCTTGAACAAAGTGGTGTGAACAAATCCGAGATTGATGCGGTTGCTTATACGCGTGGACCGGGTCTTATGGGCGCACTGATGACAGGTGCATTATTTGGTCGCACATTGGCATTTGCACTCAATAAACCTGCAATTGGAGTGCATCATATGGAAGGTCATATGCTTGCACCACTTTTATCTGCTCAACCACCAGAATTTCCGTTTGTCGCTTTATTGGTTTCTGGTGGACATACCCAACTGATGGCAGCACATGGCATTGGTGAATATGAAATATTAGGTGAGTCTATAGATGATGCAGCAGGGGAAGCCTTTGATAAAGTTGCAAAAATGTTGAAACTTCCTTATCCGGGTGGCCCAAATATTTCCCGTTTAGCAGAACAAGGCGATAAAAATGCCTTTGAATTTCCACGCCCAATGTTGCATCAAGGTTTGGAGTTTTCTTTTAGTGGTCTAAAAACTGCGGTTTCAGTGCAACTGAAAAAACTAGACGGTGAAAATCGTGATGCGGATATTGCAGCTTCATTTCAAGAAGCTTTAGTCGATACCTTAGTCAAAAAATCTGTGAAAGCACTAAAGCAAACAGGTTTAAAACGTTTGGTGATCGCAGGTGGGGTGAGTGCCAACAAACGTTTACGTGAACGTCTTGAAGCAGATTTAGCAAAAATCAAAGCGACTGTGTATTATGCTGAACCTGCACTGTGTACTGATAATGGTGCAATGATTGCTTTTGCAGGATATCAGCGTTTAAAAGCAGGACAAAAAGATGGTTTGTCAGTTACCACCACACCACGTTGGCCGATGACTGAATTAAGCAAGCCTGAATAGATTTTTAGTCAAAGAAAAAGAGGCATTTGCCTCTTTTTAATTATTTTACGCCAATAATTGTTGGATGCTCAGAGTTGAAGTCAATGTAATGAGGACCATTTCTGAAAGTTCTACAACTATATACATCTCCAGATTTATCTTTAAAGTAAAATTTCCATCCTTTAGTATTGATAAAATTAATACGATATTTGAAATATATATGTGGAGACTCTATAACCTCACCACTTTTAATCCCAATATGTTGAGCGTCTGTCGATGTTTTACTTATTGAGTTTGGAACCCATTCTAACTCTTTAAAATCATCTTTATTTTCAAGCTCTGTAATTAGATTAACCTGAGAAAGTTCATTCGTTAAACCTTCAAGAGTGTAACCCGCTGATTTTGGATAACCTACAATATATTTCTGTCCGTCTAAACTAATGTGCTCTAACTCTAAATATTCATTATTTTCAGTTAAGTTTAATTTAACACCATTCATGATTTTTACCTCTACACCTTTATAATGTGTGGAGATATTAAAATATTTTAAATGGCAGGTTTAAACTATACCTAGATTTAGGTATTTTAACAGTTGGTATGGAAATAATATTAATAAATTATTTAATGGTGAATGATTTTTTAATATAATTAATCCAACTCTGCATCTGAAAATATTTCAATCATAAACTCAGGTTTATCTAAAGCCTGTCTAAAAATGAGAATAAATTTCTTTAATGCTTCAGCATCATCTGAATAAGCACAAAACATATCTGCTTCAGGATCAAATTTAACAACTTCAACCAATTCAGGAAGTTGCTTATCTACATAAGCACTGGCCAATGATGCCCAATCATAACCATTGCCTTCGACACCTTCATCAGCACGACTTTGAAAAATTTGCGATTGGAAATCTGGAGGTGTTTCAAAAAGTATGCTGACTATATTTTGCTCGCCATGTAAGTGTCGTGATACTTTGAAAATACAATGAATTTAATTTATGCATTTTCAATTTTTCTATTGACAGATTTAACTAGCATACAATTTAGAACACCACCGGAAATCTAAATCACTCAAATACACAGAACAGCTATTTTCATGTTCTACCCAAAAGAAAGGCTGAATGATTTCTTTAAAATTATGAATACTCATTATGATCTCGCTTTATTGGAATATGATTTTTAAGTTGAACTATGATTTTTAGTGTAAAGCCGATTGACGTTCGGCATTGTTGAAATTATGAAATGGATCATGATTTAAATGTGATATTTATGAGAAATAAGAAAAATACAGTTTGAACACATTTCAAAAAAATAAAAATTTCATAGATTTGTCATTGAAGCCCATTAGCATCGAAACACAATTTATCAGTGTGAAAAACAACAATGAAACAACAGCTTTTGGCACTCTCAATTTTAACGGCGATGACTTTGGTTGGGTGTGGAAATGATAAGGATAATGGGGATACAAGTAAACCTGAGCCTAAAATATTAACACAAGAAACACCTTTGAAATTTGCTGACAAAAATTGTTGGTTGGGTGGAACTGCTAAATCGAGTGGTTTGGATTTAAATACTAATGGTAAGTTAGATATAAATGAAATTCAAAAAACAGAAAATGTGTGTTTAACAAAAAATGTATTTGCCAATGGTGTCCGTCTAAGTTATGAAATTATGGACATTAAAGGCATCGCAGACGGTGCAAAAGCAGGCAATAATATCGAGTTTCGTCGTGGTGGTTTTGGGTCGGATTTGGTAGCTCATCCCACTGAAAAAAATCAATTTTATGCGCTGACAGATCGTGGGCCAAACGCAGATTATAATTTAAATAAAGACAATGGGAAAATGTTCCCAGATCCAAGTTATACGCCACGCATGGGTTTATTTGAAGTGCAAAGCGATGGTACTGTCAAAAAACTGAAAGAAATTTTATTAAAAGATCGTACAGGCAAAAATATCACAGGATTGCCGAATCTCAACTTTGGTGCGACCAAAGAAGCAGCGTATGATGTGTATGGAAAATTACTCAAACAGCAAACTGATGAATATGGTTTAGATCCTGAGGGGATCGTTGCGCTTGCTGATGGAACGTTTTGGGTGAGTGATGAGTATGGTCCGCATATTGTACATTATGATGCGAATGGCAAAGAAATAGACCGTATCAATGCGTTTGCAGAGGATAATCGCCGTGTTGGAGGATATTTGTTACCTGCTGAATTTTCAAAGCGTCGTCCAAATCGTGGCATGGAAGGTTTAACCATCACGCCTGATGGTAAGACACTGGTTGGGATTATGCAGTCCACAATGGACAATCCAAACGCAGAGGTTAATAAATCTGATTTAACTCGTATCGTGACGATTGATTTGACGACTAAAACAGTAAAACAATATCTGTATAAGCAAGAGGGTGGTACAAAGGCATATTCTAACTCTGCGATTACTGCTTTAAGCAACACTTCATTCTTAGTGCTTGAACGTGATGGTGATTTTTACAAAGACAATCCTGATGTCTTTAAGCGTGTTTATAAAATTGATCTGCGTAATGCGACCAATTTAGAAGAGATCAAAGAAACTGCCCAAATTAAACAAGATCAGAAACTAGGTTTGACTATTGATGGGTTAACTTTAGAGCAATATGTTTTAGCAAAAGGTTGGGATGGCTTAAAAGCCCTGAATATTGTTTCATCTGCAAAAACTTTAGTTTTAGATATGAATAAGCAAGTTAAATTTCCACATGACAAAATGGAAGGTTTATGGCTGATTGATCAACAACGTTTAGGTTTAATCAATGATGATGATTTTGCGCTTTGGGTCAATAAAGGTGTGCTCGAACAGAAATATTTAGATAAAGATAAAAAAGTGATTGATGGAAATACTTTATATATCATTGATCATCTTGATCTAAAACCATTACCTTGATGCTTTAAATTATAGATGAACAGTGTGATTTCATGCTGAGATCACACTGTTATTGACTTTATATTAGTACTTTTATGACTCATTCAGCAGAGATTAAATTTTCAAATTTTTATATTTTTATGACCTTTTTAAGGTTAGGCTGCATTGCATTTGGTGGACCTGCGGCACATATTGTTTTATTTCATAATTTTTTGATTAAGAAGTTATGCTGGTTAGATGAGCAAGAATATTTTAAAGTTTTGGCATTAGCGCAAATCATTCCAGGACCCACCAGTAGTCAAGTGGGGATCACCATAGGGTATTTAAAAAATGGTTACTCAGGGGCTTTTTGTGCTTGGTTAGGCTTTACTTTACCTTCTGCGATCTTGATGGCAGGCGCAGCATGGTTGGGGCAATATTTTTTTGAAAACCTGAATCTATATTTTTTCCACATCATTCAACTGATTGTATTGGCTGTGGTATTTTGGGCATTTTGGCAAATGTTACGCAGTCTTTGCCACCATGTTTGGCAATATATCGTCATGTTGTTTTCAGCAATTTTTATTTATGCGGTACCGTTATCTGCCAATCAAATTATTGTTATATTGCTCGCTGCAATGGTGGGATTATTTTTAGCTCAAAAAAAAACCAAACAAAATGAAGAGGTTGAAAAAAACCGATTTCAACTTAAAAGTTCTAAAGCCTATTTTTGGTTAATCTTATTTGCCTTGCCATTTTTATTATTTCCTATTTTAAATTATTTGCATCCATCATTATTTATACAAGGCTTTGAACATTTTTATAGCTCAGCGTCTTTAGTTTTTGGTGGTGGGCATATTATTTTGCCCTTGTTACATCAGGATTTTGTTGCGACAGGCTTAATCTCAAATGAAAAATTTGATTTAGGTTATGCGATTGCACAGTTAATGCCAGGACCTTTATTTAGTTTTGCCAGTTATTTAGGTGCATTATTACCGTTTACATCATCGACTTTAATCAATGCAAGCCTTGCGACCATCATGATTTATTTGCCTTCATTTTTATTGGTTTTTGGAACTTTGCCGTATTGGTCTTGGTTGATGCAACAGCAAAAAATCTATAAAGCCATTCAAGGGATTAATGCCGCAGTGGTGGGCTTATTACTATGCTTGATTATACAAATGACTGAAAAATATATTGTGCAATGGTTGGATGTTGTATTTGTCATCGTGGTAATTTTATTATTAAAAACGAAACTACCTGTGTGGTTAACACTGATTGCAAGTTTTGTGAGTTATTATATTTATTTAAATACTTTTGTTATGTCATAAAAATAGACAGTGTAAAAATGCTGTCTATTTTTATTTAACTTATGACTTTATTTAAATCATAAGGCTTTTAATTTTTCTGAACCAATCCAATGTTTTGAAAATTGATACGCTGCACGACCAGAGCGTTGTCCACGACTTTGACACCAACGTAAAGCCTCCGCACGAGTCTCATCATTGAAAGGCATATTTTCTTTTGCTAAATAATGCTCAACGATTTCCAAATACAGATTTTGATCCATTGGATAAAAAGACAGCCATAACCCAAAACGGTCTGATAAAGAAATTTTTTCCTCAATCGCTTCTTGAGGGTGTAACTCTTTATATTGAGGGACATCAACTTTGGTGACAGGGGTATTTTCATGCATAAATTCAGGCAATAAATGGCGGCGATTACTGGTTGCATAAATAATAAAATTACTTGAACCTGACTGTAACGAGCCATCTAAAACACTTTTTAAACTTCGATAATTTTCATCCTCTGCATTAAATGCCAAATCATCACAATATACGATAAATTTTTCAGGACGATTTTGAATAATTTTTTGAATTTCAGGTAAATCAGACAAATCATCACGTTCAATTTCAATTAAGCGCAAGCCTTGATCACGATATTTGGTTAATAACGCACGCACAATAGACGATTTACCTGTACCACGAGAACCTGTGAGCAAAATATCATTGGCTGGAAAACCATTTAAAAATTGTTCTGTATTTTGCAAAATTTTATCACGTTGACGTTCAATGCCTTTTAAATCGTCTAAATGCATCGCCTTAGGTTGATAAATAGGTTTCAATTGCTTGTCTTGCCAACGATAAGCAGGTGCAGAAAAATCAGTTTCTTGTTTGGGTTCGGGTAATACATGTTTCAGTTGTTCAAGCACGGTTGAAAGTGATTGGATCAGAGAATCAGGTAAATCAAAAGATGCCATAAACATTCACTAAAAAATTATCATTTGATGAGATATTAGCACTAGAATCCTTAAACTGTGAATGTGATACAGTGAAAATGAACATCCTAGTCAAGAAATAGTCGCTTTTAGTAATTGATTATGTAAACACAATTCCGCATAGTCGAATGAATCGAATACTCTATTTTTAGGGTGAATTACACAGGATTTTGTGGCATATGAAAATAGAATTCAAACATGAAATTAACCCACATCAAGCATATCGTATAAAAAAACTAAAAAGGCAACTTGAACACGCTGAAAATTATGAAGAATGGAAGGCAATCGCACTTAAACTCGATGAGGAAAGTGGCACACAAGAATGGAAATATGATAATAGTTCAGCTTATTTTGATGCCGAAATCATTTCGCATCGTTTAAATATTTTAAGACGTTATCGCCATCAAAAACGCACAGCCGATTTGATCTATATTTTAAGTGAAGGTTTAAGCCACGATATTGCTAATATCGCCCATCCATTGCTTTTTACAGAAACCTATGTAGGCACTAAAAAACTGATTGAAGATTATGTCGAAGAAGTCAGTCAAAGCTTGGCATTTGTAGCGTCTGCGGCATGTGAAGATTTAAGTTTAAAAGAAAAAATCGAATTTTTTAAAAATTGTGAAATGGTGTACGGACATCCTGCAATTATGTTTTCAGGTGGCGCGACGCTTGGTTTGTTTCATACAGGGGTGTGTAAGGCATTAATGGAACAAGACCTCATGCCAAAAGTCATCTCTGGCTCAAGCGCAGGTGCAATTATGACGGCAATGCTGGGAATCTCCGAGCCAAGTCAGATTCCTGATATTTTATCTGGTGAGCATTTTTATAGTGAAGCTTTTCATTTTAGAAGTCTAAAAGAATTACTCAAGGGCAATGGTGGTTTTGCGGATGTTAAATATCTAAAGAAGTTTTTGGTGGAAAATTTGGGGGATTTTACCTTTGAAGAAGCTTATCAAAAATCTGGCTTAGATATTAATATCAGTGTTGCACCTTATAATGTGTCACATGAAGATGCGCGTATTATGAACAAATACACTGCACCAGATTTGTTGGTGTGGAGTGCTGTGCTAGCATCCTGCGCAGTTCCGATTTTATTTCCACCAGTACGCTTAACAGGGAAACGTTATGATACGGTGCATACACCTTATCTTGCGAGTACACGTTGGGTTGATGGCAGTGTGCGCAGCGATTTTCCGCAAGAGAAAATGTCACGTTTGTATAATATCAATTACACCATTGCCAGTCAGGTAAATCCGCACATTGTCCCATTTATGCAAACCGATACTGAGCGTTTTAGAAAGGATTTACTCAGTTGGCCAGAGCGGATTGTGCGCAAACATGGTAAAACCATTGCCATGGATGTAATGGATTTTACCCGAGATCGCATGGGACGTATTCCATCAGTGCGCAGGCTTTTAGAGCATGGCTATGGCATTATTGACCAACGCTACTATGGCGATGTGAATATCATTGGAAATCATAGTTTGAAACATTATCAATATATGTTGCAAAATCCTCGTCCTGAACTCTTCCAACTTTTACAAAGAGAAGGCGAGCGAGCGACTTGGCCTAAAATTTCAAGTATTGAAACCCATGCTCGTATTGGTAAAACCATTCAACATTGCTTAGAAGTGTTAGAATTTAGCCTTAAAAATAAAGCAACATCAGCACAACTCGTTGATGCATGAGCAAACAGCAACTTGGTAAAGCACTGAATTCTGCCCGAAGCCAAAGCTTTGGGCGTAGAGTGTATTGCCTAGAAAATACCACAGGTAAATATTGGGTCAAACGCCAACTTATTCATGTGAGTGCTGAGTATGAACGTGGATTTTTAAATGAATTAGCAATTTATACACGGTTAAACTATTTAGAATTACCAGATCAAAATATTCTGTGTAATTTTTCGATTTCAGACATCAAAGATAACGCGCAAAATTATTCAGGCTATTTAAATCAAGAACTATGTGTAGCACATACAGATGCACTTTTTGCTGACAATCCCTTAGAAATGGCATGTTCTAAAGTGATACAGGTGTTAAAACAGAGCTTGGATGTGCTGGAAAATTTACATGAATTAGAGTTTATTCATGGTGATTTGAAAAGAGAACATTTTAGGCTATTAAATGATGCGGTCAGTTTAATTGATTTTGAACAAACGTGTCATTTTGATGATGTGAAGCAGATGCCAAATACAGCAACGCCACGTTATATGGCACCTGAACTTTTTCATGCAAAGCCGAAATCTATACAAAGTGATATTTATGCTTTAGGGATTATTTGGCTAGAGTGGCTGACGCAAGAAAAACTACAAGCAAAAACCTACCAAGATTGGGCGTATTTGCATTGTCAAAGCTTAAAGATTTATTTACCTGAGTCATTTTCAGTATTTTTAGAAATCTTGGAGCAAATGTTAAACAAACAAATCTCTCAACGTTGTATAAATATTTATCAAATAAAACAAGTATTAAGCCAAATTGTATAAACAAAAAGCGAAGACCGATGATTTTGTTTTATATTTAAACAAATAAGTCTATTTTTTGAAAAAAGGACTTGTCAGACGATAATGATCTCTATAATATACACAGCCATTGGGGACGTGGCGAAATTGGTAGACGCACTGGATTTAGGTTCCAGCGCCGCAAGGTGTGAGAGTTCGAGTCTCTCCGTCCCCACCAAGCATTTATTAAGTAGCTTAAAAACTTAATAATCTGCAATAGAGGATTGGTGTAATGGTAGCATGACGGTCTCCAAAACCGTTCGTCAAGGTTCGAGTCCTTGATCCTCTGCCAAAATTTAGTTGTAAAATTAGGGACTTATTTAAGGTCCCTTTTTTATTGCATCTTTTTATTATAATTCTTGTTTTACATATAATCATTACGCTAGTTTTAGATCACTGGCGTTCAATTGTAAATGAATAAAAAGAACAGGGTAATTTAAACAAACCTGTTCGAATGATCAAAGTCTAAAAACAAAGTTAAACTCATTTATTTTTCAATAAATCCTTCAATTGATACAGTTGTGCTAACGCTTCACGAGGGGTTAAGTCATCTACTTCAATATTGGCAAGTGCTTCTAATGCAGCAGAAGGCTTTTCGATTTCAATAATTTTTTCAATCACTTCAGGTTCAACCTGCATATCAGTAAATAAATCATTTTGCACAGTGTGATTGAGTTGTTGATGTTGCTGTTTTTCTAATGTTTTTAAACGTTTTTGTGCTTCTTTAATTACACTTTCAGGAATACCTGCCAGTTTTGCGACTTGTAAGCCATGACTTTGACTTGCAGGACCTTTCTGCACTTTATGCAATAAAATTAAATTACCGTTGAGTTCTTTGGCAGTGACATGATAATTATCAATTGCATTTTCTTTAGCGAGTTCAGTCAGTTCAAAATAATGTGTAGCAAATAGACATAAACATTTAATACGCTTGGTTAAATCAAGCACACATGCCCAAGCCAATGATAAACCATCATAAGTACTGGTGCCACGCCCGACCTCATCCATTAAGACTAAGGACTGATTGGTTGCATGATGTAAAATTTGTGAAGTTTCAGTCATTTCCACCATAAAGGTTGATTTTCCTGAAGATAAATCATCTGCTGAACCAATACGGGTAAAGATACGATCAATTGGTCCAAGTTGTGCTGATTTTGCAGGGACGAAACTACCACAATAAGCAAGCAAGCTGATCAAGGCTGTTTGACGCATAAAGGTCGATTTACCGCCCATATTTGGGCCAGTGATAATCGCCATACGATGATTAAAATCAAGTTGGGTATCATTTGGGGTGAAAGGAGTTTTGCTTAAAGACTCCACCACAGGATGACGACCCGCAATGATATTTACCCCAATCTCGGGACTATATTCAGGACGACTCCAATTGTTTAAACGCGCCTGATGGGCAAAATTTGCTAGCAAGTCAATTTGAGCAATGGCACTGCTCATCATCTGCAAGTTGGCAATATCCGCACGTAACTCTTCCAAGAGCATTTCAAATAATATTTTTTCACGTACCAATGCGCGTGATTCGCTAGAGAGCACTTTATCTTCAAAGGCTTTGAGTTCTGGCGTGATATAGCGTTCAGCATTTTTTAAAGTTTGACGGCGGATATAATGCTCTGGTGCTTGCTCAGCTTGTGCACGTGTTAATTCGATATAATAACCACTGACACGGTTATAGCCGATTTTTAAGGTGCTAATGCCAGTATTTTCACGTTCTTGTATTTCTAAATCAATTAGGAATTGTCCAGCATGATCACGAATTTTACGCAATTCATCTAGTTCACTGTCAAAACCTTCAGCAATCACATTGCCATCACGTAATAAAACAGGTGGATTTTCCACAATCGCTGACATCAAGCGAGCATGTAAGCCATTAAAATCACCGAGTTCTTGATTAAGTTGTTGCAATAATTCAGTTGATTTTGTTTGTTTTAAAATCGGTTGTAGTGCATGTCTTAAAAATGGAATCTGTGCGCATGCTTGACGTAATTGCACCAAATCACGTGGACGAGCACTCCCCAAAGCGACTCGACTCAAAACGCGTTCAATATCACCTATTTCCTTTAAAACCAGACGAACAGGCGCTTCATGATAACCTTTGAGTAAAATATCAATTGCATCTAAACGTGCATCTAAAATTGCCGTATCACGCAGCGGTTGCATCAGGGTACGACTCAGTAAACGTCCACCCATTGCGGTTTGTGTGTCATTGATCAAAGAAAATAAAGAAGTTCCGTGTTCAAATAGTGGTTCAATAATTTCTAAATTACGGCGTGTCACTGGATCAAGTGCAATAAAATCACTACTTTGTTCAAGCTTGATCGAGCGAATATGAGGTAAAGCCGTTTTTTGAGTTTCTTTAGCATAGTGAATCAACGATGCCGCAGCCGCTTTGGCTAAAGGTAAATGATCAATCCCAAAACCCGATAATGTTGACACAGCAAATTGATCACATAAGGTTTTTTGCGCATTGTTAATATTAAAATCAACATTTGGACGCTTGGTAATTGGGCATTCGATTTGTTTTTTAATCGCCTCAATTATATGTGTATCTACCAAATCCTCATCAATTAAAATTTCACTTGGCATCAAACGTGCCAATTCCAAAGGCAAATTTTCAGGTTTATATGCTTGCTGTTGTACTTTGAAAATACCAGCACTTAAGTCTAACAGCGCAATTCCCATTTGATTTTGTTGGATACACAGTGCAAGCAAGTTGGAAGTTTGATGTGCGGTTAATAGTGCATCGTCGGTTAATGTTCCAGGTGTAATAATCCGTACCACAGCACGCTCAACAGGCGCTTTACCTGTAACTTCTCCGACTTGTTCGCAGATCACAACGGTTTCGCCTTTTTTGACTAAGCGAGCCAAATAACCCTCTGCGGCATGAAAAGGGACACCTGCCATTGGAATCGGGTTGCCGTTGGTTTTGCCACGATGGGTGAGAGTGATCCCTAATAATTTGGCTGCTTTTTGTGCATCATCAAAAAATAATTCGTAAAAATCACCCATGCGATAAAACATGAGTGAATGTGGATGTTCGGCTTTTACTTTTAAGTATTGCTGCATCATTGGAGTGTGGTTTGAAATATTCGCCATGATTTCAGTCATATTCATAAAAAATAAAAACCTTAAATTAAATAGAAATTAGGGACTTGAGACTCTCACATTTTACAAAAGTAGCATAAATATAAATTAAGCTTTAAAAGGATCGTACTTTTAGTGAGCTTTTAAATTTTGATTTTGGCAACTTATTTACAGTAATGGAGATCATTCAGTAAATTTTTCAATTTTAGCAAAGATCAATAAATTAATAAAAAGGAAAAGCCAAAACGTGGGTAAATTATTAAGACTCTAGACTAACACGACTATTCTGCTAGTTTAGAGTATTAATAATGGAGGACTTACGCTGGCGGTATTAAAAAATGGACAGTGTTCTAAAAAGTATGCTGGCATTACACCGTTAGGTAGGCTTAAGTAAAACTTAATCGTAGTTATGGATTACTCCAATTTTCTGTTTTCTTATTCCATCTTTTCATATCTCTAACTGCTTTACACTCTAAAATCTGACTAGAGATTTTATTTCCATTATTTTGAATAGGGTAAAAAGTTGCAATTTTAGTATTATTCTTGAAAGCCTCAATTTTATTTGCTTTCGAAATTTCTTTAACTATTTTATTCCACGCTTCTGCATCTTCTTTTGAGGTTGTAGTTAATGGTGGTTTTAACCTTTGTCCCCCATCAATACTCAATGATAGATATTCATCACCTAAAAAATTTGCAAAATTTTCTCCCTCTTTACTCACGATAATATTGTTATCATCCTCTTTGATTATAGGTTTTTCATTTGTACAATATATATTCAACTCAATTCCTTGATGATCTATGAGTTTTTCTTCAGGCATATTTCTAAGATAGAAAAAACGACTACCATCTTCTTTTTTCATCGTCCACTCATTTACTTCTGCCAAAACTGAGCTTGATAGCAGCGTCAATAATGTTGCGGAAATTAATTTTTTCATATTTTTAATTCACTTTATTTAATTAAATAACAAACATCAAT
Organism: Acinetobacter sp. Marseille-Q1618; assembly: GCF_902809855.1. Taxonomy (GTDB): domain Bacteria; phylum Pseudomonadota; class Gammaproteobacteria; order Pseudomonadales; family Moraxellaceae; genus Acinetobacter. Next base: position 424,953 of record NZ_CADDWJ010000001.1, read on the forward strand.
TTTATGATTCGTTGTTTTCAAACAAGTCCAATTATTTTCAAATTTTGGGGTTATTTTCCCAGATTTTTTATCTCTTGAATAATAATTATCATTTGTTCCTTCGCCTATATCTTTATCATTTTTTAATACCCCGAAACCACACCCTTTTGTGTCATATTCAGGACACATTGTAGACTCTTCAATAAAGATTTCAGACTTACCAAATTTTAAAGCTGTATACATGCCACCCGCACCACCACCAGATGATATGATGCATTTTTGCGCTGGCTGTAGCTTACCTTTAATCACTTCTGCACAAAGACCTTTAGAATCAGGGAACTCATGCGCATAAGCCGTTCCAAATATACACAGCCCTAATAAACAATAAATTGGTTTCATTTTTAAGAACTCCACTTTTAAGATTTTTTAAATACTTTTTTATTTTTCACTTGGAAATTTACCATAGTTTCAAGAATTCTATATGTGCAAATAAGTAAAAATATTCTTAGGAGTGTTATGGAGTTAATTTGATGTGGTAACTCAATTTGGAATGGTGTTGGTTAAGGTTATATGTTGAGTTAAAAAAGAGCTTTAAATTCTCATTAGGTAAATTTAAGTGTAAATCTTCTAGTCTAGAGCTTAACATAAAGTAAAGTCAGTTATTTATGTATACAAAAGATAAAATGAGATTAGATATAGATGATGCTGATACGAGTGAGTTTTAAAATATAGTTTTAAAATTATTTTTCCGAAAACAAGTCCTAAAGACTTGTATGTGAGTTTATACAAAAGAAACAAGTTTTTGTTAATGTAATGATCACATTTTTATTTTTTAAAATATAGCGTCACAAAAAAAAGCCCTAAAAGGGCTCTTTTTACGCAACAAATTAGTTCGCTAAAGCTTTAACTTGTGCATTTAAACGGCTCTTATGACGAGCAGCTTTGTTCTTATGGATGATGCCTTTATCAGCCATACGGTCGATGACTGGTACAGCTGTTTTATACGCTTCAGAAGCAGCAGCATAGTCACCAGCAGCGATAGCAGCTACTGTACGTTTAAGATAAGTACGAACCATAGAACGTAAGCTTGCGTTGTGTTTACGTGCTTTAACGTTTTGTTTAGCACGTTTTCTAGCTTGAGCAGAGTTTGCCACTCGTGCACTCCTTGAAAATAGATTGGTCTGGGCGGGCTGAAATTACATCTGAAAACCTACATCAGAGAATTTTCACCAGCCCGTAAACAAGTGCCATATTTTGATTAAAGCGCACATTAAAGTCAAGTCTTGACATGCTTTGACACCAATTAGATGCAGAAAAAAACTCAAGAAACCGTTAGATTATTTAGAAATCAAGGAGATTGTTTAAAAATGACACAAACGATTAAAAATGCAATCGTCATTGGTGCAACAGGTTTGGTGGGTAAAGCTTTAATCAAACAACTAGACCAATTAGCACAATGTGAAAAAATTACAGCAGTTGTTCGACAGGAAGATATTGAACTTAAACAACGCTCTAAAGTGGAACAATTGGTATTAGATGATTTTCTTTTACTGAATGATCAGGATGTTCATGGCTTTAGTCATGCTTTTAGTTGTTTGGGTTCAACGCAGAAAAAAGCAGGGTCTAAAGAAAATTTTTATGCCATTGATTTTGAGATAAATGCACATTTTGCTGATTTATTTGAAACTACGGATACTCATTTTATTTTAGTGAGTGCAATGGGGGCAAATGCAAATTCTAAGATTTTTTATAATCGAGTAAAGGGTGAGTTGGAAAATTACTTACAAAGTTTAGGTTTGGCACGTATTTCTATTATTCGACCTTCTTTGTTATTAGGTGAGCGAAATGAGCAACGGACACTTGAAGATCTGGGACAAAAAGTTTTTCAGAAATTGTCGCATTTCATTCCAAATACATTTAAATATAAGCCAGTGACAGCCGAACAAGTGGCTCATACTATGGTCGAGGTTGCGCAAACTCAGACTGTTAAATTTGAAATTTATGATAATTTACGCATACAAAATTCCAAATAAAGGAGAATTAAATTGACTTCACCCGCTTTTGTAACTTGCGATTTACTGGATGATAATCCTGAAAAAGACATTCAAACTTTAATTCCTTCTTTAGATGGTCGTTTCTTTAAAAGTTATGGTGAACGCAAAAGTTTTGGCGGTCAAATCGTGACTGTAAAATGCTTTGAGGATAACTCTCGTGTTAAAGAACTATTAGCGACGGATGGCACAGGTAAAGTTTTGGTGGTCGATGGCGGTGCTTCTATGCGTTGTGCCTTGATGGGCGATATGATTGCTGAATCTGCTGTAAAAAATCACTGGAATGGTGTTGTAATTTACGGCTGTGTACGTGATGTAGACGCAATTGCTGAACTTGATCTTGGCGTACATGCATTGGCTTCAATTCCACAAAAAAGTAACCGAAAGGGCATAGGCGAAGTCGATGTTCCTTTGTATTTTGGTAGTGTAACTTTCAATTCTGGTGATTTTATCTATGCAGATAACAACGGAATTGTAGTTGCCAAAGAAAAATTAGTTGATCTTTAAAATAAGGGTGCTTAAGCCCTAAGGATAACAAAATGGTGCATCATCAGATTAAAGTTGCTCAAGCATTGATTTCAGCAATTACAGAGGGTGGGCGTGGCGCAAACGGTACGCCATTTCCTAATCAGCCTGAAAAAGCGTTAAAGTTATATGAATTTGAGGGTTCACCATTTTGTCGTCGTGTTCGCGAAGTGATGACATTATTGAACTTGGATTATGAAGTTTATCCATGTCCAAAAGGTGGTACAAAGTACCGTGCGATTGCCAAAGAACAAGGTGGAAAAGCCCAGTTTCCGTTTTTAATTGATGAAAATACAGGCGAAAAACTGTATGAGTCTCAAGATATTATTCATCACTTATTTAAAAATTATGGAAAAAATGGCAAAACACCAAAAAGATATGCACGTTATCCAAAATTACCTGTTGTTGCATTTGCAGGGACATTGGTAAATGGTGCACGCGGTGTATGGGTTGATAAAAAAATTGTCAATCGTGAAGCCCCCAAACAACTTTTAGAGTTATGGGGTTTTGAGGCGAGTCCATATACCCGTGTGGTACGTGGAGTTTTAACTGAGTTAGAACTGCCTTTTGTTTTTCATAATGTGGCGAAAGAGCGTTGGCAAGATCAAGGTCCTTCATTTTTACGTTTAAAGCCCGGTAAATATGTACCATTAAAAGATGGTAAACGTTCAAAAGTTGTGGATGTCATGGGGCGTCATAAAAAAGACATTCAAGTGCCATACTTGGTTGATCCAAATACAGGTGCGCAATTATTTGAGTCTGAAGCAATTATTGATTATTTACAAAAAAAATATGGTGCTTAAATTTTAAGCCTGAAAGCATCCGTAAGGGTGCTTTTTTATTGAGATCGGGGATGAGTTTAGGCAAATATTAAATGACTAGCGTTAATGTTTGAGCAAGAAAATAATTGCTTTAAAATTTAGGTTTATCGTGGACTTGAAAAGCCAATGCTAAAACAAGCGTTAAAAGATGAAATATTTTTCTTCATTTTAGAACATAGAAATTATGCTAAATTAAAATAAATATAACGAATTTAGGAAAGATGATGGCGAACACTCGAATTCAACCTGTTATGAGTCGTCCTGGTGAGAATGCGCTTTTTATCGTTTTAGGTTTAAATCCAAGTGATGATGCGATCAGTACCGTGCTAGATTTCGCAGCAAATTTCTCAGCTTTAACACGTAGTTTAACGGGACGTTATCCAGAAGCGCAGTTCAACGCAACTTTAGGTTTTAGCTCAAATGCATGGGATCGTTTATTTCCACATCAAGAAAAACCTAAAGAATTAGAAACATTTAAAGAAATTAAAGGTCCAAAATATACGGCTGTTTCAACCGAAGGGGATTTGTTTTTCCATATACGGGCTGATCGTCAAGCGTTGTGTTTTGAGTTAGGCAGTATTATTCAACAACAATTGCAACATGCGACTTATTCAATCGATGAAGTGCATGGCTTTCGATATTTTGATGGGCGTGCCATCATTGGTTTTGTTGATGGTACGGAAAACCCTGAGCCTGAAATTGCCGCAGAATATGCTTTGGTCGGGGATGAAGATGCTCAGTTTAGAGGTGGAAGTTATGCCTTTATTCAAAAATATACCCATGATATGCAAAAGTGGCGGGCTTTAAGTGATGAAGAACAAGAAAAAGTCATAGGACGTAAAAAGTTTAATGATGTGGAGCTAAGTGATGAGGTAAAACCGCTTACTGCACATAATGTAGTTAGTAAGGCGCATGATGAACAGGGCAATGAGTTAAAAATTATGCGTGCCAATATGCCATTTTCAAATCCTTCTAAAAATGAATATGGAACATTTTTTATTGGCTATGCACGAAAATTTAGCGTGACTCGTCAGATGCTTGAACATATGTTCCAAGGTGATGCTGCAGGAAACTTGGATCGCCTACTTGATTTTAGTACAGCGCAAACAGGGACTTTATTCTTTGTGCCTACTGTTGATTTCCTTGATGATTTAGGAGATGAGTGATTTTTTAGCTTGTAGGAAAGGGATGCCGTGACATCCTTTTTCACCTAATGTTGAATGATTTGCTAAAATGACATTTTAATCAGGATGAGTTTCAAGATGTTTGCAAAAATTGCCGGGCTATTTAAAGCAAATAAAAACACAGCAGAGCAAGCATTTTTGCAGGAAAATCATATTCAAATTGATGCTGAAAAAGGGTTTATTGTTGATGGAATCGTGGTGAATGATTTATCTGAGCGTCTTGAATATTTTTCCAATCGTAAATTAAATCATTTTGATGATTTAGAAGCATTGTTTTATAAGGCAATTTTGATTAATGAGAAAATTGATTTGGAAATTGCTTCAGGGCGTTATGTTCAAAGGCTTGGAAATGATGAGGAAAATTTAAAACAATTAAAAGAAATTATTCGAAAGTTGAATGCGTATTATAAAGAGTTTAAAAGAGAGAAATAAAAGCATTAGACAAAATCACTCAACTGAATAAAGTCATCATGTTAAACTATCGCCCATGTCTTTTAGACCCAAAGTGATTATGTTTAAACAAGAAATTTCTGATCTTCATTTAAAACAACTCAAAGCAGGTGAAAAGCGTTGGATTGGTTCGATGCTTGGTTCTTCTGCTGCCTTATTATTCAAAGAAATTTCAGAGAAATCTGAGCAGTTGTTTGTGCTTGTTGCGCGTAATAATCAGCATTTGGGGCAACTTGAAAGCGAACTTGAGTTTTATGGGATAAAACCGACCATTTTCCCTGATTGGGAAATCTTACCTTATGATCGTTTATCACCCCATCAAGATATTGTTTCAGAACGGCTTTCAATCCTTTCAAATATGCCAACTAAAGGCATATTACTTGTTTCAGCAACAACTTTGGTGCAACGTGTTGCACCTACATCGTGGGTTTTAGGTGAGCATTTTGATATTAAAGTCGGACAGAAATTTGATTTAGAACAACAAAAAATGCGTTTGATTCAAGCCGGTTATCACTTGGTCGATACTGTTTATGATCATGGGGAATTTGCGGTACGTGGCAGCATTATGGACATTTATGCATCTGGGCAAAATGCTCCGATCCGCATAGATTTATTTGATGATGAAATTGATAGTTTAAAATTTTTCGATCCGGAAACGCAAAGAACCACCACCAAACTAGAAAATTTTACAGTATTGCCAGCCAAAGAATTTCCATTGAAAGAAGCAAGAGCAGTATTTCGTGATCGTTATGCAGAAAGCTTCCCAACGGCAAATCCTAAGAAAAATCCAATATATACTGATGTCTTAGAAGGCATTGCATCGGCTGGTTTAGATTTTTATTTTCCATTATTTTTTAGCAAAGAAGCAATGCAAACGCAAAGTAGTTTAATGTCCTACTTTCCCAAGCATTGTATTGTCATTATAGATACGCATTTGGATGAAGGTTTAACTCATTTTTGGAAAGATGTGATGCGTCGTTATGAAGATCGCCGTCACAATGTAGATCAGCCTTTATTGCCACCTGAAGAACTGTTTATCCAACCAAACCAATTGTTTGAATATTTAAATCATTTTCCAAGAATTATTGCTTCAACTGAAAAGATTGAGTTAAAAGCAGGTGCACTTAATTTATCAGCAGAATTACCGCCTCGTTTGCCTGTAGATCCAAAACAAGAGCGACCATTCAGTGCTGTTAAAACTTATATTGATGAAGCCAATCATCCTGTGTTATTGGTGGCTGAAAGTGCAGGTCGTCGTGAAACTTTAAAAGATGCCTTGCGTCCAAGTTTGGGTGAAATTCCAGTTGTAGAAAATTTTAGCGAATTTCAAAGCTCAAATTATTCGGTTGCAATTACCAATGCACCTTTAGATCGTGGTTTGGTAGTGACAGATAGTTTATCGGTCATTTCTGAAAATCAGCTTTATGAACATCGGGTGGTACAGCGTCGTCGTAAACGTCAGCAAGAAGTTTCAGAAGAGTTTTTAATTAAAAGCTTAACTGAGCTGAATATTGGCGCACCTGTGGTGCATATTGATCATGGTGTTGGGCGTTATGCAGGCTTGGTGACGCTAAATATTGATGATCAAGATTATGAGTTTTTACAGCTCAATTATGCGGATGAAGCCAAAGTTTATGTGCCTGTGACACATTTACATTTGATTAGTCGTTTTAGTGGTGGTGATCCTGACCTTGCACCTTTACATAAACTTGGTACTGATGCGTGGAACAAAGCCAAACGCAAAGCACTTGAAAAAATCCATGATGTTGCAGCAGAGTTATTACACATTCAAGCACGTCGTCAGTCTAAACCTGGTATTAGTTTTGAGCTTGAACAAAGTGCTTATATGCAATTTTCAAGTGGTTTTGCGTATGAAGAAACATTGGATCAAGCCAATGCCATTGAAGCAACCTTACATGATATGCAACTGGCAAAACCGATGGATCGTTTGGTCTGTGGTGATGTCGGTTTTGGTAAAACAGAAGTGGCGATGCGAGCAGCTTTTGTTGCAGTACAAAATAATAAACAAGTTGCAGTACTTGTACCAACAACACTTTTGGCACAACAACATTATGAATCATTTAAAGACCGTTTTGCCGATTGGCCGATTCGTATTGAGGTTTTATCACGTTTTGGAACCAGTAAAACACATACCAAAACCATTGAAGATTTAGCGGATGGTAAAGTAGATATTGTCATCGGCACACATAAAATTTTGCAAGAAAATGTGCAATTTAAAAACTTAGGTTTGATGATTGTTGATGAAGAACATCGTTTCGGTGTGCGTGACAAAGAACGGATTAAAGCTATGCGTGCCGATGTAGATATGCTGACGCTTACAGCGACCCCGATTCCACGTACGCTGAATATGGCATTTAGTGGCATGCGTGATTTATCCATTATTGCCACACCACCTGCACGTCGTTTGGCAGTCAAAACCTTTGTCAATGAACAAACTGACGAAACCATGAAAGAGGCGATTCTACGTGAATTGTTGCGTGGTGGTCAGGTGTATATTCTACATAATGAAGTTGAAACCATTGAACGTGCTGCTGAAAATATTCGCAATCTTGTACCTGAGGCACGTGTTGCGGTAGCACATGGGCAAATGCGTGAACGTGAACTTGAACAAGTCATGCAGCAGTTTTATCACAAAGAATATAATGTTCTTGTCTGTTCGACCATCATTGAAACAGGCATTGATGTTCCGAATGCCAATACCATTATCATTGAGCGTGCTGATAAACTTGGGCTGGCACAACTGCATCAACTTCGTGGACGGGTGGGTCGTTCACATCACCAAGCCTATGCTTACTTGATGGTACCATCAATCAAAGGCTTAAAAGGCGATGCAGAAAAACGCCTTGATGCGATTTCACGTGCCTCAACTTTGGGTGCAGGTTTTATGCTGGCTACAGAAGATTTAGAAATTCGTGGTGCAGGTGAGTTACTCGGTGAGCAGCAAAGTGGTTCAATGAATGCGATTGGCTATAGCTTGTATATGGAAATGTTGGAAAAAGCCACCAAAGCCATTCAACAAGGCAAAACTCCGAACTTCGATGCGCCATTGTCTTTAACTTCAGAAATTACTCTGCATATGCCAGCATTGATTCCAGATGATTATTTGGGTGATGTGCATCAGCGTTTGATGTTCTATAAGCGTATCAGCAATACTGATACTCAAGAGAAACTTGATAATATTCGCATGGAGCTGATTGACCGTTTTGGTGTGCCACCGATTGCAGTCAAACAATTGTTTAGCGTGCATCAAATTCGTATTAAAGCCGAACAGTTAGGCATTACCAAAATTGATATCGGTGCAAATGGTGGGTCTATTGAATTTTCACCAGACACACCAGTGCAAGCCATGACTATTATCCAACTCATGCAAAAACAACCCACTTACTATCGTATGGAGGGTGGGCAAAAACTTAAAGTCATGGTGATGCTGGAGGAAAATGATAAGCGGATTCAGTTTATTTTAGACTTACTGAATAAGCTTCTCGCTGACTTAAAATAGTTCTAACGCCAATCGTTACGCATTTATTTGCTGTAACGATTGGACAAATACATGGCAATATATGAGCCAATGTGTATGCATAATATTTTTATCACTTTTTAGTCAATAGATTTGTTATCAAGATCAAAACAAACTGTATTTATTTGTACCAAAACACAAGCCTAGCAATATTCACGTTAAAACTGATGTGTTAGTATTAGGCATCGTTTTTAATTTTATGTCATTTATAAAGATATGTTTAGTTTGCATCCCCAACTTGCTCAAGATACGTTTTTTGTCGGCGATTTTCCGCTTTCTACATGTCGTTTAATGAATGATATGCAATTTCCTTGGTTAATCCTGATTCCACGTGTACCAGGAATTACTGAGCTTTATGAGTTAAGCCAAGCCGATCAAGAACAGTTTCTACGTGAATCAAGCTGGCTCTCAAGCCAACTTTCTCGTGTATTCCGTGCAGATAAGATGAATGTCGCTGCTTTAGGAAATATGGTGCCACAATTGCATTTCCATCATGTGGTACGTTATCAAAATGATACAGCATGGCCAAAGCCTGTATTTGGTCTACCAGCAGTGCCTTATTCAAATGAAGTTTTAGCACATATGCGTCAAACGTTGATGCTCGCGCTTCGTGGTCAAGGGGATATGCCATTTGACTGGCGCATGGACTAATCGCTATTGCGTATGGATAAGTGAATAATAAATGACATTCGAGGTCATCATTTGCCATTAGAACGTATGTTTGATAAGCAACCTAAGCAATTTGAAATATTTCAGCGTTTGATGGGATATATCATGATTGCGGTGATGTTGCTGATTTATTATTTCACTTCTCCCAATGCACATAATCAACTTTATGTGCCGATCTTTATTCTTTTTATTTTTCTGATCAGTCCACGATTGTCACGTTGGTTAGAATATCAATATGGCTCGGTGGTTCGTAAAAGTGTCTATTTCCTGATTGATATCGTGGTGATTGCAACGGCTTTAGCAGCCGTACATCTCAGCCTTGTTATTACCTTTATTTTATTATTTGTTGCGATTTATTTGGCGGTGAACCATAAAATTTCGATGATGATTGGTTCGTTGGCGATCTTAGTTAGTATTTTTGTTTTTTATTTTAATATTATTTTTATCTTTGGTTTTGATGATTATTTTCAACAAACCTCTATGGAACTGACTGTATTAAGTTTTATGGGGTTGATTATTTTCATTAATATTTCAAATTATTATCAAAAAAGAAGAATGAAGCGGGTTGATTTACAACGTCAAAATTATTTTAATGAAATGAATCGATATATTCAGCTCTCCAACCAACTGAGTCGCTATGCGCCATTACAATTATGGCAATCTATCATGCGTGGTGAAACTGAGGCAAAATTAGAATATAAGCGTAAAAAAATAACAGTGTTTTTTTCAGATATTCAAGGTTTTACAGAACTTTCTGAAACTTTAATTCCAGATGATTTGGCATTTGTATTAAATGATTATTTGAGTCATATGACAGAAATTGCCAAGCAATATGGTGCAACCATTGATAAGTTCATGGGGGATGCCATTTTAATCTTCTTTGGCGATCCTGACTCACAGGGCGTAGAACAAGATGCAAAAAACTGTTTGGATATGGCATTGGCAATGCGTCAGCAAATGAAATTTTTGCGAGCGCGTTGGGAGAAAATGGGTTATGCACCGCTACATATTCGCATGGGAATCAGTACGGGTTATTGCCACGTAGGAAACTATGGCGCAGTGCATCGTATGACTTATACCATTGTTGGGCGTGATGCAAATTTAGCAGCACGTTTACAAAGCGCTGCTGAAATTGATGAAATTTTAATTTCAGATGATACTTATAAATTAGTGAAAAGCTGTTATTTATGCGCTCCTAAAGAGCCGATGGAGTTAAAAGGTATTCAAGATGCTGTGAAAACTTGGCAAGTTGTTGAAAAATACAATAATATTCATAATGAGAATGAGCAATGGTTTGATTATGAGTACAAAGGTTTTCATTTGGTTTTGAATATGCAGGAAGTTCAAAATTTCGAATATAGTGAACTTATTAATGTGTTAGAAAATATGATTAAACGTATTCAAGTTCAAGAAAAACTGACCAATGCACATGGTGTTGCAAAATTAAGATTGGAAGATGAAGTGATACTTTTCGAAAAAACTTTAGATTTGAGTGACGAAAAATAAAGTGTAGGCTGTTGTGTTCTAATTTGATTGATATTCAATAACGAGGGAGAACAATTTCACTAAGATTTACACTTGATACAACCAACCTGATAATCTTAAGCTAAAAAATAACTACCTTTATTTTGTTTCATTTTTGTTAAAATTTATGAAATTGAAAACTTCAATTTTTATTTCTAGCTGTATTTTCTTTTTTGAATGAAAATAATCGTTATTTCTCTTGAAGCTGCTGATATGCAGCTTACAACGGTATTTTGTTCAAAGTGCCTATAAAACAGACTGAATGATGAGCATAATTACCCTAATTGATATTTTAAATTACTGAAAAGTACAGTACTGAAATAGCTATTTTGTTTCCACTTCGTGTATTTATGCTTAGGTTTATTTTTAAGAATAATTATAAAATTCCAATTGTTTGAGCTTTTAAGAATATTATTCTAAAAGTTAAAAATTCCAAAAAACACATACATTTTCAAAAATTTATTTTTAAGTATAATTTAAAATTATAATTTACTTTTAATTAATCTTTATTAATCATTACAGAGAGAATAGAGTAATATGAATAAGATTTATAAATTAATTTGGAATATTACAACCCAATCTTGGGTGATCGTTTCAGAGCTTGTAAAAAGTCAAGGTAAAAAAGGCACTGTTGTAGTTGGTTCAATGACTTTGGGGCTAACTATTGGGGCTTCAGCACAGGCAGCTATAGTGGGATTGCTGATTGATAATGGTGCATCACGTCCTACAAATCTCGAAACAAGTTATAACAATGAAATAATTCGTCCAGATTTTGATTATTTTTCAATGAAAGGTGTTTCGGTTATATCTGGTAGTAAGTTGGATTTTAAAAATGGCTTAATCAATGTAGATATGACTGGAGGTGCCTTATATGACTCCTCACGCTATCCTATAGGTATAGCCTTATCAGGAAATGGCAATAAAAATCCAATAAATTTTGATAATACAACCATCAATGTGAAAGCTAAAAGGTCAGCCAGAGGTATTGAAGATTATAATATTAGTTCGATCAATTTAAATAATATGACCATCAATGTTGATGGTGGTTTGGATGGTTCAGCCGCATTATATGGTTATCATCAACTGACCTATAACGACTGTCCTTCGTGTGGACCTGTGAATGTGACAGGTAAGACTACTGTCAATATTAACAATCCTACTCAAAGTGCAAATAATACAACCATCGGTTGGTATAGCATAGGTTCTGGGGCAAAAGCACATGGGATTAAGTTTACAGGTGGCGAGTCTATCACAAATGTGAACAATAAAGATGCACTTGCTTATGGTTATGTGCTTAATAGTAATGGAAAAATTGATTTTGATGGGGTGAAACTTTCAGGTACCACAAATGGTCAAGATCGGATATATATTGGTGCTGGTGGAACAATTAACTTCGCTGGCGATACTGTTGCAAATAGTCCGATTCATCTGCTCACGCATTATGGTGATGTTCATTTTGAAAAGCTCAATGCTGATACCTTTACATTGGCAGAATTTCGCAGTATCCAAAAAGCCATTGATGGCGGAACAAATGATGATGGGGGCGTATTAAACTCTAAAGTTCATTTGGGCGATAAAACCTTAATTGCTACTGGGGCGCACGATACTGCTGATAATTACAATGTTTATAAATCTTCTTTAATTGGTTCAGAAAACAGTAAATTTGTTAAACAAGGAAATAATGCACTTAGTTTCACCGGCAGTAGTTCGAATTTCTTAGGTGAATTAATCGTAGAAGAGGGGATCGTTCAAGCCAATAATGACGCAGCTTTTTTAAATACCAAACAAATTACCGTAAAAGATGGTGCTGTATTGGCTGGAAGTCATTATCGAGGAAATAATCTGACAGGGGCAAAGCCGACACCTGGTGTGGGGAAAAAAGTCGTTATTGAAAGTGGTGGCACTTTACAAGTGGGTTCTGCGCTAGGCGCTACAACTGCAAAAAGGGCATTTAATATTGGTGGTGATTTAATTAACCACGGCACAGTAAAACTCAGTAATGATCAAGGTGTGGTTGGTAATACCATGTTGGTCACAGGTGATTATGTTGGTTACGATGGTAGCTATTTAGATATGTCATTTGAAATTACTCGAGATAGCCCTTATAACACAGAGCTTGATCATGACAAATTAACTATTCAAGGGAACTCTAGTGGAACCACAAAAGTAAGGGTTAAAAATCTAGGTAGCAAAGGTATCGATTATACCAAGCAAAACGGTATTCAACTGATTGAAGTGCAAGGTGAGATTTCTGATGCTGAGTTTATTCAAGATGGGCGAATTGTAGCTGGAGCTTATGATTATTACTTACAACGTGGTAATCCACAATTCGCAAATTTATTAGATGATAAATCGGAAAATAATTGGTATTTAAATAATAATATTCCTGATTCGACCGTAACGCCAACAGTTAAACCGACCGTAACGCCAACAGTAGAACCAACAGTAGAACCAACAGTTCAGCCGACTGTAACACCTACGGTAGAACCGACAATTCAGCCGACTGTAACGCCTACGGTAGAACCAACCGTTAAACCAACTGTAACACCGACGGTAGAGCCAACCGTTCAACCGACAGTAACCCCTACAGTAGAACCAACAGTCCAGCCGACTGTAACACCTACGGTAGAGCCGACTGTAACACCTACGGTAGAACCGACAGTTCAGCCGACTGTAACCCCAACAGTTCAACCAACTATAACGCCGACGGTAGAACCAACAGTTCAGCCGACGGTAGAGCCAACCGTTCAACCAACAATCGCACCTACTCAAGCACCAGTTGAAATTATCCGACCAGAAGCGGGTTCTTATAACTTTAATACTTGGGCAGCCAACAATATATTCCGTCTTAATTTAAATGACCGATTGGGCAGTATTGCACAGGGCGAGTCTAATCCGCATCAAGGTAGTGTGTGGATACGCTATGTGGGCAATGATATTGATATGGAAGATAAAAGTGGTCAATTAAAAATTGATGGTGAGCAAAATGTAGTAATGCTCGGGACAGATTTATTTATACATTCGGCAAATGGTCAGAACCAATTCACATTGGGTGCTTTAAGCGCATACGGAGATATTAAGGGTAAAACCTATAATAGACTATCTAAACATAGTAGTCGCCATGAGGTCGATGGCTTTGCTATAGGTTTATATGGAACCTTCCAACAAAATGCAGAAACTAAAACTGGTTTATATGCAGACAGTTGGGTGTTATGGAATGATTTTGATAACAAAGTTTCTGGGGATGGCTTAGCCACAGAAAAATATGATGCTGACGGGATAACCGCTTCTGTTGAGCTGGGATATAACTGGAATGTGTTGAAAAAAGAAAATGTTCAGTATGTTTTACAACCACATGCACAATTGATTTGGCAGGATGTAAAAGCGGAGCAGATCAAAGAAGACAATGGTACAGACATCAGATTTAGTGATGATGCAAACTTACAATCCCTCTTGGGCTTAAGGGCTGCAGCGAATATTCAGTTGAGTCAAGCGATGTTGACACCATATGTTGAAGCTAACTTTATCCATAACAGTGAAAATCATCGTGTTTATATGAACAATGTTGCTGCCGACTTGGATAATAAGGGCGCTGCTGGTCAAGTCAAGCTTGGTATAGAAGGTAATATGCAAAATCGCTTTGCGATAAAAGCTGAAGCTGCTTATACAGGTGGAAGCTCAGACTATAAAGAGGTGGGTGGTAATTTAACTTTGAAATACCGTTTCTAATTTAGAAAACTCAGTAATTGCCTTGTATGTAATGCAGGGCAATTACATTATTTATTTTTATTCAAAATGTTGTGAAATGATGATTTTTAAAATCTAAAATATGTTTATAAATCATAATTTCATATGCTTTTTTGTGATTGCTGCAAGAAAGCTATTGTAAAAATATTAAATCATTGGGCTTAGGTTTTTTTAAGTTAAATAGTATTGAAGAATGATGAATTTTAGAAAAGAAGAAGCATCAATTTTTGTTTCTATTGCTTCATATCGTGATCCTCAACTTCCTCTAACAGTTGCGTCTTTATTAAATCAAGCGGATTATCCAGAAAGGGTGTTTATCGGGGTATTAAATCAAGTACATTTAGACAAAGATAAAGATTGTATCTCCATTGACTATCCTCAAATGCAACAACATGTCATGGATTATAATGATGCAAAAGGTGTTTGTTGGGCTAGAGGCTATATTTGGAGTGAATTATTAGATCAACATGATTTTGCTTTACAAATCGATAGTCACAGTCGCTTTGCAAAAGGTTGGGATACCACACTTTTGGAGATGTATATAAAAATAAATGATGAAAAAGCGATTATTACACATTATCCGATGGGATTTGATACTGAAACAAATCAACTAAATGAACAAATGTACACTTATTTTAATGTACAAAAATTCCGTGATACCCAATTACCCGAAGTTTCTTCAGGTGCAATAGCACTTGATCGAGCACCTAAGCAGTGTGCAAAAACGGCATTTATTGCGGCTGGGTGTCTTTTTGGTCGAGGAAATGTATTTAAAGAAGTTGCATACGATCCATATATTTATTTTCATGGCGAAGAAATTACCTATGCAGTTCGCCTATGGACGCACGGTTATAATTTATACTTACCCAATATGCCTTTTATGTGGCATGATTATCAAAATATCAATCAAAGACCTTTGCATTGGCAAGAACATAGCATGTGGCAACTCAAAGATAAGTTAGCCCAACAACGCTGTCGACATTTATTAAGAATTCAAAAAGCCGATGATCTGAGAGCTTTACATCAACTAGAACAATATGGCTTAGGATTTATCCGCAGTTTGGATGAATATCAGATATTCTCTGGACTTAATTTTCAAAAACAGACACTTAGTAATAAAGTAAAAACAGGGACAGAATACTAGGATAAAATAATAGAAAATTTCGGAAACTAGTAAAATATTGAATACTACATGGATATTAACTTATATATTTGATCTAGTGTAACCTATTTTAAACCGTTTCCGTGTTCTTTGAATAAGTAAAAACAACTATCAATCAAATGATTTGAGGCAAATTATTTTAATTTTTTTGACACAACCTTAGCTTCTGGATTTAGAATAGCAGGATTAACCAGAATCTCTGCTTCAAGTCGCTTAATCCATTCTTTGGCTAATGACTCTTTTGCAAAAGTTCTTGTTTTAATAAATGGTGGTAAGCCTTTACGAGTTATTCGTATTTGAGCTCTGTATCGAGTTTTACCATCTGCTGTAGTTCGTTCTGCAATTGTTCCCATATTTACGCCATAAAGTTGGATTTACGCCACAAGGGTGATTATGGCGCAAATAAGGCGTAAAGAATAGTTAAGAATGATTGAAAATGATGTAAAACCTTTGAGAATATGGGAAAGTGAAAATTGAGTAAAAACAACGTAATTGCAGAATTGTTTGATAAATCAAAACATTCCCCTATTTTTGTCGCACCGATGGCAGGTGTCACAGATCGTCCATTTAGAACATTGTGCAAGTACTTTGGTGCAGGTCATGCGGTCAGCGAAATGATGACCTCTGACCAGACTTTGCGCATGACTAAAAAAAGTTTATACCGTGCCAACTTTGATGGTGAGCTTGCCCCTATTTCAGCACAAATTGCAGGTTCAGAGCCTGAACAACTTGCAGAAGCAGCACGCTATCAAGTTTCTAATGGCGCGCAAATTGTCGATATTAATATGGGATGTCCTGCAAAAAAAGTCTGTAATAAATTAGCAGGCTCAGCTTTACTCAAAGATGAAGATTTAGTCGCTCGAATTTTAGATGCTGTTGTAGCTGCGGTAGATGTTCCTGTGACCTTAAAAACTCGTTTGGGTTTTTTAAATGGACATGAAAATATTATGCGTGTTGCTAAGCGGGCAGAAGAAGCTGGTATTGCAGCACTCGCTTTACATGGGCGTACCCGTGAAGATATGTATTTAAATACAGCACGTTACGGCTTGATTAAAGATGTTAAAAGCCTGTTGAATATCCCTGTCATTGCCAATGGTGACATTGACAGTCCTGAAAAAGCCAAATATGTATTGGACTATACAGGTGCGGATGCGGTGATGATTGGGCGTGCAGCACAAGGTCGTCCGTGGATTTTCCGTGAAATAGATCATTATTTAAAAACAGGTGAGCATTTAGCAGCACCTGATATTCAAGAAGTTAAAGACGTATTACTTGGACACTTGTCTGAGTTGTATCAGTTTTATGGTGAGTATTCGGGGTGTCGCATTGCACGTAAACATATTGCTTGGTATACCAAAGGCTTACGTTCAAGTAATGAGTTTCGCCAAAATATGTATAAAGTTGAAAATACTGCGGATCAAGCCAAAGTTGTAGAAGATTATTTTAATCATTTATTGGATCAAGGTAAGATTATGAGTGATGTACAAGTAGAGAAAGTGAATTTGCTTGATGTATAAATAGAATAATCCAATTAGAAAACATGATTGTAAAATGGGAGTTTTCTCTCTCCCATTTTACAATCATGTTAAATTGCTCAAGATAGCATTAATCTATGACTAAATGTCTTTTTAGTTCAGCATTTAAAGGATAAATCCGTTCTTTAGGTAGTAACTTTTCAGCATGTTTATATTGTCCATTGCGTCGAAATTGTGCCATTTTACGAACCAAAGGCGTAATGTCTTTGATAGTTAAGATAGCCGCATCGTTAAATTCTTGAATCAAAAAACGACTGATGCCAATCTGAATACTACGGTATTCAAGTTTGTTACTTTTGAGGTTACGCTCAGGATCCCATTGCACATGAACATGTGCATTTTCAAAATCTTGCAGCCAAAGTGCACCATTTTTCTGTTGAGATAATGTAGGATCCGTATGTACGCTTAAGGCTAAAGCTTTTTCCCAAAAATCACGTTTAATACGAATGGCAAGAATATATTCTTGCCCTGATTTACTTGCCCAATTACTGCGTCCCATCAACCATAGAAATGATGGTTTAATCCATGTCATTCTTTGAAATGAGAATGGTGCAACAAATTTCTGATGTTGAACTGCAAGTTGAGCGATATTTTTATTGTAGGCTTGATAGACCGTAATACTATCACGGTCATATACTGCACGAATTTCATGATATGCAGGCATGATAAATCTCACTTGTAAATTTGACTAAGTTTTAAAAAAATAAAAACCTAAGTTAGACAAGTGGAAAATGATTCACCGCTAGGCAAAAAATTTGATTCATCATGATATAAATTCTAAAAATAGAAATACATTGTTATTTTAGTCAAAATTATGCTTTGATCAAGCGAAATCGATGAGATCAGTAACTTTTAAGCAATGAATAAAACAACATTTCAACTCCTTGCTCAATACAATCTTTGGGCAACTCAAGGTTTGGTTAAACATTTAGAAAAAATGCCAGATGATGATTTTCACCAAGATGTCGGTCTGTTTTTTAAAAGTATTTCAGGTACTTTAAATCATGTATTACTTGGAGAGCATTATCTTTGGTATCCACGCTTTAAAGAGGGAATTTCACCTCGAATAGCTTTAGATCACACTATACATACGGAAAAATATGCGCTGTTAAATGAGTTAGAGCAGAAATCAAAGAACTGGATTGATTTTATAGAAACAATTCAAGCCTCTTTATTTGAGGGAAATTTAACTTATCAACGCACTTCGGGTCAAACCTTGACATTGCCTTATGCAGCAACATTATTGCATGTGTTTAATCACGGGACGCATCATCGAGGACAGGTGAGTGCAGCAATGACCGTTTTAGGTTATGCATGTCCTGAGCTTGATTTGGTATATATGTTGGCAGAGAAAAATCAGGCTTAAAGTTAAACCTGATTTTTTAGAATTAAGATTGATTCATTTCTAAAATTAATTGATTAATCAAATCGGGTGCTTCTAATGCACGAATTTGAGAAACATTTGAACCTGCCCAAAAAGCGCCGTAACTATCATCACCTTGCTGAGTCGCTAAGGCATTTAATTGCTTTGCTAAATCGTAAGCATAAGGATAGGGCGCAACATTTGGACGATCTGGTAGATCAATAAATGATGCCCATTGATTGATTAAACCACGTGCAGGGCGACCAGAAATGCTGGCTGTGATTTGTGTAATAGGATGATCAAATAAAGCCTTACGATATGCCGCATTGGCATTAGAACTTTTACATTGTACAAATGCCGTCCCAAGCTGCACAGCTTCAGCACCTAAGTTTAAGGCTTGTTTTGCTTGTTGACCATTCATAATACCACCCGCTGCAACCACAGGGATTTGGCAATGTTTTTTAATCAGTTGAATTAAATCAAAAGTTTTAATTGCACCATCTAAGTTTTGATTGAAAATTCCACGATGTCCGCCAGCCTCAACACCTTGAGCAATAATGATATCAATCCCTGCCTCTTCAATGGCTTTGGCTTCAGCAAGATTGGTCGCAGAGACCATGGTAATGATGCCAGCATTTTTGAGTTGTTGAATTTGGTATTGATGGGGAATACCAAAATGAAAACTAACAGCTTTCGGTTGCGTTTCTAAGACTAAATTTAAAAAATCGTCATTGTCTAAAAAACTCGGATAAATACATTTTAAATCCGTAGGAGCTTCAGAGTTGATTTTTGCAAATTCAGGTTGTAAATGTTCAATCCAGATTTGATTTGCATTTTCATTTAAAGGTTCTGGTTGATGACAAAAAAAGTTAACTTGGAAAGCATGCTCAGTCAAAGCTTGTGTTTTCAAAATTTGCTCACGTGCAGCCGCAACTGAACTTGCTCCTAAGCCTAATGATCCAAGTCCACCTTGATTTGACACTTCTGCTGCGAGTTCAGGTGTTGAAACTCCCGCCATTGGTGCTAGAAAAATCGGATGTCGAATTTCTAATCGTTGTAATATATTCATTGCTAAGCTCCCTCATGATGTTATTAACTTAGCTGATCTATATAAAAAATGGCAAATAATAATCATTATTTAATAAGGAAATATCATTCGAGATAGTAATAATTAATACGACACGGTTTGTCGTTTAAAAGACCGTTGAAAAAAAATGCTGTGATTAAAATTTTATAATTTGGACATCTTGTTAATATGTGGTTAAAGCGATGTCTGATCGTATCAGTGAAAAGTTAAAAATTTTAGCTGATGCTGCCAAGTATGATGTGTCATGTTCGTCCAGTGGCAGTAATCGTAAAAATAAAGAAAAGGGTTTGGGAAATACTGGCTCTGGGATCTGTCACAGCTATACCGAAGATGGACGCTGTGTATCTTTGTTAAAAATTCTATTTTCAAATGTTTGTATTTATGATTGCTCTTACTGTGTTTCTAGACGTTCAAACGATGTGCAACGTGCAGCATTTACGGTACAAGAAGTCGTTGATTTGACCATAAATTTTTATCGTAGAAATTATATAGAAGGTCTATTTTTAAGTTCAGGTATTTTTAAATCAGCCGATTTTACTATGGAGCGAATGCTGCAAGTCGTTAAGAAACTTAGACTTGAAGAAAATTTTAATGGTTATATTCATCTTAAAACCATACCTGGCGCATCTCCAGAAATCATCCATGAAGCTGGTTTATATGTTGACCGTATGAGTATTAACCTAGAGATGCCCACCGAAGCGGGGCTAAAACAATTTGCACCCGAAAAATCACATCAAGAAGTGCAAAAAGATTTGGGAATTGTGCGAGATCGTTTGATTCAATTCAAAGATGAACGAAAAATAATTAAATCTGTGCCTAAGTTTGTGCCTGCAGGGCAGACTACCCAAATGGTGATTGGCGCACATAACGAAACAGATCAAGACATTATTTTAATGGCAGATCAACACTATAAAGAATTTAAATTAAAGCGCGTTTATTTCTCTGGTTATATTCCAATTAATCATGAAGAAAAAATGTTGCCTGCGATTGGTTCAGCACCACCTTTATTACGTGAAAATCGTTTATATCAGTCCGATTGGTTGATGCGTTTTTATGGTTTTGATGCGACAGAAATTGTGGACGAGCAGCATCCAAACTTAGACTTAGATGTTGACCCAAAACTGGCTTGGGCTTTAAGAAATCCTCAACAATTTCCTATAGATATTAATTATGCAGAGTATCGTATGATTTTGCGTGTACCTGGAATTGGCGTACGTTCAGCCAAGAAAATTATGCAAGCCCGACGTTTTGGAAAAATTCATATTGATCAATTAAAACGTTTAGGCGTGGCATATAACCGAGCGCAGCATTTTATACGCTGTGCAGATACGCCTAAATTTTTAAAAGAGCAATTACCAAGTCAGATTCGTCAGCAAATTTTGCAATCTGGACAATCAAAATATCAGAAACAGCTCTCACCACAGTTAGGTTTTGGTTTTTAAATGGCAAGTTATATTTTTGATGGCACTATGACAGGATTATTGTGTTGCGTATTTCGGGCATTTCAATTCAGAGAATTTGAAGTTGAAATTCATCATGAAGCAGATTCCCAACAGGCGCTATTTGGTGAAAATATTCATGTTCCATCTGATGAAACGCAAGCATTACGTGTTTGGCAAGGCTTACAACAAAAAATCTCAGCCAATGCAATTAGAAATTTTTACTACACATTTTTATCTGAGCAAGCTCAAGCTTTTCAACAACTTTTTAATTTTAGTGTTTATGTTTTTTTATCCCAAAAAAATGTAGATCAAAACTATGGTCATACTGCTGTCTTAGCTTTATCACAATGGGCGAAGCAAGTCGGACGAGAAAAGCATCGGATGGAAGCTTTTGTACGTTTTAAAAAATGTAAAGATGGATTATTTTTGAGTTTGATTAAGCCAGATTTTGATGTTCTACCTTTAATTGTGAAGCATTTTAAAGCACGTTACCAAGATCAACGTTGGCTGATTTATGATGAAAAACGTAAATATGGGATTTATTATGATTTAAAAAATGTACATCAAATTCAAATGAATGCTAACGATATTGATCAAAATTTAGCAACAGGGCGTAGCCAAAGCTTTAATATTGAACTTGATGATGAAGAAATCTTATATGATCAGCTTTGGAAGGATTATTTTAAAAGTGTAAATATTCAAGCACGACAAAACATGAAACTGCATATCCAATATGTGCCAAAACGATATTGGCGCTATATGAATGAAAAAATGATCAATTAATTGCTTGGCATATTACATTTTAGTGCTGTTCTAATTCCTCTATGACTGAGAAAGCCTTTTACATTGGATTGACTTCAAATAAAGAACCAATCCACATTGCAAATGCCATTGCGATGATTCCCCAAATCACAACACGTAAACTTCCTTTGAGCATGGATGTCCCAGCAAAATAACTGGATAATGCACCTAAAATAGCCAATGATAAAATACCCACCACTAAAACCACGTGTTCTAAATAGGCTTCTGGACTGATTAAAATGGATAATGTTGGAAATAAAGCCCCTAACGTAAAGGAGAGGGCAGATGAGCCTGCTGCCTGCAATGGTTTTGCCGCAGTCATTTCATTGATACCGATTTCATCACGTGCATGTGCTTCTAAAGCATCTTTTTCAGTTAATTGAACAGCGACTTGGTGTGCTAAATCAGGGTCTAAGCCGCGATAGATATAGATTTGAGTTAATTCTTTAAGTTCTAAATGCGGATTTTTTTCTAATTCTCGTGCTTCAATTTTTAGATCTGCTTCTTCAATATCCGTTTGAGATTTGACAGAAATGTATTCTCCAGCAGCCATTGAACTTGCACCAGATATTAGACCTGCGATACATGTGACTAATAGTGTATGACTGGATGCGCCACTGGCTGCCATTCCAACCACTAAGCTTGTCACTGAAATAATACCATCATTCGCCCCCAGCACTGCCGCACGTAGCCAACCTGCACGATGGATAAAATGTTGCTCGTGGTGAGAAAAATGTGAAGACATATTCATCTATTTAATGAAAAATATTATAATCAATATAATAGAACATTGATTAAAATAAAACACTTAGTCAAAATTTATCCGTAAAAAAACTCCCGGAGGAGTTTCTTTAGTGACTTAGTATCTTAGTTTTTAGCAGCTTCTTTAACATCTGCAGCACCTTTTTCAACTGCGCCAGCAGTTGCAGCAGTTGCATCTTTTGCCGCATCTACAGTTGCATCAGCAGCATGAGCAGTTGCATTTGCAGCATCATGAGCAGCATTTTCAGTTGCGCTTGCAGCATTATCTACAGCAGTTGCAGTTGCATTAGCAGCATTTTCAGTTGCGTTTGCAACATCATGGCCAGCTTGCTCAGCAGCATTTTCTAAATGCTCACCAGTTGATGCACCAGTTTCAGGCGCTTTGTCTTTATTACAACCCACAAGTGCAACGGTAGCAGCAAGACCTAGAGCAACAAGTAATTTATTCATTTGTTTTTACCTTCTTAACCTATTATTTTTTTATCCATAACAATGGATATTCTGAATATAAACAAAATTATGAGAAAAAAATATTAAAAATTGTTAATGCTACAAAAAAATTAAAGCGCTTCATTTCTAAAAATGAAACGCTTTTTTATTTAAATGATTACAGGGTTTAAAATGATCACTGCCCAGAACGAATAATATAATCAAAAGCAGACAATGACGCTTTTGCACCTTCACCTGATGCAATGATGATTTGTTTGTACGGTACAGTGGTACAGTCACCCGCAGCAAACACACCTTTCACATTGGTTTCGTTGCGATCATTCACCACAATTTCATTACGGTTTGAAAGCTCCACTGCAGTGTCTTTTAAGAAATCGGTATTTGGTAATAGACCGATTTGCACAAAGATTCCTGCGAGTTCAACCGTATGCTCTTCATCAGTCGCACGATCTTTATATTTCAGTGCGGTCACTTGCGAACCATCACCGATGACTTCAGTAGAAAGTGCATTCATAATGACTGTGGTATTTTTCAAGCTATGTAATTTGTCTTGAAGCACTTGATCCGCACGAAGTTTGGTATCAAATTCAACCACAGTCACATGCTCTACAATACCTGCAAGGTCAATTGCTGCTTCTACACCTGAGTTACCCCCACCAATCACCGCAACACGTTTTCCTTTAAACAATGGACCATCACAGTGTGGGCAGTATGCAACACCACGGGTTTTATACTCTTTCTCACCGGGTACATTCATTTCTCTCCAACGCGCACCTGTCGAGAGGATTACAGTTTTCGATTCAAGTTTGGCACCATTTTCCAGTTCCAACTCAACTAAACCAGTCGTAGTTTGATCAGCACCAACAATATTTTTCACTTTTTGTAGATTCATGATATCCACACCGTACTCACGCACATGTGCTTCCATATCTGCTGCAAATTTTGGACCTTGGGTTTTTTGCACTGAAATGAAGTTTTCAATGTCCATGGTATCCATCACCTGACCACCAAAGCGTTCAGCGACAATACCTGTACGAATACCTTTACGTGCAGCATACACTGCAGCAGTTGCACCCGCAGGTCCACCACCGATGACTAAAACATCAAATGCATCTTTGGCATTTAATTTTTCGGCATCTTTGGCAGCCGCACCCGTATCCAATTTTGCTACGATTTCTTCCAAAGTCATTCGACCTTGACCGATATGTTCACCATCTTGGAATACCATTGGTACAGCCATGATTTTGCGTTCTTCGACTTCGTCTTGGAAGAATGCACCATCGATCATGGTTGCAGTAGTATTTGGATTGTTAATTGCAATCAAGTTTAAAGCTTGTACAACATCAGGACAGTTATGACAGCTTAAAGAAACAAATACATCAAAGTTTGCTTTTAGGTCTAGGCTTTTAATTTGCGCTAAAACTTCATCAGATACTTTAGGTGCATAACCAGACACTTGTAACAAAGCTAAGATCAGTGATGTGAATTCATGCCCCATCGGTAAACCCGCGAAGAATACACGCGGTTGCTCGCCAGCTTTTGCAATACCGAAGCTAGGTTTACGCTCATTTTGACCATCAAAACGTGCAGTAACTTGGTCAGAAAGTGCAGCGATTTCAGTGACTAATTCTTTGATTTTGTCTGATTTATCAGAATCGTTTAAAGAAGCCACAATATCAATTGGGCTTTCAAGGCGTTCAAGTAAAGTTTTAAGTTGTGCAGAAGTATTGGTATCTAACATTGCTAACATCTCCAAGGGAGTAAATTTATTCATTGAGCTTATAATAAGTTAAATTCAATCATAGGTAAAACAGTTTGTTTTTATTGTATTGATCATCTTTTTCGATTTTATTAAATCAGCATTTTATTTTTATATAAGCATATATGGAAATACAAAATAATGCATGGAACTGTATTTATTATTTTATTTAGAAAATATGAAAAGTGGATTAATTTGAGTGATAAAATTAATTATACAAATCTAAAATATTTTCAAAATAACAAAATATTTTGTCAAAAATGTATTAAATATTAATTTTTATGTGATATATTTCGCATAGATTGGGGCGATATAAAAATTAATTACTTTTTTCATGAAAAATAACTCAGGAAAAGTGAATTAATTTAATTGGTTAATAAGGTGGATTATGTTAGATGTAAATCTATCAAGAAAAATTCCAGAAGAATTTGTAAAATTTGGGGAACAAAAGATCAGAGAATTACTGAATAGTGTTTCAGGAATTGATTTTGTAATGTTATGTTCTTCTGACGGTTTTGAAGTAACACTCGCAAATAAAAAGCAAGTCAATAATTCAGGAAAGATTGCTGCTGTCAGTAGTTCTATTCTTGCAATGGTAACAGCATTTATTTCTGAAATAAATTTAGTAGGTTGTCAAACCATTACGCTTGATGCCGAAAATGGTAAAGCTTTATTAACTTCTGTACCTCATTCTAAATACCCAATGGTATTGGTTGCTCTGACATCTAAAGATATTTTAATTGGACAGATGTTATATGAAACTAAAGTTACAGTTGATCAATTAATTAAATATTAAGTTATATTAATTTGTAATATTAAAGGAAATATAGATTTAATTTTTTTCAATAAGCTATATACATTCAACTAGATATTGCTATATTAGTGTGAAACGATGTAGAAATAAAAAATTGATATTGTAGTGAATAGAATTAACAGCTCAATATTGAATTTTTAAAAAGAACTCGATTAAAAATCGAGGGCAGATGGTTTTAGTTGCATTTGAAATGTAATTAAGACAAAACACCTAAACAAAAAACAATGGGGAATCCTATGGCGCGTATTACTTTAGAACCTTTAACGGATATTGATGGTTTCGTTTGTGCTGCATTAGTTGATAGTGAGAGTGGTTTATCTCTTGCTACAGCTGGTACAGGTATTGATTTAGAATTAGCTGCTGCTGGTAATACAGAAGTAGTTCGTGCTAAACGTAAGGTTGCGAAAGCATTGAAATTAGATGACCAAATTGAAGATATTTTGATTACTTTAGGTAAACAATATCACTTGATCCGTCCTTTAGAATCTAATGAGAATCTATTCCTTTACTTGGTATTAGATCGTAGTAAATCTAACTTAGCTATGGCTCGCCATGAGTTAAAAGGTTTTGAAAAAGAATTAGATTTTTCTTAATTCAAAATCAAAAAGAAATCCGCTATTTATAGCGGATTTCTTTATTTAAGATTTGTATAAATATAAGTTGGCTTTTATACTTATATTTTGATTGTAAAGTGTAAGAAGAATATGCAGCAGGGTATATACCGTCATTATAAAGGAAATCTGTATCAAGTTTTGTATCTTGCTCAACATAGTGAAACACAAGAGAAACTGGTAGTTTATCAATGCTTATATGGTGATTATTCTATCTGGGTAAGACCTTTAAGTATGTTTAATGAAAATGTAATTTTAGAAGATGGAGCTGAAAAGCCTAGATTTGAGTTTTTACATAGAATAAATGAATTAGATTAATTTAATTGCATTTAAGTTGGAATTGTATTTTGGTTTAATAAATTTTTAGTCTTTATTATATGCAATATAATTTAGTGAATTCGCATAAATATAAATTTAAACTCATATAATCAATGTGTTGTTTTTATTTGCATAACAATAAGTTTAATAGTAATGAGATTTTCACAAAATATTTTCATTTAAAAATAATAAATGAAATTAACTTATTATAAGAATATAATAAATTGCATTAAGGATAAAAATAGGATTAAGTAATTGATACTTAATCCTATTAATTTTTAAGTAATGTGTTAGATAGAATTAACTAGAAACTCAATTAATTTTCTTAAAAATGAAATCATTAATTTTATGACCAGCTTCGATACCACGACGTTCAAATTTAGTTTGTGGACGCCACTCAGGACGTGGGTAGCTATTGCCTTTTCCAGCCATATTTTCTAAACGTGGGCGATTGTCTAAAACATCTAACATCCACTCAGCGTACGGTTCCCAATCTGTTGCCGCATGGAAAGTACCGCCAATTTCTAACTTATCTTCAACCAATGGCATACGATCATGTGACACAAAACGACGTTTAAAGTGACGTTTCTTTTGCCAAGGATCAGGGAAATATAATTGTACAGTGTTGATGCTATTATCTGGCATTTCACGTAATACCTGAATCGCATCTGCATCTAACACACGTAAATTTTTCAGTTCAGCCATGCCTGCTTCATACACACACTGTGCAATACCTGGGACATGCACCTCGATGCCAACAAAGTTGCGTTCAGGATTGGCTTTTGCCATCAGTACCAAAGAACGCCCCATGCCAAAACCGATTTCTACAGTCAAAGGACGTTCAGGATGTGGAAAATGCTGACGTAAATCGCCAACAGGGTATTCCAAAATTAGATCACGATGTTGTTCAAGCGCAGATCGTTGTGAGGTATTTAATGGCGCAGAACGGCGCATAAACGTCACAATTTCGCGGTGCTCATGCAAATTGTCTAACTCTACAACTTGCGCTTCAATTTGATCGTTCGACATAAGCTTGGGGATTACCAAAAATTCAAAAGGCGTATTTTAAGTCCTCTACTTATCAAGTCAAACCTTTTTGTGGATTTACCTACTGAAATTTAAAAATAAGAAGGTGATAAAAGACATGTCATTTTCATAGATATGTCATTTTTTAAAATTATGCTCGCTAGCGGTCAAACAAAACTTATTTAACAAAAAGTCAAAACCATGAAATTATTAAAACCGCAACATTTAGCGTTGAGCTTAAGTCTATTGGGCTGTTCATTTTCCACACATGCCCAATTGATGTTTAGTCAATATATAGATGGATCTACCAATAAAAAAGGCTTAGAAATCTATAATCCAGATGCTAATACAGTGAATTTAGCCGATTATGAAATTCAACAGTTTAGTAATGGTGCTGTGACTCAAACTTTTGCAGTAAATCTGCAAGGTTCATTAAAAAGTAAAGAAAAATTTGTAATTGGTCGTCAGGAATTAAAAGATGCACTTGGTGCCAAGGTCAAGCAGGTTGCTGGATTAAGTTTTAATGGTGATGATGCTATTGTTTTACTCTACAAAGGGACACCGATTGATCGTTTTGGTCGAGTAGGCGAGCAACCAAACAATGGTTGGGGCAGTGCAGGCAGTAAGGGTAAAAGTTTTAGCCGTATAGAAACACAAAATAATCAGAATGCGATTGATCCAAAAGCTGTTTTTAATTTGGATAATTCTTGGAAAGTTTGGTCAGATCGTGTAGCAGGAGGTTCCAGCACACCACCTGTGACCAATATCATCAGTTGTAGTACAGCAGATACAGCAATTGCGGATTTACAGACTGCTACGCAAGATCAGCAATATGTGGTACGTGGTGTGATCACTGCAGATTATCGTTATCAAGACGGTTTTTCTGGTTTTTATGTGCAAACGCCTGACACTAAAGCCAAAGCTAATGTGAGTAATGCGATCTTTGTTTATATTCCAAATGCGAGCACAGTGGTGGGTGGCAAAGTAGGTGAGGAGGTAATTTTTAAAGGGCGTTTAAAAAGCTATCAAAATCAATTACAAATCGATGAGCTGAGTAGCAATATTCAAACATGTAACTCTTCGGCAGCCAATTGGGTTACAGCGCAAAGTGTACAATTGCCATTTAATAATTTGAATGATCCTTCTGGACATTCAGCAAAGCGTTACCAAGGCATGTTGGTAAAATTACCACAAACCTTAACGGTCAGTGAAAATTATAACTATGGTCGTTTTGGTGAGTTGTCACTCAGCTTAGGACGATTATATATTCCAACTAACTTATATCCAGCAAACTCACCTGAGGCAAAAAAATTAGCACAACAAAATTTATTGTCTAAAATTATTTTAGACGATGGTTATAACAATCAAAATCGAACACCGTGGTTACCAGATCATTTTAATGCTAAAAATACTTTACGTTCAGGCTACCAGATCAACAATGTCGAAGGGATTTTAGAATATCGTTTTAATGCTTGGCGTATTCAACCGATTCAAAATAAACTTAAACCACAAGTGATCAGCACCTCAAATGCCAGATCAAATATCCAAGCCAAAGATACACAGCAAATTCGAGTCGCAGCATTTAATGTTTTAAATTATGACAATTCTCCATTGATCGGTGTGAAGCCTGACCGTGGTGCCAACACGGTTTCAGAGTTTAATCGTCAACATGACAAAATTGTCAGTGCAATGAAAAGTATTGATGCTGATGTGTATGGTTTAATGGAAATTGCTAATAATGGCTATAGTGATAAAAGCGCAGTCGCTTACTTAACGAAAGCTTTGGGTACAGACTGGAAATATGTAATTCCAGACAATATGGATAAATTAGGTACAGATGCGATTGCCGTTGCAATTATCTATAACAGTAAACGCGTTAAACCTGTCGGTGCAGCAGTGGTTTATGATGATGCGAGTATGATGAACCGTTTCACGATGGCACAGACTTTCCAGCCACTTGCGGGCGGTAAAAACTTTACCGTTGTTCCAAATCATTTAAAATCTAAACGTTGTGATGATGCCAAAGATTTAGATCTTGATCAGAAAGATGGGCAAGGTTGTTATAATCAAACCCGTTTAACTGCAATACAAAAACTGAGTCAGTGGATTGCAAAAAATCCAACTCAAGTTTCAAATCCAAACTATTTATTGGTGGGTGACTTTAATAGTTATGCGAAGGAAGCGCCAATTTTAGCGCTGGAAAATGCCAATTATAAGGTTTTGTTAAATGACGAAAAAATTGGACAAGGTAAAACCGCGTATAGTTATGTATTTGGTGTGGCAAGTGATGCCAATGGTTATGGTGGCGCAGGCAATCTAGACCATGCGATTGCAGATCAAAACTTATATCCAATGGTGAAACGGGCATTTGCATGGCATATTAATGCTGATGAACCAACGGCATTGGATTATAATGAAGAATATAAAACTGATGCACAAAAAGCAGATTTCTATGCCGCAGATGCGTTCCGCTCTTCAGATCATGATCCGATCATTGTTGATTTAGATTTGAATAACCACGTGTTACCGCCAAAACCTGAACCTGAAGCAGAACATAAAAAAGGTGGTGGTGCTTTCGGTTTATGGTCGATTTTGGCACTTATTTTTACTGCAATTATAGCAACAAGAGTGCGTGCGAAAGGTTTAAGATAAATGCGTTTATATTTATCGTAATCAATAATCTGAGTTAAAAAGAGAGCAGATTGACTGCTCTCTTTTTATATTTTAATTACAAATGTAAAGATGCACGAATGATAGTTTCACCTTGTCGAGATTGCATTTCAAAATCTCCACCCAAACGCTTTACTCGAACCTGCATACTTTGTAAACCAACATGGAAGCCTTGCTGTACTGTAGTTGGGTCAAAACCTATACCGTTGTCTTGAATTTCTAAGATTAATATATCTTGTTCATTTTCATATAAACTGACTTTAACCTCAGTCGCTTGGCTATGTTTGACAATATTATTCAGAGCTTCTTCTGCCACACGTGCTAAGGTCAGTGATTGAATCATACTTGGAATGCTGATCCATTGGGGTGGCATGTGCCAAATCGAGTGAATGTCCATTTCTTCAAAAATTTGCACAAAACGATGACGAATAGGTGCAGCCCATAATACTGGATTTTCAGGTACTTTAGAGCCTAAGCTTGATCCTGAGTCAATCACTTGACGTAAATCATTGCGCAATAATTTTAAAATTGACATGATTTGGGTTTTATCTACATTTTCATTTAAATCTAATAAAATCATAGAACGAGAAATCGAACCTCCCAAACCATCATGTAACTCATGCGCTAAGTTTAGGCGTTCCTGTAGGCGCATATTATTAACTTCAAGCTGGTATTTTTTATTTAAAGATTGTTCTAAATCAAAAGTAGTTTTTTCAACAGTGCGACTCAGTTTTTTATTAAAATTTTCGACTTGGTTAATATTTTGCGTAATTCGCCACGCTAAAATACATGAAATGGCTAAACTGGTAATAGGTGCAGCAAAAGGCAACCATAAAAAGGCATTAATATCAGACTGATAAATTAAAGCGTCATGTATCATGATAATAACAAAAATATTAAAAATAGCAGCGAGCATTAAAATTTCGACACGTCTATCTTTATAAGCAATCCATTGAAAATAAATACAATTTAAAAAAAATACTAAACCACTATATATAAAGCAAAACAGAAGCATATTTTTTAAAGATTGAAGTGGTACAAATAGCAATAAAATGGCAAGAAAGGTGCTCATACCAAACAATATATATTCGGTTTTTTTATAGCGTTTACGGGCAAAACGCCATGAAAACAAACACAAACAACTGACATAACCCAATAGAAATATAATGTTTAAGCGAGAAGTGAGCAAAGTATCGGTAAAAGGTAGTGGCTTGGTCATTAAGATATTGCTAATAAATAACACCCAAAATAGCGAAGTTAAAGCAAACCATCCAAAAGCATATTCTTTACGGCGAAATAACCAAATAAATAAACCTGTTAAACCAAGTACTAAGGTAATAATTAAATTAAAAAAATAAGTCGTACGTCTTTCAAGGATATATTGTTGATGTAATTGGCTAATATGCTCAACAGAATTAAACTCAATTTTGGTTAAACCAGAAGCTTGGGATTGTACACCGATGACCTTAATCAAAATCTCATTATCATGAGGATGTAGTGTAGATGCAGGTAAAACCCACATACGGGGCATATTCCAACTGCGGGATAAGGGTTCAACTAAAGACTGATCATGCCAAAGTAGTTCACGATTACTATAAACTGCACCAGCCATATTGATACGATCTAATAAAAAAGAAGCAGGTTGTGACTGGTCAAATGTAGAGACACAGTGCCGTTGCCAAATGATTTTATACCAAGCAACGCCTGTATAATTTTTCCAAGCAATATCCCAGTTATGTGGCAAAGTTACTTTTTCCCAACCTGTTTTGGGGATGGTGTCAGCATGATGTGCTGCTGCTTTAACGACATCTATACTAATAATTTTGAATTGACAAGGATTTAAAGTTGCAGGAATTCGTACCAAATCTTGGGCATTCGCGATTTGAAAAATAAAACACAAAATTAAGCTGAGAATAAG
Organism: Acinetobacter sp. Marseille-Q1618; assembly: GCF_902809855.1. Taxonomy (GTDB): domain Bacteria; phylum Pseudomonadota; class Gammaproteobacteria; order Pseudomonadales; family Moraxellaceae; genus Acinetobacter. Next base: position 457,159 of record NZ_CADDWJ010000001.1, read on the forward strand.
GCGTACAATCAATCTAAAATTCCCAAAATTCGAGCAGCATCTACAGCCATAATACGAGTAGAAACTGATAATTTGCGATAAATATGTTTGACATGGGACTCAATGGTGTAGCGAGAAAGATTAAGCTGATCGGCAATTTCTTTATTACTTAGACCTTGTGAAACTAAAATTAGAATTTCTTGTTCACGTTTCGACAAAACCTCAGTTTTTTCGAGTTTTTTAATTTCTGTATGTTGCTTTGTTTCGATTTCATCGATGTGTAATTTTTTTAAGATTTTTTGGGCAATAAAAGGATCAATCGGTGCACCACCACGCAGTACGCTTCGGATTGAAAGCATGACTTCTAGATCATCGCGTTCTTTTAAAACATAGCCTGTTGCACCAGCGCTAATAGCAGTTAAAATGGCGTCTTCAGTGCTCCATGCGGAAACCACCAAAACCAAAATACTTGGATCATATTTTTTTAAAGTTTTAATAAAATCCAAGCCATTACCATCAGGTAAGCCTAAGTCCACCAAAGCAAATGAAGTTGAATGTTTCTGTAAAAGCGCATTGGCTTGGGTTAAGTTTGCTGCAAACAACAAATTTTCAGACGTATAGCCAATGTCAAGTAATATTTCTTTGAGGCGAACTTGTATGAGTGGCTCATCTTCGACCACAATTACGGGTACAGGTAAACTTAACTCACTATTTAACATCGCTATTCTCTAATAATTTGTTTTATATACTGTGCCTCTAATCTCATTTTTTTTCTATCCCTGAAATTAGGTATTTTGCTTATTTTTAGCGTAAATCACAATCGGGATTTGGCATCATTTCAGTCACGATAATTAAATTCTTATTAAAAATTTTCGTCAGAATACCTGAACTCAGGGATATAAAAAATAACAAAAAAATATTGAAATAAAAACAAATACTACATAAATGGATATAAATCTCATGAATCACATTTTTAAAAAAATTTGGAATAAGTCTCTAGGGCGTTTTGTTGTGGTTTCAGAGAATGCCAAAAGTACAGGCAAAACAGACAACACCACAGGCGATATTCAAAACACATCACAAAGCGATTTCGCAAGCCAAGCTCAGACTCAGACCTTTGACAATGGGTTTAAACCGCTATTTTTAAAAGTGCTCGTGCTGAGTGTGGCAAGTATTACAGGGAGCAATGTGTGGGCAGGTATTGTTTGTGTTACTGATCCAACAAATACCAGCTCTATGGCACTTGGCGATTATGCTATTGCATGTGGTTACTCTAATAGTGCTGCACGGGATCAGAGCAGTGCATTCGGAAATTTTAATAATGCCTCAGGGGAATTTAGCAGTGCATTGGGGAATTATAATAATGCCTCAGGGAAAGCTAGCAGTGCATTGGGGGTTAGTAATAATGCCTCAGGGGAATCTAGCAGTGCCTTAGGGTTTGTTAATACAGCCTCAGGGACGTATAGCAGTGCATTGGGGTATGGTAATACTGCCTCAAAACAAGGGAGTACAAGTATTGGTCGCCAAAACCAAGCGATAGGAGTTTTATCGAATGCATTTGGTTCGGGTGGTCAGTTAGATCAATATAGTTTTAAGAGAGATCCAAGCGATCAAAACAACTTAAAAAGAATGTATTTTGGTGATTCTCTCATTACTACAACTACCGATATTAATCATTTTTCAGAATTAACTCCAGCAAATATTTTAACCATTGACGGAAAGGCTTTATCGCCTGATGAAAAACAAGAGTTTTTAAACTTATTTACCCAAACTCAAAATGAAAATACTGCTTCAGGTATAGCGAGTAATGCCTTTGGAGTTAGTAACACTGCTTCAGGTACAATGAGTAGTGTAGTAGGTACACGAAATACCGCCTCAGGGTATATGAGTAGTGCTGTGGGTTATAACAACCAAGCGACTGCAAAAAATAGTAGCGCTTTTGGTAGTAATAGTAAGGCAACACATGAGGGTGCAACAGCACTGGGTAATGGCTCAGAAACAGACCGTGATAACACTATCTCTGTAGGTAAAGCAGGTGCAGAAAAACAAATTACCCATGTCAAAGCGGGGAATGCAGGTAGTACAGATGCGGTCAATGTACAGCAATTAGAAGCAGCAATTGCAGCGATTCCAACAGGTGGAGCAGTAGCGAGTGATAATTATGCCGTGCCGAATAGTTCAGCTTTAGGTTCAGCCAGTGGTTCTGCACATCCAACAGAAAGTGATGGAACCAATTTGACTAAAGTTGCAGGGATAGACGTTACTGCAACTGGTTTAAACATAGATGATATCACTTCATTTACAATCAAAAATCCGATGGGACAAGGTCAAGTTATTACAGATCCAAATGAAGTCGCTGCTTTTAAAAATGCTGCTAAAAAAGGTGGTAACTTAGCAGTTGGTTTTTCTAGTAATGCAGTTGGTGTACAAAATACTGCATCAGGTTTTATCAGTAATGCAGTTGGTGTACAAAATACATCCTCAAGTTTTATCAGTAATGCAGTTGGTATACAGAACACTGCATCAGGCTTAGGTTCAAATGCGATAGGTTCTGCAAATATTGGGTCGAGTGTAGGAAGTACTGCGATTGGTTTTGCTAATCAATCAACTGGTCTATTTTCCAATGCAATGGGTGGGAGCATTTTTAATATCCTTCAAATGGATGTTAAACTTGATCCTAATGACAATAAAAAAATCAGCATTGATGGGATAGACATTATTACGGTGAATGCCATTACAGGAACTGATCCACGAACAGTTGCACAAGGCTTAACCGCAGCAGATATAGCTAGTATTAATGGACAAAGTTTAAGCCTTGAAGAAAAACAACTTTTTATTGCTTTGCTTAATAATTCAAATCCACCACAGTTTAATACTGCATCAGGCATGCTTGCGAGTGCTTTAGGTACGGCAAACACAGCCTTAGGTACACAAAGTAGTGCTGTAGGTATACAAAATATCGCCTCAGGGTATATGAGTAGTGCTGTGGGTTATAACAACCAAGCGACTGCAAAAAATAGTAGCGCTTTTGGTAGTAATAGTAAGGCAACACATGAGGGTGCAACAGCACTGGGTAATGGCTCAGAAACAGACCGTGATAACACTATCTCTGTAGGTAAAGCAGGGGCAGAAAAACAAATTACCCATGTTGCAGATGGTACGCAAGCCAAAGATGCAGTGAATCTATCACAAGTACAAGGTTTAATTGCAAATATTCCAACAGGTAGCGCAGTGGCTACCAATAACTATGCACAAACTACAACAAGTGTTGCGCTCGGTGAAGGAAAAGGTGTAGCGCACTTAATTAAACGAGATATTAATAATAAAATATTAGAAGTAAATGGGATTGAAGTACAAACATCAGGGGCAGGAACGAGCATTTCCGATATTACAGGTTTTGGCGTTCTTGTGGATATGGGTTGGGGGATAGTTCCAAGTTTTGAAACTGATGCGACAAAAGTAGCTGCATTTAAAAATGCAGTACAAAAAGGCGGAAATATTAGTCTTGCTGAAAAAAGTAGTGCGATCGGTATTGCCAATATAGTGACATCTACAGCAGATATTGCAAATGCGATTGGGTATGAAAATAGAGCAATAGGGGCTCAAAGTAATGCAATTGGTCGACAAAATGTGGTTTTAGGTCAAGCTGCGAATGCGATAGGTAACCAAAATATTGCATCTGGAAAATATGCCAATGCTATAGGTGTGGGCAGTGTTGCTATTGGAGAATCCTCAACTGCGCTTGGTAATGCAGGATTTCCAGATGGTAATAACTATCTTATTACAACCAAAAATGCGGCAGGACATGTCAATAAAATTAATGAAATTTCAGTTGAGAGTACGGCAACGAGTGATTTTGATTTAGAAATTAATCCAAGCAAATTAACAAAATTTAATGGTGAATTTGTTTCAGCACAACAAGCGACAGTGATTATCCATGCGCTAAAAAATGGGGCTAACCTCACTACAGCAAGCAATACAACAGCAATAGGTACAAATAATATTGCGGCAAAATATAACAGCAGTGCAATAGGTTATGGCAATACTGCAACAGGTAAGGCGAGCAATGCGATAGGTATCGGTAATGAAGCCAAAGGTTGGTCAAGTAATGCAATAGGTTTTGGAAATAGTGCAGCAGCTGATAATAGCAATGCAATAGGTTCTCAAAATAACGCGAAGAGTGACTCAAGTAGTGCATTTGGTGTCTATAATACTGCTTCAGGTCAAAGCAGTAATGCTTTTGGTAGAGCGAACCAAGCCACTGGTGTATTTTCAAATGCCATGGGTTCAGGCGGTTACTTAGCGTCAGATACATTCCAACGTGACCCTGCTGATCCAAATAATCTACAACGTTTCTTATTAGGTGGGTCAGTCGTAACCACCTCAGCGAATGTGAACAGCTTTGCAGACTTGGCTGCCAATATGATTTTAACGGTAGATGGTAAAACCTTATCTCCAGAAGAACAGCAATATTTTTATGCTTTATTCGGTGCGATGAATCCTTCAAATATAGCATCAGGTATTGCAAGTAATGCATTTGGTTTATCAAACATAGCATCAGGGACACAAAGTACAGTCGTTGGTGTTCGCAATACAGCATCGGCGTTCGCAAGTACAGCCGTAGGTGTCAACAACCAAGCCACTGCAAAAAATAGTAGTGCTATTGGTAGTAATAGCATCGCAAGTCATGTCGGTGCAACAGCACTTGGGCACAACTCAGCAACCGATCGTGATAATAGTATTTCGGTTGGTAAAGTGGGTGCAGAAAAACAAATTACCAATGTCAAAGCAGGTACAGCAGATACCGATGCAGTAAATAAAAAACAAGTCATTGATTTAATTGCAGCGATTCCAACAGGAGCTGCAGTTGTGAATGATAACTATGCTTTGAATGGTAGTTCAGCTTTAGGTTCAGCCAGTGGTTCTGCACATCCAACAGAAAATGATGGAGTCAATTTGACTAAAGTTGCAGGGATAGAAGTTACTGCAACAGGTTTAAACATAGATGATATTACTTCATTTACAGTAAATGGTTCGCCTGTTACAGACCCTACGCAATTAGCAGCTTTTAAAAATGCGGCGAAGAAAGGCGGGAATATTGCGGTAGGAACGAACAGTTCTGCGGTGGGTGTAACGAATGTTGCACTAGGTAATAACAGTCATGCAGCAGGTTTTAGTAACAATGCCAAGGGTGATCAGAGTAATGCAGTCGGCATGCTAAATCAGGCAGTAGGTACCCAATCAAATGCAGTTGGTTTTAACAATACTGCTAATAAGCAAGCAAGTAATGCTATAGGGTCGAATAACCAAGCGACAGGCATTTTATCTAATGCGTTTGGTTCAGGTAGTCGATTAGATTCAACGAGTTTTAAAAGAGACCCAAGCGACCCAACAAACTTAAGAAAAATGTATCTTGGTGATTCTTTAATTACCACAAATGCAGATATTACTCAGTTCTCAGACTTAACTACAGGAAATATTTTAAGCATTGATGGAAAAACATTATCTTATGATGAACAAGTAGAGTTTTTAAAATTATTTAACCAAGTTCAAAATCAAAATACTGCTTCGGGTATAGCGAGTAATGCTTTTGGGATCAGTAATATTGCCTCAGGCACACTCAGCAGTGCGGTGGGTACACGTAATACTGCCTCAGGGTTCAATAGCAGTGCGGTGGGTACACGTAATACTGCCTCAGGGTTGAATAGCAGTGCATTGGGGAATAGCAATACTGTCTCAGGTGATGCTAGCAGTGCATTGGGAAATAGCAATACTGTCTCAGGTGATGCTAGCAGTGCATTGGGAAATAGCAATACTGCCTCAGGGTTCATTAGCAGTGCATTGGGAAATAGCAATACTGCCTCAGGGTTCATTAGCAGTGCATTGGGGGTTGGGAATCAGGCTAGATATTATGGTGATGTTGCAATAGGGCAAGCGAATAATGTCCGTTCAAATGGGGCTGCTGCATCTGCTACAGGGCTTGGTGTTCAAAATTATGCTTATGCACAAAACGCAAGTGCCATCGGTACCCATAATAGTAGTTTAGGAAATAATGCTGTTGCAATAGGAAGTGGAACATCATTTACTTCTTTTATAAGCGGTAATGACGGTTTGGGCATTGGTCAGCGTACGCCAGTTATTACTTCTAATGCAGGTAGTATTAGCACAATTGATGGTGTGGCAGTCACGACTACAGCAACTGATTGGACTGATTTAAAAAATAACCCATCTAAATTAACAGCAGTCAATGGGGTTAGTTTGGATCTAGAAAAAGCTAATGCTTTTATCCGTAGTGTTGCTTTTGGTGGTAACGTTGCTTTAGCGACAAACAGTAATGTGTTTGGTATCCAAAGTATGTCTGTTGCACCAAATGCAACAGCACTGGGTTATGACTCACTTGCCGATGAAGCCAATACAGTATCGGTTGGGCGTAGTGGTGCAGAAAAACGCATTACCAATGTCGCAAATGCCACTAAAGGCACGGATGCAGTCAATTTAAATACCCTTAACCAAGCACTGACTGGTGTAACAGGTGGGTCAGGCGTTACTAAAAACTATGCTCATGATGTCAGTGATAATGCTTTGGGTGGCTATAGTGGTACAGCACATCGTGTACAGAAAGACAATACAGGCAAAATTACTTCAGTAGATGGCATTACTGTCACCACAACAGGAACAGGTACATCTCTGGATGATATTACTGGTTTTACTGTTAATGGTACATCCGTTGTAGATGCAACCCGTGTTGCTAAGTTTAAAGATGCAGCTAAAAATGGCGGTAATATTGCAATTGGTTTATCGAGTACTGCAGTAGGTGTGCAAAACACGGCATCAGGTAAAACCAGTAGTGCAATGGGTTATGCCAATACAGCAAGTAAAACACAAAGTAGTGCAATGGGGGCGCTCAACTATGTCAGTGGAGACGGTTCATCTGCCATCGGGAGTGCATCTTCTGTAGATGTACTAGGTCGCCCCGTATCTAATAATGGTCCAATGTCATCTACATTGAGTGATATGAATGAAATTGTTTTAAAACCTTATGGTTTAGCAACAAATATCACTGAAATTGCAGGCATTACAGTTGTAACCACAGCAAATAATTGGGCTGCTTTAGAAAATGATCCAAGTAAAATAACATCGATTAATGGCAATACAAGCTTATCACTTGCTGAAAAAGAAGCCTTTATCAAAGGTTTAAAACAAGGTGCCAATGTTGTTATTGGTAATGCAAGCAGTGCAATCGGTAGTCAAAATACCATTCTTGGCAAGCAAAGCAGTGCAGTTGGTTTTGGTAATACTGTACTGGGTGAGAGTAACTCAGCATTAGGTTTAAGAAACTTTGCAGATGGTAAAAGTAGTAATGCGATTGGTTCAAATAACCTAACTTCTAATATAAGTTTGGATGCCAATGCAATTGGTGCAACTAATACAGCCAATGGTTCGTGGAGTAATGCCGTTGGTACAAAAAATACTGCATCAGCACAATCAAGCAGTGCAATTGGTGTACGCAACATTGCCAAAGCAGAATCAAGTGTCGCTTTTGGTTTTAAAAACCAAGCTTTAGGCATAGAAAGTACAGCACTTGGTACGAATAACACTGCCATTGGGCAGGGGGCATCAGCGATGGGTGCCAATACACATAAAATCAATGAATTATTTTTTGGTCAAGGTGCAAGAACCCCTGAAATTATTTTTAATGGTGGTGTAATTGCAAAAATTGATGGCATAGACGTTATTACTACAGCAACAAAATGGGATGACTTAGCCTCTGATCCATCTAGATTGACATCAATGAATGGTGTTGTATTAACCGCAGACAGCCAAAAAAGTATTATTAATAGCCTAAAAACAGGCGGTAATATTGCACTTGGAAAAGCAAGTAATGCGGTAGGTAGCCAAAATATTGCAGCAGCAGACAATAGCAGTGTGTTTGGTGTAGGCAGTATTGCAACAGCTAAAAACTCAACTGCAATAGGTTATAACGCCGTTGCAAATGAAGAAAATACAGTTTCTGTGGGTAAAGCAGGTGCTGAACAACGTATTACCAATGTGGCAGATGCAAAAAATGATACTGATGCTGCGAATAAAAAGTATGTTGATACTGCATTAAGTACATTTACAGGTAGTCCAGATACCGTTTTTTATGATGCTAGTTCTAACAAAGCGATAATTACACTTGCAGGTGGCACTACGGGTACCAAAATCACCAACTTACAAGATGCAGCGTTAAATTCAACATCAACTGATGCAGTGACAGGTAAGCAATTAAATAGCACCAATCAACTTGTTGCAACCAAAGCATCAACCACGGATTTAACAACTGGCTTGGCATTAAAAGCTGATAAAACTGTATTTGATACTTTAAACAATCAAGTTAATGATGTAACTACAGGTCTTGCAACTAAAGCATCAACCACGGATTTAAATACAGGTTTAACGACAAGCTTAACGACTGCGAAAGGCTATACTGATCAGGAGGTTACATCAAGCTTAACGACAGCGAAAGGTTATACCGATCAGGAAGTTACCTCGAGCTTAGCAACTGCGAAAGGTTATACTGATCAAAAGACTGCAGATGTAGTGTTATATGATGCAGCTTCAAGTAAAGCTCAAATCACCTTAGCAGGTACAACAGGCACTAAAATTACCAATTTACAAGATGCAACTTTAGACTCAACTTCAAAAGATGCAGTGACAGGTAAGCAATTACATGCAACTAATAGCAATCTAAGTACATTAGATAGTCGAGTGACTACAGAAGTTGGCAATTTAAATACAGCGATTACCAACAGTGCCAATACCATTAACAACCGTATTGATGGTGTGGATATAAAAGTTACAGGGATTGATGGACGAGTCACCACCAATACAAATGATATTGCAGCACTACAAAATGGTTTAGGTGGAATTTCAGCAAACGCAGTTGTTTATGATAATACAAGCAAAGATCTTATAACTTTAGCAGGTACAACAGGCACCAAAATTACTAATTTACAAGATGCAACTTTAGACTCAACTTCAAAAGATGCAGTGACAGGTAAGCAATTACATGCAACTAATAGCAATCTAAGTACATTAGATAGTCGAGTGACTACAGAAGTTGGCAATTTAAATACAGCGATTACCAACAGTGCCAATACCATTAACAACCGTATTGATGGTGTGGATATAAAAGTTACAGGGATTGATGGACGAGTCACCACCAATACAAATGATATTGCAGCACTACAAAATGGTTTAGGTGGAATTTCAGCAAACGCAGTTGTTTATGATAATACAAGCAAAGATCTTATAACTTTAGCAGGTACAACAGGCACCAAAATCACCAACTTACAAGATGCAGCGTTAAATTCAACATCAACTGATGCAGTGACAGGTAAGCAATTAAATAGCACCAATCAACTTGTTGCAACCAAGGCATCACAAACAGATTTAACAGCTGGCTTGGCATTAAAAACCGATAAAACTTTATTTGATACTTTAAACAATCAAGTTAATGATGTAACTACAGGTCTTGCAACTAAAGCATCAACCACGGATTTAAATACAGGTTTAACGACAACCTTAACGACAGCGAAAGGTTATACTGATCAGGAAGTTACCTCGAGCTTAACAACTGCGAAAGGTTATACTGATCAAAAAACTGCAGATGCCGTGAACTATGATACAGCTTCAAGTAAAGCTCAAATCACCTTAGCAGGTTCAACAGGCACTAAAATTACCAATTTACAAGATGCCGCTTTAAATGCAACCTCAAAAGATGCAGTGACAGGTAAGCAGTTACATGCAACCAATACAGCAGTGAGTACATTGGATAGTCGAGTGACAAATGAGGTAACACAGTTAGATGGTAAAATATCAACTAATAGCACCGCAATCTCAGGTCTAGATACGCGTGTGACACAATCCGAAACCGACATTGGGACATTACAAAATGACTTAGGCATAACCCAAGGGAATTTGAATACACTTGATAATCGTGTAGGTACTGCAGAAAGTAATATCACACAATCTCAAATGGATATTTTAAATCTAAGTAACAATACCTTAAGCACACAAAATCAAGTACAACGTAATGAAAATGCCTTACTTTCATCTTTGGGTGGTGGAGCATCTTTCAATAATGGAAATTTTGTAGCACCGACCTTTATGATTCAAAACAAAAGTTATCGAGATGTAGGAAGTGCTTTTAGTGCTGTAGATAGTAAATTAAGCAATTTAGATACACGTTTATCAAAAGTCGAAACAACAGGCGGTGCAGCAGGATTGAGTGCTTATGAAGTGGCTCAAAAGAATGGATTCAATGGAACAGAAAAAGATTGGTTGGCATCATTAAAAGGTGCCAAAGGCGATCAAGGTGTTACAGGCGCAGCAGGCAAAGATGGAAGTAACGGTTTAGATGGCTTAAATGGTAAAGATGGAGTGAAAGGCGACAAGGGCGATCAAGGTCTGACAGGCGCAGCAGGCAAAGACGGTCTAAATGGTAAAGATGGAAGTAATGGTTTAGATGGCTTAAATGGTAAAGATGGAGTAAAAGGCGACAAGGGAGATCAAGGTGTTACAGGTGCAGCAGGCAAAGACGGTCTAAATGGCAAAGATGGTGCAAAAGGTCTTGATGGCTTAAATGGTAAAGATGGAGTAAAAGGCGACAAGGGAGATCAAGGTGTTACAGGTGCAGCAGGCAAAGATGGTGCAAAAGGTCTTGATGGCTTAAATGGTAAAGATGGAGCGAAAGGCGACAAGGGCGATCAAGGTGTTACAGGCGCAGCAGGCAAAGATGGTCTAAATGGCAAAGATGGTGCAAAAGGCGACAAGGGAGATCAAGGTGTTACAGGTGCAGCAGGTAAAGACGGTCTAAATGGCAAAGATGGAAGTAATGGTTTAGACGGCTTAAATGGTAAAGATGGAGCGAAAGGCGACAAGGGAGATCAAGGTGTTACAGGCGCGGCAGGTAAAGATGGTCTAAATGGCAAAGATGGTGCAAAAGGTCTTGATGGTTTAAATGGTAAAGATGGAGCGAAAGGCGACAAGGGAGATCAAGGTGTTACAGGCGCAGCAGGCAAAGACGGTCTAAATGGTAAAGATGGAAGTAATGGTTTAGATGGCTTAAATGGCAAAGATGGTGCAAAAGGCGACAAGGGAGATCAAGGTCTAAGTACTTATGAAATTGCTGTAAAAAATGGTTATCAAGGTACAGAAAAAGATTGGCTTAACACTCAAAATAGTCCATTTATTGCAGTGAGTTCGGGACAAGGCACAGTCCAAACGCCAGCACAAGCAACGGGTGTTGGGTCGGTGGCAATTGGTGAAGGTGCAACAGCTTCCGGTACACAGTCCACTTCTATTGGGCAAGGCTCTAAAGTTACAGGTCATCAATCTACTGCTGTAGGTAAAGGCAATACCGTAGCGGGGAATCGTTCAGGCGCATTTGGTGATCCAAACAATGTTACTGGAAATAATAGTTATGTAGTGGGTAACGATAATACAGTAAAATCTGATAATACTTTTGTACTTGGAAATAATGTCAAAACTGAAGCTAAAAATGCTGTTGTTTTAGGTAATAACTCAGCTTCAGATCGTGATAATACTGTTTCAGTCGGGGCAAAAGATGCTGAGCGACAAATCATTCATGTTGCAAATGCAACAGAAGCAACAGATGCAGTGAATCTAAGACAAATGCAAGCAGCTGAGGCAGAAACTTTAAAATCTTCGAAAGAATATACGGATAACAAATTTAATAACTTAGAGAGTGCATTCTCAGACCATCGTTTAGAAACAGATCACCGTTTCCATGAAGTTGATAAACGCTTTGACCGTCAAGGTGCGATGACAGCAGCAATGATGAACATGGCAAATAGTACATCAGGTCTTAAAGGACGTAACCGTGTTGGTGTGGGTGCTGGATTCCAAGGAGATGAAAAAGCGGTTGCAGTGGGTTATCAACGTATGATTAATGAAAATACAAGCATTAGTTTGGGCGGGGCAATGACCGAAGAAGAAAAATCTGGGGGTGTAGGTGTAGGTTTTAGTTGGTAAATAGTTATTAATCTAAGCAAAAAAAGAGCATCATAAGATGCTCTTTTTATACCAATCAATAAAAGTTTTATAATATATTTTTGGAATGATTTTTTCCGCTTCCAATTATAAATTGAGACACGAAAACGTCATCCGCAATTGTCCGAGGCAGGACTACCGATGATTGGTCATGTTTTTGCAATACATCAATCAATTTGCGGTATTGGTCGAGTTTTGCGGATGACAATGGTTTTGCCTACTTTTGTCGAAACAAAAGTAGGTCGAGCCGAAGGCTAGTCTTTAAATACAAACTTTAGATGTAAGACTCCGTCAAAAACAAACCACTTATATTATGTTATTTTCTAAGAATGGTATTATTTTAAAATTAACCACTTAAAACAATAATTAAATAAAATAACTGGTTTTAGTCATTAACTTAGAAATCGCTGTCATGGTGATTTTGACTGGAAGTGGTAAATCGACCCCACCTGCTTTTAAGGCAGTATCACGATGATGTAACTCATCTTCATTCATTTGTACTAAAATTTTGCGTGAACGCTCATCTTGCGGTGGAAGTTGGCTAATATGATGTTGTAAATGCAAACTGACTTGGCGTTCAGTTTCTGCCACAAAGCCTAAACTATATTTATCACCTGCGATCCCCGCAATTGCACCTATACCAAAAGATAAACCATACCATACAGGGTTGAGTAAACTGGTATGACTGTCTAACTCTTTTAAACGATCTTCACACCAAGCCAAATGATCTTGTTCTTCAATGGCTGCAAACTCCATTTCACGGCGTACATTTGGTAGTTTCGCAGTCAAAGCTTGTCCATGATACAACGCTTGTGCACAGACTTCGCCACTATGATTGACACGCATCAAGCCAGCCACATGACGTGCTTCGCTGACTGCGAGTTTGGTTTCGGTATTTTCTGAAGGATTGCTACGTTGAGCAGAGGTTGTACCAGGGACTAAACTTCTTAAGGCTTGATCAAAAGAATGAATAAACTTATCGATGCCTGTATAATGACGCATATCAATCCTCCAATGTAATTTGAGTTGTTGCCATTAACGGTTTTAATCGTTTTAACAACCAAATACAAAATAAACCACTTAAAATCGCTGTAATGCTAAACAATATTTTAATATCGAGTTTTAGCACACTTAAAATGATTATAGAGAAGATTGCGGACGAAACCATAAAAATTGCATTAAAAATATTATTGGCAGCAACAACGCGTGCACGATGAGATTTTGGCGCATAGGCTTGCATCAATGCATAAAGGGGAACGATATAAAAACCACCACAAATCCCCAATAAAGTCACAGCGAACATGACATGATAATATGCCCAACCTGCTTGAAATACTGCAGCAATGCCCAGCAGTTCACCTGTATGTACTGGAATAAAGGCTAAACTAGCTGCAAAATAAAATGCAAATAGCGTCAAGCCAACTGCCCCAATCGGTACCATTTTAATATTGACTTCACTGCCACCAAACTTACGACACAGTAAAGAACCAATCCCAATCCCGACAGAGAAAAAAGTCAATAATAAACTAGAGACATTTTCATTGGCATGCAGGTTTTGCAAAGTGACTTGGGGAATTTGGGTGAGATAGGTTGCACCATAAAACCAATACCATGAATTTCCTAACAAAACGATAAAAATTAAAGGTAAGCTTTTGGCATATTGAATGGTTTGAAAACTGGTACGGAAAAAATTCCAATCTATTTTTAAGTCATTATTTAATGTCGGCTGTTTTAAAATAAAACGGCTGGCAATAAAACCAATCACAGCAATAGCAACGACGGTCAAGCTAATCCATAATAAATTACCCTTAGAAACTGAAATGACCGCGCCACCAATGATGGTACCGAGTAAAATCGCAATTGATGTTCCTGACTGAAACAAAGCATTACCCGACATCAGTTCATTGGGCTTTAATATTTCAGGTAAAATCGCATATTTAATAGGACCGAAAAAGGTACTGTGTGTTCCCATTAAAAATAAGGCAAATAATAAAATCCACAAATTCCCCATTAAGAAACCAGCAGTTGCCAATAACATAATAATAATTTCAAGAATTTTAATCATACGAACCAAAGAGGAACGTTCGTATTTGTCTGCAATTTGTCCTGCTGTTGCAGAGAAAATAAAATAGGGCAAAATAAATAATAATGCAGCAAGATTATTTAAAGTGCTGATTGCAATGCCATTTAAATGAATCCAACCGTAGGTAATTACGAGGAGTAAAGAGCCCTTAAAAACATTGTCATTTAATGCCCCGAAAAATTGGGTCAGGAACATGGGCAAAAAACGGCGAGTTCCTAAGATATGTTCATTTTTTTCCATCGAAAAACCATTCATTTAAGTTATATTAAGAAATGTGAGGATTTAGTAACTATATCGCAAAATCATGTATGATATTTTAACTTCCAAGATAATGTGAAAAGCCAAGTGATTTTAAGTTGAGTTGGGGACTTTTATCACTGTTTAATTTTCCAATCATATTTTATGGTGCTTAGAGCTTGCTATGCTAGCAAAAATCAAATTTAAAAAATCCGCACTTGCACATTGTATGCAAAATATTTTTAGCACAAATGATGTAAATAAACTGTTGTGTACAAGTATTTTTTTGAGTGTATTTGCTGCACCAATCACACATGCTGCTGACACATCTAAAACAAAAATAGCTGAACCGACAGTTGCAGGAAATACGCAAGAGCAACTAGAAAATGCAGCAGAACAACAAAGTTTAGGACAAGCCAAAATTGATAAAATAGACGATAAAATTGATGAATTAAATCAAAAAACTGTCGCTGTAGACAGCGTGGAAATGTTGCAACAACAAGAACAAACTGCGGCAACCTTAAATGAATTTAAACCGATTGAATTTGAGCAATTAGAAGAATTACCTGAAAATACCGTAGATGCCAACTTAGCCAATGAGATTTTTAAAGTTGCTGAAGAAGCCAAACTTGAGGCGCAAAACTTTCGTAATGGTGCAGCAAAAGCCCCTGAAATCGTAGTCAATGATGCAACTCAGCAAGAGATTACGGAAATTACCCAAGCCCCTGTGAATATTAACCAATTGATGCAATCCATTGAAGCTGATAATAAAATTGTGGTGCAAGAAAATGAGCTAGGGAAAACTTTAGCAGAACTGCCAACAGAACAACCAGCACCAGAAAAAGAAGCCAATATTTTTAAACGTGCTTTATATCGCATCCGCCCACCAAAATTTGATACTGCAACAGTTTCACGCATTAATGCAGAAGTTGAAGGTGCGCCTAAGGTATTGGCAGATAATATTAAGGCAAAACTTTCTAGTTTTACTACTGAGTCATTTGCCGATTTTAACTCTGCAGTTCCCCAGCTTCGGACTTTAGCAAAACAAGCTGCACAAGCTGTGGGTTATTATGATGCACAGTTTAAATTTCAAAAAGAAAATGGCAGTAAAGTCAAAGTTATCGTTACACCCAATGATCCTGTGATTATAGAAAAGCAGAATGTAGAGTTTTCTGGTGCGGGTGAAAACCTTGCCCAATTCCAAGTTATTCGTGTACTTCCTGATTTAGAGGAAGGTGATGTTTTGCATCATGGTCATTATGAAACCACCAAAACACGTATTGTCGATGCAGCCAACAATAATGGATTCTTTGATAGTTATTGGCGCTTACATGATGTCAAGGTATTACAGCCACAAAATAAAGCAGATATTAACCTTCGTTATGAAACAGGTGAGCGTTATAAACTCGGTCAAGTCGAATTCAGAATGAGTGATCCGAGCAAGCCATTGCCGATTGATTTAAAAGTTTTGCAATCTATGGCACCGTGGAAAGCAGGCGCTGATTATACGGCTTGGCGTGTAAACGCTTTGGCGAATAACCTCACGAACTCTCGTTATTTTAACTACACCTTGGTTGATGCGATTAAACCTGATCCGATTGAAAAGCCTTTAGAGCTACCACCAGATTTACAGGCTTTGGTTGATCAACAAAAACTGTCTGAAGCTGCATTTACAGATCAAACAGAAGCCAAGAAACAACAATTCTCATCCAAAGAAGTCACGCAAGATGTTGTGGATGAAAAACAATTTGCAGGAACCAATTCGGCTGAAATTGATCCAAGTGCTCGTGTGGCTCAAGTGCAACAGGAAGAAAAACAATCAGAAACTGAAAAATTACAAGCTTTTGCACGTGAAGACAAAATTATTCCTGTGATCGTAACCCTAAATGCAGACCGTTTAAATAGCTTGGAAGCGGGTATTGGTTATGGGACGGACACAGGTGTTCGCTTACGTGGGCAATACCGTCGAGCGATTGTGAACCACTATGGACATTCTTTTGATGCCAATATGGAATTGTCGCAAATTCGCCAGTCTTTTGATGGTCGTTATAACATTCCTTATAACCACCCGCTGAATGACTATATCAGTTTAGTGGGTGGATATGAGCGTGAAGAACGTGATGGTATCGGGAACGATATGAATCTGGTGATTGAGTCGGCGGTGGCAGGGGTAGACCGAATAATCAAAGGTTCACGCAAAGAGTGGCAACACGTATTTGGCTTACGTTATCGTTTAGATCGAGTTACGCAAACAGGAATTGTTGATGCTAATGATATTCCTGATGCTTTCTTAGTACCTGGTGCAAACCAACAGCAAGAATCTTTATTAGTCGGTTATGAAGCTTCAAAAACCAGCAGTGATAATCGTTTAAATCCAACACGAGGTTTTAAACAATCGTATAAAGTCCAACTAGGGAGTGAAAGCTTACTGTCTGATACGGATATGGCGATCGTCAATGCAACATGGAAAGGCTTGTATTCTCTGGGTGAAAATGATGACCATCAGTTTGTTGCTGGTTTAGAAACAGGCTATATTTTTGCCAAAGATTTTGACCAAGTTCCTTATAATTTACGTTTCTTTGCAGGTGGTGATCAGAGTCTACGTGGTTTTGACTATAAAAGTTTATCGCCAGAAGAATATGGCTATAAAATGGGTGGCCAAGCTTTGGCGGTGGGTTCTTTGGAATATAATTATCAGTTCAAAGACGGTTGGCGTGCAGCGATTTTTAGTGATTTTGGTAATGCCTTTGATGAAAAATTTTCCAATGATCCTGAATATAGCGTTGGTGTTGGAATTCGTTGGAAATCACCGATTGGCCCGATTCGTTTAGATGTTGCAACAGGAATTTCTAGCCCTGATCATCCAATACGTTTACATTTCTTTATTGGTTCACAACTTTAATTTTATAAAAAATTTGCATTTGGGATAATTATGGCTGACGAAAAACAGCAAGATCTTCAAAATAATGAGCAAGCACCTCAGCCAAACGCTGAGCAGACACCGAAAAAACGCAATATATTACGCAATATATTGCTTTCAATCGGCTTGGTGATTGTTTTATTGATTGCTGCGTTGGCTGTGATGTTTTCAACAGATCAAGGCAGTAAGTTTTTATTAGATCGGGTCGCTGCCAGTCAAAAGATTATTCATTATGAATATGAAGGCGGAAATTTACTGCAAGGGATTATTTTAAAAAATATTTTAGTTACATTGTCCGCAGTGGATGTAAAAATTGATCGTGCTGATGTGTCTTTGGGGTGGCGTGCGATTTTAGATAAAGAGATTCACTTAAGTCATGCTGATGTAAGAAATCTAAGAGTGATTAGCAAATCACCACCGAGTGATGAACCATTTAAGTTTAGTGAGATTAAACTCCCCTTTGTATTGCGTTTAGACCAAGCTGATGTTGACCACTTACAGATTCAAACTTCAAGCAGTAAGGTTGACTTTAATGATGTGCATTTAGAAGAAGCTTTATGGTCGGGCACTGAACTTAAATTTAAAAACTCCAGCATGGATATGGGCTATTTGGCGGTTAAAAATGCCGAAGGGATGATGGATTTTAAAGGTAAATATCCACTAAAAGCCAAAGCCATTTTAAATCTGCCTTCTTTAAATAGTTTAAATGTGAAAGACATTTATGTACATGCACGTGGGAGTTTAGACACCATTCAGGCAGGTGTAGCAACCCATACGCCTGATTTGCTCACAGGTTGGGCAGTGTTACACCCAATGCGTCCGCATGTTCCTATGAATGGTGCATTGATTTTAAAAAATTATCATCTACCCATTCTCCCTGAACAAAAACTGTTAGCCAAAGATGGAGTTGCCAAATTTAAAGGGGATATTAACGGTTTAGATCTCGACTTAAACACAGATTTAAGCGGAGCAAATATTCCACAAGGTCAATATACCGCTTTGGCACATACCGACTTGATGAATCAGTTAAATATCAATAATTTTAATGGTCAAGTCATGGGCGGTGCAGTCAACCTTGCAGGTTTGGTAAGCTGGAAAGATCATGTCGGTTGGGATGTAAAAGGGCGTTTAGACCACATTAATCCGAAAGACAAATTAATTCCTCAAGCGATTCAAGATTTTCTACCGCCAAGTTTGGATGCAAATATTGGCTCAAAAGGTGCATTACAACAAGGTATGCATTTAACTGCCAATGTGGATTTTGACAAATATGAAGCATGGAATGTCAAACTAGATCAGGCAGAGCAGAAAAAGAAAACTCCTGAGCCGATGTTGCTGGATGTACAATGGAAAAATATTGATCGAGCAGTACCGTACATTGGTTGGCTAAGCAGTGAAAATGGTCAAGTTAAACTGGCATTGGTGGAAGGCAAACAAAATATCCATGTGGCAACCGTAATACGTCCACATGAAAAAGGTACATTGCCTGCAGGACAATACAATGCCCAACTTGATCTCAAAGGCAATAATTTACATGTGCCTGCTTTTAGTTATCAGGCTGCTAAAGGCAGTTTAACAGGCAGTGCTGTAGTGGAACTGCCAAGTGAAAAGCGTCAGTTGAAGTGGAATGCTGTACTCAATGCAAAAGACTTTAATCCACAAACAGTGGCAGCCGCTGCCCCTGTAAATTTATTAAATGGTCGAATCAAAGCCAATGGTTATGCAAAACCGAATCAGCAAATTATTCATTTAACTGCGATTGATTTGACAGGACGGATGGCAGATCAAGCCAAAGCCGAAACCATTCAACTGAAAGGCTCAAGTACTGCTGCAGTGATTTTTAAAGATGAAAAAGCAGGCGGTGGTTTTAAAGGTTTTGCTGTGAATTATGATGGTAGTTTGAACGCATCACAATTAAAACAAGGCAGTGGCTTACTCAAAGTGCGTGTTTCTGGCACACCTGAGCTGATTAAAATCGCAGAATTGCGTCATGATGGTGTTGCAGGAAAAATCCTTGCCAGTGGTTTGGTTCATATCAGTCATGGTTTTGGTTGGGATGTAAATGCGTCATTGGTACGTTTTAAACCACAGTACTTTGTATCTTCTGTACGTGGTGAAGTGTCAGGACATGTTAAAACACAAGGCACTTGGTCTGATCGTTTAAAACGGATTAATATTCAAAATTTGAACTTGGCTGGGATAATTAATAATAAACCTTTACGTGGTAAAGGAAATCTCGCAATCGTGCTAAATTCAAACCAAAAAGGCTTTATGCCACAACAGTTTGAAGCCAATAACCTATTTTTGTCTTATGCACAAAACCAAGTGCAAGCCACAGGAAATGCGCAAAATTTACGTTTAAAAATCAATGCACCTGCTTTATATGAATTATATCCAGGTTTACGTGGTACGGCTTATGGTTATTTAAACCTGCAAGCACAACCACGCCTCAGTGCAACAGCCAATTTAAAAGTCGATAAATTTGGTTTTAACAATACGATAAGTATTGAAAAAATGAGTTTAATTGGTGAGTTGCCAACCTCAGATACGACACCTGCAAAAATGGTGGCGAGAATGGATAATTTACGCAGTGGCACACGTCAGATTCAATATGCAGGGATCACTTTAACAGGCACACGCAAAGCGCATTTGTTACAGCTACAGGGCTGGAACTATTATTCTAAATTCTATATGCAATTCGCTGGTGGTTTTAATGCGCAGAACGATTGGCTAGGACAAATTCAAAAAGGTGAGTTTGACTCGGTTCGTGCACATTTACTTCAAGATCAAGCTGCACCTGTGATCTTTACTTCAGCAAAATCTGAGCTGTATGTGGGACAACATTGTTGGTCAAGTAGGCAAAGCAAATTATGTTTTGATCAACCTGTACGGGTGAGTCCAGCCAAAGGAAATGTGTCATTTATTACCCAAAACTTAGATTTAAACGATTTTGCAGCCTTTATGCCAGAAGGTTTGGCACTCACAGGTCAACTTAATGGTTATGCCAAAGCAACTTGGGCGCAAAATAGCAAACCAAAAATTGATGCAAAATTGGTTACTCGTAAAGGGCAAATTGGTATTGCAGCAGAAAACCCTGATGATCCTGCAACCTCTATGAATTATGATGAAGCCAGCGTGATCATCAAAAGTGTTGCAGAAGGTTTATTGGCACGTGTTGACTTGAAAGCACCAAATGTCGGTACAGGTTATGCCAGTGTCGTGATTGATCCATATTCTGCTCAAAAGAACATGCGTGGTGAAGTTGCATTTAACGAAGTGCAATTAAAAATTCTTAAACCATTTATTGCAGATGTGCGTAAGTTGGAAGGAACGCTGTCACTTGCTGGAAAAATTAATGGGACATTGTCACAGCCATTATTTGATGGTGCGTTGCGCCTGAAAAATGGTGCAATCAGTATGATTTCATTACCCGTGAATTTGACCAATGTACAGTTGTATTCAAATATTCACCAAGATCAAGCAACTATCAATGGTGCATTTAACAGTGGGCGTGGTGTAGGAAAGTTAACAGGAAGCATTGACTGGAAAAATGATCCACGTATTCAGTTAGCATTAAAAGGCGAAAAACTTTTAGTACGCCAAGCACCATTGATTACGGCGATTGTTGACACCGATATGACGATGGATGCTTATCCACTGAGTAAACGCATTGCTGTAAAAGGTAAAGTGGATGTGCCGACTGCCTTGATTTCAATGCCTGAATCGAGCGCGACTGTTGTTAACGTTTCACCAGATGTACGGGTAGTGCATGAAGGTGATGATCAATTGGCAATTTTAAAATCAGCAAAACCTTGGGATATTCGTGCAGATATTGATGTCAGTCTAGGCAATAAAGTGATATTCCAAGGCTTTAATAGTCGTATTCCATTGATTGGACGAGTGTATTTATCACAACGTGGTTTAGAAACTGCAATGCGTGCGAATGGTGCAATTGGAGTAAGTGAGAAAGTTACCATCGAAGCGTATGGTCAAAAACTTGATTTAAATCGTGCTATTGCTCGTTTTAATGGTGCTTTAGCCAATCCAACTTTAGATGTAGATGCCAATAAAACCGTTTCAGGCAGTATCGTTGGTTTACGTGTTACAGGTACTGCAAGTAGTCCGAATATTCAAGTTTATAATGATGCAGGTTTGTCTGATCAAGAGGCGATGAATGCTTTAATCACAGGACGAATCAATGAAGGTTCAAGCGGTTTAAGCAATGAAGCGGGCTTTAAATCTGATGTGAATAATACCATTGCAGCAGCAGGAATCAGCTTAGGCTTGGGCGGTACACGTGCCTTTACTAACCAAATAGGACAAACTTTTGGTTTAAGTGGTTTAGCCTTTGATGCGCAAGGAACAGGGGATGATACTCAAGTCAGCTTAACAGGTTATATCACCCCTGATTTGTATATCCGTTATGGGGTTGGGGTATTTACACCAGTGAATAAGTTAACTTTACGTTATCAAATGAACAAACGATTGTATCTAGAAGCAAGTCAGTCTTTGGAAAAAGCTATTGACTTGTTCTATCACTGGCGTTTCTAAATTTGTTTCAACATGCGAGTTCATTTTAGGTAGATTTTAATAGTGATTGATGGAATCTATTTGAATTGAATTCGTATTAAATAATCCTGTTATTTCTAAGCTGCCTATATGGCAGTGAACGAACCATCGAATATATCTGTAGAGAATTGCCATTTCTAAGCTGCCTATATGGCAGTGAACGCACATGAGCCACTAGAACCGCAAGGTCAGATTTTCTAAGCTGCCTATATGGCAGTGAACCTAATAAAATGAATTCTACTATGTCTAACGGTTTTCTAAGCTGCCTATATGGCAGTGAACTGAGCTTCATCCCAAACCAATACTGACCCGTTTTTTCTAAGCTGCCTATATGGCAGTGAACTGAGTTCTTTTTCAAACTCATATTGATCACGGTTTCTAAGCTGCCTATATGGCAGTGAACTTAGTTGGTTCTTCTTTGAAATAATCACGAACTTTCTAAGCTGCCTATATGGCAGTGAACCATTGAAATGTCTTAAAACCCTTGTGCCATAATTTCTAAGCTGCCTATATGGCAGTGAACACGCACCAGTTGAGCTTTTGAGGAATTGATACTTTCTAAGCTGCCTATATGGCAGTGAACTTAACAACCAAGTACACGAAGATAATCATGTTTTTCTAAGCTGCCTATATGGCAGTGAACATCTAGCTGATGATAATAAATATGTATTCCCTTTTCTAAGCTGCCTATATGGCAGTGAACTTAATAAAGAAAATGTTGCTTTGATTTTAAGTTTTCTAAGCTGCCTATATGGCAGTGAACGTGAATGGTGCACCTGCAGGTTTGCGTTCTGTTTTCTAAGCTGCCTATATGGCAGTGAACCAATTTTACGTGAAACGCTTGTAGCTGATACATTTCTAAGCTGCCTATATGGCAGTGAACTTGAAAAACCTTTTTTAATCACGTAATACGCATTTCTAAGCTGCCTATATGGCAGTGAACCGGGAACAAAACTTCGGCGTGGCACACCTGCATTTCTAAGCTGCCTATATGGCAGTGAACCACAGTCAGACCACTGACCCATGTATTTTGTATTTCTAAGCTGCCTATATGGCAGTGAACAGTATTACTGGCGAATTGGTGCAGTACTCGATTTTCTAAGCTGCCTATATGGCAGTGAACGTGCTTCAAACGGTTCATGCCTGCTTTATGGTTTTCTAAGCTGCCTATATGGCAGTGAACATGGAGACTACTCCACTACCATTGTCCCATCTTTTCTAAGCTGCCTATATGGCAGTGAACATATCGAATTGCTCAAACTACAGCCTCATCATTTTCTAAGCTGCCTATATGGCAGTGAACAAAGTATTTGAGATTGATGCTTTGAATAATGATTTCTAAGCTGCCTATATGGCAGTGAACTGGGTGATGTTGCAGGCATATTAGGTCTTGCATTTCTAAGCTGCCTATATGGCAGTGAACATTCTTTCAAAAAGTTAAAGATTGGTTGGATTTTTCTAAGCTGCCTATATGGCAGTGAACAATATGTTTTTGCACATCCTAAAGAACTATATTTTCTAAGCTGCCTATATGGCAGTGAACGTGGAATATTACGATTAATCACTGGAAAAAAATTTCTAAGCTGCCTATATGGCAGTGAACTTAGATATTAATGCGTGGGCGGTAGAGGTAGATTTCTAAGCTGCCTATATGGCAGTGAACTTTTGAGATAAAAAAAATGCCCGACATCCGCGTTTCTAAGCTGCCTATATGGCAGTGAACATTCTAAGGAGTACTTAAGATGATGTATATGATTTCTAAGCTGCCTATATGGCAGTGAACACTGCTTCACAAGTTTCTAAAGTTCTTGCTAATTTCTAAGCTGCCTATATGGCAGTGAACTAATAACAACTTGTGCAGCTTCACATACGACTTTTCTAAGCTGCCTATATGGCAGTGAACCCCAGCTAAAGACGGTATTTCCCATGTGGATTTTTCTAAGCTGCCTATATGGCAGTGAACTACAACTGTTGAGGATGACAAACAGTATTACTTTTCTAAGCTGCCTATATGGCAGTGAACAATCAGACGGTTTAGCTTTTGATACACCGAATTTTCTAAGCTGCCTATATGGCAGTGAACTGAGTTTTAGCAAGGTCACTTTTAGTTTTATTTTTCTAAGCTGCCTATATGGCAGTGAACCAGTGAATCAAAATCAGTTTCAACAACAAGAATTTCTAAGCTGCCTATATGGCAGTGAACACATACAGGGATTCTACAAGCGCCTGACGATTTTTCTAAGCTGCCTATATGGCAGTGAACTTCCGCTTATCAACTCTCTGCATTTCGATAATTTTCTAAGCTGCCTATATGGCAGTGAACGGTGTCATTGATGCAGGTGCTTTAAATACAACATTTCTAAGCTGCCTATATGGCAGTGAACGGTGTCATTGATGCAGGTGCTTTAAATACAACATTTCTAAGCTGCCTATATGGCAGTGAACGGGTATAGTGAGTACTGCTTTGCGAATCATTGTTTCTAAGCTGCCTATATGGCAGTGAACGCTCAACGATTGCCATGCGCTCAAAAGTCTCATTTCTAAGCTGCCTATATGGCAGTGAACAGTATTTATTTGCAGCAGCAGCAAGAGCATCCTTTCTAAGCTGCCTATATGGCAGTGAACCACCTACTTTTGCAAATGCTCAAACACTTGCGTTTCTAAGCTGCCTATATGGCAGTGAACAGTAATTTTAAGCAATAAAACATCAAAATAACAGTGGGTTAGTATTAAAAATAACAAAACACCCAAAGTTTTTTGTAGTTTTATAACTTATTGATTTATTTAAAATGTTAAGGAGTAAGAAAATATTGGGGTAAAAACTTAGGTTTGTCAAAACACTTTTAAACTTATTTCAAAAAATTATCTTATGATCAGTGTATTCTTACATAAGTTGAGGATCACAAAGGATGATTTGAGTGCAAATTTAAAATGAAATGACCGCGGAAAAGTCTCTTGTCAGTGCTAATTTTGGGATGATAGCACTATTGATGTACAAATATTTATTTCCTGAATAATCTCTTATCTAGGATTCATATTAAAAAATCTAGAGCGTATTTATGTATCAAATATAGGTATAAAATTTATAAGTTTTTGTTTATTTTAATAAAATAAATAATTGAAAGAAGTTTTGTATTTTCATATTTTTGTCAGAATTTTAAAAATAAATGCATATTGTCCGACAAATACCGATATTTGTTGCACCATGAGTGTGCTTTATTATGCTTATAAATAAATCACATAATTTTTTTATGGTTTATATTGACAATATTCATTGTCAGATTTATTTTGATAGTGGCGCCACAATTTGTTCAGAAAATTGAAATTATGAGTTGAGTAAAAATAAATAAACTCAATGGAGTTGTCATATGAAAAAATATCAAACGATCATTATTGGAAGTGGTTTTGGTGGGCAGTGTGCTGCGATTAACTTATTGAAAAAGGGGATGTCCGACTTTGTTATCCTTGAGCGTCGAGATTTTGTAGGGGGAACATGGTGCCAAAACAGTTATCCGGGGGCAGCTGTTGATGTGCAATCACCTTTATATTCAATTTCACATGAACCTTATGCTTGGAGCCAAATGTTTGCCGATCAGAAAGAGTTGGAAGTGTATACGAACCATGTGATCGACAAATATAAATTACGTGAAAAAACCAAGACCAACTGTAATGTCACCAAAGTTGAATGGAACAATGAACAGCATCATTGGGCTGTTGATACTGAAAATGGTGAAACTTTCTATGGACAGTTTTTAATTAATGCATCTGGTCCATTAAGTACGCCAGTTATTCCGGATTTTAAAGGGAAAGATACATTTAAAGGCAGAAGCTTCCATACCAATGATTGGGATCATAGCTATGATTACAAAGGCAAAAAAGTTGCTGTAATTGGAAGTGGTGCAAGTGCTGCACAGGTGATTCCAGCCATTGCTGGGGATGTTGCTGAATTACATATTTTCCAGCGTACACCGCATTGGGTTCTACCTCGACCAGACTATAAATTTAGCCCAATTCAACAAAAAATGATCGGAAATAAATACATTCATAAAGCTGTACGAACAGCCGTCTATTGGCAACTTGAAACTCGCTTAATTGGCTTTAAATATTCAAAATTGGCATTAAATTTGATCGCACAACGAGAAGCGAAAAATTTCATTAAGAAGCAAATCAAAGATCCAAAATTACGTGCAGCAGTTACACCTGATTATACTATTGGTTGTAAACGTATTATTATTTCTAATACTTTATATCCTGCGATGTGCCAAGATAATGTGACTTTGCATACTAAAGATTCCAGCGTTGCTTCAATCGATAAAACAGGGATTAATACCAGTAAAGGCGAGCATATTGATCTAGATCTGATTATTTATTCAACAGGTTATGATGCAACAGATGGTCCAATTTCTTATCCAATTATTGGTAAAAAGAAACAAGCATTGGGCGATAAATGGAGTGATTTCCCACGCGCATATTTAGGTACCACGATTCCTGATTTTCCTAACTTCTTTATGGTGATTGGACCAAATACAGGGATTGGACATACTTCAGCGATTTTCATTATCGAATCACAAATGAACTATATTATGAAAGCTATTGAAGCTACGATTGATAAAGGTCGCAAAGCCATCGAAGTCACTGAAAAAGCAGAAGATAAATATACCACGATGATTCATAAAGAAATGGACAAAACGGTATGGAAAACAGGTGGTTGTAATAGTTGGTATAAAAACAAAAGTGGACACATTATTGCAATGTACCCAGGTTTTAGTTTTACCTACCATTTAAAAACCAATAACTTTAAAGCCAAAGATCATCATTTCTATTCTTAAAAAATAGAAATTTTAGATAAGAACGAAGAGCATCAATGCTCTTCGTTTTTTGTTGATGGGTTTTCTTGGGTGAACTAATTTGGTGAATTTGACAATAAAAACTCCCAATTTACACCAAATTCAGTATCATAAGCCTCGATAGGAGAGATTTATGAAAAAGTCAGTCATTTGCACTGTATTTGGTACAGTTTTGGTCTTATCGGGTTGTGCTGAAAAAAAAGCTGCAACTCCTGAAGAAATTTGGAAAGGCTATTGTACAAGTATTGGTAATGCAGCACGTTCAATTACTTTAGATCGTCAAAATGGCATTACTAAAAAAGAAGCTTTAGATTATGCAAATAAAGTCACCGATCCTACAACAAAGGGCTTTGTTTTAGACTATCTAGAAAGAATTTATGCAGTGTCTGATGCTGAACTAAAAGCAGACAAAGATGCTGTGCAAATCAAGTTTAAACAGCAAGCTTATGAGCAATGTTTAAATACACCACACGATCCTAAAAAAATGCCAGATTATAAGCCGTTCTAATCGAACGGTTTTTTTATGTATCTAAGGATTGAGTTTATACTCACTGTTTTAATATCATTCTAATTATATCTATGTAATTCATTGTATTTTTTAAAATCATTATAAGGTTATTATGAAATTGATTAAAACGAAACAATATTTTTATACACTCAGTTTTTCATTGTTGTTGGGGGTAAGTGGAGCGACTTATGCAGCGCCAAAAGTGAGTTCGGAAAATACGCAACAATTGATTAAAAAAGCTGATCAAGGCGATATTGAAGCGATTCAACAACTGACTACGATGTATGCCAAAGGTGAGAATGTTGTAAAAGACGATCAAAAAGCACTGCAATATTCAAGAAAAGGTGCTGCTTTAGGAGATACTCAGTCAAAATATATGGCAGGGATGATTTTATTGCATCGTGCGAATGCCTCGAAACAAGACCTTGCGGAAGCGACTAAATTTTTAACTGAAGTTGCTGAATCAGGGCATGCGCATACTCAAGTGACTTTGGGAAGTTATTATTTAACAGGTGAAATTTTACCGAAAAATATAGCGTTGGGAATCAAGTGGACAGAGGCCGCAGCTAAACAAAATCATGGCTTGGCACTGAATAATCTAGGTTGGATGTATTATAAAGGGACAGGGGTTCAACAAGATTATAAAAAAGCCGTTGAATATTTGGAAAAAGGCGTAAAGCAGAATAATGCTTTAGCCTATGCTAACTTAGCGACACTTTATAGTCGTGGTGATGGTGTAAAACAAAATGATAAAAAAGCAGTGCAACTTTTAGAAAAAGCGGTTGAACTCGGAGAGCCAAAAGCAAAAGTTAATCTTGCGCTTGCCTATTATCAAGGGGTAGGTGTGAAAAAGGATCAGGACAAAGCCTATCAATTGATACAAGAAGCGGCAGCAGCAGGTGTACCTGAAGCTATTGCAATGTTACAGAGTGCGCAAACCGATGCACGAGGTTGTCGTGAAGTGAAAAGTATGGTCGATGGAAAAGTCTATACAGCGATTGAATGTCCAATAAGTTAAGTTTGTGCAGATGTAAATGAAACAACTTAAGCCATGCTATAAAGCAGCATGGCTTTTTGCATTTAAGTATATTTTTGAACTATTTTGCAATAAAAAATGATTAGCATAAAAAGTGAAAAGCATATATAAAATATAGAAATAGAAAGCACAGTAAAGGAGCATTCCATGGAAGTTGTTGCGTATTTACACAATGCTGACTTGCTCGTTGAAGATGACCAAGGTGTCGCTGTGATTAGCGGAAGTCATTATGTGTTAAGTTTAGGTGATCAGGTGCATATTCGTCAGATCATTGATGAACGTGCTAAGATTTATCAAGTTCATATTTCATTTGCCAGTGCGGCACATGCTATGCTGCATGAAGATGAGATTTGCATCAAATTTGAAGGGTGTAAAGACGCGTTTCAAAACTATTTACGCAGTACCACAGTCCACTAAGGTGGTATTTTAAAATCCATTCAATCAAGGCAACATAAGTTGCCTTTTTTACGAATGACAATCTGTTAAACGTAATGTAAGTATTTTCATTTTATAAATGAGCAAGAAATCAGGCAAAGTGAGATGTATTGGATAAAATCTAGTGAAATACAGCCACTATTTATTTATAAAATAACGGTCATCACGAATTAACACGCTGCTTGCATTAACTTTTGACTTGATTTTTAGTAAAATTTGACAGTCCATATTACTTGTAAAGCTTTTACTAAGCTGGAATTTACAAGTAATTTTTTAAAAAAGAGGAATAACACCGTGCTAGAAGCTTACCGCCAACACGTTGAAGAACGTGCCGCACTCGGAGTCCCACCGAAGCCACTTGACGATGCTCAAACTGCTGCATTAGTTGAATTATTAAAAAATCCACCAGCAGGCGAAGAAGCATTCTTAGTTGATTTGCTTGAAAACCGTGTTCCTGCAGGTGTTGACCAAGCTGCTTATGTAAAAGCTGCTTTCTTAGCTGCTGTGGCAAAAGGCGAAGCAACTTCTCCACTAGTTTCTAAAGAACGTGCGGTTTACTTACTAGGTACTATGCTTGGTGGTTATAACGTTGCACCATTGGTTGCATTGCTGGATGATGCAGCGCTAGGTGAGTTAGCTGCTGAAGCATTGAAGAAAACACTTCTTGTATTTGATGCGTTCCATGATGTTGCTGACAAAGCAAAAGCAGGTAATGCAAATGCAAAAGCGGTTATGCAATCTTGGGCTGATGCTGAATGGTTCACAAGTCGTAAAGATGTTCCTGAAGAAATCAAACTTACAGTTTTCAAAGTCACTGGCGAAACCAACACTGATGACTTGTCACCAGCACAAGATGCTTGGAGCCGTCCAGACATTCCGTTACATGCTAACGCAATGCTTAAAAACGTGCGTGATGGTATCAACCCAGAAGTTCCTGGTGAAGTTGGTCCATTAAACCAAATCAAAGAATTGATCGCAAAAGGCAATCAAGTTGCTTATGTGGGTGACGTTGTTGGTACAGGTTCATCTCGTAAATCTGCAACGAACTCTGTGCTTTGGTTCTTTGGTGACGAAATCGCTCACATCCCGAACAAAAAAGACGGTGGTTACTGCTTAGGTTCTAAGATCGCTCCGATTTTCTTCAACACCATGGAAGATGCTGGTGCATTACCAGTAGAAATCGATGTTCAAAACATGAACATGGGCGATGAAATTACGTTAAAAATCGACCATGCTGCAGCGAAAGTAACAGCGTTCAAAGATGGCGCTCAAATCGCTGAAGCTGAACTTAAAACCCCTGTTCTTCTAGACGAAGTACGTGCTGGTGGTCGTATTAACTTGATCGTTGGTCGTGGTTTAACTGCAAAAGCACGTGAAGCTTTAGGTCTTCCTGCTTCTACTTTATTCCGTGCGCCAGTTCAACCTGAGAATACTGGTAAAGGCTTCACGCAAGCACAAAAAATGGTAGGTCGCGCTTGTGGTCTTCCTGAAGGTCAAGGTGTTCGTCCAGGTACTTACTGCGAACCTAAAATGACGACTGTTGGTTCGCAAGATACAACTGGTCCAATGACGCGTGATGAATTGAAAGACTTAGCATGCTTAGGTTTCTCTGCTGACCTCGTTATGCAATCTTTCTGTCACACTGCTGCATATCCAAAACCAGTTGACGTGCAAATGCAACACACGCTTCCTGATTTCATCATGAACCGTGGCGGTGTTTCACTTCGTCCAGGTGACGGTATTATCCACTCTTGGTTAAACCGTATGCTTCTTCCAGATACAGTCGGTACTGGTGGTGACTCACATACTCGTTTCCCAATCGGTATTTCATTCCCTGCAGGTTCTGGTCTTGTAGCGTTCGCTGCTGCAACTGGTGTTATGCCCCTAGACATGCCTGAGTCTGTTCTTGTTAAGTTCAAAGGTAAAATGCAACCTGGTATCACACTACGTGACCTCGTACATGCGATTCCTTACGTTGCGATCCAAGAAGGCGACTTAACTGTAGAGAAGAAAGGTAAGAAAAACATCTTCTCTGGTCGTATCTTAGAGATCGACTTAACAGAAATGGAAACTGACTTAACTGTTGAGCAAGCATTCGAACTTTCTGATGCTTCTGCTGAACGTTCTGCTGCGGGTTGTTCGATCACGCTTTCTGAAGAGAAAGTTGCTGAATACCTTCGTTCAAACATCACTATGCTTAAGTGGATGATTTCTGAAGGTTATGGCGATGCACGTACGATGGCTCGTCGTGTTGAGAACATGGAAAAATGGTTAGCGAATCCATCACTTCTTAAAGCTGATGCTGATGCAGAATATACGAAAGTATATGAAATTGACCTTGCGACCATCACTGAACCAGTTCTTTGCTGTCCAAACGATCCAGATGATGCGAAATTGTTATCTGACGTTCAAGGCGTGAAAATTGACGAAGTATTCGTTGGTTCATGTATGACGAACATCGGTCACTTCCGTGCAGCGGGTAAATTGTTAGAGAAAGTTCCTGGTGGTTCTTTATCTACGCGTTTATGGTTGGCTCCTCCAACGCGTATGGACGAGCGTCAATTGATGGAAGAAGGTTTCTATAATACTTATGGTAAAGCTGGCGCGCGTACTGAGATGCCAGGTTGTTCATTATGTATGGGTAACCAAGCACGTGTAGCACCGAACACAACTTGTGTATCGACTTCTACGCGTAACTTCCCGAACCGTTTAGGTCAAGGTGCTAACGTTTACTTAGCGTCTGCTGAACTTGCTTCTGTTGCTGCTGTACTTGGTAAATTACCAACTCCAGAAGAATACCAACAGTATGCGGCTCAAATTGACAGCATGTCTGCTGATATCTATCAATACTTAAGCTTTGACAAGATGGAGTCTTATACAGACGCATCTAAAGAAGTAGATACCAAGAAAATTGCTGCTGCTCAATTAAGCTAATATGTTGAAAAATAAATTAAATTAAGTTATAAAAGCTCCACTTGGGTGGGGCTTTTTTATATGAAATTAACTAAATTTACTATTAAAAATTTTAGAAGTATTACAGATGGGAGTGAGATTGACTTAACTGAGTATTCTGTACTAGTGGGGCGTAATAATGAGGGGAAAACAACTGTACTTCTTGCTCTTAAGATGGCTATGGATGCATTGATAAGTCACGGACGTAGCATAAGAAATCGTTCCAGCCGTAGTGTTAGGTATGAATGGGATAGAGATTTTCCAATTTCACTACAAAATAAATCAAGAATAAAAAAAGAAACAGTTTTCAGATTGTATTTTGAGCTGGATGAAATTGAACAACTAGAATTTAAAAAAGTAATTAAAAGTAATACTAATGGTGATCTATGTATTGAAATTACATTTGATGAGAAAAGTATTCCTGAATTTTTAGTACCAAAGAGGGGGAGCAGTTCTTTAACGAAAAAATCTGCAATTATTTCTAAATATATAGCCGAGCGAATTCAGTTTACATACATACCAGCTGTTCGTACAGAGCGTGAAGCCATTTCAGCAATTAATGAAATGATTGAAGAAGAGTTAGCGCGACTTGAAAACGAGTTACCTTATAAAGAGGCTTTAAATGTAATTGAAGGATTGCAGAAACCTGTGTTAGATAGGGTATCAAGAACTATTGAAACTTCTCTACAAAAATTCTTACCTAATATTAACAGTGTTAGTTTAGGTATATCCGACTATGAGCGTAAATATCGGCTTCGGAAAGATTACTTTATAGAAATTGATGATGGAAATAAAACAAATATCCAGTTTAAAGGAGATGGTGTTAAAAGTCTTGCTGCTGTTGGTTTATTAAAAGATAGGCAAAAAATACATAATGGGGCTTCAATTATAGCTATTGAAGAGCCAGAGTCTCATTTACACCCTTCGGCAATGCATAGTTTGAAATCTGCATTAGAGGAATTGTCGAGTGAAAATCAATTAATTATTTCCACTCATAATCCTGTATTCGTTCATAGAGATAAATTGTCTAATAATATTTTAGTTTCAAATAATAAAGTTAAAGCCGTAAAAAAAATTAAAGAAATACGTGAATGTTTAGGAGTTAGAACATCTGATAATTTGGTACACTCAAATAAAATTATTTTAGTCGAAGGTGAAAGTGATAAAATATTTCTCACAAAACTTATCCAAGAAAAAAGCTCAAAAATAACAAGACTAATTAAAGATGGAGATTTGGCGATAGTTTCAATTGATGGTGAAAGTAAATTGGTATACAACCTTAAGTGGTATATAGATCAACTATGTTCTTGTTTTGTGATAGTAGATAACGATTCAGCGGCAAAATCAACTATTGCTAAATTATTAGCAAGTAAAGAGTTAGATCAAAAATCTTATAGTCATGTTGTTTGTTTGGGAATGCTTGAATCTGAATTAGAAAACTTGCTAAAAACAGATTTTTATAAAGATTTAATTTTAGATAAATTTGGTATAGATATAATTAACACACAGTTTTCAAAAAAGAAAATCAAATGGAGTGATGCATTAACGGAAATATTACAGTCGATGGGTAAGACAGTTACTTTAAATGATCTGACAGATTTAAAGAAGCTAATTGCACAAAAATCAAAAACGTATAATCTTTATGAAAATATTTCTTCTCATAATTTACCATTTGTTGATAACTTGATAATTCAATTAGAAAATTATTTTATTAAATAAAATAATGTGGAAATTTATTAATGTCCAAACAATCCCGATTCCTCTGTATAGGTGGTTTCCTCAACGGAACACAAGTCAAAGATCAAGGTGACAGCTTTATTTGTATCGAAAATGGCAAACAAGTGACTTACTTTAAAAAGGAAATTTTCAACCAAGATGCTTGGGATCATGACTATTATGTTTGTGAAACGACCAGTGATGTAGATGCTAAAAAATGGGTCTTTGACATTCAATAATCGAAAAATTAAAATTCTAGACATTAAAAAGCCCCCTGATTCAGGGGGCTAGTCGTATCACTCGCATGATACTCATATAAGGCTCATCTCATACTGTTTCCATTAAAACATAAAACAAGAAATTTAGCCAAAACAAGATTCTAAAAATTGAGAAAAATAAATCAGAACATACCAGACGTGCTTACTTAATGGGTTTTTAGCCTGAGATATGTTATTTATAAAACAGGTAATGGCTTAAGGATGAAAAAGATGAGTTTTAACAATAAAGTAGTGATCGTAACAGGTGGTGCAAGTGGGATTGGCTTAGCAACGGTAAAGTCATTCTGCAAAAATGGCGCTAAAGTAGTTATTGCCGATTTAAGTCAGCATGGACAAACAGTGAGTGATGAACTTAATCAACAAGGTTTTACCACCAGTTATTTCCAAATAGATGTACGCAACGAACAAGAAAATAAAGCCTTAATCCAACACACAGTGGATACATTTTCTGGTCTCGATATTGTCTTTGCCAATGCTGGTGTGGCGATGGATGCGCCAATTGACCAGTTACCCGTAGATCGCTGGCAAAAAACCATAGATATTAACTTAACAGCAGTGTATTTACTGGATAAATATGCCATTGAATATTGGCTAGCAGAAAATAAACAAGGCGTGATTGTGAATTGTGGTTCAATCCATAGTTGGGTCGGCAAAAAGGGTGTAACAGCATATGCTGCAGCGAAAGCTGGTGTAAAACTACTCACCCAAACACTTGCTATCGATTATGCAGCCAAAGGAATACGTATTAATGCCGTATGTCCAGGGTATATTGATACGCCATTGTTGAGTGCGGCGGATGAACGCCAAAAAGAAACACTCGCTAAATTGCATCCAATTGGACGCTTAGGTCAGCCTGAAGAAGTTGCAAATGTTGTTCTATTTCTTGCAAGTGATGAGGCTTCTTTTGTAAATGGTACAGCGATCTTAGTAGATGGTGGTTATACTGCTCAATAAAGTAAACAAACCATAGTTGTAATTAGCACAGCTAGATATATGTATCTGTGCTAATGCTTCATTTATTTTAAAATCAGAAAAATTAAAAACTTATAACAGAACGATGATTATGAAAAATTGAAAGTTATTCAATCATCAACAAATCTGCGCTATTTGCTAACTTTAAAGGTCTTAACGCAAAAATAGAGCGTGTATGACGTATGCCTTTCATTGAGTATAAATTTTTCCGTAAAAAACGCTCATAATGCTCTGCATTTTTTACTGCAACTTTCACCAAATAATCATAATCACCTGTGACTAAATGCGCTTCAACAACTTCAGGCATATTGGCAAGGGCATGACTAAACTCATCTAAAATTTCATCATCATGTCGTTCAAGTGTAATTTCAATAAAAAATAACTCATTAATACCTAAGGCTTTCGGATTAATATTTGCGGTATAACCATCAATAATATGGGCATTTTCCAAACGCTTTAAACGAGTCCAACACGGGGAAGTCGACAGATTTACCTTTTCAGCCAGTTCGGTCACACTCAACCGACCATCTTTACGAAGCTCAGATAAAATTTTTCGATCAATACGATCAAGTTGGTAAAGAGAATCAGTCATGACAAATTAAATGATATTTCAATTAAAAAAAAGCTTATAACACTATGCTCAATGATGAAATGCAAAACAACAAATCTCTGTCAGTTTGCTGTAAAAAGCAGCATTAAACACGCGAAAGTTTGAAACCTGTCAAACAACTCTACTGAAAGTAACTATACAAAAAATAAAATTATTTTTAGAATAAAATTATCTCCAAATTCTACCTTTTAGAATATGCCGAAAACCAAACAGCCTACCCAAAAACAACTGATGGCAGTTATTCAAACTCAAACTGCGATTGCTAAACTTGGTTTAGATTTAAATGCCGTCATGACATTGGTGGCGGAACAAGCCCAACTGATCACAAAAGCAAAAGGGGCAGTGGTCGAGTTAGCCGAAGATGGGGAAATGGTTTATCGTGCTGTATCAGGCGGGGCAGCGCATTTGCTTGGCTTACGTTTAAATCAAGAAAACAGTTTGTCGGGATTATGTGTCGCAGAAAATAAAATTTTATATTGTGAAGACAGTGAACTTGATGAGCGTGTAGATAAAGTTGCTTGTCGAAAAGTTGGATTACGTTCGATGGCAGTGGTTCCACTGATTCATTGTGGTGATGCGATTGGTGTTCTCAAAATTTATGCAGAACAAGTCTCCGCATTTAAAGAAGGTGATCTACAACTTTTAACCTTAATGTCGGAGCTGATTGCGGCAGCGATGTATCATGCCACTCGATTTGGCGCACATGAGCTCTATAAGCTTGCTACAAAAGATCAGCTCACAGGATTGGCAAATCGAGCATTGTTTTTGGATTGTTTGCGTCAAGGATTACTTACAGCCAAACAAAATAATAAAAAATTAGGTGTTTTAATGATCGATATGGATGGTCTAAAACGGATCAATGATGAATATGGGCATCGCTTGGGGGATGCTGCACTCAAAGAAATTGCTGAGCGCATAAAAAAATCTACACGACACGATGACTTGGTCGCACGTTTAGGTGGTGATGAGTTTGCTGTGATTTTATCTTCAGTGGAAAATCAAGAGCTAGCAAAAACTGCTATGAATCGTATTTCTGAAGCCTGTGGCTTACCTTTTGTATTTGAAAATGTTGATTTAAAAATTGGTGCAAGTTTAGGCTTGGCAATTTTTCCGAAAGATGCAGAAGGTGTAGATCAGTTAATCGAGTGCGCAGATTTAAATATGTATGAAGATAAGCGTGAGAGAAAATCAGTTCAAATTGAAAAGCAAAACAATAATTAATTGTATATTTTCAATAGTGTAAGTAAAAATTTATTAGATTTTAATTAGGCATGCTTAAATTTTTCATTCTTTTACTGAAAAATAGAGGTTAACCAGTGTCTTAAAGCAGAGAGTTGATAAATATTTTCTTTAAGCTTTTATATAAAGAAAAATTTTTTCAAAAATAACTAAAATTAAGCTGAAATAAGAAAAACATTTTAAGCTGAATTTGCCTAAAATAAACCTATTCAATCAAAGACATTTGGGAGACTGGCTTTGATTCTGCGGACAGTATCTTTAGCGGAAGGGTGCCTTTAAAGATACTGTCCGCAACTTAGTTTAAATATGTATTCAATGCCAACTATTTACCTCACATTCGCTTTTTTCTGCTTTAACCAATAAGCAAAACTTAAACAAATAATCCAAACGGGAATCAATAAAACTGCAATACGCATATCAGGCGTCAGCCACATAATCGCTAAGATACCAAACATAAAAGCAATACAAATATAATTACTGAGTGGATAAGCAATCGCAGGGAAAAGTGTTGTTTTACTAAGACTCTGCATTTTTTGTTTAAATTTTAAATGCGTACATGCCAGCATCATCCAATTAATAACGATTGCTGATACCACCAAACTCATCAGTAATTTAAAAGCCTTTTCTGGGAAAATATAATTCAGCACAACGCAAATTAAAGTCACTAAGGCAGAACTTAAAATCGCAGCATAAGGAATCCCGCGTTGATTAATTTTACGTAAAAATTTGGGTGCATTACCTTGTTCTGCAAGTCCGAGCAACATGCGACTCGTGCCATAACTTGTGCCGTTATAAACCGAAATTGCAGCAGTTAAAACCACAAAATTTAAAATGGTCGCCACGCCCTGACTTCCCAATGAATCAAAAATTAGCACAAATGGACTACCACCTTCTGCAATTTGATTCCAAGGAAATAAAGACAACAAAACGACGATCGTCAACACATAAAACAATAGAACACGATAGACGATTTGATTCACCGCTTTAGGAATGGTCTTGCTTGGATTTTTGGTTTCTGCTGCAGCGATCCCGACCAATTCAATGCCACCAAATGAAAACATGATAATCGCCATAGCCATGACTAAACCAGTTAATCCATTGGGGAAAAAGCCACCTAATGCCCATAAGTTGGAGATGGAGGCAGTTTCACCTGCATGACCACTTGCTAAAAGCCACGCACCAAAGCCAATCATGCCAATAATTGCCACGATTTTAATGATGGAAAATAGAAACTCCATTTCCCCAAAGACTTTGACGTGCGTTAAATTAATCGCATTGATTAATAAAAAGAAAGCCAGTGCAGACACCCAAGTTGGGATGTCAGGCCACCAATATTGCACATATAAACCGATGGCGCTAAGTTCTGCCATACACACTAAAATGTTGAGTACCCAATAGTTCCAACCTGACATAAAGCCTGCAAATGGACTCCAAAACTTATAAGCAAAATAGCTAAACGAGCCACTTACAGGTTCTTCAACCACCATTTCACCGAGTTGGCGCATCATAAAAAAGGCGATTAAACCCGCAATGGCATAACCTAAAATGACTGAAGGGCCAGCAAGTTTAATGGTTTGTGAAATTCCAAGAAAAAGTCCAGTCCCGATTGATCCGCCCAAAGCGATTAGTTGAATGTGGCGGTTACTTAAGCCATGTTTAAGTTGGCTTTGCTTTTGCGATGACATAAATGATCCATTTATGTAAAAGGTGAGAAAGACAGCGAAGGCTGAAAAATAAGTGAGGGTTACTATAATAAAAATTTATGTATAAATGAAATTTAATTTATGAATATTCAGTATGGGGAATGATAAAAGTCTAAAAAGCAAAAGTTATGTATAACTTTTTTTAAAAAAATAACTAAAAAATTTAAAGATATATTCTAAGGTATTAACATTAACCCACCGAAAAAACACAGCATCAGACATGAGACTAAGCGCTTGGTACACACTACGTAAATTTGTTTATAACAATTTACATGACGATGAATATGAAACTAAGTTTAGTCGAGCGATTAACTTTTTACTGATTTTTTTAATTATTGGTAATGTTATTGCAGTGCTATTAGAGTCGATGAATGACATCTATAAACTGTATAAATTCTATTTTGATACCTTTGAAAATATTTCGATTGTGGTTTTTACCGTAGAATATATTTTAAGGTTTTGGAGTGTGGTTGAAAAAGAACCTTTTGTGCCTGAGTGGAAGCAGCGTTGGAACTATGTAACCAGTGGTGCTGCAATTATCGACTTATTGGCAATTTTACCTGCTTATCTCAACTTCTTTGTGCATATCGACCTACGTTTCTTACGTATTTTACGTCTGCTACGGCTGTTAAAACTAACACGTTATTTTGTCTCCTTACAGATTTTATTACGTGTGATTGAACGTGAAAAGGGTTCATTTCAAGCAGTTATTTTTATTTTATTGATTATGATTGTGATGGCAGCAGCAGGTATTTATGTGGTTGAAAGTCGCATACAACCCGACGTTTTTAGCTCTATTCCTGCGTCTATGTGGTGGGCGGTAGTAACTTTGACAACGGTAGGCTATGGGGATGTAACGCCAGTCACGCCTTTGGGACGTTTTCTCGGCGCATTAATTACCATACTTGGGGTGGGTTTGGCGGCTTTACCTGCAGGTATTTTGGCAAATGGTTTAGCCAATGAATTAGAGCAAAGAAAACAACAGCTTGAATTAAAATTTCGAGATTTATTAGCAAGTTGTGAAATCGACATTATTGACGATGAAGAGAAAATAGAAGATATCCGTAGGGAGGTCGGTTTATCTTCTGAACAAACCCGAGATATTATTTTGCAACTTATCCGTGAACGTAAAGAAGAAGCTTTACAGCGTGAAAAGAATAAATATTGTTTTTGCCCAAATTGTGGGCATAAACTGCCTGAATAAAATTGAATCAATCACAATACATATCGCACACGACTTGTTTGTATATTCTTCATGAGAAGACCAATGTATGAAAATGTAGTGTTGCGATATAGCAGAGCGTCATTAAGCTTGAAAATATTTAATAGATTTTTAGCAAAAATAATTTTCAGATTGCTTTAAATTTGAGTACTCCTTTTGCTTTCAGTAAGTAGAAGTTTAGGAAGAGTTTTTTATTTAAATTTTCCTGAAACGGATATATTTAAGAAAGTCCAATAATAATGGATAAAATCCCTGCTGCGATCAGCGGACCAACTGGGACACCACGTAAAATTGCCACACCTGCAACAGTTCCGATCAAGAGCCCTGCGACAATATTAGGCTGATTACTCATGAGTTTCACTCCGCGACCACCGAGCCAAGCGACCAATACGCCTACTGCAATTGCCAGTAGTGATTTCCAACTGAGAAAAGATTTTAAAATGGCATCACCGGGGATTTTACCGCTGGCTATCGGAGTGAGTACGCTAATGGTTAAAATGATAATACCAATATTTAAGCCATGATTTTGCAATAGATAAAAATATTCATTGAGGGGAGTAATACGAAATACGATCAGTACTGCAGCAGCAATCGTCACCGCACTATTATGACTAAAGATACCACATGCCAATAAAACCAAAAGTACGATTAAATTTAAGTCGAGATGTGATACAAAATTCATAGTTGAAATGCGGTAGCGTGATGAGAGAAGATGAATAGTATAACGATATTCGCTGCATAAGCCGAATCCTGAGCCAAGGGCACACAAAAGCAATAGATTCCGCTACAATGGCTGGCTTGATCAATATGTGGGTAGCGCATCATGCTATTGGAAAAAATTTTACAGTCTCAAGGTTTTGGAAGTCGTAAGCATTGCCAGCAATTGATCAAAAATGGTGCTGTAAGTATAGATGGGCAAGTTATCACAGATTTAAAATTTAAAATCTCTGAACAACAATTAAAATTTCAGGTGTTTTCAAAAGAATATCAATATCGAAAGCATGTCTATTTAGCACTGAATAAACCCCAAAATTATGAATGCTCACATCAAGCAACCCATCACTTTAGTGTTTTCGATTTACTTGATGAATGCTTGTTAAATCGAGGCGTACAGTGCATTGGACGCTTAGACCAAGATACGACAGGTATGTTATTACTAACCGATGATGGTCAGTTTTTACAGGCTTTAACCCATCCGAAAAAACATGTCCCCAAAGTATATCTGGTAGAAACCGCTGATCCGATTAGCCAAGTCCAAATAGAACAGCTTTTGCAAGGGGTGGAGTTACGCAACGAGAAAGGTATTTACGCTGCAAGTCAGGTTGAAAAATTAGCAGAGTATCAATTGTTTTTAACGATTCATCAAGGCATTTATCATCAAGTTAAACGGATGTTGGCTGCGGTTGGAAATAAAGTGCTGAAGTTACATCGCCAGCAAGTAGGGTTACTAGATTTAGGGCGGTTAGAACAAGGGCAATATCTATATTTGAATGAACAACAGATTCAAGCTGCAAAAAATCAGAGTGAATCGATTGAATCTTTAGAATAGCAAGGTAAATGTGCTGCTCGTTAAACAATGAAAGTCAGTTTTCTCTTACAAGAAATAATTTATTTTAAGAAACAATGGTAAGTGCAAAATTCTTCATCACGGACAAATCCCATTTTTTCATAGAGTTGGTGGGATTGATAATTTGATTTTTGCGTTTCTAAGCTGATACGCAAGGCATTTTCATGTCGTGCAAATAAAATTGCGGTATCAATCAACTGTTTTGCAGAACCTTGACGACGATAAACAGGCGTAACATACACATCATCTAAAATATAATAAGTAGAACATGCCAAAGATGAAAAACCTAGATATAACAAAACAAAACCTGTAATAGCATCATCTTTAATGTGAATAAAAATTACACTTTCTCTGTTTTCAAAGCGTTGTTTAAGGAAATGATAAGATTCTGAGATATTTGAAGAAGCACCATAAAATTGACGATATTCGTCAAACAGAATAGCAAGTTGCTTTAAATCGGTTTCTGTCGCACGTCTTACAATCATTTTGTTTCTCTTCTATTTTGTTATCATTCTAAAAGAGCATAACTAAAAAACTGATTATTCAACTAAAAAAATTGTTTAAAAATGCGACACTGTTAAGTTTTGTCACTTTGTTCGTTTAAAATTGCATTCAATTCTGCAAAAATATCTTCTTCATCCAAAACTGAAGCATCATTTTGTTCAGATGCGGGAAGCTGTTCTTGTTTGATTTTTTTTAATTTTAACAACTGTTCCATATTAATATTTTGATTTTCAATCGCAAAGGGAATAGATTTGGTTAAAACTACTTGTTTAAAGAATAAACGGACTGCTTGGGCGGGTGTAATTCCCAACTGCTTAAAGACAGCAAAAGCTTGTTTTTTTTCTTGTGAATCAAGGCGTACTTGATAAACTTCAGTTTTTCGCATGAATGAGCCAAATCATAGAGTCGGTTAGGGTTTTATTTTAATCAAACTAAATGTAATTTCAATGATTAGACATGAAAAAACAAAAAATGTCATTACAATGTCACACCAAAATCAGTTCAAAATTTGAGGTAAAATGCATTTGCTGCTGAGTGATGGGGTCTTTAAAGGAAAGTGCTTTAGCAAGGAGCTGCAAAGGTTCAGAAAAATCAGCTTCATTTTTATGAGTCACAACGGGGTAAAATGGGTCATTTTTTATAGGAATATTTAAGTAATTTAAATGTACTCTTAATTGATGTTGTTTGCCAGTTTCAGGTTTTAGTTGGTACTTTGCCCATGTAGAATTGTGAGCTAACATCTCAATTTCTGTATGAGAATTCACTTCACCTTCAGTAATTTTCATAGTGTAAAAAGGCTGCCCTTTTTCCATTCTTAAGTGGACACTTTGTGGAAAATTCAA
Source organism: Acinetobacter sp. Marseille-Q1618 (assembly GCF_902809855.1). GTDB lineage: Bacteria > Pseudomonadota > Gammaproteobacteria > Pseudomonadales > Moraxellaceae > Acinetobacter. The sequence goes on from NZ_CADDWJ010000001.1 coordinate 499,432, forward strand.
TTCTGGACGATAAGCAGCAATTGCATGATAAATTTTTTGCACTTGTCTTTGTGCAAATAATTGTTGGTATATTCCACGTGTTTCAGCTTGTTTTGAAAATAAAACAATCCCCGCAGTTTCACGATCTAGGCGATGAATCGGGCTTAGCTCAGGATTGTTTGTAGCTTTCTTTAAGCGTACCAGTAAAGTTTCTTGTAAATATTGTCCTGTCGGGCTAATGGTTAAAAAATGTGGTTTGTCTACAGCAATAAAATGCTCATTTTCAAATAAAATTTGTTCTTTAAATGGCACATGGGTTTCATTTTCTAAAAAACGATAATAAAAAATATGACTATTTTCTAAATAGATGCTGTCCACATGTAAAATTTGACCATTTTCATCGAAAATAAGTTGATCGTAGAAGCGTTGTTGCCATTCTTGTGATGAAATATGGGAAAATTTTTCAGATAAATAACTCAACAAAGTTTCAGGCTGAGTTTCAAGCTTGGGAAGATAAACTTGGCTTGGACTCACGCCATTGAGCATCGGTGGTTTGAATTTTAAAGCAGTCATTTTTCATGAAACATTCAACAAAATATTTTGACATTCTAATTAAAAAGATCTTTTTATGCATTGATTGAATATAGATAAGCATAAAACCTGATTTTTAAAATATTTAGTTACATTTATTGCGCTATGCTGGCTATTTAAAAGTTATTTTATAGCTTATATTTGACCTAGGTCAAAAATAAGGTGTGATTATGAACAAGCAAGAAATCAGTGGAAATTTACAACAATTGCAAAAGCGTATTGAAAATGCTTGTTTAAGAGTGAATCGAACATCGAAACAGATTCGGTTAATTCCTGTGACTAAAACCAAATCTGTTGGCATGATCAAAATGGCTATAGAGTTAGGGATAACTCATGTAGGAGAGAACAAAGTTCAGGAACTCATCAGTAAGGCTGAACAGTTGCCACATGAAAAGTTAGAATGGATTTTAATTGGACATTTGCAAACCAATAAAGCCAAAAAAATAATTCAATATATTAAAGAGTTTCACGCACTTGATAGCATCAAGTTAGCAGAAAAGTTAAATAAAGAATTACAGTATATTGATAAAAAAATTGATGTTTTTATACAGGTTAATACCTCAAATGAAGCCAGTAAATATGGCATTCAACCTGAACAACTTGCAGATTTTTTGAATGAAATGCAGCAATTTGATCAACTCAATGTCGTTGGTTTAATGACCTTAGCTTTACATACCAAGCAAGAGTCGCAGATTAGACAATGTTTTCAATTACTCAGAAAACTATTGGATGAATCACGTATTTATTATCCAGATATTTCCCGTCTATCTATGGGGATGTCAGGAGATTTCGAGATTGCGATTGAAGAAGGTGCCACTGATATTCGGGTAGGACAAGCAATTTTTGGTCAGCGAGTTTTACCCGATGAATATTATTGGCCAAAACAGGGGAAAAGTAATGGATAGTATTTATCAAGTTGAGCTTTTTCATCAACAGCGTTTGATTGGAAAATTTATTACTGGAAATAATTTCCCCAAAAAAGATTTATCAGCTTTTCTTCAGAGTGTTTCTCAGCAAGATTTAGAGATTAAAATTTATAAAGGTTGCAATGAAAAAAGAATATTAACCGTTGAAAATGGCGTGACCAAAGTCATTGCTACACATTTTGATTTTCAAAGATGCGATGATTGGGGGACTGAAGAATGAGCAGTTTAATTAATTTTTATCAAAAATTAGAGGTAGACTTTATTCGTGGAGAAGGGTGTTATCTATGGGATGAATCAAACACACGTTATTTAGATATGACCTCTGGGATTGGTGTGAATAATTTAGGTTTTTCGCATGTTGAACTGAATGGTGAAATTCATGCACAAATACAGAACTATATCCATCTTTCAAATTTATTTAAAAATAGTTGGTCAGAGAAGTTGAGTGATAAACTGGTTGAAATTACTCAGTTACATGCGAGTTTTTTCTGTAATTCTGGAACAGAGGCAAATGAAACTGCGATTAAGATTGCAAAATTATATGCATATGAAAAAAATATTGAAAATCCAAAAATTATTGTAATGAATCAAGGTTTTCATGGTCGTACTTTAGGAGCATTGTCGGCAACTTCAAATAAAAAATACAAGGAAAAATTTGGACAGTTACTTGATGGTTTTATTTTCGTTGATTTTAACTGTATTGATCAAATACTCGAAGTGATTCAACAGCATAATGTCTGTGCCATTCTGTTAGAGCCGATTCAAGGTGAAGGTGGTATTCATATTGCTTCGACCTTATACCTAAAACAACTTAGAAAAATATGTGACCAATATAAAGTTTTATTGATTTTAGATGAAATTCAATGTGGTTTAGCGCGGACAGGCTATTGGTTTTATCATCAAAAAGCGGGAATTATTCCAGATATTTTAACCCTTGCAAAAGGTTTGGCAAATGGAGTACCGATCGGTGCATGTCTAGTGAGTCAAAAATTAAATGATCTATTAATGCCAGGATTACATGGTTCGACTTTTGGTGGAAATCCTTTGGCTTGTCGTGTGGCTTTAAAGGTTTTGGAGATTATTGAAAGAGAGGAACTTATTTTAAAGAATAAACAAAAAGGAGAATATTTAATCAATCAATTACAGTCAAAATTTACCAGTGTAGAGGGAATAAAATCAATACGTGGTGTGGGTTTAATGGTTGCAATTGAACTGAATGAAAGTATAGAGGATATTTCACAACAGCTATTCTTACAGCATAAAATACTCATTAATATTACACAAAGTAAAATTATTAGATTATTACCATCTTTCTTAATTACAGAAGAGGATATTCAATATTTTTGCGATAGTTTATATCACTTTATAAAATCAAAATCTATTAAAAATAAGGAGCTTATCTAATGAAAAAAATTAATGTCATACAACATCTAAGTTTTGAAGATTTAGGGATTTTTACTGAAACTCTAGAAAATAATCATTATGAAATTCATTATTTTCAGGCAGGTGTAGATGATTTAACATCTGCATTTAAGTCTAAACAGCCTTTATTTATTTTAGGTGGTCCAATCGGTGTTTATGAGACCGAAGCTTATCCTTTCTTAATTGATGAAATAAAACTTTTAAAACAAAGATTAGCTGAAAATAATGCTACTTTTGGTATTTGTTTGGGGGCACAACTGATTGCCCAAGCGCTTGGTGGGAAGGTTTATGCAGGACATCATAAAGAAATTGGTTGGGGGAAATTACAACTGAGTGATCTTGGACTTGCCTCTTCATTACGCTTCTTAGATGGTAAAAATGTTTTGCATTGGCATGGAGATACCTTTGATTTACCCACCCAAGGTGCGCATTTAGCCAGTTCTGATTATTATAAAAATCAAGCATTTTGTATTGGTCGTCATATATTGGCGGTGCAGTTTCATCCTGAGGTGAATACACAAGAAATTGAAAAATGGTTGATAGGGCATACTTGTGAGTTAAATAAAGCTGAGATCAACCTACATAAATTGAGAGAAGAAAGTTCATTATACGGTGCTGAATTGAAGCAGGCAGGTCAATTGATGCTAAAAGATTGGTTAAATAATTTAACACCTCTATAATATTGTGAGATTGGTTTTGAATAAAATTGTATGAAAATTCAAGGAAAGAACGGCAAGGAAATACAAGAGAGCATTCGACTCTTAATTGCGCAAGGTGTTTATCAGGAAGGTGACACTTTGCCCAATATTCGTGATTTAGCACAACAGTTAAATGTGAATCGTAATACTATTTCTGCAGCCTATGCAGCCTTAGCGAAGTTAGGTGTGATTCAAACCAATAAGCGTTTAGGTACTCGGGTGAGTTATACAAAAGTACGCAGTGGTGAAGGTATTCAATCTGATGTACAAGCAGAAATTTGTGATTTAACGCATGGTAATCCAAATCGAGAACTGTTACCCAATTTACAGAATATTCATTTTCAGAATTTATCTGTAGGCCTATATGGTGAAAATATTTATCATAAAGCTTTAAAACAATATGCCATCAGTTATATATTTTCAGATATTTTAACTTATCATCCTGATGCCTGTTATACATTAGCTAATGGAGCAACGGATGGAATAGAAAAAATTCTTTCTGCTTATTTATTAGCACAAGATCCTGTCGCGATTGAAAGCCCTGGTTATATTAATAGTATTAAAATTTTAGAAAATCAAAATTTTCAGATTTATTCTATTCAAGTGAATCATCAAGGTCATAATTTAATAGATATTCAGCAAGCATTAAAAAATAATATTAAAGCACTGATTATTACACCACGTGCACATAATCCAACGGGTTATAGTTTGACTGCGGAAGAAGCATTAAATATAAAAAATATTCTAAGCAATTATCCAAATACTTTGATTTTAGTAGATGATCATTTTTCTTTAATTTCGAATGCAGATTATCAGCATGTTATTCCTGAAAATGCTGAAAATTGGGCGGTATTACGCTCTGTATCTAAATTCTTAGGTCCTGATTTGCGCTTTTGCTTTATTTGTTGTGATCAAAATACCGCTCATTTATTGGCAAAAAAAATGAATGCAGGTACGACTTGGGTCAGTCATTTATTACAAGAGATTGTTTATCAATTGCTTACTCACCATGATTTTGCGCAACAGATTGCAAAAGCACGACAACATTATGCACTGAATAACCAATATTTTGTACAATTGATGCAGCAAAAAAAAATCTCCTGTGCTGCAACATATGATGGGCTAAATGTGTGGTTGGCACTGGATCAACCACAATATTGTGTAGAAAAATTATTAGAAAAAGGATGGTCTGTACGCACAGGGAATGATTTTTTTGTTGAAAATACTCCGTTTGGGATACGTATGACTTTATCAGATTTAAACTATTCACAAATCGAAAGCTTAGTTGATGATTTACTATCTATCATGTGTTAAATAAAAATATGATGCATGTTGGTGCTTGGATTCAGTTAATAATTAACTTAAAAAGTTGTGTGAAAGATTATCTCCCACTTCAGTAGTTTTTACATTGAAAGCGATGTAATGTTATCATGAAGCACTGCTTTTACCGTGTTGTCTCAATCTATGCAATATTCATTTAAACTCAGCCTTAGCAATGAACAAGATACTCAAAAATTAGCCAGTATTTTGGCGCAAAATTTTGCTCAAGGTGTAATTTATTTGATTGGTGATTTGGGGGTAGGGAAAACCACATTAACGCGTTATTGGCTACAAAAACTCGGTCATCAAGGGGCTGTAAAAAGTCCCACATATACACTGGTTGAACCTTATAAAATTCAAGGAAAAGAAGTTTTTCATTTTGATTTATATCGTTTAAATGACCCTTATGAACTTGAATTAATGGGAATTCGAGACTATTTAGATATTGAAAATGCACTTTTTTTGTTTGAGTGGCCATCCAAAGGTGGTGATGAAATTCCTCAAGCTGATATTATTTTAAATATTTTAAAAACCGATGATGAAGAGATGCGAGAGGTCATCATTGAGTTAAATGATGCAGCATTTTATACACAATTACAGGAAAATTACGCATAGGTTTTGGCATGTCGACAGTAGAATTAAGCCAAAAAAGAATTCATACCTTACATCCTGCGCTTGCCAACCAGATTGCGGCAGGTGAGGTGATTGAACGCCCATCTTCTGTGGTCAAAGAATTATTAGAAAATTCAATTGATGCGGGTGCAACTGAGCTCATTGTTAGAATAGCCAATGGTGGCAGTACCTTAATAGAAATTATTGATAATGGACAAGGTATTCATCCTGAAGACTTAGCGCTGTCGGTGACAAGACATGCAACCAGTAAAATTCAAACCGCAGATGATTTACACGCCATTGTGAGTTTAGGTTTTCGTGGTGAAGCCTTGGCTTCCATCGCTGCTGTTTCACGTCTGACGCTAAGCAGTAGCCAAGATGAATCTGGTGTCGGTTATCAAGTTGAAGTCAATGGTACGGCATTTGATCACCAAGAGATTCAAGCTGTAGCTGCTCAAAAAGGAACACATATTCGGGTACAGGATTTATTTTTTAATGTACCTGCACGGCGTAAGTTTTTGAAGAAACCCAATACTGAGTTTGGGCATATTGAAGAAATCGTTAGACGTTTGGCTTTAACCCATTTTGATATTCGTTTTGTGTTAGAACATAACGAGAATATTCGCTTGAATCTTCCGATTGCAGACAGTGGGGAATTACGCTTTCAACGTGTACAACAACTTTTGGGTCGTCAATTTACTGAAAATGCGTATTGGATCGATGCCGATAGTATCAGTATGCGTTTAACAGGGTGGCTCGGTCATCCTTCTGATGCACGTGCGCAAGCAGATTTACAATATGTTTATGTGAATGGGCGTATTGTTAAAGATAAAACCATTTCCCATGCGCTGCGTATGGCGTATGATGGTATTTTGCATGGACATCAACACGCAGCATATTTGTTATTTTTAGAAGTTGATCCTGAAAATATTGATGTCAATGTACATCCGACCAAACATGAGATTCGCTTTTTAAATCAACGTGAAGTGCATGAGTTTGTTCGCCATTTTGCTAAAGATACTTTAGCGCAATTTCAAACAGCAACTGCTGATTTATCTAGTGCAATGAAAACAGAGCAAGCAGCAACTGATTTGCAAGTTGCTCAACCGCGTTATCAAGAACAATTTCAATTACATCGAGATACAACTACTTCACAAACACCACAGGGAAATAGCCTAAGTCAGCAAGGTGATCATTCTCCGCCTGAGCCTGAGGTATTGACTGATTTTAGTTCAAATCAACCGCAAAGCGTGCACTATCAAGCGCAACAGCAATATCGTAGTACCCCGCAGCTCAATAATGCTTTAAAAAGTTATCTTGCGCCTTTACGTGAAGTTTCTCATCAGAATGAAGCTCAGGAAGCTTTGTCTGATCAAGCTTCATATGACCAATCCGTTGCAGCGTTAAATGCAGTTAAAGCAGTACAGGTAGATGAATATCCTTTAGGTGTTGCCATTGCGCAGCTACACGGTATTTATATTTTGGCGCAAAATACTGAAGGTTTGATCATTGTCGATATGCATGCTGCACATGAACGTATTTTGTTACAGCAAATGAAAATGGCGTGGGATAAACCTGAGTTTTGGACATCACAACAATTGTTAATTCCCAAAGTGATTTCTATCACTCGCATGCAAGCCACACGGATTGAAGAATTAAAGCCACAATTGGAACGCTTAGGCTTAGACATTGACCAATATGGCGATGAACAAGTGATCGTTCGTGGTGTGCCTGCGATTTTGCATAAAGCTGATTTTGCGGCACTTGTACCAGAATTATTAAATGATTTAGATCCAAATGATGAAGCGCAAGCTCTGCAACAAAAGCGAGATCATATTTTGGCTGGTATGGCTTGTCATGGTGCGGTACGTGCGCATCGCATGCTAAGTTTGTCCGAAATGAATGCCTTGCTGCGTCAAATGGAACAAACTGAATTTGCCAGTCAGTGTAATCATGGTCGCCCGACTTGGCGAGCATTTCCATTGACACAATTAGATAAATTATTTGCTCGAGGAGAGTAGTTGTTCATGTCAAATCAATTGCCTGTTATCAATTTAATGGGACCTACTGCAAGCGGTAAAACTGCTTTGGCATGTGAACTCTATGAGCGTGGTGATGTAGAGCTGATTTCAGTTGATTCTGCATTGGTGTATCAAGATATGGATATTGGCACTGCCAAGCCCACCAAAGCTGAACAACAGCAATATCCTCACCATTTAATTGATATTATTACACCTTTACAGGTTTATTCTGCTGCAGAATTTGTTGAAGATGCATGTAATTTAATTGATCAAATACATGCGCGTGGCAAAATGCCCGTATTGGTGGGTGGAACTATGCTTTATTTCAAAGCATTGCTGGAAGGCTTATCTTCAAACCTACCTAGTGCCGATTATGCTGTGCGCGCAGAAATCGAGGCGAAAGGAGAGGCCAAAGGCTGGCAAGCCGTGTATGAGGAATTAAAAGCAGTTGATCCACTTGCAGGTGAAAAATTTAAAGTCAGTGATAAGCAGCGTATTATTCGTGCTTTAGAAGTTTACAAATTGACAGGGCAAGCAATTACAAAACTACAAGCAGAACAACCCAAAAATGTTGCATACCGTTACAGTTTTCATAATTATGCTTTATTGCCTGATCGGGTAGAATTACATCAAAGAATTGAGATTCGTTTGAAAAATATGTGGAAAATCGGTTTTTTAAATGAAGTTGAAAATTTGATTGAAAAATATGATCTAAACGATAATTTGCCTTCAGCTCGTTCTGTTGGCTATCGTCAAGCTTTGGATTATCTTAAAAATAGTGACAGAAGTCTTAAAAGTAAGCAAGAAATGGAGGATAAAGCGTTATACGCGACACGACAATTAGCAAAACGTCAATACACTTGGTTGAGATCTTTGCAAGAATCCCACCAATTTAAAACCTATTTGACTATAAAGCAAGCTCAAGAAGACTTGCGAAACTTATATGGATAAAGCAAAATTTACCTACTATCTTTTTTATAAATTTTAATTGAAAAATAAAGATAGTTTTTGCGCTGATTTTTAAAATTTTTTGGAGTATAAAATGTCTAAAGGTCAAACTTTACAAGATCCGTTCTTAAATTCTCTCCGTAAAGAACGCATTCCAGTTTCTATCTTTCTTGTAAACGGTATTAAGCTACAAGGTCATATTGAGTCATTTGACCAATATGTAGTGTTATTGAAAAACACTGTAAGCCAAATGGTTTATAAGCATGCGATTTCTACTGTTGTTCCTGCACGCAATCCACGTCCAGCAGGCGCTCCAGCAGGTGCGGCTGGTCAAACTGCTGGCGGCTTTGGTGGTCAAGGTGGCTTTGGTGGTAACCAAGGTGGCTTCGGTGGTCAAGGTGGCTTTGGTGGTCAAGGTGGCTTTGGTGGTCAAGGTGGCTTTGGTGGTCAAGGTGGCTTTGGTGGTAACCAAGGTGGCTTTGGTGGTCAAGGTGGCTTTGGTGGTCAAGGCGGCTTCGGCGGTCAAGGCGGCTTCGGTGGTCAATCAGGCGCTGGTTTCGAAGGTGAAACTAAGTTTGAAGATTCACAAGATGATGAAAATAATCGTTAATTCATGATTATTGTATGAATTAAGCTTTTTAATTCATGTGTTGAAAATGGGTACTTTTAGAGTACCCATTTTTTATGTATTGAAAATAGTCATAAAACTCATTATAGAAGAAGATATAACTAAAAGCACAGAGGGCTTGTTCGATCTCATTGCTTTCAACTTTGTTAGAGCTGAGAATATCCTCAAAAGATGAAAATGAGAATTTGATTCTACTTTGTCAAGAAAAACAGTTAGATGTGTGGTTAAAATCTTTTGAATAATCTACGAAAATGAACTATAAGTAATTGTTTAAAAATAAAAAGTTGGTCTTGTGCTTTTAAAAGTATGAGGTCTTAATCAAATGAATAAAACTATTTAATTAAAGGACAAAAAATGTCATTAGGTGCAATTTATTTGTGGGAACCTGAAATTTTTACAGGGCAAATTCCTTCATTGAATGAATCTGAGCGCGCAGCTTATGAGTTATACCAACAGCATCGAGATACAACTGCGGTGGGTAAAAAGTTGCAAGATTGGGCGGAATATATGGTTCAAAAAGTTACCCATTCTGACTACAGCGAATATTTTTCAAAGGAAGTTCAGCAGTGGTGTATTGATTTACAGCATGGCCTCACAGCTGAGCCATGTGCGATATTAGAATTAGAACATTTTGATATTGTTGCACAGGGCGATGCTTTATACAGGGTATTTTATGAGGCAGTTCAGTATTCAGGGGTTGGTTTTTATGAACCACGCTTTTCAGTGTGGGGAAATAGTGCTGTACAAGTCCCTGATCAAGCAGTCACAGCTGTTTTAACATCTTTTTTAAAACCACTGAGTACTGAGCAACAGTCTTTTGAGCTAGACAAAATTGAAGCACCTCGCAATATAAAGAAAGCGGAAGAATTGTTTAAGTTATGGTGTTTACATCATCCTATTTTAAAAAAATCTAGAGTTACATCGATTCTATAGCAAATATGATTTTATTGAACCGCGCTGGAATGAACCTGATGCCGAAACCTCTATAAATAGTGGGATGCGATATTTTATATTTATTAATAAAAAACAAAATATTTTTTACCAATTAAAATTTTCTCTCAAGAGTTTAAGTAAATTTCCAAACATTGATTTGACTTTGGATCTTACAAATCATTTCTTAACAGAGGAAATGAAACATAAATTTGCGAAGAAACTTAAAATTAGAATAGATATTGTAGATATTAGAGATACTACACAAAAGTTATCTGGCGCTGAAAAATTTTATCCATTAGAGTTTGATACAAATTATAAATGGGAAAGCAGCTATGGGGTCAAAAATTTCTTAGTAGAGTTTGACCGTTTTATCAAATTGTTACACCAGCATTTTGCAGATGGTAATTTAAACAGTCTACAAACTTGGGCTTATGGGGATAATATTGATAATATCCTAGTGCAAATGCATTGGTCACAGGAACTTATGATTATTGCACTTGGCTTAGATCAGGATTATCTAGAAAAACGTTATCAATATCATTGTGAAATTCTTGGTAATGAAAAAAGAGACTCAGAACTTCAATATTTAAAAGACAGTTATGCAGAGTATAAAATATTAATGAGTCTTGTTGAAGAGGCGGGTACTGCATTAGCTCCTTATCGGAAATGAGTGGGTTAAATTTTTGGTAATGTTCTAAGGTAGTGTTTTAAATTTTATGCCAGTTAAATCTATGAATAGAGAAACTAAAAATACATAAATTAAGTTCTCTATGTTTTCAAGGCTTCATGACATTTAAGTGGTGGGTGAAATATGGTCAGCATACTTTTTGAAATAGCATTACTCTTTTCAAGCTATTCTTTAAAAAGTATAGGATGATTAAGCAGTTTAATTATATGTGACTATTTTTATAAAAAAACCAGTCAATTAAGACTGGTTTTTTGTTGCTTGTCTTATAGATTTATTGAGGCTGATAACTTTTATCATCTAAACTTTTATCTTTGATTTCAACATAGGTATTGGCACGTAGTTCACGCAACCAACCATCGAGTTCAGAGTCGAATTGACGTTCACCTAAAATTTGACGTGCCATACGTTTTTGATATTCATTGGTCATGTCTTGTTTACGAATATCTTGGACTTTCAAGATGTGCCAACCAAACTGAGTTTCAAACGGTTGACTAATTTCGCCAGCAGGGGTGTTTTGCATTACTTTATCAAACTCAGGTACCATCATACCTGGACTCACCCAACCTAAACTTCCACCATCACGTGCCGAACCTGGGTCATTTGAATAAGTTGCAGCAAGAGTTGCAAAGTCATCGCCTGCTTTTAAGCGATTATAAATACTTTCAATACTTTGTTTGGCATTTTCAGGTGTTACGACTTCAGAAGGTTTAATCAGGATATGGCGTGTTTCGTATTGAGTCACCAGTGCTTTTTGCTCATTGCCTTTACGTTCAATTAGTTTGAGCACATGAATACCATCTTGTGCTTTGATTAAATCGGTGGTTTGTCCTGCACTGAGTGAACTGACTCGTGCCGCAAGATCTGCTGGGATGGCAGAAAGTGGGCGAAAGCCCATGTCAGCACCTTCAACCTTAACTTTATCTTGACTAAACTTTTGCTCTAATGCTTTCACATCATTGTTGCTATTTAGCTCAGTCTTAATTTGTTTTGCTGTATTTTCAAGTTCGCTGGCACTCGCATCACCTGAGATACGCACGTGAATAACATGCGCTTGGCTGCCAACAGCAGCTTGACCTTCAGGAGATTTAAGGAAGTTCTCTACATCTTGATCAGAGATCTTAATACGAGACATGACTTGTTGCTGACGTAAACGTTGAATCAGTAAATCATCTGAAATACGATTACGTAAGCCTTCGTAAGTTCCTGGTGCCATCGCATCCAGTTTCTGTTGGAAAGCTTCAAGCGTGGTTACACCTGATTGATTAGCAACTTTCAGTACTGCATCATTCAAAGTCTTTTCATCAATTTTTAAATTGTAACGTTTAACTTGGTCAAGCTGAGCATTTTGTATGATTAATTGGTTTAAAATCTGACGTTGTAAAACCTGAGCGGGTGGAACTTCTTTCTTTTGTGCTTGCAGTTGGTGCGCAGCTTCAGCCATTCCTTGCTGTAAATCGCTTTTTAAAATTGCACGATCACCAACGACTGCAATCACTTGGTCAGTAGGTGCAGCAAATGTCGGCATTGATGAAGAAATGAATAGTGCTAATGCGCTAGCCTTAAAAAGTAGTTTTAAATTTTGCGTCTTCATTAATGTGTCCAAGTTTGATTAACTTTATCGAAGCCTAAAATACGGTTTTCTAACAGCGAACTTAATTTATTGTTTAAGCCACCTAAGCCTTTTAATGTAAATTCAACCATCACAGCACGTTTAGGCTTGGCATCTGGTGCATTTACATCATCTAAATCATTAAAATACTCACGACCATACAGTGAAACACCCCAACAGCATGATTCGTAATTGATCCCTGCAAGATATTCACGTGCAACGTTATTGTCTATATCATATTGCACATGCCCCATGATACGCCAATTGTCTTTTACGGGTTGTATAAATGATGCAACTACTTGATCGTATTGTTCTTGTCGATCTGGTAAATAATCACGGTAGAAATAACCGATGTTATATAAATTGCCTTTATTCCCTGTGTAATACAGTTGGAAATCACGTTGAGCATTATCACCATTCGACATCCATGCTGAATTTGCGCTCACAGTAAAATTTTCTGTCAACTGACTAGATAAACTGACAACAGGCCCTGTTTTGCGTTCTGTGTCAAATTCATCACTGCGTTCATTCAGGGTTACACGACGATCTTGGAAATAATAACTTTGACCAATGCCTGCACGTAGACGCTCTAAGCCGACTGTATCAAATAGACTATAACTCACCCCAAGCGATAAGAAGTTATTGTCTTCTAAGCGGTCATGTCCATAGAAGCGACGTGGGTTAAAGAGTTGATCATAGCTGATGGATGCGGTGGTAGAGTCAAAGTTTGGATAACCATTTTGATTTTCATACGGTGCATAAGCATAAAATGCACGCGGTGAAATGGTTTGTAAGTATTTACCTTCACGTTCAAAGGTTAAACCTGCATCAAAAGTAAACTCAGGCACAACGACAGATTTATTTTTATTGTCACTGGTCTGGCTTGGATTCGCTGCATCAATACGATCAATGGTTTTTTGATCATAAAAAGTATTTAAAGTACGGACGCTGGCTTGTGGAATGGCAAAACCCCACGGATTTCTAAAGTTATAACGTGCAGAAAGTTCGTTATAAAGACGCGTACCACTTGGTTGATAAATAGATGAATCGGCGTTAGTAGCTCTATTAAAATCATTAATATCTTTTTGGAAATAAGCGGTATCGTTATTGAACTCAAACTCTAAACCTTGAGGATCACCTTTCACATAATTCACCAACAGTTGTGGTAAGCGCGCATAAGGCTTATCTACATCAGCTAAGGCTTTGTCGAGTGTTTGGAAGTCTTCAACACGTAATTTTGCATTTAAACCGGGAATGCCATTGGCATAGTTTAACTCCCAAGCACGTCGCTGATTGAGTTCTGTGCGTGAGTTCGGGTCGCTGTCTAAGTCTGAGAAAAAGTCTTTATCAGAAACGTAGTTATATTCTAAATTGGTTGACCATTGATCGTTAATTTGCCAAGCATGTAAGAAGTGTAAATCTTTACGATCTTTATCGTCATATTCTTTGTCTGAAGGTAAGTAACTTCCCCAAATACGACCTGCGCCAAAATCTTCTGTTAAATAACGAAATGAACCTGCAGCTTGTACACCACGATCACTAATGACACGAGGGGTAATGGTGGCATCATAATTGGGTGCTAAGTTTAAATAAACAGGGACTGCAACTTCAACACCACCATCGTTGGTAAAACCAAACGTTGGATTTAAAATCCCTGTGGTACGACGGTCATCAATCGGGAAGTTAAAATAAGGCACAGCGAGAACAGGGGTGTTTTTAAGGTAGAGTTTAGTGCCACGTGTCACACCACGGCCAGTTTCTTGATTTAGTTCAATTTTATTGGCTTTTAGTTGCCATGTTGGTGATTGTTCAGGTGGACAAGTCGTATAGCTTGCATCTTCAAGTACGACTTTTTCAGGCGAAGTTCTTTCGATTTTTTTAGCATGACCGTGTGCATGTGTTGCTTCAGCAATATAGAAACTATTGTTGAGTTCGCCTGTTTGGGTCTTTAAATTGTAATCAATTTGATCACTTTGTGCGATCAAGCCGCCTTGTGCCATTTGCACATTGCCTTTGGCTTTGGCAAAGGTTTGAGTTTTATCAATGACGACTTCATCGGCACGCACCATGCGACCATCTTGATCGATGACCACATCCCCTGAAAGGGTAGAGTCGCCATTTGGATTGTAATAGCCATGATCCGCAGTAATGACAGAAGTTGTTTCTTCAGGCGATGCTGCTTTTTGTTCGGTATTAAAAGGTGTGACCCAAACTCCATCGCAATAACGGTTGCTGATAGTATCAGGATCGCGTAGTTGGGCTTGTGCAGATTCTTTGTCTACATAATATTGACTAAAGAAATTTTGTCCCGGATAGCTTTCCTGAATGGCTGATTTTAATGTTTCATTATCCACAGCAGGCGCAGTGTCCGTAGATTCGGCATAGCTGGATACTGAACTTCCGCAAAGAAGTGTCAAAATAGCAGTCGCTAAAGGATTAAATTTAAACTGATGCTTCATTTGTCTCATTAACCAAGTATGCAGATCGCAATTAATTATTGTCGAATCATAGAGAAAAAGTTGATAAGTAGCTACACTTAGCACTTCAAAAAATCAGCCTGTAATAGATTTAATTGCAAATGAAAACACAACGTGAACAATTGATACAAACATGGATAACATCTGTACTCAATTCAGATCAATTTGAAATCAACTTTTTAGCAGGCGATGCTAGTTTCCGTCGTTATGCACGAATTAGCTTGAATAATAAAACATTTATGTTGATGGATGCACCACCTGAACAAGAAGATTGTGTACCTTTTGTGTCGATTGATGAATTCTTTGACCAACATGGCGTGCGTGTGCCGCATATTGTGGCAAAAGACTTGGAGCAAGGTTTTTTATTGCTTGAAGATTTTGGTGATGTTTTGTTATCAACTTTGCTGAATGATGAAACTGTAGATGCCTATTATGCACAAAGTTTTAAGCAGTTGGTGCAACTACAATCCATTGATGGCGAAGCACATTTTCCTGCCTATGCGTATGAGAAGCTCATTTCGGAAATGGAATTGCTCACCGATTGGTTATTACCCTCACTTAACATTCAACCGTCTACAGATGAAAGTGCTTTGATCAAACGTACTTTTGCGATTTTAGCCAATGCAGCGTTGGCGCAACCACAAGTAATCGTCCATCGTGATTTTCATAGCCGTAATTTGATGAAGTTGGATAATGAAACGAACTTAGGTGTGATTGATTTCCAAGATGCAGTGATTGGTGCAGATACTTATGATCTGATTTCGATCACTCGTGATGCGTATGTGCAATGGAATGCCGAGCGTGTTTATCAGTGGTTTAAAGTATTTTACGACTTATTACCACAAGCACAAAAACAAGATCGTGATTTTGAACAATTTAAAAAACAAGCTGACTTTATGGCGATTCAGCGTCATATCAAAATTTTGGGTATCTTTGTCCGTTTATTTGAGCGTGATGGAAAATCTGGTTACTTAAAAGATTTACCACGAGTGATGTGGTACTTGGTTGAAGAATCTAAACCGTATGCAGAACTACAACCTTTTATGCAGTTTATCCATGCTAAAGTTTTGCCCGCTTTTGAACAAAAATATGGCAAATACGAGGTTGTAGCATAATGAAAGCCATGATTTTAGCGGCAGGTTTAGGTAATCGTATGCGTCCTTTGACGCTGTATAAACCGAAGCCTTTGCTTGAAGTGGGTGGAAAAGCCCTAATTGTTTGGCACATCGAAAAATTACAAAAAATTGGTGTGACTGAGATTGTGATTAATTCAGCGTGGTTGGCTGATATCTTGATCGGCACATTGGGTGATGGTTCACAGTTTGGTGTGACGATTCGTTGGACACGTGAAGATGAAGGCTTGGAAACTGCAGGCGGTATTATTAATGCCTTGCCTTTGTTGGGGAGTGACCCATTTATCTTGGTAAATGGTGATGTATGGACGACTTTTGATTTTGCTAACTTGCTCAATATTCAGTTAGGTGAAGACTTGGCACATTTGGTCTTTGTTGAAAATCCAAGCCAGCATCCAAAGGGTGATTTTACCTTAGCCAATGGTCGTGCTTATACTTTTGATCAAGGTATGCAAGGTGAAAATCTAACTTTTAGTGGCATATCTGTCATTGATCCAAAAATGTTTAATGGTTTGGAACAGGGTAAACGTCCATTAGCACCCTTACTGAAACAAGGCATGTTGGATGCGAAGGTATCTGCGGAAAAAATGTCTGCTGCATGGGTCGATGTGGGAACACCTGAGCGTTTAAGCGCTTTAGATTTACAAATTCGACAAGGTAAATACGCTTAATTGCGTATTAACTCATCGTTCACTAGTGTTCCACGACCAAGAAATCGGTATACTTTCACTAATTTTTTAGAGATGTTGTGAGTTTATGCATCCATATTTTCAAGACTTAAAGCAAGGCAGTGAAAAGCTTGGGTTAAAACTCAGCGATGAGGCACTTGGACTTTTATTGAAGTATCAAGACGCACTGGTGCTGTGGAACAAAGCATATAATTTGACCGCCATTCGTGATCCCAAAGAAATGTTGGTGAAACATCTTTTAGATAGCCTAAGTATCTTAAATGATTTGCCTGAAGGGCGTTTGCTCGATATTGGTACAGGTGGCGGCATGCCTGGTATGATCATTGCTTTATGTCAGCCTGAGCGTCAATGTGTCTTGCTTGATTCAAATGGTAAAAAAATCCGATTTTTAAAACAGTTTATTGCTGATTTAAAATTGCAAAATGTTGTAGCCGTGCAAACGCGGGTGGAAAATGAAGACAGCATCCAAGAATTAGGTCAATTTGACGTGATTACCAGTCGTGCTTTTGCATCATTGACCGATTTTGTTGCAGCTTCAAAGCCATTTATGCATACTGAAAGTGTAATAGCATCAATGAAAGGTTTGATTCCTGAAGATGAAGTGACGCAGCTAAAAGATCAATTCAATTGTGAAATCATTGAGTTGCATGTACCTCGATTAGATGAGCAGCGTCATCTACTTCTATTAAAACAAATTTAAATCATCTTGGAAATTGGGGTTACCATGGCTCAAATTATAGCAATTGCGAACCAAAAGGGTGGCGTAGGTAAAACCACAACAGCAGTGAATTTGGCAGCCTCTTTGGCGGTGTTGAAGAAACGTGTGTTATTGGTCGATATGGACTCACAAGGCAATGCCACAATGGGTTCAGGTATCCAGAAAAATGACTTATTGTACTCTGTGACTGATGTTTTGCTTGGTGAAGTGCCGATAGAAACAGCCATTACCAAAGCCGAAGTCGGTTATAAAGTTCTAGGTTCAAATCGTGATTTGGCGGGCGTGGAGTTGGCGATTGCAGAACAAGAGGGACGTGAGTTTATTCTGCGTGAAGCACTCAAAGAAATTGAAAATCAGTTTGATTATATTATTGTTGATTGCGCACCAAGTTTAAGTCTGATTACTGTAAATGCGTTAGCTGCAGTACAAGGTGTTTTAATTCCAATGCAATGTGAATACTATGCTTTGGAAGGCTTGGCAGACTTAACCCAAACCATTGACAAAATCCAACAAGCATTGAACCCTGAACTAGAAATCATCGGGGTGCTGCGTACTATGTATGATGCACGAAATGCCTTAACCCGTGATGTGTCGGCAGAGCTTGAACAATATTTTGGGAAAAAATTATACGACACTGTTGTACCTCGTAATGTGCGCTTGGCTGAAGCGCCTGCGCATGGTTTACCGATTATTTATTTTGAGAAAAGCTCTAAGGGGGCGATTGCCTATCTCAACTTAGCAGCGGAAATGTTGAAAAAGAGTAAAGTGAAAAAAGGAAGCAAAGCATGACCATTAAAAAACGAGGATTGGCAAAAGGTCGTGGCTTAGATGCATTATTAGGTTCAATCCAAAAAGAAAAATTACAGCTTGAAGCGCAAGCCTTAGATCATGGGCAGCTTAAACAAATTGACGTTCATCAATTAAAGCGTGGTGAATATCAACCACGTCGTTTTATTGATGAGCAAGATTTACAAGAACTTGCAGCGTCTATCAAAAAGCATGGTGTGATGCAGCCGATTGTGATTCGTCCAGTGGAGGATAGCGATACACCATATGAAATTATTGCGGGTGAACGACGTTGGCGTGCAGCACAAATCGCAGGTCTGACTGAAATTCCTGCGATTGTGCGTGATTTGACAGATCAAGTTGCGATTGCTTTGGCTTTGATTGAAAATATTCAACGTCAGGATTTAAATCCAATTGATCAAGCTTTGGCGCTACAACGTTTCCATGAGGAATTTGGTTTAAGTCATCAAGAAATCGCAGAAACCGTAGGGAAAGCACGAACCACAGTCAGTAACTTGTTGCGCTTGTTAAGTCTTGCAGATGAAATTAAAGACCTGATGCAACAAGGTTTGTTGGATATGGGACATGCCCGTGCCATTTTAACTTTAAAAGCTAAAGATCAATTACAGATTGCAAACATCGTGATCGACAAGAGCTTGTCAGTACGTCAAACTGAGCAATTGGTACGTGATTGGAACACGCCAAAGCAAGAAAAAACCAAACAAGTTGCGCCAGATGTGGAGCAGTTAACACAAAAGCTTTCTGAGCGTTTTAGTGCCAATGTTAAGATTGACTATAATAAACAAGGCAAAGGTAAGCTGGTGATTAGTTATAATTCACTAGATGAGTTAGATGGAATTCTAAATATTTGTTTAGCTGAAGAATAAAATTTATAGCGCATGTTTTAAAAATTAAATTTGGGGAATAACTATGTGGGAACTCATTAAAGCGGGCGGTTGGCTGATGCTACCGCTCGTACTGTGTTCAATTTTTACCGTGGCAATTTCGATTGAGCGTTTCATTCGTTTACGACGTATATCGGTATTGCCAAAAAACTTATTGATTCAAAAAAATCAGCCGCTTGCCACAGTAGTCAATAATCTAAAAACAAACCCAACTGCAAGTCAAAGTTCTTTGGGATTTATTTTTAATGAAGGCTTAGAAGCATCTACAAAAGGTGAGCAATTTGCAAGGGCACAAATGGAAGCCACGGCTTCTCGTGAAATTTCATATTTGGAAAAAAACATTAACTTTTTGGGAACGCTGAGTGCTGCTGCACCCTTATTGGGGTTGTTAGGTACGGTTGTGGGGATTATTGAATCGTTTTTGGTGATAGATTTAGGTTCAAATGCGAACCCGACCATGATGATTCCAGGGATTTCTAAAGCATTAATTACCACAGCAGCAGGTATGCTGATCGCAATTCCAGCGTTGTTTGCATATCGTTATTTTCAACGTTTAGTACAAGAATACGTGGCAGAACTTGAACAACAAGCAACTTTATTTCATGCGGCTTTGTTTTATCAGGAAAATGATCAACAAGCTGAAAATGATTTAAAAATTGCAGGTTAGAGATAGGCGACTTCAATGAAATTTAAAAGAAGAACTGTTGAAGATCTACATATTAATCTGACCCCGATGATTGACTGTTTGCTGTTTATTTTGGTGTTTTTATTGTTGACCACGACATTTACACAGCAAAGCCGTATTAATTTATCCTTACCAGATGCGCAAGGTGTACCACCAAAAGACTATCAACACAAAATTGAAGTCGTGGTAGACTCAAGCGGACATTATGCGGTGAATGGTCAAGCCCTTTCATCCAAAGAAACTGCAGATTTGAGTACAGCTATTAAACAGTCTTCACAAGATCGTCGTGACCTGATGTTTGTAATTGCTGCTGATGCAAAAGCGACCCATCAAGATGTGATTCGTGTTATGGATGTCGCAGGTCAACTCGGTTTTGTGAATATTAACATCAGTACCAAAGTCCCTTCCCGAGGTTATTAATTAGTGAAACAGGATTTCAAAGTCTATTTACGACTATTAAGTTATTTAAAGCCGTTTTGGGGCATAGCGATTTTAGTCGTCATAGGTTTTGCATTGAATGCTGCTACAGAAGTATCTGTAGCGAAACTGCTTGAAAAGATCATCACCGCTATTCAAGAAAAAGATCGCAGTTTTACAGCATTGTTTCCTGCACTTGTTGTCTTACTGATGTTTTTTCGTGGCGTAGGCTTGTTCATGGGTGGTTATTTCACTGCGGTGATTTCACGAAATTTAATCTTTAATATTCGTCAGGAAGTCTTTGCCAAGTTACTAAGGCTACCTGCGCAATATTATCTGGACAATAGCAGTGGGCATATCACTGCTAAAATTATGTATAACGTTGAGCAGCTTACAGCAGCATCAACAGAGTCATTAAAAACTATTGTACAACAAGGCTTGATTACTATCGCTTTGTTGGGATATTTGCTTTATATCAATTGGAAGTTGACGTGTTGTATTTTAATTTTTGGTCCATTGATTGGTTTGATTATTCGTAAAGCTTCCAAACGCATGCGTAAGCTCTCCACACAAGTGCAAAATACCATGGGGGATGTCAACCATGTGGTACAAGAGTCAGTCAATGGTCATTTGGTCGTGAAAGGTTTTGGTGGGCAAGCCGCTGAACAAGCACGCTTCAAGGAACATTCATTAGAAAATCTCAAGCGTGGTTTAAAAATGGTCATCGTACAACAACTGAATAGTCCAGTTGTACAACTGATTATGTCAATTGCGCTGAGTATTATCATGTGGATTGCACTTAGACCTGAAATTATTGGTGATATTTCCGCAGGTGAGTTTGTATCTTATATTACTGCAGCAGGGATGCTGAGTAAGCCGATCAAAACTTTGACCGATGTGAATGAAAAGTTGCAGCGAGGTATGGCAGCTGCACATTCAGTATTTGAATTGCTTGATTTACCTGAGGAAAAAAATACAGGTACATTAACACCACAGTTGCAAGGTCGTGTTGAATTTAAACAGGTCAATATGACTTATCCTGATGGTTATCAAGCTATTTCAGATTTTAATCTTTCTATTCAAAAAGGTCAGACTGTTGCAATTGTGGGGCGTTCAGGCGCAGGTAAATCCTCTTTGGTGAATCTGCTTATGCGTTACAATGAAATTAGTTCAGGGCAAATTGAACTGGATGGATATCAAATTCAAGATATTGAAATCACATGCTTAAGAACACAGATTGCGATTGTGAATCAACAAGTGGTTTTATTTAACAGAACCATTCGTGAAAATATTGCCTATGGGCAGCTTGAAAATGCCACCGATGAACAAGTCATTGCTGCGGCAAAAGCAGCTTATGCACATGATTTTATTATGGCACTGCCACATGGTTATGATACTGAAATTGGTGCGCAAGGTTTAACGCTTTCAGGGGGGCAACGTCAACGAATTGCCATTGCTCGTGCGATTTTGAAAAATGCGCCAATTTTGATTTTAGATGAAGCCACTAGTGCTTTAGATAATGAATCTGAGCATTTTATTCAAAAAGCATTTGATCAAGCGATGCAGGATCGAACAACCATTGTGATTGCACATCGCCTTTCGACCATTGAAAATGCAGATTTGATTGTGGTTATGGATAAAGGGCGTATTATTGAAAAAGGTACGCATGCGGCATTATTGGCTAAGCATGGTGCGTATCATCAATTACATGAACGTAGCTTTGAGGAATAAATCTCTATGTCTATAGCGCAAATCATTCAAGATGCTTGGAATAGACAAGCAAAATGGTTGATTGTTTTGCGTCCATTGTCATGGCTATATCGTTTTGGTTTTGTGGTGAATCGTCAACTTTATCTTTCAGGGCTTAAACCACGTTATCATGCGCCCATACCAGTGATGATCATTGGAAATATTACAGTGGGCGGTAGTGGTAAAACACCGCTGTTGATTCATTTGGTGAAATATTTACAAGAAAATGGTGTGCGTGTTGGTGTGATCAGTCGAGGATATGGCGGTAACGGCCCGTTTCCTGCTCAGGTAACTTTAGATTCTGTGCCAGAAACGGTGGGGGATGAGCCATGTTTGATTGTGCAGTCTACAGATGTGCCGATGGTGGTGGGTTCAAATCGCAAAGCCAGTATTGAGTTGTTGCTCCAACAGTACGATTTAGATTTAATTATCAGTGATGATGGTTTACAGCATTGGGCACTAGATCGACAAATCGAATGGATTGTATTGGATAATAATCGAGGCTTGGGTAATCAAAAGCTTTTGCCAGAAGGTTATTTGCGAGAGCCTGTGTCAAGACTAGAGCAAAGTACGGTCATTGAACATGCTCATCAACCGAAATCTGCATTAAATATGCATTTGCAAGTAGCCGAACCATATTTGTTGAATCCTCACTATGACCAAGCCGAAATTTTTGATGCAAGTTTGGATTATTATGCAGTGGTTGGTATCGGTTTTCCGCAGCGCTTTTATAACACCTTAGAAAGTATGGGTGTGCATCAATTTCAATGTCATGAATTCCCTGATCATTATGATTATGAAATTAGCGATTTACAGTTTGAAGATGCCAATCCGATTATTACTACTGAAAAAGACGCAGTGAAATTATTACCCTTATTAAAACAACATCCAGATTTTCAACGTGAAATTTGGGTAATTCCAGTGGAAGCAGTGCTTTCATCTAAATGTTATCAAGTCTTAAATCAGCAATTGGCTGAGTTGGGTATTCCACTTTCACAAGGTTAATGTAATGAAACATATCGTTATTCCAGCACGTTATTCGAGCTCTCGATTACCGGCTAAACCCCTACTGCTGATTCATGATCGTCCCATGATTTTACGTGTTGTTGACCAAGCAAAAAAAGTTTTGGATTTTGATGACTTATGTGTTGCAACGGATGATCAGCGTATTGCAGAAGTTTGTCGTGCAGAAGGTGTGGATGTGGTGATGACCAATCCTGATCATCCTTCAGGAACAGATCGGCTCAGTGAAGTTGCTCAAATTAAGGGCTGGGCAGCAGATGATATTATTGTCAATGTGCAAGGTGATGAACCTTTATTGCCTGCAGCTTTAGTGCGACAAGTGGCTGATTTGTTGGTGGCAAAACCAGACTGTTCAATGTCGACCTTGTGTGAACCGATTCATCAACTTGAAGAGTTTGAACGTGACAGCATCGTCAAAGTGGTGATGAGTAAGTTTAACGAAGCTTTATATTTTAGTCGTGCCACTATTCCTTATGATCGAGATGGTGCAAAGCAAGCCTCTAAAGCTTTGCATTCTCAAGCTTATCGTCATTTAGGGTTGTATGCTTACCGTGTACGTTTATTACAAGACTATGTGACTTGGGAAATGGGTTCACTCGAACAACTGGAAAGTTTGGAGCAGTTGCGTGTTTTGGAAAATGGTCATCGTATTGCCATTGATATTGCACAAGTCAGCTTACCTCCAGGTGTGGATACGCAAGCAGATTTAGACCGTTTTAATGCGATGGATGTGTCAAATTTTGAATAATTGGATACAGCAATGAAAATGAGTTCATCCAATGATCAAGTCTATCCTTGGCAAGAACAAGTATGGGAAACGCTGACAGGGCGTTTTCCAAAAATTGGTCATGGATTATTACTTTATGGTAAAAAAGGTTGTGGTAAACATGCATTTGCCCAACATTTTTTGTCTTGGGTGTTGTGTTTAAATAAGCAAAGTCACGCTGCTTGTGGAGAGTGTAGTAGTTGTTTGTGGCTTAAATCAGACACCCATCCTAATTATGTTTACATCAGTACCGATGAAGACAATAAAAAGCAAAATGCCAAGATTAAAATCGAAAAAATTCGTGAAATTTTGCCTTTTGTGCAGCAAACGGTGGATGGTTGGCGTGTCATTGTTATTGAGCCTGCAGAAGCATTAAATATTGCCTCTGCCAATGCTTTGCTAAAAACCCTAGAAGAGCCGGGCGAAAAAGTGGTGATCATTTTGTTGGCGGAGCACTATTTAAAATTGCCTGCTACTATTCGCAGTCGCTTACAACATTTTGCCTTAGATCGTATTTCACTTGAGCAAGCGCAAGCTTATTTGCAAAATCATTTCACTACAGCATCTACGCAGCAAATTCAGTTGTTAATGAATTTATCCAATCAAATGCCTTTACAAGCCATGCAGTTGGCTGAAAAAGACTGGTTAAATCGTCGCGCTGAGTTTGTGCAAGACTGGCAAAAACTAGTGATGCAAAAAAGCATGCCGATGCAGTTTGCAACAAAGTGGAACAAAGAACTCAATTTTCAAGATTTTATGGAAATGTTTGAGTATTTATTGGGGGATGTGGTGGCAATAAAGTTACAGCAAACAATAAAAAATACAGATTTAGCTTTAAATATACTCGCGGAACAATATGCTTTAGAGGTATTATTTTCTATCTATGAAGGCTTGCAGCAATCTAAAAGAAATGCTGATCAAAATGTACAAACCAATCTAATGATTGACCAACTTTCAATACAATTAATGAATGTTTCATAATTTGGGGGAATAATTATGCAACCACGTATGGGCGGTTTAATACAAGTAGTCATTCCAGACCGAGACACCTTACAGGCAAGTTATATGCCTTTTGTGCAAGGTGGCGGTTTATTTGTTCCTTCTACACAGCATGTAAAAATGGGTGAAGAGATTTTTCTGTTAGCAACTTTACCTGAGCAGTCGCAAAAGATTCCATTAACAGGAAAAGTTATTTGGATTTCGCAAAAACAATCTGGCAAAAAGCCACAAGGTTTTGGAATCCAACTCAGTGGTGAAAAAGGCATGTATTACAAAAATGAAGCAGAAAGATTGCTGGCAGGGGTGAAAGCTTCTGAACGTAATAGTTTCACAATGTAAGCTGCCATAGATAGAAATGTAGGAAAAATAGTGTTTGTTGATACCCATTGTCATTTAACTTTATTAGATCTTAAACCTTATGGTGGAGATTTGGATGCAGCACTACAACAAGCACGTGAAGGTGGTGTGTCTAAATTTATGGGAATTTCTGTAGATTTAGATGATCATATTGCGCTATCGCAGATTGCAGCTCGACATGCTGATGTCGGTTATAGCGTGGGCGTGCATCCGTGTGAAGATGCCGTAACCATGCAAAGCGCAACAGTTGAGAAATTAGTTGAGTTGGCACAAGCTGAAAAAGCGTGGGCATTGGGTGAAACAGGCTTGGATTATTTTCATAGCACTGAATTTATTCCTGAACAAAAAGCGTGTTTTGCTCGACACATTCATGCGTCACAAATCATTAAAAAACCTGTGGTGGTACATACACGTTCTGCAAAACATGACACTGTAGATATTATTCGTGCTGAAAAATCGACTCACGGTATTTTGCATTGTTTTACTGAGGATTGGGAAACGGCTAAAGCTGTTTTAGATTGTGGTTATTACATTTCATTTTCGGGCATTGTGTCGTTTAAAAATGCACAAGATCTTAGAGATGTTGCCAAGCAAGTGCCATTAGACCGCGTGTTGATTGAAACTGACAGTCCGTATTTAGCACCGATGCCTTATCGGGGTAAAACCAATGAACCAAAATACGTTCCTTATGTAGCCAAAGCTTTAAGCGATGTATATGATAAAACCCTTGAGGAAATTGGATTCATTACATCGCAAAATTTTGAAAATTTGCTCAAGCAAAATTGAATTGAATGGCATAGATATAAGATTAAGAAGAGAGTTTATCGAGTGAAGATGGATCGTCAGGCTCAGTTTAGAGCAAGAGAAGCTTTAATTTTTCAGGTTGCTGAGCAGTTATTGCTAGAAAATGGTGAATCAGGCATGACGCTTGATGCTTTAGCTGCCGAATTAGATCTTGCAAAAGGGACGCTCTATAAACATTTTCAGAGTAAAGATGAATTATACATGTTGCTGATTATTCGTAATGAGCAGATGTTATTAGAAATGGTCAAGGATACAGAGAAAGAATTCCCTGAACATTTGGCATTTTTTATGCTACATCATTTGCATCATCCAGAGCGTACCGTGTTATTTCATCAAATTGAAGAGCGATTATCCACTACAGGACAAGGTATTCACCATTTATTCAATGAGCTTTATCAAGTTCGCAAGCAGCGTTTACGCATTATCATTCGGATGACAGACCATTATTTGGCAGAAATTGAAAGTCAAATGTCAGGGCGTGATTATCTGGCATCGATTTGGTCAATCACCCATGGAGGTGCAGCAATTCTTAACTCGAGCTTTTATCAGCGTTATTTGGGTTCGCGAGATACGCTGCGAGTTGCCTTAATTGATCAAGCTTTGTTAATGCCAAAACATGCACAATCCGTTGAATTAAGAGTCTAACTTCATCATGAATAAGCCATTATCAGTTGTGATTCAAAAAGGTTTTACCTTGATTGAATTGATGGTGGTGATTGTGATTATCAGTATCATGGCATCTTTGATCGTGCTAAATATCGATGGGGTCGATCATCGTAAGGCATTGCAAGCACGAGAGTTTTTATTGCTTGATTTAAAGAAAATTAATCGAGATGCCAAGGATCAAGCCCGTGTATATGCACTAGATATCCTACCAGCAACTGATGTCGCGCCATTTCGCTATAAACTTGTGCAATACCAACCTTATACAGAAAGCGCAGATAAAAGTTTAAGAGTAATTGAGGAAAAACCGTGGAAAGATGTGCAAGACTTTGATTTACGTAGCTTACCTGAGCGAGTTTCATTTGCGGTACAAAGTCAAGAGCATCGTTATCAAAATGCCAATAATGCAGACTTGCTGGGAAATAATGCCCCGAAAATGATTTGGTTTGGCAATGGCGAAGCCAAACCTGTCAAAATTCAAATGTATTATGATCAAAAACCGATTGGTGATTTGATTGATTTGGATTACTTAGGGAAAGTGACTGATGAAAAGTAAGTATTGGCTAAATATTTCTCCTGCAAGTAGTCAAGTAAAAACTGATACGGTTCATTCTCAATGCTTAAATACAGCTTTCGCACGAGTTGAATCTTCTGAAAACACATTTAAACATTCGAAACGTAGTTTCTCATTTTGCGCTCGGGCAAAGTGTTACTTTGCTATTCCTCGCTCCTCAAGCACAGCTTTCGGACTTGCGACACGATCGAGCAGTACTCGATTAAATCGTGTCTCAGGATTTACCTTAATCGAAGTGGTGGTGGCATTAGCAATTTTTGCCGTGGCTGCGATGGCTTTAACTAAAGTTGCAATGCAATATACGCAATCTACGGCAAATTCAATTTTACGAACCAAAGCGCAATTTGTTGCTCAAAACCAAGTGGCGTTGATGGAAATAAACAATGAACAGCTAACTGGTACGCAGTCTGAACAAATCACTTCACAAGGTGAAACATGGCAAGTTGATAAAAAAGCGGAAGCCACCATTAGTCCCGATATTAAAAAAATTGATATTCAGATCAGTTTATATAATCCTGAAACCAATAAAGTGGAAGCAGGTATTACAAATGCTGTATTTTTCAACTATCCACAAAAAAATGTACAGTCCTAGCTTGAGTTTAAGGTATGTCTAATAAAACTAAAATAAAAGGATTTACATTGATTGAACTCATGGTTGCTATTGCAATCTTTGCAGTTTTAGCAGCATTGGGCTGGAAGATTTTTGATTATTTGAGCAAAGTGAAAGACCGTAATGCGATGCATGAGCAAAATCTCGGTCAATTACAACAAGCGTATCAGCAAATACAGCGTGATACTTTACAGACTATTCCTGTGACTGCCAGTCTAGGACAACAGATTTTACCTGCTTTACAACTTGAAAATCAAAGGATCAGTTTTAGTAAAACAGGCATGACTGATCCTTTAAAACAAGGCATTGCCAGTTTTGAGCGGATTGAATATGTTTATAATGCACAGGATAAAAAGCTATATCGTTTGAAATATGCCAATCTAAACTTGTCAGAAGCAGCGCAGCCTTTATCCAGTGTGCTATTAAATGATGTGGATCAGTATCAAATCAGTGTGCTTAATCCCAATGAGGGCGATCGCTGGCCAGATGAAAATGCTTTTAATGAACGTCAGTTGCCACGTGGAATGAAGATCAAAGTTATGATCCGTGATGTTGAATATGAATGGGTATTTAGTTTGTTAAATACAGAGTTTTTGCGCGAACAACCAAGTGCGAGTGCTCCGAAAGAGCTATAGTAAAAAATAATTAGAGAAAATCATGAAGCAGCAAAAAGGGATCGCATTAATTATAATCTTAGTGATGGTGGCTTTGGCAACCATTCTTGCTGCAAGTATTGCCAAACGACAGTATGCCACCAATGAAGACACAGCAATATTGATGCGGCAGAATCAAGCTTTAAATTATGCAAAAAGTGCAGAAGCATTTTTCTCCGAACTTCTGATTCAAGATGCTCAAAATAGTGCAAATAGTGATCATTTTCAGGAAATGTGGGCAAAACCAATGCCTGCTTTTCCAGTTGAGGGTGGATTTATTTCTGGCAGATTAAAAGATGAGTCAGGAAAATTTAATCTCAATAGCTTGCTGACTGCTGAAGGTAAAGTAAATGAAGAGAATAAAGCCTATTTTGAACGAATTTTAATGCGTGTTGGTTTACCCGCAGAGCTGAGTCAGGCGGTGATTGATTGGCAAGATCAGGATGATATTCCGATGGGCGCAATGGGCGCTGAAAGTAATTATTATAATGGCTTGCAACCACCATACTCTGCGGCAAATCGTCCATTTTTTAGCGTAGAAGAGTTGAAGCTTGTTCGTGGTTTTGACGGTGAAAAGTACGACTTAATTCAACAATATGTGTCTGCATTACCCGATGTTGCGAGTAAAATTAATATAAATACAGCACCAGCATTGGTTTTGGCGGCAATTGATCCGAAACTCAATGCCGCAAGTGTGGCAACATTGCAGAAACAAAAACAAGAAAAGATGGAAAATTTTAGTAATGTGCAGGATTTATTAAGTACTGATGTTTTTAAAAGTATTGAAAGTGCAAATAAAACCCTTGCTGGTAAAGTATTCGACGTTAAAAGTAATTATTTTAAAGCTGAAATTGAGGTGGCATTAAATAACCGTAATCGTCAAATGAGTAGTTATTTGATGCGAACAAATAATCAGGTCACTGTGTATGCTCGAAGTTTAGCGCCATTTTAAATTGAATTGTTGGACAAAAACTACACATTGCACGTTTAAATAAAATATGCTGTAAGTCTGAGTTGATTTTATGCGCTAAATTTGATGAATTTTTGTTTATACCTTTTGCCTATTGCAACGAACGATAAAATTAATCCTCAGCACCTGTATTTTGCTTTATAATCAAATTTCTTCACTATTGTTTTTATATAATTTGACCCATGCTAATTCGTAAGTTATTTAAATTTGAAAATGCACACATTGTGCGTAACTGTACCTCGGATCGTTGTAAACGTTCGATTCATGGGCACAGTTATAAAGTAGAATTATTGCTTAAAGCTTCGAAGCTTGATCATGGTCAAATGGTCTATGACTTCGGTCTGCTCAAAGGCGTGATTAAAGATATTTTTGATAGTTTTGACCATGCGATTTGCTTCTGGCAAGAGGATAGTGCGGACTATATTCAAGCCTGTAAAACTTTTAGTGCGCGTTGGGTGGCTTTGCCTGTGTCACCATCAGCAGAACAATTTTCACGAATTTTCTTTTATTTGGCGCAACAAGTGTTGCAGTCAACTGTGACTCAAAATGGAGAAGGTGATGTGGAAGTTTATTCTGTAATTGTGCATGAAACAGATACGGGTTATGCGCAAAGTTTTCTTGAAGATATTGAAAATGAACAAATGGGTATTTTAAGTCTGGATCAAATTGTATTTTCAGAGCAAGTTCAAGCCGAATGGCATGATCCAGACATGTATGAAAAATTGAAAAAAGGGATAAAGTTTCAAAATCCTGAAGTAGATTTACAAGTGAAGCTGTAATTTTCCATAAAGTAGATATAATTTAAATTTAAGATGGATTGGCTTCAGCTAGGAGCAAAGGAAGGATGGGACACAGTGCAATTCACTGAACAAGAGCAAGCAAAATTAAATCAAGTTCGCTTGGATGAAAGTTGGAAAGCAGGATTAGCTGAGTTTTTGCTGAGTCCGAAGATGGATCAGCTCCGTGAATTCTTAAAGTCACAATTTGCTCAGAATAAACAAATTTATCCTGAAAATTCACTGATTTTTAATGCTTTGGATACCACACCTTTGCATCATGTGAAAGTTGTGATTTTGGGGCAAGATCCATATCATGGTCCGAAGCAAGCACATGGCTTAAGTTTTTCTGTGCAAAGAGGGGTTGCATTACCGCCATCTTTGCGTAATATCTTCCATGAATTAAATACTGACCTTGGCGTGAGTGTGTCTAAGCATGGTGACTTGACCAAATGGGCAGAGCAAGGTGTACTTTTACTCAATAGTGTTTTAACTGTTGAAGCAGGGCAGCCGACTTCGCATCAAAAACAAGGTTGGGAAGAGTTTACCGATACGGTCATTGATGTGATCAATGAACAATGTTCGCATGTGGTGTTCATTTTATGGGGCGCTTATGCACAACGTAAAGGGCAACGTATAGATCAAACAAAACATCTGGTGTTAAAAGCTGCGCATCCTTCTCCTTTGGCAGCGAATAGAGGTGGTTTTTTTGGTTGTAAAGTATTTTCAAAAACAAATAATTATCTGAAACAACATGGCATTGAGCCAATTGACTGGCAGCTGGACGCATGACAAATTCTCCTGAAATCAACACCTATCATCCTGATTTAATTATCGAAGAAGCAGCCAATGGTTGGCGAATTATTCGTTTAAATCGTCCAAAATCTTTGCATGCTTTGGATGAGTCCATCGTTGCAGCTTTATTGAAGTTATTTGAAGATTTTCATAAAGATGATCAAGTTAAAGCCATTTGGTTAGATTCAACTACACCGAAAGCATTTTGTGCAGGTGGCGATGTCAGAAAACTACGCCAATTGGTCATTAATAATGAAGCTGATTCAGCCAATCAGTTCTTTAAGACTGAATATGCATTAGATTTACTTCTACATGACTATGCAAAACCTGTCGTGGTATGGGGTGAAGGTTATGTGATGGGTGGTGGCTTAGGTTTATTTATGGCTGCACCATTTCGTTTAGTAACGCCATACTCACGTTTAGCGATGCCAGAGGTGAATATTGGCTTGTATCCAGATGTGGGTGCAACACGCTTTCTTGCCGATCGTGGGCCAGTAGGTTTATTTACAGGTTTAACAGGCTCTATCATGACTGCGGCAGGTGGCTATGGTATTGGTTGGGCGACACATATTTGTGATGCACAACGTGATGTGGTGTTGCAAAAGCTAATTGATATCGATTGGGATCATTATCCAGCGGGTGACTTCCGTGCATTAGATGACACTTTAAATAGTTTGCATCGTCCAGTTTCTCCAGGTCCATTACAAAATTCACTTGATGTGATCCATAGCGTTTGTCGTGGTGTAAATTTCCAACAAGACTATGAAGCGATTATTGGTCTTAGCGAAGCACGCAGTGATTGGTTACGCCAAGCCAGTGAAAACTTGCAAAAAGGCTCACCAAGTACAGCGGCAATCACATGGTTGTTGTGGCAATGGGGACGCCAAGTGCATCCTTGGAGTGAAGTGTTTGAATTAGAAGCACAAATTTCTGATTGGAAAATTCGTCATCCTGACTTTGTAGAAGGTGTACGTGCACGTTTGGTGGATAAAGATTTATCACCTGAATGGCAAGAAGTTGAGTCAATGACGCTAAAAGGTATTCTTGCAAGTAATCCACCAACCACCACTATTGAAAGTTGGAATGTATTGCTAAGACAATATGACGTGATTGTTTAATTTTGATCAATGACAGATACGCAAAAAATACAAGATGAATTTTGGATGCAGCAGGCTTTCGAGCAAGCAGCATCTGCCGCAATACAGGGAGAAATCCCTGTGGGTGCGGTGCTGGTAAGTCAAGGTAAAATCATTGGGCAGGGCTTCAATACGCCTATTTCTGCGCATGACCCTACCGCACATGCTGAAATTCAAGCCATTCGCCAAGCTTGTTTAAATATTCAAAACTATCGTTTACCCGAAGATACAACCCTATATGTCACTTTAGAACCTTGCACAATGTGTGTAGGGGCATTAATTCATGCACGAGTAAAACGTGTGGTTTTTGCTGCGCTTGAGCCAAAAGCAGGTTCTTTAGTCAGTAGTCGACAGTTATTAGAAAATGGTTATTACAACCATATTTTTGAATTTGAAGGCGGTTGTATGCAACAACAATGTTCACAACAGCTTTCTGATTTTTTTAAAATGCGCCGTGAACAAAAAAAGCAGCAACGTATACTCGAAAAGTCATTAAAAGATCAAATAAAATAAGTTAAACTCATAAAACTTTGACAATATTGATTGTCACTTCAAAGGAAATAAAAATGAATTCAATGCAAGTAAAACAAGAGTTTAATGCCCCAGTTGATCAGGTGTTTGAGTTGCTCTCAAAACATGCGACGTATAATCAAGCTTTTGCGCCAATACAAGTTGTGCGTGTCAAAGATGCTGCTGATCCAGAGCGTCCAGATGGCGTAGGTTCTGTACGCCGTATGGGTTTAGGGCCAATTAAACCGATCCAAGAACAAATTACCTTATTAGATGTGAATAAACGCATTGAATATAAGTTGATTAACAATCCTTTAATCAAACATCATCTGGGTATTATTGAGTTTACTGAGCTTGCGCCAAATAAAACCCGTGTTGATTATACGATTGAATTACAAGCACGTGCTCCTTTTGTGAGTAAATTAATACTTGCACAGCTCAAACTAGCGATTACACTTGGCTTTAAGAAATTAGCAAAGTCTATGGCGTAAACTGGAAGATCAATGACGATTCAAATTATTACGATTGATGGGCCAAGTGGTTCAGGTAAAGGTACACTTGCAGCAAAATTAGCTGCACATTATCAATTTCATTTATTAGACTCAGGTGCGATTTATCGTTTACTTGGATTGTCATTGCATAAACATAATTTGCTTGATTGTTTGGATGATGTAGAAGCCTTAAAACAATCTGAGAAAATTGCAACAAATTTAGACATTAAATTTGTCACAGAAGCAGCGTCAGCAACACAAGTTTTCTTAGATGACGAAAATGTCACCGAAACCATTCGAACCGAGCGAGTGGGTGAGTTTGCCTCAAAAGTTGCAGCAATTCCTGTACTTAGAGCTGCACTTTTTGAACGCCAACGTGCATTTGCACAAACTCCTGGTTTAGTTGCAGATGGTCGAGACATGGCGACTTCTATTTTCCCTGAAGCACAAGCCAAAATTTACTTGACTGCCTCAGCAGAGTCACGTGCAGAGCGCCGAGTAAAACAGTTGCAGGCGATGGGCTTGGATGTTAAAATAAGCGACATTTTAGCTAACATACAGGCACGTGATAAGCGTGATATGGAACGCACAGTCGCTCCATTAAAGCCAGCACAAGATGCATATATCATTGATAGTTCTACATTAAATATCGATGAAGTGTTCAAATTGATGACTGATTTTATCAATGCTCAATTAGCAAAATAACAAATTTAGTGGAAGCATAGCCTGATCAGTTTTATACGGACTATGTGGAGACTTAACTAAACCGGCCTTGTCTGATCCAAGACCGCTGACTTTTCTAGGTATATCATGACCGAATCTTTTGCAGCCCTCTTTGAAGAAAGCGAATTAAACCTCAACGTTGAAAAGGGTGCAGTCATCCAAGGTATCGTTGTTAGTATCGATTCTGACTGGGTAACTGTTGATACTGGCCTTAAATCTGAAGGCGTTGTATCACGTGCTGAATTCTTAAACGAACAACGTGAACTTGAAGTTCAAGTTGGCGATACAGTAGACGTAGTTGTTGAAGCGCTTGACAACGGTATGGGTCAAACTGTTTTATCACGTGAAAAAGCAAAACGTGCTGAAACTTGGACTAAACTTGAAAAAATCTTTGAAGATGGCGAAATCGTTACTGGTGTTATCTCTGGTAAAGTTAAAGGTGGTTTCACTGTTGACATCGGTCCAGTTCGTGCGTTCTTACCTGGTTCACTTGTAGACACTCGTCCTATCCGTGATACAACTCACCTTGAAGGTAAAGAGTTAGAATTCAAAGTTATCAAACTTGATGCTAAACGTAACAACGTTGTTGTATCTCGTCGTGCAGTTATGGAAGCTGAATCTTCAGCTGACCGCGAAGCGCTTCTTTCTCAATTGGAAGAAGGTCAAACAGTTACTGGTACAATCAAAAATCTTACTGACTACGGTGCATTCGTTGACCTTGGTGGTATTGACGGTCTTCTACATATCACAGATATGGCTTGGAAACGTATCAAACACCCTTCAGAAGTTGTTGAAGTGGGTCAAGAAGTTACTGTTAAAGTACTTAAATTTGACAAAGAGCGTAACCGTGTTTCTCTAGGTCTTAAACAACTTGGCGAAGATCCATGGTTAGCGATCATGAACCGTTATCCTAAAGGTTCTATCGTTAAAGCACGTGTAACAAACTTAACTGACTACGGTTGTTTCGCTGAAATCGCTGAAGGCGTTGAAGGTTTAGTACACGTTTCAGAAATGGACCACACTAACAAAAACATCCACCCATCTAAAGTTGTTCAGATCGGTGACGAAGTTGATGTTATGGTTCTTGAAGTTGATGAAGAACGTCGTCGTATTTCTCTTGGTATCAAACAAACTCGTGCTAACCCATGGGAAGAGTTTGCTAAAGCACATGAGAAAGGTGAAAAAGTTTCTGGTACGATCAAATCTATCACTGACTTTGGTATCTTCATTGGCTTAAACGGTGGTATCGACGGTCTAGTTCACTTGTCTGATATTTCTTGGAACGAACAAGGCGAAGAAGCAATTCGTCGTTACAAGAAAGGCGACACAGTTGAAGCAGTTATCTTGTCTGTAGATGCAGAAGGTAACCGTATCAGTCTTGGCGTTAAACAATTGAACAGCGATCCATTCAATGACTTCTTAGCTGCTAACGAACGCGGTGCGTTGGTTAAAGGTACAGTAACTGCAGTTGACGCTAAAGG
This sequence comes from Acinetobacter sp. Marseille-Q1618, assembly GCF_902809855.1. Lineage (GTDB taxonomy): Bacteria > Pseudomonadota > Gammaproteobacteria > Pseudomonadales > Moraxellaceae > Acinetobacter. Next base: position 534,697 of record NZ_CADDWJ010000001.1, read on the forward strand.
CGCTACTGTTAAGTTAGCTGACGAAGTTGAAGCTTCTTTGAAAGCATCTGAAATCAACCGTGATCGCGTTGAAGATGCAACTAAATTCTTAGAAGTTGGTCAAGAAGTTGAAGCGAAAATCATCAATGTTGACCGTAAATCTCGTTCTATCAACTTGTCTATCAAAGCGAAAGATGAAGCTGAAGAGAAAGAAGCGGTTGCTAACTTGAAAACTGCAACAACTGCTCAAGACAACGGTCCAAAAACGATTGGTGACTTGATCAAAGCTCAAATGAATCACTAAGTTGCTGTAAAAAAGTATTATTTAATGTAATTAATTAATACTTTTTATACAAATACTGTAAAAGGTAGCGTAGTATACGATCACTGCGCTACCTTTTTGTATTTAAAAAGGATATTATTCAAAGTAAGCTAAATAGCATTAAAATGAAATTGAGGTCGTAGGATGACAACTGAAGCACTAAACAAATCTGACTTAATTGAAAGAATTGCGCTTAAAAATCCACACTTAGCTGAACCATTAGTGGAAGAAGCAGTGAAGATTATGATTGATCAAATGATCGCATCATTATCTGCTGATGATCGTATTGAAATCCGTGGTTTTGGTAGTTTTGCATTGCATCATCGTGAACCACGTGTAGGGCGTAACCCTAAAACAGGTAAGTCAGTAGAAGTCGCTGCAAAAGCTGTACCGCATTTCAAGCCAGGTAAAGCTTTACGTGATGCAGTAAACGAGTCTGCGAATAAATAAAATTCGAATGGGGTGTTTATGCGCTTTATTTTAGGTCTACTTTTGGTTGCAGTGTTTGTTTACTCTTTAGCACTGGTTTTAATCAATGGGACAGAATTACCAGTAGACCTTTGGTTTACTCAAGTTCCAGCAATGCGCTTAGGTTTATTACTTTTATTAACCTTAGCAATCGGGATTGTTCTGGGATTGTTGTTAGGCGTACAGGTTTTCCGAGTATTTCAAAATAATTGGGAAATTCGCCGTTTGCGTAAAGACATTGATCATTTACGCAAAGAGCAGATTCAAAGTGCTCAATTGGCAGCAGCCGAAGCAGCTGCAAGTGTACGTCATGAAAAAACCGTGATGGATGTATATCCTGAAGATAAAAATTCTAAGCCATTATAATTTTTATAAACCCTCAATCATTGAAAATAATGAAAGATTGAGGGTTTTTTGCTTTTATCATAAATATTTTTAATCTCTTTTACATTTCACATTAATTCTTGGTACTCCTGAGGAATATCCCTATAATAAGGCACCTTATTGTGATGGAAATGAATCTCTTGAGTATTATTGTTGCCTTAGATGCCAAAAGCCAATATGACGCATTAAAAATTGCTGATCAATTAGATCCATCACTTTGCCGTTTAAAAGTAGGTAAAGAGCTTTTTACACATGAAGGTTCTTCTATTGTAAAAGCATTGCATAGTCGAAATTTTGAAGTTTTCCTTGATTTAAAATTCCATGATATTCCAAATACCACAGCACAAGCAGTATGTGCAGCAGGCGATATGGGAGTATGGATGGTGAATGTCCATGCCTCTGGTGGTCGTAAAATGATGGAAACTTGTGTTGAGCGTTTAAAAGCAGGGAATTATGCAACGCAACTAATCGCAGTCACTGTACTGACCTCAATGGAACGTGAAGATTTACGTGATATTGGTTTGGATATTGAACCTTTTGAGCAAGTGAAGCGTTTAGCGAAATTGACAAAGGATAGTGGTTTAGATGGTGTGGTGTGTTCTGCACAAGAAGCGAAAATGCTACGTGAAGATTTAGGTCAAGATTTTTCTTTGGTTACACCAGGTATTCGTCCAGTAGGTTCAAATGCGGATGATCAAAAGCGTATTGTAACGCCTAAACAAGCGATGTTAGATGGTTCTACACACTTGGTGATTGGTCGTCCAATTACCCAATCTGAGAACCCAAGTCAGACATTGAAAGATATTTTAGCGACGTTGTAAGACTTTATATTGTGAATAAAATTTTATAGAAAACCTTTTTAAAAAGGTTTTCTTTTTATTGAAATATATTTTAGAATTTTAATTTAAGATAAATCAGAATAAGAAAAAGTAGATGTTGAATGTCCAAAATTAAACGACTTGTTATTATTTTACTGTTGCTTTTATTGATTGCACCTTTATGTTTAGAACTGTATAAACAGAGAGTTTATAATTAGGCGATAAAGAGTTTTTGTGTGCAATCGCACTTAGGGCAAACAGTCAATGAGATTTCAGCGATGATTGCCAAGAGTGATAAACTTACAATACATAAAAATTCTGCAAGTAAAATTATAATATTTCCACAAAAACCAAGCTTAGATACTTGACTTTGTCTGTTAGAAATGAAAGAAAATAAAGTGATCAATATTCATTATGCTCCAGCTGATCATGAGAATTAAGATTTATAAAGCAGCCAAAATACTTACTGCAATTGGTGCAAGCACAGACAGTACAAATCCACTGACCATCGCATGTGGAATAAATTCATTCCCACACGCTTGTTTTACCATGGGTAAAGTCACATCCATGGCTGTTGCACCTGCGGAAGAAATCGCAGAACGTGGATAGCGCCAGCCGACCATATACATCAATAAAATCGCAAAAACTTCTCTAAATAAGTCATTGATTAATGCAATACTTCCCAAGTGAGCATTTCGGAGTTCAGTGACTACAATTCCTGTCATAGAATAAAAACCATAACCTTGAGAAAGCATGATGAGGTCTTTTAGACTGATATTATTTAGCATCAATGAACATACGATAGCCCCTAAAATAGAACCAATAATACAACCAATGGGCACAAGAAGGATTTTCCAATTTAGCCAAGAACGATCTAGTGGAGAATAGGCGAGATCTAAACCAATCAGTACCATAAAAACTAAAAGTAAATACCATGTACTCACATGAAGCTGATAATCAAAATGATTAAATAATACCGACAAGCCATATCCCAAAGCCAATGCAATAAAGGCATAGCTGATATTGAGTAACGAACCTATTAACAAGTCTGCTGAAACTTTGCCTTGTGTAGGTTGCAAACCGATACTTTTAAATAAAATATAGCAGCATAAAAAAGCACCTACAGAGGTTGCTAACGCAATGGAAATAGCATCACTCAAAATTTGAGCAGGATGAGCAATACGATCTAAGGTTTGTGCAAATTCAATTGCAATCGCAACCAATAAAATATAAGTAAAATAAGGCAGGACCTTAAAAGCAATTTTTTCTAGCCATTGAGGCAGTCTACGCGCCAGAATAAAACCTAAAAATAGACAAAATAAAAGTTGAAAGATAAGCCAGAGAGATTGCATAAAAAAAGGGCAGATAATCAATATCTGCCCATTATAGCGAAAGTTTTAAGCAGCACGTGTGCTTTTATTTGTATTTTGCTTTTGACCTAGCAGTACATAATCGGCTGGATTAGCCTTACGGGTTTGTAACCAAAATTTCCATGTATAGGTTGGCCATAAGGCAAAGTTTTTACCGCCATCTTGTTGATACCAACTGACACAGCCAGACTGCCACACTGTACCTTTCAGTTTTTCTTGTACATCTTCATTAAATTGATCTTGAACTTCAGGTTTTACCATCACAGATTGGGTTTTGGTTTTATCGACCAATTGGATCAGTTGTAAAATATAGTTAACTTGAGATTCGATCATGAAAATAACTGAGTTATGTCCAAGTACTGTATTTGGTCCTAATAATTGGAACAGATTTGGGAAATTTTTTGTGGTAATACCATAGTAACTTTCAGCGCCATCTTTCCAAGCATCTTTGAGTTCAATCCCATTTAAACCATAGCATTCAAATGATTTTAAATAAATGCGAGGGTCAGTGATAAAACCCGTACCATAAATTAAACAATCGATAGCACGTTCTTTACCATCTTTGGTGATGATACTATTTTCAGTAAGTTCCTGAATCGCATCCGTAATCAGTTCCACATTTTCACGGTTAAATGTTGGGAAATATTTATTGGAAATTAAAATACGTTTACAACCCATCACATAATCAGGTGTCAATTTTTTTGCAATCGCTTTATCTTTGACTTGAAACTTAATGAATGCTTCAGCCAGTTTTTGTCCATATTTCATGACTTGTGGTTGCACAATCGGGACAACACGGGATTCATTTGACCAATATAAACGTGCGCGATGCAGTTTTCTAAACCATTCAAAGCGACTAAATAATTTTTTATCTAGATCGTTGTATTTGCGTTCATCACGTGGAATAACCCAAGCTGCTGTACGTTGGAAAACGTATAAATTTTTAACTTTAGGGGAAATTTCAGGAATATATTGAATAGCACTTCCGCCTGTCCCAATCGAAGCGACATTTTTTTCATTCAAATTATATTGATGATTCCACTGAGAAGAATGGAAAACTTCACCTTTGAATTTTTCAATGCCTTTAATTTTGGGAATTTGTGGCACATGTAAAGGACCAGATGCAAAAATTACAAATTGTGCATCAATTTTTTGCCCATTTTTTAAGACTAAATGCCAATGACATTGCTCTTCATTGTATGTAGTAGAAACAACCTCTTGGTTGAATTGAATATATTTCTTAAGATTGTATTCTTTAATAAGGTCTTGGATATAGTCAAAAATTTCAGGTGCTTCGGCGTAACGTTTTGACCAATCTTTCTTCGGGGCAAAAGACAATGAATACATGTGGGACTGTACATCACAAGCAGCACCTGGATATTGGTTTTCACGCCATGTTCCCCCGACATCATCCGCTTTTTCTAGGATAATAAAATCATGAATATTGGCTTGTAATAAACGAATTGTCATCGCTAATCCGCCAAAACCTGCACCAATAATGGCAATCTGCGTGGTTTGCGTATTTTGCTGATTATTGTTAGTCATTGAGCTTGCTGCACACATTTTTAAAACCCAGTTTTTTTGATTTTGCCAAGATTAAAGGAATTTGGGCAGCAGTAACATGATTCTATTAACAGAAAAATTGATCAAATCGGCAATGTTCAAAGTGACTAGAGTATAGTAAAAAACAGGCAGTAAAAAATATTGTAATGATGATGAAAAGATCGATACTTGGTTTGATGTACTTGATTCAGGGCATGCGTAATGCAGGAATTGATGTGGATGAACGCCTAGCCAGCATCGGAATTCAGTCAGATGCACTCGATCCAAGTTCAATTATTCACCCAAGTTTAGAATGGGATATTCAAAAAATTATTGGGCAAGGTGTCAAGCCTGAAACAGGATTATTTATTGGTCAACATTATGCTTTGGCTGGTTATGGTCCTTTGTTGATGCTATTGGTGACTTGTAATACGGTGGGTGATGCCATTGAAAATGGTATACGTTTTCAGGGTTTAACTCATCTATATGGCGAATTAAGCACGATTGAGAATCAAAGGCAAATCGCTTTGAGTTATCAGCCTGTTGATTTAACTACAGAAATGGGTTTGTTACGTGCGCAGTGTGAGATTTCAGGAACTTATAAATTTCTTCAAGATATTTATAAAATGATGGGATTATTTGTGCCTGATATGCGGATCGAACTGCCATTTCAGCAGCCTGAAGATGCAGAAACATTGCAACAGTTTTATGATTATTATGGTGCTAATTTGCATTTTGGGTGTAAAACAGCAGCGTTTTGGTTAGATAAATATGTGGTCGATGTTAAAATTCCATCTGCAGATCCGATTACCAATCGAGTTTATGAAGCAAAGTGTATTGAGGAAATTCAACGACTCAGTATGGTTGAAAATGAAATTCCTGTTTTGATTCAGCGAGTCAATGATTATTTGGAATTACAACAAGGCGTAATTCCAACAATGGCAGAAACTGCACAAGCTTTGAATCTGCCTGAACGTACGTTGCGTCATCAATTGCAGCAACTGAATACCAGTTATAAAGCAATTCGAGAGCAATTAATCAAATATAAGGCATTGCGTTTGATTGAATATAAAGAATATTCAATTGAAATGATTGCTGAGTTATTGGGATATTCTGAACCTGCGGCATTTAATCATGCATTTAAACGTTGGTTTGGGCAAAGCCCGCGCCAGTACGGCAAATAAACAATTTTTCTGTATAGCAAGGATGAATTAATGACAAAGTCTTATTTATCACATTGTAATTTTCGCTATACTTCCATCAGCCCTTAAAAGTATTCGTAATATGTTAGACAAGAAATCAGCACATAGCACCGCATTTACACCCGTATCTCCTGCTGAGCGTTATGCTCAAGCTTTGTCATCTGGGCAGTTTTTGCCCGATGAAGCACAGGCGCAAGCAGTGCATGAGTTAGATCGTGTTTGGCAAGAACTCATTCACCGTTATAAGGCATCTAAAAAAGCTTTCCGTCGTTTCCGCCGTCAGACTTCGCCAACAGGTGTCTATATGTGGGGTGGTGTAGGGCGTGGTAAGACATGGTTAATGGATCAATTTTATGATTCGATTCCATTTCGTCGTAAAACCCGTATGCATTTCCATCACTTTATGCAATTTGTGCATAAAGAGTTAAATAAACTTTCAGGACAACGTAATCCATTAGATTTGGTTGCGGATCAAATTTATAAAGATGCTGTGGTGATTTGTTTTGATGAGTTTTTTGTATCAAATGTCACCGATGCAATGATTCTCAGTGATTTATTCCAGAAATTATTTACGCGTGGTATTACCTTAATCGCAACATCCAATATTGCACCAGATGGTTTATATAAAAATGGTATCCATCGCGACCGTTTTTTACCAACCATTGAAATGGTCAAGAAAAACTGTGTTGTGCTCAATGTCGATGCAGGGGTGGACTACCGTTTACGTGTGTTAAAACAAGCACAATTGTTTAAATCGCCTCTCAATGAAGCAAATACAGCATGGATGGCAGAGCGTTTTAATGCATTGGTGTCATCACAAGCAGTGTCTAAAGATCCGATTATGATCAATAATCGTGTGGTACAAACTTTGGGACATACTGAGGATGTGTTGTGGTGTGATTTTTCTGAACTATGTATGAAACCACGTAGTCCGTCTGATTTTATTGAAATAGCGAATATTTATAATACTGTTTTAGTCAGTAATGTACCGCATTTAAATGACTTTTTGTCAGAAGGTACACGCCGTTTTATTTATTTGGTCGATGAGTTTTATGATCGTGGAGTAAAGTTGTTACTGACTTCGGCAGACACGATTATTGAGATTTATGAAGGTGAAAAATTAGCATTTGAAATTGAGCGTACACGCTCACGTTTACTTGAAATGCAATCAGACGATTATTTGCAATCTGAGCATCGTCAAATTCAAGGCAAAGATTTACAAGTTGAATAATCTCAAATCAGCACTCGAAAGAGTGCTTTTTTATGAAAAAATGAAACACATTGTTCACAAGCTTTTATCGACATTCGATATTTTTCATGGCTTAATCGGGGATGATAAAAAGTATATCGGCATTAAAATGATGAAATAATCGGCGTTCTTGGCACTTAAGTCTAATGTCGACATTTTAAAAACTTTATACACTGTGGGAAGAGTATTCAAATTGTTGATGTTGTTCGCTTCTTGAACAGTATTTAATTGAATGATGTAACCATGTATTCAATTTAAAATGCTTACTATTTAGGAATGTGATATTACTATTCAGCAAGGTATAAATCGGTATACTAAGAATCTCTTGTTATAAAAAGTAGCAATATCAGGAAAGACAATGACTGCACGTATTCAAAAAGGCAAGTTAGCGATTGCTAAAGAACTCTACGATTTCATCGAAAATGAAGCTTTACCAGGCTCAGGTCTAGACAGCGAAAAATACTGGAAAGATTTCGAGCAAGTTGTTGTCGATCTTAGTCCAAAAAATAAGGCATTATTGGCTAAGCGTGACGATCTTCAAGCAAAAATTGATGAATGGCACCGCAACAATAAATTTGAACTCGAAGCTTATAAAGCTTTCCTTACAGAAATTGGCTACTTATTACCAGAAGTAGAAGATTTCCAAATCACTACTGAAAATGTCGATGAAGAAATCGCATTATTGGCTGGTGCGCAACTGGTTGTACCTGTACGTAATGCACGTTATTGCTTAAACGCTGCCAATGCACGTTGGGGCTCTTTATATGATGCACTTTACGGTTTTGACGTGATCTCTGAAGAAGGTGGCGCGGAAAAAGGTAAAGGTTATAACCCTGTTCGTGGTGACAAAGTTATTGCATTTGCAAAGAATTTCTTAAATGAAACATTCCCATTGGCAAATGGTTCACATGCTGATGCAACTAAATATGCAGTTGAAGCTAAAAAACTTGTTGTTACCTTAAAAGACGGTTCAACAACGACTTTGGCACATGAAGCACAATTTGTTGGCTTTAATGGTGAAGAAGCTGCACCAACTGAAATCGTATTATTAAATAATGGTTTACATGTTATTATTGAAATTGATGCGAATAGCCCAATCGGTAAAACTGATGCTGCTGGCGTAAAAGATTTAGTACTAGAAGCTGCTGTAACCACCATTCAAGACTTAGAAGACTCAATTGCTGCAGTGGATGCTGAAGAGAAAGTTGAAGGCTATCGTAACTGGTTAGGCTTAATGAAAGGTGATCTTTCAGAGTCTATCGAGAAAAATGGTAAAACCGTTACACGTACATTAAATAAAGACCGTACACATAAGAATCTAATTGGTGGTGAAACGACGCTTCATGGTCGTTCATTGATGTTGCTTCGTAACGTAGGTCACTTGATGACAAACCCTGCGATCCTTGTAGATGGTGCTGAAATCTACGAAGGTATTATGGATGCATTGATCACACCATTGTTGACTTTTGCAGACATCAAAGGTGAAAACGAGAACAAGAACTCACGTAAAGGTTCGATGTACATCGTTAAACCAAAAATGCATGGTCCTGAAGAAGTTGCATTCGCAGTTGAATTGTTTGAACGTGCTGAGCAAGTTCTAGGTTTACCAGCGAAAACGTTGAAAATCGGGATCATGGACGAAGAGCGTCGTACTTCTGTCAACTTGAAAAACTGTATCGCGCAAGCGAAAGATCGTACGATCTTTATTAACACAGGTTTCATGGATCGTACAGGTGATGAGATTCATACCTTCATGGAAGCTGGTCCATTCGTTCGTAAAGGTGAAGTGAAAGCACAAATTTGGTTCCCTGCGTATGAAAACCGTAACGTGATGATTGGTTTACAATCAGGTTTACGTGGTAAAGCACAGATTGGTAAAGGAATGTGGCCTAAACCAGATATGCTTTTAGATATGTATAAAACCAAGATTGAGCATCCTGAAGCGGGCGCAAGCTGTGCATGGGTTCCATCTCCATCAGGTGCGGTGATTCACGCAATCCATTACCATCAATGTAATGTTTCAACTCGTCAACAAGAGTTGTTAAAAACTGATGCATTACCACTAGATGACTTGTTAACACCACCTTTAGCGACAGATACAAACTGGACTGAAGAAGAAAAAACCAAAGAGCTTGAAAATAACTTACAAGGTATTTTAGGTTATGTGGTTCGTTGGGTTGACTTGGGTGTAGGTTGTTCGAAAGTTCCAGATATCAATAACGTTGGTTTGATGGAAGACCGTGCAACATTACGTATTTCTTCTCAACACGTTGCAAACTGGTTGCGTCACGGTATCGTAACCAAAGAACAAGTTGAAGAAGTAATGCAACGTATGGCAAAAATCGTAGATGAGCAAAATGCTAATGATCCACTTTACACGCCAATGGCACCAAGTTTTGATGGTTTTGCTTATAAAGCTGCCTATGATTTAGTATTTAAAGGTGCTGAGCAACCATCAGGTTATACAGAGCCATTACTTCATGCATATCGTTTAAAATTAAAAGGTTATACAGGTGACTAATCTGTAATTAAAAACTTTTAAATTGTAAAAAACCTCTGATTATTCAGGGGTTTTTTAATTTTCACTGCTCAATAAAATAACAAGATATTTTTCAGATTTTTAAAGTAGAATAGTGGATGAAAATAGCATTTTTTGACGAATCAATTAGATAGATTGGTTTTCAAATATGGATAGATAAAAGGATTTGTTGCACTTTATTTTTAAATGTCATGTGATTGACCTAAATAAATGCAATATTAAAACTAAATAAAATAGGATAAGGATTGAAATTATGAGCTTAAGTTTAGACTTTGTTGAAAAAATTAACCATTTATATCAGTCTTTTATCAAATATGATGCAACACAGTGTGATCGGCTTAAGCGTTATCGCAACATAGAGCCTGATTCTGCTCAATTTTTAGCGATGCAAATTCGTATTCAAAACTCCAAAAAAATCTTAGAAATTGGAACTTCTACAGGGTATTCAACTTTATGGTTGGCAGATGCTGCGCAGGTGACTCAAGGGCAGATTACAACTTTAGAAATAGAAGAACAACGGACACTTCAAGCTAAAAATTATGCCAAAGAGTTTGCAGTAGATGATGTTATTAAGTTTTGGGTAGGGGATGCTTACGATTTTTTATTACAATCTCATGAAAAATATGATTTTATTTTACTGGATGCAGAGCGTGATCAATATGTTAAATACTGGCCGCATTTAAGTAAAATGATCAATGAAAATGGTGGAGTGCTTTTTGTGGATAACGTGATTTCACATGCCAGTGAGGTAAAAAACTTTATCCAAGAAGTTAAAAAAGATCAGCGCTTTTTAAGTACCACGTTATCTTTGGGGGCGGGACTGTTTATGGTGACGCATAAGGATTATCTACGATAAAAAAATCAGGACAAGCCTGATTCTATAAAATGCTAATCCGAGTAAAGTGCAGATCATACTCTAAATACTTTTGCACAAATACCGTTTTGTCTTGACAGCGTAATAGATTGTTGTAGATGAATTCTGGCACAGGATGATAGAGTTCACCAGAACCATTGTTATAAAAAATTTTTAAATACCGTGAAGATGCATTGTACTTCCAAGAAGTCACGGTCACCATTGATCCCATAAGCAACCCCTTATAATTTTTGATTATTTTGCAGAAAGTTGTTTTCTGCATATTTTGAAATTAGTCTATTTATATTGGGGAATATATGACAGATTTGTAATTTAATTCTTCATTTTTCTGCTATTTATATGTTATTAACCGCTAAATTAAAAAGTTATAGCTTGGGTATTTTATGATTATTGCTTTCGATGTTGCTTATACTGAAAGTTTTGCACATGTTGTAGCTTTAGTTTTTGAGGATTGGACAAGTCAGCATTGTACGCAAAGCTACACTTTAAATGTACAAGAAATTGCGGAATATGAATCTGGACAATTTTATAAACGTGAATTGCCATGTATTTTGGCATTATTTAAACAAGTAAAAGAGCCAATCACAATGATTGTGGTTGATGGTTATGTCACTTTAGGAGAGGGTCAACACAAGGGCTTAGGTCAATATTTGTATGAGGCTTTAGACAGTAAGATTCCTGTGATTGGTGTTGCAAAGAATGGCTTTAAAGGCACACCTTCGTACTGTGAAATTTTAAGAGGTCAAAGTACAAAACCTTTATATATTACGGCCAAAGGCATAGAACTTGAGCAAGCAAAAAATAATGTGCAGAAAATGTATGGAAAATATCGGATACCAGAGTTGTTAAAGTAAGTTGATCGTTTAAGTAAGCAAATACAATAACTTAGTATCTCTTCAAATTATTAAAACTAATATATAGCTTAATAACATCAAAATCTATTTATATTTATGAAATAGAGGAAAAATAAAATGATTCATAGTACAAGTAATGAAAAAATATCAATTAATTATATTGAGTTTAATGTTAGAGACATTCACCAGTCTAAAGAATTTTATCAAAATTTAGGCTGGACTTTTACTGACTTCGGACCATCTTATTGTGAGTTTGATACTGGTGTGATTAAAGGTGGTTTTGCTCAATCTAATCATGTGCAAAGCGCAGGCGGTGCATTAATTATTTTATATAGTGATCACCTTGAGCAAAGTTTACAATGTGTCAAAGAAGCAGGTGGAACGATTGTACGAGAAATTTTTAGTTTTCCTGGCGGTCGTCGTTTTCACTTTAAAGACTTAGATGATTATGAACTTGCGATTTGGTCACATTGACATATTCATCGGAAAATAAAAACCACGCTAAAAAGCGTGGTTTTTCAATCAGTTCAATCTAATAAATATTAGATTTTACCTACTAAGTCGATTGAAGGCGCTAAAGTAGCATCGCCTTCTTTCCATTTAGCTGGGCAAACTTCACCTGGATGACCGTGAACATATTGAGCTGCTTTAACTTTACGAAGAAGTTCAGAAGCATCACGACCAATACCACCCGCATTAATTTCGATGATTTGGATTTTACCTTCTGGATCGATAACGAAAGTACCACGATCAGCAAGACCGTCAGCTTCGATTAAAACTTCAAAGTTTTTAGCAAGTGTCCAAGTAGGATCGCCAACCATTACGTATTGGATTTTTTTGATTTCTTCAGAAGAATCGTGCCAAGCTTTGTGAGTGAAGTGTGTGTCAGTAGAAACTGAGTAGATTTCAACGCCTAATTTTTGGAATTCAGCATAGTTGTCTGCAAGGTCACCAAGTTCAGTTGGGCAAACAAAAGTAAAATCAGCAGGATAGAAGAAAACTACAGACCATTTTCCTTTAAGATCAGCTTCTGTAACTTCAATAAATTGACCGTTTTGGAATGCTTGTGCTTTAAATGGTTTAACTTCAGTATTAATTAAGCTCATCATTATCTCCATGATTGAGGTTAGTCTTTAATTTAAAAATAGAATAATGCAATTTTACTTATTGGGGAAATAGTATTTTTTTATGGTTAATATCGGAAAATCCGAATTAGCCAAACTCCAGAACTATTCCTACAAATTGATCATTTTGTTCATACAACATAATTTCTAAACTATTAAAGCATTAAAAATATGATGGTTGAATGACAAAGTAATCTTTTTACTCTTTAAACAACATGCAGTCAGGGAGTGCTATTTTCAAGGGTGATTCTCAAAAAAATGATAAAAAATGTTTCATTGTCTAAAATATATTCAGATAAGATGACTTTTTTAGATAAAAATGTATTTATGATCATCAGTCAGGTTTTGAGAGTTTTGGCAGTCATTTTTCTGTGTATTGCTTCACTTTGTTTGGTGGGCAGTCGTGGTGAATTTTGTTTGTATGAATATATCGGCCAAAATACAGTTTGGTCACTTAATGAATTGAATGGGGGTATTAGCAAAGATCCAAGTATATTTAATATGAGTGCCATGACGGCTTTGATTTTGTTTATACCATTACTGTTGTCTTATCATCGAGGTTGGTATTTATTGTTTTTTGTCGTGCTGATTCTTCTGCAAACAATTTTTTTAAGTAACATGATTGATTCGCCTTCGGTATTTGGTTTATGACAGTATTGTCTACTGTCAAAATTATTGGTTGTTGGCTTGGGCGATAGGAGAATTACTATTTATTGTGTTGAGTTTGGTATTTGTTTTTTATGAATTTGAATATTAAAAAATATTTGGAAGCAATTACTCTAAAATTATTATGCTCATTTTTTTTGCTTGCAAGTTTTTGCGCGTTGAATGTTGATGATGCGGGCTTGTGTGTCATGAGCTACTATGAAAAGGGTGTTGTGACATATATTCATAAAATTAGGTTCTCAAGCTGACGATAGTATAGTATTTGGTGTTGCAGGAATGTTGGGTTTTTTTCACCGATGTCTTTTTTGAAACTTTCCCGTCCGTGGTGGATTGGGTTGTTTACAAGTTTGTGTGTTTTACAGTTTTTAAGTTTGTGTCTAGTGACGATACCACTCAACCAAATCATCCATGACAGTGTGAAATTTTGTGACAATTTTTGGTTGCTTGGATTTTTAATTTTTCACTTAGTTTTTATCATTTTAAATTTGATTTATATAAATTTATCTTCAGATTGGAAATGAAATAATGAGCACTAGGCATTACAAATTCCTTGCTATTTTTATTTTATTGATTGCTTCGTTGAGTGCTTGTGTTGCATTTGCTTATGATGATGCTTTTTGTGTGACGGGTTATACACAGGAAGGTATTATTCGTTTTAATGAGTTTAGTACATATACTTCTGATGAGCCGTTATTATTTATTTAAGCAGGGATTATTGGGCTATTTTTTGCCATTCTTTTGAGTTTCACCAAAATGAAACTATGGTTTTTTGCTTTGAATATACTCATGTTAATGTTTATGGCGATTCCGATGAATATGTTTTCAGTTGCACCTTTTTATCAGGTGATATATGACAGTATTTTTCTTTGTGGTCATTTTATCTTAGGTATCACAGCTGTGCTTTTTTATCTGTATTGGCTTTTTGTGGCGATTTACCTCTTAAAATCGGAACGCTAAAAATAGATTGATCTTTAATTCTGAAAGCGTACAGCGTAAAATGCTGCGTTCAAATTTTTATTTTTAGGAAAGTGTATCTGTGCCAAATCAGCTCAATGTCGATCAATTGGTCATGGTTCGGGATCGTCATCGTTTAAGTCGGCTGAAAAAAGGCAAAGAGGCGAATCCTGAAAAATTTCAACAATTATTCGAAAAATCAAATCATCAGGTCAAAAAAAGACTTGCAAGTCTACCGACGATTAAGCTCAATCAAGATTTGCCTGTCACCCAGTATGCAGACAAATTAATTGAAGCGATTCAAAAGCATCAAATTATCATTGTGGCAGGGGAAACAGGTTCGGGGAAAACGACACAGCTTCCCCAAATTGCCATGCTTGCAGGGCGTGGCTTAACAGGCATGATTGGACATACTCAGCCTAGACGTTTGGCTGCTCGCAGTGTGTCGCAGCGGATCGCTGAAGAAGTGGGCGAAAAACTTGGACAGTCGATTTCTTTTAAAGTTCGTTTTAATGAACAAGGTTCAAATGATTCTATTGTACGTTTGATGACGGACGGTATCTTGCTTGCTGAACTGTCTAATGATCGTTATTTAAATAAATATGACACGATTATTATTGATGAAGCGCATGAACGTTCGTTGAATATCGACTTTATCATGGGCTATTTAAAACAAATTGTAAAAAAGCGCCCAGATTTAAAAATTATCATTACCTCTGCCACCTTAGATATCAATCGTTTCAGTCAGTATTTTAATAACGCACCAATTTTTGAAGTAGAAGGGCGCAGTTATCCTGTCGAAGTCCGTTATCGTCCTATTTCAGAAATGTCGATTGGTGGTAGTGATGATGACGATTTTGATGATTTTGAGGAAAATCTACCGCGTGCGGTGGTCAGTGCTGTAGAAGAATGTTTTCATGATGCTGAAACTAAAGGGCATCCTGAACATGCAGATATTTTGATTTTTGCCAGTACTGAGCAAGAAATTCGAGAATTACAAGAAACTTTGCATAAGTTCGGTCCGAAACATACCCAAGTTTTACCTTTATATGCACGTTTAGCGCTGGCTGAACAGCAGAAAATCTTTAATCCATCGGGTGGTGGACGACGTATTATTATTGCCACCAACGTTGCTGAAACGGCTTTAACTGTACCGAATATTCGTTATGTGATTGATAGCGGTTTTGCACGTATTTCACGTTATAACTATCGTTCTCGTGTGCAACGTTTACCGATTGAGGCAGTATCTCAAGCAGCAGCCAATCAACGTAAAGGACGTTGTGGTCGTATTGCACCGGGTGTGTGTATCCGTTTGTATTCTGAAGAGGATTTTCAAAGCCGTCCTGAATTTACCGAACCTGAAATTAAACGCACCAACTTGGCTTCTGTCATTTTACAAATGCAAAGTTTAGGTTTAGGTTCTGTTGAATCGTTTGATTTTATTGAGCCACCTGATCATCGTTTAGTGAATGATGGTCGAAAGTTGTTGATTGAGTTGGGGGCTTATAATGAACAAAAAGATGATTTAACTAAAATCGGTCTACAAATGGCGAAAATGCCAATCGACCCACGTCTTGCTCGAATGATTTTAGGTGGGGCGCATTTTGGTGTGTTAAATGAAGTCCTGATTATTGTTGCAGCACTTGCTGTACAAGACCCTCGTGAACGTCCAGCGGATAAGCAAATGCAAGCTGATCAAAAGCATGCCTTGTTCCGTGAAGCAGATTCGGACTTTTTATTTTATTTAAAATTATGGAATACCTTGGCTGAAAATCGTGAAAATATGAGCGAAAATAAACGCCGTACTTTTGCGAAACAGCATTTTTTAAGTTGGTTGCGTTTACGTGAGTGGAAGAAAACCCATGAACAATTGCTTGATTTAGCACAAGGTTTAAAACTGTCTTTTAATGAAAAGAAAGCCAGCTATGAAAATTTACATCGTGCTTTACTGACTGGTTTATTGTCTTTTATTGCCAATAAAACCGATGAGCGTAATGTGTTTATGGCGGTGCGTCAGCAAAAAGCTCGAATTTTCCCTGCTTCAACGTTGCATAAAACCAATACACCTTGGGTAATGGCATTTGAAATGGTGGAAACATCACAGGTTTATTTGCGTACTTTGGCGAAGATTGAACCTGAATGGATTTTATTGGCTGCACCGAATTTGTTGAAACATCATTATTTCGAACCCCATTGGGCGAAAAAACCGGGTGTGGTCAATGCTTATGATCAGATTTCATTGTTCGGACTGATCATTGAACCGAAACGTGCAACGAACTATGAAAAGGTTGATCAGCCTGCGGCACATGAGATTTTTCTACGTGATGCTTTGACCACAGGAAATTTGGGAATCACCCCTCCATTTTTAAAGCATAATTTACTGAAACTTGAAGAAGTTGAGCGTGTAGAAGACAAATTACGTCGTCGTGATTTGGTGGTCGATGAAGAAACTATTTTTCAGTTTTATGCGTCTAAAGTGCCAGCAGAAATTGCCAGTCGTCGTAGTTTTGAGGATTGGCGCGCAACGATAGAGCCGAAGAATCCACGTTATCTGTTTGTCGATGATGATGATTTGTGGATGAATGATCGTCCAACCACGCAACAATTCCCAGATTATTTACATAATGGGCAATTGCGTTTGGCGGCGAGCTATCGTTTTGATCCGAGTCATGATGAAGATGGGGCAACGGTAAAAATTCCTGTGCAAGCTTTGCCACAAGTTGATGAGAATATTTGGTCATGGGGCATTCCGGGATGGCGTTTGGATTTAATTGAAGCATTACTCAAAGCTTTGCCAAAAGATAAGCGCCGTAACTTGGTGCCGATTCCTGATACTGCCAAAAAACTTATGAACATCGTGGATGCACAGCATTTACGTGAACATATTTTTGAGTTTTTGGCTTTCCAGTTACGTGGCGAACAAATTACTGCTAAAGATTTTTCTTTTGAACGGGTAGAGCAATATCTATTGCCTTTGATCAAAGTGATTGATGAAAAAGGGCGTGTGATTGAGAAAGGGCGTGATTTAAATGAGTTGAAAGCGCGCTGTCGTACTGAAACACATAGTCCTGTCAAACAGTTGAAAGGAGAGTTTAAAGTATTTCCTGAACAGTTTGTTTTTGAAGCTTCGCAAAAAGTTACAGGTGTAGTCGTCAAACAATATCAAGCACTCGTTGCGACTAAAGCATTTGCAGTGCTCGATGTTAAAGATGAATCAGGGATTGTCATCCAAACTTTTAATGATCAAAACGAAGCCATCAAACAACATCGTGAAGGGGTAATTCGCCTGATTCACATGCAACTTGGTGATTTGATTCGACAGTTGAAAAAGCAAATTTCTAAGCCATTGGCATTGGCATATTCACCTTTGGGCGATAAAGCACAGCTTGAGCAAATGTTGGTCTATGCAACTTTACAAATGGCAATTAAAGATTTACCGATTAATGCCACAGAATTTGCGACATTAATAGATGAAGTGAAAAAGTCATTTTTAAGTCATGGGCAAGAAGCGTTAAAGCTGATTAGTGATATTTATATTCAATGGCAAGAAATCCGTCAGCATTTGCTTATGCTAGATCAATCTGTATTTGCTAAAAATATGGATGATATTGAAGATCAATTGGATTTAATGAATTTGGCGAATTTTGTTTACTCAAAACCTTCCGATGTATGGCAAGAATATCCACGTTATTTAAAAGCTTTGTTATTGCGTTTAGAGCGTTTGCCGAATAATCTAAATCGAGATGACGCTGCAATTCAAGAGATTGACCCTTGGATGGATAAATTATTTAAGTTTAAAAATGATGCACGTTTGAAAGAACTTTACTTTATGGTTGAAGAGTTACGTATCTCATTATTTTCTCAACCTATGAAAACTAAGATGCCGATTTCACCAACTCGCTTACAAAAGGTATGGGAAAAGCTCGGAATCGGGTAGAATAGACATAATTTGAAATATTTGTGAATTTTGAAAAAGGAGTTTTACATGGGCATCCGTATTACTGGTACTGGTCTGTATCATCCTGAAGAAGTGATTACCAATGAAGAATTGGTGGAAAGTTTAAATGCTTATGTGGAACAGTTTAACAGCGATAATGCTGAAAAAATTGCATCAGGTGAAATCACTGCACGTCGTGGTTCAAGTGCGGAGTTTATTGAGAAAGCTTCTGGTGTTAAAAGTCGTTATGTAATTGAAAAATCAGGTGTATTGGATATTAACCGTCTGCGTCCACGCTTAGAAGAACGTTCTGAAGATGAGCTTTCTATTCAGGCAGAATGGGGTGTAATTGCAGCAAAACAAGCGATGGAAAATGCAGGCGTAACTGCTGAAGACATCGATGTGGTTATTTTGGCATGTTCAAATATGCAACGAGCTTATCCAGCAGTTGCGATTGAAATTCAAACAGCACTTGGCATTCAAGGCTATGCTTATGATATGAATGTTGCATGTTCAGCGGCAACTTTCGGTTTGAAACAAGCCTATGATGCAGTGAAAACTGGTGCTCGTCGTGTGTTATTGGTCAATGTTGAAATTACGTCAGGACATACAGACTACCGTTCACGTGATTGTCATTTTATTTTTGGTGATGTTGCAACAGCTTCAATCATTGAAGAAACGACCACTAAAACTGGTTTTGAAATTGTAGATACACATTTATTCACACAATTTTCAAACAATATCCGTAATAACTTTGGCTTCTTAAATAGTTCTGAACTGACCTCACGTGATGATAAGCAATTTCGTCAAGATGGACGTAAAGTATTTAAAGAAGTCTGTCCTCTGGTTGCAAAAATCATTACCAAGCAGTTAGAAAAAAATCAAATCCAAGCTGAAAATGTAAAACGCTTTTGGTTACACCAAGCTAATGCCAATATGAATGAGTTAATTCTAAAATTGGTTGTAGGGCGAGAAGTTGCCGAAGCAGACCCAGCTTTAGTGCCAATTATTTTGGATGAGTTTGCTAATACTTCATCTGCAGGTGTGATCATTGCTTTGCATCGTACTGCTGATCAAGTCAATGATGGTGAATATGGTGTGTTATGTTCATTTGGTGCAGGCTATTCTGTCGGTTCGATTCTTGTGCAAAAGCATGTGGTTTGATTTTTTGATTCTCACCCTGACTCTCTCCTTTAAAAAAGGAGAGGGAACTCGCTTTGTGAAAACTCAGTATACGTCATTGTTATAAAATATAGATTGAAAGTCCCTTCTCTTGTGTCATATATGGTTCAGGGAGAAGCTTAGGATGAGGGAGATTTACTAAATTAAAACCTCTCCCTCTTACGCAGCAGTGCTGCTCATCTCCTGAAAGTAGAGGGGATTTTTATTATAAAATGGTTTAGATCAATGTTTTGTAAGGATACAACATGACATCAAAGCATTTAGAAATTAAACATAACTCAAAATTATTACGTGCAATTAGCGCCTTGCAGCGCTATTACTTTCGTCCTACTTTCTTAGGTGCAGAGAATTTAAATTCTGAAAAACCTGCGATGTATGTGGGAAATCATACCATTTATGGAATTTTGGATTCGCCGATTCTAATTGATTATTTATTTAACGAACATAAAATTGCGGTGGTAAGCATGGCTGACCATATGCATTTTTATATTCCAGTATGGAAAGAAGTCGTAAAACGTGTAGGTGGTGTGGATGGGGTTCAAGCGTATGCACGTGAGGCGATGCAGCAAGGTTATTCAATTCTCGTTTTCCCGGGCGGTGGGCGAGAAGTTATTAAGCGTAAAGGTGAGGCTTATCAACTGATTTGGAAGCAGCGTTTTGGCTTTCTAAAACTTGCCAAAGAGTTTAATTATGACATTGCACCTTTTGTGGCTTTAGGTGGTGATGAGGTTTTTGATTTAGCTTTAGATGTGAATATCTTACTGAAACAGAAATGGTTTCAAAAAATATTAAGTCAACCTACAATCGGCAAATTTCTAAGACAAGGTGAAGTGATTCCTTCTATTCCAAAGAATATGATTCCTAAAAGAATTCCGTTTTATTTTAAATTTATGCCACGTTTATGTGTAGATCAGATTGAAACAATGCAGGATATGATTGATTTTCGAGATGCATTACAACAACAAATTTATAAAGAAATTGAGGACTTAAAAGCATATCGAGAATTGGATTTGGCCTATAAAGTTAAGACTTAACATATCAGTAAGGAAGATCTGATTAAGTTTAAGTGAGAATAATTAAAATAAAAGTCAAACAACACATCTATAGTCGTTAACGAAATCAGCTAAGTCCACTTTAAGATAAGACAAAAGTTTGAGAAATTGGATGTTTTATCAACATAAAATGTAATTTAAAAAGATTTTTCTTTTAAAATGCATATTTATGCAGCAAACAATTCATTTCTTTATATTATTTGGTTGACGAGTTGCGATTTCCTCCCTAAAATGCGCATCAGATTCTCCAATAGCTCAGTCGGTAGAGCGACGGACTGTTAATCCGCAGGTCCCTGGTTCGAGCCCAGGTTGGAGAGCCATCTACTTTTCTCCCATAGCTCAGTCGGTAGAGCGACGGACTGTTAATCCGCAGGTCCCTGGTTCGAGCCCAGGTGGGAGAGCCAAGATTCTAAAAATCCCATGCATAACGACATGGGATTTTTTTTGTAGAAAAATAGTTTGCAGTTTCAATACTGCAACTTAAAAAATGAAATTTTTAAAATAAGAACAATCTTAATTTATTTATGAGCTTCATATAAATAAACAACTTACTTGTTTTTCTCATTATCATGCATCTAATCAAAGTTATTGGCTTAGTCATTATTTTCAATACAGAATACAAAATGTTAAAAAGCCGATACTTTTAATATCGGCTTTTTATAAGAATGAAAGAAAATAAATTATTCCACTTTGATTGGTTGACTGCGCTTTTTACGTTTAAAGAAAAAATTCTCAATATCATCAATAAACGTATATACCACAGGAATCACCAAAAGTGACAAGAAGGTACTGGTAATTAAACCACCAATAACAGAGATTGCCATTGGCGCGCGGAAACTTGGATCTGTGCCGATTCCTAGCGCAATTGGTAACATACCTGCACCCATTGCCAAGGTCGTCATAATGATCGGACGTGCTCGTTTATGACAAGCATCTAAGAGTGCATTAAAACGTGAGTAATTTTTTTCATGTCTGGCGATGAGGGCATAATCCACCAATAAAATCGAGTTTTTACTGGCAATACCCATCAGCATAATCAGACCAATCAAACTCGGCATAGAGAAGCTACTTTTTGCTAAAAGTAACAATACAAATGCGCCACCTAATGACAAAGGTAAGGCTACCAAAATGGTGATAGGCTGTAAAAAGTCTTTAAATAACAAGACTAAAACAACATAAATACACAGTACACCAGTTAACATGGCTAAGCCAAAGCTTGAAAAAAGCTCCTGCATAACTTCAGCATCACCAATATCTGTACGTTTTACTGTAGGCGGTAGGTTTTGCATGGTGGGAAGTTGATCCACTTGTGTTGCGATATCACCTAAAGGTTGATTATTTAACTCAATATTAAAGTTGATATTGCGCATACGGTTAAAACGATCAATTTGTGAAGGACCGCTTTCGACGCTTACATCAGCAATCGTACCAAGCATAACAGGACCTTGACTGCCTTTAACCATTAAGCGTTTAATCAAATCTTGGTCTTGACGTGCTTCAAGGCTCAGCTTAATTACCACTGGAATTTGACGTTGTGATACATTCATCTTGGCAAGATTTTGATCAAAATCGCCTGCGGTTGCGATACGCAAAGTTTCTGCGATATCTTGCGTGGTGACACCCAAATCAGCCGCTTTGGCAAAATCAGGACGAATGACCAGTTCAGGGCGAATTAAGGCAGAACTTGATGTTACGCTTCCGATATTGGGAATGGTGCGTAACTCACGTTCTAACTTTAATGCAGTTGCCATGAG
The DNA here is from genome assembly GCF_902809855.1 of Acinetobacter sp. Marseille-Q1618. GTDB lineage: Bacteria > Pseudomonadota > Gammaproteobacteria > Pseudomonadales > Moraxellaceae > Acinetobacter. The sequence continues at coordinate 556,967 of NZ_CADDWJ010000001.1, forward strand.
ACTTTCAGAGTCATCGCCTGAAAGTGCCAATTGGTATTGGCTATTATTTCCTGCAATACCGACTTGAACACGTGCGCCTGGTAGGGGAGCTAAACGCTGTCGAATATCGTTTTCAATCTCTTGTAAGCTTACTGAGCGATTGCTGCGTTCAGTGGTTTGAATGGTTAAAGTTGCTTTACGGGGTTCAGATGATGCACCACCAGAAAAAGGATCTGTACCCGCGGCACCACCACCAATAGTGGTATAAATGCTTTTAATTTCAGGATGATCTTTGATCAACTGTCGTGCATATTCTGCAGTTTTTAAAGTTTCATTAAATTGTGAGCCTGGAGTGAGTTCAAGACGAACTTGCGTTTGTCCAGTATCTGGCGGGGGAACAAAACCTGTTGGTAATAGCGGAATTAAGAAAATTGAAGCAATAAAAAATAAAATCGCACCAGTCAAAGTTAACCAACGATGATTTAAACACCACGTCACCATACGCATATAGCTTTGCATCATTCGACCATCTTGACTGCGGTCTTTGGCAAGTGCGGACTGTCCTTGATCATTTAGAGTGGGTTCGGCTGATATTTCCTGCTGTTCAACTTTGCCTACCCATGGTTTTAAAATATAAGCTGACATCATCGGGGTAAGTAGACGTGCTACTAAGAGAGAGGCAAAAATAGCCAGTGCGGCACTCCATCCAAATTGAACGAAGAAACGTCCTGCAATACCACTCATAAAAGCAGTAGGTAAAAATACTGCAATGAGGGTAAATGTGGTTGCAATGACCGCTAAACCGATCTCATCAGCGGCTTCCATCGCAGCTTCATAGGGTGTTTTGCCCATCCTCAGATGTCGTATGATATTTTCAATTTCAACGATTGCATCATCGACTAAAATCCCAACCACAAGAGACATGGCTAATAACGTCACCATGTTGAGAGTAAAGCCTAAATAATACATGCCGATTAAAGCAGGCAAGATCGACAAGGGAAGTGCGGTCGCTGCAATAATCGTTGCTCGCCAATCTCTTAAAAATAACCACACCACCAAAACAGCTAAAATGGCACCTTCATAAAGCAGTGACATTGAACCTTTGTAGTTATCAACGACAGGTGTAACAAAGTTAAATGCTGGCGTGATCTTGAGGTCGGGATGTGCTGCTTTAAGTTTATCCAAGGCTTCGATCACACCTTTTTCGACATCAACTTCGCTGGCACCTTTACTTCGAGTAATTTCAAAGCCGATCACGGGTTGACCATTTAACAACGCAGCAGAACGACGTTCAGCAAAACTGTCTTTGACTGTGGCAACTTGATCTAAACGGATATGCCGCCCATCACTTAAGGCAATGTCCATTGCTGCGATTTCATCGGCTGTTTTGACTGTGGCAATGGTGCGAATGGATTGTTCACTGCCGCCAATTTTAGTTTGACCACCTGAGGCATCTTGTTGGGTTAAACGCAGTTGGCGAGTAATATCAGTTGCTGTGGCATTCAATGCCAATAATTTTTCAGGTTGAATTTCAACTTCAACTTGGCGTGTTACACCGCCAACACGAGAGACTGCACCGACTCCTTTGACTTGCAGCATGGCACGTGTAATGTCGTAGTCTACAAACCAAGATAAGGCTTCTTCGTCCATGCTCGGAGATTGGATTGCATAAGTTAAAATCGGTGAACCTGATAGATTGATTTTACTAACAATTGGATCACGCACATCCGTAGGTAAGTCGGAACGTACTTGTGATACCGAATTTCGAACATCATCAACTGCTTCTTGTAACGGTTTTTCCAGTTGAAATTCTGCGGTAATGGTAACAACGCCATCTTGAATATTGGCATATTGGTTTTTTAAACCCTGAATGGTGGCAATCGAGTTTTCGATTTTGCGTGCCACTTCAGTTTCAAGTTGTGGCGGGGCTGCACCCGGTAAAGTCGCAGTTACAGTCACCATCGGTAGTTCAATATCAGGAAATTGTTGAACTTTCATCCAATGAAAACACATCAATCCTGCCAAGCCCATCATAATAAATAACAAGATCGCAGGAATGGGATTACGGATCGACCATGCAGAAAAATTCATATTTAATTCTCCTGATGGGATGCAAGTTGCTTGCTCAGTGGTGTTTCAGGAATATTAGCAGCCACTTTGACTAAATCACCATCAGCTAAGAATCCTGTCCCTGAAGCCACAAGTTTGACATTTTCAGGTAAATCTAAAATTTCGACCAAATTATTTTGACGACGTCCAACACTGACTTTCTGCTGCTTCACACGGTTATTCTGCTGCACGATAAACACATAAGAAAAACCATCACGCAGTAATAGCGCAGACTGTGGAATGGTGAGTGCAGATTGTTCACCAAGCTCAAATTCACCTTTGACAAACATACCCATACGCACTGCTTGCGTAAGCGGTAAATCGACATAGACCAAACCATAGCGCGTTTGTGGGTCGATCACAGGGGCAATCATGCGGACTGTACCTGTAACCGCATCTTGATCTGGATCTGGAGAAATAATTTTGGCAGTCATGCCTTGCTTAAGTTTGTATAGATCCGTGGTTGTAATTTCAGCACGCCATTCCAGACGATAATCACGGATGAGACGGAAAAGCTCTTGTCCTGTTTGCGCCAGTGAACCCACGGTGGCTGAACGTGCAGAAATGACACCATTGTCAGGGGCAACCACACGTGTTTGTGCTAAGCGTAACTCATTACTTTTGATTTGTGCATCCGAGGCTTCTAAACGCGCTTGGGCAGTTGATTGTGAGGTTTGATATTGAGTGGCTTCTTGTGCGGAAATCGCACCCGTATTTCGCAGTTGTTGAATACGTTGATTATTAATAACTGCATCGTTGAGTACCGCTTGTGCTTCTTTATAATTGGCTTTAGCAGTGGCTAATTCTGCACGAATACTGTCACTGTTAATTTCAGCCAGCACTTGCCCACGTTTTACTTGATCGCCGACATTCACATAAACTTTGGTGATGCGTTGTCCAGACAGCTCACTGCCGATGACCACTTCTTGCCAAGCGGCAATATTGCCATTTGCAGTCAGTTTTTGCTGCCAGTTTTGTCGTTCAGGTTGAATGACCGTAACAGTGAGTGCTGCCTTGGGGTGTGTGTTTTCAGATTTTTGCTGAGAAACCGTTTTTTCAGTTTTTTTATCTTTAGATTGCCAAAACCAAATAACCGCTAAAATAACAAGAATGAGTGTTGCTAAAATGAGCCAGTGTTTTCGGCTAAAACGCTGATGAACAGGTGGTTCTGAGTGATTCATTGTGTTTCTTATCAGAGTTATTTACATTTTAGCAGTATAGACATATTTTTTAAAAATGTTTATGTGTTGTGTAATCCTTTTGGAAATAAAAATCCTCAACAGGTCGAGGATTTTTTAGTGCGGATAATTTTAGCGAGAAATATTGAATATATTGCTAAATTCGCAAAATTATAAAATGGCTTTTAAGCGTTGAATGACTTGTTCACATTGTTGAATGTCCGCCACCAATGCCATGCGCACATGCTTTTCACCCGGATTACCTTGTTCAGTATCACGGGACAGATAACGTCCCGGAAGTACCTTAATATGGGCTTTTTCCATGAGCATTTTGGCAAATTCTTCGTCATTGTCGACTTTTAACCAATAATAAAAACCTGCGTCAGGCTTTTCTAATGCTAATAAATGACCCAATTCATTTTGGAATAATTCAAATTTAGCACGGTATAATTTACGATTTTCTTCCACATGTGCTTCATCGTCCCAAGCAGCAATTGAAGCCAATTGATGTTGTACAGGCAACGCAGCACCATGATAAGTACGGAATTTTAAATAGGGATGTAACAGATTTGCATCACCTGCCACAAAGCCTGAACGCATTCCCGGTAAGTTTGAGCGTTTAGACAAGGAATGGAACACGATGCAATTTTTATAGTCGTCACGCCCGATTTCTGCACACACTTCAAGCAAACCGGTAGGTGCTTCATCAAACCATAGTTCTGAATAACATTCATCTGAGGCAATTACAAAATCATATTGATCAGATAGAGCAATTAATTTTTTAAACTGTTCTTTGGAGAGTACAGCGCCTGTTGGATTGCCCGGCGTACAGACAAATAGTAGTGCTGTTTTTTCCCATACTTCAGCAGGCACAGCATCAAAATCACCTAAATAGCCATTTTCCTCAGTACAGTTGATAAAATAAGGTTTTGCACCAGCAAGCAGCGTTGCACCTTCATAAATTTGATAAAAAGGGTTTGGCATTACCACATACGGTGTATCTTCACGATTGATCAAGGCTTGAACAAAAGAAAAAATTCCTTCACGTGTGCCCGAAACTGGCAAGATATGCGATTCTGCATCGATGGTGTTAAGTTTGAAGCGACGTGTTAACCAATTGGCAATACTTTGGCGTAATTCAGGCAAACCTTTGCTATTTGGATAAGTAGAAAGATGTTGAAAATTATCAATAATGGCTTGTTTCACAAACTCAGGTGCAGGATGCTTGGGTTCACCAATTGACAAGGGAATCAAAGGCATCGCTGCGGGTTGCACATCTTTAAATAATTGATTAAGTTTTTCAAATGGATAAGGATGTAATAAAGACAAACTTGAGTTCATGAAATAATTACCATGATATGAAAATAAAAATAAGTGAGAACACTAAAAACTAGTGTGGATGGGAAACCTGATGCGACGCTTCATCCAAAGCGGCTTTTAACTGCGAAGCAAACAACTCTGATTCTTCCGTATTTAAAGGCGTACCATCATTTTTGGTGACGAAGAAAATATCCTCTGCACGTTCACCTAAGGTGGCGATTCTAGCAGAATGAATATCTAAGCCTTGCATCATAAATAAGCCACCGATTTTGGCAAGTAAGCCCGGTTGATCTAGGGTCGCAATTTCCACCATGTTTTGCTGTAAGGCTTCATTCAAACTGACATCGACTGTATTTTCAATATCAAAATGGCGCAGTTGACGGGGAATACGACGTTGCATTACTCCTGGATATTTATCCGACTGATTTAAAGCTTTTACCAAAGCTTCTTTGACGGTTTCTTCACGATCTGGATCAGTCAATAAAGTTCCAAAACGATCTAAAACTACATAAGTATCTAGGCTAAAGGCTTTGGTTGCAGTGATAATACGTGCATCTTGTACATCCAAATTCATACGATCCAACACAGCAACTGTGGTTGCAAATAAGTTGGGTTGATCACGAGTATAAATAAACAGTTGTACCGCATCTTGTGCTGCTTTTCGGTGCGCACGTAAGAGTACTAATGGTGCAGGATTGTCACCATGCTGCAAAATGGCGCGAGTATGCCATGCGATTTCATCAGCAGATTCTTTAAGGAAATATTCATCACCGAGTTCTTGCCAGACTTTTTCGACATCATCGAGGGCAAACTCATCAACTAAAACTTCACTGGCTGCAAACTTGGTATCTTCGATCAGCATTTGATAATCGACGGGACGACCTAAACCAGAACGAATCACATCACGTGCGTGGGTATATAATTGACGCATCAAAGATGAACGCCACGTATTCCAAAGCTTCGGATTGGTGGCATTAATATCCGCAACAGTTAAGGTATATAAATAATCTAAATGTTCCATATCGCCAATTTTTTCAGCGAATTCTTTGACCACATCGGGATCGGAAATATCTTTTTTCTGTGCCGTAATCGACATGAGTAAGTGATTTTGAATCAGGTAGGCAACAAGATTACATTCACGTTCAGTAAAACCATGTGCACGACAGAATTCAATCGCATCAACTGCGCCAAGTTCACTATGGTCACCACCACGACCTTTGGCAATGTCATGGAACAGTGCTGCGAGGAAAACAATATCTCTACGATTTAAACGTTGGAAGACGGAACTGACTACAGGATAGTCCTTGGCAAATTCAGGCTCTTTAAAGCGATTTAAGTTACGAATCAATAATAATGTATGCGCATCAACGGTATAAATATGAAATAAATCGTACTGCATCAATCCCATAATTTGCCCAAAAGCAGGGATGTAATTTCCCAAAACGCCATAGCGTTTCATCGCTACCATCGTGTCATATAAACGATAAGGTGAACGAATAATTGCCATAAATAAGGCTTGATGGGTTGGATTGTTGCGATAATTTTGGTTAATGCGTTTAGCAGCTAAAGTCAGTAAGCGTAAAGTTCTAGCACGTATGCCTTGAATCTCAGGACGATTTGCCAAGAGATAAAAAATTTCTAAAATAGCGCTTGGATTTTCAGAAAATATCTTGTGATGTTGGACTGCAAGTTTGCCATCGACCAATTTGAAATGTTCATTGATCATTTCAATATTACGCTCATAATTCGGTAAACGCGGGGTGATGACCGACTCGTTAAAATAGGCAAGCAGCATTTCATTGAGTGTCGACACTTGTTGTGCAGTTCGATAATAACGCTTCATGAACTGTTCAATGGGGTAATTGATGTGTTTACCTTCTTCTTTTTGATAGCCGAAAATACCTGCTATTTCACGTTGATAATCAAACAATAAACGGTTTTCATCTCGCTTGGTTAAACGATGTAAATGATGACGGATTTCCCAAAGAAAGTTTTCAGCTTCTTCGAGTACACCAAGTTCAAACTCAGAAATAAAGCCTAAATGCACAAGATCATAAATACGATTGACACGGAAATGACGTTTTGCAATCCAGCCGATTTGGTTGATATCACGAATACCGCCAGGGGCATTTTTAATATCGGGTTCTAAATTACTTTCAGTATTATTATGTTGTGCATAACGACGAGCTTGCTCATCCATTTTTGCATCAAAGAAAGTTTTATCTGTCCATGTTTGTGACACGATACGGCGTGGCCATTTGATTAAATGAGAATTACCTGTAATTAAGCGTGCTTCAATCAAGGCAGTCGCAACAGTTAGATCGCTCGTCGCTTGTTCAAAACAAGTTTGAATGGTGCGAACACTCACTCCTGGTTTAAAGTTGCCGACATCCCATAAGGAAGAAATGAAGTTAGAAACGATTTGTTCTTGTTCGGTATTTAAATCATTTTCTGACAAGATCATGATGTCTACATCAGAATAGGGCAGCATTTCACGGCGGCCGTAACCACCTACCGCAAAAAGACTAAGCTCAGTTTGATCAAGTCCTGCATGTTGCCATAAAAAAATAAGCGCTTCATCAATAAAATTAGAGCGGGCATGGATGACCTCACGAATGGGCTGTCCTTGTTCAAACGCCTCCTGCAATTGTTGTTCTACATCGGTACGCCATTGGTTAATGGCTTGAATATCATGATTACTACTGACGTAATTCAACAAAGGAGACGTGTTGATCATAAAATTATTGTCCGTAAATTTTTAAAAACATGGGTTCAATCATTGAGTTGAACTGTGACTTTGGACGCTGTATCAAAAGCCAATTGACGTGCTTGCTCAGTGCTTTCAGCACGTGCAGTTGCCACACCCATACGACGACGTTCAAAACCTTCTGGCTTACCAAATAATCGTAAATCTGTATTTGGATTTTCTAAAGCAAGATTCAAGCCAGAAAATCTAAGATTTTGCGCATCTACACCTGCATAGATCACGGCACTCGCTGCAATGCTATGGCGTGCGGTATTTACAGGTAACCCTAAGATTGCACGTGCATGTAATTCAAACTCACTTTGGTACTGCGAAGCCAGTGTCACTAAACCTGTATCGTGTGGGCGAGGTGAAACTTCACTAAACCATACTTTATCGCCTTTGACAAATAGTTCTACCCCAAAAATACCACAACCACCTAGTGCTACAGTGACTTTATTGGCAATACGTTTTGCTTCGATCAGGGCTGCTTCGGTCATTGGTTGCGGTTGCCAGCTTTCCACATAGTCACCTGCATCTTGACGATGACCAATCGCATCACAGAAATGGGTTTCAACTTCACCAGTTCGTGGGTTTTTAGCACGCACAGTGAGTAAGGTAATCTCAAAGTCAAAATCAATTTGTGATTCTACAATCACTTTACCTTGATTAACGCGTCCACCTGTTTGTGCGTATTCCCAAGCTGCATCGACTTCAGCAAATTCTTTCACGCGAGATTGACCTTTACCTGATGAAGACATGACAGGTTTAACAAAGTTTGGATAACCAATGTCATCACATGCTGCACGGAAACTTTCTAGCGAATCTGCAAAACGATACGCAGAGGTAGGTAAACCTAACTCTTCGGCAGCCAAACGACGAATGCCTTCACGGTTCATGGTTAGATTCACCGCTTTTGCCGATGGAATGACGGTTGCAATATTTTGTTCTTCGACTTCAACCAATACTTGTGTTGCAATGGCTTCGATTTCAGGAACGATTAAATTCGGTTTTACTTTTTCGATCAGTTGTTTGAGTTGTTCTGGGTCGGCCATATTTAAGGCATAAGCAAAATGTGCAACTTGCATGGCAGGCGCATTTTCATAACGATCTGCTGCGTGTACTTCGACACCTAAGCGTTGTAATGAAATAACGACTTCTTTGCCCAATTCTCCAGAACCTAAAAGGAGTACTTTAAAAGCAGAAGATTGGAGTGGGGTGCCAATTGTTACGCTCATGCGATTCATCCATGCTTAAGAATAAGTAGCCTTAAGCATAGCAGAACTGAGCGAGGTGTTAAGTCTTGATGCTAAAAAACTAGCAGATTGTTGGACAATACATTTTTATTTCAGCATGAAAATAGGTTCTATGAAAATGGCAATGAGTTAAAATTGATCAATAAAGATAAGCTACTTAAGCTATTATTTTCTAAAAATGAAGACATGATTAAAAATGACAATGCCAAACTTAGTTTTAAATTATCGTTTAGCTTTAATCAACGACATTCCGCAATTGATAGCGTTAATCAATTCTGCTTATCGTCAGAAAAATGAAAATACATGGACAACGGAAGCCGACCTTGTTGCAGGCGATAGGATTTCGCAAAATCAGCTAGAGCAACTATGTGAAAATAATAATTTTTATTTGCTTGTTGCTGAGCATGAACATCAGATCGTGGCATGTATTGGTTTAACTTTTGATGATTTCGCCGTAGAAATCGGGACTTTTGCCATTGCACCTGATTGGCAAAATCAGGGTTTGGGAAAATTGGTTTTAGATTATGCTGAAAAATATGCTGCATCTGTTCAATCTGATTTAAAAATATATGTGATGTGGGTACTGAATGTTCGTACAGAATTAATTGCATTTTATGAAAGACGAGGGTATGTGCAAACAGGTGTAGTGGAAGATTATCCCATAGATGCCAATGTAGGAATTCCACAAGTTGATTTGCATTTAATTGAAATGCGAAAAAGTGTTTAACAAGGTTTGCAAATGTATGCAATTTATAGTGGTACAAAACCTTTTGAGAAGTGTGATTGAGCCTTGAAGTTTGAAATAGAATAAGAATTTTTTATTTAATTATTTAACTTGGACTTAAGTAATTATATTTAACATCAATAAAAAAAACCCTGAATAAATCAGGGTTTTCTTTTAAATCATTAGGTTAAGAACCAAGTGTAATAACCCCAAAGCATGAGTGGCCATGCAATATAAGGGCTAAACAACCATTTCCATAACCAAAAACGTGGCAGAAATCCTACGCCATAAATAAAGCCACCAGAGATACCAATCATCACCATCATCAAAGCTGTATGATTGTAGTGACCATTGGCATCCAGCATCATTGCAGGGTGAACCAATAAAACCGTAGCTAAAGGCAATGCCAATAAAAATGAAACAACCATTGCAAATTTGTTAGGCTTTCTTTCTTCAGTAGTCATTGCGATTTCTGTCATGTTGTTATTCCTCATCTAAATCTTGATGATGCTCGATATACAGGGCACTGAGTACACCTGCAAAACATGCCATCAAAACCCCAAGAATCCAAGCGAAATACCACATATTTGTTTCTCCTTAGACTTTAACTTAATAAAGACTGTGTGAATTTTCTTGTACATGTTTGTTGGTAATAACGCCCCACATTTTGTAGTAACACCAAGTGGTATAACACAAAATGATCGGTACAAATATACAAGCTGCAACAGTCATTACAGTTAAAGTATTTTTACTTGAAACTGCATCCCACATCGTCAAGCTAGAAACAGGGCTAATGCTTGAAGGCATAAGGAATGGGAACAATGCAAAACCAGCAGTTAAGATTGCACCCACAATCATGAGTGAAGTTCCAGTAAAACTCAAGCCTGCTTTTGCTTTACCAGCAGCAGCGATCACGATCAAACTACCTAAAATTGCTAGGATAGGTGCAAGCATGGTAATCGGATAAGTTGAGTAGTTGTTCATCCAACCATGGTTATTGTTTGTGATCACTTCTTTTGCTAATGGGTTAGCAACAGCGTTGGTGTCAAATGGTTGCGCTAATGTATAACCTTCGATATTTCCGAAGTATAACCAAGCACCAGCACCTAAGAAACAAACAAGGAACACGATACCCATAAGCTGTGTTGCTTTTGCAGAACGCTGACGTAAAGCACCATCAGTACGAAGCATAAGCCATGCACCACCATGCGCATTCAACATCGCAAGGCTGACTAAACCGCAGATCAACGCAAATGGGTTGAGTAGGGCAAAGAAACTACCTGTATAAGTTGAACGTACAGTTTCGTCTAAAGTAAATGGTACGCCTAAGAACATATTACCAAAAGCAACACCAAATACTAACGCAGGTACAGCACCACCAATGCATAGCCCCCAGTCCCAAGACTTACGCCATTTGGTATTTTCAAGTTTGGAGCGATAGTCAAAGCCTACTGGTCGTAAGAACAGGGCAAATAACACCAAGAGTAGCGCCCAATACATTCCTGAGAAGGCGGTTGCATACACCATAGGCCATGCTGCAAATAATGCACCACCTGCTGTAATAAACCAAACTTGGTTACCGTCCCAGTGTGGGGCAATCGTATTGATTGCCGCACGACGTTCATCGTCAGTTTTACCTACGAATGGCATGATCGCCATAGAACCCATATCGAAGCCATCGGTGAGGGCGAAACCAATCAGCAACACCCCAACGAGAACCCACCAAATAATTTTCAGTAATTCATATTCGATCATGATTGAGCCTCCCCAACAGCTTGGTTTTTAGCTTCTAATTTTTCAAAATGATATTTACCTGTATGCAAAGAACTTGGTCCTAAGCGAGCAAATTTAATCATTAAGTACATTTCAATGATGAGAAGTACCGTATAGAACGCTGCAAGGGCAATGATTGAACCCCAAACATCACCAGTACTTAAGCTAGATGTAGATAAATGAGTAGGAAGTACTTCACCAATTGTCCATGGTTGACGACCAACCTCTGCTACATACCAACCTGTTTGTGCTGCAATCCAAGGTAAAGGAAGTGAGAACAACGCAAATTTCAATAACCAAGGTTTGCTTTCAGCATTACGTTTTAGAACAGCTAAAGTAGCAAGTGCAAATAACAACAACATCAAGAAGCCAGCAGCAACCATTGCACGGAATGACCAGAATAAACTTGGTACATGTGGAATAGTGTCTTTTGCAGCAGCTTTGATTTGATCATCTGTCGCATCTACAACATTTGTAGTGTATTTCTTAAGAAGTAAGCCATAGCCTAAGTCTTTTTGAGTTTGTTCAAATGCTGCTTTTAGTTCAGCAGAAGTATCACCTGCACGTAATTTTTCTAGTTGATCATAAGCGACCATACCATTACGGATACGTGCTTCATGTTGAACCATTAAGTCCTTGATACCAGTTACTTCTTTATCAATAGAACGTGTTGCAATGATTCCCATAACATAAGGAATTTTAATTGCATAATCGGTACGTTGTTCTTCTTGATTTGGAATACCAAACAGCGTGAATGATGCAGGTGCTGGATGAGTATCCCATTCTGCTTCAATTGCAGCGAGTTTAGTTTTTTGTACGTCACCGATCTCATAACCAGATTCATCACCGAGTACGATCACAGAAAGCGTAGACGCTAAACCGAAGATCGCTGCAATCGCAAATGAGCGACGCGCAAAAGGTAAGTCTTGTTTTTTCAAAAGGTAATAACTTGAAATCGCAATAACGAAAATAGCGCCTGTAACATAACCTGCAGAAACAGTATGAACAAATTTTACTTGCGCTACAGGGTTGAAAATCAACGCACCGAAATCAACAAGTTCCATACGCATTGTTTCGTAGTTAAATGCCGAACCTACAGGGTTTTGCATCCAACCATTCGCAACAAGAATCCAAAGTGCTGACATGTTTGAGCCAATAGCTACAAGCCATGTAACCACCAAGTGTTGCACTTTAGATAAACGATCCCAGCCGAAAAAGAATAAACCAATAAAAGTCGACTCAAGGAAGAAAGCCATTAATCCTTCAATAGCAAGTGGAGCACCGAAAATATCACCCACGTAATGTGAGTAATACGCCCAGTTTGTACCAAACTGGAATTCCATGGTTAAACCAGTAGTAACCCCTAAAGCGAAGTTAATACCAAAGAGTTTTCCCCAGAACTTAGTCATATCTTTATAAATTTCTTTACCAGAAATCACATACGTGGTTTCCATAATGGCAAGAATAAAAGCCAAGCCCAGAGTTAAAGGTACAAAAATAAAGTGATACATTGCGGTCATTGCAAATTGGAACCGCGAAAGATCGACCACGCTTTCAGCAATCATCAACGTGTCTCCTTGGTTTGGGAAGGATTGCCAGCAATACGCTCAGCAACTTGATTGTCAAAATTTTTAGGTATTGTCGGTGCGTCAAACCAGATATGTTTGATCACAAGTAAGAGCGCGATCTTAATTATTAAAATGATCGTAATTTCTCTTACCAGACGACGATTTATATCAGTACGTTTAAAGCTCATAACAAAGCCTATATTTAAACTCTATTTATATTATTAAACAAAATACAACATAAAATAAATAGATAAAACAATTAAAATATAAATATATTATTAAATTTTTATTAAACAATGACTTAGTGTTGGTGTAATTAAAAAATAAACTAAAAAATAAAGTTGATTAAAATACTTATGATTATGCTTTTTAAATCAGACTAAAATGGTATAAATTATTGCTTTTAATCCGACAAAAATAGTATGAATTAAAATAAACTAACGATTTATTATGGAATTATAGGAAAATAAATGCAACAAATTTGATTTAAAATTGATCAAATTGACTCAACTAAAGTGATGGAAATGTACAAGTTGATTGAAATTATATGTATCTTTGATGTGATCAATATTGTTATCTTACTCTAAGCTAAATAAGTCATTGGGTTTTGAAATTTTTTTAGCAATGTAATGTGATTTACGAAAGCGAATTAGAATAATTTGGGATTGAAATTCTAACTCACCAAATTCAGGTTCAACTTGAACATAATGTAACTGACCAAATTCATCTCGTACACGTGCTTGAGCAGAAAATCCAGGTCGAGCATTGCCACTAGACACTGTTGCTAAACGACCTAATAAGTTTACTGTAGTGGGCGTGAATTTAGGTTTAATCACTTGGTCTAAGCAGTGAATCATAAATACTGTAAAGAAAATCGCAATCACAGAAGCAGGTAGGATCACGTAATACCAAGGAAAAAATTGTTCTTGGCTTGCAAAAATACACAGTTGTAGAAAATACCCTGCGAAACTAAAATTAATTAATAAAAAAACAAAAATTAGTACACGCGCAAATTTCACTTGCAAGAGAGGTGCGTGTGAGAGCCAGTCGGGAGAGATGCGTTTCAGAAAGGTACTCGGTCTTAGACCGATATAGTAACCTACTGTTTCAGCCATGCTTAATAAAATTAATGCTAAGACACTTAAATGAAAGGGCATTAGATCGTATTCTAAAAAAAATTCAAGCATGGCTGTTCCTGAGAGGAAATCATTCTTCTATGATGTAAATACCACCATCAGAATGTACTTTGATATTTACTTTTTCAAGTGTATCACCCAAACATGGTCCAGAAATACATTCACCTGTTTCAACATCAAACAAAGCGCCATGTGTTGAACATTGAATATACTCACCATCTTGGTCTAAAAACTGATTTTCTAGAAATTCGAGTTCAGTTTGTAAGTGTGGACAAACGTTTTGGTACGCATAAAAAACACCATCTCGTTGGGTGATAAAAATTGTATCACCTGTCATGGTATCAAAAGCGCGCGCTTCACGTTCTGGAATTTCTTCCATCATGGCAATTTTTTCAGACATTTTAGGCACATTCCTTTTTAAAGCTTTCTAACAAATTTGCGTAATCTGCAATAGCTAAACGAGGGCCAAACTGAGCAACCACTTCGCTAGAAATGAGGATCGCCAGTTGAGCAGCAGTTTGTAATGATTCACCTGCATTTAAAGCATATAAGAATGCACCTGCAAAAGCATCGCCAGCACCATTAGCATCTACAGCAATAACTTTACGACCTTGTACATGGAATTGTTGCGCTTGATTGGAAACTACAGCACCATTCGCACTCATTGTAATGACAACTTCATTACTTAGTAATTTTAATTTTGCCAATGCTGCATCTACTGAGTCAGTTTCAGTATACATCATGGCTTCTTGTTGGTTACAGAAAATGAGATCGACACCATCATCAATCAGTTCATCTAAACCTGTACGTGCATATTGCACCATTGCTGGATCAGATAAAGTCAGTGCGATTTTTACACCATTTTCTTTGGCGATTTGGCGTGCAATTTTTACGGCTGCACGTGCTGAATCGCTGGTGGATAAATAACCTTCGATATACAACCATTTCGCTGTTTTTAGCGGTTCAAAATTCATTTGCACATCTGATAGTTCAGCCGTGATACCTAAGTAGGTGTGCATAGTACGTTCTGAGTCTTCACTGACCAACACCATACATGTCCCTGTCACACCTTCACTGATTGATTTTTTAGAGGTTTGAATACCTGCTTCATTTAAACCGTCAAGGTAAATTGCACCGAGTTCATCATTTCCAACGCGGCAAGCATAGAACGCTGAAGCACCCAAAGCACTAAATGCGACTGTGGTATTGGCAGCAGAGCCACCAGACGCCTGACCTTTATAATGTTGAGTTTGTTTTAAATGTGCATAAAGTTGGGCTTGCGTTTCACCATCAGTGAGTTGCATTGTGCCTTTTTGCAAATTTTCTTGCGTCAAAAATTCATCAGATACTTTAAATTCTTGGTCAATAAGCGCATTGCCAATTGCAAAAAGATCAACAGTTGCCATGTTATTCATCACATTATGCTTAAAAAACCCAAAGTTTACACCAATGCTCAGTTTTACAATAGTTTGTTGAAGAAAATTCAGCTCAAACGCTAGATTTTATCCAGTGGGCTACATTTTATGATAAAACCAACATAACTTTTAAAAATAGGTAGCTGAATATGCCCAAAATGCAGCAAGCTTTGATCGGGGTTGGCGTGATGTTGATTGATGACGCTCAACAGGTTTTATTGGGGAAAAGAATTAAACAAGATGAATCGGTGACATGGTGTTTTCCTGGTGGAAAAGTAGATGAACATGAAAGTTTTGAAGTTGCTGCTGTCAGAGAGTTATTCGAAGAAACACAATTACAGCTTGCACCTGAGCAGGTACAGGTTTTTATGCTTATGAATGATCTACAACGAGATTATTTGAACCTGACTGTAGGTGCAGTATGTCAGCTTGATCGTTCACAAAATATTTTAAAACAATCTATTCAGGTCACTGAGCCTGAAATATTTGAAGCTTGGCAATGGTTTGCTTTGGATCAATTGCCTGAAAATTTATTTCCTGAAACGCAAATGATGTTGGATTATTGGTTAAAAAGACCAATTCAGACCAAGTTTAAAATTTATCCAATTTCAAGCCTTTGATTTTTTAAATTGAATTTTAAAAAATAACATTGCAATCTTGAGTGCTGATTTTAATGTGATACTGTGAGAAAAACGGTTGAATCATTACAGTATTGACTCACAAAATTTTGATACTCAATTTTTGCAGGATATTGTGTTTATAAATGATGCCGATAAATAGATAAATAAATGATCTAAAATGTTTAAGCTTTGAAAAGTTTAAGCCCCAATTAAGCTATTCAGCGAATGATAATACTTTCTTCAAGATTCAGAATATTGTCATGGAAAATTTCAAATCTGAGCTCATTTCTAAAGTTCCTCAAGTCACTTTGCTGTTTTGGATCACTAAAATATTTGCCACAACATTTGGTGAAACAGCAGGTGATGCAGTTTCTATGTCTATGAATTTAGGTTACTTAGTCAGTACCTTTATTTTTGCATTTATTTTCATTGCTTTCGTATTCTTTCAAGTCAAAGCTAAAACTTATCAGCCATATTTATATTGGTTCACCATTATTGCCAGTACCACAGTAGGAACAACTTTAGCTGATTTTGTAGATCGCTCATTAGGGATTGGTTATCTTGGTGGAAGTGCCTTATTACTCAGCCTCGTACTCATTTCTTTGTATAGTTGGTATAAAATTGAAGGAACAATTTCTCCACATTCAATTAATCACCCTCGTACAGAATTGTTTTATTGGTTGACTATTACTTTTTCACAAACTTTAGGAACAGCATTAGGCGATTGGTCGTCCGATAGTGCAGGACTAGGCTATACAGGGGGGATCTTCCTGTATGTGGGGTTATTGGTGATTATTGTTGCATTGTATTTTTGGACAAAATTATCACGGACTTTGTTGTTTTGGGCAGCTTTTGTTTTGACACGTCCTTTAGGTGCAGTAGTGGGGGATTTTCTAGATAAACCGATTGATCATGGAGGTTTGGATTTGAGTCGTTTTGCTGCATCGGCTGTATTGTTGGCTGCAATTTTAGTGTGTATTTATTTTTCGAAAAACCTCAATAAACCCCAAGCGCTACATTCTTAATTATGGATTTTACTTATTATAATTGAGCCTTCTTTCTAAGTTGGCTCAATATGCTTAAAATCATTCCAATTACAACGTTATCCATACAATTAGAACAATCCATTTTTCATTCGCAACAAGAAAAATTTCGTTTTTTAACACGGTTAAAATCAGAGTTTGAATCAGGCGTAAATCGGTTTGATCAGCAGGGCGAAGCTTTGTTTGCTGTGTATAAAAATAAGCAACTGATTGGGATTGCAGGGCTTAACCAGCAACCATATGATGTTAAAAATAGCCTAAGCATCAATGGATTTAACTTTTATCCTGCTGAAATTGGGCGAATCAGACGTTTTTATATCCACCCTAATTTTAGACAATGTGGTATTGCCCGAAAATTACTCACTGAAATTAAAGATTTTGCCCAACATTATTTTAAAATTTTAACCTTATTTACAGATACAACAGATGCAGCCGCATTTTATCAAGCATGTGCTTATCATGCCTGTCAGCATCCTAAAATCAGTCATTTTAAAATTTTATCAACAGCCTGAAAAATAATTAAATTTATAATTCCAACTAAATAACTAGGGAATTTTGTAATGCTGTTAAGTTTAATAGATGAATTAGATTGAATTCTGAATGTATAATGCCATATTAGATGTAATATTTTTTAATTTTAGGAGATCACATGACTGTAGATGTCACTGAAACCTTAGCCCAAACTGTTCATCCTGCGTTTCAGTTGGTACGTCAACACCATGTTGAAGCTTTAGATATTTTAGTTTCAGAATATAAGCACAAAGTGACAGGTGCGGTACATTTCCATTTAGCGACAGAACATGATGAAAATGTTTTTTTAGTTGCCTTTCGTACCCAGCCGATGGACTCCAAAGGTGAAGCACATATTTTAGAACATACTGCATTATGTGGTTCTGAGAAATTTCCAGTACGTGATCCATTTTTCCTGATGATTCGCCGTTCAATGAATACATTTATGAATGCATTCACCGCAGCGGATTGGACAGCTTATCCATTTGCGACCCAAAATAAAAAAGACTTTCAAAATTTACTCGAAGTGTATATGGATGCAGCTTTTGCAGCTAACTTGAATCCATTGGATTTCGCGCAAGAAGGTATTCGCATTGAACTTGAAAATGGCGAACCTGTGTATAAAGGCGTGGTCTTTAATGAGATGAAAGGAGCAATGAGTTCTCCTTCAGACCAGCTTTATCACCAATTGGCACATCATTTATTTCCAAAAACGACCTATCACTACAACTCAGGTGGTGATCCAAAAGATATTCCTGATTTGACTTACGATGAGTTGGTTGCTTTCTATAAGTCGCATTACCATCCAAGTAATGCAATCTTTATGACTTTTGGTAATCAAACTGCTTTTGATTTACAAGAACAGTTTGAAAAACTGGCATTATCAAAATTTGAAAAAGGCGAAACTTTATATTCAAAACCTGAACAGCGTTTGTCTGCACCGATTACGGTACAAGAAAGCTATGCATTAGATGGAGATGATCTTAAAGATAAAACTTATCATGTGTTGTCATGGTTATTGCCTGAAGCAAGTCATATCAAAATACGTTTAGGGATGCGTTTAGTTGAAGGGATTTTATTAGAAAATTCAGCTTCGCCACTGCGTCATTATTTAGAAACCTGTGGCTATGCACAGTCGACAGGTCCATTTATGGGCTTAGATGATTCTAATTTTGAAATGACATTTTACTGTGCGATACAAGGTTCAAATCCTGAATATGCAGAACAATTTAAAAATGGCGTGTTAAATATTTTACAACAAGCGGCAGCTAAACCTGCTGATCCTGAGATTGTGGAAGCAATTTTGCATCAAATCGAATTGCATCAACGTGAAATCAATGGTGACGGTACACCATATGGTTTGTCTTTGATTTTAAATGGATTGGGAAGTGCGATTCATCACAATGATCCTGTGCATGTATGGGATGTGGATACAGCCATTGCTGAAGTAAAAGAAGAACTGAAAGACCCAATGTGGTTGTCAAATTTGATTCAAACTTATCTTTTAGACAATCCGCATCGTGTGCAACTAACTTTAGTGCCAGATGCTCATAAATCAGCTCAAGAAGCAGAAGATGAAAAAGCACGTTTGGCGGAAATTGGGGCGGCATTAACCGATGAGCAAAAAGCCGAAATTATTGCACAAACGGAAGCGTTAAAAATTCGTCAAGAAACTGAAGATGATTTAAATCTATTGCCAAAAGTGGGCTTGGAAGATATCCCAGCGGATTTACACATTGTACAAGGTCAACTTCGTGAAATTATTTCCAATCAAGTTGATACACCGTTAAATCTGTATCATGCAGGAACCAATGGGATTTATTATCAACAAGTATTGATTCAAATTCCTGATCAAATCGTAAAATCACCATATTTCAACTTATTGTCGATTTTGATGGGTGAAGTTGGTGCAGGACAATACGGTTATCTTGAGTTGCAACAACTACAAACTGCGGTGAGTGGTGGTTTAGGGATGGGCGCTTCTTTGCGTTCAAAAACCGATGATAAAGGTAAAATTACTGCTTGGTTGACATTAACCACCAAGTCTTTATCAGATAAACTTGACGCAATTGGCTTATTAAAGTTGGCATTTGAGCAATTACGCTTCGATGAAAAAGACCGTATTTTAGAGCTATTACAGCAACGCAAAACCCGTTGGGCATCTCGTTTGTCTGGTTCAGGACATAGTTATGCGATGCAGATTGCATCTCGTAACAGCAGTGCCTTGGCGCAGCGTGATTATCAAAATACAGGCTTAGGGGCATTAAACTGGTTGGCTGAATTAGTCACGAAGATTGAAAAAGATCCTGTTGAATTTGATACGCTGATTGAAGAATTAAAATCGATTCATCGTGGCTTAATGCTTGCACCTAAACAATTTTTATTGGTGTGTGAAGAACATCATTCTGATCGTTTAATTGAAGAAATTCAAAATGTTTGGGATAAGTTAGAGGTAGATAGTTCACCAGTATTATTAACCCAAGTAGAACAATCATCCAGTGATGCTGATGAAGCGTGGTTGATCCAAGCCAATGTGCAATTCTGTGCATCTGCATATCCAGCAGTTGAAGTATCTCATCCTGATACTGCACCATTGATGGTTTTGGCAGCGTATTTACGCAATGGTTTCTTGCATAGTGCCATTCGTGAAAAAGGTGGCGCGTATGGTGGTGGTGCAAGTTATGATGGCAATGCTTGTGCATTCCGTTTCTATAGCTATCGTGATCCACGTTTGGCAGAAACTTTTGCAGATTTTGAAGCAAGTTTGAATTGGTTAATGACAGAAGAACAAAAGCCACATCAGCTTGAAGAAGCAATATTAGGTTTAGTTTCCAGTATGGATAAACCAGGTTCACCTGCAGGTGAGGCGATTACCGCATGTTATGCGTTGTTGCATGGGCGTACACCAGCATTTAGACGCCAAATGCGTGAGCGCTTACTCAAAGTGAGTCTAGAGGATTTGAAACGTGTTGCACAAACTTACTTAATCGGTCAAAAGCCAACAAAAGCAGTGGTCGCACCATTCGCCAAAAAAGAGGCTTTAGAACAATTAGGTTTTGACATTAAAAAAGTAAATTAAAATTCTTTTTGGAGAATACTATGTCGTTCAAAACTTTTGAACGCACACCATTGAACCTGAGCATCTTAATGATGCTCAGTTTTGGTTGGGTGACTGCTACGCATGCTGAAGATGCTGCGCTAATTAATCCTGCAAGTACTCAAGCATGTGTCGCTTTAGAGTCAAATGCAGATCGTTTAGCTTGCTACGATGCAATTTTTAAAGTGGGGACAACTGAACCTGTACCTGTAATTGTTTCAGAACAACGTGCAGCCAAAGAATTAGAAGCACCAAAAGCTGAGCCGCAAGGTATTAAAGCCAAAATTGAAGATAAAGTCGAAAGCTTATTTTCAGTACATGGCGCAAAAATTGATCCCAATACCTCGTTGTTAGATAAGCGTTGGGAATTATCGCCAGACAGTAAGCTAGGAACATGGAATATCCGCGCACATCAACCTGTGTATTTATTGCCTGCTTATTGGACAAGCGATAAAAATGAATTTCCGCACAGTCCAAATCCACAAAATACTGTAAAAGAAGCGCAAGATTTAAAATCGACAGAAGCCAAATTTCAACTTTCTTTAAAAACCAAAGCAGTGGAAAATATTTTTGGCAATAATGGCGATCTATGGGTGGGTTATACCCAGTCATCACGTTGGCAAGTTTATAATGAAGATGAGTCTCGTCCATTTCGTGAAACCAACTATGAGCCTGAAGCGAGTTTGATGTTTAGAACCAATTATGAGGTGTTGGGTTTAAATGGACGTTTGCTGGGATTGACTTTAAATCACCAGTCGAATGGGCGTTCAGATCCTTTATCACGTAGTTGGAATCGTGTGATGCTAAATATTGGTTTTGAAAAAGATAACTTCGCTTTAATGCTACGTCCTTGGTATCGCCTAGACGAAGATGCTGGTGATGATAATAACCCTGATATTAAAGACTATATTGGGCGTGGCGATTTAACGGCATTTTATCGTTGGAAAGATCATGATTTTACTTTGATGTTACGTCATTCACTCAAAGGAGGGGATGATTCACATGGTGCTGCACAATTCGATTGGGCATTCCCAATCAAAGGTAAACTTCGTGGACATTTCCAGTTATTTGATGGTTATGGTGAAAGTTTGATTGATTATAATCATCGTGCAACTTATGTAGGCTTAGGGGTTTCATTGATGAATGCTTATTAAGCCCTAAGTTGAATCAAAAAACCGCTCGATGTTGAGCGGTTTTTTTAATCATTAAAACTATTTAACCCACTTGAATTTCGGCAGTTGGATGGCTAACACGACTTTTCTTCGGTGTGGCGATTAAATACGCTAAAGTCAACGGCCCTAAACGCCCAGCAAACATCAGTAGCATTAACGCAACCAGACTGCCTGAATGTAAATCTTCGGTAATTCCACGAGATAAACCGACAGTACAAGCTGCTGAAACCGCTTCAAATAATAAATCTAAGAAGCGTTTATTGGGTTCTAAAATTAATAAAGTAAAAAAGCCAATTAAAATCAGCATAGACGTAATTGAGATGACTGCCAAAGCTTTAAACGTTGCTTGATAAGAAACAGAATGCTTAAAAATCGTGAGTTCATCTGAACGTCTTAGGAATGTGATCACGCTCAATACCATAATGGCAAACGTACCTACTTTAATTCCCCCTGCGGTACTGAGAGAACCCCCACCAATAAACATCAACACCATCGTTACTAAGGCAGAACCATTACTCATATTACCGACTTCAAGGCTGTTAAAGCCAGAAGAACGAGGCACAGTCGCATGGAACCACGCATTTAAGGCTTGATCTCCAACCGACATCGGTGCAAGGGTAAGTGGATTTCTAGCTTCTAATAGCCAAATAGCAACAAAGGCAAATAGATTTAAAATCGCAATGGTCGATAAAATTAATTTGCTATTTGGACTGAGTTTTTTCCAACGTTTCGCTCGCTTAATATCCATCAAGACCACGAAGCCGATACCACCAATGATATACAACATACTGATGGTAAACGTCACCATGTATTGATTAGAGAAACTCATTAAGCTATTGGGAAATAAAGAAAAACCACCATTATTAAAGGCGGAAATACTATAAAAGATGGCATAAAATAAAGCGTGTTTGAACTCGTATTGTCCAGTCCAAGCAATGGTTAAAATAATGGTACCAATTAACTCAAAAAATAATGAATAAATCAGTACACCTTTCACTGTAAAAGTCGCTTTAGATAAACTGGTTTGCCCAATGGTTTCTTGTGCCATGATTTGTTGTTTTAAACCAATTTTGGGCGACAAGCTCAGTGCTGCCAAAATTGCAAAGGTCATAAAACCCAAACCACCGCATTGAATCAAAAGCATGACAACAATTTTACCAAACAAAGTAAAAGAGTCACCGACATTCACAACGGACAGTCCTGTGATCGTGACGGCTGAGGTGGCTGTAAATAAAGCCTTAATCCACGGTAATTCGCCATGATGGGCAAAAGGAAGTTTGAGTAAAAGCGTTCCAATCACAATAAAACTTAAAAACCCTAAGGCTAAAAGACTAGGTGGGCTTAAGTTAATTTGATTATGCTTTTTATTAATCAGCTCTTTTTTATAAAATTTCATTTTATAAGAAACGATTTGAAAGTTGTCTTAATTGTTCCACAGGACCCTCTACGATTAAAATATCTTTTTCCTGTAAAATTGTGCCTGGTGCAATTTGATAAAGCACATGTGAACCACGTTGTAATAATAACGTTTGGATTTCACTATTGGTATCATCCATCAAGCTTTGAAATTGAGCACCTTGTAAGTTTGAAGCAATTTCGATTTTGACAATATAACGTTCATTATTCAGCGCCATATAACGACGAACCATTGGATAACTGAGTGATTGAGCAATTCGAATTCCCATATCTTCTTCGGGATGAATGATTTGATCGATTCCCAAATGCGATAAAATCATATGATGCGCTTTAGATTTTGCTTTGACTAAAATTTGTTTAATGCCTAAATTTTTTAAATGTAATACACACAAAATACTGGCTTCAATATCATCCCCAATCGCAACCACCACAGCATCACAATTTTGAATATTTAATTCTTCAAGTACATGCTCATCTGTGCCATCTGCAATGACGGCATGGCTAATTTGATCTGCTAAATTTTCTACATTTTTTTTGAGGGTATCAATGCCGATAACATCATGTTTTAAATGAGTCAGTTCTAATGCAACTGTACCACCAAAACTGCCCAAACCAATGACTGCAAAGAGCGCCATAATTTAACCTTATCCTTACATCTGCAGATCAATGACTGAATAATAACTGATATTTTGCAAAGTTTAACGCATGTTCGATATTGAATCCTAGATTAAGTCAAAAATATGAACTGGATTATTCTCAATTTTTGCTATTTCAACAGCCTTTATGAGATAGTCTAATAAATCAATATTGCAAATATATCTTGCAGCAATGGATTGAATCTATTGATAATATTTCAAAACTTAAGCTAGGGCAGTTGAATCCCAAACTTTCTCAAAATCTCACACAATTGAATCATTGGCATCCCCATGAGCGTGGTTTGATCTTGTCCAATCATTTGCTCGAACAAAGTTATTCCTAAACTTTCACACTTAAAACTGCCTGCACAATGTAAAGGTTGATCTTTTTCCACATAACGCTTGATCTCAGTCCTGCTTAAATCTCGAAATTTCACATGATAATGCTCAACCAAAGTGTGTTCAAAACCTGAAGCGCAATGTTGCACACTTAACGCTGTACTAAAAAATACATTTTTTCCTGAGTTGGCTTGTAGCTGTTGGATGGCATTTTCTATAGATAAGGGCTTGCCAATAAAATCCTGTGGTGCATACTCTCGCCATGCCACTTGATCCGAACCAATAATGATGGCATTTGGATATTGTTTCGCAATCACTTGCGCTTTTTCAAACGCCAAACGCTTGGCCAAATCATCAGCATGTATTTCACCCTGAGCAGATTCATCAATATCAGGAGAAATACAACGATAATCCAAGCCTAAACGATTCATTAAATCTTTTCGGGTTTGACTAGAAGAAGCCAAAATGATTTCACTGAATGAGGTTGTTAAAATAGTCATAATGAATTAAACAGCATATTCCATCAAAATATCTAAAGGCACATAAGACAATACGGCTTGATGACAAGCTTCTACTTTAACTCGTGGTGCCTGACCATCTTGATAAGCCTGAACCCAACGTGTAACACATAAACACCAAAAATCACCAGGTTGTAAACCTGGGAAGCCATGTTCAGGCAGTGGGGTAATGAGGTCATTGCCCATTTTTTGTGAATAACTGAGAAAATCTGAAGTCAATTCAACACAAACCGTGTGTTGTCCAACGTCACTGGGTGCAGTATGACAAAAACCATTACGAAAATAGCCTGTGATCGGTGAAAAACAGCAACTTGCCAAAGGTTCGCCAAATACATTTAAACCATTAATTTTAGGATCAGGATGGAAAGACATAAGCACATAAATATTTAAAGTTCTCCTTATAATAATCAAATCTCGATATTTCTACAGCTTTTCTACAAAAGTCGCTAACCTTTTTTTGTGTAATCATTTAGAATCGATGCGATTTTTAATATCTATAAAGTGAGCGATACATGAATTTTCAGCGTATGACTGACCTTGATTTAACGGGCAAGCGTGTTTTGATCCGTGAAGATTTAAACGTTCCTGTTAAAAATGGTGTAATTACCAGTGATGCACGTTTACGTGCTGCATTACCGACCATTAAATTAGCACTAGAAAAAGGTGCAGCGGTCATGGTTTATTCTCATTTAGGTCGTCCTGTTGAAGGTGAAGCAAAAGCTGAACAATCTTTAGCACCTGTAGCAGCATATTTAACAGAGGCTTTGGGGCAAGACGTTAAACTGATTACTGAATATTTAGATGGCGTTGAAGTTGCAGCAGGTCAAGTGGTGTTACTTGAAAACTGCCGTTTTAATGTCGGTGAAAAGAAAAATAATCCTGATCTTGCTGCAAAATACGCAGCACTTTGCGATGTATTCGTCATGGATGCATTTGGTACAGCCCACCGTGCAGAAGCGTCAACTGAAGGCGTTGCACGTTTAGCAAAAGTTGCAGCAGCAGGACCTTTACTTGCAGCAGAATTAGATGCTTTAGGTCGTGCATTACAAACCCCTGAAAAACCAATGGTCGCAATTGTTGCAGGTTCAAAAGTATCCACTAAGCTTGATGTTTTAACATCACTTTCTGATATTTGTGATCAATTGATCGTTGGTGGCGGTATTGCTAATACCTTCTTGGCGGCAGCAGGTTATAACGTTGGTAAATCATTATGCGAAAATGATTTGATCGATACTGCAAAAGCGATCGCAGCAAAAGTGTCCGTACCACTTCCTACGGATGTGGTTGTTGCGGATGCGTCTGAAATTAACTTTGATGATTTCTTAGGCTCGTTAGCTGTTGCAAAAGCAACTGTGAAAAAAGTAGCAGATGTTGCTGACAATGACATGATTTTAGATGTAGGCCCTGAAACAGCAAAAGCATTTGCTGAAATTCTCAAAACATCAAAAACGATTCTTTGGAATGGTCCAGTGGGTGTATTTGAGGTTGACCAATTTGGTGAAGGTACGAAAACATTGTCTTTGGCAATTGCTGAATCTGAGGGTTTCTCTATTGCAGGCGGTGGTGATACTTTAGCTGCGATTGACAAATACGACGTTGCTGACAAAATTGGTTATATCTCTACAGGTGGTGGTGCATTCCTTGAATTTGTAGAAGGCAAAACACTGCCAGCAGTTGCTGTTTTATTAGAGCGTGCATAAGCATAGCAACAATCATTTTGATTAGTTATGACAGAAGGTTGACTAGGGTCAACCTTTTTCATGGGCTATTCATTTTTCAGTCATGAAAATGAAATATATCTGAAATAAACTGATAGATATTAAATCACCCGCTGTGGAAATTACGTGATGAAATTAAATCTTGCACTTGCTGTACTTCTTATTGCTCCTTTAACTCTAGTTGCTTGTTCTAAACAAGAAAAAGCACCAGCTGCTGAACAAGGTGCAGCTTCTGCTGCCGTGGCAACTGAAACAACTTCAGAAAAAGTAACAGCTGAGCAACAAGCTGCAATTGATGCAATCGATCAGCCTGTTTTAGATGAGAAAAATACAGATGTTCCTGCTGAAAAAGCCAATGCACCAGCCGATGCTGCAACACCTGCTACTGAAGAAGAAGCTGCTGCACACTAAACTTTTCAAAGTTTTGTAGTAGTTTGTTTAAAAGTCCCTGCAAATGCAGGGCTTTTTTTTGAAATAGTCAATATTGTTGCTGAATTGAAACAAATCACAAGGTAGAATATGCGACATTACCTGGGAGGATATTATGGCTCTTATTTCATTGCGCCAGCTCTTGGATCATGCCGGTGAACACAGTTACGGCGTTCCAGCGTTTAACGTAAACAACTTAGAACAAATGCGTGCAATTATGTTAGCCGCAGATGCAACAAATTCACCTGTTATTGTGCAAGCTTCTGCAGGTGCACGTAAATATGCTGGTGCACCATTTTTACGCCATTTAATTTTAGCAGCCATCGAAGAATGGCCACATATTCCAGTGGTAATGCACCAAGATCATGGTACTAGCCCAGATGTATGCCAACGCTCAATCCAACTAGGCTTCTCATCCGTTATGATGGATGGTTCTTTGGGTGCTGACGGTAAAACACCAACAACTTATGAATATAACGTTGATGTCACACGTCGTACTGTAGAAATGGCACATGCGTGTGGTGTTTCTGTTGAAGGTGAAATCGGTTGTTTAGGTAGCCTTGAAACAGGTATGGCAGGCGAAGAAGATGGTGTGGGCGCTGAAGGTGTACTTGACCATTCTCAACTGCTTACTTCTGTTGAAGAAGCAACACAATTTGTAAAAGATACCAATGTAGATGCTTTGGCAATTGCAGTCGGTACTTCACACGGTGCATACAAATTTACACGTCCACCTACAGGTGATATTTTAGCGATTGACCGTATTAAAGAAATTCATGCGGCACTTCCAAATACACACCTTGTTATGCATGGTTCAAGCTCTGTACCACAAGAATGGTTAGCGATCATTAACCAATATGGCGGTGACATTAAAGAAACTTATGGTGTTCCTGTTGAGCAATTGGTTGAAGCAATCAAACATGGTGTGCGTAAAATCAACATTGATACAGATTTACGTTTAGCATCTACAGGTGCAATTCGTCGTATGATGGCTGAACAACCAAGTGAATTCGATCCACGTAAGTTCTTTGCAAAAACTGTGGATGCAATGAAAGATATTTGTGTTGCACGTTATGAAGCATTTGGTACAGCTGGAAATGCCGATAAGATTCGCCCTATTTCTTTAGAGAAAATGGTAGAGCGTTATAAATAATTCGTTCTGAATGATTTGTACAAGTGTATCTTGACTTAATTGTAGTCAATTAAATAAAAATCTAAAATATTGTAAAATGAGTGTATGTAAATATGCTCATTTTTTTATGAATTTTTTCTGCGAGTTTAGATTTAATCCAAATTTTAAAAGTAATTTAAATCAACTTATAAAATGTGGGAATTTATGAATTTTAATGCTTACTATAAATTCCCATGAATCTCTTAAACCACAATGTTTTTATATTTTGGCATCCAAGGTTGTGCTTGTTCAAGCTGTGCTGCAAGTTGCAATAGCAAATCTTCTCGTCCAAATGGCGCAATGAACTGAGAACCAAGTGGTAAGTTATTTTTATTCCAATATAAGGGTACTGACATGGCAGGTAAGCCTGTGATGTTAGCCAGTTGAGTAAACGGAACCCATTGCAAGTTATTTTTAACCAAGTGCTCAACTAATTTACCTTGGGCCAGTAAGTGTGCCTGATCGAGTTTTAATAAACCTTTTAAAATTGGTTTTTGCCAAAAAGGTGTTTTAATTTCTCCATTTTTAGGCGCGACAGATGCTGTGGATGGGGTCAGGTAAAGGTCATAATCATCAAAAAAATGATTCATTTGTTGCACATGGTTGCCCCAGTTATTAAGGTTTTGAATGTAATCTAAAGCGGTCGCTTTTGCACCAAACGCAGCAATAGCTAAAGTATCTAATTCAAAATCTTGGTCTTTTGCACCAAACTCACGTTTAAACTGTTGTACAGTAAAAGCACATTGGCTAAACCATGTGGTGATGAAGTCTTTGGCGAGTTGCATACCATCAATTTTTGGTGCAGCTTCTTCGACATGGTGACCGAGGGATTCTAATAATTTTACCGTATCTAAAATGGCAGCTTTGGCATCTTGAGAAACCATTGTTCCAATTGGAGAGTCTGTAGAAAATGCAATTTTTAAAGGTCGTGGTACGTGTTGAATAAGTTCTAAATACTTGCCTTGAGGTTGTTCAATTTTAAATAAAGATCGATGTTCAGCACCTTGTGTCGTATCTAACATGGCAGCACTGTCACGTACGCTCTTGGTGAGGACATGTTGAGAAACTGCACCATGCATGGCTTCACTCACTTTTGGTCCCCAAGGAGTGCGACCACGACTAGGTTTTAAACCAAATAGTCCACAATAAGAAGCAGGAATACGAATCGAACCACCGCCATCACTTGCACCTGCTATCGGTACAATGCCTGCAGCTACTGCGGATGCTGAACCACCTGAAGAACCACCACTGTTATGCTTTAAATGCCATGGATTATGGCAAGCACCCCATGCTTCAGGTTCAGTAATGCCTTTGATGCCAAACTCAGGCGAATTGGTTAAACCAAATGGAATTGCCCCAGCATTTTCCCAACGTCTTACGATTTCAGCGTGTTGAGTAGAAACGTAATTAAGTTTTTTAAATGTATTAGAACCAAAAGAAGTCGGAACACCTTGATATTCTTGATGTAGGTCTTTGAGTAAAAAGGGAATACCTGAAAATAAGCCATTTTGTTTTTGCTTTGACTTTTGAAATGCTTGTTCATACATTGTAATGACAATAGCATTTAGTTTTGGATTAACTTGCTGGGTACGTTGCCAAGCAAGCTCTAATAATTCTGTGGTGGTCACTTGTTGAGTTTGAACAAGTTTGGCTAAACCTAAGCCATCATATTGGATATATTCTGCGTATTTCATGGAATTCCTATTCAAAATACAATTGAATTAGAAAGAGCTTTGTAAGCCTGTTTCTAAACAAATTTGATTACGTCCTTTTTCTTTTGCCTGATACAAAGCCTGATCTGCACGATTAATTAATTGTTGTAACGGTAGAGAGTAAGGTAGCTGCTCAAAACTTAAGCCTATACTCACACTAATAAAAATTTGTTTATGCTTATCTAAATCTATCGGGGAGGATTGGATAATATCTCGGATTCTATCTGCAATACGGATACTTTGCTTGAGACTGACATTTTTTAATAGAATCGCAAATTCTTCGCCACCTAGACGACCAAACAAATCATCTTCACGCAATACAGATTTAATTCTTTCACTAAAAATTTGTAAGACTAAATCACCGCTATGGTGCCCATATTGATCATTTATATTTTTAAAATGGTCGAGGTCTAACAATAAAATAGCAATACTTTTTTCTGTCTGCGGTTTGTTTTTTGCCTTAATAATGCCTTCACTTTGTTCATAAAAAAAGCGACGATTCATGACAGTCGTCAGGCTATCGTGGTTGGCGAGATATAAAATTTGCTGATAAAGTTTTTGTCGATTTAAACTGATAATGGCTAAGGTCAATGGTCCAAGTGCAAGCATAAATAAGCCAATCCGTATAGAAATCGCCGTAGTTAAAAATGCATCAGAAGATTGATCAATGTAAAATTCATTCAAAGTATTGTTCAACAGCATACACACAGCACAATTGATGAGTGCAACATAAAACAAGTTATAACTCAAAGATGCCCAGACCAAAGCTGCAATCGGAAACATAATTGCACCAGGTCCAATGAAAAAATGTGTCAAACCCACAGAAATAATCACCGCAATTAAAGGCAGTAAATCTTGATAAGAAAAATTCTTGAATTGAAGGTCTTGCAAATAGCTTTTAATATTTTCTTTATCTGGAATAGCCAGCACAATGGGTAAAAAGGCGATCATATTTAAAATTTCACCTGACCACCACATACCAAAATCTATCCACACTCGCTTTGGTGTCATGAATGTATTTTCAACATAGGGAATGGTCAATGCGGCAAAGGCAGGGCTTGCTAAACAGCCTCCAATCGAACAAAGTAAAAATAAATAGAGGAAAGTAAGCCCTTTATTATATTCCTTATAGTTGAGCTTAAAAACTGCAATTAGGGCTAAGGTGATAATAGGATTAAGTAAATTAGCAATCGTTAATAAAAAAGTGACTAAAAGTGTATTGCCGGTTAATAAATCGGCAAGCATAAAACCTATAAATGCACCGAACCATCCACTAAAATTATTAAGCGATTTAAAACGAAGAAATAGACCCAATAACACGGCATTGGCAGGCCAGCAAATAGAGAGGAAAAATAAAGGTCGTGCTAAAATGCCAAATAGCGCACAGATAAAAATAATGCTCGCAACAATGACCAAAGCATTTAAATGCTGCTTAAAACCTTGTTGAAATGTTTGAGCAAATACAGGCAAATCGATGATCCTACACGATACAAGGTGTATCACTACACAAATTATTTTATTCAGTGAATGGTAACGTTTAATTATTTCATATAAATGCTTATTTTTGTATAAGAATTATTTTTTTTGTAGCTGAATTTAAGAATTTTCACCATTTATTTTATTAAAATGAAAAGATATAAAATATTGTTCGTATATGGTTATTTTTACATGCTTTATTTACAAAATATGTTAGTTTAAATACAAACAAATCGCGGTATACACTTAGGTATGAAAAAAACATTATTAATTCCTTTATTGGTTTGTGCATCAAATTTGGTATTTGCTGAATCGCCTACAGTTAAATCGGCGGCGACTACCCAAGCAACAGCAGCTTTAGCGGCAAATACTATTCGAGTTTCAACACGTCCTGAAATTTTAGGGTTGTGGGGGATGGAAATACCCAATAATAAAAAATGTGTAGAATATTATAACTTTCGTGGTGGGAATGAAGTTGTTGTAAATAGTGGTAAAGAGTGGTCAGCGGGTTTGTATGATTACCAACCTTCACCCGATAATTCCAAAGACAAACCACCTGCTCTAATCATGCAAATTAAGTATGAAAATAATGAAGTGGACTGTTCTGGTCGTCAGGAAAATCAAGCAGGTGAGGTATCGCAATATTTTGTACGCTGGAAAAATAACAATACAATAAACTTTTGCGCCTCTGAAAAAGAAGAGCAATGTTTTGCTACGCTAAATCGTGTTTTACCATGATTTTAAGTACGACTTAAATGTTGTTATTTCGGCTTATTTGAAAATCCTAAGCATTAAAAATTGATAAATAAAAAACCGAGTTAATTTAAACTCGGTTTTTTGTATATATAAAAATTATTTTTCTACAAAGGCACGTTCAATCACATAATCGCCCAAGACACCCATTTTAGGAGATTCTTTTAAACCGTGTTGATCAAGAAGTGCTGCAACATCATCAAGGAAAGCAGGGCTACCACACAACATTGCACGGTCAGTTTCAGGGTTAAAGCGTGGCAAACCAATTTTTTCAAACAATTGACCAGACTCAATCGCAGTAGTAACACGACCTTGCGTATGGAATTCTTCACGTGTCACTGTTGGGTAATACACTAATTTTTCTTTCGCACCCAATTCTGAGAAAAACTCATGATTTGGTACTTCATCCAAAATTAAATCTTGATATGCCAGTTCTGAAATAAAACGTGTGCCATGCACCACGATGATTTTTTCAAAACGTTCATAAGTTTCTGGGTCACGAATGATAGATAAGAATGGAGCAAGACCTGTACCAGATGAAAGAAGGTATAGATTTTTACCTGGATTTAAGTCATCTAGTACCAAAGTTCCTGTTGGCTTTTTAGAAATTAAGATCTCATCGCCCACTTTTACTTTTTGTAAAATAGAGGTTAATGGACCATCAGGAACTTTAATAGAGAAGAACTCTAGCTCTTCTTCATAGTTTGCGCTTGCAATTGAATACGCACGCATTAAAGGCTTACCATTCACCTCAAGACCAATCATCACAAATTGACCATTTTTAAAACGGAGTGCGGTATCACGTGTTGTTTTAAAACTGAATAATGTGTCATTCCAGTGGTGTACGTGAGTAATCTTTTCGACGTTGAAAGCAGCCATTAAAGGTCTCAATATAAATTATCAGATTAGAACAGCTTGCTATTCTAATCTAAAATCATTCTCTATAAACTGAATATATTTAATTGAACTTATCAGAAAAAGTGATTATGCCTGATCTTCAACTCCCTATTATCGGATATATGCACTCACCTTATCAGGAAAAATTTGGAATCCCACGCCAACCAAATTTAGTACAAGTTGAATCTTATATTGAGATGATTGCGCCATATAATGATGTATGCGCTTTTGAAGGCATCGCTGAGTTTAGCCATTTATGGTTGGTCTGGCAATTTCATGAAAATAAAAATATTAATGAAAATCATAAATTTAGACCGCAGGTTAGACCCCCTAGACTGGGTGGGAATCAAAAAATCGGTGTGTTTGCTACTCGCAGTATGTACCGTCCTGCACCAATAGGTTTGTCTGTTGTGCAACTTAAAGCAGTAAAAAAAGTAGGGAAATCAGTACATGTTTATGTAACTGGAAGTGATCTATTGGACGGGACACCGATTATTGATATTAAACCATATATCCAATATTCCGATGCCATCCTGCATGCAAAAAGTGGTTATGCTCAGCAAGAACCTGTGAAAAAACAAGTTGTTTGCTCTAAAAATGTACAATTAAAAATTCAACATTTGATCGAAATGCACAAAATGACAGCTCAGATGCAGAATGAGTTAGAGCAAGTGCTGTCTTTAGACCCACGACCCGCTTATCAAGATGATGAAAATCGTATTTACAAAATGAAATTTGCTGGTTTCGATGTAAGTTTCACTGTACATGAACACGAGGTGAGTGTTATTGATATTGTTGAAATTGGCTCAATTGATTTATTGAAAAACTATTGTAAATAAAACAAAATTTTGAAAATAGATGGGAAATGTACCATCTATTTTCTATGATCTTATTTAAAAATAATAATCAGTATGAGCACAACACTGATACCGATCAAAATACGGTTCACCCATTGCGCCGTGGTTAAAGGTTGATCTATCTTGTTCATATGTCGTCTACGTATTGTGCTTCCCTTTAACTGCCCAACCTCAGGTTTTTCTGCGGTTGCACGATCAAACTCTGCTGCCAAGCCTAACAACCATTCTTCAATCTCAGGATCATTTTTATTTAAATCATTGCTCGGAGAGGCATAAAAACGCATGGCATTTTTGAAAGACGCTTCATCCATTTGAATTTTAGCGGTTTCAACCAAGTAGAAGAAAGCTTGTTTACTGTCTTTTTCTACATATTTTCCTTCAGTATGAAAATGTGCCATCAGTTGCATGGCTTCAGGATCATCATTCATGACTAAACTGGCAATAATACCAATCGCTTGTTGAGCTTTTTCTTGGTCATCTTGATTGGTTTTTAAGATTTCAAGCGCTTTGATAAGGGCAGGATTACTTACCTCAGGAATAACATCAACTGCGGAAGTTTCTTTATTTACTTCCACTGCTTGAACAGGTGTATTTGCTGGCGTTATTGATGATTTTGTTGTTTCGGACAGCGTAGTTGTTTGGTCAAATCTTAATTCATCATTAAAAATCTTATTTAATTTAGGGTGTAATAGATTCGGTTTTTGTACAAATTGCATCAACTTTTTTTGAATGTAGCTAAGATCAAATTTATGATCTTCACCATATTGTTCTGCTCCTGTTTTTAACCATAATTCCACTAAATTTTGTGGCCAAAATAAAGATGGGCAAACCATAGTTTCACCCGCATACTTAGGATCATCACATAAAATAATGGGAAATATAGGCAGACTGAGCATACCATTTGGCAAGTGTAAGCGCCAAAACCAGATGCTTGATATTTTTAAGGGGATTTTACTTAAACTCTGAGGATATGGATAATTTACCACGCGTGTGATTTCGTTACTAATATGCTCTGCGTATGCCAATTGATCAGCTTCAACAGGTGTGGTGTTTTTCAGTTGATATAATGCCTTTGCGTAGTCATGTAATTGTTCAATATCCATTTGCCCTGTAGGATCAAATACAATTTCACCCGGACAATTTACGTCGTCTGGTTCAAACATGAGTTTATTGGCTTGAACTAAAGCTGCCCAAACTACACGTCCTGATGTATAAAAAGTTGGCATGGCTTCAATTTGTTTAAATAACTCATCAGTAAACATCCAATCAGGTGGAATGACTTGTAGATAAACTCTTAAGTTTTCAGGAAGTTCAGAAATCTGTTTTTTTAAATCTATTTGTAATGAATTAATTTCTGAGGAATTTTGCTGAGATGTTGAGGAGATAATCTCATCAAAACTTGCCTTGAATTGTTCAATAATTTCATCATGCAAATGAGGGGCTAATAAGTAAGTTGCAGGTCTTCGCAAAATCTTATCTTTAAAATGCGCTTGCCAAAATGATTGTTGGGTAAAACTGTCTTGGAACTCAAAGGCACTTTGGTAAAATGCAGTCATGGCTGCTTCAAATTGAGCAAGCGACAAATCAGAAGGCGTGTATTGAACCACTGAATAAATATCTTCAATCTTATTGTCAGCATTTTTAGTGTAAGGAATCACTAAACTTACAGAGCTTTCTGTGGGTGTATAAATATGAATTTTAAGATAAATTGCATCAGTTCGCCCTGTCGGCAAATAAGCATGAATATCTTCACAAAAAATCTGGAATGGATGGTTCTGCGGATTATTTTCAAGTTCTGCAAATGCTTTTTCTCTCGGATTGTCTTGCATAAGCTTGATAATTTGAATTTTATTGTCTTTGGTGACCAATAGACATGGATTTAAGACTGAGCCATCAAGCATAAAACTTGCATAACCTGCTAAAAAGCCCGCATGTTTAAATGCACGTATAA
This sequence comes from Acinetobacter sp. Marseille-Q1618, assembly GCF_902809855.1. Taxonomy (GTDB): domain Bacteria; phylum Pseudomonadota; class Gammaproteobacteria; order Pseudomonadales; family Moraxellaceae; genus Acinetobacter. The sequence continues at coordinate 592,482 of NZ_CADDWJ010000001.1, forward strand.
TATTTGCGGTAATTTCAGGTTGTTCGACATCTTTTAAAGATGAGGGAAAATAGACTAAAGGATCAGACGACAGCGCAACGTATTTTTGCACATATTCAAGACAGCTTTGAATTGGTTGTGAAGCATCAAATAAAATAGCGGTAAGCACGCTCATCGGAAAAGAAATTTGATTTTGAAATACAAATACTTGGGCCAACTCATAGCGGAAACTTTCGTTTTCATCCTGACTAAAAATGGCTTTATATTCTTCAAAACTAAACCATTTCCCACTACTCAGTGTTTGATGAGCAATCGTTGTGCCAAGATAATAACTCAGTGCGACTAAAAAATTACATTTTTCTTTATTTTGCATAAAGTCAGCATATTTTGAGGGATTGAGCTGTTCATGCTGACGGATGCTATTTAATAGTAAATCTATTTTTTGAATGCTGGCTAAAGAAAAGTCAAAATCAATTAAATCTGTGGCTTTGCGGTAGGCATTTCCCCCTGAAATATAAGCATGTTGTTGTAATGCTTGAACATAATGAGCACAATATTCATTAATATTTCGAGTGCTTGAATCCTCAATAACAGTTTGACGAGAGTGCACATAATTTAGACAAGTTCTTTCAGATGCTTGCCCTTGTGTGAGCAGATCAGCAATCACCCCTAAAGGTAAACAGACTTGGTGATGAATAATTGCAACCATTGAGCTAAAAAAGTCGAGGGGTAACTCATAATCTGAAGGTAAAATTTTGATGGCTTCGTAATAATTATACCATTCCACTTTTTGTTGGGTACGTTGTGAAATGACATCGCAAAGATAGCCAATCACCACCATTAAAAAATTTGAGCATTCTTTTTCAGTAACAAGATCATTTGGATGAATATTTTGATGATGTAATGCAAGTAAAAGTTCATCAATGTGTTGTAAGCTTTCATCACTAAAATCAGCTTTGATTTTAAAAAGATTTTCTGCATATTTTAAGCCGAGTGGTGGCATTTCCTTTTGATAGAAACATTGCAGTAAATCTTGCATGTCTTGTTGAGTTTTTCGGATCATGATGCACTTGATTATTGGTTTTTTTACAGATTATCATAAATAAAAACAGTGATGTAGCTATTGATTTGGTTAATTGAACTATATTTTTACGAAAAGTGACTGAAAATCAAAAAACGTTCAAATGTATAATAGAAACATGAATAGAAGGGTATGATTTTTATAATTTAAAGATTGCTCTGAGTTTGTCTAATCAAGAATATGACTTAAATTTTTGCATTTTAATACAAGTCTTACATAAGTTTTATCGCATTAATCATATAAACGATAAATTCCACTGAAGCGTTCACAGCCTTTTTGTTCAGTTTTTACAGTTAAAATCGACTTTTGGAAATTCATTTGATATTTACAGTCATGCTCATTGTCCATAATCTCATTTTTTTTGTCAGGTGTCGTATAAGCAAGTAGGGGGATAGTTTGTTTATCTTGACGATTATTCGGGCTACGATAAGCTAAACCTTCGATTTTAATACGATCTTTGGTGAGTTGGTGTACTTGGATGTGAATCGGTTGTTTGGCAATTTCACCATGTTCATATTTAATAAAATGTTGGGTTAAGCTTTGATTCATTGACGTATAAAAATTTAGATCTTCAAGGCGAATATCGAATTGTTGCTTAAAACATTCTGTACTTTTACATTGTTGAATGCGGTTTAACCAAAGTTGATTGGTGTCATCAATTAGACGAATAGGTGCATCTGTAACCAAATAAGCAGTAAGATATTTTTCATTTAATTCATTGCGAAGCGTTTCAAAATCGGCACTACATATTTTTGTGGTTTTGTTTGCTTGAGCTGAATCACATTGCACAGGAAAAGCATGCGTAACGATACAGACTCCATAAACAAAGAGACCTGAAATTAAGCTTTTAATCGGATTAAATTCTGTATTCAACAGCATGATCGCTTATACTTTCACTATGTTTGCATCCGTACTATACGAATTAGAAAGTACGAATACAAGATGATTCAACTTAAAATCTGTATAAAGGAGCTGAAAATGATCATACCAATTCGCATTGGACAAGGAATGGATGTGCATGCTTTTGAGGATGGTAATTTTGTGACTTTGGCAGGTGTTCAAATTCCGCATACGCAAGGTTTGAAGGCACATTCTGATGGTGATGTAGTGTTACACGCTTTATGTGATGCGTTGTTGGGTGCTTTAGCTTTGGGTGATATTGGGCAGCATTTTCCAGATACAGACCCTGAGTTTAAAGGCGCAGACAGTCGTAAATTACTCAAGCATGTTTATCAACTGATTTTAGATCGTGGTTATGTGTTAAATAATGCAGATATTACCGTAGCTTGTGAACGTCCAAAATTGGCAAAGTATAATCTAGCAATGCGTCAAAGCATCGCAGATGTACTCGATGTTGATGTGACACAGATTAGTGTTAAAGCGACAACTACTGAAAAACTTGGCTTTACAGGTCGTCAGGAAGGAATTTTATCGACTGCGACTGTTTTGTTAAGTCATCATGTTAAATAGTTGATATTTCATTTAAATCTTTTAAGAGTAAATAGTGTTTATTTACTCTTTGACTTTGTAGAATAAATCAACAGAAATAATATTTCATATTTTTTACTAAAGTTTTACCTAATCTTTTACTATAAACCTATTAATATTGTAGTTAACATTTATATAAGTGAGAAAATAATCATGGGATAAGCGCAACATTTTTAGAAAAAGCACAAAAAAATAATAAAATTAAGATTTATCAAACAGATCCATTGATCATGACTGTAGATCAAGTATTTACACCTAACCAATGCCGTGAGTTTATAGATTTTAGTCATCAATTTAATTATGAAGTTGCACCGATTACGACCAATAGCAAAGCAGGTATTTTCGAGCTTCGAACAGATATTCGTAATAATCAACGAGTCATTTATGACGATCTACAGTTTGCCGAGCGAATTTTCCAACAGGTGAAGCAATTTTTACCTGAGGCATTATTTGAATGGCATGTTTCGGGCTTAAATGAACGTTTTCGTTTTTATTTATATGAAGATGGTCAGACATTTAAACCGCATTTTGATGGCAATTATGCAGTCAATGATTGGTATAGTAGTCAACTTACTTTATTAATTTATTTAAGTGGGAATTTTGAAGGTGGGGAAACTAAGTTTTTTAATCAAACGCATCATGTTCCAACTTCCACTATTCAACCTAAAACTGGACAGATTTTAATTTTTGAACCCCGTCAAATGCATTCGGGAGCACCTGTTTTTTCAGGGCAGAAATATGTTTTACGGACAGATGTCATGTATAAACACGCTGTATTTAATCGTGACAATAAAAGTTAAAATCGCTAAAAAGACTCAAGCTCAACACTTGAGTCTAAAATACTTTTAAGCAAAATGATCTGCATTCATTAAAGAATGTTGTAAATCAATGGTTGATTTACGTCCTTGCAATTGTAAACTCACAGCATGGATCAAACCTGTCCACGTTTCATTAGGTTCCCAAATTTCATGCATCAACTCTTGTGCAGTGGGCATGTCGATATCCATAAAATATTGACGATACAAATACATCAAACTACTGACACGCATGTTTTTAGCACAGTGTACCCAAACGATTTTTTCTTGCACAAGATGCGCAATCATGTCTAAAACAAATAGACACTGATCATCGGCAGGCGTATCCCAAGAGATTGGAATTTGAATATAGTTTAAACCCAGCTCAACGCAGATTTTATCTTCATGAGCAAGATGTGGCTCAGCGTCGTTAAAAGCCAAATTGATGACTGTATCTACACCATATTCTTTAATATGTTGTAATTGTTCAGCCGTAGGTTGCCCAGAGGTAAACAAATGTTCATGTACAAATTGAAAATTTGCAATGTGGCTTAATTCAGTTTCAAGTTCATTCATAATTTTCATTCGGTTATTTCAATAAAAAAGCCATCCCATCGGATGGCTTCTTGTGATTAACGGTTTGCTAATACATCTTTTAAAGCAGCATCCATTTCAAGTAAAGTCTTTTCAGTGGTTTCCCAGTCAATACAACCATCAGTAACTGATTTACCATACTCCAAATCGCAAAGATTTGCAGGAATGTCTTGACGACCACCTTTTAAGTGACTTTCAACCATAATACCCACAATAGATTTATTACCATCTAAAATTTGTTCAGTAATATTTTTTAGAACCAAAGGCTGTAAGTATGGGTCTTTGTTTGAGTTTGCATGGCTTGCATCAATCATGATTTTGTTGCTGACTTTGGCTTTGGCTAAAGCATTTTCAGCTTCAGCAACCGAACCTGCATCATAGTTTGGTTTGCCATTGCCACCACGAAGTACTACATGTGCATAAGGATTGCCTTTGGTACGAATGATCGACACTTGTCCTTGATCATTCAAGCCTAAGAAGCTATGCCCATGTTTTACAGATTGCATTGCATTGGTTGCAACGGTTAAGCCACCATCGGTACCATTTTTAAAGCCCACAGGTGAAGACAAGCCAGAAGACATTTCACGGTGAGTTTGGCTTTCAGTAGTACGTGCGCCAATCGCAGACCAAGAAATTAGATCTTGGTAATATTGAGGTGAGTTTGGATCAAGAGCTTCTGTTGCGCAAGGCAAGCCTTTTTCATTTAACTCAAGTAAAAGTTTACGACCAATGCGAAGACCTTTTTCAATATTGAAAGAGTCATTCATGTCTGGGTCATTAATTAAACCTTTCCAGCCTACTGTGGTACGTGGTTTTTCAAAATAAACACGCATCACGATGTAAAGCGTATCTTTGACTTTTTCACTTAATGCTTTTAAGCGATCTGCATAATCATGTGCAGCAACAGTGTCATGAATAGAACATGGTCCAATCACAACAAAAAGACGTTTATCATTTCCATCTAAAATATTACGGACAGTTTCACGACCATGAAGAACTGTTTGATAAGCTTTGTCATTTAATGGTAATTCAGCTTTTAATTCTGCAGGAGTAACTAAAGTTTGAATGCTTTGTACATTCACATCATCAATATCTGATTGAATAATAGGATTAGAATTAAGTGTATTCATTGCCGTCACTGGTAGTAGATCATACAAAACTATTTATAGTAGCTTGAATATAACACGATTTTATTGATATTTTGCGAAAAGAAAACATCAATAAAATCTATAGGTCACATTAATAAAATTTGTGAGTTGAATCACTTTTTGATCAAAGAGTAGAAGCTTGGGTAGTCTGTTGGCTAATGAGCATTGCCGTTTGTGGTTTTTCTACAGGTTTAGATTTTACTGGATTAACAATAAAATTAATGCCAAGTGCAAACAGCGTAATACCTAAAACCTTGCGAATTAATTTTTCAGGCATACGAGAGCTAATTAAAGTTCCCAAAATAATTGCAGGAATTGAACCCGCCAACAACCAACCAAGTAAATGAAAATCAACATTTCCCGAAGTCATGTGTGCAAAACCCGCAGCAGCCGTCAGCAACACCGCATGTACCACATCTGAGCCGATAATACGAATCATAGGTAAATTAGGGAACATTAAAATTAAAGCCATAATTCCAAATGCACCTGCGCCTACAGATGAGAGTGTCACAAATATACCCAAGACAATGCCCATGAATACCACAAAAAAACGTTTGCCTTCGATTGAAAATTTTTCAGCGAGTAGATCATCGTGTTTTTTGTCACGAAACTTGGCAAAGAACTTTTCGATTTGCGCTCGAAACATAATCGAAAGACCTGTGATGGTGAGCATAAAGCCAAGTACCATGGTCAAAATAGCTTTGTAGTGGGTTGAGCTACTGAGATAATTATCTAAAACCCAATGTGTGGTAAATGAAGCCGGAATACTGCCCAGTGCCAGCCAAAGCACGATAGGCCAGACGATATTCAGTTTTCTGGCATGTACCAAAGAACCACAGAATTTGGAAATTGCGGCATAAAGTAAGTCAGTTCCGATGGCAATATGGGGTTCGATTCTAAATAAACTAATCAGGATCGGGGTCATTAAAGAACCACCGCCTACGCCTGTAATACCGACGCAGAAACCAACCAATACACCGGCTAAAATAAATTCGACTGGACCAACCATGACTACAAATGCCAAATATCAAAAAACTGGCATATCTTATGACTATTTTATATAAGTGGTTGTCTTGATTGTTGATTTGCTTATTCAAAAAAATGCTAAAGATGATTCGTCAGCATTAAATCAACTTAAATAATTTGTTTGGAGTGAAGACATGCTAAGATAATTCTGTTTGTTAAGAGGACGTTATTTTGCAAAATCGAAAACTTAAAATAGGTATTGTGGTGGGTGAGGTGTCTGGTGATACTTTAGGTGCAAAGCTTATCCGTAGTTTTCGAGAGCAAGGCATTGATGCAGAGTTTGAAGGCATTGGTGGGCCGCAAATGATTGCTGAAGGCTTTCACAGTACGTACCCGATGGATATTTTGTCGGTGATGGGTATTGTTGAGGTGCTGAAAGACATTAAAAAATTGTTTGCGGTGCGTGATGGCTTAGTTGAAAAATGGACTGCAAATCCTGTTGATATTTTTATTGGTATTGATGCGCCTGATTTTAATTTACGTTTATCAAAGAGTCTAAAACAAAAAAATCTACCAATTAAAACAGTGCAATATGTCAGCCCATCAGTATGGGCATGGCGTCAAGGACGGGTACATGGCATCAAAGCCAGTATCGATTTGGTGTTATGTTTATTTCCATTTGAAAAAACTTTTTTTAAAAAATTCGATGTTCCTGCGGCATTTGTGGGGCATCCATTAGCCAGTGAATTGCCTTTAGAAAATTCAATTTTAGATGCAAAACAAGAATTAGGTTTAGATATAAGCCAAAAACATATTGCATTGTTGCCAGGAAGTCGTCGTGGTGAAATTGAGCGTTTAGGGCCTTTAGTTTTAGATGCTGCACACATAATTTCTAAAAAATATCCTGAATATCAGTTTATTATTCCTGCAATTAATGATGCACGGAAACAACAAATTTCAGATTTATTAAAGAACTATCCGCAAGAGTTAACCGATAAAATTCATTTACTGGAAAATACCGATAAAGAATCTAAAGTAGGTCGTCAGGTGATGAATGCTGCCAATATTGTCGCATTAGCATCTGGGACAGCAACCCTTGAAGCTTTGTTATTGCATCGTCCGATGGTGACATTTTATAAGTTAAATTGGTTGACTTATATCATTGCTAAGTTAATGGTGAAAATTCAGTATTATTCTTTGCCCAATATTATTGCGGGTAAAAAAGTCATTCAAGAGTTGATTCAATCCGATGCAACACCTGAAAACTTAGCTACTGAGATTGAAAAGTTAATGAATATAGAAACGTCTCAGATTCAGGTAATGCAGCTAATCACCATGCATAAGCAGTTATTGTCGGATAATAGTGAAGACCCTGTGCAGGTGGTTTTGGAATTATTAAAATAGCCTAAGTTTTTCTTGTAGTGATTATTCTAATTGGCTGAATGATTTAAAAAAATTGACATGGATGTTTGGGTATCAATAATTTGTTTAAAGAGAAATGAATAATGACAATCAAGGGTATAAATAAAATGAAGAAATATTTATTAGGCACAATGTTTTTGCTCCCTGTCTTTATTTCAGGCTGTGCCACAATGTTGTTAAATGAGCATACTTTTGAATCAAAAACAGAACAAGGGATTTTATTGGAAGATACACTCATTGCTGTTGGCACACCAAGCAAGCCTATCCGTGGTTATGAAGATGCTTTGGCCATCGCGGGGGACAAATATAGTTATTTGGTTAAACCAAGCATAAAGTATTTTGATAAGACGATTCAGAATCCACTGCCTATTAAAAGTATTTTAAATGAAGTGGATTTGGCATATCTAAGTGTTGGGCAATACAAGCAAACCCGAAGTTTATCGGAAGATACTGCGGAAATGAGCTTATTTCCATCTTTCGATTTATTGGTAACAAACACTAAAAGGGCGATGAACCATACGATTGAAGCTACCGAAATTACATTTATGTATTTAAAGCAAAGTAATTTAGTGAAAATGGGTGAAATAGAACGCTTACAATCACTTGGATTTAAATGTGAAGCTTATAAAAAATACCAACGTTGTTTCCAAAAAGGGTTTGTCGATATAACGGTTACAAAACCTGTTGCTAACAAAGAGCAATTACAACACTTATTGAAAACCCCAATTCCATTAAATGTACGGTATAGCATAGATAAAGTAAATCCTAAAATGGTTGCAAGTTATGCGCTTACACCATTTACAATTGCATTTGATATCGTGACAAGTCCGATACAGCTCGTGGGATATTTAGCGCTTGCATCAGCTTTGTCACCTTAAGGTTTCATTAAATTTTAAATGTGCTTCTCCCACCGATATATAGTCGTGGGAGATTTGTGTTATTCCGCCCGAACTTTAATCTCATAACCTGTATATTTACGGATATTAATCACACCTGTATCTAAAATCAGATATTGACCTTTAATGCCTTGTAGTTTGCCTCGAATAATCGGAGTTTTATCCAAATTATGTGATTTAATCTTTTCAGGATAAATATCAACAGGGTAGACAAACTCACGTGGCAATTCATCTTCAAGTAATTCTACAGTTTCATTAAACTCAAGATTTTGTGCAAATTCATCACGAATGGTTTGGATTTTTGGTGAAAACTCTTCAACTAATTGATCACGAATTTCAATTAAATTAATCGGTTCAGCCTCACCTTTTAGTAGCTTGCGCCAATCGGTTTTATCGGCAACCTGCGTACCAAACATGACTTCAAGTTGACCTGAAAGACGACGAGAACCGACTTTCATAATCGGTAGTGCTTGCGTTGCACCTTGATCTAACCAACGTGTTGGCATCTGTCCAAGACGGGTAATTCCCACTTTTAAGGCACTTGAATTGGCTAAATACACAATATGTGGCTGAAAACAAACCTCATGAGCAAAATCATCTTCACGGCAAGTACCTAGATGATAATGACAAGTTTCAGGCTTCATAATGCACATATCGCAAGATGCTTTGGTCTTCATACATTTGAAGCAGTGTCCTTGCGAATAAGATTTTGGTGTTTTTGCACCACACGAGACACAATAAATATTACCCGTAGCTTCGATTTCGATTTCTTGACCTAAACTAAACGGAAGATCGATTTCTGAGCGATCTAAGATAAATTTATATTCAACATTTGCCTTATGTGTTTGCTGATCAGTTAAACTAAGGTCTTTAAGACCTGCATGCATTTTGTGGCAAATGCCTTGTAGTTCCATGTTTAATTACTCACTTCAATAAAGGTGCAGTTATGGCTGAACAAAATGTCATCACTTCAATGCTAGACGATTTATCAACAGAACAGCCAATTCAAACTGCATTGTGTATTGGGCAAAACTTGGCACAATACAATACAAATCATTCAATTCAATGGACTCATTTTAACGTATCTGAGTTTTTAAATCTGCCTTTTACTGGGCGATATGACTTAGGTTTTGTGTTATTTGATCTTGATGAGATGGCAAACTTAGCAGTACAACAAAAATCTCAAATTTTGGTCAAATTACGTGATTTATTTGCCAAGCGTATTGTGGTGACTTGTAGATTGGCTGATGAGCAATTATTGAGATCATTAGGCTTTACCCAATTGATTGACAAAACCTCACATGAGCAAAATTTTGCATTATGGCAATTTAATATTTTAACTTATAAGCATGTACCAGATTGGTTCAACTCTAAGTTTTGGGCAAATCCTGAAAATTGGAATAAGTTTCGTTGGTAATTTATCTAGAATAAATTTAAAAAATATTTTTAATTTTTCTATCGTTTTTTGCTAATGCCATAAAAGTTTATAGATCATGAAAATGATTATATAGACATTCTTATGGCTATTTTATTTGCTTAAAATAGCCAAAATATCAAATTACGATAGATTGTTATTTATCGAGTATGGTTAAGCCTTGCAAAAACATAACAATTTGTGTTTTGGTAATTGCCAAAAAGCACAGTATTCTTAAATTGAGCAGATAACATAAATTGATCAGGAAAAAACATGACAAACTTAACAAATATTGTAGAAATTTTGGCAAAACAAGCATTGGGTGGACAACAACAATCACAACAAGGCGGACTCGGTGGGATTTTAGGTTCAGTTTTGGGTGGTTTAGGCGGTGGTCAGCAACAGTCACAACAAGGTGGTCTAGGTGGTGTGTTGGGTTCAGTTTTAGGTGGCTTAACAGGTGGGCAGCAACAACAAGCACCGCAAACACAACAAAGTGGATTTAATGCTCAGTCTTTATTAATTGCTGTTGTACCTTTAGTGTTGGCGTGGATTCAAAAAAATGGCGGTTTACAAGGTGCGCTAGATCAACTTAAAGGACAGGGGTTAAGTAGTCAAGTGGATGACTGGGTGTCTACTGGTGAAGGTGCAAACGCAAGTGTCAATCAACAACAAGTTCAAAACTTATTTGATCAAAATGAAGTTGAACAAGTGGCACAACAAACTCAAGTACCAACTCAGGATGTATATAGCGCAATTTCTTCTGTTTTACCTGAAATTATTGACTCGCTTACACCACAGGCTGAGCAAACAGATCAAAAAGAAGCCAATGATGATATCCAAAATGTATTGAATTTAGTATCTGGTTTTCTTAAGCGTTAATACTTTACTTAAGAGCCTTTAACAGATGTGATGCTTATTTGAATGAATAAGCATCATTGATTTAAACACGATAAAGAGAGTTTTAAGGAGAGAAAGAGAGGTTAAAACCAAGGTAATCATAATAATAACAACAGCAAATGACAGGTAATGAAACGACTCAAGCATAAACTTTATATGTATTTCAACACACTTAAATATCTATCGATCACAATAGCCTATAAGTTTATTGAAATGGATATTTCAATTTAAAAGTAAATGAAAACCAATATCTATCTGTGGTTTAAGTGATTTAGATTGTGACATGACTACAGGTTTTGATTGAGTCAAGCTATACCAAAAACAGTTTAAAAATCAAATATAGGGCTATATCAACCACATCTATAGATTTCATGCTCTGATCTATAGCGAATATAAGGAAATCCTATGAGTGAGACACATGTTTACCATCCCCACGAAAAGCGTAATCGGATTATGTCCATCGTGGGAGCAGCATCGGGTAATTTAGTTGAATGGTTTGATTTTTATATCTATGCAGCTTTTGCCATTTATTTTACCCATGCGTTAACAGCACCTGATATGAGCGAATCCACCAAAGCGATTTATGTTTGGGGTGTTTTTGCTGCAAGTTTCTTTATGCGTCCAATTGGTAGTTGGTTGTTTGGACGCATTGGAGATAAGTATGGACGCAAACGCTCCATGATTATTTCTATCAGTTTAATGGCTGTAAGTTCATTTTTATTTGCCTGTTTACCGACGTATGAACAAGTGGGTATGGCAGCACCATTTTGTTTGCTAGCAGTGCGCTTGTTACAAGGCTTGTCTGTAGGTGGAGAATACGGAACTGTCGCAACTTATATGAGTGAGGTGGCTTTAAAAGGTCAACGTGGTTTCTATTCATCATTTCAATATGTAACTTTGGCAGGCGGTCAGTTACTAGCGAGTTTGCTCGGTGTGATCATGTTGGCACTCATGAGTAAAGAAGAACTGATGAATGGTGGATGGCGTATTCCATTTATTATTGGTGGTGTGGTCGCAATTTTATCATTCTTTGCACGCCGTCATTTAAAAGAAACCTTGTCAGAAAATGACAGTCAAAAAGAAGGATCGGGCAGTTTAAAAGAGTTGTTAACCAATAACTGGCGTACCTTCTTATTGGTGGTTGGTTATACCTCGGCAGGGTCTTTATGCTTCTATGTCATCACGGTGTATTCAAAGACTTATATTAGTAGCTTAGGTTTTGAAGATCGTACAGTCGGTTATATGATGACCATTGCACTGTTTGTGTTTATGTGTGCTCAACCATTATTTGGGATGTTAGCAGACCGAATTGGTCGCCGAGCATCGATGATGACTTTTAGTATCACATGTGCGATTTTCATTTATCCTGTGATGGTTATCCTTATGCCTCAGTTTAGTGGCTCTGCGTTCATCGTGACTTTGCTTCTTATCTTTTTAATGTTGATGTTGAGTTTTTATACATCTATTAGTGGCTTGGTCAAAGCAGAAATGTTTCCACCGCATATTCGTGCTTTAGGTGTTGGTTTTGCCTATGCAGTCGGAAATGCCATTTTTGGTGGTTCTGCACCTGCGGTTGCATTGAAATTTAAAGACTTAGGACATGAAAATACCTTCTTTATTTATGTGGTCGTGATGCTGATTATCTGTTTGTTTTGTAGTATGCAACTGCCAAAACAACCGAAATATTTACATCACGATGTATGAGTATTTCCTCATTCAAAATCAAAGACTGAACGGAATGTTCGGTCTTTTTTATTTTGGGGGCAGTTATTGTATGATCATCTTTAACATAACAATGAAATATGAGGCATGAAAAAAATTGTAGTATTTTCAGGTGCAGGTATGAGTGCGGAAAGTGGAATTAGCACTTTTCGAGATAGCAATGGCTTATGGGAAAATTATGATGTTCGCCAAGTCGCCACACCAGAGGCATGGAATGCAAATCCAGCTTTAGTACAGGATTTTTATAATCAAAGACGTAAAAATATCTTAGAGGCTGAATCAAATTTAGCACATCAGATCATTGCTGATCTGGAAATGGATTTTGATGTGCAAGTGATTACTCAAAATATTGATGATTTGCACGAGCGAGCAGGGAGTACGGATGTTTTACATTTACATGGCAATATTCGTTTGGCAAAAAGTTCAAAACCTGATGCACAATATGCGACCGAGTTTTTTCCTATCGAAGGTTGGGCATTGGATTTAGAAAAAGACAAATGTCCAGAAGGTTATCCCTTACGTCCGCATGTCGTTTGGTTTGGCGAAGCTGTACCCGCTTATGAGCAAGCAATTCAGTTGCTACACAATGCTGATATTTTCATCGTGATCGGTTCAACCTTGAGCGTTTATCCTGTTGCAGGTTTGATTCATGAAATATCGGCACAGTGCCAAGCTTATTATATTGACCCTGAAGCGAGCTATGCACGTGTGCCACAGCAATATCAATGTCTAAAAATGAATGCAACAGAAGGTATGCAGCATTTGGCAGAACAATTACGGGCTTAATTTTAACTTTTCATTTATTCAAGTGTTTTAAGCATCCAAATTTCACAGGCATGGCTATGTCCTGTGTTGCCTTTGGGTGCTGTTAAATGTTGAAAACCTAATTTTTCATAAAGTTTTACCGCTTGTTGTAATTGCGATGTGGTTTCTAAATAACAAGCTTCAAAGCCTTGTTGTTGGGTAAAATCAAAAGCCAATTCTAAAATTTTTCGGGCAAAACCTAAGCCACGAATTTCAGGTAAAAAATACATTTTTTGAATTTCTAAAATCCTAGCATCACCTTGAAGAGGGGATAAACCACCACCGCCAAATACTTGTCCTTGTTCATTAACGATAACCCAATATTGACTATGAGACTGTGCATATACTTGAGACAGTTCATCCAAAATTGGGTCGGCAACAGCAAAGCCAGACTCAGCTGCTAAACCAAATTCTTTGGAAACTTCACGTATAATGTGGGCGATTTGGGCATTATCTTGGGGTTGAATGGGGCGGAGTGAATACATGCGTTTAAAAGTATAAAATCTAAGAATAGAATTTTTATAACAAATAAATCTTAGTTTGGGTAATTTTTTGAGAGATAAGCGCTGAAATATTGACTAAGCTTAGGTGTAAATTTTTTATTATCAATAACTCAACCATAAAAAGCCTCCTTTATATAAAGGAGGCATGGAAAATAAGCATACTTTAAATAAAACTTATTTTAATTCACTTGAAGATTTGCCAAGTTCACGACGTGCAATAATCAATTGCTGAATTTGCTGTGTACCTTCAAAAATATCAAGAATTTTAGAATCACGTGCCCATTTTTCTAACAACTCTTCTTCGTTATAGCCCACACTTGCTGCAAGCTCAACGCATTTTAAGGTAATTTCATTGCCTACACGACCAGCTTTGGCTTTGGCAATCGATGCTTCACGAGAATTCGGCTTTTTATTGTCTGCCATCCATGCTGCTTTAAGCATCAGCAGGCGAGCTGCTTCCCATTCTGCTTCCATGCGGTAGATTTGCGCTGCAATATTGGAGGATTGTAAATATGGCGTGGTATAGCTAGCATCCAGTTGGTCTTTAAAAATCTCTTTGATCCGTTCTAAAGAAGCTTTGGCACAACCGATCGCCATCGCTGCCACCAATGGACGCGTATTATCAAAAGTTTCCATCACACCCGCAAAGCCTTTGGCAACATCGATTTCAGCATTGCCTAATAAGTTTGCAGCAGGCACACGACAGTCAATAAAACTAATGGCTGCAGTATCTGAAGCTTTAATGCCCAATTTATGTTCAAGGCGTTCAACTTTCATACCTGGTGTGCCTTTCGGTACAACAAAAGATTTGATCGCAGCACGACCCAATTTTTTATCCAAAGTTGCCCAAACCACAACTGAGTCAGCACGCTCACCTGAGGTAACAAAGATTTTTTCACCATTTAAAATATAATCATTACCATCTTTGGTGGCTGTGGTACGAATTGCTGCTGAGTCAGAACCACATCCTGGTTCTGTAATTGCCATGGCTGCCCAAGTCCCTTTGAAGCGTTCAAGCTGTTCGTCATTGGCAACCGCAGCAATTGCTGAGTTCCCTAAACCTTGACGTGGCATAGACAATAATAAACCTGTATCGCCATAACACATTTCAATGATACCGAGAGCAGTTGACATATTGGTACCATTTTTATTGCTCTTATCTTGGTCGCCACGTTTGTTAATGGCTGCGCCTGCATTTAAGCCATCGCCACCTTCATTCATCCCATCCAGTAATGACGCTAACATGTCTAACTCTTTGGGATAGGCATGTTCTGCTTTGTCATATTTACGTGAAATTGGACGTAATACATTTAATGCGGTTTCATGAGCTTGATCAACCAACATTTTAAATTTTTTAGGATTTTGTAAATTCATGATAATTTATTTCCTTGAATTTTCTATTTTTATGGTTGATTAAGCATGTAAGCCAGATTGTAAAATCGCTGTAGCACGTAAGTCACGATACCAACGTTCAACAGGGTGTTCTTTGGTAAAACCATGTCCACCTAGGATTTGTACGCCATTGGTTCCGATTTGCATGGATTTTTCAGCGCAAAGTAAACGTGCAAGGTAGGCTTCACGGTGAAATGGTTGACCAGCTTCAGCTAAACTTGCTGCATTTAAGACCAACATACGCATCGCATCAATTTCAATCGCCATATCTGCGATCATAAATGCCACACTTTGACGATGTGAAATCGGTTCGCCAAACGCCGTACGTTCATTGGCATATTGGATACAATAGGTTTTGACTGTTTCACACGTCCCCACCGCCATCGCACACCACATTAAATTACCCAAATCTAAGAATGCGGTATAATTAAAATCGTCATCACCTAAGCGCAGCGCAGGGCTTTGATTAAATTTTAAAGTGACTGTTTCAGTTCCTTTTAGCCCCATTGCAGGACTTTTTTGATAGCTGATGCTTTCATCACGTTTAACAACAAACACATCAGGCTTGCCATTAAAGTCTGCGCTGACAATGAAAATTTCAGCACTTTCACCGAGTAAAACTAACGTTTTTTCACCTGTGATACTAAAAGTACCATTGTTTGAGGTTGCTTTAGTTTTCAAACGATAAGGATCAAAAGCAGGCGTCGCTTCTTGAACTGCAAAAGTGGCTTTGAGTAATGGATCTTCTGCAAAAGCTGGCAAATAGGTCGCTTGTACTTGTGCTGAGCCCCAAAGGGTGATGGCATTAATACTACTAAAGGTCGAGAGTAGACCAGCAGCCAGTGAAAAATCACCTTTGGCTAAGCTTTCAGCAATTAAAACATTGCTTAAAATATTTTGTTCAGTGGCTACACCGCCTAAAGCTTCAGGCAAAGCATAGTAATTAATACCTAAATCAAGACTATGTTGCCATAACTCTTCTGGATACTTTTCATCGTGATCAGCTTGATGGGCAAGCGGATAAAGCACTTCAGATGCAAATTGTGACATTGCATCAACAGTCATTTGCTGTTCTTCAGTAAGGTTTAAGTCAAATAAATTTTTAGACTGTGCAGGTAAGCGTTGTTTACTGGCATCTTTTTTAGGTTGGAACGCTTTTTGTGATGCTGAAAGTGTTTTAAAACCTGCTTTAGAACCTTGATAAAGTGATTTTTCTACAAATTTGCGAAGTTTTAATTGGTCTAATAATTCACTTCCTGCAATTTTTGTAATGAGATTTAAGCCCAAGCCTTGCGCTTTATTTACCATGTTGGTCATTTGAATACCTGAATCAATATTGTGGTGGTATGCAAACTATCCTGACATGTGCTTTTATAAAAAACTATGTCAAAGCTGACGAAGTCATATGAACTTGATAAATGGAAAATGGGATTGCTTTTATTTATTTAACTGATTGATTTTTATTTATAATAATTAAAGTTTAAAAAACAACAAAAGTTGGATATTGACTAAAATGACAATAATAAAAATTTGCCATTTTAGTCAGACGAGCTTTTTAAATAAAAGGCGTGATCATTTTGCGTACATTGGTTTTTGCATCGATCACCGTCATGAAAGTATAAGCACCAATAAATTTACGACTAATAAACATAAATTCTTTCGGGGGTACACTGAAATAACGAGAAGCCATTGATTTTGAAGCCTGTTGCATCACACGACTATGTAATTGGCTTTTTTTCCAATCATAACGATTGTGTTCATCCATCACGCCTTGTGGCAGATCATGATTATTCATAGGTGAACTAAATGCTTCAGTTGCCAATAAAAAGACTTTTGCCATATCAGGTTTAATGCTTGCAGGCATACCATCAAAAAACTCATAACCCGTCATGGCATTGACCATTTCATTGGCATCGTGATCATAACCTGCTTTAATCAGGTTGCGTGCAACCTGTAAAAGCTGTGCATCAAACTGACGAATCGCCCCGAAGTCGAGCAAGATAATTTTATCTTTAATGTCCGTACCATTCCCCAAACGAACCAAATAGTTACCAAAGTTCGGGTCGGTTTGCATTTCACCCCATTCAAAAATTTCACGTACGGCGATTTCTAAGGATGCTTCACCGAGCGCATTACGACGTTCTTGGGGTAAAGACAACATTACAGGACTATTAATCGGGACCCCACGTTCAAATGTCATACATAAAACACGGTCTGTACAATATTGATCGATGATTTGCGGTACAGCATAACGTGCATCATTTTTTAGGCGTTCAGCAAAACGACGTGTGGTTGCAGCTTCAACATGATAATCCACTTCACGATGCATCATGTCACGGACTTCATCAAACCATTGGTCAAATTCACGTGTTTGCGGCACCATACGTGTTAGCTTGAGCATATTTCTAAATAGGCTCATATCTGAATCAATCGCTTCGGCAACACCAGGATATTGAATTTTTAAGACCAGTTCTAAACCATCAGATTTGCGGGTAGCACGATGTACTTGTGCAAGAGAAGCTGTACCAATCGGTTCATGATCAATGGTTAAATCATCTAGTTTAGAACCTAGTTGGCTGACCAGTTGTTCTTTGATAGCAGGCCATGCCAATGCAACGGTTTGATTATTTAAAGTATTTAACGCTTGGGTAATTTCCTCTGGCAAGAAATGTTCACCATACAGCGCCATCATCTGCCCAATTTTGACAATTGACCCTTTGAGTTTGCCAATTTCAGCGACTAAATAATCCGCTTGCTCTTTCATGGCTTTTTTACGCTTTTTTTCTTTTTCTTCTTCACTTGAAAAGATTGAACTTGCGCTCGAAGCAGCCCAACGAGATCCTGCTAACAAAGAGGCTTTGGCAATTGATAAGCGTCTGTCCAAGGAAGATGTTTTTAACTGTTTAAGCTTATCGTTCTGATCTGACATGAAGATTAAATCCTTTAAGTAAGCAAGTGAGCGTACGATAGTGTGTAGCATATTACATGCTATCCACGTATTAAAATAGTTGTACCTGACCAATATCGTGTATTTTCAATATAAAAAACTTGAATATTCACATAGTCTTAAAAACAATCTATAAAATGGATGGAATTACATGCGGTACTGAATTTTCAGGGATTCATGCTTCATTAAACTACTTTTATTTTCATGAATATATTGGGAAATCATGTTTTTAATGTCACTGTTAGTAAAGCCAAGTGCATAACCTTTAACAATAATAATACTCGGTAAACTAAAGAAAAAATATTTTACATCTTCAGGCGTAGGTGCTTGAAAGACACCATGCTCGATCAGAAGTTGTTGAAAAAATTGCTTTTCTACTTGTACAGCACTGGTTTCTACATCATTCCAATAGCGTAAACGCATTGCCATCAAGTTGTTGTGTTTATAGCTCATTTAAATTTGCCAATAACAGAATTCATTGAATAAATGGAGGAGTTTAAAAGCAAAATCAAGGTTAAATTTCAAATTTCTGTCATAGAAGTGCAAATTAAACATGCTAAAACTATAAAAAATATGAGGTGTTTGGCAGATGAAAGAAATAAATTTAAAAGTGATTAACGACGCGATTGAAGAGTTTAAAAAAACGGGGAATACTCCAGAAAAGTTAGAGATAGGCTATAAAACGTATTCTCGTTTAGTCGGTCAAGACAAGTTTTTTGATCATGTGACTAAGTCGGAAGACAGTCTAAATCGCTTTTATAAAGGCATTAGAATAAAGCTAGTGGCAGAAAAGCATTTTTTTGCTGTGAAATAATTTTGCCTGAACAATTTGATGCTTGGTAGCAGTATTTAAATGATATTTGCAATTTCAAAAAAAGTGGATACGTAATGCAGTTTTACTACTGATTATGTCGAGATAAAAGTATATTGAATCTGAATATTTTTAATTTGAGCTAGGAATCCAGTGTGTAATATCAGTGAACAAGGATTTAAAGATAATAATAAATGATTCTTGCACTTAATCATCTATTTTACTTTGCAATTTTCTCTGAGTCTTTTATTATTTTAGGCTTTATACTGATTTGAAATAATAAATATTAAATCGTGATTTGGGGAAAAGCATGAAATTAGCATTTTGCGGTCTGGCGTTGTTTGGGATTTTCACTACAAGTAGTTATGCCATGGGATATTCACCAGAATATTTAAGTTGTATGAACAATTCACAGGCATCGACTGCTCAAGCTGCGATGTGTATGAAAGCAGAATTGAAACAGCAAACCAAACGTTATAACTATTTTGCAGATATTCATGTAAAAGCCTTGTCCAAAGACAAACGTAAAGAACAAGAAAAAGTAAATAAGAAATGGTTAGATTTTCGTGATGAACAATGTTTGATCAAAAATGTAACATTATCAGTTGGACATGCCAGTAAATACTATTCTTGTGCGCTAAAAATAACCCAAGCCCAAGCAGATATGCTGGAAAAACGAGCGTATAAATATCGTTGATTTTATCTTGAAGCCATTTAAAGCATTATAAATGTAAACAAAACAAGGTATCATTAAGCAGTTTTTAAATACTGCTCTTGGAGAAACCTTAAGTGGATCGACCGACTATTAGCCCTGAACATTTACAGGAAGCTGCTGAAAACCTCGTAACAATACGTGATTTTATTCGTTTTGGGGTGACAGCATTACGTCAATACGATGCACATTTAGGTCAAGGTACAGAAGATTATTTTGCAGAAAGCTCAGCATTAGTTTTGCAAACTTTATCTTTGGATTGGAATGCTGACGCAGAAATTTTAGAAGCAAAATTATTACCTAGTGAAAAAGCGGAGTTTTTGAGTTTATTGGAACGTCGTATTAATGAAAAAGTACCGACGTCTTATTTGCTGAACTTAGCCTATTTCTTTGGTAAACCATTTTATGTGGATGAGCGTGTGTTGATTCCACGCTCACCAATTGCAGAATTGATAGAAAATCGCTTTGCACCGTATTGCTTAGATGAAAATGGGCAAATGCGTGAAGCAGATAATAATTTACCTGAAAATGCACATCCGAAAACACCGCAACGTATTTTGGATATGTGCACTGGCTCAGGTTGTATCGCAATTGCACTGGCTTATGCATTCCCTGAATCTGAAGTCGATGCAACCGATATTTCCAAAGAAGCCTTAGAAGTTGCTTCTATCAATACAGAGCATCATAATAAACAATATCAAGTGGCATTACTTGAGTCAGATTTATTTGAAAAAATTCCTGCTGAAAATCAATACGATTTGATTGTTTCAAATCCACCTTATGTAGATGCAGAAGACATGGCGGACTTGCCTGAAGAATTCCACCATGAACCAGAACTTGCACTTGCTGCAGGTCAAGATGGTTTAGATCTTGTGCGTAAAATGTTGGCTCAGGCGGCTGATTACTTAACTGAAGATGGTTTAATTGTCATTGAAGTAGGTAACTCTGAATGGGCAATGAAACAGAATTTCAATACCATTGATTTTTATTGGTTGCAGTTCCAAAAAGGTGGTACAGGAATTTTTGCACTGACTGCTGAACAGTGTCGCACATTCCGTGATTTATTTATTCAATCTATTCAAGCTTAAGGAGTCATGAGCGTGGCAGGTAATAGTATCGGACAACTTTTTCGTGTAACGACTTGTGGTGAATCTCACGGTGTAGGCTTGATGGCGATTGTGGATGGCGTGCCACCAGGTATGGAGCTATGTGCAGAGGATTTACAAAAAGATTTGGACCGCCGTAAACCGGGAACGTCTAAGTTTGCAACACAACGCAAAGAACCAGACGAAGTGGAAATCATTTCAGGGGTATTTGAAGGTAAAACTACAGGAACTCCGATTGGTTTGTTGATTCGCAATACCGACCAAAAATCCAAAGACTATGGCAATATCGCACAAACTTTCCGTCCAGGGCATGCCGATTATACTTATACACAAAAATATGGTTTCCGTGATTATCGTGGTGGTGGTCGCTCAAGTGCACGTGAAACTGCGATGCGTGTAGCTGCGGGGGCAATCGCCAAGAAATTTCTTGCAGAAAAATTTGGTATCGTGATTCATGGACATGTGACACAAATCGGTCCTGAAGTGGCGGAAAAGCTAGATTGGAATGAAGTTCCGAACAATCCATTTTTCTGTGGTGATATTGAGGCTGTTCCACGTTTTGAAGCATTGGTTACTTCTTTACGTGAGCAAGGCACAAGTTGTGGTGCAAAACTTGAAATTCTTGCTGAGAATGTCCCAGTAGGTTGGGGGGAACCTGTATTTGATCGTTTAGATGCTGACATTGCACATGCCATGATGGGTATTAATGCGGTAAAAGGGGTGGAAATTGGCGATGGTTTTGCTGTTGCAGGGCAGTTTGGGCATACAACCCGTGATGAACTCAGTACAGAAGGCTTTTTAGCCAATCATTCTGGTGGAATTCTAGGTGGGATTTCAAGTGGTCAAACCATTCGTGTGGCGATTGCTTTAAAACCAACAGCCAGTATTACTACACCGGGTAAAACCATCAATATGGATCGTGAAGATACAGATGTATTGACCAAAGGTCGCCATGATCCTTGTGTGGGTGTACGTGCGACACCGATTGCAGAAGCGATGCTTGCAATTGTGTTAATGGATCATTTTATGCGTCATCGTGCACAAAACGCTGATGTGGTTGCACCATTTACACCGATTGAACCGAAATAATTTTTACCGTTTGATTTGCATAAAAACCAGACATAAGGTCTGGTTTTTTATTGATTTATATCTTAATTATTGTGCAGCTTCGCCTGTATAACCTTTTAAGAAAGTTAAATATGCTGAAGACTTTTGTCCATCGGCCGTTAAAATTGGACGATCAATTTCACCTTGATCTGTAATAAGTTTAAGAGAAATATCTTGACCATTACGGAAAGAATTCAAAAAGCTTACAGGGACAATAATCGAGTTAGATGAAACTTGTTCTGTGTATTGGGTTGGGTTAATTGTTGAATACGTATAAGGTTGCCCATCCACTAAAAACACAAATTGTTTGATATCGTATTTTGTCGGGTTATTGATTTCAGCTGTAATTTTAAAACCATCACGTTTTTCATCAACCCAACGCATTGCAAGTTCTGGACAAACTGCTCCAGATTCACAAATTAATGGTCCTTTAGTTACAACGCGTTCAGGATAAGAACCCGCACAACCTGTAAATAATGCAACTGTAGCAACTAAAGCCAATTGAAGTTTCATAAAATTACCCATCGTTATGTGATTGTTATTTCTCTGTAGAGAATATGTTAAATTTAACGTTTTAATCGTCAAAAGTGAACAATTGTTAGCAAATTTAAAGTTTTAAATTGTATTTAAGTTGAAAAATATCCTTATGACATAAGATTTAACAGTTCTTTAGCAACCAATTCGGTCAATTGTTGTAGTTTTTCCTGCGGTGTTCCCTCAATAAAATATTGAAAATTATAAATATCGGCAGCGTAATAAATACAAATATAAAATGTACCTACTGGTTTTTGTTCAGACTCACTACCGCCATGTTTGAGTAGTCCTGTACAACTGACAATAAAATCTGCTTGATCAAATAATTTCTTGCCTTTGATCGCCATTTCAGTAGTGACTTCAGCAGATTCAGCCGTATATTTTTCAATAAGTTGTGGGTTAATACCTAATATTTTTATTTTAATAGATGGATCATAGCTGACCAAACCACCGAGTAGAATTTCCGCCCCACTATTTTTATAAATGGAAAATTGTGCGCTTAAATGCCCTGAACTGGCACTTTCAATAAATGCCACTTTTAAGCCTTTTTGCTCAAGCACATCACAACATTGCTTTAAGTACATAGGATTTTTCCTACAATATCAAATATGTAAACATTGTAAATATCACAGTATAAAGAACATTTTGCATCAAAAAATTCTTTAAGATAAGGTTTAAAATTCAATTTATGGATAAAAACCGCATTGAACAGATACGCTTTAAGCGTTTACTGATCTTATTTTAAAAATATACAGATGATGTTTGTTTAGAGCAAAAAAATTAAAAAAATGAAATATTTGACTTATTTAACTGTTTGAAGAAATAGTAGGCGATCTTAAACATAAATTACTTTATTGTTGTGCAAAAGCTGTTATAACTAAAAATAAAGGGGATGAAAAAAGGGAGTAACTTATGAAAACGACTGTAAAATATGTGGTTTTGAAAAGTAAAGACTATCAGTTAGGCACACCATTATTTGAAGAAAATCTAGAAGCTGGAAGTCAGTATTTTGATGAGATTCCCAATGTTATTCAATATCAAAATCATGACTTTAAAGTGAAATCCAAAGAACTGAGCCGTAAGCAAATTTTTGATGATTTTGAAGAATCACAAACCATTTTAGTGAAAGTGATTGCGATTAATTAAAATAATAATCATATTATTTATTTTAAATTTATTGCAAGTCTAGCGTAAAAAGAAAGCCTGTATAAAACAGGCTTTCTTACTTGGTAAAAGTGATTTTATTCTTTTACAATCAGTACAGGTAGAGTGGTTTGATTTAAAACATCTTGCGCAAAACTACCCAAGAAGAATTTTTTGAAGCCTTTACGCCCATGTGAACCCATTACAATTAAATCAACATTTTGCTTTTCAGCAGTATCAATAATGGTTTCCGCAGTAACATAACCTTTCACCACTTCAGTATTGACTGTGACACCCTCAGCGGCTGCAAATTGTTTCACTTGATCTAATGCTTTGAGTGCATTTTTCTTGGCTTCTTCTAAATATTCTTTCATCATCGATGCATTGTAATAAAAGTCTGCACCTGAGAATGGGTCTTCAGCAACTAAGCAAATCGCTGTAAGTTGACAATTGAACGCTTTTGCAATAGAAATTGCTTGTTTTGATGCAGCATAAGAAATTTCAGAACCGTCTACAGGGACTAAGATATGTTGATAAGCCATTTTGTTCTCCATTATCGTTGTGTCTTGGTCATACAAAAGAATGAATCTAAATCATAAGTAACATATAAATTCATAATCGCCAATGTCGAGTTAACATTTTCTAAAAATAATTTAATGTTAATGTGATGTGAATCATAAATATAAAAATTAGAGAGAAATTCAGTACTACTGTTTTACGATTAAAACAGGTACAAAGCTTTCACCAAGAACTTCCTGTGCCACGCTACCAAGTACAAATTTCTTTAAACCTTTACGCCCATGTGAACCCATAACGATTAAGTCAGCACCGATTTCATTTAAAGTATTTAAAATACCTGTTGCTGGTGAAACCTCTCTGATAATTTTAGTCGTAACCTCAGTGACCCCATGTGCATTTAAAGTAGTTTTGATTTCATTTAATCGTGCTTGCGCATTTTTTTCAGCAGCTAAAACGTACTCAGTAATAGAGGGGGCAACCTGATAAAAATCCACACCAAACATAGGATCAACGGCAAGGACACTCACTACGGTCACTTTTGAGTTATTGCTTAAAGCTAACTCTTCGGCGTGTTTTAAAGCGGCATAAGAAATAGGGGATTCATCAACAGGGACAAGGATATGTTCATACGACATAATTATTTACCTCCTAAAGCATTAAAATAGTTTAAAAAATCAGATTTAATAAAGTTATTGATATATCAAAGTAAATGCTCTTTCTTTAGTTATAGCTTAAAAGCAGGATAGATTCACTATTATTTTGCATAAAAATTAAATCATAAAATAGCCTAAGTAAATATTTGATTGTTCTCTTATTCTTCGTGGATATTGGTTTTAATTTGAATGTAGGATTTTTACATCATTTACTTGAATCTTGAGAATAAAAAATTCAAGGTCATGTAAACGTACACATTTTTGTAAAGGATAAAATTATAAGTTAAAGCTAGGAAATTAACTCATGTTAAGCACATTTACGCTTGTCAAAGCGTGTTATTTTTATATATTGTTTGTATGTAAGTCTTATTTTCTTAAATTTTGCTAACCAACACTTTAAAAATGTTGAAATGCCCATATAAAACTTTCAAGTATGCAAAAAATGTATGCACCTTTTTATTTAAGTTGAGAATAGATTAATTTTCATGAAATTAGCTCTGGTTGTATTGGTTGGTTTAGTCTTAGAAATTTTTGTCTGGATTGGGGTAGGTGATCTAGTCGGAAGTATGTGGTATGTGTTTTTTTGGTTCGTGATCGCCTTTTTTATTGGTTTAAATCTTGTACGTGCCAATGCAACAGGTTTTATGCCACAAATGCAGCAAATGCAAATGGGGCAAATGAATGCAGACCCACAACTTACCAATAATTTACCTAAAATCTTAGCAGGTATTTTGTTGATTATTCCAGGTTTAATCACCGATATCTTGGCTGTTTTAATTTTAATTCCTCCTGTGCAACAAGCTTTTAAAAATGCCATGATGAAAACCATGATGAAGCGTCAACAGGCGATGATGGAAAAGATGATGGGTGGAATGATGGGAAATATGGGGGCAGATAACGGACAAAACCCATTTGCTGATTTAATGCGTCAAATGCAAAATCAACAAGGTAGTCCATTTCAAGATTCTTCAGTTATTGATGGTGAAGCACGTGAAGTTCAGCCAGAAAATAAGCAAATTGAATTAAAAGATGTAAATAAAAAATAACAGCTTAGAGCTACACATTATAATTATTCTGATCTGATGAGTATTTAAAGTTTATTTAGCTCATCAGTTTTTGCCTATTCATTTGACTATAACTATCAAATAGTTATTCAAAATATAAATATTTTCAAAGCTAGGTTAAACAAAATACAACATCTAGTGCTATTTTTAATACCTCCAGCTTTTTAATGTCAATGCTAAGTTTTTAGTTGGATCAATTTCTAAAATTTTTGCCTGATCTGCTCGCCAATCACCTAATACGATTCTCGTTTTCCCATGCACATCATGAATATAAGGTCGATGTGTATGCCCATGAATCAGTACGTTGACATCTTCTAAAGCATTTTCTACCGCAGATTGATTCACATCCATAATATTATAGGATTTGAATTGTTGAGCTTGTCGGCTTTTTTTTCGAAAGCCATTTGCCAGTTTTTGCCTAAAACTTAAAGGTGTACTTTTTAAAATAGTAAGTACTATGGGATGACGAATGATCTTTTTAAAGCGTTGATAAGCTATATCATCGGTACACAAGGCATCCCCATGCTCAAGTCTAAATGTTTGATTGGCAATTTTTAAAATATATTCATCGGGTAGTAATTTAGCATTAAATTGGTCAAGGAACTTTTGACCTAAGGCAAAATCCCGATTACCGACTTGAAAGTAGATTTGGTTACCAGCTTGAGTAAATCGTTGTAAGTGCTCAATAATTTCATCAAGCCACGTTGCAGTATAATCATCTCCAATCCAAGCATTAAACCAATCACCTAGAATATAGAGTTGGGTTGGTTTTGTAGTATCGTTATTTTGATAGTACTGTAATAAATCTAAAAACCCCCGAATAAGTCGAGGGTGTTCAGGTGACAAATGTAAATCAGCGATAAACAGGTAGGTCACTTTTGTTCCTAATTCAATAATCCCACCCAACCTCCCTTTTTCAAAGGGAGGAGTTTCCTTCTTTCATAAAGAGGGATTTAGGGAGATTTACTCAGAAATAATTTTTGCAGATTCAATCACAACATTTTCTAATGGAACATCAGCGTGATAACCACGGTTACCCGTACGAACGCCTTTAATTGCATTTACAACGTCCATGCCTTCAACAACTTTACCAAATACAGCATAACCCCAACCTTGTGCAGTTTTGCCTGTATGATTAAGGAAAGCGTTGTTTTTCACGTTAATGAAGAATTGTGCAGATGCTGAGTGAGGTGCTTGAGTACGTGCCATTGCAATCGTACCTTCGTCATTGCTCAAACCGTTATCAGCTTCATTTTCAATCGAATCGCGAGTCGCTTTTTCTTTAAAGTTTTCATCCATACCGCCGCCTTGAATCATGAAGCCATCAATAACACGGTGGAAGATTACGCCATCATAAAAACCATCACGAACGTATTCTAAGAAATTAGCCACAGTTTTAGGTGCTTTTTCAGAGTTAAGTTCAAGAACAATGCGTCCTTTGTTGGTGTTTAATTCGACTTGAGGAAAACTCATTCTATAATCTCCTAATCATGACAAAAATGTCATGGGTTTTTGGTTGAGAGAAGCATAAGCAAACTGTAAACTACATAGCAAGCAAAAACGTGATTTTCTTTGTTAATATTTTCAGAAAAACGTTTTTATTGATCCTATTTTAACTTTTAGAAGTGATTTATC
Source organism: Acinetobacter sp. Marseille-Q1618 (assembly GCF_902809855.1). Lineage (GTDB taxonomy): Bacteria > Pseudomonadota > Gammaproteobacteria > Pseudomonadales > Moraxellaceae > Acinetobacter. The sequence continues at coordinate 619,816 of NZ_CADDWJ010000001.1, forward strand.
AACTATGAAGCCAAATGATGTTGTTTCAGAACTGCCGAAGACCCCGACAACCAGTACTACTCCTGTCGATGCTGTGCAGCAAGAACAACAGGCGGGCTTAGACTTTGTGCGTCAAGTTATTACTGACGATTTAGAAGCAGGACGTACACAAACTGTTGTGACTCGTTTCCCACCTGAGCCAAATGGTTACTTGCATATTGGTCATGTTAAAGCAATTTGTTTGAACTTTGGAATAGCGCAAGAGTTTGATGGTTTATGTAACCTACGTTTTGACGATACAAATCCAGATGCTGAAGAGCAAGAATATGTGGATGGTATTGCCAATGATGTAAAATGGTTAGGTTTTGAGTGGGAAGGTCAACCACGTTATGCATCTAGTTATTTTGATCAATTGCACACTTGGGCGATTCAATTGATCAAACAAGGTGATGCTTATGTGGATTTGCAAACACCTGAAGAAATTAAACTGAATCGTGGTAATTTTGTTGAACCTGGTAAAAACTCACCTTATCGTGAAACTAGTATTGAAGAAAACCTTGCGCGTTTTGAAAAAATGAACAATGGTGAGTTTGCTGAAGGTGAAGCTGTATTACGTGCTAAAATTGATATGGCATCGCCCAACGTACATATGCGTGATCCAATTTTATATCGTGTATTACATTCTGAGCATCACCAAACAGGTGATAAATGGAAAATGTATCCAATGTATGATTATGCACATCCATTGTCAGACGCAATTGAAGGCATTACCCATTCATTATGTACCTTAGAATTCCAAGATCACCGTCCATTCTACGATTGGGTTGTTGAAAAAGTTAAATCTCCTGCTGTGCCTCGCCAATACGAGTCTAGCCGTTTAAATATTGATTATACCATTACCTCTAAACGTAAATTACGTAAGTTGGTTGAAGGTGATTATGTGAATGGTTGGGATGACCCACGTATGCCTACGGTGGTGGGAATGCGTCGTCGTGGATTTACCCCTGAAGGTTTACGTGACTTCTGTAAACGGGTGGGTGTCTCTAAAACTGATGGTATTGTCGATGTGGCAATGCTTGAGTTTTGTATTCGTCAGTCGCTTGAAAATACCGCAGCACGCGGTATGGCTGTCCTGAACCCATTAAAAGTGACATTAACCAATCTGCCTGAAGATATGGATTTAAGCCACGCACGTCATCCAAATGTCGATATGGGTGATCGAGTGATTCCTTTAACATCTGAGATTTATATTGATCGTAAAGACTTTGAAGAAGTGCCACCAAAAGGCTTTAAACGTTTAATTCCTGAGGGTGAGGTACGCTTACGTCATGCCTATGTGATCAAATGTGATGAAGTAATTAAAGATGCAAATGGTGAAGTGATTGAGCTGAAATGCTCGATTGATCCTGAAACTTTAGGTAAAAACCCAGAAGGGCGTAAAGTAAAAGGCGTGATTCATTGGGTTTCTGCAAGCAAAGGTATTCCTGCGGAAGTACGTGTTTATGACCGTTTGTTTACTGAAGCTGCGCCTGATGCAGATGATGACTTTCTGAAACATTTAAATCCAGATTCTTTAAAAGTTTTACAAGCCGTGATCGAGCCAGCTTTAGCACAAGCACAACCTGAAGATCGTTTCCAATTTGAACGTGAGGGTTATTTTGTTGCAGATCAACATGATCACACAAGTGCCAAACCTGTGTTTAACCGTATTTTAGATTTAAAAGACAGTTTTAAACCTGGAAAATAATTACCATCGCAATAGCCCTATCTTCGGATGGGGCTTTTTTATATCTGTTTTAATTTTTAATAATATTATTTTAAATAAACCTTAGTTAATTTAAGGATATTTGTTTTTAAACTTGATTAAGTGGTCTATACAAATTAAACATGTAATAAATTTCCTATAATTCATACAAAACAGGCAATACAAAGCTTTTATTACATGTTTACTTAAAACCTATTACTTATCATAAATCAAATAATTTATTGAATTTTAATTTAAATTTTTAAAAGTTTATCTTAGATTTTATCAAAGATTAAAATTATAAATAAAATGCAAATGTAAAATTACTATTAAAAACGTATATATATTGTAATCACGATCTGAGTTTATTATTATGCTTGGATGAAAGCAGTAAATTATAAAATGCAATGGAATTATTCGAAAAATATTATGAGGAACTACGTGCGTTAATTTATAAAATTCCATTAACCACAGATGGATGGTTTTATTTTGCGAAAAGATTATTAACAGTATTAGATGTTTCTTATATCCATCTTCAAGCCATAGATATGACTTCTAATATTATTTCTTTTAGTAATGGTGTTGGTGTTTTATCCTCTGAAGTTTATGCAAATGCTGAATTAAAATACTTAAGATATCCTGTAGATGCAGATCCACGTTGGGCAAAATTTTTAGATCCTGAACGTCAGGGGTGGTATCAGTGTCATACTCATATAACTGATGATTTTGTAAAAAATTCTGAACTATATCAAGATATTTTACTACCAATCGGCTTAAGATATGTTGCAACAAAAGAGCTTATTTGGGATGAAAAAATGTGTATTTTTTGGAGTATTAGTACTGCAGAACAACGCCAACCTTTAAATACACAAGAAATATACTTTTTAGATCAACTATTACCTCATCTAAAAAAAATAATCATTGCACAACGTCATTTATATGAATTGTCCATAAATAATATTGTGGGTTATAATTTAATTAATCATTTAAATCAGCCTATAGTTCTCCTAAGTTTATCTGGACAAGTGGTGTACTATAATCAAAAAATGAAAGATTTTTTTGAGGCTCAAAATGTAATTCAGAATAAAAATAATCAATTTAATTTACCAGTCTTTGAGCAAAAAAAGTTTTTTAATATTTTATATAAGATTGAAGAGGCTTTTAGATATAAACATAGCGAAATTCATGCTTTTAGAAATATTATATTTCCAATCACTCTTAGTAAAAACAGTAAAGTTGAGTTTACAATCAATTTTTTAGCTTCTGAAAAAGAAAAATCTTTTTTTGGCATCCGTCCATTAGTGATGTTGACATTTCAATCATATGAAAATGAAGCCATTGAACATTTTAATAAATTTAAACACTATGCCTTGCCGCACTCTTACTTAGAAAGCCAATTCCATTTAACTAAGCGAGAATTCGAAGTATGTGAGTTGTTTGTGAATGGTAAAAATCTAGAAGAAATTGCACAAACTTTAAGTTTAAAAGTAATTTCAATCCGTACCTATATCAAAAATATTTTTGTAAAAATGCATTGTAATTCTCAAGTGGATTTAATGAAGTTGTTAATCCAAATCAGTAAAGATGCCAAAAATAAATAATATATTGATTTAACACTACCTCTCAAATGGGAACTATACATATTTTGATAAACGGTTAATAATAGTATATAGCTAAAAATGATAAGGTGATTTTATCTTCAAAAACTTTTATATATACATAAACTTAAATATAATTTTTGGTAAATTTTTATTGTTTTAAATGCGGAAAAGTCCTATTCTGCACTATGAACAGTAAATGAAATAAAGTTAACAAAAAGTATAAAATTTTAAATTAATTGAAAATTCAATATTATGTGTTGGATAAATGATTCTATTTGCTTAAATAAATCTTAAAACTATCACCATATGGTGATGTTCATCTTCTATGCCCTTACTTTAGCATATCCCTATTCATGGAAGTGTTTGGGGGAGCATGGAGATGTTAGTTGAACAAGAAAATAAAATTATTGGTATGATTTATGACGCAGCTTTAAATCCACCACTCTGGAATGAGGTTTTAGCAGAAGTTGTAAAACTAACAGGAAGTAGCACTGCTATTTTAAGTATTACCAATCAATTGTTTCCAACACAGGATATTGTATTTACACATAATATTTCTCAAGAGTGCTTGCGTGTTTACCAAGATGAACAAGTCAAAGTAATAGATATGCGTTTACATGCGCCTTATTGGGATCATAAAACATTAGGAGATACAGTTTTAAACTCATTTACATCATATGCGAATATGCCAAATACAGATCATTTCATTTTTTATGAAAAATGTGTGAAACCGACTAATATTGCACATGTTGCCGCAGTTTTATTGGAACGTAGCATGTATAGTTGGGCTGTTTTTGCTGTACATCGTGCAACAGAATTAACGGAATATTCTGAACAAGAAGCACAAATTCTGACACGATTGGGCGTGCATTTAAGTCGAGCATTAAAAATTTATCGGCAAGTAGTTTTGTTGGAAAATGAAAAAAATGATATTTATCATGTTTTAGATCAATTAAGAGTAGGTGTTATGCTTATAAATCAAGATTTAAAATTGACTTATAGTAATGCAATTGCACGTAATACCTTAGAAAAAACTGATATTTTAAAATTAGATCAAAACAACCATTTAAAAACTTTAAAGCAGTATCAAAATAATTTAAATAAACTGATCGGAAATGTATTATTTGAAGACTTTGATATTTTGAGTAAAGCTGGAGGGTGTTTAGCATTAAATAACGAAGAATCCAATGAGTCTTTGTTGCTCAGTATCCTGCCGTTCAATGCGACAAAGAACTGTAATCTCCAGAAAAAAGCGGTCATTTTTATGAGTCAGACCAATCAAAAGCAATATTTAGCGAATGATTATTTAGTACAGCGTTATAAACTTGCAAAACGTGAATTGTTATTTTGCGAATTATTTGTAAATGGGCAAAAGTTAGAACAAATTACGGAAAATATGAATATTACTTATGGAACAGCACGTATGTATATCAAAAATATTTTTGCAAAAACAGGCTGTACCTCACAGACAGAGTTAATGCAGTTATTAATGAATACATGTTTTGAATTTGAGTTTTCCTGATGTAACACGGATTGTTGATTTTGTGTATAGAAGCAAAAATTATCTTCAAACACTTTAGGACTATTTTTTAGGATGTTGCTCTCGCAAAGATAAATAAGTTGCTAAATCCATTTTTGCTCGTTCACGCAGTTTCATTTTGATATATAAAACTAAAGCAAAACAAGTGGTTGCAATGGTAATAAACAAACCATTCATATAGGTCATGATTGAACTTACATAGCCGATAGTAGTGAGTCGATGCATCATTTTAACTACTTGTGGGCTGCTTTCAATGCCTGTGATTGCCCAAGTACATAAATGTTCGCAATTATTGACAATTAAATGATAATTATTTTCGTGCATACGACTACGCATACGACGAACAATATGACGACCTTTAAATTTTGGTTGATCATATGAGCGAATAATTATTTTTCGATTTCGTGCAAATTTATCTAAGGTCGTAATTTCAATAGGTTGTTTTTTAAAGAAATGGGCAAAACCAGAGTAATGAATCACGCGACCTTTACCTGCGTAAATGCCGTGATGACTATAACCAAAGTTTTTTACAATCAGATGAGCACCGATCGGGTACCGAACGAAACGTTTTGTTTGCATATTCCCCTTGTTTCCAATAAAAGTATACAACTGTATTTTATTGAAAGATGAATCACATTATAACTAAGATACAATAAAAATGTAGTCACAAACTGAACAATTAAGTAAAGATTTATAACTCAACATTTCAATTCTACTCATTCATAATTTTTACAGGTATGATTGATCGAAATGAAAAATGGTCTAAAAATGAAAATCTTAAATAAGGCTGAACGTGGTTTATTGGGTGTTTTTGCGCTATTTGCACTTTCTACCGCAAATGTTCATGCAACAACTGAATATATTAAAATCGAAAAAAATCAGAAAATTGTTGCCGATGTAGTGCGTATTCAACAGTTGGATCAGCTTCAATTATTTTTAAATAATGCAAAGCATCAACCTTACAAGAAAATCAAAGCTGTAGCGAAAGATTTACCTCAATGTCAGTTTTTAAGCTTTGCGATGAATGCAGGAATGTATCATGCGGACTATTCTACAGTGGGCTTATACATTGAAAATACTAAACAATTTTCTAAACTTAATACGCAAACCAAAGGGTTTGGAAATTTTTTAATGCAACCGAATGGTGTTTTAGCTTGGAATAAAAAACGGGCAACGATTCAAACTACACAAAACTATGCACAGTCCAATTTTCACGCTGAATATGCCACGCAATCAGGGCCGATGCTGGTGATTGATGGCAAAATTAACAGTCTATTTTTACCCCGATCCGACTCTTTAAAAATTAGGAACGGTGTAGGTATTAAAAATAATCAACTTTATTTTGTGATTAGTCGGGAACGTATTAGCTTTTATGATTTTGCACAGATTTTTAAACAAGACTTAAAAATTGATCAGGCATTATATTTGGATGGTTCGGTGTCGAGTGCCTATATTCCACAAGCAGGGCGGAGTGACAATCGTTTTAATTTAGGTCCTATTGTTGGTTTTGTAGAGCAGAAAAATTGTTAATAAATCCATTTTAAATTATTAAGTTTGAGGAAAAAATAGCGAAGCTTCATGTGAAACTTCGCTTTAATTTTATAAAAAATAAACCCTTATATATGCTTAAATAATGCTGAACGTGATTGCCCATTTGCACCATCTGCTGCACTTAAGAAGCGTTCGGTATGAATATCTTTTTCAAATAAACGACTCTGCATCAGTGTGGAAATCGCTGCATCAATCATTGGCGGAGGACCACACAAATAGGCTTTATGCCCACTGCATTTATTTTCAAAATGATTAGCAACAGCTTCATGCACAAAACCCGTAAAGCCTGTCCAAGCATCTTCAGCTTTTGGTGCGTTCAACGCAGGAATGTAGTGAAAATTTGAATGTTCTTTGACAAGATTTTCGAAAATTTCACGGTTATACAATTCTGAAACATCACGTGCGCCTTGGAATAAATAGATATTGCGGGTTTCACCTGCTTCTAATAAATCCAAAATCATTGATTGTGGGCTGGATAAGCCAGAACCACCTGCGATGAAAATCACACCACGATCATCTGATTTACGTACAAAGAATTGTCCATAGGGCCCTGAAATATTGAGTTCATCGCCTTGTTTTAGATTTTCATGTACATAAGTGGTGGCTGCACCGCCTTCAACTTTACGAATATGCAGCTCAATGATGCCTTCTTCATTGGGCGAGTTGGCAATTGAAAATGCACGTGTACCTTCAATATTCGGCAGTTGAATATTTACATATTGACCCGCCTGAAATTGCATCGGACGATCAATCTGTAAACGAACACCTTTAATCGTTGGTGAAAGGTCTTTAATTTCAATTACTTTTGCTTGGTAGTCTTCGACCAAATAGCCTAAGAAATCCTCATCTTCATCGACATCCGCTTCAATGACCATGTCAGATTCTGGTTTGCAGCAACAGGCTAAAACTTTATTTTCCTCACGCTCAATGTCCATGAGTGCAAAAGGAGAGGCTTCACCGACATCGTAAAAACCATCAGTTACTTGCACTTTACACGTGCCACAGGTGCCATGTCCACAAGCGAAAGGCAACCAAACCCCTTGACGCAAAGCGGCATCAAGGATGGTTTGATCTTCTTCAACTTCAATCGTCGTACCGATTGGTTCAATGGTAACTTGATAACTCATTGATGTACTCCCTTAAACATGACTGCCTTTGTAACCCGTTAGATTTGGCGTCACAAAGCGTAAAAGAGATTTATGATCGAAGCCTTGTTCCGCCAATGTCTTAGAAAAATCGGCATGAAGTGCTTCACGATTCAAGGTAAATTGTACAGTTGACCAATCAATGTCGCTAAATTCAGGATGTTGGCTGAATCCACCTGTGATTTGTTGATCAATCAATTCTTGTAAAGTTTGCTGTGGTGACACCACAAAAGCATGTGCTGAACAAAAAAGGGTGTGATGATCCCAACCAATAAATAACAGCATGTTATCGCCATAATTTTTTTGTTGATCAAGAGCTTCAAATTGATAATTGTCTTGGATTGCTTGTACTGGCATGAGAATACTCCTAAATTCCTTGAGAAAAGTCATGCTGTGTATTCACTTTTGAATGGTTCACACAGCAATCAACTTCATCTTTTATTCCTTACGATGCTGATGCACCTTTCCATTTTTTCCAGCGTTCTTGGTCTGGTGAACCTTCAATATCTAAATTGTCTGCACCGACATTAAAGTTGTAATAGTCACGTAAAATTGTTTCTAAATCTGGACCACCACAGTTACCTTGTAGGATTTGGTTCACTGGTAACCATGCTTGGATGTATTTCTCTGGTTCACGCTCGAAAATGTCATGACAACCATCTGAACAGGTATGATAACGCTCGCCTTTATAAATGCTGTCACGGTAACTAAACATGGTTTGGTCGCCATCCATTTCGGTAAAGGTCATTGGAATCTGGCAGATTTGACAGAGTTGCGGTAAGCCGTTGCTATAAAAACGTTTGCCTTCAGCTTCTAATTTACGTGCCAATTCCCATTTTGGACGATAGTATTTATCGAAAGTATCAGGGTATTTTGCAGATAACCAATCCATTTCTTCATCGGTTGGAATCCAAGTGTGGAAACCTGCTGCATGACCGAAGTTATAGAAAATCCACCATGCTTGATGGGAAACGTGTTCTTTCTCTTTTTCGATCACTTCTGAGTATTTCGGCATACGGATACCATAACGGCTCAAGTCTTTGAACAATGCACCGCCAGCTTCTTCAAAATAAGTTTCCCATGCTTCTTTCCACGACATGACTTTATTTGGAAGCATGTAATCCATCATCATGCCAACGATTGAGAGTAGGCGAGTACCACGCCAGAACCATTTATCAATCCATTCTTGAACGATTGGTACGTTGTCTTCATGTTGTTCAAGTAAGAATTTGACTATTTCCAAACCAAGTGTCATATGACGTGCTTCATCAGACTGTGCTGAGAAACCAAAAGTCACGGTTGCCATGTCGCCGTTGTAAGCCGCTCCCGACATGAAAGGAACGAACAATAAGTTAGTGAGTACATACTCAAATGCAAAACTGATCGCCAATAAAAACTCGAATGGACCTGCCGAACGTGCATCTTCAAAGAATGATTTAGGTACAGACAAATACCACACACGATCATGCATGTGCGACCAGTCTTGGAAACCATCAAAGAATTTGTTGTAGTGGCTCATCGCATGAATTTGAGTTTGCACATGACGCAATTCATCAATTGATTGCATTTGTGATGCGATACGTGCACCGATGCCACTAAACTGACGACCAACATGGGCATAGCCTTGATATGCTTGATATTCCAGTGGTGTAACTGCGGTTAAAAACAGTTTGATTGCATTTAAATAACGTTCATTGGAAACATTCATTTGCCCATTATTTTGCGCAAAAGCATCGAAAATGGCATAAAGTTTTTTCTCTTTCTCAGCCTGATATTTCCAATATGAATCCATAGTCAAACGGAATGGATCTTCCCATTTTGACCAGTCGGTGATTTTAATCCCTTCAAATTCTTCATAAGGAAAAGCATCTTTACGATCTGCATAGGAAAAGTCCCAATCCAAATCACGAGTTAGCATGCGATAACGGTCTTTGGCATTGAGCTTTTTGGTTGCAGTTTTACTTGCTGTTTTTGTATTTTTAACGTCAGTATTCATTTTGATCATCCTGTTCAATCATTGAAATGCTTTGTTTTAAAACTATTTTGTTTTAAGGTTATTTAGTTCCATTTCAGGGTAAAGGTGTCATCGTCTTCGTCAACGTTGCCACCGAGTGTGATCATATTCAGTTGTAACTCTTGAATATCCCAATCTTGTCCGAGTTTTTCAGACACCGTTTCTGCACGAATGATTAAACCTGTTTCACTTTCCACACGGATCATGGCAGGTAAATATTGAATCGTGGCATCAGGATTATCTTGTTCAATCGCTTCGATGATGTAGCGAGAGGTATCATTGTCTTGTAGTGCTAAATAAACTTTTGAAGTCATGGTGCAATTCCTTATGCAATATTAAATGTCAGCTAAACCCGCTTTTTTACAACGTTCTGTGATCAGCGTAACTGCTTGTTCAATGTCGTCATTTTCTAAAGCAAGCGTTGCCCATGCGCTAAATGCTGCTTGAACTTGGGGGAGTAGTTCTGCGATCCAGCCTTGGATTAGGGTTTTATTTTCCTCAGATTCAGCAATGGCAAGTTTGAATACAGGATCAGACCATTTGCGTAAATCAGTTAAGCAGTCCTGCATAAACTCAGTCAGCATTGCCACATCACGTGCGCCATTTTCCACTAGGTATTGATCAAACTGTCCATAGACCAGACTTTGCATACAGCTATCAATGAGTAGATTTTGTAGTAGATACAGTTTGAACCAATCTTGCTCAGTTAGACTCTGTTCGCAGAGTTTACGCAGTGGTTGCCAAGCGGCGTCATTCATCCAGGCATCTTTGGCTTGCTGTAAGGATTCACCCGTATTGCCATCAAGTGCCAAGCCAATACGTGAAATGTACTGTGCCATGCCTAAACGATCCATTGCTGCAAAAATACAGGCTTGAGTAATCACTGTGCCATAACCATAGGCACTGCCTGACATCATGTGCAGGTTGGCTGTTTGCTCCACATAACGAAATGGCAGTAAGCAAGCGATGATTTTTTGCTTTATCTCGTCGCTAATATTTTCAGCCAAGAAACGCTTTTCAAAGAAGGCATAATTGCTTTCAGCGACATCTTGTAAACGCGCACGATGTTGCACATAAGCGCCGTAGTAGAACTGACGTGGATCTTTAAATACATACCAATCTTGCATTTGTAGCGCAGTATGGGTTTTGTCGTTCAACGTTTTATCAGGCTTCCATAACGGGCGATAATGGAAATTTGTGGTTGCTTGTACATCAAAACTTACTTCTTGATAGCGAGTTGCTGGCTTGTTGCCAAAACGGCGTTCAATGTACGCATAAGTTTGGCGAATTGGCGCTAGGTTTGATGTTTTAATTTCTAAAGTCATCTTGATCTCCGTATAGACTTAAGCGTGATCGTCTTGATCTGCATTGGTTTGGGCTGGGTTGAGGACAGTCGGTTCGACGCCATAACGCCATTTATCTTCCTGTGCGTCATTCCATGCTTGCTGTTTTTCCGTCATTTCAACGACTTGGTTAATTTCACAAAAATGCTGAAAAGCATCTTGGGGTAAAACCAATTCTACAAATAAGGTTGGATCTTGAATTGCAAAATCAAATTCAACAAATTTGGCATGACGATCACCAGTAATACGAATGTATTTGGTGAGTGGGTCTTGTTGTGTCTGATGCATAGCGATCATCCTTCTATCTCTGCACTAACATTTGGTCAGTGACGCAACCTTGCGTTTGTAATGTATATTCCAAGAACTGTGCCAACTTTTATAATTTTATATTTTTCAAATAGTTATTATTTTTTAATAAAAACTTGAGTGAATTAATCAGATTAATTTCATGATTTGATGAATAGATGTTTAGAGGATTTTCATGATTTGATGAATTAAAAATGACAACGTTGAAAATAAAGAAATTTAGATTTTAGCAATCATTAGATAGGCTGTAATTTTGAAAATAATGACAGCATTTATTTGTATTGAGAGATATGAATTTTTTTAAGTTAAAATATTTAGAGTTGATTCATCTACTTAGGAAATAAAAGTCAAATATGCCTGTTGAAGCGCTTGCGCATCTGCTAGAGCATGATGCGGTTGGGTTGATAAAATAGCAGTCGAGCGTTGATCTAACCATAATTGCATAGTAAGCGGTGGTGTGACCATACAACGACCTGCTGCTAAAATTAGACTGCGGTTGAATAACGCCAAATCTTCTGGCCAATCCGCAATAATATGAATATGCTCATATTTTAATAAAAAATCATGTAGAGTACTTTGAAATTGATCCAGTGAAATCGCTGTTTTATTTGTCATGGGCAAAACATGTTGTTTCACCCAAGCAATGGGCTCAGCACAGTTTAAAACCTCATAAAAATATTGCCCTTGCTCATCGACCAATGCCATCGAAATCAGTTCACCACCAAAGCCATTAAATTCACAATTTAAAAATAAATGCATGATGATTCTCCTTGAGTTTTCTGTATTAAATATCAAAAATAGACAAGATAAAATCGTATATTGATAGATGGAAGTATAAAAGCATGTGATCATACTCAAAAGGTATGCTGTTATGCTTTTAAGTGCATATTTATTCTGTTCGTGAATTAGGTATGATCATAGGTGGACATTAGCCAAGGATGGAAATGAGCCATGCCTCAAGCCAAAGATGCAAAGCTGTATAAACACTATTTTGAGCATAATAAAGATATTCAAGACCTGCTCGATAAAATCCATTTTGATACTGAGAATGGTCAAATTTGGTTTGATGAAAATCGCATGTTGTTAATGCATACCAACATGATGGGCTATCTACGCAAAGATTTATATGAAATGTTGGGGTGGGAACGCACCAAACGCTTTTTTATACGCTGTGGCTATCAGGCTGGTATGCGTGATGCACAAGTCACTTCAAAATTACGCCCAAATTTAAATGAAATAGATGCATTTATGGCAGGGCCGCAAATGCATGGAATTCGTGGCATGGTACATGTTGAAGTGAATGATTTGCATATTAGCCATGATTTAAAAAAATTTTATGCAGACTTTAACTGGAGAAATTCTTTTGAAGCTGAAGTGCATCTGAACGAGTTTGGAGTAGCAGAAGAACCATCGTGTTGGATGTTATTGGGTTATGCGTGTGGTTATACCAGTTTTGTTATGGGACAAACGATTATTTACCAAGAAACGCATTGTGTGGCACAAGGTGATGCATGTTGCCGCATTGTAGGTAAACCTTTAGGGGAATGGGAAAATGCCGATGAACTGATTCAATTCATGTCACCCGATCCTGTTTCGGATGAAATTATTGCCTTACAAGCTGAACTCAACGCACTCAAACAAAATATTTATACTGATGCTGAGTCAGATTACACCATGTTTAAAGCCGTAGGAGAGTCGGCAGCGTATCGTAAGGTCTGTGATTTACTGAAAAAAGCCGCAGGCAGCAAGGTCGCCATTTTACTTCAAGGTGAAACTGGTGTGGGGAAAGAAGCCTTTGCACGCGGCGTGCATGAAGGTAGCCAAAGGCGACATCAACCTTTTGTTGCAGTGAACTGTGCCTGTATTCCACCTGATTTGATTGAAGCTGAATTATTTGGCGTAGAGAAAGGTGCTTTTACAGGTGCATCACAAACCCGAATTGGTAAATTTGAACGTGCGCATGGCGGTACAATTTTTCTGGATGAAGTGATTGAGCTATCACCAAGAGCGCAAGCAGCCCTGCTGAGAATGTTACAAGAAGGTGAGTTTGAACGTGTAGGCGACCAACAAACCCGTAAAGTTGATGTGCGTATTGTTGCTGCAACCAACGAAGATTTGGAACAGGCGGTGAAAGATGGACGTTTTCGGGCAGATTTGTATTATCGTCTTAATATTTTTCCTGTCCGTATTCCTGCATTGCGTGAGCGTCGTGAAGATATTCCCTTATTAATTGAATACTTTATTCAACGCTTTGAGAGTTTATATAGCAAAACTTTAAAAGGGTTGTCAGATAAAGCGTATAGTTTTGTGATGAAATATGATTGGCCGGGTAATATTCGTGAGTTGGAAAATTTATTGGAAAGGGCGACATTACTGACTGATCATCAACAAGAAATTAAATTAAGTAGTTTATTTCCACAATTAAATGAATCTGCACTTGAGCAAGCGCCTGCAAAAAACTCTTTGGATGATTTATTGGCAGATGGTTTTTCTTTGGATCTATATGAACAAGAAATTATCTTAACTGCCATGAATAAGTGTAATCAAAATGTGTCTGAAGCAGCACGAATTTTAGGCATTAGTCGAGCAACGCTGGATTATCGTTTAAAGAAAATGGCTTGAGTTGATTCAAGCCATTTTCTTACTTTAAAAAGTAGTGATTAAGCGATCGTTTTAATCACGCGTTGATCCATTAAATATTGTTGTGCAATAAATGCTGTTTCGGCACTTTCAGGGCTTAAGGCTGTCCATTGTGCATCAGCATCGAGTTCCCAAGCACGCACATTGTCTTTTAAATAGTTGAGTAAACCATCTTCAATGATTTGTTTACGCAGTTTTTTATCTTCAATCGGGAAACAAGTTTCGACACGAGAAAATAAATTACGTCCCATCCAGTCAGCACTACCACAATATAATTTTGTATCGCCATTATTATGGAAATAGTAGACACGAGTATGTTCAAGGAAGCGACCAACGATAGAACGTACGATAATATTTTCTGATAAGCCTTTAACTTGTGGACGTAAACAGCAAATTGAACGAATAATTAAATCGACTTGTACACCAGCTTGTGAGGCTTTATACAGTGCTGAAATTAACTTGGGCTCCGTTAAGGCATTGACTTTAATAATAATACGTGCAGCTAAACCTGCTTGTGCGTGTTGTATTTCTTGTTCAATCAGATTTAGAAGCTGTGCATGTAAAGTAAATGGTGCATGGAACAGTTTTTGCGATTTTGCCATACGTCCCATGCCTGTGAGTTCTTGGAAGATTTTATGTACATCTTCACAAATATCGGCATCAGTGGTCATTAAACCATAGTCGGTGTACATTTTGGCATTACCTGCATGGTAATTACCTGTACCTAAGTGTACATAACGTTTGAGTTTATCCGCTTCACGGCGTACCACCAAAATCATTTTGGCATGGGTTTTATAGCCAACAATTCCATATACCACCACCGCACCAGCTTCTTGTAAAATATTGGCAACAGTAATATTGGACTCTTCATCAAAACGTGCACGTAACTCGATGATTGCTGTAACTTCTTTGCCGTTACGCGCTGCTTCAGCCAATACTTGTACGATTTCAGAGTCAGGACCACTGCGATATAACGTCTGTTTGATTGCAAGTACATGTGGATCTTTGGCTGCTTCTTTGAGTAAGTTAATCACAGGCGCAAAAGAGTCAAATGGGTGATGCAACAACACATCACGTTTGCTTAATACTTCAAAAATTTGTGCTGTACCACGCAACGCTTTTGGAATGACCGCTTGATACGGTTTAAAACGTAACTCTGGAATATCAAAGTTGGTCACCAAACGTGCCAAATTCACAGGCCCATCAACCTTATATAAATACATTGGGTCAAGGTCAAATTGTTCAAGCAAGTAACTACTAATGTCATTTGGACAATTTTTCGTGACTTCCAAACGCACTGCACGTCCAAAACGACGAGAAGAAAGCTCATCTTTTAAAGCGACTGCCAAATCATCGACATCTTCAGCCAAAGTCAAATCGGCATTGCGCGTGACACGGAATTGATAACATTGCGTTGCCACCATGCCTGGAAATAAGTCATTAATATGTTGCTGAATAATCGCCGACAATAAAATGTAATGTTCCTCACCGCCAGTCAGTTCTGATGGGAGCTTAACCAAACGAGGCAACGAACGGGGCGCAGGTACAATGGCAAGCTCGATATTTCGACCAAAAGCATCTTTACCTTCTAGTGGAACAATAAAATTGAGACTTTTATTGACCAGTCTTGGAAATGGATGCGCAGGATCAAGACTGATCGGAGTCACCACTGGTTGTACTTGTTTAAAGAAGTAGTCCTTAATCCATGCTTTATGCTTTTCTAAAATATCTGCAAACTGGATATAACGAACGCCATAAGTTTGGAGTTGTGGCAATAAATCATAATTTAAAATTTTGTATTGTTCTTCTAATGCTTGATGTGCAATCTCTGAAATTTGTTGAATAATCACTTCATTGGGAATACCGTCAGGTGAAGTGGTAATGCTATTCATATCCAGTTGTTTAATTAGACCAGCCACTCGAATCTCAAAAAACTCATCAAGATTTCGAGAAAAAATGATTAAGAAATTCAAACGTTCTAGCAAAGGATGATTTTCATCTTTTGCTTGGGCTAAAACACGTTTATGAAACTCTAAAAGTGAAATTTCACGATTAATATAAGTATCTGAACTATGTTGAAAATCTTCTAAATTGGGCATGATCTGCGTCATTTTTAAGTGTCTGAATTACCTTGCATGGCATACTATGATTTATATATGACAATTATGTTACATTGTTAAAATTTAAAAAATATTTTAATTCAAGAAGTAACCATATTGCACAAGGAAAAATCTTGGGTGAGAGAAGTATTCTGTTTTAGGTACGTTAAATATTGCTTTGAAAACAACTTAATACTAAATCACAAGATACGAGATCACAAGGCAACATCCAGGTTGCCTTTTAGATCATCATAAAATATTACTTTATATTCAGCGTTTAAACTGCCATAGCATCAATAGAGAGTTCAGCAGCGGTAGGTTTAGCTTTTTCAGCTCTTAAACCTAGCTTATCAAACAATTGTCTGTCTTTGCCTTCGCCAGCATTTGGTGTAGTCAGTAATTTCTCACCACTAAACAATGAGTTTGCACCTGCCATAAAGGCTAAGGCTTGATCTGAATCACTGAGTGCTTCACGTCCTGCTGATAGGCGGATATAACTTTGTGGCATGATGATACGTGCAACCGCAATGGTACGAATCCATTCTGTAACATCTAATTTTTCTACATCTGCTAAAGGCGTCCCATCAATCGGTACTAACATATTGATTGGCACAGATTCAGGATGAGTCGGTAAAGTTGCAAGTTCTAGTAATAATCCAATTCGATCATTACGATTTTCACCTAAACCCACGATGCCGCCACTACAAACTTTCATACCAGCATTACGTACATGGTCTAAAGTATTCAAACGATCATCGAAAGTGCGTGTACTGATGATATGAGAATAATATTCACGTGAGGTATCTAGGTTGTGGTTATAATAATCTAGTCCTGCTTCATGTAAACGTTCAGCTTGCGATTGATTAAGCATGCCTAAAGTCATACAGGTTTCAAGCCCAAGCGCTTTAACTTCACGCACCATTTCTAAGACATAAGGCATATCACGCTCATGCGGATTGCGCCAAGCACCCCCCATACAAAAACGTGAAGAACCTGAAGCGAGTGCTTCTTTGGCTTCACTAATGACTTTATCGACTGCGATACGTTTTTCTGCTTCAAGTTTAGAATCATAATGCGCAGATTGAGAACAATATTTACAATCTTCAGGACATTTACCTGTTTTGATCGAAAGCAAAGTACTGACTTGAATGGTGTTTGCCTCAAAGTGACTACGGTGAATTTGTTGTGCTTTAAACACCAAATCTAAAAAAGGCTGTTCATATAAGGCTTGGATTTCTTCACGTGTCCAATCATTTCTTACTAAAGGCATAGGTCAAATCCCTGATATATTGCTATCTTTATTTATCATACACAAAGCATGCCAAAGCCAAAGGGCAAAAATGTCCAATTGCTTATTGGTATATTGACTCAAGATTAGCATATAAATTAAAAATAAAAATAGTGATTTACTCACAAAGTTTGCCGATTTTCCTGTTATTTCGCTGCATAAATGTATTTGTGCTACGGGCTAATTTCTGGGTATTTGTCACTAAAAAAATGAAATTTGCGTGAGTTTGCTCACAACGTGCTTAGATGAAAATGTTGTGAAAAAATTAAAACACAATAAAAAATTATTTTGATTTGCTATGTTGTTCTGCAATTGCCCAATCAATATGGATTTGCACAATCTCATCATGACTGGCACGTTTTTGTTGCAGTGCTCGTAAAATTTCAGCAGAAAAGGGTGCATTTCCCAAGCCAATGGCAATATTTCGCATAAAACTTTGGTAGCCTGTACGTCGAATTGGGCTACCTTCAGTGCAACTTAAAAATGTTGCTTCATCCCAGTGCCATAAATCTAAAAGTGTTACATGGTCTAAACCATGACGAGGATAAAAATCTTCGACTTCAGTTTTTTGAGCAAAGCTATTCCACGGGCAAATTAACTGACAATCATCGCAGCCAAAAACACGGTTTCCGATGCCACGTCTTAACTCTTCAGGAATCACACCTTTATACTCAATCGTCAGGTAGGCGATACATTTACGTGCATCCAACATGTATGGCTCAACAATGGCTTGGGTTGGACATATATCTATACAGGCTGTACATGAACCACAATGTTTCGTCGTGGGTTGATCAAAAGGTAAATCTAAAGACGTAAATAATTCACCCAAAACAAAAAATGAGCCTGATTTTTTATGAATTAACAGTGTATGTTTGCCTGTCCAGCCCATTCCTGCACTTTCAGCCAAAGATTTTTCAAATATGGGCGCAGAGTCGGCAAAAGGACGAGATTCAAAATCGCCTACTTTTTCTTTTATTCGATTGGCTAAGGTTTTCAAGCGCCCACGCATGACTTTATGATAATCCCGTCCACGCGCATAACGGGCAATGATGGCTGAATTGGGTTGATCTGGTACATAGCGAGCTTTGGGTGTTTCCACCAAATAATTCATACGCACACAAATAATGCTTTTGGTGTTTGGTACTAATAAAGTTGGATCAGCACGTTTTTCTAAATTTTCCTCTAAAAATTTCATATCCCCATGATAACCCCGTTTTAAATATTCTTTAAAACGTGTTAATTCTGCTTGAGCATCTGGTTGAGCAATGACACAATCAGCAAAGCCAAGTTGCAAAGCTTGCTCCTTAATCCACGCTTTAAGTTGTTCAGGATCAATCTGTTGTAGAGCAATGTGTGTTGCTGATGAAGAAGCCGACATAGAAAATATGGGAAAGAATAATGCATTCGCAAGTTTATCATAGTCATGAGATTCAAGCATGGGAAGGGCGTTGGTTTCGTCAACAAAATAGCTCTTTTGGACTGATGCAACAAGTTGCTTGGTTAATTGCACAGCGCCTAGATGATGTATTTTCTACTCAGCAAAATATTCAGTCCATTGCAATCTGGTGTGGTTCGGGCAATAACGCTGGTGATGGTTATTGTTTGGCAAAATATTTACAAGATCTAGGTTATCAAGTCACTGTTTTTGCAGCAGAACGTGGGCAGTCAGCAGATTTAGAAAAAGCATGGCAACTTGCACAAACACATCATGTGAATATTCAAGCTCATTTTAAGATTGAAAATAGCTTTGATTGTCATATTGATGCACTTTTTGGAATTGGTTTAAACCGTGATTTGGATGAAGCTTGGCAAGATATTATTCAGCTCTTTAATGCACAAGTGGGTTTCAAAGTTGCGATCGATGTGCCGAGTGGTTTAAATGTCAATACAGGTCAGCCTTTACCAACTGCGATTAAAGTTGACCGAACTTATACTGTACTAGGGCTTAAAGCAGGCTTATTTACAGGTCAAGGTAAAGAGTTTTCTGGAAAAGTCGAGTTAATTTCTGCGATACCCAGCGATGATCAATTAAAAAAACTCGCTGATTTATCGCCTACAACAGTCACTTTAGCACAGCGCCAAGCTTTTGGTCACAAGGGCAGTTATGGGCATATCCTAATCATTGGTGGACATGCCGAAATGGGTGGGGCAGTGATGATGGCTGCTGAAGCGGCATTTAGTGCTGGGGCTGGTAAAGTAACTATTGTTTGTGATGCCAAGCATCATACAGCGATTTTAGCAAGATCACCGAATATTATGCTGCGCGATATCAATGCCTTAAATGATATTGAAATACAAAATCTGCTTCAGCATGTAGATGCTGTAAGTTTCGGTATGGGATTAGGTCGGGATGACTGGGCAGAACAACAGTTTTTTAAATGGTTCCCTAAAATACATCAATCACAACATTTACAGACCGTGCTTGATGCGGACGCTTTATGGTTTTTAGCCAAGCATCCTATACAGCTTAATGCGCACACTTATTTAACGCCACATTCTGGCGAGGCAGCAAAACTGTTGAATTGTCATGTAAATGAAATTGAAGCCGATCGTGTGGTTGCGATTCAAAAACTGCAACAAAAATATGCAGGGCAATGGGTATTAAAAGGTGCTGGGAGTTTAATTTTAGAGGAACAACTTTGGATCTGTACTGCAGGAAATGCAGGTATGGGTACAGGTGGGATGGGCGATGTACTCGCAGGGATGATCGCAAGTTTAAAAGCACAATTTAAAGAGAAAATTCACTTACATCAGATCGTAACGCTGCATGCTTTAGCAGGTGATTATTTAGCAAAAAAAGGGCAACGTGGATTACAAGCGCAGCATATGCGAGAAGCTGTATATTATGTTGTAAATCATCATGATGATAAAAATAAGGTAAAATCAAATGAAAGCCGTTAAATTGATTATTCAAGGTAAAGTACAGGATGTGGGATATCGCCGTTGGTTTGAGAAAGAGGCAAATATTTTAAATTTAAAGGGCTATGTGATGAATTTGCCTTCAGGTGAAGTTGAAGCAGTAGTGCTTGGCAATGAACAAGATATTTTAGAAATCATTCGTCATAGTTATGTGGGGCCTTTGCGTTCACAAGTGAGCAGTATTGAGCAAATCGCATTACCTGATCTACCGAATTATCATGAATTTACCATGATTCGATGAAAATATTTTTAACATTCTCACAAAATAGGCGCTAGAATAAATGGAAAAGTATTTAATCGTTGCAATTGTAGTCGTGGCATGTATTTTGTTGGTCATTTATACGCAAATTGATCATTCAAAATCCTCAAAGAAACTCAGTTTAAAAGAGAAAATTCAACAAGAATTTCCACAATATAAAGTGATTGAGCGCAATGAAAATATTGTCATCTGTAAGCCAATAGCAGGTTCTCGTATTGATGAGGAATTGGCTTTAATCCGCATAGATCCAAACCAAAACAAAAACTTAAGAACAGTAGGCAAAATGTTGATAGCAACCTATAGCAAACCACCGTCTCTTCGTGAAATTCGCAAAGATGTTGCAGGTTATGTTTAATTTTTTAGCGTTGAATTTTTTAGAAATAATAAGCTATTAGCGTCTTCGTCCACTATATCGACTACGTCCTCGTGCCATACCACCTAGGGCATTGAGAACTGCAAGTTTGCTCATACTGCCTGAAGCATGGGCATGACAAATTGCAGCCGCAAGGGCATCGGCAGCATCCGCTTGTGGTTGTATAGACAAATTTAATAGCTTCATCACCATCATTTGGACTTGTTCTTTGTCGGCTGCGCCATAACCTACAACAGACTGTTTAATTTGACGGGCTGTGTATTCTGCAACTTGTAAATCTAAGTTGACTAAGGCTGCAATCGCTGCACCTCTGGCTTGTCCAAGTTTTAATGCTGAATCAGGATTTTGAGCCATAAATACTTGTTCTACAGCAGCTTCAGTTGGGCCATGAAACTTAACAATACGGTCTATGCCCGCAAAAATTCGCTTTAAACGTTCAGGCATTTCAGTGGTTTCTGTACGAATTGTTCCTGCATCTATAAAGCTTAGTTTTTGCCCATTTTTTTCAATAATGCCATAACCAGTCAATCTTGAACCAGGATCAATACCGATAATCAGTGACATATGCTTACTTAAGATATATAAAATTAAGTTAATTATATGATTTTTTGAAAATAATTTCTGTATATTTTTAAAGCTTAAATTTCAAACGTATTCATAAGGCATGATATAGCAATGTACTGTATCTCAGCTAAATATATATTTATCAAAAAATAACAAGTGAACAATGATGCCTTAGTTAGACTGTTCTAAAAGGTCAAATTTAAAAATCGTAATTTTCTAGATATGGGATATATTGCAAATAGATGTAATGGTTGAAAATACAGCATTTTTTATGTAAATAAATGTAGCTAATGCAAATAGGAATTTATTTCATTTTAGTATTTTTACATTTATATGTATGTGTATAATAATTTAAGTAATTGATTTATATTTAGTATTTTAATAGTAAAGATAAAGTGAAATATACAGTATTTGTTAAATTTGAATTTGAGTGTAAGTGTGCATTTCTATGAATTATTGTATAATTTATGTGAATTTGTTTGATATGCTGTTGCTTTTTATGAACATTGTTAAATTTTTAGTCAGTTTTAATACGGTTAATACATATTTAATCTTAGCAATTTGTGCGTTATGTGCAATTTGTGGTTATTTTTATTTGAATCCGTAATTCTCTCAAAAACTAAAAAAGCCTGTTTTTATACAGGTTTTTTTGTCCATAAATTTACAATTTAATAAATATTAAATCAAGGTAAGTATCTGATTTTTTTAAATTAAATAACTTTTAATTTCATTGCACTCAAACAGAGTGCAATGAATGAATTAGATTTAAGATGAAAAATGCTGCTCATTTCTCTGAGCATTATTTTGATGATATAAGGCTTGTAGATCTGTACCTGATGGCGCTTGATAAATTTTCAAGCCAAACTCAGGCAGGATCGCCATTAAATGATCAAAAATATCGGATTGAATCATTTCATAGTCGCCCCATATTGTCGTATTGGCAAAGGCATAAATCTCTAAAGGTAAACCTTCACTCGTAGGTTGTAACTGACGAACCATAATGGTTTGATTTTGAGAAATGCCTGAATGTTGCTTTAAATAAGCGGTTACATAGGCACGGAAAGTTCCAATATTAGTTAAACGGCGTTGATTAAAAGCAGCATCATTTAAAAATTGTTGATTAAACTCTTTCAGTTCATTCTGTTTTTCATCTAAATAATGATCTAATAATAAAAAAGATTGTAGCTTTTTCTGTTCTTGGGCACTCAGAAAATGGACGCTGTTTTGGTCTATGAAAATAGCACGTTTAATCCGTCTCGCGCCTAATTGCTTCATTCCACGCCAATTTTTAAAAGTATCGGTCACTAATTTATTGGTAGGAATGGTGGTAAACGTTTTATCAAAATTTTGAACAGTGATCGTATGTAATGACATATCAATGACATCACCATCAGCATTTAAAGATGGCATTTCGATCCAATCGCCAATACGCACCATGTCATACGATGAAATTTGTACGGAAGCAACCAAAGATAAAATCGTATTTTGAAAAACCAACATCAATACTGCAGCCATTGCACCAAAGCCTGCCAGTAAACTAAAGACATCTTTTTTCAGGAAGGTACCTAAGATCAATAAAGCACAAACAATATAAATAATCAGTTTCACTAACTGTAAATAGCCCTTAATCGGCTTATTACGTGACTTCGGGTTTTTTTGATAAACTATATTGAAAATACTTAAACATTCACTAATCGCAAGGGCAATGGTCAAAAATATAAATGCTTGTCCAAGCATTTGAATCAGTGTGATGACTTTTTCAGATAAATGTGGAACCGTAGGAATCCCGTTAATAATGACAATGGCAGGAACAATATTCGCCACTCTACGAATAACATTGTGTTCTGATAAAACCTCACTATTAGCAAATTTTAATTTTAAAATAAGTTTACGAATACCACGAACTACAACTTGTTTTGCGATAAAATTTGCCAATACAGCAAAAAAAATCAGAAGGCTGAGCGAGGTCAACATCTCTAACCACGGATATTGATCTGACCAATCCTGAATGTTTTGGATAAAAGCAAACTTTTCCAAAAGAGAAAACCTCTATTTTATGTGATAATTGTTATTCTATTGATTTATAATGACAATATCCTTGTTGATAACGATATAGCTACATTTAGTTAACTTTTCTCACTTAAAAATGATTTTTTTGATGTAAATAAAGGTGCATGCTTGTAAATAGAATTAAATAGCCTAAGTAACCAATTAGTGTTGAAATTGAAAAATTACTTTTGTTTAACTTAAAAAATGATTATCATAATAGACTCGAAGTTTAAAATAAAAAATGTTAAATTTTAATAGTTTAACTCGTTATGATTTATCATTCACTTAAAACAGATAAGAAATAATATGCTTATAAAATCTAAACCTTTATTATTTATCTTATTTATTTCTATCATTTTTTTAATTTTATTTAATTCACAAAAAAACAAAGACGGTTTAGATCAGTCGCTTGAACTTATTCATTTTTATGCTTTACAAGGACGACCTGATGCGCAATTCGAGTTAGCAACACGGATCGAACAAGCAGTTCAAAATCAAACACAATTATCAGATCAACAAATATTTCCCAAAAAACTTTTGGATTTTAGTTATCAATTATTTTTTGATCATTCGAGTGCTGAACCTAGTG
The DNA here is from genome assembly GCF_902809855.1 of Acinetobacter sp. Marseille-Q1618. Lineage (GTDB taxonomy): Bacteria > Pseudomonadota > Gammaproteobacteria > Pseudomonadales > Moraxellaceae > Acinetobacter. The sequence continues at coordinate 643,819 of NZ_CADDWJ010000001.1, forward strand.
TTTTAGATCGATTCTTTGAACCAATATACAGTAATTCAGCGGAAGCTTTAGCATAGTATCAAGTCGCTGCAGCGCAAGGACATAAAGATGCGCAAACCAAATTAGCAAACTATTATTATAATGATGGTCGAGGTCCTCATTTCGAACAGGCATTTCCTTGGATTTCTATTTTGGCGAAAAGAGGTGATGCTTTTGCTCAAGCTCAATTGGGTTGGTTATATTTTTCAGGTTCAGGCGTAGAACAAAACTATAGGTTGGCTCATCAATGGTTTTTAAAAGCAGGTTTACAGGGAAATCGTAGTTCATCTGCATATCTGGCTTGGATGTATTTAAATGCACAAGGCACGCAAGGCAATAATACAGAAGCTTTTAAATGGTATGAAAAGGCAGCACAGTATGGTGATGAAGAGGCAAAGATGATCACCATTGCCATGTATAAACTCGGTGTAGGCACAGAAAAAAATATTGAAAAATCTGAATATTGGAAAAATAAAGTTAAACAAACGGGAGATCAAAATTTTGACCTTCATTATCAACTCAATGATTATGAATATAAGTTGTTATATTTCGCAAAGATCAATGAGGAAAATAAGGACAAGTATATTAGCAATGAATTTTATCAAAAATATAATTTAGCTTTAGACTATAAAAACTCATCAGATAGTAATAAGCAACGTGCATTTGAAATTTTTAATGAGTTATTGGCAAGCCATAAAAATCGAGCAAATGTTCAATACCAAATTGCAGAACTATATGAGAAAGGTGTAGGTACAGCGAAGGATATACATAAAGCCATTGAATTTTATGAACTGGCAGCCGCACAAAATGATGTGATGGCATTATTACGTTTGGGCGATCTTTATTTTACTGGAGATGCTATAGCGCAAGACTTTACACAGGCTTTGTTTTGGTATCGAAAAATAGAAGCATTAGGACAACAACATGTCCACATGAAGCTAGGCGATATGTATATGAAGGGCTTAGGTGTGGCAAAAGATCCGAAAAAAGCTTTTCAGTATTACTTACCTTTAGCAGAACAAGGTCATGAAGAAGCGATGAGAATAGTCGCACATTGTTATGAAAATGGTATTGGTACACCTGAAAATTTAAAAAAGGCACAAAAAATCAAAGCAAAGCTTAGAATTTAAACAGATATGAAGAGAATTCATTTTTAAGTTGAAGATTACTCAAGCGTGATTTGAAATAATTCTATTAATTTATGTTCTAATATATATCTCCATTTATGTAAAAAATCATTGTGCTTCTACAACCTTTATCACATGCCATTCCGACACTTTCTCATGACTATGCTGAATGGCATCAGGGCAGAGAAAATTATGCATTGTGGTATATCGAAATTACAGAACCCACATTATTAAAATATTTGAATAGATTGCGAGAACACTTTTCAGCATTTTTATTTCAACCCAACATTCGCCAATTTCACATTACCTTATTTATTTGTGGATTTTTAACACAAAATAATCCTGTTTTAAATGATGATTTTCCCACATTACATTTAGAACAACAGATTCAAGAGATTATTCAGCAAGCATTTAAAAGCTTTAAGGTTTCTACTGGAAATATTCAAAGTTTTGATAGTGCATTATTTGTTGAAGTTCTTGATCTTAAAAATAGCCTAAGTAATATTAGAACTTTACTTGCAAAAAATCATAGCGAAATTGCTGCCTTGCAATATCTACCTCACATTACCTTAGGACTTTACAATCAAGCATACAGTGCAACTCAAATTTTTCAGACCATTGAAAATATTCCGCAAAAACATTTTGAAATTAACATTGAGCATTTAACATTTGGTTACTACAAAGCCAAAATTATTCAAGGGCAATTATTTGCTCACCAACATATTCACTTGAGTTCACTATGATTCAACTTATTTTAGGTGGCGCACGTTCAGGAAAAAGTCGTTTAGCAGAACAGTTTGCTCAAACATCGCCATTTGAAGTGACTTATATTGCGACAGCGCAAGCGTGGGATGCAGAAATGCAATCTCGTATTCAACATCATCAAAATCAGCGACCTACAGACTGGAATGTAGTTGAAGAACCAATTTATTTAGCAGATTTATTAGAGCAAATAGATCAGCCGAATCATGTGATTTTGGTAGATTGTTTAACATTATGGATGACTAATTTATTGTTGAAACAAGATGAGAATTCACAAAATGTCGAAAATGCCGAATTACAGATTCAAGAGTGTGAAAAGTTATTAAAAATATTACCGACTTTACAAGCACACATTATTTTAGTGAGTAATGAAACAGGACTTGGTGTCATCCCGATAGGTGAAATTAGTCGCAAATTCGTAGATGAATCAGGTCGTTTACATCAACAACTCGGAAAAATTGCTGATCAAGTGATTTTTTGTGTGGCAGGTTTTCCAATGTATTTGAAAGGAGATAAACAGTGAATTGGTGGTTAGAGGCATGTAAAAATCCAAGTGTTATTGCAAAACAGCAGGCAGAACAACGCCAACTGCAACTGACCAAACCGACTGGTTCACTTTCAACTTTGGAAAATGTCGCTGTACAATTAGCAAGTTTACAAGATCAAGCCAAGCCAAATGTTGATTTTCCTTGGATTTGTATTTTTGCTGGCGATCATGGTGTGATGGAAGAAAATATTTCTGCCTATCCGCAAGCCGTAACACGCCAAATGTTGCAAAATTTTACCACTGGTGGTGCTTGCATTAGTGTGATTGCGAAAGAATACAATGCCAAATTACAAGTCATTGACTGTGGTTCTGTAGGTGATCCGTATGAGTATCAAGGGGTTGAGCGACATTGTATTGCACAAGGTACAGCAAATTTTGCAAAAACAGTCGCGATGAATGAAGCCCAATGTCAAGCAGCTATGCAACTGGGGAAAAATAGTGTGGATCAGGCTTTTGCACAAAATGCTTCGATTTATGTGGCTGGTGAAATGGGCATTGGCAACACTTGTTCAGCATCGGCAGTTGCGTGTTTTTTATTGAATGAATCTGCTGAAAAATTAACAGGTGTAGGCACAGGTATTCGTGCTGAACAGTTGCAACATAAGAAAAATATTATTGATCAAGCCATCAAGCTTCATCAAGACTATGTAAATGGTGATGCTTTTAGGGCACTTTGTGCGGTCGGCGGTTTAGAAATTGCGGCGATGACAGGGGCATATATTCGCTGTGCGCAAGTTGGTTTGCCAATGGTCGTAGATGGATTTATCAGTAGTGTAGCTGCATTGATCGCTGTTCGTTTAAACCCACAAGTTCGTGAATGGATGCTGTTTGGGCATCAATCCGCAGAGTTTGGACATCAACGTTTATTGGCTGAATTAAATGCTGAACCATTATTAAAACTCAATTTACGTTTAGGTGAAGGGAGTGGTGCGGGGGCAGCACTTGGTGTGATTAAACTTGCATGTAGTTTACATAACCATATGGCGACTTTTGCTGAAGCTGCGGTGATTGGTGAAAAAGTTTAATTTTTTGATTATTCAAGTGTTTAAAATTTAGAGTTCTACAATGAAACTGAAGATTGATCTACTTCGACATGGTGAAACGACGTTGAGTCATACTTTAAGAGGCTCAACAAATGACGCTTTAACTGAAATAGGGCAAGCTCAAATGCAAGCAACCATTCAGACTTTTTTAGATCAATCTTCAGGGCATATGGTTTGGCAGGCAATTTTTAGCTCAGATTTGCAGCGCTGTCAGTACTTTGCTGAAAAACTAAGTGAACAATACGATAAATCTTTAGTTATCGAGCCGAATTTACAAGAAATGCATTTTGGCAATTGGGAGGCGCAATCGACACAATGGATTTATGATAATTTTCCAGAACAACTGAGCCAATTTTGGCAAACACCCACTCAATATACTCCCCCTAATGCTGAAACTATGCTGCAATTTAAACATCGAGTTTTACAAGCATTTGCTAATATTCAGCAGCATATGTTAGCCAATCATTGGCAACATGTTTTACTGGTAACGCATGGCGGTGTGATTAAACTGTTAAAATGCTTAGCCACACAACAACACTTAGATGATATTTTAAAAATGTCTGCTGAACTCGGTACATTACATACGTTTGAGCTGGATACAGGTAGCAAAGAAATAAATTATTTATCAAATAATTTTAACGGTAAAGAATTTTAAAATGACACCATTTTTCATTGCATTACAGTTTTTAACAACATTTCCAATTCAGTTAAAAAGTATGCCAAGCCCACAGCAAAATGGACAATCCTTATTATTTTATCCAGTTGTTGGGTTATTAATCGGGCTTATACTATTTTTTATCGCTTATATTTTCCAAAATTTACCCATTATTTTATTGGCTTCCATCATTTTATCTGTTTGGATTTGGTTGACAGGAGGCTTGCATTTAGATGGTTTGGCAGATACTGCTGATGCATGGGTAGGTGGTTTTGGTGACAAAGAGCGAACTTTGGCAATCATGAAAGACCCAAGTTGTGGGCCAATTGGTGTATTAAGTTTAATTATCGTGTGTTTACTTAAATGGTCGGCAATTTATGTGCTTCTTCAACAAAAAATCTTGCTCGCTTTTGTGATATTTCCTATTTTAGGGCGAATCGCTCCTCTGATTTTATTTTTGACTACACCTTATGTTCGAAAAAATGGTTTAGGAACAGCTTTAACAGAATTTATTCCAAAACAATGGGCAATTTTTATTGTTTTGATATGTTTGATTATTCCTGTATATTTTTCATGGATGGGTATATTCAGTAGTTTAATTTTTATTTCATCTTTATTTTATTTACGGTTTAAATTTATCCAAAGAATAGAGGGGATTACAGGAGATACTGTAGGAGCAAGCATTGAAATTTTGGAAATGCTTACATTGTTTAGCTTTGTGGTTTTGAGTTTTTATGTTTAATTTTTTTAGAGTGGGCTAGATTTGATCTAGCATGTTTTAATATAGGAAATTTAAAATAAATCATCTTGTTATAATGATGAAAAATAAATAATTTACAAGCTGCTTTTGCTGAAATTGAAACTGTAATGCGTGATAGCATTGCTATGGATTTTGACTTTACTGCCAAAGCCTATGATTATGAGGATGCTAATGTAGATGAGTTGATGGTGTCTATATTACTAAGCTTGTGATTGAGAAATTTTAGATAGCAACCACCATATTCACAGGATAATTGGCCGTTTTAATTTTCTCGATCAACCTGCAAAATATAAAATCATTTGTACCAAATAAGGTCCAAAAATCACCATAAAAATACCTGCCAAAACCATAGTCAAGCTTGCAACCACACCTTCTTGTTGATGACGCATATAGGCTTTGCTGGTACCAAATCCATGTGCTGCATTCCCTAAAGATGCACCCATGGCAAAGTGTGATTTCAAATGAATCGTTGCTAAGACCACATCACCAAAACACATCCCAATCAATCCTGTAATAATGGTGAACAAAATCACCAATTCCACAGAACCACCAATATGTGCAGTAAGCTCCATCGCAAAAGGTGTAGAAATAGAACGAGCCATTAAGCTATAAGTGGTACTTTGATCAAAATGAAATAATTTTGCCAAATAAAATGCACTCAGCATTCCAGCAAACATCCCAATACAAACGCCCATTGAAATAGCTAAAATATGTTGCTGAATCACTTTGCGATATTCATAAATCGGAATTGCAAATGCGACTGTTGCTGGCCCAAGCATCCATACGATCCATTGACTATCTGCCATATAAGTATCATAGGAAATATGAGCGCTGAGCAAAATCAGCATAATAACTACAGGAACTAAAATCGCAGGTGAAAAAATCAAATATGGAAATTTGCGATAGAGTTTTTTTGCTAAAACATAAGCGATTAGTGTTCCTATAAAACATAAAACTGAAATTAAAGACATTTACGTTGCTCCTGCTCAGTCGCAGATTTTTCACGATGTTGTAAAATCAGTTGTTTAATTTTATTTTCTAATTTAAAACCAAGATGTACACTATACGCAGTAAACACCATCACACAGATTGTGCCAACAAATACTGCAACCAAAAGTTGCCAACCTTCTGTTAAAAATAGATTTTTATACTTCATTAGCCCAATGAAACAGGGAATAAAAAACAGTACCAATTCTGCTAAAATAAATTCAGCACCTGCTTTAATCCATTGCAATTTGAATACACCACTCAACAAGCACAATAATAAAATCATTAAGCCAATAACGGCTGCTGAAATTGGAAGTTTAAATAATTTTTGGACAAAACTTCCGATACTGAGAAAAACTAACAATATACCTATTTGTAAAATGATTTTAGCGATGAACTTTATATTGGAGCTAAAAGTGTGTAAATGAAACATACATTAGGGCTTATAGTGAAGATAGGCATTATTGTATTGTGATTTTTTATGTTAAATTATGAATAATTAAATTATTATTATTCTATGTGGGAATAATTTGTGGATTTAAAAACTTTAAAAATATTTGTGACCATTGTTCAACAACAAAGCTTTAGTATCGCTGCTGAACATTTATATTTAACGCAACCAAGCATAAGTAAAGCGATAAGTAATTTAGAAAATGAATTAAATACTGCATTATTTAAAAAGGGTGAGGCAGGGCGTAAGCGTGAAGTTCAATTAACCTATACGGGGGAATTAATTTATCAACATGCGTTGACCATGTTAGATGAACAACAAAAAATTTATGACACTATTCAACAAGTACAACATCTGAAAAAAGGCAAATTAACCATTGGTTTACCACCGTTGGGTTCAGTGTTATTTAGTTCATTAATTGCATTATTTCATCAACAATATCCTGAGATTGAGCTGAAATTTTTAGAAGTTGGTGCAAATGCAATAGAAGAAGCAATTGCCGCTAAGACGGTGGATGTTGGTATTTTGCTGGGAAATTTAAGACCAAATTTTTCTGCTATTCCTGTTCTAGATTCTCCTATGTATTTACTTTCTAGCAAGCATTCAAAGTGGAAAAATAGAGTAAATGTTGACTTGATTGAATTGAAAAATGAATCATTTCTATTGTATGAGGATTCATTCACCTTAAATAAAGTGATTATTGATGCTGCGCATTCTGTTGGATTTGATCCACATGTCGTGTGTAAAAGTGGGCAGTGGGACTTTATTTCAAAAATGGTTGAATTGGATATGGGGCTAGCGCTGTTACCTAAAATTTATTGTGATCAATTAGATACAGAACGATTTAATATTGCGCTATTGACTGAACCAAACTTACATTGGACATTACGTATGGCATGGAATACTTCTGTGGCAATGAGCCCAGCGACTCGTGCTTGGTTAAATATTGTTCATAAAAATCGTGATAAAATTCATTTTTAAGATCTGATGAATTTTAAATAATTAGATCTTAAAATCAATGGATTAATAATTTTAATGTGTGTTTATCGCTAAAATAAAAATAAGGCTCTAAACTCAATTTTGTATATTTAAAAAAACTGATAAAAAACAAGTTGAAGATCCACAAAAATCGCAACGCATGCAATTAGCTGTTAAATTTCAGTAGAAGCGTCAAGCAATGCTTTTTATCATAACCGTTGTATTACTGACAGTATGGGCTTATGTGATTTATGTATTTAGCCATAAATAAATTGCTCTACGATATTTACAACTTCTTCAGGTTGTTTGAGCCAAACACTGTGTTGATTGCCCTTTAAGGTTTGACTCAGATCAAGTTGTAAAATATGTGGATTTTTAAAGTAATGACTGAGTCCAAGTGTAGATGACATTGGTGCAAAATCATCATGAATAAACTGTATAAATAACGCTTCATTTTCAGAAAGCGTTTCTTCTGCCAAGATATGTCGATAATTCCCTGTAAAAATCACTTTTGACCAATCCTGCATTAACGTTTTGGCTTCTTTCTGTCCAAAACCGACTTTATGACCTGCGAGATAGCCATCTTTTAAAATCATACTATTAAAAATAGCTGCAGCTTTTAAAATATTAAATTTTCCTTTGATATTCCAATATCTTAACCCAATATTACCTGTAGCAATACCGATGACTTTAATTTGATGATGCTGTGCGTATAATGTAGCTAAATGCCCACCTAAACTGTGGCCCAATAAAACAGGTGTTTGTGATGAAATTTCTTGTGCGATTTGCACGAGTTGGGGGATAAAATAACCCAATAAGTCAGCATAACCAAAATCAAATGTTGCAGAAACTTGTGGGCTATTACGTCCACAGCCAGGATAATCTGCGGCAATGACATTTAAACCTTGTGCAACTAATTGCTGAATAAGTTTTTCATATTTTTGAATTGCAACACCCAGTGCTGGTAAAATAATAACGACATGTTGTTGCTGAGGAATTTGATAAACATCCACTAAAATCGGATCGCTCTGTGGAAATGTAATATGGCGTTGTAAATAAGTTTTGTTCATCGTCATCTTTCCTTGTATTTATTTGCGATTGAGTTGCAACATTAACTTTAAGCCCAAAGTACTTAGTAATGCAGTTCTAGAATGTGGATGTTGCTGAGTTTCTTGTTTAATCAAATCTTGAAAACGTGTTTTAAAATGATCTTTAGGATAGTGCGCTAAGATTTCAGAATAATAACTTTGGGCAATTAAATGAGGCTGCGTACCGATTACATCATAAGCAGTGGCTTGTTGTAACAGTAAAACTTCTTTGGCGATCTTCTGATCATTTTCATCTAAATATCCATTCATATGTAAACAAATGGCATCTGAAATTTGGTGAGTTTTATATTCTGGATAATCATGCCGTTGACACAAATGCTCTGAACGTAAGGCACTTTCAAATGTAAAGCATTGGCAGCTTTGATATTCGACTTGGTGATCAACTAAGCCTACATCATGCATTAAACTTGCGATTAAAAAGTTTTCATCATCAAATTGCCATTGTTTTGCATGGGCAATGGCAACACCCCAAAAGAAACAACGCCAAGAATGTTGAATGATTTCACGTGATTTGGTTTGTTCTAATTCTGAAATAGCTTCTTTAACTATAGCGGTGTCAGGGATATGAATATTGCTTAAAGTTAAATCACTTTGTAATACAGATCTAGAGAATTTTGACTGAACAAAACTCAGTGTTGCGGGCAACATCACCGTTTTCATCAATGTTATTTTGTCTTTAAAATTTAACTTGCCTTGCGTAAGTGTCATCCACTCTCGATCACCAATCATTTTTATGCCTTTTATTAAAATTAGAGTAATTACTCTAATTATTGTGCAAGAATATTCTTGAAAATGCAATTCTTTAAAATAAATGTAAGTTCAGTGAAATTTGAGCTGGTTTTATGCACTGCATGATTGAGTTTTAAAACGACATTTGTATAAATTTTTAGGCGAATAGTTATAATTAAGCTTATATAAATAAAGTAATTTTTAATGAGATATTGATCAGATTAGGCAGCATTAATATTACTGCTAGTTAAAGCAATCATTAATATCTTGCAAAGAGTACTTCTCAAGAGCAATAAAAAATTTTGACTCTTTTGTTGATCTCTTGCTTACCGTTCAAAAGAGTCGCATGGTTTACACAAATTTATTTTAATATAAAAATAACAGCGAACATTTAGATCAATATTTATTGAGCACATTGAATTTATTCGATTAATCCAATAACTTTTATGCTTTGACAAGTAAATTATCTATTTACTTTGATAGAATAAATTCCCAAATAATATAACCTAAACTAAAACCTAAAAGTGAATAAGCTGTAATAATGAAAAATACAAAACTTGCTTTATTTTTCTTTCTTAAAAAACTCATTGCAATCAACCTTTATTCAGATGATGTTTCATTTTGAAGTATTTTCTAGAAAATGAAAGATATAAAAACACTTAAAAAAACTATAACAGATTGGGGGTTTTTGTAGCTATTTTAGTAATTTTTTATCTCATTTATATTGGATTTTACGATGTTGTATCAATTTAAAAATTAGTCATCTTCTTATAAAAGCGAAGCAAATCATTCTTTGCTTTTGAAACAAAGAATGATGTTAAAAATTAAAATGTGTTGAGAAAATCTATTTTAAGAGAGTCACACCCGTCACTTTTTGAACGTCTTCAAAGCTTACGCCTTCAGCAAGTTCAACCAGTTTGATGCCATTTTCGGTCACATCAAATACGCCTAAGTCCGAAATGATTCGGTCTACCACTGCTTTACCAGTCAGTGGCAAGCTGCAATCTTTCACAATTTTAGCTGAACCATCTTTGGCAGAGTGTTCCATGAGTACGACAACACGCTGTACGCCTGCAACCAAATCCATTGCACCGCCCATACCTTTGACTTTTTTACCTGGAATCATCCAGTTGGCTAAGTCGCCTGTTTCAGAAACTTCCATTGCACCTAAAATTGCAATATTAACTTTGCCGCCACGAATCATGGCAAATGATTGAGAGCTTGAGAAAAAAGAAGCTCCTGCACGCGCAGTGACCGTTTGCTTGCCTGCATTGATCAGGTCTGCATCTACGGTTTCTTGTGTTGGAAATTCACCGATGCCTAATAAACCATTTTCAGACTGTAGCCAAACATCCATATTTTCAGGAATATAGTTTGCCACAAGCGTTGGTAAACCGATGCCTAAATTGACATAAAAACCATTTTCAAGTTCTTTTGCGGCACGTTGTGCCATTTCATTGCGTGTCCATGCCATGAGCTTATCCCTCTGATTTTAATGTCAATTGTTCAATACGTTTTTCAGGTTGCGCATTGACAATAATACGATGCACATAGATTCCTGGAAGATGTACGTGATCTGGATCAAGTTCACCAACTTCAACCAATTCTTCAACTTCAACTACAGTGATTTTACCTGCAGTGGCACAGTCAGGGTTAAAGTTACATGCTGTTTTACGGAAAATTAAATTACCAGCTTTATCTGCCTTATAGGCTTTGACCAGTGCGATATCCGCAGTTAGTGATTCTTCAAGAATGTGATCTTTACCATTAAAACTACGTACTTCTTTGCCTTCAGCAATCAGTGTACCTACACCTGCTTGCGTGTAGAAAGCAGGAATGCCTGCGCCACCTGCACGCAGTTTTTCTGCCAAAGTGCCTTGTGGGGTGAGTTCCACTTCAAGTTCACCATTTAAAAACTGGCGTTCAAATTCTTTATTTTCACCGACATAAGACGCGATCATTTTCTTAATTTGTTTGGTTTCAAGGAGTAACCCTAAACCAAAACCATCTACGCCTGCATTGTTGGAAATACAAGTGAGATCTTTGACGCCTGTCGCTTTCAAGGCTGCAATCAGTGCTTCTGGCATACCACATAGACCAAAACCACCAACAGCCAAAGTTTGTCCATCTTGGACGATATCTTTGAGTGCATCATTGGCATTTGCATAGACTTTATTTAGCATATTCCACCTTATTATTACGCTCTTATTCCATTAATATTTTTCAATTATGCTGGTTGATCTCATGAAACACATTGAGTTTGCCAATAGGCATTTGCATAATTTGAAGGATTTGTTCGATTTAAAATTTGGCTGACATTTCGACTGGCTTGCATCAGTGCATCAAGATGAATACCTGTTTCAAAGCCCATTTTTGACAATAAATAATACAAGTCTTCTGTGGATACATTACCCGAAGCACCTTTGGCATAAGGACAACCACCCAGTCCTGCAATGGAGGAGTCAAAGACACGGATACCTTGTTCAAGCGATTGATAAATATTGGCAATTGCCATGCCGTAGGTATTGTGAAAGTGTCCTGCTAAAACTGTGTGATCCAGTTCTGCTAAACACGCATTCCAGACTTTTTTAACACGATCAGGTGTGGCAGTGCCGATGGTTTCACCTAAAGACACTTCATAACAGCCCATGTCATACAAACGTTTGCTCACATAAGCCACTTGTTTTGGATCAATTGCACCTTCATAGGGGCAATCGACAATACAAGATACATAACCACGCACTTTGATGTTGTTGGCTTTGGCTGAGGCTAAAACATCCGCAAACTTTTCAAAACTTTCATCAATTGAACAGTTGATATTTTTACGGGTAAAGCTTTCAGATGCTGCGGTAAAGACCGCAACTTCTTGACAACCTACTGCAAGCGCAGACTCAAAACCTTTGAGATTGGGCGTAAGCAAGCTAAATGTAATATTTGGGTCTTTGGGTAACTCCGCAAACAGTTGATCACTATTTGCCATTTGTGGTACCCATTTTGCTGAAACACAAGAGCCAACTTCAATCGATGTCAGTCCTGTTTGCATCAAGTCCATGATCAAGTTTTTACGCTGCTCAAGCGTTAGCGGTGTTTTCTCATTTTGTAGTCCGTCACGAGGACCAACTTCAACGATTTTAACGAAGTTGTTGTGGGTAACAGTCATGCAACATTCTCCGTTAACGCTTCAAACTCAACTAACTCATCGCCTGCTTTAACTTGATCGCCTGCTTGGAAATAAGCTGCTGCAATGACACCATCATGTGGCGCGCGAATGGTATATTCGATCTTCATTGCTTCAAGTGTCAGTAAAATATCATCTTTTTTCACTTGGTCTTTAGCAGACACAAGGACTTTGGTAATCACACCTGGCATTGGTGCTTTTAAGTTCGCTTCATTCGCTGAGCTGTCTTCATTACTGGTTTTTGCCAAAATTTGTTCAAAAATATAATTTTGAGCATTGGAAAATACAGTCAGGGTTTGAGCATTGCGACTAAAAGCGACTTTTTGTTTTAAACCATTTAGGTCGATTTGTATGGTATTTTCATTCAATAATTGACCAGAGATTTGTAATTGTAAATCTTGATATTCAGCGATGAACTGATCACCCACGGCTCTAAAATTCACTTGAATTTGCGTATCAGCAAGTTTGAGTTTAATCGGATACAGTCCAGTTTGGTTTAAACGCCAAGTCGATTGGTTTTGCCAAACAGGGTTATTGGCGGTTTGGTTTTGTTGAAAACGACTGAGTAACTCGGTAAATGCGGCAGTAATGATCAGATTGGTATCTGCAGTACGGATATTTTTAAATAAAAATTCATCTTCACGTTGAATGAGATTAGTATCTAATTCTGCATTTTTAAATGAATCACAACGAATAATTCGGTCTAAAAATGCAATGTTATTGCCCAAACCTTCGACATGGAAATGTCCAAGCGCATGATGCATTTGTACCAAAGCTTCATCACGGTTTTTACCCCAGACGATCAGTTTTGAAATCATTGGGTCATAATAAGTGGTGATTTCATCACCTTGTACGATGCCGCTATCGACACGAACATGCTCATTTTGTTCAGGATAATGTAGGTAGTGAATTTTACCAATTGCAGGCAAGTAGCCTTTTTCAGGTTCTTCTGCATAGATGCGTGCTTCAATCGCATGACCATTGATGCTAAGTTCATGTTGTAATTTTGGTAATGCTTCACCGCTTGCAACACGCAGTTGCCATTCTACTAAGTCTTGTCCTGTAATCATTTCAGTGACAGGATGTTCAACTTGTAAACGGGTATTCATTTCCATGAAATAGGCTGTACCATCTTGTTCTACAATGAACTCGACTGTTCCAGCACCTACATAATTCACTGCACTGGCTGCATCAATCGCAGCTTTGCGCATCGCCTCTAATTTTTCTTCATTAATTTTTGGCGCAGGTGCTTCTTCGAGTACTTTTTGGTGACGGCGTTGCACAGAGCAATCACGTTCAAATAGATGCACATAGTTGCCGTGTGAGTCACCAAAGACTTGTACTTCGACATGGCGAGGATTCACCACGTAGCGCTCTACCAAAACTTCATCATTACCAAAGCTTGATTTTGCTTCATTTTTACAGGAAGACAGTGCATCTAAAAAGTCAGCTTCACGCTCGACTAAACGCATGCCTTTACCACCACCACCCGCGCTGGCTTTGATTAAAACAGGATAGCCAATACCATCGGCTTGTTGTTTTAAAAAAGCCGCATCCTGATTGCTGCCATGATAACCGGGTGTCAAAGGCACGCCCGCTTTTTCCATCAGTGCTTTTGAGGTTGCCTTAAGTCCCATTGCCAAGATCGCAGCGACAGGTGGACCGATAAACACGATATTATTTTTTTCACAAGCAAGGGCAAATTGGTCATTTTCAGACAAAAAACCATAACCTGGATGAATCGCTTGTGCGCCTGTATCTAAAGCTGCTTGGATAATACGATCGACTTGTAAATAACTTTGTGAAGCAGGGGATTCACCGATATACACCGCTTCATCTGCTTGTTTGACATGTTGTGAATTTGCATCTGCATCTGAGTATACCGCAACCGTTGCAATGCCTAGTTTTTTCGCTGTACGAATCACACGACAAGCAATTTCGCCACGATTGGCAATTAAAATCTTTTCAAACATGGTGTTATCCTTATTCTGATGTGTTTGTAATCCATTCAGGGCTTTGTTTGTTTAAAAACGCCTGTAATCCATTTTTTGCTTCAGCACCTTGGCGCACATGTGCGATATGCTGAGCTGTTTGAATGAGTAAATCTTCGGTCAAGCTTTCTTGACTGACCATTTGAATCAGTTGCTTTGAAGCATGCTGTGCTTGAGGCCCACCCAAGAGTAAAGTATCAATCATTTCTTGAATTTTACTGTCAAGTTGTTCAGGTGTTGTGACTTCATGCACTAAACCGATGGTTTTAGCTTGTTCCGCAGAAATACGTTCAGCAGTCAGGAAATAACGTGAAGCTTGACGAGCACCAATCGCACGAATCACATAAGGACTGATGGTGGATGGCGCTAAACCTAAACGCACTTCTGAGGTCGCAAATTTTGCATCGCTACTTGCCACACAAATATCACACGCAGAAGCTAAGCCCATACCGCCACCAAATGCCACACCTTGTACACGTGCAATGGTCGGCTGTTTTAAAGTGGCTAAACTTTGTAGCATTTTTGCCAATTTTAAAGCATCAGCTTCATTGTCTGCCTGTGAGGCTTCACCTGCTTGTTTCATCCAATTCAGGTCAGCACCTGCGGAAAAACTTTTGCCACGACCTGCCAAAACCACTACACGAATGTCATCACGCGTATTTAAATGCTGAAAGCATTGATCAAGTTCTTCAATGACTTGGGTATTAAAGGCATTATGCAGTTCAGCACGATTAATCCATACTGTTGCGACTTGCTGCTGTTGTTCGAGTTGTAAATATTGAAAATCCATGTTGCACCTCTTACATGCGGAACACGCCAAACTTGGTTGGTAAAATTGGTGCATTCAGCGCAGCCGCCAAACTTAAACCTAAAACATGACGAGATTGCGCAGGGTCAACCACACCGTCATCCCATAAACGTGCTGATGCATAATACGGATGCCCTTGATGTTCATATTGGTCACGAATCGGTTGTTTAAATTGATCTTCTTGTTCAGCACTCCAGCTTTCACCTTTGGCTTCGATTTGGTCACGTTTTAAGGTAGAGAGTACGCTTGCAGCTTGTTCACCACCCATGACTGAAATACGCGAGTTTGGCCAAGTCCATAGGAAACGAGGCGAGTAGGCACGACCACACATACCATAGTTACCCGCACCAAATGAACCACCGATCACCATGGTAATTTTTGGAACATTTGCAGTTGCAACTGCCATCACTAGTTTTGCACCATGTTTGGCAATGCCTTCATTTTCATAGTGACGACCGACCATAAAACCTGTGATATTTTGCAGGAATAGCAAAGGAATATTGCGCTGGGTACATAGCTCAATAAAGTGTGCACCTTTTTGTGCCGACTCTGAAAATAAAATCCCGTTATTGGCAATGATGCCGACTTTGATGCCATAGATCGAAGCAAAGCCAGTGATTAAAGTTGTACCAAAACGCGCTTTAAATTCGTCTAAACGTGAACCATCCACAATACGAGCGATGACTTCACGAATATCAAAAGGTTTACGTGTATCGGTTGGTATGATGCCGTAGAGTTCTTCCGCTGCATAAAGTGGTTCTTCGATTTCAACATTATTTTGATTTGGCGTTTTATTTAAATTTTTAACAATATTTCGAGCAATTAAGATTGCGTGTTCATCATTTTCAGCCAAATGATCGGCAACACCTGAAAGACGTGTATGGACATCACCGCCACCGAGGTCTTCTGAAGTCACGACTTCACCAGTCGCAGCTTTCACCAGTGGTGGACCACCCAAGAAAATTGTACCTTGGTTACGGACAATAATGGTTTCATCTGACATGGCAGGGACATAAGCACCACCTGCGGTACAACTCCCCATCACAATGGCAATTTGAGCGATGCCCATACTCGACATACGTGCTTGATTGTAGAAGATACGTCCAAAGTGGTCGCGGTCAGGGAAAACCTCATCTTGCATCGGTAAGAACGCACCACCTGAGTCCACCATATAAATACACGGTAAATGATTTTGTTCAGCGATTTCTTGCGCACGTAAATGCTTTTTCACTGTGAGTGGATAATACGTTCCACCTTTGACCGTTGCATCATTTGCCACGATCATGCAGCTTACGCCTTGCACTTGACCGATGCCTGCCACCACACCCGCAGCAGGAACGTCATCTGCATAAACATTAAAACCTGCAATTTGACCGATTTCTAAGAATGCAGTCCCTGCATCAATCAATTGGTCAATACGATCACGTGCGAGGAGTTTGCCACGCGCAATGTGTTTTTCACGGGCTTTTTCACCGCCACCCAAAGCAATGGTTGCGACTTTTTGTTTAAGATCATCGACCAATTTTTGCATAGCTGCTTGATTGGCTTTAAAATCTTCGCTTCGAATATTAATTTTGCTTTGTATTTGGTTCATCTGGAACATCCTTGTCTTTTTTATATTCGATTATGGATTCAGCAGAGCTGTTGTTTAAATGATCTTGACATGGATTTACATCTCAAGATCATTATGAAAATAACTTTAATTATTTGGTTTCGTTAAATAATTCACGACCAATCAACATACGGCGAATTTCTGATGTGCCTGCACCGATTTCATACAGTTTTGCATCACGCCATAGACGACCTGTGTCGTATTCATTGATATAACCATTACCGCCTAAAGTTTGGATTGCTTCACCTGCCATCCAAGTGGCTTTTTCAGCAGAATATAAAATTGCACTGGCTGCATCTTTGCGTAAACCACGATCATGATCCGCTTTGTCACAAGCCGCACCTACCGCATAAACCAACGCTTTAGAGGCTAACCATGTTGAATACATATCAGCAATTTTGCCTTGCATCAGTTGGAACTCACCCAATGCCTGACCAAATTGTTTACGGTCATGAATGTAGGGAATCACCACATCTAAACAGGCATCCATGATGCCAAGCGGCCCACCACTAAGCACGGCACGTTCATAATCCAAGCCACTCATCAGAACTTTGGTTCCGTTGCCCACACCACCTAAGACATTTTCTTTTGGGACTTTGACATTATCAAAGAACAATGGATAGGTGTTCGAGCCACGCATACCAAGTTTGTCGAGATGCGTGCCATGACTAAAACCTTCCATATTTTTTTCAACAAGGAATGCAGTCATGCCTTTTGCACCTGCGGCAAGATCAGTTTTAGCGTAAACCACCAAAACATCAGCATCACCACCGTTGGTAATCCACATTTTTGAGCCATTTAACACAAAATGATCGCCTGCATCTTCAGCTTTAAGCTTCATACTGACGACATCTGAGCCTGCATTCGGTTCAGACATTGCCAGTGCACCAACATATTCACCAGATATTAATTTAGGCAAATAGCGTTGTTTTTGATCTTCATTCCCATTTCGGTTAATTTGGTTCACACATAGGTTAGAATGAGCTCCATAAGATAGACCAATGGATGCGGAGGCACGGGAAATTTCTTGCATGACCAAAATATGTGCAAGATAACCTAAGTTTGTACCACCATACTCTTCACTGACAGTTAGACCAAGTAAGCCCATATCACCAAATTTTTTCCATAAGTGATGGGGAAATAAATTATCTTGATCAACTTGTTTTGCAAGTGGTGCAACTTCCTTTGCACAAAATGCTGCGACTGAATCACGGAGCGCGATTAATGTTTCATCTAGTCCGAAATCAATACTTTGTAGGTTCATCGTCCTGTCATCCTGAGGGTTATAGTTGTTGTTCCAAAAACACACTTTTTGTTGTTCCTGAAAATACAATACATGTTTTTTTTGAAAAAGTGAATATAAATTCAAAAATTGATTTACAATTCATTTTAATTGGTTGAGAATATAAAATATGAGCTATAAACGATCATCTTTAATGCAAGAGCGAATGGCACAAAATCGCAAAACGATTTTGCAGTCCGCACGGGAGCTGATTGCACAAGGAGGATTTAAAGACGCACAGATACAAGCGATTGCTGATCGTGCAGGGGTATCAAGTGGCTTGGTCTATCGTTACTTTGCCAATAAAAGCCAAGTGCTGATAGAGGTATTAGACGATGCCATCCATGTCGAAGTTGATATTCTGAATCATATTGCAGCAAGTGAGTTAACTGCGACTGAAAAGTTACATAAAGCAGTTACCACGTTTGTAAGACGTGCGATGAATAGTCCTCAGCTTGCGTATTCACTGATGTTTGAACCCGTTGATCCTGAATTAGAGCATGGACGTTTCCGTAGTAAACAATTGATCAAACAGACCATGAAGGAAATATTGGCACAAGGCAAAACTTCGGGTGAATTTGGTTTTGAAGATTTAAATACCGCTGCATTGTGTGTGGTTGGCGCAATGACTTTTGTGGTAATTGAACCTTTAAATCCCTCTCGAAATGTCATGTTTGATCAATCGTATAAGGATTATTTTGTGAAACAGATTGCCGATTTTTGTGTAAATGCTGTAGAAATAAAGGAGTCATCACATTTAACCAAGTAAAGGAATACACAAAAAATCTGTTTCGACAAGTGATCACGGAAAAACAATTAAATTACAGATTAAAAAGAGCAAAATCACAAAGAATCAAGGAGTATGATTCAATGTCGCAAGTACGGTTAAGTTACGCATATGGAACAAGTCAAGCCCCATTGGTGGGAATGACCATTGGTGAAAAATTTGATGAAGCTTGTCAAATGTATGCTGATCAGGATGCGGTGGTCAGTCTTCATCAAAATGTAAGACTCAGCTATAAAGCATTACAACAACAGGTGAATGCCTTTGCTTGTAGTTTATTGCGCTTAGGTTTGCAAAAAGGCGACCGTTTGGCTATTTGGTCACCGAACTGTGTAGAATGGACAATTACCCAGTTTGCAGCCTTTAAAGCAGGGATTATTTTAGTTAATTTAAATCCTGCCTATAAAAAAAATGAGTTGGAATATGTTTTAAATAAAGTGTCATGCAAAGGATTGGTGATCGCTTCGGTATTTAAGACCTCGGATTATCAACAAATTTTAATGCAAATCGCCCCTGAGCTTACAGATGCGACAGATAAAATATTAAATGCGGAAAAATTACCCCATTTAAAATATGTGATAAAAATTGATGAACAACAACATCAAGGCATTCATCGTTTTTCTGATTTACTCAATGAACCAAGTGCCGAAGAACTTGCACAGCTTGCAAGCATTGCGCAAGACCTACAATTTGATGAAACCATCAATATTCAATTTACCTCAGGGACAACGGGTAATCCCAAAGGTACTATGCTGACCCACAATAATATTTTAAATAATGGTTATTTTGTGGGAGAGGGTATTCATTTAACCCCGAAAGATCGCGTCTGTATTTCTGTGCCACTGTTTCATTGTTTTGGAATGGTGATGGGCAATCTTGCTTGTATCACGCATGGTTCAACCATGGTTTATCCTGCTGCGGTGTTTAATCCTTTGGAGAGTTTAAAAGCCATTGAACAAGAAAAATGTACAGCAGCTTATGGTGTGCCAACCATGTTTATTGCCATGCTGGAACAAGAAACTTTTGATCAGTTTGACCTCAGCAGTCTTCGTACAGGCATTATGGCAGGTAGTCCATGTCCACGAGAAATTATGCAACGTGTAATTGAGCGTATGCATATGAGTGAAATTACCATTTGTTATGGCATGACCGAAACTGCGCCTGTCAGTGTGCAAACTTCAACGACTGATCCAATTGAATGTCGAGTTGGAACAGTAGGACGTGTTCAACCTCATTTAGAAATTAAAATTATTGATGAGCAAGGTAAAGTTGTACCACGTGGCAAACTTGGCGAACTCTGTGTACGTGGTTATTCTGTGATGCTCGGCTATTGGGAAGATGAAGAAAAAACCAAAGAAGTGATTGATGTTGCAAAATGGATGCATACAGGTGATATTGCTGAAATGGACGATGAGGGCTTTGTCAAAATCAAAGGACGTATCAAGGATGTAGTGATTCGTGGTGGTGAAAATCTATTCCCGAAAGAGATTGAAGACTTTTTATATACCCATCCTGATGTTTCAGATGTGCAAGTGATTGGCTTACCTGACCCGCGTTATGGTGAAGAACTTTGTGCATGTATTATTTTACATGAACATCATGAGGTGACTGAGGAATGTATTCGTCAATTCTGCAAAGAGCATATTTCACATAATAAAGTACCGAAATATGTCCGTTTCTTTAAAGAGTTTCCGATGACTGCTTCAGGTAAGGCACAAAAGTTTAAGTTGCAAGAATTTATGCGGAATGAATTGAATTTGCAAGAAATTGCATAATTCAGCTATAAGCATCAAGCCGCCCTTTTTTTAAAAAGGAGGGCGGCTGAGAGTTTTATAATTTTTAATTGTATTCAAGAAATCAGAAAAGAGTGATGTAATGGCCAAAGATTTTAATCATCCAAAAGTCGTGGAAAGTTATGATGAACACATCCGAAAACTGATTCCTGGTTATGAGTTGATTCATTTACAAGTCAATGCCTTACTTAAAACTTATGCACCACAACATGCAAATATTTTGGTAGTGGGTTGTGGTACAGGACATGAGTTACGTTATCTTGCTAAACAGTTTCCACAATGGACATTTACAGCGATTGATCCAGCACCGAATATGCTTGAAAAAGCCAAAGCATTATTAGCGGCTGAAAATTTAGATCAAAATATTAGATTTATACAAATGGATACATCAGGTTTAAAAGATTTAAAGCAAAAATTTGATGTTGCGCTGTCGATTTTAGTTTCGCATTTCATTCCTGAAGCTGCGAAGACAGCGTATTTTCAAGAGATTTATCACGCTTTAAACGAAAATGGATTTTGCTTGAGTTATGATCTGACCCAAATTCAAAATCAACAACAATTAAAAGCGTTGCAACATTTAGCAGAACTCACAGGTTTAGCAGAAAAGCAAAGTCAGGCAATGGTTGAGCGTTTAGAGGATGATTTTTTCTTAATTTCGAATCAAGCTTTACAGAATTTATTGATCAATGTCGGTTTTCGTACAGTAGAAAACTTTGCCCAAGTCTTGAATTATTATGGTATTTTCGCTGTGAAATAAAAAACCGAAGATAGACTTCGGTTTCATGGTCTCCGTTTATGGTTTTAGTTTAGGCTTTGAGATTCACTGTATATAAGTGAGCAAAAGCTTTTAATAAACGTAACGACTCATCTGTCTGATCTATATAGATAGTTTGATCTTCAACTTTCACTAACTTTTCAGCTTCAAAAAAAGTTAAAATATGTGTTATTTCAGTTGAAATTTCAGTTACTTCCCATTTTAAAAAATAGGTATTTTTCAATTCAGGATAGAGTTGCAGCGCTGAATTTAACAATTCATCTTTACTGATTTTTTCAATGACAGGCTCTGTTTGTGCCGTCAAAATATATGCGACCAACGCAGGTAAAATCAGCGTATGCAAAATATTATTGCTGAAATATTTGAGTAAAGCTTCTTGTTGGTTACAGACCTTGAGCCAGCGTTCATTGTCATGTTCAATAAATTCAACTTGTTTCAGTTTGATCGCGTATTGAATAATTTCATGATTAGAAAGTGCAGTGATTTGCATTCTTTCATCATATTGATGATGTTTTAGCAATGACTTAAATTGTTCTAAGCGCAGTAATACATCACGCTCGGCAAGCGCATGAGTCGGGGCATTCAGTAATATGGTTGCCAATAAATTAACAGGATTGATCACTGCCGCTTTATTGATATTTTCTAAAATATCGTCAGCAACCTCATCCACAGCAAGTTTGACTGAGTCAGGTAATTCTTCTTGTAAACCTACATGCGGAGGTACTTGATTTTTCTCTAAAATATCTTTGAGGAAAACAGGCTCACCAAAGTTAACATGTACCATTCCAAAAACTTTTTCAATTTTTTGAATAGATTTGAGTAAGCCAAACAGCGATTCAGCTTGTTTTTTCTGTCCCCCCAGTTCTTTGATATAAGATGAACCTTCAAGTAATTTTTCATAACCAAAATAAGTTGGAATAAAAGCAATTGGTTTACTATTGCCACGCAAATGACTTTGGATGGTCATGGCGAGCATGCCTTTTTTGGCAGGCAACAATAGGCCTGTACGTGAGCGACCACCTTCAATAAAATATTCCAAAGGCGTATTTCGGCTGAGTAAACTATGCACATATTCTTTAAAAACAGCCGTATACAGCGCATTACCACTAAAGCTACGGCGAATAAAATAAGCGCCCGCACCACGCATTAACTGTCCCACTACAGGCATATTTAAATTAATGCCTGCAGCAATATGTGGCACCATTAAACCGCGTTTATAAATCACATAAGACAATAATAAATAGTCGATATGGCTACGATGACAAGGTGTGTAGACGATTTCATAATCTTTGGCGAGTTCACGTACCACTTCAAAATTATGAACTTGGATGCCATCGTAAAGCTGTGTCCATAATTTTGTTAATGCAATTTCAGCAAAACGCAGTGTTGAATAGGAAAAGTCTGAAACAATCTCATCTAGATATTTTTTAGCTAAATCTTCAGCGTGTTGTACACTGATTTTTTTATGAATACTTTCGGTTAAAACAGCTTCTTTGATCACATCCGAAGTCAATAATTTGTTAATGACATTACGACGATCTGATAAGTCTGGTCCTAAAATTGCTTCTTTGTATTGATTAAAGGATTGATTCAGTTGCGTCACCACATAATGGGCTGGTGCAAAGTTTGGGGCAACTTCAAGTGCTGTGTTGATTAATGCTCGTAAAGAAATGGCTTGATGAAATTCGATATAATTTTCACGACCATAGAGCGTGATATTTAAAGCTTGTTTGATTCCTGTAGGTTTTGCCCAAGCATCCGCCATCAAGGCTTTGTACCAACTATCCTCATTTTCAGGCGCACGTCCCCATAAAATGGTCACAGGAACAAATAATACATCCTCATCAGCATGTTTGAGTAAATATTCCACTAAGCGAATCAATTTATCAGGATAATAAGCTGAAGCATTGCTTTTTGATGATTCAAGCACTAAAAATGAGTCGTCTTCTTGTAACTCATTTAAAATCAAAGGTGCAAATGCAGAGTGTAAGGCTCTTTTTTCAGTTTCATTGTCAATTAAAACTTTATTAGATGTCGAATTATCTTGAATGACATAACAAACAGTCACATGGCTATCTTTTTCTTTTATTGTATTTTCAAGTACTTGTGTATCACCAAGGACTTGAGGGCTGACAATTTTATCTAAAACTTTTTTGGTAAATTGACGATAAAATTTTTGATAAGCATTGTTTCCCATATAAATCTCAATACTATTGCTTGATAAATTCTATTATGTCTAAATTGGCATTAAATGTATAAGACAATTTGCAGATTGCTAGCATAAACCTAATTTATTCATCAAAAAAATGTTTCAATCTATAAAGTATACAAAAATTGGATTTGTGAAAACTTTATAAAAACTAGGCTTTTGATTTTTATCAAATAAACATTTCACAAATTTTTATAAATAAATCACTTTACTGAATATCAACCATGTGTAAAAAGGCGATATGATAGTTAAATACAGATTAATTTTAAAATTTAAGGAAAATCTCATGGCGACTGATTCTACATTTCCACAAACTGAAAATTTAGGCATTGCTGTTTATGCCAATAATGCTGAAGCGATTGGCAATACACCCTTAGTACGTATCAATCGTTTAGTATCAAATGCTGCAACTGTTTTAGCAAAAATTGAAAGCCGCAACCCAGCATTTTCTGTGAAAGACCGTGTGGGTGCGGCATTGGTTGAAGATGCTGAAAAAAGTGGAAAACTCAAAAAAGGAATGCATATTGTTGAGCCAACTAGTGGTAATACAGGAATTGCTTTGGCTTATGTTGCTGCTGCAAAAGGTTATGATATTACGCTGACCATGCCTGCAAGTATGAGTATCGAGCGTCGTAAGGTATTAAAAGCATTAGGTGCAAATCTAGTCTTGACTGAGCCTACTAAAGGCATGAAAGGGGCAGTAGATGAGGCGGTGCGTTTAGCAACAGAGCAGCCTGAATTGTATTATTTACCACAACAATTTGAAAACCCTGCCAATCCTAAAATCCATGAAACGACGACAGGCCCAGAAATTTTTGCAGCAACGGGTGGAAAAGTCGATATCCTTGTGGCTGGGGTTGGGACTGGCGGTACGATCACAGGCATTTCACGTTATTTTGAACAAGTAAAGAATCAGCCCATTTATTCTGTGGCAGTTGAACCTGCTGATTCTCCAATTATTGGACAAGCAAAACGTGGTGAAGATTTAACTCCTGGCCCACACAAAATCCAAGGCATTGGCGCAAACTTTATTCCAAAAAACTTAGATTTAGACTTGGTAGATGAGGTAATCGCGATTGAAAATCAAGAAGCGATTGATTTTGCACGTCAATCTGCAACTCAAGAAGGGATTTTTGTAGGTATCTCAAGTGGCGCAGCGTTGGCAGCAGCAGCGAAATTAGCTGCACGTCCTGAAAATGCTGGCAAAACCATTGTCGTAATTTTGCCAGATGCAGGTGAACGTTATTTATCTTCTGTGTTATTTGAAGATATTTCTGCTGAATGATTCGATTATAAATTAAACTAAGCCTATTGATTTTATATTATTGAAAAATAATAAGTAAAATTAATAGGCTTTTTTGTGCTTTGATGACAGTTGAGAAATATATTTTTAATGAAAAAAATAAGAGATAAAAGTATAGAAATAACAATGAAAAACACCCTTAAAATCTACTTTTTACAAATAAATTAAGCTAAAATTTCGACAAATTTTCATAAAATAGAAAAAACGATGTATACAAAGACTTATGCCTTGATTAGTACGCTGATGCTTAGTTTAATATCTATGCAAGGCTTTGCTAAACAAACAGAAATAGATCCCTCGCTCATCGCAGGCGAATGGATGTGTACACAAGAAATCAAAAATAACAATGTCATAATCCAGTCTAATGATCAGTATTATGAAAATGGAACATATTTTTCTGATTCTAAGATTCAGTTTGGAAATGATACAAAAACGATTCATACTCAAATGAAAACAAAAAGTGCATGGGCATTAGATGAGAATCAGATACTTGTTTTTAGCAAGACTAAACTTTTAAAAGTAGATTCTGATGATAAAACCTATGAAAAAGCGCTAGAGAAAGAATATGAGCAATATCCAAATGCTGAAGCTAAAATTTTAGAGTTGAATAAAAAGAAAATGCGTTTAGAAGTGACCAAGCCTTTTAAAGTATTAGAACCTATTGAATGTACACGAAAATAAAAATGCTAAAATAATCTATCTGATTTATTATTTTAGAGTTTTTGTTTTTATAATAAATACTTATAAGAACTTATTCTGTGATAGGCAGCATCAGAGGAAAGATTCCTCTGATTATGCTAGATATTTAAAGTTTAGTAAAAATCTCTTGGGTATTTAAACGGGATTTTGGTAGCTTTGCATTAAAATCCTGTTCACTACGATAACCCAAAGTCAGTAAAACGGAAGGGATAAGCCCTTTTTCTGTTAATCCCAATTCCTCAGTAATAATTTCTTCATTAAAACCGCCAATCGGTGTGGCATCAATTCCTTCAATTCCTGCTGCTAATAATGCTTGCCCAAGTGCGATAAAAGTTTGATTTTCTGCCCAACGTTGAATATCACCTTTTTCGTTGCGGTAATAATCAACATAACCTGTACGGCTGTCTTTTTGTCCTTGTTTAGCGGTGTCATCTTTAAAACGACCACTGCGATCATCTTGTGCGAGTAAATTATCAAGATGCTGTTCAGAAATATCAGCTTGGGTACAAAAAACAATGGTATGGGATGAGTCTAAAACTTTGGCTGCATTATAGGCGTATTTTCCAACCAAAGCTTTTGCAATACGTTGTTTAGCTTCATCATGATCTGCAATAAAAAAATGCCACGGTTGGATATTAATAGAAGAAGGGCTTAGACGTAAGATTTCGAGTAAACGTTGAAATTTTTCTTGAGGAATTTTTTGAGTGGCATCATATGCTTTGGTGGTATAACGTTTTTGAGCAATCTTGAGCAAATCCATACTTCAATCCCGTAAATTGATAATGACTGATTTTACTTTAAACTTCATGTAAATGGGCAAAGAATTTTGCCAAAATGATTGTTTTAAATATTATAAGCTATTTTAGATTAAGACATTTTAGGCATGATGTCATATGAAATCTATATTGGCACTTTGATTTAATCAGCGTTTAATAAGCATGAAAGTATCATACCCTAAAGAGTGAAGTATATGATTGATTATACTAATCATTTTAAACAGAAATTAAAAACGCAACAGCAAATTGGTTTATGGGTAGGTTTAGCAGATGCTTATGGCACTGAAATTGCTGCAAATGTGGGTTATGACTGGCTGTTGATCGATGGGGAACACGCACCAAGTGACTTAAGAACAACTTTATCGCAATTACAGAGCATTGCTGCTTATCCTTCACAAGCTGTTGTACGTCCGCCGATTGGTAATGTGCAACTCATCAAGCAACTTTTGGACATCGGTGCGCAAACGTTGTTGATTCCTATGGTGGAAAGTGTTGAACAAGCGGAATTAATGGTAAAAGCGGTGCGTTATCCGCCACAAGGCGTGCGAGGTGTGGGTGCTGCGTTGGCACGGGCAACGCGTTGGAACAGTATTCCTGATTATTATGCAACAGCACATGAAAATATTTGTTTATTGATTCAAATAGAATCAGTTGCAGGTTTGGCACATTTAGACGATATTTTAAATGTGGACGGTATTGATGGGATATTTATCGGTGCTGTAGATTTATCTGCAACGATGGGCTATCAAGGTGATCCAAATCATCCAGTGGTGCAAAAAGTAGTGATGGATGCGATTCAACGAATTCGTGTTGCTGGTAAAGCCGCAGGAATACTTTCAACTCAGCATGAAGCGACACAAAAGTATTTAGACTTAGGGACTGAGTTTGTAGCGGTAGGCGTAGATACCAGTGTATTGATGAATTCACTCAGTGAACTATTAGCTAAATATAAAAAAGATTATAAAATATACAATAAATCAAATGGTTATTGATGATATTTGTTGTTCAAAAGATTAAAATGAGTGTACATGCATTTTAAATCAGCAATATAAGAAATAAAGTGCATGTAAAATCATGAAAATCACATATTTTTCTTAAGTTTTTATGCAATATCTTGATATAATTGTGATTAAATTCACAACTTTTTTGTAAAGTCATCAAAATGGGGGATGACTGTATAAAGTGAATAAACTTAATCAGCTGATTTTCATTAGGGTAGATCAATCTAACTATGGCTTATATTTGCTGCTAGTTATTTGTTATTTAAGTTTATTTTTTCAAAAAGTAGTGAAATTTTTCTATTTTCAGGTATAGTGCAACCAAATTTATTCATTATTATAAATTGCTGTTTCTATATCGAATTTCAGCAAGAATTTAGCAGAGAAAATTGTATGCTTAACAATACATTACGATTGGGGTCGTTAATTTTTTTTATTTCAGGGGTTGCTACAACACAAGTAAATGCCGCTGATGATCAATTATCTTCTTTGATTACCAAAGTAAGTAGTCAAGCAAAAAGTGATGCAATTACGGATGTAGAAAATAAATTATTGGGGCGCGCAAGTTGGAAGATTAAATGCCAATATAAAGCATTTGACGATATTAAAGCTTGCGTAATGAGCAAAGGTCCGATTTCGGTTTTACATTTAAATAATCAATATATTGTGAATATTGGTGAAAAACATGAAAAAAATAGCATTGCCTATGTGCGCATAGACCAAGGAAATACTTTACAAGAACGTGAAGGATTATTTAGAAATGCCAATGGTGTTATTGGACAATTAAAACGTGGCAATTTTGCTTTTACTCGTTATCAAAAAGCCAAAAATCAACAAATCGAGAATAAGATTTCGCTTACAGGTTTTACTGATGCGTTTAATGATATGGAAGCACAATTTTCAAAACTTGGTGATGATAAAAATAAGTTTTAAAATTATTTAAATGAAAGCCTTAATATATGAAAATTAAGGCTTTTATAATTAATATGCATATTTTAGATCAGTATATTTGGTCAAAGACATTTCAACATGATCTTCAATAAATTTTTTAATATCTTCTGGTGACATAGCTTTACCTTGATTGGTAATCACATGTTCAGAAGGCGTTTGACCTGAAACAGTAAGACGATAAACAAAATTACGTGCAATTTGATATGTCTCATTTTGTTTAACAATACAAGTACTATATAAATAAGTATGTTCTAAGTTGAGATCAGTATGAGAAAAAATGAATTGTTCAAATAACTTAAGTGCTTTACCATCTTCTAAATTCTTTAATTCTTCAATAATTGCTTTTTCATGATGAATATCATAGCGTTCAGAAATAGCTTGACCATCAATTAATAGGGCGACTTTGTCATCTGCATGTTCAATGACGGTAATATTGCTAAAGTTAGACATGGAAAACTCATGATTTAAAAAAGAATACGCAGAAGTATCTTAGAAATCATCTTAAAATCAAAGTCACCCCAAAGATAAAAGTCTAAATATTCAACAATAAGATTATCTTAAAAGAATATTTTTAAACTGATATGGTGTTATTTTTATCATACTAATTTATTTTCTCTGGTGTTTGAATATCCGGATATGCTTATATTCTGTTTCGCTTTGAGAGGAATAATGTTTTATGAAAATGGCTACGATTAATTAACATTATCCTATTTTAAAATATAGTTAAATAATATATTATAAAAACATATAATGTTTATTGAGTAATCAAATATGCACGCATATTTAAATGCCTTTTTGGGCGGTGCGCTTTTAGGTGTCGCTGTCGTTGGCTATTTATATGTTAACGGTAGAATTGCGGGAATTAGTGGACTGGTTGGACAACTTTTTAATAAAGAAGCTTTGTTCCAACGACCTGCAACATGGTTTTTATTGGGTTTATTTCTTATCCCATTTGTTTATGGACTATTTTTTAACCCTCAAATTGAGATCCACGCATCGCCATTGGCAATGATAATTGCAGGTGTTCTAGTTGGATTTGGCACACGTTTAGGTTCTGGCTGTACCAGTGGGCATGGTATTTGTGGGATGAGCCGACTTTCAACACGTTCAATGGTGGCTACAAGTTTATTTATGCTTGCTGGTTTTATTACGGTTTACATCATGCGCCATGTACTAGGACTATAATCATGAAAAATATTTTAGCTTTTATTTTTGGTGGCTTATTTTCAATAGGTTTGATGTGGTCAGGCATGGCAAATCCTGAAAATGTACTCAGTTTTTTAGACTTATTTGGTAAGTGGAATGCCAGTTTGATGTTTGTCATGATTGGTGCAATTTGTGTCGCATTTATTCCATTTCAAAAGGCTATTCGTAAGCCTGTAACCCTATTTAATGAAAAAATTGAATTGCCTATCTCTCAGCAAATTGACAAACGTTTATGTATAGGTGCTTTAATTTTTGGGATTGGTTGGGGAATTGCTGGAATTTGTCCAGCGCCTGCTTTTACTTTGATTGGTTTAGGTTATTATCAAGCAATCTATTTCATTGCCGCAATGTTCTTCGGCGTGTGGTTACATCGAAAATTTGTTGGAGTAAAATGATATGCCAAAACCTGTTATTCAACATTTTTTTGATGAAAATACCAATACCTTTAGTTATGTGGTTGCCGACCCAGAAACTTTACAATGCGCCATTATTGACAGTGTTTTAGATTATGATGCAGCTTCGGCAAGTACGCAAACCACCCATGCCGATTTGATCATTGCTTACGTTCAAGCACATGATTTTAAAGTACAATGGATTTTGGAAACGCATGTACATGCTGATCATCTCACAGCCTCTCAATATTTAAAGGAAAAATTGGGTGGTCAGATCGCAATGAGTGAAAAAATCAGTGAAGTACAAAAAGTTTTTACTGAAATTTATCATTTTAAAAATACTACACATTTCAACATTGCTTTTGATTATTTATTTGAAGCAGGTGAAACATTTCAAATTGGGCAACTTGAAGCTTATAGTATTGCGACGCCTGGACATACGCCTGCGTGTTTAAGCTATGTCATCGAAGATTGTGTATTTGTCGGTGACACTTTGTTTATGTATGACTATGGTACGGCACGTTGTGATTTTCCTAAAGGTAGTGCATCACAACTATATGATTCAATACAAAAAATATTTGCTTTGCCAGAACATTATCGCATATTTTTATGCCATGATTATTTACCAAGTACACGCACAGAATATCTGTGTGAAACAAGTGTAAGAGAGCAAAAATTAAAGAATATTCATGTGCATGAAGGCGTTAAAAAAGCAGATTTTGTCGCTATGCGAGAGCAACGTGATGCAACCCTAAGTATGCCGCAATTAATCTTACCCGCGATCCAAATCAATATGGTTGCAGGACATTTTCCTGAACCTGAAGCAAATGGTGTACGTTATTTAAAAATTCCATTTAATTATTTTAAATCTTAGAAAATTCAATATATTAAGTAATTATTGCGCTTGCGTCTGATTGATTTTATTTTGAATACTGCGGATTAAACAATCTAGTCCATATTGAATATCTGTAGTCCATATAAATGAACAATTCAAGCGTAAATAATGCTGCTGTGAATTTAACATATTAAATAATTGACTGGGCGCTACATCAATATTTTGTTGAATAAGATCATGATAAATGTCCATACTATCGACAAAAATAGGGAGTTTAATCCAAAGAAAAAAACCACTGGCATAGGAAAAAATTTGGCATTGCTCAGGTAAATGCTGTTCTAGGTAGTGAAAAATTTGTTTTTTATTACGTTCTAAGTTGCGTCTGAGTTGACGTAAATGTTTTTCATAATGATGATGATGTAGAAACTCGACCAACGCATTTTGTAAAAGCGAGTTAGTTGAAATAGTGCTCATTAATTGTAAGTGCTGAATTTTATTTGAAAATTTACCTGCATGTACCCAGCCGACACGAAAATTTGCACCTAAAGTTTTCGAAAAAGAAGAGCAATGTAGTACCCAATTGTGCCGATCAAAATATTTTACGGAAAGCGGCTTTTTCTGTCCAAAATACAGCTCTTCATAAACATCATCTTCGATCAAATACACTTGATATTGCTGTAAAAGTTCAGCAATTATTTGTTTGGTTTCATCACTTGCTGTAAAGCCAATTGGGTTATGGCTATTCAGCATGAGCCAACAAACTTTAATTTGATAATTTTTTAAAATATGCTCAAAAGCATCGAGATCAATGCCTAAACGTGGGTGTTCAGGGACAGTAATGACTTTTAAACCTAACCTTTCAGCAGCCTGCCAAGCACCATAAAAAATGGTTTCTTGTAAAATGATATAATCTCCCGCCTGTGCTACTGCAGCCAAAGCCAAGTTTAAAGCATCTAAACATCCCGAAGTAATGACCAAATCGTCTGCGTGGCTTGGGATACCGTGTAGGCTATAACGTTGGGCAATAATTGTGCGCAGCTCTAAATTACCTGGTGGAAAGCTATCCACATGTAAATAGCTATTTTTCGAACGGGATAATTGCCCCATAATTTGAGCTAATTTTTGTGAATAAACCAACTCAGAGGATGGAAAGGCTGAGCCTAAGCCTAAATTTTCAGCCGCTTGAATAGATTTGAGGTATTTAAAAATTAGTGAGTTTATTTCAACTTGTGTGTTGATAGATACAATGGTTTGCGTATTTTTTGATTTTTCATTTAAAAAATCACTCACAAAATAACCTGATTTTTCTTTTGAATAAATTAAACCTTGTGCCTCCAACGCTTGATAGGCGTTCATAACCGTCATTAAGCTAAAACCAGAACGTTGAACTTGATCTCGTAAAGAGGGTAATTTTTCGTTTGGTTTTAGCGTACCATTTTCAATCAATTGTCGAAGATGTTGGGCTAATTGCTCAGATTTATACATAAAGACTCAAAACATTAATTTAAATAACTATGGTCTGCACCCACTGCAAAAATAACGCCAACACAAAATAAAGTACAGTAAATAAAAAACCACAGAATCATGCGCTTAAAAGCTTTATCAGAAATAGAGCTATCTGCATATTGTGGTGCTTTTTTTGAATCTTGATCGTGGTTCATGTGTTTGATCTCATTTCAGACTGTTTTTATAGTATGGAAAAGATCAAAATAAATCACTAGACACAGAACTGTACTAAAAAAATATAACAGATTAGTAATAATAACGAAATCTGTTATAGCAAATACTCATATATTGATAGGTTTGGAAATGCGGGTATTAACTTAAAATTGCAATTTTATGCTTTGAATTCGAGGTTTGATTTGCTCCCAACTGGTAGATATCCAACAAATCAGTGAACCTAAAGTGACTAGACAAACACCATGCCAAAATTCTAAAGAGAGTACAGTCTGTAAAATCAGCATTGAAAATAAAGTTGAAAATATTGGACTAAAATAAGAAAGTGTCACTAAAAAAGTGATATTTCCTTTGATAATTCCGATATTCCATGCGGCATAACCTAGAGCTGTAGCAAAACCTACAGCAAGCAAATAAGGTAAAACTTCAAGATTGATATGAGGTAATGTATCAACTGAATGTGTCATCAGCAGTTTTGTCCATAAAACCACACTGATCATGACAAAATATAATGCAATGGGGTTATGGCCTTGACTGTATTTTCGGGTAATTACACAATAAGTTGCCCATAAGATTGCGCCCATTAAAGCCAAAATATAGCTTATTGGGTTTGCCATAAAATGTGCCCACAATGTTGCTAAGGAAAATTGGTTATTGCCCGTTTGGATTAAAATTATTCCGCTCATGCTGACCATTAAACCGAAAACGACAAACACACTAAATTTTAATTCTTTAAAAATGATCAACATAACCACGGTTAAGCTGGGCCATAAGTAGTTAACTAAGCTGATTTCTATGGCTTGCTGGGGTGTCTGGGCAAGTGCAATTGCATAGGAGAAACACAATTCATAGACTAAAAATAATAACGACGCACCAATCAGATATTTTTTCGGAATGATTTTTAAGTTTGGAATTTTAAAAATAATCAATAAAATAACAGTGCTTAAGCTATACATCAGTGTAACAGCATAATCTGCACCCAGCAGGCTACTTAGTTTTTTTAATAATCCAACCAAAGATGACCATAGCAAAATAGCACTAAAGCCAAGAAGCGTAGCGAGATTTTTTGACATGACGTAGTACTACTTTTGCCTAAAAATTAAGGCATTTTTGAATGGAAAATTATGTGCATAGTATAGTGCTTTTAAAAGTAAATAGATGACGGATTTTAAGATAGAAAAGGCAGTCTTAAATGGATTATTTGAATATCTGGTAAATTTTTGGAATCTTAGCACTTTAAGATCACAACACTACAATCAAAGAAAAATTATCTAAACTTTCATGCAAAATCATATTTTGCTGATTGAAAGGTGTATATTCAAGTTTGTTTGAAATTTATCTTTAAAGTAAGGCTTTATGTCATCCATTTGGATTTTTTTTACGGTCATGGCTGCATTTATGCAAGCATGGCGCAATGCTTTTCAAAAGCAATTGAGTCTTACTGTTGATGTCTATGGCGTGACTTTAGCACGTTTTATTTTTGGACTTCCTTTTGCGATTTGCTATATTTTTATACTCTATCAGCAACAACCTTTGGCTCAACACGTTGATTTTACGCCACGTTATTGGCTGTATGTTATCATCGCAGGAATCAGTCAAATTGCTGCAACTGCATTAATGGTACAGTTATTTAAACAAAAAAATTATGCCATTGGCGTCGGCTTAGCTAAAAGTGAAGCCATTTTAGCTGCAATGATTGCGGTGATAGCTTTAAGTGAAAAATTAACTGTTTTGGGTTGGGTTGGTGTTGCTCTTGGTGGGGTTGCAGTATTTTTACTGAGTAACGGCAAGAAAAAGCAAGATATTTCATTACAAACTTTGTCGATTGGTATTGGCAGTGGACTGTGTTTTGCCATTACCTCATTGTTGGTTCGTGAAGCCAGTTTAGAGCTTGATACCTTGCCATATTTATACCGTGCAGCGTGGGTCTTGCTCAGCATTATCGGTTTTCAATGTTTATCCATGCTATTGTTTTTAAGCATTTTTAGCCGAAAAACTTTAGTGGCAATGTGGCATAAAATTGGATTGACTTTTAAAGTCAGTGTTTGTAGTTTTTTAGCTTCTTTGGGGTGGTTTACAGCGATGAGTATGCAGTCTGTCGCAATTGTGAAAACTTTGGGACAAATAGAAATACTGTTTAGCTTATTGATCTCGGTTTATTTCTTTAAAGAAAAATTAGCAAAAACTGAGCATTTGGGATTGATTCTGGTAGTGATTGCTGCAATTTTGGTGATTTGGGCATGAGAATATTTAGCTAAATATCGCTTAAATAAAACTTTCCCAGTGTTATCCCAAGATATATCCACAGATTTTGTGGATTTATTTTAAATATAACTAATTGAAATATATTTTAAAATTATATTTTTGTTGATTTTTTGAGCTTTATTTTTAAGTCTATGTACTATTTATCCATAACCAGAGAATTATTTCTTTTCATCTATATTTTCAGAAATAATAGCTTTTAAACCGTGTGGAAAATTATGCTCAAAAGTAATGTTGTGAGCATTTTTATTGAGCAGAATATTGACTAAAGCCAAACCTAAGCCATGACCTGTGTTTTGTGCAGATTTACGCCAAAAACGTTTGGTTAATAGCTGAAGATCTGTAGCATTTAAACCTATACCATTATCTTGAATAATCAAATGATTATTTTGCATAAAAATCTCAATAGTTGTATAAGATTGTGCATGTAAAAAGACATTTTCAATCAAATTTTTTAATACAATATACAAAGTAGAAGCAGGCAGTTTGAGTGTAGAAAGACTGTTCCAATCTATCTGTAGGCAGGTATTTGCTACTGAATATTTATGCTTTAACTCTTGAATAACCTGACTCAGCACCTCTGCAATATCTGCATTTTCATACTGCGAAGTGCTGTGTAATTCAGTCTTACTGAGTAGGAGTAATTGTTCCAATAATTGTTGATAACGTTGAATACTTTGATCAGCTTGTTGTAAATTTTGTGCAAGCTTAGAGTGCTGCTCGCCAGATTGTTGTAACATCAGCAAGCTGAGTTGCACATTGGTTTTAATGGCGGTTAGGGGACTGCGTAATTCGTGTGCTGCAAAGGCACTGAAACTTTTTTCATTTTCAAGACTTTCATGTAAGTTTTGAATGAGTTCGATCAGACTGTCGACAAAAGGTTGAATTTCAGTGGGAATATTTTGAGTTTTAAGTGCCAATAAATAACTTGCTGCTTCTGATAATTTTTGCTTTTTTTGTGTGACATGTTGTGCAATTTGATCTAGGGGCTGAAACTCAACTCGAATAATCCATAAAATCAGAAAAACACATAAAATTAAGGTGAAAATTAATGGTATCAGTACAGATTTTAAAATTTGCGCCAATAGCGTTGAGCGTAATTCTAATTTTTCAGCAGAAACGACCTGAATCTGCCCTTTTTTTAAAGTATAACTACGCCACTCAATCCCATGATCAACCCAAGTGCTAAAACCTGTATTTTGGCTACTTAAGTTATCTGGTGCATCTTGGGTACGTGCTATCACTTTTTGGTCTGTGGAAATATGTGAACTAAAAAATGAAACTTCACATGCAATGAGGTTCTGATTGGCATTTTCAGCATTCACAGACTCTAGAACATCAGGTAAATCATGCACGGGTAAATGTCGAATTAAACGATAAACCATTTGTGCCGAAGCAGAAAGGCGTTCATCTAAAGTTTGTTGTAATTGTTTTTGTAAATCATAGTATAACCAGCAAAAAACCATCGACCAAAGCAGAATAAAAACTATCAATAAGGTCGAAACTAAACGCCATTTTAAACTATAGCTTTTCATGATTTTTCTTCTAGTTGCTCAGAGGGTACTTTTAAAATATAGCCAACACCACGCACCGTTTGGATTAAATCAGGATGGGTTTTTTGGCGTAAATGATGGATATGTACATTAATGGCATTACTTTCAATACTGTCTTGGAAGCCATAAGTTTTATCAATTAATTGTTCTGTTTTTAGCACTTGATTTGGGTAGAGCATAAAAGTTTCAAGCAGGCTATATTCTCGTCGTGATAGATTTAAAACTTGTTGTTGATAGTAGGCTTGTTGCGTATCTTGGTTAATTTCTAAATCCGCAATACTCAAAACATTAGAAGAATAACCTCGATGACGCCGAGTTAAGGCATGAATTCGAGCGATAAGTTCAGTTAAATCAAAAGGTTTGGTTAAGTAGTCATCTGCACCAGCATTTAAAGCGTCGACACATTGTTGGGTTTGATTACGTGCGGTGAGAACGAGCACTGGCACATGTAGTTGATCTTTACGCCATGAGGCAAGCAGTTCTAAGCCATCTTGATCAGGCAAACCTAAATCAAGTAAACACAAATCCACCGCAGTTTTTCGAATGAAGTAATCCGCAGCTTGGGCTGTGTCGACATGCTCAATTGAAATATTTAAATAATCCAGCGCAGCAACGATGCTTTGTGCAATATAAGGATCATCTTCCACCAACACGACAAACATAAATACTCCTCTGATAATGTTGATATTTTACAAAGAAAAACAAGTCTTAATGTTCTCTTAACCCTTTTTCGATGATAATGCATTTAGTCACATTATTTAGATTGATTGATATGTTTATCAAAACCTTAACAGGTGTCGTACTGAGCTTGGCTTCGACAGCTATTTTTGCGAATGAGGATTTCTTACCCCCAGATCAAGCTTTTAAATTTCAGGCACATTCTATTTCACAACAACAAGCTGAACTGAATTGGCAGGTTGCGCCCCATTATTATTTATACCATGACCAATTTAAAGTCAGTGTAGCGCAAAAAGAGTTAGCACTAAAATTACCCAAAGGGCATGAAAAAGATGATCCAACCTTTGGTAAGACCAATGTGCATTATAATCAAGTTACAACAACGATCAATGTTAAACCAAATCAAAAATATAATGTGCAATGGCAGGGCTGTTCTGAGGATGGTTTGTGCTATCCATTGCAACATACCACCATCCAAACTGATGCAGCAGGTTTATTACCACAACAAAAATTAGCTAAAGTTGGCGTGAATCCGTCTGAAAAGTTATTGGAAAATAATAATAATGCAAATGATCGTTTACTAAAAAATAAGGTTGTAGAAGATTCTGCGCTTATTCAAGAAAAATCATCTGATGTAGATGAAGCAAAAAATCTAAATCCTGAAAATACGCTTGCACAAGAAGAAGTATCTGCAAGCCAAGCACAAGCTATTGAACCAGTACAGTTAAATGCAACAACACCGAAAGCTGAGCAACAAACCGAATCCTTACAAAATGAATGGAACAATGATCAATTTTTCTTAAAATTACTGAGTCAGCAAAATATCTTTTTTAATATTTTCGTATTTTTAGCTTTAGGTGTTTTATTGGCTTTTTTACCGTGTTCTTTGCCTTTAATCCCAATTTTATCAGGTATTTTAGTGCAACGTAGTAAAGGTTATAAAGCCGCCGCTATAGTATCTACTTTCGTGATCTGTATGGCTTTGGTCTACGGGTTAATGGGCGTAGTCGTGTCACAACTCGGTTTCGGTATCCAGCGATGGTTTCAAAACCCAATATTTATCAGTATCTTTGCGATTTTATTCATAATATTTGCATTAAATTTATTTGGTTTATATCAACTGTCTTTACCTCGTGGATTATTGCAAAGCCTAGACAAGTTACAACAGCGTCAAAAAGGCGGAACGCTGGTCGGTGCAGGCATGATGGGTGCAATTTCAGCACTGATCGTGGGACCGTGTATGAGTGCGCCTTTGGCAGGGGCTTTGCTATATGTTTCACATCTTGAACAGCCGTTATTTGGTGGTTTTTATTTATTTTTACTGGGTTTAGGAATTGGGATTCCGCTGTTCATTGCCAGTGTATTTGGTGCGAAATATTTACCAAAACCAGGTTTGTGGATGGATCGACTCAAATTTAGTTTTGGCTTTGTTATGTTGGCAATGGCGGTTTATTTTGCTCGCCCATTACTGCCTACCAGCATTTATTACGCTTTATTTGCAGTTTTATTTTTTGCATTGGCACTCTATTTGATTGTGATTATTCGCCATGTGATGAACTTTTCTTATAAATTGCTAATTTTATTGATTGTTGTTGGTGTGATAAGCGGAGGTGTTTGGCAAACTCGTCAAGCCATTCAACAATTTAATGCCATAGAAAAAGTAGAAAATTTAAATGCTTGGATTAAAGTCACCAATGCACAGCAACTTGAACACGCTTTAGCTGAAAATACACAAAAACCAATTATTATTGATGTGTATGCAGATTGGTGTGTGGCATGCCAACCAATTGAAAAAGAAGTCTTCCCGCGAGCAGATGTACAAGCTGCTTTGCAAGATGTGGTACGCATCAAACTTGATTTGACGCACCCTGAAGCT
Source organism: Acinetobacter sp. Marseille-Q1618 (assembly GCF_902809855.1). Classification (GTDB taxonomy): domain Bacteria; phylum Pseudomonadota; class Gammaproteobacteria; order Pseudomonadales; family Moraxellaceae; genus Acinetobacter. The sequence continues at coordinate 682,623 of NZ_CADDWJ010000001.1, forward strand.
TCGCAAGATGCGTTATTGAAAAAATGGCAAATCTTAGGTCCACCAACCATGATTTTCTTAAATTCCCAACAGCAAGAAATGCGTGATTTACGTTTAACAGGTACATTTACAGCAGCACAATTTTTGCAAAAACTTGCACAGTTAAAACAAGAGAGTGGACAATGATTTCTGCTGAAGCGATCCATTTAGGTCCTTTTATGCTGCCATTTCCATTGCTTTTGGTGCTTTTAGGTTTAATCGTTGTCTATGTTGTCGGCAAGATTTTAAACAAAAAACAGCAATGGTCAGCGCAAACTTGGCAGACTTTTTCTGATTCTTTATGGACAACGTTGTGGGTGGATTTGATTGCAGCACGATTGGTTTTTGTGTTGTTGAATCTAGAGGTATATTTGGCATCGCCCATCGACATTATCAAGGTTCAAGACAAAGGCTTCCATTTATATGGTGGTGTAATTGCAGGTGTGGCATGGTTTTTATGGAAAAATCGAGCATTTAAACTGGAAAATAAAGTCATTTTTGTGACTTTTTTCACTTTAATTTGCGCATTCAGTCTAGCTTTAAAACAGTGGCAGAAGCCACAAAGTTTTTATCCTAATATGCAGTTTAGTAGCCTTGAACAGCAACAAATTCCATTAAAACAATTTGTGGGTAAACCGACTGTAGTGAATCTTTGGGCAAGTTGGTGTCCGCCGTGTCATCGGGAAATGCCTGTTTTGGCTCAAGCACAAAAAGATTTTCAACAATTTAACTTTGTCATGCTGAATCAAGGTGAAAGTAGTGAAAAGGTTCAAGGTTATTTAAATAAAAATCAATTTTCTTTTCAACATGTATTACTAGATACACAAGGCGAATTTGCTAAAGAAATGAAAATGTTTGGTTTGCCAAGTACGCTATTTTTCAATGCACAAGGACAATTGGTCGATAGACACATGGGCGAACTTTCTCCTGCCATGTTGCAACAATACTTAAAGAAAATTTCCAATTCTGATCATTTAAAATAGGTGACATTATGCTAAATATGGGTTACTTCTCACGAAAAATTGCTTTAACTTTATGTATGTTAGGTGGTGCAAGTTCAGGCTTTGCACTGACACCATTGCAACAACAAATTGCCAAAGAAGGTTTTGAATTTGTCAAAGAAATTCCTGCGCCTGCCAATATGACAGGTTGGGCGGGACATAAAGAGCAATATCCTGCAACCGTATTTATTTCCAACGATCAAAAATATTACATCGTGGGTGATCTATATAATGCCAAAGGTGAAAATTTATCGGTGGATGCTTTAAATACTCATGTCAAAGATGCAGTTTTGGATGATGTATGGAAATCACTGGAAAAATCAACCTATATTCAAGATGGTAAAAAGGATGCACCTCGTATCATCTATGTATTTTCTGATCCAAACTGCCCGTATTGTCATCAGTTTTGGCAAAAAGCACGTCCTTGGGTTGAGTCAGGTAAAGTTCAATTACGTCATATCCAAGTTGCTGTGATCCGTAAAGAAAGTCGTGGTCAAGTGGCAACTTTATTAACCTCTAAAAATCCTGAGCAAGTATTTAGTCAACTGAATTTAAAATCGGGAGATCAATCTTTAAAACCAATGCAAAATATTCCTGCTGAGATTGCGGCAAAAATTGATGCCAACCAAGAGTTGATGGATAAATATGGATTTTTTGCAACACCTGCGGTAATTTGGAAAAGTCAGCAAGGCGAGTTTAAATCGACCCAAGGTATGCCGAAAGATTTAAAAGAAGTGTTTGAAAAATAGTTTTCGAGTTGTTAATTATTTTATAAATCTAGTGAATAAGACCTTGATTTAGTAATGCTGATTAATTAAGCAAAATTATTGTATAGATTCCAAAAATCTCCTCCTAATCCTGAGCCTTATGGCATAAAGGAAAAAGTGAATTTATTGCAATTCAAATGATTTTTAGTAATCTTACCTAGCAATGCTCTTCATTTCGCCTGAAAGAAGAGGACTAAAGAGAATTTAAAAACCTTAACAAGATTGCATTATTAAATTCAGGATCTTATTCAAGTCGTTTAAAAAATAAAAACTCAATCCATCAATAAATGTTGGTATTCATCTGCTTGTTTGCGTAAAAAATCCCACACCAATTTAATCCGTGGCTCATGCTGCAAATCCACCAAAGTTAGCATCCAAAAAGTATGTACAAAACGCACTTCAGCACTTAGAACTTGTTCAAGCTCGGGTTTTTCTTCAGCTAAAAATTTGGGCAATATTGCCAATCCTGCATCTGCACAAACAGCAATTTGTTGTGCCAAAATACTGCTACTTCTAAAATTGGCATTCAGTTGCAAAGGGATTCGCTCTAGGCAATACAATTCAGGACTGTAGACTAAATCATCAATATAATTAACAAAGCGATGCTGTTTTAAATCCTCAAGTTTATGAATAGGTTGTGAGTTATTTAAATAGTTTTTACTGCCATAAATTTTTAAACAATAATCGCTTAATCGCGTAATGATATACGGACCAGATTTAGGTCGATCAATCGAAATCACAATGTCTGCTTCACGATGTGACAGCTTAATCATTTTCGGAACAGGAATTAAATCAATGGTTAAAAGTGGATATTGTTTGGACAGTTCTGCCAAGAGTTTGGTTAAAAATGCTGTACCAAATCCTTCAGGTGTGCCAATTCGCACACGTCCTTGTAAAGGTTGATGTGGTTTCTCAATTTGTAAAAAAGCGTGCTCCATTTGTTCAACACGAGGAACAAGTGCCAAACCTTCCTGAGTTAGTTCATAACCTGTGGCTTCACGTTTAAATAGCGGTGTCCCTAAAGCTAGCTCTAAAGCTTGTATTCTGCGAGAAACGGTACTGTGTTCAACCCCAATCAAACGGGCTGCATTGGTCAACGTCTTGGCACGTGCCAAAACTAAAAAGTATTGTAAATGGTCCCAATCTACTTTATCGACTTTCATTATTGCTGTTCTTCCCTGTGCATATTTGCACAACTATCGTGCATGAATTTCTATTGGTCGTCAAAAAATTCTTTGCTAGTCTGATTTGAAACAGGAATTTAGAAAATACGGCTTTTGGTTCTCATTGTATTTTCAACTGCTGCAACAACAAAAAATACAACCTATGGAGAGGTTATGAACACAATGTCAAATATTCAGTCAACGACAGCAAAGCTATTGATTAATGGTCAGTTTGTAGAGTCAAAAACACAAGATTGGCAAGACATTGTCAACCCAGCGACACAAGAGGTTTTAGGTCGTGTGCCAATGGCGACTTTGGATGAAGTTGATGCTGCTATTGCTGCTGCACAAGACGCATTTAAGACTTGGCGTTTAACTCCAATCCAAGCACGTATGCGTATCATGTTGAAGTTGCAAGATTTGATTCGTGACAACATGAAAGAGATTGCAAAAGTTCTCACCGCAGAACAAGGCAAGACTTTAGCGGATGCAGAAGGTGATATTCAACGTGGTTTAGAAGTGGTTGAGCATGCCTGTTCGGTGGGTACTTTGCAAATGGGCGAGTATATCGAAGGTGTGGCGCGTGGTGTAGATACCTATACTTTACAGCAACCACTTGGCGTGTGCGCAGGTATTACTCCATTTAACTTTCCAGCGATGATTCCACTGTGGATGTTCCCAATGGCGATTGTCTGTGGCAATACTTTTGTACTGAAACCTTCTGAGCAAGATCCATTGTCAACCATGATGTTGGTTGAACTGGCGGTACAAGCAGGTGTTCCAGCAGGTGTGCTCAATGTGGTGCATGGTGGTAAAGAGGTGGTTGATCGTCTATGTACTCATCAAGACATTAAAGCGATTTCATTTGTCGGTTCAACGGCTGTGGGTACACATGTCTATAACCTTGCAGGACAACATGGCAAACGTGTTCAATCCATGATGGGCGCAAAAAACCATGTGGTGGTGATGCCAGATGCCAATAAAGAACAAACCTTAAATGCCTTAGTTGGTGCAGCATTTGGTGCTGCAGGTCAGCGTTGTATGGCGCTTTCAGTCGCAGTCATGGTCGGTGAAAGCAAAAATTGGGTCAATGAACTAGTCGAAAAAGCCAAAACTTTAAAAGTGAATGCAGGGCATGAGCCAAATACCGATATTGGTCCAGTGATTTCTCCACGTGCCAAAGCCCGTGTGATGGATTTGATCAATAGCGGTGTAGAGCAAGGTGCTGAGTTGTTACTTGATGGGCGTGATGTGCAAGTAGTGGGCTATGAAAAGGGTAACTTTGTCGGCGCAACGGTATTTAACAATGTCAAAACCGACATGCGCATTTATAAAGAAGAAATCTTTGGTCCAGTCTTAGCAATTATCAATGTAGACACTTTAGATGAAGCGATTGAGCTGATTAATGCCAATCCATTTGGAAATGGTGTTGGTCTATTTACCCAAAGTGGTGCAGTGGCACGTACCTTCCAAAATACCATTGATATTGGTCAAGTGGGGATTAACATTCCAATTCCTGTACCTGTGCCATTCTTTAGTTTTACAGGCTCACGAGGTTCAAAACTGGGTGATCTAGGTCCTTATGGGAAACAAGCGGTACAGTTCTATACACAAACCAAAACCATTACCAGCCGTTGGTTTGAAGATACCCAAGAAAAAGGTGAAGTGAATACCACGATTAACCTTCGTTAATACCAATAGATAATAAAAATACAGGAGTTCAAGGATGAATATTGCTTTTATCGGTTTGGGTAATATGGGCGGTAAAATGGCGCAAAACCTACTTAAAGCAGGTTTGAAAGTCATGGGATTTGATTTGAGTGAAGTCGCGATTCAGCACTTCACAGAAGCAGGTGGCATTTCCTGTGAAAGTCCACAAGCCGCTGCTAAAGATGCTGATATCGTGATTAGCATGTTGCCCGCTGCTAAGCATGTGAAAGAGGTGTATTTGGGTGAAAATGGCGTTTTATCAGTCCTTAAAGCAGGTAGCTTATGTATTGATAGCAGTACCATTGACCCACAAACGATCAAAGACATTGCTGCGGTTGGCGCTGAAAAAGGTATTAAAATCTGTGATGCGCCTGTATCAGGCGGAACCATTGGCGCGCAAGCTGGTACTTTGACCTTTATGGTCGGTAGCGATGATGCCGTATTTGAACAAGCTAAGACTGTTTTACAACACATGGGTAAAAACATTGTGCATTGTGGTGATGTGGGTGCAGGTCAAATTGCCAAAATTTGTAATAACTTAATTTTAGGTATTTCAATGGCTGCGGTGGCTGAAGGCATGGCACTTGGTGCAAAACTTGGCATTGATCCACAAGCACTTGCAGGTGTGGTGAATAGCTCAAGTGGTCGCTGTTGGAGTTCTGATGTGTGTAATCCATGGCCGGGTATTTCTGCCAATGCACCAGCAGGACGTGGTTATACCGATGGCTTTGCCACTCAACTGATGTTGAAAGATTTAGGCTTAGCGATCGAAGCCGCAGGGCAAGCCAAACAGCCTATTCTTCTCGGTGGTTTAGTCCAACAGATGTATCAGCAGTTATGTATGCAAGGCAATGCACACTTAGATTTCTCAAGCATTATTCAACAATATTTACCTCAAGAAAGTTAAGCTTTTAGCTTTCTTGAATTGCCTATGGATGGCAAATACGCATTAGCCGTGTCATGAATAACAAAAAATCTAGACGGAGTTAGAAAATGTTGAACTATCAGGATGTAGCAACAGCATTTGATTTGGATCATGCTGCAAAAGAAATGTTAACAGGCAGTTTAGAACAGCTCAATGCCAGTTATGAATGTTGTGATCGCCATGCCGAAGCCGATCCAAATAAAGTTGCGCTGTATTGGCAAGGCAAAGATGGACGTAAAGAACAATATACCTTTAGTCAACTGAAAACATGGTCAAATCAATTTGCCAATTTTCTTAAATCACAAGGTGTAGAAAAAGGCGATCGTGTTTCAGGCTTATTGCCAAGAACTGTAGAGCTGTTGGTGGTGATTTTGGGCGCTTGGCGCATTGGTGCTGTGTATCAACCCTTGTTTACTGCCTTTGGTCCAAAAGCGATTGAACATCGTGTGCAATTGGCAAAAAGTAAATTGGTCATTTCAGATGTGGGTAATCGCAGCAAACTTGATGAAGTTGCAGATTGTCCGCAAATTGTGACAGTAGCAGATCGTGAAGGGAATGGGGTTCAGCAAGGTGATTTAAACTTTTGGGATGTGGTGAATGCACAATCTGATCAATGTGAATTGGTTATGCAAGACATTCAATCACCATTTTTACTGATGTTTACCTCAGGGACTACAGGGCCAGCAAAACCGCTTGAAGTACCATTAAAAGCGTTGATTGCTTTTGGTTACTATATGCAAAATGCGATTGGCTTAACAGCGCAAGATTCTTTTTGGAATATCGCTGATCCCGGTTGGGCATATGGTTTGTACTATGGCATCACAGGGCCACTTTTATTAGGTCATGCGACTTTATTTTATGAAGGTGGTTTTAGTATTGATAGCTTGTGTCAGATTGTCGATGATTATCAAATCACTAATTTGGCAGGCGCGCCTACCGCATATCGGATGATGATGGCGGCTGATCCACAGCAAATGCAACAGCTTAAAGGTAAATTCCGTGTGGTCAGTAGTGCAGGTGAACCCTTAAATCCAGAAGTCTTTCGTTGGTTTAAACACGTCTTAGATGCCCCGATTTTTGATCACTATGGGCAAACTGAAGTGGGCATGGTGGTCTGTAATCATCATGGATTAAGTCATGATGTCAAAGCGGGTTCAGCAGGTTTTGCAAGTCCGGGCTATCGTGTGGCAGTGGTTGATGAAGCAGGAAATGAGCTTCCAGCGGATACACCGGGAATCTTAGCAGTGGATATTGAAAAATCACCGATGATGTGGTTTGGAGGTTATAAAGAAAGTCGTAAGTCGCCGTTTGTTAAACACTATTATTTGACAGGTGATACAGCTGAGCTACATGCAGATGGGAGTATGAGCTTTGTTGGGCGTAGTGATGATGTCATTACAACATCAGGCTATCGTATCGGCCCATTTGATGTAGAAAGTGCTTTACTTGAACATGATGCGGTGATTGAAGCAGCGGTGGTCGGTGTACCTGACCCTGAACGAACCGAGATCGTCAAAGCTTTTGTGATTTTAGCTGAAGGTACAAATGCATCTAATGAATTGGCTGAGCAATTGGGGCAGTTTGTCAAGAAACGGCTTTCAGCGCATGCTTACCCACGCCAAGTTGAATTTGTCACGGAGTTACCGAAAACGCCAAGTGGTAAGATTCAACGCTTTTTATTGCGTAATCAAGAAATTGCCAAGCAGGCGGCAAGTAAAGCCAGTTAAATGCACATACAATAAATATTGGACAGTATCAGACTTTCATCGTGTATTTAGCATGAAAACAATATGTTAAAAATTCATGGAAGTCTAAAAAATGATGTAAGGGAAAAAGAGATGCAATTTACCGAAGAACAATTGTTAATTCAGGATATGGCGAGAAGTTTCGCACAAGAACAAATTAAGCCGAATGCAGCCGAATGGGATCGAAATGGTACATTTCCCAAAGATGCATTGTCACAAATGGGACAATTGGGTTTTTTAGGTATGTTGATCTCAGATCAATGGGGTGGTTCTGATACAGGCAATCTTGCTTATGTATTGGCACTTGAGGAAATTGCAGCAGCAGATGGTGCGACCTCGACCATTATGAGTGTGCATAATTCTGTCGGTTGTGTGCCGATTGCCAAATTTGGTACAGATGCACAAAAAGAGAAATATTTAAAACCTTTGGCACAAGGTGAAATGATCGGTGCATTTGCTTTGACTGAACCGCACACAGGTTCAGATGCCGCAGCAATTAAAACCCGTGCAGTGAAAGAGGGTGATCATTGGGTGATCAATGGCGCAAAACAGTTTATTACTTCAGGACATAATGCAGGGGTAATTATTGTTTTTGCTGTGACCGATCCAAGCGCAGGCAAAAAAGGCATCAGTGCGTTTATTGTGCCACGCGATACGCAAGGTTATGAGGTGATTCGTACCGAAGAAAAACTCGGTCTGCATGCCTCTGATACTTGTCAGATAGCACTGACCGATGTACGTGTGCATGAAAGTCTGATGCTAGGTAAAGAAGGTGAAGGCTTAAAAATCGCCTTAGCCAATCTTGAAGGTGGTCGTATCGGCATTGCAGCACAAGCGGTAGGTTTAGCACGTGCAGCACTCGAAGAAGCAACGAAATATGCCAAAGAGCGAATTACCTTTGGTAAGCCAATTTTTGAACATCAGGCAGTCGCCTTTCGTTTAGCCAGTATGGCGACTGAAATCGAAGCAGCACGTCAGCTTGTGCATCATGCCGCACGTTTAAAAGAAGCAGGGCAACCGTGTTTAAATGAAGCATCCATGGCGAAACTATTTTCATCAGAAATGACGGAGCGTGTTTGCTCGGCAGCTTTACAAATTTTTGGTGGTTATGGTTATTTGAAAGATTTTCCGATTGAACGAATCTATCGTGATGCACGAATTTGCCAAATTTATGAAGGAACCAGTGATATTCAGCGTTTGGTAATTGCTCGTAGTTTATGATTTTATTTAAAAAAATACGAGATTGATGTTGAAAATTAAGGAATTTAAAAATGCAATTTGAAACGATTTTATTAGAGAAGAAAAATGGTGTCGGTCTAATCACTTTAAACCGACCTAAAGCACTCAACGCTTTAAACTCACAACTGATCAGTGAAGTGAATGCAGCACTGGATGATTTAGAACAAGATCAAAGTATTGGTTGTATGGTTCTCGCAGGATCAGAAAAAGCGTTTGCTGCGGGTGCAGACATTAAAGAAATGGCGAATTTAACGTTCCCGAATATTTATTTTGATGATTTTTTTCATTTGGCTGATCGCATTGCGCAGCGTCGTAAACCCTTAATTGCTGCGGTAAGTGGTTATGCGCTAGGTGGTGGTTGTGAACTGGCACTGATGTGTGATTTTATTTACTGTGCGGATAATGCCAAGTTTGGTTTACCTGAGGTCACTTTAGGGGTCATTCCAGGGATTGGTGGAACACAACGTTTGACCCTTGCAATTGGTAAAGCCAAAGCGATGGAAATGTGTTTGACTGCCCGTCAAATGGGTGCGGCAGAAGCGGAGCAATGTGGTTTAGTTGCACAAGTATTTAATAAAGATGAATTACTTAAACAGACTTTACAAACTGCCGAAAAAATTGCTGAAAGATCATTGACTGCGACCATGATGATCAAAGAATCAATTAATCGTGCCTTTGAAGTAAGTCTTGCAGAAGGTTTACGTTTTGAACGCCGTACATTCCACTCGATTTTTGCAACTTTAGACCAAAAAGAGGGCATGCAAGCTTTTGTAGAAAAACGCCCAGCCAACTTTAAAAATCAATAAGGAGGCGATGATGAGTACAGAAAATACTGTTCCAAATACTTCACAGAATAATTTGCAGATCGAGCAACAAGGTGCTTTGGGCATCATCAGTTTAGATCGAGTTGCCAGTTTAAATGCACTGTCTTTGGACATGATTCATGGTATCCAACTGCAACTCGAAACGTGGCAAAATAATGATGCGATTCAAGCAGTTTTGATCAGGTCGAATAGTCCAAAAGCATTTTGTGCAGGTGGGGATATTCGCTATCTCTATGATAGTTATAAAAATGGCAATGAAGATTACAAGGCATATTTTCAGTCTGAGTATGACATGTTGAATGCCATCCGTGCATATTTAAAACCTGTGATCGTCTTTTTAGATGGTTATGTTCTCGGTGGTGGTTTTGGTTTGGCACAAGCATGTCACATTATTGTCAGCAGTGAAAAGTCACGTTTTGCTATGCCTGAAACAGCGATTGGTTTCTTCCCAGATGTTGCGGCAACGCATTTCCTATCACGTTTAGATGATATAGGCGTGTATATGGCGACCACAGGTGATCAAATCAGTAGCAGTGACGCACTGTATTTAGACTTGATCGATTATCACGTACCAAGTGAAAAACTTGCCGAGTTGCAAACAGTACTGAGCCAACTAAATCCTTTGAATAAAGAGCAAATACAACAGGCGATTGCGCAATTTATTACGCATCCTGAACAGAGTCAACTGAGTTTAGTTTCTGAAAATATTCGTAAACATTTCGGCTTTGAAAGTTTAGAAGAAATTGAAAATAGTCTTGAAAATGAACAAGATGAAAAGTATCAGGAATGGGCAAGCAAAATTCTTGCTACTTTACAACAACGCTCGCTTACTGCCAAACAAGCCAGTTTAAAACTGCAACATATTGGACGTGGTTTGTCCTTACAACAATGTATGCAAATCGAGCGTGATTTACAGGATGTTTGGTTTGAACATGGTGACATCGTGGAAGGCGTGCGTGCGCTGATTGTAGATAAAGACAAACAACCGAAATGGCAACAATCAAGCCCAGTTTTAGATAAAATTCTAGCTGAATTGGGTTAATAATCTTGAAAATAACAACCGAGTTCAGGCAACTCGGTTTTTTATCTACGAATTACAATTTTTCTTGAAAAATCGAGCAATAATCAGAATCTTGTGGACAAGCAATATGTGCTTTTTCACCCAAAATAAACGGTTTATTGACTTTTCCATGTCCAAAATAAGGATAATAATACACAGGAATATGACTTTGTTCTGCAAAAGTACGAATCACCTCTTTATAAATTAAACGCTCACCATCATTGGTTTTACTTGGATAAAACTGCCCAAAAACAATAGCTTTGGGTTTAAAATCCTTCTTAAATAATATTTGATGTAATAAACGATCAAGCTGTTTATAAGTCACGCTGATATCTTCCAATAATAAAATTTGGTTGTCCCAAGAGCGTTCGTATTTAGTCGAAAATAAAGTTTGTACTAAAGTTAAATTACCACCTGTTAAAGTACCTTCGTAGAAATGCTGTTTGGCTGTACTATTTAAAGGTAAAAGACCTTGATAATGTACGCCATTTTGGATGGTTGTAAAAATTTCATTGACTACATCATTTTGATTTTCATCATGATTAATGAGATTACTTTTTAAAGTCGGGGACTCTAAAGATGCTGCTGTTGTATTTGGTACATTCATAATTTTACCCGTTGCTGCGGTTGTCCCATGAATACTTTTCCAACCAATTTCATTATTGATAAAATAATGAATCGCAGTAACATCACTAAAACCAATTAAAATTTTTGGTGTGCTTTGCTTGATTGGTGCAATCTCAGCGTGAAGCTTTGGCAATAAATTTAATGCACCCGAACCACCACGCACAAACCAAAGATATTTCACTTGATCATTCTTTAAAGCATGAATCAAATTTTTGGCACGTTCATGGTCAGTATTGACATAACCAAAGTCTGAGAGTTGTTGATTTAAATATTGGGTACTGACGTTAAACCCTTTATTTTGAAATGCTTGAGTGATTTTTGGAATATAGCTCTCATCATATGCAGATGAACTAGAAATAAGATAAATGGTGTCTTTGGCATGGGATGAAGAAATTGAAAAATAGAGTGAAATTGCCAGTGTTGATATAAATTTCAAACTTATTTTCATTGCAACGCATACCTAATTTTAAAAATATAATTGTAGGAAAGTTATTAACAAAGACCTAGCGTTATTGCAGAATCTAAACAAATTCATTGAGTTAAAAGCATTACACTCATTTAATTTTATGATAAAAACATTTACTAAAAAATAAGCCTTTAATTTATAAAGACTTATTTCTAGTAAATCGCACATTTAAGTAAAAGCTTAAGGCACTCTGTGCCATGTTTGTGAGCGACCAAGTGCAGATACGCCAATAAAACCACGACCTTTTAAAACTTGACCATTTTCCGATAAATTGGCATTAAATTTATAGGTTTTACCTGTTTGTGGATCAGTAATATGACCGCCCGTATATTTATTATGCCCAACGCTTTTTAAATTAGAAATAATATTTGCACCAATTAAAGGCTTGTTTTGATATTTACCCACACATTTTGTACATTTTTGTGCTTGGTTTGTTTCAAAAACTTTTTGAATATTTGCAGATAATGTTCCGTTACTATTTTCAGTAAATTTTACAATCGACATAGGTTTTTGAGTTTTATCATCAATGGTTTTCCATGATGTGCCATTCAAAGGATCGCTGGCATAACTTTGTACAGAAACCAATAATACAGTTAATACACCAAGATATTTTATCATGCTAAGCCTCATTAATATGATCTCTATCATAGTCAATCATACACAGTAAAAAATTAGTTTAACACTCTCACAGACTTATCCAATATGGACTGGAATTTGGCATAAAAAATGAAGACTTTGTGTTGTTTTTATTCATTTAAACTTTTTTGTTTTTATATCTAACTTAATGGTGCTTAGATTATAATTAAATAAAATGATTAAATTTAATTTATTGAAAATATGTAAATAAATCAATATTTTTTAACTTTATTAATTTATAAATGATCATTTAAATGAACGAAGTAAACAATAAAATCGAGTCACTTATTATTAATATGGGAAAAATTGAATCAAAATGCTGATTATTTAATCAAAAATAAATGAATTTTTATATTTAAATTCAGTTATTATTCAAGTGGAGTAAATGTAAATGGATTGATTTATTCAAATGCAATACAAGGGAATGTTATGGAGCTTAGACATTTAAAATATTTTGTTGCGGTGGTTGAACAGCAAAGTTTTACCAAAGCAGCGGAGAAATTATTTATTGCACAGCCACCACTCAGTCGACAAATACAAAATTTAGAATATGAATTAGGGATTCAACTTTTTGAAAGAGGAAGTCGTCCTTTAGTTACTACTGAAGCAGGGCATTTTTTCTATCAGCATGCTTTACATTTACTCAGTCAAGCAGATGAATTAAAACTGATGACCAGACGAATTGGTGTGATTGATCGAACCATTACTTTGAGTTTTGTGGGATCATTATTATTTGGTTATTTATCGAAAATCATTTTTTTATTTAAACAACGAAATGAACATTTAAAAATCGAATTGGTGGAAATGTCTTCGGTCGAGCAAATTCAAGCTTTGAAAGATGGACGAATTGATATCGGTTTTGGTCGTGTAGACATTCCAGACCCAGCCATTAAAAGAATACATTTAAGGGAAGAGCCTTTAGTCATCGCTATCCATGCAGGACATCCTTTAGCACACTTTAAGGAAGGAATATTCCTCAAAGATTTAGTGGAAGAAGATTTAATTTTTTATCCTAAAAATGATCAAATCAATTTTTCCACCCAAGTGCATGAATTATTTTCACAACAAGGTTTAACGCCTCAACATGTTCGCTATGTTCGTGAAATGGCATTGGCTTGTGGTTTTGCTGCGGCAGGCGATGGCATTGTAATTGTACCGAAAAGCGCTGAAAATATTCATTTAACAAATTTGAAATTCATCCCAATCTTAGATGAAAATGCTTTAAGTCACGTGGTTATGGCAGTTCGTGATATCGAATGTACGGATGATATTCAAGCATTTTTTGATTGTATTTATCAAGTTTATGATCTTGAAGGGATTGCTTATCAGCGTTTAGATGTATAGCTCTGATGTTGTATTACGCCGATTTCCAAAATATTGATTTACTCTATAAATATACCTTTTAAGTATGGTTTTATGACTTAAATATGCTTAACAATTATTATTTTTTAAGTTTTAATAAAGTAGACTATTTCTATCGGAAATTAAATTTTTAACATAACAAGATCAGCCAAAATGATGTTTTAAGCTATTTAAATGGATAAAAATTTTAAATAGTACATGGACGAGATAAACCTCAGCGAGGTGCAGGGAAAATGCAGTCATTTAGCCAACATACGGATTTAAAACATAATACTAAGCAAGCAGATTTTGCTCAAAACTTGATGTCGAGTATTTGTGGTGATCATCGTTTAGAAACGACGTATCGAGATACTTTGGATTTTCAATATGATGGTTTACGTTTGCCTAAAAAACAGATGACCATTGGTTGTATTCAATATGGTGCCAATGTTGCGATTAATATTGCAAACTTAAAAGCATATAGTATCAGTTTACCGATACATGGTCGTCAATCTTTAGCGATTCGCGGTGAACAATATCAATCAGATCAGCAGAGTGGATTGATCGTATCGAATAATGATTTTCAGGATTTATTTATTGATAAAGACTGTAAAAAATTTCAGGTGGTAATCCCTGAAAAGAGTATGCAATCGGTACTTGCAGATTTATTAAATCGCCCAATTAATGACAGTATTATTTTTAATCCAAGAATGGATTTGAATCACGATCAAATGATCGCAGCTTGGTGGTCAAATATTCAAAACTTTATGTTGGTTAAATCGCAATATATTGGATTTTATGGTTTACAAATGTTTTCTGAGGACTATGAAAACTTCCTAATAAAAGCACTACTCTTGTCCCAAGAAAATAATTTTTCGGCTGCACTACGGGATATAGCTCATCAAAATGAACCGCCTCATATTCGCAAAGTAAAACAGTTTTTAATTGAGCATGCCCATGAAAATATTACTGTTGAAATGATTTTAAATATTGCGAGTGTGTCTAAAACTAAGCTATATGAACAATTTCAACATCATTATGGCACCAGTCCAATGGCTTTTTTAAAGAAGTATCGTTTACAGCAGATTTATAAAGCCTTGTCATTAACCACAACCCAAGATGTTTCTATATCTACATTGGCATATCGTTGGGGGTTTACGCATTTAAGTCGGTTTTCTCAAGAATATCGTGATGAGTTTGGTGAAAATCCGAGTGAAACTAAGGCAAAATCTATACTAAATTAAAGTTTATTTTCTTATAAATAAGAACCTGTTATGCAAAAATAACAGGTTTTTTTTTAGGTGTTTATGCTAATTCACGTGAATTGATGCTGTGTTTATTCTTTGCTTTTTCGCCCATGACTTTCAAGCTGAGTGCAATGAAAGAGATTAACGTTGGAATTGCCAAGACATAGAAGATACCACTTAAGCTGAGTTCAAAAGTAAAGATCAGTGAGCCAAAGAAAGCACCTAAAATTGCCCCAACACGTCCAATACCATGCATCCATGACACGCCTACCGCACGACATGTTGACGGATAGAAGATTGCGGATAAAGGCAATAATGAAGATTGCGCACCAGCAAGTAAAGCACCAATCAAGAAAATGCTAATACCAAACAACAGAATATTTGAGCTAACAAAGCCAGTTAAAATAAACAGCAAGAATGCTAAGAAATACGAGTACTTAATCACATTGGTTGGATTCATTTTATCCATATAATATCCCATAACAGTTGCACCGATCACGCCACCGAATGGGAAAATTGCTGCAATTAAGCTGAATTGCTGTGTATTAAAACCTGCTGTTTTTAAAATAGTTGGCATCCAACTGGTCAAAAGATAAAACACCAATAAACTCATGAAGCAGCATAGCCATAACATGCTTGAACCCCATAGATATTTACCCAAGACTTGCTTTACAGGGCTTTCATCTGTGTTGTTACTTTCAGTTGCGGTTAATTTAAATTGCACATTTTCAGTAAATGGATGACCTTGAATTTTTTCCAGAATAGTTTGTGCTTGTGTATTATGGTTATTTTTGACTAAATATTGCGTAGATTCTGGCAGTTTTAAAATTAAAAATATCACTAAAATTACAGGAATAATTCCACCAATAATAATAACTTTTGCCCAACCTAAATTTTCTAGCAAAAAGGCTGAAAGTACACCACCACAAGAGATACCAAGCATAAAGCCACAACCTGCCAGTCCAGTGAGAAACGCTTTACGTTTGCTTGGCATATATTCAGATACGATGGTGCTGATGTTTGGCATCGCAGCACCCAAACCTACCCCTGTAATGAAACGATAAATCATGAGGTCATTGGTCGAGGTAGCAAAGCCACATAAGATGGTAAAAATTGCAAAAAGTAAGGTGGTGGTAACAATGACTTTTTTACGTCCAAATTTATCTGCCAGTGGTCCAGAAATGATCGCACCTATGGACATTCCTACTAAAGCTGCACTGAGTACAGGTGCTAGTTGTGGTTTACTGATGCTCCAATCATCCAATAATGAGGGTGCGACAAAGCCGATAATGCCTGTGTCTAATCCATCACAGAAAAAGACCAAAAATCCAAGCAAAAATACGAGCCACTGTAATGGCGAGAGTTTGTCACGATCTATGACGGTATTAACATCGATTGTTTGCATAATTATTCCCTTAATAATTGAAAATCGATTGTGTTGAGTGACTATGTTTGATGTTGCAAAAATATCCATACTATTGAGCGTGTTTTAGTAAAATTTCCATTTATTTAACTAAAATATATCTTTAAATATTTTCAAAAAGCGTTTGAGATTTCCTTCTTTGCAAAGCAGAAAATCTCATGAACATTGAAAGTTTTTAAGCTTTATTAACAGTATTACTCGATAAAAACTTTTCGCTATAAATCTTAAAGTTCGTTAAAGCTGTTGTGTCTAACCACGTTTTTACTGCTTCAATCATCGGCGGTGGACCACATAAATACATATCAAAGGCATTTTCAGCCAGTTGATCTTTATTTAAATGTTCGTGGATAAATCCAGTTTTTCCAGACCATGTTTCAGTCGCTTGGGTAACGATTGGGTGATAATTAAAATTGGCTATTTTCTGGGAATAAGCTTGTAAACGTTGTTGTTCACACAAATCAGCTTCTTTATTTACTCCATAATAAAGTTCGATTTTGGGTGGGTTAGGTTGCTCAGCAAAGTTGTCCAACATACCTAAAAATGCCGAAAGTCCTGTTCCACCTGCGATAAATACCAACGGTTTTTCAACTTCACGTAAATAGAAGCTACCTAATGGTGCTTCCATCACAATGCTTTGTCCGGCTTGGCAACGATCACGTAAGTAGTTACTCATCACACCATCAGGCAATAATCGAATTAAAAATTGCAGTTGATTATTTGCATTTGGACGATTGGCAAACGAATAAGAGCGCCATTCATCGGTATCTGGAATTTGCAAACGTGCATATTGTCCAGGTAAATACTGTAATTGCTGTGTATGACTGCTTGCATCTACGTGTAAAATTGCTGTGGTTTCAGATACGAGTTCAACTTGAGTGATCGTTGCAGCAATTTTTAAAGTATCGCCTGCATTACAAATATTTGAATCATGATCAAAGAAGAAAGCGGCATCTGATTGGACACGCGTTTGACAGGCTAACATTTTACGTTCAGCCAAATCACGTGTGCTGAGTGCTTCTTCATCGACATATTCTTGTTCATAAATACCAGTTTCGCATTGTCCCTGACAAGTTCCACACACACCTTCACGGCAGTCAAGTGGTAAGTTAATGCCTTGACGAATCGCAGCATCAAGCAATAATTCATCGTTATTCACAGAGATAAAAAAGGTTTTACCATCTGCAAAATTTAGTGCGACAGAATGTCCCATTTTAAAACTCCTTAAACATGATAGAAGTCTAAAACAGAATCAATTTTGTCATTCAGCAACACAGTATGTTGTTTGCGAATGCGGAAACTGTCTTCAGTTTGACGCAAAGTATAAGTGGCATGACCATAGAAACAGCCTTCCAAACCTTGACGATTATATAAGGTTTGCCAAACCACTTTAGCTTCGATCAAACCATCAGCCAATTCTTTAACACGAACATTGCTAATAAAATGTGCGGTGCGTGGCAGCGGTGTTGCAGATGCTGCCTTGCCAGTTTCGATACGGAAGACACGATCTTCTAAGCCTGTACGGTCTTCATAATAAATATAAGACATGCCTTGATTTGGATCCGTCACATAAGTATGGTCATCGATCCATTGGGGAATGTGATATTCACTGTCTTCATCGTACAGTTCTAAATAGTCATTCCATTGATAATTGTCGCAATATTCAGATTTTTGGTTTAAAAACTGAGTCACGGCAAAGGTTAATTGCATGTTCATACTTAGATCTCCTCAGTTTCTGCGTGTTGCAAAGTAATGTCATGCATTTTCAAGGCATTTTTATTTAAGCCATCAAGAAGAAGCTTTCTCCAATGTCCGTGTTGGTTGACATATAGGCCTTCATGGGTAATTTCACGTCCCGTAATCACAGGTTTGATACCGAGAATTTCGGCATTTTTGCTTGTGCCATAGTTCCAGTTTTGATGACCACGCGAAATGTCACTCCAACGCTCTAAACGTGCTTGGAAACCTTTCTGTTGTTCTCTAAATTCAACCAAATCGTCTGGTGTGCCTAAGCCTGAAACATTAAAGAAATCTTCAAACTGACGAATACGATTACGGCGAGCTTCTGCAGATTCACCTTTCACACCGATACATTGGCTAATGACTTCTGTTTTGTTCCATGCTACAGGACGTACAATACGCAATTGCGAACTGATTTGATCCATAAAAAATAGGCTAGGGTATAGGTTTAAATTACGTAAGCGATGCATTGCCCATTTGGCACGATCTTCCCCATATTTTTCCACCAAATAGGGCATCACTGTTTCATAACCTGGGCGTACTGTTGGGTTTGGCATGTCACTAAATAACACGCTGTGACCATTTTTAAAGCTAAAGAAACCATCATCAGTGTCGCCATCACCTGCGCCTAATTTACTATAATCAAGCGTGTCCATATCTTGACCATTTTCAGCATTGACTTGTTGGCGGTGCTGCACTGTCGATACATAGTTATAGTGAACAGTACTGACGTGATAGCCATCTAAGCCATTTTCATCTTGCAGTTTCCAGTTGCCTGCAAAAGTATAAGCAGATTTACCTTGTAAAACTTCGAGTTCGCCAGTAGGTGACTGCTCCACCATCAAATCCAAAAAAACTTTGGCATCCCCTAAAAACTCTTCTAGAGTATCTGTTGCTTGTGTATCAAGGCTGACAAATACAAAGCCACGATAGCTTTCGATGCGACCTTGTTTTAAACCACGGCTAGATTTATCAAAATCATCGCAATATTCACTTGGACCTTTGACTTTGATTAAGCGACCATCAGATTTGTAGCACCATGCATGGAATGGACAGGTAAATGTAGATTTATTGCCTTTTGCGACACGAGTTAGGGTTGCACCACGATGTTCACAGGCGTTCACAAGGGCATGGAGTTGCCCATTGCCATCACGACTAATAATCATCGGTTGACGACCGATTTGCACAGTTACAAAATCATTGTTATTTGGAATTTCACTTTCATGACAAGCATAGATCCATACTTTTTCAAAAATATGTTCCATTTCTAAGTCGAATAAGTCTGCTTCTATGAACATTTCACGGGCAATGCGGTATACGCCGTCTTCAGGACGAAAATCTAAGCAATTGTTAATAAACGCTTGCCATTCGGCTGTATTTCGAGCTTCCATTCGTTATTCTCCATTTCAATACATCTTTAAGATGATTGAAACCCGAATCAGATATTGGCTCTATCCATTTTTTCCGTTTCTTTATCCTCTCAGTGCATTTATTGAAAATTTAAGCAAATTCATCTCGAATGGCAGACAAACATTATCAACTGCCTAAAATCTCTTTATAATAGTGCTCATTCTTTTCGAGTTGTGTTTGTTGAAATATTGAAATTTCATTGATCAACTCGTTTTTCTATTTTTAGTCAATTGCTACAATTCGACTGATTTAAATATTTCGCAATTTATGTGCTTGTAAATACACATAAAAGCTTTAGGTGCTCACATGGAAATCAAAGTTAATTATCTCGACAATCTTCGACAAGAAGCGAAGTTTGATGATTTTACGGTGATTGCCGATCAGCCGATTCGTTATAAAGGTGATGGTTCTGCACCGGGTCCATTTGATTATTTCCTTGCATCTTCGGCTTTATGTGCAGCATATTTTGTAAAAGTGTATTGTGCTGCACGTAATATTCCTACCGATAATATCCGTCTTTCACAAAATAACATTGTTGACCCTGAAAACCGTTATAAGCAAATTTTTAAAATTCAGGTGGAATTGCCTGCGGATATTTCAGACAAAGACCGTCAAGGTATTTTACGTTCCATTGACCGTTGTACTGTCAAAAAAGTCATTCAAACGGGTCCTGAGTTTGTCATTGAAGAAGTAGAAAGCATTGATGCGGATGCTCAAGCCTTGCTTATGCCTGATTTGGCAAAAGAAAGTACGACTTTTATTGTTGGCAAAGATCTGCCTTTAGAAGAAACTATTGCCAATATGTCAGGAATTTTGGCAGGTTTAGGCATGAAAATTGAGATTTCTTCATGGCGTAATATTGTGCCAAATGTTTGGTCATTGCATATCCGTGATGCCCAATCGCCGATGTGTTTTACCAATGGTAAAGGCTCAACCAAAGAAAGTGCCTTAGCATCGGCTTTGGGTGAGTTTATCGAACGTCTGAATTGTAATTTCTTCTATAACGACCAGTTTTGGGGTGAAGAAATTGCCAATGCAGCATTTGTACATTATCCAGATGAAAAATGGTTCCAACCCGGTCCAAATGGTGAATTACCAACTGAAATCTTAGATGACTATACCCGTGAAATTTATGATCCTGAAAATGAACTTTTAGGCACGCATTTATACGACACTAACTCAGGCAATAAAGCACGTGGCATTTGTTCTTTGCCATTTGTACGTCAGTCGGATGGTGAAACGGTGTATTTCCCATCAAATTTGATTGAAAATTTATATCTTTCTAATGGGATGAGCGCAGGCAATACCTTAGCGGAAGCGCAAGTGCAATGTTTGTCTGAGATTTTTGAGCGTGCGGTGAAACGTGACATTATCCAAGGTGAAATTGCATTGCCTGATGTTCCTGAAGCAGTTTTGGCAAAATATCCAAAAATTGTAGAAGGAATTAAAGGCTTAGAAGAGCAGGGTTTCCCAGTTTTAGTTAAAGATGCTTCACTTGGTGGGCAGTTTCCTGTGATGTGTGTCACTTTGATGAACCCTCGTACAGGCGGTGTGTTTGCATCATTTGGCGCACATCCAAAACTTGAAGTGGCTTTAGAGCGTAGCTTAACCGAATTATTACAAGGGCGCAGTTTTGAAGGTCTCAATGACTTACCAAAACCGACATTTAGTCGCAATGCAGTGACTGAACCCAATAACTTTGTAGAACATTTTATTGATTCAAGTGGTGTGGTGTCATGGAAATTCTTTAGTTCACAGTCTGATTACGACTTTGTGGATTGGGATTTTACAGGCAACGGTGACAATGAAGCTGAAGCTGCAACTTTGTTTGGTATTTTAGAAGAGATGGGTAAAGATGCGTATATGGCAGTTTATCAGCATTTGGGTGCAACAGCTTGCCGTATCTTAGTGCCTGATTATTCTGAAATTTATTTGGTTGAAGATTTGATTTGGGACAATACCAACAAAGCTTTAGACTTCCGTGAAGATATTTTAAATATTCATCGTTTGGATGAAGAACAACTCGAAGCTTTGGTTGAACGTTTGGAAGAGCTTGAAGTTGATGATTATACGGATATTGTGACTTTGATCGGTATCGAGTTTGATGATAATACCGTATGGGGACAATTGACCGTTTTAGAACTTAAACTTCTGATTTATATTGCATTGCAAGCGTTTGAAGAAGCTAAAGATTTTGTTGAGCAATTCTTACAATACAATACCAATACCGTAGAACGTGGCTTATTCTATCAGTGTATGAATGTAGTATTAGAAGTTGAATTGGATGATGAACTTGATCTGAATGACTATGAGCATAACTTCCGCCGTATGTTTGGTGATGAACGTATGGATGCGGTGATTGGCTCAATGGAAGGAAGCATTCGTTTCTATGGTTTAACTGAAACAAATATGCAACTTGAAGGTTTAGATCGCCATTTACGTTTAATAGATAGCTATAAAAAACTGCATGCAGCGCGTGCAAGATTTGTGGCTGTCTCTAAAGGTTAATTTATCCACAAAAAAAGCGTGAATTTATCACGCTTTTTTGTATTTTTTAAAGCGTTTTAATACGATTTAAGGCTTCTTCAATGGCTTTGTCTTTTAACTCTGCACCCATATTGACACCTTCTGCACGAATAATTTGAATATCAGTCACACCTGTAAAATTCAGTACAGTGGTTAATAAACCTTCTTGGAAATCCATAGGATTATTTTCACCATAAATACCACCACGACTACTGGCAATATAAGCTTTTTTGTCGCCTGCTAAACCGATTGAACCATTCTCAGTATATTTAAAGGTTCTGCCTGCAACACTGATGCGGTCAATCCATGCTTTTAAGGTTGATGCCAAACCAAAATTATACATGGCAGCACCAATCACCACGATGTCGGCATTTAGATATTGTTGAATTAACTTTTCACTGAGTTGGCTTTGTTCTGGATTTTGACCCATTAAAATTTCAGCAGTTAAATGTGGAATAGGTTGAGCTGCAAGGTCTAAGTATTCAACATTCAAATCGGTATTTTGTTGTTGTAACTGAGTGATGATCGCTTGACTCAACTGGCGAGAAATCGATGCATCTCCTAAAATACTTGAATCAATATGTAGAACGTTCATGTTAAGACCTTGATATATAAAACATGAAACTGAATATATCAAAAAAAGAAAGACTTAAAATCTATAAAGTTATGACACAGTATTCTATTTATAGAACACAATAACTTTCAGGCTATTTAAATATTTCAATTATTCTCTAGATATTTTTCTACTTTTGCATTCATTGTTTAATATTTACAGCATTAAATGAACGGTAGTCATGGTATATTCTCAGTACCCATTGACCTACAACACTGTCCCTAAGTTCTTGCCGCTGTTGGGATGCAACTTCAGGTAATCTTGAGTCAGCCCAAGGACTATTATCTGGCCCAATCAGTGGTGCAAGCATACTTGCCGCAGTTAAATCGGCTAAACTAAACTGATTGTTTACTAAATAATTTTTTTCATTTCCATTTAAATGTTTTTCCAATAAGCCTAAAGCATCAGTTACTTTTTGATTTGAATTTATCACTTGTGGTTCATAAATTTGAAAGGTTTTACGGATCATTAATCTTAAAATGCTCTCACTATAATGGGTTATGAAGCGTTGCAATGGACTATATCCAGTGAAATTAAAAAAAATCTCTACGATTTCAGGTTGTTGTATAACCATACTCCAACACAGCCTACGCACATGATCACCAAGTTCATCAAAATATTCTTCATATTCTAATACTTGTTTTTGTGTTGTGAGTTCAGAGGGAATCAGTGGACATTGTGAATATTGATTTTCTAAATATAATGCAATATTTGTAGAATCTCCAACGACTTGTTGATCATCTCGTAGAATCGGAAGGCTTCTTTGCTGAGCAATTGCCCATGCAGAAAATACATGCAGTCCGGGTAAAAGGTTTTTGCATGAATAATCTAAACCTTTAAAATCCAAATTCCATCGCGTTTTTTCACAATAAAGTGATAGTGGAAATTGATAAAGAATTCTTTTACTTTTTTTCATCAGTTTTCATTTTTAGTTTTTAAATGACGTTTTGATAGTACAGAACTCAGAATAACTTAAGCAATAGTTACAATTTAGGATTTTAGTGAAATAAGTCATGTATTTTTTAAATAACACAATATGCTGTGATGATTATAAAATTTGTCTCAAATTAAAAAGCCAAATAAGTAGACTTATTTGGCTTTAAAGGATTTATAATCAATCACTTGAATTACTGGACTTTTGCAGGGAAACCATCTTCTGCCAACGCTTCAGTAATTTTGTCTGTACTTGCAGTTGTTTCTACAGTCACGATTTTAGTGCTCAAATCTACATCAACTTTTGCATTAGCATCCACATCTTGAATGGTCGCTGTTACACCACGCGCACAACCGCCACAAGTCATATTTTCAATTAAGAGTTTCATTTTCATTCTCCTAGAAAAGTATTTTCTGACTTAAGTGTAAACCTTATCATGATGGTAAGGTCAAGGTTTAAATTGAGTCTAAAAATGATTAAAATAAGTACTGCAAATGGATAATCTCCTTATATTTAAAATAAGTATGACTAAAATGAATGATGAAATAAAAATTGCAATCGTTGGTGTTGGCGGTCGAATGGGACGCTATTTGCTACAAACAGTTTATAATGCAGGTTGCTTGGCTGCAGCGATTGCACGTTCTGGAAGTGAGATTATTGGGAAAGATGCAGGTGAGTTTGTCGGTATAGAACATATCGGTTTAATGATCACAGATAATTTACAACAAGTTATTAAAGATATTGATGTTGTTATAGATTTTTCAACATGCTCATCGACACTTGAACATATTCAAATCTGCGAGCAGAGTAATACACCTATTGTGATTGGAACAACAGGTTTTAATTCTGAGCAATTGGCAGCTATTCAAAAAATATCAGAAAAAATACCGATTGTACTTTCTGCAAACTATTCAGTAGGTGTAAGCGTTTCTTTGAAACTAGTTGAATTGGCAACTAAAATACTTAAAGATTCTGTAGATATTGAAATAATCGAAGCACATCATCGACATAAAATTGATGCTCCATCTGGAACAGCATTGATGTATGCAGACGTTATTGCCCAAACTCTAGGGCATAATTTACAAGACATTGCAGTATATTCAAGAGAAGGAAGCACAGACAAGCGACAACAGCAAAGCATTGGTTTTTCTGTAGTACGTGGTGGAGATATTGTCGGTGAACATACAGTGATGTTTTTAGGAAATGGTGAATGTTTAGAAATTTCTCATAAGGCAATGAATCGTACGCATTTTTCGAATGGTGCGCTGCAAGCTGCCAAATGGATTATTCATCAAAAACCTGATCTGTATAATATGGATGATGTATTGGCTTAAATACAGATGAATTGATTAGAGTTTTTATAAAAAACCCGCCTTTGAAGGGCGGGTTTTTGATGTATCAACTTTTACATTGATATTTTAAAACACGGCACAATAAGACCAGGGAAAATCTTTATCGCATTGTTTTAATGCGACAATTATCGCTAAAAAAATCTTTGAACTAATTATCATTTTTAGCCATTTTTATGTCATTTTCTGACAATTTAATGTTTACTGAAGCACAAAACACTTCTTGTGTCATACCAGATGCAATAAATGACTGCTTTTGACGCTCTAAAAACTGATTGGCAATGATAAGCATCATATTTGCAGTATCTAAATTTAGATTATTTTTAGAAATATCTGCAATTTGTTGATAGGCATATAAACGTGTACAAAAAGCTTGCTTTTGTGCGGATGCATCTGCATTTTCAGATTCATCCAGTACTTTTTTAGTTGCATTGACTTCATTGGTAAATTGGTCAATCAATTGATTATATTGATCTTGTGTCAAGTTCTGGTTTTTGATTTTTGAATTTTCTTGTGCAAAGGTCAATGTTGCACTGAATAAACTGATCCCAAAGAAAATCTGTACGCAGGTTTTCAAAATTTTTATTTTAATTGGCTTAGAATGCATCTGCTTTCCATACATCTTCATATTCATCAGCATCAATCATAAAACGGAATCCTTGTTCTAATGCCAAATATGGAATAGCGTCTGGAAAAATATCTTCTAATTCTTTAACCGTCACCAATTCAAAGTCGTCCTGATCAGCAGCAATTTCCCCACCGTAAATAAACCATGCCACCTGATTTTCATCAGGCGCTTTACGCAGACCTACAATCGGTTCTTGGTTTAATGTGTGCTTTGCAATGGCAACCACATCTGTTTCATTTACTTTGATATAGCGAGAGTCAAACTCTTCACATACCAATTTTTGTTCTTCAATAAAATCTTGCAACATGAGGTATTTCACACAAATAAGTTTGTTTTAAATTCTATGCATTTCAAGGTGGATGTACAATGCAGCATGATGAAAATAATTGAATTAATTTTATAGTAAGGTTAAGCATTTTTTTAAATTAAAATAGATTTTCTCACATGACAAAACCCCGAAAAATTCGGGGTTTTGTCACTTCTATCCATGTTATGTATTTAAAAAACTATTTCTGCTGACCTTGTTGCTGTTGAGCATTTTGTTGACGTTGTTGATCAGATTGTTGCTGCTGTTGTTTCTGATCGTTTTGTTGATTGTGCTGTTTTTGACCCTGTTGGTTAGATTGTTGTTGCTGACCATTTTGTTGGTTATGCTGATTGTGTTGATTAGCCATTTTCATCATCTTCCTTTTAAATTATGGGAATGCCGTATGAATAACGACAAGACTTACTTTAAAACTTTTTCAGCATTGGACAAGCGCACAAATGTGTCATTTTTAAACAATGTAAGCCTTAAAATATAAGCCTTTCAATTCAAATAAACTTTTAAATAGCCAAATTACGTTGGTTACTTAAGTCAATTTAAGTGTATTTTCTGGTTACATTGCATAATTTTTATTCATTGGTGTTGTGCTTATAAAAACTAAAAGTAACAAAGCTGTTTTCACGATAAAACATCTTCGCAACACAACAAGAATGTTTTGCCAATGCAAGTTTTTATGAATTGCGTGCAATCTGCTTAGTCCTCATACAGTCGCTGAGCAATTCGGTCAATTTCAAAGATATCTAGGTTTTGGCTATCTTCAAATTTCTTTTAAAGCGAGCTTTGATATGAGCTTAGACAAGTTTCTATTGATTATTGATATCAGTGAAAGTTGAAATTTTTTAATTATTCAATCCATCTAATAGCGTCAATTTCGCGTTTATTTAACTACCTATAATTTTAGTGCTATGTGCATATAAACAGATTAAAAATTAATTTAAGAATATATTTTTAAAAGTAATTTTTTATTTTTTAAATAATGATAGAGTGCTTATTCTTTAAAATCGTTTTCAGTTCTATTTTAGAAATAAAGAAAATCTTTACTCGTTTCCAAGTACAAGCAATATTTATATCAGTAATATCCTAGGTTTTTAGGCAGAGTGCGTAATTTAAATCAGTTTTTAGTTAAATTGCATAAAGTTATGCATATTTTTATAAAATTGTTTATCTCATCTCTTACTGATTATACAAATTAAAACAACAGTTTTGGTCAATTGCGTTTAGACTAGAAAAACTTAAAAAAACTATAAAATTTGTCATATTTTAACATTGTTATTTAATGGCAAAATTCACAATATATAGCACATCGTCGGTATGTGATTTCTACACCAATTAAAACAAATTATAAAATTCATGTGGAAAATTGTGCCATAATACGCAAACTTTGCAGGCATCTTGCAAAGATTTTTGCAACTTTGAAATTGGAGTAGGCTCAATGAGTTCGACCATTTTGGTCATTCACGGACCAAACTTAAACTTGCTAGGAAAGCGCGAACCAGAAGTCTATGGTCACCTTACTTTAGAAGACATTAACCAACAACTTATCACTCAAGCGCAGCTGTCAAATATGACATTAGACACATTTCAAAGTAACTGGGAAGGCGCTGTCGTAGATCGTATTCACCAAGCCCAACAAGAAGGCGTGAAATTCATCATTATTAATCCTGCTGCATTGACGCATACTTCAGTTGCAGTTCGTGATGCTTTACTGGGTGTCGCAATCCCTTTTATCGAAGTTCATTTATCTAATGTGCATGCACGAGAAGCATTTCGACATCACTCATATTTATCCGATAAAGCCGTTGGCGTGATCTGTGGTTTAGGTGCAAAAGGGTATTCTTTTGCATTGGACTATGCGATCGAAAAAATTAATTCTTCAACTCATTCATAATATTAGGAATACGAATCCATGGATATTCGCAAAATCAAAAAGCTCATCGATTTGATGATCGAATCTGACCTTCAAGCCATCGAAGTTAAAGAGGGTGATCAGTCGATTGCATTGACGCGTCGTAATCCTGTTGTTGCTGCAAGTGTTGCAGCACCAATCGCAGCTCCTGTAAGTGAAGCACCTGTTGTAAAAGCAGCGTCACGTGGTGCTGTTGAAACTTCTCCAATGGTTGGTGTGTTCTATGCAGCGCCAAATCCAGGAGAAGCACCATTTGTAAATGTAGGTCAAACAATTTCTGCGGGTGAAACTTTAGGGATCATCGAAGCAATGAAAATTATGAACCCGATTGAAGCAACGCAAAGTGGTGTGATTGAAGAAATTTTAGTGAAAAATGGTGATGTTATCCAATTCGGTCAACCTTTATTCCGCTACCGCGCGTAATCGCTAGGGGGTTGATATGTTGCAAAAAGTTTTAATTGCAAACCGCGGTGAAATTGCATTACGCATCACGCGCGCTTGTAAAACTTTAGGAATCAAAACAGTCGGGATCTATTCAGATGCTGACAAAGATTTGATGCATTTACGTTTTGTTGATGAAGCTGTCTGCATCGGTCCGGGTGCAAGTAGTGAAAGTTATTTAAATATTCCTGCGATTATTACTGCTGCCGAAGTTACGGGTGCTGATGCCATCCATCCGGGCTATGGTTTTTTATCTGAAAATGCTGAATTTGCTGAAATTGTAGAAAGCTCTGGGTTTATTTTCATAGGCCCACGCCCTGAACATATTCGTTTGATGGGAAATAAAGTTTCAGCAATTATGGCTATGCGTAAAGCTGGCGTACCCACTGTTCCAGGTTCAGCGCACGCAGTCACACCAAATAATGCTTTAGCTGAAGCCAAAGAAATTGGCTTCCCATTGATCGTTAAAGCTGCTTCTGGTGGTGGTGGTCGTGGTATGCGCATCGTTGAACGTGTAGATACGTTACTTGAATCAGTTCAAGCAGCACAACGTGATGCTGAAATGTGGTTCGGTGATGACACTGTTTATATGGAGCGTTTCCTACAAAAACCTCGTCATGTCGAAGTGCAAGTATTAGCAGATGGTAATGGCCATGCTGTACATTTATATGACCGTGACTGCTCATTACAACGTCGTCATCAAAAAGTGCTTGAAGAAGCACCTGCACCGGGTTTACCAGAAGAAGCACGCGCAAATATTTTAGAAGCATGTGTAAATGCTTGTAAACTCATGCAATATCGTGGTGCGGGTACTTTTGAATTCTTGTTTGAAGAAGGTGAGTTTTTCTTTATTGAAATGAACACCCGTGTTCAGGTTGAACATCCTGTGTCAGAAATGGTGACAGGCATAGATATTATTGAACAACAATTAAGAATTGCAGCAGGCTTAGGTTTGAATCTTCAACAAGAAGACATTCATGTTCAAGGACATGCAATTGAGTGTCGTATCAATGCTGAAGATCCATCAACCTTCTTGCCTTCACCAGGTAAAATTGAAAATTTTTATACACCGGGTGGTGCTGGTATTCGTTTAGATTCTCATATTTATCAAGGGTATAGTATTCCACCATACTATGATTCTATGATTGCTAAACTGATTTCACATGGTAAAGATCGTGATACTGCGATTGCACGTATGAAACAAGCGTTAGATGAAATGATTTTGACAGGTATCAAAACCAATATTCCATTACATAAAGACTTAATCTTGCAAGATAAAAACTTTTGTGCACAAGCTATGGATATTCATTACCTTGAAAAACATTTGCTTAAACAAGTGCAAGGCCATGAAAACGATGCTTAAGTCTTGTATTTAGATCAATACATAACACCCGAATTTATAATAATGCCAGTTAGTTCAGCTAATTGGCATTATTATATTTATGGGCTTTTTATTAAAAAATAGATTGGGAATATTGTAAACAGACCATTATGGAACTCATTTTTTCAGCTGCATTGTGCAGCGTGTTGGTGTCGATTCTCTTAAAGTTTGCTAAAAATAAAGGCTTTGATGCCTTGCAAATGATTGCATGGAATTATGCTGTTGCGAGTTTTTTATGTTTTGTATGGTTTAAACCTGATTTGGTACATATTTCTATTTCCCATACACCGTGGTGGCTGATTGCTACATTGGGAGTTATTTTACCGAGTATTTTTCTATGCTTAGCAAAATCGCTAAATACAGCAGGTATTCTCAAAACAGAAATTGCGCAGCGTTTATCTGTAGTTCTCTCGCTTTTAGCAGCTTATTTTTTATTTCAAGAACAATTTAATTCATTAAAAATCACTGGAATTATTTTAGGTATCGTTGCAGTTCTTTGTATTATTTTTCCGCAAGCAACATCAACACAGCCTTCATTCAATCACAAAGGCATGTTTTATTTATTTAGTGTGTGGTTTGGCTATGCTTTGGTTGATATTTTACTAAAATATACCACCAGTTTAGGTTTGCAGTTTGCAGTAACACTTAACTTGATGTTTATTTTTGCTTTTATCTGTTCAGTGCTGTATTTACTTTTAAGAAAAACTCAATGGTATGCTAAAAATCTTGTTGCTGGGGCAGTTTTAGGGGTATTGAATTTTGCAAATATCGCTTTATATGTAAAAGCACACATATTCTTAAAAGATTCTCCTGCAGTTGTTTTTGCAGGTATGAATATTTTGGTGGTGTTATTTGGTGTGATTGCAGGATTATTAATTTTTAAAGAAAAATTAAAATTATTGAGCTGTATCGGTTTAATTTTAGGTTTGGCTGGAGTCATTTGTTTAGCTTTGGCCATTTAATATAAAAACTTTAGCTATGTAAATAGTATGCAATAAAGTCATAAAATCATCATTTTCTGATCATAAAATTTAAAAAAACATAGCGGAAAATAAGCGAGAGCTTTCTTCACAATGGTGTAAGACCATGAATCAAGATATATTTTCTACGTTATATGCTTCACTTTATCAAAATCAGGTGCAGCTCATTCCATTGCGTGAAGAGCATGAACAAGCTTTGGTTGAAGTCAGCCAAGACGGTCGTTTATGGGAGTTAGAGTATACATTTGCACCGCACTATTTGGAAATGCGAGAGTATATTCAGAAAGCTTTAACACAAAAAGCAGAGGGAAAGCGAATTCCGTTTGTTGTGATGGATCAAACGTCAGGGCGGATTGTTGGAACAACCAGTTTGCGTGATTTTAATTGGGATGTTCGTCGTATCGAGATTGGTTATACGTGGTATGCACAATCTGTACAACGTACTCATATCAATACCAATTGTAAATTTCTATTATTACAACATGCGTTTGAAGTATTACAGGCAAATTCAGTGATCCTACGAACTGATATTTTAAACCTAAAAAGTCAAAAAGCGATTCAACGTCTAGGTGCAAAACGTGATGGCGTTTTGCGACAGGATGCTTTAAGAAAAGATGGTTCGATTCGAGATACGGTGATGTTTAGTATCGTGCGTGATGAATGGTTGGGTGTGAGACAACACTTATTGGGTTTAATTCATCAACATTGTTGAAGCTGAATTCAGCAATTTATTGAATTAAATTTGGAAAATTACAGCATCCTTTAATTTTACGTTCAACAATAAAACTCCTCTCTAAAACTTTCAACCAACTCAGGCGGTACGCGTGTGGTTTGCCCATTGGTACGCATAAATAATTCACCTTTGTAATATAAAGGGCGATCAGCTTTATTACACTTAAACACTAAAATGGTTTTACCATGAATTTTAATATCTTCAAGTGTTGAATAAATATTTGAAATTTTATGACTTTCATGTGCAAGTTTATCGATTAAACTACGTTTCATTAAATCTAAAGAATTATTATAAAAATCCTTCATTTCCTGTTCAATTCCTACGATTTTTAAATCATCCGAAACCCCAATAAAAACATAGCCATTTCGTGTATTCATAAAAGCAAAGCAGGCTTTGACCCATTTGTCTGATTTTCGATTAGTTAATAGATCCGTCGTACGTTCTTTAAATTCAACACGTTGATTTTCACCCAGTCGGATGAGGTTGAGATAATAATCAATATAAGATTTTTGTTGATAATTTTTGAGAATATTTTTAATTTTTTCTAGTGACTTATAAGCTGTTACAGTTTCTAAATTTTGGATATTCTGCCACTGATAAATTAGCTTTATTTTATGCTCAATGGCAACATTTATATCCGCTAAAAAATCAAAGCTTTGGCTTAAGATTTTTAAAATTTCAGTATAAATTTCATGGCTATGAATAGGGATTGAGATTTTATTAAAAGTTTCTTTGATTCTTTCGATTTTTTTATGAAGTTCATAAGGTTCTTGGTGAAAGCTAAGATATTTAAACTCATTTAAAATATGTTCATAGGGGCGATGAAAAGAAACAGGAAATAGTTGTTTCGGAGGAGTGTGAATATGTTTTTCTATTCTTTGAAAATAATGTTTTAAGGTTGGATATTGTAAAGATTGATAAATGTTAATTTCAAATTTTTCTGAAAGCTCTTTGGCGGTATAAGATTGAAAAAAGAGTAAGGTTTGGATTTCTTTATAAGTATTGGGGTAGTCGTGCCAATGCGTTTCTAAAAACTCATTGAAGTTCTTAAATTTATTGGTGATATATGTGTTTAAATCCATCACACACCTTTTCCTTCGTGATTTGGTGTTTTGTATTTACAACAAATATGTCATCGGACTATTTATATAGTTTAGATATAAGTGATTTAGCTGGATAAATAAAGATGAATAGTTAATTTTAAGCATTAAAGTTGTTAGAAAATATGCCAAATATTTCAGTTTGGTGACTGCTAAACTGTATTGTTTCTAGAGTCTAGTTTTAAGTTTTATCCGTTGAAATAGAAAATTTAAAAAAACTCTCTATTTTTTTCAATGAGTTAAAAAATTGAATAGGTTTATTGAATTACAATAAAATCAGCATATGCATTGATCGTTTCAGCATTGATTTCATAAATAGCATCTAAAAAAGCAACGTTGAAGCTACCTACCGATTGTGATTTTTCAAAAGCAAGTTTTCCTGCAATTGCAAAATGGATATGTGCTGAAAGCGTGGCTATGGTAGGTGTTGCGACGCTACTATACGCTGCAATTAAAGCGCCTAAAGCACAACCTGTTGCTGTAACTTTGGGTTGTAAATAACTACCACCATTGACCTGAATTACACAATTTAGCGCTTTTGATAAAATAAAATCAGATTCACCTGAGATAGCAACACATTCACAATATGCCAAAAGCGGCATCGCTTGTTGATAGACTTCATGGCTGGCAACTGTACTGTCAACACCTTTTGATTGTACTTGGTTTCCTGCAAGCCCGCTGATTTCAGAGGCATTTCCTCGAATAATCGTGGGTTGCAATAATAATAGTTCATCGACCATTTCACTGCGCCATTTTAAAAATGGCCCATAACCGACAGGGTCTAGCACCCAAGGTGTTGCTTTAGTACCAACAGTTTGAGCTGCAATACGCATAGCTTGCATTTGTTCAGACGTAGGTGTGCCAAGGTTGATGCTGAGAGCAGCAGTGATATTGGCGAAGCTTTCTGCTTCAAAAGGATTATCAATCATAGCAGGGGATGCGCCTGCTGCTAAAAGTACATTTGCGACATAATTTGCAGCGACATTATTGGTAATACAATGCACAAGCGGTTGTTGTGTTTGTAGTTGCGTCCATGCGTTGATTACTTTTTCAAGTAACACATCGGTTTGAATAATTTTTAGTTCAGAATGAATATTTTGAAGATCTTCAAGGTGGTTCATATTCAGTCCTCACTTAGTAAAATAATGATCTTGATGTTTGCAGCGGTTACAAAACGTAGAAATTGATTGATTGTCGTCATATTCAATACTTAAATCTGTCGAACCACAATACATACAGTTAAATTTTGAAAAAAATTCCATACGCGGTTTAATATTTTGCCAAATAGAAGGAATCGTTTGTGCAACATAATTTTCATCGAGCTTAATTAAATGAAATAAAAATATTTCACTGACTCGACTAAAATGTAAATCATAAGGACGGGGCAGGGTTGATATTTCAAATTTTCTGGTAATAGAGTTTTTTCGATATTCTTCTAAAGTTTTGCGTAGTTTATTGGTATTATTAAAATCAGTATTTAATGAATCAAGTGCATTTTTTTGTTCAGATAGATAATCTAATGCTGTTTGCACCATATAATAAATTTGCCCCAACGATAAATAGTTTAATAAGTAATAACAATATTCTTTAAATTTTTTATTACCAGAAAACTTAACACCTAATCGTTTGCAGTAATATTGGGTGAACTCCAAAATTTCATGATAAAAAATAATAAATAAGGTGCTATGTACCTCTTCGGCTTGCTGAAAAGGTGCGCCAAATTTAAAGTCTTCAAAAAACCATTGTTTTAGTTTTTGGTGAATGGCATATAATGATGGCTCTAAAAATCGATCCACTCGGACATTTAAATAAAAGTCATTATCACTATCTTTTAATGTCACCATTTTCTTTTTAGTAATGACATTATATTTCTCTAAACGATATAAAATCGTATTTTGTAAAGAATAGGTTGAAGTTACTTTTTCCCATTTTATATTTTCAAAATTAATAAATTCATTTTGAAAATAATCATTGTTTGATATTTTATCTAAAATGGCGAATAAAAATAATTTGTCGATTAAATATAAGCTTGATAAGTTTCGAACATTTAAAACTTTTTTATTTTGTTGAGAACTAACTTTTTCTTCGAGCAGTGCATTTGAACATGCCTGACAAGTACAGTGGATTAGACTTGAGTCAGAGATTTTATGTTCACAATGTGTACATTCAAAATATTCAACAGGCTCATCATTCAGTTCCGCAGAAACAACGAACATGGATGCCTTACAAAGGGGACAAAAGCTACTTTCATCATGTTCTTTTTGCAGAATCAGTAAAGCCATAATTCATTAAAATATTCAAGTTAAAGTGATTATAGGGGCTTATAGCCTAGATTGATACTGCTTTAGATTTTTGTAAAATGAAATCACTTAAAATAGGTGTAAAAGAAAAGGAATATGATTGCTCATATTCCTTTTTTAGTTTGTAAGCGATTTGATATTAGAAATTATATTCCATACCTACACCAACAACAGTTTTCTTGTCTTCAGCTTTCCAATCATGCTTCTGCTGAGCCAATACACCATAAAAACGAGTTTGTTTGTTGAAGTTGTAATCAACGCCTACACCATACTGGTCAATTTTACGATCAGCCATACCATTTGCAGTTGTTTCAGCAGATTGATATTGCGCTTTTAAGGTCACTGGTGTTTCAGGAATTGTATAGCCAGCAGTAATCGCCCAAGCTTCTTCTTCAGCAGACGCTGCAAATGGGTTTAATTTTGCAGCAGTTAAAGCAGCAGTAGAAGGAGAGTCTGAAAGTTCAGCATGTTGCCATAAAGCACCAAATACTAAACCTTTAGCACCTAAAGTACCCAAGTCTAATGAGCCAGTAATACGATATGCATCAGATTCAACATCTTTTAAACTAAGAGCAGCGTAGTCACCAGGTACTGCAAAGTTACCAGCAATTGCAGCAGCTAAACCAATGTCTTTGTTCTCATAAGAAATTGAGGTAGAAACGCCACTAAAACTATCATTTTCTTTGGTTGAATATTGAGTAGAATTATGTTCACCCACAAGCGCCATAATATTGAATTGTAGACCTGGAACAATTAAATTTTTGTCTGTTTCAAAACCTACAACGTTTTTAAGACGTTCTTCACCATGCATAGTTTTCGTGATATCTAGGTTTGTATCATCATTAAAGATATCTTGGTATTTACCTGCAGCAGTTTTGAAATAAGAATCGTAGTTACCTGCTTTTAATGTACCGACACCTTTAAATTTAAGACCTAAAAAGCGGTTACGAGCACTCCAGTCAGTATCTGAGCCTGAACCATCTGTAGAAACAGCCCATTCTGCTTGATATACTGCTGCAATATTATCTGTTAAAGCTTCTTCGCCTTTAACCCCAATACGAGAAGCGTTTGAATTTAATTGAGTTTCATCATTATCTGCAAAATCATAGTTTTGAACTTGGTTTAACGAAACATTGAGCTTACCGTACAATGTTGGCGCTGCTTGCGCTGCGCTTAAGCCTAATGATGCAACTGCGGCAGCGAGTAGCACTTTTTTCATTGAGATTTCTCCAAATCAGTTCTGTCGGGCTTGAGCCTGTCACTTTATTGAGTAAGCAAGAAACAAATCTTTACGTGACTTACTAACTTGGATGCAGTATCTGTAAACTTTGTTACAAATGGGTGAAGAGTAGATGACATTTTGATGACGAGATGCAATATCTGATAAAAAAGCAATTGAAAATTGTAAAAAAAATATAATTTAGAATAAAAAATGAGGCTTTAAAGCCTCATTAGAAATATCTGTTTGCGTGTTAAAGCGCAGCTTTGATTTTTTCAGCAAGTAGCTTAATTTTTTCTTGATCACCCATTTGAGCAGCATGTTTACCCAGTTCGTGTACAGAACTAGGAATGAGATGAAAATGTACATGAGGTACAGTTTGACCCGCTGACTCACCTGATAACTGCATGAGGACAATGCCTGGAACATCTAATCCTTTTTTGATTGCATTTGCAATTTTTTGAACGACTTGAATGGTATATGCAGCGGCATCTGGAGGTAAATCAAGTAATGTTATAGCAGGCGTTTTGGGAATGACTAAGGTATGACCATCAGCTTGTGGCATAATGTCCATAAAGGCAAGGACTTGCTCATCTTCGTAGACTTTGATTGCAGGAAGTTCACCACGTAAAATTCGAGCAAATATATTTTGATCATCATAAGCCATTTTTAAATTCCTTATTTGCAATTTTAAAACTATGAAATATTACTATCATACCTTATTTGCATTTTAATTCTTTTTGGCGTTCTGCTATTTGATCGAGTTTTTGTTGTTCTTTTTCAGAAAATTTAGGCTTAGACGTAAAGCAATTTTCATTACCAAACTTTGCTTTTGCTTCTGGATCTTTAAAGCAGAAGCCTTTAGATGCATAAATAACATTATAATCATCTTGAAGCTTTTTACACTCTTGTGCGTTATCTGCTGCAAAAGCAGAAGAACCAATGAACAAGCTGGTTAATGTAAATGCTGTAATAAAAACTTTTTTCATGAGTTTGCCTCAAATGGACATATTGAATTGTCACTTATAGACTTAGATTATAAAGGGCTATTCCTGTTTTTCAATGACGAAAAATTATTGATGTGTAATTTAGATTCATAATTTCTTCATAATAAATATTTAAATAACAAAATATAAGACTAATTAATGTCTAAGCTTATAATATTATTGGTTTTAATTTTTATAATATAATTATAAAACAAAATAGAATATAGCCTAAACGATCCAAACAGGAATTGTAACTAGGAAGAGTAGAGTGTTATAGCCATTTTTTAAATATAATGACTAAAAATCAGAAAAATAAGCTAAACCTCCTTATTCGGAGGTTTTTAAATAAAATATTGTTATGTTGCTGTCATTAAACTATTTTGTTGCATATCCTCAAGCCAGTCGCTAATATCTAATTGATTTGCAATAGAAAAATTATCGTTAATTTGAAAAATGAGCAAGGAATCATGAATACTCATCATATTTGCCAAATGTTGACGAATAATACCAGCTTCATATTTGGTGTTAATTAACCATGTATTTTTGTTAATACGAATTGAATGGTCATAATCTTCAATTGTTTTATGAACCTCATCAAAATGATCTTCATAAATTGAATTTAAAATAATCAAATAGTTCATTGGAACAACCTCCATAAAAGACACTTAAAAATGTCTTTTATTTAAAATGTGATCGATATCACTGTATTTTTAATCTAACATTAAATTTTTATGAAAATTTAGGAAAGTGTCCGACAATATTGTCCTAATCGTTTTTGTTTGGTATAAATTTCCTATTCGATTTACACTACTAGGACTTACGCATTGACAGTATTAAAAAAATGATAAATAAGCTGTATAACATCTAGATGATCAGACAAACCAAACATGCTTCTACAGCTCAATGTACTTTACCCATTTATATGTGATTTCTTATGACAGAACCATATTCTATAAGAGTTGTACGCAACTTGCTGATACCTATCAAATCTCTCACGACAGTGTAAATCGCTTTTTAGAGCGTGAAAATTATTGTCCACAAAATTTATACAACGAGGCTATTCAATACATTGATAACAATAGACTTATTGTCAGTGTAGATGATACTGTATTAGATAAATCTTATAGTCAACATATGGATTTGGTTGGTTTTTTCTGGTCTGGTAAACATCATCGTTCAGTAAAAGGCATCAATCTTATTACCCTGTATGCCACAGATTTGCATGGTAAAAATGTGCCAATCAATTTTAGACTTTATGATAAATCTGAAAGTAAGACTAAAAATGACTATTTTATAGAGATGTTAGAGGAAATTCTTTTATGGGGAGCAAATATTTCTTATGTCACAGGTGATAGTTGGTATGCTGCAACTTCAAATCTAAAAACCATAAGAAATCATGGTATTCGATTTATGTTTGGTATGGACAGTAATCGCAAGGTATCACTTGAAAAAGGGATTTGGCATCAGATTAGGCAGTTACCTGCATTTGAAAATGGGTAAAAAGTGTGGCTCAAAGACTTTGGATTTGTACAATTATTTAAGACTCAGCTCAAAGAACAGCAGAGATTTTATATTGTTTATGATGCTGATGAGTATTTAACCATTGAAAGGTTTCAAAATTTACAGGCAAATCATTGGAAAATTGAGCAATATCACCGAATCATTAAGCAAGTATGTCATATTGAAAAGTTTCAGGTTAGGCGAGCGAAGCTCATTAACAATCATATTTTTGCATCATTAATGGCTTATGTGCAGATACAAAAAATACAATGGAATGATACTTTTATGAATATTTATCAGTGGCAGAAGAGTCTATTTAGACCAATTATTAAGAATTTTATTGATAGTTTTATTTTAAACAAAAACCATCTTCTGCCACAAAAAATTAGTAAAAGAATAGTGCGTAAGTCCTAGATATTTAAAAGTCAGAGATATTTTCATTGTATATGTTCAGATAGAAAATATTGAGTTTTGATGGCTAAACTTAGATTTGAGTAATTCATCATCTTAAATACCAAGTATAAAAACAAAAAAGCGAACCGAAGTTCGCTTTAAGACTTGTATGTTAAAACTCTTTCAGCTTAAGCTTAGAAGAAGCCCATAGCTTTGGTTGAATAGCTTACAAGTAAGTTTTTGGTTTGTTGATAATGATCAAGCATCATTTTGTGGTTTTCACGTCCGATTCCTGATTTTTTATACCCACCAAACGCTGCATGAGCAGGATAGATATGATAGCAGTTTGTCCAAACGCGTCCTGCTTGAATCGCACGACCCGCACGATACGATGTATGTGCTGAACGTGACCAAACCCCTGCGCCTAAACCATACATGGTGTCATTGGCAATTTTAATGGCTTCGTCATAATCTTTAAATGTGGTCACAGATAAAACTGGTCCAAAAATTTCTTCTTGGAAAATTTTCATACTGTTATCACCTTTGAAAATGGTCGGTTCAATATAGAAACCTTGACCAACTTCTTGACGATCACCGCCACCTGTAAGGATTTGAGCGCCTTCAGCACGACCTGTTGCGATACAACCTAAGATTTTATCTTGTTGCTCTTGTGATGCTTGAGCACCAATCATGGTATCGGTATCAAGTGGATGACCCGTTTTAATGCGTTTTACACGCTCAACTGCCATTTCAAGGAATTTATCCGCAATGCTTTCTTGAATCAATGCACGTGAAGGACATGTACAAACTTCACCTTGATTGAGTGCAAACATTGCAAAGCCTTCAAGCGCTTTGTCTAGATAATCATCTTCTTTATCCATCACATCTTCAAAGAAGATGTTTGGTGATTTACCACCAAGTTCCAGTGTCACAGGAATAATATTTTCAGTCGCATATTGCATGATCATTTGACCGACTTGGGTGGAGCCAGTAAATGCGATTTTGGCAATACGTGGATTGGTTGCCAGTGGACGACCGACTTCAACACCATAACCATTAACAATATTTAATACACCTGCTGGAAGAATATCTTGAATCAGTTCTACAAGAACCAAGATACTCGCAGGGGTTTGTTCCGCAGGTTTCAAGACTATACAGTTACCTGCTGCCAGTGCAGGTGCAAGTTTCCATGCTGCCATTAAAATCGGGAAGTTCCATGGAATAATTTGACCAACTACACCTAATGGCTCATGGAAATGGTAGGCAATGGTATCTTCATCAATTTCAGAAATACCGCCTTCTTGTGCGCGTAAGCAACCAGCAAAATAGCGGAAATGGTCGATACATAGCGGAATATCTGCTGCTAAGGTTTCACGGATAGGTTTACCATTTTCCCAAGTTTCAGCAACAGCAAGAAGTTCTAAATTTTCTTCCAAACGATCAGCAATTTTTAATAAAATATTTGAACGTGTGGTAGGTGAACTGCTGTTCCATGCGGCTTTAGCTGCATGTGCGGCATCCAGCGCCAACTCAATATCTTCAGCAGAAGAACGAGGCACTTTGGTAAATACTTGACCATTGACTGGAGAAATATTATCAAAATATTCACCTTTTACTGGTGCAACCCATTTGCCACCAATAAAGTTTTCATATTGTGCTTTAAATTGTACTTTTGAACCTT
Organism: Acinetobacter sp. Marseille-Q1618; assembly: GCF_902809855.1. Classification (GTDB taxonomy): domain Bacteria; phylum Pseudomonadota; class Gammaproteobacteria; order Pseudomonadales; family Moraxellaceae; genus Acinetobacter. The sequence goes on from NZ_CADDWJ010000001.1 coordinate 722,957, forward strand.
CAGTATTTGGATCTGCATAGCGCATAAGAATTTCCCTTTACTTATTTTAACGTTGCAAGGATGACGAATAATTTCGTCAGTTTTGGTTGATTCGAGCTTATGAAATAAAAGGTTGGTAAAAGGTTGGAGTTAAAAATTAAGATTTGAGCTATGCTTTAAATTTTAGCAGTATTTTCTTTTATATAAGATGTTTGAGAAAATTAGATACACTTTAAATTTAACTAACGCTTTGGTAGTAAATGCCTTGACCCTGATTGAATATTTTGCAAACAATGGTGTAAAGAGGGGAACAATAAATAGAATTGCACGTAAAAATGACATGGATGTAAAAGGGTGTTGAATATGCAAAACTTAATGCAAAAGCGTCAGCAAATTGAAAAGTTTAGACAAAGTAGTAGCTTATCCTTACATCAAGCCGATCAACTGGGTCAAAGTATTGTAAGTTCTTGGCAACGCTCACAACAAGCAGATATCCCGATTGACCGTGAAGCAGCGCCATTACAAACTCAAAAAAATAATAAAAATAAAGGTGCCTTAGAAGTTGCATTAGATCACTGTGCTGATGAGCTTAAACATATTGCAGAACAATCAGCAATGGTGATTGCAGTAGGAGATGTGGGCAGCACCATTATGTGGTCTGCTGCGAGTGGAAAAATGCGTAATGCAGCGGAGAAAGTCCATTTTGTTGAGGGTGGACAATGGCGTGAAGATTTAGTCGGTACCAATGCTTTGGCATTGTCATTGAAAACACAGCAGTCAAGTTGTGTTTTTTCCAACGAACATTATATGAGTTCCATTCATGATTGGGTGTGTTATGCAGCACCTGTGATTGACCCTTATTCCAAAAATGTTTTAGGTGTGATTGATCTATCAACCACATGGAATAATCACAATAGTTTAGGTTTGCTGGCGGCTGAGCGCTGTGCATCCATTTTGCAGTCCGCATTGTTAAATTATCAGCAGCAACAATTATTTATTCGGGCTTTTGCCGTTCCTCAAGTTTTATTTAATGGCAAAATTGTGGTGCTTACGCCACGTCAAATTGAAATTTTAACTATTTTGGCTTTATGCCCACAAGGTTTGAATTTGGAAAGCTTACATCAGGCTTTATATGGTGAACGTAAAGTCAGTATGGGAACTTTAAAAGCGGAAATGTCTCAGCTACGTGAAATTTTAGGTGGAATGTTAGGTTCTCGTCCTTATCGTTTACTGGCACACGTAGAAGCAGATTTTTTACAAGCTGAAAATGCATTAGATGCAGGCTATACCGAGTCAGCATTAAAATTATGTAAAGGTGTATTTTTAGCAAAAACAGAAAGCCCATTTTTATGTGCGTGGCGTGACTGTTTAGAATCTCGTTTGAGTGAAGCCATTTTTAAAGCCAATGAGTCGGATGTTCTACTCAAACATTTGGCACATTTCCCAGAAGCGATTGACGCTGTTGAGCGATTGATTGAGCTGACACCTGTAGAATATCCAGCACATCAAATGCTCATGAAGTATAAAGATGAGCATTGATGTGTGTTTTTAGGCGTTTATTTTTGCTTTTCAGCAAGCCATGTGAAAAGTTTGGAATACACTTCGCTACGAACAGGTGCTTCTGACAAAACTAAATCATGTAGTCCATTTTGAATTGTCATTACAGTGACATCACCTTGTAATTTTTTTGCGAATTTGATGATGTCTTTTACTTCTAAGATCACATCAGTTGTTTGTGCATCTCGATTAAATTTCTTGGGATAGGTGGTTTTGTGTGAATGCATAATTAATGCAGGTACATTGATCTGAGCGCCTTGATGTATTTCTTTTTGAGCTTCAAAAATTGCACGGACAAAGCTTAAATAAACAAAAGGATAGGCTTTTTTCTTCCAGTCTAAATTGAAATCCCATTCACCTTTTAAGCTTTGATGTAAACTGCTTGTATACCATTTATTTAATTCGCTGGGAAATTTAACACTAGGAAGATGTTTGGCTAAAGCACTCAGTTTAGGCAAAGCAAATTTCTTTTTCCAAAGTGGCGCATTAAAATCATAAAATGGGCTATTACACCATAATGCTTTGATCAATGGATGCTGTGGATGATGCGCCGCATATAAGGTAGCCGTTAGTCCACCCGTAGAATGTCCTGCCAGTACTACATGATCATGCTTTTCTTGTCCAATAATTTCAAGTGCCGCTGTAATTTCTGCATTATATTCGTTTAAATTCAGCACATAATAATATTTTTGATGGGGCAAAATTGAGCGACCATATTTTCTTAGATCAAGTGCATAAAAATCATAACCATGCTGATTAAATTGTTCAGCCATTTCAGTTTGAAAAAAATAGTCGATAAAACCATGAATATACAGAACAGCTTTATCGGTTGCTCGTTGCGCTTTTTTTCGAACAAGTGTTGCAACGACTTTGCCTTCATAATCATCTGGAAAATTTAAAGTAAGTTGTTCATAACCTGCACCTAATAGGTCTGGTGCGTAAGTTGTATTATGCTGTATTGCCATTTTTATACCCAAATCAAGTGAGTTGTTTCTCCTTGATCATAAAATGTTTTTGCTCAATGATGAAGTGCTTAATTTTTATTAAACTTTTTAATTTAAATAACACGTGATTTTTAATTCGCTATGAGACAATCTTTATAAAAAAAGGAATATCACCGAAGTGATATTCCAAAGGTCACAGGAAGTAAACTAAAGATTTGGGAGAGGTTTTAACTTACATAGCCGCTTCAAAAATTGAAATAACTTGTGCATCTGTCGCTTTACGCGGATTGGTCAGCATACAAGCATCTTTTTGTGCATTTGAGGTCATGACTGCATGATCTTCAGCTTTTACCCCAAGCTCTGCTAAACCTGAAGGAATACCAATCGATACAGATAATTCACGGATGGCATCAATCGCAGCATAGGCAGCTTCAGTTATTGTTAATCCTTCTGTATTTACACCCATGAGCTGTGCAATTTTTGCATAACGGTCTGGGCAAGCGATCAAGTTAAATTCACAAACATGCGGTAATAAGATCGCATTACACACGCCATGTGGAAGGTTGTAGAAACCACCCAGTTGGTGCGCCATGGCATGCACATAACCGAGTGAAGCGTTGTTAAATGCCATACCTGCAAGATATTGTGCGTATGCCATTGCATCACGTGCCTCGATATTTTCACCATTGGCAACGGCTGGGCGTAACCATTCACTGATCATACTGATGGCTTTTTCAGCACAAGCATCTGTAATTGGGTTGGCAGCAGTCGATACATAAGCTTCTACTGCATGCGTTAAAGCATCCATTCCTGTTGCTGCGGTTAATGCAGCGGGTTTAGCAATCATGAGCTTAGGATCATCAATAGCAACTAACGGTGTGCAACGCCAGTCTACAATTGCCATTTTGACGTGTGTTTCAGTATTGGTAATGATACAGAAACGGGTCATTTCCGATGCTGTACCTGCTGTGGTATTGATTGCGACAAGAGGTGTCATCGGCACTTTACTTTGATCAATACCTTCATAATCACGGATATGACCACCGCCTGCAGTAACTAAACCAATTCCTTTGGCACAGTCATGCGAAGAACCCCCACCTAAAGAAACAATAAAGTCACAGCCATTATCCGTATATTCTTTTACCCCATTATGGACGTTGATATCCGTTGGGTTTGGCTCAGCACCCGCAAAAACGTGACTGTCTACACCAGCATCTTTTAAATAACCTACAATAATGTCAGCAACGCCAAACTTAAATAAACCTGCATCTGTGACAATCAATGCTTTTTTAGCACCTAAATTTTGAGCTTTGTTACCTACCTCTTTGGCACAACCTGGTCCAAAGAGTGAAACACAAGGAATGTAAAAACCGTTTGTTTGATCTGCAATATTTTTAAAAGCCATGGTGCGATTCCTTCTACCATATTTGTTATCGTCCGAAAGGTGTGGATCACCTTGAGAATGAGTATTGCGTGAAGGATTGTATTTTTATACCTACTAAATACCTACCAAATAAAAAGTAAATAAAATAAATACTTTATTTAAAATTCATCTCTTAAAGTTAATTTAAACTGAGAAAATAGTCACAAAAAATAAAGCTAAAAATAAAACAAATCTCTAAATGAGAAGGCTTATAATAAGTTGGGGTTAGGGAATACTTGAAATGAGAAATATATTCATATGTTGCAATTGGATGAACAACAACACATAAATCCACATCAGTGGACGGCACAAAAGCTATTGGCTATTGCGCCAGTATTGCAACAGATATTTCATGATCAATGGGTATTTTTAGCGGATATGAATGCCCAAAATATGTTGCAAATGCATGTGGAAACTAAGCAACTTTCTATAGCAAATGGATTATTATGCATTGATTTTAATAATGAAAATGATCTATTGCAGTTGCGTGTTCAAGACACACAACTGAGCTTTGATAAAATTTCTAAATTTATTTTACAAGAAATTACTTTTTTTACAGGGAATCGTTTATCGCAACATCCAACCACAGTAAAAACCAAAGTTCAGGTTTTACGTCAGATGCTGATGGAACAAGTGTTTGAATGGGTAGATGCTGAAAATCATATTGAACAATTTATTTATACGATTTCAGAACAAGATGCTGAGCTGATTGATCAACTTTTGATGCAACAGCACTATTATGACCAACCGCATCTAACTGAGTTTGCACAACAAGGCAGACAAATTCCTTTGGAAGTTGAGCTCAATATCAAGCATTTATGTTTGGTCAATTCAGTGAAAGGTGAACACTTTATTGCCGTAAATGAGCTGATCCCGATTTATGAGGAATTATGTTTTTCCGCACAGCAATTTTTACCTGAAGAAATTTATCATTTACTACAGTGTTTTTATCCTGAACAGTTTAATTTAATTCATTTACTTGATCGACAACAAGATTTTCAATTGTTACGTCAACATGCGAAAGAAAAACCCAATGTCATTGCCTATGCAAAATTAATGCATCGTGGCTATTGGCAATATCAAGACTTACTCGATAAAAAGCATTTCTTAGATGCAAAATGTTCGTATTGGGATGATACGAAACTGACGCATTTACCTGTTTTTTATCAAGTTAAAGCAGTGAATTGGCTATTTAAACAAAATCTTGAATTGAATTTGTGGCTGAGTCAATCTATACAAAATCCAAACTTACGAGTTGCGGTGACCGCATTAAGTTTTGTGGATTGTAGTCGTATTCAGCCAAATGTGATTTTATTGACGTTAAAATATTTTCAAAATATTGCTGCGCGTTTATTTTTATTCGATTGCCAAGATCTCTCAGAACAACAACAGTGGTTTTTAAATCCTGAAAATCAAAAATACCGTTTAAATGAAAATCGTGAGCATTTAGATCAGAAAATTGCCATCAGTGCTTCCATGTTATACATCGAAGAATGGTTAGAATTGGTTCATCTTTTATCTCAAAATAACACAAAACGAGTTAAGCAATGTTATGCAAAACTCAGTCGAGTGATGCAAGCTTATATGCTGTTTTTACAGCAGCGTATACAAAACTTACCTAAAGCATTGTGGGATTTTATTGATCCTAAAACTCATCAACAGCATGATTTTTTTAAGGCTTTAAGACGGTCAAAATTAGAAGTTTCTGAGTTTCGTCAATATTTTCGACACCAATTCAACAACCAAACGCGTTCAATCAGCATTTTTGATGCTTATGTGGCTGATTATTTACTTGATCATTTTTCACAACATCATGTTTTAAATAAAAATCTGACTTGGCAAGGATTATTCCATCAAGCATATCAATGGCATCAACAACTTGAGTTTGATACGACTTTAAACTATTTGAAAAATAGAATTGATATTGAACAATGGCAACGGATTTCACCTGAAGCGATTATGTATTTTGAGGGTTGGTGCTTTGAGGAACTACATCAATTAGAACGTGTCATTCAAGAATCCGTAGATTATAAACATTGTTTAGCGCATTCATATACTGAACGTATGTTGGCACAGGAATATGTGGCATTTCACATTTACCCAGAAAAACAGCCTGCACAATGTTTAACTTTGGGTTGTATCTATAAAGAAGATCAATTGCATTTTGATCAACTGAAATATCCCAGTAATCGTGCTGCGGATGAAGCGTGTTTAAGCAAGGTTTATGCATTCATTGCAGAATTTAATTTGATGCTACGAAAACGACGTGCAGATGAACGAATTTTGGCTTAAAACTTAACTTTTTTGTCAAAAATCGTTAGGCTATAGCGGTCTGATAAGGTCTAGGTTGTTATGAAACAAGAAACTGCACTGAAACTCATGAAAACAGGTGAAAATGTCTTTTTGACAGGTTCCGCAGGTGCAGGAAAAACCTATACATTAAATCAGTATATAAATTACTTGAAAGTTCGCAAAGTGCCTGTGGCGATTACTGCATCGACAGGGATTGCAGCAACGCATATGAACGGAATGACCATTCATACATGGGCAGGTATCGGCATTAAAGATGTACTTTCAGATGATGATCTGAAACGCATGAAAGAACGTAAATATTTAAAAGAGCATTTGGAAAATGCCCAAGTATTGATTATTGATGAAATTTCGATGTTGCATGCCAAGCAACTGAATCTGGTTAATCAAGTTTTAAAATATTTTAAAGAATCGGATGACGCTTTTGGTGGGATACAAGTCATTGCCGCAGGAGATTTTTTCCAGTTACCCCCTGTAGGAAAAAATGATGAAAAAAACCGTGATAAGTTTTGTTTTATGTCAAATGCATGGGTCGAAGCTAAGTTTCGGGTATGCTATTTGACTGAGCAACATCGCCAAGATGATTCTGCTCTAAATGATATTTTAAATGCAATTCGTTCACAGAACATTCAACAGCAGCATATCCAAGCTTTACACAACACTCGAAATCAAGACATTGGTGATACTTATACGCGTTTATATACCCATAATATGGATGTAGACAGCATTAACTTTAAACATTTAAATGAAATTTCAGGCACAGAGCACCAATTTGTTGCGGTCACAGACGGCAATGAAAAATTAATTGAAACTTTAAAATCTTCGGTACGTGCGCCTGATGAGTTGACTCTAAAAAAACATGCTAAGGTGATGTTTGTTAAAAATAATTTTGACATGGGCTATATTAACGGCAGTTTAGGGGAAGTGATTGGTTTTGAAGAAGATGATGAACTCGGGGTATTACCAAAAGTAAAACTTACCGATGGTACGACGCTATTGGTTGAGCCTGAAACATGGTCGGTAGACAATGACGCAGGCAAAACTATTGCCAGTTTACAACAAGTGCCTTTACGTCTGGCATGGGCGATCACCATTCATAAGTCGCAAGGCATGACTTTAGAAGCTGCTGAAATTAATTTGTCGCATACTTTTGAAAAAGGGCAAGGCTATGTGGCATTGTCCCGTTTAAAATCAATAGACGGCTTACGCTTACTTGGTTTTAATGAACAAGCTTTAGAGTTGGATAGTTTAGCCATTAAAGCAGATCGTCGTTTTCAGGAGCTTTCACTTGAGGCGGAACAGCATTTCTCTGAAGAAGATTTAACCGTTCAACATAATGCTTTTATTCGCCATTGTGGTGGAACATTGAACGCTTCAGAAATTCAACGCAATGAGAAAAAGTTAGAAAAAAGTGCAGGCAAAACCAATTATGCCACCGCAACTTTAGATGAAACGCGTGAACTATTTGAAAATGGCTATGAAATTCAAGATATTGCTCATGAACGAGGCTTGACACCTGCAACCATTATTAATCATTTGGCAAAACTGCATCGTGAGCAAGGCTTGGATATTTCTGTGGCAAGTCCAGGTGAAGATGTATTAGAACAAGTGCGTAAAATTTATAAAAAATTGCAGAAACGCCAAGACCCTAATCATTTTAATGAAGATGGTGCAATTAAACTACGCCCGATTGTTGAGTTGAGTAATCCAAAAATGGGTTATGATCAAGTACGTTTGGCTTTATTGTTCATTGAGTAGTTTTTAATATTGAAAAAGATATTGAATATTACATTAAATTACTTTAATTTGATCAAGTAAAATTTTTAGAAGGAACTTTGTTGTGCCACAAATGATTGTTGAATATTCAGATAATATTAGAAATCTGGATCATCACGCGCTTATGTTAGATTTGAATCATGCATTATTTAATACAGGTTTGATTGATCATCCTTTTAATATCAAAACACGTATACGTGCAAATCAAGATTTTTTGATTGGTTTTGGTGACAATAACCAAGCATATATTCATGTACGTTTAGGCATCATGACAGGACGTAGCTTAGAACAACGAAAATTAATTTCAGATCAATTATTTGGTTGTTTAAAAAACTTTGAAAAATATCAAGCAACAGGCTTAGAAGTGCAATTATGTGTAGAAATTGCTGAGATGCTTAGGGATGTTTATGGAAAAACCAGCGTTCTGAAGTGATGTATAAAGATTATCTATTATATAAAAAGAGAGGTTTAGAATAATCGTGTCATATTATTTTTAAAAACAATATTGCACTATTATTCTTATTTTCCATAAATAATATCAGTTAGTTACAATTAAAACATGGCTATGAAGTAAAGCTTGATTGAGTGCTTTAATTCGGATGACAATCACGTTTATTTCACTGTAACTTTGAATCCTGTTGTAATTGTTGCAAATATAGCTGAAAAATTTCTTGTGCTTTCGGTTCTAAGTGTGCTGCAAATTTTTGATTATCAGCACGTAAAGTGGGAATATTCAATCCAGCATTGCGTAACTCACACGTATGTCCGATTAACCATTTTTCCAAACTATTTGCTGCAACTTCTATATGAAACTGTAAAGCGAGAATATTCGATTCAATACGGAAAGCTTGGTTTGGATACAGGTCTGAACTTGCAAGCAATTCAGCATTTTCAGGTAAATCAAAAGTATCGCCATGCCAATGTAAAACTTCAGTATTTTCTAAAGCGAGTAGAGGGTTGTTGGGTAAATTTTTAATGTCTAATTTAGACCAACCAATTTCTTTTTGATGTCCTGCATAGACTTTTGCACCCAAAGCATGTGCAATCAATTGTGCACCTAAACAAATTCCAATAGTTGGACGTTTTTGTTGAAGACGTTGTTTTAGATACTTAATTTCATCATTTAAAAAAGGATAATCTTCGGTTTCATAAACGCCAATTGGGCCACCTAAAATGATGAGTAAGCCTTCATGTTCAAAGGCTTTTCTAAGATCATCAACGCCAGCTTCAAAATAACGTACACGATAACCGAGTTGATAAAAAATATCTTCAAGGCTGCCTAAGTCTTCAAATGCTAAATGTTGAATCGCATAAATGGTTTTAGGAAAGTTGCTATTTGTCATGCGTTTTTATCATATGTAAAATTTTAAAAATACTGTAGCAAAAGCGCAGAAAAAAATAAAAGCCATTCCAGAAAAATTGATAGACAATACACAAAAAGCACACGAATTTAAGTAATTTTTAAATAAGTAATTCTCAACAAATGTTCACTGTAATTTAAGTCTTTTACTTAAAGCTTCTGTTGAGCTTGATGTTGTTTTAGTGCGGTATGAATAAAGTATTTACTTGATTCTAAAATAGATCGTCGAATGTTGTCATCTAACACACTTCTTGCCAATAAAATTGCACCTACCAATTGCGACATAAAACCCCAAGCCAATTGCGCATCACCTAAATGTTGTTCAAAAAGCTGATAGCCTCGTATGAGTTCTTGTTGATAGGCAAGTTTAATTTCATTGTCAGCACGTGCAACTTCAACGGCAAGAGTAGGTAAAATACAGCCATGATCGGGATGATTTAAGTGTTGTTCCGATAAATAACGCTCAAGTTCAAAATCAACCCACGCTCCAATTTCATTGTGTGGATTTTTTTGCCATAAATGAACGCTACGTTGTAATTCATTTTCTAATAGTGCTTTAAAGAGTTCATTTTTAGAAGAAAAATGCGAATAAAAAGCACCACTGGTCACACCAGCAGCTTTCATAAAACTGTCTACACCTGTGGCTTGAAAACCATTTTTTTTTGCTAACTGTCCAGAGATTGTGAGCAATTCTTGTCGTTTTTGTTGTTTATAACCTGCTTTATATCGCATACAAAATCCCACTATCTTTTTCTTGACGCTGTTTAAAAACTATAACATAGTAATCGTTATGGTAACGATCGTTATTTTATAAAAATGCGAAAAAGGAACAATAAATGAGTGAAATATTGCATGAAAATCAGCAACAGAAAAAAGTCGCATTAGTGATTGGTGCGGGTGATGCAACAGGTGGAGCAATTGCTAAACGCTTTGCCAAAGGTGAGTATACCACTTGTATGACACGTCGTAATGCCGATAAATTACAGCCTTTAATTGAGGAAATTCAACAACAAGGTGGTGAAGCTTATGGTTTTGCTTCTGATGCACGTAAAGAAGAACAAGTCATTGAGTTGATTGAACATATAGAAAGTAATATCGGTGCAATTGACGTACTCATTTTTAATATAGGTGCCAATGTGCCCTGTAGTATTTTAGATGAAACTGCACGTAAGTATTTTAAGATTTGGGAAATGGCATGTTTTGCGGCATTTTTGGTGGGTAGAGAAGTTGCAAAACGTATGGTCACTCGCCAACAAGGAACTATTATTTTTACAGGTGCAACAGCAGGCTTGCGTGGCTCTGCCTATTTTGCTGCATTTGCAGGAGCAAAGCATGCTTTGCGTGCATTGGCACAAAGTATGGCACGTGAGTTAGGGCCACAAAATATTCATGTGGCGCATATCGTGGTAGATGGTGCAATTGATACAGAATTTATTGAAACTACTTTTCCAGAAATTTATGCAAAAAAGGATCAAGATGGTATTTTAAACCCTGACCATATTGCTGAAAATTATTGGCATGTGGCACAGCAACCAAGAGATGCTTGGACGCATGAATTAGATTTACGACCGTGGATGGAGAAATGGTGAGCAAATGGTGATCTTGATTTAAACTATCAATTTAAATAAGTTTGTAACTAAGAAAAAGTAAGTTAAACAAAAAAGGAATCAATCATGAATATTATTGAGTTTTATTTTGATGTTGGTAGTCCATATAGCTATGTGGGATTTCATCAAATTCAAAAAATTGCTGAAAAATATCAAGCAGAAATTATATGGAAACCGATTTTGTTAGGTGCTGTTTTTAAAGCGACTGGAAATAATAGTCCGATGGCTGTACCTGCAAAAGCTCAATACTCTATGACCGATTTGAAACGTTGGGCAAAATTGTGGAATATTCCTGTAAAAATGAATCCTAATTTCCCAATCAATACTTTAAATGCAATGCGTTTAATTACCGCTACTCAACTCTTTCAACCTGAACAGTTTTTAAAAGTTCTCACAGGTGTTTTTGATGCGATGTTTCATCATCCTAAAAACTTAAATGAGTTAACTGAATTGCTTCAAGTTGCTGAAAATGTTGGCTTGGATAAAGACCAAGTAGAAGCTTGGCTGAGTGATGAAAAAGTTAAAAATGAGTTGAAATTTTTAACTGAAGAAGCCGTTAAACGTGGTGTTTTTGGTGCACCGACTTGGTTTGTTAAAGATGAAATGTTTTGGGGTGTCGATCATTTACACTTTGTTGAAAATAGCTTAGAGAGCGTTTAAATAAAACATGCCATTGTATATATGCTTGATTATTTATTGCGGTAAATGATGCATGATTTATATTTTAAATTTATCTTAAAAAACTGCTTGACCTTACCATGATGTCAATCTGTATGCTTAAAACAGAATCTTAAATGGGAGGTCAATATGAGCTCACAACAAACAAATGCAGCAGCATATCAAGAAACGTTAACCATTGAGGGGATGACCTGTGCCTCATGTGTAGGACGTGTTGAGAAAGCGCTCAAAAAAGTTGAAGGGGTGGATAGTGCAAATGTCAATCTTGCGACTGAAAAAGCAGTTATCAGCTCAGCACAACCTTTAGATCGTCTTCAGTTAATCAAAGCTGTAGAACGGGCTGGCTATGATGTGGTCGCAGCTCCTGCTATTGAGTTAAGTATTGAAGGGATGACTTGCGCATCTTGTGTAGCACGTGTTGAAAAAGCACTTAAAAAAGTCGAAGGTGTGCAACAAGCCAACGTGAACTTAGCCACTGAACAAGCATGGATTCAAGCAGATGCAAGCGTGAGTAGTGATCGCTTGATTCAAGCTGTAAAAAAAGCAGGCTACGATGCCAAACTCGTTTCAGACAATAAAACTGAACAACAAGATAAAAAAGCCAATGAACTGAACGAATTAAAACGAGATTTAATCATTTCTCTGGTTTTGGCTTTACCTGTTTTTATTTTAGAAATGGGCTCACACATGATTCCTGCATTTCATATGTGGGTCATGCACAATATTGGACAACAACAAAGCTGGTTGATTCAGTTTGTATTAACTACCTTGGTGTTGATTTTTCCTGGCCGTAGATTTTATCAAAAAGGGATTCCTGCATTATTGCGTTTTGCACCCGATATGAACTCTTTGGTAGCAGTCGGAACCTTGGCAGCATATAGCTTTTCATTGGTTGCTACATTTTTACCGCATGTGTTACCCAAAGGTACGGTCAATGTCTACTATGAAGCCGCTGCGGTGATTGTTAGCTTGATTTTGCTTGGACGTTATTTTGAAGCTAAAGCCAAAGGGCGAACCTCCCAAGCTATTCAACATCTCATCGGCATGCAACCGAAAACAGCACGTATTCATCAAAATGGACAGGTGTTAGAAGTCCCAATTTCACAAGTGAACAATGACAATATTGTTGAAATACGTCCAGGTGAGCGCGTGCCTGTAGATGGTGAAGTGGTCGAAGGGCATAGCTATATTGATGAGTCGATGATTACAGGTGAACCTATTCCTGTAGAAAAATCAGAAGGTCAATCTGTTGTCGGCGGCACAATTAACCAAAATGGAACTTTAAATATTCGTGCCACGGCGATTGGAGAGTCTTCAGTTTTAGCACAAATCATTCGTATGGTTGAGCAAGCGCAAGGTTCAAAGTTGCCGATTCAAGCCTTGGTCGATAAAGTTACCATGTGGTTTGTGCCTGTGGTAATGGGCTTAGCACTGTTAACATTTTTGGTTTGGTTTATTTTCGGTCCTGAACCTGCTTTAACTTTTAGCTTGGTTAATGCTGTGGCGGTACTGATTATTGCTTGTCCTTGTGCAATGGGATTAGCAACGCCAACCTCAATTATGGTGGGTACAGGGCGTGGTGCTGAAATGGGCATTTTGTTCCGTAAAGGTGAAGCATTACAATTGTTGCAAGATGTACAAGTGGTTGCAGTCGATAAAACCGGTACATTGACTGAGGGAAAACCGACATTAACCGATTTTCAGGTCTTAGATGGCTTTCGGCGTGAGCAGGTTTTACAAATTGTCGCATCAGTTGAAGCCAAGTCTGAACATCCGATTGCTTTGGCGATTGTGGATGCAGCGCAACAGGAAAATATCAGCTTCTTGCCTGTAACAGCATTTGATTCGGTCACTGGTTCAGGGATTCAAGCCGAAGTAGAAGGGCAAGCTGTTCAAATCGGCGCAGACCGTTATATGCATGAAATCGGTGTGGATGTAAGTGCTTTTGAATCTGAAGCTGCACGTTTAGGTAATGAAGGGAAAACCCCGATTTATGTAGCAATTGGGCAGAAATTAGCGGCAATCGTTGCGGTTGCAGATCCGATTAAAGCATCAACCTATGCTGCAATTGAGGCATTACATAAACTAAATCTCAAAGTTGCGATGATTACAGGCGATAATCGACATACCGCTCAAGCCATCGCCAATAAATTAAAGATTGACCAAGTCGAAGCAGAAGTTTTGCCTGATGGCAAAGTCGATGTGGTGAAACAATTGCAGCAAAAATATGGGCGAGTTGCTTTTGTGGGTGATGGTATTAATGATGCACCTGCTTTAGCGCAAGCGGATGTCGGGATTGCCATAGGTACTGGGACTGATGTCGCAATGGAAGCTGCAGAAGTGGTATTAATGTCAGGCAATTTACAAGGTGTTCCCAATGCGATTGCGCTAAGTAAAGCCACTATTCGCAATATTCACCAAAATTTATTCTGGGCGTTTATTTATAATATCGCTTTGATTCCAATCGCTGCAGGGATTTTATATCCAAGCTTTGGAATTTTACTCTCACCAATCTTTGCCGCAGGCGCAATGGCATTATCCTCAGTATTTGTTTTGGGCAATGCCTTACGTTTAAAATATTTTAATGCAGTTAAATTTGAAGTATAAAAGGTCTCATTTTCAGGGTTTAAATGATCATTTGTTTAAACTCTGAAATCAATCAGGAGCTGAATATGAACATTGGTCAAGTTTCCAAACAGTCTGGCATTTCCAGCAAAATGATTCGTTATTATGAGCAAATTGGTTTATTAGATGAGGCAAAACGTGCCAGTTCAGGCTATCGGGTGTATTCAGATCAAGATTTAAAAACTTTGAGTTTTATTCGCCATGCCCGTGACTTGGGTTTTTCCTCTGAACAAATGAAAGAATTATTGTCTTTATGGAAAAATACCGAACGGCAAAGTGCTGAAGTCAAGCAACTGACGTTACAACATATTCAAGTGTTGAATGAGAAAATCGCACAATTACAAGCGATGGTGAATTTATTGCAACATTCAGCCAATCACTGTTCTGGAAATGAACAAGCAGATTGTGCGATTTTAAAAAATATTGAGTTGGGTGTTGTGGAAGAGAATTAAGTATAGTTGTTGTTTTCGACCTTTCATACATCTAAGTTTCTTAAAATTAATGGAATAATGCGAAATACTCCAAACAATTTGTGATTTATTTTGCAATTATCTCTAATGACGTGTTTTAAATTTAATATGTTAATGTTATTATAATAATATGTGATTCAAAGTTTATACCTGCATCTAACCCAATCGATGCAGGTTTTTTTATTGTCGAAATAATTGAGTAGGTAGCCAAGATTGCTATTGAAAAATTAAATAAAAATGAACTTGAAGAACAATCACCTGAGTCAGCGCAAAAGATCGGGTGAAGCCTTGCAGAGATGCAAGGCTTTTTTGTTTAAGTAGGTAGAATGTATTGCAATGCTTTTATCTAAATAAATCAATAAATAGAACAATCTGTTTCATGAAAGTGAATCGTATTAGCCTAAATATCAGGTTATGATGAATCATTAATCAAGTTTTTGTTTCATACCATTTTATTTGTAAATCGAGTTATGTTGTATGTTTTAATGGCATGCAAGGCATTCTTATAGTGAAGAGGGTTGTTTCATGAAAAAACTTTTATCGGCAACGGTTTTATTGGGCGTGTTGATTTCAGGTGCTACACAAGCAAAGCCTGTGGAAAATGCCCAACCAGCTGAACAAGCAACGAAAAGCGCAGCATTAAATTATTCAACAGGTGGTTATGCCGTTGTTGAAATTCAACGTCCTGTATCAGAGGTTTTTAAAACTTTAACCAATGTGAATAATTGGCCTGAGATTAACAAAGGTGTTACTCAAAAAATTGCGCCAGAAAATGTTCAGGTGGCTAAAAATACAAAGTTTAAAGAAACAATTTCAAGTCTTACGCCAGGTATTAAAGACTGGACAAATGAATGGAATGTTGAAACATATATTCCCAATAAAAAGTTTGTGATTTCAGGCCTAGAAACGTTTGCCTCAGTGCCGATACATTCTCGTATTACTTATGAGTTTTCGGAAAAATCAAAAAATGTAACTACATTTAAACGTTCGATCGATGTAACCCTCGATACAAAATTTATGCAGGGTGCAACAAAACAAGAGATCGAAGCTTTATATATGTTTTTAGGATCGCAATGGGCTATGGCAGATCATCTTAAAAAATATGTGGAAAGCAAATAATCAATCTAAAAAATCATTTAAGATTAAAGCTCACTTCAACCAAGTGAGCTTTAAAATTTATAAATTATTTAGTGCGTTGTATTATATTCTTTCAAATTGACCTGATTTAATTTACGTTTAATCACAAAGCCGAATTCAGGCCAAATAATATGATTACGTCCTGCATCGTCTAGATAATAGCTTTTACATACATCAGGTCGCACAGGCATTTTCACTAAGCGTTTATCAATTTTACTGTTAAATTGATCTTGGATCACTTGCTTGACTTCAATACGTTTTAATCCCTTATTCATCAGTTTCTTAATGGTTTTTGCAATATAAATCGACTGTTGTTCAGAAGTCCACATCACAGATCCTACTGTATTTTGCGAGTTAGGCCCCAGCATCATAAACATATTCGGGAAACCATGAATTGCCATACCCATATAGGCACGTGGTTTACGTTGCCATGTTTGGCTTAATGTTTTTTGATTTTTCCCTTGAATAATACTGTAAATTGCAGGTTCAGCGACCGCATAACCCGTACCAAAAATGATGGTATCTACCGCAATTTCTTGACCATCCTCACCCACAACACCATTTTCAGTAATATGCGATAAGCCTTGAAATAACACACTCACATTCGGTTTTGCTAAAGCGCTGTACCAATTGTTTGAGAATAAAGGACGCTTACATCCTAAGGTATGATCAGGAGTGAGCTTTTCACGCATTGTTGTATCTTTGATACTTAGATGAATATTTAACTTACCTAGTGCATGGAGTTTTTGCATGATTTTTTCATTCATAAAAACAGGCAAAGAAGGTTCTAAACTCCACAGAGCACTTTCACGAATGACTTTTTCAAGCAGAGGAACTTTTTTGAATGCTGTTTTTACGAGCTTTGGAACAGCAAAATCAGGCTTAGGCAGTACCCAAGAAGGTGTACGCTGAAAACTATAAATATGTCCAGTTTTGGGCTGAATTGCAGGTAAGAACTGAATGGCAGATGCACCACAGCCAATAACTGCCACTTTTTCACCTGTTAAATCATGTTGGTGATTCCATTTTCCTGAATGAAACATCGTACCTTTAAACTTTTCCTGACCTGGGAAGCTAGGCATTTTTGCCTCGCCAATAAAACCAGTAGCAGGTACAAAAAACTGAGCAACATACTCTTGACCATCACGAGTTTGGATATTCCAAACTTTTTGAGTTTCATTCCAGATGGCTTGAGTTACTTCAGTATTGAGTTTGATTTGTTCTAAAATTTTAAATTTAGTTGCAACACCTTCTAAATATTCACGAATTTCAGCTTGTGGTGCATAAGTTCTTGACCAGTTTGGATTGGGTGCATAGCCCAAAGAATACATTTCACTTGGCACATCACAGAATAAACCAGGATAATCATTCAGTGCCCAAGTCCCCCCAATACGGCTTGCCATATCTAAAATGATCGTGTTGCGAATGCCTTTTTCATTCAGTTTAATACAAGTACTTAAACCTGAAGGTCCTGCACCAATAATTAAAACATCAACGTGTCGTATGTTGTTTTGATCTGTTTTTTTCATATCTTTTAAACTCTAAAATGCTGAATTAGTTTGTAAATGCTGAATTGGCTTGAAAATGTTGAAGCAGATGCGCAGCAACCTCAAAGGGTTGTTCTGCCTGTAAAAAATGCCCACAATCCTGAAGATAAGCCGTGTTTAGATCAGCTTGGAAATATTGCGACTTGGCTAAAGTTCGATGCAGTTTGATGTTCATACAACCATCATCCAAACCTGCAAGCGCAAGCGTGGGGACAGCAATCGGTGCAAAAAGTTGCTGATTGGCAGTGAGATTCTTACGTTGATGGATCGCAAATAAGTTGCGGTAATAACGTGTTGCTGCCCATGCAATTTGACGCTGCTTAAAAATCTGTCGTGTCGCCGCAAAATCTTGCTCTGAAAATTGCCAAGTCGGAGACCATTCTTTCCAGATATTCTCAACAAATTTTGCTTGATTTTTGGCGAGTAAATACGGTGCAATTTTTGATTGCATCAGCAGCATATATGAGGACATCAGCAATTGTTTTGGCATCGCTGAAATGGCTTTATATAAAAACTGCATTTCTGGAATCGGTGGTACTGCTAACAAACTGATACTTTTCAGATGTTCAGGATGTTGGCTTGCATATGCCATCGCAATCGCTGCGCCCCAATCATGTCCAACCAGATGACACGTTGAAATATTGAGAGATTGCAACCATGCACGCACATCCGAAGCTGCTGAAGCAATGCCGTAATGTGCATTTTTATTGACAGATTCAAGTGTATAGCCACGAAGCCAAGGGACAAGCACTTGATAACCTGCATGCACAAGTTCAGGGTAAACTTGGTCCCAACTGCGTGGTGTATCAGGAAAACCATGCAGTAAAATCACCAAAGGATGATTTGCATCACCATATAGATTGGCAGTCAAACGTAATTGATCGACATTGATATGAAGTAATTTTCCTTGCATCTCAACCTGCCTGTGCAATTCGTGCTGCATTAGATTTCTCTAAATAAGCCAGTGCTTTTTTCACATCACCATCATGTTCAGGGTGATAACTCAAAGTCGACCAATGTTTCAGTGATTTAAAAATCATGCTTAAACTCGGTACACGATTCTGCTTGGAAGACTGATGAAATTGTTTTAAGGCGCGAATCGGATTTTTAAAGGCATATTTTTTGGCGTTGGCATGTGGGTCGATATGACACAGATAAGATGCCGTTCCTAGCCAACCGATTGCCATGACAGGGAAGGCAATTGCAGCACTGCTTTGACGCAATACATAGGCACTTAAACCATCACCAACAAGCCCACGAAAGGCATCATACGCCACCGTACGATGTTCAACTTCTTCCGCACCATGCCAACGTAAAATGTCGAGCATCACAGGATCGGCATTGTCCAAACCATCGGCATCCAAAACCCACGTACCAAAGGAACAGAAATAATGCTCCCATACTGCAATCATGCCCATACGATAAGCCAGCCATAATTTTTGTAGCTGCGCTGTTGGGAGTGTTATACCCAAAGGCTGATCTGACAAAATATCTTTAAATGCCCAATCCAGAAATTTTTTATAATCCTGAATGTTAATATCGTGTTTACGGAAATATTGCTCAGCACCTTGATGTGCCATTGCATGTGCGCCTTCTTGTGCGATAAACCCTTTAATATCTGCAACTAAGTTTGGGTCAGACACATGCTGTAAGGTTTGATTTGCCAAACGACAAAACCAATGCTCAATTTGGGTAATGGCGATATTCAGCACATTCATGACATGCGTTGCATAAGCATCGCCCTCGATCCAATGCACAGGGGTTTGGCTAAAATCAAACTTTAAACGTCGTGCGGTAATTTGATGATTGATAAATTCGCCCATCACAAAACTCCTAACCTTTTAAATTGAAATATTTTCAATTTTTTTGATTAATGATTTATTGTGGATATAGCCATTTTGCGCAAACCATTGCAGTGAATCCCGAATGGCGATTTCAATCGGTGTTTGTGGCAAACCAAGTTCTGAAATGGCTTTACTACAGTTGAATGACGTCCCCATTTGACCAATTTTGGCTGCGGATGGCGTGACAAGGGGGGCTTTATGAGTAATATGCTCCGTAACCCACAGCGCTAAATGACCTGCCATTTGTGAAGACACACCTTCAATCAATGATGGAATCGGCATAACAGGACGCCAAACGCCAAGTAAACGATGCACCATTTTCGCCATTTCAATGCCAGATAAATCACGATTACCTAAGATATAAGTTTCGCCTGTACGCCCTTTTTCAGCAGCAAGTAAATGTCCTTTGGCTACATCA
Organism: Acinetobacter sp. Marseille-Q1618; assembly: GCF_902809855.1. Lineage (GTDB taxonomy): Bacteria > Pseudomonadota > Gammaproteobacteria > Pseudomonadales > Moraxellaceae > Acinetobacter. Next base: position 742,632 of record NZ_CADDWJ010000001.1, read on the forward strand.
CGGACATCGACCATATTGTTGATTGCAGCAGGAACGGCAAGTGCAGGCATCGCTGCTACTGTTAAAATTAACTTTCCTGTTGGCGTTGGTGCAATATCACAAGGACCTACAGGACCTGTTGGGCAGACAATCACAACATCTAAACCACCTGCGGCAAATTGCAATGCGACCTGATGCGCTTCAAACTTAGTCAATACATAGGCATCACCTGTCACGCCCAAAGCGAATGGGCTATTTTCAGTGCCTTGAATGCCTTTCGGTTGACCTGCAAAACACGCACCTGTACTGGTGTAGACCACACGTTTAACACCTGCTTTTTTGGCAGCATTTAAAACGGTACGTGTGCCTTCAACATTCACTTTGCGCATCAGTTCAGGTTTTGCTAACCAAAGTGCATAAATTGCTGCGGTATGAAATACCCAATCACAACCCTTAACTGCCTCGTCCATTTTTGCAGCATCAGTAATGTCTCCAGCAATCAGCTCAACCTCTAGACCTTTTAAATTGTCTAATTTTTCATGAGGTAAATGCAGTACATGTACCTCATGCTGTGCATCAAGCAAGGTTTTTACAATATGTGAGCCAATAAAACCTGCGCCACCTGTTACTAGAACTTTCATGTTTATCTTCCGAAATAGTCTGTGGTATTAAAATAAAATTTTAGTTTTCGGCGACACTATGCTTGAACATGAAACTATGGCATAGTTCATAAGCTGACAGTTTTTACCATTTTACGCCAAGATGACAGAAAAATAAGATGAATCAGATACAGCCTGCATTACCTGGCACTTATGTGCATTTACTCATTGACGTGGTGCAACGTTGGGACATTTCCATCGAACAACTCTTAAAGTCGACCAAAATCCAAGCCGAACAGTTACAACAAACTTTTTGGTATGTGGATTTTATTGAGTTTAATCGCTTACTTGAAAATGCTGAACGACTGACCCATGAACCTGCACTTGGAATTTATTTGGGTTTACAAATGACCGTGTCTTGTCATGGCAGTGTGGGGATGGCTGCAATGGTTTCAAAAAATTTGGGTGAGGCCTTATCTGTGATGGAGCAGTTTATTGGAATGCGCTGTGCAGCACTGAAACCACGTTTAGACATTGAAGGTGACATCGCGTATTTGTACTTAGATCAGCCTTTGCCTGAGTATCGTTTGAATCAAACAGGGTTAATTTTTATGATGCTGGGTTTTGTGCAAATGTCTAAAGCTTTAACAGGGCAAGATTTATCAGGTTGGATAGAGTTTGACTTTGCGCAACCTGAATATTTTGAACGGATTCAGTCTGAACTTCCGACCAAGTTTGTATTTAATCAATCTGTTAATCGTTTAGTTTTTCCCAAGCAACACTTAGAATTTGGTCTAGTCATGGCAGACCCAATGATTGCACGTTTAGCACGTGAACAATGTAAACGTGATATTAACCAGCTCTCGATTAAATTGGGGGAGAAAAATCAAACCAGTTTATTGGTCAAGGAGTTGTTATTTGATGAAGTACAGGGTTTTTTTAAACTGAATGAAGTGGCGGAAAAGCTCAATATTTCTGAGCGGACTTTACAACGTCAACTTTCTGCAGAAGGGACTACATTTTTAAAACTTCAAGATGAAGTCCGAAAAAAACATGCAAAGCTATTATTAAATAATGAAAAAAACTCGATAGAGCAGGTAGCTATACAATTAGGATATTCTGAAACATCTCAATTTACCCGAGCGTTTAAGCGCTGGATGAAAATGACCCCAAAAAACTATCAGATGATCGTAAAAAATAAATTACTTTAAATATAAGTGGCTTGCACATCACTACAAAGGAAATGTAAAACACAAATAATATATCATTGTAATTTTAATGAAATACTTTCAAAATTCGCATTTCCATATCAGTCATGGGTTAGATTTAAATGAAAAAATTAGGTGAACTTGCCTTCAAACTTGCTGGAGTAAAATATCATGTTGAGCCTGATGTCTTAGAAAAAAAACAAGTAATTATTGGTTTTGAACATACTTCAATGATGGATGCAGTCCTTTCATTGGCGATTTTCCAAATTTATAATCTTAAAATTCATACTCTAATTAAAAAAGAACTGTTTAAAGGGCCATTTAAACCTGTGCTTGAGGCATTGGGGGGAATTGCTGTAGATCGTAAATCCAATAAAGACATCGTTTCTCAAATGGTTGAGCATTTCCAAGACAATGATGAATTTAATCTTGTGATTGCACCTGAAGCAACACGTGCTAAAAATGGTGAAGCACGTAAACCTATTCGTACTGGGTTTTGGCATATTGCCAAAGCAGCGAATGTTCCGATTGTGTTGATGTACATCAATAATAAAAATAAGCAGGGCGGGATTTTTGGTAAAATTTATCCAACTGAATTAGAGCATGATTTGGCATTGATCAAAGAGCTTTATAAAAAGCATGCAGATTTGGATATTGTTATTCCAGAAACTCAAAAAAGTTAGTTATTTGTATATTTTCTCAAAAAAAGACACTTTCTCAAAAAAAAGTGCTTATGGTAGAATCACTTTCAATTTGATATGGCATAAGGCCATTCTACAAGGAGCATATTTCGCATGGCGGGTCATTCCAAGTGGGCAAACACCAAGCATCGTAAAGCAAAACAAGATGCGAGCCGCGCTAAAGTTTTCACTAAATTTATCCGTGAAATTGTAACAGCAGCTCGACTTGGCGGTCCAGACGTTGCAAGTAACCCTCGTTTACGTGCTGTAGTAGAAAAAGCATTGGTTGCAAATATGACACGTGACACGATTAACCGTGCTATTCAACGTGGTGCTGGTGGCGAAGATAATGAAGATTTAAAAGAAGTCACTTACGAAGGTTATGGTGTTGGTGGTGTTGCAGTTATTATTGAAACCATGACTGATAACTTGAACCGTACCGTTCCAGAGGTTCGCCATTGTTTCTCTAAAACTGGTGGTAACTTAGGAACTGCAGGCTCTGTGGCTTACATGTTTACCAAGCGTGGTGAGATTACTTTTGAAGATGTGTCTTTAGAAGATAAGATCATGGAAGTTGCTTTAGAAGCAGGTGCTGAAGACATCGAAGTAGCTGAAGATGAAATCTTAGTGATTACGACACCAGAATCATTTGGTGAAGTCCAAGATGCGCTCGCAGCAGCAGGTTTGAAGTCTGATAATGCCGAAGTGGTCATGAATCCATCGACTAAAGCAGAAATCACAGATATTGATCAAGCTAAACAAATCTTGAAAATGATCGATATGTTTGAAGACTTGGATGACGTACAAAACGTATATACCAACGTTGAATTTACGGATGAAGTACTTGCTGAATTAGATGCGTAATCGATTCAAGTAAAATATGTTTTAAAAGGAAACGCCTAATTTAAAATTGGGCGTTTTTCATTTTAATTATTTTTAATTTTTTAGCTTTCTTATTTAATCTAAAATATTTCTATATATTCAATCTGTTTATGCAACGTGATAAAAAAATGATGCTTAAAAATAGCCTAAGCATAATTTTATTTAATAATTGAATAAGTTTTAAATACATTCTCAATCCAATCTTTCAAAAAAACATCAATTTAAAAATTCATCAAATATAAAAATCATTTGTTTAACTAAGACGCTATAAAAATAAGCTTTTGCATATTTTTCATAACACCACGATTGAAAATAAATGTACAAAGACCCATATACAAAAACAAAGCTTTACACAGACAAATTGTGAAATTTGACCTATGATCAAATCACCTCACAGATTATAAGTCTAAATCAGACAATAGGATTAGGACATCATATGAATATCGCCGCAAACCCAGTAATTGAAGCAGATCAAACTGTTTATTTAAAAGACTATCAAAAACCTTCTTATCTTGTTGATTCGATTGATTTAGATATTCAAGTCTATGATGACCATACCAATGTTAATGCCAAACTCGTCATGCAACGTCAGACTGCAGGTGATTTGGTTCTTCTAGGGCGTGACTTAGAATTAAAAAGCATTTCTTTAAACGGTAAACAGTTAACTGAAAATGAATACCAATTAGATGCAGAACAATTAGTTATTCAAAATGCACCTGACCAAGTGATACTTGAAACGTCAGTGGTGATTCATCCTGAATCAAATACTCAGCTTGAAGGTTTGTATCAAGCAGCAGGTGATTTATTTGTGACTCAAAATGAGCCTGAAGGTTTCCGTAAGATTACCTTTTATCCAGATCGCCCCGATGTACTTTCAGTCTTTACTACACGTGTTGAAGCAGATAAAAAATTCCCTGTACTCCTTGCAAATGGTAATTTGATCGAAGCAGGGGAAGCGGGCGAAGGTCGTCATTATACGATTTGGCAAGACCCAACTAAAAAACCGAGTTATTTATTTGCCTGTGTGATTGGTGATTTGGCGGTGCTTAAAGACCGCTATACCACTTCTGAAGGGCGTGATGTTGCTTTGGAAATTTATGCAGAAGAAAAAGACATTCCTAAATGCCACATTGCAATGGAAGCTTTAAAACATTCAATGCGTTGGGATGAAGAGCATTATGGTCGTCCTTATGATCTTGATAATTATATGATTGTAGCAACCAGTGCTTTTAATATGGGAGCAATGGAAAATAAAGGCTTAAATATTTTCAACACTTCATGCGTTTTAGCAGACGAAGAATATACGACTGATGCGGCAATTATGCGTGTTCAATCAGTGATTGCGCATGAATATTTCCATAACTGGACAGGTAATCGTATTACTTGCCGTGATTGGTTCCAATTGTGCTTAAAAGAAGGGTTAACGGTTTTCCGTGATCAATCATTCTCAGAAGATTTACAATCTGCTGCGGTACAACGTATCGATGATGTTGCAGTACTAAAAGCACATCAATTCCCAGAGGATTCAGGGCCATTATCACATCCACCACGTCCTGACCATTTTGTCGAAATTAATAACTTCTATACCGCAACTGTATATGAAAAAGGTGCGGAAATTAACCGTATGATGGCGACTCTGCTCGGTAAAGAGAAATTCCGCCAAGGTACAGATGAATACTTTAAACGTCATGATGGTCAAGCGGTCACGGTTGAGGATTGGATTGCAGCATTAACTGCGGGTTCAGGTGTTGATTTGTCAGCATTTTTAACGTGGTACAACCAACCAGGAACACCAAAGTTAGAAGTACAAGCAACTTATGATGCTACAGCACAAACCTACACCTTGAATTTTAAACAAAGTTTAAAAAGCAATGCTAAATATCCAAATTTAAAAGCAGTGCCGATTCCTGTAGCATTAGCACTTTTTGATGCAAAAACAGGGGAGCAATTGCAACTTAATTCGGAAGCCTTGTTTGAAAATGGCGTCAAAGATGGTGTGTATTTATTTGATCAAAATGAAGCAACTATTCAGTTTACTGGGGTAAAAACTCAGCCTGTAGTATCGTTATTGCGTAGTTTCTCTGCACCTGTAAATCTTGAGTTTGATTATTCAGATGAAGAGCTTGCATTTTTATTGCAATATGAAACCAATGGTTTTAACCAATGGCAAGCTGCTCAAACTTTACTTGAGCGTATTTTACTGAATGGTCATGATGCACAAATTTATCTTGATGCGATTCAAAAAACTTTACCGTTCGTGATTGCCAAAGATCCATTGTTGGCTTCACGTTTGTTTGATGTACCGTCAGAAGGTTATTTGGGTAGTCGTATTGATACAGACTACAATCCTATAATCATCAATGAAGCACGTGAAGCATTATTAAATACTTTGGCACGAGGTTTAGGTGATTTTGTCAAAGATACTTATTTGAGCCTTGATCCTGTCGCACAAAAAGAGTTTTCTCAAGCAATGGGTGTCCGTGCGTTGAAAAATATCATGCTGAATTTTATGGCACGTCAGGGAGATGTTGAAGTTTTTGATTTAGCCTATGAGCAATACCAAAACACAGGCAATATGTCTGAGCGTTTAGGTGCTTTAAAAGTTTTAGTTTGGAATGATGCACCACAAGCTCAAGAAGTTGTACAAGATTTTTATACTCGTTTTAAAGATGAAGCTTTGTCTTTAGACCAATGGTTTATGATTCAAGCAGCACATCCAAAAGCGACAGCCGAAACGATTCAATATTTAACTTCACATGAAGATTATGATTTGGGTGTTCCAAACCGTATTCGCTCTGTGAGTGGTGGTTTAAATGCTAATCCTGTCAATACTTGGAGTTTTGGGGTTCAGCACTTTATCCATCTTGCGCAGTATTTAGATGAGAAAAATCCAATTATTGGTTCTCGCTTATTACAAGCATTATCTCGTTGGTATACTTTGGCTGAGCCACAACGCAGTCAAGTAAAAGCTGAACTCGAAGCATTAAAACCTCAAGTAAAGTCTAAAAATGTCACAGAAACTTTAAATAGTATGTTGAGTGTTTAGTTTAAATATTTGTTATTTGCCTTGTTTTTAGCAGGGCAAATAACAATTTTTAATATAAAATGTAAAAGTTAATTTTAGAGCAAGTTGTTGGTAAATATAAATTTCTACTAAATAAAAATTAATATTAAGTTGAATAAGAAGAATAAGTAAATGAGTGAATAAAAAATATTTATAAATTTGTTTTTTAGATGGTAATATTTAATTTAGATAATTTTATTATCTTTTATTTACAAAATATTTATATTTAAATGCATAATTTCTCATAGGAAATGTAACTTGAATATTCTAAAACAATTTCTAAAAATTGTTGATTGGAACTTGTTTTCGAAAATACAATTAATTTTAGTAACCTCTGTATTTATGGATATAGGGTTGCTTTATATGTCTTTTAAATTAATGCAGCACCCAGTAGCAAATGTGTCTTTTTTATTATTAGCAAATAAAGTGTTGTTTGCTTATATTATGATAGGTTCATTGCTATGTTTGCTTGGTTTTTTATTAAAAAAAATTAATAAGTTTAGCTTATTATATGCACATATTGGTGTGAATTATAACGCAATTTCATTGATGGTAGCAGCTTTTGCAATAGGATTATTAATATTACCAATGGTTTAATTTTTATTGGTAGTTGTTTGATTTGTATGATACTTATCCCAAAAGAGTTTTTTATGTTAGCCTTTTTAATACCACAACGTTATTTATTGGTCTAATTTATTTAACTGTTATAGGTAAAATAAACTATGCTCCTGCATTACAACCATATGTTACGTTTTCAATTGATATTCAAAATTTTTATTTAGTTCATTCTAGTATTTATATGGTGTTTTATTCTGCTTTAATTATTGCTGCTTTAAGCATACTTTTAGAAAGTTGGAATAAGAAAACTAAGCATATTGAAAGGTTGTACTTAACAGATAGTTTAACTGATGTTTTAAATAGAAGAGCTTTAGATAAAATAAAAAATGAAATGATAATTAATGGCTTACCTCAAGATTATGGTTTAATCGTAATTGATGTGGATAATTTTAAACATATAAATGATCAATATGGACATTTTAATGGTGACTTAGTTTTAAAACATGTTGCTCAGATTTTAAAAGATAACTCTAGAGTTTCGGATAGTGTTATTCGTTATGGAGGAGAGGAATTTTTATTATTACTTAAAAATACCAACAAAGAAGATTGTTATCATATCGCGACAAGAATATTAAAAGCTTTAAACCAAACCCCAGTCTGCTTAGATAAGAAACAAGAGTTTATCGTCACTGCAAGTTTTGGGATAGCATATAGTGATGATCAAGTTTTTGATTTTGATAGTTTATTTAAAGTAGCTGATCAGCAGCTCTATTTGGCAAAGTCTTCAGGGAAAAATAAAATTTGTATGTAAAATATCAATAAGTTTTATTATAAAGTTATTCATCATAAAATGCATAGAGCTGTAATCATTAAGCAATGACAGCTCTATTTATTTCCCTATAAAAATTATTCTAAGGTAATTTTACTCCAAGATTCATAGAGTTTTACTGCGGTAGAAAAATCACTATTCGGTTCTGCTAAAGCATTGGCAGCTTGAATTAAGCTTTGGGTTAAACCTATAACAGGCGCTGATAATTTTGCTTCTCGGATTAAGTCTATGGCAATGCCTGTATCTTTAGCCAAAAGCGGTAGGGCAAACGTTAAAGGAAATTCACGGCTGAAAATACGTTGTGGTAAAGCAGTTTCGGTAACACCACTTTTACCACTCGAAGCATTAATACATGCTAAGGCTTCATTTAAATTCACACCATGTGCTTTAAGGGTAGTAAATCCTTCTGCTGCTGCACAAAGATGGACAGCCATCATCATATTGTTAATGGCTTTGACGGCAAAACCCGCACCAGAGCCACCCACAAGTTTAATCAGTTTACCCATCGCTTGCATTGCAGGCAGGGCTTGTTCAAAAGCGTTTTGATCTCCACCCACCATAAAGGTCAGCGTTGCATTTTCTGCGCCAATAGTTTGTCCACTAACAGGTGCATCTAAAAAATGAACACCTTGCTCAGCTAAGTATTTCGCTTGATTTTTGGCTGATTCGGGCACACCACTGGTACAGTCTACCCAAATACTGCCTTGTTTAAGCTGTGCTTGTGACAAAATTTCATCAACTTCTAGACTGGTGGGTAAGCAAGAAAAAATCACATCAGCCTGAGTGGCTTTTTGCAAATCAACAGCGTGTGTACCATATTCAGCTGCATGTTGTTTGGCTTTGTCCTGATTTCTATTCCATACATAGACTTCATTAAAATGTTTAGGTAAGTGTGCAGCCATACGATAGCCCATTGCGCCTAAGCCAATAAATGCAACTGATTGGATCATTATTTAGTCCTTAAATTTTGTTGAACGTTCATCTAACCATTGGGCAAGCATCGGCCAAAATTCTTCAGCACTTTTTAAACTCGACATCAGTCCCAAATGCCCACCAGGAATAAGAGTAAACGTGACATCACTACTATTTGTCAATTGGCTCAAAGGCTTAACCGAAGCTGCTGTGACCATTTGATCATTCATTCCTGCACCAACCAATAAAGAACAATCAATATTTTTTAATTCAATAATTTTATCTCGTAATCGAATTGTGCCTTTTTTTAGTGGATTTTGCAGCCAAATATTAAACAACATGTCTTGGTTTACGCCACCCGGATAATCAATCATATGATTTAAAAAATTCCCCAAAGTTGCATGTTCATGTAAAAGCTGTTCATTGTCTAGATTTAATAGAAGCTGCTTATGTCCTTCATACCAACCTTTTGGGTCTAAAATTTTAAAACCAATTGCATTTAAAATACCAGGCGTGTGAAGTACCTTTTTAGGAATGATGCCGTGGTAGATGGTTTTTTGGATTTTACGATTTTTAGACAACAGCATATTAAGATGTTTATACAACTTACCAATACCCCCTGATGAATAGCTGTCAATCGGACTGCCTAAAACAATCAGGTTTTTGACATAATTGGGCTGTCTAAGTGCTGTATAAAGCAGTACAAAAATGCCTGCCATGCTCCAACCATGCAAAGAAATTTGTTCACTTTTAGAATGTTCACGAATTCTATTTATACAATAGGGAATTGCTTCATCAATAAAGTTTAAAAAATTGAGATAACGATGTTTATAGCTTAATTTGCCCCAATCCAATAAATAAACATCAAAACCTTGTTCAGTAAAATACTTAATCAAAGAGCGGTAAGGATATAAGTCATAAATCGACATATTAATCGCAAGTGGCGCAACAAAAACCAGCGGTTCTTGGTATTTTCGTTCAGCTGCCGCATAAAAACGAATTTTGGCATGATTGTATTGAGCAATCACTTCATAGGGGGTACTTTGTGATAAAACTAATGATTTACCATTGAAAATACGTCTAGACAGGTTTTTAATTTTGCTCGAATGAACTTGGGAAATACTCTTTAATTGTTCCATGAGGCTTTTTTGTCCAAAAATCATAAAAGTTTGATCGAAGTCTAAGCGATAATTTTAGATTATACCTTGACCTTAAATACATTAGGCGCTCAAAATGTTAGCAATACTTTACAAAGGCAGTGGATAACTGAATTTAACATGAGCCATCAAGACGACATAGAATACCAACTTGATACATTAGCAATTCGCACAGGTCATACACGTAGTTTTGAGGGTGAGCATAGTGAGCCGATTTTCTTAACTTCATCTTTCGTTTGTGAAAATGCGGCAGATGCTGCTGCTAAATTTTCAGGGCAAATTGAAGGCAATACCTATTCGCGTTATACCAATCCAACGGTACAGGCTTTTGAAAAACGTTTAGCAGTTTTAGATGGCGCAGAACGCGCAGTGGCAACCAGTTCAGGTATGGCAGCGGTACATGCAGTATGTATGGCATATCTTAAAGCGGGCGATCATGTCATTTGTTCACGTGCTGTGTTTGGTTCAATTATTTCTTTATTTGAAAAATATGTAGTTAAATTTGCAGTTGATGTTACTTTTGTAGATTTAGAAGATTTAGATGCTTGGAAAAATGCTATACGTCCAAACACGCGTTTACTTTTCATTGAAACGCCTTCAAACCCATTGGCTCAAGTCGGCGACATGCAAGCCATTGCGGATATTGCGCATGCGCATGGTGCACTGTTTGCTGTAGATAATACTTTCTGTACGCCTGTTTTACAGCAACCAATAAAATTTGGTGCTGACTTGATCGTATATTCATCAACCAAATATATTGATGGTCAAGGTCGTGCATTAGGTGGTGCAGTGGTCGGTAAAGATACATTGGTTGAAGAAATTAATAGTGTCATTCGTACCTTAGGTAATTCAATGAGCCCATTCAATGCATGGGTGTTCTTGAAAGGTTTAGAAACTCTTAGCTTACGCATGAAAGCACATTGTGAAGGTGCTCAAAAACTTGCAGAGTGGTTAGATGCACATCCAAAAGTTGAAAAAGTTTATTATGCAGGTTTACCAAACCATGCAGGGCATGAGTTGGCGAAAAAACAACAATTAGGTTTTGGGGGCGTGGTATCTTTTGTTGTGAAAGGTGGGCGTGAAGGGGCGTGGACAGTGATTGATCATACCCGTTTCTTGTCGATTACAAGTAACTTGGGCGATGTAAAATCAACGATTACTCATCCTGCAACGACTTCTCATGGCAGAATGTCGGCAGAAGCAAAACAAGCAGCAGGTATTGTTGAAGGTCTTATTCGTGTATCTGTCGGTTTAGAAAACATTGATGATATTATCGGTGATCTTTCTCACGGCTTAGATTTAATTTAGAATCTGTTGGAATGCAATAACATTCTCAAGTTTAAATTGTACTTTAGACTTGAGAAATGAAAATTTGAATCACTTTATGTTCGGAGAATTTTATGAACATTAATATGCTCATGCAGCAAGCTCAACGCATGCAAAAAGAAATGGAAAACAATGTCAAAAAGGCAAAAGAAGAGCTAGCTCAAACTGAAGTTCATGCCGAAGCAGGTGGTGGTTTAGTGAAAGTTACGATGACTTGTCGCAATGTAGTAAAACGCATTGAAATTAGTCCAGAATTATTACAAGACGATGCAGACATGATCGAAGACTTGATTGCTGCTGCGATCAACGATGCTGCACGCCAAGCAGAAACAGTATCAGAAGCAAAAATGAAAGAAGCAAATGCAGGCATGGGTTTACCTCCTGGTCTTGCAGGTATGTTCTAAGGATTGCGTAGTAGGTGTTTAGCAACCGTTTTGATCAGTTAGTACAAGCTTTAAGAATATTGCCAAGTGTTGGGCCAAAGTCAGCGCAACGCATGGCGTTACATTTGATTATGAAAAATAAAGAAGGTGCAATTGCTTTGGCACATGCTTTGAATGAAGCGACTTCTTATATTCATGAGTGCAGCATTTGTCATTCTTTAACTGAAAATGAAATTTGTGATATTTGTCAGTCTACAGAACGTAATGATCAGATTTTATGTGTGGTCGAGTCACCTGCAGATGTGATGGCAATTGAGCAAAGTGGTAGTTTTAAAGGTAAATATCACGTTCTAGGCGGACATTTATCGCCTTTAGATGGGATAGGTCCTGAAGAAATTGGCATTCCTTATCTTGTACAAAGGTTGTCCAATGGGCAGATTCAAGAAGTGATTTTAGCAACCAATGCTACTGTGGAAGGACAAGCCACTGCGCATTATTTGGTAGAAGCAACTAAGCATTTGGGTATCCAAATGACAAGGATAGCTCAAGGTGTACCGCAAGGGGGAGAGCTTGAATATGTGGATAGTCATACCCTAAGCCAAGCCGTTCATAATCGAATGCAAATGAAATAAGCACGCTCTGTGCTTATTTTTTGCTAGAACATCTGATGGGGCATTATCTTAAAAAGAGATATGGAAAAATAAATAGAATAATAAATTGAGCTTTCAGTGGCTTATTAGTCTAATATAAATGTTTACAAATGTTCGTCAGAATTATAATTTAAAAATTGCATTTTTATGTCACGATGCCTATAAAGCGAGTTAAGGTGATTGTTTTTAAGTGATATTTGGATATAAATAGACTTATAGAATATTAAGTTTTAAAAACTATTGGTTAAATAGTTTTGTTGTACTGATATTGCTGAAAAATATAACTTTTGTTGTGAATTACTTTAAAAATATTATATTTATATTTTATATATTAAGGTAAAATCAACGTTCATCTAAATGCAACATTTGACGCAAACAGGCATGTTTCAATTTATTAATCAGCAAAACGAACTTGATCACGTTATTCACTTAATGCGTCAAAGTTCAATTTATGGGCTAGATACTGAGTTTATCAAAGTCGATACTTTATGGCCAAAACTCGGTGTATTTCAAATCAATGTCTGTGATCAAGTGTTTTTACTCGATGGCACCACACTGGATTTGTCTGCATTTTGGGCATCTATTTACCAAGCAGAGCAAAATGTTTTTCATGCTTGTAGTGAAGATATTGATCTGATTTATCATTATTCACAAAAAAGTTGTTTGGAAAATGTCTTTGACACGCAAGTGGCAATGTCTTTTTTAGGACATGGTTTACAAGTTAGTTATCAGTCTGCTTTGAAAACAGTTTTGGATATTGAAATTGATAAAGATCAAACGCGTTCAGATTGGTTGGCACGCCCATTAAGCTGTAAACAAATGAATTATGCTGCCAATGATGTTCTATATATCATGCAGTTAGCGACAGATTTAAAAAAACAATTAAACGATAAAAGTCTTTATCAATGTGTAGTGGAAGATTGTAACCATTTAACTTTTGAAATCGCACAAGAAACACCGAAAGACAAACTTTATAGTGATATTGGTAATTATCGTCATTCACGTAAACAATTGATGCAATTACAACAATTAAGCTTATGGCGCGAGGAATTAGCAAAAGCACTGAACCAACCGCGTAGTTTTATTTTGAAAAACTCAACCATGAATGATCTGGTTGAAAAAAATCCAAAGAATAACTTTCAGTTATCACAAGCAAAAGATATTCGTCCTCACATTGTGCGTGAACATGGGAAGACTATTTTAGATTTATTGAAATTTTTGCCAAATGTAGAGGAGTGGCCTTTACGTATTGCACGACCGATCAAACATTCTTCGCAAGAAATCTCACAGGCGATGGATGATTTGATTTTAAATACAAGCATTGAAATGGACATTCCAAAAGAAGTCCTTATGCGTAAAAAGTGGCTGAATGCGTTATGTCAGCATGTGGTTTTTCAACGTGATGAGCAGGATTTACCTCGTTATTTGTTGGGTTGGCGTTATGAGGTATTGACTCAGCCATTACTTAAAATATTGTCCAAAGATAAACAATATTTAACGACTCAAATGGAAGTGTAGAATTTTCTTAAATAAAAGATGCAAAATTGGATTGGTTAAAGAATTTACAAACAGCATAAAATAACGACTGATGCGTTAACAAACGCTAATGTATCCATTGTTTTTTTCATGTATGCTGTCGCTTGAGTTTTAGTTATGCCGTTGAATAAAATGCATTGTGATATTTATAAGTCGAGCAAAAAAGATGAAATGTATCTTTATGTGGCTCGTCCGAATCATTCAAATGAAGCTGAAAACACAGATCCATTAGAGGTTTTGTCTGAAGCTTTGCGTGTTGCATTTGGTCGTGCAACGCATGTGATGCATTTGGAATTAAGTGAATCTCGTAAACTCGCACGCGTGAATGTTTTGCATGTGATGGATTCATTACAAACCAAAGGCTACTTTATTCAAATGCCGCCAGAGGGGTTAATTAATCCAAATGCGGTAGAACCAGAGGGACTGCGTGGTGCTTGAACAGTTATCAGGAATATGGGCAAATTTCCTCAACCTATTTGATTCTATACCAGAAGACAATATTGCGATCACCGTCTATATTCTTGGAACACTGATTATTTTAAGGTGTTGGTATTCGATTGCAAAACGATTACCTTCGCCAGTCGGTGGGATTACATGGATTATTGTATTTGCAATCATTGCAACCCCGACAATTTCAGAAGGACCTAACTCTGCGATTGCACCAGCATTTTTTGGATTGTTATTTGGTATTTTAACCAAAGATTCTCCATTGATTTGGTCAAATGCAGCATTGATTACTTTTGTGATCGGTATTGGCTTGGTTGTTGGCTTTTTTTGGTCGAAATACAAAGCAAATAAAAATTCAGTGCAAAAACCAACTGCGACTAAAAATATTTCGCCACTTTAAATAAAAAATAAAGGTTAATTATGTCTGTTGAAGCTCAACAATTTACAGGTACAGCGCAGTATATCGCGACTGATAGTTTAAAACTTGCGGTAAAGGCTGCACGTGCGCTACAAAAACCACTTTTGGTCAAAGGTGAGCCGGGTACAGGTAAGACTTTGCTTGCTGAACAAGTTGCTGAAAGTTTAGGTCTTAAACTCATCACTTGGCATATTAAATCAACTACCAAAGCCCAACAAGGTTTATACGAATATGATGCGGTATCACGTTTACGTGATAGTCAGTTGGGTGATGACCGTGTTTATGACATTAAAAACTACATTAAACCGGGTAAGCTGTGGGAAGCTTTTACCAGTGAAGAACGCTGTGTTTTATTGATTGATGAAATTGATAAAGCAGATATTGAATTTCCAAATGATTTGTTGCATGAACTCGACAAAATGTCATTTTTTGTCTATGAAACAGGCGAAACCATTACTGCAACACAACGCCCAATTGTGATTATTACCTCAAATAATGAAAAAGAACTTCCTGATGCGTTCTTGCGTCGTTGTTTCTTTCATTATATTGAGTTCCCTGATGAAGCCACCATGCGTGAAATTATTGCAGTGCATTTCCCTAAAATTTCATCGACTTTGGTTTCTGAAGCATTACAAGTTTTCTTTAAACTTCGTCAAGTACCTGGTTTGAAAAAACCACCTTCAACTTCGGAACTGATTGATTGGTTAAGTTTATTGATGGCTGATGATATGCCTGAAGATATTTTGCGTAATCATGATAAGTCCAAAGCAATACCGCCTTTGTATGGTGCGTTGATCAAAAACGAGCAAGATGTGCAATTGCTTGAGCGTTTAGCCTTTATGTCACGTCGTTAATAGGGGGATCGCCAGATGTTTGTGCGATTGTTTTATACCCTTAGAAAATATGGCATACCTGTTTCAACACGTGAGTTGATTGATTTAAATCAAGCTGTTGCAGCAGGTTTGGTATTTGCAAGCCAAGAAGATTTTTATCAACTTGTAAAAACAGTCATGGTCAAAGATGAGCGATTCTTTGATAAATATGACCGTGCCATGAAAGATTATTTTGAGGGTATTCAGACTTTTGATGTGGATGATTTACTGAGTAAAGTTCAAAAGTTACCCAAAGATTGGTTTGATTTAGAGTTACTGGAAAAGCATTTAACCCCTGAACAGCGTGCCGAGTTAATGAAAGCAGGTTCGCTGGAAGAATTGATGAAAATGTTGGGAGAGCGCTTGCGTGAACAACATAAAAAACATCAAGGTGGCAATCGCATGATTGGTACAGGGGGAACATCGCCATTTGGTGCATTCGGAGATCATCCTGAAGGTGTGCGTATCGGTGGACCAAGTCGTAAAAACTCTGCAGTGAAAGTCTGGGAGCAACGTAAATATCAAAACCTAGATGATGAGCAAATATTAGGAACTCGACAAATGCAAATGGCATTGCGTCGATTGCGTAAGTTTGCTCGACAAGGTGCTGCTGAAGAACTGGATATTCAAGGTACGATTTACGAAACTGCAAAGCAGGGTATTTTAGATGTACAGATGGTGCCTGAACGCCGTAACCGCATCAAAGTTCTTATGTTGTTTGATGTTGGTGGCTCAATGGATGCACACATTGCCCAATGCGAAAAACTGTTTAGTGCTGCGAAAACTGAGTTTAAAACTTTAGAATACTTTTATTTTCATAACTGCTTATATGACTATGTTTGGAAAGATAATTTCCGCCGTTCATCTACCCGCATGAATACGTGGGATTTGTTAAATACTTATGGTAAAGATTATCGGGTCATTGTTGTCGGTGATGCGAGTATGGCACCTTATGAGTTAAGATCAGTCGGTGGCTCAGTTGAATACATGAATGATGAAGCTGGCGAAGTTTGGCTACGCCGTCTGCGCAATCATTTTGAAAAAACAGCGTGGTTAAACCCAGAACAAGAAAATTATTGGCATTACACCCAAACCATCGGTTTAATTAAACAAATTTTTGAAGATCATATGTATCCAATGACGCTAAAAGGGATTGAAGATTTGACTAAATACTTATCCCGTTAGACTGGAAAAATATTTATAATTTTGATTTAGTTTAAACACTTATGTGATCAGAGGAATAAGATGACACATCAAATTAATGGTATTGCCTTACCCAATGAAAATGGTTTTTTTGGTGAATATGGCGGTCAATTTATTCCACCACATCTAAAACAAGCAATGGATGAAATCAATGTGGCATACGAAGAAATTCGTCACACTGAGGAATTTCAAAATGAGCTTGCTGATTTATTTGCACATTATGTGGGTCGTCCAAGTCCATTATTTCATGCAAAGCGCTTATCTGAGCAACTGGGTGGCGCACAAATTTATTTAAAACGTGAAGATTTAAACCATACTGGTGCGCATAAAATTAACCATTGTTTGGGTGAAGCTTTACTTGCCAAATATATGGGTAAAACCAAAGTCATCGCTGAAACGGGTGCAGGGCAACATGGCGTAGCGCTTGCAACAGCATGTGCGTTGGTTGGGATTCCATGTGAAATTCATATGGGGCAAGTGGATATCGAAAAAGAACATCCTAATGTTGTAAAAATGAAAATTTTGGGTGCAAATCTAATCTCTGTGACACGTGGTACTGCAACTTTAAAAGATGCTGTAGATAGTGCTTTTGAAGAATATTTAAAAGACCCGAAAAACTTTATTTATGCGATTGGTTCTGTGGTAGGTCCACATCCATTTCCTAAAATGGTGCGTGACTTCCAATCCATCATTGGTGATGAAATTAAAATTCAGACCAATCAACGTTTTGGTACAAATCCTGACTATGTTGTGGCGTGTGTAGGCGGTGGCTCAAATGCGATGGGCGCATTTACTGCATTTTTAAATGAAGAAAATGTCAAGCTTGTCGGTGTTGAACCTGCTGGACATGGTTTGGACACGGATCAACATTCAGCAACATTAACTTTAGGCAAGCCAAGTCAGCTACATGGTATGGCATGCTATGTACTTGAGGATGAAAATGGTGAACCTTTGCCAGTACATTCGATTGCTTCAGGATTGGATTATCCTGGTGTGGGACCACAACATAGCTTCTTAAAGGATTTGGGGCGTGTTGAATATTCAACAGCAACAGATCAAGAATGTTTAGATGCTTTTATGACTCTGTCACGTGTTGAAGGGATTGTTCCTGCATTAGAAAGCTCTCACGCAGTCGCTTGGGCAATTCGTGAAGCTGCTAAACTACCAAAAGATACAAAAATTGTTGTAAATCTTTCAGGTCGTGGCGATAAAGATTCTGATTTTGTTGCAGAAAAATTAGGATTGAACTGATTTTTATATAAGTTAAAACCTAGCTTCGGCTAGGTTTTTTATGCAAACTTTAATTGGTCTCAATATATTTATTTAGAATACTAACCAGAAATATATTGTTTTAACTGTTCGATCAGTTGACGTTGATCTTCCATAGCTGCTTTAACAAGGTCACCGATGGACACAAAACCGATTAATGCTTCATTTTCAATCACAGGTAAATGACGTAAGTGACGATCTGTCATTAACCCCAAGCATTCCTCTACAGTATTGTTACGTGTAACAGAAATAACTTTTAGTGTCATGATCTCTGCAACAGTGGTGTGATCAGAAGTACGTTGCATCAGTGCAATTTTACGTGTGTAATCACGCTCAGATAAAATTCCAACAACTTTTTCATCCTGAGTGACCACTAACGCACCAATACCTTTGTTTGCCATGATCGTGATCGCTTCAAGAACGGTATGTTCAGGTGAAACCGTAAAGATTTCTTGTCCAATTTTATTGTGAATGACTTGAGCAACGGTGGTCATAATTATTGTTCCTTTCGATTTTTATTGCATTCTTTTAACTTAGCTCTATTTTAAAAGAATGCAAATACTTTCGTATGACAATTTCAGGAAAAAACAATGTTTTGTTTAATCTTTCATCAGAAATATTTGAATTTTCTGATAAATGGTAAAATTATAACTTTAAGCCTAGATAAAAGTCTTAAAATTTAAGTTTAAATTGCTTGAAACTGCACCGAATTATTAAAGAAAAAATGGTGCATTTGTGTCGTAGATAATTTGAACTTACGACCTGAAGAATTAAATAAAGCAGGCTTTACATTTAAACGGGTTAAGGTTGGAAGTAGAGCATCTTGAAAGTCTTTAGGTGTAATTCTCTTTGGGGTATATTGTGGCCAATGTAAGCTAGCATATTGATATGCTTGCAAAGAATTAAGCCAAAATGGAAAATAAACATCATTTTTATCGGTTTTCATTGCCCAACCTTGATGGTATAAGCCCCATAAAACACCGCAGTACATTAAAGATTTTAAAATGGAAAGTTTAATAATAAGTTCTTTAGAAATTGGTTGAAGATGAATGTATTTTTTCATGATTAAGCAATCGAATTTGATTCCCTGCTATTGTAAGCGATTCGGCAATTTTTTTGATGAAAGCTTGATGTTAATTCGTAAATAAATATGAACAGAAAAAGGGTGGCATTAAAAAACGCCACCTAAGTGACGTTTGATTATGCTTGCATCGTGGCCATTTTTTGCCAGTATTGCGCTTTTAATGAGTCACGTTCTACACGGAAACCTTGATAATAAAGTTCTGCTAAGAACATTGCTGCTTTACCATGACCTGCTTTTGCTGCATCTTCTAACTGTTTAACTGCATCTATAAAATTCATTTCAGAATGAATTGTATTTACCGCACTTGCATAAACATGCTCTAAGTCATGTTGAGAGATTTGATGAATCATATATAACTCCTTATTGTAATTATGATCATTTTTCAAGACCTCCCTTGAGGTCTTTTTACTTAATGCTACTAATCTAATCTATCTATATTAAACTAATATTACAATTTACTTAACTTGTCAACTATTTTTATACAAACAGATTGAATGATTTATGATTACATGATTAAACATTAATCAAAACTAATTTTTATTAAAATCTATATGAGGAAAAGACTAAAAGGAGAACAAAGATGACAAAAACAATCGATGGTTTTAATTTTGATGTACCTCCAGCTGAGTCTCAAATAGTTGCACTTGCTCAGTATCACCGCAAACAATTGGACGATGCAATTTTTCACCAAGAGATTCATCTGGGTGATTTTTGCTTGGCACAACGAAAGCGTATTTACGATTATACACGAAATTTGGAGCCTTTGCAAAAAGCAGGATTCTATCGTGTTTACGATGGCGAGTTACGTCGTTTGGCAGACGATGATGACTTGCATCCAGCAGATGCAGAAGCTGGTGTCAGTATTTTCGCAGTGTTCTTAGCTTTGGCGATTATTGCACTGATTTTATACTTTGCCGTTATTCGTTCAGTTTTAAGCTAAAGAAAGAATGCTTAGTTGAGAATTACTTATAAATTTATCTCTTATCACAGAGGATTATTCAGCTTTAATAGGTTTAATAATCCTCAAATTTATATACATTTAGCTGAAATACTATATTTTTAAAGCTTTCGAGCTTAAACTACCTATATATTCGAGGTAGTACATGCTCATATCAAAAGATCAATTTTTAAAATTTAAGTCTAAAATGACTTTGGAGTCTGTTTTGAAAATGGGGATCATACTGATCGTGATCTTTATTTTATGGGTTGCAAGTTTTGCATTGTTTCGCCCGATCAGTATTGAAAAATATCAACATGTTAGCCAATTGTCACTCCAAGCAACTTATCCGCATACACAAGCATTTGCCCAGCATTTACAAGCGCAGCCACAAATTTTAACGCATGAGTATTTGAGGTTAATGCGAGCGTATGCCTATGAAGCTAAGCATGTTAAAGAATATCCAGCAATGGCAATTGAAGATGAATAGGCATGGACTAATTTTTGATTAAGTTTGTACAGTTACTCTAATTTTTTGACTCAGTTTTTTCATTTTCAGATTTATTTTTTGTATCAATATTTACACCTGTCATAGTTTTAATTTCGGGTGTTGTGTGAATACCTAAATTTTCATTTAACATTTTCTTTAAAGCTGCTTGGTCAAGTGTATTGGCAACAATCACAAAAGTGAGGCGATCAGCACGAATATGCTTTTGTAAAGCAGCTTGTACTTGTTTGGCGGTGATGGCACTCAATTGTTGTTGGTATTGTGAAAGATAATCTGCAGGTAAATGATAAAAACCAATCGATGCTAATTGTGCATTGATATTAGCATTACTGCTAAAAGACATTGGGAATGAACGCAACATTCCTTCTTTGGTTTCTTCTAATTGTTTACGTTGAATCGGTTTTTGTACAAAATCTCGCAGTGCTTGATGAGCCACTCGAATACTTTCCATCATTTGTTCTTGTTGTGTGGCATAACTTAGACTAAAAAGTCCACGTGATTGCATTGAGGTCAGATTACTATAAGCACCATAAGTATAGCCACGCTTGACTCTTAACTCTTTCATTAAGACGGAGTTAAACCCACTACCGCCAAACATTTGATTGGCGACTTCGAGTGCAACTCGATCAGGATTTTCACGGTTAATGCCGAGATGTCCCATTATGATGTTAGCTTGGGTAGATTGGTAGGGGATAAACTGAATATTAAAATCTGCTTGCTCAAGTGGTTCTGGCAGCTCAGGTGCTTTTTCACCTTGGGGTAAGTTTTGTAGCAATACATGACTTAAATTAGTTGCTTGTTCACTGGTGAGGTTGCCTGTGATCGCAATATTCATATTTTGCGCGACCAAAAATTTATTTCTAAATTGTACAAGCAGTTCAGGGGTGATTTTTTGAATACTGGCATTTGTTCCTACACTTGGTTCAGCATAAGGATGGGTGCCATAAATTGCACGATAAAAGCGAATTCCCATTAAGCGGTTAGGGTTTTCTTGGATTTGTTTTTGTCCAACTTTGGTATTATTTAAAACAAGATTCAATCCAGAATTGTTAAATGTCGCATGTTTCAGTATGTGCAACATCATATCAACAGCAGGATTGAGCTTATTGGGATCAGACAGCACGCGCAGACGTACCGTGAACATATCTCGATAGGCATTTACACTGAATTTTGCACCTAAGCCTTCAAAAGTACTGGCTATCTGCTTTGCAGTATATTGCTCTGTGCCTTCAGTCATCAGCCTTGCCGCCATATTCGACAGCCCATACAGACCTTTTGCGATATTTTCATCTTGTGCCGAACCTGCATTAAATGTCAGTTGAATATCAACGATAGGTAAGTCTTGTGTGGAAACAAAAAGAGTTCTGACTTTCTGTGGGTTATATAGCTCTTGGACAAAAGGCGCTTGATAGCTTTTTTGTTGACTTAGGTTTTTGAGACTTTGTAAAGTCGTGATTGACTTTAATGGTGTGTCATCGAGTAAGGCATCTGCATCTGCTTGATTATCTAGCTCTAGTTCAGCCCAACTCCATGGTGAACATAGTAAAGCAGAAATAACGAAAGCATATTTAAATTTTTGCACTGATATCTCCTGATTTCTATTTCTTGTTATTTGATTCAGGACTTAAGTACAAAGTGCTTAAGTTATCTCGAACAAAATAAATATTGGCAATACGCTGTAAATCTTGTGGTGTGACTTTGTCGTAATGTTGAGGAAGTTCATCCATTAAACGAAAACTTAAACCATTCACTTCTAAATTTCCAATCATGTTGGCTTGCCCAATAATATCGTCTTGGCTGTAAACTAGATTAGAAACGAAATTATTTTTGACACGTTCTAGTTCAGCTTGATTAACTAATTCTGTTTTAAATAAATCCATTTCTTTTTCAATAGCGGCTTGTGCTTGTACCAACGTGACATTTTCAGAAGGTAAAGCAGAAATCACAAAAAGACTATCACCACGATTATAAGGGTCATAACTGACGCTAATTGCAGTCAGTATTTTTTTATCTCTGACTAAACGGTCTTGCAGTCGGGCAGAGATTCCACCATCCAGTAAGGATTGGATAATGGTTAAAGCATAAGCATCTTGTGGATTTTTTGCCGTGGCTAATGAGCGAACATTCCATGCCATAAATAAGTTTGGCACTTGAACAGGCAATGATAACTCCATATGACGATAGCCTAAACGGTCAAACTCAAGCACATCATTACGGTCGGGTGTGGCTTTTTTAGCGATACTCCCAAAGTATTTTTCGACTTGTTTTAGGGCTTGTTCAGCATTGACATCCCCCACAATCACCAGAGTTGCATTATTTGGGGTATACCAAGTTTTGTACCATTTTTTTAAATCATCTAATTGAATATTTTGTAGATTTTTCATATAGCCAATGACAGGTTGGCGATGATGGCTCGTCGGATAAGCAATCCATTTAAAGCGTTCATAAGCGAGATTTCGAGGATTATCATCAGTACGTTGACGACGTTCTTCCATCACTACTTTAATTTCAGGCTCAAAATCTTGTTGGCGTAGCACTAAATTTTGCATGCGATCTGCTTCGAGTTCTAATGCCAAAGGAAAATATTTTTTGGGATAAAGCTGATAATAATTGGTGTAATTGGTGTAGGTGGCAGCATTAATTCGCCCACCATAGATACGACTTAAACGTGTAAATTCATCATTAGGAACTTTATGCGTACCTTTAAACATCATGTGTTCTAGCACATGCGACATTCCTAGTAAATTCCCTGATTCATCGCTACTACCGACACCATACCAAATTTGGGTCATTACAATAGGAGCGCGATGATCTTCTCGAATAATCACTTTTAAACCATTGTTTAAACTGGTTTCAAAGGTGGTACGAGCGAGTTGACTTTGTGTGTTGGCAATACTGCTTTGACTAGAAAATGTTGCCAGAATAATACTGCCACATAGGGCAAAACGAGATAAAGTAGTTGAAAAAATATAAAAAGGTATTTTTTTGATATTGAGCACTACCTATCCTAAAAAGTCTAAAGTATGTATCTTATTCTTAAAAAAAATATGTTTTAAATCAATATTGAAATGTTGCATTTTGGTTGATTTGTAAAAACATCGGCTTAAACATTCAAAGCAGGCACTTTAATACAGCTTAAACGCTTATCAATAGGGCAATCTGTGCTAAACTCTTTCTTTTTTAATATTATGCTTTTCAAGGAATCGGCATGCAAGAACAGCAAAATAAATTCTTGATTGATGCAGATATCGGCGATGACGATGTCACATTACCTAGTTTACCCGCCGTTGATGTGCCTATCGTTGAAAATAAAATTGAACCTGTAGAAACAGTAATTCCTGCTGTGGCAGAGGTTGTAGAAGAAGAAACAAAAGCAAAAGGCGGCTTCTTTAGCCGAATGAAAGAAGGCTTAAGTAAATCTCGTAAAAATCTTGCTGATGGTATGGTGAATATCCTCATCGGTGGGAAAGAAATCGATGATGAATTGCTTGAAGAAGTTGAAGAGCAATTATTAGTTTCAGATATTGGTGTGGAGGCAACTAAAACTATTATTGCCAATTTAACTGAACGTACTGAACGTGGGGATTTGATTTATTCACATTCTTTATATAAAGCTTTACAAGAAGAGTTGGTGGCTTTACTTGCGCCACGAGTCAAACCGTTACATATCGACCCAAATAAAAACCCATTTGTGATTTTGGTGGTGGGTGTTAATGGTGTAGGTAAAACGACAACTATTGGCAAGCTTGCAAAACGTTTACAAGGCGAAGGTAAAAAAGTCATGTTGGCTGCGGGAGATACATTCCGTGCCGCAGCGACAGAGCAGTTACAAATTTGGGGTGAGCGTAATAATATCCAAGTGGTTGCACAAGGGCATGGTGCAGACAGTGCTTCAGTGATTTTTGATGCTTTTGAAAGCGCACGTGCCAAAGGTGTGGATGTGCTGATCGCAGATACTGCAGGACGTTTACATAATAAAAGTAACTTGATGACTGAGTTAACCAAAGTTAAGCGAGTTATGCAAAAAATTGATGCTACTGCACCCCATGAAGTGATGCTTGTGGTGGATGCTGGTACGGGTCAAAACGCCATTAATCAAGTCGAAATGTTTGATGAAGCAGTGGGCTTGACAGGTTTAACCATTACTAAATTGGATGGTACAGCCAAAGGTGGTGTGTTGTTCAATATTGCAAGTCGTACCCATGTTCCGATCCGTTTTATCGGTGTCGGTGAGAAAATTGATGACTTGCGTCCATTTTCTGCAAAATCATTTGTTGCTGCTTTATTTGAAACTGAAAAATAATTGACTTAACCTTGCGTTGAATAATTATACAAAAACTCCATCTATTACGGAGTTTTTTGTTTTTTAAAGATTTTTTGCCTTAAAAATAGCCATTAATGTCAAGATAAAATATACAAAACCTAGACCTTAGAGATAAAATACCTAAAAAAATTATGCCTTTATTTTTAGCTCTTTTGGGGAAATGAAAATGACGATTCTGTCTAAAATTGGTCATGTATTAACAACAGAACTATCCAAAGATTTACTTTTTAAAAAGAAAGAAAATCAAGCGGATGAATATCAATTTTTAGATGATCTGCGCAAGCGTCGCAGTATTTATCATTTGGGTAAAAAAGTTAGTTATAACCAAGAACAGTTGATCAATTTAATCAAGGAAACGGTGTATTGTTGTCCTTCAGTGCTGAATTGTCAGAGCGCGCGCGTGGTGATTTTGATACAAAATTCACATGAGCAATTTTGGAAAATGGTCAAAGATATTCAAAAGCAACATCTCCATGAAAAAGCCTATGAGGGCATAGCAATCAAAATTGCGGAATGTACTGCGGCTTATGGCACAATTTTATTTTTTGAAGATTTAAATGTTGTTAAAAAATTGCAAAAATTCAGACCATTACAAGCCAATGATTTTGAAGTTTGGTCAGAGCAAAGTTCAGGCATGGTGCAGTTTGCCGTATGGAGTTTACTGGCGAGTTTAGATCTGGGCGCAGCGTTGCATCACTATAATCCAAACATTGATACACATGTAACGGAACATTATAGCCTTCCTCAACATTGGCAACTTAAGGCACAAATGACTTTTGGTTCTATTGTCACGCCTGCTGATGTAAAATCTTATGAAGATGAAAATCAAGTATTTAGAGTGTTTTCATAGTGGATATGGTATTAAAAGTTATTGTAAACTACTAAATAGCGTTCTATTTCTGCAACGGAATGTCATAAAGATAATACTGACGAAAAGAGTTGGAATACAATACACTTATACCATCTTAAGAACACGACCAAAACGGTCAAAGAAATATTTGAGGATTACTACAATGTCATTTTTAGATCAAATCAAACAACGTCGTTCAATTTATGCAATTGGCAAAAATGTAAAATTAGACAATGTAAAAATTGAAGAAACCATCAAAGATGCAATCAAACTTAGTCCATCTGCATTTAACTCGCAAACTTCACGTGCAGTGACTTTATTTGGTGATTCTCATGTAAAATTCTGGACAATTGTTTTAGAAACTTTACGTAAGATCGTTCCTGCTGAAGCTTTTGAAGGTACAAGCAATAAAATTAATAGTTTTATTGCAGGTTATGGCACAGTGTTGTTTTATGAAGATCAAGATGTAGTAAAAAGTCTTCAAGAACAATTTGCGCTTTATGCTGATAACTTCCCAGTCTGGTCAGAACACTCTACAGGTATTGCACAATTTGCAACTTGGACAGCACTTTCTGAAGCAGGTTTAGGTGCGTCATTACAGCACTATAACCCAATCATTGATGAAGAAGTGGCACAAACCTTTAACGTCCCAAGTAATTGGAAATTGCGTGCACAATTGGTCTTTGGTTCAGTTGAAGCACCAGCAGGTGAAAAACCATTTATGGATGACAAAGAACGTTTTAAAACATTTAACTAATTTAAATGTAAAATTTAAGAGCGCTTAGGCGCTCTTTTTTATTTTAATATGGCTGAAATTGCTGTTATTAAAATGCAGAATAACAATTGATTCATAAATCAGTGGCAAGTTAATATTCACAAAATTTTAAAAATAGAAATATTTCAATGAAAGAAAAATGTTTGTCTTGTGGACGATATAGTGTGCCGACTTACCGAGGAAGTATTTTTATTACCTTATTACTTTTATGTTTTGCCATTATTCCTGGTGTGATCTATGAATTGTGGCGTAGACATCCAGGAAAAGTATGTCGACATTGTGGTGCACAAAATTTTCAAATAGAAAATGAATCTTCAAGCACTCTAAAAAATCAAAATAAGCATACAGAGTCTTGAGCATCACGACTTAAGATTATTTTATAAAAATATATTTTTTCAAATGCTTAGCCATGAAAATGTTATGAAAAACTGAATTGTCATAAAATTGTCATGAGGACATAGCATAGTGCATTAAATTTTACAGTTTATTGACATTCGAGAAATACCTATGCGTTTTAAATTTGCAGCAAGTGTAATCGGTTTGGGCTTGGTCATGAGTGGCTCAACTTTTGCGGCAGTGACCATTACTGCACCTGAAGAAATAGTTGTTTTGGCTGTGAATGATCAGGAAGTAAATACAGGTATTTTTAGAACCAAAAAAAATGAATATAAAGTGGATGCTGGTCAGGTTGCAGTGAGTGTTCGTTATCAGCAGTATTTTGAACATTTAAATAACGAACATGATATTTTAAAATCAGGTGTGGTCACCATTACAGCACCGAATTTACAAGATGGCAAAACCTATAAATTAAATTTGGTTAATGCACCACAAGATTTTGATGCTGCAAAAAAATATGCTGAACAACCGACAATTGCTTTGTATGATCAAAATAATCAGATGATCGTACAACAAACGGGTGCAAATAATGAAGCTAAACCTTGGTTATCTGGTGGAATTTTTGGTCGAGTATTTGATTTAACCACCTCTAAAAAGGCTGAAAATCAACCTGCACCAGTTTATGCAAATGCACCACAAGCTGTAGCGACGACCAATACAAATGTGACAACTGCAACAAATCTTAGTTCAACAAACACAAATTTAAATTCAGCAGATCAACAGATGATTCAAATTTGGCAAAAAGCATCAAAAGCTGAACGTCAACGCTTTATGAGTTGGTTGGCAGAACAATAATTTATCTATTAAAAAAGGATGGGAAATATTAGATTTCCCCATCCTTTATATGTTATTGATTATTATATAAAAAATATAGTTTCTTAACTCCACCAATAACGCAAGATATGAAAGAAAATAGGGGCTGAAAAGCAAATCGAATCAATACGATCTAACATGCCACCATGCCCATGAATCAACTGTCCCCAGTCTTTGACTCCACGATCACGTTTGATTGCAGACATGACTAAACCACCAAAGAAACCAAAAACGCAAACAATTAATCCTATAAAAGCAGCCTGTAAATGAGTGAAGGGAGTGAGCCATGCCATGAGCACGCCTAAACCTGTAGCAAGAATGATGCCTCCAACTAAACCCTCAACCGTTTTGGAGGGTGATAATACAGGTGCAACTTTATGTTTTCCAAATAATTTTCCACAAACATATTGTAAGACATCAGATGCTTGTACCACCATAATCAACCAAATTGCTAACCAAATCTTCTCTCCATCAAAGCCTGGAAGTTTCAAATTTAATAAGGCAGGAACGTGAGAAATACAAAACACACTGACCATTAAGCCCCATTGGATTTTAGAACTACGCTCTAAAAAATGGGTCGTGTCTTCTTGCTTTAGGCTGGCGATTGGAATCAGTAAAAAGACATACAGGGGAATGAAGATCGAATATAAACCATACCAGTCGGTATAAATTAAATAATATTGATAAGGAATAACAAAGTAAAAAGCGATCAGTAAGGGAAAATAATCACCACGCCGAGTCGGTAGTAAACTAATAAACTCACGTAATGCAAATAAAGAAATAATACCAAACAGAATGATAAATGCAGTTTTTCCGAGCAAAATCGCTGCACCAATCACAATTAACATCACCCACCATGCATTGATGCGCGCATTTAAATTGTCAATGACAGGCGAGGGTGCTGTACCTGCACGCTGCTTTAAAACAAATCCAACTGTTGAGGCAAAAATTAAAATCGCTGCGAAAATACCAAATAATAAGTAAGTTTGTTCTAAGTTATCTAAGGTCATTGGTTTTCAACCTCTTTTAATTTCAGGAGTTGTTGTTGTGCATATGCTAAAAATTCGGTTTTATCCATTTCAAAATGCTGCTCCAGAGGACAACCAAAACAGACAGTAGACAATAAAGGCAAAGGAATAAATGCTCCTTTAGGCATCACACGTTTTAAGTTTGAAATCCATACAGGGACAATTTCGATCTCAGGAAATTGTTGATGTAAATTAAACAAACCACTTTTAAATTTTAATAATTCAACATCATCATTTAAATTACGCGTGCCTTCAGGAAAGAAAATAATAGAATAGCCTTGTTCTAAAGCATCTTTAATCGGTTGTAATGGGTCTTGGTTATTCTCACGATTGCGCTGAATGGTGACGCCATTAAAGGTATTATGGATCAGAAAACGGCGCATGCCATCTTTAAGCCAATAATCAGATGCTGCCACAGGTTTGGTTTTTCTGCGTATCGCAGTGGGTAAAGATGACCACAACAAAATAAAGTCAATATGACTATTATGATTGGCATAATAAATACGTTGTTTGCACTCTTCAGGCTGGCAGCCGACCCATAAACTACGTGCACCGGTCAATAAACGTGCGCCACGCCGAGTTAAAAAAGAGATAAAACGAGCAAGATAGTTTGAAACCCCTGTTTTTTGTTGGGTTGTTAAATGTTGTTGATTATTATCCTGTGGTGCTATTTGCGTCATAATAAAACCAAGTTTGTTATTGTACGAATAAGATGAAATAAAGCTATTAAAGCAAGATATTACATGATGAGTAAAGTAATTTATAATTTCAAGCACTTAAACGCATTATATCTTTAACAGGTGATGTAATTAAAATTCACAGTAAATCTGCTGGCTTAGAGCCTAAAAATTTATACTTTTTAAATATTGATAATTTTTGAATGAAAGAAAATAAAAGTGAAAAAGCAAAAATTGCAATTTCACTATGATTTGCTATGCATTTAATTTAAACACATCACTTTGTTGAATTAAATTTGATTTATTTAAACCAAAGGTTTTATAGCGTAAAAGTACCATTTCAGCCCAATTGCGATGTGTTGCAGGTTCTAACATTGAGCCTTGACTTTTAAATACGCTCTTGGCATCAATCGCTAATACTTGTTGTGCTTCTTGAAATTCTTCATTAGACACTTGAAATGCCTGATGAATAAAATCAATTTGTGTTGGGTGAATGGCAGTTTTGGTATAAATACCATTATTCATGTCTTGTATGAGTTCACTCGATAAAATCTGTGTATTTTCGATATGTTCACACACTGGAGAGCTGAGTTGAAAACCTGCAGGAATGTATAAACCTGCCAGTTGTGAGATCAGCATACCCACAGGGGTTTGATAAATAGTCGTATTTTTCGGACGGCGCAGATGTAAACATGACAATAAATCATTACCACCGATTCTTAAACATAATGTTTTATGAAAATCATATTTTAGTGCTTGTTGTAACTCAACATTGTGACCCATATCAAAAATTTCTTTGGTTTCAAAGGTTGGCATTAAATTGATATGAGAAGGCAAAACCTCCATCCATTGCATTAAATTATGCAAGGTAAATTTCGGTAAAATCATACCGCTAATGGTATGGTGTAAATCCCAGTCTACAATATATTTTGCCATTTCGATATGGCGTGGACGGATAAACAGTGCAGGTGCTTTCAGGTTTGGATGTTCTGCGCGTTTTTGCAAGAGTGCTTTTAAATTCACCATTGCTGTTTGTACATCTTTTTCTAAAACAGCATCTTCCAAACATACAGCAATAGACTTTAGATTGGTAAATTTATTACCTTCCGTCACGTCCCATAAATTTTCATGCGTGGCAGGAATATACATGGTCGCACCAAGTTCAATGGCGTGTTGTAATTGCTTCATTGTATTATTTTCCAATTTTTTTAATTAAAGTCACTGCATGATATGGGCCTAATTTTGAACCTAAAATGTCGACTGGGACATGCTGTTGTTGCGCAAAATGTAACAGTAACTGAACGTGAGGATTATGTTCATCTCGAATTAAAATACGTTCAGGCACACGTCTAAGTACGGCACGGGTCGCTTCTGCAATACTCGGTTTAATATGGTTAATGTTATCGATGTGATATTGTGTAGCAATCCAGTCAACCGTAGCTAAACACTGTTTTTGCTGGGCTAAACGAATGTGGTTATTCCATTCAATCTTTTCTTGCGTTGGCTGTTGCTCAATAATATTTAAAATATCTTGGATGAATTGTATAGATAAATCGTGTTGCTCAAGATGTGTATAAATCACACAATCATGCCAGTTTTCAGGGTTATAACAAGCGGATTCTGCTTCTGTTTGGTCAATATCTGCACGTAAAATACTGCGTGAAGTTAAACCTGAAATGACTGAACCTAAGATGCCAAAAGGGATGAGCCAATCTTCACAACTGGCACTGAGCCAAGAATAACCGCCTAAATCAGACAAGGTGACAAGGCGAGGAATCTCCCAACCCGCATCAAATAGTTGAGGATAGTTTTGTAGGTTTTTGGTGAGTTCACGGCAAATCGCACCTTTGCCTGTCCAACCATCGACAAAAACAATATTTTCAGCACCATGTTGTTGAATGATGGCATTCAGCGCAGCAAAATCAATGCCGCGATCACGAATGATGCTAATCCCATAATGAAAACAAGCTTGATGTTTGCTAATACAATGTTTAAGTAAAACGCCTAAAGGGACACCTGCACGCACCAAACTTACCAAAATAATAGGCTGATTTGGAAAGCGAGTCATTAAAGCTTGACTGAGTTGTTGAACTTCTCGTGCTAAGCGTTCCGCACCGTGTTTGAAAGCATGTTGAAAATGTTTTAAATGTTCAGATGACGGGGCTTTTTCCTCACTGATCATTTCTGAATAGTGTTTTTTGCCTGATTGAATCAGGCGTTCTTTTTCTGCTACAGGCGTGGGTTTAAGCTTGGTGATATTAAGCAAAAATGTAATATCTTGTGGACGATAAGAGCCATGAAAACCAAGATTTGCCAATCTTTGATTAATATCATTTAAATTAGACATGCCCTAAGAATCCTTTCTGTCGATGATCACTGCTTAAGTTGTGTGCTAAAAACTGGTCAAGTTGACTGTTTTTTGGCATACCGAACCAATCACAGCAGCCCAAAAAACCTGCATCAGACAGGCTATCGCCCCAACCCAAAATGACACGTTCGCCTTGAGGGTCATATTTTTCAATAAAAAACTCAACCGCTTTTTGTTTAGAAACAAACTTTGGAATAACTGCTAAATTATTGCCATTAATATGGATATAGCAATGTTCTAACACATCTTTCGGTAAATGTTGTACCAATTGGTCTAAAAAAAGCCCATCTTCTGGTTGGTTTTGTTTGGCAACAGTATAAATTTTGAGATCATTTTCCTCGACTGTCCACGTGCGAATCGAGCCTAAGTCATGGGCTGTTTTTAGTAAAATATCAGGTAATTCTTGTAATAAGTCATTTAAGTCAGCAACTGCTTGTTGTTGAATGTGAAACCAATCCATATCAATATTTTGTTGTGCATCAATAATGGTACCGCCATGTGAACAGACTGCGCCATATTGAAAAGGTAAATGCACACGTTGCAAGGCTTCAACTGAACGTGCAGTCACAGGCACAACTTCAGCAGAGTCTAATAACCAGTTTACAAAAACTTGCTGTTTGGGCTTCATATAAGACAAAGGTTGCCCAGACTTATCTGTAGTTGCAATCTTATGCAAATCAGTTGGTGTGGATTTGCGATTGGTTTGGAATAACGTGTCGTCTAGATCAACAAATACCAAAGGCTTATGCTTCATAATGAATCACTTCTAAATTTTCAATTTGCTCAAAAAGTGTAGGGTCTACACTGTGCTGTTCTGTTTCGATGACCAATAACACACGGTCAAACTGTTGATGTCGGACGTTATAGGCATAATTGTTAATATTCAGCCCATAATTATCAGTAAATGCACAAATACTTTGAATTGCATGTCCTTGCATGATCGGTGAACGGGTAGTGGAGCTGTAATAGACTTCTGCACCTTGTTGTTCTAATTGTTCTGCAATTAGAAAAGGAATCCAACTGAACTCACCTGAACCTAAAACTAAAATTTTTTCATTTGGCTTTTTAACCTGAACATTAGCCCAAGCTTGGCAGTCTAGGTAACTCGGCTCACGCCCCCAATCATGTGGTGCAATAATGCGCTGTGCTTCTTGGTTGGTTTTATTAACATCAGGCATATTGATTTCAATTTGATTTTGATTGGCTTGCCAATGCCACGAACCATGCAGCAGCGAAACAACTTCAATGGGAATACCCACATCAAGATCATTTAAATGTTCTTCTGCCCAATTAACCAATGTCACTAAAATAATACGCTCAACCTGTTCAAGCCCTGATTTTTTTAGGCTCATGATCAGGTTTTTAAAAGTTTTTCCTGTAGAAATTTCATCATCCACCAAAATCAAAGTTTTAGATTGAATTAAATGTTGATGTTTTTTTGCATCATGACTGCTCAAAATAAACTGATCTTGGGCGTGACTATGTTCTTCTAAAAATAAACCTAAAGTAGGCAAAGCATCGACAGGATGACGTGTCGTTGTCACAAAAAGCGCATTTTCAGCAAAATCTTTTTTTAGTTCACGGTACACGCCTGCACCTAAACCTACAGCCGTTTCCGCCATACCAATCACAGTAATTGGATAAGGTAAATCTTTGGGAACTAAGGCACATAAGTCTACATAACTGCGTTGCATGGTAGAGGGTGCTACAGGAATATGTTTACCTAAGACTTTGGAAACAAATAAAAAAGCACGTTTTGGGTTAATTCTTTCTGCAAAACCTAATAATTGATCTAAATCCCAATGCGGGTGATGTTGACGAACCGAAACACGAATACAACCACGACTTAATTCAATTTCTTTCATTGATAAATCTTAATCCATTTTAAAACTTTGTACTAAAGGCAATACTTTGACAGGTGAAATAGCTTTTTCACACGCTATATTGATGTTTAATTTTTTGGCGAAAAGTGCTGCGACCAAGTTCACCCCAGTATGTAAGGTGTATGCAAATCCACCTGCTGGACGCGCATTAATTTCTAAAATATGCCATTGCTGTTGTTGGTCTTTTTTAAATTGAATATTAATCAAACCGTCACAGTTGAAATGCTGAACCAGTTGTGTGCAAATTTCATGACAAGGATGTTGTAAAAAGCACTCTTGATGAAATTGATACTTAATACGTGTCACCTGTGCCAAAATTTTGCCTTGATCGCAAGCAATGTCAACTGAACATTCTTCACCATCCAAATAAGGCATGATCAAATAATCAATGGGTTGACTAAGCTGCGCATAGGCTTCTATAAATTGTTGCGTATTAGCGATAAATGGTGATTTAAAATGTTGAAAATAATTAATATCATCTTTTAAGCGTACAAAACCAGCCCCATACACGCCATGCACAGGTTTGGCACAGATTTCACCAAACTGTTGTTTAGCTTGTGAAATCGCTGTGTTTAATGTGTCGATACAATTCGCTTTGATTGCGGGAATATAAGGCAAATCTAAAGTTCTGCATTTTTCAGTAAATACAAATTTATCATCTATGCTTTCAAGCTCGTTGAGTGACATCGCACCCGTAATCAGTTGAATATTGTGTTTTTCAAATTGTTGTCTATGCAGCTCAATATATTGCGCTCTTTTTCCACAAAACAGTACATCAACTTTATGTTGAATACACTGTTGTAATAACCAATCGGCAGCATCCGCAATATTGGGTTGCTGAATAAAAACATCGGCAATATTTTGTAACTCTGGACGAAGTAAACTATGTGAGCAAATGATTTTCAAATGAGGCGCAAGTGAAGAATCTTTTAAGGCTTGAATAATATCCTTTTGACAAGAAAAGCTTTCAGCGATCCAAACTATATAATGATCTCTCACAATAAATTTTATTCTCAGTTCAGTTGAATTTTAAAAATTAAATAATAAAACCTTCACAATTTTTAAGTATTTCTCAATATAAGAGAAAATAAACAGCTTATAAAAGTCAGGTTGCTATTATTTTAGATAAATGAATAAAAGCGAGCGCAATATATAATTAAAATAGAATGACTTGCAATATTTTTTTACAGCGTCTTTGTTTGTATTTTTGTTAAAAAAAAGATTTTTATACTATGGCGTGTCATATTTTTATGTTAAAACTAAGCGATTCAAATATATTAAACCTACTTAGTTTAAATTTTGATTTCATTCAGAAATTCATTTTTTATAGATTTATAACAACGTCTTTGAGGATAATATGCAATTGATTGCAGGTGGTAATACTGGCTTAAATCAACAAAATGTTGAAATTTTAATAAAAACAAATGTTCCTGCGCATATTGATTTAGATATTACAGCCTATCTACTGGCGCAAACTACGCAAAAAGTCCGTGGCGATCAAGATATGATCTTTTATGGGCAGAAACAAACTGCAAATCGCAGTGTGACTTTAACTGAGTCTGCAAGTAAAGCCCCCTATGTGACCAAGTTAAGTGTCAATACTGCTTTGATTGATCCTCAAATCAACAAAATCGCAATTTGTGCGACCTTAAGTGAACCCCATGCAGTCAATGCCTTAGCACCGATTCAGCTTGAGTTGCAGGAAAATGGTCAAGTTGTTGCAACTGCAACCGTTGAAACGCAACAAAAGACTGAAAAAGCTTTAATTTTAGCGGAAGTGTATAAGCACAATGATAAATGGAAATTCCGTTTTGTAAATCAAGGTTTTAATGGTGGATTAAAGCCATTGGCAGAAAACTTTGGTGTTGAAATTGCGGCAGACACGACGCAAGCTTCGCCAACGCCAACGCCAACGCCAACGCCAACGCCAACGCCAACGCCAACGCCAACGCCAACGCCAACGCCAACGCCAAGCTCAGGTTTAAATTTATCTAAAATTAAACTCGATAAAACCAATTCAAGTATCAACCTCACCAAAAAAGGCTCAGGTTTTGGCAAAATTTCGGTGAATTTAAATTGGAACCAAGGGCAAGCGGCTCAGTCAGGTTCATTCTTTAAAAAATTGGTCGGTGGCAATAAAACAGTCGACTTAGATCTGGGTGCAATGATTCAGTTTAAAGGTGGTCAGATTGCATTGGTACAACCTTTGGGCAATCAATTTGGACATTATGATCGTCCGCCGTTTATCCATTTAGATGGCGATGACCGTACAGGTGCGAGAAGTACAGGTGAAAATTTACATATTAATGGTGATCGTTGGGATGAAATTGAACGTATTGTGATTTATACCTATATTTATTCTGGTGCAGCACAATGGGCAGCAACGGATGGTGTAGTAACGATTCGTATTCCAAATCAACCTGAAATCGAAGTACGTTTAACCGATGGTAATCACTTGACTACCTGTGCCATTGTCGAACTTAAAAATGTTGGTGGCAGCATTCAAGCCAACCGTGAAGTTCGTTATTTCCAAGATCAACAATATTTAGATCAACATTACCGTTTTGGATTCCGCTGGACACAGGGTTCTAAAGACTAATATTTTTTACATTCAATTTCATAGATAGAAGGATATGCGATATGGCTATTTCTTTAAATAAAGGTGGAAACTTATCACTAAGTAAAACAGATCCATCATTATCACAAGTACTTGTCGGTTTAGGTTGGGATGCACGTGCAACAGATGGTGCTGATTTTGACTTGGACGCATCTGCATTTTTATTAGGTGCAAATGACAAAGTTCGTGGTGAGCATGACTTTATTTTCTATAACCAAACCCGTTCTCCGGAAGGTTCTGTTGAACATACAGGGGATAACCGTACAGGTGCAGGGGATGGCGATGATGAAGCAGTTAAAATCAATTTAGGTTTAGTTCCTGCGGATATTCAAAAAATCGCAATTACTGTCACGATTCATGATGCTGAACAACGTGGTCAAAACTTTGGTCAGGTACAAAATGCGTTTATTCGTGTGGTCAATGATCAAAGTAATGTTGAAATCGTACGTTTTGATTTAAATGAAGACTATTCAACCGAAACAGCAATGGTGTTTGGCGAGTTATATCGTCATAACGGTGAATGGAAATTCCGTGCAGTTGGTCAAGGTTATGCGGGTGGCTTGCGTGCAATGTGCCATCAGTATGGCATCAGCATCTAAGATGAGTGGAATGAATGAAGCATTTTAGATTTTCGATAATTTTCACCATTATATGTTTAGCAATCTCAGCATATTGGGGTTTTACGCACGGGCCTGAAGCAGGTCTGATGATGATGCTTAAAGTATTGGCGATCACCAGTATTTTGGCGATCATGGAAGTGTCATTGTCCTTTGATAATGCCGTGGTCAATGCATCAGTATTGAAGCATTGGGATGCATTTTGGCGTAAGTTATTCTTAACTGTCGGTATCATCGTTGCTGTTTTTGGTATGCGATTGGTCTTCCCATTGCTCATTGTTGGTGTGACTGCTGATATGAGTATGGTTGAAGTGGCAAAATTAGCCCTGAATGATCCTAAAACATATTCAGAAAAACTGATGGATCATCATGCTGAAATTGCGGCTTTTGGTGGTATTTTCTTATTACTTGTGTTCTTAAACTTCCTTTTTGATGATGAAAAAGATGAACATTGGTTTCATTGGTTGGAATCAAAACTGGCAGATTTAGGTAATATTCAAGCAATCTCCGTTTTTATTTCACTGATCGTACTGTTAGTCATCGCAGGTTTTGTTCCAGATGCACAGCGTCTAGTTGTGGTGATGGCGGGAATCTGGGGTATCGTGGTTTATGTCGGTGTGCAAGTCATTGGACATTTACTTGAAGGCAGTGGCTCAGATGAGGATGAAGACGAAAATGAGAAATCTCCATCCAATGGCAATGCAACGGTTACAGGTACAGTGGTGAAAGGTGGTATCGGTGGCTTCTTATATCTAGAAGTTTTAGATGCTTCATTTAGTTTCGACGGTGTAATTGGTGCTTTCGCAATTACCAATGATGTTGTTGTGATCATGTTAGGTTTGGCGATTGGTGCGATGTTTGTTCGTTCTATGACCATTTACCTCGTTGAAAAAGGTACATTGGATGCCTATGTATATCTAGAGCATGGTGCACATTATGCAATTGGTGCTCTGGCATTGATTATGTTGGCAAGTGGTACAGGTGTGCATGTACCAGAAGTTGTCACAGGATTAATTGGTGTGGCGTTCATCGTATGGGCGGTTTTCTCATCAATTTCTTATAGTAAAAAGCAGCAACAACTCGAATCAAATCAAGAAGGAAATTAAAAAATGGCAATTAGCTTATCTAAAGGCGGTAACATTAACCTCTCTAAAACTGCACCTACCATGAACAAGGTAGATTTAGGTTTAGGTTGGAACCCACGTGTAACTGACGGTAAAGCATTTGACTTAGATGCTGTGGCATTTTTAACAGATGAAAATGGCAAAGTAACAGGTGACGGTGGTTTTATTTTCTTTAACCAAAAAGTTTCTCCATGCGGTTCTGTCACGCACCAAGGGGACAACCGTACAGGTGATGGCGACGGTGATGATGAAACCATTTCTGTAGATTTGTCTAAAGTTCCTGCGGATATCGCAAAAGTTGTATTTGCAGTAACCATCCATGAAGGTCAACAAAATGGTCAAAACTTTGGTCAAGTGGACAAAGCCTATATCCGTGTGATCAACCAAGATGCAAATGGCGAAGAGCTTGCACGTTTTGACTTGTCTGAAGATGGTAGTACTGAAGTTGCGATGATTTTTGGTGAATTATATCGTCACAGTGGTGAGTGGAAATTCAAAGCAGTAGGTCAAGGCTTTAACGGTGGTTTAGGCGCATTGGCTGCAAGCTATGGCGTTGCTGTTTAAGTTGTAATTTAAACACCAGTACTAAAAGAGCAATCTTTTAGTACTTGAAAATGATTTTATTCCTTTGGCTATTTTATAGATTATTTTCAAGTACTAAAATAGAGAACAATTATGCAATTGGTTTCAGGACAAAAGTTCGCATTGGCACAACTGTTACAGTCTACTTTACAATTTACTGTACGCGTTCAAGTGCAAGCCAGTTTTGAGATTGATATCTCTAGCTTTGGTTTGGGGGAAAATAATAAGCTCTATCATGATGATTATATGACTTTTTATAATCAACCTAAAACGCCTGAACAAGAAGTACAATATGCTCAACAAGCCCAACAGCATATTTTTCAATTTGATCTGAGTCAGATTGATATTCAAAAAACACCTCGTTTTGTTATTTGTGCGACCACCGACCAAGCAACTTTAAACAATATTCAACAAATTCAAGTCGAATTGCTTAATCCACAAGCGCAAGTTTTGGCAAGTTACCATCTGACAAGTACACATTTCCAGCAAGAAAAAGCTGCAATGTTGTGTGAAATCTATTTTAAAAATGCTGCTTGGCGTATGGCTGCGATAGGTCAAGGTTTTAATGGGGGTTTAAAAGCTTTGGTTGAATATTTTGGTGGGAAAGTTGCAGATGAAAATGTCTCTGCTCTGGTGGAAAATACCACAACTTCACAAAATATTTCCTCAACTACCTCAACTTTAGATTTAAAGAAAAATTTAGTTTTAGATAAAATCGAAAAATCTGCACCACAACTTTTAGACCTCACCAAAAAATCATTACTGAGTTTAGAAAAAAATAATTTACTCGGTGTAAAAGCACGTGTGGCATTGGTACTAGATTATTCAGGTTCAATGAATCAGCAATATAAAAAAGGTGATGTGCAAAAAGTGCTAGACCGCATCATGCCTTTGGCAGTGAATTTTGATGATGATGGTAGTTTTGAATGTTGGGCATTTGCACAGTATGCTTTGCGTTTAAGTGACGTGCATTTGGGAAATTTAAAAAATTACATCAATACTGAACAAGGCGGGCACAAGAAATGGGATGCAGGGGCACGTTTTAATAATGAACCTGTGGCGCTCAATGCTGTAATTGATTATTTTACCCAACAAAGCCGCTCCGATGTGCCTGTTTATGTAGTGTTTATCTCAGATGGTGGTGTGTCTGAAACCAAGAAGATTAAACAAATTTTAAAAGACGCATCGAATCAACCTATTTTTTGGCAATTCGTAGGTATTGGTGGTCGAAATTATGGAATATTAGAACAACTCGATGAAATGTCAGGTCGAGTAGTTGATAACTGTAATTTCTTTGCAATGGACAATATTGACAGCATGCCTGAGTCGCAACTGTATGATTTATTGTT
This sequence comes from Acinetobacter sp. Marseille-Q1618, assembly GCF_902809855.1. Taxonomy (GTDB): domain Bacteria; phylum Pseudomonadota; class Gammaproteobacteria; order Pseudomonadales; family Moraxellaceae; genus Acinetobacter. The sequence goes on from NZ_CADDWJ010000001.1 coordinate 782,536, forward strand.
AAATGAATTTCCAATGTGGCTCAAAGCTGCACAACAGAAAAATATAATCAAATAGGACAGAGAGCAATGGCAACATTTACCTTAGTCGGTAGTCCAGAACCTTTTTTACATGTCAATATGAAACATGGTGAGTCGATTTATTGTGAATCGGATGCCATGGTGATGGTAGAACAAAATCTTGAAGTCACAGGAAAATTACGTGGCGGTGTATTTCAGGCATTCATGCGTAAATTTACTTCAGGTGAGTCTTTATTTCAGCAGCAAATTAAGGCATCAAAAGGGGATGGTGAATGTCTATTATCCCCAAATTTAGATGGTGATATGCAAATTTTAGATGTTGGGCAACGTCAATATATTTTGTCAGATGGTGCATTTGTTGCTGCAACTGAACATACCAATATCAAAGCCAAAGTTCAAAGTAATATTGGTGGTGCATTGTTTGGTGGGACAGGTGGTTTTGTGGTGATGGAAACCAGCGGGCAGGGACAAGTCTGTATCTCAGGTAGCGGTACTTTACTTGAATTAGATATTACCCCTGAACAAGGTGAAGTGACGATTGATAATGGTCATGTCGCAGCATGGGATGCGTCTTTGAACTATAACATTGGTATGCCGACTTCAGGTGGAGGCGGTATTGTTGGAAATATTTTTAATAGTTTAACCAGTGGCGAAGGTTTAGTGATTAAGTTTCGTGGGCATGGCAAAGTAGTCGTGTGCTCACGAAACCGTGCAAGTTATTTACAATGGTTGGCATCAGCTTTAGGTCGTGGAAACTCAAATTGAGGGAAAATAAATGGGTATTAGTCTAGTCAAAGGTCAAAAAATTTCGTTAGAAAAACCAGATGGTTCTTCTTTAACAAAAATTTATTTGGGCGCAGGTTGGGATGTTGCGAAAGGCGGGGGCTTTTTAGGTGGTTTATTTGGTGGTGGTGGCGGTTCTATTGATTTAGACGCTTCTGCAATTTTATTTGATGCCAATAAACAAGTACTTGATAATGTTTGGTTTGCTCAGCTTCGTAGCCGTGATGGTAGTATTCAACATTCAGGTGATAATTTGACAGGTGAAGGCGATGGAGATGATGAGAAAATCTTTGTGGATTTGACACGCGTTCCTGCACAAGTTCAACAAATTGTATTTACGATTAGTAGCTTCCGTGGTCAAACTTTTGAAAAAGTGGAAAATGCATTTTGTCGTGTAGTCGATGAAACCAACAATACTGAAGTTGCAAAATATAATTTGTCAGCACAAGGTAATTACACTGCATTAATTATTGCGAAAGTGTATCGTCATAATAATGCTTGGAAAATGGCTGCGATTGGTGAAACCTGTAATGGTAAAACCATTCATGACATCGTTCCTGCGGTGTTGCCATTGCTATAAAAGAGCCTGTTAGTTGAAATTGGAGAGCTCATGCTCTTCAATTTAATATGACTAAAAATTGGATGAGTATTTAGACTGGTATTATAAATACCATCATAATTTAGTCGTTCTTCTTATGTTTACCTAAACCTAACTTTATAATGTTAAATATTATTTGGAGATTTTTATAGGTCTATATAAAATAAATTCAAACCATAATTCAGTAAATTCATCAACTTATAAATCACCTGACTATTTTATTTAAATTTGTTCTAACAATTGCTCTATTTAATATATTTTTACGCAAATTTTACGCTTAAGACATAGGCATGAATAGAGAATTTACGTTCATATTTTTCATACTTAGACATGGAATATCCCATAATTTAGGATGAAAGAGATGAGCGCTCAACACACCGCACATCAGCAAGTACAGTATTCAATAATATGCCTTGTACCTCAATTTAAACATCATATAAATAGCAGGATTTCTCCTTTAAATCATAAAAAAATAGGAGAAACACCATGCTAGAGTTCTTCTTAATTTTACTCATTGTGACAATTTTGGCTTATCCATTGGGTAAATATCTTGCCGCAGTCATGCGAAATGGTGAGATGAAAATAGACCCACTGTTCAATTGGGTCGAAAAGCCCATTTATGCTGTTTTAGGCACAAATCCAAAACACGGCATGAATGTCAAAACATATTTATTCAGCTTCGTGTTTAGTTGTAGCGTCATGGGGATACTGACTTGGATTCTGTTTATGGTGCAAGCGAGTTTGCCGTTGAATCCAAATCATGCCCCAAATATGTCATGGGATTTGGCTCTGCATACCATGATTTCATTTTTAACCAATACCAACCAACAGCACTATTCAGGGCAAGCACAACTCTCCTATTTATCACAAATGGTCGGGATCGTTGGTTTGCAAATCATCACACCAATGATGGGCTTAGCTATGGTGGTTGCAACAGTTCGCGCATTATTTTTCAAACAATCAAATGAAATGTCTGAATTTGGGCAACATGCAAGCTTGAGTAGCAAAGTTCAGCAGATTAATGTTGGGAACTATTGGGCAGATGTGATTCGCCCCACATGTCGCTTTTTGATTCCATTATGTATGGTTTGGTCGCTACTCCTTAATAGTCAAGGTGTGCCATCCACCTTTCAAACTGGACCAGAAGTTCAAGTCATTGACCAAAGTAGTGAAATAAAAACCCAAAAAATTCCTTTAGGTCCTGTTGCACCTATGGTGGCGATTAAACAACTTGGGAGTAATGGAGGTGGTTGGTACGAACCAAACAGCACAGTTCCTTTAGAAAATCCAACGCCATTATCTAATTTATTGGAAATGTTAGCAATTTTATTGATTCCCATTTCTGTGATTTTTATGTTGGGCTTTTTTACTAAACGTGCCAAGTTTGCAGGTTTTGTTTTTGGCTCAATGCTATTGATGTCTGTTATTTCCGCAAGCAGTGCGATTTGGTCAGAAAGCTTATCCTCAACTTCAATATTGCTATCAGCAATGGAAGGTAAAGAAGTCCGCTTTGGTGAAACTTCTTCTGCGATTTGGGCTGCAATCACCACACAAGTGAATAATGGTTCAGTCAATATGATGCATGATTCGTCTGCACCACTAACAGGTTTAGTGGCAATTGCCAACATGCTGATTAATGCGATTTGGGGCGGGATTGGTTGTGGCTTACAGCAATTTATGATCTATCTATTTTTAGCAGTCTTTATTGCAGGTTTAATGACAGGGCGTACACCTGAATTATTTGGACGAAAAATTGAAGCTGGAGAAATTAAATTGCTTGCTGTGGTGATTCTCATCCAATCGATTGTTATCCTCAGCTTGACTTCTATTGCTGTGTTTTTTTCTGAATTAACTGGAAATAGTAATCCGCAATATCACGGTATTTCTCAAGTTTTATATGAATATGTTTCTGCATTTGCCAACAATGGTTCAGGTTTCGAAGGACTTGCCGACAATACTGTGTGGTGGAATGTGAGTTGTGCAATTGCCTTATTGCTTGGACGTTTCCCAACATTAATTATTCCTTTATTGATCGCAACACGTTTAGCAGCCAAACGCCAAGCGCCTGAAAGTAGCGGTAGTTTGCAAGTAGAAACCCCAACATTTGCATTGACCTTGATTGCGATCGTGGTGATGTTGACCTTATTACAATTTATGCCAGTCCTCGTCTTAGGACCGATTGCTGATCATCTGTTATTGGTTCAAGCTTAAAGGTGAGTACAATGAATCATTCAAAACAAACTGCTCAAACGCAGCAAAACACAGTCACTTCAACGTTATTTCAAGCTGAAGCATGGAAAAATGCTTTTATCAAGTTATTACCGCAACATGTGATTAAAAATCCAGTCATGGCGATTGTTTGGCTCGGTACACTGATTACATTGATAAGTACGATTCTAGGGCAAGCCAGTCTTTTGTTTGGCTTATTGGTGACACTGATTTTATTTATCACCGTTTTATTTGCCAACTATGCAGAAGCAGTTGCAGAAGCTAAAGGTCGTGGACAAGCATCATCTTTACGTCAAGCACGTCAAAATTTAACAGCACGTCGCTTAAGTTCTAAAAATGATAATGAAGGTACGCAAATTCCTGCAACTGCATTGAAAATGAATGACTTGATCGAAGTCCGTGCAGGCGAGTTGATTCCTGCAGATGGTGAAATTATTCAAGGTTTTGCCACCATCAATGAAGCAGCGGTGACAGGTGAATCTGCCCCCGTACTGCGTGAAGCGGGAACCGATAAATCAGGAGTGATTGGGGGTACAAAAGTACTCACAGATCGTATCATCGTCCAAGTAACTGCTGAATCAGGCAATAGTTTCCTTGATCGAATGATTGCTTTGGTTGAGGGTTCAAATCGTCAAAAAACACCAAATGAAATTGCTCTAGGTATTTTACTCACTGTGATGACAGTGACTTTTATCATGGTGGTGGTGAGTTTGCCTTTTATTGGACATTTTCTACATATTGAAATCAATCCAATTCTATTAGTGGCATTATTGGTATGTTTAATTCCAACTACGATTGGTGGTTTATTACCTGCAATTGGTATTGCAGGGATGAATAGAGCCTTAAAAGCCAATGTAATCGCCAAATCTGGTAAGGCTGTGGAGGTTGCAGGTGATGTCGATGTATTACTGCTCGATAAAACAGGGACAATTACCTATGGTGATCGTCAAGCAACCGCTTTTTATCCATTAACTGGTGTAACTGAGTCGGAACTACGTCAAGCAGCTGTATTGACGTCATTGGCAGATCCAACACCAGAAGGGAAGTCAGTTATGGCTTTAGCAAAAGATCAAGGTGAACGAATTGTTGAGCCTACGCAAGCTGAATTTATTGCATTTAATGCGGCAACCCGAATTTCAGGGGTGAACTTACTGAATGGTGAGCAAATTCGTAAAGGAGCTTTGGATGCGATTTTAAAATTTACGTCACAACACATTGAGCAGCAAAGTGAATTAAAAACTCGTGTCGAGCAAGTAGCATCTAAAGGTGCAACACCTTTAGTCGTGGCAAAAGATAAAAATATTCTTGGTGTGATTGAACTTTCAGATGTGATTAAACAAGGCATCAAAGAAAAGTTTGCACGTCTACGTGAAATGGGCATTAAAACAGTTATGGTAACAGGGGATAATCCTTTGACTGCGGCTGCAATTGCTGCCGAAGCAGGCGTGGATGATTATATTGCCGAAGCGAAACCAGAAGACAAATTAAGCTGTATTCGTACTGAACAAAATAAAGGGCATTTAGTGGCAATGGTGGGTGATGGTACCAATGATGCACCTGCTTTGGCTCAGGCTGATATTGGTCTTGCCATGAATTCAGGCACGCAAGCAGCCAAAGAAGCAGGCAATATGGTGGATTTAGATTCAGACCCAACCAAATTATTGTCCGTGGTCGAAATTGGTAAACAGCAGTTGATTACGCGTGGTGCATTAACCACATTTTCTTTAGCAAATGATGTATCTAAATATTTTGCGATTTTACCTGCTTTATTTGTTGCAGCAATTCCGCAAATGAATGTTTTAAATATCATGCAATTAACAAGTTCAGAAAGTGCAATCCTTTCAGCTTTGATTTTTAACGCAATTATTATTCCGTTATTGATTCCGATTGCATTACGAGGTGTAAAGTTTAAACCTTCAACTTCAACACAATTATTGCGTCGTAATATGCTGATTTATGGTGTTGGCGGTGTTTTATTACCATTTGTAGCCATTAAAGTGATTGATTTAATGATTAGCCCCCTGTTTTCACTTTAATTTACGAGGATGATAAAAATGAATACTCAAAATAATCAATTAATTGATCTATCAATAGTTAAGTTAATGCGTGGTTCTCTTGGATTAAGTGTTATTGCATTGGGCTTATGTGGTTTTGTTTATAGTTCGATTGCAACAGGGCTTGGACAAGTGATATTTCCAGAGCAAGCCAATGGCAGTATGATCATTGAAAATAATCAAATTCTAGGTTCACGTTTGGTTGCACAGCCTTTTACACAAGCGAAATATTTTCACCCACGACCATCTGCAGCCAATTATGATCCCATGGCAATGTCTGGTAGTAATATGGCAAGAACCAATCCAGAATTAAATAAAACCATTAATGAACGGTTAAATAAAATCGCAGCACAGGAACAGATTAATCCAACAAATATCCCAGCGGATTTAGTCACTGCTTCAGGTAGTGGCATAGACCCTGAGATTAGTGTTCAATCTGCGATGATACAAGTGAAACGTATTGCTCAGACAAGACATATTGCTGATCAAGATGTGATGGAGTTGGTACAGCAACATACAGTTCAACCGACTTTTGGTATTTTGGGGCAGGCACGTGTCAATGTGCTTGAGTTAAATTTGGCTTTAGATCATATCGGGAAGTAATTTGAATCATTCGATCATTAATGTATTATTTTTAATAGATTTTTATTGAAAAGAAAAAACGTAATGTAAGTTTCCTCTCCTTAATAGGAGAGGGCTAGGGAGAGGTTTTATATGCAGAGTACCTTACTTTCTAACCTTCTACATTAAATAAGAAGCCCTAATATGACCGACCAACGAAGTAATAAAGCTGATGTCTTGCTACAACATACCCAACGTTATCAATCTGGACGTCTGACTATATTTTTAGGCGCTGCACCAGGTGTAGGTAAAACTTTTGCGATGTTGGTTCGTGCGCACGAGTTAGCTTTGCAAGGCATCAATATTGTGATTGCTTATGTAGAAACTCATGGGCGGGTTGAAACAGAAAATTTGATCACAGGTTTAACAGTCATTCCACGTAAAATAATTAACTATCAAGGTCATCAACTTGAAGAGATGGATTTAGACGCAGTATTGGAGAGAAAACCGAGTATTGTACTAGTTGATGAATTTGCACATACCAATATGCCCGGCAGTCGGCATGAAAAACGTTGGCAAGATATTAATGAATTATTGGATGCAGGTATTGATGTTTTTACCACGATGAACATTCAGCATTTAGAAAGTCTAAATGATGTCGTGTATCAAATTACAGGGATCCGTGTAGCTGAAACTGTGCCTGATCGAGTGTTTGAGCGAATACGAGATATTCGCCTAATTGATTTGCCTGTGAATGAATTACTAGAACGGCTAAATCAGGGCAAGGTATATGTGCCTGAGCAAGCACAACAAGCATTACAGCGTTTTTTTAATCACTCCAATTTAACCGCTTTACGTGAGCTTGCGATGCAAACAGTCGCTAGTCATGTGGATAGTGATGTTCGAGAAAGTTTTGCAGTGCATGGTATCGCACCAATTCCATTAAAAAATCATATCTTGATCATGATAGAAGGGAATGGGCATGCTGAAGCATTGGTTCGAGCAGGTTGCCGTATTGCAGAGCATCGTTTAGCACAGTGGACAGTTATAACATTTTCCAAAGCACCGAATCTACAAGCACAACCAGAAACAATACAAAGCCGAGAAATTGAAAGCGCTTTTAATTTGGCGCGTCAATTGGGGGGGATGACAGACGTTTTATATGGTCAGCAACATGCGCATACACTGTACGACTATGTTATGGATCACGGAATTTCAACGCTAGTTTTGGCACAAAGTTCCTCACAAAAGACATGGTTTCATTTTAAGCCAAATCTCGTTGAGCAGATTTTAAAACGGCAACCGAGTTTTGAACTCAGCATTGTACCAATTGTATCTGAGCATCGGCAGCAAAATTTTATTCCACAACAAGGAGCTTTTTTAACCTTTAGAGAAACTTCGTATGTATTGCTGACTACAGCAATCAGTATCGTCATTGCCAGTTTAGGAGAGAAATATCTTGGTATTGAAGAGCTTTCAGTTGTTTTTATTACTGCAGTAGTTTTTGTTGCATCTAAAACTCGCATGATTGCAGCCGTATTTTCAGCTCTTTTATTTTTCTTAGCGTATAACTTTTTCTTTATTTCACCGAAATTTACTTTGCAAATTTCAGCACATCAAGGCGTGATCACGGTGGTGGCTTTTCTTGGTGCAGCCTTGATTGCCAGTCGTTTAGCATCCCGCTTACGTGAACAGGTAACAGCATTAAAAGCAGCCAATAGTTATAACAGTATTATGCAGGATTTGGGACAAAAACTTTCAGTTGCCGTAGATCTTAGACAAGTACAAGACATTGCCAAAAGGAGTCTAAGCAAAAATTTAAAAGCTCAAATATGCTTATATTGTCCCGAAGCTTCAGATGCAAAAGCTATTTTAAAACAACTTACTGATAAGGAAAGAATTTCATTAGAATGGACATTTAAAAACTTACAAGCTTCAGGTCGTTTCACGCAAACTTTAACTGAAAATGCTTGGTGGTTTTTGCCTTTACTTGCCTCTAAACAATGTCTAGGTGTTATTGGCATTAAATTCTTACATGACCAAACCATTCTCAGCACTGAGCAAAAGTGCTTGGCAGAGGCAATGGTTGAATATATTGCACAAGCCATTTCTCGTACACAATTAGCCAAAGCGTTGGAAGCTGCTAATGTAAGCTCAGAAACTGAAAAATTGCGTTCAGCACTCTTATCTTCGGTTTCACATGACTTACGCTCACCTTTAGCTTCAATGATTGGCGCTGCAGATACATTGACTCATTATCGACATTCGATGGATGAACAAGATCAAAATAGCCTTTTAGAAGCGATTCATTTAGAAGGTGAGCGTTTAGATCGTTATATCCAGAACTTACTTGATATGACTCGTTTAGGGCATGAAGGTTTAAGTTTAAAACGTGATTGGATTGGTGTGGATGAATTGGTAGGTTCTGCTGTAAGACGCTTGCAACGCTATATGCCGCAAGCCATTATTGAAGTGTATTTGCCTGAGCAATCTCTAAATTTATTTGTTCATGCCGCATTAATTGAACAAGCCATTTTTAATGTTTTGGAAAATGCAGCAAAATTTTCACCAGAGCAACAAGCTGTTATTGTTGAGGTAATAAAAATTAATGATAATGAAATCGAGATTTCAATCAGTGATCAAGGTCAGGGCATCCCAGAGCATGAACGAGATCGGATTTTTGATATGTTTTATACCATGGAGCGAGGAGATCGTGGTCAATACGGTACAGGATTGGGACTAACTATTGTCAAAGCGATTATCGGCGCACATATGGGGAAAATTAGCGCATCATCTGCAAAGAATAATCACGGCACATGCATCCGAATTACATTACCAATTCAGCAGATTACATAAAGTGAAGTAAGATCAAAATCGGTAAGTCTTAGTTATCTAGTTGTGTAAGGAGTAAAAATGTCCGAGCAAAATGCCTCAGCGAGTTCCATGACGCATATTTTAATCATTGATGATGAAACACAGATTCGTAAGTTTTTAGATATTGCGCTGCGAGCACAAGGTTATAAAACATTATTGGCAGAAAATGGACAAAAAGGCTTAGCTTTATTGGCATTACAAGGTGCTGATTTAATTATTCTTGATCTTGGTTTACCTGATTTGGATGGCTTTGAAGTACTTGAGGAGTTGCGAATATGGTCAAAGACACCTGTGATTGTACTTTCTGTACGCGCGGATGAGGAAGAAAAAGTAAAATTACTAGATGCAGGGGCAAATGACTATGTGACTAAACCATTTAGTGTGCAGGAGTTAATGGCAAGAATACGTGTTTTATTACGACAATTTCAACATGCAACTGTTGAAACATCATTTTTTGACGATGGTGTTCTAAAAATTGATTTTACACAAAGACAAGTTTTTCTAAATCAACAGCTTATTTCACTTACCCGCAAAGAATATCAATTATTAAGTTTATTGGCTCAACATAAAGGGCAGTTGATAACTCAACCACAGATTTTAAAAGATCTTTGGGGACCATCACATCAGGAAGATACTCATTATTTACGAATCTTGGTAGCTAAGTTACGTGCCAAGCTGAATGATAATGCGGTGCATCCTAAATACATCGTGACAGAGCCTGGTATTGGGTTAAGGTTTTTGAATGTGTCAGCTTAGTATAGTTATTAGTGGTAATTTGAAAGATAATATCAAAGAGATTCATGTTGCCGAGCTGTGACACCAGTAGCGACTGCGTAGGTCACAGTCTTGGATATCTTATTTAACATAATATACATTATGCGAAATCCTTACTATAAAAACTAAACGATCTTACAATTATCATCCATAATCATGAATTAAATGCCACACTCATTAAAACCAGATATTAATGATGGATCAAATTTTCCCAGACCAGTTGTAAGTTTGGATTACGATTAATTTTACTTTTTAAAATATAAATCTCCTGAGTGAAATAAAAATTCGTATCACCAATAATTTTTAACTTATTTTGCTTAATTTCATTATTCACTACATTTCTCGGTAACCATGCAATGCCCAACCCTTGCAAAACAAGCTCTTTTAAATCAAGTGCATTGTCTGTTTCATATAAAATTTTATAATCTAATGATTGAATAATTTTATCGACATACTTACGTAAATACGCCTTTGAACCATAAGTTAATAACGGTAAATGTTGATCATTTTTTAAATCATAATTTTGTTCAGTTGTACATACTGGAATAATTTCCATTTCACCCAATTTACGGTATGTAATCAAGCTATTGTCTAGTGAATTAAGCAAGGTTGTATCTGCATAACAAATTAAAAAATGACAAATGCCCTCTTTTAAATTTTTCAGTCCTTCTCCGACATTATTGGTGGCAATTTCAAGATGAAAATCTTTCAATTTTTCAGGTAAATATTTAACAACTTGAGAAAAATAATTCGACATTAATGAGTGTGAAACTGAAAATTTAATAATTTTATCTTGTGTATTGAGCTTGTTTAACAAACTTAGAGTGAGATCGAGTTGATCTTTAATGTTTTTGGCTGTTGATAAAAGCACTTGTCCAACTTCATTAAATTCAATATTTTTGCTATTTCTGACTAAAATTTCTTGTCCTAAATCCAGCTCAATTTGTTGGATTCTTCGTGTAAAAGCGGATTGGCTCACAAAGCGATGTTCAGCAGCTTTTGAAATAGATTTCATATCATCTAGTGCCAAAATATCTTCAATCCAGCGAATATCTAAACTCATTTCTATTTCAACAATCTGCTTAAAATAACAATATTATATGCAAAATTTGCATACATTTTTTATTTTTTGCATTAGCCAGACGAAATTTTTAATTTTATGCTTTTATTAAATCCTCATTGGACAATGTTCATGTCTCATCATCGTTTAGAATCAGATTTACTTGGTCAAAAACAAATTCCCGCTCAAGCTTATTATGGTATACAAACCTTAAGAGCATTAGAAAATTTCAATTTAAGTTCAACTAAACTTTATCATTTTCCTTTATTTATCAAAGCACTTGCAATGGTTAAATTGGCATGTGCTGAAGCGAATCACAATACCGATAAACTTTCTTCAGAAAAGTTAAAAGCCATTCAATTTGCATGCAATGAATTAATACAAGATCGTTATCATGACCAATTCCAAATTGACATGTTACAAGGTGGTGCAGGTACTTCGACCAATATGAATGCCAATGAAGTCATTGCTAATATTGGTTTAGAGTTTTTAGGCTATGCAAAAGGTGAATATAAACATTTGCATCCAAATAATGATGTCAATATGTCACAGTCCACCAACGATGTTTATCCAACTTCAATCAAATTAGGCTTGTTACTAAGTTTGGAAAAATTAACGCAACCCTTTAATGAACTGGTAGAAAGCCTTGCACAAAAAGGCATTGAGTTTGCCAATATCGTTAAAATGGGACGTACACAATTACAAGATGCTGTACCGATGACACTTGGACAAGAATTTTCAGGTTTTTCAGCCACTTTAAAGAAAGATATTGAAAAAATTCTAGACATTTCTTCTGAAACATTATGCTATGTAAATCTAGGCGGTACTGCGATCGGTACAGGTATTAATGCTTCAGAACAATATAAGAAAAATGCACTTTCTGTACTTTCTGAAATTACGCATAGACCTATGATGAGTGCGCCACATTTGATCGAAGCAAGTTCAGACATGGGTGATTTTGTATTGCTTTCAGGGTTATTAAAACGGACTGCAACAAAATTATCCAAAATTGCCAATGACTTACGTCTACTTTCGAGTGGTCCACGCACAGGTATTAATGAGATAAATTTAGAGCCTCGCCAACCAGGCAGCTCAATCATGCCTGGTAAAGTAAATCCTGTGATTCCTGAAGCTGTGAATATTGCCTGTTATCAAATTATTGCCAATGATTTAGCGATTACACTTGCAGCAGAATCTGGTCAGTTACAACTCAACGCAATGGAACCTTTGATTGCACTTAAGTTATTTGAATCAATTGATCTGTTAGAAAAAACTGTAAAAATGTTCAAAAATTACTGTATTGATAGCGTGACTGCAAACGCATCACACTGTAAAAATTTAGTGGATAATTCTATTGGTATTATCACTGCATTAAATCCCTATCTTGGCTATGAAACTACGACACGGATTGCAAAAGCCGCGAACGAAACAGGCAAAAGTATTCTTACTATCATTGAAGATGAAAGCTATTAAGTAAGCAATCTTTGGATGATATTTTTTCGATTAAAAATTTAGTAAATTTCTAAATGTGCTATAAAACCAATAAAGGGAAAATGCTTTGGTGTTTTCCCTTTTTATTTTTAATTTAAACTAAAAATTATAACAAAATAATTTCTTTAAAAAACTGTTGATATACTTTGGCTTTTTCCGTCAATGCTAATGGATAAGCACGTGATGACGATGGCATACGATATAAAGTAATTTCTCGTTGATCAAATACGGTATGCACTGCATGACCAATTTGCGGCTTGTCAGTGTCTTCTGGCATAGACAACATCAAAGTATCTGTAGCTTTATCTCCAGTAGTCATGATGTTATTACATTCAGGCATTTGATCTAATAATTGTTTTAAATCTGTGGCTGTTTCGATCTGTAGAAATTTATCCGAAGCATTACCCTTTAAACGAATCACTTGGTATGCCGTATCAAATATTGCGATGCCCTTTTCATTTAAAAAATCACGTATTTTATCTTCTTTAAAATTTTTATTGGGCAAATCTAAAAAATGCTCTTTATCTTGAAAAAAGACTAAGCCAAAGATTCTCCACATATCATTTTGATAATTCGGATAATAAAAATCCATTTTCCAACGCGTTTTTGGTGGTGGAAAGCTACCGAGCATCAAAAGCTTAGCATTTTTAGGTAAAAATGGTTCTAAAGGATGGGTTTCTATCAAACTGTCTGTCATTGAACAATATTTTTAAGTGACTACTTGGTTAGTCTAACATATTATTGAATATCTATTATTTTATTATAATAAATAGATATAGTCTTTATTTCTTGTATAAATCCATTATAATAGATTTATGAATACTTATTGTACAATTCAGATTTTTAATCAACAACAATGGCAAGACTGTGCAATTGTTGAATTATTAGATGCTTCGAGCTTAGGTTGGGAAGCCAAGACACGCACATCTTATCTTTTTGAGTATGCAATTTCACATATGGATCAGCGTGACGCATATGCTTTAAGCTATCATTTTCCTGTCAATGTACAAAGTCAAAGTTTGAATACTTGGCCAGCATTTTTAATAGATTTATTGCCTCAAGGTTTTGGGCGTAAAGAGTTATTACAACAACTTAATTTTCCTGAAAATGCACAGCAGCAGGCAGATTGGGCATTATTAAATTCGGGTGCAAGTAATCCGATTGGAAACTTACGAATTAAAGAAGCACATGAATGGCTACAAGCCAATTATCCCAATACGATTAAGGGATTTACGCTACAAGAAATCATTGAAAGAAAAGAACATTTTATTGAGTCTCTTGCATCTTTTGGTTTATTTGTAGGTGGTTCTTCTGGGGTACAAGGTGAATGGCCAAAGCTGCTCCTTACTCAAGCCAAAGATGATTTATTTTATTTAGATCATACACTTGTGGATGATCAAGCTAAAAAGCACTGGTTGGTAAAGTTTAGTCGTGGCCAAGATTTACGACTAGAAAAAATTTTAACGCAAGAAGCGCTGTATATGAAAATTGCGCAGTATTTACAATTAAATGTTTATCAAGAATTGGAAATGCATGGGCGAACTTTATTTATTCCAAGGTTTGATCGTAAAATTGAAAATGGACAAGTGATACGTATTGCACAAGAAAGTATTGCTTCACTTGGGCAAAAAGCTGGATTTGGAGTAAAACTTTCACATAATCAAATCTGTGGCTTACTTATGGAAAGTTGCACTCATCCTGAAAGTCAAATTTTTGAATATTTAAAACGTGACCTTGCCAATGTTGCTTTGGGAAATAAAGATAACCATACACGCAATACTGCGATTCAAAGAAATGATCAAGGACTTATACAATTAACTCCTTTATATGATTTTGCACCGATGTGGTTACATCCTGATGGGATTGCCCGAGCGACACGTTGGGAACAAGATGATCATGGAGGCGCGCCGATTTGGCAATCTGTCATTGAGCAAGTTTCAGAGCTTTGTAAAATTGAAAAACAAAGGTTAATTGATATCTTTAAGCAACAGTTACCCTATTATCAAAATTTAATTGAATTTATGCAAGAGCTTGGAATTGATCAAGAAATTATTAACAATAGCCAACCAAGGATTGAAAATATTTGTCAACAATTGAGTGAGTTATCATAATGGATAAACGTTTTAAGTCGCTCAGTCCGATTGAGCAGATGCAAAAAAGACAGGAAGTTTTGGATACCATAGAACAGCATCCTGAGTGGGAAATTTATCAAGTTGCAAAGTATTTACGAACTGAATTAAGACTCACTTTGCCTGAAATGGCGAAAATTACCAAGATTGCTCCACAAACACTACAGAAAATTGAACAACCTGAGTCAAATCCTACCTTAAAGTCTATTTTGAAGTTGTTAAATGCCTTTGGTTTGGATTTGATGGTGAAACGCAATTAAGGCTTTGCTAGAGCGATAAATATTTTCCTGAGCTATAAATCTATCTCGAATTAACTTTTAACTCTATTACATTGCTGGCAGGTACAAAGTTAGATCTGATATTCCATTAAAACATTAATCTGATTTTATTCGACAATTCTTGTGCCCAAACTTGATAAATTTCTTTGCTAGGATGAAAACCATCCTCTGCCATTTGTAAGTTTAAAGCTTTAAAATGAGCCAAATCAAATTGAATTAATTGATAATTCGCTTTTGCAGCAACAAACTCTGCAAGTTTTTTATTCATTTCACTTGAGTATTGTCCAAACAACCATCCCAACGGATTGGGCAATGCAGGAAATAAATGCATCGGTGGTACACCTGTCACCAAAACCATGTGTGGAGTAAACTTTCTTTCAATGGTTGCATAAAATATCTGCTGTTGCTGAAGCCATTTTTTCGGTGAAATAAGTTTCGTCACATCATTTACGCCAATTGAAGTGATCACGACATCGAAATGTTGATGTTCAAGTTGTTGTGTGCGTTCTAAAACTTGTAGCGTTGTATCACCAGTTTTGGCTTCAAGTTGATACTGAATTTTAAAATCAGGTTGTAATGTAACAAGTAAAGCACCTAATAATGCATCTTGTTGCTGTGTAACGCCAACACCGGCAGCAGCAGAATCGCCTAAAATCAAAATTGATAACGGTTTTCCTTGACCAATACTGCCCTTTCGCATGCCTTCGGGTTCAGGCAAACGAAGTGTATTTTTTTTGACTTGGTAGCCTTGTATCAGTAATGACGGAATCAAACCGAATGTAATGAGTTTGAGTGGTAGCATAAGGATAATATTCAATCATGGTCACGATATTGCCATGATTATACTGCTTAATTTTAATAAATACTGAATAGTCAATATATATGAGATATGCTTTTAAAGCATAGTATCTTTTCATATAATGTGACAAATATCACAAATGATATTTTTAATGTTCATGGGGATGAATTTTGAATACAAAACTTGAGCACTATTCAAATAAAATGCAAACATCTAGATTTATATCTACTCTAAATTCTGCACCTGAATTACAAACTTTTATTCATTTTCTAAGAAAATCCATTAACAATCATAAAAATTTAACTATTTCTCAGCAACGAGATGATCTTTTAGAAAATATTCAACTTATTCAAAAGCAGCCTTTTCTTTCCTTACAATTACAACGTGTTTTGAATAGCGAACGACAAGACTCTGATATTGCAAAATATTATACTGCTTTTAAAGAGATTTTAGAGGATTATTCGATATCAGTTCAACTACAGTCTAAGCTGTGTTTAGATACCAACTATAAAGCGAATATGTTTAGCTCAGCTATTTCAAATTATCAAAAATACTTACTCGATCTGCTGTTTATTATTTATTGCTTTAATTTTGATAATGTCGACTTCACCGTAGATTTTATTGAAGATTATTTAAAATTTATTCATCAAATCCATGCAGCGCAGGTGACAACTAAAATTTCATTACGTGAACAAGCCACGATTAATAGTTCGATACTCGTTGAAATTCCACGTAATAGCATGGTTAAAGTTTATGCCAATCCAGTGAATGAATATTGGGTCAAAGTTTTATTTGTTCATCATGATACTGAAATTGAAGGTTATATTCAGTCGATTTATTTAAAGAATAAATAGTTAGCGTGTTTTTAAAAAAGGGTTAAAAGATTTTTTAAAACTTCTTTTAACCCTAATTATTCAATAAAACTACCCTAATTTATTCACAATTTTCAGAGGTAATACTTTCATTGCCAGTCCTAATGGTAACCAAGGCCATTGTGGTACATAGGCCTTAACAGGTTGTTTTTCAATGGCTTTGACCAATAAATGCGAGCCTGTTTCCACATCAACTTCAAAAGGTAATTTTTTTGCACCTTCATTAATTTCAGTACGAATATAACCAGGGAAAATCGTTGAAACTTTGATTTTTGTATTAATCAATTCTGCTCGGATTCCCTCTGCCAATGCTGCAACCCCTGCTTTGCTTGCGCCATAAGCAGTTAAATGTTTTGGCATACCACGAATCGCACTCATGGAAGAAATGACAACCAGATGCCCAAATTTTTGCTCACGGAAAATTTCAACTGCTGCTTCACATTGTGCTAATGCTGAAATAAAGTTAGTTTCTACTGTTGCACGATTGATTTCAAATTTTCCATTTCCGATACGACGACCATCACCAACCCCTGCATTGACAATAATACGCTCAATCGTCCCAAAATCGTTTTTAAACTCACGAAAAACTTGAAAAACTTGTTCGTAGTTGGTCACATCCAAGGTTTTAGCAATAACTTTTACACCATATTTTGACTCAAGTTCTTGCTGTAAGTTTTCTAAACGTTCTAAACGTCTTGCACAGATCGCTAAGTTATAACCTTTTTGTGCAAATTCACGTGCCATACCTGCACCGATGCCTGAACTTGCGCCTGTAATTAAAATTGTTTTCGCCATTACTACATTCCTATTTTATTTGTTTTTAACCCTATTTTATGTGAAAGATGAGATTAAAAATCCAGTTTAAATCCACGTAAGAAGGTTAATATCTTGTGCTTTTAAAAAGTGATGTTCATTTAAACTTAATAACTGCGGTTCATTTCCAACTAACCGCATCGTGGTTAAACTGGTATTGGCAATCGCCCAGTTTAAAGCAAAAGTACGATTTACATTCAGTTCCATGACTTTTCCTGCGGCAACAGAAATCACACCACCCGAAGTAAAAACTACCGCATAGCGTGGTTTGGTTTGTGCGAGCTCATCACATAAATTTTGCAAAGCCGATTCCACACGATTTTTAAAATTTGGCCAAGACTCATCATATTCATGATGAAAATCCCCACCCGTCCATCGTTCAATCGCACCATCAAAAATTTTAGCCAAATATGCCCGTGGACTTTGTTCTTTTGCGACTTCTTGTTTTAATAAATGCGGTTCATTGAAACGAGGATCGTACTGAGCAAAGACTTGTTGGTGGTTAAACTCATTCCAAGCAGGATTGATATGAATTTGTGTTTCAGGAAAACATTCTGCAAGCGCAAATTCAGCGGTTTGTTGATGGCGTTGCATCGAACCAGCCACAACATAAGGCTGTTCTTTTAAAATATCTTTAAAAAATTGACCTAATACTTTGGCTTGTTGCTCACCATGACACGATAATTTATCGTAACTTTCCGCACCAAAAGACGCTTGCCCATGACGGACGAGATAAATTGTGGTCATTTTCCTAAAATTTCCTTAAATTTAGCCATATATTCTTGTACGAGTTCATTTGCTTCAATTTTTTGCTTGGCAATCAATTTTAAAGCACGAATATGTAGCGCATGAATCACAATCCAAAAGTCTTTAAACGCAGGATTATTGGTTTGCTTATGATAATAACGATAATAAATTTGCTGAGCGATAACCGCTAAACGGAAAATACCAAATACTTCATAAAATGCCCAATTCTCAGGTTGTAACCCAGTTTTTTCTAAGTAGTAATCCACTACTTCTTTGCGTGTAAACATCCCTTTTAAATGAGTAGGTTGGCGACGAGTTGATTTAAAAATTTGGTTATCGGTGTCTTCAACCCAATAGGCCAATGCCGACCCTAAGTCCATCAATGGATCACCGATCGTTGCCATTTCCCAGTCTAGAACCCCAATCACTTGAGTTGGATTTTTAGGATCAAGAATGACATTATCAAAGCGCCAATCATTGTGAATCAAGCAACTGGTTGAGTCTTCAGGAATATGCTCAAGTAGCCATTTACGCACAAACTTAAAACTTGGCACATTGATAGTATGCGCTTTTTCATAGCGCTTGTCCCAACCTTCCACTTGTCGGCGACAGTAGCCATCCCCTTTACCCAGCTGTTCAAGTTTTGTGCCTTTATAGGGAACTTGATGTAATTCAATCAGTTTATCAAGTACATTGACACATAATTCATGCACTTGCTCTTCATTAAACTTTAACTCTGGTGGAAGTTTTGCTCGAGGAATAATGCCTTCGATACGTTTCATCACATAGAAATCACATCCAATCACCGATTCATCTTGGCATAAGGCAACCATTTCAGGGAGAACAGGATAATACGGCGCAAGCCAACGTTGTACGTTATATTCACGAGCCATGTCATGCGCTGATTTTGCTTTTGTGCCTTTCGGTGGACGACGTAAAATCAAGTCAGCATTGGCATATTTCAAACGATATGTCCAATTGGATGCGCCTCCTGAATATTGAGTCACTTCTACAGGCCCTGAAATTTCAGAACCATTTTCAATTAACCAATTTCCAACAGCTCGAACATCGAGTTCTTCACCTTCACGTACATTTCCACCAACATCAATCACCGACATGATTTTTCCCTGATTGTTTAATTTTCAATACTGATCATTTTTCCATATTATCATTTCACAGAAAAATGACGTTTTTAATTCATTCAAATTAGATTACTTTTTACGGCTAGCATAACCCCGTTTTTTTAATTCAAGTTTAGCAATCATCCCTTTATGTACTTCATCTGGCCCATCTGCCAAACGTAATGCCCGAGCCTGAGCAAAGAATCCTGTCAGTGGTGTGTCATGTGACAAACCTTCACCACCATGAATTTGAATCGCCATATCAACGACTTGTTGCAATACATTTGGCGCAACCACTTTAATCGCTGAAATTTCAGTTAATGCTGCCATATTACCTAAAGTATCCATTTTATAGGCTGCATACAAGGTTAAAAGTCGTGCTTGATCAATGGCGACACGAGCTTCAGCGACACGTTCCAAGTTTCCACCGAGTTTTAAAATTTCTTTACCAAACGCTGTTCGACGCATACCGCGATCAATCATCAGTTCTAAAGATTTTTCAGCAGCGCCAATACAGCGCATACAATGGTGAATACGTCCTGGTCCTAAACGCCCTTGTGCAATTTCAAAACCTTGTCCTGCACCACCAATAAAATTTGAGATCGGCACACGAACATTGTCAAAGCTGACTTCGCCATGACCATGAGGCGCATCATAGTCACCAAATACAGGTAACATACGTTCGATTTTTACACCTTGCGTGTCTACAGGAACCAAAACCATAGAATGCTGATGATGGCGATCTTTACTTACGTCTGGCGTATGTGCCATAAAAATAATAATTTTTGCATTTGGATCGCCTAAACCCGATGACCACCATTTACGACCATTGAGAACAATTTCATCCCCTTCCACAATTGCTGTTGCTTGCATATTGGTGGCATCGCTAGATGCAACTTCTGGCTCAGTCATACAAAAAACAGAACGAATTTTTCCATCCAATAGCGGTTTTAACCATTGTTCTTTTTGTGCTTCAGAGCCATAACGCCATAATACTTCCATATTGCCACTGTCGGGTGCATTACAATTAAATACAACAGGTGCAATTAAACTACGTCCTGAAAGCTCAGCAATATGCGCATATTCTTGTACAGATAAACCTTGACCAAGTTCGGTATCAGGCAAAAACATATTCCATAAATCTGCAGCCTTGGCTTTTTGTTTTAATTGTTCGAGTTGCGCTGGCCACTGCCATGTCGTCCAATCATCCCCTTGATTGAGATGATGCATTTCCTTCCAAAACTCAGGCTCAATCGGTTCGATTTCATATTGAATAAATTGCTTGGTTTTTTCTATAAATTCTTGTGCTCTTTTGGAAAGTTCAAACATTTTTATGTCCTTGAAAATGTGAATACGCTTTACAACAGCATACTGTTAACCCTACTATGAATAAAATGATTTAATTAGATACATTGGTATGAATCATATTCATAATCAAAACGGATTAGATTTATCGGTCTTTCATCGTATAGACATTAATTTATACCCTGTTTTTATTGCAATTTATCAACAAAATAGCATTACCCAAGCGGCACATCTTTTGTGTGTGAGCCAATCTGCGGTAAGTCATGCCTTACAACGCTTACGTCTACTCTTAAAAGATGATTTATTTGTACGGCATAATCAGAAAATGCGTCCAACACCATTTGCAGAACAGATTTACCCCCACATTCTTCAAGCTTTAGCCCTACTACAAAAGCTCTCTGAACCGCAGCAAAGTTTTGCGCCGAGTATGGTAAAAACATTAAAAATCGCGATTCATGATGAAATTGAACCATTAATATTTCCTAAATTATTCAAACATTTTCAAAATTTAAATTTAGATATTCAATTTTTGAGTAGTAAATTAGATCGTAAAACTGTTCAAACCGAACTCGTCACGCAACAAATTGATTTTGCGATTGATCTTCAACAAAACTATGCGCATAACATCGAGTTTCAAACCCTGATTCAGGATAAATTTGTAGTATGTTCACAACAAAAAAATATGAATAAACAACTTTATTTTGCTGCAAAACATATTGGGGTGTCCTCTCGACGCACGGGTGTTTTATTAGAAGATTCATTTATTCAGCAGCAGAATTTTTCTCGGGCGCTGTTATTACGTTGTCAGCATTATTCAACCGCTTTACAAATTTTAGAAAGTAATCCAAATGCTGTTTTGACGATTCCCCAAGAGGTTTTAAGCCATTTATCAATTTCCAATCAAATTTGTATATTTAAGCATCCTTTAGATTTACCTTTGATTAATATTGGAATGTTTTGGTTTAAGGATTTGCAATCAAATCCCAGACATACTTTTTTAAGAAATGAGCTATTGCGAGTTTTTAAGCATTTTTAAAATAAATTTGCTTAGGCTATTTTGGTTTATTACTAAAGTAGTCTTCTTGAAGTATAAGGCTTTTTATAAAATGCAAGTCTATATTCATTTGACAAATTGCATTATTTTTATACAATAAGTTTCCTACTATTTCTGTTTATAGAGTAACGCCAATGAAGTAAGTCATTTTCTCATCAAATTCCATCCTTTTATTTTTGATGTGCAAAATGTCTGAATTGGTTATTCTGTTTATATCTTCAAGTGCTTATTTTTATTGGTTTTATATCATTTTGAATATAAAAGCATTTACTTGAAAATATCTCCACTAAAAGTACAGTTAATTTTTAATATTCAATATTTTGTACATCCTGTTTTATGAGGTTTATTATGACTCAACAGGCATGTATCGTTTCACAACTTGGTTTAACCTTCCCTCATCAGATTTTATTTCAAAATTTAAATTTTAGCCTCTACCCGCATCAAGCCAGTGCTTTGATTGGTCAAAATGGTCAAGGCAAGTCCTTACTCATGCAGCTATTACAAGGTTTTCAATCAGAAAATTTTCAGAGCAGTGGGCAGATCATATGGAATTTAGCGTATGCATATTTGCCACAGTTTTACCGTTTACAAGCTCAAAATATTGCTCAAGCTTTAGGTGTTGAAGATTTACATCAAGCTTTCCAACGTATAAAACATAGTCTAGGCAGTTTAGAGGATTATGAAAGCGTTGAAGGTGCTTGGCATTTACCCAGTGAGTGGGAAAATAGTCTAACTCAGGCAAATTTACCTACGGATTTAGATTTTCCGACTATAAAACTGAGCGAGGGTCAGAAAACTCGCTTAGCTCTGTGTGCCTTATTCCAAAAGAAAGATCATTATCTTTTGCTGGATGAACCCAGTAATCATCTTGATCAAGCGAGTCGCTTGTGGTTGCAACAGTCTATGTTAAAGCATCCTGCGGGTGTCTTGGTGATTAGCCATGATCGTAACTTATTAGAACATATGCAGCATATTTATGCTTTAAATGTACATGGTATCCAACATATTCATGGGAATTATAAAGTTTATCAACAGCATATAAACCTTCAAACCAAAGCATTAAATCAGACTGTAGAACAGCAAAAGCGACAGCTTAAACAGTTGAAACAACAACAGCATCAAAGTTTGATGAAAGCACAAAAACGTCAACATCAAGGGCAACGTTTACGTGAAAATACGTCACAAGCTAAAATTTTATTGGATTTTAAAAAGGAACAGTCAGGACAGAGTCTTGCGAAACTCAAAGATCAGCAAAATAGGCAAGTTTTAGCTGCTCAACAACAATTGAGCGATGCGAGAAATCAACAAGTACATGTAAAGTATCAAAAACTACAGTTTATATCCTCGCCACACAAAACTGGAGAATTAATACGTTTCAACAATTATATCTTACCATTTGCTAGCCAAAGCCCGATTCATTTTTCCCTCAAAGCTGGTGAAAAATTGCATTTATTAGGTAACAATGGCGCAGGAAAATCGACTTTATTGAAGATGATTGCTCATCAAAAATTTACTGATAATAATCAGGTTTTTATCACAGGTCATGTCGTTTATTTAGATCAAAACTTTAGTTTTTTAGATCCTAAATGTAATGCGATTGAAAA
Organism: Acinetobacter sp. Marseille-Q1618; assembly: GCF_902809855.1. Lineage (GTDB taxonomy): Bacteria > Pseudomonadota > Gammaproteobacteria > Pseudomonadales > Moraxellaceae > Acinetobacter. The sequence continues at coordinate 805,700 of NZ_CADDWJ010000001.1, forward strand.
TTTAAAAGCATTTAATGCAATTTATTCTGATACAGAATGGCGCAATTTATTGGGGCAACTGCGTCTAGGGGGTGACAAAGCGATTTTAGCAGTTGAGCATTTAAGTGGTGGTGAAAAACTTAAAATTGCCTTACTTGCGCTAAGTCAGTCTGAACACACGATTGATTTATTATTATTGGATGAACCTGAAAATCATTTAGATATTGATTCACGGGAATTATTAGCTGGTACGATACAAGATTTTTCAGGCGCTGTTATTTTAGTTTCACATGATTCACACTTTGTAGAAGATTGTGGCATTGAAATGTCTTATGAATTAATACCATTCTTTGAAGATAACATAATATAAGTGATTTTTTTGACGGAGTCTTACATCTAAAGTTTGTCTTTAGGGATTAGCCTTCGGCTCGACCTACTTTTGTTTCGACAAAATGAGCAGTGAAACTGCGCAAGGAAACCATCTTGCGAAGCTTTGCTTCTCACCGTAAAATTCGACAAATACCACAAATTGATTGATGTATTGCAAAAACATGCTCAATCATTTGTAGTCCTGCCTCAAACAATTATGGATGACGTTTTCGAGTCTCAATTTATGATTGGAAACAGAAAAAATTATTCTAAAGATATATTATAAAACTTTTATTGATTGGTATAATTTAAACCAAATAAATAATTCAACGATGATTGAATTGTTTTATCAATCATCGTCATATATATGGATTTAAGACTTAACCACAATTCGCACGCAAGATTTTTTTGCTTGCAGGATCAATTACTAAAGTCAAACGATCAGAACGAAAATCCATTGTCATCGGTTGGTTAGGTGCAACACGTCGAATGGTTTCAGCTTGGGTGTGTTGTTTTAATTGAGCATCATCTTGATCATCCTGCCCCACTAATTTTTTAGCTTGCTCTGGAATACATTGTGCTTGATTTTGGCGAAAAAGCGTCCACTCTTCTATTTTTTGTCCATTTTTCAAATGACAATAGCCGATTTCGCCTTGTGCTTCTTTCACGATTTCTGAACGACCGCCTTGCTCAATGCAATATTGACTGGCTGGATTTGCCATACCGATTGTTTCTGAAGACTGTTGTTGAGGTTGAAGCGATGAACATGCGCTAAGTAAAAGCAACATTGAACTTAAAAATGCAATATTTTTCATAAAGATAATTTAGAATTAAAAGCATACTATAGCAATTTTTTATTTTCTAAATGTCGACTTTCTGCAACAGCTATTTTATTTAAAGAAAGTGTGAGTTATAACTTGAATCTTTATTTAAATAAAAAATCAGTGAAATTTAAAATTCCACTGATTTAAAACAATCTTGATTTTAAAGACCTAATTTAGAAGTGAACCACTGTACGAATAGATTTACCTTCGTGCATCAAGTCAAAGGCTTCATTAATATCTTTTAAACCCATGGTATGCGTTACAAAAGGCTCAAGTTGAATTTCACCTTTCATTGCATCTTCCACCATACCTGGTAATTGGCTACGCCCTTTCACACCACCAAATGCTGTTCCCATCCATTTGCGTCCAGTAACCAATTGGAATGGGCGTGTAGAAATTTCTTGACCAGCCCCAGCAACACCAATAATTACCGACTGTCCCCAGCCACGATGCGCGCATTCCAGTGCTGAACGCATAACATTGACATTACCAATACATTCAAAGGAATGATCCACACCCCAACCCGTCATTTCGACAATGACTTGTTGAATAGGCTTGTCATAATCTTTTGGATTGAGGAAGTCGGTTGCACCAAACTCTTCCGCTAATTTGAATTTGTCTGGGTTGGTATCTACCACGATAATGCGCCCTGCTTTGGCTTGACGTGCGCCTTGAACCACAGCTAGACCAATTCCGCCTAAACCAAATACTGCAACACTGTCACCCGCTTGTACTTTAGCGGTATTGTGTACAGCGCCAATCCCTGTGGTCACACCACAGCCTAGTAAACAGACATGTTCTGGATTTGCTTCAGGATTGATTTTTGCCAAAGATACTTCAGCAACAACTGTATATTCACTAAATGTAGAACATCCCATATAGTGATAAATTGGTTCACCATTGTATGAAAAACGTGTAGTACCGTCAGGCATGACACCTTTGCCTTGTGTAGCACGTACTGCAGTACACAAGTTGGTCTTTCCTGACTTACAGAATAAACATTCTCCACATTCTGCTGTATAGAGCGGAATCACATGATCGCCTACAGCAACAGAAGTTACGCCTTCACCTACTTCTACGACGATACCTGCGCCCTCATGTCCAAGCACTGCTGGGAATACACCTTCTGGATCATCACCTGACAAGGTAAATGCATCTGTATGGCATACGCCTGTATGGGTAATTTTTACCAACACTTCACCTTTTTGTGGTGGTGCAACATCAATTTCCACAATTTCTAAAGGTTTTCCTGGCGCAAAAGCCACCGCTGCACGTGATTTCATACACGATCATCCTTCTCAGATTTGGTTTTCTTTAACAGATTCGCTACAGTAACCTTTTTCGCTTTGATGATTCAACCACTAACTAATGTTATGATTTCTTAAAATTTAACAATTTCTTGCATAAGAATGAAACATGCCTCTTCTTTAGTCATCTTCACGCTAAGTTTTACTTTTTTATCTGGATGTAGTTTACCTATGAATCAATCTCATAAAGAAACTCAAACCCAAGTCCATAGCCAACATTGGCTCAATGAAAAAAATATTGACAATAAATTACAACAAGGTTTAACCGCTTATTTGGCAATGAATGATGCTTTTCAAAGTATCGCTGCACGTGTGCATCTTATCCGCCAAGCAAAATACAATTTAGACTTACAATATTATATTTGGAGTGATGATTTTATTGGTAATTTAATGCTACATGAGTTGTTAAAAGCAGCAGATCGTGGTGTTAAAGTGCGTTTACTGATCGATGATCAAAATGGCACAAAAATTGATACGCAACTCAAAGCACTCAGCACGCATCCCAATATTCAAATTAAATTGTATAATCCTTATAAATTTAGACACTTACGATTTTTAGACTATATTTTCCGTTTAAAACAAATTAACCATCGTATGCACAATAAATTAATCATTGCAGATGGCATTATTGCCGTTACAGGTGGACGCAATATCAGCAGTGAGTATTTTGATGCCAGTGAATCATTCCAATTTACCGATATGGATGTTTTATTTTTTGGAACAGCGGTACAACATGCCAATTCTGTTTTTTCTGATTTTTGGAATCATGATTTAAGTTATCCTAACCAGCAGTTTATTCGCACAGGAAAACAGAAAGATTTAGAAAAATTAAGACTGAACTACCAAAAACTTGAACAAAAAGAAAACCCTACAGATATTAAACTAGATACAGAACAAAAAGAACTGGCAAATGAGCTTAAACAAAATCATGTCAGTTGGGCACGAGCACATTTTCTTGCAGATTCACCGAAAAAAACTCTTGGACAAGCATCAGAATCAGAACTGATTTCCTATCAAATTCGGCAACATTTGGGAGAACCTAAGCAAGAAATGGATTTAATTTCAGCTTACTTTGTACCCACTAAAACAGGAACACATTATCTGAGCCAATTTCCCAAACAAGGGGTTGATGTACGGGTTTTAACCAACTCTTTTGTTGCTAATGACGTTGCGTTGGTACATGCTTTTTATCAAAAATATCGGGTAGATTTATTGAAAAGTGGTGTAAAACTTTATGAGTTTAAGCCGTATATCGAACGAAAACGACGCACATGGTATGAAGTATTAACAGGAAATGTCATTCCTAAAAAGGGCAAAGACAAATCAAGTTTACATGCAAAATTTATTGATATTGATAGTAAAGTCTTTATTGGTTCATTTAACTTAGACCCACGCTCTTTTGACTTAAATACTGAGGTCGGTCTGGTCGTTGAATCAAATCAATTGCAAGAACAGATTTCTTCATTGCTCGACTCATCATTATTAAAAGTAGCTTATGAATTAAAGCTTGATGCGCAAGGTGAACTGATTTGGTATGATCATCAACCTGATGGAACAATCAAAAAATACACCGAAGAGCCTGAAACCACTAGGTTTCAGCGTGGTGTGATGCATACTGTGTCTTATTTACCGATCGAATGGATGATGTAAGTTCTATATCATCTCATTCAAAATCAAAGTTTGGCTTCAAATAAGCATAAGCCGTGTTTTTCCATGACTAAGTCAACATCTTTAAAGTTCGCTGCTTTTAAACTGTGCACATGTTCTTGTTTTGACATAAATAATTCATGATTGCTCATCGCATTCTCTGCAAAAACGTGATCGCATACCAAATAAATAGCATCCGCTTTGAGAAGTTTTTGAACTTGACAATGAAAGTTTGTCGCATAGGTTTTGTGTCTAAGTTCATGTAAAGCTTGATGTATAATGACCACATCGTATTCCGCTAAGTCTTTGCTCCATGCTTCATGTTTAAAATCAGCAATATAATACTGTGTTTGTGCTAATTCATTTTCAGTAAGCTTTTCTTGAGCTAAGTCATGCATGGCTTGAGAAAAATCGACAGCACTGTATTGAATCTTTGGACATTTTTCTAATAAATGCTTTGCTAAAAAACCCGGACCAGCCCCCAACTCTAAAACATGAACAGTTGGAAAATTCAAACGATTAATCAAGGCTGCATAATAATCAAAGAATTCATAACGCCACGGACGTTTTAAGTTTGCTTCTGCCGCCCATTGTTGAGCATCTTGTGAATCTCTTAAGTCAATCGGACTTGCAACTTCTTGTATAGACATAGTTTTAATCAATCATTTTTAATGATGTTTATTTATACAGAATAAGGTACTAACATTGCAAAGCTTTTACGTTTATCTATATTTGGCTTAAGATATTATTTTTTATAAATTTTAAAATTTTTGACAGCTTTTTATTTCTTTTTATCAAATTTGACTCAGGGTTGCATTAAAATTTTAAGTTGATCAATTTTCGACAAGGCATCTGACTTCTTTTCTTCTAATTTTAAAGACATCGACTTTTCTAAATAATCATGATGGCGAGTTGGAACTTTAAACTGCCTATTTTTAATAATCGCAAACTGTTGCGCTGTAAAAATAACTTGTTCTATCTGAGTCATCGCCAAGTATAAATCTTCAAAAGACACTTCTCGATAAACACTGGTCATTTCTGTATGATCCAGTGAATGATGAGTTAATTTTTTAATAGTGTATGCGCTAATATTTATCCTATTCGCAATATTTAAAAAAGTACGTCTTAAATCATGGTAGGTAAACGCTATTCCACTTAATTCGCTAATTTTATATCTTGCTTTACTTCGATTAGTTATATGCCCTTCGCCCTGCCTTGCTTGAAAAACATAAGGCTTATTGCCCGAGCGTTCAAATCTCGTGTGTATAATATACTGTAAAATAGGTCCCATAGGTAAAGTGATAGAACTAGTATTGTTAGAATCTATAGCAGTAATTGTTCCAGCTTTAAAGTCAACATTTTCCCATTGTAAACACTCCACTTCTTCACGTCCTAAACCCGTCAAAAGTAAAATCAGTAAAAAATCCTGATTGGTATAAGCATTATGATTATAATAATTCTGCCCTACCCACTGCGTTGATAACACCGTATCGATCCAATGAGGCAACTGCTGTTTAGTAATATATCCTTTGCTTTTGTTAAGCTTGTTCCACGTATTTTTAGCACTCAAAATATTTACAGGATTTGAAATATCTAAAATGCTTTTACCATTGCTATCCAAATAATATTTTATTGCAAAATTAAACACGGCACGTAAAAAACGCATAGATAAATTTGCACGTGCTTTAGATCTTAAGGTTAATTCAGCATGTTTCTCTTGAACCATTTGGGTTGTGATATCAATGAGTTTTATAGCTTTCCATTCAAATAAATAATCCTCAACACACATTCTATAATCTTTTAATGTTTTTTCTCCAAGCTGCCTGTGCTTTATGTAGGCGTTGTAGGCAGTCATTAATGTGGGTTGCTCGGTTGGTATAAGATTATTTTCAAGTTTAGATTTTTTATTTTTCTGCTTTTGCTTGTTTGGATTTATACCTGAAGCCATTTGTGTAAGCAGTATTTGCGCTTTTTCTCGTGCTTGTTCGAGGGTTAATTCAGTATGCCTTCCTAGCACAACACGAACAGAAGATTTACCATCACCAATTCGCCTTTCTACAACATAAACCTTAGATGCGGTTACACGCAAAGCAAAACCGATCAGCTCCGCATCCCGATAAAAAAATTGCTTATCAGGAGATAAGGGCACAGAATCGACAAATGTTTTTGTGAGCTTTGTTTTTTGATTTGACATCGTATAGAATGCTGAGCGTTAGCAATAATATACAATCAGTATAGCAATTTATTTAGTGCCTACACAGCGCCTACAAAAAATGATATTGCAATTAAAAAACTTATTGTGTATTATGCGATTCAAGTTAAAGATATTGATATATATAGCTTTTAACTTTATAGGGCCTGTAGCTCAGTTGGTTAGAGCAGCGGACTCATAATCCGTTGGTCCCCAGTTCAAGTCTGGGTGGGCCCACCAGATAAAACAACCACTTAGGCGTACTAATCCTAAGTGGTTTTTTATTATCTAAGTTTATGTAAGCATTCAAAAATATAAACATCCTTTAGAGTCGCTTTTAAATCAAATTATCAGCTTTAAATATTCTGAGAAAACAAAGCTTATATTTGGTGTTTATTTTCAAATTAGATTTACTTAAGAAATCATTATTATTTTTGATAGACACGGCTTTAAATAAACCACATCATTATATTGTTTTTATTTTTCAAATAATTAATTTTAAAAACCAATATATCTGTTTATTTCATATAGATATATCAATATTTGAATTGCATAAAAATAATATGGATTATAAAAAAAATTGAAGATGATTGTGAAATAAAAATTTCAATATTCATGATAGGATGATCAATAGCCTTGAGCACTTTAAAAGATGCTACAAATATGAATATTTTAGTGAATATTCAAACCAGTTTATGTTAGGAGTTTCTGATCTTCATGAGTCAGAGTTTTCAAATTGATGCAATGCGTGCATCAGCCACTGATGTGGTTTCTATCTTAAAATCTTTAGCGAATACAGATCGTTTACTCATTTTATGTCATCTGGTTCATCAAGAACTCAATGTTTCTCAAATTGAAGAACAAACTCATATTACCCAACCCACACTTTCACAGCAATTAATGATGTTACGCAAAAGTGATGTTGTTACAACTCGTCGTGATGGTAAACAAATATACTATTCAATCAAAGATCCTAAATTAAATCTGGTGCTGAATACACTTTATGACTTGTACTGCCCTAAGTTATAGATTCTCCTTATTTAGAATAAATTATTTCCATTGGTTTTAATCACTTATAAATATAAAACTAACTGTATACTGTATATAGAACTATAGAAAAATTCACGACCACGCTACGAATTAGAGATAAAATCCAATACTTTAATTCGTAGCTTTATTATTAAACTGTCCCTTCCTCTCCCAATAAAAGCTTAAAATTCAGGGACGGATGATACTGAACTTAAACCATAAGTGCTAAAAACCTGAGTTTCAGATTTTTCAGCAGGTTGCTTTTTGATAAAAAGCTTAAAACTTTTATCAGAAGTTAAACTTTTCATTTGGATATAAGGTAAATCTGTCGTTGTTATGACATTGCTATAACGAGCCAAAGCCTCATCAAAACTAATATCACCACGTTTCACACGATGACGAGCCAAGCGTTCAGCATTAGTTTTGACTTGTTTACGACTATATGTTGCATAACCTGTAACTTTACTTTCAGGGACTTCTCGAATAGATGTGATATGCAAGTAATCTGTCAAACGCTCAAGCCATTTTGAAATATTTAATTTTTCTAAATCTGCCTGACATTCAGCAAACAGACGAAGTTTATCTCCCAAATGTACTTTTGATTTTTGAGTATCACTGCCCTGTTCATAAATATATTTGGGGAAACTTAACCCAATATTCACTTTATCATTTGTATCTTTGATTTCTGCCAATCCGATGTGTAATTGGGTATAAAGCTTAGACCAAATGAAATATGGGGAAATTTCAGCCTGATCAATCAAGGTGATTTCCTTATAGTATTTCATACATTAATCCTTACTACTTTGACCAAATACACCACCACGTACAAGCACAGCCATTACATAATGCTCTTGTTCTGTATTTTCCAAACTTTCCCCAAGTGCATATTTATCAAATAAACTAAAAAAGTCTTGCTTAGCTTTAGGCGTTCGATACGCTTTACCTAAATTAGTTACGGCACCATATGGTTCAATCGCAATCGCTGTTTTTTTATCATCAAATTCAGGATACCAAGTATCAATAGTACGCAATGCATTACCAATTTTTTGTGAATGCATCGCAGCAACATCATTGACTTGATATAGAATTTTACTTTTATCACCTTTGCCTTTATCTAAGACCAGTTCTTCACTTGGATAAACTTCCTGCGCTTTGCCCACCAAAGCATAGGCTTCGATTTTAATGAGCAAATAAGGTACTTCACCTTTTAAAGCTTGAGCAATTTGATCAGCCAACTGCTGAACTTTTGCATCGACGTTTTCAAAATCATGTAGTGGATAATCAAAAGCATCAAAAGTTACAGCTTCCAATTCATTTACAGTAACAACAACTTCGACTTTCTCAGCACCAACACGGTTACGCCATAAAAAGCGTGCATTGGCAATATTTAATGCATAGCGTTTTGATAGCTCACTAAAACCATATTGTGCGATATAGTTTTTTGCCACAGTTTGATAAGAGTTAAAAAAAGTTTCATTATTACAAGCAGATGGTTGCTCGATTCCGCCTAAAACTTTCAGGGTAAATGTCACCTTTAAAGTGTCTTGATTTTCACCCAATGCGCATGCATCTACTTTTTGTAGGTTAGCTTTTTCCACTTCTGCATTAAGCTTTAATGGATCACCTGCAACCGCAGGTTTTAAACGATTTGAAATCGTCCCTCGTACTGATTTTTCAATCAATTTTAAAGCCGATTGTTCCGTACGATTTTCCCATGTCGTACCATAAAAATAGCCATCAGATGGAACTAATTTCTTTTCAAATGCAAGTACACTTGCAACCGCTTTTTCATTTTTAGCCATGAGTATTTCCCTTTTATAATCAATTGAATGTTGTTAAGTTTTGGCAAAGATATAAATCATTTTCTAAATCAACATGGTATTGCCACAACAGTTGATCAATACTTTCTATACGGAACGGCATAACAAATTCACCTAGAGTCAATACACTTTCAGCAAAGCGGTGTGGTGTGTCGGCATCTCGCTGATTTTTTGCTTGTCCAAGTTCAGAAATTCCCTGAAAACCAACTGCAATCGGTACAAGCCAACCTTGCGCTTTCCGTTTTGATGTCCAAGTGACTTTGCCTTCTTCATCTTGAGTCGAGCTATGTGTGACTTTGAGAAAATCTAAAACGCTATCCAAAGCATCTTTGCCTTCTTGCATGCTCGTTAAAACAAGATCACGGCGTTCAATCAGCACATGCCCAAGCATGAGTTTATTTAAAATTGGACGTAGTTGTTTTTCTTGATCGTCATCCTCATCAAAATCCAAAACACTACAATTTTTAACCGACAGGACATCGCCACTGGCAAATTTCATACTTGTAACAATCCCTTGTACACTCTCTAAAAGTTGCTCTCTCTTTTTCTTCGATAAAGACTCTATTTCAATCAAAAGCGATACATCTAAATGACAACGTGCTTCTTCGATAAAAGCAGGACGATTACCATCTTTATCAAGTGGATTGGCTGTTCCCACAATTGAATGAACAAAATCGCCACGACCTTTGTAAGTCTGTAAATTAAATTTATGACAACTCACTGCAACTTTGCTCAAATTTAAATCACACCCTTGTTGATTTAATTTACGCTGTAAAGCATGTACTGCACCTAACCAAGCTGTCATTGCAGGAAAGCCAATGGTATATGGACTACTCATCGCATTGGCGTTATGGAGTTGAAGATGCGGAATAAGTAAAAAATGGCGCATTAGAAAAACTCCTTCGCTTGTTGCAGTGATTTTTCAACAAGTTGTCTAACTTCATTAATTTCGCCTGTTCCTAATTTAAAGGCATCATTAATGACTTTTTCATAACTGCGTAAAACCCAACGTGCAATATCATCACTCAATTCATTACGCCATTCGCTATCGTCTTCTCGCTGCGTAGCATAAATTTGATCCAGCCAAACACGCTGTAACTTCGGCAAACTCGCGTAATAATCTTGCTGTGACCAACCTTCAGGATAATATTCCCTAATCTTGAAGCCTTGTAATAGCACTTGATCAATCACAAATTGAATAATGTTACGAATCGCAGTCCGAATATCATCATTGTTTAAATTCAGCTGTATAAATTTATGCAATTGAATAAATCTGTCCTGAAAGTTTTTGCGATATAAGCACTGTGCAAAAAAATCAGTTTTAGGCAAACGAACTGCACGTTTTTCTAAAACAGGTGGACAGCTTGAAAGTAAATAGGCACGACCTGCATTTTGACTGTTTAACACGCTAACGTTTTGCGGTTGTGTACCACCATAAGCAGTAACCGTAAAATCGAAAATGTCGGCATAGCCTTCCGCATCATGTTCATTCTTTTTACGTTTCTCTTTTGCTTCTTTTGTGGCATCTGAAAAACGCAACTGATCAATACTTTGCTTTAATCTTGTAATCAAACCCGATGGTGTCAAAATGGATAACAAATGGTATTCATTATTTTCTAAGGGAAAATAAACCTGTTTTACCAAATGATCAGTCTTGCTTGAAGCATCATCATTTTTTATGACCAAAAAAGCATGTTTTAAACTTGCAAAGTCCAAAGAAGATTTTTCAATCAAGCTTATTAGATCCTGATCATCCTTTTCAAAGCCTGTCAAAACAGTAGAGTCTTCCGTTAAACTGAGCGATAAAAACTTATATACATCCATCGCAGCCGCATTTCCAAATACATCTAATGGATAATGCACATTACCACTACGCAAATAACCATCTTGAGCAGACTTAACCTGTGCAATAACACTGGAGGTTTTCGCACTTGGATGACTGAATTTACTCGGATGGCTCACCATGGATAACTGAGATACCCGCTTTGCAGCATCAGGAAGCCATTCTTGTAAACTAAATTTATCATCAGCCTGTTGCTGTAATTCTGCAACTTGCGTGGCATTTTCAGCCTTTTTTATACGATCTTTTAACCAAAGCTCTTTTCTTTCATTTAAGAATATCTGAATACTTTCTGTCATTTCCCCCTCCCTTTATTTTGAATATTGAACCACTAAACCAAATTGGTCTGAATACACTAGCGTTTTATCTTCATCATATTGTGGCAACATGATTTCCCCATAACGTCTTGATAATTTTTCTACTTCATCATCAATATGCTGATTTTCTGAGATTTTTTCAATAGTCATACGACATAAAGTGTCGTAATAATTTCGATTCAGCCACAATCGTTGCTGTTCCAACTCATTTAATTCATGAGGCTTAATTTTATAAAAACCATTGCGATCAATATAACGACCTAAATCATCTTTCTCAGAAAACACAAGCTTACGATCTTTGTATACCGCAAAAAGCTGAATATTTGGTGAACTTTGTCGAAATGGGGTAAAACATTGCGGTAAAGCAGTTAAAAACCAATACTGTGTCAGCCATGCATTGAGTGGTTTTGCCCCTACTTGTTTATAATTGGTAAGGCTATGCGCTAAAACAGCATGTTCTAAATCTGCTAATTTTTCAGTAGTTTTTAACGGATTATTTTCTTGAATACGTGGAATTGCATTAATTTCTGCATTTTCATTTAAATCAATTAACTTAGATAGATTTTTGGTTGTTAATCTGAATTTTGCATTATTGATTTCAAAACCAGGTTTCTCAAATGCTACTTTTGCCCCCCGAAGCCCTTTGAGATTGTATTGCAACAAACCAATGTTCGGTTTTTGAATATCATGTTCTAATCGACGATGACGCAAAACTCGCCCTGCCAACTGAATAATCGAACGATATGAAGACGGCTCAATAATTGCCCAATCAAAATCATGATCACGCCCGACCTCTTCCACAGGTGTTGCCACTAAAATAAAAATCACATGCTCAGCCTCTACACTGTCCAAATGTTGACGAATCACTTCATTTGAAAATGCCACAGGCTGCTCACCTTGTTTTTCTTTACGTTTTAAAATTAAGTCTAAATGTCGCTCCTGTTCACTACGCAATAACAACACCTGACGACTGTGATATGCCATTGAACGTGGTGCAATATTTTCAGACCATTCAGCATTTAACAGAAATTGTGTCAGTGCCACACATGGCGGAATATTGGCAACGCGTACCACGCCAAAAGAAACTTTTTTGCCTGTTTGGGCATCTATCGTGTGATGATCTTGATGTAATTTTTCAACACTCTGTCGTATACGATCAAAATATTGCTGTTGAACACTTTCATCGAGTTGATTTTGTTCTTTCTGGGTAACTAAATCATCACATTCAATCACATAAGCTTTGTGTTTAATGATTTGTTCAGCCAAAAACTTCGCCCGAACAGTGACAAAGGTATCATGACCCCGTTTGTAATCTTGAATAATTTTATTAAATTCGGCTAAATCTATAGTTAGAGTCTGTGCCTTAAACTCATCGACCCACATGCCTACCACTTGCGTCTGTTTTAACTTTTTAAAGGCGCAATACAGTTTCCATCCTTGCTGATAGACATTAAAAAATCCTTCAGCCAATGCAGGTGGAATGGTCGCCGATGAAATCATCACTTTGCGACCTAACATCGCTGTTAAATGAATGAGTCGAGCAATAGCAATTAAATCCTGCCCATTAAAATCATCCACTTCATCAATCACCAAATCTGAAGATGAAAGCCGCAAACTTGGTAAAATATATTTCCCACCACGTTTGGTTTCCGTTGCCGACATGATGTGGTCAATGGTGCAAACCAAAACAGGTTTATATAAAAAGGCTTTATTACGTTCAGCCTGCGCCTGTGGAAACAGCACATTCATAAAATCAGCTTGAGGCATATCTCCATAATCAAGCTCATTATCCAAAAGCTGTTCTAAAGACTCCGAACCAATTTCATCATAATTCTCAAGGACTTCATCATTTTGATCTTTTTGATTATTATGCAATTCCTGTACAGCTTTAGAACCAATTAAAACCGCTAACTCATCATTGTTTAAACCAATATCTTTACGGTATGAATCCCCTGTTTGCAAAGTTAAGGTTCTCAAACCCAGTGCCAGCACATAACGTAAAGACTGCCCATCATTAGACAAGGCTTGCATAATTTTGGCATTAGCAATGGTTTTACCCTTACCTGTACTTGCCATATTGACAATAAACCAACCTTGCTCAAGCACATCTTCATGTTTTTGTTTAAATAGTTTTATTTCTTTTACTGCGTTGTCCTGCCATTCAAAACCTTGTGGACTTTTCTTTTTAAGCTTTTGAATATCGTAGGCTGGTTCCATGTCATCTGCTAATCGACTTAATGACTGTGCCACACGCATAGCATTGTCACTGACACGAACCAAATGTTCATCTAAAAATTGTTTTGGTTGTTTACTGATGTGATCTGTATTCGCAATTAAACTTAAATTGGTTTTCCATGTTTTATCTGCTTCACAAGAGGAATAATAATGATCACCCATCATTAAACATAATCGTGCATGATGTAACACTACTCGCCAACTACCATCTGCTAAAACTTGTGCAATATTGTCTTTTTCCTGCAATAATCGTGCAGACCATTTTTTAATTTGTTTTGTCCATTCAACCGATTGGCTCAATAAACCTTGTTCAAACTGAAAACATTGTAAAAGCCGTTGTTGATATTCTTTTTCATCAAATTTATTTTGATAACCCCAATCTGCTTCAATAAATTCAAATAAATCAGCAATATTTTCCGCAGGTTCAGGGATAAAGGATGTTAGTTGTGCTTCATCTTTTAAATTGGGTAAACGATGATGTGAAACAATTAACCATGCGATAAGCTGTGCTAAAGGTGGTAAATGATCTAGAGCTTTAGTTTTATCCAAATTTTGAGCGACTGTATTTTTAAGTTTTTCTTCATCCCAAGCTTTATTGATTAATAAATTTAACCATGACTCATCAACTTTAGGATTTTCTGAAGAATGTACTAAGGCATTCAGTAATAAACACGATATCCATTCATGTCGTAGTGGATCACCTTTAAAATTGCTATTTTTAACAATAAGTTTTTGCTGAAATAAAACAGTCGCTTTCCCCCAATCATGCAATAGTGCTGAAATTGCGACAAGTGCTTTGATTAAAGGCAAATAATGCCAATCATTTTCCCATTTATTCTGATCAAGTTTTTTCTGAGTTCGATTCACAGGAACAATCCCCTCTGAATTAAACTTATTTCTATTCCCGACCACCCACAGCAGTTCACTTCTACGTCTGCCCCGAATCCAATGACAACTCACAGCTGTACTTTTCGTCACAGTTTTACGCAGCAGCTTTTTCACCGCAATCAAACCATCTTCCGTAATCACGGTCTGCCAAGTGTTATCCCCGATACGATCGGCAAAGGCATCAAGTACACGACGAGTGCGTGGAATGGCTTTCTTTTCACATTGAGAAATAAAGGTCACAATCATAATACTTCTCCATCTGTATCATGATTTTTACAAGCTTGTACTTTGACTTGATCAAACATAAAATCCAAACACTTGTGTTCCGTAAACTTCTGCAAAACTTGCTGACGAAACTCTTGCTCTGTCATCTTGTCTTTGGCACAGATAAAAGCATACGGCAAAATGACTGCATCTTTAATTAAATCAGCCACATCAAACACCAAAGCACCACGCCGAGTTTTACCATGCATTACCGCAAAACCATGTGGAATTCCTAACACCCAAAGCGTTGTTGCACCTAGCCCATAAGCAAGATAATTTCCGTGATTCAAGAAATCATTAGCTAAATCCCCCTGCTCAGGATTACGGTTAAAATCTTTTGAACCTGTTCGAGTTGCTGCGATTTTATAAAGTTGTTTGGTCATGGCAGCTTCAGCAAGAAGTAAATCACCGACTTTATTTAAATTTGGAATTTTTCTTTCAAAGCCATTTAAGGCATTTTGAATATCAAGATCATCCAAATAAAAACCTTCAGCTTTTAAATCACGGTCTTTGTCCCAAATTTTTTTAATAAATTCGATGCGTGCAAGCTGAAACTGTTTGGCAACTTCCAAACGCTTCTGATCATCAAACCAAAATTGCATCCAACCTTGTACATATTCGGTTGGACGATATTCACTTTGCGGTGTCATCCACTCAATTTCACAGCCCATAAACAATGGTGTTCCACCACCGCCACAAAAGCCAACCAAGACACCTGCGCTGGCCAGCATACGCATTGCTGCTTGGGTGATCGATGTGCCTGTACCAAGCATAATCACGGTCGTATTCGCAATCGGAATATTCCAATACTGATTTTCATTTTTGGCTTCGGTCAGATATAAAACTCGACCATCTTTTTGCATCACACGGCAATGCTCAAGATAATAAAGATTCGCTCGCTTAGAGTGTAAGATAGCTTTTAAGTCTGACGGGTTCAGTTGTTCCATAAACATTATTATTTTCAAGTTATTTCGTTTTAAAATAGCAGAATTAAAATGAAATCCTAGTTTTATTTTTAAGCAAACGACATTTTGTGTCGTTTATTTTTTATTATAAAATAATCTCTTATCTGTTTTTATAAAAGTCTACTCAATAAAAAAAACGAGCCATTTTTAGCTCGTTTTCCACCACAAATATAAATTTATTTATGGACTTTAAAACGTAATGCATCATCCATATACGTTTTCTCACCCGCAGGTGCTTCTATAGAACCAAACACCAATTGCGCTCGTAATTTCCATGTTGACGGAATATCCCATTCTGCATGGACTTGCTCATCCACAATCGGATTATAATGCTGTAAAGATGCACCTAATCCATCAGCCGTCAAAGCTGACCATGTTGCAAACTGTGCAATGGCTGTAGAGTGTTCAGCCCAAATTGGAAAGTTGTCCGCATAAGATGGAAATTGTGCTTGTAATGCTTTAACAACGTCTAAATCTTCCAAAAATAAAACCGTTCCAAAACCGGCTTTAAAACTATCAATACGTGCATTGGTTCTTGCAGCGCCTGCTTCATCTTTGGCATAGGCTTGTAATTTTTCTTTTACCATTTCCCAAAACTTTTCATGATGTGCATTGAATAAAATCACAGCACGTGAAGATTGTGAATTAAAAGAAGATGGACTTTGCTTGATTGCAGTTTGGATCAAATCAGTAAGTTGCTCTGGTGTTTGTTTTACATCACGACCAATCGCATAAATGGTGCGTCTATTTTGAATTAAATCTAAAAACTGATTCGACATTTTTAAAATTCCTTTGATATATCCTCGGGGAAATACGAGACCAATCACTAAAATTATTTAGAAATAATCAACAATCTACAAAATGTAGTGTCTACCTATTGCTATACTTTTATTAGAACAAAAAATTAATGCCAATTCACCTTAAGTATTGATAAGAATTGTAGATCGGGTATTGGATGATCAAAATTTAAGTAAAAAATAAAAAAACCAATGAATAAAAGATGACTCATTGGCTCTGTTTGAATTGAATATCTTGCAGCAAAATAATAAGGCGTTATTGATTAAAATTTTGCGTTTAATACATTCTCTTTCATTTGATTTTTCCAAATTTGACGTAAAGTAGGTAAATAGAATTTTTCACCTAACTCAACCAATTCAGCATCAATCAAAGCATGAATTTCATGTATAAATAAATAATCTAACTCTACTGTTGTCAATTGCTTTTGTGCTTTGGCAAACTCTTTCCGTTTGGCTTGTGCTTTTTTTACCAATTGATCAGCATAGTTTTTATCTTTAAATTTGCTAATCGCTTGTAAACGTAATTCAATCACGCCCCAACCACTCAGTAAGAGTTTAAATATTTCAAAATCCTGACTGGTTGATTCCCATGTCATCTTTTCTAGATCTTCGTCTGATGGCAAAACAGGTAATAATAATTCCATGACACTTGGGAAAATTTTCTTAAAATTCAAAATAAATTTAACAGGATGTTCACCTGGATAATCCTTAAATTGCACATTTTTCTGAACATCCGTCAAATATATATCTAGCATAACCAACCATCAGCAATAAAATTCTAGTGCGTATTGTACGCACTTCATTTCTAGATAGAAACTATTGCTGATGATTTCTGTACAGTTTGTGATTACTTATGGTGCTTACTTTGCATTTGGATGCACCATTTTTTCAGGTTGTACCACTTCATCAAACTGTTCAGCAGTGACTAGCCCAAGCTCAACCGCAACTTCTTTGAGGGTTTTACCTTGCTTATAAGCAGTTTTTGCCACTTTTGCTGCATTTTCATAGCCAATCACAGGGTTTAAAGCTGTTACCAACATCAGTGAGTTATGTAAGAAATAGTCGATTTTTTCACGATTTGGTTCAATCCCAACCGCACAATGCTCATCAAAACTATTACATGCATCACCTAACAGTTGAATGGACTGAATTAAATTATATGCAATGACTGGCATATAGACATTTAACTCAAAGTTACCTGATGCGCCTGCAAAGTTGATCGTGGTGTCATTGCCCATCACCTGTGCAACCACCATAGTCATTGCTTCACATTGAGTTGGGTTAACTTTACCCGGCATGATACTTGAACCAGGCTCATTTTCAGGGATGTGTATTTCTCCAAAACCACAACGTGGCCCACTGGCTAACCAGCGAATATCATTGGCAATTTTATTTAAACTTGCTGCCAATGTTTTAAGCGCGCCTGAGGCAAATACCGCAGCATCTCGTCCTGCCAAAGCTTCAAATTTATTTGGGTTAGTTACAAATGCTAAGCTTGTTAATTGTGCCAATTGCGCAGCGGCTTTTTCTGCATAATCTGGATGCGCATTTAAACCTGTACCAACGGCTGTACCACCAAGTGGCAACTCATATAACCACACCAAAGCTTGTTCTAGACGTTTAATGCCATTGTCGAGTTGTTGTACATAGCCACTAAATTCTTGCCCTAAGGTCAATGGCGTTGCATCTTGTAAATGGGTACGTCCAATTTTTACAATATCTTGAAATTCTTGTGATTTTAAGTTCAGCGTGTTGCGCAAACGTTTAACTGCAGGAATCAATAACTCATTAATATGTAGTGCTGCTGCAATATGAATCGCAGTGGGAAATGAATCATTGGTCGATTGTGCTCGATTGACATGATCATTTGGATGTACTGGTTTTTGTGAACCAAGTGGATTACCTAATTTTTGATTAGCGATATTGGCAATCACCTCATTACAGTTCATGTTACTTTGCGTACCTGAACCTGTTTGCCACACAACTAATGGAAATTGACTGTCCCATTTTCCAGAAATTACTTCATCTGCTGCATCAACAATATATTTAGCAAGTTCATCTGGAATTTGTTTGAGTTCGGCATTGGTGATGGCTGCGGCTTTTTTAACTAAGCCCATTGCCCGAATCATTGGGCGAGGCAAATGCTCATTGCCTATTTTAAAGTTTTGCACACTACGCTGTGTTTGCGCACCCCAAAGTGCTTCACTTGGAACTTCCACATCGCCCATAGTGTCATGTTCAATACGTGTCTGCATAGTAACCTCTTTTAAATTTAGATGATGAGCATATGATCAATATATTAAAGATTCATGCTAATCAATAATATTACAATTATAAACAATAATCATTATCAAATAAATTCTATCTATCCATTGTTTAATGTGTTTTGATAAAATTTCCATTCATCTTGAATCATTTTATTGATCGGACGTTTAGCTGTCCATTTCAAGATATTTTCTGCTTTTTTGCTGCTTGATCCCATCTGTGCAAGCTCTTCGTATTTATATACGGCATCAACTGTTTTAATTTCTGCTGAAGTCACCTCAGCCACGGTATTAATCAATTGTTGAATCGAACTTTGCTCACCTGCGATATCAAAAGCTTCGCAGACATTAAATTGGCTTTGTAACCAAAATAAACTCGCTTGAACCGCCTCACATACATCAAGCACATGCACAAAACTACGTTCTACTGTGCCATCTTTGGTATCCGCTTGATTTTGTAACTCAATTACATCACGCTGCCCTGCTGCAACTTGTAATAGCATGGGAACGATATTTTTAGGCAATGGGTTAACAAACTCGCCTAAAATTCCATGTTCAAACGCCCCAACCGTATTGGCTAAACGTAAAATTGCAATTCGCCATTCATTGTCCGTTTTACAGGTATCTTGGATAATTTCTTCGATCATCTGTTGTGATTTAATATAGGGATTTGGGTAAGCATAATTAAAATCGAGTTGTTCATTTAATCCCAAGCTGGATTTTCCATACACGGCTAAACTCGATAAATGTACCAAAGTCCGCACGCCAGTACGTTGCATCGAACGCAATAAGCTCATGATACAACTGACATTATCATTATAGTATTCAAGCGGTTTAAGTTTAGACTCTTCGATAGATTTAAAGCCTGCGGTATGCACCACTGCATCAATAGAATATTGCTCAAAAACTTTATTTAAAGCAGGTGTATTTCTCACATCAATTTTTACAAATGGAATATACATTCCAGAAATATATTCAAGTCGTTCTAAAGTTTGTAAATTTCCGTTGGCTAAGTTATCCACAATGACGACTTCTTGCCCTTGAGCAAGCAAGCTAATCACCACATGCGAGCCAATAAAGCCTAAACCACCAGTCACTAAAATCATTGTATACTACCTATTGTTATCAAGTGTAAATGACGCTGTCTTTATCATCTATTCTTCAAGTGAAGCTTCAATGAGTACTTTATTACTAATTACCTCTGCACCAAGTTCGATCCATGCTTGGCATGCTTTAGGGCTTGCCCAAGCCTTACAAGCAAAAAATCAAGATTTTCGTATCTTCTTCTATCAAGATGGTGTAATTATTGCCAATAATTTGCAATGGCTGCCCGATGATCAACGAAATTTGCTTAAAGAATGGCAAAAACTAACGGTGCGTTTACCTGTTTGTGTCAGTGCTGCCTTAGCGCGTGGCATCACTGATCAAGAAAATGCAAAACGCCATCAAATTCCAACACATAACCTTGCAGAGGGTTTTGAGTTGGTCGGTCTGGGAGAACTCGCAGATGCGGTTGAATCCTGTGACCGCCTACTTCAATTCTAGGATGTTATATTCAATTAAGTGTTGCAATTCAAAGGTAAATTGTGTGAAAACTGTACTCGTTATTATAACCCAAGCAAACCTCACTTCATTGCAGGTAACTGAAAGCATTTCTGCCACGATGGTGCTCGCCACTTTTGGGAGTAAAGTCAAAGTCTTAGTCAAGGATGCTGCGCTGAGTTTACTAAAATCTGAGCTTGATTTTGATGATCTAAAACATGCCTTTAAATTAGCCTCAAATATGCTGGATAGTTTTGAATTTTATGATTTAACGCCTGTTTTAGTAGAAAATAAGGATAAAAACTCGCCTTTCGTTACGCAATCTCAACAAGAAATTGAATTTATTGATTTAAATCCAACGTTTATCCAATCTTTTGATCATGTGCTGTATTGGTAATTGTTTGCTAAAGATTTTAAAAATGAAGAGAAATTAAAATGTCAGAACACACTCTATTTTTGGTTCAATCCGAGTTTGCTAAAACCAATACATGCCTAGATCAGTTATGCCAGATGGCGACAGCACAAGATACGATCATATTAATGGGAGATGCCGTATTATTTACACAAGATGTGCGTTTAAAAACATATTCTGTTGTTTATATACTTGAAACTGAAATGGATTTAATCGCAGACTCTTTGCCAAAACATATTAAAGTACTTTCTTATGCAGCTTTTGCTGACTTAGTTTTAGACTTTAAACGCTGTATTCGTTTAAAATAGTAATTTTCTCCCATTTTAAAATGAGTTTAGCTCATTTGCTTAGGCCATTTTATGAATTTAGAACTTGATCACGATGGACATTTGCTTGATTATACGGTTTGGAATGAAGACGTTGCGCAACAACTTGCTCAAAGTCTAGAGCTAGAATTAACTGCATGGCACTTTGAGGTTTTACACGCAGTACGTCAATTCTATGCGCAATTTGGTCACTCGCCTGCGACACGCCCTTTAATTAAATTTTTAATGAAAAATATCAGTGCAGACATTAACAATGCAGTGCTGCAAGAAAGATTTCATACAGGTTTAGTGGCACGTCATTTAAGTCGTTTAGCGGGTATTCCTAAACCTGCAAACTGCTTATAACTTTGAAAATATTTAAATTAAACTTGTTTTTTTGTCATACGTTGCATAAGCACCGAATTAAAAACAGGTTTTATCTGCTGTGCATCTAACAATTCACCACAGTCTGAACACACTAAAACTGGTTTTAACACGTGCTGACAAGTACGATGCACAAAATGCACCATCGGTGCTGGATCAGTTTTCATCCATTGATCTGACCAATTTGCCATCGTTAATAATAAGGGATAGAGCGCTTGCCCTTTTTCGGTCAAACAGTACTCAAAACGTTGTTGGCGATCTTGATAAGGCGTTTTCACTAAAACGCCATGTTCAACCAAACGTTTCAGGCGCTCAGATAAAACATGACGTGTGACACCCAAATTTTGCTGAAAATCATCAAAACGGCGAATTCCCATAAATGCATTTCGAATAATCAAAAATGTCCAACGATCCCCAATCACAGATAAAGTCCGTGCAATTGGACAAGGTTGTTCACCGATTTCATCCCATTTCATTATTGGCTCAAATTTTTAACTTATATTTTACTGTAATGATCCTGTGATGTTTTTAAAAGTATTATTTATAAGTAAATGCCAATATTTGTCTAAAAAATTTATCTATTTTTAAATTTTCTCTTTAACTTTATTTATCTTGGAAATAGTTAAATATTTAAATTTCAAGTTATTTTTCAAAATATGATATTTTTTGCAATTACATTATAATGACACTGTATATCTTTAAAATATACATTTATTTTTTAAAATAATTTTCTTTATATCTTTGAAACTAAATATATTTTAAATTTGATATTCACTATTTCTCACTATAAACTTTGAACAAGGTTTAGTTAATCAAGAATAAAAGACATGACGAATTCAGCTAATTTAAATTGCACTAGTGAAGTAATAAATCTATCCTCGACTCCAGATGAAGATACTGAAATTGTTCGTGTTCCAAAATCACAAGTAAATGAAGTCAAACAATATTTAAATAACAAAGCACAAAAGCAAAAAATTAGAGAAGTTGCCTCTATTTCAATTTTTGAATGTAAAACCTCGGCAGCTATTCCATTGGCTCAAAGTAAAATTGCAGCAGGTTTGCCCTCTCCTGTACAAGATTACACAGAGCAATCCATTGATTTTAATG
The DNA here is from genome assembly GCF_902809855.1 of Acinetobacter sp. Marseille-Q1618. Taxonomy (GTDB): domain Bacteria; phylum Pseudomonadota; class Gammaproteobacteria; order Pseudomonadales; family Moraxellaceae; genus Acinetobacter. Next base: position 828,186 of record NZ_CADDWJ010000001.1, read on the forward strand.
AATATCTAATTCGCAACCCAAATACTACTTTTGTTGTCAAAGTTGCATCGTTGTCGATGTTAGGTGCAGGGATCGATGTTGATGATGATTTGATTGTAGATCGCAGCATTCCTGCAAAAAACCGCAATATTGTGGTGGCTTTAGTGGACAATGATTTTACAGTTAAGCGTCTAATGATTGAGGGTGAGAAAAAATGGTTACAAGCCGAAAATCCAGAATTTCCAGATATTCACTTTAATGATGGTCAAGAAATGGTGATCTGGGGTGTGGTAACACGTGTGATCAAAAATTTAAAATAAGGCTATCTATGCTCAAATTATAGCAATTTGAGCATTTGTCGATCTCTTTGGGTTAAGCCTAAAACTTTTCTACGCATTTGAATTTCTTCTTCAGAATAAGGTAAATGTTGACATAATTCCTGAAGAGATAAGTAATGATGTTCTATCAAATAACAGTCTTGGTCTGTCGTCCACGATGAGTGATATATTTGATTTTTCTGAGTGCGATGATTTTTCATTGCACGATAATAGCAAATTTTTTAGATGATTTTATTTTTTGATCACTTCATTTTATAGTGATATTGTGACTGTAATTTGTCTCAACAATCATTTGCATCAAATTTTGCAAAATATACAAAAACCTTAATTTCGTCCAACATTTTACTACTTCTTTTCACCTTGTTTTTGATATTGTAATTTTTAAAACCTTTGAATTGATTTAATATTGCAACTTGCTCATGTTATCCTACTTTTATGGATGTAAAAATCATATTCCTCGCATGTATATTTATGACACTAAATCAATATGATCCAGACTAAAGGATGTCGCTTTTTTGTATGAATAGTCTATTAAAGTGGTTCGAAAATCGTGTTGATCCCTATCCCAATGAAGGACTCAATGAGCCCTTACCTAAAACTTTCTTTGCGTTTGTTTGGCAATCTGCTTTTGGCGTAAAAAAGTATTTGGTTTTATTGATTTTATTTACTGCTGCAACGGCAAGTTTTGAAGCGATTTTTTTCTCACAAATTGGACATCTAGTAGATTGGTTAACGCAATCTACACCTGAGAGTTTTATTGAAAATCACAAGAATAATCTAATTATTTTATCTTTATTTTTAATTGGTAATATTTTCTTTGCCAATATGCAATCCATCATTCGCCATCAAATATTGTACAGTAGCTTTCCAATGCGTTTGCGTTGGCGTTTTCATAATTTGCTATTAGGTCAAGGACTAGATTTTTTTCATAATGATTTTGCTGGCCGTTTATCTGCAAAAGTGATGCAAACTGCTTTGGCAGTCCGTGAGTTTTGGGTAATTCTCGGCGATATGCTGACCTATGTGATTATATACTTTATTACCATTAGTGTTGTTTTAGGTGCTGTTTCTCCTATTTTACTGATTCCATTGCTGATTTGGTTAGCTCTTTTTATTTGTGCTGCTTATTATTTCATTCCCCGTTTAGGTGCGATTTCTAAACAACAAGCGGATGCACGTGCAGAAATGACAGGACGTGTTACAGATGCTTATACCAATATTCAAACGGTAAAACTGTTTGCACATGCAGGTCGTGAAAGCCAGTATGCCAAAGCTTCTATGCAAAAATTTATGCTGACTGTGTTTCATCAGATGCGTTTAGGTTCAATGTATGAAATTTGCATTAATTTACTGACTTTTGTTCTGTTTTTTGGGGTGCTTGGCACAGCAGTTTGGTTGTGGCTAGAAGGTCATGCAGCCATCGGTGTGATCGCAGCGACCACAGCCATGATTTTAAAGCTCAACAGTATGGCTGAGTTTATGATGTGGCAAACCTCAATGTTATTTGAAAATATTGGGACAATTCAAGATGGTATGAATACCCTAGGCAAACCCATTAAAATTCAAGACAAACCAGATGCTAAACCACTACAGATTCAACATGGCAATATTAATTTTGAAGATGTCAGCTTTGCTTATAATAATAAAAACGTGATTGATCATTTTAATTTAGACATCAAACCTGGCGAAAAAATTGGCATCGTTGGACGTTCTGGTGCAGGAAAATCAACTCTCATTCAACTACTTTTGCACTTTTACGATATCAACCATGGTCGCATTTCTATTGATGGACAAAACATTGAAGATGTCACTCAAGATAGCTTGAGAAAAAATATAGCTTTGGTCACACAAGATACTTCTCTATTACACCGTACTGTGGCAGAAAATATTAAATATGGTCGCCCAGATGCAAGTGATGAAGAAATGTTTGAAGCGGTGAGAAAAGCCAAAGCAGAAGAGTTTATTCCTCAGCTTTCTGACCTACGTGGACGTACAGGATATGATGCTTTTGTCGGTGAACGTGGCGTAAAACTGTCTGGGGGTCAACGTCAACGTATTGCGATTGCTCGTGTATTTCTAAAGGATGCACCGATTTTAATCTTAGATGAAGCAACCAGTGCTTTAGACTCAGAAGTAGAGGCAGCAATTCAGTCAAGCTTAAATGATTTAATGCAAAATAAAACTGTGATTGCGATTGCACATCGTTTATCCACCATTGCACAAATGGACAGATTAATTGTTTTAGATCAAGGTAAAATCGTTGAGCAAGGGACACATGATGAGTTAATTGCTCAAAACGGTATTTATGCACACTTGTGGCAAAGACAAACAGGTGGCTTTTTGATAGAACAACAGCGTATGAAAGAAAAGGAAGATGAATAAATGTTGTATTTAGAAGATCTAAACGTGGGTGACCAATTTAAAAGTCGTGAATACGAAATTACGTTGGCAGAAGTTTTAGATTTTGCACAAAAATACGATCCGCAAGTGTTTCATACAGATCCTGAAAAAGCCAAAGATCACCCTATTTTTAAAGGCTTAGCAGCGAGTGGCTGGCATACATCTGCTATTGTTATGCGCTTATGGACAGAATGTTTTCCTGTAGCGTATGGTTTGATTGGTTCAGATTCAAGCTTACGCTGGCCTCGCCCAACCCGTGTCGGTGATAAAATCTCTGTTGAAGTTGAAATTGTGTCCATTACCCCATCGAAAACAAAAACAGATCGTGGTATTGTCAGTTACATTACTCAGGCAAAAAATCAGCACCATGATGTGTTACTGATTTCTACCACAAAAATTGTAGTTTTTAAAAAAGACTTTGATAAACTTTAATCACTCAGTTGTCTTACAATTTTTTCATTATTTTTTTAAAATCATGACAATATGCACACTAAGAACATATGTTGAGAGCAACGGATAGCATATGAAGAATACTTCAGCTCGCCAAGATCAGGGAATTCCTGGTGTTTATGGACTTTTATTATTAGATATCGTATCTCGATGGGGATACAGCGCTGAAACTTTTTTTGCGCCATTTCCTTTTAAAAGTGAACAATTGGCTGAGCCTGATTTTCGTATCCCTACGCCTATGGCCAATGAATTGGTCAAACACGCTTTAAAACTGACGGGTGAAAGTACGCTTGGCTATCATATTGGGACACAAATGCGGATCTCAATTCATGGCTTTATTGGTTATGCGATTATGACTGCCAATGACATCACGGATGCCTTAGTACTTGCCAATCGTTTTATTCAACTGCGCATGCCCTTTTTACAATTGTATTTTTCCACTTTTGGAGAAAAAGCCACCTTACAATTGCAATGTGATATTGATATTGAACCCTTGAGAACTGAAATTGTCATGGGCTTAACTTTCGGTATTATGACCATGGCAAGAGCTTTGACTGGCATTGATAATTTACAAGGTGATATTGATTTTGATTTTCCAAAACCTGAAGGCTTTGATAAATATATAGAAAAATTACAAAATCGTTATCAAATGCGTTTTGAACAACCACATTTGATTGCAAGTTTTGACAAGTCTTATTTGGGTTTAAAAATGGTCAATGCTGACCCAATTGCCAGTCAAATTGCGATTAATCAATGTGAGGCTGAATTGTCTGCGATTGGTGAACGTCGCCGTTTATCGATGCGTGTACGTGATATTTTGACGCATTCTGAACAACACTACCTCAGCATTGAAAATGTAGCCGAACGTTTGCATATGTCTGATCGCACTTTAAAGCGTCAACTCGCAGCAGAAGGCACCTCTTTTTCCACTTTGGTAGATGAAGTACGTTATCGTCATGCGACCTCATTATTGTCCAGAACAGACTATACACTTGAGCAAATCGCTGATGAACTCGGTTATAGCGATGTTGCCAATTTCAGTCGTGCCTTTAAACGTTGGAGCGGACGTAGCCCAAGCAATTGGCGTAAAGACCCGTATTTATAACAGTTTTAAATCTTTTGTTTTGTCACAAAACCCTGTATAACACGTAGAAAAATAAATTGAAGCTTTAAGGAGTCATCATGAATCATCCTTCTGAACTGAAGTATGCTGCAACCCATGAATGGGTACGTATCGAAGGCGATCTAATCGTTACGGGTATTTCCGATCATGCGCAAGATGCGCTCGGTGACCTTGTCTATGTAGAAAGTCCAGAAGTTGGTCGTCAAGTGACTGCTGGGGAAGCTGTAGGTGTAGTCGAGTCAGTAAAAACAGCATCAGATATTCATGCACCAATTTCTGGTACTGTCGTTGAAATCAACGAAGCGCTTGATGATGACCCTGATTTTGTCAATGATGAACCGTATGGCAAAGGTTGGATCTATAAAATCAAAGCAGATAATCTTGCTGATGTAGAAAAACTACTCAGTCATACTGAATACGAAGCAGGTTTATAAAACTTACTGCGCAAATAACCGTATAAATGAAAAAGGAATCATCATGATTCCTTTTTTGCATTATCAAAGATGATATTTCAACTATACTCTTTCTTGCCAGTGTATTAAAATTAAACATCTTTTCTCATTAAATGACTTTTTAAAGTCTTTTAAATCTCCCTCAATACTCAGGTAATTTATGTCAACTGTAAATGCACAACATTTATGGAATAAATCCTTTATTCTTTGTTTAGCCAACAACTTATTTTTATTTATTTTTTACTTTGCACAAACCACGATCTTACCCATTTATATTTTAAATGACTTAGGTGGAAGTTTAGCCCAAGCGGGTTTGGCAATGACCTTATTTATGCTGTCATCTATCGCAGTTCGCCCTTTTAGTGGATTAATCATCGAAAAACTTGGGCGAAAAAAAACCTTATACATTTCTGAAACACTTTTTTGCTTATTTGCAGTGGCTTATTTACTAGCTGATAATTTAACCATGCTAATGATTATCCGCTTTTTACATGGGATTTGGTTCAGCATTTTAACTACAGTCACTGTTCCAATTGCAAATGACTTCATACCAGAACAACAAAAAGGCGAAGGTATGGGCTATTTTGTAATGTCCATCAATCTCGGTATTGTACTAGGACCTTTAATTGGCTTAACCTTGATTCAATCTACGTCATATCTGACTGTGACAGCAATTTTAGCTGGCGTTATTTGTTTAGGTTTTGCCTTATGCTTTTTGATTCCTATTCAGCAAACAGCCATGACATCAGTTAGCATAAAAAATAGAAAGTTAAATATTCATGATTTTGTTGAAAAAAATGCGATTCCTGTGTCTATCATGGCAATGATCACGTCATTTTCATATGCCAGTATCATGTCATTTATTTCTACTTTTGCAGAATCAAAACACTTACTTGCCTATGCGAGTGCCTTCTTTGTCGTTTTTGCGATCTCTATGATGAGCCTACGCCCAATTACAGGAAAAGTTTATGATCGTAAAGGTGCAAATTATGTGATTTATCCAGCAATTGCTCTATTTGCAATAGGCTTGGTTGTTTTAAGTCAAGTTGAAAATGTCAGTGGTTTCCTTATTGCTGCTGTGTTGATAGGTATGGGTTTTGGTTCAGCGCAACCTTGCTTACAAACCCTTGCCATTCAACGCTCACCTAAACAGCGAATCGGACATGCAACGTCTACTTTTTTTACCTGTTATGATATCGGGATTGCTCTGGGCTCTATTTTACTCGGTATGATCATTGCGGATTTTGGCTATAGTTTTACTTATTTACTGTGTGCAATGATCACCGCATGTAGCTTAATTTTCTATAAATTTATCGTAAATCACAAAGTAGTAATATAAAAAACGACAAATAAAATTGAGCCGTTAAATGCGGCTCATTTTTTATTTAAGACTAAAAATTTAAATCAATATTATCAAAAATAGAGCCGACTATATCTTTTGCACCTTTTCCCAGTTCCATCACCAGCTCAGTCAAATCAGTAAGATCAACACCTCCTAAACCATCCACACTCGAAGATTGCTGTTGTTCTTGCTCGGCTTGTTCTAACTGCTCTACATCGCCTTCTTTATTTATTACAGATTCTGTGGAAATAGATTCTTGCATAATTTTTTACTCTATTTTTAAAATCAACTTAATACAAAAATATCGGTTTGAATAGGAAGGTTGCAAATAAATATATTTTCTTAAGGTGGATTTCTGACAAGTCAAAATACACTATTTAAAATATTTTACTAAAAAATCAAAATTATTCACTGATATGAAAATAATTACTCATCCACAACATCGATAAAACTTGCGCCTAACACTTTGGCTAAATCTTGTGGTTTCACCCCAATATCCAACCCTCTTTTCCCGCCACTGACATACATGGTCATTAAACTTTCTGCACGTACATCGATCACTGTTTTTAAACGTTTTTTCTGCCCAACAGGACTGATCCCACCGACTAAATATCCTGTTAAGCGCTCAGCATCTTTCGGGTCTGCCATATGTAGTTTTTTCGCACCAAATGCCGCAGCGACTTTTTTCAAATTAAGTTGATGGCTTACAGGTAAAACAGCAACAAAATAATTTTTATCATCTGTCACCATCAAAGTCTTAAATACTTCTGCTACATTTAAAGCTAGTTTTTCTGCTGCCTCTAAACCAAAACTTTTTGCATTGACATCATGTTCATACTCATGGATTGAAAATTCGATTTTGTTTGATTTCAAAACTTTACATGCTGGTGTCATAATTTAAATTTTCAGTGAAAATAAGTGTTAATTATAAGCCATCTTTCTAAAAGATATTAAATTTGCTTAGGCTATTTTATCAGCACTTATTGTTATGTTTAGCAACTTTTTTCAGTAAGCGTTTATTTAAATTGAGTTAATCCTTTGTACTTTGTTATAGCCAATTCAAAATATTTAAATTAAAAAATTCAAGAAAATATAGAATAATCAATAAAATAAAGCCCCATTTTGGGGCTTCGTAGTTTACACACTGAAGTGTTTATAACTTTTCAACTAAAATTCGATCAATTTGCTTTAAACCTGTTTGCTTTTCATGATTTTTACGGCGAATTTTAATTTGCTTATCATCAGCTAAATCTTGTAATAACAACTCAACAGCAACCATTGACTCAAGTGGTAAATCCTGTCCAATCCACTTTTGCTCTCCTGCATCCATCAGGATAATTTCATCATTAATTTGATCATAAAGGCTCATATTTTCCTCACTTATGGCAAATGTTTCACCATATTTCAAGAACATTGGATGAATGGCACAACTATATACCTTTTGCTAAAAACTGCCAGTACAATTTGGTTATTTTACAAGCAATTTTAAAAGATATATCCAAAATAAAACGCCTCACGTGGAGGCGTTCCATATTTAACTTAAAAAGTTAAGCCGTTAATTCTTTTACAGCATTTACCACAGCTTCAGTGGTAATACCAAAGAATTGGAATAAGTCTTTTGCTGGTGCAGACTCACCATAAGTGGTCATACCGATCACTTTTCCATCTAAACCAACAAATTTCCACCAATAATCGACATGCGCTGCCTCAACCGCAACACGTGCGCGGATAGTTGCAGGAAGTACAGCTTCACGGTAAGCAGCATCTTGTTTCACAAACTCTTCAGCACATGGCATAGATACAACACGTACACCGTCAAGCTGTGCATATGCTTCCATTGCCAAGCTAACTTCAGAACCCGTTGCAATGATGATCGCTTTCAATTCGCCTTTTTCTTTCGCAAGAACATAACCACCTTTTGCAACGTCAGCAATTTGATCTGCTGTACGTGTTTGGAATGGCAAGTTTTGACGAGAGAAGATCAACGCTGTTGGGCCTTCCGAACGTAACAATGCAGATTTCCAAGAAATAGAAGCTTCTACAGTGTCACATGGACGCCAAGTATTTAAGTTTGGTGTACCACGAAGTGATGCAATTTGTTCTACAGGTTGATGTGTAGGACCATCTTCACCCAAACCGATTGAGTCATGCGTATAAACATGGATTACACGTTGTTTCATCAATGCAGACATACGTACTGCATTACGTGCATATTCCATGAACATGAGGAATGTTGCTACATAAGGAACGAAACCACCATGAAGTGCTACACCGTTCGCAATTGCAGTCATACCGAACTCACGTACACCATAATGCACGTAGTTACCCGCAGGATTAGATTCAACACCTTCTGCGCCTTTCCAAAGTGTAAGGTTCGAACCTGCAAGGTCAGCAGAACCGCCTAAAATTTCTGGAAGTTGTGGTGCAAATGCTTGGATTGCATTTTGGCTTGCTTTACGTGTAGCGATTGTTTCAGCTTTTGCATTGACTTCAGCGATATAAGCATCCGCTTTAGCAACAAAATCAGCAGGCAAATCACCATTTAAACGGCGTTTTAATTCAGCTGCTTCAGTTGGATATTTAGCTGCATACGCTGCAAAAACTTCATTCCAAGCTGCTTCAGATGCTGTACCTTTCGCTTTTGCATCCCAAGAAGTATAAACATCTTCAGGGATTACAAATGCTTCTTCAGTCCAACCTAAAGCTTCACGTGTTAATGCAATTTCGTCATTACCAAGTGGTGCACCGTGGCAATCTTCTTTACCTTGTTTATTTGGTGAACCTAAACCGATCACAGTTTTACAGATGATCAATGTCGGTTTAGCTGTTTCTGCACGAGCTTCAACAGTTGCAGCACGAATTGCATCGCTATCATGACCATCAACTTTGAGCACTTGCCAGCCGTAAGCTAGGAAACGCTGTTCTGTATCGTCAGAGAACCAACCTTCTACTTCACCATCAATAGAAATACCGTTGTCATCATAATATGCAACTAATTTTCCTAAACCTAAAGTTCCTGCAAGTGAACACGCTTCATGGGAAATACCTTCCATTAAGCAACCATCACCTAAGAAACAATATGTGAAGTGATCAACAACTTGAATATCTTCTTTGTTGAATTGAGCTGCTAAAGTTTTTTCAGCAAGCGCAAAACCAACTGCATTGGCGATCCCCTGACCCAATGGACCAGTTGTTGTTTCGATACCAGGCGCATAACCTAATTCAGGATGACCAGGTGTTTTAGAATGTAATTGACGGAATGATTTCAAATCTTCAATTGAAAGATCATAACCTGTCAAATGTAATAAAGCGTATTGAAGCATTGAACCATGACCATTCGACAATACAAAGCGGTCACGATTTGCCCATTGTGGATTGGTTGGGTTGTGGTTTAAAAATTCACGCCACACCACATCAGCAATATCAGCCATCCCCATTGGAGCACCTGGATGTCCAGAGTTCGCTTTTTGCACAGCATCCATTGCGAGTACACGAATTGCGTTTGCAATACGACGTTCATTCAGTGGGGTTGTCATAGATCAGAGTCCAATAAATTTGAAAATAGAACAAGATGAATAGAGATTCAAAACTTCTATATTGTCGTAAAAAAACGAGCAAGCGTAAAGCCTACAACGGCATATTTATCTATTCCTCACGTAAAAGAACAAAAAACATGCAACTCAACAATAGTTTAAACTGATAGATTTTATTGATTAGCAAATAAATCAATAGATATAAACTTCAATATCTTAAAAAATGATATGTAAAATAGATTCAATTCTGATTTACAGGTGATCAAAACTCTTTGGTATAAGTTTAAATCTCAATTACATCCATCATCATGCTTAAGTTTCATGAAATATTGATTAAAACTGAAAATAGCAACTTGAATAGATTTAACGGACTAAGCCATTTGGTTGTAAAATAATCAATGCTGCGCCACACAACACGACAACACCACCGATAATATCCCAACGACTCAAACTAACCTGATCAATAAATCTTAGCCACATCAATGCTGTAAAAATATAGATTCCGCCATAAGCAGCGTAAATTCGCCCTGAAGCCGCAGGATGTAAAGTTAACAGCCATACAAAAAAAGCTAGACTTAACGCAGTGGGTAGCCATAACCACTGACTTTTGGCTTGGTTTAAAATCAAATATGGAAAATAACAACCTAAAATTTCAGCAATCGCAGTCACAAAGAATAATATAAAAGTACTCAATATCTTTGTGATTTGTATGTCCATGATTCAAAACTCTATTTAAAAATTTCAACAAATATTAGCTTAGGCTAAATTAAAACACACATATAAAAAACCCGTGATGTACACGGGTTTTTAACACGATCCGAGTTTAAGCAGGTTCTGCAGTTTGATCTTCAAACACTTCAAGTTTCAGTCCAACTGCCTTACCATTTTCTTTTTTAACAGATACTGCAACATTACCACCATGATCAGCCAGCTCACCAAATAAAATCATTTCAGCAAGTGGTTTTTTCAAGTGCTCTTGAATCAAACGTTGCATTGGACGAGCACCCATTAAACGGTCATAACCATTTTCCGCCATCCAATCACGGGCAGATTGATCCACCTCAAGAACGACTTTTTTCTCATCCAATTGTGCTTGTAACTCAGTTAAGAATTTATCCACAACTGAATCAATCACTGTGGTTGGCAATGCTTTAAACTGAATCACACCATCTAAACGGTTACGGAACTCAGGAGCAAAGGCACGTTTCATCGCCTCTTGATTGTCATTACTGTTGTCTTGTTCAGTGAAACCAATACTGGTACGTGAAATACTTTCTGCACCGATATTTGTTGTCAAGACAATAATCACATTACGGAAGTCTGACTTACGACCATTATTATCGGTTAATGCACCGTGATCCATCACTTGCAATAACAAGTTAAATACGTCTGGATGCGCTTTTTCGATCTCATCCAGCAACAGCACGCAGTGCGGATTTTTATGGATCGCATCGGTTAATAAGCCACCTTGATCATAACCCACATAGCCTGGAGGTGCACCGATCAAACGAGATACGGCATGACGTTCCATATATTCAGACATATCGAAACGAACAAACTCAACACCAAGTAATTTTGCCAATTGCTTGGTGACTTCCGTTTTACCCACGCCTGTAGGACCTGCAAATACAAAACTACCCACTGGTTTATCTGGTGACTTCAATCCTGCTCTAGACAGTTTAATCGCAGATGCTAAAGCAGTGATCGCTTCATCTTGACCAAATACCACACGTTTAAGATCACGCTCAAGATGTTCAAGTACAGACTTATCATCTTTCGATACGGTTTTTGGTGGAATACGTGCAATTTTTGACACGATATCTTCGATATTTTCCACAGTAATGACTGTGTCATCTTGCTCAGCTTTTAATCGACGTTGTGCGCCCGCCTCATCAATGACGTCAATCGCTTTATCAGGTAAGAAACGGTCATTAATAAATTTCGCAGATAACTCAACTGCTGAAACTAAAGCTTGATCATCATATTTCACATGATGGAACTCTTCAAACTTGGTTTTTAAGCCCCGTAAAATATCAACAGTTTCTGAGATTGACGGTTCATTCACATCAATTTTCTGGAAACGGCGTGATAATGCATGGTCTTTTTCAAAAACTTGACGATATTCTTGGAATGTCGTTGAACCGATGCAACGTAAAGTTCCATTTGCCAAAGCAGGTTTGATTAAATTTGATGCATCCATCGTGCTGCCCATACTTGAGCCTGCACCAATAATCATATGAATTTCATCAATAAATAAAATAGCTTCTGGTTTTTTCTTCAAAGCGTTTAAGAGTTGTTTTAAACGTTTCTCAAAGTCACCACGATACTTTGTACCAGCAACCAAAGCACCGATGTCTAAGCTAAACACTTCTGCATTTGCAAGTGGCTTCGGAGCTTTGCCATTTACAATCAACCAAGCCAAACCTTCAGCAATCGAGGTCTTACCCACACCTGGATCACCCACTAAAAGTGGATTGTTTTTACGACGACGGCAGAGAATCTGCGCAGTACGCTCAATTTCTTTTTCACGCCCAATGAGTGGATCTGTTTTGCCTTTTTGTGCTTCAGTGTTGAGATTTAAAGTATAAAGCTCTAATGGACCAGCATTCACATTTGATGCAGATTCACCATCTAAATCTTCAACTTCTTCTTCAACCTGAATTTCGTCTTTACGTTGACCATGCGACAAATATTGAGTCAAAGTTAAACGATTAATTTGATGGCGTTTCAGTAAATACACTGCAAATGAATCACGTTCTGAATACATTGCCACCAAAACATCAGCACCTTCGACTGTGCGATCACCACCGCTCGATTGCACATGGAAAATTGCACGTTGCAAAATACGATCAAAACTTTCAGTTGGGTGTGGTGCTTGGTCGCTATTTTCGCCAAGTCTAGGTGTATGTTGCTCTACATATTCTTCTAATTCTTTACGAAGACTTACAATTTCTGCGCCACACGCTTTAAGCGCATTAACTGCAGAATCATTGTCTAATAAAGCCAATAGCAAATGTTCAACCGTAAGAAACTCATGTCTCTTTTGACGAGCCATGCTAACAGCCAAACGTAAAGAAACTTCCAATTGACGACTGAGCATGTAACCCCCTTATTCTTTTGGCTCAATCTGGCAAAGTAATGGATGACCTTGCGATCGAGCGTAATTATTTACTTGGTTGGCTTTCGTCTCCGCAATGTCTCTTGGATATACGCCAGCTTCACCTTTTCCTTCATAATGTACTGTTAACATTACTTGAGTGGCTTGGTCAAGATTCAAAGCAAAGTATTGTTGTAAAATTTCGATTACAAAGTCCATGGGTGTGTAATCATCATTCATTAAAATAACAGCGTACATCGGTGGACGTTTTAACTGTGGCGGTGCAGTTTCTACTGCCACATCGCCATCAATATCTTCATTTTGCTGCGAATCACTTAAGCGTGGATTAAAATGCCAATCAACATATCCTGTTTGTTGAAAGGATAATTTTATTTCATTTAAATTGGTTTTACGTTTATGGGTTCGCATATATTTTAAATTCATAAGTTATTGAGCATTGGCTTCAGCTTGAGGAATTTCAGAAGCAAATGCTGCTGAATTTTCTACAGGTTTACCTCTCGACCAACCAAAACGTTTTACTACGGGTGTTGCACCATTTAAACGAATTTCAATGAATTGAGGAGTAAAACCTTTCGGCATTGTCCAACGTCCTGTTAAACGTTCAAAGTCTTCAAAATTATAGCTCCCATCTTCCATTGGAATGGTGAGCACTTCTGTACCACTAATCAAGCGTAGCTCTGCTGAACCTGTTGCACGGCGATTATTTGGACTTACTTGCACCAAGTCAATCTGATATTCATAAGCATTTTCAGGTAAAGCTTTGACTGCAATATTTTGTACAGTCAAACTCAGACCACCACGTTGTTTTAATACATCACGATAAACCTTGTTTTTACCGTCGACTTGTTCTTTTTCAGCTTTGGCTTGATTTAATGCTTCAAACAAGTCTTTGGTATTGGTTACAGCAACATCACGCTCTTGCACAGCCGCATTCAGGCTTTTATTTAAATTGGTTAATGTAGCTTTTTGCTTTTCTACAACCTCGACCAATTGCTCCGCATCAGCATCATAACCAACAACCGTTAAACCTTGACGATGCCCAACGGTATAACCTAATAGCATACTTCCTGCACATAAGACGACACCACCCGCTAGAAGTGGCAAATTGCCATTCATTAAACTCTTTTTAGGCTTTGGCGCTGGTTGTGACGCAGTATTTGTTTGTGTATTTGGCATCGTCGTCTCTGATCAGTGATTGCATCAAAACACACATTTAACCGTAAAGTTAAATGTGTGTGAAGTTGAAAAGCGTTTTTTATGGTAATAATCCGATGCTTTGTAATCCAGCACCTTCATCAAAACCAAACATTAAGTTCATATTTTGTACAGCCTGACCTGCCGCACCTTTTACCAAATTATCTTGTACTGACAAGATGACCAACTTTTTCGGTTGTGGTTTATATAGTGCAATACGTAACTGGTTTGCACCACGCACTGAACGCGTTTCAGGTGAACTATTGGCAGGCATCACATCCACGAATTGCTCATTGGCATAAAATTCTTCATATAGACTTTGCACATCAAGTGCATCACCTGCCTCAGTTAAGTCAACATAAATCGTACTGAGCATCCCACGAATCATGGGTACTAAATGTGGCACAAAAACGATATGGTTAAATACATCCTTTTGTCCTGAAATATTTTCCAATGCTTCAACAATTTCAGGATGATGGCGATGTCCTGCCACACCATAAGCTTTAAAATTATCTGCATTTTCAGAATAGATCATGCCTAAGCTAGCTTTACGCCCTGCACCTGAAACACCTGATTTCGCATCAATAATAATGCTTTCTGGTTTCACTAAGGTGTCTGTATGTTTAAATAATGGTGCTAGACCTAATTGTACAGTGGTAGGATAACAACCTGGATTACCTACTACTTTTGCTTGTTTAATCTTGTCACGATTTAACTCAGACAAACCATAAACAGAATCTTTTAAAATCTCAGGACAGGCATGTTCAAGTGCATACCATTTTTCAAACTGTGCCAAATCTTGTAAACGAAAATCAGCAGCTAGATCAATGACTTTGCTATTTGCAGCAATAAGTTCTGCTGCATGTTTCATGGCAACCCCATGCGGTGTTGCAAAAAAAACCACATCACATTGTTTTAAAGTATCAATATCTAAATCTGAATATTGAAGATCGGTATGTCCACGCAAACTTGGGAACATATCATCCACACGCTTCCCTGCTTCAGTACGTGATGTAAGAACATTCACCTGTACATTCGGATGTCGCAGTAAAAGACGCAACAATTCAACGCCTGTATAACCTGTACCACCGACAATACCAACTGAAATCACGTTTATTACCTCAAATTCAAAAGTATCCATTTTTCATGTGCTAGTATGACAGGAAGTTTGTCTTTTCTAAACTATTTCAGTTGGTTTTCTTTTTATTTAAAATGAATTAAACAAAATAAAACAGTTCTTTGTCTGAAAATAGCCCAATTAAACTTAAAGCAATTTTTTATTTTGCTTTTTATTTTAGCCATAAAATATGAATCTTTGGGCAATAGAATATATACATGATATATATTAATAAATTTGATTTTAAACTGATTTATTTATCAAAAATTTCCGTTATCGTATATGAAGAGTTAATTGAAAATTAATGTTTTTTATCCGATTAAATGAATTATTTTATATATTAAATTCATTTTTTTCATGATAATAGCCTAGTGATTATGCACAACAAGATGTAACATAACGCATCGAAAAAATAATAGCCGTAGGATTTTCATGCGCGAGTACAGTGTTTTTACTTCTGAATCAGTAAGCGAAGGCCATCCAGACAAAATGGCGGATCAAATTAGCGATGCTATTTTGGACGCAATTTTAAAAGAAGACCCATATGCACGAGTTGCCTGTGAAACTTTAGTAAAAACAGGCGCGGTTGTTCTTGCTGGTGAAATTACCACCACTGCCAATGTGGATTTTGAATCTATCGTTCGTCATACCGTAAAAGGTATCGGTTATCATCATACTGATTTAGGTTTTGATGGTTCAACCTGTGCTGTAATCAATATGATTGGTAAACAATCTCCAGAGATTGCACAGGGTGTAGATCGTCAAAAACCAGAAGATCAAGGTGCGGGTGACCAAGGTTTAATGTTTGGTTACGCAAGCCGTGAAACTGACGTACTTATGCCTGCGCCAATTTTTTATGCGCACCGCTTAATGGAAAAACAAGCGGAATTACGTCGTAGTGGTACATTACCTTGGTTACGTCCTGATGCCAAAAGCCAAGTCACTTTTGCTTATGAAAATGGCAAAGCAGTACGTTTAGATGCAGTGGTACTATCCACCCAACACGATCCTGATATTTCACAAGCCAATTTAAAAGAAGCGGTAATTGAAGAAATCGTGAAAAAAACCATTCCAGCAGACATGTTTCATGCGGGAACAAAATTCCATATTAACCCAACAGGTTTGTTTGTGATCGGTGGCCCTGTCGGTGACTGTGGTTTAACAGGTCGTAAAATCATTGTTGATACTTATGGCGGTATGGCACGTCATGGTGGGGGTGCATTCTCAGGTAAAGACCCATCAAAAGTTGACCGTTCTGCAGCTTATGCAGGTCGTTATGTTGCAAAAAATATTGTTGCAGCAGGTCTTGCTGACAAATGTGAAATCCAAGTGTCTTATGCGATTGGTGTGGCTGAACCCACTTCTATTTCAATCAACACCTTCAATACAGGCAAAGTGTCTGATGAATTAATTATCCAATTAGTTCGTGAACATTTCGATCTACGCCCATATGGTATTACCCGTATGTTAGACCTTTTACAACCAATGTATAAGCAAACTGCTGCTTATGGTCACTTTGGTCGTCAAGGTTCTGATCATGCATTTACATGGGAAAAAACGGATAAAGTTGAGGCTTTAAAAGCATCCGCAAATCTATAATTTCTTATTGATTTATAAGAAGCTCGCTATATGCGAGCTTTTTTATTTAAAAATTTTCTGCCCAAACACTATATAAAATCATAGAATGATACCTTTGTAGCTTTCAAATGGAGGAGCTCCCAATGCCAGTATTATTGCAAGTTGACTTTCCTACTCAAGGTCCTTTTTCAGATGAAATGTCTATGGCTTTTAAAGAACTTGCTGAAAGTATTAATTTAGAAAAAGGCTTTTTATGGAAAATATGGACTGAAAATAGTCAAAACCAAGAAGCTGGTGGTATCTATTTATTTGATAATGAAGAAAATGCACAAACTTATGCAGAAATGCATACGCTACGTTTACAAAGTTTTGGAATCACAAATATTCGTACAAAATGTTTCGCAGTGAATATTCCTTTATCGGAAATCAATCAAGCTGATTTTCTAGTTAAAAAATAACTCCTACCAAGTTACTGGATTAAATAAAAAGATGCTTTTCAAACATCGACTTGAAAAGCATCTTAAAAATTTATTTTTCAATGAATACGCTTATTAGAATCTTGATTTAAAACATCCAACAGTGTGACTGGTTCAGGTGTATCTGTTTGATGATTATTTAAATAAATTTGCCCAAGTTTAAAACTAATTGCTGTAAATAAACATGCAACAATACAAAACATCCAAAACCCATAAGGACTTCGAATATGTTGTGAACCACAATGTTGGCATTCTTTATCGTTTGCAGTAACTACCTTATTACAACAAGCGCAATGATATTGGTATAGCATATATTCCTCCTGCTATTAAAAAACATTTATTGTTTTTCTAGACGTGACCATTTTATTTTTACAAGATGTCACTATGATTAAATAATCAGATATGTGTGAACTTTACAATCTATTTTTTGTATCTATTTTTCAAAATTATTCAATTTTTATGATATTTTTAATTTTTATCAAATAATTAAATTTAGTTTTAAAATATTTTCCATTTCAAAAAATATATTTAGAATCTCGCTAATATTCCCCTATTCACATAAATTCTTTAAAATATGCGCAAATTATGAAGAGATTTTGATTGTGATTAAACTGATTAAAAAAGGTGGCTTACGTGAGCGTGCAAATCGCAGTCGTCGCTATCAAGGTTCTGAAAATACTGAAACTACACTAACAGCAAATACCTATCAGCCTAGCCAAAAACTAAAACCCACACTAAAACAAAGTGACGATGAAAAGATTGTAGTGGATCAAGCCCAACCTACAACAGATGAAACGCATCCAACCACAACCACACAGCAAAAATAACAAACAAAGTACCAGATATAATATCAATGTAGCTGCCTGATTTTTGATAAATATTTTTTACTTTAGGCATAGACATAATGAACATAAATACTGTAAATACTAAAAATGTTTGAATGGGAATAATGATTGCCAATTGTGTTTTTAGATGGGTACTTGCAGATGAGCTGAGTGCTAAAGAAAATACACTACTAAAATAAATCAAAGTTTTAGGATTAGATAAATTTGTTAACAGACCCAGCATAAAATAGTTTTTAGGGGATTGTTCAATCACACCCTGTAATGTTGTTTCTTGTTTTAAAGTTAAAATTCCTCCTTTTAGCATCGTATAACCCATTTTTACCAAGAATAATCCACCAATTAGCATGAGAATTTGCTGAATCCAAGGCCATTGTTCAATTAAAACCGTAAACCCCATCAGTGTTAGCAACACCCATACGACAATTCCTACAGAAATTCCCAATACAATTTTCAAGGTATTTTGACGTGTGGTGGAGGCAGAACTTTTTGCAACAAGTAAAACATCTGGGCCTGGACTAAGCTGGGCGAAGAAATGCAGTGAACAAATGGTCAATAACAAAGACATGTAGCTTAAATGATGAATATAAAAGATTTATTATACGCTGTGTGAAAAAGATTAGGTGATTTACAATATTAAAAAGCGCAACTTAAAAGGAATATTTTATTGGTATAATTTTTGGGTAATTAATTTAAAATTATAGTTATTTTAGAATGAAAATAGATCAAATACGCACTTTTAGCACAGCATACACAACAAAAAAACTTGTGCTGAAAAACATTATTTCAGCATAAGTTATTGATTTTATTATTTATTTACAACCACAGAAGCTTCAGTAGTAATGTTTACAGTGATTTTATCACCAACATTTGGCATGTTAATTAACTCATTAAAATTCAGTTATTTAAATTTATTTGGCGAATTTTTGGCGTAATATTAACTTTATCCACAGTTATAAATAGCAGAAAACCGACTTAGATTGCTTCTAAATCGGTCTGATATTTCAATAAATATAGCATAGATTTTTATTCAAATAATATAACTATCTTTTAATTTCAA
The DNA here is from genome assembly GCF_902809855.1 of Acinetobacter sp. Marseille-Q1618. GTDB lineage: Bacteria > Pseudomonadota > Gammaproteobacteria > Pseudomonadales > Moraxellaceae > Acinetobacter. The sequence goes on from NZ_CADDWJ010000001.1 coordinate 847,188, forward strand.
TATGGCAAGTTTTATTCACATTTCAGATGGATAATTTTTATGTACGTTTACATTCTGAGAGTAAAGAAGCTGAGCAAACTAAGGACACAGCCATTGTTGGGTGTTTTGTTAAAAAAATTTGAAAATGATGTTTATATTTTTAATTTGTTTTTGAGTTGTAATGAGTACCCCTACCTAGCAGGATCGGGGTACAGATTTTGGATGATAATTTTATTAAAGGTTAGTTCATTGAAATAATTTAATAGGTTTAGCTTTTACAGTTAATTTAAAAAAGGATACCAAAATTTAGCAAAGGTACTCTCATCATCTGCTGAAGGGGGTGATAAATCAATTTTTTTTGTTTCAGGATCACAACATAAGAACAATGCTATCGTTTTTAATTGGTTATGATTAAGTTCTTTTGATAAGATATTGATATAATAAGAATTTAAATCTAAAACATCATACCATCTTAAAATATTTGAAGATGAATTAGAATCAATATTGTTTAAAATAATCAAACACATAAATCCTGAAAGGTAATATATTAAATTATGGGTATTTAAATTAATAGTACCTCCAAAACTAAATGCATTGTAATACCATAGAGGAATTTCTGACCAACTTCCAAAAGGCTCAATATATTTATTTTCTACTATATTGCTTATTATAAAATGAGCAATATTTTCATTATAATATTTTCTTAATTCCACATATAGATCATCTTTAGAGTACTCAGCAAAACTTTTTGAATATGTATCATAGAAATCAGATTCGGCTAAGGTAAAATCTTTAGTAAAATGAAAATTAGAAAAATTTTCGTAAATACTTGTTTTAATATCTAAAAAATTCATAAAACATTCTCTATTATTTTTCTGGTGATGCATCTGGATTAGGTTGACTATCATTTTTAAAGGCTTGCTCACACTCTTTTTTTATTTTTTTTGCCTCATTTAAATAATAGTCTTTACGAATTTCCATTTCAGTCTTAGGATAATTATCACTAAGAGTAATTTCTATAATAGAATCACAAATATCTATTGCAGAATGATACTTTTTAGACTCATAACAAAGAAACTTTGCATATAACAATAAAGAAATTAAAGATTTTTTTGTTAATGTTATTGAGGAATCGTATAGTTCGAAAGCTTGCTTTTCATCCCCTTTTAAATAAACTAATGAACCTAATCTCTGAAGTAACATCGATATTGTATCATCATCATCATAAATATTTTCTAAGCTTTTTTTTAAAAAAAATTCAGCCTGATCTAAATCACCAATAACGAAAAATTTCATATAATTTATATAGTTTTTATCCATTGATAATTTTTGCATGTCCAACTCCATAAATTCACATTAAAGTCTAAAAGGTTGTCTTGGCGAATTTTTCATACATCTGCTTAACTCTTCATGAGCCCAAGAATGACAAGCTATATTATCTCTATTTTTATAATTGTTATCACACCATTTTGTATCGCTTACCCATTGCTGAATACAATAATTATTATTTGCATTCCTCTCCAACTCATCTTCAATTGGTTTAGCTTTAGCCGCATCCTTTTCAGCTTCTGACAAAATATTAGTTGAAATGAGTACCCCGACCTAACAGGATCAGGGTACGGATTTTAGGAGGTATTTTTAAGAGTCAGATATCCAAGAAACAAATCCCTTATAATGTTCTTTTACAAATTCAATAATAAACTTTTTTTGAGCATCATTAAAAACGTGTTGATCTGTTTCCCATTGAGAATTCAATCTAAAAACAAACCAATCCATATAAGCCTTATTTTCATCAGTTGATAGGAAATAATATAGTGCAGCAGGTAAAAAAAATTTATAGCCTTCAGAACTTAAAAAACTACAGTTATATCCGAAATAATATAGATATTCATAACTGACATCTTTCCATGTATTGATGCCTTCTTGTGGTCTCGTGCGTGAACGAGCCGCCTCTAGTCCAGCTTGTAAATAAAATTCAGGCCAATCAAAACCCCATTTAATAAGTAAATCTTCTGCTGTCATTTCAACGGCAGATAAGTAATTATCTTCAATTCGATCAAAATATCTACGATGAGTGTCATAAAAATCACATTCAAGTAAAGATCGATTTTCTCCTAATGGGAAAAGTGGAAAAGTTTCTTCAAGAAATTTTTTTGTAATCATCATTAATTCTCACATAAAATTAAGGCATTTTTTGCATCATTCAATGCTGTAATATGATTTTGATGACTAGGTGACCAACAAGCATTTTCCTGACTTCTCGCACGTATTAAATTCCTAAATAAAACAGCATTAGCCGCTTTAATTGCAGAATCTGTTAAATATTTACAGCTCTTGTTTCTTGTTGCTTCTTTAGCCTCCTGTGTTGCTCGAGTCATAGGTTTATTTAAAGCCTTATCACAAATCCAACAACTACCATTCTTAACAATACCACTTGGAAATTTAGCATTTCTTTCCAGTTGGTCTGCAATCGCTTTTGCTTTTAACGCATCCTTTTCAGCCTCCGACAATATATTATTCGCTGCTGCTGCAACTGCAAATTTAAAAACAAAATAATAAAAGCTGCTTTAACAACTTTTATTAAGTAGTCTATACAAATTAAACATGTAATAAATTTCCTATAATTCATACAAAATAGGCAATACAAAGTTTTCATTACATGTTTACTTAAAGTGTATTACTTACTTATATGTCGTATTAAAATAAAAACTTGAGAATTATTTTTACTCTTTAATTTTATATTTTCAACTTTATAAAAAGTTGTTTTCTTTTATAATTTTAGACTCAAAAAAACAACTAACACTATGATCTTTATCTATATTTTCTAAGATTTTCTCAAGCTCTTTGGTTGCCTCTAATTGATACAAATCTTCTCCTAACCTATTAATCTCACTACTATAGCCTGTAGTATCACCCCCTAACATACTTATATAAGTATCTTGATTTAGAGGGTTATGTTGTAATGCTAGTTTATCATTAATAGCATCTAAAAAATTAAAAGTATCTTTTAATGAAATCAACTTCAATTTAAATTTAACATAAATATAAATAGCTTGATCAAAGTAGATATTATCAATATTAAAATCGTAAATAATATTTTGCACTTCAATATTTGAAATACTACTAAAATCTATACTAATTAACCTAAAATAATACTCCTCACCCATTTCATTTTCAAACTCTTCGAGATTACTGTATAAAAATGATTCAAATTTTTTTAAGCATAAGTCATTACACATAAAACTAGATAAATTAAATCTTATATTTAAATTTTTAATGAACATAGAATAATCCTAATCAGCGTTTTTTAAATTTCAATTCAACATTTTTATAACTAGATAAACTATGAAAATAGTGTATGACCTTTTGTTTACCATTAGAACATGTTTTTTTATGTTCTTTTTTAATCCAAGGACCCATTCCATAATGAGCAATTAATCTAGGTTCATCTCCTATTTTTGCATCATGCATAATTTGATATCCAGCGCCAGCTTTTGCTTCTGCCAATACTAATTGTTCACAGAGATCTTTTGGCTCTTCATCACATATTGCAGGCTTAGATACATTATTTTCAGCACGACACGCAGCATTCTTCTCCAACTCATCTTCAATCGGTTTAGCTTTAGCCGCATCCTTTTCAGCTTCTGACAAAATATTAGTTGAAATGAGTACCCCGACCTAACAGGATCAGGGTACGAATTTTAGGAGGTATTTTTAAGATTCAGATATCCAAGAAACAAATCCCTTATAATGTTCTTTTACAAATTCAATAATAAATTTTTTTTGGTCATCATTAAAAACATGCTGATCCTTTTCGCATTGCGATTCTAATCTAAAAATAAACCTGTCCATATAAGCTTTATTTTGATTAGTGGTTAGAAAGTGGTAAATGGCAGCAGGTAAAAAGAATTTAAATCCATCAGAACTTAAATAACTACAATCTCCACCAAAATAATATAAATACTCATAATTTACATCTTTCCATGTTTTAATTCCCTCATTTGGTCTACTACGTGAACGAACTGCTTCTAGTCCAACTTGCATGTAAAATTCAGGCCAATCAAAACCATATTCAAGAATTAAACCTTCTGCTGATGTTTCTATTGCAGACAAGTAAGTATCATCAATTTGGTCAAAATATCCATAATGAGCATCGTAAAAAGCGCATTCAAATAAAGTACGAGTATTACCCAATTGTAAAGGCGGAAAAATTTGCTCTATGGATTTCTCTATGTTTGTATTCATAATCAATTTTCACAATGACTTAAAGCAATTTTATCTTCAGCAAGCCGTGAAATATGATTCGGATCTGGTAGTGACCAACAAGCATTTTCCTGACTTCTTGCACTTATTAAATTCCTAAATAAAACAGCATTAGCCGCTTTAATTGCAGAATCTGTTAAATATTTACAGCTCTTGTTTCTTGTTGCTTCTTTAGCCTCCTGTGTTGCTCGAGTCATAGGTTTATTTAAAGCCTTATCACAAATCCAACAACTACCATTCTTAACAATACCACTTGGACATTTAGTATTTCTTTCCAGTTGGTCTGCAATCGCTTTTGCTTTTAACGCATCCTTTTCAGCCTCCGACAATATAATTCGCTGCAGCTAAAACTGCAAATGAGGGTATGGAATACTAAAAAGAAAATAATAAAAGCTGCTTTTGCAACTTTTATTATTTAGAAAATTTATTTTAATAATAATTTCTGAACCGCCTCATCTAGATATTGCATTTCAATATCATCAATAGTTTCAAAATTTTCAAGAGGTGTATCTTCACTACGTTCATTTCCATCAGCATCATATTCTATGCTGTTAATCAAAATATAATGCAGTTTCCCTTTGCCATCATAAGCAGAGCATTTTCGCTTGGAATAAATATCAGATGGGTTTAATGGTTCATTAATATAACGATGAATCAGGATAAACTCATTATTAACAAGCTTATAATCTTCAAATATTATTAAATCATCATCAGAATCCCGAATAATTTTCCTGAAAGCCACCACTTTATAATCAGTACCTACAAGTATTGTAATTGTACTAATTTCATTTCTGGTAGAGTCCAAACACACTCTTTCCAAAAGAGGTACCCCATTTAGGGTTTGATATACTGTACGAAAATTAAATTGTAACTCACTAGAAAATATAATTTTTTTTATAATTTCACCATTATAAGATAATTCACTAATTTTAACTTCAATCATTTATTTATCCTATGGAGTCTTCACCAGGTTTTGGTGGTGGATCTTTCTTAACCCATCTTTGAGCATTTGGTGTTGCAGGGCATCCATCATTAGAGGCTTTTTTAATTAATATACTAAGATCCACTTGAGCAATTCTATACTGTGTAATATGCCCAGCCCAAGAACCTTTGTTTTTGCCATTTAATATTAAGGGATTCGCTTCATCTGGATATTTATTATATTGATCAAATCTATCAGCGTACATATCATCATATCTCTGTTTCACATAAGCCGCCTGACTATCCATATTTATATTATGCTTATTGCACTTAGGATCTTTATTCCTCTCTAACTCATCTTCAATCGGTTTAGCTTTAGCATCATCATTTTCAGCTTCCGATAAAATATTATTTGCTGCTGCTAAAACTGCAAATTGGGCATCAATATTATTGTTTTGAGCATTTTCGATGACTTTTTGAGCAACGGTTTCGAGAGAGAGGGTCGCTGGTTTATAGTTAGGATTATAAGTTTTACTCCCCCATGATCCACTTGATCTGTTCCCAGTAATAGGTCCTACAATTGTACCCATAAGGTAACAAGTTTCAAAAGCTGTATGATTGGGCTTACCAACATCGGGATTCCAAAAAATTTGTCCCTGTTTACAGGCTTCTTCAAAAGAAGAAACGTACTTTTTTTGAGAGCCATAACTCGCTTCATACAAAAATTGATTGGCTGGATCGATTGGATTAGCTGGCTTTTGATATCTAATCTGATTATTCGCAGGATCAAGCACCCAATCTACGGCATCTAATAGCTGATCAACCGCATAAGACAAAGCAAATCCAGCACCACCACTCCGTAATACTTTGGCAACCTGAGTCGCATTTGGTGTAATTAACACGGATGAAGTAACAGCACCTTTTGACCCATTAAACAACATAGATGCATTAATAGCTATTGGGTTGTTAGGGAAAAGCCATTGATTAAACGTATAGGCATTGGTCAATGTTGAATTGAGGATTAACAATAGGCTGATTAAAAAGACCATTATTCTTTTGATCATAGATTTAACTCTTTATGTGTTTGTTATTAATTTTTAAGTTAAACTAAATATAACATAAAGAATAATATAAAAAAGACCCTCCAATGAGGGTCAAATGGTTTTAAACCTCACTGACCTTTGTTGTACTTACACCATTCAACATCTGTAATCTATAACGAGATTCCGAGGGTCGGCTCGTTTTTCCATACCAGCGAAATTCTTGAAAATCTGAATCATTATATAAGGCATAAGAAACTGCATTGCCTTGGTTGCCACCGATACAAACTAATTTTCCTGATTTTTGGTCACGCCCAACCACAAAACATACATGACCACCACCTTTGCGAGTTTTAATGGCTACACATCCGTAGGCAGGCTTTGCGAGTTTAGTTCCGTAGTTCACATAATCTAAGGCACGGTACCAATGTTTTGGATATTTCACATCGGCAGTCTTTAGGCAATGAGCAACAAAGGTTCCACACCACGGCGTTTCATCATCCGTGAACCAACCACCCAAGCCTTTAATCCATCCCAAAATGGTTTTGTTATGTTGCTTACCCACAATTTCACGCAAGCCAATATGTTTTTTCGCTTCAACCATCCATGCCAAATCATTTGAGTTTTGCTGTGTGGCCAAAAGGCTATTGATACCATTTAATTGTGGTGCGTGTAACTCTGGTTGATAGATCTTCTTGCCGATCAAGCTAAGCAATGGAATTACAATTCCAATAATGATGGCTTCGTGTTCTTTTGGAATGAGCTGAAAATCTAATGCCCATTGCAGCAATGGAATTAGTACAAGCATAAAAAAAGCTCCCAACATTGGGAGCTTTACTGACAAATATTGCCATGGGTTTTCATTGATTAGTTTCATGTTTTAACTCACTTTTTAAATTTTTCATTCGTTGCTGATATTCTGCTGTGCGCATTTCATGTTCGATTTGTTCACGCTTATTTCGTTGAATTGAGAAATAAAATTGAATAAATAAACCAACTATTGCCACTATTAAGCCACCCCATGCAATCACATCAACTTTTGCTATAAATGCAAAAAATGATGTTGCTCCTGCTGAGTACGTTACTTTTTGTGTAATTGCAACAGCACTTGCTTCAAGTACTGTCTGTGTTTCAGACATATATTTCCCCTATTTTTTTGGCAATAAAAAAGCCCCGATTGGGGCTTATGACGCTAAACTTAAAATAAATTGTTCGACTCGATTTGCGTACCATGTGTGACCCGATGCGTTTGGATGCAAGCCATCGGGCATGTAGGTAGTTTTGAGCGTTTCGCTGTCACGCGGATTAAAGCCGAATTTATCACAACCAACCCACACTTCGATTCCGTAATACGAGCAAACATCTAATATTGCTTGAGTTTTAAGCCATGCAATATTGTTTTTCTCGTTGCGCATGTAAGGTTGCCAGGTGCTTTGAATTTGTGAAATGTACCCAATACGAGCGAGTGGAAATTTATCACGTAGCCCTTTTAATAGCACATGCAAAGCACCATAGAACGTGCTTGTTGTGCGATCTGACATTACACCCAAGCTGCCTTGCGCTGACACAGTTGTACTTACGACATTGTTATCGGACTTATTGACTTTTAAACCTGTAGTTTCATTTACTTCAAATCCGAAAAAGCCTGTACTATCTGTTGTTGATTCTGCTAGAACTTTATCACTTGAGTCTTTTAAATACACTTTCGTACTTGCAGTTGTGAAACCAGTTAAGCGATTGAAACGATCATTCACCCCACACGCAATTGTGATCAAGTCGAACTGCGTTGTTGTTGTAATATCTTGAAAGCTCTCAGAAAGCACACGGGGAATACCTGCCATCGTCCCTTTGTGCACCCACGTACCATCCAAGGTGTGTTTTGTTAAAATCGCAGAATGTCTTGCTGCTAGTTGAACAGCATAAGATTGCGGATTGTTTGTAATTGAATCACCAAGTGCTAACCATTTTTTATTTGTTAACTTTGACGATTGTTTAATATTTGAAATTGCAGCAATTGTAGAGTTTTTTGCGAATTTCGCTTCACTTGACTCAACAGTTTGTAGCTCTGTCAAATTAGCATCTGTAAGTAAGTAAACAGCAGATGTAGCAACTAGTGATGCACGTAAACTCAACATCACATACTTAATCTCTTTAGCGTAAGCAGAAATCGGAATTGTATGTTTTGTTGCATTCGTTGTGTATGCAACTCCTAAAAAGTTTTTATCTTTATCTAAATAAATGACAGAATAGCTATCCATGTTATTTGTGTAATAAAGCGTCAATCCTTCTTGAGCAGCAAGTGCAGGCGTGTAGTTCCATGCTTTATAATATTCACCTGAGGTTGTCGGAACTTTACTCGCACCACCGTAAAATCCCTCTTTTAAGCCAAGAATTTCACCTGAATAAGACGTCCACGGTCTTAAAGAAAACAATAGATTATTCGCAAATAAAAAATCACTTTTACTTTTAGCTTTTGAATTTGCTAGATTTAATGTATCAAGAGGAATACCAACACCGCCAACGAACGCATAGATTGCAGCCTTTTGCATCGTTTTAGCGATTGTAGTGGCTTCATCATCAGCAATGGTTCCTGCGCGACGAAAAGACACACGAATTTGTTTTGGTGTGCCTGTACCCCCACTTGTTTTAGTTGATAAATCAACAATCGTATTTACATTGTTTGTTTCGACTGTATTTGTTCCCGCATACCACAAATTTTGTTCATTTCGGATTGTGTAACTATAAATATTACCGACAATTAACAAATGGGTTGCTGCTGCGGGTATATCAATAAATGCAGATGTAACCCAAGCTTTTGAAAATACAGCATCATCAGTCACTGGTGATAAGCTATTGTTTAAATAGCCAATGGTGCCACTTTTATCTACAATCAAATTCTTAACAGTAACATTTTCGCTTTGAGTTGTGATTGCAGTGTCTGAATATGCTTTTGCATTTGCTAAAACTGTTGCATCTTTTACTGCTGCATCAGCTTTCGCTTGATCTAACTTCTCACTTGCAATCACATCTGCTTCAGTAGCAGCTTCCTGCACAGCCTCTTGCTTTGCTGTACTTACATCCTCTTTAGATGAGGCATTATCAATAAAATCACCTAAAGCAGTTTTAAACCCCTGCTCTGTAACATTTGCACCAATCAGTACACTCTTATCTGGTAATGGCATAAAAATCTCACCCATAAAAAAGCACCCGAAATGGGCGCTCATGTTGTTAATCAAATTTAAGTTTCAGAAGTACTTTGAACATACTGATCTGAATAATTCCAAACTGTGTCTTTCCATACATCACATGCAGCAACTCGCACATAGTAGATCGTTGTAGATGTAAGCTTTTCAAAGGTATGAGATAGATCTGATCCAACCCACGTTGGTGCAACCGAACTTGGATCAAAGTTTTCCGTTTGACTCACCCAAACTGCATAACCTTTTAAATCAGGTGCTTCACTTGGATTCCAGCTTACAGTCAATGTGTCTTTGGTCGCTGTGGTATATACATTTAAGAGTTTGGCAGGAATCGGATTGCTGATATTCAACTCTGCGAATGAACTCACATTACTCCCACTTACACTAGCAACTCGAATTGTATAGGAACGCCCCAAACCATCAGATTTAGCTTCCTCAAAAGAATAACTATAGTCTGTATTGGTTGTCTGAACTTCACGTAGCAAAATACCATTTGAAAGTATTTGCACAACATAGCCCGAAGCACCCACAACAGTTTGCCACTGTACTTTAAAACTCGTACCGATAAATGGTGACTGTAATGAGAGCCCTTTTACACCTGTAGGCTTTCCACCCACCAATGTGTAGCTATAAGCAGTTACTTCATCTAACGTTTGCTCTTGCTGCTGTAAGCCATTGAAACTAGTAAATTTCAAATGGATCTGTTTGCCAATAAGATTTTTATTAAAACCATGTTCAAAAATAGCTTTATCAATACGGACAAATGGCTCGCCTGCAATATGTACTTGAGCATTATTAAAACGTCCACGTAGTACATCATCTAATGTATACAGACCTGATCCATTCAGTGTTGCCACTTGATAGTTCAAATATTCACCACCCAACCAGCATAATGTCGCATCCGCTTCAGCATCCTCTAAAGTCCCACTGAACATTTGACTTGGTGTATTAAGTTGGACTTGTAAGGCAGGGTCATCTGTATCAATAGCTGCAACCAATTGACCATAACGTGCTGAACCATAAATGGTCCCGATCATGTCATAAGTAGTGTTGTCTAAACTTGCCCAGACATTACAACCACCAAAATTCACCCCACCTGATACGGCGATCCACACTTGATTGATACCATTGGTCAAATCTAGAGGTGGTTCGAAAATGACAGGTGCATTCACATGTCCTGGTTCTTCATTTCCTCCCTGATAACCATTAGATGCCTGTAGGTCATACTCAATCGCTGAGTAAGATCCAACGGACAACTCATTTGCTGTAACTGTGAGTAAGCCCTCATCATCTTCTTCAATCCGTGTAATGCGTACAGGAAATTGATCCAACCCTAAAGAGATGTCTGTAATTGTCACAATATCCATGGGTTCTAGTCGGCAGTACTTCCAACCAAGCTGAAACTCGTATTCATTTCGGACATACAACAAACGCTGTAAACGTAGCTGACAGGCATGCCGAGCAATTTTGGGCTCACAAAAGAAATCAAGTTTTACCGCGTCCTCTGTACGCAGACCAAACATTTCAATATTGGCTTGGTCTTTGGCTTCCACTGTTTCCGTGTTGTATTGGTTATAACGGTTGGTATATTCAATTTGCGTATGATTAAAAGCATCCGTATCACGACTACGGCGCACTCTGATAGGCTCATCTTCACCAATAAAATCATCATCTGTTAAATGATAAACAGGAGTTAAATCGGGTGTAAATGTGACTCCATGTCCAGTCAAAGCAGCATCACCATAGGTTTTAATTTTTAAACCATCTGGGCTAGGTACCACTGCACAATTCACCGCCTCAACAATCGTATTGATCGTTTCATACGCTTCGGCTTGTTCTGTAAATGCTGGGCTAATTAATAAATTTGCTGCTCGGCAATAGGTTCTAAATTCTGCCAAATCAGCCATATTTAAAATAGGTGCCGCACCGTAGCGTGGATGTGTAATAAAATCCTCAATCACATCCGCAGGATTGGCATCATGCACTGTATCTGACAATGTAATATCGCTAATGACTTCAAAGGTATGATTGGAAAGACTAGCACTATTCCCTAAATCATAATTCGCACAGGCAACATAACCAAGAAAAGGATAATGTAATGCCTGATCTGGATGCTTGGTCTGTATATATCCCCAACGCGGATTATCATTACCATCAAATAATTCAAAACCTAACTGATCAATAGGGCTTTTGGTTATACCATTTTCAGTTTTATTGATAATCTGATCTTTGTCTCGCCATACAATTCCAATATCTCGGATCTTGTTTTCACATAACCCTAGCATTAATGAAGCATTGTAGGTGAATGTTGTATTTCGAGTTTTAGAGCTACCACCTTTACCCCCTGATTTAGTTACAGTGGTATGCGGTGTTGCGGTAAAATCACCATACCAAAACATATTAGCAGTCACTCGATTTTTACCATATACCAATGGTTGACAAAGACCATACGCAGATTGCTGAACACGCATGGAGTTAATACGTGTTTCAGTTGTACTTGTGGTACCACCACCAAATAATCCACCCATATTATTCTTTTAGCCTCTTCATACGAAAAAACCCAGCTATTCGCCGAGCTAAACTTCCTTTGGTACCATCTTGGATAATGACACCCTGATGGATATATGAATGGATCACCGTTGGCCATTCCACAACGATGGCACCATGACTGATACACTTTCCAAAGTGATATAAAACAATATCACCCGGCTGTGGTTCATCCACTTCAAAACATACACTCTTCACATGCTCTAAGTATCGTTGACCCAATTGATGCATGTGCCAATCAGGCGGGTAGGGTCGTGGATCCAAATGATCCATTAAGCCCACTTTTTCATACACTTCACAAATTAAGGTACCACAATCTACCCCCACACCCTTTACTCGTCCTTGGTGATGGTATGGTGTACCCAACCAAGTCTTAGCTTCTTCAACTGCTGCTAGGTTTTTCATACAGCAGTCTCCGGCACAGGAATAAATGGCTTCCCTGCAAAACGATTACGATTATTAAAGCGATTGGTGCATGTATCTAAACGTTTATCGCATCCAGGATAAACTTTGATTTTTTGACCTGCTTTGGGTTGTTCAAGTAAAGGTAATGTCAAAACTAAATTGCCAGACTCATGCAAACGAATCGTGCGCTTTAAGCCTTTATTTCCACCCTCTAAAAAATCCACCACACCTTGTGTGAACCAACCTTGTGGCTGTGTCAAAGTACATATAATTTGTGAAGTACTACTGTTTACTTCGATTGTTGTGCTTATAGCAAAATTATCACGCAGCAAACCACAACCATAATCGAATAAAGTATTGGAACAACTTGGTTGGTATAGGTTACGTGGCATTTGAATATGAAGATCATCAATATCTGATGCCACATTAAAATCAATCACATTTCGATCGAGTTCGGGTTCAATAATTCGACCTTCAAATAATTTCAATGTTCCTGCACTTGTATCTGTAGGCGTATGCATATCCATAAAGACCCGTTCTAACTTAAAACGCGCACCATCCATTTGACCATTGTGAAAAGCCTGAACTACACGCACATCATTAAAATGCTGATCATTCGTAGTATTAATGCTGACAGATAAATTATCGACCTCAATACCTAGTGATAAACTGATTCCCTCACGGCTAATTATAGGTCCATCGGCCTTAAAAACTTGGTTGGCCACAATCAAGTCATAATCATAATTGGTGTAACGGTACACATCACCTTGCACTGTGGTAATCGTATATAGATCTGCCATTAAGAACTGATCTTGATCTAATAATGCAATTAATTTTGTCGATGCCTCTCTCATATCTTCATTCCTAATGTACCGACCAATTCGATTTTTTGTGCTTTCCACAGTTTGGCCATAAAATTGGAATACTGTTGTTCATCATCAGCAAAGCGACAACGATAAAAGAATGTACCTTTAACTGTAACCTCCTTACCTACCGCTAACGGTGTATTCAGCATATATTTCCCATCTTTGCTAATACTCGCCATTTCGTTATTCCACATAGGTTTTTCAATGTCGCTATCCCACATATTTTTGGTTTCAACTTGATTCCACATGTTGGGATTAATTGGTTGCGTCATCTGCATCGTATTGCTCACTGGCATATGTAGAGAATGCATTTTCTTGAAGATTTGGTAGGTTGTTGTGCTTCCATCCCCAACAAAAGTACATTCAAACTGATTGTCATCTGGCATCTTGTAGAGAAATGAATCAAAAGCACCACGGCGCTCGGTAAAGAAGCCTTCTAGTTGCTGTAACTCATTTCGCCCTTTGCTCTCTCGCAAGAAAGCAAAGGACATAGTGATGTTATATTTTGGAATTGCTTGATAACTCGCTCGCAGTTCACGACCATTGATTGAGGTCATAATTTTGGTATTAAAAATGGGAGTCTTTGTCAGCTCCCATTCCAATCCTGGTAATTCAGGAAATAATTCATCAGACATGTGTTACTCCTTACTTACCAAAATTACGCCCATACCCTTTTAAGCCACCTGCCAATTCACGGCCATGTTTTTTCATAAAGCGGCGAAGATCTTTAGAGTCCCAACTTTGGAAGTTAAAGTTGTTAATATCACCACCACTCACACCACTTGCTTGTGACATTGGTATAGAACCATCACCCATCACTGATTTACCTAATGCACGAATGGTGTTGGCATGCTGTTTAGGTAAAACCATCTCTTCTTCATGCAGTTGCGTCATCGGGTTTACACCTGCAGGAATGTCATAACCTCCTCGAGCAGAAGACACTTTACCCACAATTGCCGAAACTCCAGCAAAAGCAGCAATACCTGCAGCCACACCTAATGCAGGACCAATAATAGGAATTGCTGACATTGCAGCCCAAGCTGCCGCCATCGCCTCCCATGCTGACATCATAATGGACTTTAAAGTTCCTGCGAGTTTGATTCCCAAACGAGTGAGTACACCAGTAGAAGTTGCGGCAGTCTTAACGCCTTCACCTGCAACAACCGCTGTTGTTTGTGCTGCTTGCCCTGAAACCTCAGCAGCAGTTTCTGCCTTAATTAAACCTAATTTCACAGCCAAACGCGGTGCCATACTTGCTACATATTTTTTCATTGGTGCTGTGATCATGTTTTGAATGAACTCAGCTGCTAATTCAGAATAAATTGCATTCATGGCATTTTTCCAAGTCAACGTACCATTCATCATGGCTTGAATGCCTTGATCCCATAAACTTGACATGCGTGAAGTCAAACCACCAAACTTTTTCTCAAAGTCTGCCATTTGGGCATCATTCATTAAATTTGGTGTCTGAATATCAGAGATCGATTTTTGATGGTCTAAATCCACAATGGCATTAGTTGTAGCAGCTTGCCCTTCAGGTTTACCTGTAATCTCTGAACGAGCACTTTGTAATTCTAGGCGTCTAAGTAAGCCATCTCGTTTGATTAAATACATCTGATCTTCGAGTTGCTTTTCGAGTTTTAGCTTTTCAACGTTAGAAATTCGACCAGCATCAAATGCAGCCTGAATATTTGCTTTTTCAATCTCAAATATCCGTTGTGCTGTATCCAATTTAAACTGAATCTCTTGCTCATCAATGGCTTGCTTCTGCTCCAAAGCTCTAAGGTTAATTTCGACCATTTGTGCTTGAGCTTCTTGTTCTGCCTTGATGCGATAAGTACTTTTATCATCAGTTGAAGCTGTTGAATCATTAATACGCTGAATTGCTTTCGCTAAATCCTGTTCCACCTTTTCTTGCTCAGTGGCATATCTGTATTTCAACTCAAGTCTTTCTTTTTCAGCCTGTTCAGCCTTACGTTTTTGCTCCTCTAAAAACCGTTCATATTTATCATCTGAACTCGATTTTTTACTGCTTTTAACTTTGTCATTTTTTACAAGAGCAAGATATTTATCGGCATCCGCTTGTGAATTAAAACTGACATGAATATGACCACCTGTAGCCCGCTTAGATGGATCTTTATATTCATCTAAAACTTGAGCATTTACACCATTTTTACCCAGCATTGAACGCAGTTCATTCGTGACCTGCCCACTTTTATTTGGATTTTGTAGTGTGAAATCTAAAGCTAAACCTTTAGCGTGTTGACTGGATGTACCTTTATGATATTGATCATTAAATGCTGTAAAGCGGGTGATTTGAAATTTATCTTGAATTAGTCCAGCGAGATCCAAAATGCCTTGATGCGCTTTACCACCTGAATAAGCCTCTGCACTCTTGATCCGTAGATCTGAATATGTAGTTGGCTCATACTTAGATTCCGTAGACTTTGAAGAAGACTTCTTGTCATCATCTTTCGTACCTGTGCCAATCCCCTTATTTGAGTTAAAAGTATTTGGTGGTGGCTTAATAGGTGTGGGTGCCTTAATTTCAGTGGGATTTTTTAAGAACAAATTAGTAAATTGTTTGTTACCATCATTCGTAGAATTAACAATACTATCTTTTGCTACACTTAAAGCATCAACTGATTTTGTTACCCCACCATTCCAATCGGACTTTAACCAATCCATACGAGTACTCATTTTTGATGAGTAGCGATCAGTGATATCACTTAAATCCTGAAATCCTTGTTCATACGCTGCTTTTGCACCAGAAAAATCAAAACTCAAAATACGACTGACAATATTGCCAAAAGTTCTAAATTTAGTTCCTAGGTAGTCCAAACCAAACTGAATCGTTTCTTTTAATGCACCAAAGCCATTAAGCACACTTGAAAATGCAATTGTAATCGCCTGACAAACCGTCGTAATGATTGCTCGAATGCCTGCAAAAGCAATCTCAACTCCAACTTTCAAACCAATTGCAACTGTAGCAAAGCCTTTCATTGCTCCTACAACCAAGTCCATAAACGTAATCTGTTGCAGTGATCCATCACCTATATCTTGAGTGAGATCCGACCAAAGATCACCAATTAAACCTACAACTGAGCTGCAAATACCACCTAGACTTTCAAAAATAGTAATAATGGTGGTAATTGCCCCATCCACAGCTCCTTTTGAATCTGACAAATAACTCAAAAAGTTATTTGCCATTTGCTTTAATGCGGGCGCAAGATCTGCAACAACATTCGCCACGACACCTTTAATGGTAGAACCGATCAAACCTAAAGAACCTTGGAAGTCCTTAGTCGCTTGAATGGCTTCATCATCAAGAATCACACCAAGATCATGTGCTTGTTTCGACATTTCCTTGAGCTTTTCAGCATTATTATCGAGCAAAGGTGCAAGTAAAGTTGCATCATTAGCGATCGACTCCATGTAAAATGTCATTTCGGCTTGCGATACATTGGCTTTTTGTAAAGTCTGATAATATTTTTCAAGAATTTGAGGACCTGATAACCCTTGAAACTCTTTGGCAGTCACACCCACCTTAGGTGCGATTTTTTCGAAGAAATCTGCCATTTCTCCACCACCTGTTTGCATGAAGTCACCAAACTTATCGTTCACATCTTTCATGATGTCACCAAGTTTTTCTTGACTCACACCTACAGAGGATGAAGCAAAAGCCCATTCCTGAAATTCTTGTGTGGTTGCATTAGCAAGGCGTGACATATTTTCAATTTCACGCGCATTGCGGATTACTTCACCTGTTAATGCACCGATTTGTAAAATCAGTTCACTTGCCATGTTTGCGAGAAAGTTTCCTGCAAAACTGGTTAATACCCCAGCACCTCCACCAGGTCCTGAACCACCACCACCTGATGGTCCTCCTCCACCGCCACCACCTGCACCAAGCCGTTGTCGCAATAAATCTAATGCAACTTTGACACGGTCAAGTGATGCACGTAATAAATTGCTCGTGGCATCAATATCAATTGCTAAACCGCTGCTTAAGTTGCTTAGCATTGAACGTGCAAGATTAATTTGATGATTTAAATAAGTTAAATCTATCCCCAATTTTACTTTGTAGGTTTTATTGGTTAAAACCTCTAGTCTTGTCCTTAAATTTGAGATATCTGCCTGTAGCAAACTCGGAACAACTTTAACCTTAATACCTGTTGTAAATGCCGCATTTAATCTATTTTTAATGAGTCCAATTTCAGCGGTCAGTGAAGGATTATCTAACTTGGGTTTAACTTTAATAATCTGTGCACCAAGTTGACTAAACTTTTGCTGAATCTCATGTGTATCAATATCTAAGCGGATATTTTGAATTGGCAAAGATGCTAAACGAGTTTGAATTAAACTTTCTGCTTGATTCAACTCGGAATTTAGCGATGTAGAATCAATATGTAGTTTGATCTTGGTATCATCAGCAATACTATTGATGCGCGTTCGAATCGTATCTACAGCACTATTTAAACGTTGCTGCATATCACTCATATCAATATTCAAACTGATATCAATATTTTTAAGTGAATCACGTACACCATCAAATGCATTTTTTATGGTGTCTGCAATACGATTAATATCGACTGCCGCAGCTTGAACTTTATCAGTTGCCTGATTCATGCCCTGACTTAATGCCTCAGTTGAGGCTGTGATTTTTACTTCAACTTCGTTAACCATTACTTTTCCTTAGGCGTAAAAAAACCACCCGAAGGTGGTTGATTGAGATATTTAAAATTATGAGAAAAAGTAACTTTTCAAAAAATTCTTTGATATATTTTTATTGTTTTAGTCCGTAGAACAATACAGAATTTTGCTTACCACTATTTTCACCAACTGCCATTAATGTATTATCAGATGGATCAAAATAACTTACACCATTAATCGCTTGACCAGACATGTAGCAAGGTGAAAAACCAAATACTAAATTTAATTTAAAATAAGGTGTATTTGATACAGGTGTAATATTTCCACTAAAAGTACATCCACTAGCCCCTCTTCCACTAATTTTTCCAGTAGTAGAAATATAAAGTACTGCTTTCTCAGATCCTTGCAGAATAATTGAACTTCCATTAAAAGTTCCAACAACATCAGACATTTTCGATATTGTTTTATTAGCTTCTAGATCATATTGCGTTTTGAAAGTGTTTGTATTGGATGCATTATAGGAGATACTTCCGTTAAGAAATTTTTTAGTTTCTGCTGTTACTTCAATGCTCGGCTTATAAATGGTTTGACCTTCAAAATTGTAATCAACACTATTTGTAGATTTAAACACTGCACCTGAAGCTGCTAAGTCCCCTGAAACTACCCCTGCTATACCATTAGCATATGGTGCTGTATAAAAAAACCAATATTTATTATTTTTGTCTACCAACCCTACGACTGATTGCCCTCGATTTGTTTCTCCTGAATACAATCCTGTTAGCTCAACTTTAGTAGATTCCCCCCCCTCAGAAGAGCCGCCACTCTGACCATTATCATTTGATGAATACGAATCGCCACCACCCCCACCACCACAGGCGGTTAAAAGAGCCGCCAATACACCCAAACTTAAAATTCTTTTCATTACATTTCTCGATTTTTATGAAGTCTTGCAGACTCTAAACAAATCAATTAAAAAAATCAATCAGGGCAACCGAAGTCACCCCTGTGGGAATGCGCTTAACATCTCTTCCAAATCATCTTCTTCGGATTCTTCCTGTTGTTGATTTTCTTCAATTCCCATAAATGCCTCTAAAATACGACAAAGTCGCTGTACACCAATATCAGCGGGAGGAAATTTAAGGTGATACTCATTGAGTGCATATAATCTTGGCAGATCCATTTGATCACGCACATAGTCATAATCCTTACCTGTGGTGAGCACCAAGTGAGTATAAATTTCCTCCCAGTTTATTCCCCCGACTCACCGCCGTTTGAATCTTGTTTATTTTTCAAACCTGAAACTGACATGACTGCGCCCATCACTTCTTCGAGTTGGTCCATATAAATCATATCTGAAACATCATCACGGCTGATATCAGGATAATTACGCTTCAATGATTTATGTGCAACATCAATCACAAGCCCTACATCATGGGGCTTAAATTCTTGCAGTGCAGGTAAAAGTTTTTCAACTGCTCCCAAAGATAACGGCGCAAAAACAAAAGACTGGCCATCAATGACAACAGTCGTACCACGTGGGTTTTCAACTTGATTAAATAACATGAATAATTACTCCGAAGTATTCCAGCGAAAGACGCGGTTAAGATCATCTGCCATGGGCTGAAACTCAAACTCTGGCAGATCGTAATCATCTTGTTTTGAACTAAAGCCGAGTTTATTACTAGTACAACGGAAGAACTCCATGCCCATGAATTTACCTTTATATTCACGCTGTAAGTTAACTGAGAATTCAGGGGTATAACCCATATCCAGGTTATTGACTAAACCTGACTTAGCACCTGCGATGGTCGCTGAATATTTAAAACTGATAAATACTACCTTACCGACATCTGCCACAGCAAAAGTATAAGCGCCTGTAGCTTCATCTACACTGTATTGACTTGTTGCTGGTGCAGATGCAACACGCTTCAATGGAATTGCCTTAGCATCGGTTACACCCAAGTCTTTCACAAATGTACCTGCGTTTGGTACAACAGGTGTTAATGTTCCACCTGTGAGAATTTTTTCACCATTTATGGTTTGGGTAACAACGTCCATCCCACCTTCAGCAACAACCCCACCAAAGAAAATCGAGTTGAGTAATGCACCACTGATGCGACCGACAGTAGCTTTACATTTAATTGAACCTTTACCTCGTGCAGCATCTACTGCAAACTGTCCACGACCAAACAACTCTTTTAAGTCATAAGAAATATCGACCGACACTGACTGCATAACACCAATCTCAACAGGTGTGGGATTAGCAATCGGTTGTCCATATACATCTAAAATTGGTGTGGCAAATAACTTACCTGCGCCAAATAAATATTGAGACATTGATTTAGACCTCTATAAAATGAAAAAACCACCTTAAGAGGTGGTCATAATGTAAATTAAATCATTAGTTGGTGGTTAAAATTCGAATCGGGATAATTGCAATTCCTTGTCCATCAATCATCCCCTCAACACCTTCAAAAACTTCAATCGTGCCATCGATCCAGCAATGCTCAACTAAACCGCCTAAGGTTTGGTATTCACACATTTCAGGATATTCAGGCTTAATCGCTTCTCGAATAGCATCCAGGTAATGATTGATCTGCGAACCTATCGCTTTTTCAGAATCAGCTTCATAGATATACAAATAAACTTCTGCAGCGAGTTCAATCTTGGCATTTAAACCTTTAACTGCATTTTCATCCTGATTGCCCTGAGTAATAAATAACGCAGGACGTTGCTCATTAGCCACATGATTAAAATGACGTAATCTACGGCTGACTGTAACCATGCCATTGATATTGGCAAGCTGATCAAACAAAGCTTGGTAAATAGCTTCACTATTCATTTTTCAATCCTCGCTCAATCGCTTTTTCAATATTCTTTGGCACAATTTTACCGATCTCATCTAACGAATCTCGCATAAAACGACGTTCATCAAATTTAATTGTTCGACTGTGCGCTTTCACTAATACATCCTTTGGTGTAATAGGTTTACCAAACGCTTGTTTAATACGGCGTAAATGACTTTTGATACTCAGTGCTGCAGCTAAGCCGAACTCGTGGATAAAAACATATTTCACATACGCACCGCCAGCCGACACAATTCCTTCAAACATTTCTGCTGACTCAGTAATACGTGAAGCCAATGAACCACGTAAACGACCCGATTGGACATTTAATCGTTGCCCGCTCAGCATATCTTCTTGAATGGTTCGCTGTAGTTTTAAGGTTAATGCTGTGATGGTCTTGCGGATCTCAGTTTTTATCTGATTGTTTTCATCATTTAAATGAATTTGTACATCAACCGAATCAACCATAGATCACCTAGCTTTTGGTGGTGACAACTGCGGTTACTTTAGGCTCTTCAACATAACGAGTAAAACCCATTGGTTGTAGCGCAAAGTAAATATCTTCTTTAGCTTCAACTACACCGCTTTTTACTGGGTAGGTCTGACCAGCAATCACAATGCATGTGGATTTATATGAATCAGGCGCTTGATATTTAAATAACATGATTTTCTCCTAAATAACAAAAGCACCAACACGCAGATTGTTAGGGTTAGTGCCTTTATCATCGATTGGAATAGAGTTTTTTAATGCCAAATAGCGTTGGCCATAAATGCTTTGGTCGTAGAACGTTTCTTTTGCAGAACGCGAAAAACCAACGCTTTGTCCTGCAATCGACATATTGCTTGCATTTGAAATGGCGGTACCATTTGGATTGGCTTTTTGAACTTTTAAAATATGTGCTGCATAAAGACCTACAGCCCGTTCTTTTAACTGTCCAAATTCCACGACCGATACCACAAGTTCCGCTTCTTCCAAAGCATCTTGGATTTCTGATTCACTTGCATTGTAGAGCTGAGAATCTGATTTAAATCTTTCTCGGAAAGTCTGTAAGTCCATGCATCACCCATTATTCTTTGGCTTGTGCGAGTTTGGCTTGCAGCTGCTCTAATGTTTCATCATCTGCATAGCTCACATCCAAAGCTTTTAACTCGGTACGTACTTTGTCGAGTTCAGGGTCTGACTTACTTGTACCTTTACGACTTGTAGCTTTACCGTCCTGCGTATCATCCACTGACAGATCACCCAACTCAAGCAAAGCCTTAAAGACTTTTCCCTTTTGCAACTTGGTCAACTCAGCACCAGTCAGCTCAATGGTTTGACCTTTGCCGATCTGAATCCCATCAAAAGAAAAAGCGGCTTGTAAGCCGCTGTATGTAATTTTCGCCATGGTTTATTTTTCCTTATTCCACATCGTAGTAACGTAATGAATCAACGCGCTTTAGATACACACCTTCATACATATAATGCCCTGGTGTGCGAATTGCATAATTGATTGGCTGTGCTGCCAAGAACTCAAGATCATTACAACGGAAAGTAATACAGTTTGGATCACGGCGATAAATAATACTGCGGTCTGTACCCCCTACACCTTTACCTTCCAAGTAACTTTCTGAAGTAAAGGTCATTGTTTTACCCTGCATTGCAAAGGTGTTCTTTTCCTTAATATATTCAAGGAAAGTTTTACCTGCAGAATCAGGAACGATACGACTTGCTAAAATTGTGAACTTATTTTCAGGCATCACAAAGGTATCAGGCTGCACACTGGCATCAAACTTCGATGCGTTGGTTGCACCTTTGATGGCTTTGTTAATATCCGCTAAAACCGCTTCAATGGTCGCTGCTGCATAATCCACAGTAGATGCAATCACTTCCACACCTGTTTGATTATAGAAACCCAGTAAACCTGTATCAGACTCACCAAACCAAGCCACATCACTCATATGGTTTTCATATGCCAAACGCGCTGCCGTGATTTTATCTGTCGCCAATGAAATGCCTGCACGTAATGCTGCTGCAGTTTCAAAGATCGTAGTTTCATAACCAATCACACCAACTTGGACAGTCAGCTTTACTTCGTCATATAACACTTCAGCCAATGGTACATCATTACCTAAACCCGAATGACGTTTACCACGACCTACACCACGTTTACGCTGTAATACACTTGCCGAGCCTACTACCGCACCCGTCAGTGACTCAAGCGGTAGGTATTTTGCATAAGCTTGTGCTTCTGCAAGTTGTGGTGACATTTCATCAACCGATTCAAGCTTGATGAGTAACTTGGCAAATGTATCTAAGTTAAAGGCATCACCGACTGCTGCTTGCACCCCATGTGCCACCGCAGTTAAGCGGATTTTCATTTGTTCTAATTGTTTAGACATGTATTACGCTCCACGTAAACGAAGAATTGCCATACCATCTGCACCCGTGATGGTTTCCCATGCTGCATTCGGTAATTCAGTTGAATCCAAAGCAGCCGATGAAAGAGATCCTAAAGGCGCATCTACTGTTGCATTGGCAGTACGTACATAAACCTTGGCATTAATATCTGTAACAGGCGCAGTGGGTTTTACCCATACAGAACCAATCTGCATGATCGGTGCGCAGTCTTTAACCTGATAAGCTTCAAGACCTTTCGCATTTTTTCCCGACTTGCCAATATGCTGAAATACCACCACACCAAATTTAGTATTGGTCGCACCTACTACAGCCGATACAGTTTTACCATCTGTAGATTGCACCACCACATCACCATCACTGAGTACAGTACTACCCGAAACAGGTAACGATAAAATTTCTTCAGGCATGTGCAAACGCGCGCGCATACCTGGAATTGCTTGAGGTGTTAAAGACATGCTTAATTCCCCTATAAATTAAAATGATTGTTTCCAAGCATCTTGCTTGCTGCTTGGCTTTTGTTGATTGGTATCAGGATTTTGATCCCCAACATTGGTGGGTTGATGCTGGAACTGATTCAATGCTGTATTGACCGAGTTGGTAGGCGCTACACCTTTCACCGCAGATAAGGCACGAAATACAGTATCAATCTGGTCAGGCTTGGCATCACCTACCGACACACCACCCAATACAGCAGTCACAAGCGTGTCACCTGCTTTGGCGCTAATCACATCACGCTTAATCTGCTCACAGGTACAACCTTCAGTTTTAACGTTGGGTACAAGTGCTTTAGCATCAGCAATCACTGTTGCACGTTCTACTGCAGCGTGTTCTAACTTTTCAGGGGTCATTTGATTTTTTTCTAAATCACCAACTTGCTGTTTTAACTGCGTGTTTTCAGTTTGTAATGTATCTACAACTGCCTGAACTGCCGCCATTTCATCACCAATTGAAAATTGCTTATCACCGACTTTAAGTTTTGCGGCTTTTAAATTCTCAATTTGGGTTTGTTGGATTTTCAAAGCATCTGCCAATGGTTTGTTATCACCAATGTCAAAACGCATACCATTTACAATAACTTCCATGAAGTTTTCCTCTTGTGGAGTTGGGTTTTGGTCACCGATCCGACAATCACCACCACAGCGACCGTATTTCACCAGTGCCACATGATTGCCAATAAAATTAATAAACTTTGCTTGGTACGGCGTACCATCAGGTGCATTACCATTTTCTAAAACAAGGAGTGCCGCATAGCCGAGTGACATTTCAATACGCTCATTACTTTGAATGAGATCGATACTGATCTTGTCCTTAATAAGCAAATCACCCACCAGATAATCACCTTCTTGGCGAACGTTCTCACAATAGCCAATGTGATAATCCTTCCAGTTGGAAGCATTAATCTCATTCTTGGGTGGGTGATAGTCCGTAGCATCTACACCTGAAAAACTCGCTACCGACTCAGGCTTAAAGAGTTCGTCTGCAGGTGTATAGACGTTAATGATTTGATCAGCAGTGAATCCCTCTAATGAAGGGAATTCATAGGCGTAGTACTGCCGTACTTGTGGTGCTTTGGCTAAGCGAACGTTGACACACTTCAAATACCCTTCTTTGGTAAATGAACGTGACGATTCACTTGGTGCAAAATCACCAATTTTGAGTTGATATAGAGTTTTCATAAATTTTGCTCAATAAAAAACCCACCGTGTGGTGGGTTTTGTTAATATAAATTCTAAGGTATTGAAATATCAAAAATACTGCTTGCTAGATTTGTATCCTTATGCACAAATTTAAAAAAAGTAAGTATGTGATCTAGCATCTCTGAATCATTTTTGCCATTCCTTGGATATTTTGTTTTCTTTCCATCCTTAGTTTCAATTTCAACATATCCATACATGGAACCTGAGACCATAAAATCACTTGTTGGTAGTTCTTTACCAAACTTAAAACCCTTCAACTCTGTTACATCTATTTTAACTTCTACACCTTCAAAATTTTCCAAAACTAGGTCATTAGAATACAAAGTCATGTTCACCCCCTATAATTATCAGCATTAATAATTTGAACATATTTTTTAATTTATTCAACCAAAATATCATCATAATTCGGCAACGCCACACAACGACAGCGAATAGGCTCACCAGGATGTCCACCACTTGGCGGTTCATCCCATCGAAAAGTTTTACCTTGCTTATGTCGATGATCTGTTCGAACTCGCTCATCTTTGGCGGTCTGCCATGTATAAGACTCAACGCCCAAATCCAACTGACGTTGTTTATTAATATTCGAATTGATCTTCCCCATCTGATCCGCAGCAATTAAACGCGCTCTAGACTCTGTACTTTGACCGAGTTTATGAATTTCTTTAGCGAGTTCTGCATTGGTCTGTCCTGTCTGTAAGGCATTTAAAACCAAAGCTTCCAACTTCTGAGCGTATTGCTGTGGAATAGACTTAATCAATGCTACATTTGCATCAATATTATAATCAACCGTACTTTGAATATCAGAAGCTTGATATAACGGTGTCAGATCCAGTCCAATCACAGATTTAGTATGATTAGCAATCTGACGATCCACCTCCTGCATAACATCAATGACAATCTTGGTTGCTAAGGGCTTTGATACCTCAGCAATATAATTGTCAAATCGAGTACGCAACTTACCAAACATATCACCCAACCAACTATCACCAATGTTTTCACCTACAGTCGGCAAAACCATATCCTTGGTTTGATCTTGGCAATAACGCGCTATGGCAAGTAATTGGCGAGTGTAATACAGCTCAGTTTTACGATTGGCTTTAATAGGCTTAAGCTTAGGTTTACGCCCTTTCTTACTCTTCTGGATCTGTAATAGTTGGGGTTTTAACAGTTGAATGATCTTCGCTGTCATCTGTATCCACCATAAGTTCCAATTCTTTAATGTGCTGATCATCAATCACAGAATAAACACCATCAATCTGTAATTGCCGTGCAATCTGTGGCTCAGTGATAATGCCCATATTCAAATACTTTTCATCGCGTTCCGCATTTGCCTTTTCCACTTCTGAGCGAATCTTGGCATCAAGCTGCCACAACGGATTAAACACTACATTTAAATCGGGGAACTGCTTACCGAATGTAGATTGGCAAATTAATGCTAAAAACTTCATTAGAATGGGTTTCAACATCCATTCCTGTTTAGTAGCAATCGAATCATAATAATTACGGGTATCATGTTCACCAGTAGCATTCATCCCTGCAGGAGATTGACCAAATAAAATGGTATAGGGAATATCGGCAGCACCTGCAGTTTGAATGGAGAACTCGTGCATCAAATCAGGTAAACCACCAAAGGTGTAAGTCTTAGAGTCATATTCCTCATCCTTATCTAAAACCATCATGCCATTTAGACTTTTTAGAAATCCCACACTCATAAAGCGATCGACAACAGACTTCATATCTTCTTTAATTTTTTCAACCAAACTCGGTGTGCGAATAATGTCGATTTTGGATTCATGTACCAAACTCGCTGTACTACGCTTTACACTGGCATGATCTAACAAGTCTTCATAGACCTCCTGCAAAATGCTCTGAGGTTCTTCACTCACCACATCAGCATGGCAAATCTTAATTAGACGACTATGGTGAATACGCTTTTCAGGTGTGCCATCATTAAAACGTAACTTATAAAATTCAGGCTGTTTGAGTAATCCACAACACGCTGAGGGTGGTAAATAACTACGAGTATCTTCCGTTAAGTACTTTTTCTTAATCACTGTGAAAAATTCTAAACGTCCCACACCGAGTTTATTTAGAATAAAAGGCTGATCTAGGTTTTGACCATCTGCAGATCCAATCAACACATAAACCTTTCCATATAGACGTGACAGAATCAAACTTGATAGCAACACCTGATTTAACTGGTAATGCTTACATGCTTCTTCGAGTTTTTTTAGATTACTCCCTTGAATATTTTCAAAGAACCAACCTGCTCGAAGCATGTCTGATGCGGGACGATTGACAATACGTTTCGCTAACCAATTCTGGTAAACCGCTTCGAGTTGGTCATCCGGAATATCACGGCGTACAAATTGCCCATGTGATGCTTTATCTCGTGCAGTACCAATATTGGAGGCAAAGTTGCTATATGCCCCTGCATCGCCAATTGCATCGGGCTTGATATTTTCAGCCATAATTTTTCCTAATCGAATACTGAAGATGCATTTGCTGTCGGTGCAAATGACATCACCACAGCATCAGCAATGTTGGGGCTAGGTATGCCGCGTTTTGCTAGATCCTTTTTACTTTCAACTTTGACACGCCCATCATCAGCAAACTGTCGTCTAGGTGCTGACAATTCATCTATCAACTTATCTAAATTTGAACAATCACCTGAAATACTAATCAACTTATCAATGGGGTATTTATGACCTTTGGTGATAGCGTTGTAAGTATTGCGAAAACGATCTGCCAAAAGCCACCAAGACTGTGCCTTCAAGTTATAGAACATATCTTTATTTTTGGTTTGGGTACCATCATAAATCGCATCAGGTGCATGCACAGCATCAGAAGCATTGAACTTGATGTATTTAATAAATAAACGGCGTTGCTCATTCAGTTCTTTAAACTTAGCACCTGAAGATGCACCCACACCAATCGAGTCATAAATAATCCGTGCCTGATATTTCTCAGCAAGTGAATACGTTCGAGTACAACTTTTCAGTAACTCATCTTCTTGCCCTTTCCACTCATCTGTATCATGCAAGATAGATCCATGTGCCAACGCGTTCGCACATTTATCATCACCATCATCTGCAACGTCAAATCCAACGCGCTTGGTACCTAAACCGATAAAATCGAGTTCCAAATGTGCATCGACCGCCGCAAGAATCCATGAACGTTTAATAATGACTGAATCATCATCCTCTTTCGGTTGCCCTAAATAGATATGATTGTAATTTTCCTCATCTTCTGCCTTTGCTGCAGCCGCTACAGCCAAAGCCGTCTTAGATAAGAAAGGATTATCAGGATAGTTGATCTTTCGTACCACTGTATTGGGTGGTGGACTAGTCACAAAACGGCGATATACAAAATCTGTGGTCAGCTTCGGATTAAAGATAATCCAGAACTGAGAATGCTCTTTACGAATAGTTGGTTCTAATATTTCCCACTGTTCTTTCGAAACGTTATGCGCTTCTTCAAGCCAACAAATATCAACACCCTCAAGCGACTTGATTTCGTCAATGTTTCGCCACAAACCATAAAATAAGAATTCTGAACCTGTGTAAATATTCTCTATCTTATTGTTTAGAACTCGAAAGCGATCCTTTAAACCAAAGCGCTCTATTTGCACCTTGAGTAATGAATACACCGACTCTTCAATTTTGTTCTGGAATTGCCGTGCACATAAAATACGAAGCTTGTAGTTATCAGCAAGAAAAATAGAGAATCCTGCTGCATCCCAAGACTTGGAACTAAAACGACCACCGTATAAAACTTTATTACGTGCAGGTTCTAACCAAAAATCTTCAAGTATCGGATTTAGCGTTGCTTGATCGCCCATAGAAGTGCCCTAACCCAGATGGATATGAAGTCTCATTTTTGATTGAACTTTCAGTTTTATTAGTGAACTGACCACCACTGTCTTTGGCAGCTTGTTCCATGATTTTTAGAGCCATCACCGTGTTCTTAGTTTTATTCAGTAATTTGTCATATTGCTTCATACGGTAATGCTTAATGGCGATCGGAATATCAATTAATCCCTCATCAAACTTCTTGCGCGTTTCTTCAAAAAGGTCTTTGAATTTTTTACTTAAGTTTTTCCCAGCAACTTTGGTTGGATCGTATGACTGACACTGTTTTCGATCGATTGTTACCCCAAACTCTTGTAAGACCTGATCAGCAACTTCTTGAGGGGTATCACGGCATGCAAGAGACTGAATTATAAAAATTTTTACAGGCTCTTTTAAGGCTGCCATCACCCACCTCTTGTCTAACTACGTCTAACAAAATAGCCAAAAAAAAGCCCTAAGGCTCAAACCACACACGTCCCACAACACTTGGAAATATCAACATCGGGAACAAAAGGCGCATTCTTTGTGATTTCGACCAAACGCTTAACTGACTCATTCGCTCCCCAACGCCTAACCACACCAAAGAACTCTTCAACGTCATGACCTGCTAAATAATGTTTAGGTAAACCTGTCATATCGCTATACAGTATTTCACCATCTTCATCACGTTCTACACCGATGTGATAAAGCTCATGATCCAGTAACGCACAAAAGTTACGGTCATTGCTCTTTTCACAATAACTCGCATCGATCGTAATCAAATAAGTGGGTACAAATCCAAACCAGTCCCGCATCTGTTGTTCTTGTCGTGCTTTCTTCCAACCGCCAACATTAAACATCACCTTTTCACATTGACCCAATACCATACGTTTTTTAGATTGAGCCGCAGATGATGCCCAAGCAAATGCCAAGAACTCGTCATTGTCGTGAAGTAGTTCTGCAATATGATCATGGTCAGGATTATGTAACGCGCCACCAATGGTAAGAAAGTTTTTAACCACCCAATCTTTTAGATCTGGTGCAGGTGCCAAGCGAATTGTTTCTTCTTCCTCGGCTTGGTCAATCAACTCGGTCGGTGGAAATGGTCTGTTTTGTTCCATATTTCACCTATAAAAAAAACCACCCTAATGAGTGGTCTTATTGAAACTTTAAAACTAAAGAGCTACTCCACAGATATCTGTTGTACCTGTTGGGTACTGACCTGTTATTTTACTGCTATCCGTCACTAACTCAATAGAAACCTCTTTATTTAAATCTGTTGGCTGAATATCTCGATAGGCACTCGCTAGACTAAATGCAACATTTTTTGCTCTTCCTGGTAAAGTATAAACGTAACCTAAGTTTTGACCATTCGAAATTATTCCTATTTGATTTGAAGACTGATTAAAGTAAATACCGACTTTTTGAATTTGTGCAGGATTAGTCACATTGAAAAGTGCTATCTCCTTTTGATCCTGTGTTCCAGTAGCTAGATTCATAGACCCAATAACTGCGGCAAAACCATTTGTTGAGCTAGATGCTTCTGTTGAATATTGATTTCCATAAAATATAGCTATTGCATATCCATTTCCATTTACAGTGTCACCACCAATTCCAATAGGGAAATGTATTACTTGACCATCTGGAGTTAAATTATCGGGAACTTTAAAATTAAATTCATAAGCAATAATTCCTGTTTGAGAAATTGGTTTATCTCCCGCCTCAACTTGTTGACTCACTGCTTGATTTAAACTTCTTAAACTTAGATTTTTAGTCTGATTACTCAGCTTATTTGTAATTAAAGATCTATTCAAAGTTGCATTTTGTGTGCTTTGGGCTGCAATAGCTTTATCTAAGTATGCTTTACTAGCTGCCGCATGTACCCTATATGCTCCACTAGCCCCCACTGGTAATCCTGCCAGTAAATTAAACCCAAACTTCTGTCCAGTAACATTAGGGTATAGAGTTCCATTTGGTGCTCCACCATAAAGAATATTAAGTTGAGCTTGCGTTGCGTCAAAATTGTAAGTACAAGCACTCCAAGCAGTTACACTTGCCAATCCAATACTTAGACCTAAGATAATTTTTTTCATTATTTCATCTCAATTTTATTATGAAGTTTTACTTTACGATAAAATTAAAATTTACATTGTTACGTTCAAGTAAAAATCATTCAGAGTTGAGATTTTCATTTAAAACATGCCTCTTCAAATTCTGAAGCCACTGACTAGAAAAATTAGCTTCAACCTGCAATGGTCCATCTTCTTGAATTTTATATCTCGGCACTAACTCAATTCGTACAACGGTGTAACCCAATTCAGCAGCTACATCGTAACGATCCACACTCCATGCTTTATTTGCAAGTTTACCTTTACGACCACCTGACCAAGGACCACCTGAAATTTCAACTAAAATCCTATGCTCAATTAATAGAAAATCAAAACGCCAATGCTTAGTAGATTTAATCTGAAATTTCTTTTGATATTTAATTTCAAATACATTCAATGCGTGTTCAAATTTCTCTTCAGCTTCTATGTATGCATCTTTAGCTTTGGGTAGTGGGCGAGTTTTAGATTTTCTTTTTATTTCTGATTTTTGGGTGAGTTTGGTGTATTGAGATATGTCCATAATTTTTGTTCAATAACAAGGATTTTGAATTCAACATATTGACTCTTGCTTGTTTAAATATTATTGAATAGTATTTAAAGTATGTTTTAAATAATGAACCACATGCAAGAATTCATCCTATTCATTGTTGTAGTTGTCTTATCTCTATATTTTAAAAACAATGCATCTGAAGGAATCGGCCAATACGTTTTATACTTAATCATTGCTTCTTTACTGGCAATTATTTACCGCTATATTCGATATTCTTAACAGATCCACATTTTCAACACTCTTTCAAAATATAGCAGGGCAAAATATAAAATTTCCATTTAAAGTTTTTAAGGACTTATCGGGCATACATAATATTCATGACCTGATATGCTGCCGAGAACCCATATAAAGAAATGCTTTCCTCATAAGAGTCACTCCAATCATAGAATCTAGTATAAGCCATATTCCCCTTTTGCATTTGATGAATGATATTTAGCGCAGTTTGCCCCCAAAAGACACTGTTTGTTTTAAAAGGTGGATTTTTGTCAATCCGTATATAATGGTGTTTGGCAAAACTTAACTTTTCAGGCTCTTTTGTAACTGACAATCCCATACCATGCTTTGATGTCTTCAAAACCATTAAATCAAATTTTGAAATAAAACATGACTTCTCATCAGTTATATGATCTTGTTTACAGGCTACTAACCAGCCATTTTTAACAGGATGATCATTGTCCATATCTACGATCGTAGCTACCTTAGTTTCTAGATCATAGATCATCATAACATTATTAGAAAAATACTTCGTTTCAGAATAATTTTTATGCTTTAACGAATAGCTGACTTCTGAATCCTTAAATAATGGTTTAAGTTTTAATTTTTTAAAGTCTTCTGGAAATACTCTTTGGTAAACCAATTCTTCTTCATTTCTTTCTTTTAATTTAGGTTGAAATACTACAGAACTAGGTATTTCCATATCATCTGGGTGTGTATAACTAGAGTTTGATAATGTTTTACTCAATTGTTCAAGCCTGTCAGGTGCTGAGTTATAGCTAGAATCTAACTGCACTAAATCCGAATGACCATATTGACCCACTAAACTTAATTTAGTGATCAGAAGTACATATAGCCCAACACGCTTAAATTCAATTTTTGATAAATATTATAACTTTATAACAAATAATTTATAATGCTATTCTAAATTATTACATTAAATTTTATACTGAAATTTTATACTTAGAACAATTAGCCTTATATAAAGTCCAACTATCCCTATTCACAAATATAAGAATAATTATCATTAGACAACAAAAAAGCCCACCTTTTGATGAGCTTCTTTGCTATAGAAATCTCTCTAACCCAAACGAAATATTCTAATCAAATAAATTAAAGTAGTTAGTAATACAAACAGCATAAAAAAGAACACATAGTTTAAATATCTAGGAATCATATTATTTTCCTTTATCATTTTGTTCTTTTTTTATACAATTTTTCTTTTAATTATTCAATATATATAACAATAAATTTTTTTTATAACCATATATAGGTTTCTAATATAAAAAAATACCCACCTTAGGAGGCGGGTATATAAACTCTAAAATTGTGTGGATTACCATAACTTCGTCCACTATAGCTGAAATATGCCATATCCCTTGTACAAGGTCAATAATTTGAATGAGACTTTTTATTCCATTAACGACTTTAAAAGTTTTTAAATCTATTTAAAGCCCACATTTTTTCGAGCTTTAAACGGTTTAAATTTTTATAATATTTTTCAATTACGATCGTTAGGCTTTAAAAATTCTCAAATACAAAGAATTATATATGCATGCTTATTTTTAACTTAGGGTTATCGTACTAATACCTTGAATAAATACCACTATGAAAAATGCATATATAAAGAAAGCTAAAATCATATAAACAGTTTTTGAGTAATTTTCCTTATTATCAGCAAACTTGCTTATACTGAACAAACTTGAAAACAATGCAGTACCTAATAAAATCATATTAAAGAAAAAGAATAAACCTATTTTAACTATATCAAGAATGCCAATGTATTCGTTTGATGCACTATAAGGAAAATTTAAAAGATAAACAACGAGATGAAGTATCACCACTACTCCACCAATTGTACGCCATAAAAATTTACCGCTTTGATCTATAATACTTATCACGATAAAGAGAGTTAAAAAATACAATAAACTTAAACCAATCTCTAAACCAATTACTGTGTTAAAGATTTTAAATATCGCACGTGAAAAAATGATTGCTGAAATAAATAGTGCAAGTAGTGTAGATTGATTAAGCGCAAAATTTAAAAACTCATTCTTAAGATTGGTATTTTCATGATTTTTAATTCGATGAAATGAGAGATTGGTCGAAATTTTATCTTGTAGCTCCTTCAAAGCCTCTGGGTGTATTTCACAAATTTTACCATCTTGCTTCCACAAGTTTCCATCAAAGATCTTTACTAATTCCACTTCCTTTGAATTTAGAAGGTTTAATTTTGAAACTAATTTAGATCTCAACATACTTTTTTTATTTACATAACAACACTTCCCCTCAAAAGATGAAACCTCTTCCAACCAGTTTTCCAAATCTTGTTTAGTGCATGATGATTCTTGCGTTGAATTTAATAAACTCACTGAAATATTCCTAATATTCATATACATGAACCTAAATATACTTTTTTATTAAGAATAAACAATCATTGAATATTTCATAATTAATACAATTTAATCATTGAGTTTTGTTGTAAAAATTGGGAAGATTCATTTTTAAATAGCACCGATTTTTCCTAAATTGATGCTATTTTTTGATTACAAATATAATTAATTTTTTTTAAAATTCAATAAATCCATATCGACAATGCAATGTAGCTAAACCACACTTCACATCAAATCTTGCATCCATTTCAGAATATATCTTTACCATTTTTCTTGTATCACCCACCCATTGCATTTCCCACTCAGTCATTTCGGACCAGCTATTAAAATAAAAATATCGATCTATAATCGCATCAAGCCACCCATCCATCACGCTAGACTGACCACGTAAATCAAAAATGAGGCGTTGCACAGCACGAGCTTCATTGTCATTAATTTCACAAACTATATCTTTCGGGGTTTGTTTCTTATTTGGTAAAAGATCAGCATCACTAAGCATTGCATCAGCAATAATTTGACGTTGTTTTCTAACACCTAATTTCATTTTTTTACGCTTTATAACAGCCTGATCCATAGCTTGAGCAATTGGATTTAAAGATCTACCGCATGTTCCTTTTATAGAGTTTTGCCACGCACCAAACTGATATAACCATTCCTCTAGACTGAACTTCTTCCAATCCGTTGCTTGCATAATCGTAACCGCCGCATTCATACCCATCACCCAATCAACCGTCTAATCTCATCAATCGCCTTACCGCTTTTCACTTGCTCAGTGCTATACCGATACACTGAATAACCCAACTTTTGCGCTGAATTATATTTTTCCATGTCTGCTATGTAACCTTTCCCTCGTGTATGCCTCCCATTACTCCAGATACCGCCTTCAACCTCGATCAAAACATTGCTACCCACAATATAAAAATCTGCCCTCCACTTACGTTCTGGATTAAATTGAAACTCTGCCTGAAACTCGATGTTGTACGACTTTAAATGCTGAACGAGCGTAGCCTCGCCCTCGCTCATCACACGTTCTTTTTTCACTGAAACACGGTGCTTAGATTTACGTCGTGGTTTTGCGTATTTGGCTTTATACTCTGCGATGGAAATGTTGGTCACTTTGAATTATTTCCTAACTTTTTCAAAACAACTATTCATCCCTGTATATGAATACCCACGCTCATCTAAAGCTTTCATGATGAGTTGCCCTGTTCGCTGTCCTTTAATAATGGACACTATTCTCAACTCACCTTGTGGATTCCAACCTGCTTGGGATTTAGCATCCTTGTCAGGTTTGACAAGATCTCCTATTTTTAACGAATCAAACATGACGACCTCCCAACTGCTTACGAATCGTTGCAGGTACCACACAACCATCCAACTGGCATTGTTTTAAGTACTCATCGGGTTGTTCAAACGGATCTGGCCATTCATTAACAATTGGCATGTTAAGTGGCTTAGGCTTAGATTTTAATTCTCGGGGTTTGTGGATTTTTCTATTTTTCAAATTCCACTTCGCCATTAAATCATTAAGATTCTTTTGAGCCTCTTCATTAGAAACAGCGACATGCTCTACTCGCTTTTGTTGAGCATTGTCCCAAGTCAATTGCTTTGGCTCTTGGTACCACTCTTGAACACGCCCTTTCAATTGAGCTTCAGCTAGATATTCACCATACAGCTTTACGAATTCTTCTTTCGCTCGATGCATTTCACCATCGTTAATCAACAAACTGACTTGATCTAAAGCAAATTTTGCGATCGTAGTAATTTCCTGAAACTGAAATACATCTTTCTCAATTTCAACAGCCTTATGCTCAATGATTTTGGTGTACTCACATGCTTTCACCCATGCTTTTTCAGCATTCCACCAATCTTGGCCAATACACATGGTTCGGAACTCGGCAAAGCTTGGCATGAAGGTTTTACCAGACGTACTCAGTAAAACTAAACCTCGCTGGAACTGGTGTGGCATTACGCCTGCCAATGTGTTTGAAGCAATCTGTTCAACGATATTCATCGGGATTGCATTTTTGCCATCTACAGGAAAGTTTTTATTGAACTGTGTTGCGTAAATCGTTCTCAACGTTGCTATCAGCATTTTGATATCGTTTTGGCAAATTAGATTATTCACGGTAAACCCCTCCTGCCACAGCTAAGTTCTCGTAATCAGGTGTTACATCGATCACATTGGATTGTTGCTGGTTCTGAAAAATTTGAGCAAAGTAACTTGGTTCTTCAGGTGTATTTGAATTCTGGAACTGATTTGAGTGTGTTTCAGGTTTTGGTGGATATACACCCTGATAACTTCCGATAATTGAGTTTTCCAAGGATTGGTTTGCTAACACGCCAAAAGACTCGAGTTTTTTCAAAATGAGTTTTACAGCGTTTTCCGTCAGTGGTTTTTTAATACTGGTTCGCATTTCAACAAATTGGTTCCACAAATCACGATCAATTGAATTTGGTAATTCAGTTAATTTCGGATCGTATGAAGTTTTAGAGTTTTTCTTATTTTTGCTCTTAGTAATCTCTTGCGTAGTCTCTTGATATTCTCTTGTATTATAGATTGGTTCATTTTGACCCAATGATGATTGGTTCATTTTGACCTCATCCATTGGTTCATTTTGAGCTGATGCATTAGTCCATTCTGAGCCAATGCATTGGTTCATTTTGACCTTATCAATAGAATCAATTACTTGCTTATCATTTTGTTCAATTTCAGCCAGAATATCGTAATTAATTGCATAATAATTAACTTGATTCGATCTTTTGTTATCAAACTGCTCAACACACAATAAACCTTGCTCTTTGAGGGATTTTATTGTCCGTTTTAGAGTAGATATTGAAATATATTTCAGTTGATCCACCCACTCAGCATAGGTGTTATAGATCCACTTTTTCTCATTACGAATAAATTTAGATGCACCTAACCAGTAATGTAGTTGTTGTAGAAAAATAGCCTCATTTAAACCAATTAACTTTGCTAAGGTTGGTTGAACCTGAAGAGGAGATTCATTAATCAAGAGTTTTGACATTAGTCACCTTCCTTAATCTGCAAAAACCGACCGTAACGCGCCACTCTTCCAGCACGAACTAAACTCGCAGTAATTTCACTCGCTTGGTAAAGTGAGATCCTGTGACAATTCATCAGTGATTCTAAAAATTCCTGCTGTAGCACCATTGCATTCGCTTCATCACGATTGATTTTGCGTAAATTGGCTTTACGATCTGTAAGCAATGAATTCAACGTGTGTAATGCTGGTTCATGCCATGATTGAATGATTTGTTCTGTGTTCATGACACCTCCGCCAAAGCGAGTTCTGCTTCGTTTAAACGGCGATTGGCGTGGAGTTCGGCGACTGATGCATTTCGGATTTGGTCTTTATGGATAGGTCCACAAGCACCAGTTTTAAGAATCCTTACTCTGTACAAATCATTTGTATATTTATGCTGAATTATTTCTAGCAATACATCCTTGGTTCCAGCTGCAGTAAGCACAACCACATCACCGACCAAGAAATCACTTTCGGTCGATTCTAATTCCATCGAGTTCGCTGGAATTAAACAGTGATTGCACTGCTCTTCTTTAAACTCGCTACATTTGCCAGAGCATGGGTGTTTTGGTATATTAGGGTTCTTCATTGTTTATCCTTGTGATAAATGAGCAGAAAAAGCTTGAGCCGCAATCTCGAGCTTTTTTTGTGCCTCAGATTTGGTTAAAAAATTAAATAAACTTTTGAATACACCTGTATTCTTTGGTGTATACGATGTATTCAATGTATACGTTGGTATACATTTGGATTTATGCGAAAACTGAGACTCAGTTAAATCAATTAGGTTTTCAGCTATGAGTCTTTGTTTTATCGCTTCACGTATCCAGTCACTTCGATTAGCACTAATACTGTCTATTGCTTCATTCCAGTCGGCTGGAAGTCTTGCTGAGACTAGAGTTCCTAGTTTTGGTTGGATGAATGCGGATGACATAGATCACTCCTATTTAAGTTGACTTGCTATTTGAAGGTTGCTATTACGCAAATAGTTGAAATCAGCATCAGGGCAAAGCAAGTCACAAGAAACCTGCCCATTGCTGGCTTTATCAATGCGAATAGCCAGTGGGGCTCCACACTTTTTATTGACGTAAATAATTTGCTGTAAATTACCCACGGTGGTTAAACACTCTTTTGCAAAAGATTCACGTCGATCTGGAGTTAAGCCTAAGAAGTAACTCTTGAGTTGTTCAGTATTTGATGAAGTCATTCTTATAACCTTTGCTAAATTATTTAGTAAATACTAATTTTATTTATTTTCCGTGTCAAGAAATGTTTAGCAATTACGAATTTACTTTTTACTAAAAACTATATGAAATACTAAATATGGATACGATCACATTAAGACGCAAAAATTTGCGCACAGCTATTAATGCTGCTCTTGAAAATAACGGCTTTAAATCAGATGTCGCTTTTTGCGAACACTATGATTTAAATCCTAGTCATATCTCTCAACTCATGAATGGTCATGGAAGTTTTGGAGAGCGAGCTGCTCGTAATCTTGAAAAGAAAGTTGGGTGGGATGCAGGTTTGTTAGATAAACCCATCTTAAATTTAGAAAAAAATATCAAAGAATCAGAATCATTAGATCATCCTAAAAGTGATATTTACTTCGCTCCAGTTGAATTTAGAAGTGCTGATACAAAAGGTCGCCCAAGCAATGTTCGTATCCCAATTTATAAAGATGTAAAAGCATCTTGCGGTGCGGGTATTGAAAATTTTCTAGAAGATGCGAGTGAATATCTAGACATTGATCCGCAGATCCTAAAGCTTATGGGTATACAAACTAATCCCAAAAATTTAAAAATTATCTATTCTGCTGAATACAGTATGTACCCTACTGTTGCTCCTGATAGTCCGCTGTTTGTAGATGTTTCTGATAAAGATCCTAACAATTTAAAAAATGGCAATGTATATGTGTTTACTCATAATCATGAGTTAAGAATGAAGCGTGTTTTTGTAAGTTATGGATCTAACACAGTGAAACTTACAAGTGATAATCCTGATAAAAATAGATATCCAGATGAGTTTATTACCAATGAACAGCTTAATGAAATTAATTTTGTGGGACGTTTAGAGTTGGCTTTAGTGAAACCCTAAATACTAAAAAAACTGCGAACCCGACGCAGTCCTTAAAATGATCGGTGGAGACAATAATGTTACAAGAAAAAATTTATGTTCCTTTTTTACGCTCTGGGGCTTCAGAACTAAATGCACTTACAGCATTGCCGCCAGAACATAAATCCTTAATAGCACCGCTATTATTTTTAACGGGTAATGATTGGAATAAAATAACTAGTTTTATTGATTCATATGAATCGCATCTATGGATTGATTCTTCAAAGTTTAAATTGGATGAAGAAACACCTATAAGCATACAATTAAACGATAGTACTGATAATTACGACTTTAAATTCAATAAATATATTGAATTGCAGAAAATAAATGAAAATATAGCCCCAATCATTACACTATATAATGAAGACAATACAAGAAATACCATAAAATTAATAAAAAAATTTACTCATAATTTTAGAACTGTTGGCATAAGAATAAATCCAACATTGGAAAATTATAAAGATATTATAAATTTACTCGATAAAATCTTACTCTCTTTTGATGATATTACTATTCATAATTTAGCAATATTTTTAGATTTAGGTAAAATTGACTCATCAGAACAAACAGAAAAAGAGCATGTAATAAATTTTACAAAATATATTCAAGAAAATCTTTCACCTAAGACTATTGTGACATCAAGCACATCATACCCACCAAAGCCAGTTGGTATTATCTATCAGGAGTGCTTTGACCCAATTTGGCAAGAAACAATAAAGCATAAACTCTCAGATTTTAAATTTATATATGGAGATTATGCGGCAACATCTCCTACTGACATCATTAAACCAACAACAAATATGAGACCTAGACCAGCAGCTACATACCTATTAAATAATTTAACTTGGTATATAGAAAGCCAAGGAAAAGCTCAGGAATTTATTAAATTCATTCAGATTGCAAAAAATATAAGAAATTTAGATGGTTATCATGGAGATGATTTTTCATGGGCTAATGAAGAAATAAAACGAATTAGTCAGATTACCGATCCAACTCAAAAGGGTTACGGTGGTCAGCAAACATGGAATGAAATAAAAATCCACCAACATATATGCGCCATGCTTGAATCCAAGATTAATCAACTTGATAATCCAGAAGAGTTTGAATACTGGTGACTTTTCCTTATTTTTAATTGTGTCAAAACATAATCTCTAACAATATTAATTGATAGATTTTCTGCTAATATTTCACGCACTTCATTTTTAGTTGTGCGTGAATTAATTTTAATTTGATTCAATTTTGCTAAAGTATTTAATTCTTCTCTCCAGAGTAATCCTGAAAGATCATAAATGTTATTATTATTATTCAATTTTGCGTGACGAACGATTGCAACTGATTCGTAATCATCGATCAATAATATCCCAATATTTTTTGGTGTTATTTTCAACCCATCTTCTAAATGTTTACTATGAACACAAAGCCAAACTTCATCAAAAACATTATTATAAGCAACCATTTGAGATGCCCATCTTTTCAAGTTGTCTTTTTCAGATTTTATCTCAAAACCAACTAAACGCCCATTAGCTAATGCTAAATCTGCACGAAAGGAATTATCGATTGTAGAGTTAGGATCCTTATTACAAAAACCAAGTTCATTAATTAAAATATCGTTTTGTTTAAGCTCAAATCTATCGTGAATCCAACTTCTTAAAGCTGATCTGATATCGTTTGGTCCTAAAGTCTGATTTTTAGTTAACACTACCCAACCTCTTTCAAAAACACTAATACTACCTACAAAGGTGATATTGGCTTTAGCAAATATCATAAAATTGGAGTTTCATCAAGAAAAAGAATTTTCATTTTTCTTTATCCAGATCTTGATAATTGTAAAATCATCAATTTAATCATTTTTCTTTTGCCAATTAAAACATAACACTAAACAAAAACACTAAATATTTAGTAAAAACTATTGACAATATATTTAGTAAACACTAAATTAAATCTCATCAAAAACAAAAAAGCGGCTTGAAGTTCGAAGGTCAGCCGCTTTTACTCAAAGAGTGAGATTAGTATGAATGCAAAACTAAATTCCATCAAGCCATCAGTTACACATCGTGTACCTACGAGCTTTCTAAAAGTAGCTGCTGCTACGAGTTTATTCGCTTTTGGTGCTATTTCTTTAGCTTTTGATCACAAAGCTACTGAATACAAACCACCTTTAGCATCTGAATACATCCCCTCTACCTACGCTGTGCAAACCGTTGAAATCACATCAATGAGCACTGGTTACGCCGTTATTCAACTCGATGACTTTACTGTGAAGTTCCCTTTTAGCTATGAAGCACATAAAGATAACTATGGTGTGCCAGGTTCTGACTTTACTACTGTAGAGATTAAAGAACTCGGAGAAATTAAAGTCTTTGATGATAAAGGCAATCCA
Organism: Acinetobacter sp. Marseille-Q1618; assembly: GCF_902809855.1. GTDB lineage: Bacteria > Pseudomonadota > Gammaproteobacteria > Pseudomonadales > Moraxellaceae > Acinetobacter. Next base: position 888,642 of record NZ_CADDWJ010000001.1, read on the forward strand.
TATCGCGACTTCACCGATCAACTCGACCACCGCAACTTTAATAACTTGCTTATTGGTTTTATTGAGAAAAATCATTTAGTGGAGGCTGTGTAATGTCAAATCAAAATCCTATTACAAATTTAAAGATTTGGAATGATGTAAAACAAACTCCAACTAATTTCTTAAAGAAAATTGAGTTTGGTTATCTCAAAGGTAAATCTGACATCAATCCACAATGGCGCTTAATGGCAATGACGCAGGCATTCGGCCCTGTTGGCCATGGGTGGACTTATCGAATTGTCCGAACTTGGTCAGAAACAGCACCATGCGGATCAGTGATGTGCTTTGCAGAAGTTGCAGTAAAAACCAAATTCGAAGGTGCTTGGGGTGAAGAATTCTCTGGCGTGGGTGGTTCTGAAATTGTAGAACTCGCTAAAGGGCAATTAAAAGCAAATGATGAAGGTTATAAAAAAGCGGTTACTGATGCTCTGGGTGTTGCGTTTAAAGCGATTGGTGTAGCTGCTGATGTATATCTTGGAAATTACGATGGTAGTAAATATTTATATGAATACGACCATGCTTATCAACAAGGTCAAGCATCTGACCAACAGCAAAACTCAAATATACAACAACAGCAAGTTCAACAGCCGAAACCTAAAGACAATCGTACTCAAGAGCAACTATATAACGATGCTTTGAATGCAATCAAAGATGCTCCTGACACAAAAATCTTAAATGCTGCAATGAAGAAATTTAAAGGCACGCTTTATGAGGCTGGTATCAAAAATGCCTGCTGTGCACGTGCTGACATGATGGGATGGCCAATCAAACAAGCTCAACTAAATCAAAACTCAAACCAGCAAGCAATGCATCACTGAGGGATAAGATATGAATATTTTAAATGGTAATGAAGCATTCGCAGCATTAATGGCAGGCAAAAATATCATGTGTCGTACTGCTGGTGAGTTAATTGAGTTTGATGACTTAGACCAATTCCCTGCTACTGTTTTTGCAATGCCAAATTATGAGTTTTGTATCAAACGAGAAACAACCGTATTGGCAGACATTCAATTTACTAAACCTGTTATGCCCCATGATTTAGAGGCTGGCCAAGAAATCTATATCGTTATGCCCACTTGTATCTTACGCACCCAATATGACCACGAACATGGTGATATTTGTCTAAGTGTTGCGAATGGCTTTGCGCAACTTGATGCAGAAAATGCAAAGTTACAACTTCAGGCATTCGGTAAATCTTTTGGAAACATGATTACTGAAATTGAGGTGAAAGACGGTTTTAACGATAAGCCTAAAAAAACTCGAGCTTCTCGTAAAAAATTAGATGCTCCTGAGCCTGCTAAATCTATCAGTGAGGAGCACTCTGAACCTAAAGTTGAAATTTCAATCGAAACTGAACTGCAACTTTATTTAGATGGAATTAAAGCTTGTAGAAGTGAAGAAGAAATTAACTGCACCTTGTTTGATGTTCATAGAGTTGGTTTCAATGAGAACCAGCTTAGTGAAATCACAGTTGCTAAAGAATGCAAACTCGTTGAACTTGGTTTGGATTTAAATACGCCTCAAGATAATCAATATAAAAATTTATTGAATGAATTACTTGAAAAAGCTGAAGAAGCTAAAACGCCAGTTGAAGCAACAGCTTTAACCACATATACAAAATCGTGGACTGAAGAACAGCGCAAGCCGTTAATTGATGCAATTCATAAACGCTTAAATGAGTTGAATGTGGGGGTAGAGGCTGATGTTCAACTGCCTTCGCTAATGGTTCGTATTCAAAACTCAAAAAATGAACACGAGCTAAATGAGTTACTACCTGAAATTCGATCTCGTCATCCAGACATTCAACCAAAACTCATGGGTTATGTTCGCGCACGTCGATTTGAGTTAGAGAATGGACCTAATGGAGCTGCTCAATGAAACAGGTTGTTAAACCGAAGAACCTAGATGCGTTTCGCATCTGGTTCGACAAACTCGGATATCAAGTTAAATGCCTAGATGGTCAAGGCTTCACTGCCCACACCAATGATCGATATATAAAAAAGTGCTTTCACTATGTATTAGTCACTGACTCACTAGGTGGTAATGATGCAGCTTTTAAACTCGGCAAAGAATTTGAAGATCATCTTAGCGCACCTGAACAAACTTGTACAGAAAAAGCAGAAATGGAAATTCTGCATATTATTAAAGGTGAATCACATGGAATGGGTTATCTGGTGGCTTGAAATTTTCTTTGTGGTAAACGGAACGATTGTAATTAATTTTGATTTGTGGAGGTGGTAATGGATTCGGCTAAGGATTTTCAAAAAGAAGTTGCTAGTAAGAATTTTGAGAATGCTAAAAATAAAGTGATCAAAGTCTTACAAAATGAACCATTTGGATTATCAGTAAGTCAACTAATGACGGCTGCTAGACTGAGTGCAAAAACAGTTAAGGTAATTCTTCAATGTACTGAATTTAAAATTGAAAACGACGTTTGTTTTTTGGCAAATGGAAAGGTGGTGTGATGGGAGCATTGCAAGAATATTTAATTGTGGTCGAATCTAACAAGCCACCCCATGTCACAATTGGGCAAAATATTGGTGGTGCCGTTGTTAAAGAATTGAAAGAAGTTGAGGTTAAATTAGTCTCAGCAGCTCAACTTGCCAAAATTTACAACCTCAGTGTAAATACAATTCGAGATAAATTGGTCAGTATTAATCAAGGCACAGCGGGAAAATGTTTGTACAACCCCCAACTTGCACATAATGTACTTACTACAAAAAACCAAAGAGGTAGACCGAGAGCTAATTAGCTCTCGGTTTCATTAAACATTTCCACAAGATCCTGAGCATCGGGGTTGTAATAAGTATTAATCAATATATTAATTGTTTTGTGACCTGTAATTTTAGCTAACACTTCCACAGGTAATTTTCTTATTTTAACCATTCTCGTAATCGCTTCATGTCGTGTGTCATGAAAATTAATATTGTTTAAACCCGCCTCGCCTCTTACTCTAATCCATGTTCTGCCTAAAGACTTTTGCTTTACAGGAACAATAATATCTTGATCTAGCGGTATAAGATCTAAAAGCCTTTTGGCTTCTTTTGAAAGCGGTACGTTTCGGGATTCGCCATTTTTAGTCATTGGTAGAAATATAAAGCCATTCTTTATGTGCTCACGCTTCATTGCTAGTATTTCGCCTTGACGCATTGCAGTTTCAAGCGCAAATAACATAGCCCAACATGTATAGTGCATGACCCTTGTTGGTTTTGTTGTGGTATTCCATTTAAAAAATTTTGTTAATTTTTCTTGATCTTCAAAACTAATACGCTGACTGCGCCCTTTACCTTTATCTGGCTTTACAACTGTTTGCCAAACATTATTTTCAATTAAAAATAATTCTTTTTGAGCGTAGCTAATAATAGATGAAAACATTGCAAACTCTCGCAATGCAGTACTGCTTTTAACTTCTTGTATGCGCTTATTTCGCCATCGAACAATGTCATTTGGTTTTATATCGTGAATTGATTTTATTGCAAGATCACCAAGAATCCTGTGAATATTATCTAGTTTATTTCTTATGACTTTGGCAGATTTTAATTTATTACCCTTTTCTAAATAATATTTTTCACAAAGCTGATCAAAAGGAAAAATTGGCTTTATGCCTTGATCTTCTTTTACCTTACCTGTTTTTAACTCCAATAATTTTAATGCAGCCCATTGTTCACATTCTTTTTCAGTGTCTCTTGTGGCACTAATTCTCTTCCCATTAAACATTAATTCAATCCGGAAAGAGTTACCTCTTTTACGTGGTTTTGGAATCTTCATTTCTGGCGTAATCTTGGCGTAATAAACTCACTATTATTCTTATTTTATAGTAAAAATAGGTAAAATACTCACCTTTTAGCACAACATATACGACAAAAAACTTGTGCTGAAATTAAACCTATTCAGCACAAGTTATTGAATTTATTATTTATTTGCAGCAACAGAAGCTTCAGTGGTGATGTTTACAGTGATTTTATCACCAACATTTGGCACATATCCACCGACATTAAATGCTGAACGATCAAATGAAGTGGTTGCATTAAAACCAATTGACTGAGCTTTAGTCATTGGGTGCTCACCTTGTTTATTAAGTACTGCATCTAAAACCACAGGCTTAGTTACATCTTTTACTGTTAAGTTACCCGTGATTTTGTATTTATTCTTACCTAAGGCTTGAACTTTAGTACTTTTAAATGTGATGTTTGGATATTTTTCAGCATCAAAAAAGTCTGCTTTTTTCAAGTGTTCATCAAGCGCTTTTACGTTCGTATTCAAGCTTTCAAGCGGAATAGTCACATCTACAGATGAGTTTGCAGGTTTTTCATTATCAACATTAATTGTACCTTGAATGTTGCTAAAGTTTGCAGAAGGTGTAGAGAAACCAAAGTGATTCCAAGAAAATACAGTTGCTGTATGAGTTGGATCAATTTGATATGCTACAGGTTTTGCCATAGAAAATGTTGCAACGGAAGCAACAGCTAAACCAAGTGTTAATGCTTTAAAGTTCATGTTTTTAATCTCGCTTTTGAATGATTGTTAGTTTACGCTTTTGAGATATTAATGCAGCTTTATCCATAAAACGATATGTTGCATGAATAGAACGATCTGAGCATTTTTCTACTTTTTAAATAAAAACACATCTTAAGAGCAAATACATAAATTATTTTATTTATATTTTTCAAGTACTTAAATTATAGTATTTTTATTAAGTGAATATATTAAACTCTATTTTATTGAAAATTTCTTTTTATTTTGAATACTCAAATACCGTAATAGATACAAAAACATAACACGCTATAGGCTGCATAAACGTCAATTAGCACACAATTTAATCTCAGTTGATTTTTTAAATCAACAAGCGTATATTGCCAATAATTTAGTTACCCTAGTTAACTATTATGCCTAAAAATCAAACCTTGCGTGCTTTAATTCTAAAATGTGCTCGAATGCTCAGTGAAGGTATTAATCAAGTTTTAGAAACAGAAAATTTAAATTATTCGCTTTGGCAAGTGATCTATGTAATTCATTTCAAAAAACATTGTACGTCGCTTGATATTGCAGAATATTTAAATGTTTCTAAACCCTCTATCACCAAACGTGTGCAAATTTTGGAACATATGAATTTACTTACACAACTTGAAAGCACAGATAAAAGACAAAAAATGCTGGCGCTTTCTCCCGAAGGAAAAAAAGTCTACCAAACCTGTTCAATATTTATTGATGAGTTTGAGCAGCAATTGTTGGGTGATGTATCTGAAGAACAGCAAAGCGAAGCAAAACTCACCCTAATGTTAATGATGCAACAACTGCAACAAATGAAATCGAGAGTGATATGAATAGCCAAGCGCCTTTGTGGACACGAAACTTTATTTTAGTCAGTGCAATCAACTTTCAATTGGTATTGATTTTCTATCTCTTGGTAGTCGTCATTGTTGGTTATGCTGTATCTGAACTCGCTGCAACTACCGCCCAAGCAGGTTTGGTGTCTGGATTGTTCATTGTAGGGACACTTATTGGGCGTTTATTGGTGGGGAATTTCTTAGAAAAATTTGGTCGTAAAACTACTTTAATTGTCGGTTTAACTGGTTTTCTAATATTTTCTGGCTTGTATTTTATCAAGTTTGATGTAGGCATGTTGCTGTTAGTACGGTTTATGCATGGCTTTATGATGGGTATGGCCTCTACAGTTTTAGGCACAATTATTGCTCAAATTTTACCACCGACTCGGCGTGGTGAAGGTATTGGTTATTACAGTATGAGTAGCACTTTAGGTACAGCGATTGGTCCATTTTTAGCAATTTGGATGATGTTGCATATTGGCTACCATGCTATTTTTATTTTGTCTTCTATCATTGCTACATTCTGTTTAGTTGTGGCTTTGTTTATTCAAATTTCAGATTTACCACAAACAAAATCCCCTCAAAGTACAGTCAGTATTGAGAAAAACAGTTGGCTTTCTCAATTTGTTGAGAAAAAGGCCTTACCTATTTCCTTCATTATGCTGTTGACTTCAATTTGTTATTCTGGGGTTTTGTCTTTTGTTAATTTTTATGCAAAAGAAATTAATTTGGTTGAAACAGCCTCTGTTTTCTTTCTCATGTATGCAGTTGCAATTTTGATTTCGCGTCCATTTACAGGACCTTTAATGGATCGTAAGGGTGAAAATATCATTATGTATCCTGCATTTGTCATTATGGCAATTGCTTTACTGCTTTTAAGCCAAGCACAAAATTCATGGATGTTATTGCTATGTGCCGCATTGCTCGGTTTGGGTTATGGGAATATCCAATCTGTCTGTCAAACTGTGGCAGTAAAAAGTGCCAGTATCGAGCGTATGGGTTTTGCAACGTCGACCTTTTTTATCTTTTTGGACGCAGGTTTAGGCTTTGGTCCTTATTTTTTAGGAATGGCTTTAAACTCAATCAGTTATTCAATGCTTTATATGTATAGTGCGATTGCTTCATTATTGTGCATCATCATTTATTATACTTTACATGGAAAAAATGTTAGAGCTAGAAAGCTAGCTTAATAAATGTAAGAACAAAAAAATCAAGATCTAGAATAAGCTACTTAACTCGTTTTGAATAAAATACGATCAAGCTATTTTATGACAAGACGAGTTAAATCTAATCTTTTTAATCTCATCAATAGCATTTTCTAAAACATCAAAAACCTTTTTGTCATTACATTGTGCAACATTGAAACGCATATATTGGTTGGCATGGGGTGAATGGCTAAATGAGTTTCCTGGCGCTAAAATAACGCCTTGTTTTAAACATAGTTTTGACAAAGTTGATGCCTCAATATTTTCAGGTAATTTACACCATAGAAAAATACCTGCTTTAGGCGTATGTACAGGTTCAATTCCTAAGACTGCTAAACGCTGTAGTGTCAATTGCATTGCCTTTAAGAGCTGTTTTTTCAAACCATCTAAATGTTTTTTATAGCTGCTATCTAATAATGCTTGGTGAATAATTTCGGCATTTAAATGTCCGCTACTAAAGTTAGTTGCAATTTTTAAATCAATACATTCATCGATAAATTTTTCATGTGAAATAATATAACCACATCGAATTGCGGCTGTTAAAGTCTTAGAAAAACTTCCTATTTGTACAACACGTTCAAAGCCCATCAAAGATGAATAACGAGGTGCTGGCGAAAACTCAAATTCTGAAAAAATATCATCTTCAATGATAGTTAAATTCCCCTGTTCTGCAAGCTTTGCAATTTTATATGCAGTAGCGATTGATAAACTTGCGCCTGTAGGATTATGAATGCCTGCATTGGTCAAATACAACTTTGGTTGATGTAATAAAGCCTGTTTAAAATGTTCAACACTTGGGCCATTTTCAGTAAAAGGAATCGTGATAACTTGTAAATGATGTACTTTGGTTAGCGCTAAAAAATTAAAATAACAAGGATCATCAATTAAAATCACATCCCCAGCTTTTAATAATTTTCTAAAAATCAAATCAATAGACTGAGTCGCTGAATCTGTGATTAAAATTTGTGAAGGATTGAGTTGAATATCATCATTTTCATTTTTTCGGGCAATCCATTGTCTTAATCCTAAATGACCATGTGGAATTGGATAATCGACTAAGATAGATGCTTGTGCTTTTGCAACATGCTTGAGCGCTCTTCTAATACTAACTTCAGGCATCCATTCTACAGGCAACCAACCACAACCAGCCTTAATTACCTCAGGTTTAGCATCTAAAGATTGTCTTGAAATCCACAAAGGATCTATTTCACGTTCATATTGTACCGTAGCTTCAATAACTTTTAAGCTTGGTTTTTTGCCTACCACATAATAACCAGACCCCATACGGGATTCGATTTGCCCTTCTGCTACTAAACGTGCATATGCTTCAACCACAGTAGATACAGAACAATCCAAAGCTTTTGCTTGCTGTCGTACAGACATAAGTCGTGTACCTAACATCAAATTTTTGTCACGAATTTGCTGTTTTATCAATGTCCTGACATATTCTATTTTTGTTGTACTCACTTCTAATGACTCAAAAATTTTTTAAAATTGTACTGCATACACAAGCATAACAGTTTCTTTAAATTGTATTGTAGTGTTTCTTTTTTGAACCTATCAAAACTACTTAAATAGCATTTATTTAATCAAGAAGTTTGTCATGAATAAGCAAAATTTAGGTTGGTTTAATGGTTTAATAGGTGTCATTATTTTTGCTGGTTCTTTACCAGCGACACGTATTGCGGTACAAGGTTTTAGTCCCGAATTTTTAACTGTCGCAAGAGCTTTTATTGCAGCAGTTTTAGGGTTATTGTGTTTACTATATTTTTATAAATTTAAACTTAAATTTCCAAACTACGTACAAATAAAATCTTTAACTATTGTTGCTTTCGGTGTAGTGATTGGTTTTCCATTATTTACAGCGCTAGCTTTACAAAGCATCCCTTCTGCACGTGCTATTGTTTTTGTAGGTTTATTACCGCTTTGTACTGCTATTTTTGGGGTTTTACGCGCCCATGAAACACCTAGTTTAAAATTTTGGTTATTTGCATCGCTTGGTAGTAGTTTTGTTATAGGTTTTATGTTGTTTAATCGTCCTGATTTACATTTAAGTATCGGCGATATTTATATGATTCTTGCGATTATTTTATGTGGTTTAGGCTATGCTGAAGGTGGTCAACTTTCACGTGTATTAGGTGGTTGGCAAGTGATTTGTTGGGCGCTTTTACTTACTGCACCAATGATGGCAATTTTGAGTATTTATTATTTTCCTAAAGATTTTTCACATGTTTCAATGTCTGTTTTCTTAGGATTAATCTATGTGTCTGCTTTTAGTATGTTAATCGGTTTTTTCTTTTGGTACAAAGGTCTGGCTTTGGGTGGTATTGCTCAAGTTGGTCAAATCCAGTTATTACAACCTTTTATTGGATTTATGTTATCTGCAATTTTATTAAATGAATCGATTACACCGACAATGATTCTGGTAAGTTTTTGTGTTGTGATCTGTGTGGCATTGGCAAAAAAATATGCATGAAAAATTTCTAATTAATCAAAAAATAACTCAAAACTAAAAATCCAATAAGCCAAAATCAGCTTATTGGATCAATGTAGAGCAATTTATATAAACTAAAAGTTATAAATTGCGACTGCATTTACACGGTTGTCTTCACCCGTTTTACTACCATTCGGTGCTGCACCAAATGCCTCACGCTCACCAAAGACGTATTCAACCCCTAAACTAATCGGCTTGACAGGGCTATAGAAAACATTTCCCCATGCTTGCCATAAGTCTTTATTGGCTTTGGTTTTATCTGCAAGTGCATTGACATAGCGGTCATTATTGTCCGCTTTCATATAACCGTAGCCTAAAGTACCCCGTAGTTTTTCATTAAATTGCTGTGTAATACCTACAGTGATCGAATCAAATTCATTGGTTTCAAGAATTTGATTATTTGCATCTGTAACAAAACCAGGATTTGTCCAAGACACAAAGCTACTGTCACCATTGACATGATAATAGTCTGCTTTAATTGATGTTTTTGGTGTGAGGTCATATTTCACGCCGACACCAACACCCCATGCTGCTTCTTCATCTGCTTTGGTGCGTTTTTCAGTCACCATTGCACGTGCACCAAGTGATAAATTGTCAACCAATTTATGATTTACACGGGCTGTTAATGCAGGTAAACGCATATTCGAACTTGCATCTTTAGAGTCTTCTAGTGCATAGACAAAGTTGGTATCCGCATTTAATTTTTGCGTATAGCGAACTTGTGGTGTACGTTTGACTGCACCGCCCACAAAACCTAAAGCATCAATAGTTTCTGGCATAAAATCAGGTGGTGCGAAGTTTGACCATGTTTGACCAATCAACCAATTTCCATAAGTTAGGTATGCGTGACGGATACGCAAGTTATCAAATGATGAACCACCTAAGAAATCGACTTCAACTTTACCGCCAACGTCTCCTGCCGCTGTTGGCGTTTTGAAATCAAAACCCAAGCGTGTTGCAGCAAGGGTTGCTTTCAAATTATCGCTATTTTCATTTACACCATCTAAAGCAACACTGCTGATTTGGTTATATAGACGATCTGCAGCCCCACCCTCAATTTGGTACTGCATATCTGCACGTACATTACCGTAGAAAGTCATTTCAGCACCACCTTTGGTGAGAGTTAAACCACTACGCTGAACTGCGTTATCTTTATTTGAAAGTTGAACTTTCTCCGCTTGATAGTTTTGTAGCTGAACCGCTTGTTGCTGCTGTTGTTGAGTTTGCTGATTTAGCAATTGGCGTAATTCATTAATTTCATTACGTAACTGCTCAATTTCAGGATTTACATCTTTTGCATGTGACATTGCTGCACTGCAAACACCCATTGCCAATAAAAGCGTTTTAACTTTCAAGTTTTTGTTGTGAGTATTCATCCAAACCTCATTTCTTAATCATAGTGGCATCATCCTTTGATGCCACGTTTAAATGTATCTGATTCAAAAAAATAAAGAAAATTTAAATTATTTTTCTTTGGTTTAATTGACAGAAGACTCAATCACTGATTCATTTTTAGCCAATGATGACTGTTTCACAGTTTTTGTTTGATCTACCGATGCTTTCAAATTCACTAAGAAAATTGCCAAAGCTGCAATCACACCCGGAATTGCGATTGCCATAAAATTCATTTGATGTGGCAACTGTAAAGTCAGCAAAGCACCAGTTAAAACGGGCCCAACAATTGCGCCAATACGTCCAATTCCCGATGCCCACCCCATACCTGTTGAGCGTACTGCTGCTGGGTAAAACTGTGCAACGAAGGTATACAGTAAAATTTGTGAACCAATTGTGGCAGCACCAGCTATAGCGATTAAGCTGTAGAGAATGGCTTGTGGACTTTTGAAACCCAGTAAAATTAATGCAATTGCACCCACCGTAAACATAATCGTGAGTACAGGTTTTAAATGGAATCGGTCAGACAATACACCTCCACCAATTGCACCAACCATTCCACCAATATTTAAGGCAAATAGGAAAAGCATACTTGCGCCAAGTGAATAGCCTGCTTGGATCATCAGTTTTGGCAACCAACTGCCTAAAGCATATACCATGAGCAAACACATAAAGAACGCCACCCAAAACATGAGGGTGCTAAAGGTACGTCCCTGCTGAAATAAAGCGCGTAGTGGTGCTTCATCTCCTGCTGTTACTTCATTTAACACAAATACTGTGTCAGCCGTGATGACTCTTTCAGGTGCAATTTTTTGTACAGTTTGGCGGACTTGTTCAGTTTTGCCTTTATTGGTCAAAAACATTAACGATTCAGGTAAAAATTTCCAAATAATAGGCAGCGCAATAAATGGAATACCCGCGATATAGAACATGATTTTCCAACCATAATCTGTTACTAACCATGCTCCAAGTAATGCCGAAGCCATTCCACCAATGGCATAACCACTAAACATCACCGCAACCAAAGTACTGCGGATTTTTTTCGGCGCATATTCAGTCATGAGTGCCACAACATTTGGCATCACACCACCAATACCTAAGCCAGCCAAGAACCGTAAAATACCGAACTCGATTGGATTGGAAGCAAAAGCACCTAAGAAAGTAAAACCACTGAAAATTGCCACACAGATCATAATGGTTTTCTTACGACCTAATTTATCGGACAACGTTCCAAAAGACATTGCGCCAAACATCATGCCAAATAAAGCCGTACTGGCAAGCATTCCCGCTTGTACAGCCGTTAAGCCCCATTCTTGCATCAATAATGGTAAGGCAACGCCATAAATCACCAGATCATAACCATCAAAAATAATAATTAATAAACACCAAATCAGAACGTTCCAATGAAATGGGCTGAACTTCGCTTCATCCACAATTGTATTTATATTGAGATTCGCCATGCACTTGCGCCTCCTGCGCGTGAACGGTTTAAAATTTCTCAAACAATGAATTAAACTATTTTTAAAGTCCAAAACCGATTACGTATAAATGTATACCTTAAAAGTAGACTTTATTTTTATATTTTAAATAACAATAAGTTAAATACTGAAAACTTTAGATTAAATTCAAAAATTAAATAAAAAAAATCATTTTTATTAGTTTATAAATTATGATTTAAAATATATTCACACTAAGAGAATTAATTAAGAAAACATGACGAAATTAAAATAATGATGATATTTATTCTTTGTATATGAATATAACTTATTTTTATTGATTATAAATTTTTTGGGCGATAAAGAATTTTAAGCTTAAAATCTAACGAGTACTTAAAGCACTCGCCGATCATATTCGATATGTTCTAAATCATAAACTTGATAAACACAGTCAAACAAAGAGTGAATATCGCTATTTTCATCCATATTGCGCATTGCCATAAAAATCGGACTAACCGCAGCATCATCCAGTAATGGAATAAAGTGTAAGTGAGACAAATGAATATTTTGTGCACTGCTTGGAACAATTGAAATACCTTCTGCGGCTGCCACGAAACCAAGCGCTAATTGCAGTTCACGGACTTCACGCACATTTTTTAAGTCCAAACCATACTCAGAAAAAAGATGTCGAACTTGTGTCGAAAAATTTGGTTTATGATGATTTGGATATAAAAGCATGCGTTGGTCTAATAAATCAGCCAAATGGATACCATCTTTATATTGACGTACCAAAGGACTGCTGCCATGTACAGCCACCATTAACGGCTCTTCACGTAATAACACGCGTTTTACGGCTGGATCAGAGATACGCAAACGTCCAAAACCAACATCTATGCGTCCTTCTTTCAGCGCTTCGATTTGATCTGTAGTGGTCATTTCGATCATTTCGATTTTGACATCACGATTTTGTTGTTTAAATAAATAGACAATATTTGAAAGTAAACCGAACAAAAGCGAACCGACAAAACCGATATTTAATGTACGATCAGCAAGTCCAACCCGTTTGGTCATGGATTTAACTTCTTCCGCATTAGACAAAAGTTTAACAGCGTGTTGATAGAAGAATTGCCCTGCTTCTGTGGTCTTAAGTGGACGACTCCCTCTCACAAACAGCTGAACATCCAACTCATTTTCCAAATTTTGAATCTGACGGCTCAATGGTGGCTGCGCAATGAATAGTTTTTCAGCAGCTTTGGTGAAACTCTGTTCTTCAACCACGGCAACAAAATAACGTAAGTGTCTAAGTTCCATGACAACGAATACCTTTAAAGTATAAAAAAATACATATTTGATCTTCGACAAGACCTGATTCATTCATTTAAGGTATATAGCATGAAGCAAATAAGCAGCAAAGTGAAGTTTTTTTAAACGGAATTTCATTCCGAACCTTAAAAAGAATAAATGCGTTGCAAATACATTTAGGCCAGCCTGTCAGCCAGCTACAAAAGGAATGCTTGTCGCTCAGGATGTCTCATACGCTAGGAGCATAGTATGAATTGTCACCTCGTCAATAAATCTATTAGAAAAATCAATGAAGTTGATTTTATCGCATTTTAGTAAACCCTATTTTTTGATTTAAAAACACATTTGGAACCGAAAAATTTTAATGTTTGAAAATGATTCGGGTCTTACCCATATTTGGACAGTCGGAGAACGGACATGCCACGTATTCCAGTAATTAATACCAGTCATCTTGATCGCATTGATGAGCTTCTTGTCGATGATTTTGAAACAGGTGAATTTAAACTTCATCGTTCAGTATTTACCGATCAAACTTTATTTGACCTTGAAATGAAATACATTTTCGAAGGTAATTGGGTATATTTGGCGCATGAAAGCCAAATTCCAAATAACAACGATTACTACACCACGCATATTGGTCGTCAACCGATCATCATTGCACGAAATCGTAATGGTGAATTGAATGCCATGATCAATGCCTGTTCGCATCGTGGTGCGCAGCTTTGTCGTTATAAACGTGGCAATAAAGCAACCTATACTTGTCCTTTCCATGGCTGGACATTTAATAACTCAGGCAAATTACTCAAAGTTAAAGACCCAAGCGATGCAGGCTATTCAGATTGCTTTAATAAAGAAGGCTCACATGACCTGAAAAAAGTTACTCGCTTTGAAAGTTATAAAGGTTTTTTATTTGGCAGCTTAAATCCTGATGTGCCATCTTTGGAGGAGTTTTTAGGCGAAACTACCAAAATTATCGACATGATTGTCGATCAATCTGAACAAGGTTTAGAAGTTTTACGTGGTTCATCAACCTACACCTACGAAGGCAACTGGAAACTCACTGCTGAAAATGGTGCAGATGGTTATCACGTATCTGCGGTGCATTGGAACTATGCTGCAACCACACAACATCGTAAAGAAAAGCAACAAGAACTTGATAATGTGCGTGCCATGAGCGCAGGTTCCTGGGGTAAACAAGGCGGTGGTTCATACGGTTTTGATCACGGTCACATGCTACTTTGGACACAATGGGCAAATCCAGAAGACCGTCCAAACTTCGTCAAAGCTGATGAATATACAGCAAAATTTGGCGCACCAATGTCAAAATGGATGATCGAACGTTCACGAAATTTATGTCTATATCCAAATGTATATTTAATGGATCAGTTCGGCTCACAAATCCGTGTCTTACGTCCAATTTCTGTCAATAAAACCGAAGTAACCATTTACTGTATCGCACCTGTAGGTGAAGCGCCTGAAGCTCGTGCACGCCGTATCCGCCAATATGAAGACTTCTTTAATGCTTCAGGTATGGCAACACCAGATGATCTTGAAGAATTCCGTGCATGCCAAGCAGGTTATGCAGGGATTGAACTGGAATGGAACGATATGTGTCGTGGTTCAAAACATTGGATCCAAGGGCCTGATGATGCAGCCAACGAAATTGGTTTAAAACCTGCATTGAGCTGTATCAAAACAGAAGACGAAGGCTTATACCTTGCTCAACATCAATATTGGTTAAAAACCATGAAACATGCAATTTCTGCTGAAAAACAACTTGCAGAATTAGAAACAGCAACACAAGGAGAAACGGCATGAGTACACAAGATAAAGCATCTTTAGAAAACATCGCACAATTTCTCTACCGTGAAGCACGTTTTTTAGATGATGAACAATGGGATGATTGGTTGCAGTGTTATGCGCCTACAGCCTCATTTTGGATGCCTGCTTGGGATGATGATGACAAACTCACGGAAGACCCTCAGTCTGAAATTTCATTGATCTACTACCCTGATCGTCAAGGTTTAGAAGATCGTGTATTTCGTATCAAAACAGAACGTTCGTCTGCAACCATGCCTGATACACGTACAACCCACAATATTGCCAATATCGAAGTTGTAGAACGTCATGGTGACAAAGTGACTGTGCGTTTTAACTGGAACACGTTAAGTTTCCGTTACAAAACTAGTTATAGCTACTTTGGCATGTCGCGCTATGAAATTGATTTTTCAGGCGAACAACCACAAATTTTAAGTAAATACGTGGTACTGAAAAATGACTATATCAACCAAGTGATTGATATTTATCATCTCTGATATTTCTCCCTCTAAAAAAACACAAGGATGACATTCAGCAAACTCCCCATGCTGAATGTCAAAAGTAACATCATTTAAGTAGGATTCTAGCCATGTCAAACCATCATGTTGCACTTCAATTTGAAGATGGCGTTACGCGTTTCATCAGTGTTGCCCAAGGCGAAACCTTGTCAGATGCTGCATATCGTCAAAAAATTAATATTCCTTTAGACTGCCGTGACGGTGCTTGCGGTACATGCCGAGCATTTTGTGAATCTGGCGCTTATGACATGCCTGAAGAAAACTATATTGAAGATGCTTTAACGCCTGAAGAAGCAGAACAAGGCTACATTTTGGCCTGTCAATGCAAACCTACGTCAGATGCAGTCTTCCAGATTCAAGCAACTTCAGATGTGTGTAAAACACAAATTCATGAGTTTCAAGGGACTTTGGCTCGTGTAGAAAATTTATCTGACTCTACCATTACTTTTGATATTCAACTGGATGAAGGTCAACCTGATATTCATTTCCTTGCAGGTCAATATGTCAATGTTGCATTGCCAGAAACTACAGAAACACGCTCTTATTCATTTAGTTCAAAACCAGGCAACCGCTTAACAGGTTTTGTGGTACGTAACGTGCCAAATGGCAAAATGAGTGAGTTTTTAAGTATCAACGCCAAACCAGGCGATAAAATGACCTTTACAGGGCCGTTTGGTAGCTTCTATTTACGTAATATTGTTCGCCCTGTACTGATGCTCGCAGGCGGTACAGGCATTGCGCCATTTATGTCAATGCTGCACGTATTAGAAGAAAAAGGTTCTGAACACCCTATACGTTTGGTCTTCGGTGCCACCAATGATTGTGATTTGGTTGCGATTGAAAAACTCAATGAATTACAAGAAAAATTTCCTTGGTTTGAGTATCGCACAGTGATCGCACACCCTGACTCAAGCCATGAACGTAAAGGCTATGTGACCGCACATATCGAAAATGATTGGCTAAGTGCAGGTGATGTAGATATTTACCTGTGTGGTCCAGTGCCAATGGTTGAAGCAGTTAAAGGTTGGCTTGATACAGAAGGCATTAAACCTGCCAATTTCTTATTTGAAAAATTCTCTGCAAATTGATGTGAGTACAAGCCTAGTTAAAACACTAGGCTTTTCCTCTATTGAATAAACAATGATTAAGGAGAATAAAATGTCAGAGCGTCAAAGATTTTTAAATAAAGTGGTGATTGTCACAGGTGCTGCGCAAGGCATAGGACGTGGCGTTGCATTACAAGTTGCCGCAGAAGGCGCAAAAGTTGTACTTGCAGATCGATCAGATGTCGTTGATGAAGTCTTAGCGGAAATTTTACAACAAAATACAGAGGCAATGACTGTTCATGCCGATCTAGAAACTTTTGCTGGCGCTGAGTCAGTTGTTGCACAAACTATTGCACAATATGGTCGTATCGATATCTTGATCAACAATGTAGGCGGTGCGATTTGGATGAAACCCTTCCAAGCGTTTTCTGAAGAAGAAATTATTAAGGAAGTAAATCGTTCTTTATTCCCAACCCTATGGTGTTGCCGTGCTGTACTCCCTGAAATGATTAAAAATCAGAGAGGTACGATTGTGAATGTATCTTCGATTGCTACACGTGGGATTAACCGTGTACCGTATTCAGCATCAAAAGGTGGTGTCAATGCGCTCACCGCAGCAATAGCCTTCGAACATGCTAAACACGGTATTCGAATCAATGCCGTTGCAACAGGTGGTACAGAAGCTCCACCACGAAAAGTGCCACGTAATACAAATCCATTATCAGATGATGAAAAACAATGGATGCAGGAGGTGGTTGACCAAACGCTTGATCGTACTTTCCTCGGTCGTTACGGTACCATCCAAGAACAAGTAAATGCGATTTTATTTTTGGCTTCGGATGAATCCTCCTATATCACAGGTACAGTGGTTCCAGTTGGTGGCGGAGATCAAGGCTAAACTAATCTTTTAGTTTAAAAGATTTCATGCCACTTTTTGTGATTAAGCGAATAAAAAGCGGGTTGCTTTTATAGCAACTCCAATGCCCTTGGTAATATCACATTTTAATGTATTTTGAATAAGTAAAATGTGGCTGTGCCAATTTAAGCATGAAAATGAATTAACATTGGCAACATAGTAAAAAAATCTATATGACGATGCGGATTTTCCTTTTTCTTTAAAATATATGATGTAAAACATAATTCAACAGGATCATTGAATTAAACATGCATGGAGGCAGATACTGAATGGCAACCCTGTTTAAAACTTTAAAACAAGATTGGTCAATTTCAGCGACAGTTGCAGGCTTTTTGGCGGTGTTGATTTCCTATTCAGGTCCCTTGATCATTTTTTTCCAAGCTGCACAACAGGCCAACGTCAGCAATGCTATGATGATTTCGTGGATTTGGGGTATCTCAATAGGCGCAGCAGTCGCAGGGATTTTTTTATCCATCAAGTTTAAAGTACCTGTCATTACCGCATGGTCTGCACCTGGCACAGCGCTATTGGTCACACTATTTCCAGATATTTCCTTAAATGAAGCTGTTGCAGCCTACATCACCTCAGCCGTGGTAATTTTCTTAATCGGAATCTCAGGTTCATTTGATAAATTACTCAAATGGATTCCACAAGATGTTGCCGCTGGCATGATGGCAGGGATTTTATTTCAGTTCGGACTTGGTTTATTTAAAGCGACAGATACCATGCCGATCATCGTGTTTGGTATGCTTGTGGTCTACTTGGTTGCAAAACGGATCAACCCACGTTATGCCATGATTTTTGTACTTATATCAGGTGTGATTTTAAGTTTAGTATTAGGCAAAATGAATCCTGTTGATGTCAATTTCTCGTTGGCGATCCCACAATTTATCATGCCTGAATGGACATGGAATTCAACGCTAAATCTTGCCATCCCATTGACTCTAGTCAGTTTATCGGGACAGTTTTTACCGGGTATGGCAATCATGAAACTCAGCGGTTATGACACCCCAGCCAAACCGATTATTACTGCAACCAGTCTTGCTTCAATGGCTGTAGCATGTGTCGGCGGGATCACCATTGTACTTGCCTCGATCACAGCAGCTTTGTGTATGGGTAAAGATGCACATGAGCTGAAAGAAAAACGTTATATTGCAGGCATTGCCAATGGAATTTTTTATATTTTAGGTGGTTTATTTGCTGGTAGTATCGTTATGCTTTTCACTTTACTGCCTAAAGAATTGGTCGCAGCTTTGGCAGGACTTGCACTGCTCGGTGCGATTTCTACCAATATCGCTGTGTCTATGAAAAATGAAAATCAACGTGATGCAGCACTATTGACTTTTTTAGCAACAGCTTCAGGGATGAGTTTTCTAGGTTTAAGTTCGGTGTTTTGGGGGATTTGTATCGGCATCGTGGCACATTTAATTTTAACTAAACGTCAAAATATGTCACAAACGCAAATGGGAAGTTCAAAATAGCAAATAACTCACTCAAATGAATTTTGGGTGAGTTTTTCATTCTATTGCTCAGTCTTCCCTTTCATATAATGCTTATGTTTTTGCCTTTTAGCTAATCTTTGCGAGAAATTATTCTTCATGACGACCATAAATCGTTTTGCTTGCCACAAGAGATCATTAAGAATTCCACATTAATTGATCGCAAAGATAAATTAAACAATAAACTCCATACAATATCAGAGTTTAATTTAATAAAAGCATTATTATGATTTTGATATATTACGCATAACATAGTTTTTAATTGCGAGTTGCAAAATCAACATACCCGTAATTTAACTAAATATTTTATTGGATTAGAAAGATATTCGCTTCAGTGTTAAATTTGTCACTATAATTCTTAGCATTTTTTCTGCATAATATATATATAAATGTGATATAGGTTTTTTTATGCCTAAGCCTCAGTTTAAATTGAGTTTAGTCTTTCCTGCTTGGCAGTGGCTTCAACACTATAATGTTTCGTTTTTTAAAGCAGACTCACTTGCAGCACTGATTGTAATTGCAATGCTCGTCCCTCAAGGTATGGCGTATGCAATGGTGGCAGGCTTACCACCTATTACAGGTTTATATGCCAGTATTTTACCGATGATTGTTTATGCAATTGTCGGAGGTAGCCCAACTTTGTCGATTGGGCCAGTCGCACTGATCTCAATGATGACATTCGCTACCTTAGAACCTTTGTATGAAGTGGGCTCGCCTGTATATATTCAAGCTGCATGTCTATTGGCGGTACTGGTCGGTATACTTTCAACTTTACTCGGTATTTTTAGATTTGGTTTTCTAATTCGTTTAATCAGCCATCCTGTCATTAAAAGCTTTATTATCGCTTCAGCAGTTTTAATCGCTTTAAGTCAACTCAAGTTCTTGGTAAATCTTCCCTTAAAGTCTGGAAATATTATTGAATTTGCACAATCTACTTTTGAATATATTGCACTGATCCATTTTCCGACTTTAATTTTTGGCATTAGCGCTATTTTATTATTGATCTATGCCCCTCAATTGATTGGCTTTTCTTTAGCAAAATTAAATAAAAATATTATTATTTTTATTAACAAAGCTATTCCATTATTTCTAGTATTTTTTTCGATTGCTTTGGTGCAATTTTTTCCTTTAGAACAGCTTGGATTAAAAACTGTTGGGGAAATTCCATCAGGATTTCCGCCGCTTTCAATGCCGTTTTGGTCTTGGGATTTAGTTATTCAGCTTCTTCCAGGTGCTGCAATGATCACGATGGTAAGTTTTGTAGAATCGATTTCGATTGCACAGGCTACCGCATTTCAAAAAAGAAGTGAGTTAAATAGTAATCAAGAGTTGGTTGCATTGGGTTTAGCAAATTTAAGTGCAGGATTTAGCTCTTCTTTCCCTGTTACAGGAAGTTTATCTCGTACTGTAGTCAATGCCGATGCAGGCGCAAAAACCCCAATGGCGGGAGTGTTATCTTCCCTTCTGATTATCATTGTGAGTTTATATTTCACTGGAATTTTCAAAGCATTACCCCTTGCAGTCTTAGCAGCAACGATCATTGTATCTATCTGGAAATTGGTGGATTTTAAACCTTTCATTGAGGCTTGGCGTTATTCAAAAGCCGATGGCATCGCCATGTGGGTTACTTTCTTTGGTGTGCTGTGCATTGATATTTCCACAGGTTTAATTATTGGTATTGTTTCAACTTTTATATTGCTTCTTTGGAGAATTAGCCGTCCACATATCGCAGTGATTGGCTTGGTGGAAGGGACTCAACATTTTAGAAATATTTCCCGACATGAAGTCGTTACCAGTGCCAATATTATTTCGATTCGTATTGATGAAAATTTAACTTTTTTAAATGCCAATACCTTGAAAGAATTTATTATTTCCGAGGTTAGTAAAAATCAGCATTTACATCATGTGGTGATCAATTGTTCTAGTATCAGTAATATTGATCTTAGTGCTTTAGAAGCATTAGAAGATATTAATGCAGAACTCGCCAAGTTAAAGATTCAACTGCATTTATCTGAGGTCAAAGGCCCTGTCATGGATCGTTTAAAAATTTCTAAATTATTGCAAGAATTAAGTGGAAATATCTATTTAACTCATTATCAAGCCATGTATGAATTAGATGCGCAAACCTTTTGTTATGGGCAAAACAATGTTAAATGATTATTCATTATCCAATTATTTAATCTTTATTTTTTAAAATTTATATATTTTTTAATGGTTTATTTTTTATATGAAATTGTTTCAATTTATGAGAAGTTTTAGGTATAGAATAGCAGGCTTGTTTATCGATTTTAGCCCAGTTTAAGGCAACTCAGGTTTCACTATGTTCGCTGCCCTAGCACGTTTAAGTTTAGTTACACGTATTCTTATTGCCATTGTACTTGGCTTTATAGTTGCATATCTTTTTCCAGATGCGGCTGCATATGTCAGTATTTTAGGTGACATTTTCATTAAAGCATTAAAATCTGTTGCACCGATTTTAGTATTTGTCTTGGTGATGTCATCCATTGCCAATTTTAGAGTTGGGCAAAGCAACCGTCAGTTGAAACCTATTTTAATGCTATATGCGGTTGGCATGCTCTTAGCAGCATTTAGTTCTGTATTTGCTAGCCTTATGTTCCCAAGCACCTTGATGTTTACGAGTGCTTCTGATGTTGCCTTACAACCACCTGGTAGTGTTTCAGAAGTCTTAAAAAACTTACTTCTAAGTTTTATTACCAATCCTGTCACAGCACTTTCTGAAGCAAACTTCATTGGTATTCTTGCTTGGGCTGTAGGATTAGGCGCAGCTTTACGTCATGGCTCAGATACCACCAAACAAGTAGTCACAGATGTTGCTGAGGCGATTAACTCGATTATCCGTATTGTGATTAGCCTTGCACCAATTGGTATTTTTGGTTTAGTTGTTGCAACTTTTGCGCAAGCGGGCTTAGAAACCTTAGAAAACTATGCGCATTTAATCGCAGTACTTGTTGCAACGATGTTCTTTGTTGCTTTGGTGATTAACCCATTGTTGGTGGCGATCGTGATGCGCCGCAACCCTTATCCATTGGTATTCAAATGCTTAAAAGAAAGTGGGATTACTGCTTTCTTTACACGTAGCTCTGCGGCAAATATCCCTGTAAATTTAGACTTAGCCAAACGTTTAGGGGTCGATGAAGCTACTGCCAGTGTTGCTATTCCTTTAGGGGCTACCATTAATATGGCTGGTGCAGCAGTTACAATTACCGTACTGACTTTAGCTACTGTGAATACGCTAAATATTCATGTAGATTTTGTAACCATGATGATTTTATCTGTAGTGGCTGTGGTTACCGCATGTGGTGCTTCAGGTGTTGCGGGCGGTTCTTTACTATTGATTCCTGTTGCATGTGGTTTATTTGGTATTCCAAGTGAAATCGCCATGCAAGTCGTTGCGATTGGTATGGTGATCAGTGTGCTGCAAGATTCAACTGAAACTGCGTTGAACTCATCTACCGATGTTTTATTTACTGCCGCAGTAGACCTTGCTAAAAAATAAACTCGTCTTATACTGAATCAAATCTTGTTTTGATTCAGTCAGTTTAATGCCTTTTCAAAAACTCCCGCTTTGGATTCAGCTCGGTGCTTTCATGCTTGCGTTAAATGCAGGCATGATTAATGTAATCGGCTTGATTACCCTATTACATCAATCCGTGTCACATATGACAGGAAATGCCAGTATGCTCGCAATGAGCATTATTCATGGCGATTTGTCGAATATTATTTTCTTAACCTTAGTGATCCTAAGTTATGTGCTCGGCTCCAGTTATAGTGGTTTTATTTTGGGAAATAGCCATTTTCAACTTGGTCGCCGTTATGGTCTACCCCTAAGCTTAGTCGCCTTATTTATTTTATTGAGCTGGTTTTTTATCGCAGACTACCCACGTTATGGTTTGCTGTGGGCTTGTGCCGCAATGGGCATTCAAAATGCAATGGTAAGCCATTATCAGGGTGCAATTATTCGAACCACTCATTTATCGGGTGTGTTAACTGATTTAGGACTTGCTTTAGGTTATTTATTTAGAGGTTTAAACGTTGAAAGAAAAAGAGTAATTTTACATTTACTCATTTTAATTGGATTTATCTTAGGTGGAGTAATTGCCACATGGGCATATCCTTATTTAAAATTACAAACATTCCTAATTCCTGCACTGTTAAGTTTTGGCTTAAGCTGCGTGTATTGGTTAATTTATTTTCGTATTCATTATCTTAGCAAGTAAAAATAGGTTGTTCACATGGTTAAAAATGCTTTAGCGGCTCAATTATTAAAAGCGGGCTTAGTCGATAACAAAAAGGCAAAAAAGTTGTCGAAACAAGCACAACATGAACAGCGTACAGGTCAAAATAATGACGCTGAACTGAAAGCTAAAATCGAACAAGACAAGCAAGAAAAACTTGCCAAAGACCAAGCATTAAACCAAGAAAAGCAACGTGTTTTAGATGAAAAAGCCCTTGTTGCAGCGATCTCTCAAATGATTGCTCAACATAAGATTAAAAACACTGATGGTGAAATCAGCTATCAATTCATTGATGCGTCTAAAATCAAAAAAGTATATATTAATCAACAAATTTACAATGCACTTGTGTCAGGTAGCTTAGTCATTGCCAAGGAAAATAATAGCTACGCATTTTTACCAAAAGCTTTGGCTGAGCGTATTAATGAAAAAATGACAGGTTTCATTATTGTAAATAATACTGAGAATAATCAAGCAACCACTGATGAAGAAGATCCATATGCAGCATATGTGATTCCAGATGATTTAATGTGGTAAATCAGTGTTTTTACTATTAATGTAATAAAATCGATCTACCAGTAAACCCTTAGATTTACTGGTTTTAAAAATAGCAAATTCGTTTAAGGAAATACAAGCAAATAAAAAAGCTATGTTGTATTTCCTAGCAGCTAAATTTGAGGATTAAATATTTCTCGGAATCTCCATTTCCTCATCAGATGCCAACACCACTGACATCAGAATTGGAATACCTAAGATCACAGGTACGGTTAAAATCCATAGAATAATCACTGTTGGACCTGAAAATAAAAACTGGATAACAAGTGCATCTAATAACACAACAAAGAACAAGATCACTGCAAAACGAAGTATGAATTTAAGAGGCATTTTTTGCTCCTATCTATTTTTCGATGAGTTAAAGTATATAGACTATTTAATATTTCTCATCTAAGCACATTGGCTATATTAAATACTCAAATAGTATAGCATGGATATATTACTCAACTTAGTTTTATTTAATTTATTGAAATATAATTATTTTTTAATTTTGCAGCATTTCTAAAAATACTGCAAAATTTGATCTTTAGCAAATAATACACTAAGCACATGACATTTGTTTTGTAGTTAAACTTTGCAGTTGTGCATGTGTAGCTAACAGTAAATCTTGTGTTTTAATCCAGCCTAAACAACCATCGGTGATAGATTGCCCATACACCAAATCATCAGAAATTTTCTGCTGACCATCAACCAAATGACTTTCCAACATCACACCACGCACATGCGTTTCATGACGTTCTTGGATAATTTGAGTCAGTACTTCTGGCTGCAGTAATGGATTTTTAGCACTATTCCCATGGCTACAATCAATCACCAATGCAGGCAAAGTCCCTTGATGACGTTCACGAATGGCTTTTATGGCATTTAAGTCATAGTTTGAACCAGAGTTTGAGCCACGTAAGATTAGGTGTGCCAAACGGTTACCTGTACTTTCTAGCACACACGGCAAGCCATGCTGTCCCATTCCCATAAATTGGTGTGAATGTGTTGCAGATTGAATGGCATCTAAAGCGATTTGAATTGAGCCATCAGTTCCATTTTTGAAACCAATTGCAAAAGGCATATGACTTGAGATTTCACGATGAATTTGTGATTCACTGGTACGTGCACCAATTGCACCCCACGCCAGTAAATCATCAAAATAACCCGTTGCCATTGGACTTAAGATTTCACTGGCAATCGGTAAACCCATCTCGATAATATTTAAAAATAACTCACGTGATTTTTCTAAGCCCAATTGTAAGTTAGAAGAACCATCTAAATGAGGGTCATACATATAACCTTTCCAACCGATTGTGGTTCTTGGTTTTTCAATATATGTACGCATCACAAGGAAAATTTGATCTGACACTAAGCTTTGTAAATGTTTTAATTTTTGCGCATATTCTAAAGCAGAAACGGGGTCATGTAGCGAACATGGGCCTGTAATCACCAGCAAACGCTGATCTTTCCCCGAAAGAATGTTCTGGATGGTTTGGCGATGCTCTGCAATTTGCACAGCAAGAGAATGACTTAACGGAAATTGTTGTTTTAATTGAATAGGTGTACTGAGTTGTGTTTCTACTTTGCTTGTTTGTTGTAAAGCCTGATTTAACATGTTCATCATTATTTCCTTGGGACTTTAAGTCCAATCTTTTATTTGAGCTTATGGGGTCTATTCGATTGCAAAATACGCATCATCACTTGATTAAAGTTAAACCAATAAAAGTAGCTAAAGTATGTAGTGTTAAATGTGTTCATCATATTCTCCAAAAATCTAAAAATTAAATGCATAAAAAAACCTGATCGGTGTTGCCGATCAGGTATTAACTTTGAAGGGCAACTTTTTTGCCCAAACGTATTCAGGCAATTACTTAAAGAACTGCCAAAAATAATAAGATACGTTATTGATCAAAGGTTTAACTAGCATTTTATTCACATAAAAAATCTCTATAAATTTAAAATACTCGCACTTGACTCATTTGACAAGTACTTTTTGCAAAATTAATATTTTTTTAATTGAAGATAGTGCTTGCTCAGCATTTCCGTAACATGTGATGCGTCAATAGCTCGGCTAAATAGAAATCCCTGCCCTAAACTACATCCGACTTGTTTTAAACTCTCAAGTTGTTCCTCAGTTTCAATCCCTTCAGCAATGATATCTAAAGATAAAATCGGTCCAAGTTGCGAAATACCTTGCACAATTGCGTGAATAGGCAGCTCACTATTCATACGACGTACAAAACCACAATCAATTTTTAGGCTATCGACTGGATAATCATGTAAGTGTGTTAATGATGAATGTCCTGTCCCAAAATCATCCAAAGCAATGCGCACACCTTCTTGTTTGAGTTTATTTAAAGCCCGAGCTACATAGATATAACCTCGTTCCGCTAAAATATGCTCTGTAATCTCGATTTCTATCAAATGATGAGGAATTTGATAGTGCTCAAGGCGTTTCAATAAAATTTCTGCATAATTATCGCGCATAAATTCAACAGGCGAAGCATTAACTGAAATAGGAACCAG
Organism: Acinetobacter sp. Marseille-Q1618; assembly: GCF_902809855.1. Taxonomy (GTDB): domain Bacteria; phylum Pseudomonadota; class Gammaproteobacteria; order Pseudomonadales; family Moraxellaceae; genus Acinetobacter. The sequence continues at coordinate 914,950 of NZ_CADDWJ010000001.1, forward strand.
TGCTAAACCTTGTTGAATCCAATGCGCTATATCATTAAAAATTTTAATATGCATTGTTTCAGCGATTTTGGTTGCCAGCTCATAATCATTAAATGCTTCTGCTACCGTACCCGGCAACTGAATATGATTCTGTGTATCTTTCCAACGTAATAATGCTTCAAAACCAATAATCTTACCTGTTTCCAAATTCACTTTGGGTTGATAGTACGGTTCAATACTATTTTCACGGACAATTTGACGTGCAGTTTCTAATTGTTTGGCTTTTTGAATGGTAATATCCAACATTTCTTGATTAAAGAAACGTACACCACCACGCCCACCTTCTTTTAAGTTGTTTAAAGCTGTATCGGCGAACTTGAGAAGATTTGAACTGTCTTTTGCATCATTAGGATACATTGCACAGCCAATACTCATACCACCATTGATCAACTTACCTGTATAGGTGATTGGTCGGTCTAATTGTTTTAAGACCCTTTGTGCTGCTTGTTTGAAATATTCAATATCTTCAATATGGTTTACAACTACCGCAAACTCATCGCCACCTAAACGAGCAACATAGGTATTTTCATCACAACTATGACTTAAACGTTTTGATAAAACTCGCAGTAGATGATCCCCCGCAGGATGTCCAAGCGTATCATTAATATGCTTAAAATGATCCAAGTCAATCAGCATTAGACCAAGCATCTGCTTACTACTTTTGGCTTTTATCAGAGATTTTTTGAGTTGTTGTTTAAAGGAACGACGGTTCATTAAACCCGTTAATTCATCTCGTTCACTGCTGATGCGTAATTTATTTTCAGCCATGCGCTGTAGAGTAATATCACGTGAAACACATAAAATACTGGTCGTTTCACCTTCTTCATTCACGACAGGAGTTAAAATATTATCCCAATATTGTCGCCCCTCACCTTCTCCACTCATCCCTGCAAAGCGTGCATTTTTACCTTTTGCAGCAGCGCTAATTGCCAATTGACCTTTATCTCTAACCTCAGGGGGTAACAGACTCAACCACTCCATATCAAATTTTTTGACTTTCTCTTGTCCAAGCAACGCCATACACCCAGAACGATTCATATGAGAAACTGTGCCATCTGGTCGTACAATTTTAATGCAATCCACACTCACATCGAGCATATCTGTATGCGCTCTTAGCGTATCGGTTGTTTCACGTAATAATAGAGCGCGTTCGTTGATATTGGTACAACTAATCGTCCAATCAAATTGGTTTGCATCAGTTAAATGACTTTGAGTAATAACGAAGAACCATTGATAATTACCATAGACATCTCGAATACGGCATTCTTTTTCAAATTTTTGTCCAGTTTTTTGTGCAATATTCCAAAGGTTATAGAGATGTTCTGCATCTTCCTGATGAACACATTTTAATAATTCACAATATGCAATAGCTTGATGCTCTGCACCAATATAATCTTTTAAATTACTATTACAATAACTCGCATCCCCTCGTTTAATCCAAATCAAATGTGGTAATAAGTCTAAGTTTTGTTTTACTTCATCACTAATCACTGCTTTTACAACAGGTTTAGTCGCTTGTGATGTATCCGTCTGATTCGTTTGTGAATCGTAAGGCAAATCTAGCATAGCCATAACTATCCTTTTGCAAAAGAGATTAGGTGATATTTATCAATATTATTTCAATCATATATATTAATAAATAGGAATTTATATCTAATATTCAACTAACATTAAATATAAATAGATTTAAAAAACTTGTATATACTACCTATGATTTAAACACATTAATAAAAGCAATTTAGTTAACAAAATACAGAGTTTAATATTCTTATGTAAACTATATCACACTTTACCAAATGGTAAAAATTATTTTTATTTCAAATTTTTAGCAAAAATATTAATATATGCGATTGATTTTATTATATTTTATATAAAAACAACATATAGGCTTAAGTTATAGTTTTTAGAGTTAAACATAACTTAAGCTTATATTATGTAAATTTAATTAAAAAGTTAATTTATTTTAAATACTTAAAAATATAATCAAGCACTTGTTCTGGCTGTTCTGCATGTAACCAATGCCCTGCTTTTTCTACCGTTTCTATATTTACATTTAAAAATTGTGAATGTATGGCATTAATATAAGTTTTTTTTGCAATATATGGCGATTTTTCACCCCGAATAAATAATGTTGGTTTATGCCAAGGTTGAATCTCTGTCCATGATAATATTTGGTTATAGGCTGTATATAAAGCATCCACATTAAATAACCATTGCCCTTTACTAAATGATTTTAATAAAAACTGAATGACCATATCTTCTTTTAAATATGTGCGCATAATTTCAGTGGCTTCTTTACGGCTTTGAATGTTGGCATTTTTAACTGCAAATAATGCTTTAAAAATTTGATCATGATGATTTTCTTGATAAGCAGATGGCGCAATATCTAAAACAATCAGTTGTTGTAAACGATCAGCAGCCAGTTCAGTTAATTTCATCGAAATTTTACCGCCCATACTATGTCCAATCAGTGAAAATTGTTGAATATTTAAGTGATCAAGCGTGTCTAAAATATCTTGCGCCATCACTGTAAAGTTCATTTCATCTGAATGGGGGGACTGTCCATGATTACGAACATCAACCTGAATCACTGGATATTTTTCGTATAATGCACGCGCAATTCCGCCTAAGTTACTTAAACTACCAAATAAACCATGTATAAGCACAATGGGCGTTTGTTGCTGATCTGGCGATGGTTGGTGATATTGATAATTTAATAACATAAATATTATCCAAAGCATTTTGTAACGATAATTAAGTCTCTATCATCGCAATATCTATAAAATTGAACAATGTTTTATTGTATCTCTCTTATTTTCTGACTTATTTTTTAGCTAAAACGAGGAGATTTTTTTATTTTCTTAAGCAATCAGCTTTTAAAAAGCTATATTTTGAGGTGTATAAAATAAAGTTAGACCAATGATAAGAATTTATCTCTAATCCGCTGTTGAGTCATCGCAAATATCGCTTATATTATCTATACACAATAACTTCGTTTGATTTAGGACTTTCAATCATGTTTCAACATGTCGATCCTTATGCTGGTGACCCGATTCTTTCACTGATGGAAGAATATAGTAAGGATGAACGAGCGCAAAAAGTAAATTTAAGTATTGGTTTATATTATAACGAGAACAGCATTGTTCCTCAGTTAGAAGCTGTTAAAACTGCGCTTAAAAATATTGAACCTTTGAATGATAAAGTAAAACTTTATTTACCGATGGATGGTTCTAAAACCTATAATCAAGCGACACAAGCATTGGTGTTTGGGGAAAACTCACAAGCACGCAAAGATGGTCGTGTGGTGACAATTCAAACTTTAGGTGGTTCAGGTGCGTTAAAAGTTGGGGCAGATTTCTTAAAAAAATATTTCCCTGAGTCTGACATTTGGGTCAGCCAACCGACTTGGGATAATCATATTGCTATCTTTAATGGTGCAGGGATCAACGCTCATTTTTATCGTTATTTCGATGCATCGACCAATGGTGTCAACATCGAAGCCATGCTTGAAGATTTAAATAATATTCCCGCAAAAGGCATCGTTTTGCTACATCCATGTTGCCACAATCCAACAGGTGCAGATTTAACACCTGCTGAATGGGATCGTGTGATCGAGGTGCTCAAAGCGCGTGATCTCATTCCATTCTTAGACATTGCCTATCAAGGTTTTGGTCAAGGTTTGGAGGAAGATGCCTATGCCATTCGAGCTTTAGACAAATCAGGTATGAATTTCATTGTAAGCAACTCTTTTTCTAAAATCTTCTCCCTATATGGTGAGCGTGTTGGTGGTCTAAGTTTTGTTTGTGATGATGCTGAAACTGCACAAAAAGTTTTAGGTCAATTAAAAGCAACTGTTCGTCGCATTTACTCTAGCCCAGCAACAACAGGTGCTTTGATTGTAGATACTGTTTTACATGATGAGAAATTAGCTGAAAATTGGAAAGCTGAGCTAAAAGAAATGCGTGAGCGTATTATCAAAATGCGTGAACTGCTTAAAATCAAACTTGAAGCAGCATTGCCTGAGCGTGATTTTAGCTATCTTGTGAAACAACAAGGCATGTTCAGTTACACAGGTTTAAATGCTGAGCAAGTAGATACCTTGAAAGATCAATATGGTATTTATTTAGTGCGTAGTGGTCGTATGTGTGCGGCAGGTTTGAACTTAAATAATATTGATGCAGTAGCCAATGCTTTTTCTAAAGTGATGAAAAAGACAACTTAAGTTTGTTTCTATATGAATGATTTTAAAAAACCAGCTATAGCTGGTTTTTTAATTTGAGCTTATATTAATCTAGCTAGGCTTCAACCATTTGCACGACAACCAAACGTCCGCCATCTTGTTTAGACAGTAAAATTTGTGCACCATCTTTTAACTCAACTTTTCCACCAATTGGAATTGCTGTCTTTGTGGTCACATCGGTTAAATCAGGTAAATCTTCATTCACCAACCACCAACGCTCTTGATGTAGCACAAAATAGCCTTTGCGCTTGGTTTGTTCAGGCGTCAAGCGTTCATTCGGTGCAATCATACTATTGGCATGCCATGCAAACAAAGACTGTCCTGTCCATACCATCAAACGATGATTATCTGGTCGATAACTTGAGCCTTGACGTGCTGAATAAAGATTTAAAATCGGCAACTTACCTTTAAATGGCGTTTTACAAAATGGACAACTAGGCTTGGTTGTATTATCAAAAACATACCATTTATGACTACATGATGGGTTCAAACACGGTTGTACCAAATCCACAGTTTTCACCAATGCAATTTCCCAATCATTGGCAGAGGGACGCTTACTAGGTTCGTGCAACCCGTCAATAAAACTTTTATTAAACAGTTCAGTTAAATAAGGACCTGTAACTGTATAAGGAATTTGTGCTGGAACTGCCCAAGGCAATTGTGATGGTTTAAGCTGGTTAGCTTTGACACGATTGCTCTGATCTGTAGGATGTTCTACAAATAACGCGCGCTCACCCATACCGAGATTTTCATCTTTTTGTGGATCATCCATATCATGGATTTTACCGCCACGTAATGGATGACGATACAATAAATACATATAAATCAAAACAGCTAGCGCATGTTTATCGGTCGAAATACTTGGCAAGATTCGTTTTGGATCATCTTTATTTAAATGGCTAGTCATCACCACTTCAGGTGCAATGAAGTCAGGTGTGCCCACCACATCAGGTGGAAATTTACCTGGCACAACCAAACCATCGACATCAATCACACATGCACTCCCTGTCACAGGGTCGATCAACACATTTTTATAGGATAAATCTGAATGTGCCAAACCTGCTGCATGCATACGACGCACTGCACGTGAGATTAAGATGCTAATTTTTAAATAATTAAGCCAATTTCCTTTTTCACGATCATCTAAAAAACGGTTCTGGTTATTGGCACTAGCAAACCATTTACCTTCTTTTTCTTTACCTTTAATGTTTAAAAAATCATTATTTTTTGAGCCATAATCAAAGAAAAATTGTTTTTTATACGTTGGTGCTGTAATACCTAACAAGTCGTTATATTCCACCAAACCATCAGGCCAACAAAAGATATTTTTCCAATAATCGCCACCGACACCATTAAAAATACCTTGCCATTTATTACCAACAATTTCTTTTAAACGGTCTTTTTGCTGTTCTAATGCAGTTTTGGATTGATAAAACTTATTTTTTTCTTTACTAAAAAAACACACCACATAACTACGATCAGGTGAAAAATAAACATCTTTCATCGCCCCTGATCCAATGACTTCATCCACAAACTCGATTGGGCGACCATCCACTGTAGTACATTTTACGATTTTTGCCGACATGTTTAACTACCTAATTTTTTAAATACTTACTTAAACTTGTTTAGTTTCCAACTTTTAGCAACGTTCAATTTGCTTGATTTTTCTTATATAAAGCTGCCAAAGTTCGGTCATCATGGTGTCCTGTCTTAAAGAAATGCATCCATTCCAATAATGCTTGTTCTGGCGGATCCTGTTGAAAAATCGGCTCAAGTTCAGCATACAAGTCTAACCATTTTTGTTGATTGGCAAGTCCTGCATCGGTTTCAAAAATTGGATCAGAGATACCATCCGTCATCAGTAACACAGCTTTTAAATCTTTAAAACAACCGATCTTAACCCGACTGCCAAGTTCTTGGTGAATGCTTCGATCCAAAAATTTGGTCTGTCCAGCATATTCACCACCGTCGGCAACATTCATAATTCTCACCATGTCCTGACCAAATGCAGCTATCGCACCATCACCGACTGAGAATGTACTGATCAAGTTTTTATCTGCATGTTGATAAACCACAGCGACTAACAGTGTTGTTGAAAATGCTTTTGTTGCAATATTATTTTCAGCAGCTAACTGATCTAACTGGGTCAAAATTGAACGATAAATCTCATAATAAACATTATAAAATTGTTGGTTAAGTTTATTGGCAATTCTCTGCGTTTCTGCATGTTGTGGCTGATCTAACTGCCATTGCTTTATATCCTGATTTAACGCATCAATGGTATGTTCATTTAAATAACGTTGAAATTCTTTTTGTACAATCTCTACTGAAATTCGAGAACCTTCACGTGAATATTCTGCACTGCCTGCACCATCTGCGACAGCTAACACAGACCAATTACTATTCGCAATCTGCATCAAAGAAAAATCATCATCACGGAAACTGCCTGCGTGCTCATGTGACCGACCTCGACGACTTGCTGCAAGCAATTGATAATGCTCGGCATCTATACACAACTGATCTGTATGAGCTTTGACAAACATTTGCCCTGCTTCAGGCTCTATAACTTTCCATAAGCTACGTGGGTCAGCAATTACATTTAAGCGACACTCTCCTGTATATATTTCACCATTCACACGATATTGAAATGAAAAATTAAACTCATCCGCTTGGTTTGGCTGACCTTGAATACTTTCTGTGGCTTCATCAAAATAAAAAACATCATTTGGAAATTTAAAACTTTCTGTAATGTATTCTATATCTTCAATATTTTGTGCAGAAAATATTTGAATTTTTGAATGATATGCTTGACCTGCACGAGCATTATCTACTTGAAATCTTAAATCATTAACTCTTCGTTGGGTAAACACGTCTGTAATCTCTGCTCTATTCTTATCAATTTGAGCTTGTTGCTCTTGCTTCTTGCTGTGTAGTTCATCGTCTATGATGATTTCATCAGTAAACTCATTTGAATTATTTAACTTATTTTCTTGAATATTTTCATCAATTTGATTTTGAACAATATCTAAATTTTGTGCTATAGGTAAATTTTCTTGAGTTGGTTTTTCTGGATTAGATATTGTCAAATTACTTAGGCTATTTTCTAAAATATTTAAATCTTCATCTAATCTGTTTTGTTGTGTTGCTAATATTTGTGCTTCACTCAAACCCAATTCGTGCTGAGATTGGTTAATTTCTTCAGTATTTTCACTTAAATTATCATCTTTATTTTCTGTGGAATTGGGTTCTAAAATTTCAGTCAGTAAGGGCTGAGTTGCAAATTGTTTTTTAAGTTCATAGACCAATTTGGAGAGTTGTTGTAACTGCTGTTCTGTTTTAAAAAACGCGATAAATTGATCATCTAAACCCAGTTCATTGACTGCCAAAATTTTTTTGATTTTACATGTTAATTCCTGCATATTTTCTTCTTCCAATGATCAATACATATTTTTTTAAAGACCTAGCCCTGCCCACGTGTCAGATCAAAGTCCCCACCTTCAGCACTAAAACTTACCTGACGACGACACCACGGACAAACCACATATTCACTATATCCGTCATAACACATAAGATTACCACAGCCACACATGGCAAAAGCTGTATCCGCATAGCAATGTGGGCATTGCGACCAACCTTCTAATTTTGAAGTATTAATTTGTGGTTTTTCAGCACTATGATCTGTCCAACTAAAATATTCTTCACTAATCGCCTCACAAGTTTCTAATTTAAAATTGTACAAGTTAATATTTAAATCAGATAAGCCCCCATATTGTAAATTTCGGCTATATTTCAAAATATAAGGATGCTGTAGTTTTTGACAACGTCCAACAAAAGTCACTACGCGATCATCGGCATGGGTTTTTCGAAAAGTTAATTTTGACTTAGCCAAATTCATATAACGCTGATCGAGCGGAATTAATTCTTCTGAATTTTGGAAATTTGCCACACTGACACTTTGCGATACGACAGATGCACTGATCCATTTACACAGACCTTTAACATATTCTTGATTGATTTGATCAACCGAAATACAATGCTCAGTCAATTCTTTTAAAATAGAAAAATCAACATCTTGACCAAGACCGATGACAATTAAAGTTACACGATGGCTATATTTGGCTTTCCATTGCTGAATTGCATCCTGATAATCATCAGTTGGACGACCATCGGTAAATAGATAAACCACAGGTTTCCAATCACCTTTCACATCTGCTGTGGTTTTAATCACGGAACGGTCGATTTCTTTACCTAAATGTTCCAGTGCCTTACCCAAATGCGTTCCGCCACCCAAAGGCAGTTCACATCTTTGATAAGCATACAACTCAGTGAGGGGTACCAAAGTCCGCACAATCCCTGCATAAGCAATCACTGAAACATATACCGTTTCAAGTGCATAAGGGTCAGTTCGCAGACTACTCATGATAAAGTCAACGCCTTCTTGCACAGCGACCAAAGGTTGACCCGCCATAGATTCTGAACAATCAATCACAAAAAACACAGGTAATCGACGCATAAACTCACCTTTTTAATTGTTGTTATTCCAAGCCTTTTGAGTTAAAAAATACATTGCATTCAGTCTTGCAAGTATTTTACAAAACCAATTGAATTTCAGAGGGTGGCGGTGGCAACTCAATTGCATCCACGACACCTGCACTGCTACTGCCTGCTACCACGCTTGCAGATACCCATTTAAAGAAACTTGCAAATGAGTTTGAATCCATCGAATCTAGCACGACAACCTGATTGGTTAATTGTTGTAATGCCTCAGTTTTAGCCTTGGGACCTGCGGCACACGCTACAATTGTCGCAAAGTTAAGCTGCTGAATGGTTGGAATAATTTGCTGATATGCATAAACATCTGAAGGTGAACCATCCGTCATCAAAAACAAGAGAGGTCGCCAGTCACCTTTTTGATCTTCTGTAGTTTTCTTAATATTTTTTTGCACATCCTCTGCCAATAACTCCAACGCTGCCCCCATAAAAGTTGCACCCACACTCGGCACTTCAATTTCAGGCAGTTGCACTTGGTCTAAAGGCGTTAGAGGTAAATAAATCTTTGCTTGTATATCAAAGGTAATAACACTTAAATGTACACTTTCCAGCGCATAAGGGTCTTGCCTCAGTGCGCTGAGCATCGACTGTAAGCCCACATTCACCGAGTGAATAGGCTCGCCACGCATAGAACCTGATGTATCTAATAAAATATAAACGGGTAGTCGACGCATATTTTTCTCTGGTTATGTTGATTTATAAAATTGTTGGATCAATCACGGCATTAAACATATTGTTTTAACCATTCTACAAAGTTATCTGAATCAGACGATGAACCAATGGCATTAAATTTCCAACCTGAATTTTCACGCACCAGCTCTGCAAAAAGCAAGGAACGCTGTTGTTCATATTGTCCCTGACCAGACAAATTAAAACGTACCATTTCTTTGCCTGAAGCATCAACTGCACGAATGAACGCATTTTGTACTTGTCCAAAATGCTGTTTATTTTTATGACCTTCATAAATTTGTACAATAAATACAATTTTATGATAATCCGTTGATAAAGAATTTAATTTAACAATAATCTGCTCATCATCACCATCGCCCGCACCTGTACGATTATCCCCTGTTAACCAGATATGACCAGATGGATGTTTGAGATTATTAAAGAAAATCACATCACTATTGTTTAAAGTCGGATGACCCGAAGCATCTCGCCCTAGATTTTGAACTTTGCCATTGGCATCGCATAGAAATGCAATCACATCTAAATCATATTCAGCAGATTGACCGCCAAAAAATCCCCCTAAAAAACCTTTTTTCTGTTCAGCAATATCCCATCCAAGCCCAATGGTGACCAATGATAGATTATTTTCTGCTTTCTCTAAGGTCAGACCTTGTCCTTTTGTTAATGTAATACCCACACGATTTTCCTTTTTTCTTTTAGTTAAATGGTACAGACATTGAAAACCTTGACTCTCAATCACCCAATTCAATATCTATATCAACTGGTTATAAACTTGAAATCACAAAACCACATTTACTTCTGGTGGTGGTGGTGGCAAATCGCTCAAACCAGTCACTTCTTTCTGTCCTGCGTCCACTTTTTGACTGCCTGTTGAAATACTTGCAGAAACCCATTTAAAGAATGCCTTAATGGTATTTGAATCTGCTGTTGCAAGTTCTACGACCACTTCTGTGATTTGTTTTAAAATACTGGTTTCAGCATTGTGTCCTGCTGCACATGCAATCACCATACCTGTTTTGACTTTTTTCAACTTTTCAAAGCCTTTTTTCCAGTCATCAGTTGGTGCACCATCAGTCATAATAAATACCAATGGTTTCCAGTCACCACGTGTATCTGGTGTCGTTTTTTGCACTTCTTGTTCAATTTTATCCGCCAACAATGACAAAGCCTCACCCAACTGTGTTGTCCCTGTTGCTTGTAGATTCGGTGTATTAAACATTGCCAACTCAGTCAGTGGCATAAGTTGTTTTGCGTTAGTATCAAAGCTAATAATTGAAAGATAAGCAGTTTCTAATGCATAAGGGTCTTGTCTTAAAGATGACACCAACATTTCCACACCATTTTTAACTGCTTCAATGGGTTCACCTAACATAGAGCCTGATGTGTCGAGCAGTAAATAAACGGGTAATCTTCTCATGTTTATATGTCCTTGTTATCAATTTTAAAAATGTCGAATAAAAACATCTTAGCTGAATTATAAAAAAGTTAAACATGCTATGTGCATTTTTAAAATGCCGATGTTATTTTAATAAAATGTGAATTTCTTTTGACTATCGTATTTTTCTGAATTTACAGTAAATTATTCACTGCTGTAAACAGAAAATATAAAAATAAAAGACGACTTTTGAGAGTCGTCTTTTATTATAAAATTTTACAAATTTAAAATGCTTGAGTGTCACGTCTTTCTTGTAATGCTTTTTGAACCACTTGATAGCCACCTGTTAATCCTAAACTCGCCATAATCACAGCAACAAAAATATCAGGTAATAAACTTCCTGTACCAAATACCCCTACTGCTGCCAAAATCACAGCAATATTCCCAATCGCATCATTACGACTACACAACCAAACTGATTGCATATTTGAATCACCATCACGAAAAGCATAGAGAATTACTGCTGCGACCACATTTGCAAGCAATGCCAAAATACCAATTGCGCCCATAGTAATTGCCTCAGGTGGGATACCTTGGATATAGGCATATATTGTTTTAGCAATCACGACAAAACCAAACAATGCCATGGTTAAACCTTTGAGTAATGCAACCGTTGCCCGCCAATATAAACTTGCGCCTAACACTGCAAGTGAAACAGCATAGTTCACAGTATCACCAAAAAAATCTAAAGCATCCGCCCACAGCGCTGATGAATGTGCATATGCACCACCAATTAACTCTACAAAAAACATAGCTAGGTTAATTACCAGTGCAATCCATAATGCAGTTCTAAATTTACTATTTGGTTTTTGTGGTGCGGGTTCATGACTACATGTACATGCCATTACACATCCCTCTTGCTTAAATCTTCATCTATATTATGCTATTTAAAACTATGGACTAACTCCAAGGTCAAGCCATTTTTAGGACAATTCAAATGCAACATTATTTAATTAGTGATTTAGCAAAAAAGACTCAACTCAGTACTGATACCATCCGATTTTATGAGAAGAAGAAACTCATACACGCCAGCTTTAGAGCAGAAAATAGTTATAAATATTATGACAATGAAACACTAAAGCGCTTAATTTTTATCAAACGCTGTCGTGCTTTAGATATGACATTGCAAGAAATTGTGATGTTGCTTGAACAAATTCAACATCCAGAACGTGGCTGTATCATTGTTGATCAAATGATTGAAGAACATATTCAGCATGTTGAAACACGTATTGCTGAGTTACAGTCTTTTAGAACCGAACTCATGCAGCTTAGACAATCTTGTAAATCTGACAGTACCATTGATCATTGTCAGATCGTAAAAAATTTAGAAAAATCAGAATAGTAAAACCTAGTTTAATCCATCTTATATTTTTTCTTTAAGTACAATGCCACACTGACTAAGGCAATCAATACAGGCACTTCCACCAAAGGGCCGATCACTGTGGTAAATGCCACAGGTGAAGCCAAGCCAAAAGTTGCAATGGCGACAGCCAAAGCCAATTCAAAATTATTCCCCGCAGCCGTAAAAGAAATTGCGGTCGTTTTTGCATAATTATTACCCATCCATTTACTCATAAAAAAGCTAAGCGCAAACATCAGCACAAAGTAAAGAACCAATGGAATCGCAATTCTCAACACATCCAAAGGCAATGCAACGACATCAGCACCTTTCAAACTAAACATGGCAATAATCGTAAAGAGTAAAGCAAATAAACTCAGTGGACTAATTTTTGTAATAAATCTGTTTTGATACCAGTCTAAACCTTTATATTTAACCAAAATTAATCTTGTCAAAAAACCAAGTAAGAATGGAATTCCAAGATAAATCAATACTGCTTGGGTAATTATCCAAAAACTGACTTGAATCACTTGCGCTTCAACACCAAAAAATGGTGGCAAATACGTTAAGAAAAACCATGCATAACTACTAAAAAACAAAATTTGGAAAATACTATTAAAAGCCACCAATGCTGCAACATATTGATGATCACCCTCAGCTAAATTATTCCAAACTAAAACCATAGCAATACAACGTGCTAAACCAATTAAGATGAGCCCAGTCATATATTCAGGATAATCTTGCAAAAATAAGATTGCGAGTGCAAACATTAAACACGGCGCAATCAACCAATTTTGTACTAAAGATAAGATTAAAGTTCGCTTGTCCTGAAAAACTTGGCTTAAATTTTTATAATCTACTTTGGCTAAAGGTGGATACATCATCAAAATTAGACCGATAGCTATCGGTAAATTGACTGTTCCTACACTCATTTGATTTAGATTTTCAGCAAATTTTGGCAAAAACACGCCTATCGCAATCCCAATAGCCATTGCGATAAAAATCCAAAGTGTAAGATTTCGATCTATAAAAGATAATTTCTGAATTGACATAGATGAATATTCATGCAATTAGAGCAATTTTTTCGAGCTCTTTGGCTAATTCTTGTGCATTCAAATTTTCAAAATTGAGTGCAAAAAATGCTTTTAAACGCCGCTGAATATGCTGAACGGTTGAATTAAATGCTTGTAATTTTTCTTCTTCTAGCAAATCTAAATGTGATGGATCATCCAAACCCCAGTGCACTTTTAATGCATTTCCTAAATACAATGGACATGTTTCATTGGCAGCTTCACTACATACAGTTACGACAATTTCAGGCGCAAATGCTTCACATGCCTGCATATTTTTACTGAATAAATTTTCAGTTGCTAAATTTAAACTTTGCAAGGTTTTCAACGTCATCGGATGAATCTGACCTGACGGATGACTGCCTGCACTACAGGCTTGAAAACCTGTTGGAGCTTGTGCATTAAATAATGCTTCCGAAAGAATGCTACGGCAACTATTTCCAGTACATAAAAATAAAATTTTCATATTAATTCATCGAGTTATGGACAACATTTTGAATTTTCAGAATACGCATTTTCAGTTAAATCAAAACGCTGATCCTGCTCTGCAAGTTTAAGTAAAATCTCTTTACACCACGGTGCTAAATCATGATGTAATTGATAATAAATCCATTGTCCTTGGCGGCGATCTTGCAAAATTTTTGCAGATCGTAACAAAGCCAAATGCCGTGAAATTTTCGGCTGACTCAGCTCTAAACTTTCAGTCAAATCACAGACACACCGTTCACCTTGCTTCACGAGCATCAGTAAAATATCAAGTCGCGTTTGATCAGCTAAACATTTAAAAAAATCAACTTGGTTCATATTTATATATGTATATTCGAATATACATATATATTACCTTTAAAAATTCTTCATTGCTATTTTTATGCGCAAAAAATATTAAATTCCGAGTTTTTTACTAGGTTGAATCTATTTTTTTTATCACTAAAATAATACCCATAAAGTTTTTATGCCTTTTACGACATGACTATTTCACACGTTACCGAACTTCTCTCTCCTGCTGGTTCACTAAAAAATATGCGTTATGCTTTTGCTTATGGTGCAGATGCAGTGTATGCAGGTCAGCCACGCTATAGTTTGCGTGTTCGTAACAATGAATTTGATCATGACAATTTAAAAATTGGGATCACAGAAGCACATGCCCTAGGTAAAAAGTTTTATGTGGTGGTCAATATTCAGCCACATAATTCTAAGTTAAAAAACTTTATCCGAGATTTAGAACCTGTTGTTGCGATGCAGCCTGACGCCTTAATTATGTCTGATCCTGGTTTGATTATGATGGTACGTGAACATTTTCCAGAAATGTCGATTCACCTATCTGTTCAAGCTAATGCAGTCAATTGGGCAACGGTCAAATTTTGGAAAAATATGGGTTTAACACGTGTGATTTTATCACGTGAATTATCCCTCGAAGAGATCGAAGAGATTAAGCAAAATGTACCTGATATGGAAATCGAGGTTTTCGTACATGGTGCGCTTTGCATGGCTTATTCTGGTCGTTGCTTACTTTCAGGCTATATGAATAAACGTGATGCCAATCAAGGCGCTTGCACCAATGCTTGTCGCTGGGATTATAAAGTTCACGAAGCAGCAGAAGATGTACTTGGGGATGTCATTCCAGTTCAACAACTGGAGACAACATCGACATGCTGCACCCATAAAGATGCCGACGAGCAACACGCCCAAAATCAAAATCAATTTGGCGAGCCAGTTTTATTACAACGCAATCAAGAAGATATGTTTGCCGCAGAAGAAGATGAACATGGCACATATTTCATGAATTCTAAAGACTTACGTGCTGTTCAACATGTGGAACGTTTGACCAAAATGGGAATTCATTCTTTAAAAATTGAAGGTCGTACCAAGTCCTATTTTTATTGTGCTAGAACAGCACAAATTTATCGTAAAGCAATCGATGATGCACTAGCAGGAAAAAACTTTGACCCTGCGCTGATGACACAACTAGAAGGTTTAGCAAATCGAGGATATACCGAAGGTTTTTTACGCCGTCACGTGCATACTGAATATCAAAACTATGAAACTGGTTCTTCTCGTTTTGATCATCAACAATTTGTGGGGGAAGTACTAGAACGCCACGGAAATTATTTGAAAGTTGAAGTGAAAAATCGTTTTGTTGTGGGAGATTCATTAGAGTTAATGACGACATCTGGCAATATTACTTTTGAGCTCACTGAAATGCGAGATAAAAAAGGTAATCCTATTTCTGATGCAAAAGGTTCTGGATATATCGTTGATATTCCTGTTCCTGCCGATGTGGATATGCGTTTTGCTTTACTCATTCGTAATTTACCTGAGTCTAGTGCAGAT
The DNA here is from genome assembly GCF_902809855.1 of Acinetobacter sp. Marseille-Q1618. GTDB lineage: Bacteria > Pseudomonadota > Gammaproteobacteria > Pseudomonadales > Moraxellaceae > Acinetobacter. Next base: position 930,645 of record NZ_CADDWJ010000001.1, read on the forward strand.
ATTTCAGCATCTTCTTTGGCTTATCAAGTGAGCTAATTATGGCACTATTTATCACAAATGAATGTACCAATTGTGACATGTGTGTTCCTGAATGTCCCAATCAAGCTATTTTTGAAGGTGAAAAAATTTATGAAATCGATGTAGAGCGTTGCACAGAATGTGTTGGGTTTTACGAGCATCAAACATGCGTAGATGTTTGTCCAATCGAATGCATTATACCGCATCCAGACCATCGAGAATCTAAAGAAAAATTACTGGAAAAGTTTCATGCTTTAAACTTATTTGATCGTTCCTAAGTAAATGTAAGGATAACGATAAATAATAAAAGAAGTTGAGAGGATCAGCTTCAAGATTAAAAACAATAAATCTTGTTAGGGGAAACGAAAGCCAAAGTGCAATTGGGGGAAGTTGGGGAACACTTTGGCTTTCAATTTAAATAAAGTCTTTATTTAAACAAGCTTATAGCTTTGTTCCAATTTATTTCGGCACCACTGTTTTGTACCCAAAATTACATCATCCTGTTTTAATGATGATAAAAAATAATAATTTAAAGCATCTATACGGTGAGAAGATACGATTTTAAGCACTCCCATATGTAAATAATGTGCAATAGCAACCTTACTCAATAAAGCAATGCCCTGACCTGCTAAAACTGCACGAATGGCATGATTTTCTTCATTATAAAAAACCTGACGTTGCCTCATATGGATGTGCATATTTTGTTCATTGTACCATTTTTGCCAATTAATACGTTTAGGACAATATTCATCTCCCCACGAGAAATGAATCAATGGCACATTTGTCCAATCAATATGTTCCACAATCAGATCAGCATGACTTACTGCAACATATTCATCTACCGCCAGTAACTCCACATCAAGTGCTTGATAACCACCTTGCCCATAGCGAATCGCTAGATCATATTGTCCCGAATGCATATTTACAGGATCATAACTGGCATGAACTCTAAACATTACATCTGGATATAGCGCTTGTAATTCAGGTAAATATGGAATTAACCATTCACTGGCATATGGCGGTGTTGTCGTGATGGTAAATAAACGCTGTTGATTTTGGTTGAGCTGTATCAGTGCTGTTTGAATATGCTCAAAGCCAGTTTGCACATGTTTGAGTAAAAACTCTCCTTCAGCCGTTAATGCGATTGTTCGTGTTTTACGTTCAAATAATTTCAGATTTAATTGATCTTCTAATTTTTTAATGCGATGACTCAGTGCTGTTGGCGTTAAATGTAAACGCTCAGCAGCTTTCTTAAAACTCATGCTTTCCGCAACATATTGAAAAGCCAAAAGTTGCTCTAAAGAATAATGCAGCTCCATGATACCAATTTAACATAGATGAATATAATTCATTTATAGCATGTATTTTGATCGTTTGTGGTAACTTCATAACGCTATAAAAATGTAATTCACCTATTACATTGAGCAACGATAAATGACCAATATCTTAAGAATAGATTCAAGTGTACGTACAGGCATTGCAGGCAAAGTTTCTCATGGCTCACAAAGTCGTAGATTAACTGAACTTTTCATACAAACTTGGTCTGAATCTGATTCATCTATTCAGATCAAACATCGTGACGTAGGGAAAAATCCCCCCCAACTGATTGATGAGGAATGGATCATCTCAGAATTTGGCTATGCTGAGTCTAAAGAAAAGGCTCAACAACGTCTAAAACTGAGTGATGAGTTTATTGCTGAACTGCATTGGGCAGATTTAATTGTGGTTGGTGTACCTATGTATAATTTTGGGCCACCTGCTCATCTCAAAGCTTATATTGATAATATTGTTAGAAAAGATAAAACCTATGCTTTTGATTTAAATCAAAATCAGCCTTATTCAGGATTACTTGATCACCAAAAACCCATGATAATTTTATCCTCTCGTGGTGGACATGATTTTGATGCAGTAGATGCTCCTTTCAAAAACCATGTGGAAGCTTCTATTAAAACAGCATTTAATTTTATAGGTATTGAAAATTTTTATGAAATCGCGATTGAGTACCAAGAATATGGTGGGGAGCTATTTGAAAAATCTATTTTAGATGCTGAACGACAGGTTAGAGATTTAGTAGCACAATTAACACCTTAGCTTTAATTCACATCTAAAACTATACTTTTAGGAATTAAAACTCCACATATAGGAATTAAACTCCACATATTTTCATACAAAAAAAGGAACTTTGAGTTAGCTACAAAGTTCCTATAAAGTGTAAATCAAGTTTGTATTTTTAAAGCGAAAGTAACCTAAGTTCCTTTCGCTTCAAACACTTCAGTTTAATCAATTACTGCCCAGAACGAATAATATAATCAAAAGCAGACAATGACGCTTTTGCACCTTCACCAGATGCAATGATGATTTGCTTGTACGGTACAGTCGTACAGTCACCCGCAGCAAACACACCTTTCACATTGGTTTCGTTGCGATCATTCACCACAATTTCATTACGGTTTGAAAGCTCCACTGCAGTGTCTTTTAAGAAATCGGTATTTGGTAATAGACCGATTTGCACAAAGATTCCTGCGAGTTCAACCGTATGCTCTTCATCAGTCGCACGATCTTTATATTTCAGTGCGGTCACTTGCGAACCATCACCGATGACTTCAGTAGAAAGTGCATTCATAATGACTGTGGTATTTTTCAAGCTATGTAATTTGTCTTGAAGCACTTGATCCGCACGAAGTTTGGTATCAAATTCAACCACAGTCACATGCTCTACAATACCTGCAAGGTCAATTGCTGCTTCTACACCTGAGTTACCCCCACCAATCACCGCAACACGTTTTCCTTTAAACAATGGACCATCACAGTGTGGGCAGTATGCAACACCACGGGTTTTATACTCTTTCTCACCGGGTACATTCATTTCTCTCCAACGCGCACCTGTCGAGAGGATTACAGTTTTCGATTCAAGTTTGGCACCATTTTCCAGTTCCAACTCAACTAAACCAGTCGTAGTTTGATCAGCACCAACAATATTTTTCACTTTTTGTAGATTCATGATATCCACACCGTACTCACGCACATGTGCTTCCATATCTGCTGCAAATTTTGGACCTTGGGTTTTTTGCACTGAAATGAAGTTTTCAATGTCCATGGTATCCATCACCTGACCACCAAAGCGTTCAGCGACAATACCTGTACGAATACCTTTACGTGCAGCATACACTGCAGCAGTTGCACCCGCAGGTCCACCACCGATGACTAAAACATCAAATGCATCTTTGGCATTTAATTTTTCGGCATCTTTGGCAGCCGCACCCGTATCCAATTTTGCTACGATTTCTTCCAAAGTCATTCGACCTTGACCGATATGTTCACCATCTTGGAATACCATTGGTACAGCCATGATTTTGCGTTCTTCGACTTCGTCTTGGAAGAATGCACCATCGATCATGGTTGCAGTAGTATTTGGATTGTTAATTGCAATCAAGTTTAAAGCTTGTACAACATCAGGACAGTTATGACAGCTTAAAGAAACAAATACATCAAAGTTTGCTTTTAGGTCTAGGCTTTTAATTTGCGCTAAAACTTCATCAGATACTTTAGGTGCATAACCAGACACTTGTAACAAAGCTAAGATCAGTGATGTGAATTCATGCCCCATCGGTAAACCCGCGAAGAATACACGCGGTTGCTCGCCAGCTTTTGCAATACCGAAGCTAGGTTTACGCTCATTTTGACCATCAAAACGTGCAGTAACTTGGTCAGAAAGCGCAGCGATTTCAGTGACCAATTCTTTGATTTTGTCTGATTTATCAGAATCGTTTAAAGAAGCCACGATATCAATTGGGCTTTCTAAGCGTTCAAGTAAAGTTTTAAGTTGTGCAGAAGTATTGGTATCTAACATGCTAACAATCTCCAAGGGAGTAAATTTATTCATTGAGCTTATAATAAGTTAAATTCAATCATAGGTAAAACAGTTTATATTTATACATACAATCGAAATTACAGATCAATAATTATTTATTTCTACTTTTTATTTTTATATTCACTACAAAAAGCTTTTATATGCATTTTTTAGCTAAGCTTTCCATCATATTTTATATAATAAGAATAAACAGAAAATTCTCTACATTTATAACACAATTCAACAAAAGTTTTTGTTTTACTTATTTTTTTAATCAATTGATTCTTTTTTAAAGCTTTTTTCTAAGTAATACAAATCTTTAGCCTGACTATGTATAAGTTAAATTTATTGGTATGATAAATAAAAATTTAGTCTTGGTCGTATTTAGTTACGCTTTTTATTATTGAATATTCATTGAATCAATAAAAAGCCAAGCAAACCAATTTCAAATTGAAAAATTTTTGTATGTCATATCAATCATCTAGAGAAGACGCAAATTTGTTTTAAGCTGTATTGGGTAATTGAGCATATTTATTTAAAAGTGTAGTCATTGACATACACAATATTATTCAGGATTTAAACATGAACAAATTGTTTGGTGTTTTACTCAGTGCATCTGTACTTTCTCTTGCAGCTTGTGGCAAACAAGAAGCACCTAAAACTGAAACTACATCTGGTGATGCAAAAGAACATACTGTTGTTATAGCATCAACTGGGTCTGATGCAGATATTTGGCGCTATATCGCAACGCTACCAGAAACCAAACAAGCAGGTATTAAACTCGAAGTCAAAAACTTTACTGACTATGTGTCCATGAACACAGCAGTTGCGAACAAAGAAATTGACATTAATGCTTTCCAATCTTATGCGTACTTGGTTGCATTTAATGACTCAAACAAAGATAAAATTGCACCTATTTCAACCACATACTTAGAGCCAATGGGGATCTACTCAAGCAAAGTTAAAAAAGTTGAAGAGTTTGCACAAGGCGCAACGATTGCCATTCCAAATGATGGGGCAAATGAATCACGTGCCTTATTGTTATTACAATCAGCAGGTCTGGTGAAATTAAAAGCGGATTTTGATAATGTCAAAGGCACGCCTGCTGACATCATTGAAAATAACAAAAAAATCGTGATTAAACCGATTCAAATGGCAACTGCGGTACGTGCAAAAGATGAAGTGGACGCAATTGTTTTAGGAAATACTTTGGCAATGGAAGGTGGTTTGAATGTATTAAAAGATTCAATCTACTATGAACCAATTGACCAAAGCACCAAAATGAACGTGAATGTTCTTGCTGTTGCTGAATCACGTAAAGATGATCCAATCTTGAAAAAAGTTGGTGAACTGTATCATGTTGCTGCGGTAGGTAAATATGTACAAGACCATTTTGGTGGAACTAAAGTGGATGTAAACAAACCTGTTAGCTATTTAATAGAAAACAAATAACATCTATTCGGATGTCCATGAAACAGGCAAAATGATTTTGCCTGTTTTTTCATTTTTGTATAGTTTTTGACAATATGATCGAATTTAAAAATATCTCAAAACATTATGATCTAAAAGGTCAAACCGTGCGTGCCTTGGATGATATTAACTTACAGATTCCAAATGGTAGTATCTTTGGCATTATTGGTTATAGTGGTGCAGGAAAAAGCACCCTCATCCGTATGATCAATCTCTTGGAACGTCCAACCCAAGGGCAAGTGATCATTCATGACCAAGACTTCACTGCATTGGATGCACGCACATTACGTCAAGAACGTGCAAATATTGGTATGATTTTCCAGCATTTTAATTTGCTTGAAACCAAAACTGTTGCAGCAAATATTGAAATGCCGATGAAACTATTAGGTTATTCTAAGGCTGAACGTGAAAAACGTTTAAATGAATTGCTTGAATTTATCGACCTCAAACATAAAAAAGATGCTTTTCCTGATGAGCTTTCAGGTGGTCAAAAACAACGTGTAGGAATTGCACGTGCTTTAGCCAATCATCCTAAAATTTTGCTTTGTGATGAAGCAACCTCTGCACTCGACCCACAAACCACTAAATCTGTTTTAGCATTGCTCAAGAAAATTAATAAAGAACAAGGCATTACTATCGTCATGGTGACGCATGAAATGGACGTGATTGAGTCGATTTGTGATTATGTTGCTGTGATGGAATATGGAAAAGTGATTGAAACAGGCTCGACTATTGATATTTTTAGCCGCCCAAAACAGCCAACCACACGTAATTTTATTCAAACCGTTTTACAGCAACAACTCCCTGTTAACATCTTGAATAATCTTGAAAATAAAAATCATAACAGTATTTATAATTTACAATTTTTAGGAACATCAGCGCAAGAAACTGTAATTCAGAAATTGATTCAGCAGTTTGATATTAGTTTAAATATTTTATTTGCCAATATGACCGAAATTAATGGTTCAGTAATTGGACAAATGTTTGTGCAGTTACTCGGTGATCCGATTGTGATTCAACAAGCGGTACAATTTCTTGCCTTACAAGGTGTCAAAGTGACGCAATCAGGAGTAGCGGAATGAGAGATTTAATCGTTCAATGGCTGACTGAAATCACTGCGCCCTATTGGCAAAGCTCATTGTCTATCGATCAATTTGTGACAGCGATGCAAGAAACCATGCATATGGTGTTTTTTGCGATGTTGTTTGGAGGTATTTGGGGCTTTATTCAGGCCATTATTTTATTGGTAACGCGTCCAAATGGAATTTTACCCAATAAAGTGATCTATCACGTACTCAACCCTATTGTAAATGCGCTACGCTCACTCCCATTTATCATTTTGTTGATTGCGGTTATTCCTCTCACCAAAATGATTGTAGGAACATCTATCGGCACTTGGGCTGCTATCGTACCATTAACGATTTACGTAGGTCCTTATATTGGGCGTTTGATTGAAACTTCACTTTTAGAGGTAAATGAAGGCATTGTTGAGTCTGCGCAAGCAATGGGCGCGTCACCGTGGCAAATTATTTTTAAATTTATCATTCCTGAAGCACGTAGTTCATTGATTTTAAATCTAACCACTGCGACGATTAGTTTAATTGGTGCTACCGCGATGGCAGGTGCAGTCGGTGCTGGTGGTATTGGTGATTTAGCTATTTCTTATGGTTATCAACGCTTTGATACCAGTGTAGTGATTCTGACCGTAATTGTCTTATTGATCTTAGTGCAACTGGTACAAAGTTTGGGAGATTGGTTATCTAAATTAAGATAATCCTAATCTTTTACAAATTATCTGCAATGAAAAAATTAAAACCAGTGCTTGTTCACTGGTTTTTTGCTTTTAGAAGCTTAGGTGATGATCATCTCTTCAGGTTTTGTACTATTTATCACACGCATTGATTCATCAAAATTAAAACCTATGTCTTTGTAAATTATCAATTATTATCTATTGATAAAATTTGCTTAAAAATTGAATTCCATTTCTTTTAATTTGCCTTACATATTTACTTAAAGCCAAACTTTATTAAGCAATCTGTTGATGCAATTTTTGTAAAAAAGTATCCGCATCTAATTTACTTGGGAACTCTTTATGATAAATGCCAGTCGCTTTTTGATTATTTGGCGTGTATTCAATATCCACAAGAAAGTTTTGATTAATCATGTTCTTAGAAACATGTATCGCAATAATATGCGATGAGTTCAAGTAAAAACCATCTTCGATTTTAACTAACATAGCACAACCTCAAACTTTAAACATTAGAAGTAATAACAAAAAAGCTCACCATACGATGAGCTTATTATTTAACTAATTTAAAGTGAATATTACACCAAATTAATGAATAGTAAAAATTTTTAGTTTTTTATATGTAACTGAATAATTATAGCTATTGTAATTGTAGTTAGGACTTACGTAATATTCTTTTACTATTTTTTGTGGCAGAAGATGATTTTTGTCTAAAATAAAAACTCAAAATATGAGAATGAATAGTTTCAATTAAAATACACTTGAGGTGTTATCATTAGAGGATATATTTTTGCATATCATCATACTCACTGTTTAAAACCATAATATGATGATATGGCAGACAAATTCTCATAGAAAATCAGTGACAAACTCCGCATTTACGACATTCTTTTTTCACCACAGCATTCGCATCAATTTCATATTCAAATTTGTGTATACACAAGATTTTCTTTAAGGTTTGTAGCATTCATTCTCTCCTATTGTGAATCCACCTTTCATTTATGTTTTATCCTAAAACATCATTTTTTAATAAAGGTGTCTCATATTTTTAACATATCTGTGCGCCAATTCAAGTTATTTATCCAGTAACACGCTAAGACTTTAGTCTATATTTTATGCTTAATTTTCAAATCATGAGAATTTGATAAGCCTCTGTTTTTCATCATCAATTAGCTTTGCTGTAGTTACGAAAAATTGTCAATATTTTCATTGCATTCAGATTTTTTTTGGTTAGGATGAAATTATGTTTTTTCTATTTAATAGTTTTTAAATGGAATGGATTGAATAAACATAAATTAAATCAACCAATCACAACAAAATAAAAGGATATTGTATGCAAGGAAATATGATGTTTCAGCCCCTGTTGATTAGTAATTTAATCGAACATGCTGCACGTTATCATGGCGATACCGCAATCATTTCTAAAAATACCGATGGCACAATTACCACGACCAATTGGACGCATGTCGCGGAAAACTCAAAACGTTTTGCAAATGCTTTGGCTGATTTAGGCGCAGTACATGCCGATCGTATTGCGACGATTGCTTGGAATAATCATCGTCATTTAGAAGCTTGGTATGCAATTTCTGGTAGCGGTATGGTTTGTCATACAATTAACCCGCGTTTATTTCCAGAACAATTAATTTTTATTATTAATGATGCAAAAGATAAAGTCGTTTTATTTGATAAAACGTTCTTGCCTTTGATTCGTGCGGTTAAGGCACATACGCCAAATGTTGAACATTTTATTTGTCTAAGTGCGTTTGACCAAGAAGTTGTTGACGCTTTGCCTGATGTCAAATTTTATGATGCATTAATCGCAGACCATTCTGCACAGTTTGAATGGCCAAGTTTTGATGAAAATACTGCAAGTTCACTGTGTTATACCTCTGGGACGACAGGTAATCCTAAAGGTGCTTTATACAGCCATCGCTCTACCATTTTACATACTTACGCAATCTGCCTTCCAGACTCACTCAATCTATCGGCCAATAATGTCATGTTACCTGTTGTGCCGATGTTCCATGTCAATGCTTGGGGAACCCCTTATGCTGCGGCAATGGTAGGTTGTACTTTTGTGCTTCCAGGACCAGGCTTAGATGGTGCAAGTCTCGTCCATATGATTGATGAATATAAGGTAACAGTGGCCTTAGGCGTACCGACCATTTGGCAAGGATTACTTGCTGCAGCCAAACAAACAGGGAGTCAGTTAGCAAGCTTAAAACATAATGTTGTCGGTGGCTCTGCTTGTCCACCTGCCATGATGAAAGCTTTCCGAGATTTGTATAATTGTGAAACCATTCATGCTTGGGGCATGACGGAGATGAGTCCACTTGGCACGAGTAATCAACTTAAAGCCAAACATCATAAATTATCAGCAGATGAGCAACTTAATGTGCGCTTATCACAAGGTCGCCCTCCTTTTGGAGTCGACTTACGTATTACGGATGAAGAAAATGGTACGCATGAAGTCAGTCGAGATGGACATAGCACAGGTAATTTACAAGTCAAAGGACATTGGATTATTGAATCTTATTATGGCAAATCCGATAACGCCCTAACTGCTGATGGCTGGTTCGACACTGGTGATATTGCCTCTATCAATGAAGATGGTTATTTACTGCTTAGTGATCGTGCCAAAGATTTAATTAAATCAGGTGGTGAATGGATTTCATCAGTTGAATTAGAAAATATTGCCATGAGTCACCCTGAAATTGCGATGGCTGCTGTTATTGCGGCAACACATCCAAAATGGGATGAACGCCCTGTAGTGATTGCGATCAAACAACAAGGCTCAGAAATCACTGAAGATGATCTTTTGAATTATTATGCGGATAAAATTGCCAAATGGCAGATTCCAGATAAAGTCATTTTTGTTGATTCCATTCCTTTAACAGGGACAGGTAAAATGCTGAAAAAGGATCTACGAGATCAATACGGCTCAGTTTTATTAGAAAATTAATTGACTTAAAAATATTTACAGTATAGACCTTAAGTTTTATCACTTTTAATTTCCCTCTTTGCCAAAAGAGGGAAATTTCACATTGTTTTCTAGTATAAACCTGAATGCAAATATCTTAATTTATGTTATTAATAGCATCAGCTTTCAAACATAGAGATGAGATTTACCATGTACACAGGTATCGTGCTTGGCACTGAAAAAATTCACCAGATCGAAAAACATGAAGGCTATGCCACGATTTTTGTTGAAAATAGTCAAGGATTTCTCGATGATGTGTTTATTGGTGCGAGTGTGGCGATTGATGGCACATGTTTAACCGTAACAGGGATAAATGTAGATAAAAGTTTAGTCAGTTTTGATATTTCTGACCTAACATTATCCGTTACAACGCTTGGTAATTTAAAAGAGAATAGCTTAGTTAATATTGAGCGTTCATTTAAAATTGGTATGGAGAATGGTGGACATAACTTATATGGACACATCGAAGGGACAGCACAAGTTAAAAATATTCTAAAAAATGGTCAAACTTTACATTTAGATATTGAAATACCAAAAGAAAAAATTAAATACTTTTTCCTCAAAGGATTTATTGGTCTACATGGATGCAGTTTAACTGTAAATCAGGTAGATAAAGTAAATCATCTCATTTCTGTTGATTTAATCCCAGAAACTATTCGCCTAACCAATTTTTCAGAATTACAAGTTGGGGATTATTTAAATTTTGAGATCGATCAAACTACACGCACATTGGTCGATACTTTAGAAAATATTCATGCAAGAAACTAAAATTTAATAGCGAACTCTTAAAGTCTCTGAAAATATTTATAAATTTTTAAGTTTCACTTTAAAAAGTAATCTTTATTGAGCAGCATCTATATTTTTTATATAGATGCTTTTTTACTATTAAATCACTTTAGGTTTAACTCAGCAATATGGTTAAAATGTCTTCAAAATTATTTAAATCTGCTTTTATTTAATGAATAAACTTATAAATCTTGAGTTTTGTAACTAAAATTACAATTTGCAACATAACTATCAATGAAATACTTTAAAAAAGTCACAGTAAAAAAATTACTTCCATGTTTGAATCTGCATCTTAACGAAGTACGATAAAAATAATCTTGGACAGGTAAATCCAAAGGATATAAGGATGAATCAATGAGTTTTCTCAACCCAACCGTTATAACATTCGTGTTATACATCATCGCTATGGTCGCTATTGGGCTATATGCGTATAAATCAACTTCAAATTTCTCTGACTACATTTTGGGGGGACGTAGTTTAGGGAGTGTGGTCACAGCACTTTCAGCGGGTGCATCTGATATGAGTGGCTGGTTGTTAATGGGGCTACCAGGTGCAATTTATTTATCAGGATTATCAGAAGCTTGGATTGCTATTGGTTTAATTGTTGGTGCTTGGTTAAACTGGTTATTGGTTGCTGGACGTTTACGTGTACATACCGAAGTCCAAAATAATTCACTTACCCTGCCCGATTATTTTACCAGCCGTTTTGGGGACAAAAAGAAAGTGTTACGTGCCATTTCGGCATTGGTCATTTTAATATTTTTTGCAATCTACTGTGCCTCGGGTATGGTCGCAGGTGCGCGCTTATTCGAAAGTATTTTTGGTTTATCTTACAGCACTGCTTTATGGATCAGCGCTATTGCAACCATTAGTTATGTGTGTATTGGTGGATTCCTTGCAATCAGTTGGACAGACACTTTCCAAGCAGGTTTAATGATTTTCGCCTTACTCATTACTCCAATTATGGCGTACTTAGCCATCGGTGATATATCCCAATTTAATCACTTGCTTGAAACTGCTCGTCCGCATGCAGCCAATATATTTTCAGGTTTAAGTGCTGTGGCGATTATTTCATCTTGTGCTTGGGGCTTAGGCTATTTTGGTCAACCACATATTTTAGTCCGTTTTATGGCAGCAGATTCGGTCAAAACCATTCCAAATGCACGACGTATTGGTATGACATGGATGATCTTATGTCTAGGTGGTGCTGTAGCTGTGGGCTATATCGGAATTGCCTATTTTCAAGCACATCCAAGTAGTGTAGTTGCACAAAACCATGAAACTATTTTTATGGAATTGACCAAAATTTTGTTTAATCCATGGATTGCTGGGGTTGTTTTAGCAGCGATTTTAGCGGCAGTTATGAGTACTTTAAGTTGCCAGCTTTTGGTGTGCTCAAGTACTTTAACTGAGGATTTATACAAAGGTTTTATTCGTAAAAATGCCTCACAAAGTGAATTAGTTTGGGTCGGTCGTTTAATGGTTTTAGCCATTTCGGTATTGGCAATTATTTTAGCATTTAACCCAACCAGTAAAGTTTTAGGCTTAGTCGCATATGCTTGGGCTGGCTTTGGTGCCGCATTTGGTCCATTGATTATCTTGTCTTTATTCTGGAAACGCATGACTTTGAATGGTGCAATCGTGGGGGTGGTTGTCGGTGCAGTAACCGTCATCGCATGGGAAATGACATTGAAACAAGCAACTGGTTTATATGAAATTGTACCAGGCTTTGTATTGTCATTTATCAGTATCATTGTGGTGAGTTTATTAGGTAAAGCGCCATCAAATGAAGTCGTTGAACGTTTTGAGCATGCTGATCGTTTGTATAAACAGGAAATGCAAGAGATGAAAACTAAGTAATGGATTGGTTAGCTTAATCTTTATGGAGCCTAAGCTAAAATCTATATCACATCTGGGGCGCTAAGCCCCATTTTTATTGATTAATATCATTTTTTACTGCGAGGTTTAAAGTTCAAATGTAATTGTGAACTGTCTTTAATCACTTCCATCACTGGATAACTGCGTGTTTCTTTTACACCTGGTAAGCGCCATAACACATTGCCAGAAATTCGTCGAAATTCATCCATATTGGCACAGCGAATTTTGACTAAAAAATCAAAGCCACCACTAATCATATGACATGCCATGATTTCAGGATATTGAACAACTGCCTCTGAAAATTCATCCAAAGCATTTGGTGTGGTTTTATCCAATAATATTTCAACAAAAACCACAAAATTTGCCCCTAATATCAACGGGTTTAATTTGGCTTCATACCCTAAGATATAGCCATCCGCCGTTAATTTTTGTACCCGTGCCAAAGCAGCTGTTGCTGACAAATTGACTTCCTCTGCCAATTTGGTATTTGAAATTCGACCATCTTTTTGTAGGATATCTAAAATCTTGATATCTATTCGGTCTAAACTTAAAAATCCGCCATCCATTTGAATTATTCTCTAAAAATGATCTAAATTATAGTGAGTTTCACTATGAATATTCTGTAATCATAAATTATATAAGGCAATTTGCTCAACATAAATTTATCGTCACAGGATGTTGACATGAACACAATCGATCTCAATTCTGCAATGGATATTTCGTCAAAAAATCCAGATTACATTACTGAATTTAAAGAAAAAACTGATTTTGAAATCGCAATTAATACTACTTGGCGACGCTCAGAACCTGAATGTGTTGAAAACTTATTAGAACATACACACATCTCAGATGAGATGAATCATAAAATTTATGACATTGCATTTAACTTGGCGCATAGCTTAAGAGATCGTAAAAGCTCCTCGGGAAAAGCAGGTATCGTGCAAGGTTTATTACAAGAATTTTCTTTGTCTTCTCAAGAAGGCATTGCACTGATGTGTTTGGCAGAGGCTTTGCTGCGAATTCCTGATGCAGCGACACGTGATTTACTGATTCGGGACAAAATTAATCAAGGAAATTGGAAAGAACACTTAGGGCAAAGTAATTTAATGTTTGTCAATGCTGCAGCATGGGGGCTCATGCTGACAGGTAAATTGATGGAAACCCCAAAACAAAAAAGCTTATCGAGTATCTTAACTTCACTCTTGGCACGTACAGGTAAAGGCATTATCCGCAAAGCAGTCGATGTTGCTATGCGCATGATGGGTGAGCAATTCGTAACAGGTGAAACCATCGAAGAAGCCTTAGACAATGCCAAAACTCTTGAGGACAAAGGCTTCCGCTATTCGTATGATATGCTTGGTGAAGCAGCTCTCACAGAACATGATGCAAATCGTTATTTTGAAGATTATACTCAAGCTATTCATGCGATTGGTAAAGCATCTGTAGGTAAAGATGTTTATTCAGGCGCAGGAATTTCTATTAAATTATCCGCTTTACATCCTCGTTATCAACGTGCGCAAATCGAGCGTGTACATAATGAACTCTACCCTCGCATTTTAAATCTCGCACTTTTGGCAAAAAAATATGACATCGGTTTAAATATCGATGCTGAAGAAGCAGACCGTTTAGAGCTATCTTTAGAATTGTTGGAACGCTTATGTTTTGAACCTGCATTGAGTGATTGGAAAGGCATTGGTTTTGTCATTCAAGCCTATCAAAAACGTTGTTTCAATGTGGTTGATTATATTATTGACCTTGCAAAACGTAGCCAAAAACGCCTGATGATTCGCTTAGTAAAAGGTGCATATTGGGACAGTGAGATCAAAAAAGCGCAAATTGATGGCATGTCTGACTATCCTGTATTTACTCGAAAAGTACATACAGACTTGTCTTATATCGCCTGTGCCAAAAAATTGTTAGCAGCACCTGAGGCGATCTACCCACAATTTGCAACGCATAATGCCCAAACATTAGCCACTATTTATCAATTGGCTGACCCTAGCAAATATTATGTCGGTCAATATGAATTCCAATGTTTACATGGAATGGGCGAACCTTTATACGAGCAAGTTGTTGGAGATAAACAAGACAATAAACTTGGTGTACCTTGTCGTATTTACGCCCCTGTTGGTAATCATGAAACTCTACTTGCGTATTTGGTAAGACGTTTATTAGAGAATGGTGCAAATACCTCATTTGTAAACCGTATTGCTGATAAAAATATTAAAATAGAAGATTTGATTGAAAACCCAATCCAAGAAATTACTGAAAATGCAAAACATGATCATGTCATTGGCATGAAGCACCCTGCCATTCCATTACCTAAAGATCTTTTACAGCCTATTCGTCAAAACTCAATTGGTTTAGATTTAGCAAATGACAGTGAGTTAGCACAGCTCAATGCAACTGCTCTCAAGCTCTCAAGTTACCAATGGCAAAGCCACAGTTTAGTTGATCAATTAGAGATACAAACTTTAGATCATTTACCTAAAGTGGAAATTCGTAATCCTGCCAATCATCAAGATCTCGTTGGAACAGTTATTGAAGCAGACACAGCTCAAGTTGATTTAGCTTTACAAAATGCACAGTATGCATTTGAAACATGGAACAATACCCCTAAAAATCAACGTGCTACATATTTATTCAAAGCTGCGGATTTGATGGAAGCACGTCTTGAAGAATTGATGCTGTTGTTGTGCCGAGAAAGTGGTAAAACCTATAGCAATGGTATTGCAGAAGTACGTGAAGCTGTTGATTTTTTAAGATATTATGCTGCACAAATGCAAAGTATTTCAAAAGCTACTGCATTAAAAGCGCTTGGTACTGTACTATGCATTAGCCCTTGGAATTTCCCACTAGCAATCTTTACAGGACAAGTTGCAGCAGCTTTGGTTGCAGGCAACACAGTCATTGCTAAACCTGCTGAACAGACCCCACTGATTGCAGCGCAGGCAATCCAAATACTCTGGGAAGCAGGCATTCCAAAAGCCGTTGTACAGTTATTACCAGGTCGTGGTGAAACAGTCGGTGCAAAACTTTCACAAGATGAACGTATTCAAGGTATTATGTTTACTGGCTCTACTGAAGTTGCCAAAATTTTACAGAAAACCGTTGCACAGCGTGTTAGTCCAACAGGCCAACCTATTCCGTTAATCGCAGAAACAGGCGGACAAAATGCCATGATTGTGGATTCATCTGCACTCACGGAACAAGTGGTTTTAGATGCCGTTAATTCTGCTTTTGATAGTGCGGGTCAACGTTGCTCTGCGTTGAGGGTGCTATGCGTACAAGAAGACAATGCAGATGTTCTCATCAAAATGTTAAAAGGTGCGATGCAGCAACTGCGTATGGGCAATCCTATCTTGCTCAAAACAGACATTGGCCCCGTAATTGATGTAGAAGCTCAGCAAAATATCGAAAAACATGTTAATACAATGCGAGATAAAGGTTATCCAGTACATCAATTGGCATATACAGATGATGAGCAATTAAAGTCGGATCAGGGGACTTTTATCACACCAACAGTGATTGAACTCCCTAATTTAAATGATTTAAAACGTGAAGTATTCGGCCCTGTTTTACATATTATTCGTTATAAATATGGTGAATTAAAACAGTTATTGGCACAAATCAATGCCAAAGGTTATGGCTTAACCATGGGTTTACATACTCGAATTGATGAAACTATTCAAACCACTATCGCACATGCCGAAGTTGGAAATTTATACATTAACCGTAATATTGTTGGTGCGGTTGTAGGTGTACAGCCATTTGGTGGCGAAGGCTTATCTGGTACAGGACCAAAAGCTGGCGGCCCAATCTATTTATATAAATTAATGCAACACTGTCATCTGCCTGAACAGCCTTTTGGTATTATCAAAACGATAACTTCTCCAGAAATTAATCCTGTTTATAATGCTTTAAACCTTTGGGCAAGTCAGCATTATTCAGACTTTAAATTAAACGTTTATAATAAGATTACAGGCTTATACGAGCTTCCTGGACCAACTGGTGAGTCAAATCAGTACTGTATTTTACCAAGAGCTAAAGTCTTGTTAATAGCCCAACATGAACATGCTGTTTTACAACAGCTTGCAGCTGTTTTCTCAGTAGGTGCTCATGCCGTTTTCTCTAATCAGAATGCAATAGCCTTGCAGCTTTTACAAAAATTACCACAGGAGATTCAACAGCATATTTCCCTGATAGATGATGTGTTAATAGGTGATTTTGATGCCGTACTGAGTCATGGTGATATTAATTCCTTACGCGAATTACAACAACAAATCAGCAAGCGTGAAGGTGCTATTATCAGTATTTATCATACAAATCATGAAAATGATCATATCCCATTAGAACGTTTAATTATTGAACGTGCAATCAGTATTAATACTGCTGCTGCAGGTGGTAATGCAAGTTTGATGACTTTAGAAAGTTAATAGGGATAATTTTCTTTCTAAAGAATAAAAATAATAACTCCATCAAATTGATTCTGGTAACCCAAGTTTTCAAATAGAAAGCTTGGGCTTTTTCATTAAAGTTAAATGCTCAATTTCCTTAAAATCACACATAGATTATTTACTTAATTCATCAATTATAGAATTAAATAAACTTAAACCTATTAATCTGAGATTTTAGAATCAGAAACACTTGTTGTATTAACTAGATGAAATCTAGAATAAAAAACAAAAGATTATCATCAGTTAAGCAAGTTAGATAAATTACAATCACTTTGAATTTTCTACTCACAATTATAAATTCTATATTTAACGAAGTATGTTTTAAGTATAGACCATGAAAATGAAGTGAAATTGACTGAAGATGATGTGATGAGTTTGTTGGATTAATTTAAGAATCGATTGAATATAGTGAGATCAGGAAGGAAATAATATAGAAAGCCTAACGAACTAATGTAAACCCTCATCGAGAGGGTGATTTGATTTTTTCTGAATGTAAGCTTATATAATTTTCGATTGCAATACTCTCTTCACATAATTGTTGAGAAAATCTTTGTGAACCGTCTTTCTTTTTCTTTCTAATTTTATCTTTCTTTTTTGCATAAAAAAATCCCCCTGCGCTATAAGCGTCAAAGGGATTTGAATAATGAGCTGGCGATGACTTACTCTCACATGGGTAACCCCACACTACCATCAGCGCTAAGAGGTTTCACTTCTGAGTTCGGGAAGGGATCAGGTGGTTCACTCTTGCTATTGTCGCCAGCACAACTGTTTATGGATACTTGCTTAGTCTTACTTGTTTGCTAAGGTTTTTTCCAAAAGAGTTATTAACAGAATTTAATTTGAGCGAAATTGTATGTTCAAGCGTTATCTGAATCAAGTATTTTTAGATCATTTGATCTTTAATGAATCAATTAAGCTTTATACAACAACTGTTTGGGTGTTGTATAGTCAAGCCTCACGATCAATTAGTATTGGTCAGCTTCATACGTCGCCGTACTTCCACATCCAACCTATCAACGTCCTAGTCTTGAACGGATCTTTAGAGGACATAAAGTCCTAGGGAAATCTTATCTTGAGGTAGGCTTCCCGCTTAGATGCTTTCAGCGGTTATCCCTTCCGAACATAGCTACCCGGCGATGCGACTGGCGTCACAACCGGTACACCAGAGGTTCGTCCACTCTGGTCCTCTCGTACTAGGAGCAGATCCTCTCAAATTTCCAGCGCCCACGGTAGATAGGGACCGAACTGTCTCACGACGTTCTAAACCCAGCTCGCGTACCTCTTTAAATGGCGAACAGCCATACCCTTGGGACCTGCTTCAGCCCCAGGATGAGATGAGCCGACATCGAGGTGCCAAACACCGCCGTCGATATGAACTCTTGGGCGGTATCAGCCTGTTATCCCCAGAGTACCTTTTATCCGTTGAGCGATGGCCCTTCCATACAGAACCACCGGATCACTAAGACCTACTTTCGTACCTGCTCGACTTGTGGGTCTCGCAGTTAAGCGCGCTTTTGCCTTTATACTCTACGCGTGATTTCCGACCACGCTGAGCGCACCTTCGTACTCCTCCGTTACTCTTTAGGAGGAGACCGCCCCAGTCAAACTACCCACCAGACATGGTCCTCGCTCCAGATTATGGAGCAGAGTTAGAACCTCAATATTACCAGGGTGGTATTTCAAGATTGGCTCCACCGAAACTAGCGTCTCGGTTTCAAAGCCTCCCACCTATCCTACACAAGTAAGATCAAAGTTCAATGTCAAGCTGCAGTAAAGGTTCACGGGGTCTTTCCGTCTAGCCGCGGGTACACCGCATCTTCACGGCGATTTCGATTTCACTGAGCCTCTGCTGGAGACAGCGCCCCCATCATTATGCCATTCGTGCAGGTCGGAACTTACCCGACAAGGAATTTCGCTACCTTAGGACCGTTATAGTTACGGCCGCCGTTTACTGGGGCTTCGATCAAGAGCTTCGCTTACGCTAACCCCATCAATTAACCTTCCAGCACCGGGCAGGCATCACACCCTATACGTCCACTTTCGTGTTTGCAGAGTGCTATGTTTTTAATAAACAGTTGCAGGGGCCTAGTTTCTGTGGCTGCCAACAGCTCATCCCGCGAGGGGAATCACCACCGGCAGCGTACCTTCTCCCGAAGTTACGGTACCATTTTGCCTAGTTCCTTCAGCAGAGTTCTCTCAAGCGCTTTGGTCTACTCGACCTGACCACCTGTGTCGGTTTCGGGTACGATTCCTGTGTAACTGAAGCTTAGAGACTTTTCTTGGAAGTATGGTATCAGCCACTTTACTGTACAAGTACAGCTTGATATCAGTTCTCAGCATAGAGTACCCCGGATTTGCCTAAGATACATGCCTACAACCTTTCACCTGGACAACCAACGCCAGGCTGACTTAACCTTCTCCGTCCTCTCATCGCATTACACAGAAGTATTGGAATATTAACCAATTTCCCATCGACTACGCCTCTCGGCCTCGCCTTAGGGGTCGACTCACCCAGCCCCGATTAACGTTGGACTGGAACCCTTGGTCTTTCAGCGAACGGGTTTTTCACCCGTTTTGTCGTTACTCACGTCAGCATTCGCACTTCTGATACCTCCAGCAGACTTCTCAATCCACCTTCATCGGCTTACAGAACGCTCCCCTACCACGTATACATTGTATACATCCGCAGCTTCGGCATATAGTTTTAGCCCCGTTACATCTTCCGCGCAGGCCGACTCGACTAGTGAGCTATTACGCTTTCTTTAAAGGGTGGCTGCTTCTAAGCCAACCTCCTAGCTGTCTATGCCTTCCCACATCGTTTCCCACTTAACTATAATTTTGGGGCCTTAGCTGGCGGTCTGGATTGTTTTCCTCTTGACTACGGACGTTAGCACCCGCAGTCTGTCTCCCGGATAGTACTCATTGGTATTCGGAGTTTGCATCGGTTTGGTAAGTCGGGATGACCCCCTAGCCGAAACAGTGCTCTACCCCCAATGGTATTCGTCCGAGGCGCTACCTAAATAGCTTTCGGGGAGAACCAGCTATCACCGAGTTTGATTAGCCTTTCACCCCTATCCACAAGTCATCCCCTGGCTTTTCAACGACAGTGGGTTCGGTCCTCCAGTTAGTGTTACCCAACCTTCAACCTGCTCATGGATAGATCACCCGGTTTCGGGTCTATACCCAGCAACTATGCGCCCTATTAAGACTCGATTTCTCTACGGCTCCCCTATTCGGTTAACCTTGCTACTGAATATAAGTCGCTGACCCATTATACAAAAGGTACGCAGTCACCAAACAAGTTGGCTCCCACTGCTTGTATGCATGCGGTTTCAGGATCTATTTCACTCCCCTCACAGGGGTTCTTTTCGCCTTTCCCTCACGGTACTGGTTCACTATCGGTCAGTCAGGAGTATTTAGCCTTGGAGGATGGTCCCCCCATATTCAGACAAGGTTTCACGTGCCTCGCCCTACTCGTCATCATTATATGTGCCCTTTCGTGTACGGGACTATCACCCTCTACGGTCGCACTTCCCAGAGCATTCCGCTAAAACACATATAACTTAATGGGCTGATCCCCGTTCGCTCGCCGCTACTGAGGGAATCTCAATTGATTTCTTTTCCTAAGGGTACTGAGATGTTTCACTTCCCCTCGTTCGCCTCATATGACTATGTATTCATCATATGATACCTACCTTATGGTAAGTGGGTTTCCCCATTCAGAAATCTCCGGATCACAGGATATTTGCCGCCTCCCCGAAGCTTATCGCAGGCTATTACGTCTTTCATCGCCTCTGACTGCCAAGGCATCCACCACATGCACTTAATTACTTGACTATACAACCCCAAACAGTCGTTAACCCCTACAAGTAGGATTAAGACAATTAAGTAAATAATAAATTATTTATTTAATTTACAGTTCGAAGTACTGTGTATCTAAACACTGTACAGCTTCAATTAGATTCATATACCAAAACGCTTGATTCAGTTTTATCGCTAGTTACTCATTTCATTTAACTTTCACAATTGCTTGCTAAGTTAACTAAAACGAGTATGAACAATTTATTTCAACTCAAATATATTCTGTTAATGATTAACTACCGCCTCGTCAGCAAGTAGTAAACTGTGATAAATCACAGAAATTAATCAATTCAATTTTCATCAAATTCATTAATTTCTATAATCTATTATTTAGCCCGTACTCTTTAAAGTACATGGTGGAGACTAGGAGAGTCGAACTCCTGACCTCCTGCGTGCAAAGCAGGCGCTCTACCAACTAAGCTAAGTCCCCAGTTAAGATCTTAATGTATTCTGCTTTTCTGCACTCTTATCAGTAGTGGTGGGTCTGACAAGACTTGAACTTGTGACCCCACGCTTATCAAGCGTGTGCTCTAACCAACTGAGCTACAGACCCTCAGATACATCAATGAAGAACAACTTGTTGTGGATTCTTACCAATCGTCAATCTTTCGTTAAGGAGGTGATCCAGCCGCAGGTTCCCCTACGGCTACCTTGTTACGACTTCACCCCAGTCGTCGACCACACCGTGGTAAGCGTCCTCCTTGCGGTTAGACTACCTACTTCTGGTGCAATAAACTCCCATGGTGTGACGGGCGGTGTGTACAAGGCCCGGGAACGTATTCACCGCGGCATTCTGATCCGCGATTACTAGCGATTCCGACTTCATGGAGTCGAGTTGCAGACTCCAATCCGGACTACGATCGGCTTTTTGAGATTAGCATCCTATCGCTAGGTAGCAACCCTTTGTACCGACCATTGTAGCACGTGTGTAGCCCTGGTCGTAAGGGCCATGATGACTTGACGTCGTCCCCGCCTTCCTCCAGTTTGTCACTGGCAGTATCCTTAAAGTTCCCATCCGAAATGCTGGCAAGTAAGGAAAAGGGTTGCGCTCGTTGCGGGACTTAACCCAACATCTCACGACACGAGCTGACGACAGCCATGCAGCACCTGTATGTAGATTCCCGAAGGCACCAATCCATCTCTGGAAAGTTTCTACTATGTCAAGACCAGGTAAGGTTCTTCGCGTTGCATCGAATTAAACCACATGCTCCACCGCTTGTGCGGGCCCCCGTCAATTCATTTGAGTTTTAGTCTTGCGACCGTACTCCCCAGGCGGTCTACTTATCGCGTTAGCTGCGCCACTAAAGCCTCAAAGGCCCCAACGGCTAGTAGACATCGTTTACGGCATGGACTACCAGGGTATCTAATCCTGTTTGCTCCCCATGCTTTCGTACCTCAGCGTCAGTATTAGGCCAGATGGCTGCCTTCGCCATCGGTATTCCTCCAGATCTCTACGCATTTCACCGCTACACCTGGAATTCTACCATCCTCTCCCATACTCTAGCTTCCCAGTATCGAATGCAATTCCCAAGTTAAGCTCGGGGATTTCACATCCGACTTAAAAAGCCGCCTACGTACGCTTTACGCCCAGTAAATCCGATTAACGCTCGCACCCTCTGTATTACCGCGGCTGCTGGCACAGAGTTAGCCGGTGCTTATTCTGCGAGTAACGTCCACTCATCTTGGGTATTAACCAAAAGAGCCTCCTCCTCGCTTAAAGTGCTTTACAACCATAAGGCCTTCTTCACACACGCGGCATGGCTGGATCAGGGTTCCCCCCATTGTCCAATATTCCCCACTGCTGCCTCCCGTAGGAGTCTGGGCCGTGTCTCAGTCCCAGTGTGGCGGATCATCCTCTCAGACCCGCTACAGATCGTCGCCTTGGTAGGCCTTTACCCCACCAACTAGCTAATCCGACTTAGGCTCATCTATTAGCGCAAGGTCACAAGTGATCCCCTGCTTTCCCCCGTAGGGCGTATGCGGTATTAGCATCCCTTTCGGAATGTTGTCCCCCACTAATAGGCAGATTCCTAAGTATTACTCACCCGTCCGCCGCTAGGTCAGTTACCGAAGCAACCTCCCCCGCTCGACTTGCATGTGTTAAGCCTGCCGCCAGCGTTCAATCTGAGCCATGATCAAACTCTTCAGTTAAAATCATTTGTGCCTTTATTATAGAATAAGACACCAATTCTGGCTCATCAATTACTGACAAATTCTCTCAAATAAACTTCGAGTAATTTAAACCAATCAATCAATGATAATATTTCGATTAATCAATCAGTAAAAATCCACACAAGTTGTTCTTCATATTCTCTTAATGAATTATTTATCACCTCGTCAGTGATAAATAAAACGCAATAAACATTTAACAACTTAACCCGTTAAGCTAAGTTTGTTTGCTGTATCGCGTTGAGATGCAGCGTATTCTATAGAGTTTTTAAATGAACGCAAGCCCTATTTTTATTTATTTTCATCATCTGTGCTCTTTTTAATCACTTTTAGCTAAAAACTTCTTTTTTGTATATTTCATGACCATTTTCCCAGCAATAATCTAATAATGCTTAAAATTAGAGTTATTTTAGCCCCATATTACCTAGTAATATGAGCCAACTGAATTGGCATGTAAAAATGCTGGAATTAAACCCGTTAATGCTGCACGAATGTCTGCCCGTTCATTAATGAGTTGATGTGAGCCTTCTTCTAACATTAACAATGTCTGCAAACGAAATTTATGTCTTATAAATTCGATGTTGTATCGCCAATCAACCGTTTGGTCTTGTGCGCCTTGTGCAAGCCAAACAGGAATACGACAAGCTGGACGATTTTCCATTTCTTGCATCCATTTTGACATCGCTAAAATCCAATCCATCCCCATCATACGGGGTTGTAATGGGTCTTTAAGTCGCACAAAACGCAAAAATTCAGGATTGTGATTATTGCGTTTAAAGTGACGTGGCACTTCCCTTTTTATTCTACGGATAATGCCTAAACCAACAGGATTATGCCACCATGCTGATTTTGCTGGTCGTATTAAAGGTGACAGTAACAATACTCGTTCAATAATTGGATTTTCTCGGCGCTGTGCGTATTCTAATAAATGATGCATTAAAATCGCAGCACCCGTACTTTGTCCAATCCCCAACCACGGTTTAGGCAGTTGATTGGCGTTTTTTACATATTGATAAACTGCATGTAAGACTTGTTGATAATGATCAAAGTTTTGAATATTGGCAGGTGATCCATTGCTTAAACCATGTCCGGGTAAATCATAAGTTAAGACACTAAAACCCTGCTCAAGGATTTCTTGGATAATGGGTTGATAAATACCACTATGCTCAAGATAACCATGCAGTAAAAAGACTGTTCCTTTAATTTTTTCTACATCAGGCTGAAAGACTTGCACATGTAATTTAAATAAGGGCATTTCCACAAAGCCCTGCCAATGCTGCCCTTGTAATTGATTTAAGCCATATAAACGGCGATATGCATCAATCTCTCGAGAAGCGTGATAGGGTTTATTTAGATTTAACACTTCTAAGAGTTGTGGCGTTTCTTCTCGATTTGGAACAGGTAAATCAAGCTGTTTTAAAATCGTTGGATTTAAAAATGGAATATTTGACATTATGGCACCTCACGACAACCGCTAGAACCAAATAAAACATCTCGAATAGTAGCTAATGTTTCATAGTTTGCACGACGGCTGTGATTGTAATTTTGTTGGCTAGGTTGCCATTCTGTAAGTGGGGTTGGCATAGGTGCTTCAATTGGAATGGTTTCTATGCCATTTAAAGCAAATAAGCGACGAGTTCTAGGCATATGGTAACGATCAGTAATCAACAATACTGTAGGCGCTCCACCTTTCTTTTGTAATAGTAATGAACTAAAACGTGTATTTTCACAGGTATTCATACTTCTATTTTCAAGCAGATTAGCATCTACACCACGTGCTTTTAACCATGCTTGCATATAAGGTGCTTCAACACCACTTAAAACAATTGGCAATTTTACTTTTTTCTCTAACGCCACTGTAGTTTCTAATCTTAAACGGGTGTAATCGTTTACAATAATATCTTTTTGATTTTTATCCAAGGTGAGTCCACCACCCAACACTACAATTGCATAAGGTTGATTTGCAGCTTTGTTTTTTATATTCGCTTGGTTCTGTAAGCTGGCAATATCTTCTTGCACTTGTGAACTTGCCAATTGATCGTGCTGAGCTCGTTGCTGTGTCTCTGTATTTGGCTCCTCAATTGGATGTGTCTTTAAAAATTTAACATATTGATCCATTAAGGCTTTATTACTTTCATTATTTAAATCCAACAATGCTTTTACTGTTGCACCAGATTCATCTGCTTGCACTTCAGAACTCGCAGGCTCCATAACCAATGGAATCACTGGTTTATCCTCTTCATCTTGTTTTTCTTTTTGCTTTTCTACAATTTGCTCTTGTAATGCTTTATATCTTAATTGTAGTGTCGTTAAATCTTGAGCATTTTGCGTGTTGATCTCCTGCTCCATCAACTTCAAATAAGCTTGTCTTGCAATCCACAGATTTGATCCCGGTTCTAGATTTTCACTTTCCGAAAGAGCAGCATTTTGCTGACTTTGCGCAGCCAGTTGATTCACTTCAACAGGTACAAATGTATTAAGCAACTTGACCATTAAATTTGAATAAAATGGCGTATACCAAAAAACCATTAGACCCGCCAAAAGTACGAACAGAATCGAGATTCTTCGTACAACTTTGACCATCCAATGCTGTTTTTTCATGTTTTATTTACCTTAGATGTGGCTCAATCAAACCTAGTTCATTAAACAATACAGGTTCTGGCTCTAGTAAAACATTAAATTTATTGTAAACGTCTTGTTGTACCGCACGATAAGTCGCTTGCACATCATCTAAAGTTGCATCCGTATAATTCACCAAAACCAAAGCTTGTTTTTCAAACATTCCCACCTGATTTAAGCGTTTACCTTTCCAACCTGTTTGATCAATTAACCAACCTGCTGCAATTTTAACTCGTTCATTTGCTTGAGGATAATGCGGAATATTCGAAAATTCCAGACATAATTGTGATAAATCTGACTGAGAAATAATCGGATTCTTAAAAAAACTGCCAACATTAGGAAATACTTTAGGATCTGGCAACTTGCCTTGGCGAATACAAATCACTTGTTTTTGTAAATTTTCTGCAGAAAGATCATCTTGCATGGCTGCTTTTAAGTCGCCATAGTTTATTTTTAGATCAGGTTGTTTTAAAAGTTTAAAAATAACAGCCACGATCACATAGCGATTTGGATCATCTTTAAAAATACTATGTCGATATGAAAAATGACACTCTTGGGCAGTAATACACTTAAATTGTTGCTGCTGACGATCATAGACTTCAACTGACTCAATAAACTCACCCGCTTCAACCCCATATGCACCAATATTTTGTACAGGTGCTGCACCCACTCGTCCAGGAATTAGTGCTAAGTTTTGTAAACCATACAGCTTCTGGTTGGTCGTCCACAACACAAAATCATGCCAAACTTGTCCTGCTCCAACTTTTAAAGTTTGACTGCTTTCATTTTCAGATAAAAACTCAATGCCTTGAATATCCATATGCATCACCAAAGCATGAATATTCTTCGGTAATAACATATTACTCCCACCAGACAAAATCAAAACATTTAACTGTTCCGACTGAGCATAAGCCAATGCATCAATAACATCTTGTTTAGAATTGATTTTGACATAATCAGACACCAATACATCTAAATTCAGCGTATTAAACGCTTTAAGAGAAACGTTTTTTTGAATGTTCATGCAAAGCCTTAATTAATAGTGTGCTTGTTTTTTAAAATATTCAATCCATGCCTGACTGCTCGATTCGCATTGATCAAGCACACGTTCAAAACCTTCTGCACCGCCATAATAAGGATCAGGTAAGGCTTGCTTTAAATACTTAGGATCATACTCACTCATTAAAGCAATTTCTGCGCGAATATAACGTCCAAGATATTCACGTTCAGTTTTATTTTTTAAATCTTGAATATCTTGTAAATTTTCTAAGTCCATCGCCAAAATCAAATCAAACTCAAAAAAATCAACCATTTTTAATTGACGTGCGCGCAATGCGGATAAATCATAACCACGTGCTTTGGCATGAAATTGACTACGCTCATCAGGCGCTTTATTGGGATGGTAATTACTTGTTCCAGCGGAATCGACTTGAATATTGAGTTGATGCTTGTCGCAATATTGACGCAACACAACTTCGGCAGTAGGAGAACGGCAAATATTTCCTAAACACACACATAACACCTTGTATGGCGTTTTGGATGACATAACAACCTCAATTAATCATTTCTTTTTTCAAAGCTTATGTTAAGTTATTTGACAGACGAATCCCAGCGTAAGACAAAACAATAATGTTTAATTTATGACGAATAGATTAAGGATAATACACATGAGCCATTTTCAATTTCAAACTGTTGCCAATATCATCTCAGGTTTAGGCTCGATTCAAGAATTAAGTAATATTTTAACTGCTCAAAACTGCCAGAAAATACTTCTAGTCACTGATGCGGGCATGATTCAACACAATTTGCATCGTCCTATTTTAAATATCATTGAACAATTAAATCTAGATTATGTCATTTACGCTGAAGTACAAGCCGACCCTGCTGAGCGTATAATTTTAGATGCGGTAGATTTTGCAAAAAATCAAAATGTTGACAGTGTGATTAGTTTCGGTGGTGGCAGCTCAATGGACGTTGCTAAAGTCATTGCCATTTTAGCTGAACCACAGCAACAACAAACCATCCAAGATTTGTATGGGGTAAATAATGCCAAAGCTCCACGTTTGCCTTTGGTACTGATTCCGACCACCGCAGGTACAGGTTCAGAAGTTACCCCTATCTCAATTGTCACAACTGATGAAACTACCAAAACAGGCATCGTTGCACCAATTTTATATGCAGATGTTGCGATTTTAGATGCCAATTTTACAGTCGGCTTGCCTGCACATATTACCGCTGCGACAGGTATTGATGCGATGGTACATGCCATAGAAGCCTACACCTCTAAGATTAAGAAAAATTTCTATGCAGATATGCTCGCCAAACAAGCCCTTAAGCTTTTAAATAAAAATTTAGCGCTGGTTTTGCAAGATGGTTCAAACCTAGAAGCACGACAAAATATGTTATTGGGTTCAATGCTCGCAGGACAGGCATTTGCGAATGCACCTGTGGGCGCTGTACATGCATTGGCTTATCCGCTCGGTGGACATTTTCATTTATCGCATGGACATACCAATGCATTAGTATTGGTCGAGGTTTTAAAATTTAACGCGCCACATGCCAAACAACTTTATGCCGAACTGATGCAATGGCTTGACCCTTATAGCAAAGGCAGCACCGAAGGTTTATGTGATTTGTTTATTGACCACATGCAACGCCATTTAGATGAAAGTGGTTTAACCCTTAAACTCAGTCAACTGAATGTACCTGAAAATATGCTCGAGCGCTTGGCAGAAGACGCAATGTTACAAACGCGTTTATTGCAAAATAATCCAAGAGAAATGAGCAAACAACATGCTTTAGAGATTTACCAAGCGATTTATTAATCCCTTATGTTTATTGATTTTAATTAGATGAAAAATATGAAACCCGAAATAAAAACACGTTCAGCCTATTCGTTTTTATTTCCCATCCAAACTCGATGGGCAGACAACGACATTTATGGGCATGTCAATAATGTGACTTATTATAGTTATTTTGATACTGCAGCAAATGCGCTGTTAATTGAAAAAACAGGCTTTAATATTCATCATTCGCCAATTATAGGCTTAGTGGTTAACTCATCTTGTAATTTCTTACAAGAACTGACGTATCCTGAAATTATTGAAGTCGGTGTGGCAATTGCGAAAATCGGCAATTCTTCCCTCACTTATGACTTGGCTATTTTTAAACAAGGGCAAAATCAAGCATCTGCACAAGGCAGTTTTGTGCATGTTTTTGTTGAGCGTGAAACGAAAAAAAGCACCTCGATTCCACAAGAAATGCGCGATGCTTTACAGGCTTATTTAGTTGAATAAATTAAATTTTCAACTGAATATTTTGTAACTCACCATCAAAAGCATCCAATAGATTTTTGATCACAGGCTCAGCATGTAGCATCTCTGTTGCACGATTAAATGCACGAACTTTACGCTCATTTTGCATGTGAAATGGAGTAATACTCTCCACTTCACCATACTGCACATTAAACACAGTGTTTGACCATTGCTGTTTTAAAGATGCTTCCAACGCATGTTGGGTTTGATGTAATAAATTTTCATATTGTTTAGAGATCTGAAAGGTCGAATGACCATCAATTTGTCCGATCATGACACCATGTTGTGCTAACTCTTGAACAGCGGGTGATAAATTACTATTTCTAAACCAAAATTCCCATTTATCCACATTCCATTCACCTTCGAGCTGTTGTGGAGCAAGTTTTAAAATCTCTTGTGGGCTTTGTTGCGAATCGGATGATTGCTCTTGAACAATAGCGCTTAGATTTTGTGTAGAAATATGTGATTCAACATTTTCACTCACTAGCTGCTCAGGGATATTTTTTGAGATCGGCTGTTCAGACGGCGTTGATACATCGGCTGCAGGTGCTAGAAAAAATATATCTTCTGTGGCTGCAAGATTTTGTATAGGTTGCATATTTTCAGAAAAATCTGTGCCAAATGAAGTTAAACTCAAATCATCTGAATCTTGCACCTCCTTATTGTGTATTTGATTTTCATTTAATTGTTCGACAACTAAATTATCTTGATGCTGTGAATTTGCAACTACAGTACTTGTATCCTCAATCATTGTTTGAGGATTTAAGGTAGTGCTTGGATCTGCAATTTGTTCAGAATGAGAAACGATTTGTTGCTCAACATGATTTTGCGTTGCAGTTTCAATTTGTTCAGAAATTGCTTGCTGGGTAAGTTCAGGCTCAGGTACTAGGTCAGAAATAGAATCTTTAGTTGTATTTTCAATCTCTTGTGCTGTTATCTGTGTCTGAGTTTCATTTCTTTCAAAAATATCTTGTTCAGTAGATACAGCTTGTTGTTCTGAGATTTTGGATGCAACTTGTTGCGTTTCCACAGTTGGTGAAATAGTAATTTCATTGGTTTGCAAAGGTCTAAATGCTAGCAAACGCAACACAGTCATTTCAAAACCTTGTTCTTGCGTTACGGCAAGTTGCAAATCAGCCCGTCCTTTACATGCAATTTGATAATACAATTGTAAATCTTGCGCAGAAACCAACTGCGATAATGTCATGATTTTTTTATTAATTTCAGCGCTATATTTAAGGCTTAAATCTGGTAAGTATTGCAACATTGCCAACTCATGCAAGGTTGAAATAAACTGATCCAAAACCAAAGACACATCCAAAGCCTGTTGTCTAAATTGTAATAATAACTGACTAACACGCTCCCGTTGGTTTTGATGAATTGCCAAAATCAAATCATAAATAATAGTTCGGTCAATTAAACCGAGCATTTCTTTGACATCTTGATGATGAATCGCACCTTGACCATATGCAATTGCTTGATCTGTTAAAGACAGTGCATCACGCAATGAGCCTTGTGCAGACTCTGCAATTTGCCAAATCGCATCTTGTTCCGACTGAATACTTTCTTTATTTAAAATATCACTGAGATGATCAGTAATTTCGTCTACTGCCAAGGGGCGTAAAGTAAACTGCAAACAACGAGAAATTACGGTAATCGGTAACTTTTGTGGATCAGTGGTTGCAAATAGGAATTTGACGTGTGCTGGCGGCTCTTCCAAAGTTTTTAGCAAAGCATTAAAAGAATGCGTAGACAACATATGCACTTCATCAATCAAATAAACCTTGAAGCGACCTTGTGTTGGCGCATAAGGCACGTTATCTAACAACTCACGTGTGTCTTCAACTTTGGTTCTTGATGCAGCATCGATTTCAATCAGGTCAATAAAGCGCCCTTCATTGACTGCTTTACAGGTTGCACAAACTTCACATGGCGTAGAGGTAATTCCCGTTTCACAGTTTAAGCATTTAGCTAAAATACGTGCAATGGTCGTTTTACCCACCCCACGTGTTCCAGTAAAAAGATAAGCATGATGTAAACGTCCTCGATCTAAAGCACTGGTCAAGGCACGTGAAACATGATTTTGTCCAACCAATTCATTAAAATTTCGTGGGCGATATTTACGTGCAAGTACCTGATACATGAAAACTCCTCATTACAGCGTTAAGGATACTGTTTTTTTGCCTCAGAGTGAATGAACTATTCTAAATCTCATGCAATCTCTTTCATAGAAATCACCGAAACACAGAGAATTGGGTTAAAAATAGACTTAAACAACTTTTTCTAAAATAAACTCATGCCCTGATTCATAAGGTTGAGCGGTCAGATCATTTAAAATCTCAAATTGATCATTGTCATGATCATAAATCAAAGCATGTCTTTTTTTGATATTGCTTAATTCGAGCTGACTTTGTGCAGTATCTTTAAAGTACATTTTCCCTGTCAGTACTTGAGCGGTGTTTGCTTCTGACAAGCTTTCTAGCCGCAACTCAAAACTTTGATCAGGTTTTAAAGTCAAATCAACGGCTGTTCCCTCGCAACCTTCACAACGTGTTAGACAGTTTTCACAAGGTGTAACGCCTTGATAATGTCCAACCCATGCAATATTACTTTGCTTTTGCTCAAGCGTTTTTACTTCTTGATCTTGTTGTGCAAATGCTTCGGTATTAGACGAGTCGGAACAAGCGAATAAAACAGTGGTTGAAATAAAAGGAAATAATACCCATTTGTCCATAACAACTATTTTTCACATAAAAAGAGAAAATAAAATAACATGAATGAGATATTATTTGAAACAATATAACATTACCAAAAATTTTACTTTTGTAATGCTGACATCTAAATATAAAAGCGCTTAAAACATTTTTACAATTAAGCGCTAATATTTATTAACAGTAGAATCAATCTCATATTTGCATGCTTTGATTAATGATCATGCGTATCATGATAATGTTCACCGTCATGCTCATCATGGCCAATTCCTTCACCTAATGGTACAGCAGAACCCACGCCATTTTTTATTTCAGCCACAAAAGCACCTTTATCGGTAAATATTTTCATCACCGCATAAGCATCTTTATCTGCTTGGGTAATGGTAAAATAATTTATATCCTCAGGCAAACCTTCAAAACGCCCCCGCCAACGTACGATTCCTTCATCTAAAATATCTTTACTGACTAAAACACCATCTCGATTTAAGCCAAATTGCAACATTTGAATTTGAACATGATCACCTAACTGTTTAGCAGCTAAGCTCTGATGATCAAAAGAAAAATGATAATGTTGATCATCTTGTTGAGTTTCAGGTGAATGGCTAACCAATAATTGCCTATTCATTTCTAGCGGTTGCATGATTTGTGTATTTTCATGCGCTGTTCGATTTTTAAGGGTTTTTGCATCATGATCTGTTGGGTTATTCTGTCCATTTTTTTCATGCGATTGTTGTTTAGCAACCACTTCAGGAGAAGTCATTACACTTGGTTTAAAATAAAAAAATAGCATCGCAATCAGTACAATTGCGATGGAGAACATCAAAATTAACTTATTCATCAAGGTTATGATTGCTTAAATTGTGCAACGATCGGTGCATTCTTATTGATCAAACTCACAGCATCAATTTCATTATCCACACCCAAACGGTAGCCATATTTTGGATGATATAAACTTGGACTAGAATAATAAGGTAAACTGTTTCCGCCCATCACTGTACTACCGAGTGGATGTTCAAAGCCTTGTCCAATGGTGTTTGAGTTATTATGATTCAATCCTAAATTATGTCCAAACTCATGGCGCATCACCCCCACATTACAACTCAAATTCCCAGCACTAATCATATTAAATTCAGAAGGTGTAATATTTACCCAGCCCCACCCACATGCAGCAGGATCACTCTCTGCACCTTGATAATAAACAGCATCAGCAAAAACACGATTACGTTCATTTTGCACTGTGGTATCTGTACGACCAGTGCTTATGACATCCAGTAAACGTGTTTGTGATGGAATTTTATATTCTAAATATCCAACATTTCTAATATAAAACTGTGCATTTGAATTTTCAGCAGCGTTATTGGTTAAATCCGAATCTTCCAATAAACGAAGTTTGGCTGCGCTTGCTCCTAGCTTTTGTGATACTTCAGGACTATTGACCAATAAAATATCAATCGTTGCACTATCAGCAACCCATCCCGTAGCAGTATAGATATAGCGTTGCGTTTCATCCTTTTTAATGACTGTATTTAAGCCATTTTTTGCAGTGATTTTGGTGTTCCAAGCTGCTAATGAATTTAAAATAACTTTATCGCCAATCTTAGCAGTCAATGGTAAATTCAGACTACTTTGCCAATTTGAGTTTGCGATCTGCACCCGTGTAGTGGGTTGCTCCATATTTGGAATTTGCTGATTGGTTAAATCTTTTGCTTGAAGTCGTAGCACAGGGGCAGACATTAAAATCCATTGTCCACGATCCGCCACATACATAAACTCATAGCGACTGTCTTTTTTAAGTTTTAAAGTCGCCTGTGTATTGGTATTGGTGTTTTGAATATTGGCTGCCCAATCTGCACTGGAGCGCACAATAATTCGATCACGATCACTGGCTTTTTGAGGCAATGTAAATCCATTCACCCAATTGCCATTAGAAAATACCACTTCTGTGATTGGTGCTTTGACCTGAGTAAGCGTTGTTCCTAGACTTGAAACATTGACTTGATAAGGTTTAATTTGTTCAGGAATCCAACGGTTCAAGGCTTTATTATATTTAAACCAAAATGAATCGCCTTTTTTCAAAATATAGCTACTAGTAAATAATAAATTGCTTCGATTTACACTTGATTCTTTGTCTGCATCAGAACTAATTTGGACAAGTTGCCCATCTGTCGCAGCATCAGGCAAACTGATTTGTTGCGCCCATTGGTCAGTTTTCAATGTAATTTTAGGGATAGCCGATGTAATACTAACATTGTAATTTGCAACATTATGGGTTGGATAGACGATATTTCCCGAAAGAAGCCATTTTTGTTGAGCTCCATTAAAAACAAATTGATAAGAAGTATTATTTTTTATTTCTAAAGATTCTAACGGAATATCCGTATTTGAAGTATCCAGATAGGCTGAATAGCCTGCTGTAGAATTAATGGTAATGCGATCATTATTTTTCGCTGTTTTAGGCAAATATAAATTTTTGATCCAATTCCCATTTGCAAGATTAAACTCCAGCTCAGTATAACCACTTGGAATTTGACCACTTTGGTTGTTTGTATTTGGCGATAAAATCGTACTTGCAAAAGCAGTTCCCACCAAACACAAACTTAAAGCAATAACGAGTTTTTTGTTTTTCACGCGACTTTTATTCCATTAAAATATTGATACACAGTTCCATTATTGCGTATTTTAAAACTTATCTTAACAATACTAAAACCAACCTTTACTCCCTTTCAGCTCAGCATCTGCACAGCGCAACGCTTCTTGCGACAAGCCCCACAGGCGATAATCTCCAGTAATCGAACCAATCGCAAAATTATGGGTATATGCAAAACTAAGTCCACGTTGCGGATCGCACCAAGCACCTGAACCATTGTAACCAATATGCCCAAAGCCTTTTTTCGCACGCTTGCCCATCGTGATAACGCGATGATAACCTAATCGCCATTTCATTGGAATAGGCATAACTCTGTCACGTTTTATGTTCTGAATTTTACTTAGTTCCGCAAATATTTCAGGTTTAATCAGCACTTGTCCTTCCCACACGCCTTTATTGGCAAGCATGGCATAAATTTTTGCTAAACTTTTGGCTGTAAATACCCCGTTTGCCGCAGGAATGACGGCCTGTAATCCTTCATCACTAAAGAAACTAAATTCTTTCATACTCTTAGGAACCATGGCATCTAAAAAGTCTTGTGGGTTTTGCCCACTGAGTTCGATTAATTTATCTGAAAATGAAATTTTAGATTTTTTCTTGGCTTTTTTAGGTTGTGCCACCTGTTCAGCGATTTGCTTTTGTGCTTTCGGAATCAGCCTTGCGACATTGACCAATTCAGCACTTGGTACACCAAAATAAGCACCATCAAGAGCCAAAGGATCAACCAAATATTTTTGCATTAACCATTTTAACGGCTGTCCAGTGGCTTTTTCTAATACACCACCCACCAACCAACCAAAGGTTAAAGCTTGATAGGCAATATCTTGACCGACTTGAAAACGAGGTTTTGCTTGCTCAATCACTTTGAGCATATGCTGCCAATCTGCCATTTCTTTTGCATGGGCAATCATATTTCGAATATCAAACATACCGCTTTGATGGCTCAAAATATGCCGTAAGGTGATTTTTTCTTTGCCATTTTGCCCAAACTCAGGCCAATATTTAACCACTGGCGTATCATAATCAATAAAGCCTTCACTCACTAAAATATGAGCAAGTGTTGCTAAAATTCCTTTTCCTGTGGAATAACATACAGATAATGTGTCGGATGTCCAATTTTCAGTTTCTGACTTTTTCCCTGTAAAAATATCAACGACTTTTTCACCTTGAAAATAAACTGTCAACGCTGCGCCACCAAATTGGGTACGACCATCTTGTAAACGGCTAAACTGTTCTGCTAAATCTACAAAACGTTCATCTACATAACCTTGAAAGTTTTTCTTATCCGCAAACAAAATTTCCTTGATCGCACTCATGGCTTCACCCTTATTGTTATTTCATCTCAAAAAAAAACCTAAATCATCTCGACTTAGGCTCTCTATCTTATTTGATCTTATTGTGTTTTGACTATACCTGCAACATGCGGTTTGTGTGATTTTTCATTGCGAATCAGAAAATCTGTTGTTTGCGTTTGTTGTGCTGTCAAAAACTCAACGGTTGAAGGCAAGAACATTGGCAATTTAAAATAAACATCAGCCTCATACGCATCTGGCAAAGTTAAACTCGCCAATGCGCGTGCTTTACTCCACATACCGTGTGCAATCGCCTGTTTAAAACCAAATGCTTTAGCCGTTAAAGCGTGTACGTGAATCAAGTTAAAATCGCCTGATACTTTCGCATAGCGACGACCTGTATTTTCAGCGACATTCCAAACAGCTTGCACTTGATAATCAGGTGCTGGGTTTTCTTTGGCTTTTTCGGTTGTTGTCGCATCGGTTTTTTGACGGGATAGATAGGTCGTTAAACCTTCCATGATGACTTCATTGCCGACTTTTGCAGTGGTAATAAAGTCAAATTGTAAGCCTTTGTCATGTGGTTTCACTTCACCAAATGCACATGATAAGGTCAGTTTTTCATTTACCCCGATTTTACGTGTTTGTTTGATTTGATTACGAATATGTACCAAACCTAAAATTGCAAATGGAAATGCTTCAGTTGTCATCATATGCATTTGCAAACTTTGCGACAATACCGCTAAGTAAATCGCAGGAATATACCCATTATTTTTAAAGCCACAAACTTCATTATAAGCTTTTAAATGGGATTGATCGACCTGAAAAGAATCCACCACATATTCAACTTGTGGTAGCACTTTTTCACCTTTCGGTTTTTTAATGATCAAACCTTGTACGACTTTTGCATAAGCCACATAAGGTTTTGGAAGTTGACTAAAATGGCGAGTATTCATACTAGACCTTTACATGTTTTATTTCGATATTTAAAGCCCCTTCTCCCTCGGGGATGCGGAGTATGCTCCGCAAGAGGTTGAGGGTGCTAGTCACCCTCTCCTTAAAGGAGAGGGAATAAAGCGATGTTATTAAGCTCCTAGCAAGCTTTGACCACAAACACGTACCACATTACCATTTAAACCAGTCGATGCAGTTGCTGCAAATAATGCAATCGTTTCTGCAACATCAACAGGTTGACCGCCTTGGCTCATCGAGTTCATACGACGACCTGCTTCACGGATTGCAAATGGAATCGCAGCCGTCATTTGTGTTTCGATGAAACCAGGTGCAACCGCATTAATGGTAATTCCATCTTTTAAAATTGGTGCAGTAAATTTCACCAAACCAATTACACCTGCTTTAGACGCTGCATAGTTGGTTTGACCCAAGTTTCCTGCAATACCTGAAATAGAAGATACACATACGATACGACCATTGGCATTTAAACCTTTATTTGCCAATAAATAATCGTTAATACGTTCAGCCGCAGACAAGTTAATGTTGATCACAAGATCCCACATTTCAGGCTTCATATTTGCCAAAGTTTTATCTCGTGTCACACCTGCATTGTGTACGATAACATCTAAACCACCTTGTGCAGCCGCAGCAGCTTTGATCTTCTCACCAGCATCAGCAGCCGTAATGTCAATTGCCAGTGTTGAACCACCAATTTCACTTGCAACACGATCCAAATCAGCTTGTTGTTGTGGAACATCTAAACAAATCACATGTGCGCCATCACGTGAAAGCACATGTGCAATCGCTTCACCGATCCCACGACTTGCACCCGTCACCAAAGCAGTTTTACCTGCTAAAGGTTTTGCCCAGTCCACATCAACCACATTTGCTTTTGAAACATGAATAACTTGACCAGAAACATACGCTGAACGTGGTGAAATTAAGAAACGTAAAGAAGATTCTAAGTTTTTCGCAGCATCTGCATCGACAAGGATTAAGTCAGCAGCAATACCTTTTTTAAATTCTTTAGCAACAGACTTTACAAAACCTTCTAAAGCACGTTGTGCAATTGCTTGTTTTACAGTCGGTGCTGTTTCAGGTGTTAAACCAATCACAATCACACGACCAGAGTTTTGAATTTGGCGTGCAATTGGGTTAAAGAATTTATGAAGTTCAATTAAGTCTTCTGAGTTTTGAATGCCTGAAGCATCAAATACGACAGCTTTAAACTTCGATTCTTTATCGCCTTCGTTAAATGCGCCAACAGTTAAGCCTACCTTTGCAGCTTCTTGTTGCAATTCAACATTGTTGCCTACATAACTATTGGCATGGATATTACTTAATACTTGAGCAATTTCACTTGAAAACAATCCTTTAGGTGCAGCACCCAATAAAACCGCACCTTTTACAACAGGGCTTGCTGATTCAAAACGATCTAACTCAAGTGGTGAAGGTAAACCTAAATTTTTGATGACAAATTTACCAATTGGGGATTTTGCGAATGCTTGGTATTGATCAGTCATGGTGATAATCTCTCAGTAAATAAATTTTTAAATAAGCCAGTAGGTACCCTTTAACTTCAGTGTAATCTCAGATACTTATAATTTAATAGGCTTATTATGTTTCAGCTAAATAATACTTGAGTTGTACGCCACATGTCTTGACCTGAATGCAATGGCAAATGTCATTATAGTCAATTCGACTACAGCACAATTATGATAGTGTTACACCCAAGAAGATTAGCCACATGCTTGGAAAAGCCTTATGAGCAAAACAACTCAAGAAAATCCAACAGTCAAAAATTCTACGACGGAAGAAGTGTCAAATACATCAAAGCCACGTACACGCGCCAGCAAAAGTACCACGACAACCACACGTGCTACCAATAGCACGAGTAAACCACGTCGTACCAGCGCATCAACTGCACGTAAAACGACTGCTTCTACATCACAAAAAGCTGATCCAGTTAAAACTCCATCGACTTCTCAAACTTCTGTTTCACAGGGAAAAACCATGAGTCAAAATACCATTCGCCGTGTTGCAATTATTGGTGGTAACCGTATTCCATTTGCTCGTTCAAACGGTGCATATTTTAAAGCAACCAACATTGATATGCTGACTGCGGCACTCAATGGTTTAATTGAACGCTATAAACTACAAGACCAACGTTTAGGTGAAGTGGTTGCAGGCGCAGTATTAAAACATAGCCGTGATTTTAACATGACACGTGAATGTGTTTTAAACACTCAACTTGCACCTGAAACACCTGCTTACGATCTTCAACAAGCATGTGGTACTGGTCTACAAGCAGCTTTTGCTGTTGCCAATAAAATCGCACTGGGTCAAATCGAAGTCGGTATTGCGGGCGGTGTAGACACAACTTCTGATGCACCAATTGCTTTTGGTGATGGTTTACGTAAAGCTTTACTTGAGCTCAATATCGCAAAAACTGGTAAAGATCGCCTTAAAGCATTAACAAAAATTAACGTAAAAGATTTACTCGATGCACCTAAAAATGGTGAACCACGTACAGGTTTGTCTATGGGTGACCATCAAGCAATCACTGCGCTTGAATGGGGCATTTCTCGTGAAGCACAAGACCAACTTGCTGCATCTTCTCATCAAAAAATGGCAAAAGCCTACGAAGAAGGTTTCTTTGACGACTTAATCACACCATTTATGGGGCTTGAGCGTGACAACAACTTACGTGCAGATTCTTCTGTAGAAAAACTTGCAAAATTAAAGCCTGCTTTTGGTAAAGGCGATAATGCAACCATGACTGCAGGTAACTCTACTCCACTGACTGACGGTGCTTCTGTGGTGCTTTTAGCATCTGAAGAATGGGCAAAAGCCAATGGTCACGAAGTGCTTGCTTATTTATCATTCTCAGAAACGGCTGCGGTTGATTTTGTAAACAAAAAAGAAGGCTTATTGATGGCACCTGCTTATGCAGTTCCTCGTATGCTTGAGCGTGCTAACATGAAACTTCAAGATTTTGATTATTATGAAATTCATGAAGCATTCGCATCGCAAGTTTTATCGACTTTAAAAGCTTGGGAAGATCCAAAATTCTGTAAAGAACGTCTAGGTTTAGATGCGCCTTTAGGTTCTATTGATATGTCTAAACTCAATATCAATGGTTCTTCACTTGCTGCGGGTCACCCATTTGCTGCAACAGGTGGTCGTATTTTGGCAACTGCTGCTAAAATCTTAAACCAAAAAGGTTCAGGTAAAATTTTAATCTCGATCTGTGCTGCGGGCGGTCAAGGTGTGACAGCGATTGTAGAAAAATAATTTTCTATTTTTGAAGTAAAATCAGAATCCCCATAGGACTTGAGCTTATGGGGATTTTTGTTCTTTAACCGTTTGCTGATGATATGGATGGATAAATTTAAAGGTTTTAGGATCGATTATGCTTCAGTAAAATATAATTTTATATTTTTAATGATTGACTTATGAATGAAAGATTAAAAGTATTAGTATTAAAAAACAAAATTAAACATTTTATGAGCCAACTTAAAGGCGTGGAGAACATTTCCATAAAAGAGTATTTTGATGGTTATCCTGAAATCTATGAGAAAATTAAAGCATATTATAAAATTAATTCAGTAGGGAAAGTGATCTTAAATTGTATTGAGTTAGAGGAAGAAATGGGGAAATTATTAGATAGATATGATTACTACTATATTCCTTTTGAACGAGAATTTTTTGTTGAATTTCAATTTTCAAATATGCGGGATTTCATAAAATCATGGAAAATTTTAAATCAAGGATATGATTTAACTGTTTTTAATAAAAAAATTATTTTTGTTATTAATGATGACGAGACAAACTTATCCGTTCATATTCAAGAATTATCTTAAAGTATTCACTCATATGATATATAGTAATATTCTTAAAGAATGATTATTTTAATAGAAAAAACAATTCCAATAAAAAAGAGACTTCAGCAAGTCTCTTTAATATTCAAAAATACAGCACTATTGATTCAATAATTTATCAACTACCCCAAACTTCTTAAATAGTTTTGCACGACGTTTGGGATAAATGTTGGCTTTGTTTAAATCACCGTTATAGTGATCAAATACACGCTTATCCATCATTTTAAACCAAATTGCTGGGATGAGTGCAGGCAATAACATCGTTGCATAACCACTTGGTAGTTCAGGTGCTTCATCAAAATGACGCAATGCTTGGAAAGGTCGAGTTGGATAAGCATGATGATCAGAATGACGTTGTAATTGATACAAAAATAAATTGGTCACAATGTTGTTATTATTCCAACTGTGTTCAGGCATAGTACGTTCATATTTACCATTTTCATCTTTTTGACGTAGCAAACCATAATGCTCAATATAGTTAATCACTTCGAACAAACCAATTGAATAGGCAGACTGAGCAATAAGGTACGGCAAAGTGCTTTTTCCAAAAAGTTTAAGCATTGTGCCGTGGAAAGTTGCACTCATTGACCAACCTTGTAACAGCTCATTTTCTTTTGTCCAGAAATCTAAGCCCCTTCTTTTTAAACGACGTGTTTCGATTTCAATGGCAGATTTAAAAGAACCAATCACTGTGCGTGGTAAAAACTCATAAAAAGTTTCGCCCATTTGTGCTGAAGCTGGATCTTCAGGTGTTGCAGCACGTTTATGATGCCCATAAGTGTGTTCGATACGGAAATGATTATATCCCGAAGGTGCAAGAGCTAAATGTGAAGCATATTGATCAAATTTATTATGTTTATGACTAAGTTCATGTGCAGTATTAATCGCAATTCCATTAATCGCACCCATTGAAATACCCAATAAAATCTTATCTAGGAAAGAGGTATTTTCACGGCTGACCAAATAACAGGCATAAACATTGGCAAGATATTGAAAAGGAATAAAACTTTTTACTAAACGTGCGTAATATGGATCTTTCTCAAGGAGTTTAATATCTTCATCAGTCGGATTGTTGGTGTCTTTTCCAATAATCGAATCAATTACAGGAATGACCAAGTGCAATACAATCGGCCCACCCAACGCAAAAACTTTTTTTAAAGGTTTAGGTGCAAATTGATAACCTGCTAAAATACCAATACCAATTACAGGTAAGGCTGGGCTAATCGCCCAAAGATAACGCTTTTTATCGAGTTCTAACAAAGATTTTGTCGATACTTCCTGTAATTGCTGTTCATTTAAAATTACTGGCGCATTCATAATAATCATCCTTTTATTTCTTATCTTTATCTTTGCTAAATTTATGCAAGCAAAACAGTTGTAAGCGTCCAAAAAAGCTATGAAAAAGTCTTTGGCTTGTTTAAGCTAGAGATTGTCCTTTAAGCACATGTTTTAATAGCAATATCACTTCTATGCTGTATTTTTGATATTTTTTACTTATATGGATGCTCTCAGTAAAATCTTTGATGATATTCATCTTAACCATTCTGAATATCTTTATTTACAAGCTCAAGGCAATTGGGCATTTCACAGTGCTGCCCAAGATGCTGTGATCGCACATATCATTTTGTATGGTACAGCGCATTTACGCTTTTCAGATCAGCTAGATATTCATTTAAATACTGGAGATATGATTCTAATTCCTGCGGGCTTAGCCCATGCAGTTTCAAATCAAGCCAACACGAAATTAGTAGAATCTTTAGATATTAATCCTTTGTTTTGTGGTTTACGACATGATGCAATTGAGTTTGGAGAAGGTAATTCTGAGAAAACACTGATTTTAGCAGTACGTTGTCATCTCAATGCGATCATGGCTCGCCCATTAGTTAATGCACTGCCGCCATTTATTCATATCAAAAATGCATTGAGCGATACTGCGCCAGAGTGGTTACGCATCGGTTTGTACTTTGTCGCTTCCGATACACAAAGAACCTTAGCAGGCAAAAATAAAATTATGGATCATATCGTCAGTATTATGATGATCGAATGTGTACGTGATTATATCGAGCAATTGCAAGACCAAAATAACTGGTTAAATGCCTTAATTCATCCTGAACTTTCCAATGCACTTGCGGTGATCCACAGCCAACCTGAAATCGCATGGACGGTTGAGAGTTTAGCTGAACAATGTTGTATGTCGCGTTCTAAATTTGCCAGCTTATTTAACCAAATTGTCGGTGAAACACCACTCGCCTATTTGCAACAACATCGTTTGCGTTTAGCCAGCCAATATTTAAAACAAGGACAATTAAGCATCCAGCAAATTGCTCATCAAGTCGGTTATTCTTCTGAAACTGCATTTAGCCAAGCATTTAAGAAACAATTTGAAATGAGCCCAAGTCAGTATCGTCACACATCATTTTCTAACCTTAATTAAAAGTCAAAAAAACTTAGGCTATTTCAATGGACATTAAACTTGTTAAATCCGCAAAGGATTTAAAACAGATTTTAAAATAAATTTGTGTTGGCTTTGGTATTACCTAAACTCGGATTGTCAATTGCATCTTTACATTGTGCTTTATCACGCTCGTAATCTGCTTTCTTTTGGTTCAAAGCTTTGTCTTTTTCGAGAGTTGCACGCGCAAAATTATCCAAACTGGTTAATGATTTTCGACATAAAGCATACTTTCCTTCTGTCACTGAATCCGTCATTTTGACATTGATACGCCAGTCTGCACTTAGTTTTCGAACAGGTTTTCTTACTTTTTCTTCTATTAAATTCAGTTGCTTACGGTAAACAAAAGGCTCAACCTCATTGATTAGCTTCCAAGCTGCTTGCGCATAAGCTGTTGCGTCATTGGTGAGTTTTGGTGCTGGTTTCAACGGTGCTTTAGGTTCAGATGATGAATTACCACAGCCTTGCACCAGTAAAATACTCAGTATTAAGCCTGACTTAAGCAAAGAAGAAAATTTCACTGAAAACATAGCACATCGCCAAA
Organism: Acinetobacter sp. Marseille-Q1618; assembly: GCF_902809855.1. GTDB lineage: Bacteria > Pseudomonadota > Gammaproteobacteria > Pseudomonadales > Moraxellaceae > Acinetobacter. Next base: position 974,275 of record NZ_CADDWJ010000001.1, read on the forward strand.
TTAAACAATTAAGCACTATGCTAGTAAATTCAGGTACAATACACAATCTTGATTTTACCTTTTGTTTTACTCCCAATTAGGTGTTACGTGTCCCAACACACAACTTCCTCCGTCAAAGCTGCTGGTTTTTGGCAAGGCGCTAAAGATAGTCAAGCGATTATTTTTACTTATTTACCAGTCTCTTTTGCTTTCGGTGTTTCTGCAACACAATTTGGTTTTACTGCTTGGGAAGCATTGTTTCTCTCTTGCTCGATGTATGCAGGTGCGAGTCAATTTTTAGTGGTGGCATTACTTGGTAGTGGTACCTCGATTTGGATGACTGCACTGACAGTAATTGCATTAGACATTCGCCATGTTCTATATGGTCCTGCACTACAAAACCTGATTCAAGATCGTTTAAATTTAAAGAAAACAGCAGTATGGGCTTGGGGTTTAACTGATGAAGTTTTTGCCGCAGGTATGATTAAGCTGTCGCAAAGACGTCAGGAATGGTCTGAATCTTGGATGCTTGGCCTCAGTTTATGTAGCTGGATATCTTGGGCTTTAGGTTCGCTTTTAGGTGGTTTATTCTCCGATCAAGTGGCAAATTTACCCAAGTTTTTACAGGCCGCATTGGACTTTTTACTGCCTGCTTTGTTCTTAAGTTTTCTTTTGGCTGCTTTTGAAAAGAAACACACCCTTGTCGTGAGTGTATCTTTGATTGTGGCTGCGATTTCTTGTTATTTCATCAACTTATCTGCTGCGATATTTATTGGAATACTCTCAGGAATACTGGCAGGCATGTTCAAATATTATGTATTAAAGCAACATGATGATGTCGCTATGAATCATTCAGGAGAATAACATGGATCTTGAAATTATTTTAGTCGGCATCATTGTAGGAATAGCGAATTTTGCTTCACGTTTTGGCCCACTATTTGTGATTCAAAAGAATCAAAAAAATCAGCAAGCACGTGGTGCGACATGGCTAAAAATTGCTTTGGGAAGTATTGGTATTGCCGCGATTAGTTCTATGTTGGTCGTTGCTACCTTGCCACCCTTGATTGAAACACCCAATAAAAGCTTTGCCATATTAGTGGGTTTTGCGGTCTTAACGGGGATTTATTTTAAGTTTAAAAAAATCGTGTTAGCGACTTTAATTGCAGCGATTTCGTATGGTTTGGTTTATACCTATTTACCGCTTTAAAATGATAAAAGTTTAACCAATTATATAAATTTTTGAAAATATTGTGAAAAGCCTTGTTGTTGATACGCTGCATAGGCTTTTCGTAATTCATCGCCATAGATTGGATCAGGGTTATTCAATTCTTTATGTAATACCCTCGGCATTAAAGGATTTTGTGATCTTTGACTCACCAATAATGCAATGAGCTGACAAAAACCTTCTTCTTCAGCCATGCTGTTAAATTGATATTGATGTTGTGACAGCAACACATGCCCTATTTCATGGCTTAAAACCCAAACTAGATTTGCAGTCGGCATACCGTAAATGACATTAATTTGCGCATGCAGGTGATGATTTTTTAAAAACATATTGGTACTAACCGTATTGGTTGCTAAACCTTCGGCATGATCATAGCCCAAATTTTTCATTTTTTCTTTACTGATCAAACTGACATGCGTATAACCACGCATAAACCGCAAACCTAAAACTTCAATTTGTTTGAGCACCCATTCTGCAACAAGCTGTAAATTTTCTGTGGTAACAATAATGTGTTTAGCACAATCTTTACATAACATCCGCCCATCAGCATAACTTAGTGTATCTTCTTTGAAATACTGATGATGGCAATAATAACAAGGATATAAGGTTTGTACATTTAACCACATGGGTATCACTTCAATAAGTTACTATTGCCTTGCAAGCATTTTTAAGTTTTGCAAAGCTTCTATTAGCGTTTGATTTAACTGCATGGAATTCGCTATTAATTTTTCTTTTTGCTTCTCATCATTTTCCCATTGCTCTTGATTTTTTAGCAAATAAATTGAATCATCATTATAAGCCACAAAAGCAGCTTTAACTTTTTTACCTTCAGGCGTTATAAACTTAGCTTGATCTAGTGATTGACTTAAAGCTTGTAAATTTTTTATCACTTCAGCCACTTGTGCTTTCTGCTCAACCCTTGAATTTTCTTCGCCTTCTTCTGTCATCATTGTCATTTTCTGCATATCTACTTGCTCCATCAAACGGATGAACAAATTAAAATCAGCTTGATGACTTGCACTTGCTTTTGATGTTTCAGTTGCAGTTTGTACTTCATGTTGTTGTGATGCCGCATATGTAGGTGTTATAGCAGCGCAACTTAAAATAACAGCAGTTGCAAATAAAAAACGGTGGATCATAGGTGATTTCCTTTATTTTTTAAAAAGCGAAAATATTTATATTTAGCGAGCAACAACTTAAATTTATTTTTGCAAATAAAAGGGATATTTTGTCAAATATCCCTTTATTATCTTATCGATGGGTATGAATCGACATCACAATCCCGAAACTCGCCAAGAGTGTAATAACCGCTGTCCCACCATAACTCATCAAAGGCAATGGATCACCAGTCACGGGTAAAATGCCACTGACCATGCCAGAGTTAACAAACACGAAGAAAAATAAGGACAAACCAATCGTGCCTGCCAAAATACGACCATAATTATGGAAACAGTTTAGGCTGATCATCATACAACGGAAAATAATCGCAGCATACAACACAAAAAGTAGAAAAACACCAATAAAACCAAACTCTTCTGCATAAGTCGACATAATAAAGTCAGTGTGATGTTCAGGTAAATATCCTAATTGTGACTGCGTCCCCCCTAGATATCCCTTCCCTGTTAAACCACCTGAACCAATGGCAATTTTAGACTGGATAATATTCCAACCTGCCCCAAGAGCATCCGACTCAGGATCAAACAAGGTTAGAATCCGTTTCTTTTGATAAGCTTGTAATACAAACATCCAGACCAAAGGCAACGCCATCCCAGCCGCTGCAATCGCTCCAATGATCAATGTCCACGACATTCCACTTAAAAATAATGCAAATACTCCACCGATCACAATCCCGATCGCCAAATCGGGTTGTAATAAAGCTAACCCGAATGGCAGCACCATCAAAATCAAAGCACCAATCACATGCTTAAACTTTGGCGGTAACGGTTGCCGTGAAAAATACCATGCCATCACCATAGGCATAGCAAACTTGGTAAACTCACTCGGCTGCATACTGCCGATCCCAGGAACAGTTAACCAACGCTTTGCCCCAAGTCGCACATCTCCAACCAAGAGCACTAGAACTAACAAGAGTATGGCTATTCCATAAAACCATGGACTAACGGCTTGATAAACTTTTGGGGGGACTTGAGCACACAAGAACAATAAAACAAACCCAACTGCAAAACTAATCGCTTGGCGTGTCAACATACCGACATCTTGGTCGGATGCGCTATACACCATTAATAAGCCCAAAATAGCATTGATGATTAGAAAAGCTAATAACCAAGGATCTAAATGCAATTTATCCCATCTTGAGGTATTTTCATTAAAACTCCGACCATCCCTCAAGGAGTGTCGCAAGAAGCGATATTGCTCAGTAGGTTGCATGTTATTTTCTACAACAAAAACGGGAAAACAAAATTATAAAGAGAAATGAATAAGAATACAGCCTTAGATCGTATTTCTCATTCACGAGAAGCTATTGTATCTTGCTGTGCAGTTAAAATCAGGCGTGCTAACTCCAAATCATCAGGATAAGTAATTTTAATATTGTCCGAGCGACCTTGCACGACTCGTACAGACTCACCGATATACTCTAATGCACTTGCTTCATCTGTAATGACAATGTCATTTTTTAATGCCGTTTCTATAGCATTTTTTAGTTTTCCAAGACGTGAAGCTTGAGGTGTTTGAGCCTGCCAGAGTTGCTCACGACTGACAGTCTGCTCAATGTCATGATTATTTACAATTCGTTTTAAAGTATCTCGCACAGGGATCGCTAAAATGGCACTTGATGCTGAATTTACAACCGTACTTATAAGATCATTCAAACACATTGCTGTTACACAAGGTCGAGCTGCATCATGTACCAAAACAATATCCTCAGGCGCAGCTATCTTGCTTAAATAAATCAAAGCATTTAATACAGAATGCACGCGTTCTGCACCACCAAGGCAAAAATGGATATTTTCAGTATTTTCAAATTTCAATGCTTGTGCAACATCATCTTGCTCGCCAATCGCTAAAACACAGCCTGCCAATGTCAATTGGTTCAAACGATTTACAGTATGTTCTAAAACTGTTTTGTCTTGAATACGTTGGTATTGTTTTAATTCTGTTTTTGAAAACCGACTTCCAGACCCCGCAGCAGGAATAATTGCCCAAATTTTAAGGTTGTGATGGTGCGGTGTCTGCATTACTGTCTTCATTGGTTCTATTATCTACATCTGCATTTGGATCGATATAAATCGGCTTGTAATGAGTGCTAATGGTACTCATTTGTACAAAGGTTTCATGTGGTTTGATCAGCCCCAAATCAAGGCGTGCATGTTCTTCAATAGCTTCAGCACCATTCTTTAAGTCATAAACTTCTGCCGCAAGAATACGGTTACGTTCTTTGAGCTCGTTATTGACTTCAGTTTGTTGTTGAATTTGTTGTAGCAGCGCTTGATGTGGAAAGTATCCACCTTCGCCAAACCAATAACGGTATTGGAGCACTGCAATGATTATCAATGCAATGACAAGAATAATTTTACTTGAAGTTGATTTGAGGACTTCTGGCATAGTGTATGTGGATTAGAGCAGCATTAAATTATGCGTTCAATATACATCAAATCAGAGGGATGGAGAACGCTTTACTGTGGTAAATATGCAAATGGTGGAGAAAACTTTAGAATAAATATTCTCTTAATTTATCAATCAGAAAAAAGTTCACAGTCATTAAAATGAATAATGGTGATATCAATGAGTCTAATCGCTCCTGTAACCTATGATATAGAAAATTGTCAAAAATTCCGAGTATTTGGAAAGAAACGCTCGTAGAAATTATCGAAAGTTTAAAAAATAAAGATATTCTGAGATTAAATTCAATCAAAGATGTTGAACAAATAGATATTTTACATGCTCAAGATATTTTCAATAGTGTGGATGATTATGGAGTAACTTTTATACCGAACGAATCTTGGAATACTTCAGTATGTCAATATTTTGGTGGAGGTTGGAATGTTTATATCGATCTTTATACAAAAGAAGAAGGATTAAGTGATTTGATCATGTCAACGAATGTCTTTGAAGTGAATAAGAAATTTATTTTTCTTTTAGATAATATTTATGTGCCTTAAGTTTGACTGGTTGTAAATTTAAACAAGCAAGTGACTATCTTATGGAGTTCATATGAATGCTTTTATAAGAATGTTAATAGGTACAATTTTCACTTATAAAGCAATAAACTACAAAAGAAAAACCACCCTTTTCAGAGTGGTTTTTTTAATCTAAAGTAATTTATAAAAATTAATTCAAACCTTTAAATTCAGCTTTACCACGGTAAACTGCATGTGTTAATTCTTCGATACGAAGCAATTGGTTATATTTCGCAATACGATCAGAACGTGAAAGTGAACCTGTTTTGATTTGACCTGCAGCAGTACCAACAGCAAGATCTGCAATTGTAGAATCTTCAGTTTCACCAGAACGGTGAGAAATTACAGTTGTATAACCATTTGCTTTAGCAAGGTAAATTGCATCTAAAGTTTCAGACAATGTACCAATTTGATTATATTTGATTAAGATCGAGTTACCGATTTTCTCATCAATACCACGTTGTAAAATCTTAGGATTAGTTACGAACAAGTCATCACCAACCAATTGGATTTTATCACCAAGGATAGAAGTCAAATAAGCCCAACCTTCCCAATCAGACTCATCCAAACCATCTTCGATAGAGATAATTGGATATTGCTTCACAAGACCAGCTAAATAGTCAGCAAATTGGTTGCTTGTGAATGCTTTGTTGCCTTCACCTGCAAGCACATATTGACCATTTTTATAGAATTCTGAAGATGCACAGTCAAGTGCAAGCATGATGTCAGAACCTGCTTTATAGCCAGTTTGACCAATCGCTTCAAGAATCGCAGTAATCGCTTCTTCGTTGGTACGAAGGTTAGGTGCAAAACCGCCTTCATCACCAACCGCTGTATTTAAACCTTGTTTTTTAAGTACAGATTTTAAAGAATGGAAAATTTCCGCACCTGCACGTAAAGCTTCAGCAAAAGATGTGAAACCTACTGGCTCGATCATGAATTCTTGAATATCTACAGTGTTATCTGCGTGTGAACCACCATTGATGATGTTCATCATTGGAACAGGCATAGATAACGTCGTTTGACCACGTAAATCTGCGATATATTGGAACAATTCAGTTTTCTTTTCAGCAGATGCAGCACGCGCAGCAGCGAGTGATACCGCCAAAGTTGCGTTAGCACCTAATTTTTCTTTATTTTCAGTGCCATCAAGCGCAATCATTTTGTCATCAATTGCTTTTTGTTCAAATACGTTTTGACCTTTTAATAAGTCTTTGATTGAACCATTTACGTTTTGAACCGCAGTGCGAACACCTTTACCTAAGTAACGTGCTTTGTCACCGTCACGAAGTTCTAAAGCTTCACGAGAACCAGTTGAAGCACCAGATGGTGCACATGCACGGCCTACAACGCCAGAGTCCAAAATTACGTCTGCTTCGATGGTAGGGTTACCACGAGAGTCCAAGATTTCACGTGCACGAATGTCAACGATTTGGCTCATGAATATTTCCTCAGTTGATTAATAATAAGATGCTCAAAAATAAAAGCATCAATGCGTATCTAACTTTTTGAATCCTTTAACTAAAGTATCCAATTCTTTTAGCTGTGCTAAGAATGGCTCAAGTTGAGACATTCGTAATGCACAAGGTCCATCACATTTGGCTTTTTCAGGGTCTGGATGCCCTTCTAAAAATAAACCTGCAAGGCCTGTCGCCATACCCGCACGTGCAAGTGTGGTAATTTGCGCACGACGTCCACCCGCAGAGTCAGCACGACCACCTGGTGTTTGTAAAGCGTGTGTCACATCAAAGAATACAGGCACATTCATTTCTTTCATGATGTCAAAACCAAGCATATCAACCACCAAGTTGTTATAGCCGAATGACGTACCACGCTCACACAGAATGAGTTTGTCATTACCTGCTTCTAAACACTTATTCAGGATATGACTCATTTCACGTGGAGAAAGGAATTGTGCTTTTTTGATGTTAATAATGGCTTGCGTTTTTGCCATCGCTTCAACCAGATCAGTTTGACGGCTTAAAAAAGCCGGAAGCTGGATAATGTCTGCAACTTCAGCAACAGGCGCAGCTTGATAAGGTTCATGCACATCGGTAATGATCGGTACATTAAAATGTTTTTTAATGTCAGCAAGCCATTCGATGCCTTTTTCTAAGCCCGGTCCACGAAAAGAGTTTAAGCTTGAACGATTGGCTTTATCGAAGCTGGCTTTAAAAACATAAGGGATGTCTAGGCGTTTACAGATATCCACATAGGTTTCTGCAATTTCAAAAGCTAAGTCTTTCGACTCAAGTACATTCATTCCGCCGAATAGTACAAATGGCAAATGATTTGCCATTTGTATATCGCCTAAACGTACAATTTCTTGTGGTTTTAATTGTGACATTTAAACTTCCTAGTTATGTTTTGCTCGCTTATTTACTTTTTTGATACTGTTTTTTTGCAGCATCAATAAAACTTGCAAATAATGGATGTCCATCACGTGGTGAGCTGGTAAATTCTGGATGGAATTGTACAGCAATAAACCAAGGATGTTCAGGAATTTCCACAGTTTCTACTAAATGTTGATCTGCTGAATAACCTGAAATTTTCATACCTGCTTGCTCAATCGCAGGAATGAAACGATCATTCATTTCATAGCGATGACGGTGACGTTCGATAATTTCTGCATTCCCATAAACGTCACGTGTCTTGGTACCTTCAACCAATTCAGATTTTTGAGCACCCAAACGCATCGTTCCGCCAAGGTCAGAGTTCACAGAACGGTGCTGAATCTCACCACGCTCATCTAACCATTCAGTGATTAAACCAATGAGAGGGAATTTAGTAGAACGATTAAACTCAGTTGAAGTTGCTTCAGGCATACCAGCAACATGACGTGCAAACTCGATCACAGCCAACTGCATACCTAAACAAATACCAAGGAATGGCACGCCATTTTCACGTGCATACTGAATTGCTTTCATTTTACCTTCAGTACCACGTTCACCGAACCCACCCGGAACAAGGATCGCATCTGCATCTTTTAACACTTCAGCAGGGTTTTGACCTTCTAAATCTTCAGCATTGATATAATCAATCTGAACTTTGACACGGTTTTGAATACCCGCATGTAAAAGTGCTTCATTTACAGACTTATACGCATCTGGCAGTTCGACATATTTACCGACCATCGCCACACGAACGATATATTCGGGATTTAACAATGCTTCAACTACATTGTCCCAATCGCTCAAATCAGCTTCTGGTAAATTGTCATAACCAAAACGTTCACAAATTAAATCATCAACATTTTGCTCATAGAAAGTACGAGGAATCTGGTAAATCGAACGTGCATCTTTACAGACCACAACTGCACGTGCTTCTACGTTAGTAAATAATGCAATTTTACGAGTCGTATCTGCATCAACATCATGCTCTGTACGACAAATCAAAATGTCTGGTTGAATACCAATTGACAATAATTCTTTAACCGAATGTTGAGTTGGCTTGGTTTTAAGTTCAGCCGCAGATTTAATATATGGAAGTAAAGTTAAGTGCATGAGCATGGTACGTTTATGACCCAGCTCAACCATAAGCTGACGCACAGATTCCATGAATGGGAGAGATTCAATGTCACCTACTGTGCCGCCGATTTCAACAATCGCAACGTCATAACCTTCGCCTGCACGAAGTACACGCTCTTTAATATTGTCTGTAATATGTGGAATGACTTGGACTGTACCACCAAGATAATCACCACGACGCTCTTTATTTAAAACGTCTTGATAAACACGACCAGAAGTAAAGTTATTTAACTTGGTCATTTTGGCACGACGTAAGAAACGTTCGTAATAACCCAAGTCTAAGTCCGTTTCAGCACCATCTTCTGTGACAAAAACTTCACCGTGTTGGAATGGGCTCATAGTCCCAGGATCGACATTAATGTATGGATCCATTTTGACCATGGTTACTTTTAAACCACGGGCTTCTAAAAGTGCAGCAACTGAAGCAGCTGAAATACCTTTACCTAGTGATGATACAACACCACCAGTCACGAATATAAAATGGGTCATTAAGTTTCTCGTACAATGGAGCCTAAATTGGCCTACAATGTTGTGCGATTTTACTTTACCTTGTACCTAGAAAGCAAAGTCAATTCACATCAATTCATAGAACAATAAACAATTGGCTATTCTATCAGCATTTCCAATAAAAAATTAACATTACAAGACATGATTTTTATCTCTAATTTTATTGTTATAATAGGCGTACTCTCTAGAAGCTATATTTTGTGTCAATATGAATAAGAAACTTTTAATTTGTGGTTTGATTGCAACAGGTCTTGTTTTAACAGCATGTGTGAAAAAAGAAGAACCTAAAAATGATGAACCTGAAAAAGTTGAAACCACTCAAACGCAGCAACCTGAACCACAGCCTGCTCAGTTTGAAAATCTTGAAACAGTGGATCAAGATCATGATCAACAAATCAATCAGGGCGGTTCTTCAGAACAAGTGAATTCAGGTCAAACTGAAACAACAACTCCTCGTAATGATGTTCAGCCAGCACCAACACCACGTGTTGAACAACCGAAACCTATACAAACTACTGAGGTTGCTCGTACTGAACAACCAAAACCAGCTGCGCCAAAGCCTGCTCCTGTTGAAACTGCACGTACAGAAACTCCAGCACCAAAGGCAAACTCGGGTACAGCTCAAACTGAAGATGATGCTGTCGCTGCTGCAATCGCTGCTGCTACACCTGCATTGAAAAACTAATATTGGTTTTTCAATGCGCAATAAAAAAACCAGTCGTTATAAATAGACTGGTCTTTTTATTCGCTAAACGATGTTTAATCTTGTGTAAATATATGCTCTACCGCATAGCACTAAAACTGTTTTAAAAAGTCTGCGATTAACTTTGATGCCCAAGATTTGGTTTGAAAACCTTCATAATAACCACAATGACTACCCTTTTTAGTTGTCACCACCACCATATTTTGCATCTGTTGTACAGTTTGTTTATAAGGTTCAAAATTTTTAATCGAACAAACAGGGTCATCTTCTGCATTTAAAATCATGAGTGGAATTTTCACATTTTCAAATACATAAATCGGATTAATCGCCTGATCATAACTTTCATAATCAGCAAAACCCGCCATTTCAAAATAATTTTCCTGAAACTGTTGTAAGGTTTTGGTTTTTAAAACAAATTGAACAGATTGGGTATGCTGCCATGTATTTTGATAGGGTTGAATAAAAGCTTTAAATAATTTTTTGGTCATCACCTTACTATAAAACGGGTGTACATTTTCAAAACCATCTTTGGTGTTGTAGCCAGGACATAGCGCAAATGCTGCTTTAAATGGTGTTTCCTCTGCGACCTCTCCCAGATAGCGCACTAATAATCCTGTACCCGCAGATGAACCAACCGCATACAAGTTCGATTGCGGAAATTTTCGCTGAATAAATTGAATTTGTTCACGTAGATCTGAAGTTGAACCAAAAATCGACATTTGTGGTACTGGCATAGGCAACCCTGCATGACCACGACGTAAACATAGTGCAATCCGCCAACCGGTATATTCATGCAAATCTTTAACCAATTCACGCATACTTTCAGGCGAACCTGTAATCGTATGCATAATTACTATAGTCGGTGTGTCTACTGGTAAAGCATAGCCATACCAAGCAATTGCCGTTACACCGCCATCTCGCATGGTCAATGATTCTATTCGATCGTATTCGAGTTTAATCGTTTTTTTCTTAATGATATCAAAATACAGTAAATGCACATGATTGTTACTGAGCCAAGGCGTTGGTCGATATTTTTGTTGTAATTGCGGGAGTTTTTCTAAAACTGATTTGAGTTGTCCTTGTGCATTGTAATAGAGTTTTGGCTGCTCTGCACCGATGATGTGATCTAAGACATCTTGGGTAAATTGACTAAATTTATTCAAAATTGGCATAAGCTTTCTCTAACTTTGTACGCGAACGCTTTGATCATGACTTAACTTTATAATAGCTTGCCTAGAAATGACTTACATTTCTAGGTGAATACATTTACGCTTAGACTATTTCATAAGCCAATTATTGTGCTTGATATTTTGCAAAGCGTTCACCCATTTGCACAGCTAAAGCCTGTAAACCACTTAAAGGACGAATCATAACTTCAAACTCAACAATTTGGCCTTGTTCGTTAAAGCGAATCATATCAATGCCTTTGAGTTGTTTTTCAGACACTTCAGCTGAAAACTCAAGTACAACATTTTGCTCATCTTCACTATAAAATTCACGATGATAAGTAAAATTTTCAAACACTTGAATAACATTGGTTAAAATAAAAAATACCACTTGCTTGCCTTCATACGGCTTAAATGCAACAGGTGAACGAAAAACCACATCGTCAGCAAGTAATTCATTCAAAATACTCATGTCACGGTTTGCAAGCATGTCATGCCATTTTTGAATAGCTGGTTTGGTGTTTGGATAGTTCATTTTAATATTTCCCTTCAATGAGATTAATCTCCCCTAACTCCTCCTTTAAAAGGAGTGAAAATCTGCATAGCAAAATTTTATTTGAAATGCAGAATTCCTCCCTTTTATAAAGGGAGGTTGAGAGGGATTATTTTTAGATAGTATTAATTTTTGAAAATAGATCTTTCATTTCATAAAAATACAAGGATCAAATCACCATCGCCAATTCAGCACCCTGACGAATGGCACGTTTCGCATCTAACTCGCCAGCCTCTTTCGCACCACCAATCAAATGTACAGATTTTCCATCCGCTTGAAGTTGATCAAACATCGCAGTGTAAGATTCTTGTCCTGCACAAATCACGACATTATCTACCTCTAACACCATGTTTTTTTCACCCACGGTAATATGTAAACCTTGATCATCAATTTTATCGTAACTTGCACCTGCAATCATATTGACATGGCGATGTTTTAAACCTGTACGATGAATCCATCCTGTAGTTTTTCCTAAACCAGCACCGACTGAATTAGTTTTACGTTGTAGTAAATAAATTTCTCGTGGTGATTGCTCAATTACAGGTTGTTTTAGTCCACCAACATGTTCATAAGAGGTATCAATTCCCCACTCATCATAGAATTTTTCAGGGTTTAGACTGCCACTTTCACCTTCGTGAGATAGATACTCTGCGGTATCAAATCCGATGCCGCCAGCACCAATAATGGCAACTTTTTGACCAACAGGCTTACGGTCACGCAACACTTCAATGTAACTCAATACCTTAGGATGATTAATTCCTTCAATATTTAACTGACGTGGTGTGACACCTGTTGCCACCACGATCTCATCAAACTGTTCAGCACTAAGTTCTTCATAGGTAGCGACATGATTCAGCACGAGCTTGATATTGGGTTGTAATTCAATTTTACGCTTGAAATAACGTAAAGTTTCATAAAACTCTTCTTTGCCTGGAATGGTTTTGGCAATATTAAACTGACCACCGATTTGATTTGACGCTTCAAAAATCGTGACTTTATGCCCACGATCGGCAGCATACGTTGCAAAGCTTAAACCTGCTGGCCCTGCACCAATCACTGCTATGTTTTTAAGCGTTGCTGTCTCTTTAAAAATGAGTTCAGTTTCATAACATGCACGTGGGTTGACCAAACACGTTGCAATTTTCATCGAAAAAATATGATCTAAGCACGCTTGGTTACAACCGATACAGGTATTGATTTCATCTGCACGACCTTGTTCTGCCTTAGCAACAAAATGTGAATCTGCCAACATTGGACGTGCCATCGACACCATGTCTGCGTCACCTTGTGCCAATACACTTTCTGCCATTTCAGGGGTGTTGATACGGTTTGAGGTAATTAAAGGCACTTTGACTGAACCTTTTAATTTCTTAGTAACCCAAGTAAATGCAGCGCGAGGAACTTTAGTGGCAATCGTTGGAATACGTGCTTCATGCCAACCAATCCCTGTGTTGATAATGGTTGCACCTGCTTTTTCAATTTCTTGAGCGAGTTGAATCACTTCTTCTAAAGTTGAACCGCCCTCAACCAAATCAAGCATAGATAAACGATAGATAATAATGAAGTTTTCACCTACTGCTTCACGGGTACGGCGCACAATTTCAATCGGAAAACGAATACGATTTTCATAGCTTCCACCCCATTCATCATCACGGTGATTGGTACGTGCAGCGATAAACTCATTGATCAGATAACCTTCTGAACCCATGATTTCTACACCATCATAACCCGCCACTTGTGACATTTTTGCACAATTGACAAAATCAGCGATGGTTTGCTGAACTTCCGCAGAGCTTAATGCATGCGGTTTGGTTGGGTTAATCGGCGCTTGAATCGCAGAAGGTGCAACGTTTTCAGGCTGATATGAATAACGCCCTGTATGTAAAATTTGTAAGGCAATTTTTCCACCTGCATCATGCACTGCTTGAGTAATGACTTTATGCTTTTCCGCTTCTTCTAAAGTATCAAGTTTTGAACCACCAAAAAAAGTCACGCCATGATCATTTGGAGAAATACCACCTGTTACGATCAAAGCAACACCGCCTGCTGCACGTTCTGCATAAAATGCAGCCATACGTGCATAACCACCTTCAACTTCCTCTAAACCAACATGCATTGACCCCATCAAGACACGGTTTTTTAATGTGGTAAAGCCTAAATCTAAAGGCGCAAGTAAATGCGGATAATTAGACATGTGAACTCCTTGGCGTGCTTTCGCTAGCTCGTATTTTTAATCTATTTTATGAAATCTTTAATGCAACAAGTTGCATAATGGATTTATTTATAATCGAGATTTGCATTTTATGCAACATGTTGCATAATGATTTTATCTTCATTTTATTTGCGAAATATGACCAAATGTCCTTAGCCCATGTTTTATTGACGAGCTTAATCGAGAAACCTAGTACAGGTTTTGAACTCGCTCGCCGCTTTGATCGCTCTATGGGTTTCTTTTGGAATGCAACGCATCAGCAAATTTATCGTGAACTGAACGCAATGCAAAAAAAAGGCTGGATCTCTACATTAGAAGATCAAGCAGATACAGGTCGTAAAAAAACCTATCAAGTAGAACAACTTGGTCGTATTGAACTGACTGACTGGTTAGTTAAACAAGGACAACCAGCGCAGTTACGTGAAGAGTTAATGGTGCGTCTAAGAGTCGAAGCACAATTTGGTGGAAATACTGTTTTACCAGAGTTACAGCGTCATTTAGAATTACACCGTGACAATTTAAAGCTTTATCAACAAATTTTTGCCAAAGATTTTGCCCATGCAGATCCCCAAGATCGAACTTTGTTTATTCATAAAATGATTTTACAATTAGGCATAGATTTAGAACGTGGTTGGATTGATTGGTTAGAACAACTCATTCCAACTTTGCAGCAATTCGAACGCGATACAGAAAAATAAAGGAAACGCCATGCCCCACTACACAATGCCAGATGGTGAACAACTTTTTGTCCGAGAAATTGGCAAAGGTGAACCTGTTTTAATTTTATCTGGTTTAGGAATGCAGAGCTGGCAATGGCTGCCTTTTATTTTCACCAACCTTAAAAATTATAAATTTATCATTCCTGATTGGCGTGGTTTTGGTGGTTCACGGACCTGCAAAATTCCACAGGATTTGGATGCTATTCATAACCATTGGCGTGACGTTGATAGCCTCATTCAACAAATGAATTTGGATCAATTTATGCTCATTGGTTACTCAATGGGTGCAACTACAGCCATGCATGGCATGCAATATGGAAACTTGGCAGCAAAGTTAAAAGCTTATTTGCATATTGACCAAACCCCTAAAATCCCAACAGATGATGCTTGGCAATTTGGTTTATTTGGGAAAAAACATCTTAAATTTAAACGTTTTCTCAAAGACTATTCGGACTTTTTACATCAGTACCAAGATTATCGTTTTGTGGATGAGCTTCCACCTGAGCCGAGAACTGAACTGGTCCAAATGTGGATTAATTTCATTAAAATTCAAGGCAGTAACAAGCTTAGTCCGTTTATTTTTAATTTGGCGCTGAAACGACCACAATTACAAAAACATCTTTTACCGATCAGACGTTTAGACTATATGACATGGTATATCGATAACTATTTAAATCACGATGAGGACTATCGTGCTGCAATTACCCAACTCAACTGTCCAACAACATTCTTTATTGGTGAACAATCTACTTTATATCCTGCTGAAGGACAAAAACGTATTGCCAATCAATTATCAAACGCACAAAGCATTATTTTTGAACGTTCTGGGCATACACCTTTAATCACAGAACCCGTGAAATTTGGTAAAGAAATTTCTGCTTTTTTAGTTAGACATGCGCAGTTAAAACAATCAGCTTAAAAATAGATTGATCACAATTTTTCCATAAACAACATAGCTATCTTTCTTTATGTTGTTTATGGAAGTTGTTCTTTTTATTTAGTTTTTAAATCTCAGTTAAATCAACCCAATAACAATGAAAAACTACTGTCCACAAGGCTTATATGCTTAAAGAGCATGATTAATTTTATTTGAATAAGACAGCATTATTTAAACCTGTTAAGCGTGATAATAAACCATCCGTTTTTTTGAAAAACGATCTAATTGATTCAAAAATCCTTCAAAATAACTTTTCTGTTTTTCTTCAATACGATAGCCTGCATATAAAGTACGCCGCAACCCATTTTCAGCAACACAATCTAAACGTCGTGATGTCACCCAACCTTTTTGTTCATACTCATTCACAACCCAATCAGGTAATGCAGCAATTCCTCGTCCACTGGCAACCAACTGAATCAACATTTGGGTTAAATCTGTCGTGCGAATTTGTTTGGGTTGAATATTTGCAGGAAGAAAAAGCTTCGACATAATATCTAAACGATGTTTATCTACAGGATAAGTAATCAATGTTTCTTCTGCCAACTCTTGCACCGTAATATGCGTTGCACGTACCAAAGGATGTGTATTTGACAAGACCAAACGTGATTCATATTCAAAAATTGGAAAATACTCTATGCCTTTTAAAGCAATAGGATCTGCGGTAATCAACAAATCAAACTCACCAATTTGTAATAACTCATGCGGATTTGCCTCAAAACCAGAAGCAAAATCTAAGTCAACATCAGGATATTGTGAGCGATATTGATTGAGTAACGGCATGAGCCAATCAAAACAACTATGACATTCTGAAGAAAAAATGATTCGACCCGTTTGCCCATGTACGATACGGGTGATGTCAGATTGGGTAATCTGAATTTGCGGCAAAATATCATCTGCAAGTTTAAGTAACCGCTGACCAACATTCGAAAAAGTCACAGGTCGACTACGACGATTCACCACTTCAACGCCGTACCAATTATCCAACTCTTTGAGTTGATGAGAAATTGCTGATGGGGTTAAACACAAGTCATTTGCCGCAGCAACCAGTGAACCGTGCTCACGCAAAGCGGTTAAAGTTTTGAGGTGACGAATTTCAAGCATGGATCATCCTGTAGAATAATATAGTTTGGGGAGATAAATACGCATCAGATTTAACTCAAATGAACCAGAAAACATGTCTTTAGAGTGCATTTATGAGTTCTAAAAGCAGATTTTAAAACGCACTCATCGAGCTATACATCCAAGGAATAAAATCCAAAAACCATACATTCATAACCATTTAATCATAAAAAACATCTAGTTTAGCCTTTGAAAATAACTAAATTCAATAAAAAATAGATGAATTTATTTCACCACAACATGAAATTTATGCGTTTGCTTAAAACTGAATTTTATTTAATGATGAACTGGTTGAGTGAATTAAATTCATTTAAACCACTCAGGTAAAAATATAGATTTAAACTTATCTTTTGAGCCATCTAAACAGCGTTTAAACGCTCAGAGTTTGATTGAATCGTATCAATAAACCACTTCACACTAAAAATAAATAAACTAACACTTTATAAAACATAAAAGAATGCGCATAACCTCATGATCATTTTTTGTCATGAGGAATTTTTCTAAAATTAAATGATTATCTATGAATCACTTATCATAAATTCTCTATTATCACTCTTAAGCTTAAAACATAAAATAAATTTGAAACGTTAAAATATATCCTAAAACTTAGGATAAACATTTAAGTTAAATAATAGTGAATTATGTTAAGTTTCCCACTCACCCAACTGAGGATCATATTTAGCAAACTCACCTGTATCTGTAAACTCCGAGGCAGTCATACAAATCTCAAAAATAGCATTTTGATTAAAACCTGAAGAAAAATACACAGCATACTGCGTCAAACAACACTGCAAGGTAGATTCTTCAGCCTGTTTGTTAAAATAAATTGTATCGTTGTCTATATGTTCTATTACATAGCCATAATTTATCAATCTTTGCTTGAGCACTGAAAACTGTTCACTTGAAAAAGGCACAAAATTTTCAACATGCTCAAAAAATGTATCATCTGTATGATCGAAATTGTGCATCGTCTGAATAGAATATAGCTGAACAGCATAACCCATTTTATTATCCTTATATGCTCTGACGCTGAAATTGCTTTGAAATGAGTTTAACAACCTTATAAAGATTTCGATATAAATTAAAAATAAAAAGCCGAGTTAGTCGTTTAACTCGGCTATAGTGTAGAAAGTAGCTTTAAATTTTAAAACTTATAAATCCTTATTGATTTATGAGCTTAAAACCTCAGCAAAAGCTTTGACTTTTTGCAAAGTCGCATCTACCCCCAAATTTGCAAAACAATCTACCAATGTCGTTCCCACGATCACTAAATCAGCTTTATTTTTTAGAGCAGCAACATCTTGTTCTGTTTTAATCCCAAAACCAATCCCTACAGGTATATCAAAGTATTGCTTTAACTGGCTGATTTTCTGATCAAGATTTTGCTGTTTACGTTGCATCCCTGTGATACCATTTTCCGAAACATGATACAAAAAACCTTGTGCATTTTCTGCAATTAAAGCCAAGCGTTCTTCGGGAGTAGATGGTGAAGTTAAACAGATAAAATGTATATGATTTTCTTCAATTGCATGCAAATACTCACGTTGATATTCATAAGGTAAATCTACAATTAAAAGTCCATCAATCAAACCCTTAGCATCTTGTAAAAACTGTTTAAAACCATATTGTAGAATGGGATTAACATAGCCCATCAAAACAATCGGTGTTTGATCATCTTTTTTACGGATTTCTTTGACTAACTCTAAGGTTTTTGCCAAAGTATGTCCCTGTGCAATCGCCCGATGATGTGCCGCCTCGATCACTTCTCCATCCGCCACAGGGTCTGAAAATGGCATGCCTAATTCAATAATATCTGCCCCTGCCTGACCAATTTGCGTAAACAACTCAACATTACTTTGATAATCAGGATCGCCTGCTGTGAAATAACACACCAAACCACTACGTTGCTTTTGTTTTAACTCAGCTAGACGAATATCTAAACGATTCATTTGTTCATTCCTCATTTTTATAATTTTTTACGGTATGCATGTCTTTATCACCACGACCACTTAGGTTAACGATAATGACCTGTTCTGGACGCATTTTTTTTGCCAATTGACACGCAAAAGCAACCGCATGCGAACTTTCTAAAGCAGGAATAATGCCTTCTTTTTGCGTGAGTAATTTAAATGCTTCAATCGCTTCTTGATCTGTGGCACTAACATACTCAACTCGTCCTGTTTCTTTTAACAGCGCATGCTCAGGCCCTACACCCGGATAGTCTAAACCAGCGGAGATAGAATGAGCCTCTTGGATTTGACCATCT
Source organism: Acinetobacter sp. Marseille-Q1618 (assembly GCF_902809855.1). GTDB lineage: Bacteria > Pseudomonadota > Gammaproteobacteria > Pseudomonadales > Moraxellaceae > Acinetobacter. The sequence goes on from NZ_CADDWJ010000001.1 coordinate 993,327, forward strand.
TGGTCTTGCAACAAATAAGTCAAATTTCCATGTAATACACCTGGTTTACCCCCTGATAATGACGCTGCATGGAAAGCTGTATCTAAACCTTTACCTCCAGCTTCTACGCCAAAACATTGCACATTTTCATCTTTTAAAAATGCATGCATTAAGCCTATCGCATTTGAGCCACCGCCAATACAAGCCACCAAAGCATCAGGAAGTTTTTGCTCTTTGAGTAAAATTTGCTCACGCGCTTCTTTACCAATAATTTTTTGAAACTCTCGCACCATCATCGGATAAGGATGAGGTCCTGCACCTGTTCCCAAGAGATAATACGTGCTCTCTACATTACTGATCCAATCATGCAATGCTTCATTCATCGCATCTTTGAGGGTTGCATTGCCCTTTTTCACACTATGTACTTCTGCCCCTAACAGGGTCATACGCTCAACATTCATTTGCTGACGTTGTACATCTGTTTCCCCCATAAAAATCACACATTTCATGTTAAATAGTGCGCAAACCGTAGCGGTTGCTACCCCATGTTGCCCTGCACCAGTTTCAGCAATAATGCGTGTTTTACCCATTTTTCGAGCAAGTAAAATTTGCCCAATACAATTATTAATCTTATGTGCGCCAGTGTGATTTAAATCTTCACGTTTTAAATAAATTTTTGCCCCACCACACAATGCTGTTAGATTTTTTGCATAAAATAATGGACTAGGACGACCTACAAAATCATTTAATAATTGCTGATATTCTGCCCAAAATTCAGGGTCATTTTTTATTTCATTAAAAGCTGCTTCTAATTCATTAATCGCCAACATCAAGCTTTCAGGCATATATTTACCACCAAACTGCCCAAAACGACCCAATTGATCTGGTCCATCACCTGTATATAAATCTGTCATGTCTTCTATCCACTTTTTTCATTAGTTTTATTTTATGGATTTTGCAGCGTTTGAAAATTGATATAAACTCAAATCATTCTGTGAAAAAAACTAACATCATGGCAAAATATCAACTTCCACCGCTCAACTCGCTACGCATGTTTGAAGCAGTTGCACGCAATAACAGTTTTAGTTTGGCAGCCGAAGAGCTTTGTGTAACGCATAGTGCAGTGAGCCACCAAATTAAACAACTTGAAACATGGGTTGGGAAAAAATTACTTGTTCGTCATGCACATGGCGCAACACTTACTTTAGATGGACAAGCTTTATTTAGTAGCTGTGTACAACTATTTAGTGGGCTTGATCAGTGCCTTGAACAAATTCGCCAGCAACCCACACATCACAGCTTAACTTTAGCGGCACCAAGTAGTTTTATGGCGCATTGGTTAATTCCAAAGTTAGAAAATTTTGAAGCACAATATCCTGAAATTTCCATCAAATTAATGACCAGCAATGATTTAAAATTACTAGAAAAACATCAGGTTGATATGGTTATTCTCAACCATACGCAGTATGAAAACTTTCCAGAAGAGATTCAAAATATTGCACTTTTTCAGGATCAAATTGGTCCTGTTTGTACGGCTGAACGTGCACAACAATTACAACATAAATCTGATATTTTTCAGCAAACACTGTTACATACACAGTCGAATCAACATGCTTGGCAAATGTGGGCAGCACAAAACGATTTAGACCTAACCCAAGTAAAGCAACAACGTCATTTCGATCATCTTAATTTAATGATTGAAGCGGCTGCCTCAGGCTTAGGCGTTGCGATTGCACCACAAAGTTTAGTTGAAAAAGAACTTTTAAATGGGCGTTTAGTTGCACCTTTTGATTTTATCGAATGTGGTTTATTGTTTTCTTTATGTTGTCAAAAAACACGATTAAAAGATGAAAATATTCAAACATTTAAACAATGGTTATTAACCCAAGTTGAGCAATAATGTAAAGTAATCAGTTCGATTTATACTTCAACGGTAACACTCTTAAAAGTCGAGCGACTCAAAAAATACATGTGTAATCATGGTATAGGAAATCACTCGACTTTAAAAAATGGTGTAAAGGTGGCTAAACTATTCATAGTCAAATGGCTGAAACTCACACGAAAAATGAAGTCAAAATATAAGAAAATATCAAACTACTTTAATATTATTTTCCATGTGATTTAAAAGACTTAAACTCTGCTCAACAAACCACTACAATTAAAAACGTTGTATTCTTTGATCACAAAACTAGAATGCAATGCCACTACAAACTCAATCTTACCAATGCGTTTAAGTAAAATTTCACTATAGTTTTCCATATCTTTAGCAACAACTTCGACTAAAAAGTCAGCCGACTGACCTGTAACTAAAAAAGCATTGATCACTTCGGGAATATTTTCTAATTCTTCTAAAAACTTAGCAAATGTATCGGTATCGTGTTTGCTTAATGATACTTGCAAAATCACATGCAATTTAAAGCCCAATTTCTCGTAATTAATATCACGTTTTAAATTGGTCATGATGTCCGTTTCAATCAAATGCTTGATACGGCGATGCACAGAACTCACCGATAAGTTGATGCGTTCAGATAGCTCGTTTAGATTAATATCCTCGTGCGTCAAAATTTCTAAAATTTGCTTATCGTAACGATCAAGTTCCATTAAAAACTCCATGATTCAGTATAATTGATATTGATTATGCTAAATTATAGCGTTTTATTTTGATAAAATATTTCGTAATTTATAATTATTTTGAAAATATTTTTCACTACATATTTACTATGCATCATATAGAAACTCTCTGAATATTTGCGTCTGTAAGCAACTATTAAACAAGAATATTCAGATCATTACTTTGAAATCAAATAACTAACAACAATTAAAATATCAAAAATACTCAGTGCTTAAATCCCACGCCAGTCCACGCGCGCATTACGTTCTGTCAAATAAATCCGTTGCACGTATTGTCCGATTGGCATACTTAATAATGCTTCCTGATAGCTTTTTACTTCATCAGATAAACTGTCTTCAAACTCGGTTTCCCAAGGTGTGCCATCGATAAATAACAAAGGTGCAAGCATTGAACACACGGCAATATCTGCCAAACCTAAACGCTCACCAACTAAATAGCGACACTGATTTTCAACTAATTTTTCATTTAATTGTTGGATGATTTCATCCATTTTATATTTAGATTCTACAACTTTTTCAGCATCCAATTGATAACTTTTGGACACTAAAGTTTTTAATATTGGCTTAGAAAATTTCTCAAATTGACGCAAATAGCCTTTTTCACCAATCATTATTTCAAGCGGTTCATCACTGACTGAAAGTGCTTGAGCCAAGCCCCAACGGCGAACATGCTGACCCAATTCATTTGAAATTGCATTAATTTCTAAGGCCTGTTGACGTAAATTGGAGTCTAGGCGTAACAAGGTGTGTTCTGGGTAAACATCATCTAAATACAGTGCGATTTGGGTTGAATCTGCAATCCAACGATCAGCATCTTTTAAAATTGGAAGCTTATTTTGCCCTGTTTTTAGTTGAGCAAATGCCCGATGTACCCCAGGTATAATATTCTGCGCTACAAAATCTAATTCTTTATGATCAAGTAACCAACGTGCTTTTTCACAGTAATGCGATAAAGGAAATTGGTAAAGAATGCGCATAAAATCTCCAAATTATTTTTTTAATCAAATCTTTAGGATAATTCCTAGTAATTGCATTTACTTTAGCGACTCAATTGTTAAATTACAATGTACTTTTTGTTCAAAAAATCAGTCAAATATTCAAATCTAAGTACTAAAATTTATATCTCTTTATTCAATCTTTATTCTTTTATGGAATATTAAACTCGTTTATCTTATTAAAAATTCATTTAATTATTAATTTTTCCTTATTTTTCAAAACATTAATTTATTCAAAAATTTGATTATTTTTGCAGGTTTTTTATTTAAAACTTATTGAGATAAGTACATCACAATACTTCGTTTAATTTTTCATGCTTTTTTGCTTAGCGTTTCGATATCAACTAAAGGATATCAATATGTCTAACTTAAATTTTGAACAGCGAGTACAACTTATTGAAAATGATCAGCAAGCGCTTAATGCTGCGTATCAAATTGCTGACTTTGCTTTAGTGGAACGTAATCAGCGTGATCAACAAGGGATTTTGCCTGTTGATGTAATTGAACAATTTAGCCAAAAAGGCTTAGGGGCGATTCGTATCGCCAAACAATATGGTGGTGCTCAAGTCTCCCATAAAACCTTAGCACAGGTTTTTCGTATTTTATCCAAAGCCGATGCCAGTGTTGGGCAAATTCCACAAAATCAATTTGGTTTACTCAATGCAATTGAAAGTATCGCCAGTGAATCACAAAAACAATTTATTTATAGCGAAATTTTAAAAGGTAAACGCCTTGCCAATGGTGGACCTGAACGTTATAGCAAAGACACCAAAACCATCACCACGCAATTAAGCTATGTTGATGAGCAATATATTTTAAATGGCGAAAAATTTTATTCTACCGGATCGACTTTTGCAGACTGGTTAGCGATACGTGCGCTTGATCCAACAGGTAAAACGGTATTGGTGATTGTGGATGCCAAAACTCAAGGTGTTGAAATCCTGAATGATTGGGATGGTTTTGGGCAACGTAATACAGCAAGCGGTACGGTTAAATTAAACAATGTTGTAGTTGATCCTGCACTGATCATGGATGAGCAAGCATTGTCTGAGCCTAGCAAATTTCGTGGCGCATATTCACAACTATTACAAGTTGCAATCGATGTCGGTATCGCAGAAGCTGCTTTTGCAGATACCTTAGCCAGCATTCATAAAGCTCGTCCAATCGTTGATGCCAATGTCGAAAAAGCCAGTTTAGAAGCATATACCTTACAAGAAGTCGGAAAGCTCAATATTTTACTAGATGCTGCAATCTTATTATTGGATGAAGCGGCTGAATATTTAGATCAATTAGAGGCGCAAGACATTGTTCATGCAGAACAAGCCAGCAAAGCATCCATTATTGTGGCTGAAGCCAAAGTGTATGCAAACGATGCTGCTTTACACATATCTGAAAAATTACTGGAATTAGGCGGTAGTCGTTCGAGTTTAGCGACTCATAATTTAGACCAACATTGGCGCAATGCGCGAGTACATACCTTGCATGACCCTGTACGCTGGAAATATTTCGCCATTGGAAACTTTTATTTAAATGGTGCACAAAACCAAAGACATGCGTGGATTTAAAACTTTATTCTATTCAGGGAAATACTCATGACAACATATCAAGATATTCATAAGACTTTAAATAGTACAGCTAAAAATTCTGCGCAAGCACATATCATTCGCTCTGATGCAGAAGCACTAGAAATCGCGCAACAATTAAGCCAACAGTTTAAACAAAATGCAGTTTTACGAGATGCTGAACGGATCTTACCTTTTGAAGAAATCGAGTTATTCAGCCAATCAGGTTTATGGGCAATCACAATTCCAAAGCAATATGGCGGGGCTGAAGTTTCAAGCCATACAGTCGCAAAAATTATTGCGCTTTTCAGTGGCGCAGATGGTTCTATTGGACAAATTCCCCAAAACCACTTTTATGCTTTAGAGGTTTTGCGTAATACAGGCAGCGAATCACAAAAACAAAAATTATATGCAGAAGTTTTAGGTGGCGCACGTTTTGGTAATGCATTAGCTGAGTTTAAAACCAAAACAGCGGCACAAAAACAGACTTTAATTAGCGTTGCCAATACTGAAGAACAAGGCTATTACGTAAATGGTGAAAAATTCTATTGCACAGGCAGTTTGTTTGCTCATCGTATTCCAACACTTGTGCGTGATGAAAACAATCGAGAGTTCTTAGCTTTTATTCCATCCGATGCACAAGGTTTACAACGCATTGATGATTGGACAGGCTTTGGACAAAAAACTACAGGCAGTGGCACTGTCAAATTTGATCAAGTGTTTGTGGCTGCTGAGGATGTGATTCCTTTTGACACAGCATTTGAAAATCCTAGCTTAGTCGGTCCTTTTGCACAGATTATGCATGCATCGATCGAGGTTGGAATCGCCCGTTCAGCATTTGAAGAAACCTTACAGCGTGTTAAACAAGCACGTGCTTGGATTGATGCCAATGTTGAGCATGCTGACCAAGACCCATTAACCATTTATGAGATTGGTCGAATTGCAGCGAATGTGCGAGCAAGTGAAGCATTACTCAAACAAGCAGCGCAAAGCATTGATTTAGCAAAACCACAACCAAATGCCAAAAATATTGCCAAAGCATCTATTGATGTTGCAAAAGTACGGGCACATAGCACCGAAACCGCACTAAAAGCCTCATCTAAATTGATTGAATTAGCAGGTAGTCGAGGCAGTCAACGCATAGATGGTTTAGATCGACATTGGCGTAATGCACGTGTACACACTTTACATGATGCTGCACGTTGGAAATATTATTTTATTGGGAATTATGTCTTAAATCATACTCTCCCTCCACGTAGAGGGACATTGTAATGACAAATACATTTCAAAATACAGACAAAAGTATCCATAAAAAGCAAATTTTACTCAATGCTTTTGATATGAACTGTGTCGGTCACATCAATCATGGACTCTGGACTCATCCACGAGATGAATCCCATCGTTTCAATGAGCTGAGCTATTGGACAACACTTGCCCAAACTTTAGAACACGGTTTATTTGATGGTCTTTTTATCGCAGATATCACAGGCGTTTATGATGTCTATCAAAATGGCATTGATTTAACTTTAAAAGAATCCATCCAACTACCCAGTCATGACCCTACGACTTTGGTTTCTGCGATGGCAGCCGTGACTAAAAACTTAGGCTTTGGTATTACCGTAAATTTAAGCTACGAAACGCCTTATCAGTTTGCACGACGTTTTGGCAGCTTAGATCATCTTACGCAGGGACGAATTGGCTGGAACATTGTTACAGGTTATCTAGACAGCGCTGAGCGTTTAATTGGACAAAAAGGTCTTAAAGACCATGACCTACGCTATGAACAAGCTGATGAGTTTTTGACACTTTGTTATAAATTTTGGGAAGGCTCTTGGGAAAATGATGCCATACAAAAAGACAAGCAAAAACGCATCTTCACTGATCCGAAAAAAGTACACCAGATCAATCATGAAGGACACTTTTATCAAAGCCAAGGAGTGTTTCAAGTTTCACCTTCACCACAACGTACACCTCTACTTTTCCAAGCGGGTGCTTCAGCACGTGGTTTAGCATTTTCTACTCAACATGCAGAATGTGTATTTATTGGCGGTGATCAAGCGGATAAGATCAAACAACAAGTAGATAAAATCCGTGAACTGACAAAACAACAAGGACGTAATCCTGAAGATATTAAAATATTTGTCGGGATTACCGTTGTTACAGCAGAAACCGATCAATTGGCACAACAGAAATTAGAGGAATATGCCAGTTATGCCAATCCAGAAGCAGGACTTGCGCATTTCTCAAGTTCAATAGGTATTGATTTATCGCAATATGCAGATGATGAGGTGATTCCCTATCAATCTACCAATAGTATTGTGTCGGTAAATAATAAATTTAAAGACCAACAAATCACACCCAATGATCTGAAAGCTCAGCATTTATTAGGGGGACGTTATCCGTTATTTGTTGGAAGTGGCAGCACTGTTGCTGAAAAACTAATTCAACTGTTAGATGACACTGGTATTGATGGGTTTAACCTAACACGCACCGTAGCTCCTGAATCACATCATGATTTTATTCGTTTGGTCATTCCTGAATTACAGCAACGTGGCAGATTTAAAACCCAATATACACAAGGCTCTTTACGCAACAAAATTTTCAATCAAGGCGACTATTTAAATTCACAACATCCTGCTTCACAGTTCCGATGTCATAACAATAAAGATAAACACAACATCGTGAAAGAAACAGCAGATGAACAAAGCGCTTAAAAGAATGAGCGTAGCGCAAGAGGGAGAGGATTCTTAAGAGCCCCTCATCCTAGCCTTCTCCCTGAGCCATATATGGCGCAAGAGAAGGAATCTCTTGATCATTATTTTAAGGTAAAAATTAAATTTTAAGGGGTTAAACATGACTCAAACCAATTCAGCCACCAACAATGCGTCAAAGAATAAATTCATTATTCTTGGCATTGTTATTATTGCCGTAATTGCAGGACTTATTTATTGGAACCAACATAAAAAATCAGGCTCAGCAGAAATCACGATTGGCATTAGCCCTCCTTTTGCCAAACCTTTACAGGTTGCAGTAGATGAAGCCAAACAAAAAGGCATAAATGTTAAATTGGTAGAGTTTTCGGATTGGAATACGCCCAATATCACTCTCAATCATGGTGATATTGATGCCAATTATTTCCAACATCAGCCATTTTTAAATAATGCGCTTAAAGAAACTGATTTTAAACTAAAGCCAATTGCCACAGGTGTTGCCACCCATGTAGGTTTGTATTCTAAAAAATACAACAGCTTAGACGCTGTACCTGAACAAGCACGTGTGGTTATTCCAAATGATCCTGTCAATCAAGGACGTGCCCTTTTACTGTTACAGCAAGCCAAACTGATTAGTTTGAAAAATCCTGACAACCATTTATCAAACTTGCAGGACATTACCGCAAATCCAAAGAAATTTCAGTTCATTGAAGTAGAAGGACCTCAAACTGCACGTGCGGTAGATGATGCTGATCTTGTGTTTAGTTATCCATTGTATTTACGTTTAGCGAAAACCATTGATCCCAATAAGGCTTTGCTATTGGATGACAATACCAATACACGTTATGCGATTTTATTTGTAGTCACAGATGATTATGAACAAAAGCATCCTGAAAAAGCACAGCAACTTAAAGAATTTATCAAAATTTATCAAACTTCTGCCCAAGTTAAAAAAGCACTGAATGATGATATTGGTGAAAATTTATGGTTTGCAGGTTGGAAATAAGGAAGTACAACATGTCTCAGATTTCCAAACTTAAAAATAAGAATGTTATGATCGGATTGATTGCTGTTCTGGTGATATTGGCATTATTGGGCTATCGCTATGTGAAAAACCAACAGCAAGGTGAGGTATTAAGTATTGGCATCAGCCCACCCTATGCAGAGTTACTACAAGCTGTTGCGAAAGAAGTCGAAAAAGATGGAATCCAAGTCAAATTGGTTGAGTTTTCGGACTGGCAAGCGCCCAATGTTGCGGTACAAAACCGAGATATTGATGCAAATTTTTTCCAACAAAGTGTATTTTTAAAAAATGCGATTCAACAAACGCATTATGACTTACATGCCTTTGGCACAGGCAGCGGTAGCCATGTCGGTTTATATTCAAAAAAATATCAATCTTTGGATGCCTTGCCGCAAAATGCCCGTGTCGTGATTCCAAGTGATCCTGTAAACTCTGCACGTGCTTTGATTTTGTTACACCGTGCAGGATTGATTCAAATCAAAGATATCAATAATGAACTTTCAACATTACAAGATATCGTATCAAATCCCAAACAATTGAAATTTTTAGAAGTAGAAGGTCCACAAACTGCGCTTGCTTATGATGATGCGGATTTAATTTTTGGCTTTCCACATTACTTAAATATGGCGAAAAAAGCAGATCCGCACAGCGCCTTATTTTTAGACCCTATTGATAAAAAATACGCCATTCTTTTTGTGACACGTCGTGATTATCAGGACAAAAATCAAAAGTTAGCCAAATTCATTCATGCTTTCCAAAACTCACCCCAAGTACGAGAGATTTTAGATCGAGATTTTGGCAAAGGTATGTGGTTTGAAGGTTGGAAATAAGGAGAATAAAAAATGGTTAGTTTCGGTTCACAAGTTGATTTTTCAGTCCCACATATCAAAATTCGTAATCTGAATAAGTTTTATGATGGTAAAGATCAACACATACATGCACTTAAACACATCAACTTAGATATTCCGCAAGGAAAAATTTTCGGCATTATTGGTAAAAGTGGTGCAGGTAAATCTTCACTGATTCGGACTTTAAATGGTTTGGAAAAAATTTCTGAAGGAAGTATTCACATTCACCAACAGGATTTAGCTGAACTCAATCATGCAGAACTCATTCAAATCCGTCAAAAAATTGGCATGATTTTCCAACATTTTAATTTAATGTCCGCTAAAACAGTTTGGGAGAATGTGGCACTCCCCTTAAAGATTTCAGGTATTGCTAAACCAGAGATAGAAACACGGGTCAATGCAGTTTTGGCATTGGTCGGGCTAGAGAATAAAGCTCAAAATTATCCAGCACAGTTATCGGGTGGTCAAAAACAACGTGTAGGGATTGCGCGTGCTTTAGTACATCAACCTGAAATTTTACTGTGTGATGAAGCAACTTCCGCACTTGATCCAGAAAGCACCTCGATTGTATTAAGCTTATTAAAAAAAATTAATCGTGAATTAGGCATTACCATTGTTTTAATCACTCATGAAATGCAGGTCATTCGTGAAATTTGTGACCAAGTTGTGGTGATTGAACATGGTGAAATCGTTGAATCGGGGCAAGTTTGGTCGGTATTTTCTCAACCACAACAAAAGATCACCCAAGAGTTGCTGAACTTAGAACAACTTGATTTACCGTTTCACGTGAGTCCAGAGTTGCGGACAGATTCAACGCATACCATTTTAAAGCTACGTTATGAAACCGATCCAAAACACTCTCCCGATTTAACCCAAATTTTTCAAGCGTTTCAGGGTTCAGTGCATTTGTATCAAAGCCACATTGATAATATTCAGGGGCATTTGATTGGGACTTTAGTGGTTGGAACAACACAAATAGATTTTGATCTACAACATTTACAAGAACAACTGAAACAGCACATTGCACAAATAGAGGTACTTGGCTATGCAAGACCAACTCATTGATTTATTACTTACAGGAACAATTGATACATTGATCATGGTCGGTGTATCTGCGGTGATTGCATTTTTAATTGGTTTACCTTTGGCGGTAATTTTAGTAAATACCTCTGAACAAGGCATTCACCCATCGAAAAAAATTAATCATGGTTTGGGGACGGTTATTAATATCACACGTTCTGTACCATTTTTAATTTTAATGGTCGCATTGATTCCTTTAACCCGTTGGATTGTTGGCACCAGTTATGGCGTATGGGCTGCCGTTGTACCGCTTACCCTAGCAGCAACACCATTCTTTGCGCGTATTGCCGAAGTGAGTTTACGTGAAGTTGATCAAGGCTTGATTGAAGCAGCTCAGGCAATGGGCTGTAACCGTAAACAGATCATTTGGCATGTATTACTTCCTGAAGCCTTACCGGGAATTGTGGCAGGTTTTACGGTCACAATCGTGACTATGATTAACTCCTCAGCGATTGCAGGTGCAATTGGTGCTGGGGGTTTAGGCGATATCGCTTATCGTTATGGTTATCAACGTTTTGATATGCAGATCATGCTTGCGGTGATTGTCGTCTTAGTTGCATTAGTCATGCTGGTGCAAGCTTTTGGGGACAGTTTGGCAAGCCAGTTGGATAAGAGAAAAATTTGATTTTTAGTTGCTCATCTCACAACCCATGCAAATATCGGATGAGCAATGATTTTGTTGAAAAATAATGAACAGATTGAAATGAAATGCCCTGTACTCTATTTAAATGCAGCAAAATAAATTATAAGAATAATTCTGAATAATAAAAAATAGTGGAATAAATCATGTCAAAGCTCAATCACATCCAAGTACTTGCTTTTGATGTTTTTGGTACGGTTGTCGACTGGCATTCCTCGATTGTAAAAGAATTCGATGCAATGAATTTAGAGATTGATGCTAATCAATTTGCATTAGATTGGCGAGCGGGTTACCGCCCTGCAATGGATAGAGTACTTTCAGGTGAATTACCTTGGACATCAATTGATGAGCTGCATCGTATCATTTTAGATGAATTAATCATTCGATATGATCTACATAGACTAACTGAACTACAGCTTATTCATCTCAATCACGTCTGGCATCGACTACAACCATGGCAAGATTCAGTTTCAGCATTAAAACAGCTCAAAGAAAAATATATTATTTGTACTCTCTCTAATGGAAATATCCGTTTATTGGTGGATATGGCGAAAAATGCGAAGTTACCATGGGATTATATTTTTTCAGCCGAAAACTTTAACGCATACAAACCCTCAACGAAAACTTACTTAGGCGTAGCTGAACTTTTAAATGTTAAACCTGATCAAGTCTTAATGGTCGCTGCACATCATGATGACTTAGCTGCTGCACGCTCATGTGGTTTACTGACCGCTTATATCGAAAGACCTTTAGAATTTGGTTCATCTCAAATTAAAGATGTCTCACCATGTGCTGATAATGATGTGCATGCGACTGATTTGTTGGATTTGCTTAAATTTTTATAAATCTAATATTTTTAAATAGAATGCTGTACAACTAAATCACGAAGACCTTCAACATAAGGTAAATCCAAATCGTAAGTCCCCAACCAAGTCAGACGTTTATCTTCATATTCTTTTGAACAATATAGAATCGTAGCAACTTTTTGAAAAGCTAAGAACAAAGCCTGGACTTCATCAATTCCCATTGCATAACTTTCTATTACATTGGCGAAACCAATGATTTGAAACTCAGCTCGATAATCATCTTGATCAGGCTTCGCTTTAAATATTATTATTTCTAAATCAAATTGCCCATCCAATTCATAAGTTCTTTTCGCTGCAATGATTCGGCTCATAATTTTATTTCATTAAAACTTATTCATTTCTTTTATCTTAAGTCTAAGACCTGACTTTGTCATGGCTTTCATGTAAAATCATCCACAATTTTTAGATAACACTGTGTGAGTCATTTCATGGGTTTTAATTGCGGTATTGTCGGCTTGCCGAACGTTGGTAAATCTACACTTTTCAATGCATTGACAAAAGCTGCTATTGCTGCAGAAAACTTTCCATTTTGTACAATTGAACCAAACACAGGTATCGTACCTGTACCTGATCCACGTTTAGACAAATTAACAGCCATCGTAAAACCACAACGTGTCATTCCAACCACAATGGAGTTCGTTGACATTGCTGGTTTAGTTGCAGGTGCGTCTAAAGGTGAAGGCTTAGGTAACCAGTTCCTTGCAAACATTCGTGAAACAGATGCGATTGCACATGTCGTACGTTGTTTCGAAGATGAAAATGTTATCCATGTAAATGGTAAAATTGATCCATTAGATGATATTGCAACTATTAATACTGAACTTGCACTTGCTGACTTAGAAACAGTCACTAAAGCAGTTACTCGTTTAGCAAAATCAGCAAAAGGTGGCGACAAAGAAGCGGTTGCAACCAAAGCTGTTTTAGACAAAATCTTACCTTTACTTGATGAAGGCAAGCCTGCACGTGCTGCAGACCTTGATGATGATGAGCGTAAACTGGTGCGTGGTTTTGGTTTAATGACTTTAAAACCGACGATGTATATTGCCAACGTTGCAGAAGATGGTTTTGAAAATAATCCACATTTAGAAGCTGTTAAAAAATTAGCTGCTGAAGAAAATGCCATCGTTGTTCCTCTTTGCAACCAAATCGAAGCAGAAATTTCACTTCTTGAAGATGAAGATCGTGCTGAGTTCTTAGAAGCTTTGGGAATGGAAGAACCAGGTTTAAATGTAGTGATTCGTGCAGGTTATGCATTACTTGGTCTACAAACTTACTTTACTGCGGGTGTTCAAGAAGTTCGCGCTTGGACTGTTAAAGTGGGTGCAACTGCACCACAAGCCGCAGGCGTGATTCACACTGACTTTGAAAAAGGTTTTATCCGTGCTGAATGTGTGGCTTATGATGACTTCATCCAATATAACGGTGAAAATGGTGCAAAAGAAGCGGGTAAATGGCGCTTAGAAGGTAAAACTTATGTGGTACAAGATGGCGATGTTCTACATTTCCGTTTCAATGTCTAAATTCTTCTAACCCTTTATCATTCATTTTAAAGCATCCATTTGGGTGCTTTAATTTTTTAGAATTCTTATATTTTATTTACTACATTTCCCTGACCTAAATCTAAGACAGTCGCTATTTTTATTAGGTATTTTCTTTAAAGCAGAAAAAACCCCAGTCTAAACTGAGGTTTTACTCTTATCAAATCCAATTACTTAATTTTTGCATTGGCTTTTAAGTATTGCGTGTAATCATCCAACAATTGTTGACCACGCATTCTTTGATATAACTGAGTTAACTCTTGTGCTTGTGCTGGATCTAAGCTATCAACAGGTGCTTTTTTCACTTCAGCAACACCCACAACCACCATTTCATCAGGTAACGATGTTGTAGTTACTGACCACATACCCGCTTTAGGTGCTGGAACACTGAATGCAGCACGTTCGATTTCACGTTTTAAACCTTGAGAACGTGTAAACATTCCTGCTGATTCAAAGCTAAATGGATGCTTCGCTAACACTTGTTGTGCAGGAAGTTTCTTAAAGTCCTCCAGCATCGCTGCAATTTTTGCTTTTGCCGCAGCTGCTGCTTTGTCTTGGATCAATTGTGCTTTGACACGTGCAGTTGCTTGCGCTAGAGGTTGAACCCCTGCTGCATGGTAATCACGCACTTTTACCCAAATGGTATTACCATCTTTTAACTGAATGCTGCTCGACACATTACGATCACCATTTTTTACATCATCGCTAAAGATTTTTGCTTTGACACTTGGATCAGCCAATACAGGATTGGTTGTTGCAACTGTAATACCTTTAACAGATTCGATTTTTGCAGTTTTTACTTCACTTGGAATAATGTCTAAAGCATCATTGCTAACAACTTGTTCGTTCAAGCTATTTACAGTATCAGCAAATAAATTCGCTGACTTAGACTTCAGCACATCTTCAGTCAATTCTGCTTTTTTCGCTTCAAATGTTGGGATCTCTCCAACAGCACTCTGTACTTCAATCAGATGATAACCATATTGCGTTTTTACAGGGCGAGTAATTTCAGCATTTTTTGCTGATTTCACAGCATTGTCAAAACTACTGTCAAATACCCCTTCAGTATATTCAATCACACCACCATTGGCTTTTGATGAATCATCTTCAGAATACTGTGCAGCAGCTTGAGCAAATGTCATACCTGCTTTGATTTTTGCATAAACATCATTGGCTAACTTTTCTGCTTGTTGCGCATTACGGTTATCTGTGGTGATTAAGATATGCTTAACTTCACGTTTAGCATTCTGTTTTTGTTTATCTACAAATGCTGCATAAGCTTTTTCCAACTCAACTGCCGAAACTTCTTTACTTGCTTGCGGCAACATCGCTGGCGTAAGGACAACATAATCGACATCAACAGAGGCAACCTGCTTAAATTTATTTTGATGTTTATTATAATAATCTGCTATTTCTTGATTACTGACTTTGACGTTTTGCTTATATTCATCAAGTTTTACACTTGCTAAATAAAGATTACGTTGCTCAGTTTGTAAGTTAGCAATCAACTCTAAGTCTACTTTACTTACTAAAGCGTTATTGGTAAATGTGCCCATTAACATTTGTAATGCGTGGTCTTGACGAAGATTCGCAATCAAAGCTGAACTGGTAATCCCTACTGAACGCAAATAGTTTTCATATAATGGCTGAGAAAATTTACCATTTTCTTGAAAACTTGGTTGCTGCGCCAACATTTGCTCAATTTGACCATCACTTAAAGAAATGCCTAATTTTTCAGCTTGCTGAACCAACAAAGCACGTGCAATGAGGCTGTCCAAAGCTGCATTTTTAATAAATGCATTATTCAATAACGATTCATCACCATTGACCATTTTCAAATATTGATCTTTCAGACCCTTGGTTTGTGCTTCTAAATCTTTATTGGAAATGTCTTGACCATTTACAGTCTTCGCTACGTCTGCTTTATTTCCCCCACTGAAATAACCTTCAATACCAACCAATGCCAATGGAGTTAAAAATAAAACCAGTAGGACTTTTCCGAGCCAGCCTCTTATGAGTTTACGAAACGATTCCATAAATCTTCCAATATTTTATTTGCTAGGGAGTTTAACTGATATTCGTATATGAATGAATGCGCTAAGTTGAATTAATTGCTTTATTCCATAAAAAACGCGCCCTAAAGGCGCGTTTAGAACTTTTTTAAGATTATGCAACTGAATCTTTAAGTCCTTTACCTGCTTTAAAACTAGGTACTTTACTTGCTTTAATTTGAAGTTCTTCACCAGTTTTAGGATTACGACCTGTACGTGCTGCACGTTCTTTCACGCTGAAAGTACCAAAACCAACTAAAGTTACAGTGTCTCCGCCTTTTAACGCTTCACCAATTGAAGCAATAGTCGCATCTAATGCTTTACCAGCATCAGTCTTAGACAATCCCCCTTTTTCTGCAATCGCGTCAATTAATTCTGATTTATTCATGAAGATTACATCCTCTTATATCGTTCGTTTAAGATTCAAGGTTGTGGTTTGAAAGGCCATGCTGACTTTATAGCAATGCTTAGGGGGAAAACGCAAGACTACACCATCGCTTTTCTTAAAAATAAGCACTAAAAAATGAAAAATTAGCTTATTCAAGCGATGTGTTGACTATTTTTTGCAGTTGTTCTGATAGATTTTTATTTTCTTCTATCACCCCATCAAGCTTTTGGTGTAGCTGTAAAATTAAAGCTTCCAAATGCTGTATATCTTTGGCTGTGACCAAACCAATTCGATTTAATGAATGATTGACATGCACATCTAATGTCTTTTCAAACTTTTCTTTGGTTTCTGCAACTGTTTCTTTGGTTTTCTCAACCACTTTTTGAGTTGGTTGTTCAACCTCAGTATCATCGACCTCTACACTTTTAGACTCAAGCTCTTCACCCACTTTTACTAAAGAATCAAATAACTTATTACCTTCTTCTTCTGCACGAGAAAAAGCACCTAAGCCTGCCAACCAAATTTGTTTGGTATATTTTCTAAAATCAAGAGAAGACTTTCGTGAAGATTTGGTTCTTATATGTGTTTTTTCTTTTTTTGCTTGCGCTCTAAGATCATCCTTTGATATTTGGCTCTCTACATCCATTCCACTTCTCTCCTGTATATTTTCTATACAATATAATCATTAAAATGCGAAATATCGTTATAATAACAAATAAATCACTTGAACCTTTTGTAAAACTGTTCTACAAAGCAAAGTAATACTTTATTTAAATGTGAGCTAGTTCTCCATAGATATTACACGGGATCGGATATTCTGTTTGGATTATAGGAATTTTTTATGAGCGAATCGCAACAAAAACAGGGTCAAAGTCGTTTGTTGCTTAATACTCTAATGATTATTTTGGAAACATTTTATTCATTTGTATTAAAACACGACCGTGTTGTTCGCTTGCAAGCTAAACATTTTGTTGCAAAGCAAATCACGATCAAAATGAATAGTTATATTCCCTATGTTGACTTTTACATCCAATTTACAGACAAAGGCATTTTATTTGACTTAAAAGAACCAGAAAAGCCTGTGGATTTGACTGTGAGTAGTACAGTCTTGGACTTGATCCAAATCTTTGCCTTTGCCAACCGCCGTAGCATGAAAAAAATGCGTATTGAGGGTGACGAAGTTCTAAAAGAACAATTTCGAGATCTAATTTTACCATTTACAGTACCTAAATTACTTTCTGACTGGAAACAATGGCTTACAAATCCAGAAAATGATGAGTCAGGTGTAGGTTCACGCAAAAGGATTGCACCACTTTTAGAGAAAATCGATCAGCAACGTTCTAAAATCAACAGCTTACAAGTTGAAGTAAAGCAATATCAAAATCGTATCCGTCGTATGGAGCAAAAACAAAAAACCACCAATATCATTTTGTCTGTGATTTTTGTTCTATTTATTACGTTAATTGTGTATAATTTATGGCAAATATTTTCCTGATAAATAATAGGAAATTTACAAAATAAAAAGCAGTTTAAAAAATACCTTACTATTTTAGTCTGAATTATTCCTAAAAATACTTGACTATTTTAGTCAGGATTCATAGAATCATCTTATCTAGTCTAATAACATGTGTATCGAATCATGCGCCTAACTACTCGCGGTCGCTACGCAGTGACTGCTCTACTTGATCTAGCTTTGCAGCCAACTGAACAAACGATCACGCTTGCTGAAATTGCAGCTCGCCAAACTATCTCAGTCGCTTATCTTGAGCAACTCTTTGCCAAACTTAAACGTCATGGTCTAGTTTCTAGTGTTCGTGGAGCCAACGGTGGGTATCTCCTAGCGCGCAATGCTGAAGAAATAACAGTGTTAGAAATTATTGAAGCCGTAAATGAAACTGTTGACGCAACACGTTGTGACCATAAAGGTAACTGTCAAAACGGTGCAATGTGTTTAACACACGATTTATGGCAAGAACTCTCCCATCATATTGCCGATTATTTAGCTAAAATTACGCTTGCCGATCTTGTTGCGCGTGACAATGTTCAAACAGTTGCACTCCGCCAAAATGCTCCAAGTTTAGATTCAGCCCTTCTATCGGCTACAGGTATTTGACATGAAACGTCCTATTTATCTTGACTATGCAGCAACTACTCCTGTCGACCCTCAAGTTGCTGAACGTATGATGGAATGCTTAACCTTTGATGGTATCTTTGGGAATGCAGCATCACGTTCACATGCTTACGGATGGCAAGCAGAAGAAAAAGTTGAATATGCACGTGAACAAGTCGCTAACCTCATTAAGGCAGATCCACGTGAAATCGTGTGGACATCTGGTGCAACTGAATCAGACAACCTAGCACTTAAAGGTGTGGCTCAGTTCTATGCGTCTAAAGGCAAACATATCATTACTTCTAAAATTGAACACAAAGCAATTTTAGATACCTGTCGTGAGCTTGAAGAAGAAGGCTTTGAAATTACTTATCTTGAGCCTGAAGAACGTACAGGTTTAATTACACCTGAAATGGTTCAAGCAGCACTTCGTCCAGATACTATTCTTGTTTCACTCATGATGGTTAACAACGAAATCGGGACTGTTACTGACGTTGCTGCCATTGGTGAGCTTACACGCGCCAACAAAACTTATTTCCATGTAGATGCTGCACAAGCTGCTGGTAAAGTGGAAATTGACTTAAGTACCATGAAAGTTGATTTGATGAGTTTCTCAGGTCACAAAGTTTATGGTCCTAAAGGAATTGGGGCTTTATTTGTACGCCGTAGCCCGCGTGTTCGTATCAAAGCACAAATGCATGGTGGTGGTCATGAACGTGGTATGCGTTCTGGTACATTGGCAACGCATCAAATCGTAGGTATGGGTGAAGCGTTTGAACTTGCAGGTAAAAACTTACACGCTGAACAAGCACGCTTACGCATTCTTCGTGACAAACTTTGGAATGGTTTACAAGACCTTGAACAAGTGTTCTTAAACGGTCATCCAGAGCATAACGTTGCCAACTACTTAAATGTCAGCTTCAACTTTGTTGAAGGTGAGTCGTTAATGATGGCACTCAAAGATGCTGCGGTATCTTCTGGTTCAGCATGTACATCTGCAACATTAGAACCGTCTTATGTATTACGTGCTTTGGGTCTATCTGATGAGCTTGCACATAGTTCAATTCGTTTCAGTTTTGGTCACTATACCACTGAAGAAGATATTGACCATGTGATTCAAATCACCAAAGCTGCGGTTGAAAAATTACGTGCCCTTTCACCTCTTTGGGACATGTATAAAGAAGGTATCGACCTAAATTCAGTTGAATGGGCTGAACATTAATTCCAGATATTATTAAGGCACTTTTTGAATAGATCATGTTGATAATCAAAAAGATGCCTCAATATTATATATTATCAACGCTGACCCCGAGGTTTGGAGAAGCATCATGGCTTATAGTGAAAAAGTAATTGATCATTACGAAAACCCTCGTAATGTTGGTGTGTTAGATAAAAATGCTGAAAACGTGGGTACAGGTATGGTCGGTGCGCCTGCTTGTGGTGACGTTATGCGTCTTCAAATTCAAGTAAATGACAATGGTGTCATTGAAGAAGCACGTTTCAAAACTTATGGTTGTGGTTCAGCAATTGCATCTAGTTCACTGGTCACTGAATGGTTGAAAGGTAAAACTTTAGACGAAGCACAAGCGATCAAAAACATTGATATTGCCAATGAGCTTGCACTTCCGCCAGTGAAAGTTCACTGCTCTGTACTTGCAGAAGATGCGATCAAAGCGGCTGTTGAAGATTATCGCAGCAAAAAATCTAAAGCTTAATTTCTGTTTTATTCACAGAAAATAAATTAACGGAGTTTTCATGATCCATTTAACTGAAAATGCAGCAACTCATATCAGCAATTATTTAAAAAATCGCGGTAAGGGTGAAGGTATTCGTCTGGGCGTGAAAACTTCAGGCTGTTCTGGCTTGGCTTATGTGCTTGAGTTTGTCGATGACATTGATACACATGATCAAATCTTTGAACAGTTTGGTGTAAAAGTTTTTGTAGACCCTAAAAGTTTGGTGTATTTGGATGGCATGGAAATGGACTATGTAAAAAATGGTCTGAATGAAGGCTTTGAATTCAATAACCCAAATAAAAAAGGTGAATGTGGTTGTGGTGAATCTTTTACCGTTTAAGCGAACATTGATCTTTAATATGCATTAAAACAGTGTTCTACACTGTTTTAATCACATTTAATTCTGCTATTTTATACAAAACCCAATCGTGGATGAACTTTTCCCATGAGTCATTTTGAGCTGTTCGATCTCCCAGAAGCACTCGATATTGATTTAGCAACATTAAAATCAAATTTTTTAAACTTGCAGCAACAATATCATCCAGATAAAGCCGAAGATAAAGACCACGCTTTGATTAAATCAAGTGAGATTAATCAAGCTTATAAAGTCTTATCTAATGTCGACAGTCGTGCTGCCTATCTCCTCTCTTTGCAAAAGCAAGATCATCATTTAGATCAATCCATTAATGATTTTGAGTTTCTACAATCTGCTTTAGAAATTCGTGAGCAATTAGATGAAGCGCAAAACGTTGAAGAATTGTACTCGCTTAAAAACGAAGTCCAACAATGGATCGATGGTTTGGTGCGTGAGTTTAAAATTGATTATGCTGATGAAGATTGGGCGGATGCTCGGGATACTGTGCGGAAATTGCGTTTTTTTCAAAAAGTCATGAATGACATTGATAAAGCTGAGGATCGGCTTTTAGATGACGAAGATTTTGACTTAGATGATGATTTTTAATTTATTTATTTTTTTATTAAGGATGTAACACAATGGCACTCTTGCAAATTGCAGAACCAGGACAATCAAGTGCGCCACACGAACACCGTATCGCCATTGGTATCGACTTAGGAACCACACACTCTTTAGTTGCTACGGTGCTTTCAGGCAAAGCTAAAGTTCTCAATGATGAACAAGGTCACGTGTTACTTCCTTCTATCGTTCATTATTCAAAAAATACTTCTGAATATGGCGATGCTGCCAAACCATTTGTTACCACTGATCCTAAAAATACCATTGTTTCAGTCAAACGCTTTATGGGGCGTTCGAAAGCGGATATTAAGTTTCAGCATCCTTATACCCTTGTCGGTGAAGACAATCAAATGCCTGCGTTTGAAACAGCACAAGGGCGTAAAACTCCTGTTGAAATTTCTGCTGAAATTTTAAAACAGCTCAAAAAGCGTGCTGAAGCGTCTTTAAATAATCCTGTAAATGGTGCTGTGATCACCGTTCCTGCTTATTTTGATGAAGCACAACGTCAAGCGACCCGTGATGCAGCACAACTTGCAGGTTTAAACGTGCTTCGTTTACTCAATGAGCCAACTGCTGCTGCAGTGGCTTATGGTCTAGACCAAGACACCAACCTTGCAACCGATCGTAATTATGTGATTTATGATTTGGGTGGGGGTACTTTTGACGTTTCTATTTTACGTTTCGCTCAAGGTGTATTTGAAGTCTTAGCGACAGGCGGTCATACCGCACTCGGTGGTGATGACTTAGACCGCTTAATCGTGAAATGGGCAAAAAAACAACTGAATATTGAAACACTTGATGATGCTGAATATGCTCATTTTGTGGTTGCCGCTCGTAAAGCCAAAGAAGCATTAACTGATCATACATCTGTTGAACTGAAACTTTTAGATCAAGTCTTAACTTTAGATCGTGAAAATTTTGAACGAATTATTAAAGTCGCTTTAGATAAAACCATCAGTGTATGTAAACGTGTATTACGTGATGCAAAACTGGAACTGGCTGACATTCAAAATGTGGTTTTAGTTGGTGGCTCTACCCGTTCTTATGCCGTTCAAAAAGCGGTTGCTGAAGTATTTAACCAAGAACCGCTTTGTACGATCAACCCTGATGAAGTGGTTGCAATCGGTGCTTCGATCACAGCCAATCAACTGATTGGAAACAGCCAAGACGGCTCATTGCTTTTAGATGTGACACCCCTTTCTCTTGGCTTAGAAACGATGGGTGGCTTGGTCGAGCGTTTAATTTCACGCAATACTGCAATTCCTGTGGCACGCCGTCAAGAATTCACCACCTATCAAGATGGTCAAACTGCAATGTTGATCCATGTGGTACAAGGTGAACGTGATTTGGTTGAACATTGTCGTAGTTTAGGACGTTTTGTTCTACGTGGTATTCCACCGATGACTGCAGGTCAAGCACGTATTGAGGTGACTTTCCAAGTTGATGCCGATGGCTTACTGACTGTTTCAGCCAAAGAAACCACATCGGGCGTACATGCTGAAATCGACATCAAACCATCTTATGGCTTGTCAGATACAGATACCGAACGTTTGTTGTTAGATGGTTATAAATTTGCCGAAGAAGATAAACATTTACGTCATTTGCATGAAACCAAAGTTGAAGCACAACGTGAATTGGAAGCTTTAACACAAGCACTGAAGGTTGATGCTCAATTACTCACGATTGAACAGTTAGATGCACTAAATCAAGCCAAAGCGCATTTAACGGCACAACTGACCACAGATGATATTCAAGCCATTGAAGATGCTGTGGAAAAATTAAAAACTCACAGTGATGCTTTTGCTGCTGAACGAATGAATCAACATATTGATCATGCACTCAAAGGCACAAAACTTGATGATTGGTCAAACTCAAACTAATTTATAGGTAAAGACTATGCCACGTATTAAAGTACTACCTCATGCAACAATTTGCCCAAATGGTGCTGAGTTTGAAGTTGAAGCGAATAGTAACCTTTGCCAAAGCTTATTAGACAATGGAATCAAAATCGAACATGCTTGCGATATGTCCAAAGCATGTACCACTTGCCACGTTGTGGTACGCAAGGGTTTTGATGATCTTGAAGAAATGGATGATGTTGAAGCAGATTTATTAGATCGTGCTTGGGGTTTAGAGCCTGACTCTCGTTTATCTTGCCAAGTTAAAATCACCGATGAAGACATGGAAATTGAAATTCCAAAATACACCATTAACCATGCTTCTGAAAATCACTAATTTTTAGAAATTCCCCATAAAAAAGCGGTTTTATATGTTTATAAAACCGCTTTTTTAATGATTTTACTGTGACTTTTCATTCATCCAACGATAAAGCACAGGTAAAAGTAACAAGGTTAATGCGGTAGAGGATAAAATCCCACCGATGACCACAGTTGCTAATGGTCGTTGCACTTCTGCGCCCGTTCCTGTTGCCAATGCCATCGGTACGAAACCTAAAGATGCGACACATGCAGTCATCAATACAGGACGTAAACGCATCACTGCGCCTTGCCAAGTCGCATAATGAATATCGAATTGTTGACGTAATTCTTTAATAAAAGTCAGCATCACCAAACCATTTAATACAGCGACACCTGATAGCGCAATAAAGCCAATGCCTGCTGACATCGACAAAGGTATATCTCGAAGCCAAAGTGCAACCAGACCACCACACAGTGCAAAAGGTACCCCTGAAAAGACCAACACGCTTTCTTTCATGTTATGAAATACCGCCATCAATAAAATAAAAATCGTGATCAAAGCCAATGGAATCACCAATTGCATACGAGCCTTGGCTGATATTAGATTTTCAAACTGTCCACCATAATCTAACCAATAACCACTTGGTAAAGTCTCTTTGACTAAAGTACTTTGTAACTCATTCACAAAAGAGCCCAAGTCTCGCCCTTCTACATTGGCGGTCACGACCACACGACGTTTGGCATTTTCACGACTGACTTGGTTGATTCCTAAAATATTTTCAACTTTTGCGACATCTTGCAGTTCAATCAAACCACCATTCGGTAGTTGAATCGGAAGCTTTACTAATAGCTCAGGTGTACGCTGCGTTTCATCCAAACGCATCACAAAATCAAAACGCTTGTCGCCCTCTAAAATCATACCTACACTTTGTCCACCCATACTCATCGCCACTAAGTCTTGAATAGATTTTACAGATAAACCATATTGTGCAGCTTTGGTATTATCGATATCAATATTTAATAAAGGCAGCCCACTGGTTTGTTCAACATTGACGGCTGTTGCCCCTGAAATAGCCCGAACTTTTTGTGCAATACGATTGGCTTCTTGGTTCAAAACTTCCATATCATCACCAAAAATTTTGATTCCTACATCGCTACGTACACCTGAAATCAGCTCATTAAAACGTAGCTCAATCGGCTGTGAAAACTCACTGTTATTTCCAGGTAAAGTGTCCAAAAATGCAATCATACGTTGACGTAATTCATCAATGCTTTCTTTTGGATTTGCCCATTGATCACGTGGCTTTAACAATAGAACAGCATCGGAAATATTGGGTGGCATGACATCCGTTGCAACTTCTGCTGTTCCTGTTCGGGCAAAAATTGCTTTTATTTCAGGGAATTTTTTTAACAATAATTTTTCTGTATTTTCTTGCATCCGTAAGGACTGCTCTAGCCCTGTACTTGGTGAGCGCATTTGTTGTACTGCAAAATCTCCCTCACTCAGTTGTGGAGCAAACTCGCTGCCAATTTTTGTAGCTAAAACTCCCGTTAAAACTAAAATACATAATGCAACTGTTAAAACAAAACCTCGAAATTCGTATGCCCAATCCAATATTTTTTCATAGTGTGTTTTTAAACCATGCATCCAACGACTTTCAGTTTCTTTAACTGCACCATTGACAAACAATGCTACAGCCGCAGGAACAAAAGTAACGGATAAAATCATTGCACCGAGTAAAGCTAAAACCACTGTCATTGCCATCGGATGAAAGAGTTTTGCTTCAACCCCAGACAAAGCAAAGATCGGTAAATACACGACAAGAATAATCAATTGACCAAAAATTAAAGGACGTCGTGCCTGTTTCGCTGCTAAAAAAACCTCAGTAAAACGTTCGGAACGTGTCAATAAACGCCCTCGATGTTTTTGTGCTTCAGCAAGGCGTCGAATACAGTTTTCAACGATGACCACCGCACCATCCACAATAATCCCGAAATCCAATGCCCCTAAACTCATTAAGTTGGCACTAATTTTTTGTTCTGCCATGCCTGACAAGGTAAACAACATGGATAAAGGAATCACGCAAGCAGTAATTAAAGCTGCACGAATATTTCCCAAAAATAAAAACAGAATGATGATGACTAAAATTGCGCCTTCAACCAAATTTTTTTGTACAGTTTTAATGGCACGATCAACCAAATGCGTACGATCATACACCGTTTCGATAGTCACGCCTTTAGGCAAACTTTGTTGAATAGTTTTAACTTTATCATCAATCGCTTGGGCAACAGTTCGGCTGTTTTCTCCCATCATCATCATAGCGATCCCAAGTACAGCTTCTTCGCCATTATAGGTTGCTGCACCTGTGCGTAAATCGTGCCCAACAGAAACTGTAGCAACATCTGCAACACGAATTGGGTAGCCATTTTTATTAGTGATACTGATATTTTTAATATCACTTAGGCTATTGAGTGTTCCAGGTACACGAACAGTGAGTTGTTGTCCATTCTTTTCAATATAACCTGCACCACGGTTTTCATTATTTTCAGTTAAAGCTGTTTGTAAATCACTTAATGGAATTTGTAATTGCTGCAAACGTGTTAAATCAGGGGCAACAACAAAGGTTTTATTAAAACCACCAATACTATTGACCTCAGCAACGCCAGCAACTCGCTGTAACTGTGGACGTACCACCCAGTCTTGGATTTCGCGTAAATCCATTGCGCTATAGGGCGTTCCATCTGGTTTTTTTGCATTTGGCTCAGCTTTAATCACCCATTGATAAATTTCACCTAAGCCTGTAGAAATCGGGGACATCGTGGTCTGAATACCGACAGGAATTTCACTTGCAGCTTCTTGTAGACGTTGATTAATCAACTGCCGTGCCCAGTAAATATCGGTTCCATCTTCAAAAATAATGGTGACTTGCGATAGACCATAACGTGAAATCGAACGTGTTTGTTCGAGTTTTGGCAAACCTGACATCGCATTTTCAATCGGATAGGTAATGCGTTGCTCAGTTTCTAAAGCCGTAAAACCATTGGCTTGGGTATTAATTTGCACTTGCGTATTGGTAATATCAGGAACAGCATCGATGGGTAATTTTTGATAGCTATAAATTCCTACACCCATCCACGCCACCACAAAGAGCATGACCCAAATCGCATTTTTAATAGAAAACTGAATAATACGGTCAAACCAGCCTTCGGGCTTGGGTAAATGATGTTCGTTCTGAGGCGAGTTAGTGTTCATGGGTCGCCTCTCCTTTTTCTAATTCTGATTTTAGTAAGAAACTCCCTTGCGCTGCATATTGTTGTCCAACACTGACACCAGAAATCACACTCACCCATTCAGGATCATCGATTTCAGTATTTAATTGTACAGGCTGGGCGCTAAACTCTATTTTTTGATCATGATTTTTCGGAATAAATACAACACTTTGTCCTTCAACTTGCTGTATTGCACTTTTTTGGATACGAATGCCTTGTGTCGTGCCTTGTTCTAATAAAATATTGACCATTAAATTTGGCTTCAACTCTGCCGACTGTGACAAGACTTTAGCTCTGACTTGTAAACGTCCTGTATGTGCATCTGCTTCAGTATTTAAACTTTGCACTTCTGCTTGAAAATGATTGCCTGACTGTAATGATTTAAAGTTAATTTTTCGGTTTGGACTAAAATGTTGTACATCGGCATGCGGCACAATAAATTCAAGCCATAATTGATTCAACTGATCAATCACAAAAAGCTGATCTGCAAGTTGTACATTTTCACCCACGACCAAATCTTTTTTACTGATCACACCTGAAATGGGAGCTTTAAGTTGGTATTGCCCACGACTTGAACTTGCTGCACCAAAAGCATTTAAGCGAGATTGAACCGCTTGTACTTGAATTTGTGCTTGTTGGTACGCGTTATAAGCACGTTGATAATCTTGTTTGGCAGAAATACCTTGCTGCCAAAGTTGACGTTCACGCTCATAGTATTGTTTTACTAGTTGTAAATTGGCTTGCTCTAATTTTAAATTAGCTTGTTGGTCAACCAAATCAGGCACAAGTAAAGTTGCCAACACTTGCCCTTTCTGAACAGATTGTCCCAACTGCACATAAACTGCCTCGACATGACCGCTAAAATTAGGTGAAACATGGGCTTGCTGGTCGGTATTCACCGTCAATTTTGCAGGATAAGTTGCCAACTTCATTACACTGCCTTGTTCAACTTTAGCTAATTGAATCCCTTGTTCAACCAACTGTTGCGCAGTTAGAGTTATACTTTCAGTACGCCCTTCTTCTGCATGTTCACCTTCATCATGTGCATGCCCTTCCTCACCTTCTTCATGTGCATGTTCTTTTTCGTCTGCGTGTGATTCTTCTGCAGCATGTCCATTTTCATCTGTTTTGGCTTGATCTTTCGTCCACCAAATCAATGCTGCGGCTAAAATTGCAGTACTGATGACCGCAATGAGGATCAAAATAGACTGAGAAACTTTTCCTGACTGTGTATTTAAATCTAATTTTTGTTTGATCATTTTAGTTTCCCCCTACCGTTGGCAATGACTGAATATTCTCCCAAAGGCTTTGATTGATTCCTGCTAAGCCATCACTTGACATCACAGCGTTGGGTTCTAAACCAAGACTTAAACTTTCAGCCGTGATGGCGTTTTGCCATGCGCGTTTTAACAATTCAACTTTACGCTGCCGAATCTCTTGCAGTTGCAAAGTGGCTTGCTGTACATCAGTCAGTGCAAACTTTCCAGCGCTAAATCCAAGTAGAGTTTTTTGTTGTACTTCCATTGCTAAAGGTAATTGAGTTACTTCAATATCTTTAAACTGAACTTCTAAACCTTGTAATTCGGTCAATAAAGTCCCAATGCGTAAGGCATTTTGCTGCGTATAAAAAGATTGTTGTCGTGTTAATGCTTCTTGTTTTTGCTGCTGAATCTGCACGCGATATTGCTGCCGATCAAAAATATTGAGTGGCACACTGAGCCCCAACATCATTTGATTTTCAGTTGAATTTTCGGGTGCTTTACTACGATTTACACCAAAGCTTATCGTTGGATTTGGACGACTAGCAGCTTTGATTTGTTCGATTTGTGCTTTAGACGTTTTTAACTGTAATTGACGAGATTTTTCTCGATAATTTTCTGCCAAATAACGTTGTACATTGGCATGACTTGCACTTGGCCACAACTGATTTGGACTCTGCTCTACCTGTAGAGTTTTATCTGATTCACCCCATAAATTGGACAGTTGTTGCTGTGCCAATTGAACTTGTAAATCCGCTTGTTTAAATAAACGTACATTTTCACTATAGCTAAGTTTTGCACGTTTTAAATCAACTTCTGCCACACTGCCTGCTTGAAAACGTTTTTGAATGGCATTGGCATTGGCTTCACTCACCCTCAACTGTGCTTGTACAATATTTCGCTCTAACTCCGCAATCGCCAACTGCGACCACAAATATTTCACTGCGAGTTGAAGTTGTGCTTGGTAAATCTGTTGCTGCAATGCACTTTGATCTTTTGCCAATACCGCCAGTTGACGATTGGCTTTTCTGACACCAAACACATCCAGTTCTTGTGAAATACCAATGGATAGCTCTTGTTCTTGATTAGAATCAAAACCCGTTTGCTCAATACTCAGCTCAGGATTTTTCCACAACTGACTTTGCTTCATATTGGCAGTATCAATATTGCTTTGTATTGCCCAAATTTGCTGTGATGTCTGATAATTCTGCGTTTTTTCAATGGCTTGTTCAAGTGAAATAAAGGTCGCATTTCCCCATGAACTCAGCGTGAATAAAACCACACTATAAGCCATCTGTTTAAGCCTAAGGTACGGCTGTACAACAACATGTGATTGTTGTTGAAAGTATTTTTTTGACATGAATATGCCCCACTTTTATAAATAAAGAAAAGTGGTGGGCTGTTTGGACTACCCCACCTGTAGTGGGGCTAAAATTGGAGGTGGGGTATTCAAGCCCAGATCTGGAGATTGATAAAAATTATACCAAGGGAAAAGGTTGATTAATGCAATGATTTGACGACTTGAAAATATAAAATTATCTTGTTCATCCACCAAGATCATGGCATTAAAAGAAGGTAAATGATCCTGATGATCATCCTCTAAAAATGAAAAATCACTGGAAGAATGCGTCTGTATTTCTGAGATTTTAAAATCACTTTGACAAGATTTTGTTATCTGATGATGACCAAAATGTTGTGCTGAAATATTATTGAGTGTTGTTTCTTCATGCACGCAAAATGCTGCTGCGACATTCCAAAGACTTTGGAACGTGAGCAAAGCAAATAACAACATGATGAAATGACTTCTTTTCAGCATTATTTCATTGAGCAACTTAAAGACTCGAACAGCATACCTAAATTTTGCTTGTTATAAAATTACAAATGTATCTTTCAGAAAAGATTTTCACTGTATACGGTCAAATAACTTAATTGAAATTTCAAATATCTAAAAATATCACTTACGACAAACTATACTTCGCGACATGCCTTCTGCTTTTCTTCTTTACTACGCATATCAACAGGATTTTTAACACACTTACAATACTCATAATACTTGTTTTTATCCAGTCCTTCAGGCGATTCTACATCTTTACATTCCGTGAGTATTGTCGCTAATCTAGGAAAAGTTTCAGTTTCTTTAGTTTTGTTACTTATAGATTCCACAGGCATGTCAGGTTTGTAAATTATGATAAGTAGTGACACTATGGTTGTGAATAAAAATATATATTTCACTGAGTGAATAAAACTCCTCTAAATTAAATTATGCATCTATTTCTAAATCAAAGTGATATTCAATCAAGGCTGACTTGGCATTTGGTGAGTAACAATAATTTTAATACTTTGTATAAAGTATGCTGACATTCAATCCATTTATTATTGATATAAAAACAAGCTAGATCAACAAGTTTAAAACGAATACTAACCAAAATATTGGTTAGTATTCGTTTTTAGTAAAAAATTAAGGTTTTTCACCATTTGCTAATCGTTGTTCAATCGCATCTAATACCGCAGGCAGATCAGCAATACTATCAATCACATAATGCGCACCTGACGCATTCATTTTTGCATAGGCTTTTTCTTTTAAGCTTGTTTGTTCAGATGCAGAAAGTGCAGACCATTCTGCAAAGCTTAAACCCACTTCGTTACCACTCACAGCCAAACCGACCGTCCAACAACCACCATTTAACCCTTCTTCGATACCAACTACAGTATCATCCACTTTCACCACAGTTTTAATGTCTAAGACATCTAGTTCAATCAAATTTTTCCACAACATTTCAGGATATGGACGCCCATGTTTCACATCACTTGCGGTAATAATACAATCAGGTACATAACCTTGATCAGCAGCATCTTGTACCAATTGACCAATCATCATTGAGGCATAACCTGTGTTACTACCAATTTTTGCACCACGCGCACGAATATCTGCAAAAGCTTCTAAAGCACCCGGAATCAACTTTGAACATTGTGGAATGGTTTTTAATTGGTATGGAATAAAGTCTTGATATAAACGGTCAATGTCTGCCACAGTCACTTCTGCACCATGTGCTTGTTCCCATGCGTCTGCAACTCGTGGCATTTTTAGAACTGCTGCAATGTGATCACGTTTTTCCAAACCCATTGGTGCACGAGCTTCTTCAATTGAAATTTCAACTTGATTGTCTGCAAATAATGCCATAAATGCCAAAATTGGTGCGCGTGAACCAAAGTCTACGGTTGTACCTGCCCAATCAAAAACTACGGCTTGTAATGCTGCTTGCGGTTTAGCGTTTGAAGTGTTCATAAGTTTGTCCTAAAAGTTTGTGTATTCAGTGGATCAATAAAGGGGGGAAATGAAAAATTAAGCCTGACGATAGTGCTGAATTGCCGTTAAAAGTCGTTCAATATCATCCAAATAAACTTCACCGATATTGCCAATACGGAAGCAATTTAAATCGGTGACTTTGCCGGGATAGATCACAAAACCTGCTTGTTTTAGATTTTCATACAAGGCTTGAAAGCTAAAATCTGCTTCATTTGGATATAAGAATGTGGTGATGATTGGGGATTGCGGTGTGTGTTGATCTAAGACCATTTCAAAACCAAGTGCTTGCATACCTGCTGCTAGACGTTGTTGATTTTGCAAATAACGCTGATAACGTGCAGTGATACCACCTTCTTGTTCCAGCTCTAACAGCGCTTGATAAAATGCACGTACCACATGGGTTGGTGAGGTAAAACGCCATTTACCTTCGTGTTGTTCCATCGTGTTCCATTGGTCATAGAGGTCTAAACTCACGGAACGTGCTAAGCCTTTACACGCTTGTAATTGTTCACGTTTTACCAGAATAAAACCAAAACCTGGTACACCTTGGATACATTTATTTGCACTCGAAATTAAAAAGTCGATCTCTAAATCTGCAATATCCATCGGCACGCCACCAAATGAACTCATCGCATCCACGATCCATACTTTATTTTTAGCTTTAACAATGCGTCCGATGTCTTGAATCGGGTTCAGTAAACCTGTCGTGGTTTCGCAATGCACACATGCCACATGGGTGATGCTGTCATCTTCAAGTGCTTTTTCAATATCCGAGAGTTGAGGAGTTTGCATTTCAGGATAGCCTAACTCCACCACATCAATGTTGAGGCAACGTGCCATTTGTACCATACGTGCACCATAAGCACCGTTATTGATAATTAAAATTTTTCCATCTTTGGGAATCGCAGAACCTAAGACGGATTCAACAGAAAAACTGCCACTACCTTGCATCAACACCGCACTATATTGTTCAGGTTGTGTCGTTGCCAACACCACCAAACGACTGCGGATATCTTGTACCAAAGCGTTATATTCTTTGTCCCACGTACACCAATCACGTTGCATCACACGACGGACACTTGCTGAGGTCGACAAAGGTCCAGGTGTCAGCAGTAAGTATTTATTTTCAAGACCTTTTTCAAATGATTTTTCAATGTCGTTTGTCAGTTCAATTTGTGCGTTCATTTCGCCTAACCTTTGTTCAATTTGATACAGTATAAATTAATCTGGTTTAAACCAGATTACAAAATATAATTTTCTAACATTTCTTTCATAAATCCTGCGCCTGTGGTCATGCCTTTTCCTGCAATCGCACTGACGAGGAAAATATTGCTTGCCGCTTCCGTCACACATGCCAACTCGGTGGGATGCGTGAGGTAATAACCATTCCAACGAGATTCAATTTCAGGCAGTTCTAAGCCGATATTTTCTTTGCAATATTGCAAAATGAATTGGTTAATTTCTTCACGTTGATTAAATTGTGGTAGGTCTTCGATTGGATAATATTCATGGCTATCACCCAAAATAATTTGTCCAAACTGATTTTGTTTAATTAAAATATGAATGCCATATTGTCCAACTAGACCTGTCTGTGATTCATTTTTAAGGCTTTGGTGACTTGGACAAATTTCAAAAGCAGGATAGCGAGAGATCGATAAACCAGAATAAATCGACGCATTTAAATTCACGTTTAGCGGTTTGGTTAATGCCATTTGCAAGGTACAGCGCAACAAACCTTTTTGCTGTAATAGATCGGGATACAACAATTGCGTCACTTCACCGTGACAAATCAAAACTTTATTCGCGGTATAGGTTTGCCCTGTCGCTAAGCGGATTTGTGCTATGCCTTGACTAGATTGTGTGTGTACCACACAGGCATTGCACTGAATATCTACCCCAAGCTTTTCTGCATACTGTAACAAACGTAGTCCAACCAAATGGGGCTCTACTGAATAATCTTCATGAAAAACCATGCCACCACAAGTTGGTGTTTTGGTATTTAAATAAGCATATTGATCAAATAATTGTTGCTTGGATAATAGACTTACAGGAATCTGATAATCAGGCGCAGCTTGGGCAAACTCGTTCAACACTTGCCATTCCAGCTCAGTATTTGCTACATACAAACCATTACGTTGCTGAAATGAAATATCCGTTTGTGCCTGAATCCGTTGATAAAATTCACGTGTTGCCAAAGCATATTCACGCCATTTTTCATCAGGACGACTGAGTGTCGATGTGCCAACCATGCCAAAGTTCCGACGTGTTGCACCGACAGGTTGTGCATCTTTTTCAAAGACTTGCACCTTTAAACCTTGTTCTGCCGCTTGGATTGCAGCCGAGATTCCTAAAATGCCTGCACCGACAATAATTAAGTCAAATTGTGCTGTATTCATGCTATTTTCCACCTTATTTACTTTTTTCAGGACGCAAAATCCCAGCGCCTAAAGCAAGCGTTTAATTTAAGTATCTGAGTTAATTAAAAAGAATATTGAATGATCAGTCTCTTATGAAGAGCTTTGCTCACGCCAACGTTGTGTTGATGCCATCA
Source organism: Acinetobacter sp. Marseille-Q1618 (assembly GCF_902809855.1). Lineage (GTDB taxonomy): Bacteria > Pseudomonadota > Gammaproteobacteria > Pseudomonadales > Moraxellaceae > Acinetobacter. The sequence continues at coordinate 1,027,044 of NZ_CADDWJ010000001.1, forward strand.
TTTTACGAGTCAGTAACCAATGCAATAATTTGACTGCGCATGAAGTGAGTAAAATCAAAATACTCATCGCCACTGCTGCTACAGTATCGCCCGCATCATCCATATTCAGCACCGCCACCGATGCCAAATTGGTATCTGGTGAGTAGAGAAAAATTGCAGCTGAAACCGTGGTCATGGCATTGACAAATAAATACACCGACACATCACACAGCGCAGGGAAGGTTAAAGGTAAATAGACTTTACGAAACATTGTCCAATGTGATGTTCCTAAACTTTGTGCTGCATGATCGAGTTGATTCGGAATCTGCTGAATCGCATGGGTCAAGGTCAAATGCGGTACAGTGTAATAATGAATAATGGTTGAAATCACCAACAACGTCATCGTACCGTACAGCACAGACATTGGATTTTGCGGTGTATTAAAGAACAAGATATACGCAATACCCAATACTAGGCCAGGAACAGCCAAAGGCAGCAATACCAAGACTTGTACATAATTTTTCAGTAAAGGATGTGCTTTAAAACGTGCGCTAAATAAAGCAATGATAAAGATCAAGATCGTACCAAAAATCGTGCTGAACAATGCCAATTTGATCGAGTTAAAATAACTTGCCCAACCACCACCATCGACATAATCAAAACGATAATGATTTAAGGTCAGTGATAAATCATAAGGCCAATAGCGAATAAATGAAGCAAGAATCGCAGTAACAATAATCAGTAAAATTCCGCCTGAAATCACACCACAAAACACAGTTAATGCTTTTTCAATGCGTGGATTGCTACGTACACGATAAGGTTGAATTTGAAAATTTTGATAACGTTCCTGACGACGGCTTTGGTAACGATCAAAAATAAATGCCAACAGTGCAGGACACAATAACAGAATCGAAATTACTGCACCCATATTCATATTCTGCTGACCAATGATCTGCTTATATACATCCAATGCCATCATATTGAATGAGCCACCGATCACTTTAGGAATCCCAAAATCGGTAATCACATAGGTAAATGCCACCAGACACGCACTGACCAAACCATAACGAATCGCAGGAAAAGTCACCGCCCAATGGGTTTGTAAGGTATTTTTCCCTAAGGCATGTGCAGCTTCAATCAAGCGTTGATCAATATGGCGAAATGCACCCATCATCAACATCACTATGGCAGGAAATAACCAAAAACAATAACTGATTAAAATGCCAAGTGGCCCATAAATCTCCACCTCGCCCATAATGCCTCTAAACACACCTTGCTGACCGAACAAATACACCAATGCCAATGAAGGCAAAATCGAAGGTGCAAGGATCGGTAAAAATGCTACCGTTTTAAAGAAGGCTTTGCCTCGAATATTGCAATTGGTCAAAGCAAATGCATAGACACTAGCCAAGCTGACCGTGATCAGCATCGCAGTGATGGCAATCCATATCGAGTTAAAAATCGATGAAATCAAAGCAGGATTGGAAAAATAAGCGACAAAATTATCCAAACCAACAAATTGATGCTGTTCATTTAAAAATGCACTTTGCATCAGTACAATTAAGGGCGCGATCAAACTCAAAGTTAATAAAATCGCTGCGATAAATAACACCGCACTTGAACGCAATGAATAACGAGAGCGACGCGCTGTCTGCCCTTTTAATAAAGCATCTGCGACGGGTTGATTTAACATCTCGCATGCCCTCGTGAATCAAACACATGCAAGGCACGAATCGGCACTTGCAGATACATTTCATCTTGAACAATCGCCAGATACTGATGATCAACATCGACTTGCAATATGTTCTCTTCTGCCTGAGCTTGCTTTGAATTTACATTTTGATTTTTAATTACACAAAATAAACGGCGTTTTGCACCCAAAAACTCAGTATTCACAATACGTACTGCTAAATTTAAATATTCATTCGACTGTTCATCTTGTGCCACAAGTTTGACATTTTCAGGGCGAAAAGCGATTTCAAAATGTTCAGCTTGAGTAAATGTTAAATGTGGAAAATCAATAAAAGTTTGCTCATCTATTTTCAAATGATGTGAATCTACTGCCACCGCCTGCATAAAATTCATCGAACCGATAAACTGCGCCACGAAACGTGTTTGTGGTTTGTAGTAAATATTATGAGGCGTATCAAGTTGCTCAATCACGCCTTTATTCATCACTGCGACACGATCAGAAATGCTCAATGCTTCTTCCTGATCATGCGTCACCATGATCGCAGGCAGATTCAGTTGACGTTGAATCGTACGAATTTTTTGGCGTAGGTTTAAACGTACCAAAGCATCCAATGCTGACAAAGGCTCATCCAACAATAAAACATCAGGATTGGGTGCAATGGCACGAGCTAAAGCGACACGCTGTTGCTGACCGCCAGACAATTGATTGGGATACTTTTCAGCAATGTTGGGCAACTCAATTAAATGCAATAATTCATTGATACGAAATTTAATTTCCTCTGTAGACCAGTGTTTTTTATGCAAACCGAATGCAATATTTTCCGCCACAGTTAAGTTTGGAAAGAGCGCATAGTTTTGAAACACGATGCCACATTTACGCTTTGCAGTATTGAAATGAGTAATATCCACATCTTGCTTCACCACCTTGCCATAATCAGGCTGTTCAAGCCCTGCAATGATGCGTAGCAAAGTGGTTTTACCACAACCCGATGGACCTAAAAAACTGACAAATTCACCTGCTTTTAGATCTAGGTTAATGTGTTCCAATACCCGACTTGATCCAAATGATTTTTGAATATCAATCGCTTCAAGTACGGTTTTGGATTCGGACATTTTAAATGTTCTTAACGTTGAGAGCAGATGCCCTGCCGAATTTGGCATGCTTTGCCCTGTCCTACTATTTTGTAAATGTGCTGGGATTTGCATATTGCACCTAATTTTAAATATTGAGTTTTTAATACTTAATTTTGACTAACTATTTTTTGCATCATTGCTTTTATGTCAATGCTGCAATTATTTTTCAAATTGTGCTGACCATTGTTTGAGGATGGATTCACGTTGCTCAGCCGCCCAATAAAAATCATTTTTGACTAACTGCTGAGCTAGATTTTTCGGGAAGTCTGCATTTTTACTTTGGACATTTTGATGTGCCACCATTGAGAAGTTTTGTGCATAGGCTTCATTGGCAGCTTGACTCACTGTCCAATCAATAAACTTTTCTGCGCTACTCAGTTTTTTTGTACCTTTGACAATCGCTGAGGCTTCCATTTCCCAACCTAAACCTTCTTTGGGGTAGACAATTTCTAAAGGTGCGCCACGAGATTTGAGTTTAAAACCAGGATAACCAAACGAGATACCAATGACCGTTTCGCCTTGCGCTGCCATCTTGCAAGGCTTCGAGCCTGAATGTACATATTGAGCAATATTTTTATCGAGTGCCTGCATGTATTGCCAAGCTTGCTTTTCACCAAAAATCTGCATCCATGCCGTCACATCCAAATAACCTGTACCACTCGAGGCAGGATTTGGCATCACGATTAAGTCTTTATAGATCGGTTTTGTCAGGTCTTGCCATGTTTGCGGAATCGGTAATTTTTTCTTAGCAAGCTCAACCGTATTAACACAAACAGCCGACTCCCAAGCGGTCATCCCTGTCCATGTTGGGATGTCTTTTTGACTATAAAAATCAGTTTTTAGTTGTTCAACATTTTTAGGACGATAAGGCTGCAATAAGTCATTTTTTTCCATGACCAGCAAACTGGTCAACGCAAGTCCCATCACCACATCGGCTTGTGGATTTTTTTGTTCTGCTAATAATTTTGCGGTGATCACACCTGTTGAATCACGCACCCATTTTACTTTTAATTCAGGATGTGCTTTGCGTAATTCCCATTGATAACGCTTGAGTTGATCCGCCTCAACGGCAGTATAAACGGTGATTTGCTCGACATCATTCGAGCTTGAAGAGGTAGTACATGCTGTACTGACACAAGCCAATAAAACACTTGTACCAATAGCAAGTAATTTTTTTTGCTGCTGTTTTAGATACGGGCTCATTATGACATTCCTAACGAATGCTGCTTCTTGATAACCTGTATTTCAACAAAAGTTTGTGACAGTTTAATTAATCTGGTTTAAACCAGATTAATTATTTTAAACTCTTATTCTGACGCTTCAAAATGCAAATCGAGTACATCATGCAACCAATATTCTTGGTCAACATCGGTTATTACACCATTTTGATCACAGTTAGTACGACAAATATATAAGCCCATACTGCCCACATTTACATGCAAGGCTTTGGCTTGTTGCTCTGACAATGCAGTGGGATAAAGGTTGATATGCGCGCGGGTTAATTGGCGTTGATAATGCTGCGCCATCAGTGTGGTCATTGAACCTTCTAAATCTTGCTCTAAAAAATTTACAAATAAACTTGCATTGACATGCAAATGTTCCACCACTGCTGGACGACCATTAATGCTACGACGTCGCCAAATCGAATAAATCTCTTCACCAACGGTGACTTTTAAATGTGCTGCATCCCAAGCCGTTGCCTGTACCACTTCAGCAGAAAGCAGTTCCGTACTCGGTACACCGCCTTGTTCCGTCACATATTGATTAAAACTTTTTGTAGATTGCGGACGATAAATAATACGTGGCGCACGCACAAACCAGCCCCGCCGATCTAAACGATAGATTAATCCGTCCATTTCCAAAGCTAAAAGTGCTTCTCGCACTGCTACACGTGTGGTTGCAAACTGCTCTAATAACACACGTTCAGAAGCGAGTTTGGTATTGGCACTCCATTGCCCAGACTCAATTTCATGGGCAATGGCATCTCGGATGGCAATATATTTAGGAATACGTGAAGACGTGGTTTCGCGAACAGGCATAAACATTTATTTTGTGAAAATTTGTTCTAATATACTCAAATATCATGTCCAAGCGATGAATTTTTTAAAATATCGGTTAAAACACACTTGTTACTGTTGCACAGTCAATCTGGTTTAATACACACTCATACTTAAATTCGTATCTTGAGCAAAGTGCTGATTAAACGCATCTGCAATTTGCTGTAATTGCGATTCATCTTGTGATGGCACAACCAACCAATATGGATTTTCTCGAAAAACAACCAGTAATGACAATTGCTTTTGTGCAGCGAAAGTTTTAATTTGATCAAATAAAATTTCTTCAATTTTTTCCTCAATTTCAAAACGAGCTTCATAATCCTCAAGTTGATCTTCGTCTAAACTGTCAAATAATTCATCCACAGTTTCTTCAATCGCTTGATTTAAAGCTTCTGTATCCACTTGTTTTTGTTGAAATATCGTGCTTTCATCAATCCCATTATCATAATATTCTTTGATTTCAACATATTGAATAAAAGAGTGTTCTTGATTTAGCCAATCACAAAAAATACTAAATTCGTTTAAATCTTCAGGTAAAGTTTGCTGTTTAAGTTCAGGAAAAATATCCTGAAAAATCGCATAAATATTTTTTGTCATGGTGTTTAGTCTATTGTTGTAAAAGTCAGTCAATAATTAACCAGATTCATATTTTAAATGTGGTTTAATTTTGTAAGTATTTAATGTCATTAAATATTAATCAATTAAGTTGAACGGCTACAAACATACTGCTCATAATGTTCAATCATGACATTTTGATCTTTAAACTGTTTGTTAAATGACTTACAAAATTTTTCAATCTTTGCTTCATCATTTGGCACCAATAACCAATAATAATCTTCGGCATAAATCAATAAAAGTTCAAATTGAATGGGTTGTGCCACAGTTAAAATTTCTTCTAAAACAATATCTAAGATTTGATCATTCACATTATAATAACGCCCAATCACCGCTTTATGTTGTTCATAATGCGCTAAAATTGGCGCAGCTTTGGCTTCAATATTACTTTTTAATACAGCAAGATCGATCTGAAAATCTTGAAAAATGGTCGACTTTTCCATTTGATTTTCAAAAAAGCAATCAGGCTGCATTTTCATCATATAAAACTGATCGGCAAAACTTGCCTCTTTCATCCATTGCAAAAAGTTTTCAAAATTTTGTCGATGTTTTTTCTTTGGAATATCTTCATTTTTTAATAAAGGAAACCAATGCTGAAGGATTTTATAAATTTTTTTATCGTCCATATTTAGCTGACCTGTTCTTGTTCGCAACCGTAATCTAATCTATTTACTTTGAACTAAGATGACACCCCGCTTTAATTTTGTAGACTTTTGGTTTTTTTGTTCAATAATCAATAAAGTGTTGTATTTTCAAACTTAAAAAACAGAAATCTAAGTAGATAGCCAATTTATGCATTTTAATAGCATCCGATTTACAGCTTAATTCGACAAAGACTTGCGCCTTGCTGAATCACATACGACAATAAGCTATATTTGATTTAAACTTGCTTAGGCTATTTTCATGTCACACCCTTTAGACGTTTTAGGCGAAATCACCGCAGAACAATTTCTCTGTGAATATTGGCAAAAAAAACCACTCCTTGTGCGTAACGCTCTCCCTGAAATTGCCAATATTTTAGTTCCTGACGATGTAATGGAGCTAGCACTGGATGAAAATGTCACAGCACGTTTGATCAAACAAAAAGACAAAGACCCAAACCAATGGACAGTAAAAAACTCGCCTTTGATCAAGGGTGATTTCCAAAAAATGCCAAAATTGTGGACACTTTTGGTACAAGCAGTAGACCACTACTCTTTTGATTTAGCTGAACTTTGGAAAAAATTTCCATTTATTCCACAATGGCGTCGTGATGACATCATGGTGTCTTATGCACCACAAGGCGGATCAGTTGGAAAACATTTTGATTTTTATGATGTTTTTTTAGTACAAGGCTATGGGAAACGTCGTTGGCAACTCGGTCAAATGTGTGATGCTGAGTCTGAATTTGTTGAAGGTCAGCCTCTTAAATTATTGCCTGAGATGGATGTTTATTTTGATGAAGTTTTAGCCCCAGGCGATTTACTCTATGTTCCACCAGGACTGTCGCATTATGGTGCTGCTGAAGATGATTGTTTAACCTTCTCGTTTGGCTTTCGTATGCCAAACGTGCCTGACATGATGGATCGTGTCTGCGACAAGTTTTCAGAAAATGAAGCTTTAAAAAATCCATTACACGATATTATTCGTGATCAAGCTTCTCGTGCAGGTGAAGTCACTGAGAATGAACTCAGCTATTTAAAAGCAGAAATTTTCAAACAAATGCAAAACTCGATGGTACTCGATGATGCCATTATGAGTTTAATGTCTGAGTCGAAATATCCTGAAAATATTCCTGAGGCTGAGGAAATTGGTACAGGTGATTTAGAAGATGCCTTAGATCAGGGTTATTTGCTGCAACTTGAACCTGCTTCACGTTTGCTTTATTCAGATCAAGATCAACAGGTGCTATTTTGGGCAAATGGTGAAGGGCTTTGTATTTCCGAACAATTTACGCCTTTTTTGCAAAAAATCGCAGATGGTCAAGCCATTCCGCTCAATTTAGACTTGGCAGATGAAGAGATTTTAGAAGACGTGGTTATGCTGTTAAATGAATCTATTTTGATGCTTGTACCAACAGAATAATAACCCTATATTCTAAGAAGTCTAGGATCAATCTTAGGCTTCTTTTTAGCTTAATAGGGGCAAAATATGAATGACTTACGTTGTTATCAACAATTACCCATTTGGCATCATGACACTCTTCCAGAAGGCTTTAAAAAACAACATAATACTAAAGAAAATACGTGGGCAAAATTAAATATATTAAATGGCAATCTAGACTTTGCAATGCTCAGTGAACAAGGTGAAATCTTGTCTGAACATCAATTTAGCGTAGAACACCAACCGCCTTTTATCGCACCACAAGCATGGCATAAAATTGTATCGACCAGTGATGATATTGAATGTCAACTCAGTTTTTATTGTGAACCTCAATTTTACTTTACTAAAAAATATCAATTAACAGCCACCCATTCAGAAATTTTAGCCGCAGCTCCCTCAATTCCAGTCGGAAAAGCCTTAGATGTTGGATGTGGTACAGGACGAAATAGCCTTTATTTAAATCAACTTGGATTTGAAGTTGATGCTTTTGATGTCAATCCAATGAGCATTCAAAAGTTAAACGATATTATTCAAGCGGAAAAATTAACGAATATTCATACTGAAATTCGGGATTTAAATGCAGACCAACAGATTACGGGAAATTATGATTTTATATTTTCGACCGTAGTCATGATGTTTTTACAACCTGAAACGATTCCAGCCCTGATTCAAAATATGCAAAATGCAACCCGTTCAGGCGGTTTTAATCTCATTGTCTGTGCGATGGATACTGAAGATTATCCTGTATTGCCAAATTTCCCTTTTAGTTTTAAACCCAATGAATTACGAGAATATTATCAAGATTGGGAAATCTTAAAATATAATGAAAATGTCGGTGAATTACACCGCAAGGATGAACAAGGCAATCGAATTAAACAGCGTTTCGCAACTTTGTGGGCAAAAAAACCATAATTTGATCATTGATTTAATGATTTTTAGAAAGATTCTAAGCTTATGAATTAGAATCTTTCTTATTTCTAACAATTCGACACTTGAGAATATTCTATAAAATTGGCAACTTAGCGATATAATATTCAGTTGGACAAACTATTCATATGGCAAGCCCTGCTCAAGCGATCAGAAGTAAATTTTTTAATACTTTTTTTTCTCGATATTCCGTTTGGTTTCTTTGTTTATTTATTGCGCTTTATCTGACATGGACGATTTTCCTGCATGAATCGCATTATATTTATTACTTTTTTTCGGACACTGTGCTGCATATCACTTGGGTGATCAGTATTATTCTGAGTGTGGTCGGTTTTTATGACATTTTACAACGCAAACATGCCATTCTAAGAAATTACCCAATCATGGGGCATTTTCGTTTTTTCTTTGAAAGTTTTCGACCTGAAATTCGTCAATATTTCATCGAATCCGATGAAGATGCACTGCCATTTTCACGTTCTCAACGCAGTTTAGTTTATCAACGTGCCAAGAATGAAAATGCTGATAAACCTTTTGGTTCGATTATTGACGTTTACCAAGATGATTATCGCTTCTTAAATCATTCACTCGCACCATGCACACCTGCCGATCATAATAGTTTCCGTATCAATATTGGCAATGAGCAATGTAGCCAGCCTTATAGTGCCTCGATTATGAATATTTCTGCGATGAGTTTTGGAAGTTTAAGTGCCAATGCCATTCGTGCTTTAAACAAGGGCGCAAAGATGGGAAGTTTTTACCATGACACAGGTGAAGGCAGCCTAAGCCCTTATCATCTTGAATATGGTGGAGATATTGTTTGGGAACTTGGTAGTGGTTATTTTGGTTGTCGCACCTTAGATGGAAAGTTTGATCCTGATAAATTCCAACAACAAGCTGCCAATCCTGTAATTAAAATGATTGAAATTAAGCTTTCACAAGGTGCTAAGCCCGGTCATGGCGGTATTTTACCTAAAAATAAAATCAGTGAAGAGATCGCTCAAATTCGTGGTATTTCTCGTGACCATGACTGTGTTTCGCCAGCTTCACATTCGGCATTTAGCACACCGATTGAAATGATGCATTTCATTCAAAAGTTACGTGATCTTTCAGGTGGTAAACCGGTTGGTTTTAAGCTCTGTATCGGGCAGCCGTGGCAGTTTATGAGTATTGTAAAAGCCATGCTCAGCACAAAAATTTATCCTGATTTTATTGTGGTGGATGGTTCTGAGGGTGGTACAGGTGCAGCGCCAATTGAACTGATTGACCACATGGGTACACCATTACGTGAAGGTTTGTTGTTTGTACATAATACACTGGTTGGGGCGGGTATCCGAGATAAAGTTAAGATCGGAGCAAGTGGTAAAATTATCAGTGCGTTTGATATTGCCAGCACTATGGCGATGGGCGCAGACTGGGTTAATTCGGCACGTGGCTTTATGTTTGCAGTTGGTTGTATCCAAGCACAAAGTTGTCATACTAACCAATGTCCTGTTGGTGTTGCAACCCAAGACAAAGAGCGTCAAAAAGCCTTAGATGTTCCCTCTAAATCAGAGCGAGTTTTTCATTTTCAACAAAATACCTTAAAAGCTTTGGCTGAAATGATCGCTGCAGCAGGGTTACAACATCCTATACAGATCAAACCCCATCATTTAGCACAACGCATCAATGACCGTGAAATCAAAAACTATGCACAATTGTATTTTTGGATGAAACAAGGTGAATTATTAAATTGTGAAGAGAAAGATCAAGAAAACTTTTATTTTAGAATGTGGAACTTAGCCACTGCTGAAAAGTTCTAATGTTGTGTTTTTTATTTTAAATCAATCAGAACAGCATATTTTAAATATGCTGTTCTAGTTTTAATTCATTATTAATGAAAATGATGAATGTAACGGAAAATTACACTGTCCCCTTGTGGGCGATTTTCAGCATCTTGCTCAAAATAAGCATTTAAAGCCAGATGATCATGTTGATCGAAACTATACATTGCACCTGGTCCTATCGCCCAAACTTGCTCCTTACGCCCCTCCACATCCTCACCATTTACTTGCGTATCGGTGATTTGCTTGAGCCAGTAACCATTTAAGCCTAAACGAAGTTGTGGTGAAACCGCATAACTAGTTGCGAAGTTAGCATGAACTGCCTGCCCTGCTTGGATATCATCCGCATCACCAAAACTATAATTTGGATCATCATTTTTAAAATTATATAAATAATGGATACGGGTAGAGGCTGTCCATTTTGGATTGAACCAATAGGTCGCAGACCAATATGGATCTAAAGAAACAGCATTGGCACTTGGGTTTATGTCTTTATTTCGATCATATTTGCCAGTAGGTACATTCACCTGAAATTCAATACGATGTGAAAATTTAGGACCATTTTCGCCCATGATTGGATCAAATTGGATAAACGGTCCAATCATTATATCGCCCATGCCCCGCTGTGACTTAATGGCTTGATTATTTAAACCATCATCCACATCCATATGTCCCAACACAGGAATTAATAAATTCAAACCAATATTGCCACCTGCAACTTTTACATCGGATAAGTAACTGATTTGTTGCACGATAGATTGATAATCAATTTCTGATTTTGGTAAAGCGACTTTGTCCCCATTTGCATCACGGATGCTATCTGCACTGTAATTTTGGAAATAGGTTTGCGCATACCAGCCTGTTCCTGCGGGTACAGCACCATCAACAAAACTCGACATCCCTAAGTTAACGGTAGGTAAATCACTTGCAAAGATTTGGGCTGAGCTACAGATCAACGCCAGCGATAAAATTTTCTTATTCATGACAATATCCTTATTGTTTTGGATGAGTTTAGCTGAGGAGAAGCCACTCCTTATGGCATCTCCTTGATTTTGTTTTAAATTAAAATTGTGAAATTAGTAACGAATCATCACAGATTTAACTTCGGTATAGTCTTCGATAAAGGCATCTGAGAACTCACGTCCAACACCCGAAGCTTTTACACCACCGAATGGAACTGCAGGGTCTAAGAATGTATGCATATTGATCCAGATCGATCCCGCTTCGATTTGTGGAATTAAACGCAATGCTTTAGATAAATCATTGGTCCATAAACTCGCAGTTAAACCAAAACGAGAATGATTCATCATTTCGATCAACTCTTGATCCGTTTCAAATGGAATCACATCGACCACTGGGCCAAATGTTTCTTCGATGAATAAGGGATCATCAACACCGCTGACTTTTAAAAGCGTTGGTTCAACAAAATATCCTGTACCTTCCAGTGCTTTACCGCCTGTAATCACTTGATTATTTTGTTGTGCGATATCTAAATAATGCTTCACTTTTTCAAAGTGTGGTTTATTTGATAGAGGACCAAACATACTTGATTCATCTAATGGTGAACCAATTTTTAACTGTTGCACCGCAGCAGATACTTTGCTGACCAATTCGTCATATTTTGACTGATGTACAAAGAAACGTTCTGGTGCTGCACAAACTTGCCCTTGGTGTACAAAAGTTGCTTGTAACAATGTTGGTAAAATTTCATCAATATTGGCATCAGCAAGAATCGCAGCCGCATTTTTGCCGCCAAGCTCCAAGCTTACACGGGTTAGATCACTTGCCATGGCTTGTTTACCAATCGCAATCCCCGTTGGAACTGAACCTGTAAACGATACTTTTTTCACCAATGGTGAATTAATCAAATGCTGACCTGTATCTCCCTTACCAGTGACAACGTTAATTACACCTTTAGGGATACCTGCTTCAATTGCCAATTCAGCCAAACGCAATAATGACAAAGTCGTAAATTCACTTGGTTTAACCACAATCGTACAACCTGTGGTTAATGCTGAACCGATTTTCCATACACCGATCATCAATGAGAAATTCCACGGCACAATCCCTGCAACTACACCAATTGGTTGACGCATGGTATAAGCCGTATATTTTTCACCATTTGCAGATGGGATTGAGGGCTGCATGGTTTGACCATTGATTTTTGTTGCCCAGCCTGCGAAGTATCGTAGGAATATAACAGTTTGAGCCACTTCCAAATGACGCGAAATATTGATCAGCTTACCTGTGGTCAATGTTTCTAATTGCGCCAACTCTTCAGCGTGCGCTTCAACTAAATCAGCTAATTTATTTAACTTAAGACCACGTTCATAAGGAGAAGTATTTGCCCACGCATTTAAAAAAGCATCATGTGAATTTTTAACAGCTTTTTCTACATCGTTTTGGTTTCCCACCGCAATCGTTGAAACCACTTGTTCCGTTGCAGGGTTATATAACTCGATACGCTCTACAGCTTCTGCTGCAACATTTTCACCATCAATAAAATGCCCATGTTGGCGAGCAATAAATTGTTGAACACTTTCTAAAATTTGTACTTCACTCATCACATTTTCCTCATTTAAATTCTATTTAGGATTGACGTAACACTCTAAATTGTCACATCATAGATTCGCTGTAACTTATGCAGCACCATTTAAAATAAAATCAGAACCACGTTCACCAATCATGATGGCAATGGCATTGGTATTGCCACTCGGGACTTGTGGACAAATAGAACAATCAATCACTCTCAAGTTATTAAAACCATGTACTTTTAAACTTTGATCTGTCACTGAGTCTTGTGCTGAGTCGCCCATTTTGCAGGTTCCCGCAGGATGATAAACCGTCTTAATATTTTGACGCATCCATTTATTGATACCTTCAATATCATCAGGTTCTACATTTGCAGGTTCAATGACTTCTTTTACAACAGCTTGTAACGCAGGTTGTTTAAGTAGACGTAAACCTGCTTGTACGGCACGAATGTTGGCATCAATATCATCTTGATGTCCTAAGAAGTTAGGATCAACGATTGGCATTTCTTTCGGATCAGTACTTTTCAAACGAATCGTACCACGTGCTTTGGGTTGTAAATGTCCAACTTTAATGGTTAAGCCATGTTGTTCTGCTTCAGCCTTTTCGCCTGGAGTATTATCAAAGTTATCCAACACAGGTAAGAAGTGGAATTGCACATCTGGACGACCAAAATTATGTGTATCGATAAAACCAGCACCTTCCAAAATATTACTGGTCAATAAACCTGAACGTGTAAAGTACCATTGCAAGCCATTTTTAATGGCTTTAAAACCTTTGTCATTACCGATCAAACTATTGTTAGTCGTTACCGTTGCATTCACCGACATATGTAAATGGTCATGTAAATTATCACCAACTGGCAAATCTTTTTTACATGCAATACCAATGGATTCTAAATGTGCTTTTGGCCCAATGCCTGACAACATCAACACTTTCGGACTACCAATAGCACCTGCACTGACCACCACTTCTTTACGTGCTTTAACTGTAACAGGTGCAGCACCTTTGACACTAAAAGTAACGCCAGTTGCTGTTTGACCTTCAGTTTCGACTTTATGTACTAAAGCTTCAGTAAGTACCGTAATATTTGGACTATCAATTACAGATTTTAAATAGGTTTTTGAGGTACTTGCACGTTCACCATTTTTGGTTGTGGTCTGATAGAAACCGACACCATCTTGATCCCAGCCATTGATGTCATTGACATATTTCATACCCATTTCTTGACCAGCACGGATACATGCCAAAGTTAATGGATGACGGTAACGGTTTTCGCTGACGGGTAGAATCCCTTTTTGACCATGAAACTCATCGCCAAGACTTTCGTTATTTTCAGCTTTTTTGAAAAATGGCAGCACATCTTGGTATGACCATTTTGTGCAGCCCCATTCTGAAGCCCATAAATCATAGTCATGACGCTGACCACGACAATAGATCATGCCATTCACAGAACTTCCGCCACCTAAGACTTTACCTTGCGCTAAAATCATTTCGCGGTTATTACAATGCTGTTGTGGCACAGTCATATAAGGCCAAGATTTTTGTTGAAACACTTTAATCACTGTCGCAGGAATCGTGTGGAAGATGCTGCTATCCTTTTCACCAGCTTCCAACACCAATACTGTTCCTGCCTTTGCTTCAAGTAAACGTGCTGCAACCACACAGCCAGCAGAACCCGCGCCAATGATGATGTAATCGTATTCAGTCTTCATATTTTTTCTCTACTAAAACAAGTCCTTTAGTAGGATTTCATCATTATTTCGTGCTGATTACTTGTTCAAAAATGACATTGACCCTGTGTAAAACTGACATTTATTTTATAAATATCATTGCAAAATAGATCATTTAAAATGATGGCTTAAACTTGAGCTCGAAACGCTTTCGGTGAGATGCCCACCGTTTTTCTAAATAATTTTGAAAAATGTGCGCTATCGCCAAAGCCCCATTTCAAAGCGATATCGGTGATAGAAACATCTTTGTTTTTATTGTCTTTCAACTCATATTGCACTTTTTCCAAACGTCTCATTTGGATATATTTATGTACTGACTGCTGCTCGTTTTCAAAAAGACGATATAAATGCCGTAATGAAATACCCAAATGATCGGCAATCATCTGTGCAGTTAAATTTGTCTGTGATAAATTTTCTAAAATATATCGCTCTGCTTTACGCTTTTGATGATCTATATTTTCAATATTCTTATAATTGATCGTGGGCTTAATCAAAGCAATCAAGGCGTCTTCAAAGGCATTGCCATCTTCTTCGGCATACCACAGCTCAATATTTTCTGGTGATAAATTTTGCAACATACATTTGAGTAAATGACCACTCATATTTGCAGTCATTAATTTTCCAAAATACTCTGTTGTAATGCCTTGATTAAAAACTTTTTCACGAGAAAGATGTACCGAAATATGACTGAACAATCCTTGTGGATGCATTTCAATGGTTTCATCAGGATCAAGCAATACGATATCACCTTCGTTAAGATGAATATCTTGCCCTTGATAAGCAATACGCATTTTTCCAGTATATTGCAGGATTAAAAAACAAAACCGATCTTTTACTCGGTCTGGAATGCCTTTTTTTCGAATTAAATAAGTGGCATTACTACGAATAAAAGCAATCTCTGTTTCGCCCAATAAAAAAGATTTGACCTCTCCGATAAAAAGATTGCTTTGCTTATCAAAAGCCGTCTCAAAATCCCCACATACATTTTGGATACTTTCAGTCCATTGCATCATTTCATTGTTTTGATCGTGTGGCATATCCTGATCCTTCGGATGAATCGTTTAAATATTGACGAAAATACCCAACGCAATATCGTTCAATGATTAAATTTGTGCTTCAAATTAAATTAGCATAACTGTAATTTTTTTTCGATTTGATCTATAGAACGGTGTTTTTTATTTTTTAAACAATATATCCAAAGTGAAATATTAAACTTGAGTATTTCGGTATACTTATATCACTTTACTGCAATAATGAGCATTTAACCCATAAATATACGGGCTTTCAATTTCATAAAATAAAAGTATATTTAAATTAAAAATCAAATAGATAAAAAATAAAACAGTATTATAAAAAACTTTAAAAACATCATACGATGTAGACAATTCTATTTTTCAAAATATACCTAAAAGGTATTTATAAAAACTTTTTAGGTTCTAGTTATAAAAAAATAAGCACATATAATAAAAGTCATTGGATGATAACAGGCACCCTCCAAACAGCACTGAAAAATATGAATGCTATCAGTGTTCACAGCAGAGGTATTGTAGAGATTGAACTCACTCCCCATGTTGTTGTAAGGAAGACGATCTGATCAGGGTACGCCGAAATTTACAATATAAAGTTCATATTTTTGGCAAATTTAAGGAGACAGCCATGAATGTAAAGATTTTTGACACACAAGAAGTACAAGATTTTCTGCGTTTAGCAAGCGGTTTAGAGCAAGAAGGCGGTAACCCTCGTGTCAAACAAATCACGCATCGTATTCTTTCTGATTTATTTAAGATGATTGAAGACTTAGATATTACTTCAGATGAATACTGGGCAGGGATTGCATACTTAAATCAATTAGGTTCAAGTCAAGAAGCTGCATTATTGTCACCTGGTTTAGGTTTAGACCGTTTCCTTGATATGCGTATGGACGCTGAAGACGAAGCGTTAGGTGTTAAAAATGGTACGCCACGTACGATTGAAGGTCCATTATATGTGGCAGGCGCACCAGTAGAACATGGTTTTGCACGTCTTGATGATGGCAGCGATCCAGATGGTCAATTGTTAATTATGCATGGTGTTGTTTATGATGCAGACAATCAACCTATTCCAAATGCGCAAGTAGAAGTATGGCATGCCAATACCAAAGGTTTCTACTCACACTTCGACCCAACAGGTGAACAAGTGCCTTTCAACATGCGCCGTACCATTATCACTGATGATCAAGGTCGCTACCGTTTCCAAAGTATCGTACCTAAAGGCTATGGTTGCCCACCAGAAGGTCCAACACAGCAGCTTTTAAACCAATTAGGTCGTCATGGTAATCGCCCTGCACACATTCATTTCTTCATCACGGCTGATGGTCATCGTAAGTTAACGACACAGTTAAATATGGAAAATGACCCATTGGTTTATGATGATTTTGCATATGCAACACGTGAAGGCTTAGTGGTTCCAGTGATTGAACATACGGATGAAGCAACCATTAAAGCCAACGGTGTAGATGCACCATTTTCTGAGCTCATCTTTGATTTTAAATTAAGTAAATTAGTAGATGGTGTAGATAACCAATTGGTTGATCGCCCTCGTCTACAAGCTTAAAAGCAATAGTCAATTTACAGCAATGATTTAGAAACTGGTTGGCTGCAAGTCAGCCAGTTTTATTACAAAGGACATGTAGAGAATAAAGCGATGGATATGCACGTTTTCGAACAGGCAACACAAGATATTTTAACTGTTTTACCACAAAGTAGCGCAGATTTTGCTCGTCTTAGAGAATTGGCACGCACCAACGCAAGTCCTACAGTGACGGTGATTGGTAAATACAACCATGGCAAAAGTAGACTATTAAACGAGTTGATCGGTGAGGATATTTTTACTGTCGCTGATCGTAGAGAAACCATCGCCTTGGCTGAGCATCAACATCAACAAGTACGATGGTTAGATGCCCCCGGTTTAGATGCCGATGTATTCGGTCAAGATGATCATCTTGCACATGAAGCACTGTGGACACAATCAGATATACGCTTATTTATCCATTCTGTTCGAGAAGGTGAACTGGATTCTGCTGAACATCCTTTAATCCAACAATTACATCAAGATCAACAACGTAGCCAACGCCAAACTTTACTCGTCCTAACACAAATTGATCAAATCGCAGATCCGAATGTTTTAGCAGATATCCTTGCTTCTATTGCTAAACAAGTACCGAGTACCCCACTATTTCCTGTTTCAGCAACACGGCACAGACAAGCCATCGCAGGCAATAAACAAGTATTACTCAAAAAAAGTGGAATAATTGAGCTAAAAGAGGCGCTGACCACAGCTTTAAATCATGTGCCACAGGCACGTTTGCATGAAAAAAAGCAAATTATTACTGAAACACAAAGTCTGCTTCAACAATTAAAACAACAACATCACCAAGACCTTGCACAATTACAACAGCTCCAAATCACACAACGACAGGCATTTGAACAAGATTTAAATAAAGTATTGGATAAAATTCAGAATGACCTACAACCCTTATTGCAAATTTCGGGTACTGATGAAGCTTTAGTTCCTGATTCATTTGAAAATATGTTTAAAATGACAGCAGGAAAACAAGAACGTGCTCGCATTCAAGTGGCCTACTCTCGTGCATGTATCGATATTAACAGTCATTTAATTCGCTATGGTGTGGTGGGTTTACCTAGCCACCAACAAACTAATGTACGCAGTTTAGATACAGTCATGGTTGCCGTGATGGGCGTTTCTGTAAAATTCCGCGATGATTTAAAAAAAATCTTCTGCTCAACTTCTGGACGTGAACGTTTACAACGTGAATTTTCGCATTATTTTGAACTTTCGGCAGATCGTGAAGCCTTAAAACAAAATATCACTGCGCTCAATAAATTATTGGCATTAGATGAAAAAGCACATATTGCACTCCAACATTTGGAGCTTGAATTATGCTAAAAAACAGCGCTATTCAGACATTTATTCAACTGTCTAAAGTGTCACCAACATCATCAGACCTCACTTCACTTTTACAAGAATTGCAAAATTGGCGAGATCAACTCGGTCAAAACTTAGAACAAAGTCTATGTGCAAATCACGTACTACACCCCGAAAGCGTACTTGCTAACCAACTTCAAACATTGAAGCAATTCCTTTTAGAACATCAACAAAACTGGGACAGCAAATGGCTTGAGTTCGCCCCAGCACAGTCATTGGCTGATACCTTTGACCATAAAGTGATGCTTTTGGTTTTTGGTAAATTTAATGCAGGTAAAAGTTCTTTATGTAATCTACTTGCGGATTTTTTTCATTTTCAGGGACAACAGGTTCAATATTTTCATTTAGATCAGGGTGAAATTATTTATGCGCATACACCTTTTAAAGAAGGTGCTACCGAAACCACTGCTCGCTTGCAAGGTGTCTGTTTAGGTGAAAGCTTAGTACTACTTGATACCCCAGGACTCCACTCTGTCACCATTGAAAATGCTGAACTTACCCAACGTTTTATCGACAGTGCGGATGGAGTTTTATGGTTAAGCAGCTCATCTTCTCCAGGACAAGTTCAAGAACTAGATGCTCTTGGACGAGAATTACGTCGTCATAAGCCGTTATTGCCGATTATCACACGTAGCGATCAAGTTGAAGAAGATGAAATAGATGGCGAAATTTGCACCATGCTTTGCAACAAAAGTGCTGCACAACGCGCATTACAAGAGCAAGATGTTTTACAACGTAGCCAAGAAAAACTCATAGCCATGGCAGTTGATCCATTGCTTTTAAAACATCCCGTTTCTGTTTCGGCACAAATGGTACGCCAAGCTGAGTTTTCAGCACAGGCAATGTCTGAAGCAGGATTTGAGCATTTATTTAGCGCTTTACTGGATATTATTCATCCTATTTTAGACTATAAGCAGAGAAAACCTGCTGAAATGTATTTACATTATTTGCAAGAGCATATTCTGCAAGCTTTACAAGATATGTGTGCAAGCACTGTCAAAGACATTGAAACTCAACTGGCGCAGATGCAAGCGGCTTTAGAACAGCAACAAAATAAAATCATTGAACAGACATGGCGTAGTGTTGTACCGCAGATCCCTGCTCTACTTGATCAATATCCAGAAAGGCAATCCATTCAAGCTGTTGTTCAAACGATCCAACAATGGACAGTAGCTGCTTTATCTGAACAAATGACATTACAGTTAGCAGATTATGCTATTCAGATTGACCCAGTACTTTCTTTGGCTTTAGAACAAGCCATAAGTCATGAAATGCTTTCAGCCACGACCACAGTACAAGAAAATATATTTGAACATGAAGGTTTATATAAAGCGCTTACTGCACAATTACAGTTGCAACTGCGTGATATGAGCGACAAAATCATTGCACAATGTACTGAAATTTTAGCAGTTCAAACTTTTGAAATAGAAAAGTTTCAGCAACATATCCTAGAATCAGCGCAAGAACTATACAGAATTGCCCACGATATGCGCCATACTGCTTAAATATTCTGAGTAAAGCTTGGATGCGAAATTATACCAATCAATAAAATTTTTATAATATATTTCGGAATGTTTTTTTCTGCTTCCAATCATATATTGAGACGCGGAAACGTCATCCGCAATTGTCTGAGGCAGGACTACCAATGATGAATAATGTTTTTGCAATACATCAACCAATTTGCGGTATTTGTCGAGTTCTGCGGTGAGGAGCAACGCTCCGCAAGGTGGTTTTCTTGCGCAGTTTCACTGCTCATTTTGCCGAAACAAAAGTAGGTCGAGCCGAAGGCTAGTCGCTAAATACAAACTTTAGAAGTAAGACTCCGTCGAAAATAAACCACTTATATTATGTTAATTTCCAAGAATGGTATTACAGCATTTTCAAACAATATATGGCATCACTGATGTTAATCCATAACATCAGTGATTCAGATAAAGACATCAAAGCTCAATGAAAATCAATGTATTTTCAAGCCTGTGATCAACTAAAAATAGATGAATAGTTGTCGTAAAATACGATTAAAAAGTAACTTTAGTCCCTAAGGCAAATACTAAGGCATTATCCAAATCATGTGAGGCACCTGGATGCACGATGTATTGCAAACTTGGGCGTAACATCAGCCATTTGGTTGGATTATAGCTATAGTTTAATTCAATATTGTATTCTGCATCCGCATCATACTGTGGCTTGCCTTCACGAAAACGATCATTCACATGAATACGGTTAATACCAAAGCCTAAATTATCATTCGGCAATTCATCCACTAAACCATAATATTTCAACCCAATTTGTTGAGAGTTATCAACTTTGTTGGTGCTACGATTATGGAAAGTAAAGTTAGCAAAACTGTGTAAACCTTGCTTGCCTGAACCTGTAGAAGTCAATTGCTGATCAAAATTAAACCAAAAACCATAGGTATGATCTTCTGCTTCACCTGTGCGAATATCTTTTTGATTTTTAACCTCATCCGCAGTGTTATACATCGCACCGACACGATATGTTCCTGCCAAACCATTCAAAAATGCTTTTGGTTGCCAAATCATTTCTACAGGAATCGTCACGCCATCGGCTTGATCAGTGTCTAGATTCCAACCATGTCGTTCTAAAGCATTTTGCGGATTATATTCATATACGCCGATTTGCGCAGCAACTTCGGGGTTGACCTGATATTTTAAACGTCCGCCCCACTGTGCAATGGGCGAGTTATACCAAATTCCACTTTGCCATTTTCCCATTTGTGATGCGCAAAATGAATTATTTTGAAACTCACACGACATCACATTAAAGTCAGCACCAATCCCTAAGCGTCCTAACTTAATATTTAAGCCTTGTTCCTTAAAATTCTTTTCTAAAGACAATTCTGTTAGACGACTTTTACTATTACCTCGTCCATAATTGGCTTGGACATTGGCAATATGTGCAATAGAAGGGTCAGAAATAGCGTCCGAAGAGACACTTTGTCCTTGTCGAGCGGTTACGGTACTGCGAATGGTGACACCTTCCCAATTTACCAATTTCTCCATGTCTAAACTAGTGCCTAATAAAAATTGACTGGCATATTTTGGCGCTTGTCCCGAATCATCACCACCATCTGCCAAATAAGCAGTATCTACAATGGCTGTCGCATCCAGCTTAATGCCTTTTTCGACAAGTTCGGTTCGTTTTCCATTCCAATCCCCAAACAAATAGCTGCTATTTTTATCAAATGCACTTTGTGCTGCATAGACTGGCATACTCATCAATGAAAAAATTGGGATTACTTGTTTGATAAAATTTGACATTATTCACCCTTGTGCTTGTCACTCAAATCATGACAGCCTGCTCACTATTCGCTTTGATGATCTTTAAAATATTGTTCAATCTTTTTATTGGGTAAAAACAAAAAAACCGCCAGTACCGCTAATGCCAGTAATGTCAATTTGGTATTGATAAAACTAAGAAAAATGGATGTGCCATAAAGCAAGACAGAAATAAATAATTTATTATCTTTACCCAATAAGTGGGCAGCTAAAGAGTCCGCCCCCTCTAACTTGATCAGCGTTTTTTCCAATAAACGATAAGACAATGAACACATAAACAGAATAAATGCATACAGTGCTGTCGGGGTTTGAGCATAGTTGCTATAAGATGACCATCCTGTGGTCAACGGAATCATGGTTAACCAAAACATCAAGTGCAAATTTACCCATAAAATTTTGCCATTAATGCTTTTTACCACTTGAAATAAATGGTGATGATTATTCCAATAAATCCCGATATAAATAAAACTCAAGATATAACTAAAAATCAGATGTAACTCACCTTTAAGTGCGGATAGATCATGACCTTCAGGAATTTTAAGCTCCAATAGCATGACAGTAATAATAATTGCAAAAATTCCATCACTGATCGTTTCTAATCGGAGCTTATTCATTTGTTATCCCTCTACTGAGGCTCAACAAATCGCTGTTTTGCAGCGAGATAAGACAAATACAACACAGGCAGAATGAAGAAAGCGACACTCCAAAAATCTAAATACACATATAAAAATGCACCTAAAAATGCGCCGAGCACAAAACCAATCACAATACTTAAGCTGTGCTGTAACTTCTGTTTGTTATCCTCAGTTTTATTGCGTAGATAATTTGAAATATCAATCCCAAGCTGTGTAGTATTTCCCGTCATCATCGTACTTGGGCTGATGTGTTTAATTAAAGTTTTGCTTGAGGTATTTCGAATGGCTAAAGCAATCAAACCTAGACCACCAGTGATTGCCACAGTCACACTGTTGGCATCTTTAAATGGCTCGAAATATAATCCTGCTAGCATAAAACCTGTTAAAAAAATGGCTTCACCCAAAAACAAATAACTTAAAGTCGTATGTTTTTGAGTACTGCGGTCAATCCAATATTTAGTAATTGCGACAGTCAAAATAAATAAAGGAATTGCACCCAGTTTAATCCAAATACCTGCGCCACCTTTGACCCAAGCAGCTCCTGCCAAGACCAAGTTTCCTGTCACGTGTGCGGTAAAAAAACCAAATAATGCAATAAAACCAATGGTATCAATTGCACCACCGACAATGGTCAGTAAAATTGGATCTCGACAAATGCTCCAAAACCCTTTGGTTTTAGCCGTTTCTACATTTTCCATTTTAAAAATCCTGAATAAATCAAACTGTATAAAAATTATGCTTTTTTATAGTTTTCTCGATAGATATAGGTTAAAACCAATAAAATCGGTGGCACGATAAACAACCATAGAAGCGCAGACTTATATACGATCGCAGCAATTGCACATCCCAAAGCAAAACTCAACATGGTCGGCAAGATCGAATATACGCGTTGATAAATCTGTGCTTTTTTCTCCGTAGACGGCTTAGAAAAAAGTTCACCAATGTCTAGCATGAGCTGTGTGGTTGAACCTGTCATCACTGTGGTTGGTGATTCTTTTAACCAATGAATACGATGCATGGCATTTTGTATCGCCATTGCTGCCACCAGCAACATGCCCACAATAAAACTAATCAGCGTATCGTGTTTAGGAAAAGGTAAATAAAAAACTGAAAGTACTGCAGCCAAACTAAACAACACAAACATAAGCTTTAGAAGAAATGTATACGAGTTTTTCTGAAGTTTTAAAAATCGCTGATCAATCAGTTTGGTCAATAAAACCATCAGACAAAACATCGGCAAAGCAGCAAGTTTCGCCCATGCACCAGTTTGACTGTCTGAGACCAAAGCTGCTCCCAAAGTCACAAAGTTACCTGTGACATGTGCAGCAAATAAACCGTGCAATGCCAAAAAGCTTGCTGTATCGACATAACCTGCATTAAAACTTAAAATTTTTCCCAGATGAATTCGCATCATTTATTCCAAAGCTTTGGTTTTTAAGTCATTAAATTTTTGATCACAGGGATCAATTGTTCACCCACGACCATGCCCAACAAACCACAAAGCGCAACCAATGGTGGTGCTGGAGATTTCACATGAAGTACGTAATACAGAACACCAACAAGCAGTCCAACTGCTAAAGAAATTAAATACATTTTCATGAGGTATGCTCTAAAATCCCACCCTAAACCTCAGGTGGGAGTTTTTAAATGGTGTTTCGTTAGAAAGCAAAACATGAACAGCCTAGCGCACCCCAGAATGATTTTTTGTCTTTATCATTCACAGGAACATCAAGCATCCATGCATGTGAATGTCCGTGCATACCACAACTGCTAGAACACGCACACATTGCCGAATTATTTTGTAAAGGTTGTAAAGATGGCGCATTGCGGTTTTCAGACAAACGCCACTGACCACCAAAACGTTTTACTGGAGACCATTCAGGCGAAGCTGGTGGAAGTGGTGGATCTTCTTGTTTAAATTCCGCACCTGCATAAACCACTTTACCGTTCATGACTGTCATGACTGATTCGATAAACTGAATCTCATCACCTTCAACTGAAAAATAGTCATCTGAAAGCACAACTAGATCAGCGTGTTCACCCGTAGCTAAGGCACCCTTTTGGCTTTGCTCACCTGAGAACCATGCAGAACCTTTGGTCCAAAGTTTTAAAGCAGTCTGACGATCAAGCAAATCTTTTTCATCATATAACGGTAAACCGCCCACTGTTTTACCTGTGGTGAGCCACGCTAAACATACCCATGGGTTGTAGGATGCCACACGTGTTGCGTCCGTGCCTGCACCCACAGGCACACCAAGCTCAAGCATTTTTTTCACGGGTGGTGTGTCTTTTGCTGCTTCTGCACCATAACGCTGGACAAAGATTTCACCTTGATATGCCATACGATGTTGAATGGCAATACCACCGCCTAATGCGCCAATACGCTCAATATTTTTTTCAGATACAGTTTCGGCATGGTCAATAATAAAACGAGTTTCAAATGGTTTTTTTGCATTAACACGTTCAAAAACATTTAATAAACGCGTGATACTTTCATCATAAGTTGCATGGATACGAAACGGCCATTTCTTCTCAGATAAATGCTCGACGATTGCTTCTAATTCACCTTCCATTTTTTCAGGTAAGTCAGGACGTGGCTCATAAAAATCCTCAAAGTCACCAGCCGACCAAGTGAGGTTTTCACCTGCACCGTTCATCATGAACAATGAATCGCCATCACCTGGAAAGGTCATTTCTGTCCATTTCTTATAATCTTCAAGCTCAGAGCCTGCATTTTGTGCAAAAAGGTTATAGGCGATACGCACCGTCATTTGGTCTTTTTCATGAAGTTCACGAATAACATCATAATCTTCAGGATAATTTTGACCACCGCCCCCAGCATCAATCGCAGAGGTTAAACCTAAACGGTTCAACTCACGCATAAAATGACGTGTTGAATTGATCTGATCTTCAACAGGTAATTTGGGTGCTTTACCTAAAGTTGAGTACAAAATCGCAGCCGATGGCGTTGCTAACAACAAACCAGTCGGCTCACCTTTTTCATCACGTTCAATTTTCCCACCCGGTGGATCAGGTGTATCTTTATTAAAACCAAGTACATCAAGTGCTGCACGGTTTAGCATAGCACTGGCATATAGATGCAAAACAAATACTGGGGTATCAGGTGCAGCTTTATTGATTTCAGCCAAAGTCGGTAAGCGTTTTTCAGCAAATTGGAACTCTGTCCACCCACCAACCACACGCACCCACTGTGGTGCAGGGGTATTATCCGCTTGTTCTTTTAAGAGTTTTAGCGCATCAGCAACCGATGGCACACCTTCCCATCGTAACTCCATGTTGTAGTTTAAGCCACCACGAATGATATGTAAGTGGCTATCATTTAAACCAGGAATCACACGACGACCATTTAAGCTAATGACTTTAGTTGTATCATTTGCCAACTTCATGATGCTGTCTTCATCACCTGTCGCAACAACTTTCCCATCGGCAATTGCAATGGCTTCTACTTCTGGTTTTTTCGGATCGAGCGTTGTTATTTTTCCGTTTTTGAGAATCAACTGTACATCAGACATGATCTTCTCCATTGCATGGATAATTTGAGTTAAAAAATAAGGCATTGTTTCATGCCTTATTTAAATCTATTATTTTGCTGCAACTGGTGCTAATACTTCGTGTGGTGTTTTGGTTCTTTCTGGTGCTTTATGGACCATTGTGTAAGCATAGTCAGCGCCCATGCCATACGCACCTGAGTGTTCACGCACAATATCCATCACTGCATCATAAGTATCACGTTTCGCCCAATCACGTTGCCATTCAAGTAAAACTTGCTGCCATGTCACTGGAATGACACCTGCTTGAATCATGCGTTGCATCGCATAATCATGTGCTTCTTTGGTGGTACCGCCTGAAGCATCTGCCACCATGTAAATTTCATAGTCGCCTTCGAGCATTGCACCAAAAGAGAAAGTAATATTACACACTTCAGTCCATAGCCCTGAAACAATGACTTTTTTACGATCATTTTTTGCCAGCGCATCACGCACTTTTTGATCATCCCAAGAGTTCATTGAAGTACGCTCCAATAATGGTGCATTTGGAAATACATCTAATAACTCTGGAAAGGTGTGACCAGAAAAGCTTTCTGTTTCTACGGTGGTAATCGTGGTTGGAATATTAAAAACTTTGGCAGCTTTTGCTAAACCTACAACATTGTTCTTTAAAGTTTGACGGTCTATCGACTGCACGCCAAACGCCATTTGCGGTTGTTGATCAATAAAAATAACCTGACAATTGCTTGGTGTAAGTTGTTCTAAAAGTGACTTATTCATGTGAAATACTCTATGTTGTCGTGAAGTGATGTCAAAAGATTAATTTTATTTGGCACTAAAAACAGTACTATTTTTAGAACGCTGCATCTTATTTTGCAGGGATTGGTGCTAATACTTCATGTGAGGTTTTGGTTCTTTCTGGTGCTTTATGGACCATTGTGTAAGCGTAGTCAGCACCCATGCCATACGCACCTGAATGTTCACGCACGATATCCATCACTGCATCATAAGTATCACGTTTCGCCCAATCACGTTGCCATTCAAGTAAAACTTGCTGCCATGTCACTGGAATGACACCTGCTTGAATCATGCGTTGCATCGCATAATCATGTGCTTCTTTGGTGGTACCGCCTGAAGCATCTGCCACCATATAAATTTCATAATCACCTTCAAGCATTGCACCAAAAGAGAAAGTGATATTACACACTTCAGTCCATAGCCCTGAAACGATGACCTTCTTACGATCATTTTTTGCCAGTGCGTCACGCACTTTTTGGTCATCCCAAGAGTTCATTGAAGTACGCTCCAATAATGGTGCATTTGGAAATACATCTAATAACTCTGGAAAGGTGTGACCAGAAAAGCTTTCTGTTTCTACGGTGGTAATCGTGGTTGGAATATTAAAAACTTTGGCAGCTTTTGCTAAACCTACAACATTGTTCTTTAAAGTTTGACGGTCTATCGACTGCACGCCAAACGCCATTTGCGGTTGTTGATCAATAAAAATAACCTGACAATTGTCTGGTGTAAGTTGTTCTAAAAGTGATTTATTCATTGCATTTCATCCCGAAATTCTGATTTTCTTGACATCACTCAACACATTAAAAGTGATGATACTGCATTAAAAAATGATTTAATGTGACGATGTAAGCACTTATAAATATAAATATTTTTCGAAAAACCGCAAATACTTTTTATTTTTTATTGTAAGTATTACATGGAATTTTCAACAATTTTTTACATTAATACTGTATTCAAAATTGATTATATCTGTGCAATGTTTAATTTAAATGAAGAATCACAAAACCAAATAATATTTAATTATAATTAAATATTATTTAATACAAGCTAAACAAAAATAATATAATGATCTTATAAAAATTTTAATTTAAATAGTGAGTTAGATATAAAAGCTACTGTGATAAAAAAACGACACCAAATTGTGCATTTTCTATACATTAATGAATAGATCATCATACAAATTTGGAATCTATCTTACCTTTGAGAAGATAAATTCCAGTTAAAAAATGCGACATTTACTTTAAAAAAAGAACGCTTATTTTTGAGTTTTTGGCAAAAATAATGCCGCAACGCCGAGCAAAGGCAAATATGAACAAAACTGCATGACCCACTCTATACCTTGATGATCTGCCAAATACCCTAAAGCCGCTGCGGCAATGCCACTGATCCCAAACATTAAGCCAAACATCAAACCTGCGATCATACCTACTCGCCCAGGAACAGCTTCTTGTGCATAAACCACCATTGCAGAAAAGGCGGATGACATCACCAAACCTGAAATCATGGATAGGATTAATGTCCATTGCAAATTGGCATAAGGTAAAATCAAAGCAAAGGGTGCCATAGCTAAAAAGGAAATAATAATTACGGATTTTCGACCAATTTTATCACCGATTGGCCCACCCACAAATGTTCCGAATGCCACAGCAGCTAAAAAACCAAATAAATAAAATTGTGCATTTTTTAAGGATAAATCAAACTTTTGCATCAAATAAAAAGTGTAATAATTACTCAAGCTGACGATATATATAAATTTTGCCAACATCAGTATCGCAATGAGCAGTAATGCTCGAATTAAGGTTTTACCTTGTAATTTGTGCTGAGTTTTATGGATGCCTGCATTCATTGGTGCTTGTTTGCGCTGTATGGTCCATTTACTGACTTGGTAGAGCACCCAAATCGCCAATAATGCAAATAGCATAAACCATGCTGTGGCTGCCTGACCATTTGGAATAATAATCGCTGCTGCCAATAAAGGACCTATTGCCGAGCCTGAATTTCCTCCAACCTGAAAGGCTGATTGAGCAGTTCCAAACTTACCACCCGATGCCATACGGGCAACACGTGAAGCCTCAGGATGAAAAGTTGAAGAACCAACACCAATCAATGCGGCTGAACATAACAACATGCTAAAGTTTGCTGCAAATGCCAACCCTCCAATGCCAATCAGAGTTACACCCATTCCAATAGGTAATAAATACGGTTTCGGATGTTTATCTGTATAGAAACCAATCCACGGTTGTAAAAGTGAGGCTGTGACTTGATAAACCAGTGAAATCAGCCCAATTTGAGTAAAATTTAACTGAAAATTAGACTTGAGCATGGGATAAATAGCAGGCAATATCGCTTGAATTAAATCATTCAATAAATGCGCTATCGCCACCGCAGCAATCATAGACTTAACCATTTGTGCAGGCTGGCTCGAAATGGTTTTCGTGGAGCTGATTTCACTTGGTTGAGGGTTCTGCATATTACATTTTCTATTTCAAATTTTTAAGAACACATTATAATTCGTCATATTAAAGCTTATATTCCAAAAAATATCGCCTAACTGACAATTTACGAAAGAACGAATAGCGAACGAAAGCAATGATCAACAATGTAACTTCATCCTCTTCCCCCTTAGTCACTTCTTTGGGTTCTTTACGACAACACGGTAGTATTATTCCACCGCATTTTCATCATCGTGCACAATTGTTATATGCTGCTGAAGGTCATATTCGTGTCTATACGGCTGAACATATTTGGATTATTCCCCCACATTGTGCTTTATGGATCCCTGCTTATTATGAGCATAGTGTGGTGTCTTATGGACAAGTGCGTCTAATCTCCGCTTTAGTGGAAGAAAGCGCAGCACAAACTTTAGGACAAAGCTGCTTTTTAGTGCGTATGAGTGATTTGCTTCGGGAGTTAGTATTACGTTTAAACCAACCGACGCCCCTTGAACCTCATGTAAATCATGACTGTCATGTTTTAGATCAAGCTTTACATTTACTTATTTTTCATGAAATTCAACAATCACATAATTTTCCACTCGAAATTCCTTGGCCGCGTGATCCTCGTTTAATTCAGATTTGTACCACCTTAGTTGAACATCCCGACAGTCAAAAAGATTTAAATGCATGGGCAGATCAAATTGGGACAAGCTCTAGAACCTTGATTCGTCTATTTAAAAAACAAACTGGTTTAAATTATCGGCATTGGTTACAAAGAATGCATGTCATTTTGGCTTTAGGTTACTTAGCTGAACAAATTCCAATTTCTAAAATTGCACATAAATTAGGCTATCAAAGTAGTAGCGCTTTTACTGTTATGTTTAAAAAACAATTAGGACAGTCACCAAAACATTTTAGAAAATAATAACTTGTAAATTTTCATCAACTCTAAGCTTATTTAAAAGCCAAATTAGGTCTATGCAATAGCATATTTATCTTGCGCAATCATTGTTATGATTTAAGGCTTGATTAAACATAAAATAATTGTGCTCATGAGTTTAAATGCAAAATCTTTTATTATTGATTTATTACTCGCATCTGGCGGGCAAACTTTATCGATCAAACAATTGGTCAGTGCAGCACATATTTTAAATATCAGTGAAAATAATACTCGTGTTGCGGTCACACGTTTATGTCAGGAAAAAATGATCGAATCCGTTGCACGTGGGCAATATAAATTAACAACCAATGCCGAACGCTGGGGTTCAATCATCATCCATCGTAATCATGGATTGCGTCGTACCAAAGCATGGAATCAACATTATTTGGCAGTACTTACCACCCACTTGGGACGCACTGATCGCACTGCATTAAACCGCCGTGAAAAAATTTTAAAACATACAGGCTTTAGAGAATTAGAAACGGGATTTTTTGTACGCCCCGATAATTTAAATTTAACCTTAGATGAGTTAAAAAAAGAATTAACCCAGCAAGGCTTAGAAAGTGCAGCAACACTGATGCAGGTTGCCCAATTTAACGCTGTAACACAAGCACAAATTTCTACTTTATGGGATACGCAAAAGCTTAATCAACGCTATGAAAAATATAGCCTTCAACTTAAACAATGGTTAGCGCATGCCCAAGACATGCATCCACTCGATCTTGCTCGTGAATCTTTTTTATTAGGACGGGAAACAATTGCACTCATGTTAACCGATCCACTATTGCCCTCGCCTTTGGTCGATACAGCACGTAGAGAAGATTTTTTTCAGGCTGTTTTACAGCTCGATCAGATTGGACAACAAACATGGCGACAACTAAATCAAAATCATCTCAACTAATTGACCAACTTTTTATAAAAATTTAAGTAATTGTATTTGCTTATATTTATTTTTCATTCTCAAATATTACATAATTTTTATAAAAATTAATTGACTGTAATATTATTTTATCTACAATCATAAAATCCAATAAAAAAATTAAAGGACTAAACATGAATGCGCGAATCAGTGTCACTGAACTTTTTTCTCGTGACGAAATTGATGAACTTACCACACCATCCGACTTCGCTGGTTTATGGGCAGTAGGCTCAACTTGGGCAGTGATCGCAGGGACTTTTGCGGGCGTTGCCCTCTCTTGGGAATATTTACCGACTTGGGCTAAAGTCATCATGATTGCAGCAGCTTTGGCTATCATTGCTGGACGACAACTTTGTTTAGCGATTTTGATGCATGATGCTTCACACAATAGTTTATTTAAAAATAAATGGTTAAATAACACCTTAAGCGATTGGTTATGTGCCAAACCCATTTGGAATGATTTACAAAAATATCGTGTGCATCACACACGACATCATGCCAAAACTTCTCTCCCCGAAGATCCAGACTTAAGCCTTGTCGAGGGTTTTCCTATTAGCAAAAAATCACTGTTGCGTAAATTTAGTCGTGACCTAACAGGTTTAACAGGCATTAAGTTTTTAACAGGTCGTCTTATGATGGACTTGGAGCTTTTAGAATGGACTGTTGCCAATGATCAACGTAAAATTCCAGTAAACGGACGTACAGCTTTTGATTTTGCTAAAACGCTATTAAAAAATAGTTCAGGTGCGATCATCACAAATGCAGCCCTTTATTATGCTTTGAAAAAAGCTGGACATGCCAAACTCTACTGGCTCTGGCCGCTTGCTTATATTACCCCATTCCCTTTATTTATTCGTATTCGTTCTATGGCTGAACATGCAGGCATGCAAACTAGCCATAATGCTTTAACCAATACACGTACTACACATGCCAATTTTATTGCACGGGCTTTAGTTGCACCACTACGGGTAAATTTTCATCAGGAACATCATTTGATGGCATCTGTGCCTTATTTTAAATTACCGAAAATGCATCAATTCTTACGTGAGCGTGGTTTTGTGGAACAACCACCAAGTTATTTTGATGTGATTGCATTGTTGTCAAATAAACCTTTAGAACAACAAAAACAACTTTCAAATGGAACAGCACCATGAATATGCTCGAAAAAATCTTTGACCGTGGTGCAAAGTTTCCTGTTCGTCATATGAAATTTCAGTTTGCATCAACACAACATAGTTTATTTCAGAATAATCCTTGGGGAGAATATTGGCTTGCAACCATGTCTGCCATGTTCCCTGCAGGTGAACGATTTTTTGTACATAGCGTACGAAATTTACAACATCGTGCGCAGTCACAGGCTTTAAAAACTGATATTGCAGCATTTATTGGCCAAGAAGCCATGCATGCCAAAGAACATGAGGCTCTAAATGCGTGGATTCTTGAACAAAATATGGATACACGGTTTATTTCTGCCAATGTCGAATGGCTCATGGCAGCATTGAAACACTATTGTTCAGCCTCACAACAACTTGCTATTACCGCAGCTGCGGAACATTTTACCGCAATTTTGGCGCATCAAATTATGCGTCGTGAAGATTTACAACAGCGTTTATCAAGCAATGAAACTTTAAAAAACATTTGGTTATGGCATGCCATTGAAGAAAGTGAGCATAAGAATGTTGCCTTTGATTTATATCAAGATGCACAAGGTTCAAATGTCATGCGTGTATTGGTCATGCCACCCACGACCTTATATATGATCGGTTTAATGGTGTATGGCACAGTCAAAATTGCCTTGCAACATCGCCAAAATTGGAATCTAAGACAATGTGCTGAATTTTATCAGTTGATGTTGGATGAAAAAGGATTTATTCGCACTTTAAAAAATGACTATCTAGATTATTACCACACAGATTTTCATCCTTTACAACATGACTCAAGTACGTGGGAAAGCCTGACCAAAATCAAACTCGGTCTAAACTAGAAGAGAAAAAATAATGTCAGCAACACAACAAGAAATTCAGCAGTTTTTAGAGTTTGTTTTTCCACAAGTTAATGATCATTTTCAGATTCATGCTGTTGGCCATAAGTCCGCAGAAATTGGTTATAAAATAGATCAAAAAGCCTTACGTCCTGGTGGAACTGTCGCTGGCCCTGTCGTGATGGCACTGGCAGACTTTGCACTATATGTCGCAATTTTAGGTGAAATTGGTATTGTACCTTTGGCAGTCACAACCAATTTGAATATCAACTTTTTACGGAAACCTTCAGGGGATCAAGACTTACACGCTGTATGTAAACTCATTAAGGTCGGTAAAACTCTCGCTATTGGTGATGTTTCTATATATTCACTTGGTAGTGATGAAGTCGTTGCACATGCAGTAGGTACTTATGCTTTGCCTGCTCGCTAATCAATAGCTTGTTATACAGATAAATAAAAATAATAGATTTTAAAATCTTATTCTTTCAAGTTCTTTCAAGCAATCCTATAAAAACTCCACCTTAATAACATCATTAGCCAGCATTCTGGTGGATGATGTTATTTCCCAACATATCCAAAATAACTAGTTTTTCCTTAGCCATATGCGCTATATCACTTGCTCTTATGATGAATATTGTCTCGATTTACAAAGCACTACTCTAAAACTATAAGTCTGGCATTCAGTCAGGGAAGTGTAAATGAAATCAAAACATTTTATCGCAAATCGTATTCTAATCGCAAGTACACTGTCATTTACTACCTGTTTTATGGTGTGGGTATATTATTTATCATATAAAATAGTTTGGATAAGGACGAATAATCTGAGTCAAACGATAAATAAATTTTTGAGATGACTATTTTTCACATCTTCAAATCTATAGTCATCTTCTAATTTCCCAACTTTTGAAAATCTCGAATTGATAATTGATTGACTTCACCACGCCAAATCCATTTTAAATTACTCTCTTCAAAATGATCACCCTCAAACCATACAAACAGACCTTCCATCATTTGAGGCCAGTCAGCTTTATCTATGTGATGGCGTCCAGAAATCACAGCGATAATGGCGGCTAAGATCGTATCATGACTCACCGCAAGATTGAGTCCCTGCGCATTTTGTGGATGAGTGTTATAGATCAACTCCAAGACATCCACCACACCAGAAATAGGATGTTTCATCCCTGGTAAGGCATTATTAACAAAGCTATTAATAAAGCCTAAAGCACCTTGTTTTTGAAAATAAGGCGCAGCTTGCTGAATATCTAAAACAAAACTACCTGGTTCAACCAATAAACCTTGCTCAACGATTTCTATATGATGGGTATTATGTTTTTGATTGCTTAAATCTGCACCTTCAATCATTAAAGCTGCGGTATCTACACAACGTTGAATTGGGCTAGAGATACAATGTTGAATGACACGATCGGTATTATCTGTAAGATACAATCCCCAAGCCTGAGCCAAATCACGCCCTTGTGATGTCAATTGCAAATCATAGCCTGCTAAACCTTGCCCACTGACCATTTCACGTATCGAATGGCGTGTAAACAACGTCACAGGCGTTTCAGGGTCTGGCAATAAATCTATTGCTTTCAACATGCTTTTTGGCAGTAACTCAAGCGCCATAAGGACTCAATATGTATGTTTTCGTCATATGTCACTATACCATGACCAAAAAAACTCTCAATCTTATAAGCGCACGTTACTGAGTGCATTTAATGCTATTTTTTGATTTTCTTTATCTCTAAAAGCGATAAAACCCTCATTTAATACCGTTTCACGCTGATTATACGTAAAAGCTTGTGCTTTTAAACTTACCAGTCCGCCACCAATGCTTTCAAGCAAACCTTGCCCAGCACTAGTATCCCATTCTGAAGTCGGATGAAAACGTGGATAAATGTCGATCTCGCCTTCAAGCATCATACAAAATTTATAGGCACTGCCAGCTTCACGTCGAATCACAGGATTTTCCTGTTCAATATAATCAATATATTGCTGATATTTTGGATTTTTACTACTATGGCTTAAACCCACTTGGATGGCATCGGTTTCTACATCTTTAAACTTGCTATAACGCTCCCATGTATTTTGAGTAAATGAATATTTATAAGGTAATTCAGTTAGATAACCTAAATACATCACTTGTTCGGTTGGCACAGCAATTAAGGAAAATATGGTTTGGTGGTTTTGAATGAGACTTAAATTAATTGTAAATTCATCTCGTTCATGAATAAACTCTTTTGTCCCATCCAAAGGATCTAGCATCCAACACATGTTCCATGCATGACGCTCAGAATAATCACTTTCTTCAGACAACACAGGAATTTCAGGCGTCAAAATGGCCAATTGTTCAAGTAAATAGGCATTTACTTTTAAATCTGCCTGAGTGACTGGCGACTGATCAGGTTTTTCATCAATACTAAACTCACGCCCAGCACAATATGCTTCATATTCATCCAATAAAATTTGGCTTGCATACGCCAAAATTGGAACTAAATTCAGCATTTGTTGATCTTGTGGTGCTTGGGTGGTAATAAACATTGAGTGCAACCTACCTTCTTTTTTAAATCAGCATTCTTAAACGTATCATTTTAACATTTTAAAATGACATAAATATTTTAAATATAAAAAATCATGATCGTATTGAAGCAAATTTTTATCTTATTGTCCTGTACAAATTATATTCTTTTTTCAAATAGAGCCCTTTCTACCGCTCTACGATTGATCAGTCCTTGCATGCGTTTCCCACTTGCATAAACCCATACATCAAATTGTTCAGCTGCTTTTTGATAATTTGCCGCATTTAAATTGCGTAATAATGTAGAGTTTTTAAATGCATTAATGCCAATGTTGTAGCTTAAAGACACTAAAGCGTCAAATTGATTTTGATTTAACATGACTTGAACTGCGTGATTGACCGCATTTTCAAATTTTTGTAAATCATGCTGCATATAAGAGTTTGCCTGTTGCACACTACATGTATCAAAAGCTTTTACCGGTGTTTGATCTGGATAGCGTGTAGTCCCATAACCAATCGTCCAACAGCCTGTA
The DNA here is from genome assembly GCF_902809855.1 of Acinetobacter sp. Marseille-Q1618. Lineage (GTDB taxonomy): Bacteria > Pseudomonadota > Gammaproteobacteria > Pseudomonadales > Moraxellaceae > Acinetobacter. The sequence goes on from NZ_CADDWJ010000001.1 coordinate 1,063,169, forward strand.
CCATCATCATAAGCTGTCAATGCTAAACCTTCAAAAGTACAAATCAGTTCTCGCCCTTGAGGACTGACCTGAAGTGTATCAGTTGCAACCGCTATTTGACTTTCTTCATCTACAGCAATCGCAATATCTGCATTTCTGTGTGCAGTTGCATGTTGAGATTGAAGCAACCATTTTTTTAGCTGTTGGATGAGTGTGGAAAAGGACATAAAACTCTCAAGCGATCATATAAACTTATTTTATTAATAACAGTATCATTCAATTAATATCCATAGCACAATTATATTTTTATTCAACCTAACTGTTAAAAATCTACAGGATTATATTTAGAATATTTTACAATACCTTTAAAATACAACACGCCACTTTAATTTAAAGTGGCGTGTTAAATAAAGCTATGTGTTGAATATTAAAAATTAAAATCGAAGTTTAATTTCCAAATTTAAATTCTAATCTAAGATTAAACAACACAAATTAATGTGTTACACGATTCCAAGCATCTTTAACAGCAAGTTTTGCTTCTTCCCAAGTCAGTCGTGACTCACGTTTAGTTTGTTCCCATTTTAAACGTAAATCATTTTCTACATCTTCAAAGCGAGTTTCGTGCGGATAGTCATGACGTGTAGAATAACCTAAACGATATGCATCCTGATAATCTCGATCATAATCTAGATCGCTATAAGTGGTTAATGTTTCACTATAATATGGCGTATTCAAATGCTCTGCACGCCAATACGCATCTTCTTCAGTAGGGTTTACTTTTTCAGCAACACCTTTACCTGCTAAACCACCAACTACAGCGCCTACCACACCACCTACCACAGCCCCAACTGGCCCACCTACCGCACCAATAGCAGCGCCTGTAGCCGCACCACCTGCTGCACCGACACCAGTTCCGATCGGATGAGCACCTGGCTCACCTGTAATTGGGTCTGCATTTAATTCATCTCTTTGCTCTTTTGGTAATTCTTTTACTACGTCACGATCAATATTTGGGTTAGTCATAATATAAATTCCCTATGTTATGTAAGATGTAAGTTTTAAAATTTTTAACAAGCGCTAGCTTTAACAATTACTAAGCTGATCACAATTATTAATTAAGCAAAAATTTATGAATATTGTGAATTAAAACACTTTTTGTATTGTTATGTATATCATGTTAATGGTTAATAGATAATCATATACAAATATTAAAATAATAGAATTAACATATAAAATATATAATTTTTAAAGCACATCAAGACTAGCAACTTTAACAAATAATTCAATCACTTAAAAATCCAACATATGTTGCATTTAAAATAAAAACCATTCTCAAACAACATCCATAATAAAACCTATTTACATAACAAGAATAACTTTACAGAAGACATTTAAAACACAAAATACCGATACATATACTTACTCTAGTGAGATTAATAATCACCACCTATTTATATAGGTTTACTTAAGCGTGCTAAAAACTTGCTTTCGCCTTATGAAAGCTTAACTTAAAATAAGTTTTTTAAAGTGGGTTGCTATTTCATTTTAACTTTTGTTTTATACTATTCCGTGTTCACAGAAAACCGACCTTCCTTGTATAATACCATCGGCGTCTGCAATGACCTTTCTTAATGGTTTCTTCTTCAGTTTTGCCCAACAACTTTTTTCTCATAACAATTTTTTGAAAAATAATCAGGTTTTATTTTCCATGTTACAGTTTACATTTTTAGGAACATCCTCAGGCGTACCCTCACTGACTCGCAATGTATCAGGTTTAGCGGTTCGTCACAGCAAAACTAAAGATTGGATTTTGATTGATGCAGGTGAAGGCACACAACATCGCATTCAAATGACCAATCTTAGCCTACAAAATCTAAAAGCAATTTGTATTACGCATGTGCATGGCGATCATTGCTATGGTTTGCTTGGCCTACTGGCGAGCGCAGGCATGAATGGTCGTAAAGAAGCGCTCACACTGATTGCACCTAAAGAAATTCAGACTTGGTTACAGAGTTCGATAGAATTAACAGCACTGTTTCTAGCCTACCCTATTCATTTCATTGATGTTTCAGAAATAAGAGATAAAATTGAAATTAATCCTGAATTATTTATTTCTGCTCATGCTTTGCATCATCGCGTAGCGAGTTATGCCTTCGCCATTGAAGTTATTCACCAGCAGAAAAAGTTAAATGTCGATGCTTTAAATGCTTTGTCTATTCCTAAAGGAAAATTATGGGGTGACTTACAACACGGTCAAGACATTGAATGGAATGGTGAAATTTTACAATCACAGGATTTTGTTGAAGTTACCACGCAACAAGTCAAAGCAATTGTATCTGGGGATAATGATCAACCTGAATTATTGCATCAGGCTTGTGAAAATGCCGACATGTTGATTCACGAAAGTACTTATACACAGGAAACTTTAGAAAAAGTCGGTAAAAGCCCGATGCATAGCTCGGCAAAAATGGTGGCAGCATTTGCCGAGTCTGTGAAGTTAGCGAATTTAATTCTGACGCACTTTAGCCCACGTTATCATGATACAAAAGGTATTACCTTGTTAGAACAAGAAGCCAAAAAGTTTTATACAGGACACCTGTTTATGGCGGAAGACTTAAAAACATTTGAATTGAATGCTTCAGGGCAATTAAAAGTCGTGTAATTTATTCATTTATTTTAAAACTCAAAAAAACTTAAATATTTCAATAAAAAGCTAACAATTAATATCAATATTTTTAATAACTTGAGATTTTTATCGTAATTCAATTTGTATAAAAAACTAAACTTTGCTAATTTAAGACCTCAACTTAAAACAAAGACAGGTGTCAGTCTTTAAAACGCAAATCATGCCGATACAAGTCATTGTTGAAGACAACAATATCGAACTTGCCCTACAGCAACTGCATTATAAACAATACCTTTTACAAGCCACTCGATGGTATAAAAAACGCCAAGGCTATTATGAAAAACCCGCAATTTTAAAGCGCAAAAAACTTAAAATGAAACGTATTGTGAGCCAATCACAAAACTGGTTTTCACAATGTCCTCTATATTTTCAAAGTCCAGCTAACTTATGGCTAAAAATTGACTTAGCACAACAACATCAACCTACAAGCAATAGTTTTGCTGTAGGTCGATAATGCTTTAAATTTCTCTTTTTATTTCATCACTAGAGACAGGTGTCAGTCTGTAAAACACATATTATGAGTATTCAAGTTCAAGTCAAAGATGACAATCTCGATCTGGCTTTAGAGCAACTTCGCATCAAAAGCTATTACTTAACTACGCATCATTGGTATAAAAAATGCCACGCTTATCATGAAAAACCACCGAGTAAAAAACGTAAAAAAGCCGATATGAATCTATTGATTGGGCATCGTCAGGTGTTGGATGATGACCCTTTGGCGCAACGGTTGGATATTCATTTGGAGGAATATTACCTAAATATGAATAAAAAATAATCGTATAAATTTTTCAATTAACACAAATCTACGTTGGATCACACGTAGATTTTTTGACAATTTAAATGTAAATATGAAATTTAATAAAAAAGAAGTTAGGCACTTGGCTGGTTATTTACAGGGTATTTCTGAAACAGATGGAGAAATTCGTGAGTTTTTAATAACAGCAGATTACATCAAATACAATGAAAACTTGGATATAGAAACCAACTTTTTTAAACACTACCACTTTTTTAAAGGTCAAAAACTCATCACAAAAAAAATTTCATTGAAAGAGTTAGAAGAAAAAATACTTCCTAAATTCGTACTACTCAACACGATACTTCCACCTAAAGCATTAAGTGATAAAAGACAGTTCCTCATCTTCCGAATTCTTGATTACATTTGTTATTGTTATGAATACCAATTTCCGCAAAATACGATGTATTTTTCTCAATTACAATTTGAAGATGGTCAAAATAATTATTATCTCATTATTACAAGTGAAAAATACGCCTTAGATATTTTATTTAGAGGATATAAAAATATATATTTAGATATATTTAAAGATAATTAAATCTCAAACACAAATAGTTTTTTAAAAATCAATAAATGAAATTAATTTTAATTGATTATATATATCAATATCTTAATATTTATTTTTAAAAACAAATTCAAACTTGGCACGCTCTCTGCAGTATATACAGCACATCATAAAGATGTAGAAAATTTTCACCTGCCTGCAACCGCTTGGCAGGCAGGTTTAGGGAAAGGAAAAAGCTATGACTATGTCAGTAATTGAACAAATTGAAAAACAAGCACAGAATGAACGTGCATATAACATTATTCAGGATGCTAAAGGCGTTCCAATTAAAATGTGGACTAAAGGCGTGCCTGTCGATGAAAAATCGAAAGATCAACTATTAAAAACTGCGCAAATGCCATTTATTTACAAGTGGATGGCGGTGATGCCTGACGTACATGTTGGTATTGGCGCAACGATTGGAAGCGTGATTCCAACCAAAGGGGCAATTATCCCTGCTGCGGTGGGTGTCGACATCGGTTGTGGAATGATGGCAGCACGTACTTCGCTGACTGCATCGGATTTACCTGATAACTTACATGCGTTACGTACAGAACTTGAACGTTTAATTCCACATGGAATGACCAAAGGTCGTGGTCGTCGTGACCAAGGTTCATGGGAAAATACGTCTGAACGTGTAGATCAAGTTTGGGCTGAATTGGTCACTGATTTTGAATATATTTGTGCCAAACACCCACGTTTAAAAAATACCAATAATCATAAACAGTTAGGGACTTTAGGAACAGGTAATCACTTTGTTGAAATTTGTTTAGATGAATATCAACAAGTTTGGATTATGTTGCACTCAGGTTCTCGTGGCGTTGGAAATGCGATTGGTAACCACTTTATTGAGCTAGCACGTAAAGATATGCAAAAGCATTTTATTAATTTACCTGATAAAGACCTAGCGTATTTAGTAGAAGGAACTGAGCATTTCGATGATTATTGGTTTGCTGTGGGTTGGGCGCAACGTTTTGCCATGAAAAACCGTGAGTTAATGATGGAAGCTGCTGTACAAGCTTTGCGCATCATCATGAATAAACCATTTAATGCGAAAGTTGAAGCGGTGAATTGTCATCATAATTATGTGGATAAGGAAGAACATTTCGGGCAGGAAGTTTTAGTCACTCGTAAAGGTGCGGTGCGTGCGCGTTTGGGTGAATATGGAATTATTCCGGGTTCGATGGGTGCGAAGTCTTTTATTGTGAAAGGTAAAGGAAATCAGGAATCATTCTGTTCATGTTCGCATGGTGCTGGTCGTGTACATAGCCGTACTGCTGCCAAAAAATTGTTTACTGTGCAAGATCAGATTGAGCAAACGCAAGGTGTGGAATGTCGTAAGGATGAAGCCGTGATTGATGAGATTCCGTCTGCATATAAACCGATTGAAGATGTGATGAAAGCGCAAAGTGATTTGGTGGAAGTGGTTTATACACTGAATCAGGTTGTGTGTGTGAAGGGGTGACAACTCCTCACACACTCTGATCAGGAGATAATAATGTGTAATGTCATCTTAATTAGCACAAAACAATGGATTGATTTAAGTGAATTTAATTGTGAGGATATTTCTTTTACACAATGTCTTCCCGATTATGTTCCTGAAATACATGAAATGAAATTTGAGAATCGTTGGTACATTGCAGGCTATCCAAATGAACAGTCATGTAGTTGCCATTTTAGAATTCGACCACTTGAGTTAGGTTTCAATCTACCTGAAGAATGGTTTAATGAAGATGAGCAATCTATTAAAGCCACTTTGAAAGCTTATGAAATTTTTACTCAACTAATGAAACTGAGTATAAATTTTGAAATTATTGTGTCGTGGACACAAGGTAGTGTGAATACTGATATTAATACGATTCATGACATTGATCTCGACTTTAAAAAAATCAATCAAGATGAGTTTTGCTTTATTGAAAACTCTAGAATGTTATTTAGTACGAGCAATAAATAATACAACATAATATCGTATTTTTTACGCATGAAATCAGAGTAAATCAAGAGATTCTCTTTGATTTACCACAAACACCTTACATTTTGGTGATTGCGATTCATAGTCAAAATGTAGAAAAAGAATGGCGCAATCAATGCTGTGATTAGATTGTAAAATCAGAGCAATGCTATTGGGCTTTAGCTTGGAGATATGCATGTTCAATTTGAGATGATGCATTGGATTGGAGTTACTTAGAGTTCTGTAATTATAAATTATCTGATGAGGAAGATTATCAATTCATGACCACTTGGCATGAAGACCAAACTTTGGATGAGGTTATAGAGTTTGCAGAATCCATTTCTATCAATACATTATCCGAACAGAAGATTAATCAAATCGTGATTTTAAATATTTGTTAAAAATGAGGAAAAAGAATATGAAACTCGCAGAAGCATTACTTTTACGAAGCGATCAACAGAAGAAACTCGCTTCACTAAAACAACGTATCAATGCCAATGTATTGGTACAAGATGGTGATGAACCATCGGAAGACCCAAACGAGCTGTTAAAGCAAGTATTTGCATTAACTCAGGAATCTCAAAAACTGGTTTTAGCCATTCACCAAACCAACGCTTTGGCAAAATTAACTGATGGTCGTTCGTTGTTGGCTTTATTGACTCAACGTGATGAACTTGTAGAACGTCATAAAATTTTAACGTCTGCAATCAGCAATACCCATCGTGAACCTGATCGTTACAGCACACGTGAGATTAAATGGCATAAAGTGATTCCAGTATCATCCTTGCAAAAGCAAGCCGATGATATCAGCGCCAAACTCCGTGATTTAAATGTTTTGATTCAGGCAACTAACTGGCAAGTTGATTTAATTGAAATTTAAAATCAACAGTTTAAAAGTTTTGATGTAGTTCGCTACATCAAATCCGAAATATATTGGGCGAGTACAAGATCTAAGGCTGTATAGATTGAAATAAAAGTCAGCATCATTTTTAGGTAATGAGCAAAATGGATAAATGCGGCAATGCACAAATCAATCCATCATTGATCATCATTTAAACCTTTGTGAATCAAAGTAACTATTCACATAATATTACCAAGTACTGACAATATATTTCTTCTTAAGCAAATAATTGTTTAAGATAACACCGAACATACTGGGCGAGTGCAAGATCCCCTACTTCCACAATACAGGATTGAAAATAACGTGTAGTGGCTTGCAGAGCGAGCGGGTTAGCTTAAAACTTTAAGCACAATTCAACCCATCACCTTGCACAATTTAAAACTTAGCCCATAAAGCTAAGTCACAACTCACTTGTCATTACCATGTACTGACAGTATGTTCACCCCTTTTAGGAATTTTAATGAATTACCCTTGTACTTGTTGTCATCATTACACTAGAGATCAACCTTCGGGTAATTTTGACTTTGAGATTTGTCCAGTTTGTTTTTGGGAAGATGATCCTGTACAAAATATTCACCCAAATTCAAAAAGTGGTGCAAATAAAGTTTCATTAAACGAAGCAAAAGAGAATTATAGAAAATTTGGCGCAAGCGAAGAACGGTTTATAAAATATGTTCGTAAACCAAATATTTTAGAAAAAAATAATGAAGAGTAAAATGAATACACAATTAAAACCTCAAACCATTCAACTCGATGGATCAATCGGCGAAGGCGGTGGACAAATCCTGCGTACAGCCCTTTCACTTTCTATGTTAACAGGTATTCCATTTGAACTTGTAAATATTCGTGCAGGCCGTAAGAAACCAGGACTAATGCGCCAGCACTTAGTTTGTGTACAAGCATCTCAACGCATCAGCAATGCCACTGTTGAAGGCGCAGAACTGCATTCACAAAAACTGTATTTTCAACCTCAGCAAGTCCAAACTGGAAAATATGATTTTCAGATTGGTTCAGCAGGTAGCACCATTCTGGTGTTACAAACACTACTCCCAGCTTTAATGATGCAAGCTGAAGCAAGCCATATCAATATTCATGGTGGAACGCATAATCCTATGGCACCAACTGCAGATTTTATTTCACATTGTTTTCTACCTAATCTTCAAAAAATAGGAATCCAAGTTGATTTTGAATGTGAAAGAGCTGGTTTTTTCCCAATTGGCGCAGGTCAGATTAATGCAACTATTCAACCGTGGACAACTCAAACACAATATACAGTTTTGAAAAAAGGTAAATTAATTGAGGTGAATGGCTTTGCTACAGCACTCAACATTCCAAGTAATATTGCAGATCGTGAACTTGAAGTTTTAAATAACAAGTTAGATTTAACACAACGTAAACGGTTAAATTTTCAAGGCATTAGTCAAGGAAATACTGCATTTGTAATATTAAATTATGAACATCATCAGCAAGTCTTTTCTGCTTTAGGGGAAATGAAAAAGAGTGCCGAAAAAGTCGCACATGATTTAGCTAAACAAGTGAAAACATATTTAGCAACTGATGCTGTGGCAGATGAGTATTTAACAGATCAACTGTTATTACCATTGGCTTTGGGTAAAGGTGGGGAGTTTTCTGCTCAAATGATCAGTGAACACACCCGAACTCAAGCGGCTATGATTCAAAAATTTATAGATTGTGAGATTCACTTCGAAAAAATAGACGATATTTTTAAAGTAAGCGTTAAAATCTAACGCTTACTAATTAGCAATTAACCTTTCCACTCAAAACTACTAAAAGACTCATCTTCTTTCAGGGTATTTTCAACAGCATTTGCCAACTGATTGATCATACTTTGCGTTTCAATTTTTTTAAACCAAACTTGTTGTTCATCTACATGTGCAGAAATTTGGCAAGTCAGCAGCCCTTCTTCATTTAAACGACAATTAACACCCAAACCCACAGGATGATTTTCAACTGTCACAGCTAGATTTTCTTCAGATGTCGTTGTTTCAGCCTTAAAACCGTACTGCATAAGTTGTTTTGACAATAAGTCAGTCACATATTCTTGAGTGACATGACATGCATTTGCCTCATGTTCAGCATTTTTCACATGGTTTTCGCAGTTTGCAGTAAATTGTAATGTTCTCATTGCTTCATCCAAAATGCTTTATAGTTGTATGGTTTTAGAATAAGCAATAAAAACCAAACAGCCAAGCGTTTGCTTGGCTGTTGTCGAACAAATATACAAATATTAGACTATTTATTCAGTAACTTGAATATTTAAACCCGCTTGGCTTGCCAACTGAGTAAAGGTTGGAAAACTCGTCGCCACAGTTTCAGTACCAACAATTTTAATTTCCTCTGAATTACGCAACCCTGCCATTGAAAAGCTCATTGCAATACGGTGGTCATGATGAGATTCAATTTCACCACCAGTGAAAATTGCCCCCCACTCACCTGATTTACCTTTCCCTTCAATGATGATGCCATCATCGGTTGGGGTGCAGTCGATGCCCATAGTTTTTAAACCATCTGCCATGACTTGGATACGATCAGATTCTTTGACACGTAATTCTGCAGCACCTGTCAGCACCGTTTGACCTTCAGCGCATGCTGCAGCAATAAACAATGCTGGGAATTCATCAATCGCTAAAGGTACTTGATCTTCAGGCATATGAATGCCTTTGAGTGTACGTGTACCACGAATACGAATGTCTGCAATCGGCTCACCGCCTGCAATACGTTCATTTTCAACAGTTAAGTCAGCGCCCATTTGTTTCAAAATTTCAATCACACCTGTACGGGTTGGATTAATACCAACTGCTTCAAGTGTTACATCTGAATCTTCGGTGATTGCCGCACCAACCATAAAGAAAGCTGCTGAAGAAATATCTGATGGTACTTGAATTTTAGTTGCGACTAATTTTCCACCACCCTGTAGCGAAATACGGTTGCCTTCAGTTTTTACATCATAACCAAAAGCACGCAACATACGTTCAGTATGATCACGCGTTGGCTCAGGCTCAGTCACAGAAGTTTCACCTTCTGCCCATAAACCTGCTAAAAGAATTCCTGATTTCACCTGAGCCGAAGCCATTGGCAAATCATAATGAATCCCTTTTAAGGTTTGCGCCCCTGTAATTGATACAGGCGGTGTACCACGTTCACCCGTTGTTTGAATCTGTGCGCCCATTTCACGTAAAGGTTTTGCAATACGCTCCATCGGACGTTTAGACAATGAGGCATCACCTGTCATCACTGAATCAAATTGTTGTGCAGCCAACATACCTGAAAGCAAACGCATCGAGGTACCTGAGTTCCCCATATACAGTGCTGTTTTTGGGGCTTTTAAGCCATTTACACCAACACCATGGATGGTAACTTCACCATTTTTAGGGCCTTCAATACTCACGCCCATATCACGAAATGCTTGTAAGGTGGCTAGTGCATCTTCCCCTTCAAGGAAACCAGTCACATGAGTGGTACCTTCCGCAATCGCACCAAACATGATGGAGCGATGTGACACAGACTTGTCACCCGGCACGGTAAATTTACCTTTAAATGTCTTTTCACCCGGCAAAATGGTAAATTGTTGTGTCACCTTATTGTTCTCCATCAAAGGTTTATTAGCGAGCATATGATTAAAATGCTGTCGTGCTGCTTGTGCATGCCCGAGCAGCCCCATCAATGCTTGTGAATTTTCATTTTCAATCAGTTGACGTAAAGTCGCAAGTTGCGCCTCAAAACCATCAACTGCTTTTAAAATGGCTTTTTTATTGGCAAAAAAAATGTCATGCCACATCTGAGGGTCACTGGCAGCAATCCGTGAAAAATCACGAAAACCACCTGCTGCATAACGAAAAATATCGAGATTATCTTCACGATTTGCCAGTTGCTCAACCAAGTTAAATGCCATTAAATGAGGTAAATGACTAGTGTGTGCAAGCACTTCATCATGTTTATCCACATCCATACAAATCACTTCAGCTTTTGCAGCTTGCCAAAGCTGTGTCAGCTTTTCGACTGCCCAGTCTGCACTACTTGGTAACGGTGTTAAAATCACTTTGTGATTGGCAAATAAATCAACTTTACCTGCATGTACACCTGTATGCTCTGCACCTGCAATCGGATGTCCCGGTACAAATCCCAGAGGTAAATTCTCACCAAAAACCGCTTTAGCAGCAGCAACTACATTGCCTTTAGTACTTCCCACATCAGTAATAATAGTTTTTTCAGATAAATATGGCTGAATGGTTTCTAAAATTTTTTGAGTCGCCCGTACAGGCAAAGCCAATACAATCAAATCAGCATCTTGTACTGCCTCGATCGGATCAGCATAGCCTTGTGAAATGATTCCTAAGGCTTTTGCATCATCTAAGGTTTTTTTAGAACGTGTCGACGCAACAATCGTATTTGCCAACTTTTGCGCAACAATGACACGTGCCAAACTTGAGCCAATCAGTCCAAGCCCAATAAATGCAACTTTATTAAATAAAGGTTGTGACATATTCATAACAACCTAAACTTACAATACAGCGATTGGGTAAGAACCTAAAACACGCACTTCTTTGACCAATGGGCGAATTTCTTCAATGGCAGCTTTAACATTTTCTTGCTCCACATGTCCTTCAAGGTCGATAAAGAACACATAAGCCCATTTTTCAGGCAAAGCTGGACGAGTTTCAATACTGGTTAAACTAATATTATGTTTGGCAAATGGAGCTAAAATTTCTAATAATGCCCCTGCACGGTCATGTGCAGAAATCAATAATGAGGTTTTATCATTACCACTTTGAGGTACTTTTTCACGACCAATCACAAGAAAGCGTGTGGTATTTTCAGGATTATCTTCAATATTGCTATGTAAAATTTCTAAGTCATATAAGTTTGCAGCAACATCGGATGCAATTGCAGCAGAATGCCATTCATTACGAATACGACGTGCTGCTTCTGCATTTGAGCTTAAGGCTACACGCTCAACACCTGGGTAATGTGCATCCAACCAACCACGGCACTGCGCTAAAGTTTGTTGATGTGCATAGATTTGTTTAATACTGTCTTTACGGGTATTTGCAGAAATCAAAAATTGATGATGAATGCGTAGTTCAACTTCACCAATCACATTTAAATGAGAAGCTTTAAAGCAGTCCAATGTATGATTTACGACACCTTCAGATGAGTTTTCAACAGGTACTAAACCATAATGTGCTCCACCCGCTTCTACTTCACGGAACACTTCATCAATGGTTGGCAATGGACGAATCACAGCATCTTGCCCAAAATGTTTTAATACCGCTGAATGAGTATAAGTACCAACAGGCCCTAAAAATGCAATACTTTGTGGGGCTTCTAAAGCCAAACACGCAGACATAATTTCACGAAATAAACGTGCCATCGTCGTATCAGACAATGGACCTTCATTACGATCCATGACTTTACGCAAAACTTGTGCTTCACGTTCAGGACGATAAAACAACGGATTCTCTTCTGCTGCAAATTTTGCTTTAGCAACTGCTTCCGCCAGTTTTGCACGGCGATTAATGAGTTGTTGAATTTGTTGATCTACAGAATCAATATCTTCACGGATTTGAGCAAGATCGAGAGAAGTCGTGTTTTGATCATCGTTGATCATTGTTATATCGCCCTTTTGAAAGTCAAGAATTACGAGAGGTTTGAATATCCAACCGCTGACAGTATAACAATAGTTCAATTCATTTTGTTGCAAAATACTGCTTTTATCTGAGTTTAAATCCACGCTTTGCTGCGCCAAAAGCTAGTTTTTATTCATTCGCTTTTAAACAATTTATTTACAAAGCCTCTACAGAATTTTATCACTTGGCATTTATGATAAAAACTACAGCGCAATTCGAGCCATAGAATATGAATAAAAGAATCGCCGTTTTTATTACCCATGATTTTGAAGATGCTGAATACCATGATCCTGTAGAAGCTTTTCGTGCAGCAAGCCACTCTGTGCGTAACATTGAAAAAACCGCAGGAAATATCGTCTACAGTAAGCAACGAAAATCAGCCGTAAGTATTGATTTAGGGATTGATGAAATTACTGTGCAAGATTTTGATGCGTTAATGATCCCCGGTGGCAATTCACCCTATCATCTCAAACAAGATACCCGATTTATTGATTATTTACGCAACTTTGCAAATGCACAAAAGCCGATTTTTTTATGCTGCTATAGCCCACATTTATTGATCGATGCGCAAATTGCGATAGGACGCCGTTTAACCTCAATTGAAGCAATGATTCAGGAATTAAAAGACGCTGGTGCTGTAATATTTGATCGTGAAGTTGTCAATGATAATAATCTGTATATTTCATCACGCTCTACGCAGGAGCTACCTGTATTTATTGATGAATGTTTAAATGTATTAAGTGCTTAACTCTCTTCGTATTTAATGTTTATATCCTGTTTAGGTTCATGGCAATGAGCACAATGCTTTTAAAAAGCCAATCTAAAGCTTTAATTTTTGCTGTGCCATGATGACTAAAAAGAAATGCTGCTTGCACCACGGGCAAATATCTTTCATTAAAAATCCAAAGACCACAAAAATAAAACCAAATATTCCAATCATCATGCTCAACACAAATACTAAGCCTTGATTAGAAAACACCGTGTTAAGCAGGGAATAAATCAGAAAAACTGACAAAGTTAAAACAATTAAACCAATGCCAAAATAATTTCTTGCCTACAACAACTTTTGATACTGCGCTAAAGTCGTCAGTTGCTTTTTCATATTCATAGCTGATCTTGCTTGAATGATTGAGTGAGCATTATGAATATTTGCTCTGTTATAGTAAAAAAGCCACCTAACGGTAGCTTTCTTCTGTACAACATTTTTATGTAATGCAATAGAAATAATTAACGTCCTAACATGCCACGTGCCACGATTTCTTTCATAATTTCATTCGTTCCACCGTAGATGCGTTGGATACGTGCATCTACAAAGAAACGTGAAATTGGATATTCAGTCATATAACCATAACCACCAAATAATTGTAATAAACTATCGATGATTTTCATTTGCATGTCTGTACTAAAGCTTTTCAGTGCAGCAGCTGTTTCCACATCTAGCTTGCTTTCTTTATATAAAGCTAAATTTTGATTATAGAATGCTGCTGTTGCCAACTCATCAATTTTTGCTTGAGCTAAAACAAAACGTGAATTTTGAAAGCTTCCAATTTTTTGTCCAAATGCTTGGCGCTCTTGCACATATTGAGTAGTTACATCGATTGCACCACGAATCGCACCCAATGCTGTAGCAGCGATTGCTGTACGTTCACGTGGCAATTCTTGCATCAAATATGCAAAACCTTGTCCTGCATTACCCAACAACTGATTTGCAGGAACTTTGACATTGTCAAAGAACAGCTCTGAAGTATCTTGTGAATGTAAACCAATTTTGTCTAAATTTGTGCCCTTTTTGAAGCCATCTAAATGCGTATCCACCAATAATAATGAAACGCCTTTTGCACGTGCTTGAGGATCAGTTTTTGCAGCCAAAACCACCAAATCTGCATGCTGACCATTAGAAATAAAGGTTTTTGAACCATTTAATAGATAATGATCACCATTTAAAATTGCAGAAGAACGCATACCTTGTAAGTCAGAACCAGCTCCTGGCTCAGTCATTCCGATGGCGCCAACAACCTCCCCAGAAACCATTTTAGGTAACCAATATTGTTTTTGCTCTTCATTGGCAATATGCAAAATATAAGGTGCTGCAATCTCAGAGTGACAAGAAATCGCGGTAGAAAGTGCGCCATAACCTGCGCGTGCAGACTCTTCAACCAACATTAAAGAATATTCTGTTGGGACACCATAACCACCATATTCTTCAGGCACATCTACACATAAGAAACCATTTTCACCCAAAAGTGTCCAAACTGAACGAGGCATTAAGCCTTCTTTTTCCCATTGCTCATAATGTGGAGCAACATGTTCACTCATAAAGCGCTTAAAATTATCTCTAAATAGCTCTAAATCTGCATCATACGCCAACATTTTTGATATTCCTTTTACTACACTTATTTTTTGGGTTTAGTTTCTTGGATGTTATATAATTTTTAGTAGTTTGTCATGAACATCAGTGACACATATTGAATGTTAAAAATGTCAATACGATTAAAAATGCATCTCATCTGTTTAAAAGAAATTTGTTAATAATAGCTTTTAGATCTTAATCATTTAGTGATTAAATTAAATATTCATTATAGCCAAATTAATTAATCAAACTACTTTTATTTAAACGTGAAAAATATATTTAATTATAATTATTAAAATATTTATTAAAACCTTAAAAATTAGCTTTATTACCATTATATATATTTAACCATACCTTAAATTTTAAGTTTATTTTTAGATCTAAAACTTATCTAAATAACATATTTGTCCTATGAATACATTCATTTAAAATCAATACCTTAAGAGATAGGTTGTCATTTTTTCAGTTTATTTTTTTTAATTCTCCATTTCTACAATAAATACCAAGTTTTATTCACTTGGTAAAAGGAATTTTTCTATGGATATTCACTCAGACTTTGAGAAGCCTAAAAAGCCTCAAAAGTTTTATCAAATCCTGTATGTACAGGTTATTGCAGCAATCGTTTTAGGTATTTTATTAGGGCATTTTTATCCTGATGTTGGTGAAAGTTTAAAACCATTAGGGGATGCTTTTATTAAACTCGTTAAAATGATTATTGCACCTGTTATTTTCTTGACGGTTGTAACGGGTATTTCAGGCATGAAACACATGGGTTCTGTGGGTCGTGTTGCAGGTAAAGCCATGCTTTACTTCCTGACATTCTCAACTTTGGCTTTAATTGTTGGGATGATTATTGCCAATCTGATCCAACCTGGTAAAGGGTTAAATATCGACCCAAGCACATTACATTCTGACAAAATCAGCGAATATGCAAGCAAAGCTCATGATGCTTCTATCGTAGATTTTCTCATGAATATTCTACCAACTACCTTGATCAGCCCTTTAACCAGTGGTGATATTTTACAAGTGTTGTTTGTGGCGGTGTTATTTGGTTTGTCGTTGGCTGCGGTAGGTGAACGTGGTAAACCTGTGGTTGAGTTTTTAAACCATTTAACTGCACCAGTATTTCATTTGGTTGGGATGCTGATGAAGTTTGCACCAATCGGTGCATTTGGTGCGATGGCATTTACGATTGGCAAATATGGTATTGATAGTATTGGTAATTTACTCTTACTTATTTTGACTTTCTATATCACTTCTTTGCTGTTTATTTTAGTGATTTTAGGCGCAGTTGCAAAATTCAACGGTTTTTCGATTCTTCATTTAATTCGCTATATCAAAGATGAATTATGGTTGGTATTAGGGACATCGTCATCTGAAGCAGCATTACCCTCATTGATGCGTAAAATGGAAAAAGCAGGTTGTGAAAAATCTGTAGTTGGTTTGGTTATTCCTACAGGTTATTCATTTAACTTAGATGGAACAAATATTTATATGACTATGGCAGCATTATTTATTGCCCAAGCATGTAATATTGACCTGAGTATTCAAGATCAAATCTTATTGCTCTTGGTTGCCATGATCAGTTCTAAAGGTGCTGCTGGTGTAACGGGTGCTGGCTTTATTACTTTAGCGGCAACATTATCTGTAGTGCCTGCCGTTCCTGTGGCGGGTATGGCATTAATTCTAGGTATTGACCGTTTTATGTCTGAATGTCGAGCATTAACCAACTTAGTTGGTAATGCTTGTGCAACAATCGTTGTAGCACGTTGGGATCATGCACTTGATCAACAACAATTAGACGCAACATTAAAGCGTAATAACAATGTTTCAATGGACTAATTTTTGATTAAATCATTTTGAGTTTAATATTAAAAAAGGAAGCTAAGGCTTCCTTTTTATTATGCTAAAACTGGTTAATCAAATCAGCATAAGATTTAATCAAGGATAAGCAATCGATACGTTTTGATCTAAGCAGAATAAACTTTCACACTAGTAATCATGCAAATATTGCCTATAATAAAAAACATACTTTCAATAAGATTTAATTATGAAATTTACGACACTTTTACTTGGTTCTAGCCTATTTCTTGGTTCATTTTTGAGTACTGTTCAAGCTACTGAGCTCGATGATTATTTGGTTCAACAGAAAATTATTGATGCAAACTATAAAATTAAAAATACTAAAAGATTGGCTGATGTTTTAAGTTACTTAAGTGATGAAGATTCACGCACTTTACCCTTACAAATTGATCAAAATACTTTAATTGAAAAACTACGTTTATATCCGAATTATATTGAAATTCAAGGTATTATTACTTCACCAGATTTTAAACAATTTACTCAAAATATGAGTTCACAAGATGTTAAAAAATTATTTACAGATAATTTAATACGAAACTGTGATCATTTATTTGAACATCAATTTCAACGGGTAAATCCTTATGAAGTGCGTATGAAACTTTCTACCGATGAAAAACAATATTCTTTAGAATTACAAAACACGCAATGTCAGTTTTGATTTAAAAAGTCTGATCTTTGTGCTTAGGTTGGATTATTCAAACATAGTAATTCTGAATGATATAATTGATTATGCATATTAATCCTGACCATTATTTAGAAACAAAGCGTGGTCGTCTTTGGACTGTGAAACGAAATACTGCTGCGTGGCAACAATGTTTTGCAGACCTAGACCATGCCTTAATCCATCATTCTAAAAATTCGGATGTGTATATTTTAATAGGTTGTCAGGCAAGTGGTAAAAGCACATGGGCAAAGCAGCACCTTTTAAAACATCCCGATGATATTGTATTCGATGCAATTTTAGTAAAAAAATCGGAACGAGAACCTATTTTAAAACTTGCCAAAAAGTATCATAAAGTCTGTATAGCTGTATGCTTTCAGACTCCGTTAAAAATTTGTCTGCAAAGAAACCAACAAAGACCTCAAGATCAAATTGTCAATGAAAATGCTTTAACCAATGTTTATAAAGCATTAGAAATGCCAACAGATAAAGAAGGTTTTAATCAGATCATTATCATTAATGCTTAGAAATAATATTCTAGATTTTATTTCTTATAATACCCAACATATTATTAAAATATATTATATATTAAAATAAATTTTACCAATATTATGGATTCATTGAAAGCATGTATTTAAAATACAAAATTATAAGAAAAGCATAAATAAATGTTAATTGGATTTTAAAAACCTATATTTTTGTATATTCACAAAATTTTACCGAACTATATAACAAATAAATTTAAAACTTAAAATATTCAGTTAAATTAAAATTATAGAAAAACTTAGTTAAACTTCTCTTAGGTCTATTACTGATGTTGAAATCAAACTTTAGAAGATTATTATTGATTGGCGGTGTCGTAGCATTAGCAAGTGCAACTTTAGTACATGCTGGAAATGAAGATATTCCAACAGTACAACAAGTGGACTTAAAAAAATATTTGGGAGAATGGCATGAAGTTGCACGTAAACCATTATATTTTCAAAGAATGTGTGACTACAATGTAACAGCTAACTACTCATTAAATAGTAACGGAAATGTCAAAGTAGATAATAAATGCTTTGATAAAGAGGGTAAATTAAAGCAATCAATTGGTGAAGCATTTGTTAAAAATGCACCAAAAAATTCTAAATTAAAAGTTAGTTTTCTACCTAGTATAATCCGTTGGCTGCCTGTTGCACGTGGTGATTATTGGATATTAAAACTTGATGAGGATTATCAAACTGCATTAGTAGGTAGTCCAAATAAAAAATATTTATGGGTTTTAAGCCGTACTGCCACACCAGATAAAACTGTTATCGATGAGTATCTAGATTATGCAAAATCACTTGGTTATGATTTAAGTGACATTATTTATACCAAACATAAATAATAAATAAATTGTAAATACCATTCTCCTCTTACCTTATATTTATTAATATTAAGAGTATTAAAGAGGAGAAGTTCTAAACTATATAACTTCTTTAGTTATTTTAATGTTCAAACCACCACCACGGCATCATACCGCTTTTTAAAATTTTTCGATGATTTTTATAATTTAAATCATATTTTTCAACTTCCGCCCAAAATGCAGGGCTATGATCAAAATATCGTGTATGTGCCAATTCATGCACACAGACATATCGCGTTATGGCTTTTTCACACAATACCAATGCACTATTGAGCATAATATCGTGTCGAGCTGTACAACTCCCCCAACGCGTTTTAGGTTGACGAATCGAACATTCAGCGAATTTTAAGCCAATTTCAACACTGACTTGTTGTAAATAAATCGGTAAATGCTGCTTTGCATAAGCGATCACAAATGCTTTTAAATACTGTGTAGGCTGACGATCACTGATGAATAGTTGCAAATTTTTCTCATCAAAAATAAAGGATTTTTTTTGCGTTTGATAAGTAATCTCTAAAGGCTGATCTAAATTAAATAAATTCAGCGCTATTGGTAATACTCTATCGACCTGCCCTATTTGATCTTGTTGTTTTTGCCAAGTGTCAATCATCCATTGTTCAGACTGTTTTAAAAAATCCTGAATCTGACGTTTGCTACAAAATTTAGGTACCGTTAAACGAATCTGAGTCGGCTCGACACGCAGCCGTAAGCGAGTTGCACGTGCATGATGGGTGATTTGGATTTCGGGGAGGTTTTGGGTCATTTATACTATAATTTTATTACGAAATTTGTAGTTCCCTCTCCTTTCAGGAGAGGGTTAGGGAGAGGTTGATCCTCTCCTCATCCTAACCTTCTCCCTGAGGGAGAAGGAACTTTCAATATAAATTCAATTAAGTTTCACTTAAACTTTTAATAGAACTGTATTGAACCAAAAAATTAAACCGCAGTACGTTCTTCAATACCATTATCAGTCGCAACAATGGCAATATCGGCTTTATTGATTGCGAAGATACCATTGCACACGACACCAGGAATATCGTTTAATGTTTTTTCTAACTCTAAGGCATTTAAAATATTCAGGTTATAAACATCCAAGATCACATTCCCATTATCTGTCACCACACCTTCACGATAGACTGGATCACCACCCAAAGTCACGATTTTACGCGCCACTGCAGAACGAGCCATTGGAATCACTTCCACAGGAAGTGGAAACTCACGACCTAACTGCTCTACCCATTTCGAGTCATCCACGATACATACAAATTTTTTCGCAATCGAAGCTACAATTTTTTCACGTGTCAGCGCAGCACCGCCACCTTTGATCATATGCATATGACGATCAATTTCATCCGCACCATCGACATATGCGTCCAAACCACCGACATGGTTCATATCAACGACTTCAATGCCCAATTTTTTCAAACGTTGTGCGGTTGCTTCAGAACTCGCCACCGCAGCTTCGAGTTGTAACTCTGGTAAAAGTTCAATCAGAAAATTGACCGTACTCCCAGTACCCACCCCTAAAATGCCCCCTTTAGGTAAGTGTTTTAAAGCGGCTTTGGCTGCTGCTTGTTTTTTCTCATCTTGGGTTGCATAAAGACTCATGACATTACTCGACTAAATTTCAGATTCTTTGCACATTTTGCATATTTTTAAAACGCAAATGTGCAGGGGTTTGTTACAATGAGCGCTCATTTTAAACTGTTATATGGAAAATTAACATGCTGTCTCGTTTGGTTCGACAAATTTTACAGGCAACGGTCTATGACGTTGCAATCGAAACCCCACTCGAAGCAGCGCCACGAATTAGTGAAAAGCTAAATAATAACATTCGCTTTAAACGCGAAGATTTACAACCTGTCTTTTCTTTCAAACTGCGCGGTGCCTATAACCGTATCAGTCAATTACCGAAATCTCAGTTGGAACGTGGCGTTATTACGGCTTCAGCAGGTAACCATGCGCAAGGTGTGGCACTATCTGGTCAAAAACTGGGAATTCGTGCCATTATTGTCATGCCAAAAACTACACCCGATATTAAAGTTCAAGCTGTTAAACGCTTAGGTGGTGAAGTAGTTTTACATGGTGATTCGTTTGATGTAGCAAATAAATATGCCATTCAACGCGCTGCTGACGAAGCTATGACCTTTATTCCACCTTATGATGATGAATTGGTCATGGCAGGTCAAGGAACCATTGCAAATGAGATTTTACGTCAATGGCGTGATGTAGACTATGTATTTGTGGCTGTCGGTGGTGGCGGTTTAATCGCAGGTGTTGCAGCTTATCTCGGTGATGTTGCACCTCATGTCAAAGTGATTCCTGTCGAATATGACGAGTCTGCATGTTTAAAAGCAGCATTTGAAGCCAATGAACGTGTAGTTTTACCTTCTGTCGGTTTATTTGCGGATGGTACAGCCGTTGCGCAAATCGGTGAGAAACCATTTGAAGTGATTCAATTACAAAAATCAGATAATTCAGGTCCAATTGTTGAGCGTGACGTTATCCTCGTAAATACGGATGAAATCTGTGCTGCGATTAAAGACACTTATGATGAATGTCGCAGTATCGTAGAACCTTCTGGTGCTATGGCTTTAGCAGGCATCAAAAAATATGTTGCAGAACATGAATTAGTTGGTAAAAACATGGTATCGATCGTATGTGGTGCCAACATGAACTTTGACCGTTTACGCTATATTGCGGAACGTACTGAACTTGGTGAACGTAAAGAAGCAATTTTTGCCGTCACCATTCCTGAAGAAAAAGGTTCATTCTTAAAATTCTGTCGTGCTTTGCAAGGTCGTAACATTACGGAATTTAACTACCGTGCCAGTGATGCAACTGCGGCACAAGTTTTTGTTGGGATTAGTTTAAAATCTGGCGACAAAGAACGTCATGATATTTATGAATCTTTAAAACTTCATTATGACGTAGATGATTTATCGGATGATGAAGTCGCAAAACTGCATATTCGTTATTTGGTCGGTGGTCATGCAGATATTGAAAATGAGCGTTTATTCCGTGTGGAATTCCCTGAACGTCCAGGCGCATTACTTACGTTTCTAGAACGTCTAGGACCTATGCATAATATCACCCTGTTCCACTACCGTAATCATGGCGCTGCGGAAGGTCGGGTATTGGTTGGTTTAGAAGCTGAGGATGCACAACAAAACCCAGATGGTTTAATCGAAACCTTGGAAAGTATCACTTATCCATATGAAGAAATTACCAATAATTTAGGTTATCAACGTTTTTTAAAGTAATGGTTATTTAATGATACTTTTATAAAACCAAGCCAGTTTATGATGTTATAGACTGGCTTTTTAATTTGTAGAGTCTGCGAAAAGTCAGATTCTCAAACCTTATTTTATTTTTTCTAAGAAATGAATTAATTCAATGATTGAATTCAGTTCTAATTTACGCATTGCGCTGGCACGACGTACTTTGATGGTAATTTCACTCAGATTTAATTGCGCTGCGATTTGTTTATTTAAACAACCTTTTGCAACTTGTTTGATGACCTCTTGTTCTCCGTGATTGAGTTTATTCCATAAAGTATGAAAATGTTGCTGCTCTAATTCTAACATCACGCGCTGTTTATCTTTCTGCATCGCGATTTGAATTGCATCAATCAAATCTTGGTGCTTAAAAGGTTTAAGTAGAAAATCAATAGCGCCTCGCTTCATCGCAAGTACACTCATTGCGACATCACCATGACCTGTAATAAAAATCACAGGTAGATGAATATCCAAAGCTTGCATCTGTTTTTGAAACGCTAAACCACTTTGCTCAGGCATACGCACATCTAAAACTAAACAACCATGTAAAGCGCCATGCGCATGCGCTAAAAACTGGTATGTAGACTCAAATTTTTTAACTTCAAGCCCAACGGACTGTAATAGATCCTCTAATGAATCTCGTATTGAAGCATCATCATCAATAATATAAACAAAGGCTTGTAGCTGCTGGTATTTTTTCTCTTGCATCACCGACTCTATCTCTCTTTTGCAGCAGGAATATCAAAACTAAAAATTGCACCGCCTTTTGGATTCGCTTTAAAATTTAAATGCCCATGATTTGCTTCAATAATCGTTAAACAAATACTTAAACCAATTCCGATTCCTTCCTCTTTACTACTCCAAAAAGTTTCAAAAATATGTTGTCTTTGCTCTGGTTCTACGCCATGTCCATTATCTACGATTGAAAATACGATTTTGTCCGTTTGTTGGTTAGAATATAGCTCAATTTGGCGTTGGGCGATTGGGTTATTTTTCAACGCATCTATCGCATTCGTAATTAAATTATGAATCACTTGCTGAATTTGAATCTCATCTGCATAGGCATAAATTTTAGTTTGACTGAGTTGATCATTTAACCTGATTTTATTTTTTTCTAAGTCATTTAAAGATAATGTCAATATCTCGTGAACTGCTTGATTAAAATCAAAATGCGTCAATTCAGGTTGCTTGGCTTTGGTTAAACGATGAACTCGGCGAATAATATGACTAATTCTTTGGCTATCATGGTCAATTCGTTGGATGGCTTTTAATGCTCGATCTGTATTTGGTGGATTTTGCTCTAACCATAACTGAGCAGAATGGCTACTTGTTCGGATCGCTGTTAACGGTTGATTAATCTCATGTACGATCGACTCTGTCGTTCCTTCTAAACTTTTAATGCGCGAAATACGAATCAAGCGTGCCTGAAACTCATTTGCTAAAGTCGTGACTTGGGCTTTTTTAATCATCAGAGAAGTCAATAACATCATCGATAAGATACTAATCAGCATATTAATAATCCCGATTTTGTAATTTCCAAAAGGCGTCAGTAACATACTGATGATGGTTAAAAAAACACATAACCCAAAAATATAAATAAGTCTCTTTTTAGAGGCTTGATGACCGACCAAGTAAATGACAATGTTGTAAAATACCGATATTGCGATGTCATAATCTGTGGTTGTATCACAAATAAAAATAATCAATACGATTAAAAGAAAAGTGAAATATCCAAGCCCCTTATTGAGTTGAGTTTTGTTAAAAACTAACATTTTCATAGATTAGAATTGATTTAATAAACAAGAAAAATCAAGCATTTTAAAACCCCTTGTCACTGATATTGATGATCAATTCAGTATAATCTTTAGACACATCTTAAGCAAAGCTCATTCATCTTTGGCATTCCAAAATGCCTGTTTAACCCCTTCAAAAGTTTCTGCCATATCTACAATTCGATCAATTTCATGGGCTAACACAGCCGTTGCAAACAAAGTAAATTCCATTTCGACGTCACCTCGACCAAAAGTATGATCCGTTACTTTTCGTGCTGGATAAGTAGAATGTTCCAATAAATCGATCATTTTTTCTCGTATTTCGGATTTATGATTTTCTGTACAAATCACATAAATCATATAGCTTGCTTCGCCCGTTTCTTCTCGATACGGTAAGCGATTAATTTGATTCACAACGGGACGTAATAAGGTATTACTCGCCAATACAAATAATGCAGCAACCACTGCCTCAGCTAAAAAACCAGCGCCTGCACATGCACCGACTGCACCTGTTCCCCATAAAGTTGCCGCTGTATTTAAGCCTGAAATATTCGCCCCTTCTTTCATGATGGCGCCTGCACCTAAAAAGCCAATTCCAGAAATGACATAAGCAACAATATGTATAGGCGTCTGCGTTCCGCCCATTTCTTGATAAATTCTGACACCCAATGATACAAAAATTGCAGCACCTACAGCGACCAATGTATTGGTACGTAAACCTGCTGTTCGTTGTCGAATTTGTCTTTCAAATCCAATGATCATGCCCAAAATAAATGCCGACATAATATGAATAAAGTTAATCAACAACATATTCCAGCTGCTTAAATGGATAAACTCTTGCATAAGCTAACTCTTTAATTTCTATATTTTTAATTTAAAAAACAATACGATTGAACTTGCTTTTATTTAGATTTGGCTTAGATCAAGCAAACCTAAATCTCTCAAATACAAAGGCTGTGCTTAAAAGTCATAATTCAGCCCTAAGGCGAAGCGATTCAGATGCGTTCGGTTTTTAGAAAAAACATGGTCAATATCGTAGTTTTTTGCATGTGCTAAAGAGGAATATAGTTTTAATTGTTCAGATATCGGATAGAGATAACCCACCGACATGATTTTTGGTTCGTGATAGTGATTTGATTTGTCTGAAAATTTTAGATTGGCAGATGAATAGTGTAGTTGCATTTCTCCTTGAAACAGAGGCAATGCCGTTGCGATATAAAAAGCATCGAACTTCCCATCATTAATAAACTCATCTGCGCCTAGCCCAATGTTTAAATCAGGTTGCTGCATACCATTTAAACCGACAAAACCATTTTTTTGTCGACTCCAAGCCAAAGCGATTTGTACTTGCTCAGGCAACTCATATTTCATTCCCAACTGTAATGCTTGAGGCGTTATTTTTTGATTTATATGGCTTTTAAAGTGATCAAGTTTTTCATAACCTGCTGTCAGTAGCAGTGTATCTAAAGCGTACTGCGTTGCAAAACTATACATTTTATGTGGAGATTGTTGCTCTGAAGCAGCTATATCAGGACTGTAACTGAATGCAGCAGAAAAATGATAGATTTCAGGACTAAACCAACTGACTTGGTGGGCAACTTGATAATTATCTGCTGCACGCAATAGCGCCCCCATGCCAAAATCTTTCCAAGCAGCGATTTCAATATTGGAAATATAATGCTGTGCAGCGGTATATTGGCGCCCCATACGTAATTCACCATAATCATGATGCTTTATGCCTAACCATGCAGCTTGATTAAAATGATGTTTTTCATCAACAAACTGCCCTTCTGTTAAATCAATAGCACTTTCAAGCTTGGCATTTACAATAAAATCATGGTCAAGTTGCGTCTGTAGCGCTACGCCAATAATAGAATCTGTTAAACCGCCACTTATCAGTTTAAATTGATTGGCTTGCTCATTTCCCCACGTCAAAGCAGCATCAAATGTGGCATAAATATCTAATGTATTGTTTTCATTCAGTTGAAAATGCTGCGCATGGCTAAAATTTGAAAATATAACCAAAGAGAAAGGAAGTTTTAATTTTAAAATTTGTTTTAAATATGAAGGATTTTGGACTATTTTCATCATGACTTTCTCGAACATTTTGATGATGCAGAAGAAAGCTTGCCTATTTTAAATTTGCAAAAGCTCCTCCTCATCAAAAATTATTGATAATGGTTGCTGCTTATGTTTTGGTTTAACGCCCACAAGATTGGAGTATTCCCACCTGATAGGCTGAATTTGATTGTCGTCTTCCATTTTTCTACCTTAAAGACCCTGCGTTTTTGACCATCCAGATCGGAATAGCTGTAAGCAATAATACGGTGATTAATTGGACGGGCATGGTACCATTCCAAGATAACTCAGGCATAACCCTAAAGTTTTGACCATACCAATTAATCAATGCCACACCCGGAATAAATGCCGCCCATAACACCGAAAAGACTTTGGTGATATTGAGATTGCTTCGAGATACACATTCGCCTGCCACACTCCAATGAAAACGTTGTCGTTCAATTAAAAATTGAATACGTCTTTTGGTTGCCTCTATTTCACTCATTAAATCTTCTACATAATGCATATCTAATTGTGAGCGTTGTAAAACTTGATATTTTAATTGACGCGTTGCCAGTTCTAAATCATTCACTGTATTCAAAACATGCCCAAGTAAGGAACTCAACTGATTTAAATCCGTATCAACCCGTGAAAGATCTTCAACGCCTGCGGCATATTGATTGTTCGGGTTTAACTGAAAATTGCGAATAAAAGTAACATTTTCAGAAACATTTTGATCAATATAATCAATAATATGAATCGCTTGACCTAAAAGCTGATTTAAAAATACAAAGGCAATGCTGTGAGAGCTGTCCAAATGAAGCTGTTGAAATTGCATTCTTTCTAAAGCTTGTGCAGGACGAATCACTCGATATTTGTTTTCAACGGTATAAATAGGCTGTGCATCTTCAGCGACATACCACAGTAAATCGGTCAGCAAAATCTTTTGATTTTCGATTCGGACACAACGGATACACAAGGTTTTGTTATTTTGCGCAAAATTTTTAGGCTTAAAATCTATCGCAAACTGTTGCTTTAGATAAATAAAGTCTTCCATTTCTTGCGCTGATAAACGCTGCCAAAATGTTAAACATTTGATTGCATCGAGTACATTCATCTCATCCATCCTTTATATTTGATATACAACAAAGGAACCAAAGAGAAAAAACCTGTTAGCAACATCACAATCCATTCACCATATTGCAAAGTCAGCTCTGGCATATATGCAAAGTTTTGCCCATAAAATGCCGTAATTAAAGTTGGTGGTGTAAACACTGCTGTAACCACAGTAAATACTTTAACAACCTGATTTTGCTTAATATCCATCGTGGTCATGAGTGACTGTTGTAGATTGCGTATTTTGTCATGTTGAAATAAAGCATAACGTTTCAGGCTATGGATATCTGAAATCAATAGCGAAATATGCGCATGCAAAGACGTTTGCTTTGACATACGTCTTAACCAACGGCTCGCCCGAGCCAGCATTAACTGACCTTCTATTGTTTTTGCAACCAATTCTTCTGCTTCACCCAACGCAATTGCAGTGTCCGCAATGTCAGCGACCCCTGCTTGGCTTTTAGAAAATTCAAAACCACCACTTGCCAATGCAACCAGTTCACTTCTTTCATCCAGTTGTAATGAAATTTCTCGTATCGCAATATGGGTGGTTTCATTTAAAGATTGCAAAATATGAAACAATAATTGCCCTGTGTGTAGCTCTAACACATTTTCTAAGTGTTCATTCAGTTTATGTTGAGCATGATCGAGTGGATCTGTGTATTGCATATCCTCTAAACTAATTAAAATATTTTGATTAAAGGCAAAAACAATTCTGGTTTCAACATAATGCTCTGCATATAAAACCACCAGCTCTATCGGAATAATAAAAAAGCCATTTTCTTCAATCACTGCACGATTCATCTGATCGCTAATATTGATGTTATATTGCTTTTGCAATGCCTGAATAAGATCAACTTGCTGATGATGTAAACGAATCCATGGTTGATTTTTTAGCGAAAATTGCGCTATTTTTTGTTGAATATCTAGATTCATGCTCTTTTTTCCTCAGCAACACTGACTGGCGTTAGCTCCACTGTGTTTTTAGCACTGGCATATAAGTGCAAACCTGCAAAACTCCCCAAAATAAGTGCATAGAGAATCACCACAGCAATCATGATTTCTTTCTCAATCTGCGCAGTACGTGGACGACTTGATCTGGCATGCTCAATGGCATTTTTACGCTGAATCGCAGACTGATTAACATCATCTAAAGTTAAATCTTTATTCCAAACCAGACCGTGATTGTGACTAATATCTACAACATTTTTATCATGTATATTTTTTGACATTTTCAGTTCCTCATTTTGCTATCTTCAGATTTAACGCAACCAGCCACGCTGTTTGACGTACAACAGAGGTAAAAAAGCCAAACTAATTGTTAAAATAATGGTAATCGGTTCAGCATATTGCAGCTCTAAAGCAGGCATTACCTCAAAGTTCATACTGTAATACGTTGAAATTAACATCGCTGGCAAAAACACTGCAGTGATCACAGAAAAGACTTTAACAATCTGATTTTGTTTAACATTAAGCGCCATATTATTTGAGCTATGCAACAATCTGACACGATTATGAACAAAGCTCACATGCTCCTCTACCGCTTCAATATCCTCAATTAAAGTCAGATATATGCGATTAAGATCACTTTGATCTTTAGGAATACGTGCTTGCACATGTCTTGCCACTAAAGTTAATTGCAATTGGCTTTCAATACAGTCTGAAAGTAGCTCTTCAATTATGGCTAAATCAGCTTGAGTTGTAACAACATCACTTGCCCCAAAATCTCGATCTTTACTTTCTAAACTGTTCAATACCGAACTTGTTGAAACCAAAACCTTTCCTAAATCATCATTAATACTGTCAAGTAATTGGTCTGAAGAATCATTAATCGATTGCAAGATTGTAGCGAAAGTCTCTAAAACAGACTTAACTTCTTGATTCTGACTTAATTTCGATACGATATGATCAAATAGCTGTGGCGCCTGATCTGGCTCTAAAGAGATGATGCAATCTTTTGCAACTACGAAAATCACCCGAAATGCTTGATGTTTACTGTGTTGCTGACTTAAAAACTTGATTGGATAATAACTCAGCTCACCATCTTGGTTTAAGTTATGGTGTATTGCTTTCTCAATATCGACACCTAAGTTTTTCTTAAGCGATTTAAGCATGTGGCTTTCAGAAATTTTGACCCGTAGCCAGTTAAACTTTTGATCATTCTTGTCATATTTATACATAAAAACCTCTATAATTTTTAATCACTTAATTTCAAATTTATAAGTGTGGATGAAATTAATTATTCTTAAAGAGACTATGTGAGCCTGAAGTTGAAGAAGTTTTGGTTTCAAGATGGCTATTACCAAAATGTAAAGCCGTCACCACACAAACCAATATTCCCCAACTACTCCCTAACATGACAAAAGATAGTTTTTCATAATTCGACCATTTTTTTGAAATCGTTGCAGCTTGAGTAGGTTTGATTTGTGCAATAGGACGTTGCCAAATATGCTCTGCTAAATGTTTTTGCACGATTTGATCTGTTTGATTCAATTCAGTTTTCCACATGAGCTTTATCCTATAAAAATTAGATATGTCTATAACTTTCGAAGCGTGATACGCTTTAATTTCGAACACTTCTCTATACTCATCGCGTGTATATGATGAAGACTCTTAACTCTTTAGTTTTTAAATCAGTGAGATGGGTTCACCAATAACTGAATCATATTTTGATCAAGCAATAACAAACGCTGATAGGCATCGGAAGACAGCCCATTTAAAAGATTGTTGCGTTCGGAGACAGAAAGCATGGTTAAGACATCTGCGATAATTCGACTCGATAACCCTGATAAAGCATGTGCAAAATGGCGACTACCATGTGACTTTAATAAATTTTTTAGATGTTCTGAGCGGCGGCTCATGACTGCATTACGAATTGCATATTGCAAAACTTCTTGAGATTTTCTTTTAAATAACAACATGTGAATCTCCTTGGAACATTCCTCCACAAGTAGATTTACATGCTTAAATTGCAGCAAATTTGGAAGGAATATTTAGGCGTTAATCTTATATAAACAGCGTGTATTTTGTAGACAAGCTCTACAACTCGGTTCAGGATCCATATTTCTCACCTTTCAAGTTAACAATTAGGAGGAATAAACGTATATTTCAATTCATCCCAAAATCAAAATTTCAAACATAATTAAAACTTGCCGCATTTTCTATTGTCATGGCTTCATATGCAATTATTCCTTGGCATAGAAAGAATATACTCAAGTATATAAAAACAACTTAACTATTTATTTTGATTAAAATTATTTAAAAAAATATCATAACAACTAAGTGAGTTTCATAAAAAACTACCACATCGTAAAAGTTTTTTATGTGCATTTCAAAGCTACAAATTATAATGATAATGTGGTTTTAATGATGTTTGGAAACAAGCAAGGAATGAAGGTGCTTTTTGATAAAACTTCAAGAATTTATATTAGATAAATTTTAATAAAAAATAAATGATACCAATAGCTTAAGTTTAATAATAATTTCACTATAAAATATCTGGTATAAAAAAACCTGTATCCAATGGGTAAGATACAGGTGTAAACTTAATATAACATTTAATTATAATAACATTAACATTTAAAAAATAAAACATGATAAAAATTAAATAATTACAATTCCATAATTTATTTATGGAATTATCTAATAAGCTCGTACCTACATATCAGTAAAATTTATCATAAATATAAATTAACCTTATAAAACAATAGCTTAATTAATGCTCATTTTTATTTTTTATAATTATATAACAAATACTTATGTTTACATTTTATTATAATGTCGTATGCTATATGGAACAATAAAAACAACCTCGGTGATTGTTGTTCATCTACAAACTCTTTAAACAGGGAGTTTGTAGATTTTTATTTTACATTAGTAAAACTTTCAACTTATTGATTTTTATAAATTTATAAACAATAGATCAAATTCCAAGATTTAGACTACTATTTATTTAAAAAATAAATCAAAGCAATGATGGCAAGAACAACAATTAATAGTTGTAAAATCAATAAAATCATTTGTATTCTCTAAGATTAATTTTTTAGCTTTTCTACCCTAGTGGTAAAATCTACAAAACCGATAAAAAAATACATTTAAAAACAAGAGTAATACTTGACTAAAACATATTTTATTTCTTAAAAAAACATAAATAATTCAATCTACTGCCCTATTCAGACATAAAAAATCTATCCAACTTATAAATAAAGTAAAAAACAACAATAAAACTAGATATTTCAAAGCTTTTCTCATATTTTTTTCATTCTTTTTTTTTAACAATAGGTCAAATTAATATACCAGCTCATATCTTGCTAAAAAATATAAAAATACTCTATCAAAGAAAAACTTTAGAAAAAAATTCTAGTATCAAAATAAACCTAGAAAATATTTATTTTATAAATTAAACAGAAAAATATGTATAAAAAACACACGATTGAATATAAAACAAATAATTGATTAAAAAATTTTTAGTAGATTATTTGTTGAAAATTCTGTATAAGTAAATTGCAGCAAAGTTACTTTAAGTTATTGTTTTCTATCATTTCTATATGATCTATTTTTGTACTGCATCTTGCGTATGATGACAAAAACATTTGTTTATATATCAATTAATTAGCTTTATTTCACTCTTACACATAACAAATATCAATAAAAGCAATTGTTAGTTGTCCCCATTTTTGCCTAAAATACAACATTATTAATTAGAACCATATTTTTAGGTAGCTGACGCCATGACCTTTGTTGTCACTGAAAATTGTATTAAGTGTAAATATCAAGACTGCGTAGAAGTATGCCCAGTAGACTGCTTCTATGAAGGACCTAACTTTCTCGTGATCAATCCAGATGAGTGCATTGACTGTGCCCTTTGTGAGCCAGAATGTCCTGCAAATGCAATCTTCTCTGAAGATGAGCTACCAGAAGGTCAAGAAGTCTTTATTGAACTCAATGCAGACCTTTCACAAAAATGGCCGAACATCACACAAATTGGTGATCAACCTGAAGATCGTGAAGAATGGAATGGCAAACCAGATAAATTGCAATATTTAGAAAAATAATCCATAAAAAGATCAGCTAAGCTGATCTTTTTTATAATTCCAACTAAAATTGTACATTTGTTTGCAATTTATACAGATTATCTCCTCACTATTGGCATAAAATAGTGGATTAATTCACAAGTACACTTATTAGAATGAAAGATATTTTGAAGGGCTTATTAGCCATCAGCATAGTTCCAATGATGATGACCGGATGTACATCCACCCCTCAAAAAGGTCAAACCATTGGAACGCCTACACCAAGCCAACGTATTTATATTCCACAAGAAAAAGTGGTGATTCAACATACTGCACCACAAAAAACCATGCCTGCATCCTATCGTTATTGGTTAATGCAAGGTGACAATCAGGCACGTGCCCGTGAATATGAACGTTATTTAGAGCAAAATAACGTAGGAAATATCATTCCTAGCTTCGAATTATTCCGAACTGCGCGGGATTGGCAAAAATGTGGCCGTGAAGAATACATGATCCCAAGTCGCGAGGTATGGTCAAACCAAATCGCAACTTTACGTGTGTTTAAATATTTAGTTGCCAGTAAAGTTTTAACTGATTTTGAAGTAACCTCGGTTTATCGAGACTTACCACTTAATCAATGTGCGGGTGGCGCAGGTTCTTCACGTCATTTATTTAACTCTGCGATCGACTTTCGAATTGGGCCAGCCTACCCACAAGCACAAGATTACGCATTTATTGAAAATACCAAATTTAAACTGTGCCAATTTTGGTCGCAATATGGTCAAAACTTCAATATGGGCTTAGGTTTGTACGCTTCTGGTCAGATTCATATTGATACACAAGGTTATCGTACTTGGGGGCCCGACCACAGTCGCAATAGTTCAATGTGTAATTTCTAATTTTTCATTTGAGAATAAAACATTTGCACGTAAATATAGAGGTCAATTGACCTCTTTTTTATATTCTGATGTTGAAAAATTTAAATCTGTATCGAAATAGACCAACGAGAATTGCACTCTGCGCTCAAAAGTTTAAAATGCAGCTAATTCAAAATTAGCCAATCTTATTTAGGTGAAATCATATGCAACAAATGTGGTCAGACATCGATGCTTATATCGAATCACATTTAATTCCAGAAGATCCAATTCTCACGCAAACTTTAAAACATACTGATGAGCGAGGCTTTCCTGATCATTTAGCGGTTGCACCCAATCAAGGTATGCTATTACAAATGCTCATTCAAATGAACCAATGTAAACGTGTTTTAGAATTAGGAACTTTTGCAGCATATAGCACCATGTGGTTGGCACGCGCGTTACCTGAAGATGGCTATATTCTAACAATTGAAGGACGAGACACACATGCTGCTTTAGCGCAGGAAAATATCGACAATGCCAAGTTACCACAAACCATTGATCTGAAAGTAGGACGCGCCGCTGATATTTTAAAAGCTTTGCCGAAGGATACAGCAGCATTTGACTTTATTTTTGTAGATGCAGATAAACAAAGTTATCCTGAATATTTAGAATTAAGCTTAAATTTATCACATTCAGGGACGATCATTGTATTGGACAATGTCATTCGTGCAGGCGATATTTTAGACCCAGAAAATATAAAACCAAGTATTCAAGGCATTCGTGACATGTATAAAGCCATGCAAAATCACCCAAAGATTTTGTCATGCACTGCCCTACAAACTGTGGGAAGTAAAGGTCATGATGGTTTCGCTATTGCCATTGTGAAGTAATCGTTTTTTCATATTAATAATCACTTTATTTGAATTACGGAATGATCTGTATAAAACTATGATCTAAATTGTTCGTTTTAAAATGAGTTATCCACTAAACTTGTTTGTAGATTTGTGGATAACTCATTTATAACTAAATAAGTAAATGAAAATAAATAAATATTTTTAAAAGATCAATTTTCATACAATTTAAACAACCTAAAAAACATTGATAAATATTTTTAAAAAATCAAGTTT
The DNA here is from genome assembly GCF_902809855.1 of Acinetobacter sp. Marseille-Q1618. Taxonomy (GTDB): domain Bacteria; phylum Pseudomonadota; class Gammaproteobacteria; order Pseudomonadales; family Moraxellaceae; genus Acinetobacter. The sequence continues at coordinate 1,097,155 of NZ_CADDWJ010000001.1, forward strand.
ATTGGTCATATTTTTTTATTTCAGACAAAAAAATACCATAATTACATTTCAATCATGGTATTTTTTAAATCTAAGCTTTAGGTGCTTCTATTTCACGACTAACAGCGGTACATTTGCACTTCGGAAAATACTGGTGGTCACACTTCCTAAGAAAAATTGATGAATTTTACTATGACTAAATGCACCTAAAACGATGAGTTGAATCTGATGTTGGTTTTGATAGTCTAAAATATTGTCAGCAACATCACCGTAACGATATTCAATTACCACATCTAAACCAGCCTCTTTCAGACGATTGGCAGGTTCATTTAAGATTTCAGGATGATCTCCTACATATAATAAATGGCATTGTAACTGGCGCAACAAATCACTTTTAGCGACACGCTCTAACATTTTTTGGCAAGTTTCAGAATATTCATATGCAAAAATAAAACGTGTCGGTGCTTTGAAAGTTTCACCTACAGTTAATACTGTACATTTTGCACCACGAATAAAGTTTTCAACGTTGCTACCGATTGTTTTATTTTTCTCAGCCGAGCGCTCCCCAACTCGACCAATAACCACAAAATCATCTTCTCTCAGCACATTAAAGCTTTGCTCTAAGAAATCACCTTTTTCTTGTATATGTGATGGCGTAATGCCATATTTTTGCTGAATCATTTCAGAAATATGTTTGAGCAAATTATTACTATAATCTAGTGCAAGATCACTTTGTTTCTGTTCTAGTTCTGCTAACTCTTTAAGCAACATGGCATTACTTTCAAAACCAATTACCCCACTAATCTCCCCCAAATGGTAACTCGCAGGATAATAATCCAGTACTTGTAGCAGCACTAACTCACGATTGGTTTTTTGTGCAATCCAAGCAGCAGCTTCAGCCAAAGCATTAATACAAGGTGAAGAATCAATACATGCAATTACGCGTTTCATAGTTGCCTCTCTCTGGCATTGCAGCCCTAGGTCTATTTCTTATAAATAAAAGTATCATAACTTTTTTATAGATTGGGCGTGATCATGTAATTAATTTCATTAAAATACAATGAAATTGTACAAAATGTTAATTTAATCACGGTATCGGATAAAACGAGCAGGATTTCCCGCCACGATTTCTCTTTCAGCAACATTTTTAGTGACCATACTATGCATTCCAACCACAGCGTGAGCGGCAATGCAAACCCCATCCTTGACACCAACATGCGCCCCGAGCCAGACATCTTTCCCAATTTCAATACCTTTAGAAGTGACAGCTTGTTGATAAATCGGTAAATTTAAATCCATACCATGATCAAAAGCATATAAATGACAGTACGCTGCGATACGCACTTGATCATGTAGTTTAATTCCTGAACGCCCACCATCTAAAATACAATGATGATTAATTGCTACTTCATTGCCAATGTCTAAAGGGCCATGCAAAGTGCAATCTGCTGCAATAAAAGTATTATCTCCAATTTTTATGGTACGCCCTGGTTCAGCAAAAATATGTGCGAATGGCGAAATAAAGCAGTTTTTACCAATTTCAACAGTTTCCATTTCCATTAAATACTGCTGATATTCTTGTTGCCACTGCTCTGCCCAAACACGATGTTTTGGTTTAAGCGAATAATACAACCAAGGCATATAATTTAAACGATGCTTATGCTGCTCTCGATATTTTAATAAACGATCCTCAGTCATTTTGCTCATCCATGACTTTTAAAGTTTCTCGCCCACGTGTGACATGTTGAATTTTTTCTGCCAAAGGCGTTATTTGATGTAGTTGTAAACGTGCAGAAACCATAACACCTTCTGCATTATAGTGTTCAATAAATTCAATATTATGTTGATTCAATTCATATTGGAAAATTGACCATTCACTAAACAAGCATTGGAATTGCACATCTTTCTTTTCAATCAGCTCAATCTTTTCAGCCAAGAGTAGACATTGCCCAGCACAACCACCGTAGGCACGCACCAAACCGCCTGTACCGAGTTTAATACCACCATACCAACGATTTACCAGCACAATGGTATTGGTCAATTCATTGCCTTCTATGGTTGCTAAAATCGGACGTCCTGCCGTTCCTGAAGGTTCACCATCATCATTAAAGCGAACATTGTGTCCTATTTTCCATGCCCAACACTGATGTGTAGTAGAAACATCCAAATGTTTTTCGAGAAAATCTTTAACATCCTGTTCACTCTCAACAGGTGCAGCAATGGCTTGAAAACGACTTTTTTTAATGTCTTCTTCATAAAAAACTTCGGTTGCAAGGGTAAATGGCATAAATTTAAAATTTTAAAGCGTCAATCAGCCTACAGTATAGCGTGTTTTATTTTTAAATCAGTATTCGATAGGTATAAGAATTTAAATAAAAAAAGAGAGCTTAGTGCTCTCTTAAATTATAAAAATGAGTGCTTAAACAATAAAATCATCACCCAAATACACTTTACGTACCGTTTCATTTGCCAATACTTCTTCTGGGGTACCTTCTGCAATCACCGCACCTTCACTGACAATATAAGCATGTTCACAAATCGCCAATGTTTCACGCACGTTATGATCTGTAATAAGTACACCGATACCACGATCTTTCAACTGACGAATAATGTTTTTAATATCCTCAACAGAAATCGGGTCAACCCCTGCAAAAGGTTCATCGAGCAACATAAATTTAGGGTCAGCTGCCAAAGCACGGGCAATTTCTGCACGGCGACGTTCACCACCTGAAACACTCATACCCAAAGAATCTTTAATATGCGTGATTTTAAAATCTTCCAACAATTCTTTTAGTCGCTGTTGGCGTTGTTGTTTATTTAAATCGTCACGGGTTTCCAAGATCGCCATGATATTTTCAGCAATAGTTAATTTTCTGAAAATAGAGGCTTCTTGTGGTAAGTAACCAATGCCTTTTCGGGCACGTTGGTGCATGGCTAAGTCAGAAATATCTTCATTGTCTAAATGGATTTCGCCTTTATCCATGCGTACTAAGCCAACCACCATATAGAAACTGGTGGTTTTTCCCGCACCATTGGGGCCAAGCAGTCCAACAATTTGACCACTTTGCATACTAAATGAAACGTCTTTGACCACCCAACGTTTGCTATATACTTTTGCCAGATGCTTGATACATAAGGTTTGTGGTTGGTTGAATGCTTCACTCATTAATCACGTGCCCCTGGGAAAGTTTTGCTGGCATTTGGTGGAATAATAATTTGCACACGACCTTTGGATGTTCCTGTTGAACTCGCTCCACCATCCGCTTCGATGTCACCTTTATTCATGCTGTATTTTAAGGTACCGCTACGAATACTTGCACCATCTTGATTTAAATAAGCATTACCAATCAGGTTAATAATTCCAGTTTCAGCGTTATATATGATTTTTTGCGCTTGACCACGTGCTATGCCTTTTGCTGCATCAACTTGTTGCTCAAATTTTGCAGGTGAACCAGTCGCAGTAATGGTACTGATTTGTTTGTTTTTATTAAGCTGAGCGACAATTGACGCAGCTTGTAGCTTCATCGTCCCTTGCTCGATCACGACATTACCTGAATAAGTCGTCACCCCAGTTTTATCATTATAAGTTGCTCGATCTGCCAACAATGAAATCGGTTGATTACGGTCAGACGGCAATGCAAATGACGCAGCGGAAACACAAAGTAAACCAGCGAGCCACAAAGATTGTTTTAGGAAAGTTTGTGGTTGGGATAAAAATTTAGTTCGGTACATACTTTCCTCGAATATGTGAAAATTCGTATTCACCTGTGTTTAAATCTGCATTTAAACCTTGGCTAATAAATGATGCATTTGGTGCTGTTACAGTGACTTCATGCGTTGTTTCTAACACTCGGCGTTTAGGATAACCTGTTAATTCATCCGTTAAAAACACCATTTCTCCTTGCTCACCCATTTTTGTCGCTTTGACTTGTCCTGTCAAAACTACTTTTTGGTTATCCTCATAACCATTGGCTTGTTTGGCATAAAATGTTGAATTGACCTGATTATTTTCATACATTGAGGCATTCAAATTGGTCACTTTTGAAGTTTGTTTGCGCAAATCTTGTTCGAGATGATCAACTGTCGCACGTAAATGTAAATTACCCTTTTCATCAGTTTGTACCACATGGATACCTTCAGCAGAATAGGTCATGCTCTGGGCAGAATTCGCATCCAGTTTTTTACCTTTTCCGCTGTAATAGTAATAACCACCACTCACTGCTGCAATGAGCACTGCGGTGACATACAAAACTTTAGTATCCATAAATACTCATCAACATACTGAATTTAAATACAGGACTTCACTATTAATGTGGGATTGAAATGAATTTTTCAAGGAGTTCTTGGTAAACGCCTTTAGACATCAGTAACATATCGCACACTTCACGTACTGCACCACGTCCGCCCATCGCCTGAGTAACTAAGTCTGCACGACGACGCACTTCGACATGACCATTCGGTACCGTCACTTTCATGCCTGCAATGGCAAATGCAGACAGATCAGGCCAGTCATCCCCCATGTACAAACAATCTTCAGGATCAATATTCAACTGAGCGCAGGCTTGTTTCAATGCCACACCTTTGTCTTCACGCCCTTGATAGACTAAGTCTACACCTAAATCTGACATGCGTTTTTCAACAATATTACTTTTACGGCCTGTAATGATAATGACTTTAATGCCCGCTTGTTGCACCAATTTCATACCAAGACCATCACGAATATCAAACGATTTAATTTCATCACCTGAATTGGTCATCGTGACAAAACCATCACTTAAAATTCCATCCACATCTAAAACCAACGCTTCAATATGACGTGCCTGTTCCAATAAAACATAAGAAGCCATGCTTTAGTTTACTCCCGCTTGGATTAAATCATGCATACTAATCACACCAATTACTTTATGTGCATCATCCACCACGACAAATTGGGTGATTTTCTTTTCATTCATTTTTTCTAAAGCTTCAACTGCACGTGCTTCTTGAGAAATGGTCAATGGATTTTTTATCATCACTTCGGATATCGCCAAATTCACATCAAAACCTTGCTGTTTATCAATCAAACGACGTAAATCACCATCAGTAAAAATACCCAACAAAATATCATTTTCATCAACAACAGTGGTTAAACCTAAACGTTTATTGGAAATTTCATACAATACTTTATTCATTGGGGTATCTGGTGAAACTTTTGGTAGCTCTTCGCCTGTATGCATCAAATGTTTGACATGTAATAACAATCGCTTACCTAAAGCACCCGCAGGATGAGATCGAGCGAAATCATCCGAGGTAAAGCCACGTGCTTCAAGTAGCGCCACTGCTAACGCATCGCCTAAAGCTAAAGTTGCTGTGGTACTTGATGTCGGTGCCAGACCAAGTGGACAGGCTTCTTGAATGTCCCCCAAAGTCAAAGCCACATCTGCATTTTGTGGCATTGGTCCTTTATCATGACCGCTAATGGTAATTAAAGGTACACCAACGTGTTTAATTAAAGGCATCAGCATCATGATTTCATCGCTTTTGCCTGAATAGGAAATCGCAATCAATACGTCACCTTTGACCAACATACCAAGATCACCATGCCCTGCTTCACCAGGATGCATAAAGAATGATGGCGTTCCTGTCGAAGCAAAAGTTGCTGCCATTTTACGTCCGATATGTCCTGATTTTCCCATGCCTGTGACCACAAGACGTCCTTTACACTGCAAGATAATTTCACAGGCTTGGCTAAAGCGTTCATCAATTTGTGATGCTAAAACGTGTAAAGCATGCTCTTCAACGCTTAAGGTTTCGAGTGCAACTTTTTGAAAATCAATCTGATTCGGCATATTTGTAGGATTCAAAGTCGATTTACCTGATCTTTGCAGAGAGGATCACTCGCTGCAAGCAAAAAATAATTTTGGCAATTTTATCATAGCTATGCAGCGAAGGTATTTTCTAAATGTATAATTTTCATTTTCTTAGCAATGAATGTGCATAATTTATGTAGAGAGCATCGTTTGCTCTCGTTTCATATATTTAATGATTTTGAGTTATTGATGTACCCAAAAACCATATTCATCTACGAAATAAGTATGATAATCTTCAACCTCAATATTATAAACAAAATCCTTATAAGCCTCCACACCCCAATAACCAGCATTTATAATAGAAGATATCAACTCACTATAATACAATATAGTTTTTCTATCATTTTCTCCATTTAATATAATTGTATAAGGAATTTCTGTTAAACCATCTTCCTTCATTTTCTTTATGGCGTGCCTAGATTCATAGCCTAATAATGAATAGTCATCATCACTATAAATTGCCAAAGGTTCGCCTGATCGAAAATCAATTAAATCATATGGCGTCTCCCCAACTAGGCGATTTTTATCTTCAGAATATTGAATATGCAGTGCCAGACCTTCTTCTGTTGTTGCAACCAGATATAATCCACCGATATTAAAGGGAGGTCTAGTTCTTGATGGTGTATAGGATGGATAAACAAAACCATCCCTCAATGTAAAAACTTGATGGTTCATTTCAAAATTATCTAAGCCTTCAGCGGTAATCCAACCTTCATCTTCCACCCAGAATAAGTGATTTGCAGTACAATAAACTGTCGGAAATGGCCCCATAATTGGCATTTTTTCTGCAGACTTAAATGTTTTAAGTACTCTTTTATAAGCTGTTTCTCCCTCGCCATTTTCAGGTTTAGATAAAACTAAATCACCAACTTTCAACCGTTCAATTGGTACCAGTCCTTTATCGGTACGCACCAACGTCCCTGCAACAAAACCACTATTTTTGTTCATTTTGTTTTCCTATTTTTTATTATTGATGTACCCAATAACCGTATTCACTTACAAAATACGTGTGATAATCTTCAACTTCAATATTATAAACATATTCTGAAAAAGCACCTTCAAATCGTTTTTCTATGTCCTGTAATAGCTCAACATTAATTGGATTTTCACTTAGTACATAATTACGATCATGTAAATCTAAATCAAAATCTTGTAATATTCTAGAATACTCTGCAATTTCGATATCATCTCGTCCTTTTCTTAGGACAACATACTGATCCTTTTCTTGCTCAATTGTGTCAAGATTGAATTGCTCATAACACTGATTTTTCCAATAACCCAAAAGACTGTCATTATCATCTGTTAAAATATACTGTGCAGGATATTTTCTAAAATCGATAAGTAAATATCCACCATCTTTTGCTCGATAGTCATATTTATTATTACTGAAATAAGCTACAGCAACACCTTCCGTACCAGAGCGTGCTAGATACAAACCACCTAAATTAAATACATCATGTGTGCCTTCATCTACTTCAAATACCTGTAAAGACCCTTTAATATTATTATTTAGTGGGGATTCATTTCTATGGAGATTAGATAAAGTAAAAAGACCATCTCCATCCAAATACATATCTTTAAATGGAACCCACCCTCTGCCAATCTCCCAGAATGGATGGTCATCCGTACAGAAAATATCAATCAGACCTCCCATTAATTCTTTTTTCTCAACAGATTTAAAAGTATTCACTACACGCTTATAAGCTATCTCTCCTTCGCCATTTTCAGGCAAGGATAAAACCATATCCCCAACTTTTAGTTCCTGTATTGGCACTAAACCTTTATTTGTATGTACCAATATCCCCGCAACAAAACCACTATTTTTATTCATTTTGTTTTCCAATTTTTTATTATTGATGTACCCAAATACCTCTTTCTTCAACAAAATAAGTATGATAATTATCTACTGTAAAATTATATACACGTGTTTTATAACGGTCATAAAATCCACCATGTTTATTTTGCTCAAAACATGTCATAAATCTTTGAACTACATCTAGACTTTCGTGACCTATTAATATTTTATTAATACTGTCCGACTCATCTATATCTGATTCTATACCTTGTCCATCAAAGAAATGCCCTACATTATACGCTTGTATTTTATTATCCTTAAACTCAATCACGAACTCTGGCATATGATCCCAACTCGACACTAGATAACCGATATCCTTATAAGGTGTTTCTAATACTGGCTGAGCATACATTTTTACAAGCTGACCAGATGCAGACACTTTCGCAATAGCAACTGCACTTTTTTCAAACAATTCATCTGGGCGCATCCAACCATTTACTTGTATACCATCATATTCTTGCACCCAAATAGGATATTCACCAGTGACAAAAACCACTTTTAAATCTGTCTCCCAATTTGTTGCATCACAGTTTTGGTGAAATAGCGCCCAAATTTCTTTATCTTCAGAAACAAATTTTTCTGTAACAGGTTGATATACAAAATCTCCTTCACCATTTTCAGGTAAGGATAAAACCATATCCCCAACTTTTAGTTCCTGTATTGGCACTAATCCTTTATTTGTATGTACCAATGTACCTTTAGCAAGCCCACTATTTTTATTCATTTTATTTGCCCAAGCATTTAAAGCATTCTTTTATAAAAATTTGTTATTTTGCAAAACAACTGTTATTTAAAAGTATTCATCTCAAAATGCAATCAAAAACCCATCTTTATTTTCATTTTAACTTTATGAAAAAAAATGCTTAGGTTAAGATGAAGCACCATTTTAATGAAGCATTTAGAAGACCTATGCAACCTTTTGTTCTTTACAACTCTGAGCAACGTAAAAAAGTTGAATTTGTTCCACGTAAAGAAGGACATATCGACATGTATGTATGTGGTATGACAGTTTATGATTACTGTCATATTGGACATGCCCGTGTCATGGTTGCATTTGACTACATCATTCGTTTCTTGCGCAGCCAAGGCTGGAACGTCAAATACGTTCGTAATATCACCGATATTGATGACAAGATCATTGCCCGTGCCAATGAGAATGGTGAAAGCATTACAGCACTTACAGATCGTTTTATCACGGCAATGAATGAAGATGCTGCACGTTTAGGCTGTGCTGAACCAGACGAAGCACCACGTGCAACAGATTACATCGATCAAATGCAAAATATGATCGGCACTTTGGTGAATAATGGTACAGCTTATCCATCGAACAATGGTGACGTGTATTTTGAAGTTGAAAAATTTGCCAAATATGGTCGTCTTTCAGGTCGTAAGCTAGAAGATATGCAAGCAGGCGCATCTGAACGTGTGGATGTTGAAGTAGAGAAAAAACATCCATTTGACTTTGTACTATGGAAACATGCTAAAGAAAATGAACCGTCTTGGGCTTCACCTTGGGGCAATGGTCGTCCAGGTTGGCATATTGAATGTTCTGCAATGTCGACGTGCTGCTTAGGCAATCATTTCGATATCCATGGCGGTGGTTCAGACTTAACTTTCCCACACCATGAAAATGAAATCGCCCAATCTGAAGCCTCTACAGGTGAACAATATGTAAACTATTGGATGCATGTCGGTTTCATCAATGTCGATGGCGAGAAAATGTCAAAATCTTTGGGCAATTTTTTTACTATTCGTGATGTCATGGAAAAATTCCATCCTGAAGTGATTCGTTATTTCATTGTATCATCACACTATCGTAGCCCTGTAAACTTCTCTGACTTTGCATTAAAAGAAGCAAAAAATGCGTTAACCCGTTTCTATCATGCATTTAAAGCCTATGAGCAAGTTTATGACGACAAAACTGTTGATACTCTGGAAAATGGTTTAGTTGAACGCTTTAACTCAGCGATGCGTGATGACTTTAATACATCTGAAGCGATTGCAGTTCTGTTTGAAATCATCAAAGAGTTAAATCGTGCAGTGAAAGAAGAAAATGCAGAACAATCTGCGATCTATTATTCGACTTTACGCTACCTGACAAATATTTTAGGTTTGGTACAACACGATGTCGATGACTTCTTAAAATCTGATATTGGTCAGGAAGCACTTGGTTTATCTGAAGAGCAAATTGCAGATTTAATCCAACAACGTGTCGATGCCAAAAAAGCCAAAGATTTTGCGAAGGCAGATAAAATTCGTCAGTCTTTATTAGCTCAAGGCGTGGTATTAGAAGATACACGCCAAGGCACTGTTTGGCGTCGTGCAGATTAAAGAAAACTTGTTTTCTATTCTTAATAAATTAAAAAGCAGGATTTTTCCTGCTTTTTAATTTAATGACAGTGATAATCACCAGTTTTACTATTGGTATGACAGCCTTGTGAGTTCGTCCCACCTGAATGAGCATGTGCAGCACTCACTGTTAAAATAATTAAACATAAAATGAAGAGTTTATTCAAAATAACACCTTTTAAATCAATAATATAAAAATAATAGTGTATAAATTTATTTAATTATTTCAAGTTATATTAAAAAACCGCATTCAAATATGATGCGGTTTTCTAGTTCTTAATTAAAAAATAGAAATCATTACAACCATCAAGCTGACTTCATATTTCCTGTTTCTTCAAACTGTGCATGCCAAGACAAAGCTTCACGCAATACATGTGGGGTTTGACCACCCAAAGCACATGCTCGTTCAAAATAATTCAACAAATCAGCTTTATAGCTCGGATGTGCGCAATTCTCGATAATTTTTAAAGCTCGCTCACGTGGTGCAAGTCCACGCAAATCCGCCAAACCTTGCTCAGTCACCAAAACATCAATATCATGTTCAGCATGATCACAATGACTTACCATCGGTACAACCGAAGAAATCGCTCCGCCTTTAGCAATCGACTTGGTCACAAAAATCGCTAAATGCGCATGACGCGTAAAATCTCCAGATCCCCCGATACCATTCATCATTTTTGTGCCTGTGACATGGGTTGAGTTCACATTGCCATAAATATCAAACTCAAGCGCAGTATTGATCGCAATAATGCCTAAACGACGAATAATTTCAGGATTATTAGAAAGCTCCTGCGGACGCAAAACGATTTTATCTTTATAGCGTTCAAAATTATTCATCACACGTTTGGCACATTCATCTGACAAAGTCATCGAACAGCCTGAGGCAAATTTCATTTTCCCTGAGTCAATCAACTCAAACGTACAGTCTTGTAAAACTTCTGAATACATTTCGAGATCATGAAAATTTGAATGTTCAAAACCTGCAAAAACTGCATTAGCAATCGAACCTACACCAGACTGAAGTGGTCCTAAATTTTCAGGTAAACGCCCGACTGCAACTTCATTTTCAAAAAATTGGATCAAATGTTTGGCAATCGCAAGAGTTTCATCATCTGCTTCATCCATTTTGAATGACGTATCTGGAATGTCGTTTAAAACAATCGCAGAAATTTTGCTTGGATCGACATGAATACCCACCGTACCAATAAGATCTCCTGCCTCAGTTAAAGGAATCGGTTCGCGATGTGGACGTGCTTTAGGCAGATAAATATCATGTGCGCCTTCTAGGACTGGGCTAATGGTATTGTCAATTTCAATGATGACATGCTCAGCTATTTCAATAAAATTGGCTGAGTTACCGCACGAGCCTGTTGGAATGATTTGTCCATCTTCGCTAATCGCCGTTGCCGCAATCACCGCAACATCGATTTTAGGTAAATTTTTATGACGAATATTATCTGCCAACTCTGACAAATGCTGATCGATATACATCACTTCACCATTGTTAATGGCTTTGCGTAATGTTGGATCTGCTTGATAAGGATAACGACGTGCCAAAGCATGTGCGTCATTCAGACGTCCATCAATGCGATTACCTAAACTCGCACCTGTCGCCAATGTGATTTTCATTGGATGCTTTTGTGCATAATCTGCCAAGGCAAGTGGTACCGTTTTTGCTTCTCCTGCACCACCAAAGCCACTTAAACCGACCACAGCACCATTTTGAATGAATGCAATCGCTTTTTCTACAGACATGACTTTTTCGTGCAAAGCTGCACAGCGAATACGTTCTAAACCGTTAATCATTGAAAAATCTCAAAAATACATCTAAAAATTAAAAATACAGCTTGTAAATATTCAACACCCTTGCGTACAAGGATGTTGATTCATCTTGAGTTTTAAATTTATAGAGAAACGATTAAATTAATTCAATCGCAATTGCAGTCGCTTCACCGCCACCGATACACAAAGCAGCAATGCCTTTTTTGCCACCTGTACGTTTTAAAGCATGGATCAAAGTCACGATGATACGAGAACCAGAAGAACCTAATGGATGACCGAGCGCACATGCACCACCATTGATATTGACTTTTTCACGATCTAAATTAAAACCATCAATTGCAAGCATTGCCACCATTGCAAACGCTTCATTGACTTCCCAAAGATCGACTTCTTCAGCTTTCCAACCCGTTTGTTTTAATACTTTTTCAATTGCACCTACAGGTGCAATCGTAAACTCAGATGGATGTTGTGAATTGGTCGCGTATGCAACCACTTTCGCTAATGGTTTTAAGCCACGTTGTGCTGCGATTTCTTCTGAAGTTACCACTAACGCTGATGCGCCATCTGAAATTGAACTGGCATTAGCAGCAGTAATCGTTCCGTCTTTCTTAAATGCTGGACGTAAGGTTGGAATTTTATCCACTTTGGCATTTAAAGGTTGTTCATCTTGATCAACTACAACATCGCCTTTACGTGAAGACACTGTGACTGGCACGATTTCAGCTTTGAAATAACCATTATTTACCGCTTCTACCGCTTTATTTAAAGAGCTAATGGCATAAGCATCTTGTTGTTCACGGGTATAACCTTTTTTATCTGCCATTTCTTGAGCAAGAATACCCATCGACAAACCTGTTTCCGCATCTTCCAGACCTTCTTGGAACATATGGTCAGTCACTTTGCCATGTCCCATGCGATAGCCTGCACGAGCTTTATCCAGTAAATATGGCGCATTTGACATGGACTCCATACCGCCTGCGACCACGATATTTGCAGAACCTGCTTTGATGGCATCGGCTGCTTGCATAACCGCTTTCATACCTGAACCACAGATTTTATTAATTGTGGTTGCACCTGTCGTATCAGGCAAACCTGCTTGACGCATGGCTTGACGTGCAGGACCTTGTTTTAAACCTGCTGGCAGTACACAACCGAAAATCACTTCATCAATATCAGTGGGTTGTAAACCTGCACGTGCAACAGCTTCTTTAATCGCTACTGCGCCCAAATCAGGTGCGGTACATGTCGATAATGCACCTTGAAAACCGCCCATTGCGGTACGAACTGCGTCTACAATTACAATCATTGTTATCTACCTATTCCATCTATTTTCAGTTTTGTTATGCATTTTGAGCGAGCGTACTCACTCAAAACTGTCCATGATTTATCTTTAATCATGTTTGAATCAATTATTGCAAAGCATCATTCAATCCTCCCCCTTACAGAACATGTTCCTCACCTTTTTCAAAGGAGGGAGTTTTCCATAACTTGCATAAGCGAGTCATTCTCCTCCCTTCTCAAAGGGAGTTCGGGAGGGATTATCCTTTAACCAAAGTCATTAAGCCTGCGCTGTAAAATAATCTTCAGGCAACTGCATCACCAACTCCGCACCCGCCTGAATACGTTGCTTACGTGCAGCTAAATCAGGAAGTACTTTTGCCACATAATACTGCGCCAAGACCAATTTATTTTGATAGAAGCTTTCAGACTTGGTTTGTGCAGCTTGTGCAATACGTGCAAACATATAGGTAAAGCTGAGTAAACCAACGGCATGTAAATAATCTACCGCCACAGCATTTGAAAAGTCAGGATGAGTCTTCGCCTGTTCAATAATAAACTGGGTCAATGCTTCAACTTGATTACATACATCTAAAGTTGTAGCTTTAATGCTTAAACTATCTTCCATAGACGCTGCAAACTCACGAATTTCCGCGATATATTCAGCAATGAATGCACCATCAGACTTAATGGTTTTACGACCAATCAAATCAATCGCTTGAACGCCATTTGTTCCTTCGTAAATCTGAGAAATACGCAAATCACGAATACATTGCTCCATGCCCCATTCACGAATATAACCATGCCCACCAAAACACATTTGTGCTTCTAATGCAGAATCTAGTGCTTTATCAGTTAAATAAGCTTTGGCAATTGGGGTAAGTAATGCCACACGATCATTGGCTTTACGCACCGCCTCAGCATCGTTGGAGAATTTGGTAATATCGAGTTGTTGCCCGACATAAACCGCAAAAGCACGAGATGCCTCATTATTAGCACGGACATTCAACAACATGCGGCGCACATCGCCATGTACTAAAATAGAATCAGCAGGTTTTTCAGGAGATTTCGCACCTGTCGCAGCACGACCTTGTAAACGATCAGTCGCATATTGTGCTGCATTTTGGTACGCATATTCAGATGCACCAATACCCTGAATCCCCATAGATAAACGTTCATAGTTCATCATGATAAACATCGCTGCCAAGCCTTGATTTTCTTTACCTACCAAGAAACCTTTAGCAGCATCAAAATTCATCACACATGTAGCAGAGCCTTTGATTCCCATTTTATGTTCAATCGAGCCTGCACCTAAAGTATTGCGCTCGCCCAAAGAACCATCTGCATTGACTAAGAATTTCGGCACGATAAACAGTGAAATACCACGCGAGCCCGCAGGTGCATTCGGTGTTTTTGCCAAGACGAGATGAATAATATTTTCACAAAGGTCATGCTCACCACTGGTAATGAAAATCTTAGTACCCGTGATGTTATAAGAACCATCTTCATTTGGTTCAGCTTTGGTTTTGATGATGCCTAAGTCTGTGCCTGAATGTGGCTCAGTCAAACACATGGTGCCAGACCATTCACCTGTATAAAATTTTGGTAAATAGGTCGCTTTTTGCTCTTCCGATGCAGCTTGGTCGATTGCTATACCCGCACCCACAGTTAAAAGTGGATACAACATAAACGATGGGTTGGCACTCCAGATCATTTCATCTGCAAGAACGGTCAGCATTTTAGGCATGCCCTGACCGCCCCATGCTTCATTTGCACCTAAGCCGACCCAACCACCTTCAGCAAATTGTTGGAATGCTGCTTTAAAGCCTTTTGGTGTTGTAACCACACCATTATTAAACTGTGCACCGCCTTCTTCATCGGCTGTCCGATTTAAATCAAGGATGACATTTTTAGAAAATTTTGCCATTTCTTCCAAAATCGCATTGGCTGTTGCCATGTCTAAATGAGCTAAATTTTCATTGTTTTGCCAAAATTGTTCCGCTTTAAACACATCATTTAAAATAAAATCCATGTCTTTGAGCGGTGCATTATAGATAGGCATGTCGCATTCCTTTTTACAAGCTTCTGTTTACTCTGAAGCCTTTTTACATAATAAAAATCATTGAAATGACATTTGTAATCTCAATAAGCATATGACTGATTTAAATTTGCTTGAAATATCAAATTTAAAAACATTTCTTGGCAATGTTTTTTATAGTGCAATATAGAAAATTCTAAGCGATGTGAATGATTTAAAATCAATCTCATTGGCTTAAAATATATAACATGACTCAAAAACATTGATCTGCAAATATTCAACAGTGTACGCTTTTGTAAGCCCCAAAATGGCATTACTTACTTTTACATTTCAAACTTATTAAAGTTTTAAATTGCGCAAAAACAATAAATGAAATTCTTTAAAATTGGAATTTTATTCCTTGATAATGACCTCATAGGTTCAGTTTTCTTGACAAGTAAAACATCAAAGTAGGATATTGAATGATTATGTGATTTTTCTAGTTAAAATTAGAATTTCTAGCCAAAACTAGACGATAGTTTGATTCACACTCAAGAATACCTGTTATAATTCATTTTCGTTCTTTATCCATCATTTGGAACTATTTAAATGAGTACAGTTCGCCAACAAAATTTTCTACTCAGAAAAGAGAAAATTTTAGCCATGGCAGAAACCCTTTTACTCGATAATAACCAAGATATTACCCTTGCTGAATTGGCGGCAGAGTTAGATATTGCCAAAGGCACCATTTATAAACATTTTAAAAGCAAAAACCAGTTGTACTTAGAGCTGATCATTCTTAACGAAAAACGTTTATTAGAAATTTCTAAAAACCACAACCATGATATTAAAACCTATGTATCGCAATATATGCTTTACAATATGCTTAATTCAAATCGCACAATTTTATTGCATGTCATCGAAGAACGCCTCACTAATAATGAACGTAAACTCAAAGATTTATTTGAAGAATTATATCAAGTTCGTGAAGCTCGGATTTTAGAAATTCGTGATTTATTTGCGGATCATTTAAAATCCTTGAACAGCATCATGTCCATCCGAGATTATCTTTCATACATTTGGACAGTAACCTATGGGGCATCATTACTTTTAAATTCAACCCATTATCAAAAATCAATCGGCTCACGTGAGCGTTTAATCAAACTTTATGTAAATCAAGCGCTAATGACACCAGATAAATTGACTGACACTGATCATCAAACAGCATAAATTTTAAAATCAAATCTCACTTATTAAGATAGATCTTCATTTCCTACTATCTTCATGATCTTGCAATGCATCTTCAGGTTTTAAATTTAACAACTGTCTCGGTAAAGGCATCGAATTTACCTGACTAAAAATCTCATAGCACATGTGTCTAAGCCATTGATGACTGGTTTTATGATGACAAGACATATGCCAATATTGCTTAATCGAATACGTTGGAAATGAAATCGGGGCAGGTAAAATCTGCAAATTCCCCCGTGACAATAACACCTGACTTAAATAATACGGTACGGTTGCAATCGAATCCGTATCTTGTACTACCAAGCCCACACCTAAGTAACTCGGAATACGCATCAAGACATTACGTTTTAAATCCAAATTTAACAACTCATTGGCAATATGGTAATGCCCCACCCCTGCATCAATATCAATATGCGATTCACTTAAATATTGCTCAACCGTAATTTTTTGCTCGCTCAAACGTGGGTGATCTTTTGATGCAATCACCACATAAAACTGTTCAAATAACTTTTGCTGATAAAAACCATTTTCCAAATGCGGTAAAAAACCGATGGCTAAATCAATTTCACCATTTGCCATCTGATAACTGGTTTCAGAGGTGATTGCACGGACATTTAGTTTTACATGCGGTGCGTGTTGTTTTAAATATTGTGAAATTTTCGGCAATAACACCAAATGTGAAACATCAGTCATCGCAATGGTAAATTGCTGCTGCGATGCTGCCTGATCAAAGTTGACACTAAAATTATTAATAATTTCAACTTTACTCAGCGCTTCACTGACCAATGGAAAGAGTTGTTTTGACAATTCGGTAGGTACCATTTCATTGCCAATCCGTAAAAATAATGGGTCATTATAATGTGAACGAATTTTATTCAGGATATTACTCACAGTCGGCTGACTCATTTCCAAATGATCTGCCGCCAAAGATACGCTTTTAAATTTATAAATATGATAAAAAATGCTGAGTAATTTACAATCCAGTTCAAACACGTATTTAAATCTCACCTTTTATTTTGACGTTAAATTAGTCGCATGTTGTCATCAACAGCGCTTTATATCATCTACCTTTTTTTATTATTTTCCAATGTTAAAATTTAGTCATATTTAGAGAAATAATCTATTTTCAATGTATTTGTACATTTTTATTTCAAAATAAAAAAGAATACTCTCGATAGAATATTCTTTTAACTGCCAAATCAGTTCATTTTTTAGCGGTATGCCAATTATTCTTCCACAAATAAATCGACCATGAGTTCTTCATCTGAATCCTCATAACGATATTGATCAAAATTGGTTTCACCACGCTCTGTTAAAATCTGTTCATCAATCATCAAGCGACCTGTTAGGGCTCGATTTTCACTGATTAAAATTTGATATGCTGCATCTGCCATAATGCTGGGTTTGCGAGATCTAGGGAATAGCGCTTTGCCTGCACCACCGAGTGAAAATTCAACTGCGGCTGTGGCAATCAAAGTTCTTGGCCACAAGGAATTCACACTAATTCCAAACTTCTCAAACTCTTGGTTCATACCGATGGTCAGCATACTCATGCCGTATTTTGTGATCGCATAAGGGGCATAAGTTGCAAACCATTTTGGATCTAAATTTAACGGTGGAGATAAACTTAAAATATGTGGATTTGCACTTTGTTTTAAATAAGGCAAAGCGGCTTGACTGGCAACCATGACGGCACGAGTATTAATCTGATACATCAAATCAAAACGATTTGGATCAAGCGTTTCTACACCTGATAAATTAATTGCACCTGCATTATTAATTAAAATATCAATGCTGCCAAAATGATCAAAAGCTTGTTTCATTGCCACAGCAACTGCCTCTTGATCACGTACATCGAGCTGCAATGCCAGAGCTTGACCGCCTGCTGCTTCAACTTCTTTTGCAACAGTATAAATAGAACCACCTAGTTTTGGATGCGCTTCGGTAGACTTTGCAGCAATCACGATATTTGCACCATCACGTGCAGCACGTAAGGCGATTTCACGTCCAATTCCTCGACTTGCACCTGTAATAAATACAGTTTTTCCTTTTAATGACATAGTTGCCTCGATTCTTTATTCTTTTGCCATTTGAATGTACTGAATAAAACACAGCCACCACAGTACAAAATATTCCAAAAACATCCTCTAACTCACCAAAGTGCTCATTTTTTCTAAACCCATGAGTCAGTAAAACACGTTGTAATACAGCCTAAAAAATGTCCACTTACTTTTTACATAAAGTTTGTATGCTTTAAATAGGTTATAAAAGATGATGAGAAATCAATTCACTAAATAGAAAAGAAGGTAAAAAAATATGAATTCTACGCTTATTTATTCAGTACAACCGATTGAATTTCGCCTTGATCTAAAAGACCCTTTTTTGTTTACCGCACATCATATTGATCATTACCCAATCGGCAATGAACATATGCAGCCTACCACTCCTACAACCGATGAAAAACCTTATCGAATGTACTATAGCGAAACTGGTGTACCTGGTTTTCCTGAGCATCCACATACAGGTTTTGAAACTATTACTTTGGTTGAAAGTGGTTATGTAGATCATTTTGACTCTTTAGGAAATAGCGGTCGCTATGCTGCAGGTGATGTGCAATGGCTCAGCACAGGCAACGGCGTTGAACACTGTGAAATGTTTCCTCTACTTCATACCGATAAAGAAAACCCTTTTGAGTTATTTCAAATCTGGTTTAATTCATCGCCTGAACAAAAAACCCATGATGCTGACTACAAAATGATGTGGCGTGAACATATTCCACATGTGATTGAAACTGATGCGCAAGGACATAAAGCCGATATACGTGTCGTTTCAGGTCAATTCAAAGATAAAGAGGCGATTCCTCGTCCCCCACACTCTTGGGCGGCTGCGAAAGAGAACAAAGTCAATATTTATATGATCCATTTAGAGCCGAATGCCGAACTGACCGTTCCTGCGACAACCGCCACAGCAACACGTTTTTGTTACTTTTATGAAGGAGCCTTACTGAAAATTGAAGATGAAGATATTCATTTTAAACATTTAGTTGAGCTAAAACCTAATGTTGCGATTCAACTCAAAAATGGCCCTGAAGCTGGACGTATTTTATGGTTAGAAGGTGAACCTATCGGCGCCCCTGTTGCGATGCGAGGTCCTTTTGTTTTAAACAGTGATGAGGAATTAAACCAAGCTTTTGCACGCTATCGCCAAACACATTTTGGGGACTGGCCTTGGGAAAGCCCTGCGCCTGTATTTGAGCGAACTCAACCTCGCTTTGCAAGTTATAAAAAAGGCGAACAACTGGAATATCCTGAAGCTTAAATAAAACTTTTTTCATTTGAAGCTCAGTTTTAATGATATGAGAAATGTTGTCTAGCAACATTTCTCATTTAAAATTATTTTTAAAGATAAGCTTAAAAAATTTATTTATTCAACAAGCGCTGAACCTTTAGGTTGCTCAGGCGTATAATCAATTAAATACTCTTTTAAATCAAAATGTTTTAGTTTTTGTTTTAATCTAAATGTCGTCCAAGGCCAAACTGTACTATTCCGTCCATTTTTATCAATAAAATAACTATGACAGCCCCCTTTATTCCAGACTGTAGTTTGTAGTGCGGCTTGGACTTTTTCATTGTATTTACGAGTAATTTCAGGTTCTGGCTCTATGGTTTGGATACCCAACTCTAAAGCCTGTTTGATTGCCGACATAATATAAGTTAATTGCGCCTCAATAATAATAAATGCTGAAGAACTCACTGCAATATTTGGACCAAACATTAAAAAGCCATTTGGACATCCTTCAACCATAGTTCCTAAATAACCTTCTGCACTCCCTTGCCACACATCCGACATTTTTTGATTAAAACGATTGTAAACACGGCTTGCGATCGGTGGGTTTGCAATTTCAAAACCTGTGCCTAAAATAATAATGTCTGCTTCACACTGCTCACCATTACTCGCAATCAACGTATTGCCTTGAATTTTACTTAAACCACTGGCAATTACATCGACATTTTTTTGAGCCAGTGCTGGATACCAGTTATTCGACTGCAAAATACGCTTACAGCCAATAATAAAATTCGGTGTTAATTTTTCTCTTAAAGCAGCATCCTTAATATGAAAATTTAAATGCCATTTGGCTAATTTTTGAAATTGCATCATTGCCGCAGGACTTTGAATACCCCCATTAATGGTTTCAAAAATCCCATAAACTGAACCACGCATTAACTGCTGCGTCAAAGGCAATAATTTAAACATCGCACGTACAGGTGTAAGCAGTGGCATATCTGATTTTGGTAAAATCCATTGTGCAGTACGCTGAAATATCGTGAGTTGTTTTACTTGGGGTTGGATTTGCGGCACAAACTGAATCGCTGATGCCCCCGTACCAATGACTGCAACACGCTTACCTGTTAAATCAATATCATGACGCCAACGAGATGAATGGAAAATTTCCCCTTTAAATGATTCAATTCCTTGAATATCTGGCATCACTGGTTCATGCATCGGACCACATGCCATAATGGCAAATTGCGAACGAAATTCACCTTGATTGGTTTGAATAATCCAACACTGCTCTGCATCCGACCACTTTGCAGCTAAAGCTTCATGCTCAAGTTTGACATGTGGCATGATGTTATATTTATCTGCGACATTGAGTAAATATTCTTTAATTTCAGCTTGTGGTGCAAACACGCGTGACCATGCTGGATTTTGTTCAAAAGAATAAGAATATAATGCTGAAGGTACATCACAGGCACATCCTGGATAGGTGTTTTCACGCCAAACACCGCCTAATTCAGCCGCTTTTTCTAATAAGATAAAATCATCTATGCCCATTTCTTTGAGCTTAATGGCTGCACCTAAGCCTGCAAAACCACCACCTAAAATCGTGACACGATGATAATTCTTTGAATCACTCAAATTCTGCTTGTTGTTGTTTTGCTGCATAATCAAAATCACAAAAATATAACCCATGTAAATCTGTCAAAACGGTCATTACTTGTCAATTTCCTTGTCAGACAGTTTTGTGATTTTTTTGGTAGTTTTTACCAACTGAGTAAGCATGATGATCGCTTAGCAACGCTTATTTTATCGCTAGAATACTTCTCGAATTTCAACGTTCGGATCATAAGCATCTAAGCGTTTCGCCAAAATATGTAAATTTCGGGTAGGTACGGCAGGAAATAAATGATGTTCAACATGATAAAACATATTATAGGTGATGACCCGCTTGAACTCATTGCGAACAGTACGTGCCATATAAATATGATCTTCCGTATCATGATGTACAGTCCATACTGCAAAAAATGCGGTCATACATTGTCCAATCAACATCGCAATGACATGATATTTTAAGAATGTCAGATCTAAGATAAAAAATACCAAAACCAGTACCATCACATTGGCTAAAAGCTCGGCGCTCATCCATTTTTTCTGTGTCGCTGTTCCAACCTCAAAGGCTTTTTTATGTAACATAAACGGAAAAATTGGACCAAATAAAAGTGCTTGCCACCATTTCATACGTGCACTTTTTGCTTCAACATCTTGTGCTTGCATACAGTATTGATGATGTCGCAAATGATTAATCTGCACAGCATGCATTGAACCCAACATTAAAATGCTGAGTATTAACATCGACCAATGGGTTTGTTGTCGACTAATTCCCAAAGCAAAATGAAACGCATTATGAACTTGTCGCAAACCTGTTAAAAAGAACATAAATGAACAAAATAATGCGATGGGATACCAAGCAAAATACGCCAGAATAAACGATAAAACCAACCACGGCAGTGAAATCATTAACTCAAAAACAATATCTTTTTGGCGCAAATGGACGAGATCTCGCCATTGGACTTTTTCTAATAAATGCGTATGTGAGTTCATTTTATTGCGTATTTATTATTGATCATCTTGCCTTGAAGATAAGATGAACATTCCATAAAATCAAGCAAAAATACCGTATCTATAATAATTTAATTATTCTGCCTTTGCATAATTTGCTCACTAAGCAATTGATAGACCTGTGCTAAATCTTCACGTTGTGCGTCTACTAATAAATTTCGATGCATCATTAAAATATTTTGATCACCACGCATCGCAGGCCCTGTCTGTACAATTTTGGGATCATTTTGGGTGGCTTTATTGGCAGTTTCTAAAATTAATGGATAAAGCAAATTAAAATCTACCTGATGTTGATCAACAATTTGTTTTGCCATGTCATAACAATAATTACTGAAATTACATGCAAAAACAGCCGCTAAATGCAAACTTAAGCGTTGTTCTGAAGAATATAAATAGACACGGTCACTTAGGCTATTTGCTAAATTAAACAATTTTGCTTGTTGATTATCTAAGGCTGCTTCAATAAATAAAGGTGTATTTTTCCAGTTAATTTCACTTTCAAAACTAAAGGTTTGCAATGGATAAAAAACCCCAACATTATCATAGTATTGTTTTAATACATTTAAATGCGTACTTCCTGAAGTATGCACAATCAAGGTTTGTTGGAAATAATGCGATAACTTTTGAATGGTTTGCGAAATCATCTGATCACTTACTGCAATCACACATAAGTCGATGTTCGGCTCAATGGCTTCAAAAGTATTTATCGCTTGTGCGTCTACCAAATCTGCAAGTTTTTGTGCGTGTGCTAAAGTCGGACTCATAATTTGCACAATCTGATGTTGTTTCGCAAAAATCTGTGCTAAATGTGTCGCAACTCGACCTGAACCAATAAAACTTATCCGCATGATAATATTCACTTTTTATGATTAAAACAAAACAAGAAAAACCTGTGTATTTTTCAATGAATCCATACTGAATGCAAATAAAAAACGAGTGATCATTGTCACTCGTTTTTACTTTGAGAAATATGACTTGGGAAAAAATTAATTTTTCTCTTCTTCTACACCTTGCTCATCTACTTTTCGTACAGTTCCAGTTTCAGTATTAATCACTTCAAACTCGATACGACGATTTTTAAACTGACCTTCTTTGGTCGCATTATCCGCTACAGGGTCAGCCTGACCGAAACCTTGTGCTTGTAGTTTACTTGGATCTACCCCTTTACTAACTAAATAGTCCACTACAGATTTTGCACGTTTTTGAGAAAGCGTTTTATTGGCATCAGCGTTCCCCGTTGCATCGGTATAGCCTTTCACAATCAACTCGACATTCGGTACTTTGTTAATTAAAGCAGCAGCTTGATCTAATACAGATTTATTCACTTCTGGAATTTCTGCTGATGCAGAAGCAAAGTTAATAATTTGTAAATTTAGTGCAGTAGCGATATCAAGTGGACGTACTTGATTTGGGTCAATTTGACTCAAAGCTTGTTTGGCTTTGTCGATACTTGTATTTACGGCTGTATTTTCATCCAAAATAGCAGGTTGCTCTACAACAATTTGCACATCTTTTACCAAAGGTTTGATTTTATCCGCCAAGCTTTGCAAAGTAGCTGTATCTGCACCTTGTAAAGTAATTTGATTGCCTGTCCATATCATAGATACATTCGGTACGCCTTTTAACAGTTTTAAAACACTCACCAAGGCATTTTGATCTACCAATGCAGCATTAAAGTTGTTGCTTGAGTCTGCACCGCACCCATTTACATGGGTGAAAATTTGCTTCACTTCTTTTTGTAAAATATCAATATAATTTGGATCGCCTATCTTCGCCTGACAGGTCACTAAACCGCCAGTAGCATCCGTAGAAATTTGAAAATAAGCAGGCTGCTGGTTCGTATTACTGACTACAGTACTGCTAACGGGTTCAGCTTCTTCAGTCTTACAACTGCGTAACAACCAAAATGCCAACAATAATAAAATCAATAAAGCAATTAACGGAATCCAAGGACTTGATTTCTTCTTTTCTTCAACAACGGGTTGTACAGGTGTTGGCGTTACAGGTTGAGACGTTGTGTTTGCAGTTGTTGCTAATGTACCAAAACCTAACGCAGCCAAAATACCTCTTGCCCAAGGTGCTAAACCTGTTCCAATATCATGATGATGTTGCTCTAAAAAATGTTGAATGACAGTCGGATCACTTGAGCCTGCTTCATCTTCCAGTACATTTAAAGTTGCAGGAATCGAGCGATTGAGCACGTTTTCAATTTCACCTCGAGGAACATGTTGACTAACACTATCCAAATATTGCTCTTTCAATTCAGATTGAGTATTAAAAACATCACTTAATCTTGGATTTAAGTTATTTTGGAATAATGAAATTAAGCTCGGTTTAGCCTTTAAGATCGCCAATAAAAATGGGAAAAATTCAGCTAAGGCTGTGCTTTTTTCTGTTAAATATGTAGTTTCACCTTTTAAAACTACAGGAATGACTTTTTCTTTTAACAGTGAAATTAGATTCATTCTAACGCTCCTCACATGAAAATTTTTTGTTATGTGACTTTTTATTACTGACACTAGTATGCGCCTAAAACTCCAACGATTTATTTAAGTTTTGTTATTTTACTTATGCTTAGATAACAATTTACTCACAGTAATTGGAGTAACACGAATATTTGAGTTTTTATTTGAATATAATTTAAATAAGTAAACTATGCCCTTATAGTAGTAGCCAGAGGTATACAAGACATTTCTATTTATCATACTAATCATTTTTAGAGAGTGTTTATAAAATAAATGCTCAAGTACCTAAAAAAAGCATGCCTAATTGTATTTTTATAAAATTAATTTCAAAATTTTCGAGTGCAAGTGTTATTTTAGCCAGTTCTTTATAATCATAACTCTTAACAACTCACTCATATTCTAATACCAGTCAGTTAAGCAAGTTTATTGAATAGATTTCTAAAAATCTCCCCTACCCCTCTTTGAGAAAGAGGGGAACTTCAAGTAACTAAAGTAATTTTTAGTAATCTTGCGTAGCAGTGCTACTCATCCCTCCTTTGAAAAAGGTGAGGAACATGTTCCGTAAGGGGGAGGATTAAAAAATTCTTAACTGATCAGCATTACACTCATATTCAGAATTAATAAACTCAAGTCTATATAATAAGACTAAATAATTAACGTAATCTTTTACGAAGTACTTCTTTGAAGCTTTGTTCTAGCACATCGATAGCTAACCAACGCTCAATCTCATTAGGATCACGAAAATTTTTATCATTGTAAATTTCCCAAAGTTTGGTTAATGATGCAAAGGGATATGCTCTTGAAATTAAAAAACAATTATCATTTAACTGCATATTGCCTGTTTTAATAATACGATAATACCAGCCTACGCAGCCTTGCTCTTGTAAAAATTTAGCTACTCCACGCTTATTTAATTGAGAGTCTATTTTCCAACAAGGGCGTCTAGGTCGAGTAATTTGCATTTGTACTGAACCAATTTGAAAGATATCACCAATGCAGACATTCGTTTCATGCATATCCGATACGATTAAGTTTTCTCCAAGCATGCCTTCATAGATTGTAACTGAAGGAAATTCCGTTTGAATCAACTTATAGACGTGCTGAGGCATTTGGTGAACTGCCTGTAATTGCCCACCATGGAAAAAGGATCTCCCTGTTCATCACCTATGCATCCCGTCGTCGTAACTGTAACTTTATCAACAGCATATTTATTAATTGCACTAACTTGCTCACGAACAAAAGGCATGACTTGACCGATCTGAAGGCGACGTACTGTTCCTACGACGGAGCTATTTTCTATTTTAATCATCTCGATACCTCTTATATAGCATAGGAAAGTTGCTAAAGTATGAGTGCATATAGTTCCAGAAAATATTTAGAGCATCCCTTCCTAAATAGATACAAATGTTATAAGCTCATAAACTCAATATAAAAGTAATTCTACAAAGATTCTTTTCCATAAAGCCAATTATACCCCATATCAATTAATCTATAGGGTATATATAGACATAAAAAAGCCCTAAATCATTATAATTTAGGGCTTTTTATTCATATAAATATATGTAAGTTTATATGAATTTAATATCTTGGTAGGTTTAACCAGATTCGAACTGGTGACCTCTACGATGTCAAAGAACAGTACAACTTTTAAAATCAATAACTTAAATCTTATTGGCGCCCAAGTGTCGCCCTTTATTTTGTTACAATAAAATCACACCCACCCTTTTAACTTCGCTAAATGCTTTTTACGATCTTCCAAGCCATTTACCCCACCGTTAATTTTCTTTGTAATAGATAAAATATCATTCTGATCTGCCAACTCGTTGAGCCCTTGATCGGACCAATATTTACAAGCAACAAGTATTCCAACACTTGGATAAGCCACCATATCTGGATGATTTTCAAAATCTAAACCTAGCGCTTGACCATACTTACGATAATTTGCACGTCCAGTGAGTTGAATTGATCCACGTCCCTTATAACGCTTTCCATCACCAGAATGTACATTGCCCAAGTCTTTGCGACCTTCATAAGCTGCCCCAGATGCGATTTCTTCCATGTAAATAAAGTTGCCACTTTCATGTGCCACCTGCGCTAAAAAATGTACAAAGCGATTTACATTGTCTAAGATTTTATAAGTACGCATGTGAACATTTGCAGCCAAGCCTAATTCAGATGCACGGATATTATTTGCACCGAGCTTTTTAAAAATTGCAGTAAGCGTGTCTTTACCTAAAACCCCATCAGCATTCACACCCACAATTTTTTGGATTTTGATAATTTGATCTTTATTCATTTAAATATCGCCCCAAATGTTTCTTTAATTTCAGTGATGATTTCAGATAGCGATTTACCTTTGAACATTTGGATGGATTGATAAAGGATGCCAATACATAACATGCCAAATACTGCAAATAACAACATTACAAAGCCTTGCGCCATGTGTGTATAGTGTTGATCAAGTTGGTAATATTCAATAAAAGCTGAGCCGCCATATAAACTGATTGCCACGCTAAATGTAAATTTCATAATGACACTGGGCGTAATCTTAATTCGCCCTTGGGTATCAATATCTCCTGACAAAGTTAATGCGAAAATTGCTCCAACAACAGCAGCCACAATTTTGAGTAACCAAGGCAGACCTTTTAAAGAAATCGGGTCGTTCATATTTAATCCTTAAATTTAGACAATAAAAAAGCACCCTTTCGGATGCTCATGTTTTGATGCATTTACCAAAAAACAAATTGAAATCTGTTTTTATTGTTCATACCGATTTGCTTTAACTCGACTTCAATATCTTGTTGAAGTAAGCGCTCAATTAAAAAACGGTCACGTTGCTGTCGATAATACAAATTTCCATTTTTTAGATAGGCAAAAATAATGTCTGCATTACCTGATTGATGTAGTCGATGATCATCAAGAGAAAGTTGAGGATTGAGATAATCCAATCCATATTCAGTGGTGATTTGCTTGCCTTGCGCTGTGTCATACCAATACAAATACATTTTAAAATCAGAAATATAGGCAATAGTTGGATGCATATTGAAATCAAATGCCAAACTCAAAGCTGTGACATGTTCGACTTGAATTAAGCGATGTAAAATGTCACCTGATTGCACACAAATCCAATTACCATCATAAAAACACGTCCAGATTTTGACTTGTAACCCCTGTGAAGTATCCAGTAAATCCACACCACCCCATTCATAGTCGATAAGCGGATCGTATCGATCAGGCACTAAAAAAGCCCCGAAAATGGGGCTTGATGAAAGAGTGTTTTCAGGCATCATGGTGTGTATCGCCCCCAACTTAATTCAAATGTGTACTGAATTTCCATATTTGGATTTTTTAAGATGGGCGGCTCAATTTGGATTTTATAACCATTCTGTGATGTTTCAGGACTGCAAAGTCTTGACACAGGAATTACAAAGCTTTTATGCAACATATTTGCCATATCTAGTCTTAAAATAGCCTTGTTTCTGCAACTTTTAGCTGTTGGGTATGTTGTTTTTGAGTAATCTGTATTATCAACCGTACCTTGTGGGCTTATGGTCACTGAAGTACCCGCATCTCCACTAAACACTGTCATTCTTTCCCCACCTGCCCAGTCGGTGTACGCACCAAGTAATACGTTCCCTAAAATAAAAGAGGGGGAACTGATAAAAAGACAAGTACCACTGATTGTGTGGTTACTTTTAATATTTCCCAATTTATCTAGTAAATTAAAACTCCCTGTAATTATTTCTTGAGGATACGCACGAATCTCTACAATAACATCAAGAAACTCGTCATTAAGAACAGTTAATGTTGTTGGATTACCATTTAAGTCTTTTATCAATGTTCGATTAAAAAGATTGGTACTTGTCCAACCAACTCCGATTTCCGATAAATTGCCTGCCGCAACGCCAGCATTAAATCTATAAGTTCTTCTAGCCCACGAGTAATAAGGTTTTGTTACTAATTGGTTTCCTACTGCATCTGCGCCATTTTGCGAGTTTGTACTTGCTATAAAATTATCTAAGGATGTTTGTGAAATATTTGGAATACTGTTCCCCGAGCCAACAGAAACATAGCCTAAAACAGATCCAACTGACATTCTCTCAAGACCAGAATCAAGTACGAGATTATGAAAGTAATCCGTCTCCTCAGTTGGCTTGGAAGCATCCCCTTTATGTTTGATTAATTTGAATTGTGCACCAACATTAATATTTGACTTTAAGTACATGATTTTTTAACCCTGTATCAGAACTGCATCAGTCAAACTAATATTAGTTTGAACAGATGTTGGTTCCTGTTGATATTTTAAAAAATTAAATTCTTTAGTGGTTTGCGCAGATACCACACTTATTTGAGAATTTAAGTGAAGAGGATCTATCTTTAAATTCAGATAAGATACTTCTTTTGTGATTTGAGCAGATGGCAATATTAAAGTAGAGTTAATCGACCCTATTTCAACAGGATATGTGATTTGAAGCTCTCTAACACTTGCTGTGAGCAATGTGATTGATGATCCAACGCTTTCTTGAATATTTTGAGCATCATGTACCACAACTTTTTCAAGAGATATGCTTGCTGATATCCTTTCATCAAAATAATTCGGATAAGGCTTACTCGTCAGTGCATATGCCACATTTCTAAAGAAATCCTGATCACCTTGGAACACCCCTTTTTCATCATAAACACGCAAACGATAAGAGCCATTGATACAGATCATGGCACTACCATCGTCATCCAAGATGATTGGGTTCGGGTTTAAGAAAGATTTTTCAGGGTTTTGATAAGATGGTTTTGGCATCGTAGATTCAAAGTCATGTGTATAGACTTTGCCAAACCTTAAAGCCTTCCCAAATTTATCAAAGAAAAATGTTCTAAACTCAGTGCTAGGTACCCATCTTTCTTCGATCAATTGACCTTGTTTATCAAAGATTTTTAAGTGATGATTTCCGTTTAAATAGATAAATGCACAGCCTGCCCCATCCAAAACCACAGGGTTTTTATTTAAAGCAGTTTTCTGTGCATTTTTATAAGTCGGTTTAAATTCACCTGTACCCACTTTATAAGAATAGATTTTCCCGCCAACAAGCGGTTTGCCTTGTTGGTCGAAGAATTGCATCTTGGGAAGTTGTACAGGCATTGCGATGGTTAAAAGCATATCAACCTCATTGATTTGGGAGGTTTGCTCCACTTAAAATCCCTGCTTTTACAAGTCGATCTATTAGTGATAATTCAGCACCGCTACTTGGGTTTTGTGTGGATGTTTTTGCTAAAGCGTTTGCACCTTGATTGATCTTAATGTGCGCATTTACTCCTCGACTTGGAGAGACCACCCATTTATCTACAGCACCCTTAACCACAGGTAATTTAATGAATGAGCTTAAGTAATTTGCAAAAGCGGATGCTGAGTTTGAGTGGTTGACGTTAGCACCTGGCGGTTGGCTAATTAAGTAACGACCTGCTGCATTGATATTTTTCAAATGCTTCAATTCTTCAGGCTTAAAAAATAGAGCTAACTTTCGATCGCCAATTGATTTTAAAGCATCACTCATCCCTTTTGGGCTAAAGGTATCTAACACTCCAAATGATTTTTCAGCAATGCGTTTTACAATCATTTGTTTAATGTTGTTTAACACTTCAGGGGTGTTTTCTAGCTCTTTCACCATTGATTCAAGCTGACGAACATTGCCGCGCCAAACTAGCTGATCAAATGCTTTATCAGGTTCAGCATCATTTAATGCTTTTTTCAGTGCAGGCGTGCGATCAATCAAGCCAAAACGCCCTGTTGCTGCTTTTCGTGCATCATCCCATGCAGTTTTTGCTTGCCCCTGTAGTTGTGTACCAAAGGCATTTAGTGAGTCATCCACTTCTTTTTCAAGTGAATTTCTAAATGACTGTAGTGCGTATCGTGTTTGGTTGTCTGCGCCTGAAATTCTGCGATTAAGCTGCTTCACCATGACTTCTTTTTCAGCAAGCGTAAAAGGTTTTACACCATTTGCAAAATCTTGAACTTTCTTTAAAAGTGGCGATGGGAGTAAACTTATATCAGCTAGATCTTCATCAAGAGCGTTTTTCATATTATTGGCAAATCGACCTGCATCAAGTGTTAAGTCATTGCCTGTATGCTGTTTTGCATGATTATACATTGCAGCAATATAATTGTTTCTTGATTCATCCTGTTGTCGAAGTTGCTTAAATAGATCATCACCCACTTGAAACTCATCTGCCGCATTACCACCTGTTTTAAACTCAAAATCATCAACTAGTGCTTTTAGATTTGCATGATCTTGTGAGTATTTTTTTGCAAGTGGTTCTGCACCGTCTAGCTTTGATAAATTTGTTTCTTTTGTCCAAAGTTGAGCGCTGCCTGTTGCTTGCTTGCCAGTTGGTTTAAGATCAAAACCCTTGGATTTTAAGTCAGTAAATACGCTCATGCGTTGTAATGTTTGAGCGTCAGGCGTGCGACCTTGCTGCATTAATTTTTTTACTTCATTCTTTAATTGTGCCTGTGCTTGTGCTGTTAAATCACCTAATCGAATACCATTTAAACCATCATCCATTTGACTTAAAATAATATCAATTTGACTCTCAACCTGTGCATTCGTCACATGTGTTGATGATGCAGGATTGAATTTACGGTTGAGAGAGCTGACACCACGACCAATCTTCTCGCCAATTGCTCCACCTGCTGCACCACCAACACCGCCCAAAGCGGTATTCAACATTCGATGATCTGCATCTTTCGCAAAGCTTGCTGCCCCAATGCCCGCCCCAACTGCTGCATTTTGTGCTGCAACTTTGGCACCTGCACCTGACAGTATTTTTGCACCTTGATACGTTCGCCCCAGTGCTGCCATGGGTGCGGTTGCTGCAACTTGCCCGCCCAAACGCATCCAGTCAAAACCTTGGTCATTTGCCTCTCTACGCAAATTATGGTTTTCTTCAATCTCTTTGCGTTGCTGTGTAACTCGTTCATAAGATTTGGTATCGAGATTAGTGCCTGCAACCTTATTTATGCCTTTGCTCACACCATCAGCAGCATAATTCACACCTTGTAAAACACCTGCACCCAAATCAGAAAAACCCAGTAATCCTGATTCCCAAGCCTTGGTTTTGCCTTGTTCTTTGGCTTGTGCCTTTTTACTGTCTTGTTGCATTTTTGGGAGATCAACAGGCTGATTAGAGATTTTTAGCCCCAAACCTGCGGCAAATTGGCGATTTGTAACACCAGTCTCTTGGTTTGCTTTTTTAAGTCCTGCTACAAATTTCGGATTATCAAGCAACTTATTGAAAATTTTAATATCACTTGTACCTGCGCTACGTTCATTTGCAATAAATGCTCTTGTTTGCTCACCCGCCATTATTTAGCTCCCAGTATTACCTGCCATTATTTTTTGAAAATCTGTTGCTGAAATTTTCCCCATCAATTGGGGCTTAGAGTTGTTATTCCCCATGATTTTTTGAAAATCTTCTGCTGAAATTTTACCCATTACCTTCGGTTCAGATGTACCGCCCGATATAATTTTTTGGAAGTCATCTGCTGAAATTTTGCCCATCATTTTTGGGGGAGATGTACTACTAATCTGTTCATGTCCTACATCTGTTCCAAGCTGTTTATTAATAAATTCCCAAGAGCGCTTACCTTGCTTATAAGTTGAACTCGGTAAAGATGCCCACTCAGGACCTAGTTTTAAAATTGCCTGACGATAATTTCCTTTGATCACATCGTCGAGTGCGCCACGACCCGCAATTAAAGCGATTGCCCCTAAGTCCTGATTCCTTGGTGAAAAGTCCCTTAAACCGTATTGCTGAGCTACATTGTTCCAAGTGCCATTTAAAAATTGATATCGCCCTGCAGCAGTAGTGACATTGGTTTTACCATCAGTCTGAGTGAATCTTTTTTTAATGTTTGGATGGGCTGATAAATTTTGAATAAGTTCGTTGCCAAACAGTGTGTTATATCCATGTTTTACGCCCTCAGATGCAGCAATCGTATTCAACATCTTTCGCACATTTGGATTTGCGAGTGCTTCTTGAAGCTCTTTTAAAGTTGCCATGGGTTTTCCTTAGGGAATAAAAAACCACCCGAAGGTGGTTTAATTAGTATTCATTGGTGGTGGTGGGCTTTTTATAGTATTTAGTTGCTCACCTTGTTTAATTTTTTCTATTTCAACTTGTAATTTCAGTCTATTTAATTCATACATCTGTTGTTGATACGCTTGTTCTTGAAAATAAGGAACGATTTTACTTGCTAGTTTGGATTTTTTTGCAAGCTCAAGCATTACTTCAGCGTTCCCTTGCCCCTCTTTATATATTCTATTCTTTTCCCTCTCTATAGCATTATTAGCATTGATTTCCGATATTCGATTGCCATCTTCCATCATTTTTATAATATCAATGTTTTTTACTTGTAAAGGAATAGAAGTGTCAAGAGGATAACAATTACCTCTTATCATAAAAGTAAGTAACCCACAAATTAAAATTAGTTTTTTCATTTTGTATTCCTAAGAATAAATATTTTATTCTTTTTTATTTAAAATATTCACAATTGAATTCATAACTAGAAACAGTTGCAGGGTATTTCTTATCCTCTTCTCCCTCTGTATATATTTTGAGATTATTACCATACACATCTTTAAAATTAAATATGCAGGGAGCCATACCTGTTCCTGCACAATTCTCAACCTCACGATAGCCTTTGTTCCAAAAAGTTAACCCATTCCCGTACCCTAAATTTTCTTTAGCTGTATTGATATTAAGTGTCCTAAAAGGTTGCCATTGATTACCAATAAGTAATTTACGTGCTTGATGGTAAGATTTTCCCGTGATATTTGGTATCTTTGCATGTTTTTTTGGAACACATTCGCCTGCATGCGTTATGGACGAAAATACCCAACAAAATAGAAGAATTACAATATTTTTTGACTTCATTAAATTTCCCCCACCTAAATGAGGGGAATATAGCATAAAAAATGCACAAAGCTTATTACACAAAAAGTATTTTAAGGCGCATACCCATACGAATCAAAAGTTTCAGGGGCATTTTGCTTTGGTTGTTGCCCCCCTTGTTGTGGTCGCTGTATGCCATAATTACCATAAATACCATCAATATTTTGATTTAAGGTTTCTATGATATTTCGCTGTAACCCTGCTAAACGATTCAAAACTTGCATCGCAGCTTTATTATCTCTTGGAGGATTTGCAGCAATAACCCTTGCAGCACGCTGTGCATCTCCTTCTGTTTGAGTACCTTTTGCTAACATTAAAACATCATTGACAGCTTGATTTAAAACCGTATTAAAGTTTTCAACACCCAAGCTGTTTTGATCAGACATTCCCGCAAAGTTTTTAACTTTAGCACCTATCTGATTTGCAGCACTTAAATTCAAATTACCGTCTCGGATATCTACAACCAGTTGTCCAATTTTTCGATAGTTTAAATTAGCTTGAGATAGTGCCATATTTGCATCATTAACTTGATTTAATGCTTTATCTGAAAGTTTGGGAGTACTTAGTTTTTGTTGCTCAACAACAGTATTTCCTGACTTATCGGTTAGCAAATCAACACTACCATCAGAATAAACACCGTAAACATTCCCGTTAGGGGCTGTTACTGTTTTTTCAAACTTAGGAGTATCAAACTGCTTTTGATCTTGCTCAAGTTTATTCGCTGCAGTTTGAGCGACAGTATCTATGCCGTATTTACTCGTCTGAGCGCTCAGTTGTGCATTTTCTTTTAAAGTTTGATTATCAAGACGATTATCGGCAGACGTATATTGGATTGACGCAGGGTCTTTCGCATTCGCAAAATTAATCCCACCTGCAAATTGTTTTAGCTCATCAGGGGTCATGGCATTTACAATAGTTGATTGATGTTCGTATTCTTCTGAGGGAATCATACCGGCTCTCACTAGCCCATTTAAACCAAGTAAAACCTGTGTTTTATCTCCTGTCATTGATGCTTGTTGAAATGCGCCTTGTATTGCACCTAATTTTTTACCTGAATTATCTAAAGCATAACCACCCCCTTGTTGGTTGTTTTTATATGCTTCGGATTGAGTTTTACTTATATCAGCGAGTGATTGTTGCTGATCAATTGCTGCCTTTGCTTGAGCAGCTTTTTGAGACTGCAATTGTGGCATGATCCAACGAGCGTATTTAGATTGTGGTGCTATAGATAGCATCTTATCTAAATCGCCTTGTGACTCGTTATAGATGCGAGAAAGCTCACCTTCTGATTTGTCCTTTATCCACATGTCCGCAAGTTCAGAACCATCTTT
Source organism: Acinetobacter sp. Marseille-Q1618 (assembly GCF_902809855.1). Lineage (GTDB taxonomy): Bacteria > Pseudomonadota > Gammaproteobacteria > Pseudomonadales > Moraxellaceae > Acinetobacter. The sequence goes on from NZ_CADDWJ010000001.1 coordinate 1,132,152, forward strand.
AAGCATTTTCAATCCATCAATGCCTTGCGTCATCAAAGGAATGCGAGCATCAATCACCATTAGATTGTTCCTCCAGTTTTTGTATTGCGATTTGCATATGCTGCTGCAACCGTACCTAGCTGCCCTATAGCATTACCCCAAGCATTTGCTTGACCAACTTGACCTGCTGCCAAAGCATTCGCGCCTGCCATTGTGTTATTTGCTACAGCTTGTCCTGTCTGTATTCCTGCATTACCCTGCTGCACAGCCGCACTTTGCCCCATGTTTGCTAACTGCATTAAACGGTCATAACGGTTATTCTGATCCGTTGTAAAACGGTTATAGGCATTGTTATCTTGCGACTGCCAGTTATTAAATGCCTGTTGGTGTTGGGTCTGATTTAATTGTTCTTGATTAAAGTATTGATTAAAACGCTGATTTTCAGTATTTAAATATTGTCCATACAGCCTTGCATCATCTGTCTGATACTGATTAAAGCGCCGATTTTCATCGGTTTGATATTGATTAAAAGCATTGTCATATTCTTGCGAGGCAAGATTACTATTGTAATTATTCAGTGCTTTTAAAGTAGCACCACTCAGCAATCCTCCCCCTGCAGCAGCTTGAGACTGAATCCCATCCATACCTTGTTGCTTGCGGAATTGATAGCTCGGTGATTCTTCAAATTTAAATTGCTGTGCTTCATAAGGTTCTTTGGCTTGGTAAGGGTCTGCTGCTACAAATTGCTGACTACTATATGCAGGGTTAGATGAACCATTAAAGCTAAATGGGTTGCCCTCGTAGTTTTGAGGATTAAAACCCGTTAATTGTCCAAGTGCATTTGTCCCAGCTTGGCGATACGGGTCAAGATCAGATCGAGTCTGATCATACATTTCTTTTTGAATTTCACTTGCTCGATCTGTTGATTCCGCTTGTTGTTTTGCGGCTTTTTTAGACGCTCTTGCTGATAAAGCTGCTCCTCCAACGGCACCTACAACTGCTGCCCCTGCTGCCCATACACTCATTACTCAACTCCCTGATTTGATTTACAATCCAAACCTAACATTTTTCTAAACTCTCTCACCTCATCGTCAGGAACAGTTAGCCATTCTTCAATTTTTGCTACATCTGTTTCATTGGTCGGATGAATTGTTACCCAAATGATATCTGTATGTGTATATAAAGCTCTTTTAACACCCGCAGGTGATTTTCCTATGTAGGGAGCTTCTAAAGTAATTATCTTATCTTCGGTTGTAACTGTGCATTTACCTTCTAGCAATATAAACATGTGTTCATGACGATGCGTTTTACCGACCAGCAGGGTATTTTCAAAGCAGCGAAATTCTCGCGTATAAACACCTGGCGCAAAGTGATGGATTTCTCCATGCCATGCTTGCTCTTGATTTAAAAGTAAATTTTGAAGATTATGTATTTTATCCGTATAATCTTGTTTTACTTCATCTACATGATTACAAACTAAATTATCAAGTAGTAAATTACCAATTTCATCATGTACATCTAAATCGCTCATACCGCTTGCTCCGACACTGATAACATTGCATTAACCCCATTGCCCACTAAGACCACTTTCATGCCATCGGTCAGCACATGGTTGATCACTTCAGGACACAGATAGGATTCATTTTGAGATAAAACTTTTTTCACAAGGCGCTGACCAGATTCAACCGTTGGGATATTTGAACGAATCAAATACACTTCAATGTCCATATTGGCGGCTGTGGTATTGTGAAAAGTTAAAGCACGAATGTGAGTAATAGTATTTGCAGGTACGGTATAGACTTCATTATTACCTGCAGCTAAAGCTTGTGCTTTGAGTGGGGAAAGATACTTAATCATGCTTTAATCACCTGATCTGTTGGTGGCTCAATAAAAGGAATGTCTTGCACTGGGCATAAAAAAACCGCCTGTAATGGCGGTAAATGTTCGATATGCGGTGCGGATATTGGGATGTTTTCTATTGGTATTTGCTCAGGTAAATAAACTGGCAAATAATCAAAAGTTAAATTCTGATGCTGCATAAAAATAGGAATTTGCTCAACTTGGTTTTGCAATGCTATAAGATCAAAACCCTGCTGTGCTTGAATAGACTGGCTTGGTAACTCAGCAACTTTTTGTGCTAACTCAATTAGTTGAATCAGATCGGCATCATTACGCAAATTAGATAAACGCTCAAAAAATCGAATCCATACAGGTGTCATCACACCATGTACATACATTGGCTCTTGTAAGGGCACTTGAGAAATTTGAGGAATAATCATGCTCTCACCTTTGCCTTAGCACCCATTAAAATCAAACGCCCACCGCCTGCCATACGCACTCGAAATACTCGCCCAAAGGATTGCCCGAATCTGCGAAAGATCACTCGTTTCTGATATTCCCCGATGCCACCGATGTCTTGACTCAAGTCCTCAATCCGATCATTCGACCAAGATTTGCCACGATCATCTGACCAATCAAACATCAGCAAAGGTTTAAAGTTTTGTTGCTGCCCGACCTGACAAATCAGCTCCACCTCATCAAAAATCATGCGTGTTGCATGTGGGTTAATACATGGTGTCGTACGCTCACGCACAATGTCTGCACCAAAATCCGTTTGGTTATCAGGATCAAGTACATAAACAATGCCATTTTCACGATCACCAACTAGGTGCTGACCATTGAAAAAACAATGGGTTTGCGCGCGATGATGTTCATGTTTAGAAATGCCTAAATTATAAAAACTGCGCTCATGCCACATTTGTGTAGTTGCGTCATAGACCCACGTCTTTTCAGCCGCTGGAAAAGAGATAAAATAAAAACTATGTCCATTGCGCTGATATGAAAATGCATAAGCATCATCTGTACGTTCATAAGCAGCGATTTCGGTTTCAATGGCATGATTGCTGATACGCTGCGGTTGATAGCCATTCATCATGATGATTTGGTTATGACCATGTTCAGTTTGTGCCAACCACACTAGACTTGAACCAAACACCGTAATCGAATTTTTGGCAACACAACCCACTGGAATATAAGCACCCGACATACGCTGATACGGTAAATCCTGTGAACCTGTGCTATTCCAAATCTCAGTGGTTTTTTCACCGATTAACCAAAGTTGCCCATTCGATGCAATCACACGGACCAAATCATCACTTTTGGCTTCGGCAGTGGCATAGCTCAATGCTGTTGTATCCGAACTTAACAACTTGGACCATTGAATCTGCCCAGTGTAGGGCACAGTCCAGATAAAACGTGAATCTAAAAAGGTGACTGTCGATGCACCAAAGAAACCTGAATCCTCAGTAATCTCTAAGGTTTTTAAACTGTGATCTTCGATGTTATAGACATAGGTTGCATCACCTGTAATCACCACTTGCACACTGTCATCTGCAAAGGTCACCATTTGATGACCACTAATTACACCAACTTCATGCACCACATTATCTTGGAAGCGATACAGCTTTTGCCCTGCAACCACTAAGACCCGATCACGCAGTGCATATAGACCACGAATCGCCCCTGATAACTCAAATTTTTTAGATAAACCTTCAGTCGGTAACAGTGCAGCGACTTGTGGGGTATTGCCGCTTTCAATGACCTGTGGATAGAGATTTAAAGTACGCTGACAGTCAATCGACCAATCTTTTAAATGGTAAGACTGCCCCACGATAGGTAAATCAATAACAGGCATGGCGCACTCCCACAGGCAAATCATTCTGCACATAGTAGGGCGTAGAATTACTACGCTTTAACAGATCAATCGCACTGCTTTGGTTTTTAATTAGCAACATTGAAGGTTCAACCCCAAACATTGGTGCGATTTCTAAAGCCAAGCTGAGGATTAAGGGACGTTCATATTTATCAGGAATGTATAATTGGTCTTGAGCCTCAAGGCTTGTGGGCAATACACAGGCTTTGACGTTTAAGCTTTTGGCATTGTCTACAACTCGAAAGGTCCAATACGGCGTATCTTCGCTATAAATGACTTTTGCAGTATTTTTATCATTGGAGCTTTGTTCTAAGTCCCGACGCATTTGGATTTTTTCATCATCCAAACTCGCTGTTTCGAGTACATCTTGGATTGTTTGATTGAGCGTATATATTCCTGTACCTTGCAACATGATCTCTATGTCTTGGATTTTGTAGAGATAGAGGCGTTCAGTTGCCCATTGTGCAAGGAGTGCTTTGAGGCAGTCCACTGCGTCAGCAACTTCATCGGCATTGGCATGTTCACCTGCTGCAAGGACTCCGAGTTGTTTTAATGCGGATTCGACTATTTTACTGACGTTCATGGGTATGTTCCTAAAATGAAAAAACCACCCGAAGGTGGTTTAAAAGTTAGTATTACTCTAATGGATCATCATCTATATAATGAGTTTGTACAGCTTTACCTTCAGCGAGTAATTTTGCATCTTGTAAAGACTGAACAGTCATATAGGAATGAGTTAGTTCTGTTCGGTCTCCTGGAGGATCATCATCTGTCAATGGATCCTCATTAAAAATATCTTTAATTTTACGAACACCCAAACAGTATTCTTTAGCTGGTTGATCATAATAAGTCATACCTTCAGCTCCCGCACCATTGATCAAATCAATGTGAGCTTGAATTTTTTGGTTCAATTCCTCTTGTGTATTAAAATTAAATAGTACAAAACTTTCCTCAACAGGAAATTCCGTTTGTGTACCTTCCGTCACCTCAAGTACATTGATAAAACTAACTACTACCCAAGTCATGTGTGTTCTCCTTATTTTTTATCAAAGCGGTTTTTACCATCACAATTGTAATGTTTTTCCGCTTTCTTAATTTTTAATTTGATTTGCGGGTCTGTTTCAGAATTTCTTAGATTCTTTAACCACTTACAAGGATCTTCATCTCCATTTTCTTTGTTCTGTACTCTACGTACATATTCATTAGCTTGATTCTGTTTACCCCCTTTAGAATATTTGGCATTCGCCTCTAACTGATTAACAATCGGCTGTGCTTTAGCAGCATCCTGCTCAGCTTCATTTAAGATATCCTGAGCTGCGGCAGTGGTGGCTGCTTGTGCATCTGCATCATCTGATTCTGCATTAGAAATGACTTGGGCTGCAACGGTTTCTAGTGGGAGGGTTTTTTCTTCAATCGGCTCGATGCGTGCAACACGTTGTGTAGGCTGATAGGCATCATATCTATTTTGCTCAGCATTATAACCAACACAACCAGGATATTCCCTATCTGGTTGATCAACTGATACAAACGTCCAACCAAATCCTGTCTTATTCCAAAAGGCACGGCATGCAGCAGTGGCAGAATTATATAAAACACCATCATATACCCATTGATAAGTAGGGTCTGATTCTGCGTTAGGAGGATAATATTTAATTTGGTTATTCGCAGGATCAAGCACCCAATCTACCGCACCCAATAACTCATCTACAGCGATTGAAAGTGCAAAACCACCTGCTCCACGCACCAAAACCTTACCTACATCTTTTGCAGTTGGTGCAATCATCGCATGTGATTTTTTAGCAATATCTGCAACGGTTTTTTGCGCATCAATTCGGCTTTTAGCACCATCAGGGGTTAGATTATTGATACCCCAACCATCTAGCGTGGCGACATTGGCGTTACTCAAACTGCTTGTAGCGAGCAAAAATACACTAGCAAGCCCTAAAACAAATTTTTTCATTTATTTTTCCTCAATAAAAAAGCAGCCTTTTGGCTGCTTTGGTTTAAATAAATTTCGGTGATTTATAGGCAATAAAAAACCACCCGAAGGTGGTTTGATGAATTTGAATTTAAGAGCAATCTTCTACTTCTTATTCTTTAAATCTTCTTCCGTGAAAACAGACCAAAGTTCTCCATTTGGTTTATACCATTTATAACCTAATTGCCTCATATCATCTACATAATATCCTTCTTCCGCTAACTGACCATTCATTCGCCAATATTGAAAAAAACCATTTAATTTTCCATTTCTATATTCTGATGATATTACTAAATTACCATGTTTATCCCATTGCCTATATTTGCCATGAGCCAAATTATTTAAATAATTTGACTCATAGAGTATTTTACCATCCCTACTCCAATGCTTAAGTTGACCGTTTTTTTGCATCTTTTCATCTACATAGTACTGCAACTTAATTTCTCCTGAATTATGGTATTCAGTGATCAATTGCATTTTTTCAGTATTCATCGGTAAATCCTTATTACAAATCGTTTTTACTCCAAGGTGGAGGTGCAAAAGGGTCAGGCTGCCCACCATTTCTATAGCATAATCTTAATCTATCTGCTGCACGATCTTTACATGCTCGATACCATCGATCAGGATCCTCATCAGGTCCTTCAAATCTCCATACATCACATTGATTAACCTCAAAACTCCATTCTTCATAACATACATCATCTTCTTTAGCATTCGCCTCTAACTGATTAACAATCGGCTGTGCTTTAGCAGCATCCTGCTCAGCTTCATTTAAGATATCCTGAGCTGCGGCAGTGGTGGCTGCTTGTGCATCTGCATCATCTGATTCTGCATTAGAAATGACTTGGGCTGCAACGGTTTCTAGTGGGAGGGTTTTTTCTTCGGGCTTGGCATTAGGATCGTAATTTAAATTAGGGTATTTATTTACTTCCCAACCATGAAAATTTTCACCAACACACTTCCCGTAAGGTCCACCATTATTACTATAAGTAATTTCACCAACCCAAGAACCAGCATTAGCAGCATTTTGTAAAATACAAGATGATGATGGTTCTATAGCTAGAAAAGCACTATCTGGACCATAAAGAAAAGGATATAATTTCGGATTTTTTTCAGGTGGCAAAGTATAAACAATCTGATTATTCGCAGGATCAAGTACCCAATCCACTGCATCCAATAATTCTTCCACAGCGATTGATAGTGCTAAACCGCCTGCACCACGCGCCAAAACCTTACTCACATCTTTCGCAGTTGGTAGGATCATCGCATGCGATTTTTTGGCAATATCTGCAATGGTTTTTTGCGCATCAATTCGGCTTTTAGCACCATCAGGCGTTAGATTGGTGATGCCCCACCCATCTAGCGTGGCAACATTGGCACCACTCAAACTACTTGCAGCGAGTAAAAACAAGCTGACAAGCCCTAAAACAAATTTTTTCATTTATTTTTCCTCAATAAAAAAGCAGCCTTTTGGCTGCCTTAAACGATTAAAAATGTACTTATTTTAAAAATTCACCCTGCAACAACCCAACCAACACAGGCTTAGTATCACTTTTCAAATACTTCACGCCTTTTTCATCCAAACGAACACGCAATTGCTCGACAGTCAGTGCATTCAAATCTTCCGTTTCAGGTAATGTCACTACTTCACTGGAACTCGGCTGAAACGAATCCATCATGGCATTTAAAGACTGATTTTCCTGCTCAAGTTCCATGATACGAGTTTTAAGCTGCTCATTTTCAACACGCAATTGGGCATTTTCAGTCTGTAACTGTGCATCAGCTTCCTGTGTACTTTCAGGTTCATATCCCACAACAGACTCAGGCAAATCCGCAAAATCAACCAACCCAATTTCACGGAATTGTGATTCTTCATCAAGACTATGCACCACACGACAGGAATAATTCACTGTGTCGCCTGTATACAACATTTTTGGGTATTCCATCTTGTTCTCCTAAAAATGACAATGCCCCAATCAAGGGGCAAAGTTGACACAATGTTTATTGTTGAATAATACGGCAAGCATGCAGTGGACGAACCACTTGAAAGCCATATAACACGTCTATACGCGTACGTTCATAGTCCTCATCACCATCGCCAAAGGTCATGACACGCACCGAAATTCCACTTGGCAAACGTGCGGTATATCCTTCACAAGACGCCAATACAGGTAAAGGTGCAAACGCTGTGGTAAACGCATCTTTATGGAATTCAAGATTTTGAAAACCATTCACCGATACCACACTGATCACTGCGCCATTGGCAGCCAAAGCACTCACAGTTTTCGCAGGTGCTACTGCTTTGAGCGATGGAGAAATATGTACTGCTGTTGCCGCACCGACATTAACCGTTTCACGTACGACAAACTGCTGTAATACCCCCAAGTCTTGCCCAGTAAGCGGATGAACCGCATTCACACCTGCAATGGTAAAAATCGTACCTGCAGTTAAACTGCCTGCTGTTGCTGCAGCCATCGCCAAACGATCTCCTGTTTGCGCTGCACCTGCAACGGTTAAACCTGCTGCAGTCCCGTTGTTATGTACCGCAACCGATTGATGCTCATAAAGATCAGCGCCAAAAGCACTGGACACATAACCTTGCAAATAAGCTTTTTCACTACTGCGTGTCGGATTATACATCCGAGAAACTTCATTGCTTAGTGCAACATTGGCAGTACTCGACAACAAAGCCGAACGATCCCCTGCAGGGGTTAAATACTGATTTAACTTGGCACGTGCCAATGCCAAAGCATTAGAGGGATTACCACCTGTTAATGACATTACCACTTGGTTAGCCGTACCTGCCACACCTCGCCCGATCAAATCCGCTTCTAATACAGAGGATAATGTCACGATCTGAGGACGTAAAATACGTTCTTTAAAGTCGGTAATGTCTAAAACTTTTTCTTTGGCACCAAACTGCAAAGCCACATGCTTTTGCGTATCGAGCTTAAGTTTGACTGATTCTTCGATCACGGCAGAAGCACCATTGCCCTCCGCAAATTTTGCCCCATTAAAGACTTGACCTGCCGTTGGGATTTTAATGGTGACTTCATCACCTTTCTTAAAACCTTGGACATCCTTTCCAAATTCTTCTTGACGACCTTTATTGATATTGGCAATAAAAGGCGCTTCCTCTTCTAACATCTTGGCTGCTTCACGAGCAATCATCTGATGCGTTAACACTTCATTTGGCATAATTATTTACCTTTTCGTTTATTGATTTCCGCCTTGTACCATTCGTCATCGCTCATTTTTGCGGCATCACGAATGACTGGTGCATTGGCTTGTACGGGTTTAATCGGAGGAGGTGCTTTACTGACAAGTGGCGTTACAGGTTTAGCCCAAGTATCAACCCGCTCACTGAGCAAACGTGCTGCTTTTAACTTAGAAGCATGTGAAACGCTTTCATGAAATGCCTGATCTTTGGCTATTTCATAGAGCAAACGGACTTGGGTTTGTTGGTCATAGCCAAACTCATCCGCCAACTCATCTAAAGTAATGGACATCGGCAATGGACGTTTTAAACCCGCTTGTACCACCTCATCAAAATCTTGATGCTGATCCGCAAACTGATCGATGGCAGACTGCATCGCATTGCGCTTCTCAACTTCAGACTGCTCTGAATCGCGTTGATTTAATTTTGCTAAAACACGCTCTTCAGCTTTGGCAATGTGGTATTCCTCTAAAGCATCCTCATAAGCTGCATAGCTTTCAAAGGCTTCAATGCTTGGACGCTGAATATCCTGCTTTTGCTGTGCTGCTTCATAGTCTGCTTGCTTACGTTTCAACTCGGCATTTTCACGTGCCAAATGCTCAATCCGTTCTTGCGCTCGACTACGCTTTGGCTTTTCAGGCTCTACTTTCGAATCAGGCATTTCGACTTGTTCTGTCTGTTCGACCTGTTCAGTTTCATTCGGTTCAGCTTGCCATTCTTGAATCTCTGGGCTTGCTACACCTGTATTTTGCGTTGCGGTGGTTTCAACGTTGCCTTGAGTATCAGAAGTTTCCACTGTCATCTTGCTTCTCCATAGGTGGCATTAAGTCACCTGTAGCCATTGCGCTATCCCCGACTTGGCTAGGTTCAGGAGCGAAATTTGGTTGATCCATTGCATCAGACAATAAAAAACCCTGCTCAGTGGCAGGGTCTTGAAAGTCTGATTGCGGCAGGTCAGGCGGTGGATCAAAACCTTCTGACTGCGAAATTGGTTGATCTTGATTGGATGTATCAGCGCTTGGTGCATACTGATCTACGCCCTCACCTTGTTGTAACCAACTCGGCGGTGCATTGGCAATGTCAATACGCTGCTTCAGCAACTCCACCGTACCACGTAACTCTTGTACATCGGCACGACTGGCTGCATTGATCTGCGCCACTTGAATATCCTTTTCAGCCTGTAACTGCGCTTTCATCATTTCAATGTTGCGATCTGCATTTTTATCTTGAAGCTCTTTTTGCAGCATTTCCAAATCATGCGTCATCTTTTGCACCAGTTGGTCTAGCTGCTGAATCTGCGCTTTGGCTTGTTCAGGGTCGATCTTGTCTTTGCCCAATGCCTGCGGTGGCACCAGCATTTTCACCCGTTCCGCAATTTCCTTAGCATTTAACAAAGGCGAATTGATCACGATCAAATCAGCGACCAAATTAAACAATGCAGGATTACTTTGTACCAATTGCATCATCAACGCAAAAGACTGCTCACGTTGGGTATTAAACGATGGGCCTGTATCCATACGCACATCAAAACGTCCCACAGACATATCATTTAAAATGCCATTAATCACCTTGCCCGTTTCATCGGTATTTTGCGGATCAGCATTCAAACGCACCAACTCGCTGTCCCCATCTGCACCCACGATACGACGCACCATTTCCGTATCATATAAAATCGGAAATAACCCAATCAAAACACGGGCTGAATGTCGAATGGTCTTATTTAAATTGTCCTGAAAATGAAACTGTGCAGTATCCGACTGACGTTGCAATAAACCAATGGCACGCCCCGATTGCTGATTCACCTCTTGTCCCATCTGTGGCGCATGCATATTTAAAATATCTGGAATCAACATCTTTGCCGATTCACTGGCATTTAAAATACCGACTGGCGGTGTCGCTGCACCCAGTTTAGTGGGATAGGGAATATTATTACCCATATCATCAGTGGCTTTAAAACGTAAATATTGCGCCTTAGACGGATTTTTCCATTCCTCAAAACCTGCAATACCACGATCATCGACAATGGTCATTTCATCTTGGTTTTTCTGTAAAATATGCGCTTCAGTCGACTTCCAATAATTAAACAAGCGCTGTGCATCTTTAGCAAAATGCACCAACGAAAAAATATGCCGCTCATTTTCAAGCCAAGTCACTTCACCATAGACTGGGAAAATCGGAATAAATTGACCAGGGAAAATACCTGTTTCAAGCACCTTACAACCTGTCAGTTTTGCCCAACGAATTTCAGTACGAAAAGTATCACGCTGATTGGCAATGACTTGTTTCAATTCATCTTCTGCCCATTGCTCAAGCAATACCGATTTAAAATCGACTGAACCATCCAGCAACTGACACAAAGTATCGGAAACTTGTTCCTTATAAAAATACTCTGCCACACAAACGGTTTTATCGGTGGTATTTTGCCAATGACTTGCACCGTCCATCTCAAAGTTGCTGACTGCATCCTGACCATATTGCTGTTCGATCTGTGCTTGATCCACCCATTCACAGACCAAGGCTTTGCCCATATCTGACCCATCCAAAGCCTTAGACAAAGGATCAATCAGCACCGCTTGAGGATTTTCAATGGTTTTAAAACGTGGCTCTTGATTAAAAGACTTTTCATTTACAAAATCAGTGACAATACGATAAAACCCAACGGCACTATGCACTTGGTTGGCAGCCGCAGTATCCAACGCATCTTCAAAATTCGATGATTCCTCTACATCCTTGATCAAGCCCTCTAAAATCTTGGCGACTTCAGGATCAGCACCACTGTCTACAGGCACAACTTTGGCTTGAGGACGGTTCTGCCGCATGGTATTGATTTGCTGCTGTACATAAGCCCGCACCAAATTAATTTCCAAAGTGGGTTTGCCTTCAGATTCACGCTTAGCCAACGCCGCTTTATCCCACTGTGCGCCCTTCAATGACACAAAACGCTTATCATCTAGTCCTTCATCATAAATCCGTTGCCAATGTGCTTGTGCTTCATCTCGGAATTTCTTGGCATCCGCCAAAATACTTTGATTAATTTTTTCATTATCTCGCTGATGATCTTCTCGCTTTTCGCTTTTTGGAAAAGTACGGTCAATCATTTCGCTCAGAAATTCTATATCAGATTTCATTTTATCCCATCCAAGAAGATTGACGTGTCGGTGGTGGCGGTGAAGATGGTTGAGCGACAGACATTTTATTGATATTTAAAGCGCCCTCACCAAAACCATCCGCAGCATGCGAAGCCCAATCATGTACAGGGGTTGGCTTAAACTCATCCAATTTGTCATTAAACTCACGCCGATAATTCTGCAATGCACGAATACCCTGCTTACAACGTTCTGCATCAAACCAACAATGTTTTAAAAACTGGCGTGTGGCTTCAATCCGATCCTCAACTCCAAGCCTTGCACCTTTGCTCATGCGATAACCTAAATCTGCCATGGTTTGCTCACGGCTGACCCCTGAACTTAAATCTCGTGCAGCAATATCATGTGGTGCAAAATGCTTGGCATATTGATAACCAAATTGCTGCTTTTTCTGGTCTAGCAGATGTGCATAATGTGCAAGTGGTTCATTGTTGGCTTCATAATAATCAATCACCCGAATCTCTTTGCCATACACTTGGAAAAACCAAATCGCAGTTGGGTCTAAAATACCCAAATCCCACGAGGTATAAACAGGTAAGTTTGGGTCATGCGGTACTTTGCAGATTCGATTTTCACGCTTAATCTGCTCAAATTCAGATTTATAAATCGCACCGTCTGCAATCTCTTTGGGTCTACCCAAATAAATATGCTCATATTGGTCATAATCTTCGGCTTTCATCTGTTCAGCCAAAGCAATTAACTCCGCAGGGCAATTTTTATTTTCATCATAATTAATCTGTACCACCACTGTGTCTTTGCGTTCAGGTAGTACATAATCCGCATAGACTGCATCACTTGGCAGTTTTGGATTCATGGACATGATGATCTGTGGATGTGCTGTCCGCACGACAGTCGGGATCAAAATCTGTAAAGAATAAGCGCTCACGGTTTGCGCTTCCTCAATCCACGTAATCGTTGCCCCTTCAAAAGACTTAATCGAATCTACTGTATGATTTTGTAAACCTGAAAATGAAAATTCAGTTCCATTCATACCTCGGATTTCAGTGTCTAAAACTTGATAAAAATAGCCCAAACCCAATGCCACAATACGATCTGAAAGTAATTTATGCACTGATTGCTTAATTGACTTCTGAATCTCACGACAACATAAAATACGATGCTTTTTTTGCGCACCTTCAATCAATAAATAATCGGCAATTTCCCAAGACTTTCCGCCACCACGCCCACCGTGATAGACATAGAACAATTTGAAATTATTTAAATGGGTATAAAGCGGTTTAAACTTAGACGGTACTCTTTTCTCCCTCATGTTCAAATACCACCCTTAAACTCATATCCACAGGCTGACCATCTGCCCCAGTAATTTCCACTTTGTCTTTGAACATACCCAAGTGCCTGCCCATATCCACCAATGCAGCACGCTTATCGCTTAGTTTAAATTTAGTGCGCTTCACGTTTTGTGCATCATCACCCCGACCTTCGGTGTATTCTTCAATGGTCACTTCACCTATGGCTGCGGCTTGATCACGGGTAATCGCTGAAAAGTCTGGTACAAGATCACCGCCATTGGTCACAGACACATAATCCAGCATGTTGCTAAACCCGATCTTTGCCAGTTCATTCAGCACCATGTCTTGGGTAATTTGGGTACGCTTAGAGCGATTGCCCTGTGCTTCTGTAATCTGAGTACTTAGCATTTTGGTCAGTAACTGACCTTTGGAATACGCAGTTTTTGCGGAGTATCCTGCACGAATGGCAGCTTGCGTTGCGTTTAGGTCAATCAAATATTCTTCAATAAAACATTGCTGTTTTGCAGTGAGCTTTGACATATTTCCTCCTGCAAAACCCAAATTTCAGACAATAAAAAAGCCCACAAAAATGTGAGCTTTTTTAAACAAAAATCTTGCTTAATTATATAGGATACCCTATAATATTTTCTATCAAAGCAATTCAGCAATGATGACAGTAACAGGTCAATGTTACAAATGCTCGGAGAGATACGATGAAAACCATTCTACTGATCATCGTTATTGTTCTCTTGGTTCTGATCTCTCGATCAGTTTACTAAGATAACAAGGGTTAGGTAGCTCCAACTGCCTAACCTCTCCTCCGATTAAATTTACTATAGGACAAAACCATGGCTAAATCAATACGACAGATCAATGAAGAAAGCAATGCTAAACGTGGCATTGTAAACAAAGCGTTCAAGCTTCACGAAAGCACCGTTGAGCTTGTTAAAGCTCTTGCTGAAGATACTGGCAAGTCCCAAGCTCAAATTGTCACTGAAGCTTTAAAAATGTACGCTGAAAACATAAAAAAGCCCGATTAATTCGGGTTTTTCATTTCTTCAAGACAAGATGCCTTTTTTTCTTCTCTACTACGTGAATCAACAGGATTTATAACGCATTTACAGTAAGCATAATACTTTTTCTTATCCAGTCCCTCAGGGGGATCTATACCACGACATTCAGTGATTTCTGTCCATAATCTACGGTATTCATTATTCTTTGTATTTTCTGCAATCTTTGGCTTTGAAGAAACTTCAGGTTCATATGTAATCGCGAGTATTGACGCTATTAAAAATAGGAATAAAAAAATATATTTCATTATAATCAATCCCCCCTAACTCACATTATACCTATAAGACAAACCCTGATATTAAAACAAGGTTTGTCTGGATCTTAGATATTTAAAACAATTTTAATATCTCAAGTTAAATACCAAGTAATGCCATAGCTAAAGCTGATTTCCAATTCAAAGCTGCACTATTGACACAAGCTTTTGACTGAGTATTTCCCATTAAAATGTTATACCAACTCTTAAAAAAGCTTTTAAGGAATTCTGCACCGAATTGTGCCGTCTTCTTTTGTAACCATTGCTTACTTTTATCTTTTAAAGAGTCTTCAGCAAATTTGAATGGGTTACCCACATCAGATCCAATTAAACTTTGAATAGCATCTGCCAAGGCATTAACAATTGTAGTAAAAATACCCAAACCTACCGTACAATTACGAATTTCATAAGTAATTGTTTCCAAGATATCAACTACTTCTTGGGTAATCATGCTTTCATCTACATAAATTGAATTACCATATAAGGCTTTGATAATACTTACGTATGCTTCACGTTCTGCGGTTGTCATAAGTTTTCTCCTGACATAAAAAAAGCCACCCTTGTGAGGTGGCTTTCAATTGACTTAACCATTAAAAATTTAATGGCACAAAAAAACATCCATTTAAGGATGTCGTAAAATATGTAATTTAATTAACTAAAATTTTCTTTTAACTAAGTTCGCACAGTATTTAGATTTTTCTTCGTTATTTTCCATTGCAGACATTCGAATGCACGAACAAAATTGCTCAGCCTGATTAAACTTGATCTCTTCTGGTATTAAAATGCCATAACACTTAGCATCAATCTCCCTGAGCACTGGCGATGCAATCCATTTTCCTGAGATAAAGGGATAAGCAAAACCAACGATAACAATTATGAGTAATACAATAAAAGGGAAATTGCGTTTTAAGAATTTCTTCATTCTCAAGTCTTATAAAAAAGCCCGATTAATTCGGGCTTCATTTCAGTGTTTTTCATAGACTTCGTCTACGATACACCAAATATGGCATAATGCTGTCGACAAGTCAAATCGTTTATTCAGTGAGCAAACTGCGCATTTTAAACCGAGTTGCAATCCGCACTGTGCCCAGTAATTTATCCCTTTTAACCGCATACATACTCATCTCAAAACGTTCCGCTATGTCCTCTTCGCTATACCCATCGACATAGTATTTAATGACGATTTTAAGCCATTGTTTCACCTTTGCGCTTTCTGTGTTGAGCAAATGACTCAACATATCTTCAATTGCCATTGCATGCTGTTCATTGATATTACAACGTGGCAATGCTCGTCTACGTCTGTCTATTTTAACTCCTTGCACCATATCCAGAATCTTTCCCAAACTGCAATGAGCGCCTAAGTCTTCATAATGACAATCAAGTAAAAGCCAAGAGCCATATTGTTCAAGCCATTGCTCTAAGGTTTTTTGCTTCCAATCAATCGCAATCTGAAAATTCTTTCTCGTTTGTACCGCTTCCATAGTCACCTCAACTTTTCTCAACCTGCCAAAGGGTTAAATTTCTTCGTTTTTGTCTACTCAGTGCTAGAAGTGCTATAAATTGTCTTTTTTCTATAAAGTCCTATATATATAAATAGAAAGTTAAGAAAAAATTGCATTTTTCAGCACTTATAACACTGCATTTACTTTTTCAATCTCTTTAAGCACGTAAAAAATTACCTATACGCAAAAATCAACATGCTTAAACCTAAAAACTATTTTTTATTTACATCTAAATCCGTAAACTCTGCGGATTCACGCACACGGACACCTGTAAAATGTTTGATACCGTTAGAACGTATACTTGAAAATTTTCCATTTAATCTTCGGCTAAGTGCTTTTGCAGAAGGGATATACCTAAGTTCACGCCTTGCTTCTGCATATGCTTGCCAACTGATCCATAAATTTTGTGATGTTTCCCTGAAGTCACCTTCCTCACAACATTCACGGATCCAGTCACCAAGTAAGTCCATATCCTCTTTATATTCTTCACGTGCTGCTTTGGTGATCGCAGGCTCATTCAACCCATCTTGCTGATACTCCAATGCACCTTGCACCAACCACGCTAAAACGCCTTCTATTTCATCTGCCAATTTTTCTGATCGGCTTGTGTCCTTTTTGACAGTCAAATCTTTGTCATAATTTCGAGTAAAAGGTACAAGCATCAAACGTCGCCAAATCCCATGATCACCGCCTTTAATAATGGGCTTGTGATTGGTAGGCATCACCACTGTCCATGTCGGTTTAAACTCCACCGAAACCTTGGAATACAACCCACGTGCAATAATGGACTCACCACCTGTCATGGATTTGACCAAGCCTTCTTTAAGCTCTTTGTTTTCTTCAGGCTCACCAACATAGACAAAACGTGCACCACGCAAACGCAGTAAATCTTCACGTGCGCCACCTGCGCTACTTTTACCCTCACCTAAAAAGGTTTCTGCAGGTGTCATCTTGGCGTAGTCGCCTAAGGCTTTGAAAATGGTTGTAAGGACAGTCGATTTACCGTTAGAACCATCCCCAAACGGAATGACCATGAGATTTTCTTTGGGATTTCCTAAAATGGCATACCCCATTAATCGACGGAAAAAATTAGACATCTCTTGATTGCCAAAGAAAGCATCAAGCACCGTTTTTTCAAATAAAGGACATTTGGCTCTGGGGTTATAATTGACACCTGTGCTATTGGTAATTAATAATTCTTGTGAAGGTTTGATTAAATCGCCTGTACGCAGATCCACTGCGCCATTGGCACAGCCCAATAAAAATAGATCACTGTCTAACTCTTTGATAGGAACTAATACACGAGGGTCGGACTGAGCAAGCGACACCATGTTTTTGACCATAAACGCCTTTTGACTTGCTGCACAGAATTGGTAAAACTCTGCACGTTGGGCATCATCATCGATTTTCTTGGCTTCATCGCCCATTGCCAATACAGTTTGCTTAGCGTATTGCTCAATGACCATATTCACGCAAGGTTCCCAATAGACGGAGTTCCATCGGTACCAATTACCTGTTTCAGCCACGAACATAATTTCACTGCCGTAAGCATCCAGCATTCTTGAGGCATTACCGAATTCAGTCATCGGGCGTTTTTGTGCATCGTCTAATGCAATCTGCACTTTCTTACCGCCCATGGCGATATTGACTTCACGGTGAGCAATGGTAAATTTAGTGATCTGTTTATATTGTTGTCGAAGAAGTCCTGCAAGTTCGGTACGAAGGGCCAAATCTGTACCTGCAATTTTGCCTGCTTCTTTGGCCACAACTTGAATCAGTTCCTGCGCGTCCTTGCAGTCGGCGATTTTCTCTTTCACGCCTGCAAGGACTTTGCGTTTTTCTAAACGTATTTTTTCTTGTTTCGATTCACGCCCAACTTTGAGTAACCAGTGCGCTGTGACAATGCTTTCGCCTGTCTGTTCGAAGGTGCCCCATCGGTATTCATGGTCTTCAAACGTAGAATAGTTACTTGCTGTTGAGCTCCAATCATTCCAAAGTTGCAGAGCATCATCGCTAGCACTAAATTCATGATGCAAAGACATGCCCACACGTAACCAAGTGTCGTAATCTTCATTGTCGATATAATCTAAATATTTTTTTGCGTCATCCAAATCCCATCCAATGGTTGCGGTGATTTGATTTAAAAAATCCTCATCATCGGTCAGCTCACTCGATGTCTTTGCCCCGATACGTGCTTGACTATTTTTGACACGAACAAAACCATGCGTTAAAGCCATTTCTTCAAAGGTTTTTATCGCAAGTTCAATCTGTTCTTTGGTCAGTACCGTCAATGAGTTTGCTGAGAATTCAACAAGCCCACCAAAGAAATCTACCCATTCATAGGGTTTATTGGTGTCGGGATGGGTATGATAAGCAACAAATTGCTGACCACGCCCCAAAACCTCAACCCGATGTTTAGTAATTTCCTTAAAAGGTTTATGCGCATCTGCAGCATCTGCAAACCATGCCGACATGGATTTGCCCCAGTCTGCATCTTCCGCTCGATAAACCAGTAGGATTTTTGGGGCACGTCCGATCCGTTCGCAGCAAACCCCAAGATTGTCACGGCACCAATTGGCATATTTTTCTGCAAGATCAATATCTAATACATCAATATCAATGGCACAAATCGGAAAAGGTCCTTGCCCAGTCAGTACACCGATTCCTTGATTTTGGTATCGTGGTAGATCACTGGCATTCATTCTAAAATTTTGCCATTCATCCATCACAGGGCGTTTCATACCCTGTCTTATGGGGATCAGCATATAGTGATTGGCGAGTAAGGTTTTACCGAATTCTTTGAAGTAATTCATGGATCAACCCTCCTTAGGGCCTTTTACCTTTAAAGGATGTGCCTCTTCTAAAATCCATTCTTTTGTAAAACGACCATTCGTTGCATTCGCCAGCGCTTCCGCATAGTTGGTTTCGCCTGTGTACTCTGTTCTAGGTAAATGCTGTTGTTTAATCCAACGACCAATAATCGTTGTAGAAACACCACACGCTTCACCTGCGCCCGTTTGTTTCCCATCTATGGCTCTAACCACTCTAGCTAGAGGTGTTTCATCTAAGAACATAGCTATTCCATTTTTAAAAAATTAAACATTATGTTTCTTTATTAAACCATAAGTCATAATTAAATTTCTACATTCAGTTGATTTATTTTAATAAACATTTAGTTTAAAATTTAAATATTATGTTTAATTAGCCTTAAAAAAGACAAAGGTACCTCACCTTAATTTGTAGGTAGTGAAAAATGACTATTGCTGATCGTATTGAAGAAAAAATCCGTAAAATTAAAATAAAGGATGGAAAAAAGATGTCATGGTCACGAATGGCTACTGATTTAGGTTTTTCAGCGCAAGCATCTACTCGTTGGAAAAAAGATATTATCGCAACAGATACCCTTCAAAAGATTGCAGAATACTTAGATACGAACGTTGGATGGTTATTAAATGGTGAAGGTAGCTCTGCCAAAATTAACAATACAGAATCCTCTGAATCAAATAATGAATCTTTTGAAAAAAAACAAATGGATAACAATGCACGCCTAGCATTTCAGGGAGAAGGAAGAAAAATTCCTATCATTAGCTATGTAGAAGCAGGATCCTGCAGTACTGTATTTGAACTAGATTCAACTACTGAATACATAGTTTCGTTTAATGAAGATTTGAGTGATGAAAGTTTTGCTCTAATTGTCAAAGGGTATTCTATGGCTCCAGAATTTAATCCAGGTGATGCAATTATTGTTGATAAGAAAATATTACCTTATCCTGGTGATTGCGTTGTAGCCCAAAATGAAGGGCACGAAGCGACTTTTAAAAAGTATAAACCTCGTGGATATACCGAAACTGGAACTGAAATATTTGATTTAGAACCTATAAATCCTGACTACCCTATACTTCGTTCAAATGTTCAAAATCTAAGGATTATTGGTACTGTCCTTGAACATCATAAAAAATTAAGGCGTAAGTAAGTAAGTAAAAAATAATAGCCGCTTTCATTAGCGGCTTTTTTATAACTAATAAAAACTTTAAATTTTTAAAAATTAAACACATATAAATATATTAAACAAATTGTTTAATTTTATCTTGATAAAAATAAAACTCTATGTTTAACTTTAAAACATAAACAATCTGTTTAATTTTTAAAGTGAGAATAAACAAATGAACACACCTATTGCTAATAATCACTACGTACCCTCTGTTCAAGAAATTCGCCATTCACTATGTTCTCAACTTATTGGTGCAGGCTTAAAAACTGCCACTGATATTGTGGATACAGCTAAAGCCATCGAAGCATATGTTTTCGATAGCAAAGCACAAGCAGAACTTGAAATGCGATATGCCGACAATAATGCTGTGCAATCCAATAAAAACATCGAAGAACCAAAAACAGAAACCCAAAGCACAGCGCCAGTTGCAGAACAAAAAACTGTTGAAGCTGTAGCCATTGAAACCAACGAAGTTGCTGCAGAAGAAGCACCGCAATTCACTTTCGACGATGTAAAAGCTGCTTTGATGCGCGTTGCCAAAGTCAACCGTGACAAATTGAAAGGCATCTTGGACCAAGTCGGTGCTGAAAACGTCCCTGCCATCCACGCTGACAAATACGCTGTGGTCATGCAACTTGCTGAGGGTTACTAAAATGCGTAACTCCAAATTAGACCAAATCTGTGCCAAGCGCATGAAGTCTAACGACTTTGCGCAAGCACCAAAATCCAACCGCCTTTTAACTAAACATGAAACCTTTGCATTTGCCCTCCTATTTTTAATGGCTGCGATTTGCATAGGCTATTTAACCATTAGCACCTATTTTGCATAAGGAAATCAACATGACTTCACACGCAAAATTAAGTCCATCATCTGCACATCGTTGGATGCAATGTGCAGGCAGCCTCATCTTAGAAAAAGATATTGCTGACACTCGCTCAGAACATGCAGATGAAGGCACAGCAGCGCATTTCTTGGCATCTGAATGTTTAGAGCAAGTAAAAAATGCAACTGACTTTTTGAACTGTTTTATAGGTATTAAAAAAGGCAATGCCTACTGGTTAGATACTGCTTTTGATGATAATCAAAGCCGTTTCACAGTTGACTTAGAAATGTCTGAGAACGTGCAAAAGTACCTAGATGCAGTACGTTCCCAAGCCGATGGCAATGAACTTCTGGTAGAACAACGTGTCGATTTTTCAGATTTTATTGGCGTTGAAAACTCATTTGGTACCAGTGATGCAGTTGTTTTAACTGCAAATGAAATTCAGATCCACGACCTTAAATACGGACGTGGTGTCAAGGTCAATGCTGATGACAATGAACAACTGAAACTGTATGCGCTTGGCGCATTAAACAACTTCGGTATGTTTGGCGACTTTAAACAAGTCCGCCAAGTCATTCACCAACCTCGTTTAGGTCATACCTCTGAATCTGTACTGACAGTCGAAGAATTGTATGCCTTTGCGCAAGAGGCAAAATACCAAGTCAATATTATCCGTAGTCTTGAAGAAGGACTGGACTGTGGCGATGGTGGATCGATTGCAGATTTTGAAAGCTCATTTAATCCCGGTGAGAAACAGTGCCAATGGTGTAAAGCCAAAGCCACTTGCCCTGCTTTGACTCAACATGTTTTGGAAACGGTTGCAGGCGAATTTGAAGACTTGGACGCTATCGAGATCAATGCGCAAATTGATATTGCAACAGGCGAAGTATCAAGCCTTGAAAATACCCGTTTAAGTAAATTATTTAGTGCCATTCCTTTGATTGAAAATTGGATCAAAGCGGTCAGTGGTGCTGTGCATAACAAGTTACATGCAGGTGAATCCGTCCCTGGTTTTAAAGTAGTGCAAGGCAAACAAGGCAATCGTGCTTGGGCAAATCCTGAAGAAGCTGAACAACTGTTAAAAAGCATGCGCCTTAAAACCGATCAAATGTATGACTTGAGACTCATTTCACCAACTACAGCAGAAAAACTTAAAAAAGAAAATGTCATCGGCGTTCGCCAATGGACAAAAGTTGAAGCCATGATTACACGTGCAGATGGTAAGCCAACTGTCGTACCCGAGTCTGACAAACGCCCTGCGTTGAATTTAAACCCACAAAATGATTTTGAAAACCTAGACCAATAAATCTTGATGCTTAAGGAGCATTCACAATGAAAATTGCATTATCGAACGTACGCCTTGCTTTCCCTGCTTTATTTGAAGCAAAAACAGTAAATGGTGAAGGCGAACCCGCTTTCTCTGCATCCTTTATTTTGCCTGCCAACCATCCGCAGATCGGCAAGATCAAAGCAGCCATGGAGCAGCTTGGAAAAGACAAATGGGGCGCTAAATGGCCACAGGTTAAAAAAGAAATCGAAGCCAAAGACCGTACGGCTTTACACGATGGTGATACCAAAGCGGATTACGAAGGCTATGCAGGAAACTTCTTTATCTCTGCTCGCAATAAAACCCGTGTCACAGTGGTAGATCGTGACCGCACTCCACTTGTTCAAGCAGATGGCAAACCCTATGCCGGTTGCTATGTCAACGCTTCAATCGAACTTTGGTGCCAAGACAATAACTATGGCAAACGTATCAATGCCTCTTTACGTGGCGTTCAATTCTTAAAAGATGGTGAAGCATTTGCAGGTGGCGGTGTGGCATCTGAGGATGAATTTGAGGACTTGGATATCGGTGCAACAGGTGACGATTTAGAAAACGACCCAATGTTTGCAGGTGCTTAAAAATATCACGGTGAGTGAGCATGCCCAGTTTGTCCATGGCAATTTCGACTAGCTATGAGTGTCGATACTGGAAATAACCATAGCAGTGAATAATACGTTCCCCTATTTCCGCGTAGGTATTTACCGAGTGTCGCTGCGTCAGTGCGACTTGTTTTGGGAAATAAACGGATAGCTGACCCTCTGCGTTTATTTCACCAAAGCAAAATTGCTAAGGAAATTAAAATGACAAACCTTCTCTTTCTCGACCTCGAAACCTACTGCGAAACGCCAATTAAAAACGGCACACACGCTTATGCAGAAAATGCAGAAGTCATGATTTTTGCATGGGCTCTGAATGATGGCGAAGTGCATGTTGAAGATTTAACGCAAAACGACCCTTCAGGAGAACTTTGCACATATTTGACCAATCCGAATATAACATTCATTGCGCATAATTCAGGTTTTGACCGTACTGTTTTACGCCATGCAATGCCTGAACTTGATTTAAAAATCGAACGTTGGCAGGACACCATGGTCCAAGCTTTAAGCCATTCGCTACCAGGTGGGCTTGATGTGCTATGCGACATTTTCAAGATTGATTCTGACAAGGCAAAAGACAAAGCAGGTAAACAACTAATACATTTATTTTGCAAGCCTCGCCCTACCAATCAAAAAATACGTCGTGCAACGTGCGAAACGCATCCTGTCGAATGGTCAAGATTCGTGGACTATGCCAAAAACGATATTTTAGCCATGCGTGAACTCTATAAAAAAATGCCGAAGTGGAATTATCAAGGCAATGAATTAGCACTCTGGCATTTAGACCAACAGATCAATGATCGTGGCGTTTGTATCGACCTCGAGCTTGTTAAATGTGCCATGTCTGCGGTAGAAAAAGCGCAAAAGGTCTTGGCAAAACGCACCAAAGCATTAACCGATGGTGAAGTTGAAGCCGCGACCCAACGTGATGCCATGCTGAAACACATACTCGAGGCGCACGGCGTTTCACTTCCAGATATGCAAAAAAGTACTTTAGAGCGTCGCTTAAATGATGATTCATTACCCTTAGCCGTGCGTGAATTATTGGCAATTCGTTTGCAAGCCTCTACCACCAGTACCGCAAAATATAATGCCCTTGCCAAAGGTACAAATAGCGATGGTCGTTTACGAGGAACCTTACAATTCAATGGTGCAAGTCGCACAGGACGCTGGGCGGGTCGCTTATTTCAACCGCAAAACCTACCACGACCTGCCTTAAAACAGGCTGTGATTGATGAAGGTATCGACATTTTAAAAGCAGGCTGTGCCGATTTATTTCATGACAATGTGATGGAGCTGACCTCCTCTGCTATTCGTGGTTGTATCTGTGCGCCTAAAGGTAAAAAGCTTGTTGTTGCCGATCTTTCCAATATCGAAGGTCGAGCATTGGCATGGCTTGCAGGCGAAACGTGGAAAATCAAAGCCTTTTATGATTTCGATGCAGGCATTGGACATGATCTGTATAAATTATCGTATGCAAAATCCTTTGGCGTATCGCCTGAAGCAGTAGACAAAGAACAACGTCAAGTCGGCAAAGTACAAGAATTGGCTTTAGGTTATGAAGGTGGCGTCGGTGCATTCCTTACCTTTGCTGCAGCCTATGGCTTAGACCTTGATGCTATGGCGGAACAAGCTTTCGACAGCATTGAACCAAGCATCATGAATGAAGCGATTCGTGCATGGGAATGGCATAAAAAAGAACGCCGTAGCACCTTTGGACTGAAAAAGAAAACTTGGCTTGTGTGCGACTCATTTAAACGCTCATGGCGCTATGCACATCCTAATATCTTCGCTTGGTGGTCTGAGTTAAAAACGGCTGCAACCAATGCCCTGCAAAGTCCAAATACACCGTTTAAATGCAGAAAAGTTGATTTTATCAAAAAAGGCTCTTGGCTTTTAATTCGCCTCCCCTCTGGTCGTTTCCTTTGCTATCCGGGGGCGAAAGTTGAGGACGGTAAAATCTCATATATGGGCAATAACCAATACACCCGTAAATGGGAACGCCTTTATACCTATGGTGGAAAATTTGCCGAGAACATTACCCAAGCCGTTGCTCGTGATGTCTTAGCCCACAACATGCCACTCATTCAAAATTCAGGTTATGACCTTGTATTAACAGTACATGATGAAGTGATCACAGAAGCACTCGATCTACCTGAGTTTAATCATGAACATTTATCTAGCCTGCTTGCAGCCAATCCAGTTTGGGCAAGTGATTTGCCATTAGCAGCAGCAGGCTTTGAAGCCCCAAGATATAGAAAGGATTAAACCTATGAATAAATTAATGCTTGATCTAGAAACATTAGCACTTAGTGACAAACCAGTGATTGCGGCTATTGGTGCAGTGGTTTTTAACGATGAAAAAATTATTCAAGAATTTTATGTACAAATTGACCTTGAAAGCTGCACTAAAGTTGGTCTTGAGATTGATGCTAGCACTGTCCAATGGTGGCTTACCCAATCCCCTGAAGCAATCCAAGCAACATTTGGAGGAAATCAGGAGCTCAAATGGGGTATCAGGAGCGCTTTAGAAAGCCTTATAGATTTTTACAAAGAAAATGAATGCCAAACAATTTATGGCAATGGTGCACTGAACGATATTGTTTGGATTAACTCAGCGATTAAAGCAGTTGGGTTGGAAAAACCTTGGGGGTTTAGAGAAGAAATGTGCTTTAGAAGTCTACGCAATCATTTGCCTTGGGTAGAAATTGATGATTTTGACGGCACAAAACATAAAGCAATTGATGATGCAAAGTGGCAGGCCCTTTATCTAATTAAAGCTTTAAAAAATGCGCGAATCGAAAATTGAAAAACACCTTGTGGACAAGGTCAAAACCCTTGGCGGCGAAGTCAGAAAAGTTAAATGGATCGGGCGTAATTCTGCCCCTGACCGTATCGTGATGCTGCCTGAAAATAGCTTTTGGGCAGAGCTAAAAGCCACAGGTGAAAAGCCCGCCAAAGCCCAATTACGTGAGCATGAACGCATGCGAAATATGGGGCAACGCGTGGAAATCATCGACAGCATAGAACGAATTGATGAGTTATTAAAATAGGCAATTATCTACTTTAATAAATAAATAGGCGATTTTTAACAGGTAATTACCTATTAAAATAAAATTATAGGTGTGAAATGACAACTCAAGTATATATTCCACGCACATATCAAAATGCAATTATTGATCATATTATTGATCATCCACGTTGTGGAATTTTTGCTGGTATGGGTACAGGGAAAACCTCGTCTACCCTCACCGCTTTAGAAATTTTAGAGGCTTTTGAGCCGGGTCCTGCTCTAGTAGTTGCCCCTTTACGAGTAGCTGCAACAACTTGGCCAGATGAAGCAAAAAAATGGCAACACTTAGAACATTTTAAAGTGGTTGCAGTGGTGGGTACGCCTGAACAACGGGTCTATGCGCTTAAACAACGAGCCAATGTCTACACCATTAACTATGAAAACTTGCCTTGGCTTGTTGGCTATTTAGGCACAAAGTGGAATTTTAAAAAAATTGTAGCGGATGAAAGTACCAAGCTTAAAGGTTTTCGCATTCGACAAGGTTCGGTACGCGCAAGAGCTTTAGGCAAAGTTGCACATACCAAAAGGGTTGAGCGCTTTATTGAACTGACAGGCACACCCGCACCCAACGGCTTAAAAGACCTATGGGGGCAAGCATGGTTTCTCGATCGTGGACAACGGCTAGGAACAAGTTTCGGTGCATTTACCCAACGCTGGTTTCAACAAATTCAAGTTGGAGCAGACCGTAATGCTGTGCAACTTGTGCCATTTCCACATAGCCAAAAAGAAATACAAGACAAGCTGCAAGACATTTGTATCAACATAGAAGCCAAAGACTATTTTGATATTCAACAGCCCATTGTCAATGTCATCGAGATTGAACTAAAAGGCAATGCCCGAAAGCTGTATGACGACATGGAAAAAGAAATGTTCATTGAGCTTTCAGAGTCCATTGAAGTAGAAGCATTTAATGCTGCATCCAAAACCATGAAGTGTTTACAAATTGCTTCAGGTGCAATTTACACCGATGAAAACGGTACATGGCAAGCCGTACATGATTTGAAAATTCAGGCGTTGGAATCTGTCATTGAAGAAGCTGCAGGCATGCCCGTTTTGGTGTCTTACCATTTTAAAAGTGATTTGGCACGTTTACTCAAAGCCTTTCCACAAGGTCAGCACTTAGACAAAGACCCGCAAACCATTCGAGATTGGAATGAGGGAAAAATCCCTGTGCTATTTGCCCATCCTGCAAGTGCAGGTCACGGACTAAATTTGCAAGATGGCGGCAATATTTTAGTGTTCTTTTCGCACTGGTGGGATTTAGAACAGTACCAACAGATCATTGAACGTATTGGACCAACTCGCCAAGCGCAAGCAGGTTATGACCGCCCTGTTTATCTGCATTTTATTGTTGCAAAAGACACCATGGATGAGGTGGTGATGCAGCGCAGAGAATCAAAGCGCGAAGTACAGGATTTATTGATGGAAGCCATGAAACGCAAGGGAGTTGCATCATGTTAATGATTTTAATAGCCGATTGGCTAACTCTAAATTTAATTTTAGCTGTGCATTGGGAGATGATTTGAAATGAATAAATATATCGTGGTTATTGAATCAGAAAAACCACCTCAGATTTTTCTAGGTGATCATTTTGCAGGTGGTAAAATTGTTGAATTAAAAGCAGAGGAATTACCGCATCGCGTAACTGCTGCTTGGCTTGCTCAGCGTTTTAATTTATCTCGTAAAACAATTATTGAAAAAGTAGGACCTTTAAATAAGGGGGATCAGAATAAGCATCTCTATGATCCCAAGGAAGTAATACCCCTATTGGAAAATTTGCATATTACATCTGCCAAGCGTGGTGCTAGACGTAAGAATTAGAAAAAAGCCCCATTAAATGGGGCGTAATTTTCTAAGCAGCATTCAACATTTTTGCTATCTCTGAAGCCGTTGGATTGTAATAAGTATTCAACAATACACTCAGCGTTTTATGCCCTGTCACCTTTGCCAGTATCTCTACAGGCAGTTTTTGATTATTCACCATACGAGTAATCGCTTCATGCCGTGTATCGTGAAACGTCAACTCACCATCTAAGCCAGTACGTTTTAAATTTCGTTGCCATAAAAGTCTAAATGAATTCGAGCTATGGGGGATCAAACTCCCTTTACGATCAGGTAATAAATCTAAAAGTTTTCTAGCCTTGTGGGATAAAGGTACATCACGTGAAGTACCATTCTTGGTATCAGGCAAATGCACATAGTCACCATAGTCATGTTCTTTATGAATACCTAGAATTTCACCTTTACGCATTGCTGTTTCAAGCGCAAATAAGAAACACCACGCAACAAAGTGACCTGATGTCGTTGGTACCATGTTTTCATGATAATGATCCAACCCCCTTAAGATTTTTTCGATTTGTTGTTGGCTGATACGATTTTGTCTGGATTTAGGCTTGATTGGTTTTTTGACCAAATTAAATGGATTGGATGGAATTAAAAATGCCTCACGCACACCAAAGATAAATATAACCGATCCTAAACTCATTTCTCTATGTACAGTTGCAGGTTGCACCATCTTCAAGCGTCTATCACGATTTTCAGTGATCAGTTTTGGTGTAATATCATGGATGGATTTATCAACTAGATCGCCATAGTAACGATCAAGCCACTTTAGGTGATTACGTGTATATTCTTTACTTTTTTTAAATTGGCCACACTTTTCGTAATACATATGAAAAAGCTCACGTAAAGTGCATTTGGGTTTATTTAAATTTTCCAGTTCTTTTTCATATTCAATTTGCAGCTCCATCAAGCGTCTGTGCGCCCATTGAATACATTCTTCAGAGGAATCACGTGTAGCTGCGTCACGTAGATGTTTATATTTGACTTGGATGCGCCATGCATTGCCACGTTTGACAGGTTTTTGCATAATTACTAACTCTAAATATTTGGGGCCGTAATTTGGGCGCCAAAACCATCCAAAGACACATACGTTCTTCAAAATGGCGCCCAAAAGCGAAATATAAAGCAGTTTTTAATGCAAATTTTGAGTATTTTGATTACTCAAAGCTGACCTATTTGACATGAAAAACAGGGCAAAATCATTACAATTTCACCCTTAAATTATTGATACATATCAATAAATATCTTGGTAGGTTTAACCAGATTCGAACTGGTGACCTCTACGATGTCAACGTAGCGCTCTAACCAACTGAGCTATAAACCTAGAATGGAGTAGATCATATTCACTATTTTTGATGATGACAAGTTTTTTTCACATTTCTTAATTCAGTCGAACATTCTTTAAGCAAATTTTCAAATTCCGAAACTAACTCGCTATTTTCTTGTTTTAAATAAACTATTTTTTGATACATCAGATAACTCTGTTTAAAACATTGTGGTTGATCTGCATATTCAGCCAAACGTAACATCCACTGCTGAAAGCTTTCATTCTCTTGTTGTCGATCTTCACTATTTAAATGCCTAGAAAACTTTGAAATCGTTCGCTCAAATTGACTTTGTCTGGTATAAATATTGGCTTTTTTAATCATAAAATAAGTCAATAAAATAAATAATATTCCTACAATTAAAATCATCCCATAACTATAACTTGAGTCCAGTCCTAATTTTTTCATCCAATTTTTTTGTTTATCCGTATCATAACCAACAACTTTGCTTTGCCATTGGTAACTTGCATAATCACTCCAAATACGCAAAGTTTTTAATATCGAATAATGCTGATAGCTAAAATTTGAATCCCCCAAAATATTACGGTCTTGATTGATTAAATCCTGCATCCCTTGATCGATACGTTGCGGTGAAATAATCGCTGTAGGGTCAATACGTTGCCATTTTCCATTTAAATAGATTTCAGACCAAGCATGCGCATCCAATTGACGGACTTCCCAACTTTTTTGATCAGGTGCAAATTGTCCACCTTGATAACCAATCACTACCCGCGCTGGAATTCCCACATAACGCATTAAGAGAGTAAAACTCGACGCATAATGTTCACAAAATCCTTGTCTGCTGCCAAATAAAAAATCATCAACACGATTTTCTCCTAAGCGACCGGGTAACAAAGTATAGCTAAATCCATTTACGCGATACCAATTCAAAACATTATTCACATATTTTTCAGGGTTAGATTGGCTTTGGACAAAAAGTTGCGTTGCCAATTGTTGCGCCTTGCTATCAAATTTTTGTGGATATTTTAAATTAATTCTTTCTCGATTTTCTTGATGATGCTGATCAAATATTTCTTGATTATTGCCGATCCATTGTAAATTTATAGGACTATTCACTTGAACCGCACGACGTGCTGTAATTGCACCATCTTGATGTAAATAATATCGAGATTCATTTGGTATAGACTGCTCTAAAGCAGTGATCCATATTTGATTTTGATCTGCATTTAAATATTGATAATTCAGATACTTATTTGAATGAAGATTTAGATTATGTTGAGGTAATGTATTTAGTGCATTTCGTGTCCATGTCTGACCATCATATTGATCCAATACCATTGCACGCCAATATAAATTCTCTCTCTGCGGTAATTGTTGTATATTTCCAATAATTCGAAATGCCAATGCTGTTGATTGTGATAACTCAGCAATACTACCCGGTGACATTTGATCACTTAAACCAGTTACAGCATTGTTTTTAGGAATAGGCACATGCCATAAAGGTGGAAATCTTGGGAAAAACAAGAATAGTAAAATAAAAAATGGCACGGCTAAAGCCATTACTTTTAGCACATTCAGGAGATCTGTTTTTAAGTTTTCAGTATAAACATCGGTAACTAAAAATAATGCCATTTGTACACGATATAACCCAACTAGACCGAGAGTCAAACATAGCAAAACCGTAACTGCCATTATAAATGACTGGCTAAATAAAAATAAGCTTGCACTTACAAATAATGCAAAGTTAAATAAAATAATTAAATCCCTGGTTTTTTTAGTTTCTAAAGCTTTTGCCAATAGAAACGTTGCCAATACAGGAACACCTGCATCGACCCCAAGAAAAGTAGCATAATTAAAATAGATTATGGCTAAACTAATCAGAACAAATATTAATTTATAATAGGAATAAAATTTTGGTATTTTATCTAGTGATGGTTTTTTATTAAACTGATAAATAATAAAAATTTGTACTATAAAAAATAAAGATAAAGCGATTGGAATAAAAGCAACCAATGCTAAACAAATCAATCCAAGCATTGCGATAATCATGATTTGTAGTGATTTATGCATAATTATGCCTGCGCTAATTTTATTTTAACCATTTGATAATGTGTAAATCCTACACCTTGTTCTATGTCTACATGAGGCAAAGTCACTCGGTAAACTCGCTGCTGTTGTTCACATTCATCTACAAGAGTCATCATTAAACTCAGTTTAACTTCATGTTCATCTGCAGGCATACAATGATAATCAATCTGCATAGTTTCTTGATCTACATGATCCTCAAATCTTTTAATATATAGCCCCTGACCGCGTGCAGCTTGCTTCCATGACACTGCGTTAAGCGAGTCACCTTGTTTGTATTGATTTAATTCATAGAACTCATCCCAGTCTGGCATACCAGAACTTCGTGAGCTGAATAACTCATTTTCCGACTTATATGGTTCAGGTGCAATCCAAATCGGCTCAGACATATAGATATATGTCCATGCTCGAACTAAACCTAAAGGATAAGTTGAGAAGATTTGAATCGTGGGGAGTTTAAACTGTCCTCTTTGTTGAGGTTGGAAGTTAAATTCTATTTGTTGTTGAGAATGAACGGCGACATGCTGAAACTGATCATCCACTTTGAAATTTAAAAATTTTATCGCTTGATCTGGTGTATGAAGTATTAATTTTAATGTCAATACTTCATTTACTCTTCCCACTTCAGGGAAAACAACTTCAATTTTCAAAGCATAAAGTTGTTTAAAAGTAATATAAAAACTGATACACAATATTGCACTAATTAAAAAACAAAAAGCTAAAATCAAATTATTTGCATAATTCACACCTGCAATAAATGTAATCAAAATTAAGACTAAATATAAATAACCTTGTTGATATAAAAACACTAAAACTTCTTTTTGTTTTAATACATTTATGCCTTTATATTGAAAGCGTTGATGTAACCATTTTAAAAATCGCTGTTGCAGCATTTAGGCATCCTCAACCATTTACCGCAACTTTTTGCATTAAGGCAAACGTATCTTTTTCACCTAAATTCAGCCGATGTGAGGCAACAGCAACAAAAACAGCTTTTACATCATCGACCGTGACAAAATTACGTTTTTCTAGCAAAGCATATGCTTGCGCTGCTTTTTTTAACGCCAACAAACCCCGTGTAGATAAGCCATGTTGGGTTTTACGTGTTTCAGTGGCTAAATCAAGTAAATAATCAAACACCAAGTCGTTCAAATAAATTTTTTGTACAAGTTGTTGTAATTTTATAATTTCAGCAGCTTTAAAAATTGCATTCACATTATTAATTAATATATGACGAGGACGTTGTTGTAATAAAAGCTTTTCAGCATCACGTGATGGATAACCTAAAGATAAACGCATTAAAAATCGGTCTAATTGCGACTCAGGCAAAGGATAAGTCCCACTTTGAAACAATGGATTTTGTGTGGCAATCACCCAAAATGGCTGGGGTAGCTCATAACGCATTCCATCAATGGTGACAAAACTTTCTTCCATTGCTTCCAGCAATGCGCTTTGTGTTTTTGGACTGCAACGATTAATTTCATCAGCCAATAAAATTTGTGTGAATATTGGACCTTGTTTAAATTCAAATACATGTTCACTTTGATTAAACATATTGATGCCAATAACATCACTTGCCAACATATCATTGGTAAATTGAATTCTTTGAAAATCAAGCCCTGCCAAATGTGCCAAAGCGCTTGCCAATGTGGTTTTTCCTAAACCCGGTAAATCTTCAAACAACAAATGACCACCTGCGAGCAAACTACACAATGCCAGTTTTGTTTGTTGCGGTTTATCTAAAACGATATCATTGATTTGTTGTAAAAAAGCATCTATTTTTTCATAAAATGGTGCTAATTCCTGTTCATCTATTAAATCAATTGTTTCATTTTGCTTTGTTTTTTGTCCCCAAAACACGATGAAAATTCCTATTAAATAATTATGTTTTACACCAACATACATGATTTTCTTAAATACGCAAAATTTAATATTTTTTAAATAACAATCTAAAATGTATAAACCACACTGCTATTTTTTAATTTTTAAGATGTAATCTAGATTGTGTTATTTTTAAACTCACAAATTTAGTCTTCTAAGTAAAATTCATATACATATATTTTCTTACATTTATCATTCGACATAGTATACTGCTGTGATCTATTTAGCTCATTTCTTTCTGAGTGCATTTTCATCACTATGAAAAATTCCAGTTTATCCCAAACATTTGTGAAATCTTTGAGTGTCTTAGCGATCTCCATTGGGCTTGTTGCATGTGGCAAAGGCTCATGGTTTGCTGAAGATGAGCCTCAGCTTGAAACGGAACAAATTCGTAAACTCATTCCAAACCGTGTGCAAAATCGGGAATCTTGGGCAAAAGATATGTTTGATATCTCTCAAGAGCTAAATATTCCGACCACCAAAGACAATGTCTGCACCATGATTGCTGTGGTCGATCAGGAATCAAACTTCATCGCCAATCCTGTTGTGCCGGGCTTAGGCGATAAAGCCGTCAAAGAAGTTACCACACGTTTAAATGAGAAATTTGAAGATAAACTTGGTGTCACCATCGGCGGTACAGTTGCTACCTATTTTGAGCAAGTATTAAAAACCCAACCCACACCTGATGACAACTATCTAAAACAAATGCGTAAAGTCAAAACAGAAAAAGACTTAGACGTTTTGTATCGAGAAATTTTTGCCTATATGGCACAACATTATCATGTCAGTGCACTCACAGGCGCTGCAAAACTGGTTGGACAAGACATTGGTGAAAAAATGAATCCAATTACTACATTGGGTTCTATGCAAGTGCATATTAATTATGCCAAAGAAAATAAACGCAGTAGCATGAGCACCAATGAATTACGTGATGATTTATATACCGAATATGGTGGCTTATATTATGGTATTCATCGTTTGATGCTCTACCCTGCCGATTATGACAAGGCGATTTATCGTTTTGCTGACTATAACTCAGGAATGTATTCAAGTCGAAATGCCGCTTTCCAAAAAATGGTGGATAAATTAGCAGATGCAGACTTAGCACTAGATGGTGATTTACTCTCTTATGATAAAAATGGCAGCCCTCGATCTGCGACCACCACCACAGAAAAGACCATCATTAATTTATTTGCAAAAAATAATATCTTAGTCACACCTCGCCAGTTGCGAAATGATTTAAAGAAAGAAAAAGAAAAATCTTTTGAAAAAACGCAAACCTATATTGCAATTTCCAAATTATATAAAGAAAAAACAGGTCATGAGCCTATGTATGCCATCATGCCTGAAGTGGTCATTTCTGGGCCAAAACTAAGTCGTGATTATAATACCAATTGGTATGCAAGCCGCGTAAATGGACGCTATGAAACATGCATGCAAAGAGCAAAACGTATAAAAACTTAGCCTTATTTGATTTTGATGGTACCTTGTGTAAAAAAGACAGTTTCACAGGGTTCATTTTTTACGCCTTATCAAAACGGCATATCGTGAAACAAGCCATTAAAATTTTGCCTTGGATACAAGCCTATTATTTAAATATTTATCCTGCCGATGCCATGCGTCCTAAACTCTTTAAAGCCATGTTTGCAGAAGCAAACGCTGCGGAAATTAATCAACTCGCTGAAGAATATGCGCCATATCTACTCACACAGCTTGATCAAAACCTGTATCAGCAGTTTTTAAAACATAAAAGGTTAGCTGATGATATTGTCATTGTTTCAGCCTCAGTGGATGTTTATTTGGAATATATTTGTGCGCTGTTAGAGGTTGATCTCATTTGTACTGAAACTGAAATTGTAAATCATGTATTTACAGGACATTATTCGACACCTGATTGTAGTTGTGATCAGAAAAGAATTCGTATTTTAGAAAAATATGACCTAGATCGCTATCACAAGGTGTATGCGTATGGAAATAGTGTTGAAGATTTAGAGATGTTAAGTTTGGCGGATTTTAAATTTATGGTGGGTAAAGATCAGCTTTTACCTTCACTAAAAACTGATAATAAGAAATTTGCCTAAAATTACTAGTTTTTTATTTCAGTAATGTGCCGTTTTGAATAATCCACAGATAAACAATAAAATAAGAGAAATTTATGAATAAAACCTATTTATTAAAACAGCGATCTTTTATGTTTAATGATGAAAATTATCATTGTGTACTAGAAGGTGAATATGGTGCGATTCTATATAAAAGTCACGATCTTGACCGCTTAACTGAGCAGTGGAAATCCTTAGAGTTTCAATTTGCGCATCAGAGTTCATGGCTGCAAATTATCAATAATGAAAATGGTTTGGATACAAGCTCAACTTTTCAAAAAATCATTCAGAACCATAAGACTGACGTTTACCAAGTGCTCAGTGAATTAAACCGAGAAGATCTATTCAATATTTTAATCGAATTAGATGCCAATATTTTTTCATGTATTGAATATATTGACCAAACTAAATTTTATGTCTTATGGAATGCAGCAGAAAATGACTACGACATCAGTGATGCGAATGTTCCTGAACTTGAACCACCACAAATTTTTCTCAGTAAAGCTGAAACTTTAGAAAAACTCGTCAATAATTATACTATTGCCAAAAATATTCCAGAAAAACTAGTAGGCTCTTTACACGAGTTAAGCGATTCTCCTGTATTGCTCAAAGCGACCATTGAACAATATCCATGTTTCCATTTTAACAATAATGTGCTTCAAATTACTGAACCTGAAACAGATGCAATTCTTGCTATCAATGAATTATTAAAAACGCCACTGTTTCAATATAAACAACTGACATTTGATGAGATTATTCAAATTGAACAAGCTTTCAATGAAAATTTAGAGAGCTATGATGATATTTAAAGATATTCATATAACAAAAAACCTCGCTAACTTGCGAGGTTTTTTATTTTAAATTGAGCTTTGAAAATTAATAAATCGCCATATGGTTTCTATGTATCATTTCCAAAGAACGTGCTTCACCTAACACCTGATGCACTTTATCCGATGCTAACCCTTTGACGATCTCAGCCGAACGAGAACTAAAATTCACCCGACCAACAGCCACACGATGCCCTTGCGTATCGACACACTCAACCACATCACCACGCTCAAAATGTCCTTCTACTGCTTTTACACCGACAGGCAATAAACTACGATGATTTTCTTTAATGGCTTTTACAGCACCATCATCCAACACCAAACGCCCTGCGGTTTGCAAATGCGCAGCAAGCCATTGTTGATGCGCAGTAACACGGTCATCATCAGTGATAAATAGCGTACCCAGCATCTCACCAGACATAAGCCGAGCAAGTACATTGTCACTTTCACCACTGGCAATCAGCGTTGGACAACCTGATTTTGCCGCCAAACGTGCAGCTCGAACTTTGGTCAACATACCACCGCGACCAAACTTACCACCACCGCCAGCCATATCAAATAAAGTTTCATCCATTGCACGAACAGTATGGAAAAGTTTCGCATCTGGATTTGAACGAGGGTCAGAGTCAAACATGCCTTGCTGATCGGTTAAAATAATCAACAAATCTGCATGCACTTGACCAGCCACCATCGCAGCAAGCGTGTCATTATCCCCAAAACGAATTTCATCAGTAGATACTGTGTCATTCTCATTGATCACAGGAATCACCCGCCAATCAATCAAATGTTGCAATGCATCACAAGAGTTCAAATAACGGCGACGATCTGCCAAATCATCATGAGTCAGTAACACTTGAGCCGTTTGAATAGCATGATTTTCCAAAACACTTGACCATGTTTGGATGAGTCCCATTTGACCAATGGCAGCACATGCCTGAAGACTGGGTAGATCGGTGGGTCGACTGTCAAGCTTCATACGAACCATCCCTTCAGCCACAGCACCTGATGACACGAGAATGATCTCGTGTCCTGCATTGTGTAGATCTGCAATCTGTTTCGCCCAATGCGAAATTGCATCCAAATCTAAACCTTGCCCATTTGCTGTGAGTAAAGATGATCCGATTTTAACAACGATACGTTTTAAAGCCTTGAGCTGACGTTGCCCATCTACCACTTCTATCATCTTGTCCTCAGTTGTACGTTTGCTTAACGTACGTAATACACTTCCATTTCGCCATCATCACCATCATCGTCTTCGTCATCATCACCCAACAATCCTGCAAGACGTTGTTGACGACGCATTTCACGATAAGCTTCTTTTGCGGCAATTGTTTGCTCACGTGTTTCAGCCTCCAGCTGATCACGGAAAGCTTTGATTTCTGCTGCATATTCAGGATCTTCAACTTCACGTTCGTGTTGCTGTTCGATTTGATCCATGAGGTAATACACAACATCTTTTGTCCCTTCAGAAGTTAAACCTGAAGTTTTAAACACTGGACCATCCCATTGTAATTCTGCAAGAATATGATTACACCATTCTTCTCGTTCAGATTCAGCAATTTGATCGAGCTTGTTTAAAACAAGAACAATTGGAAGTTTTGACAATGTTGGAGAGAATTTCTTTAATTCTTCCAAAATCGCTTTAGCATTATATGCAGGGTCAGAACCATCAATGGGTTGAACATCTACAATATGCAATAAAATACGTGTACGTGCCAAATGTTTCAGGAAGCGAATTCCAAGTCCTGCACCTTCTGCTGCACCTTCGATAAGTCCTGGAATATCTGCCATTACAAATGAACGGTGACTATCTGCATCGACCACGCCCAAATTAGGCACCATCGTGGTAAATGGATAATCTGCAACTTTCGGTTTTGCCGCAGAAACTGCACGAATAAAAGTAGATTTACCTGCGTTTGGCATACCCAGTAAGCCCACATCTGCCAATACTTTTAACTCTAAGCGAATTTCACGAAACTCACCTTTGGTACCATGCGTACACTTACGCGGCGCACGGTTGGTTGATGATTTAAAATGGGTATTTCCCAACCCACCTTCACCACCACCTGCAACTAAAACCTGTTGACCATTTTCGACCAAATCACCGATGATATCGCCTGACTCAGTATCGACAATGGTTGTTCCCACTGGAACTTTCAATGTGACCGATTCACCACCTCGACCAGCACAGTTTGCGCCAGCACCGTTTTTACCACGTTCTGCACGAAATTTACGGGTATAACGATAATCTACTAAGGTACTGGTATTATCGTCGGCTTGGATATATATACTGCCACCACGACCACCATCACCACCATCTGGACCACCAAATGGTACAAACTTTTCACGGCGAAAACTGGCTACGCCATTGCCACCGTCGCCAGCCTCTACGGTAATGACTGCTTCATCAACAAAGCGCATGCTGCCAATCCTCTAAAAACTTTAAAACCGCATATTCTGCCATATTTTGAAAAAATTCTCGAATAGAATTATTCAACAGGCATTAAAATTATCGCAATTTCACGTTTTTATTTTTTAGACATAGAAAAACAACAACGTGATGCTGTTTAAAATCAAAACATCTATTAAATAAACCTATAAATAACAAAACTTTAATTCAAATTTAAAAATTTGGTCGATAATTAAAGTTTTTTAATAAAATCGGATCTGAAAATGGACGAATTGGTTTTTTAGACAAGGTTAAGGTATTAATCACATTATTAGGGAAGATTTGAATAGTATTATTAAAGGCTTCAACATTCCGATTAAAAATCGTAATTGCTGCTCCAACATTTTGATTCTGTTCTTGGATATCATCCATCATGGTTAAATACAACTGATCTGCTTTTAATTCAGGATAATTCTCAACCACTACATTTAAATTTTTCATTAAATCTTGGCTTAGTTTTTCAATATGCTGTAGTTGGGAAACATCGGCATTGTTCATATTTAAGTTTAGAATTTGCTGACGCAATTCCGTGACTTTTTCTAAGGTGGATTTTTCAAATTGCGTATATTGTGAGAGTACCCGCTCTAATCCTTCTAAAATTTTAGCTTTTTGTGCTTCAAAATTAGCGACTTCCGCCCATGCACGCCGAGTTGCATTAAAATATCGTACAATATTATTGCGAATAAAAATCCCCCAGACGATCAATACCATAAAAATAGTAACAAAAATCAAAATCCCCATGTCTATTTCCCCCTAATGCATTTATGAAATCAAACTCGTCATTTGTTGTTTAAATAATTCATATTCTGGCATACGCAATCTACGTAAGTGCCCCCGTAAATGAGAAGTATCACGAATTTTCTGTTTCTGTTGACGACGAGCCAATAAATTTTGATCTCCCATGTAGCACAACATTTTTTCCTCAAAATGGAAGATCACTTCACCCGAATAGTTTTGAAAAAAATCACTTAATTTTAAAGTTAACATTGGACTAATTGTACGTGCAAGTTGTTGTTGATCATAACCAAAAATACTCACGTTTTCATTGAGAAAGATATCACTGGTTGACCACTTTTTTGTATAAGGTTCAAAAAAACTGCCATGTCGATTATTTGCAGCAACACCTAAGGGCTCTGTACCAAAAATAAAAGCACCCCATTGATTTTTATAGGTACTTTTTATTTTGTTTTGTTCGCCATTTAAGTGACTTATAGATAATTCACTTATATAACGATAATGAAATAATAACACAGGCAGTTTTTTATTTTCAATTTGCCATGTGGTTGAAATATATTGTGTAATTTCATTGCTTGCATTTCCTTTGGAAAATAAAGGGAATGCCTGTTTCAGCTTACTTATCACCAAGACGGAGTGGCTATACTGCGGTAAATACTCTGGTATCTGATTGGTTTTAAAGTCATATTTTAACTCAATCATACGATACTCTAAAAATCCAATCACCTCATCGACAGGCTGACTTGGCTCATAGATCAAGTAAGCGATAAATAAACACAAAACACCGATGCAAAAAGTTAAAGCAAAAGCAATATAAGCATGAATGATCCATCCAAAAATGAGAATCAATACACCCACCATACAACAGATTTGTGCAATAAAATTATGAAAATATAAATCCTTACAATCGCCCCATGGATGCAAACCATCTAAAATATCTTGTGGAGATTTTGCCTTTTGACCAATTTCCCATAAGCGTGCAACATTATGCATCACCTGTTGATTTTTCTGCGTGGTCAAATGCAACCATCTTTCAACTATTTCGATAGGCATAACTGACCTAAAATAAAAAATTAAATAAATGTATTGTGTATATAATTATGCTTTAAATTGTTGAAATAAAAAAGTAATAGCGTCTTGAATGTTTTCAATACTTATTTTTAGAATTTTAAAAATCCAATAAAAAACCGAGCTAATCACTTAACTCGGTTTTCAAAAAATTATTAAAATCAACTAAATGGATTAGTCAATCGCAGGTGTATAAGTACCATCTGCGATAGGTCCTTTGATACGCTCAGCTTCTGCTAGCACAAGAGCAAGCAAATTCTGTACGTTTTCTAAGGTTGCAACTGGACTTAAAGTGGTCATTTTTAATGAT
Source organism: Acinetobacter sp. Marseille-Q1618 (assembly GCF_902809855.1). GTDB lineage: Bacteria > Pseudomonadota > Gammaproteobacteria > Pseudomonadales > Moraxellaceae > Acinetobacter. The sequence continues at coordinate 1,172,653 of NZ_CADDWJ010000001.1, forward strand.
TGAACATTACCCACTTTCGTTACACCAATATTTGCTTCACCACGTGCAAACAGTTCATCTGCCACGTTTTGATTCAGTGTATCCAGTAGTTCTGTTGGATAACCTTCTGGTACAACACGGAACAAAACTGATGCAAATTGTGGATCAACCAGCATTTCTAGACCGTCAGTTGCGTTGATATAATCAGCAACTTCACGTGTGAGTTTAACACCGTGATCAATCATCGAACCGTAAAGCTCTTCACCTAGATTTTCAATCGTCATCCACAATTTCAACGCATCAAAACGACGTGTTGTTTGTAATGATTTAGAAACGAGGTTAGGAACACCATGCTCTTCATCGTATGCAGAATTTAAGTATTCAGCTTCATAGTGCATGAAACGATAGTTCGCTTCATCTTTCAGTAAGAAAGCACCACAAGAAATGCTTTGGAAATAATGCTTGTGGAAATCAAGCGTAACTGAATCTGACAATTCAATACCATCTAGCATAGAACGGTAATCATTTGACAAAATCAGCGCACCACCCCATGCCGCATCGATATGCATCCAAGCGCCATATTTGTTGGTGATTTCACGGATTTTTTTCAGTGGATCAATTGCCCCTGCATCGGTGGTACCCGCAGTTGCAACGACACATGCCACGATTTTGCCTTCAGCTTGCAAATGTGCCATGGTTTTTTCCAGTGCATCGACATCCATCTGTGCATTTTCATTCACAGGAACAGTGACCACTGATTGGAAACCCATGCCCATCATTGCCATGTTCTTTTGCACAGAAAAATGAGCATTTTCAGAACAAATGACTTTGACATTACGCATTGCATCGTTTGGCACACCATCACGCTGTACAGACCACGGATTACCGTTTTCGTCTTTCCAGTTTTTTGCAATACACCAGTCACGAGCCAGTAACACACCCATCAAGTTCGACTGTGTACCACCTGAAGTGAACACGCCTGCTTGACCTGCACCATAACCTACTTTTTGACGAAGCCAATCAATCAATTGTACTTCCATCAACGAACCTGCAGGGCTTTGGTCCCATGAGTCCATCGATTGGTTGGTGGCATTAATCAATACTTCAGCGATTTGACTAGTCACCATGGTTGGGCAATGCAAATGCGCCAAAGAGTGTGGATGATGTACTTTTAAACTTTTATTAAGAAAAAGTTCCACCATACGCTCAAGCGATTGGTGTAAACCTAAACCTTGTTTAGATGGTTGAAAAGAAATCGCTGAACGAAGTTCCTTAATGCTCCCACCTGTATACATTTTATCGTTTTGCAACCATGCTGCGACTGCTTTAGTCGCCTCAGCCATTGCTGACTCATAGTCAGCAATAGACCCAGCATCATTGCAGAGTAACGCTTTACGATGTTCTGCAAAATCTACCATGTATTATGCGCCTCGAACTGCAACAAGAGCTTCTGCAACTGCTTTCTTAAAGCGTGCAATCGCTTCTACACATTCTTCTTGAGTAATAATCAGTGGGCAAAGTAAACGGATCACTGTACCGCTACGACCACCTTTTTCAAGCAATAATTTATTGTTGAAACATGCTGTTTGAATCGCAGCAGCCAATTGTGAATCAGCAGGTAAAGAGCCCATATGGTCTGCTGGTTTACGTTCGTCTACAATCTCAACACCGATCATTAAACCACGACCACGTACATTACCAATACATGGGAACTCTTGTGCTAATTTTTTCAATTCAGCTTGTAAGAAATCACCACGCTCTTGTGCATTTTGAGCCAAGTTTTGTTCTTTGATGGTTTTGATGGTTGCAAGACCAGTACCCATTGCAAGTTGGTTGCCACGGAAAGTCCCCGTGTGACCTGCAGGTTGCCAAGCATCGAACTTACGCTTAATACCTAATACTGCAAGTGGTAAACTACCGCCTACCGCTTTCGACATCACGACAACATCAGGCTCGATGCCTGCATGTTCAAAAGCAAACATTTTACCAGAACGGGCAAAGCCGGCTTGAACTTCATCAAGAATCAAGACAATGTTGTGACGCTCAGTCACTTCACGGATTTTTTGTAACCATTTTGCAGGTGCTGAAACCACACCACCTTCACCTTGAATGGCTTCAAGAATCACAGCAGCAGGTTTGGTTACACCACTTTCTACATCTTCAATGAAGTTTTCAAAGTAATAAGTCAAAGCATCTACACCTGCCTCACCACCGAGCCCCAATGGGCAACGGTATTCATGCGGATATGGCATAAATTGTACGCCTGGCATTAAGCCATTCACCGCATTTTTAGCAGATAAGTTACCAGTCATCGCCAATGCACCATGTGTCATACCATGGTAACCACCAGAGAAGCTGATCACAGTACTACGACCAGTGTAGGTTTTCGCTAATTTAATCGCCGCTTCTGTACCATCTGCACCAGATGGACCACAGAACTGTAAACAATACTCTTCTTTACCACCAGGTAACTGTTCAAGTAGTGCTTCAGTAAAAGCATCTTTTAAAGGCGTTGTTAAATCTAAAGTATGTAAAGGCAAACCACTTGCTAAAGTGTCTTGAATACTTTTAATCACCGCAGGATGGTTATGGCCCAAAGCCAATGTTCCTGCCCCAGCTAAACAATCGAGGTATTTTGTACCTTCAACATCGGTAACCCAACAACCATGTGCTTCCGCTATCGCTAACGGTAATTTACGTGGATAACTACGAACATTCGATTCCATCTGACTTTGGCGAGTCAAGTAGTATTCGTTTGTGGAAGTGGCAGCAGGATTTACAGAAGTAACGCTCATATCGAATTACCATCTCTGATATGGGTTGAAAGAAATAAGTCGGGTGACTTGCGGTCCTTTGACTCGGTGCTTTATAGAAATCTAGTTAGTCAGAATTTTTCATAGCCCTAACTAGGAGGGCGATAATACAGTTTTTTTCAAGAAAATAAATATCTTTTATGAACTTATTGCTCAGTAGTTCATTGGAAAAAACATTCATCCTAACTTAGACTTAGAGTATCATCATACTATGTGACAGATGAAAGAAAACTTTGAAATATTTTAAAGATTTTTATTTATGTAGTTTTCGCAGTAAGCTTTTTTAGAAAAATTACAATAACAGATTAATATTTAAAATCTTTTTTAAAATAGAATGATTTCAAAATACACCTTAAACATTACAAATCCACCACAATATCCTCGAATCTATTCCTCAACTTGGCTTTAAGATCGAAGTATCTTCAAATTTATTCAAAAATATATTTGTATATCAATATTTTTTAAGGATTTACCATGCGTTATTTAGCTTTAACTACTCTACTTTTAGGAACAACGCTAAGCACTATGACGATTGCAGCCGAAAATGAGCCTTTAAATTACAATATTGTCAATGTTCAAGCTGACGCAACTCGTCAAGTATCAAATGATGAAATGCATGCCGTTCTTTTCATCGAGAAAACCAACAAACAACCTGCTGAGCTGTCTGCACAAATTACCCAGCTCATGAACCAAGCGATTGCCACTGCAAAGAAATACCCGCAAGTGAAAGTTGAAACAGGTTCACAAACCACTTATCCAATTTATGACAATGACAGTCAAAAATTGAAAGAATGGCGTGGTCGTGCTGAAGTTCGTATCGAAAGTAAAGATTTTAAGGCTGCGAGCCAATTAATCAATGAATTACAACAGAATTTCCAAACCCAATCGATCAACTTTACTGTTTCAGATGAACAGCGCAAAAAAGTTGAAAATGAGCTTATGGTGGAAGCATCGAAAAACTTCCAACAACGTGCACAAATTTTAACCCAAGCATGGAATAAATCTGCATATAATTTAGTGAGTTTAAATATCAATACCAATAATTATGCACCTCAACCGATCATGATGCGTGCAAGCATGGCAAAGTTTGAAGCCGCTGATGCAAGTGGTGGGCAAAATATGGCTGCTGGCGAGTCTAAAATCACAGTAAATGCGAACGGAACAGTTCAATTTAAATAAGCCTTATTTTAACAAGCTTACTAAACTTAATAAAAACAGCAGATTAATATTGTTATTCTGCTGTTTTTTATTGAAAAATCTAAAACATCATCAAAACAATCTTAAAATGTTTGCTTTGCGTTACTCATATATTTCATTTTCATGACAAAGGCATTAGAGTGGACAACCGACGATTTACTTGATTTTTACCATAATGTCGCTTCAAAACTTAAACATTGCCCTCTTTAATATTTTAAATGCACCAGATCATGCCTCATCATTCATGGTGAACTATGCAATTTTCATTGCCAATGATTTATTGTATTTAATGATTTTTGCTTTTGCTGTAATGTGGTTTCGTGGCAATGAACAAGTCAAGAAACAAATTTTAAAAGCTTTTATTTTTACTTGTATTACGCTTTCTATAAGCCAATTGATTTCTCATATTTTTTATTCGCCTCGCCCTTTTGTAATGGATCTAGGTATTACACTCATTCAACATAAGCCAACAGGTTCATTTCCCAGTAATCACATGACTATATTTAGTAGTATTGCTTTTGCCTACTATTTTTCAGCGCAACGTGAACTTGGCAAACTTCTCATTCTGGTGGCTTGGTTAGTGGCATGGTCGCGTGTCTATGTTGGCGTGCATTTCCCTATCGACATGTTGGGCGCTTTTTTACTTGCATTATTTGTCAATATTTCTGGACTTGCTGTATGGCACAAATATAAAGATTTCATTTTAAATCTGGTCTTGGCAATTTATTATCGTATTTTTAAGCCTTTGATTAATAAAGGCTATATAAAGTAAAATAGTATATCGCCTTATCAAACTTTCAAATCTCATTTTATGAGATTTGAAGGTTTATTATTACTTTCATGCTCAATATTTCTAGCATAAACTCTCTATTCTCTCCCCAAGCAGATCGATAATGGAATATCAGAGTATTTTGCTTAGTCTTGGCTTTTTCGCCTTTTGTGGCGGTCTTATTGATGCTGCAGTTGGTGGCGGTGGTTTGATTCAATTACCTGCTTTAATGCATGCATTTCCAAAGCATAGTTTAGCCACTATTTTTGGTACCAATAAAATCATTGCTATGGCCGGTACACTTTCTTCTGCATTTGCTTACTTTAAGAAAGTAACGATCAATTGGAAATTAGTACTTCCAACTATGCTGGCTGCTTTTATATTTTCTTTTTTTGGCGCAATGTCAGTTTCACTGATTCCCAAAGAATTCATGCGATATATCGTATTTTTCTTATTAATCACCATTGCAATTTATACTTTTACTAAAAAAGATTTGGGGAAAATTCACACGGTTTTACAAGCAGGCAAAAAAGAAATTGCGCTTGGAATCGTGTTTGGCGCACTTATCGGTTTCTATGATGGTATTTTTGGTCCAGGCACAGGCAGCTTCTTGTTATTTTTATTTGTGAAGGTATTTGCTTTCGACTTTTTAAATGCTTCCGCTTCTGCAAAACTGGTTAATGTTTCAACCAATGCTGCTGCAATGTTTTTCTTTATTCCCACAGGTCATGTGATTTGGCTCGCTGCAATCATATTAGCAGTATGTAATATTTTAGGCGCGATCACAGGCACAACACTTGCTATGAAATATGGCAGTGGATTTATTCGTATTTTCTTTCTGATTTTATTGATCTTTTTAATTGGACGAATGGGTTATGATTTATTCTTTTCGTCATAAATTCAAATCGCTTTGGATTAGGAAAATTTGTGCATTCAGTAGAATAAAATTATTTAAACTTTGCTTAAGAAAATAGAATTTTGCTCCCCAAATGACTTACAATCCACAATGAATGTTCACCATTTTAAAAAAATTAAAATATGAAACTGATATTTAAAATCACTCAAAATACATTTGTTGTTTGGTAAAACTATGCGCAAGGATCATAAAGCGGGTATTCGATTTTCTCGAAAAGAATCTTTACTGATTGTTGGGGTGGCTTGCTTACTTGTTATTACAACCATCATTATTTTGATGATTAACATAGAGTTGGCTTATGTATTTTTAATTGCTCTCATATTAGGGGGTTACTTATGGAATCATAGGTTTCATAAAAAAAATGATACAGATGTGCAAAGTAATTCACAAGATGATAAACAACAGCCCGTTCAAAACTTTGCCTCAAATACACATCCCAATCTCTATGTATTGCAATATCAACAATTATTTAGTAATTACCAAGATTTGCAAAATACTAGTCTGCAACATTTAAGTAAAAGCGCACAAAACAAACTTAAAAATATTGAAGAAATCATGCATTTAATGAATGACAAATTGCAAAATAGTCAAAACCAATCCTTTCAACATGAAATTATGGACATTCAAAAAACCTTAAATGCTTACCTTAGCCCAGCCTTACAACACTTTATTGATCTTCCTCAGTTTTTAAGAGATCGACAAGTTTTAGATCATCAACAAACACCCAATCAAATCATCGAACAACAATTACAAGTGATTGTAGATGAGTTTCAGAATATTGCTGAGTCGATCTATACGAATGATTTGAATCAACTGATAGATCATGGTCAGTTTTTGAAATATAAATTAAAGCAACCTGAGCTTTTTAAAATTCAGCAAAATAGTCATAAAGATTAAGCATTAAGAATGAGCAGCTAAAAGCCATAAGATGTGACTTTTTGCTTCAAACACATTTCTCAGGTTAATTGGCTTTTTCTTCTATAGAAACAAAGTCTTGCAATGGGAGGGTTTTATCTCTCAATTGCTGCTCAACTTCTTGTTGTCGAACCTGATCAGTATATTGTTGTGCTCGTTGTAACTGTGTTGCTAAATGATCCATACTTTGTTGTAAGTTGGGTAAGGCTCTGACTTTAAACTCATTGACCAAATCTATTGTTTCAAAGATTTGATTAAATGCAGTCTGTAACTTTTCAACATTGATCACACTATTCGCAGACTGTGATTGTATTTCACGGGTTTGTTGATTAAGCATCTTACTGGTCGAAACAATCAAATCTTCAGTTGTGCTATTGATGATTTTCACCTGATTTAAGACCAGTTTTTGAGTTGAAAGTGCTTGTGCAACCACCATCGCTGTTTGCAATGCCGAAACTGTCGTCATTAAGGCACGATCTACACCTTTGATCAATTCTAAATTATTCTTACGAATCAAATCTAAAGACATATAGGCTTGTACGCTTACTGCCTGCTGCGTCATTAAGTCGGTGACTTTTTGCTTTACATAGAATAAAACTTCTTCTTGTAAAACCATGGCTTTTTGTGGATCAGACGAACGTACGTTTTCAATCACTTGCTCAACTTTATGTCCAAGTTCTTGCCCAATATAACTATATTGTTCAAGTTCTTGCATCGTATCCCACATGGTACGTTTGTCACGTTCTAAAGCAATATTGTCTTTAATCAGCTCATCTTTACCATTTTCTAAACTGGTTAAAATGACATTAATATGTTCTTCTGAAGATTTATATTTATCAAAATAGTCTTCTACTCGCTCACCCAAAGGTAAAAATTTCAGCCACTTACGCACGGCAAAAAACTTTTGATTATTGGCAGGATTTAAACTATCTAAGGTTTGTTTTAGGTCAACTAAACTTTGGCTAATATTTTGGCTTTCAGTATCATCATTGAGTTGATTAAGTGATCTTGACAACAAACGATGGCTCAGTCGAGATGACTTTTTGACACTACTATAACCGAGTTGGTGTACCGCATTGACTTTATCCTGAAAGGATTTTTCATGCACAGGTAAGTCGATTAAATGCTGTAAAAATTGCTCAACTTGTAGATTTAAACTCTGCACAACTTCTGGCTTGATTTTTACTGCTCCACCCACTTGTTTTTCTTCAACCAAAGGCACCGTATCTGGTGGAGTCAACTCAATTTTCGCCATATTTCCCCTCACAATTTTATTTTACATCAGTTAAATCACTTCTTTTATTTATAACTTAAATGTTCAGCTAATTTATGAAAATAAAAGAAGTTTTGAGTTTTTATTTTAAATTTCATTAAACTTTTAGCTTTCGATTTTATCTAAGGCACGATCTTTTAAACTTAAATTTCCACGAAGAATATCCGCCAACATTCTCCAATCAGAAATAAAACTATATAAAGGCTGCTTAAAGCTTGCAGGTTTATTTTTCTCAAAAACAAAATGCCCCACCCATGCGCAAGCATAACCAGACACTAAACCATACACGAAATATTTTGCTTTACGCTGGCGAATTGCTTTACTAAAAAAATATAAACCAATACTGCTGCCCAAGGCATGCAAACGGCGACTGGTGATATTGCGATGTTCAGTTAAATAAAAGCGATAAAATTCAGAATAGTTTTTAATGGGAAGTTGAAATTGTGGCTGGCTCATCAACTCTTGCTTAGATTCAACTTGGCTATTCACGATAGTTTCCTTTTGAATAATTTTTATCTCGTTCAGAGTATAGTTTCGCTTGAAAAAAGGCAATCTGCTTTTCGACAGATTTTTTGTGTTTTGCCTAAGATCGTAACAGGATTGATCTGCTTTATTTTTCAATATCCGTTACAATTTCAATCTCTCAGTCTTAGTGTATTTTGAGTTGATATTTCAACATTTTTTTAGAAAAATTTACGCTAAGATTAAAGTTATGATTATAGTTGTTTAGGAAAATTCTATGCTTGAAGTTGAGTTAAAATTTCAGATTCCAGAAGCGCGTCGCAATGCACTCCTGAAGGCTTTAGACCCCAAAAAATCTGAAACAATTCAATTACAAGCCAAATATTACGACACTGAACATAAAACATTAGCGCAACATTCAGCAGCTTTACGTCAACGCCTCGAAGGCAGTCGATGGATTCAAACTTTAAAAGCTATGGGAAAAAGCCAACTTCATCGCTTTGAACATAATCACGATCTAGGTGAGTTAGAACAAGCACCTGAGTTAAATTTAGAGATTTATCAAACACATCCCGAAACATTACAAGTTTTAAAAAATGCCTTAGACGAAACGCATGACCAGCTTAAACTACAGTTTGAAACTGACATTCAACGTACTTTTCGTGTAGTTGAATACCAAGATGCAGAAATTGAAATCAGTATCGATATTGGTGAAATTCGCACCGAAACAGCTCAGCGGGATATTTATGAAGTAGAGTTTGAGCTTAAAAGTGGCTCGATCCAATCCCTACTTGCTTTTAGTTTTGAATGGGTAAAAAAATATCAACTCTGGCTCGATGTACGCAGTAAAGCCGAATTTGGCAATTTATTACTTGAAAATAAATCCGTCAGTCCAGCCAAGCTTGCGAAGGAACTCATTTTAAATAAAAAAGAATCCGCAGATTTTAATTTAAGACTGCTTATCGCCAATCAATTACAGCATTTATTGCCGAACATCGCTGCAATTTCTGCCAATGTTGCTGAGCCTGAACACTTACAACAGGCACAAATTGCACTGCATCATTTACATTTAAGTATTTCTTTATTCAAGGAATGGAGTGAGGATATTTCGGATAAATGGGCGTATCAATTGGCAGCATTTAAAAGCCATTTCCAAAATCTAGCGCATTTTGAACACATGCAAAATACATTAGGTGCGTTATTACAAAATCCTAAAACCGCAGAGAGCCTAGACAAAGATATTTTATATGCTAAAGAAAAATTAAATAATTTAGTGAAATCCACACTGAATGTTCAACATTATTTAGAACTTCTTATGTTCAGTCTAAATGATGAAAAGAAAACTCAAGCGCATGATTTAAAATGGTTTGCACAAAATACTTTGCAAAATCAATATAAACAACTGCAAGAAAGCTTACATCAAGCTGATTTAGCTGATCTCGAAACTTTAGAGGAATTGGCATTAAGATTAAGTGAATTAAAATTTAGTTTTCCAATTTTAACCACGATTTATGATGTCAAAAACTTGCAAAAATATGGCAAAGCACTGAATGATGCACAACATGCTTCTGAACAATATCAGGTACTTGCTTCATCTGCCTCATATTTACAACAAAGCGATCTAGAAGCGAGCGACTGGTTTGCCTTAGGTTGGCTAACAGCAAAGCAAGAAGTTTATGCAGAAAAACTATTGGAAGCGACAGAGCAATTCCTCGTCAGCCGTAAGTTTTTAAAATAATTAAATAAGCGCAGCGTGATTTAAATATCTTTGCTGCGCTGATTTTGCTGAATCAGCTCATCAAAATTAATCACTTGATCTGCATACTTCATCGCATAATTTGCGTGAGAAATCATGAAAATAGTCGACACTTGATTGCGTATAAATTGTATCACTTCTAGACTAGTTTGCTCATCCAATGCTGCTGTAGGTTCATCCATAATCAGCAACTTCGGCTTTTTCAACAATGCGCGAATAATGCTAATTCTTTGTTTCTCCCCACCCGAAAAACTTTTATAAATATGTTGTAGGTCATCATCTAAGCTCAAATTATTTTTCTCTAATAAATTGATTAAATTAAATTTAGATAAATACTCTTTCAATTCATCGTCACTATAATGATAACGACTATTATGAATTAAATTTTCCCGAAGCGTACCTGAATAGACCATAGGCATTTGGCTGACCACTGCAATTTCCTTAAAAATATTTTCCGAAAATTGCTTACTAATATCGATATTTTTATAAAATAACTGCCCTGCTTCTATACGTTCTAAACCGATTAAGTAGTTAATAAAACTGGTCTTTCCTATACCTGTTTGCCCGATTGCAACATAGATTTTATTTTGCTCAATTTCCAAGTTAAAATTTTGGATTAAGTTTTTTCCTAAATGCAATTGAGCATTTTTAAAGGTGTAGAAAACTGGCTGATCTATGATATTTTCAAGCTTCAATTGGTCAGTTTCCAAGTTAAAATATTGGTAAAATTTTTCGATGGCAATAAAGTCACCTTTCAACTGAATAATACTTTGTGACACCATGAGCAGCGGCATGGTTAATGCAATTATATAAGTACTGATCAGAACAAAGTCACCTGACGTAACATTTTGATGTTTAAATAAATATACTGTAAGAAGCATAAAGGTAAGCAAAAATGCACCAACAAAAAATACTTGTATCGCCATGATCCAAGCTAATTTTCGATAACTATTCACCATTTCATTTTTATAATGATTTAAACGCTTTTCATATAAATTCATTTCATAATTTTGTGCACCATTCACCTTAATATCATAATTGGCTTGAATTTTTTCTACAAAAAACTGACCAACTTGATTTTGTGCATCATACATGGCGGTAAAAATATCATTTCCTTTGGCTGTAAAATAAATATTCAATACAAAGGTAACAAAAGCAAAAATCATAAAATACAAAGCATAATTTAAGGCAATAGACTGTGCTAATACCCATACCATGCTTAGTATTTGAAAAATAATAGGAATTAATACGAAAAGAATCACATAAGTAATCGTGCCAAATGAGGTTGCGCCACGTAAAATATCTGTTTGATAAACGCCTACCTCTATCTTTTTCTGTTCAGCAAATGTGGTCTTAAAAAACTGTTGTACGCTTCCATGTAATAATGCAATTTTAAATTTGGTTTGTAAGTTTGCACTTAGAAATCCTTGCACATGGTTTAAAAGATTCATGAGCAACCAACCCAGTGCATAAGCTGTTGCCAAAATATATAGATTCATCCAGGTAAAGAGCTGTGTCATTTCCAGCTGAGTTGTACCTGACTTCGACTGATCGACAATTTCTTTTAAAATATAAGGTACTGCAACAGACAATAACGTATGGATTAATAAAATAAATCCCAAGATCAGCATATCTCGGATCGGATGCTTATAGCGAATTTTGACCACATTCCAAACTGAGTGGTAAATTCTCAATATCTCTAAGCGATTGTTCAACATAATTTTTATAATAAATTGATTCTAATTAAGCGTTTTATTGTATAAAACTCAGCCTAAAACCTCAGTAGAAATAACCAATTAAAACAAAATACAAACATGACACGTTTATACACAATATTTTTACGCCTTTCAGGTGCCGATAAGGTATTGTTTTAATATGAACAATAAGTCTTAATTTAGGATGTATTGCTATGCTCGAAGTAGAATTAAAATTTCAAATTGCACCAGATAAACAAGATTTGTTGGTCAAAACCATTCAAAGAAAAAACTTTAACACCCTACAACTCAATGCAAAATATTTTGATACTGATGAATTTACACTTTCTGAGAAACAAATTTCATTACGACAGCGTCTAGAAAATTCAGATTGGATACAAACACTTAAACTGCCGACTGCTCAACAATTGCAACGCTCAGAGTTTGAGCAAGACTTAGGAGAACAAGAACCCGAAAGTTTAGATTTAGATGTTTATCAAAATCAAAAAGAAATTGATAAAAAAACGCTAAAACTCTTTAAAAAAATTCAGCCAGATCTGCATATCCAGTTTGAAACACAAGTTGAGCGATTTGTCACACTCTTTAACTTCCAAAAAAGCCAAATAGAAGTCAGTTTAGATATAGGCAAAATAACTCACCAAGATCAAGTCGCAGATATTTTTGAAATAGAATTTGAACTTAAACAAGGCACGATCCAAGATTTAATTTCTTTTGTTTTACCGCGTGTTAAACGTTATGGACTATGGCTTGATGTTCGTAGCAAAGCCCAACGTGGTTTTTTATTAGCGAAAAATACTCCTGAAAATCCTGTTGAGTTTCAAACACCATTGACTCTAAATGCAGATGAATCGCCTGAACAAGCACTTAAAGATATTATAAATAATGCCTTACAACATATTTTGCCAAATAGTACCGCAATCGCTTCAGGCAATTTTCACAGTGAACATGTCCATCAAGCACGAGTCGCTATTCGTCGTTTAAGAAGTGCTTTAAAAACTTTTTCTAAATGGTCAAATCATATTGATCCAACGTGGGAAGAACAACTGGCACAACTCTTTAGGCAACTGGGTACAATGCGTGACCTCGATGTCATTGAAGAAGAGTTATTACCGCAGCTTAAAGTGGCGGGTGCGCCTGAGTTTGAATTACCTCACTATTCTCATGAAAATGAAACAGGTTTAGACAGTGTTTTTAAATCTATGCAATTTAACAATTTGATTTTGTCTCTGATCCAATATGTAAATGAAAAAAATAGTGAAAAAACCAAAGAAAACTTAAAGAAAAAATTTGAAAAAGACATTAAAAAACTTCATCAACAGATTGTAGATGATGCACAACATTATTTAGATTTAGCGATTGATGAGCGTCACCGCACACGTAAACGCTTAAAACGTTTACGTTATAGTATTGAGTTTATTTCATCTATTTATGATGCTGAAAAAGTTAAAAAATATCTCAAAGCACTTAAACCTGCTCAAGAAAGCTTAGGACAATATAATGACTTAATTGTGGCTGAGGATTTGTTTAAAAGTATGGTGGAGCATGAACCTAAAGCATGGTTTGCGTTGGGTTGGCTTGCGGCACGTCAACAACTTTTATTAGAACAAACTTCACAAGATTTAGCGCTTTTTTCAGTCGCAAAACCTTTTTGGTAAACTTTACTTATATAATACCATTCTTGGAAAGTAACATAATATAAGTGGTTTGTTTTTGACGGGGTCTTACATCTAAAGTTTATATTTTGGGACTAGCCTTCGGCTCGACCTACTTTTGTTTTGGCAAAAGTAGGCAAAACCATTGTCATCCGCAAGACTCGACAAATACCGCAAATTGATTGATGTATTGCAAAAACATTATTCATCATTGGTAGTCCTGCCTCAGACAATTGCGGATGACGTTTCCGCATCTCAATGTATGATTGGAAGCAGAAAAAACATCCCGAAATATATTATAAAACTTTTATTGACTGGTATAAGAAAAACTTGAAGAAGTTTTGAAATACTTTGGGAAATATACTTAGCGATATTTCCCAAAAACTTTCCAAGTTGTGTTGTCTGCTAAAGGATCGCTATAACTGTCATTGCGCTGTTTTCTTGGCTTGTCACGCGCATCTACCAACTCAAAATGTTGTTCTGTACTTAAAACTAAACCATTCACATAAAAACGGGTGCGTGTATATTCACTTTGTCCATGTTGGAAAATATAAGTACGCAAATCAATAAATTCACGATGTGCAACCAATGCAGCGGTATCATCGCTGTCTAACCATTGCTTCATTGCAAGAACTTGCTCAGGCTCAAACTGTCCACATTTCTCTATTAAACTGGCAAGACCACGAAATGTTTTAGATTCTTTGGCACGTGTTTTATTAATGCGAATACGATCCACATGAAAGAAAAATAGTGGTAAATTTAAATGGCTCGGCAGATGAATGGCATCCAAAACTTCATCTTGCATAAACGGCTGAAATAAGTCTTGTGCCCGTTCAATCAAGCCCGTCCATTGTTGATAATAATCAGCAACTTGTTGTTGTGTTCCATAATAAATCGGCAAGCCTTCAACATTGGCTAACTCTACAGGCGGCCAAATGTTTTGACGTAATAAAGCAATGTCACTTTTTAAACTTTGTACTGCGATTGCATCTTGCATAAGGCATCCTGAAAGTTTTTGATTTTGATTTAAATACTTAGGCTATTTTAAGTATGCTATAGTTCATTTATACATACAAGTCGTTGAGAAATTTAATATGTCAGAAAATTCCAATAATTTTGACGGTTTATTAGAGCCTGTTGAAACCGGTGCAGATGAACAATTTTACCAACGTGCAGATGAGTTTATTGCACTTGCCAATGAACTTTCAGATGCATCAAATGGTGATGAAGATTTTGCAAATTCCGCAGCAAAAGTCAGTGCATCTTTGATGTATGCCAATGCGCGTTTCAATATTTGGTTAACTGCATGTGGTTACAACAAAGCCGAAGATTTAAAAGCCAATAAAGAACAAATTTTAAACTACTTCTTAGAACAATATAAATTGATGCTTGAAGATAATTTTGAAGAATATTCTAATAATTTTGAGGAATATATGAATCCGCCTGAGGATGAAGTTAAGCGTTTCGTTTAAGGGCAAGATTGCCTATAATGTTGTTATATTTAAACCATTGTTGTGGAAATTTTCATGTCTCAAAAAATTGATGCGACGGATGTCACCGAAGAAGAAGCGTTAAATGCGGTTTTTTTTGAGCGTGCTGACGAATTTATTAAACAAGCCAATGAGTTTTGTCGTCCGCCCAAAGGTGAAAAGCCTGATCCAAGTGAATTACGTGGTCAAGTCAGTGCAGCGATGTTATTCGGCACAGCCCGTTTTAATACTTGGGTAGCTGCCAATACCTTTAAAGATGCCAATGAAATGCGTGATGCAAAAGATCAAGTTATGTCTTACATTCTTCAACAGTTTCAAATGATGCTAGAAGATAATTATGACGAATACTGCGAGCAATTTGAAAATTACTTACGCTTCCGTAAAAATGAAGAGTTTCATACACATAAACATGATCACGAGCATTAATTAATTTGCTATATGTTAAAAAGCCTTGCTCTATGCAAGGCTTTGCTTTTTACAAATTATCCCACTTTAAAATATTTGCAGACTGCATCGTTTTAGCCGAGCAATTTCTAAAAAACTATTCAGCTAATGCTTTCTCAATATCCTCTTGTAAAGCTTCTGGTTTAGTCGTTGGTGCGTAACGATTAATCACTTCACCTTTTTTATTGATTAAAAATTTAGTGAAATTCCATTTGATGCCATTACCTAATACACCTTTGCTGTTATTGGTTAAATAACGAAAAATCACATGTGCTTCAGGCCCTTTAACATCTACTTTGGCAAACATTGGAAATTTCACACCATAGTTCCGCTGGCAATATTCTCCAATTTGTTCATTACTACCGGGGTCTTGTCCACCAAATTGGTTACATGGAAAACCTAGAACTTCAAAGCCTTGATCATGATATTTTTCATATAACTTTTCCAAACCTGCAAATTGTGGTGTAAATCCACACTTACTCGCAGTATTTACAATCAATAAAACTTTCCCTTTATAATCTGAAAAAGCCTTATTTTCCCCCTCTAATAACTCAGCTTCAAACTGATAAATATTGGTCATGGATAAGTTCCCTCGTCACTTTTTTCTTCTGTTTGGAGTTCTAATGAAGCTGAGTTTACACAATAGCGTAAACCTGTGGGTTGTGGACCATCTTCAAAGACATGTCCTAAGTGCGCATCGCAGTGATGACAGATAATTTCTGTACGTTGCATACCATGCGAACCATCATCATGCTCTTCAACCGCGGCAGCATTGATGGGTTTATAAAAACTTGGCCAACCACTACCACTGTCATATTTAGTTTCTGAGGAAAATAAAGGCGTGCCACAGCAACGGCATACATAAGTTCCTTGCTGCTTGGTATTCCAATATTTCCCTGTAAATGCAGGTTCAGTTCCCTTTTGACGTGTTATTTTAAATTCTTCTGGCGATAATTCTCTTTGCCACTCTCTTTCTGTTTTATTGAGTTTTCCCATGACTATTTCCTTTACGATCATGCCACTTAAAATAGGATAATCTTATATTTACGTGATTCATCTTAAAATTTCTAGTCCTAACTTCACAATTTACAAAAGACTTACCAATGACACTAATAGCAAAAAGAAAGCAAATTTAAAATCAAGGTAAGCAAATTTATTCAATTAATTCTTTTTTGTGAGCAAATTTAATGTTAACCTTAGGCTTGTTCTTGTTCAGGATTAAAAAATGTCGCAGAAAAAAAGCGTAATTTTCAAAAATCTTCTCCCTGTGATTAAACAATATCAACAGGAAGGATTTACTCATGAAAAAATTGTCGCTTTACTCAAAGACAAACATGATCTTGATCTTGTAACAACAGAAACATTTAAAAGTTACTTATATCGTTATGCAAAAGTGAACTCCACTCTTTCCGAGAACCTCAAAATGCCGAACAGTATCCAAACCCCACGCGAAATAAAAAAATCGTCTAAGCTCGAGCATGTATGCTACGACATCCGTGGACCTGTGTTACGCGCGGCCAACGAGATGGAAGAAGCGGGGCATAAAATTATTAAACTCAATATTGGTAACCCTGCCCCATTTGGTTTTGAAGCCCCACAAGAAATTATTAATGATGTTGCGCTGAATTTACCCAACGCGATTGGCTATACAGATTCAAAAGGGATTTTCCCTGCACGTAAAGCCATTTGTCAGTATTATCAGCAAAAAGGCATTTTGAATATGCACGTCAATGACGTGTATGTCGGTAATGGCGTATCTGAACTGATCGTGATGGCGATGCAAGGTTTGCTGGATGATGGCGATGAAATGTTGATTCCAATGCCTGACTATCCTTTATGGACGGCTGCGGTCAATCTTTCTGGTGGTACAGCGATTCATTATAAATGTGATGACCAAAATTACTGGTATCCTGATATTGCTGATATGGAAAGTAAAATCACACCTAATACGCGTGGGATTGTGATTATTAACCCGAATAATCCAACAGGTTCAGTCTATCCGCGTCATGTGTTAGAGCAAATTGTCGCTTTGGCTAAAAAATATGACTTAATTTTGTTTGCTGATGAGATTTACGACAAAATCGTTTATGATGGTATTGAACATGTATCAGTTGCAGCTTTGGCAGGCAATCAACTCTGTATTTCATTTAACGGGCTGTCTAAAGCATATCGTATCGCAGGTTATCGTTCAGGTTGGATGGCAATCACAGGTGATAAATCTCGTGCGATGGATTATATCGAAGGTTTAGATATGCTTGCCTCTATGCGCTTGTGTGCAAATCATCAAGCTCAGTATGCGATTCAAACAGCGCTTGGCGGTTATCAGTCGATTAATGATTTGATTCGTCCGGGCGGTCGCTTATATGAACAACGCAATATCGCTTGGGAAATGTTAAATGACATTCCGGGAGTAAGCTGTGTTAAACCTGAAGGTGCGATGTATTGTTTCCCTAAACTTGATCCTGAAATTTATCCAATTGAAGATGATGAAAAGTTCATGTTGGATTTCTTGAAAGCTGAAAAAGTATTGTTGGTGCAAGGTACAGGCTTTAACTGGCCAACCCCTGATCATTTCCGCGTAGTGTTCTTACCTGCTGAAAATGAATTACGCGAAGCACTCACGCGTTTAGGTCGTTTCTTGTCTAAAATCCGTTAAGATTAAAAAATCGTTACAAAGCACTCAATTGATTGGGTGCTTTTTTATTTAAAATTTCAGTTATTCTATAAATTTTAAAATTAAGTAATAAAAATGAATCAGCATAAAATTAAATTTTTCCAAATCGATGCTTTTACACAATCTGCTTTTAATGGAAATCCTGCAGCAGTCTGTCCACTCGATGCTTGGCTTGATGATGACACCCTACAAAAAATTGCTGAAGAAAATAATCTTTCAGAAACTGCATTTTTTGTGAAGGAAAATGATGGATTTAGCTTGCGCTGGTTTACACCTACTGTAGAAGTCGAGCTATGTGGACATGCGACACTTGCCGCAGCTTGGGTTATTTTCAATAAATTAAATTACTCACAATCTTCAATTAAGTTCTACACACTTAGTGGTGAATTAATCGTTTCTAAAGCAGAAAACGATTATTTATGCATGGATTTTCCCACCAAGCAACTCGAAAAAATTGCAATTAATCATCAATTATTGGCTGCTTTAGGGATTGCAGAAGATGATGTTCTTAGTGCTTGGCAAGCGGATGACATTTTACTTGAAATTAAAAATGAACAAATTATTGAAAAACTTCAACCAAACTTTAATCAACTCATTCAAATCCCGACCCGTGGCGTAATCGTCACAGCCCGATCAAACAATTTTGATTTTATCTCTAGATGGTTTGGTCCTCGTGTTGGTGTGAATGAAGATCCCGTGACTGGTTCAGCACATACTTGCCTCACTCCCTTTTGGACAAATAAACTGAATTCAACATTATTAACCGCACAACAAGGGGGTAAACGTAAAGGGCAATTGAAATGCGAATTAAATGAAGATCACTCTCGCGTTTATATTTATGGTCAAGTGTGTTTGGTTATTTCAGGTGAGCTTTTATTTTCTCTTTCTGAATGAAATCATAACTTCATTATGAAACATAATCATAAATTTGAGTGATTATTCAAAAAAACACATTTTAAAAAAGGTATGTGCAAAACATCATTCTTTATATTAAGTTAAAAGTGGTACAAAAAATGCTTGGACTGTACTTAACTTCAATAAGGAAAGACGATGAAAAGAACACTGACAGCACTCACTTTAAGTCTGGGTTTATTATTACCCTTTTCAACTTTTGCCAAAAATAATGTTGTGGTAGTTGCTACAGGCGGGACAATTGCAGGTGCAGGTGCAAACTCAACCAATAGTGCAACTTACACCGCAGCCAAAGTTCCTGTAGATGATTTATTGAATGCTGTTCCACAGATTCAAAATTTAGCCAATGTGACAGGTGTACAAGCCTTACAAATTGCATCTGAAAGTATCACGGATAAAGAACTTTTAACCATTGCCCGTAAAGTCAATGAGCTGGTCAAAAAACCAGATGTAAACGGTGTGGTGATTACACATGGTACAGATACTTTAGAGGAAACAGCATTCTTTTTAGGTCTAACCGTACATACAGATAAACCAATTGTCGTGGTTGGCTCGATGCGCCCACCTTCAGCACTTTCTGCCGATGGTCCTTTGAATCTTTATAGTGCAGTTGCACTTGCAGCAGCCGATAGCGCTAAAGGTAAAGGCGTTTTTGTGCTCATGAATGATAGTATTTTTGCAGCACGTGATGTCACCAAGACCATCAATATTCATACCAATGCCTTTGCTAGCCAATGGGGGGCTTTAGGAACATTGGTTGAAGGTAAACCTTATTGGTTTAGAAATGTTGCAAAACGATTTAACAACTCTTCTGAGTTTAATATTGAAAATATTCAAGGAGATGCTTTACCACTGGTACAAATTGTATACGGTTCTGGCAATATGCTGCCTGATGCGTATCAAGCTTATGCAAAAGCAGGTGCGAAAGCGATTATTAATGCAGGGACAGGAAATGGTTCAGTTCCCAATTATATCGTACCTACTTTGAACCAGTTACAGCAACAAGGCGTACAAATCATTCGCTCAGCACGAGTTCCACAAGGTTTTGTACTCAGAAACGCTGAACAACCTGATGATAAATACGGCTGGGTGGTGGCACATGATTTAAATCCACAAAAGGCTAAACTACTTGCTGCCCTTGCGCTTACCAAAACTAAAGATGCCAAAGAAATTCAGCGTATGTTTTGGGAATATTAATTTAAATGTTCAAATAAAATAAGCGCCACATTGGCGCTTATTTAAAAATAACCATCAATCTTCTGCTGCGGCAGTCGCATCAATAGCTTCACGATATTCTTTGGCTTTGCTTAAATCTTTCTTCAAACCAAAACCACCTGTTTCATACAAGTTTGCCAAACTTTCTAGTGCAGTATGGTCGCCTTGCTCATAGGCTAACTCATAATATTTTGCTGCACGTTTAAAGTCTTTTTTCACACCTTCGCCATTTTCGTATAAAACACCAATATTTGAAGATGCAAGCTCATTGCCTTGTTCTGAAGCAGCCGTATACAGTTTAAGTGCTTTAGCATAATCCTGAGTTACACCCTCACCATCATGATACAAAACCCCTAGATTATTTTGTGCATCACGATTTTCTTGTGCCACTGCAAGCTCATAATACTTAATCGCTTTTTTGAGATCTTTTTCTACAAACTCACCCATCTCATAATTATAACCAAGGTGATATTGAGCATCAGACAGTCCACCATCGGCAGCTTTTGTGATCCACATGATTGATTTTTTTGGATCAGCTTTTACGCCATCTTCACCTGACTCTAAGGTGAAACCATAACGATATTGTGCCAGTAAATGCCCTTTTTCCGCTGCTTTTAACAGCCATTTCATAGCTTCTACATTGTTTTCTTCAACAGCTTCGCCTTCATCATACATATACCCAATCGAGTAAATTGCATCTAAATTGCCTTTTGCTGCTGCTTTTTTATACCATTCTAAAGCTTTATCTAAATCCTCTTCAACGCCATAACCTTGATAATAAGCCTCACCCAAGTCATATTGCGCTTGCGCATCACCAGATTGTGCTTTTTTGACCAATGTTGCACTATACTGAACTTCTTCTGCATAAACCATAGTTGTAATTGGTAATGCTAAACAACCCAAGAGTAAAAGTGTTCTAATTTTCATGTATTTCCTTTCAGAAAGTTCGCGTTAGATTATTGTAAAACTCGATGATATTAATTTTTTTTAATGATTGCAAAATATTCAACCATTCATTAACAAAATAAGTTCGGTCAAGTTTCATCTGCATATATAAATGAAGCGTGGTAAAATCAGAGGCGGTTTAAAAAGGGATTCATCTATGCAGTTTGTTCATCTTGGTATTCATACAGAGTTTTCGATTACAGAATCGATCGTACGGATACCTGATCTGATTTCAGCTGCCGCTCAGGATGAAATGCCTGCTTTAGCCATTACAGACTTATCTAACTTACATGCAGCGGTTAAATTTTATAATAAATGTTTAGGTAAAGGCATTAAGCCTATTTTTGGCAGTACTATTCGTTTAAATGATGCTGAGCATAAAGTAACTTTACTGGCAATGACCAAAAAAGGTTGGCGCAGTCTGACTGAAATTGTGTCACGAGGATTTATTGAAGGTCAGCAACTTTCTATACCATGTGTTCAAAAACAATGGATTTTAGAACAACAACAAGACATTATCGTTCTGCTCGGTTTACACAGTGATGTTGGGCAAATGTTGGTGTCTTCGAACCCACAGAAAGCCGAGCCTTTGCTTGAAGAGTGGATCGAAAAATTTGGCAATCGTGTCTATTTAGCGCTGACACGTACTGATCGTCCTAGAGAAGAAGACTTTAATCAAGAAGCGGTAAAACTTGCCTGCAAATATAATATCGGTGTGGTTGCACATAATGATGTGCATTTTATTAAACCTGAGGATTATGAAGCACATGAAGCACGTGTTTGTATTGCCGATGGTTATGTTTTAGGTGATGACAAACGCCCGAAAAACTATAGTCCTGAACAATATTTTAAAAGTTCAGCGGAAATGGTTGAACTCTTTTCCGACATTCCCAGTGCAATTCAAAATACAGTTGAAATTGCTAAGCGCTGTACGGTGTCTTTACGCTTAGGTTTCCATGACTTACCAGACTATCCAATCCCTGAAGGTCATACCATTAACACTTTCTTTGAACATTTGTCTGAAGAAGGTTTAGAAGAACGTTTAGCTGTTTTATATCCTGTTGAAAAACGAGATGAAGATTGGGCAGAAATACGCAAGCCTTATGATGAGCGACTTGCCTATGAGCTTGGCATTATCAATAAAATGGGATTCCCTGGCTACTTCCTGATCGTTATGGACTTTATTCAATGGTCAAAAAATAATGGCGTTCCTGTCGGTCCAGGGCGTGGTTCTGGTGCAGGTTCATTGGTGGCTTTTAGTCTAAAAATTACTGACTTAGATCCATTACGTTATGACTTACTCTTTGAACGTTTCTTAAACCCTGAACGTGTTTCCATGCCCGACTTTGACGTCGATTTTTGTATCGCAGGTCGAGATAAAGTCATCGACTATGTCGCACGTCACTATGGTCGTGATGCAGTTTCTCAGATTGCAACCTTTGGTACAATGGCTGCCAAAGGTGCGATTCGAGATGTAGCGCGTGTTTTGGGTAAATCTTACGGTTTGGCTGACCGTATTTCTAAAATGATTCCAACCAAACCATTGGGTTTGAGCTTAGAAGAATCAATTGAAGCTGAACCCCAACTGAAAGATATTGTCACCAACCCATCCAATCCTGATCATGAAGATGCTGCCGAAATCTGGGAAATGGCTCTTAAACTCGAAGGCATTACTCGAAATACAGGGAAGCACGCAGGTGGTGTTGTCATTGCACCAACCAAAATCACTGATTATTCAGCAGTTTTATGCGATGAAGATGGTACTAACCGTGTTGCCCAATTCGACAAAGATGATGTTGAAGCTGCAGGTTTAGTTAAATTCGACTTCTTAGGTCTACGAAATTTAACCGTAATCGAAGATGCTGTTCAAAATATTAATAAACGTATCCAATCAGAGATTCCTTTAGATATTGCGCATATTCCTTTAGACGATAAAGATGCCTATACCGTATTCGCTGATGCCAATACCACTGCGGTATTCCAGTTTGAATCCGTGGGCATGAAAAAAATGCTCAAAGAAGCACGCCCAAGTAAGTTTGAAGAGATTATCGCTTTCGTATCTTTATATCGTCCAGGCCCGATGGATCTCATTCCAGACTTTATTCATCGTATGCATGGCGGTGAGTTTGAGTATTTACATCCTTTGCTTGAAAGTGTACTCGAACCGACCTACGGTATCATGGTGTACCAAGAACAAGTGATGCAAGCCGCACAGTTCTGTGCAGGCTATTCTTTGGGCGGTGCGGACATTTTACGTCGTGCCATGGGTAAAAAGAAACCCGAAGAAATGGTTAAGCAACGTCAAATCTTTATTGAAGGTGCTGCAAAAAAAGACATTGATGAAAAAACAGCCAACCATATTTTCGACTATATGGAAAAATTCGCAGGCTACGGTTTTAACAAATCCCACGCAGCTGCCTATGCCTTAGTGGCTTATCAAACTGCTTGGCTTAAAGCACATTACCCGTCTGAGTTTTTAGCAGCAGTCATGTCTTCGGAAATGCAAAATACCGATAACATCGTATTTTTGATTGATGACTGTCGTATCAATGGCTTAGAAGTACTGCCACCGTCTATTAATATGTCCTTTTACCATTTCTATGCCAGCGATGAAAAAACCATTATTTATGGTTTAGGTGCGATCAAAGGTGTTGGTGAACAAGCCATGCAATCCGTGATTGATTCACGTGAGCAAGATGGTCCTTATAAAGATTTATTTGATTTCTGCCATCGTATTGACCTGAAAAAAATCAATAAACGTACCCTCGAAGCGCTGATTCGTGCAGGTGCTTTAGATTGCTTAGGGATGGAACGTTCGACCATCATGGCGCAACTACCTGAAGCCGTACAAGCTGCTGAACAAGCCCGTTCTAACCGTGAAACTGGCATCATGGATTTGTTTGGTGAAGTTGAAGAAGTTCAGCGTAAACCAGCAAAACCTGTGAAACCGTGGTCAGATGAAGTTCGTTTAAAAGGTGAAAAAGATACTTTAGGCTTGTATTTGACAGGTCATCCGATTGATGTATATCGTCCTGAACTAAAGTCTTTTATTTCTCAGCGTATTAATGAGCTTACCCCTACTCGTCGTGGTGTCACCACGGTATTTGCAGGATTAGTCGTGGATGTCGCTAACTTTCCAAACCGCATGATGATTACGCTCGATGATGGTACAGCACGTATTGAAGTTTCAGCGAATCATGAACGTTTCCAACGTTTTAAAGACATTTTGCAAAATGAAAAAGTGGTGGTGATTGAAGGCGAAATTTATGAGCGTGAAGGTTTTGATCGCCCGATGGGACGTTTAACCAAAGCTTTTAGCCTCAATGAAATCCGTCAAAAACGGGCAAATTCTATCGCCATTGAACTTAAGCCCGATATGATCAGCAAAACTTTAGCCACGGATCTACAAAAAATTCTGCTTCCCTATTGTAATGTTGATATGTGTCAGCATATTCCATTCCAAATTCAAGTTGATTATGACTATGCCAGTGCAGATGTGCATTTGGGCGCACAATGGAAAGTTGCTCCACTGGATGATTTACTATTTAAACTGCGTGAATATTTTGGTAAAGAAGCCATTCATATCCAATATCAAGTCAAGTCTAAGGCTGCAAAAACTGTGGATTATCGAGAACTTGCCCAACCTACCCAAGTTGCTCCTCCACCAGAGGATATGAGTATGGATGATGCAATGGACATGTATAACGCTGAAGTCAGTCAATTTTCTTAACATCTTCTCATTCAAGCTAAATTTTTGGAAATATCATGGATATTATTGATAATGCTGCACTTTCGCAGCATTTAAGCCATGTGCGTATTGTCATGGTCAATACCACTTTACCTGCAAATATTGGTAGTGCGCTACGTGCAATGAAAACAATGGGCTTATCAAAATTAGTCTTGGTTGCACCAAAAACCTATCCGCATCCGGATATTGATGCGTTGGCAGCAGGTGCAACCGATCTGATTGAACAGATTGAAATCGTTGAAACTTTAGAAGACGCAATTAAAGACTGTCATTTGGTGTTTGGTACAAGCGCACGTAGTCGTACTATTCCTTGGCCTTTACTAGATGCACGTCCTGCTGCACAAAAATCAATGCAAGCCGTGATACAAGAACAGCAAGAAATTGCCATTGTCTTTGGTCGTGAAGATCGAGGACTGACCAATGAAGAGTTGGCATTAGCCAACTATCATGTGACTATTCCTGTAAATACCAATTATGGGGTGCTCAATGTTGCGCAAGCCATTCAAGTGATTTGCTATGAAATGCGTATGGCAGCGATAGAATTTTCAGATAAAAAACATGATGATCAAGCGGTAATGCATGTGACGGATTCTGAAGATATGCACTGGGATGAGCCTTTAGTCACGCACGAACAAATGGAACAATTCTATCCCCATATCGAAAAAATGTTGGCAGAAATTGAATTTATGGATCCAAAAAATCCAAGATTATTACCATTACGCTTGCGCCGTTTATTTGGACGTATACAATTAGACAAAATGGAATATCATTTACTTCGAGGCATATTTAGCCGAGTTCAAGCCTTGAATAATGGCACATGGAAAAGTTCAAAATCGAAAGAGGATCAAAACTGATGCTGAAACAGCTCAAAGAAGATATCCAAGCTGTGTTTGCGCGTGATCCTGCTGCACGCAATACATTTGAAGTTTTAACCACTTATCCCGGCATTCATGCATTAATTATGCACCGTGTTGCGCACGAATTATGGAAAAAAGAATGTAAAACCTCAGCGCGTATTTTGTCCTCTTTTAGTCGTTTTGCTACAGGTATTGAAATCCATCCAGGTGCAAAAATCGGTAAACGTTTTTTTATTGATCATGGCATGGGGGTGGTGATTGGTGAAACCGCTGAAATTGGCGATGATGTTACCCTGTATCATGGCGTGACCTTAGGTGGTACAACATGGAATAAAGGCAAACGTCATCCGACACTTGAAGATGGCGTTGTGGTAGGTGCAGGTGCAAAAATTTTAGGCCCCTTTACTGTAGGTAAAAATGCCAAAGTCGGTTCAAATGCAGTTGTTACCAAAGCCATTCCTGAAGGTGTAACGGCTGTGGGAAGTCCTGCACGTTTAATTTTCAAAGATAAAGAAAAAGACAATGTGCAAGAAAAACAACGCCGTGATTATGCTGAAAGTATTGGTTTCCAACCATATGCAGCTACCCAAGATCAATCCGATCCGATGCTTGAAGGTATGCGTGTTTTACTTGAGCGTATTCAACACAATGAAATGCGAATGAATAATTTATGTCACCGCTTATCTTTGCTTGACCCTACCTTTAATAAACAACAAGCCAAAGAAACGCCATTTAGTGACGAAGAGTTAAAAATTATTGATGAACTTCGCCGTGAATGTGAAGCGCAGAGTAAATAATTTAAAAATGCCTAGCTTAAACTGGGCATTTTTTACCAAATGATCATCACTTTAAAAATAGATTCAGTAAAACACGTGTATATTCTGTATAAATTTTAAAACTTAAAGCTTTAAACGTTGCATGTTTACATGACTTTTCTTAGACTGATACGCATATTTATTTTGACTTATACAACAAATTCTTGGAAGACAAATATGACGATTAAGCCCTTAGCAGTCGCTATTTTCTCAGCTTCATTACTTGCTGCGTGTTCTACAACCTCAATCAATAAAGCTCCCGAAAAAGCTGTCAACAATGAACCAATCGTCTACACTGAACCAGAAATTTCACCACCTTTTTATGCACTGAATCCATTTAACTACGACCAACCTCCTGTTTTTGAATTAGAATTACAAAAAGCAGCAGCAGCACCTGTACAAAAAATGGAAGTGCCTGATCCAAATAATCCTGCTGCGAAAATCATTTTAGATACCAATAAACTGATTGTGCCAACAGTCAACAATACCCAACGTGCCTTAAAATATGCAGTAATTGCTGGACAAGATGAAATTGATATCACCAATATCGATGATTTTTTACAAATGGTTGAAGGTAAAGCACGTCACTATCCACCACAGTTTACCGATCGCCAAGAACGTCGTGGTTTTGAAAGTAAACTAAAAGAGGTTTCTGCTCAATTAGATACACTTGCAGCGAACCCAAATGCATCATTTGATATCTTGATCCGTGCATTTAAAGCCAGCATCATGGGGCGTAATTTAGATTTAGGTTCAAGTTACACCACAAAATCACTGGACTATGCTCAACGTATTTTAAAAATTAACAAAGATGACCAAGAAGCAAACTTATGGTTTGGTTTCTCTTTATCTGAAGGTGGCGGTCAAAAAGAAGCGATGCCTTATTTAAATAATGCAATGAAATCTGGCGTACAAGAAGCATATTTATCTTCTGTAAATAATTACTTATGGATGGATCAAAAAAAGAATGCGCTTCAAACTTTGAAAAACTACAAAGTAAAATATCCAGATGAAGCAGAAGTTGTTGACCGTTTAGTTCAAGAAGTTGAAAAAGAAGGTCGCTACAATGTTTGGCAAATATTGAAAAACCCTGCTCAATCTAAATAATTGCGCAAAGTTTCGATATTGAAACATAAAAAATAGGTTGAGTTTCATCAACCTATTTTTTTGTGAAAAAAATTGAATTTTTCATGCAATATCGTATGATTTTTCTAAAATTAATTTGTGTAGAGGATGCTCATGCAGCACAGTAAAAAAAACATACTGCTTATCCTTGCTGCGATGACGCCTTTGCTACTCAATGGCTGTCAAGTTGTCAGTGTAAAAAGTCAGAAAGTGAATGTGACCATCGCCAATGAGCGAGACAGCATTCTCACACGTAACAAAATCAGTGAGGCAAGTTTAAATGTCTTGTCAATGACAGGCAGCGAAGCCAAAAAATGTACTGAACAACCTGATCAATGTATTCAAGACTTAGAAAAAATTCCACA
This sequence comes from Acinetobacter sp. Marseille-Q1618, assembly GCF_902809855.1. GTDB lineage: Bacteria > Pseudomonadota > Gammaproteobacteria > Pseudomonadales > Moraxellaceae > Acinetobacter. The sequence continues at coordinate 1,200,690 of NZ_CADDWJ010000001.1, forward strand.
GATACAAGATGAACAATTGTTATCTACGGCAAGTGAAGTTTATCTTGCAAAAGCCATTGCGCTCAGCAATTCATCTAGCTGTAAAATTAGTATAATTTCTAAACACCAATCTGAAGAAAAACAAAAGCTAAATCAAACTACATATGACGATTGTTTAGACCAGCAACTGGCAATGTTAGACAAGAGTATTCGTTATAGTTATGCCTACTTGTTTAAAACAGAACGTCAACCTCAAGATCGAATTTTTGATAACAGACAAGTCCAAATTCGAGATTTTTATAATCAAGCCTTAGCCAAAATGATCACTAGCTATGGTTTACGCCACAAAGGCAATAAAACAGTTCCCAAAGATATTAAAATCGGGAAAAGTATTTATAGCATTGACTATAGTCACTACCCGCAATTAAATACAGAAGAAGTCGAAAATTTATTGTCAAGCTATAATCTCAACTTTTCAGGTTTACGCTCTCTTAACCGCAGAGACGGTTTCGGTGCAGAATTTGTTGCCATTTTGACTGCGCCTAAAAAAGCAGAGGAAGACAAATATATTGTCGATCCTGTTCATCACCACTACCAAGGCGGTGTCAACCCAAATATCCATGACCCACGTTATTTGGCAGTCAGTATTACAGCACAGCCCAAAACAGGCGAAAGTGTGGATGAAATTCTGCATAATCCAAATTTTAGCTTAAAGATTTATGACCCCTATTCAATAGAAAAAATCCAAGTGGCAAAAAAAGAATATCCACTTGCTGCAAATTTTTCTGCGCCTTATGGTTTATGGTTGGCTGAAAATAATCTAGGTGCTGCGGCTTATCTCACTTTGATAGATCGAGATCAACGTCTCACCATGCCACATTTGTATATGTTAGAGCCGTTTAACCCCAACAAAAAAGTCATTGTTTTAGTTCATGGTTTAGCCAGCAGTCCTGAAGCATGGATTCGTTTAACCAACGATATCATGGGCGATCACGTACTTCGTGAGCATTATCAAGTATGGCAAGTATTCTACTCAACCAATATGCCGATTTTAGAAAGTCGTTATCAAATTAATGCCATTATTAATCAAACTTTCAATTATATTGGCCAAGACACGCCTGCCGCTAAAGATGCTGTGTTAGTTGGTCACAGTATGGGGGGTATTATTTCTCGCTTATTGGTGAGTGATATTAATTTAACTCAGCCTGCATTTAAGCTACTAAAAAACCGTCAATTAAATCGCTTTAAAGACGACCCTATATTTAGCGCACGTTTAAATATGCAACCGATCAACAACTTTGATCGAGCTATTTTCCTTTCTTCACCACATCGTGGCACTGAGTTTGCTGATCGTTGGTTTACTTTAGCGGCACGTAAGATCATTAAACTTCCTGGTGCGTTCTTAGGTGCGTTGGCTGATACGATTCAAGATCAAGACTTAAGTGTGCAAAACTTTTTAAAAGATGTGGGCAATGGTCTTATTCAAAATGGTCCGAGTGATCTCAGTAATAACTCCAAATTTACTCAACTCACTGAAAATGTCATGCCTAAAAAAGGAATGGTTTATCATTCTATCATCGGCAATAGCACCAACAGTGAAGACCCTGATGTGATGTCTGATGGAATCGTACCTTATAAAAGCGCACATTTAGATGGTGCTGCTTCTGAGATTATCATCAAAGGTGGCCATTCTATTCAAGAAACACCACAAGCTGTACTTGAGCTAAGACGGATTCTAAGACTACATTTAGCACAATTGGGGATATACAAACCTTAAGCAAGCTAAAAATCAAAAGCCTGAGTTTAGACTCAGGCTTTTTAGTATTTAAAATAATAGGGTCTTTATTAAATGGATTTTAAGTTCAGTTGTTTTGCAGTTTTATCTGGATTTAGAAATAAAATCGCTAAAATAGCAACAACAACCAAATACACACCAATATAAGTAAAACTTTGATTCATTCCATAAATTAAGTTTGCAGCCATCTGTTCTGATAGCATTTCCCCCTTATGCGGTTGTACATACCCTGCCCGATCCATCAAATGCCCGACCATTAAAGGTGATACAATTCCACCAATAGATGACAAGGACACCAATGTTGCCATCACTGCTGCACGTTGTTGTGAGCACACACTATAACCCACAGTCATGGTTGCAAGTGGAAAAGTCATGGCTGCCCCAGCAGCAATGGTGATCAATAAAATTGCCAAATTTGCTTGAGTGTGTGGTAATAACAAAAATGAAATGCCAGAAATTAAAATAATCACGCCAAAGTTGATGCCAAGTGCCACATGAACAGTATGTCCTTTTTTCATGAGGATACGTGAAATATACCCTGCAAACATCAATGCAAAAGCTCCCAAAATCCATGGCAATGTGGACAGTGTACCGACCATTTGCGGACTTAACTGTGCCACCGTCGCAATATATTTAGGTGACCATGTGGTGAGAAAACCTAGTGGCCAAAAGCAGCCAATTCCTGTTAATACCGCCACAATAAACATTTTCGAACTAAAAATCTGAATATATGAAACAGGTTGCAGTTGATCTACAACTGCTGCGATGCTGTGTGTATCAGCATTTAAGACCTCATCGTTTTGTACTGTTTTTTGTTCAGATGTATCACCAATATGGCTATATGGACCTTCTTTACATACACAGAACCAAATCACTGTCCAAATCAGACCAACTATGCCCAAAAAGCCAAAAGCCCAACGCCAGCCTAATTGTGGATGTGCGATGATAGACGCCAAGACTGGCGCAGCAATAATCGGACCGATTGTAGTACCAGCAGCTACCATACTACTTGGAAAGCCACGTGCAGTAGGCTCAAACCAACCTTGTACATGTTGCAAACTAATCGAAGATGCGGGTCCTTCGGCAGCACCTAAAATCACTCGAGTAATCAAAAGCGCCATTGCACCACCACCAAATAGCATTGGGAACTGTAATATTGCCCAGCTCACGCCCATCACTAAAATGATCCATTTGGTTTGAATTTTCCCTGCGACAAAACCAACCACAACCCCTGAAATTGCAAATAAAAAGAAAAATGAGCTGCCAATAAAACCAAACTCGGTACTGGTCATTGCAAGCTCTGCCATCGCTGATTCAGCAACCAGCCCCAAAACGGCTTTATCTGCAAAATTGATCATTTGAAAAATCATCAGTAAGGCAGTAACTAACCATGCTTTTTTTAACAATTTTGCTGATGTGAAATCATGAGCTGAGTGATCCTTCATTTTTATACCTCCAGTTTAAGACTTTAAAATTTAAAGGTATATGTGGTTGCAATACGATCTTCGACAAAATCTGTGCCACGTGTATTTCCTGCGCCATATTTAATATCTGCACGAATATGTCGCCACTCAAAGCCTAAACCTTTAAAGGTGCCTTCAGGTATGGTGTAATTGACAATGACATTTTTCTCAGTTTCTTGGTTATCTTTTAAGCCTGGACGATAAATTTCACTACCGTTCAGATAACGTAAAGTAAGTTTTAAACCTGGTATACCTGCTTCTTTAAAGTCATAGCTATATAAAACATGCCAAGTAAACTCTTTGGCACGATAAAAACCTAATGATGACCAACTTTGTAAAAATGGTTGTGGAACATAGCCTCCCAATACAGGGATTGCATGTTCGCCCATATGCTTTTGTACACCTGCGGTTAAGGTGTTTGCACCATTTTGAATGGTCGTTTGTAGACCAACTGACTGTGTATCAATATCACCAAAATAAGCATCGCCATCTTCGGTATAGTTAAAATAACGTGCATCGACTTTGATTTTGCTTTTGCCAACGTGTTCGGTATAAGCTGCATTTAAATAATGTTGTTGATAAATATCTTCGAGTTGTCCAAACCAGTATGCACCTGATAATTTTGGATTAAAGTTATAATCCAAACCGACAAAATTTAAACCATCGCTTTCTTTGTTTGGATCGGTTGAGCCAGCTAAAGTTAATTTCTCAAACTCATCATCATCACGTGCATTGATATGGGTAAAACGACCTGCTGAGATTTTTAAATTTTCAATCTCTTTACTTTCTAACATTGCGCCTGCAAAAGTAGTAACCAACTGCCGCGAATCATCAATCGCCAATACAGGTGTTTTGGGAAATAACTCACCTACTTTGAGTTCAGTATCTTGATATTTCAGTTTTAAAGTTGCGCCCAGTTTTAAAAAGTCACGCTCTTGTTTAGCTGCCGCTGTATCATAATGAAATACCGTATCCAATCGTTCTTCGTTATGATCACTTAAACGCAGTGCATATTGAAAACCAAGGTCTAAACCGACTTGTACGGGTGTATCGGTATAACCCGACTCAAAACGACCCGTTAATCCTTGCGACCAACTTCCAAGATCTTTGTTCGTGCCCTCTAAATCTCGTTCCACATAAAAATTTCGTAAATACACCGATTTTTGGCTGTCCTGCCAAAAATCTGCATAAGCGGTATTTACACTCAGAACAGCTAAAAATGCTAGATTTACACCACGTTGCGCTTGATATAAGCGATTGAATTTGAACATTATGGAAATCCTTTCCAAATATTTTAAAATTGTTGTACTCAGTCTTTAGATGCAGTCATTACGACCGTGTAGAGATAAATAGCATCCATTTATGTTTTATAAATTCCTTTATTTTTAAAAGATTTATAAACATATAAAGATTTATCTCTCACCCTATTATTTTAATTATTAATGTAATTTTCCATATAAATTTAAGTATATGTTTATACCTTTTGACTATACTATTATCATATTTTTAAAATATTGATATATTTCAATACTGTTTTATTCATTTTCAAATAAAATAGCGAGCCATTGCTGACTCGCTATTTTTCTAAAACCGCAATATAGGCTTAAGCTAAGAACGTTTCTTGTAAATAGCGCCAGTACATTTTCCCATCCTGCTCCACCAACAAGACTGAAGCACGACGACTGGTTACACCTGCATCTTTGTGATGGGTTTCAGTATAATTCATTAAAATTGCATCATCTTTTTGCATCACAATTTCTGCATCAGAAATGACAATTTTTAAATCAGGAATATTACCTTGATTATTTTTAAACAACTGTACAACCTGTTCATATTGAATACGTTTACCTGCTGCACCCACCATTTCAAAATCTTGAGTGAAATATTCTATCAGTTCGGCAAGTTGAACATCCGTACCTTTTGCATTAAATACCGCTTGAATCAATTCATGTAAAGTGTATGTGCTTTGAATTGCTGCTTCTTTATTTAGTGCCATAATTTATCCTTATTTAGCGCCAATGATTTACCAATAATACAAATTTAAATGTAATTTTCAATTTAAAAATATATTTTATCAATAAAATATTGTTGCAAATCCTATAAAGTGTCACGCAAAAACCCTTGAAAGTCGATCTATTGCAAGCTAAAAATAGAATGACCTTCAGTCTGCATTCATCAATAAATCAATGCCTTCTGCTTCAAAAACTTCACGTACACATTCTAAAATATTAGGAATATAAGCACTCTGATCCATATTCCGAATGGACATCGAAATCGGGCTATAAGCTTCCAAATCTAAAATCGGAATATAAACTAAATTACGCATACCAATTTCACTGGCACTTTGAGGAATCAAGCAAATTCCCTCTCCCGATGCAACCAAACCCAATGCCATATGAATTTCACGCACCTCTTGCATATTTTTAGGGACTAAGCCTAATTCGGTAAAAATAGACTGAATGAGTGTAGAGAAATTGGGTTTTTGTGAGGCTGGATAAGAAAAAATCAATTCATTGGTAATTTCAGATAAATACACCCCTTTTTCAATATATTGCGCAAGAAAATGATTTTTATGTACTGCCAGAAGCAACTTTTCTTTGCGCATTAAAATCCGTTTGATCGCCGGATCACTAATTCTTAGACGACCAAAACCGATGTCAATTTTACCCAGTTTTAATGCTTCGATTTGATCCTTGGTACCACATTCAATCAGTTCAACTTCTGTGTCAGGATTTTTTTGACGAAATAAAAAAATAATCAGCGGCAATAATGCATAAAGCAAAGAACTGACATAACCAATGCGCACGACTTTATTGACCGAGCTAATACGTTTTGCCATAGAGGTCGCTTGTGCGGTATGCGTTAGGATTTGTACCGCATGTTGATAGAAAAACTGCCCTGCTTCTGTGGTTTTCACAGGACGAGAACCACGTTCAAACAATAAAATCCCTAACTCTTCTTCTAGTTTTTGAATTTGTCGGCTCAAAGGCGGTTGAGCAATACAAAGCTTTTCTGCTGCTTTGGTAATACTTTGCTCTTCGACAACCGTCACAAAATAACGTAAATGACGTAATTCCATTTTTTAAATCTCCATTTATATACCTTTTAAGTATCTAAAAATACCAATTTGGCTCTAGTTTAAGATATTACATTAATTTAGGGTATATAAATAGATTAACATTTAAGAAATATTTGCAATGTATAAGTCCATAGAAACATTGCTTGTTGAGATTCCAACCATCCGTCCGCATAAGATGGCGGTTGCAACAATGCAAACACAAACCTTAGTACTGGTGAAAGTAAGCACTGAAGACGGCTTTATCGGCTGGGGCGAAGCAACCACAATCGGTGGCTTAGGCTATGGCGAAGAAAGTCCAGAAAGTGTTAAAACCAATATTGATACTTATTTTGCGCCATTATTAAAAACATTAAATGGTTTGAATGTTGCTCAAACCATGCAAATAATTAACCGCAATATCAATGGCAACCGTTTTGCAAAATGTGCGATTCAAACGGCTCTACTTGATATTCAAGCACAACGCTTAGGCTTGCCTTTGAGTGAAGTGTTAGGTGGTCGTTTGCGTGATAGCATTTCGGTGCTATGGGTGCTCGCTTCAGGTAATACGGAAAAAGACATTGCTGAAGCACAAAAAATGATCGCAAGCAAACGTCACAATGTCTTCAAACTGAAAATTGGTTCACGCCCAGTTGAACAAGATGTCGAACATGTGTTGGCGATCAAAAAAGCATTAGGTGATGACATTTCTATTCGTGTCGATGTTAATCGTGCTTGGTCTGAACTCACTGCAATTAAAGGCATTCAAATGCTGCAAGATGGTGGTGTGGATCTGATTGAACAACCTTGTGCGATTCATAATATTGATGCAATGCAACGTCTTACACGTAAGTTCGATGTCGCGATCATGGCAGACGAATCCTTAATGGGTCCACAAAGTGCTTATGAGCTGGCAAAACATAATGCAGCCTCAGTTTTTGCCGTTAAAGTTGCACAGTCTGGCGGTTTAATCGAAGGCTGCGAAGTTGGGAAAATTGCCACCCTTGCAGGGATCGACCTCTATGGCGGAACGATGTTGGAAGGTCCTGTAGGTACTGTTGCATCTGCACATGTATTCGCTACTTTCAGTAACTTAGCATATGGCACTGAACTGTTTGGTCCATTACTACTCACTGAACAAATTTTAAAAACGCCACTTCAGTACGAAAATTTTGAGCTGAAAATCCCAACAGGTTTAGGCTTGGGTATTGAATTGGATGAAGACAAAATCGACAACCTACGCCGTCAATAATTGAAGGAGTCACCATGCTTTTCCAAGTCAAAATGGACGTTCATATCCCTTTAGATATGCCAAGCGATAAAGCCAATGAAATTAAAGCCGTTGAAAAAGCATATTCTCAAGATTTGCAACGACAAGGTAAATGGCGTCATATTTGGCGTATTACAGGTCAATATTCAAACATCAGTATTTTTGATGTTGAGAGTAATGAAGAATTGCACAATATCTTACAAGGCTTACCGCTTTATCCTTATATGGATATTCAAGTCACTGCCTTGAACCGTCATCCTTCTTCAATTCGTGAAGATGACACCTGATCAAAAAAATCAAACCATTCTAATTACTTAGGATGGTTTGAATCCGTTTTATACCACATTATTTAAAACTGAATAACGCACCATAATATTTCAAATTGATATTCAGCTTTTAAAAAATGTGCAGGCATAAATTTTTATGCATAAGTATTTTGAAATGATATTTATGCATAGCAATTCATGAAAATGTAGATAAGGTTAGTCACATGATTGATAAAAGCTCAACTTCCCTCAAGGAAGTTCTTTCCCAAATTAAAGACGGTTCAACCGTAATGATTGGTGGCTTCGGTACGGCAGGACAGCCTGCGGAACTCATTGATGGTTTGATTGAGCTAGGCATCAAAGATCTTGTCATTGTCAATAACAATGCAGGCAATGGTGACTACGGCTTAGCCAAACTTTTGAAATCTGGTGCAGTCCGTAAAATTATTTGCTCATTCCCACGTCAGTCTGATTCATGGGTATTTGATGAATTGTATCGTGCAGGCAAAATTGAACTCGAACTCGTACCACAAGGTAACTTAGCTTGCCGTATTCAAGCGGCGGGTATGGGGCTTGGTCCAATTTACACACCGACAGGTTTTGGAACTTTGTTGGCAGAAGGCAAACCGACTTTAAATTATGAAGGTAAAGACTTCGTTTTAGAAAACCCAATCAAAGCTGATTTTGCCTTAATCAAAGCCCACCAAGGCGACCGTTGGGGCAATTTGGTCTATCGTAAATCTGCGCGTAACTTTGGTCCAATTATGGCGATGGCGGCAGAGATCACTATTGCACAAGTCTCTGAAGTGGTTGAACTGGGTGCACTCGATCCTGAACACATCATCACGCCAGGAATATTTGTTCAACATGTTGTTGCTGTCGGTGCTACTGACACGACTGCACAGTAATTGAAATCGGAGAATACTATGAGCTATAGCAAACTTAGTCGTGATCAAATTGCTGAACGTGTAGCACAAGACATTCCTGATGGTGCTTATGTCAACTTAGGGATTGGCTTACCAACTAAAATCTCAAATTATTTACCAGCAGACAAAGATGTGTTTTTACACTCTGAAAATGGTTTACTCGCTTTTGGCCCTCCACCAGAAAAAGGTGAAGAAGATCCTGAACTGATTAATGCGGGCAAAGAATTTGTCACCATGCTGACGGGTGGTGCATTTTTTCATCATGGTGATTCATTTGCGATGATGCGTGGTGGTCACTTAGACATTGCGGTATTGGGCGCCTTTCAAGTTGCTGAAAATGGTGATCTTGCCAACTGGCATACAGGCGCACCTGATGCAATCCCTGCGGTAGGTGGTGCAATGGATTTGGCTGTCGGTGCAAAAAAAGTTTTTATCACAACTGATCATGTGACTAAAAAAGGTGAACCGAAAATCGTTGCTGAATTAACCTACCCTGCCACAGGCTTGAAATGTGTGGATCGTATCTACACCGATCTTTGCGTGATTGATGTAACAACAGAAGGTCTGAAAGTGATTGAAAAAGTTGAAGGACTGAGCTTTGAGGAATTACAGTCAATGACGGGTGCAAAGTTGTTTGATGCAACTGCATAAATAAAAGAAAGTCCCCCTTTATAAAGGGGGATTTAGGGGGATTCAGAACTCTATCCTCATTTTTTGAATCCCTCCCAGCCTCCCTTTAAAAAGGGAGGAGCCTTCTTACAAGGATTTAAAAATGAAAAACGCATACATCATTGACGCTATCCGCACACCATTTGGACGCTATGCAGGCGGTTTAGCACCTATTCGTGCAGACGATCTTGGTGCACTTCCGATCAAAGCTTTGATGCAACGCAATCCATCTGTGGATTGGGAAAAAGTCGACGATATCATTTATGGCTGTGCCAACCAAGCAGGTGAAGACAACCGCAATGTCGGTCGTATGTCGGCACTTTTGGCTGGTGTACCCTATCAAGTTCCTGCAACTACAGTGAACCGTTTATGTGGTTCATCTTTAGATGCAATTGCGATGGCAGCTCGTGCAATTAAAGCAGGCGAAGCAGATTTAATTATTGCAGGTGGCGTAGAGTCCATGTCACGAGCACCTTTTGTGATGGGTAAATCTGAATCTGCTTATGGACGCAGTCAAAAGATTGAAGACACAACGATGGGCTGGCGTTTTATCAATCCAAAACTCAAAGAAATGTATGGTGTAGACACCATGCCGCAAACGGCTGAAAATGTTGCAGAACAATTCAATATCAATCGTGCCGACCAAGACCAGTTTGCATTAAACAGTCAACAACGCACTGCTGCAGCACAGGCTAAAGGTTTTTTTGAGAAAGAAATTATTGCTGTGACTATTCCACAGCGTAAAGGTGATGCCATTGTTCTCGATACCGATGAACATCCACGCGCTTCAACAACGCTAGAAGGTTTAAATAAATTAAAACCTGTTGTGAAAGCAGAAGGCACTGTCACTGCAGGAAATGCTTCTGGCATTAACGATGGTGCGGCAGCACTTTTAATCGCATCTGATGATGCAATAGAAAAGTATGCTTTAAAAGCCCGTGCCAAAATTATTGCTGCAACCACTGTTGGTGTTGAACCTCGCATCATGGGATTTGCACCTGCACCTGCGATTAAAAAACTCCTCGCTCAAACTGGTCTAACACTTGCGCAAATGGATGTCATTGAACTGAATGAAGCTTTTGCAGCACAAGCCTTGGCTGTCACACGAGATCTTGGTTTAGCCGATGACGAAGCAAAAGTGAATCCAAATGGGGGCGCAATTGCCATTGGTCATCCTCTTGGTGCTTCTGGCGCACGTTTGGTCACAACTGCACTCAATCAGCTTGAAGCAACAGGTGGCAAATATGCACTTTGTTCAATGTGTATTGGTGTCGGTCAAGGTATTGCTTTGATTATTGAACGTGTTTAAGAAATAACAGCTCTTTCTTCCCTCCTTTCTCAAAGGATGAGGAATATCATTCCGCAAGGAGGAAAGAGGATTAGGAAAAGAAAATGCCAAAATTTACATCCAATGATGCCGAAATTAACTACCAAACTTTTGGTGATGCCAATCAGCCTGCCATTGTATTTTCAAATTCTCTCGGTACAAAATACAGTATGTGGCAGCCGCAAATTGATGCGTTACAAAATGATTATTTTGTGATTTGTTATGACACACGTGGTCATGGTGCTTCGTCTGCGCCACAGGGGCCCTATACAATTGCTCAATTAGGTCAGGATGTGATCAACCTTCTTGAACATTTAAATGTTAAAAAAGCCAGTTTCTGTGGTATTTCAATGGGGGGATTGACAGGTCAATGGCTTGCCATTCATAAACCTGAATATTTTAACCATGTAATTGTATGTAATACTGCAGCCAAAATCGGTCAAGAACAAGCATGGAATGATCGTGCCGCATTGGTGCGTGAACAAGGTCTAAAACCAATTGCTGCAACTGCGGCTACACGTTGGTTCACAGAACGCTTTATCCAAAGCCAAGCGACAATTGTAGAATCTTTAAGTAACGACTTAGCAGCTGGCAGCGCAGAAGGTTATGCAAGTTGTTGCGAAGCTTTGGCTAAGGCGGATTTACGTGAAGATTTAAAAAATATTACTGTGCCTGTTTTAGTCATTGCGGGTCAACAAGACCCAGTAACAACTGTTGCAGATGGTCAATTTATGGTAGATCGTATTGCAAACAGTCAATTGTTTGAAATCAATGCTTCACATATTTCTAATATTGAATGTCCAGAAGAGTTTACTCAAGCAGTACGCCAGTTTATCAAGTAATCAGCAATCACCCTTCAACTTTAAGTTAGTTTTCTCTTAAGATGTAATATCCATGTATTGCATCTTTTTTTTGCTGTAGCTTTAACTTCATATTATAAAAATAAATTTTTCAAATAGTTGATTAAAAAATACTTAATATATTTATATTTTATCCCTGCATAGGGTCCTGAATTAAATAGAATTGAGATAATATGGAGGCAACTGAAATATCAATGGCACGATTTTAGAGTCATGTCAGGATAAAGGATGGGGGTTTAGGATGTTTCAAGCCAATTTGACGTTAAATGCATTTTTAATATTCACTTATAAGCAGCACAAGAAAAAATATCACTTAGATATCAGGATGAATTATTTTAATCCACACCAAATAATCATTATGCATAGAGGCAACGCAGGAAAGTTGACTTTCTTACAGGACTTCTCAATAGAAAACAATTAATCTGATGGAATATTTACTTTCTATCTATGGCTTTAGATTAAATAGAATTGAGATAGTATGAAAGTAACTGAAATATCAATGGGATAATTTTAAAGTCATGTGAACAATAGATAAAAGAAAATTGGGCTTACCATATTGAAAACTAACTTGGAGTTAAATACATTTTTAATGTTAATTTAACCACATTATTTTTTATAAAATAAATTGCCGACACATCATTTTAATATGTCGGCTTAATGCTTAAACAATACCTGCAATATCTTTTAAGATTTTAATAAAAATTTCCTTTTCATTTTCAGGATATTTTTCAAATACCTCATTTTGATGACTGTCTGCAATATCAAACAGATAATGCGAGGTTTTTTTACCTTTTTCAGTGAGTTTAAAGAAGCCATCCACTTCAACCAACAGTCCATCTTTTTTCAAAATTTCAGCAGCTTGCTCAACTTCACGCATAGGCATGGCAATATCACGTGGTAAATCTGCTTTGTTTGATGCTGTACCGCTACCTAAAACTAACAGTAAACGTGCTTCGCTAGTACGGAAACCCGTTACCAATTGCTTTGGAATATAATCAGTTTGGTAAAACTTAAATGCTCTACTCATCAGATAGCACACATTACTGTGCAAATGACCTTGATGCATTTCACCTACATCAACTCCCGCTTCAACCGTATCTTTAAGCTGTAGCAATGGATGTGGAATCACACCTGAATACGCACCTTGATGATAAACCAGTGGACTACGACCTTCATCATGAAAATTCACCACCTTACCGACAATGATCCAATGATCACCGCCTTCTAAAATTTGGTGACGCTCACATTCAAATACCGCAGAACAATTTTCTAAGATCGGTGCAGTCCCCGCACCTTCACGATAACTGGTACCTTCGTATTTATCGATATTACGGCGTGAGAATTTGTTAGAAAGTTCAATTTGAGAACCTGATAAAATATTTACAGCAAAATGTGTTGCTTGCTCAAATACATGAAAACTTGAAGAGTTTTTATCAATACTCCACAGAATCAATGCTGGGTCAAGTGACACAGAGTTAAAGCTGTTTGCCGTTACACCGACTTTTTCACCTTCAGCATTTTGCGCAGTCATGATGGTCACACCTGTCGCAAAATTGCCTAAAGCACGGCGAAATTTCATTGGATCAATTTTCACATCATCCATTGTTTTTAATGCGTTCATTTTATTCTCTCCTGAATTTTTTGTCCTAATTTCGCATGGACTCGTTTATCTACGTCCTGAGTACTAAAATTTTGCTCAATCTGTTAAATATCGAGTACCAATCGTGCTGATTTAGATCGTGAACAGCACACTAAAATTTGCTCATTGCTGGCTTTTTCTTCATCGGTAAAATATACGTCACGGTGATCAGGTTCGCCTTCGATTACATCACACATGCATGTTCCGCAGACACCTTGCTCACATGACATTTCTATTTCAATGCCTTCACGTGCCAATGCTTGTAAAATGGTTTCTTCGGCATCCACCATGATGATTTTGCCGCTTTGTTGCGCAACTACTTCAAATGCATCGCCACCAGTTTCAACATCAACCTGAAAATATTCTTTATGAATTTGATTTTCAGGAAAGTTTTGCGTTGTGGCTAAATTAATCACCCAGTCCATAAACCCATTTGGACCACAGGTATAGATGTGACTTTGTGCGTCAATATCTTTGATTGCCGCTTCAAAGAACTCACGATGACTTGCACCTTCGGATTTAAAGTGAAACTTTGTAAATGCTGCAAGTTCACCATTTTTAATTTCATCCACAAAAGCACAACGCTCAGGACTTGAACCACAATAATGCAACTCGAAAGAAGCCCCTTCTTGTGCCAACTGATATGCCATTGTAATGAGTGGAGTGATACCAATCCCACCACCAATCAAAACGCTATGTTTTGCTTGAACCAATGGAAATAGATTTTTAGGTTCACTCACTTGGATTTGCATGCCATCTTTCAAGTCATCAAAAGCGGACACCGAGCCACCACGTGACTCAGGATCACGTAAAATTCCTAAGCGAAATAAACCTTCTTGATTTGGATTTTGGCAAAGTGAATACTGGCGCACCATGCCGTTTGGCAGATGCACATCAATATGTGCGCCTGCTTGAATTTTTGGCAAAGCGGTAGAAGTTGCAGATTCAAATTCCATGACTGCAACATTTTCACCTTCTACATGACGGTTTTTGACAACAACATTATAAAGTGTAGTCATGATTTTTCTCCCTGTTATGCATCAAGCCAGAGGCTTAACGCATAAATAATCCACCGTTAATATCCCATGTTGCACCCGTCACAAACGCTGCACTTGGACTTGCCAATAACGCACAAGTTTCTGCAATAAATTCCATACTGCCCAAAGCTTTCACAGGAATGTTTTGCACAAACTGAGTCATTTTCTCGTCTGACACGACACTATGTACGATTGGCGACTCCATTGGTCCTGGTGCGATTGCATTAACTGTCACGCCTTTCGCTGCAAACTCTTTGGCAAAAATTTTGGTTAATGTCACAATTGCACCTTTGGTCGCTGCATAGTGCGCACCTGTTGCTGTACCACCATTTTGCCCTGCCAATGACGCCATATTTACAATACGTCCATAACCTTTGTCTGCCATGTATTTGCCAATGATTTGACAAGCTTGGAACGTACCGCGTTGATTAACTTGTGTTACCCAATCAAAATCTGAGGCTGTAATTTCTAAAACAGGGGTTGCCTTGGTCACTGTTGCGTTGTTAATCAACACATCAAGCTTAGAAAATTTTTCCTCAATCCATTGCACTGCGGCATGAAAGTCAGCTTCAACTGAAATATCTAATTTCAAAGGGAACATATTGTCCGCATGCGCACTACGTGCCTTCGCATTTTCAGCTTTTTCCAATGTACTTGCAGATAAAATAACTTGATGACCTTGACTTGCAAAATATTCTGCAATGACATTTCCCAAACCTGAAGCAGCACCAGTCACTAAAACAACCTGTTTCATATTGTTCTCCTAGAGAATGTAACTGATACCCGCTAAAGTATCGGTAGAGTTAACTAAGTTAATAATTTTACGATTAATTTTAAAACCTTGTTCAGCATCACGTACCAAATGGAAGGTCACGTCTGCGGTATAGTGTTTTAAGTTTTCCTTACGGAACTCACGTAAGTTTTGCGCACAGCGTAATACGATTTCACCATCTTCATCTTTAATGATGCGTACACGAGAAACACTGCGCACTGTATTTGCTTTTGGTGAGGTTGAAATTGCTTCACCATTTTCTAAACGCTCAACACGTAATTTGCGCATATGGTGATCGTCATAGGCATAGTTCAGATTATTTTCATAATCTGTTAGGGTTGGATCGATTGGAATGATATATACGCCTTTTTCATTCCAAAGATTTAACCATGCTGTATGTTCAGAATGGTCTAACATGTCTGCTTCAGCCCAAATAAAAGCAGTGACTTCATTTAATAAATTTAGATCAATTTTCATGGCACTCTTCTCCTTAAGCCGTCATCAACTTTTTCCACTGCTGATAAGCAGCACGCATCCCTGTTTCAGCACTGACATCGCTTTTTAAACCATCTTCAGTTTTTACTTCACCCGGTAAGCCACGATTCAGCATGATCCATAAATCTTCACCTGCACTAGCCCCATGTTGCACACGTTCCCATGCTTCAGCATCGTCTGGCGTACCAAAGCCAAATGGGCCTTGGAAATGTTCGTGTAAACGTAAACGGTATTGATTAGCGATTTGCGGCCCACCATCCATGGTAATCACTGAATGGTGAATTTCAGTTTTATCGACTGAAATTGGTTGCATAACACGGAAGAACGCCATTGAACATGCAATGTTCGGGAACAAGTTCAAGTTAAAACCAGAACCCCCTACCGCACGCACGATACGGCGCACTTCAAGTTCTTCATGACCTTCGTCACGTAATGCCTGTGCCAACTCTTCAAAACGTTCTTGAATTGGACGTTCCATTAAATCTTCTTCAAGGTCAACCAGTTCAGGAATCATCACCATCACGCTGTGACCATTACCTAAATCTTCAACATAACCCGGCTGATTTTCAAAATTGAATAATTCCTCAGTTTTCTCATCGACAGAACTTAAGAACGATTTATGTACCAATGGGAAATGATAAGCATCCGTGGTGTTTTCCAACTGAATTTTCCAGTTGCCTGGGAAGGTAAAACGATGCTCACCCAACACTTTCACTGGATAACCTGCACCTTGTTTCATGAATAAATCGATCCACTTTTTCGCAGCACCGAGAAAATCTTCCAAAGGCTCTACATCATGGTTGAATGATGCGAAGATCATGCCGTTGTATTCTTCAACACGAAGGCTAATCAGTGGAAATTCTGATTTGTCTAGGCATTCACCATAGCTTTCTGGTGAAGGTACACCACGTAAACTACCATCGAGCGCATAACTCCAACCATGATACGGACAAACAAAACTGTTGGTTTTGCCTTTTTTATGCTCACATACAGTCGCAGCACGATGACGACAACGGTTCAATAACACATGGACTTTTTTCTTACGGTCACGTACTGCAACAACAGGTTGCTTACCAATATTCATGGTTTTATAGCTACCTGCATCTGGGATTTCACTCGCATGTGCAACCCAAACCCAAGTTTTATAAAAAATCTTGTCCATTTCATCTTCAAAGATCGCCGCATCTTTATATAAAGAAGTATGCGCACGATCACTTTGAACGAGTTCATTGTAATCAATATCAATGTTTTTCATTGGAATGATGCTATTCATGTCGATTATCCTTTTTCATTAATCCTTGGCTTAATTCTGGTTCGGTACTGGCAATTCAGCTGTACTGTTCCAGTGTGAAACTGGGCGACTAAAAATATTTTCAGTCTGGAAATGTTTAATTTTCCAAGCGCCATCAGGCTGTTGTTGAAACTTCACGCTCAGTTTGGCTGCATTCAAATGGCTACGACCATCGCGAAAAGTTGAGGTTTGTAACATTAGCCACGAGGCATGGGCTTGTTGCTGTTCTACATAGATTTGTTCTGAGCTGACAAAGTGAGCATTCATGACAAAATGAGATTGTTTTTGGGTGTAGCTTTTAAACATGTCATAGATTGCTTGCCATGAAGCATAACGTCCAAAAGACTTGGCATATTTCGCTCCAACGCCTTCCCAAATACTGTCTTGATCAAACAAAGCCATGATTTCATCTAAATCAGTATTGGCATCTAAAGCATCACAGATTTCCATATAGCGATTAATGCAATTACGGATCGCGGTTTCTGCTTCAAGTTTTGCTAAGCGGTTTAAGATTACGCTCAAGTCCATGTCATTCACCTTAAAACTCATTCCTTGTTCAAACGCTTATAAATAACCCGGTGTTGGTTTTAGACCAAAACTTACTGAACCTGCATTTTGTAAAGTGGCATCGCCCATGAAGGCATGTTGTGTCACCACATTGGTGTCATTCACAAAACGGCTAAATACATTGTTGGTATAAATCGCAGTCATCCCTGCCAACATTTGCATTTTACGTGCTACCCGAGCAGCAACGCGTGCGGCATGGGTACATGACAAACGCATATCACTGATTTGCTGATCTGTTGGTTTTTGACCTGCAAGCACTTCATTCCATACCACATCCATCGTTTCATAGAACCATGTACGGGCTGCTTTAAACTCTGCTTCTACTTGGGCAAACTCATATTGAGTTACTGGACGATTGGCAATTTCTGAACCACCTGTAATGGATGCTTTACCCGGTGCAAGTTTCATGAACTCTTCCAAAGCTGCTGCAGCAACACCAATCCCAACCACAGTGAGTACCTGTGTTGCCAAAGACAAAGATGGGTATTTAAAAAATGGTTCCGGCAGTTTCGATGGCTCGCCACGAACAAAAGTCCATTCTTTTGCTACCAGTACATCTTCAACCACCAAGTCATGACTGCCTGTGCCTTTAAGACCAACAGTGTCCCATGTCATTTCCACTTTGGCTTTTTTTGCTGGCATCACTGCCATACGTGGTAAGCCTTGTGCTTCATTGTCCTTGCGTGGAGAAATTCCTACACCGACAATATCTGCACCCATACATCCGCTTGAAAATTTCCAACGACCTTTTACCACTACTCCCTCATCGGTAATTTCAGCAGGTTGCGGTGGGAAAATACCGCCTGCAAAGACAATGTCAGGTGAATCTTTGTATAAAAGGTTTAATGTTTCTTCAGGCAAACTGCCTAAATAAGCAGGGCTCATGCCGAAACTTGCGACCCAACCGACCGAACCATCCGCCATAGACAGTTTTTCAATCAGTTCACAAAACTCACGCGGAGAAACTTCCAAACCACCAAAACGTTTTGGTACTAATGCACGATACACACCAAGCTGTTTAAGCTTGTCGATAATGTCTTGGCTTACATAAGCTTGTTGGTCAAACTCACCAGTGATCGCTCGTTCACGAATTTCCTGACACAATGCTTCAAAATCTATCGAGATTGCATTGTCAGAACTAAACACTTTAGATAAATCATTCATTACCTAACTCCTTGTAATTTATTACGCTGCCTTCACGACAAATTTTGCAATTGCACACACAAACTCATCCGCATTGCGTTTGGTCACGATCTGTAATCCAACAGGTAAACCCTGTTCAGTTTCTAGTGGAATTGAAATTGCTGGATGTCCAGACAAATTAAATGGACGAACCAAAGCTGTTAAATTTAAAAACGCAACAGTATTTTCAGCGTCTGCCACTTTCGGTGGCGTTTGCGGAAGTGTAGGTAAAAGCAAGGCATCATATTGGTCCAGCAGAGCATCAATTTCTTGAGTAAATTCAGCTTTGACTTGTTCTGCTTGTTGAACTTGTTGCAAAGTCGTTTCTGCTGTTTTTAATAAACGTCCTTGAACATCTGCACCAATCAATCCAGTTTTGGTTAATTCCGCATAAGCTTGCCAGTTTTCATAATTGATAATTTGCATGCCCGCATGAAAGGCTTTTTCAAAAGAAGCCACTGCAACTGGCTCTGGATGCAAATTCTTTTCGATAAAAAATTTTTCAATACATTCAGTAACCACTGTGTCTGCTTGAACATTCAACCATGCCAGTTTTGGTGCAGTCACACACGCAGTGGCTACAAATGTTGGATCAATAATTTGCATTGCGGTTTCGATCATATCTACAGAATTGGCGAATGGGCCAACACAGTCCAATGAGCTTTGTGCAGGGTGAACACCTTTACGACTTACTCGACCAAATGTCGGCTTTAAACCATAAACACCACAACACGCAGCAGGCATACGAATTGAACCGCCTGTATCTGTACCCAAAGTGAAGTCTGCAAGATGGGCAGCTACCGCAGCAGCCGAACCACTTGATGAACCACCTGGGATTAAATCTGGGTATTTCGGATTTATAGGTGTACCAAATGCATGATTAATCCCTGTAATCCCAAAAGCCAGTTCATGTAAATTGGTCTTTGCTGTAATGACACAATCAGCATTGAGAATACGATCAATGACTTCTGCATTTTGTGTTGCTGGCGCACTATTTTCTAAAGCACGACTTCCAGCAAGCGTTTTAAATCCTTGAATATCTATAGAATCTTTGACCATCACGGTCAGCTTTCCAGATCCTAATAGCATCTCCTTCGCTATAATATTCATTCACTTTTCCATGTATTTTTGTATATAGCTATAATAATAGAAAAAGTAATGTAATTGTCAAGCAATTTTTTATTACTAGAATTAAAGTTTTTTTGCTTTAATTTTTTGTATAATCAAACTTATTATTTTTTATTAAGTTATTGCTTTCGCTATGCTTACCAATTTAGAACAATTTCTTCCAAATAATGAGCCACAAAGCTTGCAAAGTTATCCATTTTTTTGGGTATCACAAGTAAATGGCAAATACACTCAACTTATTGAAAAATCTATTAAAAAATTAGGTATAGACAATACTCGTCGTAAAATTATTTTAAGTACCAATGCATTAGGACAAGCCAGCATTACTGAGATTGCGAATCTTTCTACCCTTAAACTTACCACGGCAACCAAAGCTGTTTATCGTCTTGTAGAAGACGATATTGTTGAAGTTTTTTCTTCAGAACATGATGAACGGATTTCGATGGTAAAACTCACTGAAAAAGGACAGTCGTTGGTTGAACAAATCAATCAAATCAGTCATGTAACTTTGGCAGGCATCCTAAATGCTTTTGATGAACAAGAGTTACATGCCTTAAATGCCCAATTGAAGAAATTATTTGATCTGATGCCAATCAGTTAAACAAATTATTTTAAAATTTCATCGAATCAAACACTTAAGATATATGCTTCGATTCAACTTCAAATATTGCTAAAAATGTTAAAAACTCATCTCTTTTAGATGAGTTTTTATGTTGAAATAAGTTTAATTTATCTATTGAACTTGAAAAATCATTTAATTTTTCAATACATTAAGTTTAGGCTTTAATTCAGCCGTTTCAATACGATGGTTAAAGGTATTTAATACTTTAAGTTTATAAGCATCAATATCCATTGATTGATAATCATAGAAACCTTGACCTTCACGTAAACCATTTCGTTTATTTTGCATATTATCCGCAATAATCTGTGGGGTACGATAACGCTCGCCCAATTCTTTTTGCAAATATTGCGAAGCATAATACAAAATATCGCCACCGCCCCAATCAATAAACTCCAATAAACCCAGTACAGAAAAGCGCAGACCAAAGCCAGTACGGATTGCAATATCAATATCCTCAGCCGATGCAACACCTTCTTCAACCATACGTGCTGCTTCATTCATGGCTAAAGCTTGAATGCGTGGGACGATATAACCAGCTTTGGCATTACATACTACAGCCACTTTACCGATTTCTGTGAGGAATGATTTTAACTGTTCAACCACAGCAGCAGAGGTTTGTTCTGAACGACTGAGCTCCACCAATGGAATTAAATAAGCAGGATTTAACCAATGTGCATTCACCACACGTTCAGGGTGCGACAACATTTTGGCAATATCCGTAACTAAAAATGTTGAGGTGGTCGAAGCAACAATACATTGGGGTGAAATATACTGATCTAACCAACTCAATATTTCTTGTTTGGCTTGTGTTTGCTCAGGCACACCTTCCATGATCAAATCGCATTGTTTTAAAAATGCAACTGAATCTAACTTGGCAAGCACTTGAATATTCGCTTGAATACTTGCAATTTGCTCAGCTTGAATAAACTGAATGGTGCTCAGTAAAGTCAACTCTTCCACAAGGTCTTGTTGGATTTGCTGTTGATATTGGGAAAATTCTTGAATAGAACGTACTTTGGCATCAATCAGTTTTACTTGCAGCCCTGCATAGGCAAAAGCAATCGCAATTGCCTTGCCCATACGTCCTGCTCCAATCACTGCAACGTGTTGAATTTTGGACATGACGTTACACTCCTTGTTGCAGTACTGCTTGCATTTCTTGTTTAGACTTAGTTGCTAAACCTAAATTTTCTAAGGTACGCCCTTCAGCATATAAATCACGCCCCGACACTGCTGAAGCAATATTTAACAAACCTTCTGCAACTGGTGTCGGCACACCTGCCCAACGTCCTACAGAAACGATCAAAGATAAACCCAAACGGGTGTCTTCAAGCATATAACGATGTTCTTGTAGGTTAATGTCTTCACGCCAGTCA
This sequence comes from Acinetobacter sp. Marseille-Q1618, assembly GCF_902809855.1. Taxonomy (GTDB): domain Bacteria; phylum Pseudomonadota; class Gammaproteobacteria; order Pseudomonadales; family Moraxellaceae; genus Acinetobacter. The sequence continues at coordinate 1,222,409 of NZ_CADDWJ010000001.1, forward strand.
CCGCTGTCGGTTAACTTGCCGTGTGCACCACGACCATACATCCACTCATCACCCTCACCTTCTTTATTATAATGATCTGCCAGTGGGAAATGCGGTGCGGAGTAGCCCAATGCTTCACGAACTCGCATACGCTCTGCATCAAGTTGATTGGTGACACGACGAATTGAGGGTTGAGTTCCTTCATTATGAATGTCCCATGCTTCAAAATGCTCTAACGGCCCTGCATTCATCATAATCAAAGGGGGATGAATAATCGGCCCTGCATTCATCAATGCACCACTTAAGCCATCTTCAATTGGCTCTACACTTGGATAGGCTTGTTTTAAGACGTTGAAAGCATGTTCTGATAAATTACTTGGAAATACCCCTGTTGGTAAGCGTGTTGCATAACCACTCACCACAATGTTATTTACACCATGTTTACGCACCAAATAAGGTAATGTCCCAGTTTCAGCGAATGCAACTTTTGCGTTATTTCCAGCGTCTTTCATGGCTTTTGCAAAAACAAAGCTTCCAAAAGTACCTGGTGGTAAATACACCACTTGCCCTTCTTTAAAGTATGCTGCTGCTTGTTCAGCAAGATTCACATGTGTTGTTGCGGGTAATGGGATAATGACCAACTCAGCATGGGCAATAGCTTTTTCTAAATTATCTTGTAAATTGATTTGGCTATTTTCAAAACCTACCGTTACAGAACGCTCACCTTGAAAATCTTTGACAAAAAGTTTCTCTGTTGCTGCAAGTGCATGTAGTGCTTCTGCATCACGACGCCATAACACCACCTCATGCCCTTTTTCAGCCATTTCCAAAGCCGCTGCGTAACATCCGTGACCACCACCAAGTACTGTAATTTTCATGTTGAATCCTCCTGATTAACTGAATTCATCATAGAAAATTACTGAGTTTGTGACTTCTCCATATACGAATAGAATATTCAATTTACGAAGTTAAAAACTCTAAACTACACGTTTAAGCGGCACGCATTTTTAAAGTATGTGAAGGCAAACAGCCATAACGCTTTTTATAAATATTAGAAAAATGCCCAAAACTTTGAATGCCGTTTTCTAGTAAAATATCGGTCACCGTTTGGTTTTCTTGACTATTTAGCAAGGCGTGATGTACCAACTCAACTCGTAGATCACGGATATACTCTATCGGCGTTTGTTGAAAATATTGGTTAAAACCTTTTTGCAATGTACGACTGGTGACACCACAAAATTCACTTAACGCAGGTAAAGCAATATTGTCTTTAATATGCTGTTGAATATAATGCTGTGCCTTTTTCATATAGCTTGGCAATACCCGTTGCCGTTGTTCATTGAGCTGCTGAGTATAATTATTCGGAACTTTCAATAAAATGAGTTCGATCAAATATTGGGTAAAACTCGCTGAAATAAAACTCCAATTTTGAATATTATAATAGGCATGACATAAATAATTCAGTGTTTCAATGATTGAACTTAAACCCTCATCGGTACACGACATGCCACTGTCAAAAATCACAGCATCAGTGCTGGTATAGCCCAACATTTTAAATAATTGCGTTTCAACATCTTGCTGGGTCAATTTTAAAATAATATTGCGACAACGATGATTGATGATAATGCGATTTTTACTATTTGGATGGGTCACCGTCATGATGCCAACGGATTGGAGCACTTGATTCTGAGCATGCTCTACTTTGCACTGACCTTCTAAAGTGATACGAAACAAATAATTTTGTGATGCCTCATCAATGGTGATCGCCACTGGCGCACTATATTTCAAATCATACAGTGCTGAATTTCCAAAACTAAAACCATTTAATCGGGTATTTAAACTGGCAATGGCATCGACATCAAACTGATGCGGACATAAGTAATGACTAATCTGATCTTTTATAGTTTGATAATCATCTGAATTAAAAAGTAAAAACTCATCCAGATAATGCAAATGATTAAAATTAAGTAATTGATTCATCACTGCACTCCATTGACTATATTTTTTAAACGCAAAAGCCCATATCTTTACAATGGGCGATCACGCATTTTACAACTTAACTGTTTTATTCATTTTTCAATTCAAGCTTTGGGAAAATAACTTTACTTGAATTCAAACATTTATCCACCACATTAAGCTGAATGCTCTTGCTGCATACTGTTTGAAAAAGCTTTACATCCTTTCTTTAATAAAATAAATGCTAAGACACAGGCGATTCCACCGACAATAGACAAAGATGTACCCACCATGAGTGGATTTTCAAAAACTTTATCGGTCACTAATGCAACCAAAGTTGTACCGATCCCGACTGCAACCAAATTACTAATCAAAAGAAAAATTGCTGAGATTTGAGCACGTAACTGGTTAGGCGCTAACATTTGCATCGCTGTGGTAGAAATTGGCATTGGAAATGAAGCAAAAAACATTGCAGGGGCAAGTAAAGTGACTGCTAGCCAATACTCAGATACTTGAGTAAATGCAACCAAAGGTAAAACTAAACCAACGATACCAATTACGCCTGTGATCATTGGTGCATCTTTACGTCCTTTTTGAATAAACCAGTCATTCAACCAACCAGCACAGAACACGCCTAAAGTATTTGCGACCAATAACACCGTACCCAACATATAGCCTGCTTCAGTCGGTGTCATATTAAACTTACGCATAAAAAATGCAGGCGACCAACTGATCAAGCAATACAATGCCATTGCATAAAAAGTAAAACCTAAATAATGACAAGTAAATGTTGTACGATGTTTTTTCAAAAATTTGAATGCTGCACGAATGGTGACTTTTTCGACTTGACCATTTGCATTTAACTGCTGCCCTTTACGGATAGGGTCACGCACAGTCAAGATAAACAATAAGCCAATAAAAATACCCGGCAATCCCACAATGATAAAGGCAGCTTGCCATGCTTTAATTGCACCAAAAATAGGAATTTGAATTAAGTCCATATTTTTCAATAAGCCAATGACATAACCACCGACTAAAAATGCAATACCACCACCGACAAAAGACCCAATCGAGTAAACCGCAACTGCCCGACCAAGTTTATCCTTGCTAAACATATCACTAAACATTGAATATGCTGCAGGAGATAAAGCTGCTTCTCCAACACCAACCCCCATACGACTTAAAAACAACTGAATAAAGTTTTTACTTAAACCGCACAGCGCTGTTGCAATACTCCAAAAAATAATCCCAACCGCTATAATTTTGGGTCTAGAAAAACGATCTGCCAAATAAGCCAATGGCAAACCCATAAAAGCATAGAACAATGAAAATGCCAAACCGTGTAATAAGCTAAACTGTGTATCTGTCAGATTTAAATCAGCTTTGATGGGTTCAATCATCAACGCCAAAATTTGCCGATCAATAAATGAAAAGATATATGCCAACATGCATAATAAAACCACATACCATGCATAAGCACCTGATTTACTTTGTTGTTGTTCCTTATGGATATTTAAATTACTCATCCATTTTCATCCTGTGAAACGATAACTTGCGTTAATCGTTTTGCGTTTTCCTTAAGCAACACACAATGTAAAAGTTAAAATTTTGAGTAAAACTTCAAGTTTAAAATGGCAATATTTTCAATAAAATAACAATGAAATAAGCGACTTAAAAATGATCAACTTTTTAACCTTCATTGTGAATAACCCTGTCCATGAGTGCTTATTATTTACACTTTTAAATGTAATTTTCCATAACTTTTTAAGTATATTTTTATACCTTCAGGAGGTTTTATGGTTTAAAAAATAAGTAATCCACACTATAAGCCAACAGATATTCATAACTTCACAAAGTATTCATGCTTTCTATTGATTTTTCTGACAAGATATTTGAAATACAATTTGGAGAATAAAAATGAAATTCGTTAGAACATTCATGTTTATATGCAGTTTGAGTATATCAATTCCTGTATTCGCAACTGTAGGCGGGCCTGAAAGTATTGAAGTTTTAGGTTATGAAGCCAAAGAACAAAAAGTTTATATATTAAGACATTATGAAGATGGTCGTGGTCGACTCCCGCAACTGTATTATTACCAATTCAAAAACAATAAAAATCCAAGCAAAATCATTCAAGTAAATTCTTTATATATCCACCCTAAAACCAAAAAAATTGACTATGATCAAGACGATACTCAATTTAACCAAGCACTGAATAACATCAAAAAACGTTTGCAGCCCTTGCAGCCAAGCAACATGCAAAATCGTATCTCATATTCTCAGAAAGCCATTAAACAGGTAGCAACTTGGTACGATCCAGAACAAACACAAGCACAAATTCATTATACTTTTACAGTATCTAACTCAAAGTTCCAAAGTAAAGTACAAAAAGCAATCGCGTATGACACGCCCTTAAAAGTGGTACAGCAGTTTTTAATTCCGAAACAAAACAAAATGTTAGTAACTGTAGAGTATTTAGGTATTCCTTTTGAAACAGGTTATAACATTGAAGACCCAGTACTCTTACAAAAAAAATAAAAGCCTCACTTTGATCCATATTTTCATTTCATCAAATCAGGGCTTTTATGCAGACATTCTATCAAAGTGCTGCTAACATCAATCGGCAATTATAAATCTTAACTTTTAAATTAAACCGAGTAAAAACAATGAAAAAAATATTTTTAAGCACGATGATGATCAGTATCTTTCTCAGTGCATGTAGTAGCAATAACATGCCAAAAGAATGTGAAGAATCTTGGCAACACATTGAAAAAATGGCAAAAACCAGCGGTATTCCTGATGATTCAATTAAAACGCAGAAAAAAGCTTTTGAAGAAGAAGTGAATAAAATGAAGAAAGAAGAGGCAATTGAAGTATGTAAAACACAAACAGCAATTTTAAAAATGGCTAAATAATATTTTAAAATATAATCAATATATCAACTCGTATTCAATATCCACTTAGTTTTTATTATCAATTGATTAATTTGACAATTTCTAATAAATAACAAGAGCCTTGTACAAGGCTCTTGTTATGAGGTTAAGAATGCAGATGCATCAAGCAATAAAAGTTTGAATGACTTTTCCTTTAATGGTTTGATCAATTAAAGGCGTATTTTTCCCATGTGAAAGAATACTGTCTTGATTAATCAACCATTCCAACGCTGGATCAAGCAACACTAAACCAGCTTGTTGTTGCCAAGATTCGGTCATATTTGCAACTTGTGCAGGGGCAAGCGTCACTTTTTCTACCCATTCTAAGGGTGTAAACAAACCTTCTTCTACAAGTTTTATGCCTAAAGCAACATAAGTATCAAATGCTGTAATCCCTGGTAAAGTTTCAGCAAAAGGTGCAAGTTTTGCAGAACCCGTTAAGGGTTCATGATGAGTACAGATAGCATCAATCACACCCTCTTTCACGCCTTGACGTAACAATTGCTTGTCCTGTTCTGAGCGTAACGGTGGACGCACATGTGCCAAAGAGTTAAATCCATCAATCAAAGCATCAGTTAAATGCAGTTGTTGCATCGCTACATCGGCTGTGACAGGTAAGCCCTTCGCTTTGGCATTTTTAATTAATTCAACAGATGCACCACTTGAAAGCAGACCAAAGTGGGCTTTCACCCCAGTTGCTTCAATCATTAACAAATATTTAGCAATTGCAACGGTTTCTGCCAAGGCAGGAATCATTGGTAAGCCTTGACGAGATGCGATAAAACCCTCGTGAACACAACCATCTTTGGCAATTTGATGTTCTTCTGCATAGAACACCACGGTCATGTCTAAACCCGCAGCGTATTCTAAAGTACGAATCACCACATCATCATTTTCAAAAGTTGCATAGGCATTTGATACTGCAGTACAACCACCCTTTTTCAAGCCTGCCATATTTGCAGGTTGTTTGCCGAGTAAACCTTGTGTTTGTGCGCCAATGACTTGTAAATAAATACCCCCATCTAACATGGCTTTTTCCACTAAACCATGCACCAATGCGCCATTATCTTGCACAATTGGTTTTGAATCGGGTGGGGTAAATACATGTAGAATCCCATTTTCACGGGCAGCTTTACCTTCGGATTTTAATGTACCATGTTGCTGTTGTCCCGGCTCACGTAAACGTGCACATAAGTCGACCATGGTTGGCATTAACCATTTTCCACTTCCATCAATCACTTCAGTAATCTGACTTTGATCTGGACGAATGTTTAATAATTTACCATTTTCAATAAATACAGTGTCTACACGATCAGTTTTTTGAATTGGGTCTAAGACACGGACATTTTCAATTTTTACAATACTCATGACTTACCTGCCTTATAGTGCCATTGTGTCTAACAAACCTTGTTCTTGTAACTGACCTTGCATCGACAAAGCCAAAACGGCCATACGCACTGCGATACCATTGGTCACTTGATTCAAAATTACCGACTGTGCACCATCTGCAATACTCGAATCAATTTCTACACCACGGTTCATTGGGCCAGGATGCATCACGATACAATCAGGTTTTGCCAAAGCCAAGCGCTCTTTGTTCAAACCATACATTTTATAAAATTCAGCTTGTGAAGATAATGCAGGTGAATCAATCCGTTCATTTTGAATACGCAAAGTAATGATCACATCACAATCTTTGATGCCTTCATCCATTTTGTTAAATAAACGAAGACCTTCTCCATAGTCATTAAAACCGTTTGGCAATAACGTATTTGGGGCAATTACACGAATATCTTTGCAACCTAACGTTTGCAAAGCTGCAATATCAGAACGTGCAACACGTGAATGTTTAATATCACCGATAATCGCAATGGAAATGTCTTCAAAATTCTTTTTGGTTTCACGGCGAATAGTCAACATATCCAACATCGCTTGAGTTGGATGCGCATGACGACCATCGCCTGCATTAATGATTGCAACGTGTGGACAAACATCTTTGGCTATAAAGTGTGCTGCACCTGAAGAAGAATGACGTACTACAAAAATATCGGCCGCCATTGCCTCAAGATTCCACAAGGTATCACGTAATGTTTCACCTTTTGAGGTACTTGAACGAGCAATATCAATATTTAACACATTGGCTGATAGACGTTTTGCAGCCGCTTCAAAGGTAGTTCGTGTGCGTGTTGAATTTTCAAAAAATAAATTCATCACGGTGCGACCTTCAAGCAAGTTATTGGTAATTAGCTGATTTTGGTCATTAAAAAAGGACGCCGCAGTGTCCAGTATTTTGGTGAGAGTGTCTTTTGAAAGACCTTCGATGGTGATGAAATGTTTTAAGTTTCCATCTTTATTGAGTTGAATCTGGCTCGGAGTATGCAATGCTGCCAAGTGCATGAGAGATTCCTGAATCGTTAAGTTAAGGTATTATACAGATTTTCTTTTTGCGTGGCAGATGAAGATTTCAACACTTAAACTAAAATACTGTTATGTATTGAATTATAAAATAAAATTTATAGATATCATTTCAAAGAGATAATTTAACTGCGCTTGCATACTTCAAAGATAACTGGTGAATAAATTAATTTGGTAACGGCTCTAAACTCAATCAGAGCCGAGCAATTATTTATCTCAATGCACCAATATAGTGATGTGGTACTTGTGCTTTATAAATTTCTTCTTCCGTCACCTCCGCGGCATATTGGTCATATAACATATCTTCAGAGGATTTTTGGGGTGTAATTTTCAAATGAATTAAACTTAATAATTCCTCTGAAATTTCTTTTAATTCCACATCATTACAATCTAGTGCATGTTTTACAACATATTCTGCATATTGTTTATTTTCAATCAGATAGCGAACATCTATTACTCTACCTGAAACTCGTCTAAAACGATTGTATAAACGTGTTGCAACTGTAAAAGTTAAATTATTTGCACGATATTCATCAACAATTAATTCTTGCATTTAATTTCCCCAAGCTTTCAAAATTTTATAGTACCCATTAATTTTCACTTAAATAATGAGTACTTTTACATGAGCAAAATACATACCAAAATTATTGTATTTATTAAATATAAGTAAATTTTCATTCAATGCGAAAATCTAATTTTAGAACTTATCTTGCTATAAAATGCTGCCAACACATCTGTAATGAAATACCAATTAAAACAGCTCCCATGAGCATATTAAAAATTTTGGCACGATGTCTTTCATTTAAAAAACCTGCCAGTTGTTGCCCTGCTATCCCCCAAATCAATAAAGACAAATAACACACAATAAAATAGATCAATACAAAAACAGCCAAATAAAATTGATTATGAGATGCTGAAAATAAGGCGGTACCTGAAACCGCAGCAATCCATGCTTTCGGATTTAACCATTGCATCAACACACCTTGCATAAAACTTGGCATTGCAACCTTTTCTTGCTCTGTTGTTTGTATTTTTTCACCATCAGCTTTGAAAATACTCCACCCAATCCAAATCAACAACGCTGTGCCTAAAATACAAATCCCATCTAATAAAACTGGATAAATTACAAGCAATTGATATAAACCAAAACAGACGGCTGCGAGCAATAGCGTAAATCCAACTGTTGCACCTGAAATAAACCCAAACGTCTTTTTCACACCATAATTCATACTGCTACTGAGAATGGTTAAATTTACAGGACCGGGGGAAATTGACATTGAAAGCGAAAAACTAAACATGGAAAATAAAAGACTGAGCATTTTTGTGATATTTCATTTTATAAAGTTATTCTTCAATAAGGCTAAATAGCATATTTTTCAAGCGAAATAGCTATAAATAAATACCTATTTCTAATTTTTTAAAATAAATCCTTTGGCAAATCGCAAACCCTAAGTTTTCGTCATAAAAATACGTTAAAATATCAGATTGCTTTACAGTCTTTGGAAATGTTCATGAATTCGAAACCACGTCTTTCTACATATTGGGTTACCTGTGCGGATGGACTAGAAACCTTACTACAAGAAGAAATAGAAGGTTTAGGCGTTGAAAATGTTGAACGTTTTCCGGGTCGCCTTGTCTTTAAAGGAACACTTGAGCAAGCGTATCGCGTGTGTATGTGGTCGCGTTTGGCTTCACGTGTACTTACTCCGATCCATGTGCATGAGTTAGATTTTACCCATGATGCACGTGATGTGGCTGAAGAACTTTATGAAGGTGCAATGAATTTTGACTGGTCACTGATTTTTGCACCACAGAGTACATTTGCCGTTCGTTTGCATGTAGAACGTGAGATTAAAGTGAATACTCAATTTGCCACTTTACGTGTTAAGGATGGTGTGGTTGACTCATTTATGGAAGCAGTTGGTAAGCGTCCAAGTATTGATATTAAACAACCTGAGATCACTTTATATGTTTTAGCAGGTAAAACTGAACATACTTATTGCTTAGATTTATCAGGCGATTCTTTACATAAACGTGGTTATCGCCGTTATATGACCGATGCACCGATTAAAGAAAACCTTGCTGCAGCAATATTACAAAAAGCCAAACTCAAACAGCGTCATCCAGACATTATTCTCGACCCGATGTGTGGTTCAGGCACATTTATTATTGAATCTTTAATGATTTTAACTGATCGTGCACCAGGTTTAGTCCGCCGTTTTGGTTTCTTGGGTTGGAATGGGCATGATCATGATCTTTGGATGAGCATCAAAGCCGAAGCTGCTGAACGTCATAAAGATGCGATGGCGCAGCCATTACCCCAGTTTTATGCCTATGATGCTGACTGGGAAGCGGTGAAAGCCACCAAACAAAATATCATTGCTGCAGGTTTTGAATCTGTTTTAGATCAAATTAAAATTGAAGAACGCACGCTAGCGGATTGGCCAGATTTTCAAGCGGAAGGTAAATCTGCTTTTGTCGTAACCAATCCACCATATGGTGAACGTTTAGGTGATAAAGCATCAAATCGTGCGTTGTATTTAGGTCTTTCTGCGCTATTACAAAACAATTTCCCAAATCAGTATGCGGCTGTGATCGCTGCTGCTGTTGAGCAAGCCGATGTACTTGCATTTAACAATCCGCAAATTTTACGTTTAATGAATGGTAAATTACCGATTTACGTTCGCTTTGGGGATATTAAGCCTGCAACTGTTGTTAAACCGTTCCTTGCTGATTGGCAACCTCAACAATTTGAAAAAATTGAAGGCGCTGAAGACTTTACTAACCGCTTGCAAAAAAATATGCAAACTTTGAAAAAGTGGGCAGTTAAAGAAAATATTCATTGTTTACGTTTATATGATGCTGATTTACCAGACTTTAATGTTGCTGTAGATTTATATGGTGAACGTCTACATGTGCAAGAATATGCCCCACCAAAAACCATTGATCCTGAAAAAGCCAAAAAGCGTTTTAATCTTGCATTGGCTGCGATTCGTGCTGTGACAGGTTTAGGTCGTGATGCGATCTTTATCAAAACACGTGCGCGCCAAGAAGGTAAAAACCAATATTCAAAACAAAGCACTGCCTCAAAACGTTTTATCGTGCAAGAAGGTAAAGCCAAGATTTTGGTGAATTTAACCGATTATTTAGATACAGGATTATTCTTAGATCACCGTCAAATGCGTTTAAAAATTGCTGCTGAAGCCAAAGGCAAGCATTTCCTAAATTTGTATAGTTACACATCTACAGCAAGTTTACATGCAGCTTTAGGTGGCGCAGCAAGCACAACCAGTGTTGACTTATCCAACACCTATTTAAACTGGTCAAAAGAGAATTTTGTCTTGAATGGTTTAACTGTAGACCATGCAGACGAGCAACACCAATTTTTTGCAAGTGACTGCTTTGAATGGCTAAAAGAAGGTCATGAACAATATGACTTGATCTTTATTGACCCTCCAACATTCTCAAACTCGAAAAAATTCTATGGTACTTTTGACGTACAACGTGACCACATTTCACTTATTAAACGTGCAATGAATCGTTTAAGTACGCAAGGCACTTTATATTTCTCAAATAACTATCGTGGTTTTGAAATGGATGAGGAAATTGAAGCCTTATATGATGTGCAAGAAATTAGCCATGAAACCATTGGCTTAGATTTCAAACGCAATCAAAAAATCCATAGAGCATGGAAAATTACGCATATCCAAAACTAAAACAAATGTTTTAAGGAATTAGTGTGCCTCTGGACTCGTGTAAATGGTGATTTTGTCTTCACCATGCACCGTTATCGTATTTCCAAGCACACTGATTCCATATTCTGTTACTTTTGCTTTATTTGGGATAAATGGTTTTTTCTGCACTAAATTCTGTGGAAAGTGCGCTTCTTGACGCTGTTGTTCATAATCATTTAATACCACATAAGCCAAATGATCTTTTTTAATAGCATTAGACTGCTGATCTGCCAATTGGTGATTGGTTTCATTTTGATGCTCTATAGAGTTCTGCACATCCCGCTTTACTGCTGTAATCACTACAGGCGTAATTGTTCCTACATAATCAACATCCGTTGCCAGCACCTCATCTTTAATGGGTGAAATCGAGAAAGCGCTAGAACATACACAACTTAGCAAAATCCCGAGCAAGCAACATTGAGAATTTTGACCATATTTTTTCAGCCCCATGCCCATTTTAAGCTCCTATCTGTATTTTTATTATCCTATTCAACTTAACAACTTTTAGTAACTACAACAACCTTAAATCTTAACTTCCCGATAATCAGCATTTTTAAAATATATTTATTATTTTATTTCAATAACTTAAAAATATAATGTTTAATAAAATACTATTTGCCCAATTTAAACTTTCTAGATTATTCCAGTTTTATTTGATAAAAAGTTGAAATGGTTTTCTTTGGCTCATTCGTCAGTTTGGTATTTAAAATCGTAAAAAGAGCATTCAAAAATGTCATAAATTATGACAAAGCTATCACTTTAATTTGATATTTTGACATATTTAACAATTGATAAAATTTAATTTTAATTCTAAAGTGGTCTTAGATGTTTCAATCACGTTTGGGAAAATCATGCGATATAAAATTATTGATACTTATCATCATAACGATACTCAACGCTACATCGCAAAATGCTTAAAACCACACTCTCCTTTATTTATCACTTTAGAAAGTGACCGTACTTTATGCAGAGAAATTGACATCATTGATGTTAATTTAGAAACCAATAAAGCTACATGGGCAACTGGAGAAAAAATTTCCTTAAATGTTTTGAATCAATTTGATCATTTAGAAAAAATTTATGAGTTAAATTGAATACCTCATTCAGATCAAAAAATTAATTTTCAAATCAATAAGATGTTTTGAAATACATGTAGAATAATAATCATTGATTTTAAATTATATTTTATTTAGCAACATTTAACTTAAGGCTGCTAACAAATTTCTTTTTGCGTTCTCTTCAAATCTTTGTTGAAAATATTCAGTCTGAAATAATGGCTGTTGTTGATAAAACTGTGTCAAAATTTCCGCCCTTTTCACTTGATAAATATCAGGTTTTACCCAAGCATATTCTTGTTGGATTTGCTTTTCATACTCGGTAAAGCGTTGTGGTGAAGCGCCTAAGATAGCAAGATCAATATCCAATAAATATTTTAAATCATGTACTTTGGTTGGCAGATGTTTTTTAGTCGCAATAATCCATTTAGCGACTTTTTCAAGTTCAGCTTTTTTTAAAATACCCATACAATGTTTAAGCATTATTTTGGCACTTTGTTCTTCATTATCTGAGGCTTGTGGATTATAAATCACATCATGAAACCAAATGGCTAACTCAACGGCTATTGGATCATGCAGTTGATCTTTAATTTGATGAAAGAGATTTAAGCATTCCACAATATGTTGATGTGTATGATAATAATTATGTGAATAAGCATAATTAAGTATCGAGAATAATGATGATTGCGCAGTTGTGAAATTTACTCGCTCAGAAAATTGTGTCCAATACTGCTGAAATTGCTCTTGATCATTTTGCATTAGACACACTCCTCTTACAATCTAAAATCCTTAAGCGGCTTGCTCATCTCGCTTAAACACTAGTTCACCTTTTAGTGAGCTTTCGGCATCAAAATAATAACCATCCGTGTTAAAAGCTTTTAAAGCCTCAATTGTTTCAATCTGATTTTCAATCATAAATCGTGCCATCAAACCCCGTGCTTTTTTTGCATAAAAACTAATCACTTTATACTGACCATTTTTTTGATCAAGAAAAACAGGTTTGATAATCTCTGCTTCAATTTTATTTTCTTTAACTGCTTTATAATATTCATCTGATGCAAGATTTACTAAAATTTTAGTACCTGCATGTTGTAAATCTTGATTAATCAAATCGGTAATTTTATCTCCCCAAAACTCATATAAATTATTTCCCGCTGAATTTTTAAGCTTTGTTCCCATTTCCAAACGGTAAGGCATCATCAAATCCAAAGGTCTTAACAAACCATAGAGCCCAGACAACATACGTAAATGTTTTTGTGAATATTCAATATTTTTTATAGTTAGATGATAAGCATCTAAACCTGTATAGACATCACCTTTAAAAGCGAAAATGGCTTGGCGTGCATTAGAAAAGTTAAAATCAGTTGTCCAATCACGAAAACGCGCAACATTTAAACTGGCAATTTTTTCACTGACGTTCATTAAACTTGCAATTTCAGTTGCAGATAAGGCCTGACACACTGTGATCAATTGTTCTGAAGCATCCAACAGTCTTGGCATTGTGTGCTGATCAGTTGGCAAATCTGTTTCATAATCCAATGTTTTTGCAGGAGAAATTAGAGCAAGCATAAAGTTTCCAGATCAAAAATGATCTTCATAATATAACAGTTGCACTGATTTTATGCGAATCGTGTTTTTAGCCCTCAATAATCGTTAAAATAAATCATTTTGAGCAATATCCAAAGTTTATGTTTGAACATATGTTAATCCAAGGTCAAGCGGGCAACATTGATATTTTGGTTAATTATCCTGAAGGAGAGATAAAAGCTTTTGCAATTGTTTGCCATCCTCATCCTTTGCAAGGTGGCACTCCTTTACATAAAGTTCCTACCTTACTCACACAAATTTTTAATCAGAATGGCTGTATTGTTTATCGTCCTTTTTTTCGCGGTTTAGGACAAACTGAAGGTACACATGATGATGGTTTTGGTGAAACTGATGATATTTTAGCTGTGATTCAGCATCTCTATCGTTTACATCCTGAACTTAATTTTTATGCTGGTGGTTTTAGTTTTGGAGCACATGTTTTAGCAAAATGCAATGTTCAGCTTCCCCCACAACACAAACCAAAACAAATGATTTTATGTGGTTTACCCACTGCTAGAGTACGTGGTATCCGTGAATATAAAACACCACACTTACAAGGTGATATTTTATTTATTCATGGTGAAAAAGATGAAATTACTCGACTTTCTGACCTGCTGATTTGGGCTACACTACAAAAACATCTAATTACCGTTTTACCTGGTGCGAATCATTTTTTTACAGGATATTTAAAGCAATTAAATCTCGCAATTTCACGTTTTTTGAAGGTTGAATAGCCCTATTGTACTCTTCTGGATTTTTCAATCTTGTGTAAAGTTTTAGGCTCTAGACTAACAGAGTAGTTATGTTAATCTAGAGCTTAAGTAATTATTTTAGAATCATATTTCCTCAAGTTTTTACTTGGGGAAATATTTAAATAAAAAATTCACAATCATCATGTTAAAAGTGAAGTTATATGTTCATTGCACCTGAATTCCAAGAAACCCGACCTGAAGAAATTCAACGTCTTGTTCAAGATTATCCATTGGCAACAATCGTTACGCAAACCAATCAAGGTTTGATTGCCAATCATATTCCTTTACTTTTTAAGTCTGAACACATATTGCTCGGTCATATTGCCAAGGCCAATGAAATGTATGCTTTGATTACTGAGAATCAAAATGTACTTGTAATATTCAAAGGTGAAGATGCTTATATTTCTGCCAATGATTATCCGAGTAAATGGGTTGACCATAAAAAAGTACCAACATGGAATTATCAAGCGGTACATATAAATGGCACATTAAAATTCTATGATGATCAAAAATCTAAACTTGCCGCAGTGGGCATGCTGACCAAAATACAAGAACAAAAAACCAATGCAGAGCAGGCATGGAAAATGTCCGATGCACCAAAAGATTATATTATTCATTTACTTGAGGATTTAGTAGTATTTGAAATTCAAATCACACGCATACAAGCACAATCAAAACTCAGTCAAAATCGTGAAGCAACAGATTTTGATGCCGTGATTAAACGCCTCAAAGACCGTCAACAAGATAATTTAGCTCAAGCAATGTCGAACTTACCACGCGATTAGGCGATATCCGCCCACGTTAAACCAAACTTGGCTAAATACTTTTTCACCCGATCTGAATCATTGGTTGATTGGCGTTGTTCACGGGAAATGGCAAATAAACGCCTGCCCGCATCTGCCATTGATTTTGATTGTTTACACACATGAATCACACCTTCAAGTTGAATCCGATCAAACTCATCCAGTTCTGCCTGTTGTTGAGCTGACAAAATTCCATCTAAAATTGAAGTTGTAGATGCTGCGTTTTGAACATGCCAAATTTTCTGTAAGCGTTGAATTTCCGCCTCAACTTCATTTAAACCAATGCGCTCACCATTCGCCAAAGTCGCCATTCTTGTTACACTTGCAGTTAAATCACGAAAATTTCCCTGCCAAGTCGCTTCATTTGATTGGGCAAATTTTAAATATTTTTCCAAAGCATCACTATGAAAACGTAACAGACGCTGTTGTTGCGTGGCAAAACGTTGTAATTCAAACTCAATATTTGGCGCAATATCTTCACGACGATGCTTTAAATCAGGCAAGAAAAATGTCCATGTATTTAAACGTGCCCACAAATCTTCCCGAAAACGTCCTACTTGTACCTCTGTACGCAAATCTTTATTCGTCCCTGCGATCAGTTGAAAATCTGCCTGAACTTCTTTATCAGAACCCATAGGAAAAAAAGATTTATCTTCTAAGGCTTTGAGCAACATCGCCTGTTCATCTAAACCCAACTCACCAATTTCATCTAAAAATAAAATTCCACCATCAGCACTTTTTAAATAACCTGTTCGGGCATTGGCTGCACCTGTAAATGAACCTTTGATGTGTCCAAAAAGAGCCGACATTGCACCATCACCACACAATGTTGCGCAGTTCACATCAATAAAACGCCCTTCTAAATGAAATTTTTCTTTTTTCAGTTGATAAATTTGTTTGGCTAAATGTGATTTTCCGACACCTGTTGCGCCCATAATTAAAATAGGTGCTTTGGAACGTGTTGCAACCAATTCAACTTCCTGAATCAGTAAATTAAAATCTTTATTTTTCGTGGCAATATTGGCTTTGAGTTGCTGCCAATTGGCAGACTGTTCATTTTCAAAACGTTGTGTTAATGCGGCATAACGAGATAAATCCAAATCAATGATGCGATATTCTCCTTCAGGCTGTTGCTTGCCTGTGGGTGAACTTTGAATCAGTTTTGCAGGTAAATAGTGCGCATCGATTAATAAATACCAACAAATTTGTGCCACATGCGTGCCTGTAGTGATATGTAGATAATAATTATTCTTTTCTGTATCAAAAGTATAAGACTTCACAAAATCATACAATGCCCCATACATATCGGAAAAATCCCACGGATCTCGAATATTGACCTGCTGACCTGTGATCTGAGTCGATGGTGAAATTTGAGCAGCGTCTTGTTTTAAATGTTCAATTAAACTACTACTTCGGCGGTCATGCAAAAGCACCAACTCATCCACCAATAAATCTTCATGCATCAGCAAGCTCATGGTCGGACGCCAACGCTGCCAACGCTCTTCTTTTTTACCTTGATCTAGCGTAGAACCAACAAAACCAATCACCACTGTTTTTTTAGACTTTTGCATATTTTCTATAAAATTTTATAGTTTCAATATAAGCAATATAGCGAAATCCTGCGCTTTAATACAATGAATCGCTGTTATTTTACAGGTCTTTCTTAGGACAGTTGTGTTTTTAATTGCACCACAGACTTCTGGATCAATATAAGGATTTTTCGGAAATTTATGGCTATACTTGTGACCATCTATTGATTTTTAAAAATATGTACACATTTTATTTAAAAAGCTGAAAAACTTGTTGAACTTTGAAAATACATCAAGATCTTATAACTTGATTTATTATTTAAAATTCAATAATTAACAAATAAAAAGTACAAATACATTGTACTTTGAAAATACTTAAAGGTAGTTAAATATGCAACCTATCCTGATGTTTGATATGGATGGAACACTTCTTGATTTAGCATTTGATGACTTTATTTGGAATGAAAAACTACCTGAACGTCATGCTCAAACCCATCAATGTTCATTAGAACAAAGTAAAAGTACTTTATTTGAATTTTATCAAGAGCATAAACATACGATTCTTTGGTATTCATCGCAATATTGGAGTGAAAAAGTCGGTGTTGATGTTTTAAGATTACAATATGATTTTCAAGATAAAATCCAGCCACGCATAGGCTGTATTGAACTATTAGAAAACTTAAAAGCACAAGGTTATCGTTGTTGGCTACTCACCAATGCAGACAGCGCAGGTTTAAAGTTAAAACTTGAAAATGTCGATCTTGCACCTTATTTTGAAGTTATTGTCAGCAGTCAAGAAATCGGATATTCCAAAGAGTTTGTAGAATTTTGGCAAATTTTACAACAAAAACACCCTTTCGATCCGCAACACGCATTTATGATTGATGACACAGCACCTGTACTTGAAGGTGCGAAACGTTTTGGGATTGCAAATCTAATCACCATTACGCAGCCTTCTAGTTTAAAAGCTGCACGTAATCCATTAGAGTTACATTATCCAGCGATTCAACATTTAACAGAGTTATTGCCAATCTTGGCGCAATATCAAATTAAGGATGTCGATGTCAAAACAGCCTAAAAATCAAAAAGATCAAAACGCCCAAGAAAATGACACAGTCCGTGCTGACAAATGGCTTTGGGCTGCACGTTTCTTTAAAACTCGATCGATTGCTAAAGCAGCCATTGAAGGTGGTAAAGTTCATCATGATGGTGAACGCATTAAAGTTTCGAAAGAAATTCGTATCGGTATGGAACTGACGATACAACAAGGGTTTGACCGCAAGACGGTAGTAGTTAAAGCCTTGTCAAATGTGCGTGGTGGTGCGCCTGCTGCCCAGCTATTATATGAAGAAACTGAAGTCAGTATTGCGAAACGAGAATTGATTTCAACCCAAAGAAAATTGCATAATCTTGCACGACCTGAACATCGACCAAGTAAGAAAGACCGTCGAGAAATCAGTAAATTTAGACAAGAAAACGATGCAGGTTATGACCAAAATTGGTCATATCATGATGAATAAAATTAAAGATTGCAAATGCGACATATTATGTCGTAATAGCGCAGTTTAATGTAGATCAGGAATTATTTTTCTGTCACTATTGCTGTTGTGGACGAAGATCAAATTTAAAGACATCCACTTTAGCGAATAGTGAATTTATATTGTTTTGAGGTTTCAAGATGGATGATAACAAAAGTAAAGCGCTGAATGCTGCATTAAGTCAAATTGAAAAACAATTTGGTAAAAATACAGTGATGCGTTTAGGTGACAATACTGTACAAGCAGTAGAGTCAGTTTCTACAGGTTCTTTAACACTGGATATCGCATTGGGTATCGGTGGTTTACCTAAAGGTCGTATTGTTGAGATTTATGGTCCTGAATCTTCAGGTAAAACCACCATGACTTTACAAGCGATTGCACAATGCCAAAAAGCAGGTGGAACTTGTGCCTTTATTGATGCTGAGCATGCACTCGATCCTCAATATGCACGTAAACTTGGCGTAGATATTGATAATTTATTGGTTTCTCAACCAGATAATGGTGAGCAAGCACTTGAAATTGCCGATATGCTCGTTCGTTCAGGTGCGATCGATATGATCGTAGTCGACTCTGTTGCAGCCTTAACACCAAAAGCTGAAATTGAAGGTGAAATGGGCGACTCGCACATGGGTCTACAAGCTCGATTGATGAGCCAAGCATTGCGTAAAATCACAGGTAATGCCAAACGTTCAAACTGTATGGTGATCTTCATTAACCAAATTCGTATGAAAATTGGTGTGATGTTTGGTAGCCCTGAAACCACTACAGGTGGTAATGCTTTAAAATTCTATGCCTCTGTGCGTCTTGATATTCGCCGTATTGGTCAAGTTAAGGAAGGCGATGAAATCGTTGGCTCTGAAACACGTGTTAAAGTTGTTAAGAATAAAATGGCTCCTCCGTTCCGTGAAGCAGTTTTCCAAATCATGTATGGTAAAGGTGTTAACCATTTAGGTGAGTTGGTCGATCTTGCTGTTGCACAAGATATCGTACATAAAGCAGGTGCTTGGTATTCATATCAAGGTGACAAAATCGGTCAAGGTAAAAACAATGCCATTCGCCACATGGAAGAAAATCCAGAAATGGCAGCCGAAATCGAAAAATTGATTCGTGAAAAACTACTCACAACATCGAATGCTGCACCTGTTGAAGAAAAAGACGAAGAAGAACCAGACTTTTTAGATGTTTAAGTTAAATATCTAAAGTCTAAAGCTAAGTTTAAACGCCCAAATTTGGGCGTTTTTAGCATGCTAATCCATACAAGCCAATTTTGGAATCTCAACCAAAATTATTAAAATAGAAATCCACCATTTAAAGGTTACCTTCATCTACTGCCATGTCTGCTTCTAAATTTCCTAAAATGCTAAATTATGATGCACTGAAACAACAGTTTTCTTCTGAATCTGTACCTGAAATCAGACAACATGACGTAAATGACGAACAAGCATTAAGTTTTGAGCAAGAATCTCAAAAAAAATCGCAAGGCTTAACAGGCACTCGTTTGCGTTCTTATGCTTTTGCGACATTAACCCGTAAGGAGTATTCTAAAGTAGATTTGATCGAAAAACTGTGTCTATACGCAGAAGATCGCAATGAGGTTATTGCATTGGTAGAAGAGTTAGCCCAAGAAAATTATCAAAGTGATCAACGTGTTGCTGAAATGACTGTACGCAGCCAAATTCGCCAAGGTAAAGGTCCAAATCGCATCAAAATGGCATTACGTACGAAACATTTAGATAAGTCATTGGTCAATGAGGATTTACAAGACATTGATTGGTATGAGCAAGCCTATCAATTAAAAGTGAAAAAATATGGAACTGAAGTAAGTAAAGATCCGAAAATCAAAGCTAAACAAATCCGATTTTTACAATATCGAGGCTTTGAAATGGATGCGATTATGAAAGCAATTAACAAAAAATCAGATGGTTTTGATGAATGATATCAACAAGATATTCAAAATAAAAATGAAATAGAAAATAAAATTAAGGAAAAATAAGATTATAATTTTAAATCTGGTGGCAACCCTACTAGCAAAACCTCGGCACATCATAGTTCTGATACCGTTGCTACCTTCCGGTCCTGGCGGGGTTCTCAGAGTACAATTGCGAAGCCACCAGCAGGGCTACCATTGCAAGATCAAAGTATAGAGATTTTTAAATTTCTTGCAAGTAGCCATTTCTATTTTTAAGGATTTTTATGACTGTTTGATTAATTCCTCAGCAACATCAATAAAAACAGCAGTATAAATAAAGAGAATCACACTATTTCCTGTATATTTACTCAGAAATAATCACATTTTAAAAGAAATGCTAGAACATTGAAAAAGCAGCTTGCATTCCCCCGCCGAGCCGTTTTAAATAAAACCCATTCTCGAATGATATGACTGATTTCTCAATAAGAAATACAGGCAATAAAGCTACTTTTATGGATTTAACATTATGCTAAAAAAGCATGCGCTCCTTTCAATCGCACTTTTAAGTTCAGCGACTTTGTATGCTATTCCTATTGAATCTAGAGGTTTGAGTAATCAAGACCCAAATAGCAACATTTCTGGTTCCCCTACGCCTATTACTGGAAATATGAACTGGGATTTAATGCAAAAAAATCAACAATTAGAAAATCAAATCCGTGAACTACGTGGCAAGATTGAAGAACAAGACAATGCAATTGAACAACTTAACAAAGAACTGACAAACCGTTATACCGATTTAGATCAACGTTTAGAGTTAATGACACAAAAATTAGATGCCGATGCTGACGCAACTGATGAGAGCAATCCTGATACAGCAACACCAGAAACTCAAACACCATCTGATCCAAACACGTCCACCCCAACTCAAACACCTATTGCAACTACACCAAACTCGCAAAGTACAACCGAAGCTCCCACTCAAGAAACCGTGAATACCAGTAATACTACGGATTTAGAAAAAGCAGCTTATACTGTTGCTTTGGATGCTTATAAACAAGGTGGCGCTAAAAAAGCCATTGAGCCAATGCAAAATTTTATTAAAAATAATCCTAACGGTATTTATACAGGCAATGCATATTTTTGGTTAGCCGAGTTCAACTTAGCTATCGAACCACCAAATTATGAAGAAGCTAAAAAGAATTACGAAGTTGTTGCTGCAAAATACGCGAATTCATCTAAAGCACCACGTGCCTTATATCGCTTATATAGTATTGCAATGGAAGTAAATAAAAACCCTCAAACTGCAAATGTTTATAAAAACAAACTGTTAACAGCATTTCCTGATTCAGAAGAAGCGACGTATCTGAAGAAAAGTTAATGTAAATCATTTTTTATAAGCAAATAAAAAGACATCCGCTTGGATGTCTTTTTTAAATCTATAAAATTCAATTTAAAATCAGGATATTAACGGACAATACCACGTTTTGACTGAATTAAAGAATCTAATAATAGCTGTGCTTCTGGGACTTCAGGTAAAATGTCTGCTGTGATTTTTGCAATCGCTTGTTCAGTGGTTAAATTGTCTTTATAAATCAATTTAAATGCTTCACGTAAACCTTGAATCACATTTTTAGACCAACCTTTACGGCGCATGCCTTCGACATTCATTCCAAAGGCGTGAGCAGGATTACCAGATACCATCACATAAGCAGGGACATCTTTTAAAATCAAAGACGCTCCACCGATCATGCTATAAGAATCAATCTTACAAAATTGATGAATACCTGAGTTTCCACCAACAATCACATAATCGCCAATGTGGACATGACCCGCTATTCCAACATTATTCGCAAAAATATTGTGGTCACCAATTTGGCAGTCATGTGCAACATGTGTATTGACCATAAGCAAATTATGGCTACCCACTTTGGTTAAGCCATGATCCTGAACCGTACCACGATGCAAGCTACAGTGTTCACGAATTTTATTTGCATCGCCTACTTCCAACCAAGTTTCTTCACCTTGAAACTTAAGGTCTTGGCACACTTCACCCACACTTGCAAATTGAAAAATTTCGTTATCTTTACCAATGCGCGTAAAACCACCTACCACGACATGAGAATGAAGTTTAGTACCAGAATCAATGCTAACATTCGGCCCGATAATACAATACGGTCCAATTTCTACATCAGCAGCAATCTGCGCAGTAGAATCAATGATAGCGGTAGAATGAATTAAATCTTTGTTACTCATGCCTGCTCTAATTTCTGATGAGAGATGATAATTTCAGCAGTTGCTGCTACCATGCCGTCTACACTAGCAGTACATAAATATTTGTAAATGCCACGTTTTTGCATAAGTAATTCAGATTTTAGCACAAGTTGGTCACCTGGAACGACTTGTTTTTTGAAACGCACTTTCTCAGCACCAGCAAACAAAAACAATGAACCAGGTCTTGGTTTTTCATTATTCATAATAAAACCCAACACACCTGAAATTTGTGCCATCGCTTCAACGATCAACACGCCCGGCATAATCGGATAACCAGGAAAATGACCTTGCATAAATTCTTCATTGATGGACACATTTTTATAGCCAACAATGCCATTGTCCGTGACTTCTGTAACACGATCAACAAGCAAAAACGGATAACGATGTGGTAAATACTCACGAATCGTTTGGGTTTGCATGGGTAATTCTGGAACCGTAAAAGGTAGAGATTTAGACTCAGTCATAATTATTTACGCGATTTTAAAGTTGATTCAAGTTGCTCAATTTGAGCTTGCATATGATCTAGCTGTTTGACTATCTTGGTCAATGGCACATCTGCTAATTGTCGAAGCCGAACAACCGTACGTTTCCATTTAGAATTTTCTAAAATCCCCATTCCTGAAGAATAAGTTCCAGCTTCCAAAATATTTCCTGTGACCATTGACATTCCGGTTAATGTCACATTATCAGCGATTTTTATGTGACCCACTATGCCACATGCCCCTGCAAGAATACAGTTTTTGCCAATAACAGTACTGCCTGCGATACCACACTTGGCTGCAATCGCTGTATTTTCACCAATCACCACGTTATGTGCGATTTGCACAAGGTTATCAATAATGACACCATCTTTCAGAATAGTGTCATCTAGAGCACCACGATCTATACTACAATTTGAACCAATTCGCACATCATTACCAATCTGTACAGAACCCAATTGCACGATTCTGTTCCATTTTCCTTGATAGGGCGCAAATCCAAAACCTTCACCGCCGATCACTGTATTGGCATGAATCCGCACACGATTGGCAATTTTAGCTTTGCCCGTAATCGTGACATGTGAATCAATAAAGCAATTTTTTCCAACTTCAACGTGATTATCAAGCTGCACATGTGATTGAATCACCGTATCATCGCCCACGACACAATTTTCGCCAATCACTACATAATGACCAATATAGGCATTATCAGCAATGATTGCTGAATCTGCAATTTGAGCAGTTGCTTCAATACCACGTTTCAGCACCTTATCTTCAAAATGATGCGTCAAAATGGCAAAAGCCAAATATGGATTATCTACCACGATAAAATTATAATGATTACTCAATTGCTTTTTGAGTGCAGCGGTGACAATTAAAGCACCTGCTTTTGATGCCTGTGCTTCTTGCAAATATTTTTCGCCATTCACAAAAGAAATGTGCTGAGATTGTGCCTGTTCTAGACTAGATAATCCAATTAGAACAAGATCAGATTGACCAATTAGCTCACCTTGGACAAGTTGAGCTAATTCATCGAGATGAAATTGATGAGATGTCATTGATTACTTAATTGCATTAACCTTTTGGATCATTTTAGCAGTTAAATCATTCTTTGCGTCATAAGCTAAAGTTGAATTTCTATTCAAAATCATATCTAAACCGTTCTCTTGGCGCAATTGTTCAGCAGCTTGCTTAACACGTGTTTCAAAAGTCTTGTTGGTATTTTGAATTGTGGTTTGTACTTTTGCTTGTACCGACTGTTGAATAGATTGATATTCAGTCACTTTTGCTTGGTACTGTTTCTGAATTTGTTCAGGATTTGCACCTTTAGCCTGTGCCTGTTGTTGCAAGCTTTGGATATCTTTAGAAATTTTTTCAAGCTTTGCTGAGTCAGGTTTAACCATTTGCTCTAAGCTTACATTTTGTTGTTTTAAATAAGTGCTGCTTTCCACTACTTTTTCGATATCTACAACACCATATCCAGCCGCATTGACCAAACCTGTAAAACCTAAACCAATCAATGCACATACTATTTTTTTCATAATTCTACCTTCACGATATTTTGAATTTTAAAGGATAAAATGATCGAACTTAGAAAGTTCGACCAATCTCAAATTGAATTTCTTTGGTTTCATCACCTGGTTTATCATTCAATGGGAATGCATAACTGAGTGATAATGGACCGATCATGGTAATCCATGTAAAGCCAACACCTACACTATAACGCATATTATCGAGTTCAAAACCAAAATTATCTTTACAGTATTTTTGCGCATCAATACCGGTATGATCTTTATCGAAATTAAGCTTACCTTGTGGTACATCACATTGTGTATCAAAGACTTGTGCACCTTCAGCAAAAATAACAGGACGTACTTGACGCGTCCAATCCCCTTTAAATGGTAATGGTAATGCCAGTTCTGTACCAAATTGAACTAAAGCATTCCCACCAACTTCCTCAAAGTCATAGTCTTTGGTTTGACGCTCGTTAAAGGTTACACCTGGATATTTCGGACCTAAGGTACTGTTATCATAACCACGTACCGAACCATAACCACCTGCATAGAAGTTTTTGTAGAACGGTAAGTCATTACCATAACCCAGCTTACCGTAACCACGTAATACAAAATCCTTACCTAATGGCAAGAAAGCTTGTGCATCATAAACCACTTTTTGATATTCAACATCACTGCCTGGCAATGCAATTTCAGCATTGATACGATGTGACATACCACTGGTTGGGAAAATTGGGCGGTTCAAGGTGTTATATGACCAACCTAAATTTAAGTTATAGGTTAAGAACTTACCTTCAAAACTATCATCATAAGCAACTTCATCCACTTTACATTTAACACCAACAACAATATCTTTGCCTGTTGTCGGATCTTTTTCTGTAATCTCTTCTAGTTGTGAATTACCAGCACTGTCTGTCGGACAATAGCTTGAAGTATTTTTTACCTTACCACCATTTGCTAATAAGTAATCTCTTACATAAGTTGATACATAAGGACCTGTAGTTACTTTCGTACTATCAATATTCAAACCAGCACTAATGTTTTGATTTTCGTCAATCGGATAAGCAAAGTTAATCCCACCACCAAAACTGTCAGTCACATAGTTATTGACGTTATAGTCATCATCGAGTTTGGTTTTACGATAATACATATTATAACCACGACTTACCCCATCAATTGTAAAATACGGGTCAGTCACACTTAAGTTATAATAGTCTTGAGTTTCAGAACGCGATAAATCAATAGAAACACGATTCCCTGTTCCCAAGAAGTTAGTCTGGCTAACACCGGCTTGGAAAGTGATACCACCATTTTGCGAATAACCCACCGCCAAAGTACTGGTACCTGAGTGTTGTTCTTCTACCTCAATATTTAAATCGACTTGATCTGGTTGGTTCGGTACCCGTACTGGTTTCACATCTACTTTACTAAAGAAGCCTGTACGCTCTAAACGAACTTTAGATAATTCAATTTTTTCATTGCTGGCTAAAGCACCTTCCATTTGACGCATTTCACGGCGTAAAACTTCATCAGCAGTTTTTGTATTACCCGTGAAGTTAATACGACGTACTGTTACTTGTTGCCCAGGATTAATATAGTAATTCAAATCAACGGTATGCGTTTCATTATTAATTTCAGGGACAACATTGACTTCCGTATAGTAATATCCTGCATTACCATATTTACGTAATAATAACTGTTTTACAGCATTGACTTTTTCTTGTGAATAGATCGTACCATCTTTATAAATCTGTAATGCTTTTAATTCTTCTGGTTTATATAGCGCATCACCTAAAAACTTAGATTCGCCAAATTTAAACTGTTCACCTTCATCGACTGACACTTCAATAAAGATATTTTTCTTATCTTCACTAATATTTAAATTTGAGCTATTAATATCAAAGTTGATATAACCCTTATTTAAATACATTGCACGCAACGCTTCTAAGCTTGCAGACATTTTTTCACGTGCATAACGGTCATTACGCGTAATGACCGATGCCCAACCACTTTCTTTTACCGCAAAAGCACGCTTGATATCTTCGTCTTTAAAAACAGTATTACCGATTACATTAATATCAAAAACTTTAGCTGGCTTACCTTCGTTAAAATTGATATTTAGATCAACACGGTTATTTGGACGCGCCACCGATTCAACCGTAATATCCGAGTCATAACGACCTTGCTGCGAATATTGTTGTTCAAGCTCAGTTTCTAAAGTCTGTAAAGATGACTTTTTAAGGACTTCACCTTCAGCCAATCCCATTTTTTTCAAGCCTTCTTCTAAAGCTTCTTTAGGAATTAACTTATTTCCTTTTAAGTTGATTTTTGAAATGATTGGACGTTCAACCACTTTAAAAACCAAAACATCATTTTCTTTACTTGCTTGAATATCATCAAAAGAATTTGAGGCATACAATGCACGAATCGCATCTGCAATGGCAGGATCGTTAACACGATCACCACTATTAATCGGAAGCAAAGCAAGCACATTACTTTGAGTTAAACGAACCAAGCCATCCACACGAATGTCACGCGCAATGAACTCATCTGCTGCATGTACCTGTTGTACTGCTGCCATTGCACTAACGAGCGCCAATGGCATAAATAAATGTGAGTGCTGCATGCCTATTATTTTCCAGTAAGTTAATTTTTCACTCTTGCGTCTTATAAACGCATAAAATCATTAAATATTGCCAGAAGCATCATACTTCCAAGCAGTACCATACCAATTTTCAAGCCAACCAATTGTATTTGTTCAGAAACAGGTTTTCCACGCAAAGCTTCAATAAAATAGTAAACCAAATGTCCACCATCCAACATTGGAATCGGCAATAAGTTTAAAATACCAAGACTTACGCTCATCAGTGCCATAAATGAAATGAAGGTTTGCCATCCCATTTCAGCACTTTGACCCGCAACTTTGGCAATGGTAATTGGGCCAGATAAATTATCCAAACCAATTAAACCACGGACCATTTTCACCATCGAATTTAAAATCATGCTAGAAAGCTGTCCTGTTTTTTCAACAGCAACAAGCAAAGCCTCAGCAGGATTATATTGAATGGTTTGCTTATACTCAGCAGGAATATTGACTTTGCCAGATTGAGCTTGCACACCCAACATACCTGTCACTTTACCCATATTGTCACGTTGACCTTGTGGCATCACTTGTAAATGCACCACTTGACCATTACGTAACACATCAATATTTAAAAGTTTTTCAGGTGACTTTTGCACCACATCGACCACATCAAACCAATCTTTCATTTTGACTTGATTAATCGCAATGATCTGATCGCCTTGTTTCATACCTTGGCGAATGGCAGCGCCATCTTCACTCAATTTATCAACTGTTGCAGGAATATGCGGACGATACGGTACAAAGCCTAATACATCAAAAGGAGATTGAGTTTGATCTTTCAAAAAAGCTTGAATCGGTAACTCAAAGGTTTTGATTTGACCTGCACGCTCTGCTTGTACTTCGATGTGACCTGTTTCACCAACACGATCAACCAGCGCATAATTCAGCTTTTCCCAAGTTGAGGTTGGTGTACCATCAATCGCAACAATTTTATCACCTTGCTGCATTTGAACTGTCGCTGCTGGCGTATTTGGTAAAATTTTACCTACACGGGTATTCAACTGTTCTTGTGCAGGTAAAAATAAAATCCAAAATAAGAAAATAGCAAAGATCAAATTAATCAATGGTCCCGCTGCAACAATCGCGATACGTTTCCACGGTGACTGGCGATTAAAAGCATAAGGTAAATCTTCTGCACTCACATTGCCTTCACGCTCATCCAACATTTTCACATAACCACCGAGGGGTAATGCTGAAAGCTGATATTGAATGCCTGATTTTTTAGATGTCCATTTTAACAGTGTTGGACCAAAACCAATTGAGTACACCAAAACCTTAACACCAAGTTTTCGTGCAACCCAATAGTGTCCAAATTCATGAATAGCAATCAATGGACCTAAGAGGAAAATGGCAGCAACAATGATAAACAGAACATTCATAGCTTAGCTTTCCAATTGTGCAATGTATTCAGTTGCAATGTTTCGAGCAACCAGATCATGATGCAAAATCTTTTCAATGGACTCTGCTGAACTATTTTGAACGTGATTTAGTGTATGTTCAACCACCTGCGCAATTTGTAAAAATTGAATTTTTTCATTCAAGAATGCTGCAACAGCAATTTCATTGGCTGCATTTAAAACTGCTGGTGCTAAACCGCCTGCTTGCATCGCTTGTCGAGCCAATTTTAAAGCAGGAAAACGCACCAAATCAGGTGGTTGAAAATTTAAATGTGAATGTACAAATAAATCCAAAGGAGGAACATGTGTCGTAATCCGCTCAGGCCATGCAAGCGCATGAGCAATCGGGGTACACATATCTGGATTACCCATTTGAGCCAAAGTTGAACCATCTACATATTGAACCATTGAATGAATGATACTTTGTGGATGAACTACAACTGTAACAAATTGTTCTTGAATTGAAAATAAATGACACGCTTCAATCAACTCTAAGCCCTTATTCATTAAGGTTGCAGAGTCAACTGAAATTTTTTGTCCCATTGACCAATTCGGATGCTTTACTGCCTGTGCAGCTGTTACATGTTTGAGTTGTTCTAAACTATGATCAATAAATGGGCCACCTGAAGCGGTCAATAATACTTGTTTCACCCCAAGCTGCGGCTCACCATTTCTTTCGATTTGTAGATAGTTTTGTGGCAAACATTGGAAAATAGCGTTATGTTCAGAATCAACAGGAAGTAGCAAAGCTTGATGCTGTTTTGCTGCCTGCAACATCAAATCGCCAGACATTACTAGCGCTTCTTTATTGGCTAAGAGAACACGCTTACCCGCCTTTACAGCCGCTAAAGTAGGCAATAAGCCTACACCACCAATAATTGCCGCCATGACAATATCGACATCCGCATGTTCAGCAACCTGAATCAGCCCTGCTTCATCCGTGAGAATTTCAATATTTTCAATTTGATGTAATTTAAATAGTTGCTGTAGGGTATCTACTTTATTTGAGGGTACAACAACAACTTTAGGTTGATATTGTTTGCAGATCTGCGCCAATTCTTGAATGCGACTGTGTCCAGTTACAGCAAAAATTGAATACTTTTCAGGATGTTCTGCTACAACTTTTAAAGTGCTCTGGCCAATCGACCCTGTAGCACCCAAAATACAAATAGATTGAGACATCTATAAATTTACACCTATCAACTTTAAGACATACATTCCTGCTGCAAAAATTGGAGCGGCAGCCAACAACGAGTCTATTCGGTCTAATACACCACCATGACCTGGTAAAATACGACCAGAATCTTTAATACCTGCACGACGCTTGATCATCGATTCAAATAAATCACCAAGCACAGAACTAAATACTGTCACAATAGACAGAATCAAGAACAAAATATGTTGTGGAAGCGTTAATGCCAAATAATTGTATTGCACAATGACAATCACAATTGCCACTGTCACAATCCCACCAAGCAAACCTTCAATCGATTTATTTGGACTAACATCAGGTGCTAACTTGCGCTTACCGAGTTTACGTCCAACAAAGTAAGCACCACTGTCTGCACCCCAAACCAACAAGAACAAATACATCAGCCACCAAGGTGAACTTTCCCAAACTTTAAAGATGGCAGTCACAGCAGCACTAATCAGTACCAAACCAATTAAATGCAATGTCGCATTATACCAACCATCATATTCAGGATAAGATTTCACCCAAAATAGGCTACACAACCATGTCAAAATGGATGCGCTCCACAACAGCAAAGCAAGATCACTAAAATATAAAGCTAAACCAGAAATAAAAGCGGTAAATACACCAAAGCCTGCTGCTTTGAGTTTACGCACAGATTCAGTTTCATGAGGCATGAGTTTAAACCACTCATAACCTGCTGCACCCGCTGCGATAATCATTAACACTAACATTGGATATTGCGAGGTTGTTGCAAACATACAACTGAGTACCACCGCAACCAAAACCAATGCGGTTATTATCCGCTCTAACATTATAAGTTCTCTATATGCTCTTGTTGAATTTGTTCAGAGGTTTTTCCAAAACGTCGTTCACGACCAGAAAAAACATTAAACGCATATTCTAATTCTTTGACGGTAAATTCAGGCCATAATGTTTGAGTGAAATACAGCTCAGCATAAGCAGCCTGCCAAAGTAAAAAATTGGATAAACGAAAATCACCACCTGTTCGAATCAATAAATCTACAGGTGTTAAATCCCCTAGACTGATCATTTGACCAAACATTTCAGTGTTAATTTGATCCACATCAATTTTTTCATCTTTTACCAATTGTGCAATTTGCTGTGCAGTATGGGCAATATCCCACATCCCACCATAGCTAACTGCAATGGTTAAAGTCATTTGACTGAACTTAGCAGTCCTTTGTTCAGCATGCAACATTAATTGTTTCAGTTCAGCCGAAAGCCGACTGCGATCACCAATAAAACGTAAAGAAATTTCGAACTTTTCCATACGCGGAATTTGCTCATGAATTGTTTCTTCTAACAATTTCATTAACAAGTCCACTTCATATTGGGGGCGATTCCAATTTTCACTTGAAAATGCAAAAACAGTCAGTGCTTGTACACCGACTTTACGACAATGTTCTACGATTGGATCGAGAACATTTTTACCTTCACGGTGTCCATCACCCTTTTGCAATTGTTTCTTTTTTGCAAAACGATTGTTGCCATCCATGATGATGGCAACATGTTTAGGAAGATGGTTGTCTTCAGATGTGGTCATTATCAGTCTTAGACCTTCATCAATTCAGCTTCTTTGGCAGCCAAACGCTTGTCTACTTCAGCAACATACTTGTCTGTGATTTTTTGGATTTCGTCATTAGCACGACGTTCATCATCTTCAGAAATTTCTTTTTCTTTCAATAATGCTTTGATATCGCCCAAAACATCGCGACGAATGTTACGGATCGCAACTTTGGCATTCTCAGCTTCGTTACGTGCAACTTTTTGCATGTCACGACGCGTTTCTTCAGTCAACGCTGCCATCGGCACACGAATTGAATCTGCAGTGACTGGGTTTAAACCCAAGTCAGATTCACGAATTGCTTTATCAATTGCATTTACCATTGAACGTTCAAACGGTTGCACCAATAAAGTACGAGAGTCTTCCACACCAATGTTTGCCACTTGGTTTAATGGCACATCAGAACCATAGTAAGGAACCATTACACCATTGAGGATGGATGGATGCGCACGACCCGTACGAACCTTTGCAAAACCGTGGTCTAACGAGTCAAGTGACTTGTTCATACGGTCTTCAGCATCTTTTTTAAGATCGTTAATCATATGATCTTCCTTACTTATTTATCTAAATTGTATAACTAAAATTGCAGTAGTATAAAGAGCTTTATGGCTCACGCACATTAGTTTGTAACGTGAGTTCCTTCTTTTTCACCCATCACAACTGAAAGCAATGAACCTGCTTTGTTCATATCAAATACTTGCAATGGCACATTGTGGTCACGGCATAAGCAAATCGCTGTTAAATCCATCACACCCAACTTTTCGTCCAACACTTGATCGAAAGTCAGTGCTTCATATTTTACCGCATCTTCATATTTACTTGGGTCTTTATTATATACGCCATCCACTTTGGTGGCTTTTAAAATCAAATCTGCTTCAATTTCAATACCACGTAAACATGCTGCTGTATCTGTCGTAAAGAATGGATTACCTGTACCCGCAACGAATACGCACACCTCACCTTGAGTTAAATGACGAATCGCATCACGGCTTGAATAAGCTTCTACCACCGCACCGATTGGCAATGCTGACATTAAACGGGTTTTAATGTTACGGCGCACCAACGCATCACGCAGTGCCAAACCATTCATCACTGTTGCTAACATCCCCATTTGGTCACCTGTTACACGACCTACTAAGCCGTCTTTTTGTAACTGGCTACCACGATATAAGTTACCACCACCAACTACGATACCCACTTGCACACCTAGTCCAACTAAATGCGCAATTGACAATGACATTTGGTCTAATACTTGCGCATCAATTCCCATGTCTTTATTGCCAGCAAGTGCTTCACCTGATAATTTCAACAAAATACGTTCAAAACGTGGTTTTTTTGAATCTAACATCGTAAAAACTCCAATTTCTATACTTAATATTTTTTAAATTTCAAATTTTTAAGCAGACTGAATGCGAATCAACTTAGCAAATAAATCATATTCATCTGCATCAGTAATTTCGACTTCAAGTAAGTCACCTGCTTTGATCAAAGATTTGTCAATATCTTCAACAAAAACATTGCCATCAATCTCTGGTGCATCTGCATAAGAACGTGCCACAGCAACTGGGAACTCTTCTTCCAAACCATCCACCAACACGGTCATGGTTTGACCGATACGCTTTTGCAACTTAGCCGCAGAAATCGCTTGCTGAACTTCCATAAAGCGTTCATAACGCTCTTGTTTAATTTCTTCAGGTACGTGATCTGGCAAATCATTGGCAGTTGCACCTTCAACAGGTGAATAGGTAAAGCAACCTACACGGTCAAGCTGAGCTTCTTGCAACCAATCCAATAGCATTTGGAAATCTTCTTCGGTTTCTCCAGGGAAACCAACCACGAAAGTTGAACGAATCACCAAGTCAGGGCATTTTTCACGCCATAACTTTAGACGTTCTAATGTATTTTCACTGTGGGCTGGTCGCTTCATCAATTTTAAGATGCGTGGACTGGCATGCTGAAAAGGAATATCTAAATATGGCAAGATTTTACCTTGTGCCATTAGGTCAATGACTGCATCTACATGAGGATATGGATAGACATAATGTAAACGCACCCAAATTCCGAGCTGACCCAATGCTTCACACATGTCATAGAATTTGGTTTTTACTGGCTGACCATTCCAAAAGTCGAGTTTGTACTTAGTGTCTACACCATAAGCTGAGGTATCTTGGGAAATTACCAAGACTTCTTTTACACCTGCTTTTTTTAGTGCTTGCGCTTCATTTAACACCGAACCCACAGGACGTGATACTAAGTCACCTCGCATACTTGGAATAATACAGAACGTGCAACGATGATTACAGCCTTCTGATATTTTCAAGTAAGCATAATGTTTCGGTGTTAAGCGAATGCCTTGCTCTGGAAC
Source organism: Acinetobacter sp. Marseille-Q1618 (assembly GCF_902809855.1). GTDB lineage: Bacteria > Pseudomonadota > Gammaproteobacteria > Pseudomonadales > Moraxellaceae > Acinetobacter. The sequence goes on from NZ_CADDWJ010000001.1 coordinate 1,256,049, forward strand.
AAGGTCAATAAATGGATTGTGTTTCGGTGGTTCAGGAACATACTCATGTACAGCTTCCATCACTTCTTGATAAGCTGCTGCACCTGTTACTTTTAAAACATTCGGATGCATTTGGCGAATTTTGTCTTCGTCTTTGCCCAAACAGCCAGTGACAATCACTCGACCATTGGCATTCATTGCCTCACCGATGGCATCTAATGATTCTTGTACTGCAGATTCAATAAAACCACAGGTATTTACAACAACCAAATCGGCACCATCATAATCTGATGCCACATCATAACCCTCAGTCTTCAACTGAGTTAAAATTCGTTCAGAATCTACCAATGCCTTAGGACAACCTAAAGAAACGAAACCGACTTTGGGGGACTTCATGAATCTGCGCTCCACTAGAATGCGCGTATTGTATGTCTTTTCTCGCGATAAAAATAGTTGAAATAGCCACTCTTTGCATAATGCACCAAAATACAACCATAAAAAATTATAAATAATGCAAATGCACCATTTTAGAACATTTTAATTTTCCAGTATGATAAAACTGATGGTGTAATTCTGAATAAAGGGCAGTTTGTGCGCACATTTAATTAATCGTTCTAATTTTCTGCACAAATATGAAAAGTTGGCTTAGTTATTGCTTTATATCGGGTCGATTTAACAACAATGAATTGTCATTTTAGAGAATTCAATACCTCAGGTTCAGATGCCATTGCGCCATTTTAAGACAGGAATATTCAGCTAATGGATCAACACCCAAGCATTGATTATCGTTTATTGGTGGATAATTTAACCACTGCCATACTTTTGGTCGACTGTAACTTAAATATTTTTTATTTGAATTCATCTTGCGAAGCATTGTTTGATATTAGCCTATTACGTGCTAAAGGTCAGCCTGTCATCAATATTCTACATGCACCAAATGATGATTTTAACACGCTTGAAGCTTTACAAAATTCAATTCAAACAGGTCAAGCCTATACTCGCCGTGAAGCGATTATCAATGTCAATTTTAAAGACATGCATGTGGACTACTCTGTTTCACAACTCAACACAGGAAAACCCTATCACCCTTTACTTCTAATTGAATTAAATCCGATTGATCGGATGTTGAAAATTTCCAAAGAAGAAAATCTTATTCAACAACATCAAATCACACGCCAATTGGTGCGTGGTGTGGCGCATGAAATTAAAAATCCTTTAGGTGGTATTCGTGGTGCCACCCAACTGCTGGCACGCAGTTTAAAAGACCCTGAATATAATGAATTTACCGACATTATCATTAGTGAAGTCGATCGTTTAAGAAATCTTGCCGATACCATGCTTGGTTCACGCCAACTACCAAGTTATGAGCCTGTGAATATCCATGAACCTTTAGAGCGTGTTCGTGCTCTAATCATTAACCAAACCAAAAAGAAAATTAAAATCACCCGAGACTACGATCTGTCGCTACCCGATGTCTATGCAGATCGAGATCAATTGATTCAAGTCATGTTGAATATCAGTGTCAATGCGGTGCAAGCCATGACCGAAAATAAAGAATTTTTTGTTGATCATCAACCTGCTCTCATTTTACGCACACGCATTCAACGTCTTGTCACGATCAATGGTGTACTCAATAAATCAGCGATACGAATAGATATTGAGGACAATGGTCCGGGGATTCCGCAAGAATTATTAGAGTCTATTTTTTATCCATTAGTCACAGGACGTGCTAAAGGCACAGGTCTTGGCTTAAGCATCGCACAAAATATTATGCATCAACACAATGGAATGATTGAATGTCAATCCGTTCCGGGCAAAACCGTATTTAGCTTATATTTACCTTGGGAGTCTAACCATGTCACAAAATAAAATATGGGTCATCGATGATGATCGTGCAATGCGTTGGGTTTTGGAAAAGACTTTCAAAGAGGAAGGTTTGGATGTCACCAGTTTTGAAGATGCACAATCTGCATTAGATCAACTGAATACAGATACGCCAGATGTGATTCTGACGGATATTCGCATGCCCGGCATTGATGGTTTAACATTCTTAGGCAAAGTAAAAGGCAGCTTTCCCGACTTGCCTGTCATCATCATGACAGCACATTCAGACCTCGAATCTGCGGTTTCAAGTTATCAAACCGGCGCATTTGAATATTTACCAAAACCTTTTGATATTGATGAAGCGTTGGCATTGGTGAATCGTGCAATTTTGCATATTAACAAGCTACAACAACAAGAATCTGCCAAAGCAGCACCGATTCAATCTACTGAAATCATCGGTGAATCGCCTGCGATGCAAGAGGTATTCCGTGCAATTGGGCGCCTATCACAATCTCATATTACTGTTCTGATTAATGGTGAATCTGGGACAGGTAAAGAACTGGTTGCTCACGCACTGCATCGCCATTCACCTCGCAGTAGCAAACCTTTTATTGCCTTAAATATGGCAGCCATTCCCAAAGACTTGATCGAAACCGAGCTATTCGGTCATGAAAAAGGTGCTTTTACTGGTGCAAATACCCAACGTCAAGGTCGCTTTGAACAAGCCAATGGCGGGACATTATTTTTAGATGAAATTGGCGATATGCCATTTGAAACCCAAACACGTTTGTTGCGTGTTTTAGCAGATGGTGAGTTTTATCGTGTTGGTGGGCATATTCCTGTGCGTGTCGATGTGCGTATTGTGGCAGCTACCCATCAGGATTTGGAAAAACTTGTCCATGATGGTCGTTTCCGTGAGGATTTATATCATCGCTTAAATGTGATTCGTATTCATATTCCAAAACTGGCACATCGCTCTGAAGATATTCCAATGCTTGCGCAGCATTTTTTAGCCAGCGCAGGCAAAGAGCTTGGTGTTAGCCCGAAAATCTTACGTCAAGAAACCCAAGACTACATCAAACAACTGCCTTGGCCGGGCAATGTGCGTCAACTTGAAAATACTTGCCGTTGGCTCACTGTGATGATCACAGGGCGTGAGGTTTATCCTGAGGACTTACCTTCTGAGTTGAAGCAAATTCCACTCAATAAAGCTGACGAGCAAAATAAAGCCCAAGGTGCTATTGATCGTATTGCTGTACATCATTGGGATGAGCTACTTGGACAATGGGCAATTCAAAAGCTAAAAAATGGCGAAATGAAACTGCTTGATATTGCAACACCGATGTTTGAGCGCACATTGATTAATGCTGCACTGCAACAAACTCGTGGCCGTAAGCGTCATGCTGCTGAATTACTCGGTTGGGGACGTAATACCTTAACCCGCAAACTCAAAGAGTTAGGTATGGACTCTGCTGACGATGATGAAGAAGATGAAAGTAGTAAAGCAGTGAATGAATAACTACAGCCTTGTTCATACAACAATTCTGCAACAACCTACACTTATGTGTAGGTTGTTTTTTGATAGTTTTTTAATAACAATATCGTCTTAAACATTCAAAACATAAATTTAGGACAACAATGAAAAAAGATATATTACTGGTGAGTTTTCTTTCTTTGATTTGCACAGCATGTTCAAACAACAATCAAGTCAAAAATGATGCCCAAAAACCAGAAAACACAACATCCGCTGCAAAAGAAAATAAAGTGGCAAATTCAGATGATTGCTTTAAGTTGGATATCAATAAAAAATATACACTTAATGATTCAGATCAAACTAATGTACAAATATTACCTGTCACATTTAACAACCAAAAAGCAATTGCTGTAGTTCGACAAGTTGAAGGCGTACGCCATGACCAGATTTATGACCTCACAGGACGCACTGAATTAGGAAGTTTAGATTATGGTATCGCTGCTTTAGGAACAGATCCAAATTCTGTGATTATCAGCACAACCAATCAAGACCCACTTCCACAATATCCATCGAATCTAAAACCTAATCAAAAATTCAAACTCACTTATAACATTATTACTGATTCAGCCGTGAGTGGTGAAAAATCAGAAAGCTCAAATACCGTTGAGACTGAATTTAAAGGCTTTGAAAATCTTAACTTTTTGGATAATGAAAATAAACCTTTAGCACTTAAAAATACTTGCCATCTTTTTACCAAAGTTGAAGATGGCACGCTCGATGAATGGTTTGCTGAAGGCTATGGCAGAGTAAAATTCATCAGAAAAATGGAAAATGGTGATATTTTCATGAGTGAAGCAATTGGCACTGAGCAATAACAACGTAACCATTCAATCAGTCAGTTATATTGCAATCAAAATAATGTTGTTGTGAGTAATTGCAACAACATTATTCAAATTCTAGAATCAACCTACAGTAACTATCAATGCACAGGCTGAAAACCTAAACGTGCTTCAATCGCGTCATAACACCATTGAAAAATAAAAGTATAAACCAAAATACAAGATGTCATTCCCAAATCAAGTAATATCGCTTGCCACAGACTCATATCCATTGCATACGCCACCATTGGAATGGTCGCCAACATCAAACCACCTTCAAAACCAATCGCATGCAAAATACGAATACCCACAGTTCTTCTAAACTTATATTTATATTCTAATTTTTCAAAAAAATGATTAAAAATCATATTCCAAACCACAGAAGTAACCGCCATCGCCATACCCAAAGTGCCCGTGACTTCCATTGGAACTTCAAAAATAAAACTTAACGCAATCGCAATGATCACCAATAAAATGATTTCATAGCTGAGCGCATGAACAATCCTTCTCTTGGAAATCAACATTTTTTAATACCCTAAACAATTCGACAAGGGCAATTTTATTTTTATAATATTGAATAATAAAGTTAGATTGTTTCAATATAATTGATAGATACAATTCAATAATATCTTTTGAGTACATCCGCATGAACATTAACCAAGAACAACTCAGCATTTTTAAAGCCGTGATGGAATGTGGTTCATTTTCTGCGGCTGCTCGCAAACTCGGTAAAGTCCCTTCTGCGGTGAGTATGTCGATTGGCAATTTAGAAATTGATTTGAATCTTAAGTTATTTGAAAGAGTTGGACGTGAGCCGATTCCGACCACACAAGCACATGTTTTGTATGAAAAAACAGAACAGCTATTGATCGAAATGAATCAATGGAAACAACAAGCACTCGCTTTAGCCAATGGTTTAGAAACCTCCCTCAATATCGTGGTGGTAACAGAACTTTTACACACCGATTGGACGGAGTACATCACCCTTCTTGCTGAACATTTTCCTACCTTACAAATCAATATTTTTTCTGCTCCACAAGAAGATGCCTTAAAAATGCTGATTCATCAAACAGCACAACTGGCATTGATGTTTGAACGTGAGATCCTAGAAAGTCGTGAACAATTTGTTGAGGTAAAACGTGAAGTGTTAGTTCCAGTGGCAGCCCAACACTTTCCTCTTGCGCAAAATGATGTCGTGACATTTGAAGATATTTTGCAAAGCCGGCAAATCGTGGTGGCAAGTCGAGATAAAAGTATTAAACCTGAATTGCTTTATTCTAAAAATTATTGGCGGACAGATAATCACCATTTAGCTTGTTCCATGATTTTACAAGGCTTAGGCTGGGGCGTATTACCCTTACAAATTTTTGAGGAAAATAGTCAATATAAAAACAATTTGAAAATTCTAAATCTGGCAGATTTTACGCCAAAGTTTGAATATTATGTGGATTTGGTTTGGAGTCGAGAAAGTCATCTCGGTCAAGCTGCTCGTTTTTTGATTAATCACATCCGAAATCAACGAATTCATACAAAATAATCAAGTCGAAGACCATTTAACCACTTTCACTGAAAACACATTGTGTTATAAATGAAGTTACACGTATTTTTTATCTAAGAATTAAACAGCAATGACACAATCAGCATTAGAGCAATTAAAACAACTCACGACTATCGTTGCCGATACAGGTGATTTAACTGCTATTCAACAATTTCGCCCTTTAGATGCAACCACTAATCCTTCATTGATTACCGCAGCTGCACAGCAACCTGAAAGCAAAGAACTGATTGAGTCAGCGTATTTTCAGGCAAAACAAGAAGGTTATCAGTCAGATTTGTTGATTGAACGTACCATTGATATTTTGACTGTAAAATTAGGTGCTGAAATTTTAAAAATCGTCACAGGACGAGTTTCGACTGAGGTGGATGCTGCGTTGTCTTATGATACTGAAGCAACGATTGCCAAAGCCAAAGAGTTATTAGCACTTTATAAAGAATATGGTGTTGACCAAAATCGCATTTTGATCAAAATCGCTTCGACTTGGGAAGGCATTCAAGCTGCGAAAGTACTAGAAGCAGAAGGAATACATTGTAATTTGACGTTGTTGTTTGGTTTACACCAAGCCAAAGCGTGTGCTGATGCCAATGTCACTTTGATCTCACCTTTCGTGGGGCGTATTTTAGACTGGTATAAAAAAGCTGAAAATGTAGACCATTATCCAATTGATAAAGATCCTGGTGTTCTGTCTGTAAAACAGATTTATCATTTTTATAAGCAAAACAACATTAAAACAGAAGTCATGGGCGCAAGCTTCCGTAGCATCGATCAAGTATTAGGCTTGGCAGGCTGTGACTTGCTGACGGTTGCACCTAGCTTATTACAACAACTTGAACAAGATACGCGTACAGTGACTGCTCAAATTTCAGAAGATCATGCGCATGCACACCAACAACATGCACACACCACACTTGAAGAAGCACAATTTAAGCATGAATTAGAACACGACTTGATGGCTTTTCAGTTGTTGCAAGCAGGTATTGATGGATTCATCAAAGCGCGTGAGCAATTACAAACTTTATTACGCCAATCTTTTGGCTTAGATGCTGAGATTCAAGCTTAATTTTTAGAATCAATTCAGCATTAATTCTAATATAGAAAAACCGAGTTTAGACTTATAATCTCACTCGGTTTTTTATCTTTTATTATAAAGTGAGTGGCTTGTGTTTGGTATTACCGACATTGTAACCTTTATTATTGGTACAATTTTTATTGTGATTTTACCCGGTCCAAACTCGCTATATACCATGTCCATTGCTTCCCGTTTTGGTATCAAGGTAGGTTATATCGCTGCTTTAGGTGTATTTACAGGCGATTTGATTTTAATCCTATGTACTATTTTAGGTGCGGCATCTTTATTACATGCTTTTCCTTGGTTATTCATTTTATTGAAAATTATTGGTGCAACTTACCTTTCTTATCTCGGGATACGTTTGATCATTGCCAGCTATCATACTTGGCTCAATGCGCAACCCAGCAAAATAGAAAGTTCAGCACAAACCACATCAGAAAAAGTCCATCCTTTTCGCACAGCACTGACTATTAGCTTACTCAACCCTAAAGCTATTCTTTTTTACTTATCGTTTTTTATTCAGTTTGTCGATCCCAATTATCGTTATCCAGCCTTGAGCTTTGCAATCCTCTCAGTAATCGTACAGATCACCAGTATGCTGTATTTAAGTATTTTGATCTTTTCTGGTTTTAAATTGGCACACTTTTTTAATCATCGTTATAAAATTGCAGCAGTTGGTGTGGCATGTGTTGGACTATTATTTTGTGGTTTTGGCTTAAAACTCGCTTTTTCAACCATGTAAACCCTTGAAAAGTTTTAACTAATAATAGAATGAGAATTTTTCATGTCAAGGTTGTTTTTGCAATCTTGTGAAAAGTGTATGATTTACCCAATTTTCAGTTTATTTCAAATATTAGCAGCGGATTATGCAAAAACTTCTCCAAGACTTCTCTATTCCTGCTGTTTTTGCTGGCTTCATTACCTTTTTAGTCGGGATCAGTGTTTCTTCCGTCTTGGTCATTCAAGCTGCTCAACTTTTAGGTGCAAGCAACGCACAAATTACCTCATGGTTTTGGGCATTAGGTTTAGCCATTGGCTCATGTGGTTTATTTTTATCTTGGAAGTTTAAATATCCTGTTGCAACTTCATGGTCTACTGCAGGGCTGGCACTAATTTTAGCTTCTGGCAGTGGCTATACGCTTTATGAAGCGATCGGTGCTTTTTTAGTCTGCGGTCTTCTTACTGCTATTTTAGGCTTTTTAGGTATTTTTGAAAGAGTACTGACCTATATTCCACAAAGCTTAACCAGTGCCATGCTCGCTGGTGTACTACTAAAATTTGGCATTGAAATTTTTGCCAGCATGCAAACAGATTGGGGATTTATTCTTTCTCTTTTAGCGATTTATATTATTAGTAAACGCCTATTTCCACGTTATTGCATTGTCATTACAGTCATTTTGGGTGTAATGATCTGCCCTTTATTTATGCAGTTTAAAACCTCTAATATTCATTTGGCGTTGGCACAACCTGTTTGGATGAAACCCGAATTTACATGGTCTGCGTTATTAGGCTTAGCGCTGCCTCTATTTGTGATTAATATGGCTTCACAATACTTACCGGGGCTTGCCATGATTAAAAGTTATGGCTACCAACCTCATGTCAAACATTTGATTGGTTGGACTGGTTTGACCCAAATGATCCTTGCACCTTTTGGCTGTTTTAGTGTCAATATTGCTGCGATTAGTGCTGCGATCAGTCTAGATCATCAAGTCCATCCCGCTCCCGAGAAACGTTATATTGCCGGAATGAGTTGCGGTATTTTTTACATCATCATGGGATTATTTGCAGCAACATTAACCAGTATTTTGATGTCATTTCCGCATTTATTTATCACCGCACTCGCGGGCATTGCACTTTTTGGCACGATCAGCCATAACATTGCCATTGCCTTTCATGCTATTGAAGATCGTGAGGCTGCTTTACTTACATTCTTGTTCAGTGCTTCTGGTGTGCAATTCTTCGGCATTGGTTCTGCTTTTTGGGGTTTGTTGTTTGGTTTAGTTGTTTCGATCATTTTTAAATTTAGAAATAAAGCTTAAATATGGATGATCTTGATTTTTATGCATCATCTTGAATCTCATATTCGTCAAATAATGCCCAAACTTGTGATAGAAAAGGCTCTGGCAAACCATCCTCAAATTTTGAACTGCGTGTTAAATGCTTTCCTTCTAACACTTGCAACATTTTTTCAGGTATTTCCTGTTGTATGCTAATCTCAGCATATTCAGCAACCCAATTATATTCATCATGATCATGACTTGGGTCATAGGCAAAATTTTGATTTTTCCAAAAACCGTTTAGATATTTTTGTTCTAACTGCTGTAAATAATCATAACTTTCAATTGACCAACTTGCTTTTTCTAATACTTCTTCACGATTTTTATATTGCTTTAAATAACGCACTCCACTCATCCAATAAATCGCTAAAATCACCGCTTGATCAACATCAGCATGATCTAAAATCCAATTCAGTAAATATTGGTTTCCGTCCCAATTAGAACTAATCACAGACTGATAAATATCTTCAGGTGTCGCTTGTTGTAAAAAGTTAAGCCAAATTTGGTCAATTAGATCAGTAAAAACTGCATTTGATATTTTTTTCATCGCTTTCTAAGTGTATTTAAAATTCTCATCAATATTATAAACAAAAAAAAGCTTACCCTAGGATGGATAAGCTTGAAAAACCAAAAATATAAACTACAGCGAGAATCTGTGCTGTAGAATACTCCCTGTATAGAAAATAAACAAATATATTAAACTGATCAATTCAATCTTTTAAAAATCGAACTTTTTATAAAAATAAGGGCAATTTCAAGATTAAATCTTAAACTCTCTACAGCATTAAGACATAAAACAAAGTTTAAATCCTATTTAACCCTCACTTTTAGACCTTTGTCTTAGATTTCAGGATAACTTCCTGTGCCCTCTGGCCATGGTGATAACAACTCAAAGCCTGTATCCGTTACATAAACCATGTGTTCCCATTGTGCTGTCAAAGAACGATCTTTGGTGACTACAGTCCAGCCATCACTTAACTCTTTAACCCCTGCTTTACCTGCATTAATCATTGGCTCAATGGTAAAGACCATACCTTTTTTTAATTTTAAACCTTGACCAGGTTGACCATAATGCAACACATTCGGCTGTTCGTGATAAACCTTACCGATACCATGACCGCAGTATTCACGGACTACACTATAGCCCTCACGCTGTGCTACAGATTGAATCGCATAACCAATATCCCCCAATGTTGCATCAGGTTTGACCGCATGAATACCTGCCACCATTGCCTCATAAGTAGTTTCTACCAGTTTTTTTGCCGCAGCACTCACATTTCCCACATAGTACATACGACTGGTATCACCAAAATAACCATCTTTAATAATAGCAACGTCAATATTAATAATATCGCCATCTTTTAAAATGGTTTTTGCCGAAGGAATACCGTGACACACTACTTCATTGGGTGAAATACAGGTAGTTTTTGTATAACCATAATATCCCACATTGGCAGGAATCACTTTCAACGTATTTACAATAAAGTCATTACAAATATCATCTAAATATTCAGTACTTACACCTGGCTTGACATATTGAGCTATCATTTCTAAAACTTGCGCAGCTAAACGCCCTGACACTCTTAATTTCTCAAGATCATGTTCAGTTTTAATCGTGATAGTTGAAGCTTTCATGTCATCTGTCCTCAAATGTAAGCCGCTATTATATGCCCTATATTATAAAAATGGGCAAAGTCATTGATGAAATTAAATTATTAAGTGATTCATTTTTTCCAATGTAGTTATAAAGTGCTTAATTTTAATACAATTAAAAATATAATAACGCTCATATTTGAAATACGCTTAATCATTTAATTCAAGAAAAATATACTATTTTCATTAAGATAAATAAAATCTATCAATTCATTTGAATAGTTTAATAATTTATTTTAATACGTTTTATAAAATAAAATACAAAAGCTGCAACTTTTCACCTAAAATCTACAGTTTTTTGTAATTCCACCTCTCCTATGACGAATCTCCGTACTCAGGATATTATTGCTTTAGGGTTTATGACTTTTGCCTTATTTATTGGGGCAGGCAATATTATCTTTCCACCGATTGTTGCACAACAAGCTGGTGAGCATGTGTGGTTGGCAGCATTTGGATTTCTTATCACTGCTGTTGGTCTTCCCGTGATCACAATTATGGCACTTTCCAAAACTGAAGGTTCCATTACCATTTTAAGCTCACCCTTAGGTAAAGCAGCAAGTTTATTATTAACGATCGTTTGTTATTTATCGGTTGGCCCGCTGTTTGCAACGCCAAGAACTGCTACTGTTTCTTATGAAATAGGCTTTTCCTCATACTTTGGCGACTCTAGTCAGAGTTTATTTATTTACAGCATTATTTATTTTGCTGTTGTGACTTTGGTTTCCCTCTATCCAAACAAACTTTTGGATACTGTTGGGCATATTCTTGCACCTTTAAAAATTATTTCATTGGCAATTCTAGGCATTGCTGCGGTGATGATTCCTGCGGGTATCATTCCTCCAGCCATTGATGGCTATGTCACCAGCCCAGTATCTGAAGGTTTTGTAAATGGCTATCTGACCATGGATACGCTAGGCGCTTTAGTATTCGGTATTGTGATCATTCATGCCATTCGTTCACGTGGTGTGACAGATCGTAAACTGATTACCAAATATGCAGTCATTGCCAGTTTGATTTCAGGTGTTGGCTTAACTTTAGTTTATTTAAGTCTGTTTAAATTAGGACTGGGTAGCCATGAAGTTGCGCCAAATGCAAGTAATGGTGCTGTGATTCTACATGCATATGTACAACATGCATTTGGTGATTTAGGTTCACTGTTCCTAACAGCTTTAATTTTTCTTGCCTGTATGGTGACTGCGATTGGCTTAACGTGTGCCTGTGCAGAATATTTCTCTTTACTTACTAAAATTCCCTATAAAATTTTAGTATTCATTTTGGTTTTATTCTCTTTAATCATTTCTAACTTGGGTTTAACTAAACTGATTGCAGTTTCTGTACCCGTACTTAGCGCAATTTACCCACCTGCCATTGTGGTGATTATGTTGAGCTTTTTCTGGAAATACTTTAATCGACCAAGCTTAGTGATCGCCCCTGTAACAGCGGTTGCATTTTTGTTTGGAATCATCGAAGGCATTAAAGTCACTGCTTTTGCTGACATATTACCAACCGCGATACAGCACTTACCTTTAAATGAGCAAAATCTAGCATGGTTGCTTCCAGCAAATGTGGTTTTGGTTATTTTTATTGTCATCGACAAGATTAAAAAATAGTTTTTGGATGATTGTTTTAAAATCGTATTTTACCCAAATATAGATTTTAACAGCACTCAATAATGGTTGCGTTTACCCAACCAACTTTTATTGCTTGCAACCATCCATTACACTTTTAATGTTTCAAGTGCTTATTATAAAAAACATGCTTTTATAAAGAATTACAAATTTTACAATAAAATTAAAAATATCCACAGAGTCACACTTTTATCATATTACCCTCTTTCTATATCATAAATAATATTGTATTTTAAACACTTGCATTACTCTTTTACCGATAAACTATTTGCTCAATTTGTTTACTATTTAAGCTATTTCAAAAATAAATACTTAAATTTGATATTGTCATAATTATGTCATATAAGTTTAGGATAATAGAGGTATTTGCATTTAAAATAATAATTTGCTATGGTAAGGATCAACCAAGCAATTCTGACTAAAACAATGAGGTTTTTGTCGAGCAGACAGGAGGGATGAGGATGTTATCATTACATTCAAACAAGCAAGTCTTCATTAATTCTTTGAAGGCTAACAAAAAACTGGTGGTTTATCTGAGTACTACTTTTGCATTGATGACGATTTTATTTTTACATGGTTTGATTCAAGGCAACTTAAAACCTGAGTTTTTTGTATATGCTGTATTTGTTTCTGCTGCATTCTGCATTTGGGAATTAATCGACCATAAAACGCGTAAATCTGCAAAAGCCGCAGCATCAGCTGAATAGAAGATGGATGCACAGCATCCATCTTTAAAGGCAAAAGAATAATTCTAAATAAAATACAAACCTATAAATCAATAAAAATTAATCATCACACCTAAAACCAAAATACCAGTCGCAACAATCTCTCCAATCACTAAGAGTAACATCGCAACCGACATCATCCAACTTGGTAAATGCCATTTACCTAATTGATGAGGCTGTTTAAATTGATTGCTTGTGTCTTGTAACATCCCATGTAAAACATAACTTGCAATAGCAAAACTAAAAAAGACCAAATTGATTACAATACACATCAGATTTAAACTTTCTGACCATGCAGAAAAATAAGCCAATACCGCCAAAATCAAAGTAGCAGGCGCATAAAGCAAACTACTTCTGTGTGCTATATCTACATAATAATGCGCCCGTGAATGTGTCGAATTACGAATTTGTGCGTATTTCCAAACACCTGTTAGCATCCCCACCCACAAATATAAACCACTGAAAATAATTGCTATTTTTACTGAATCAAACAACTGTAAATTTTCCATATCCATTTTAATGTCCTTAAAGCACACTTGTAGTTTAGCTTTGTTTAATATTATTTCCTGACTTTGTAGTCATATTTTCAACAAGTTTCTTTTTGGAACTTGTGTATGGTATAAAACATATCAACAAAAACTCTTTGCTCACTATGTCAAATCCAGAAAAATTAAATATCACCTGTAAAGATGGCTACTCACTCAGTGCCACTTTTTATGACAGTTTACAGGCTAACTCAAACCTGCCTATTTTGATCAGCCCTGCCACAGGAATTACACAAGGATTTTATCGTGCCTTTGCAGAATGGTTAAGTGAACAAGGCTATCAAGTAATGGTGTTTGATTATCGTGGTATAGGGGCGTCATTACATGGACCATTAAAACAATCAAATGCCAGTATTCAGGATTGGGGACAGCTCGATATTCCAGCTGCGATCGATGCCCTTTTACTGAAAACAGGAAAAAAACAAGTGATATTGCTTGGACATAGTGCTGGTGGACAACTTCTCGGCATTACCCCAAATTATAAAAAAGTTGCGAAAGTCATCGCAGTTTCAGGCTCAACTGGTCATGTAAAAGGCTTAAAAGGTCGTACCAGACAACTTGCGCCCGTCATGTTTCATCTGGTTTTCCCAATCTCAAGCCTATTCAAAGGTTATGGTGCAACCAAAATGTTAGGTATGGGGGAAAATCTACCTAAAAATGTTGCAAAACAATGGGCACAATTTTGTAGTCACCCTGGTTATGTTGAAAATGCAATTGGTAAAACCATTTTTGAAGACTTCCATCATGAGATTAGCTCACCAATTACTGTGTTTTGGTCATCTGATGATGAGATTGCCACAGAAGCCAATGTAAAAGACTTAATTCGACTATATCCAAATGCAACCACAAAGATGCATGAACTTGTTCCACAAGATTTAGGACATAAGCACATTGGGCATATGTTAATGTTTAAAAAATCACATCAAAATATTTGGCCAATTATTGCCAAAGAGCTAGAAGTTTAAAATTAGAAAATATTTGAATATTTTTAAAGTTTATACACTTAGGGTCATAATCCGCTCTAAGTGTTTTTTTATATGGGTAGATTCAATAAAAATGCCTCAAATGTTGAGGCATTTTTTATTCTTAGATTTAAGCGGTTAGATCGATGAATAGGTAATTTTCACAGTTTTAATGCGATTCTCATCCATTTCTATCACTTCGAAATGTACGCCCTCTTCTTCAATTTGCGTTCCAACTTTGACATCGGATTGTGCTTTGTCAAAAATTAAACCTGCAACACTGAAATAACCAGAGTCTTCTTGTACCAAGTCAACAGTTTCTAATTCCAACTCAAGCTGATACAAATCAAGCATACCTGAAGCATTCCAAGTATTATCATCGATTTTCACCAGTTCAAGCTGTTCATCCGCATCTGGAAATTCACCAGCAATTGCTTCAAACACATCCAAAGGTGAGATTAAACCTTGAATATTACCAAACTCATTAGTAACTAAAACCAGCGAGCCTTTTGATGTACGCAATGTATGAATCGCATCAATGACTTTCATTTTTTCAAAAATAAAAATCGGGCGTTGACGTTTAATTAAGGCTTGTAATTGTTCAGGATCATCCAAAGCATCAATTAACTCTTTAGCACGAACAATTGTGACAACTTTATCTAATTGTCCTCGACATACAGGGAATAAACTATGTGGTACTGAAAGAATTTGCTCACGAATGCTCTCTGCATCATCATCCAAGTTGACCCAAGAAATTTGATTTCGAGGCGTCATGATCGAAGCAACACTACGCTCAGCCAAGGTTAAAACACCGCCCACCATGTAGCGCTCTTCATCCACAAAGGTTTTTTGCGCTTCTACACTTTCTGCAGACTCTAAGACATTGGCATCTAATTTACTGCCCATCAATTTTAAAATCGAGTCAGCAGTACGGTGACGTAATGGAATTTTAGCCTGATGTTTTTCTGCATTACGATTACTGAATTGGTTAAATGCTTCAATTAAGATCGCAACACCAATACCTGAATAAATATAACCTTTCGGAATATGGAAACCAAAACCTTCCGCAATTAAGCTAATACCGATTAATAATAAGAAGCTTAAACACAGAATTACGACCGTTGGATGTCGATTTACAAATGCGGTTAATGGCTTAGAAGCTAACAACATCACAGCCATCGCCACAATCATTGCAGCCATCATGACATAGATATTATCCACCATACCAATGGCTGTAATCACTGAGTCTAATGAAAATACTGCATCCAAAATTACGATTTGAAGAACAACAGCACTAAAACTTGCATATACAACATTACTAGTCACTTGAACTTCTGGCTTACCTTCCAGTTTTTCATGTAATTCTGTGACCGCCTTATACACAAGGAATAAACCACCGAATAACAAAATCAGGTCACGTCCAGAAAAGGTTTTCTCAAAAACGGTAATCAAAGGTTCGGTGAGTGTGACTAACCAAGAAATCGCAAACAACAGCCCCAAACGCATAATTAAGGCAAGAGAAAGACCTAAAACGCGTGCTTTATCTCGTTGTTCAGGAGGAAGTTTTTCTGCCAAAATAGCAATAAAGACAAGGTTATCAATACCAAGTACAATTTCTAATACAATAAGAGTAAGTAAACCTACCCAAATACCAGGGTCTAATAAAAATTCCATTATTAGATCTCCTGCTCATTTTTATAATAAACAACAGACAACTTAAACTTTAACAACCTACACGGCGACGGATCCATGAATAAGACCTTTTCAACTAAATTGCTTTTAATTATGCACAATTTGAATATTTTGTAATTATTTTTTTTAATATTTTACAAATAAATATAAAAATTGAGTGATTCATTCACCATACGTTTATAAGATTTTATAATTTATTCATTTTAAATAAATTATATTTAGTTCTATACTTTATTTACAATTAAGATTTTGTTTTTATTAAACTAAGCATTAAATTTATTTTAATTGAATTTTACATTATGACATTTTCGACATATTTTTTTCCTGACTGCGCCAAATCTAAAACATACAACAATTCATAAAATATTATGTAAATATGATTCATATTGAATTGGCTAAATACAATTGAGTAAAGTAAATTATCATCCAGTTGAATAGTTTAACTCACGGCACATCAGTATAACGATTGATATGCTACTAACTAAATTTTGTGGATGTTTAAAACAATGCGTTTTTATACAGGAAGGAATTATCCATTTTATCCTGTCGATACTGGATCATTTACTAAATCATAGTTAGATTCTGTGTCAAATAAGCTATTTTGCAATGAGCATCATTATCAGCATCTGATGAAATGTGTCATTACAAAAACAGTCCTTTTTCTTTATAAACAAGAAATGCGACTTCGTTTTGACGAAGTTAAGAGATAGAATTAAATTGTTAAGAAATTCTTCACAATTGCTTCTTTTTTAGCTCAATCTCTTTATTTTTATATTGATTTAGGCGCTGTATTTACAATACTATTACAATTGTTATTACATTTGGCTAATAATTAGAAAAAAACAAGGAATCTTTTGATGACCAAGAAATATTCAAAATTTTTACCAACAACCGATAATTTTAATCTGGAAGATTTTCCTTATTATTGGATTACGCAGGTTCATTCTCAATATGTACTGAATGTCGATCATGCTTTAAAAAAATATGGGGTAGATAATTCACGCCGCCGCTTATTGTTAGCGCTTGAGTCAAAACCAGATGCGAGTGTGTCAGACCTCTCTGATATGATTGTCTCAAAAATGTCCACCACCACCAAAATCGTCTATCGTTTAAAAGATGAAGGTTTAGTCGATACTTATTCTTGCAGTCAGGATGCACGTATTACACGTGTTAATTTATCTGATGCAGGCAAGCAAATGATCGTTAAAATTAATGACTTAATGAGTGTTGTTTTAGAGCAATCTTTTGAAGGCTTAACACCTCTTCAAATCGAAAAAATGATGGAAAGTTTGAAACATATTTTCAAAAATTTATCTCGCTGATTTACTCTTCATCAAACATACTTAACTGTAAAGAGTTTTTTGCTTGACGCTGCTGGGGACAGTAAAAGCACTCAAACTCTTCTACAGGAAAGCCTTGAATAAATTGAGAAATATCTGAATTTTTCCAACTCAACCATTGCATAATGTGTTGTTGTGGAATCACAATAATCGAACGTTTGACATTACCCGGCTCATGAAATTCTTTCATCATTGCATGATCTAGCGCATCCATAGTTAACATACAGGCTGAACGAACGACCTCTTCGTTGATCTTGGTAATCTCATACAATGCCGCAATAAAAAAAGCCTGTCCATCTTTACGCTTAACACCCCAACGCTGTGCCTGAGCATTGATGTATTTGGCTTCGTAAAACTCAGTCACGGGAATCAACCCAAACTTATGTTTTAATAGCGCATCTTTAAAACTGGCTTTTTCAATTAGCGTTTCATTTCTTGCATTATAAGTATGTTTAGCAATCTCTCGACTTTCTGCCCATTTGGGAATTAAACCAAAATTAACTAACCGCCATTCTAGCCCTTGATTTGACTGAAATAGTAAAGGGGTTTGAAAATTAGGATAAATTTCATCTTGATAGGCAAATGGAATCGCAGGCAAATTTAAATCGGCAATTTGCGCTACAGTTGCTGGCTTATAATTTGCACACATAATCTATATCAAAAACATGGTAGATAAGACTTCATTTCAACAGATTATATGTGCTTTGCACAGCGTGTTTTTATCGCTTTATTTAAACTAAGCACCACAACGTGAACATTCATTTACGTTATTTCATCCATCAATGATCCCTTGTTCACGGAATTTTTCTAGCTGTTCTTTAGAATAAAATTCTTGCAAAACCTGCGCTGTATGCTCACCCAATTGGGGTGGTGCATGATGATATTCGACAGGTGTGCCTGACATTTTGATCGGTGAAGCAATCATTTTGAAGTTTGGATTAAATGCATGCGGCAAATTGACCACCATTTCTCGATGTTGGATTTGGGGCTCTTGCAAAGCATCTTCGATGGAATTAATCACGCCCACTGGTACTTTAACTGCATGGATTGCATCCACCCAATATTTAGCATTTTCTGTTAAAAAATAATGAGATAATATTTCAATTAACTCGACCCGATGTTTAACTCGATCTTGATTACGAATGTAATTAGGATTTTCCAACAATTCAGGTTTACCAATCGCAATACACAGTTCTTTAAACTGTTTATCGTTTCCACAAGCAATAATAAATTCTTTATCTTTCGCTTTAAAAGTTTGATATGGGACAATATTTGGATGACTATTGCCCATTCTTACAGGTGAAACGCCTGTCGTTAAATAGTTCATGCCCTGATTGGCTAAGGCTGCAACTTGCACATCGAGTAATGACATATCGATGTGTTGCCCTAGACCTGTGTGCTGTCTTGCGATTAATGCAGCTTGAATGGCAATGGTTGAATATAAGCCAGTTTGAATATCCACCACTGCAACACCAACCTTTTGTGAACTTGCGCCTAATTCACCTTGTTTTTCACCCGTGATACTCATTAAGCCAGACATTCCTTGGATAATAAAATCATAACCTGGCTCTTCTGCACGTGGCCCGTCTTGTCCAAACCCTGTGATAGAGCAATAAACTAATTTGGGATTAATCGCCTTCAAACTTTCATAATCTAAACCATATTTTGCCAAAGAACCTGCTTTAAAGTTCTCAATGACCACATCGGCAGTTTTAGCAATCTCTTGGATAATTTGCTGACCTTCTACAGAGGCAATATCAACTGCAACAGAAAATTTATTACGATTGGCACATTGAAAATAGCCTGATTCTTTAGTGGCTTGCCCATCTTGATTCAGCATCCAAGGCGGCCCCCACATACGAGTGTCATCACCAACTTTTGGTCGCTCAATCTTAATGACTTCAGCACCTAAGTCTGCCAGAATCTGTCCACACCAAGGTCCTGCTAAAACGCGACTTAAATCTAAAACACGAATCCCTTGTAATGCACCCATTTGTATGTCCTCTTGAACAAGCGCCATGAACGACGCTTGTTTTTTATTTTTAAGATGTTGCTTGATTAGATTTTTTGTTTAGTGTTGCTGAATCTTTGCTGACGGTATCATTTTCTACAGTTTCTACAGTTTCTGCCTGTTCAGCAGTGACTAGACTGGATTGTTGTGGATCATATTGACGCTCACGAATAAACAAGCCCGGAATCACCCCAGCGATAAAATAAGCCGCACCCATAACAATAAATGCCATTGTGAATGAACCACCTGCAGCAATCATCCCAATCGTTGCAGGCGCAATTGCTGCCCCTAAACGTCCCATATTATAAGCACCACCAATCGCTGTACCCCGTACATCAGTTGAGAAAGATTCCGCCATATAGGTTGCGTTCACACCATACGGAATACCGTATAAGAATCCAAAAGTAACCAATAAATAGGCTATATTTTCTGGTGTATTAAAGAAAATAATCACAGGCAAAAATGCTGCTGTTGCCACCGTACCAAAGACAAATGTTACCTTACGCCCCAGTTTATCTGCTGCATAGCCTGCTAAAATCTTGCCTAAAATCATTGCGGTGTAAGCACCGACCATATAGCCTGTCAATGATTTGAAATTCATATTCAATTCAGTTTCAAGATAAGTTGGCATCCAGTTATTAACACCATAATAGCCAAACTGTAGAAATGCCGCTGTTGTCATCCAGAACAAAAACATTTTGCGATGTTGCATATTGCCAAAAATACGCTTGTAAATACTTTCACTTTTCACAGGTGTAGTTTTTACATGTACTGTATTTTCAGGTTGATGATGAATACCTTGTGCAAGTTTAATTTTGGCTTCTTGCCATGCTGCTGGTTCAGGTACAAAACGCATGAAAATCAGCGCAAAAGCAGCAGGAATAATGGTCACATAAAACAACATACGCCAACCATGCTCAGGAATGATTGCGCCTGCCATCAAGGTCGCCACGATATAACCGACAGTTTGCCCTGTTTGTAATGTTCCTAAAACTGTGGTGCGATACTTAGTTGGTACATATTCAGCCATTAAAGTATTACATGCCATATAGAGCGAACCTAAACCAAACGCCCCGATAAAACGTAATACCATGAATTGTTCATAGCTCTGTGTCATGCCTAAAATACAGGTCATAATCGAGAAGAACACCACAGACCATGCAATGGTGCGCACTCGACCAAACTTGTCACATGCCCAACCACCTGATATTCCACCTAAAGCCATACCTGCAAGTGAGGCACTCCCCAACATACCTGCTTGAAATGTCGTCAAACCAAACTCAGCTTTTAAACTGGTTAAGCTAAACGACAACAGCATGATATCCACACCATCGATTACCAAAGATACAAAGGCAAAAATAAATGCAAGCTTCCATGTGCCTTTATGGATTTTGTGGGTTGTGCCGACATTCGATGGCAATTTATAACTGAGTGTATTTGACCCAGTATTTACATCCTTATTCATTTGTTTACCTCATTTTCCCAAATGAGTCATCGCTATTCTGTTTCCTACATTCACCTAGATTCTTTTATTGTTATTTCATGCTTTTGAAATTAGGCTTAGCCATGTATAGCGTTGCAAGAATATTTCACGATGAATCCTTATTCCTGTTTGATATTGACCTTTTTTAGGCAAAACTGTCCTCAGGATGCTCAATAATGAACATCCTCAGAAATTTAAAAGATTGATTTAAATTGATTTAGTTACAAAATGCAGCTATGCCTGTTTGCGCACGTCCTAAAATCAAGGCATGTACATCATGTGTCCCTTCATAGGTATTTACCACTTCAAGGTTAACTAAATGGCGTGCTACACCAAACTCATCACTGATACCATTTCCGCCCATCATGTCACGTGCAACACGTGCAATATCAAGCGCTTTACCACAGTTATTACGTTTAATGAGTGAAGTCCCTTCAACTGAAGCAATGCCTTCGTCTTTCATTCGTCCAAAACGCAAAGCGATTTGTAGTCCGAGAGCGATTTCAGTTTGCATGTCTGCCAGTTTCTTTTGGATTAATTGATTGGCAGCCAGTGGACGACCAAACTGTTTACGATCCATCGTATATTGATGTGCCGTGTGCCAACAAAACTCAGCAGCTCCCATCGCCCCCCAAGCAATACCATAACGTGCGCTATTCAAACACGTGAATGGGCCACGTAAACCACGAATTTCAGGAAAAGCATTCTCTTCAGGTACAAAAACATTGTCCATCACAATTTCACCTGTGATCGAAGCACGCAAACCAACTTTACCGTGAATCGCAGGTGCTGAAAGCCCTTCCCAGCCTTTTTCTAAAATAAAACCACGAATATCACCGACATTCCCCTCTGGCGAAACTTCTTTTGCCCACACCACAAAAACATCTGCTATCGGACTGTTGGTAATCCACATTTTTGCGCCCGTTAAGCGATAACCACCTTCGACTTTTTTGGCACGGCTGATCATGCTACCAGGGTCAGAACCGTGATCAGGCTCAGTCAAACCGAAACAGCCAATGTATTCGCCAGAAGCGAGTTTTGGTAAGTATTTTTGTTTTTGCTCTTCTGAACCAAATTCATTGATCGGTACCATCACCAAAGAACTTTGCACACTTGCCATTGAACGATAGCCTGAATCTACACGTTCGATTTCACGTGCAATCAAACCATAGCTCACATAATTTAAGCCTGCACCGCCGTATTGTTCAGGAATCGTTGGCCCTAACAAACCTAACTCACCCATTTCACGGAAAATAGAAACATCCGTCGTTTCATGGCGAAATTGCTCAAGCACACGTGGCATTAATTTATCTTGTGAATAGGCATAAGCAGCATCACGAATCATGCGCTCTTCTTCAGTCAATTGTTGTTCGATTAGAAACGGATCTTGCCAGTTAAATCGAGCATGTGATTTTTTTGTTGAATTTACCATTTGATTCATTGCATCCTCTGCACATTATTTGTTTTGCTTGTGTTCGATGCTATGTCCAATCGTGATTTCTTTCAAACGATTAATTTGCACTCAGATATTCCATTTACGCATAACTTATGTTTTTATACTGTGAGAATAAAGGTTTATTTTGCTTAAATTTACGATGATTTTAAATCTATTGTACTTTTAAAATATCTTAAAATAATCAAAATAATATAATTTATTCAATAGGTTGCTATTCAACTAAGTCATACAAGGACAGGTTATGCGTAGAATGATTCCATCCCTCCAAGCATTATTATGTTTTGAATCAGCTGCAAAACATAATAGTTATACGCATGCTGCACAGGAGTTACATCTCACACAAAGTGCTGTTTCTAGACAAATTCAACATTTAGAAGATTTTTTAGGTTTACAACTGTTTAACCGAACTCGTCATGGCGTAGCCTTAACTTATGCAGGTGAGCAATATTATAAAAATATCAAATTACATTTATTGGGCATTGAGCAAAGTACACTTGATTTAATTTCACATAAAGGCTTAGGTGGAACGCTGAAACTTGGTGTAGTCCCCACTTTTGCAACTCGTTGGTTATTGCCACGTTTATATAAATTTAATGAAATTCATCCTGAAATTACCATTCATTTAGAAACCAGTACCAAACCTTTTTTATTTAGTGAACATATTTTCGATGCAGCCATTTATACAGGAACTGCGGAGCAAGTTGAAAATTGGCCTGATACCAAAGCACATTATTTAATGAAAGAAGAAGTTGTGCCTGTGTGTGCCCCAAGTTTAATTTATAAATATTTTCCTGAATATCAGACAAAAACAAAGCTATCAAATCTTTCTCTCAACGCTGAACAAATTGCACGTTTACCGCTACTACAACAAACCACACGCCCAAATATCTGGAAAGAATGGTTTGATGTGTCCGCTTATGATCATCCACATGCACGACATGGACAACGTCATGAATTATTTTCTATGTTGGCTGTGGCAGCGACACATGGTATGGGAGTCGCACTCATTCCCCAAACGCTTTTAGAAAAAGAGTTAAGTTCAGGTGAATTGATTATCGCCTCACAAATTAAGTTAAAGGGGATTCGTTCTTATTATTTTGTCTATTCAGAACGTCAGCAGAGTCCATTGATCGCAAAATTTGTAGAATGGTTAATACAAGAAGCAGCGCAATCACAATCTAAATAATATTTAGGTGAGAGTATGGAGAATATTTATCTTACAATTCAAATTAAGAACAATTAGCGAAAATTTATGATGAAGGAATTGGAGTTCCTAAAGACCCTGCAAAAGCAGAATATTGGAGAAATCTATTACATCTGAATCAAGAAATGAACCCAGAATAAATAGATTTTCTTTCACGATTTCATTTAACGTAGCATCATTCAATCGCAACAAAATATTTGATAGATCTTTTAAAAATCTAGCTATTTTGTTGCATATTTCAACTGATTTAAATGTTAAATCACAGCATTTGGGCTAAAGCCAATATAACGGTACAAGCCTTCCACCCCTAAATCCATTTTATACATTTGATATTCTTTAAAGGCTGCTTGAGAAATTTCATCAAAGATATGAATACCTTGCTCATCATTCGCATGGATTTCGTCAACGCTGCGTGGCATACTTTGCTCAAAAGCATCTGAAATAAATTCAAAGCCTAAATCCATTGCGATAAACAAAGTATGTTCACACGGTTGGATATATTGTTCTTGTGACCAATCTAAAACAGTGTGGTGACAATAAGGACATGTTACATTTTGCTCAGTATTGTTAATTTCAATCAGTTGAAAAGCCATCTTTTTAAGCACAAAATAAAAGCTTAGTTTAAACGAGTTCTTAGATTTATCGAATATCTCGTGAGTTGATTTTTTAGATTTTAAAACTTTAAACAAGGATTCTATGTCAACCATTGAAAAAGCCATCGCCTTAGCTGCTAAAAAACATGCAGGACAACTTGATAAAGCGAATCAGCCTTATATTTTCCATCCGTTGCGCTTGATGTTAAAAGTGAACACACCCGAGCAACAAATCGTTGCTGTTTTACATGACATTTTAGAAGATACCGATACCACCATTGTTGATCTTATCTCTTTAGGATTTAGTCAAACGATTGTAGATGCAATTGTGTCATTAACTAAAAAATCAGGAGAATCTCGCATCGATGCAGCCCATCGTGCTGTACAAAATCCGATTGCCCGTGTAGTAAAACTCGCTGATGTAGCTGACAATATGGATTTAACTCGGATTGTAAATCCAACACAGAAAGACTTACAACGCTTAGAAGAATATCAAAAGGTTCGTGATATATTACTGTCCTAAGTCTTGTAGTCAGTAACGTTTTGTTCAGCGATTTGTGAAATATAATGCTTGAATTTCACAAAAGACCTTATCGCACTGAACATTTTATTGATTGACAAGAATCAAGCCCATACTTTTAAAATATATAATTTTCGCAATTTTGGAATGCTAAATGCTCACTGATTTAGATGATTTTTACTGTTTTGCATTGGTGGTTGAACATGGTGGATTTAGTGCGGCAGAACGTGCAACAGATATTCCAAAATCAAAACTCAGTCGTCGAGTTTATAACTTAGAAGAAAATTTAGGTGTACGTTTAATCCAACGCAGTTCTAGACAATTTGCCGTTACTGAAATCGGCATGAATATTTATCGCTATGCGCAAGTCATGATGAACGCAGCACAATCTGCACATGATTTGGTCGATCATTTGAGTGAACAGCCACGAGGCTTGATTAAAGTAAGTGTTCCTGTTTCGATTGCACAAAATGAAATTGCGCGTATTTTACCGCAATTTTTAAAAGATTATCCTGAGATTAAAGTTCAACTGCTCGTCAGTAATCGTCGAGTTGACATTGTGAATGAAGGTATTGATCTGGCTTTACGTGTGCGTGACAACTTAGACGATGATCCAAATCTTGTATTACGCAAGTTTGAACAAATTCAACAACATCTATTTGCAAGCCAAGCTTATTTAAATGAATTTGGCACTTTAAAAAAACCTGAGGACTTATCTGAACATCGTATTTTAAGTATGGTAGATGAACACGTTGACCAGCAAATTATCTTGCATGATGAAGAGGGTCATCAAAAGAAAGTTAAAGTAAATCCTATTCTTATGGGTTCAGATTTGCTGATGCTTGCCAAACTCGCCAGCCAAAATTGTGGTGTGGTGCTTCTGCCTGATTCTGTGGTCGAAGACTATGTCGCAACTGGACAATTGGTTCGCGTGCTTCCGAACTGGAAAGTTCCTCAAGGTGTTTTCCATGCCGTTTACCCTTCTCGTCGTGGTTTATTACCTGCAGTACGGGTCTTTATCGATTATTTGGTTGAACATTTAACAAAAAGGTAGCTTTTCATAGCGACAAACTCAGTTAATTGCAGCTAATTTGACTAATCTTTGTTAACATTCTAGCTGCTTTAAACTTGTATCTTTGATATTCATATGACTTCAACTTATCAGCTTCAGCTCGATGCCAAAATTGAGCGTATTCACAATCAATTTAGTAAATTCAATCCACCAGAATTAGAGGTTTTTGCATCACCTGAACAAAACTTCCGTATGCGTGCAGAATTTCGAATTTGGCATACTGAAGATGATATGTTCTATGCCATGTTTGAACGTGATGCTGATCAGCAAAAAACTGTGGTACGCATTGATGAATTCCCGATTGCTGATCAAAGTATTAACACGTTAATGCCTATTTTATTGGCTGAGTTAAAAAGTCATGACATCCTGTCTAAGCGATTATTTGAGGTACATTTTCTAGCAACCTTAAAAGGTGAAATGCTAGTATCTTTGATTTATCGGGCACCGCTGAGCGAAGAATGGGAAACCTTAGCCAAACAACTTGCAGAAAAACTGAATATCAAAATTATCGGGCGTAGTCGTGGTCAAAAAATTGTCTTAAGTGATGAATTTGTGGTTGAAGAACTACAAGTTCTTGAGCGTAAATTTAAATACAAACAAATTGAAAGCAGCTTTACCCAACCCAATGCTCAAGTCTGTCAAAAAATGTTGCAGTGGGCATGTGATGCAGCAGAAAAGTCTGAAAAAGACTTGCTAGAACTTTACTGTGGAAATGGTAACTTTACACTACCGCTTTCTTTACATTTTCGCCGTGTACTTGCAACTGAGCTTGCCAAATCTTCTGTGTATGCAGCGCAATGGAATATTGAGCAAAATCAAATAGACAATATCCAAGTTGCACGTTTGTCTGCTGAGGAGTTTACCCAAGCCTATCAAGGTGAGCGTGAATTCCGCCGTTTACAAGAGGCAAATATTGATATCTCAAGTTATGATTTTGATACAGTTTTTGTTGACCCACCACGTGCGGGGATCGACATGGACACCTTAAAATTATTACAAGGTTTTCAGCGTATTCTTTATATTTCATGTAATCCAGACACATTATTTGAAAACTTAGAAGTATTAACTCAAACTCATAAAATTCAAAAACTTGCGTTATTTGATCAATTTCCATATACCCATCATGTAGAATCTGGCGTACTCTTGGAAAAGATTTAAACAATTTATTTCAAACATATTTAGGTTACTGAAAAGTAGCCTATTTTTTGAATAATGAAATTTAGATGGATTATCAATTGCTTATTGAAAGAAAAATATAAAGCTGTCATATTTCCGTTAAACTTATACTTTATAATCGTTAAAATTATGGTGATTTTCCGCTGACTAGACCTTCGCATAGCTTGTATTTTATTTAAAACACTCTATATTTCAAACTATGTTAGGTTGCATTAGAAGGCTCTATGAGTTTTTGGCAAAAGCTGTTTAATACAGATGCACAGCAAAATGAACATAAGAATCAGATTGCTTGCGTGGAAAATGATTGCTCTTGTAAATCCAATGATCAACTTCTCCTTGCTTTATCTAAAGCAAAAGATGAAGACACAATCCTTGGCATTAAGAAAGTTCTCATATCTCGAGGCTTTAGTCGTAAAGAGCTAAATGAACTTCAGCATTCACCGATTCAATAGGGATCGGTGGTACAAAAAGGCATTCAACTGAATGCCTTTTTTAATATCTTTTATTTAAATACTTTGATGAAATATGCAAAACATAAAAAAGCCCAATAACAACATTGAGCTTTTAAAATATTATTTAAATAATATTTCGAATTAAACTGCTGAACGCTCAGTAATCGGTACAACTTTACGCAGTTCAGGACCTGTATAATCCGCACTTGGACGAATAATACGGTTGTCTGCACGTTGTTCCATCACATGCGCTGCCCAGCCTGTAACACGACTCATGACAAAGATTGGTGTAAACAATTTGGTTGCAATACCCATGAAGTGATATGCAGATGCATGGAAGAAGTCTGCGTTACAGAACAATTTCTTCTCACGCCACATCACTTCTTCACAGCGTACTGATACTGGATAAAGTACCGTATCACCGACATCTTTCGCTAATTTCTCAGACCAGATTTTAATGATGCCATTACGTGGGTCATTGTCTTTGTAGATCGCATGACCAAAGCCCATGATCTTTTCTTTACGTTCAAGCTTACCCAACATTTCACGTTCAGCTTCTTCTGGCGATGTCCAGTTTTCAATCATTTCCATTGCCGCTTCATTTGCACCGCCATGGAGTGGACCACGAAGTGAACCAATTGCACCTGTAATACATGAATGCATGTCTGACAATGTCGATGCACATACACGCGCAGTGAACGTAGAGGCATTGAACTCATGCTCTGCATAAAGAATTAAGGAAACATTCATCACTTGTTCATGCAACTCATTTGGTTTTTCACCACGAAGAAGATGCAGGAATTGTGCACCAATTGAATCATCATCGGTATTTTCTTCGATACGTACGCCATCATGACTGAAACGGTACCAGTAGCAAATAATCGCAGGTAAAGTCGCCAAAATACGATCTGCAACATCTTGTTGTTCTGCGAATGATTTTTCTGTTTCAAGGTTACCGAGCATGGATACGCCTGTACGCATCACATCCATTGGGTGTGAGTCAGCAGGAATACGCTCAAGTACTTCTTTCAAAGCTTGGGGTAATTGGCGTAAAGATTTTAATTTTGCTTTATATGCAGCAAGTTGTTCAGTGGTTGGCAATTCACCGAAGAAGATCAAATAAGCCACTTCTTCAAATTGGCAATTTTCTGCCAAGTCTTGTACATCATAACCACGATAGGTTAAGCCTGCACCGCTTTTACCTACGGTTGATAATGCAGTTTTCCCTGCAACTTGTCCACGCAATCCTGCGCCAGTCAGTACTTTACCTTCAGCCATTTTTATTTTCCTTCAGTGAATAGTTTGTCTAATGTATTTTCAAAAGTATGATAATCAAGGAATTCGTAGAGTTCTTTGCGTTGTTGCATCGTGTCAAGTACATTCACTTGTGTGCCATTTTCACGAATTGAACGGAACACTTCCAGTGCCGCTTTTTGCATCGCACGTGTTGCTGACAATGGATAGAGCACCATTGAAATACCTTGCTCACCCAACTCTTGCGTTGTGTAATATGGGGTATCACCAAATTCAGTGATATTTGCCAACACTGGCACACCCACTGCATCGCAAACAGTTTTATACATAGTAATGTCTGTCATGGCTTCAGCGAAAATAGCATCAGCACCTGCTTCAACACAGGCACAAGCACGGTCGATCACGGCTTGCAAGCCTTCTTTTTGTAGTGCGTCAGTACGCGCCATCACTACAAAATTTGAATCGGTTTTGGCATCTACTGCGGCTTTAATCCGATCCACCATTTCTTGTTGCGACACGATTTCTTTGTTTGGACGGTGTCCACAACGTTTTTGTGCCACTTGGTCTTCGATATGCACTGCGGCTGCACCTGCGGCAATCATTTGTTTGATGGTACGCGCAATGTTAAATGCACCGCCCCAACCTGTATCAATGTCTACCAGTAACGGTGTATCTACACGTTCTGTAATACGACGCACATCTTCTAAAACGTTATCTAAGCTGGTCATACCCAAGTCAGGTAAACCATAAGAGTAGTTTGCAACACCTGCACCCGAAAGATAAATCGCTTTATAACCGACTTGTTTCGCCATCATCGCTGCATAAGCGTTGACTGTACCGATGATTTGTAATGGTTTTTCCACTTCCAGTGCTTGTCTAAATCTTAAGCCTGCAGACGTTTCTTGTGTCATATTCCTTTCCACAGTGGTCTATATATTTATCGAGATTTGAGTATAGCCATAAAAAGTGTCTTCGCCATGACTTTTTAGGCTAAAAGCTCTAAAACTTTAGTCAAATAAAAACTGAATTAACATTCATTATTTTAATTATAGTATTTCTTTTCAAAATAATACATTCATTTATCAACAGAAATTTCTTGACTTCTTTGTTATAATCCTTACAAAGGCTAGGTATTTTTGAATTATTGGTTTTATGCAAAAAAAAATCGCAGAAATTGAAA
Organism: Acinetobacter sp. Marseille-Q1618; assembly: GCF_902809855.1. Taxonomy (GTDB): domain Bacteria; phylum Pseudomonadota; class Gammaproteobacteria; order Pseudomonadales; family Moraxellaceae; genus Acinetobacter. The sequence goes on from NZ_CADDWJ010000001.1 coordinate 1,285,834, forward strand.
CAGTAAGTTGCGGCGAGCAACCGCAAACGCGTCGTGGGCAAGAACGGCGTTTAGCACTGTTACTGAGTGCGAATGAATTATTTTTAGAACATGGTTATGATGCGGTGTCTTTAGATGATATTGTAAATCATGCAGGCGGCTCAAAAGCCTCTATTTATAAATACTTTGGCAATAAAGAAGGCTTATTTACGGCTATTTTTGATTATCGTCGCAGTTTATTTTTTAAAGATATTTGTTCTTGCTATAATCCTGAAAAAGACCATTTGCGTCATTATCTAAATCAAACCTTAACTAACTTTTATTTCCATCTCAAAGCCCCAGAGAATATTTCTTTTATTCGTTTAATTATTGAACAAACTCAAAAAAATCCTGAATTGGCTTTATATATTCATGAGAAAGGCGCTCATTTTATTCAAATTACCATCGCAAAAGCGTTAGAGTGTGCGCACCAACAAGGTTTATTAGACTGCCCTAATCCGCTTAGCTCTGCCATGATGTATTTCGGTATTTTAAGAGATTATGAATGGCGCATTATTATGGGGCTGGAAATCGCCCAACCTGAACAAGAAGTAATCAAACACATTGAATATTGTGTAGATCACTTTCTAAAAGGTCATCAAAAAGTCTAGTTTTTTTGCATTTGAACATTGTTATAGTATATTAGAAGATTCTTTTTCGTTTTTTTAATCAACCAACAATGAATTGTTGGTCAATCGCTATTTGTGTTTTGGCTAAGCAATTATTGTGGAGTAACCATGACTCTACGACATTTTCTAACATTACGTGACCTATCCACTGCTGAATTGAATCGCATTATTGACCGTGCGCAGGAATTGAAGCGAAAACAGCATAACAATGAAACTTTCCAACCTTTTGTTGGCAAGGTCATGGGCATGATTTTTGAAAAGTCGAGTACCCGTACTCGTGTTTCTTTTGAAGCAGGTATGAGCCAGTTTGGTGGTAGTGCAATTTTCTTATCTTCTCGTGACACACAATTAGGTCGTGGCGAGCCGATTGAAGATTCTGCACGTGTGATTTCAAGTATGTTAGATATCGTGATGATTCGTACTTTTGGTCATGATATTGTTGAACGTTTTGCTGAATATTCTAAAGTGCCTGTGATCAACGCATTGACAGATGATCATCATCCTTGCCAACTTTTAGCGGATATACAAACTTTTGTTGAACATCGTGGTTCTATCGAAGGTAAAACGGTTGCTTGGATTGGTGATGGCAACAATATGTGTAATTCCTATATTGAAGCTGCGCATATGTGGGGCTTTAAATTAAAAATTGCCTCTCCTAAAGGTTATGAACCAAAACCAGAATTTCTATCTGAATTTGGACACTGTGTTGATTTAGTTGATTCTGCTGAAGATGCTGCGGTGAATGCTGACCTGATCGTAACTGATGTTTGGGCAAGTATGGGGCAAGAAGAAGAGCAAAAAATCCGTGAAAAAGCCTTTGCTGATTATCAAGTGAATGAAAAATTAATGGATTTGGCACATCCTGATTGTTTATTTATGCATTGCTTACCTGCCCATCGTGGTGAGGAAATTTCTGAAAATATGCTTGACCATAAAAACGCTGTGGTTTGGGATGAAGCAGAAAACCGTTTACATGCGCAAAAAGCTTTGGTTGAATTTTTACTCAATGAAAATTTAAAGAAAGCATAAATATTTGAAATATTCAAAAAGGCTTTGTAGATCAAAGCCTTTTTTATTTTTAATACTGCCCATACTCAATTAAATTGTCTATTTAACATAGCATAAGACATAATTCGCCAATTTCTCAAAAATATGCTGTAGGCATCGTTCAGTTTATAATGCTGATACATGATAAAGCATGTAAAAAACCGAGCTAAGAGCTTAACTCGGTTTTAAATAAAACGAACATTCATACATTCTCGAAAGAAATAATGTTAAACCGTTTTTTGCGTACTTGCTTCCAACATTTTTTTGTCTAATTCTTCTGGGTGATTTAAAGCATGATGTAATTTATTTTCATCCAAATGCCCTACCCATTTTGCAACTACAATCGTTGCCAAAGAGTTGCCCACAAGGTTGGTTAAAGCACGTGCTTCAGACATAAACCGGTCAATACCTAGAATTAATGCCAAACCTGCAACAGGAATATGCCCGACTGCCGACAATGTTGCCGCCATAACAATGAAACCTGAACCCGTTACGCCGGCTGCACCTTTAGATGAAATTAATAACACTACCAATAAAGTAATTTGGTGTGATACATCTAACTGTGTATTGGTCGCTTGTGCGATGAAAATTGCCGCCATGGTCAAATAAATCGAAGTACCATCTAAGTTAAATGAATAACCTGTAGGAATCACCAAACCAACTACTGACTTTTCACAACCTGCGATTTCAAGCTTTTTCAACATTCTCGGTAATACAGACTCAGAAGAAGAAGTACCGAGGACAATCAACAACTCTTCACGAATCATACGAATAATTTTTAAAATGCTAAAACCACAAATACGACTGATGGTACCTAACACAATAAAAATAAATAATAAACACGTGATATAGAAACAAATAATCAATTGTGCAAGTTGCGCTAAACTGCCAATACCATATTTACCAATCGTAAATGCCATCGCACCAAATGCACCGATTGGCGCAAGTTTCATGATCATATTTACAATATTAAAGAAAACTTGTGCAACTTGATCAATCAACTTCAAGACAGGTTTTCCAACATCACCCAATTTGTGCAATGCAAAACCAAATAAAATCGCAAACAGTAAAACTTGTAAAATTTCACCTTCGGCAAAAGCACCGATGACTGTATTTGGGATAATATTCATCAAAAAGTCGATGGTCGACTGTGATGCCCCAGACTCAACATATTTAGAAATACCAGAGGTATCAAGCGATGCAGGATCAATATTCATTCCTACACCAGGTTTTGCAATATTGATGACCAATAAACCAATCAATAACGCAATGGTGGATACAATTTCAAAATAAAGTAAAGCAATACCACCTGTCTTACCGACAGATTTCATACTTTCCATACCTGCAATCCCACTGACCACAGTACAGAAAATAACAGGTGCAATAATCATCTTAATCAGACGAATAAATGCGTCACCTAGTGGTTTTAATTGTTCCCCAATACCAGGAATGTGCTTTTCAACACCATTGACCAATTGCGTAGTACTTGGGAAAAAATGTCCCACCAACACACCTGCAATAATGGCAACAATCACTTGAAAATAAAGTGATTTATACAGAGGTTTCTTAGCCATAATGATAACTTCTTTCGATATTTCCGATTACAGAAATATTTTATTTGTTGTGCCTCTTTTTACAGAAACACAGCCGAAAAATTCTCATACCACAGCAAAACACTAATTTTTAAATATAAAAATCCCCCAGAAAATGGCATTTTCCAGAAAAATTATTTCATTAAAAATTTTTATTGGTCTTGATTAAGACTTAAAAGCGATGAGAGATACACTTTTAAATCCCATGAGAATAGGAGATAAATAAATTAAACATGCTCATTCTAGTCAAAAAATTGCTCTGGGACTTGCCCAAAATGTAATTTCTGTTTAATTATTCTACAAAATCGCATTAGACCTTAGTCTTATACCAATATCTTTACAGCCTTTCTTGGATTTTTATGTCATAGTCTCATAAAGTAATTTTAATATTTCTTTTAGCCACTTATGATCACAAAACGCAATCAATATCAGGACTTTGAACACCCTTTTGCTCAATATATTCGTATTATAGGCAAAGGCAAAAATGGCGCACGCTCACTAACTTTTAATGAAGCCTACAATGCTTTTAGCATGATTTTAAAAAACGAAGTTTTAGATGTACAACTCGGTGCATTTTTAATGTTGCTGCGTGTGAAAGAAGAGTCAGTAGATGAATTAGTAGGCTTTGTCCAAGCGACCAAAGACCAATTGAACTTTAAACCTTTATACGTTGATTTGGACTGGTCATCTTATGCCGGTAAACGTAAACATTTTCCTTGGTTTTTATTGTCTGCTTTAACTTTGGCGCATCATGGCTATAAAGTTGTCATGCATGGTGCTGCTGGACATACCATCAATCGTGTCTATACAGAACAAGTTTTACAATACTTAGGCTATTCGATTTGCCAAAATGAAAATGATGTCGCTGAACAGTTAGAAAAACATAATTTTGCCTATTTACCATTACATGTGATTTCGCCAATTTTAAGTGATTTAATTGGTTTAAGAAATATTATGGGTTTACGCTCTCCAATCCATACTTTGGCACGCTTAATCAATCCTTTTAATGCCAAAGCAACCATGCAAGCAATTTTTCATCCTGCTTATCGTAGTTCACACCAACAGGCTGCATTTAAACTTGGTTATCAAAATAGTGCAGTGATCAAAGGTGAAGGTGGTGAATTTGAACGCAATCCTGATGCCAAGACCTTAATTTGTGGGATTAAAAATGGTGAATTGTATGAGCATGAATTACCAAAACTCACCGATAACCGTAGTCCTGCTGAAGAAGAATTGGATTTAGAAATTTTTAAAGCCGTGTGGTTAGGTCAGCGAAACCATGAATATGGTGAAATGGCTGTGATCGAAACTATGGGAATTGCACTTTATACTATGGGGGGAGTCAGTGATTTTACAGAAGCCATGTGCAAAGCCCAAGAATTATGGAAGAGTCGTTTTTAAGCAGTAATTTAACTTAAATAAAAAAGGACGAATACCTCGTCCTTCTTCTCATTTATACAAAACGAATCGGTTTAAACTCAGGCTCAGGCACATGAGAATCACACTCTTCCCCTTCTTCTTTATGCCCTTTGTCAATATAGCCAGAACGTTCTTTTTCATCTAAATTTTGATGTTCCCATGCAATCACAGCCTGCATACAAATTTCACGCTGCTCTTTGGTCAGAACAACACCATTGGGCCATTTGCCAATTTCAACGGCAGTTTTCAAACGTGCTACGACATCTGCGTCAAGCATAGAAAGCATTTGTTCAATATTCATGATTAATCCTGCTGTTGCAATGAATCAAAATCTTGGTTCCAACCGAGTTTAGTACGACAAGCCATATAAAAGTCATAACCCGGCGGATGTATAAGCGTTAATTTAAATGGATGTTTACGAATATGCAAACAATCACCCACATTTAATGAAACACTACTTTGTCCATCTGCGCTGACCATTGGCAAAACGCGATTTTCACGAATTTCTATTTTGATTTCACTTTGTCCACCCACCACGATTGGACGAGAAGATAAAGTATGCGGATGCATGGGAACAAGTGCGATCGCATCCATACTTGGATGTAAAATTGGACCACCACCTGACAGCGCATATGCGGTTGAACCTGTAGGCGTTGACACAATCAAACCATCACTGTGTTGGCGATAAACATATTGCCCATCAATTTTTAAATCAAAGTCGATCATATGGACAGATTTACCCGAATGCAAAACCACATCATTCAGCGCAATCGCCTCATAAATGATTTGTTTTTGACTGCGAATTTCCATTTCCAATAAAAAACGGCGGTCGATCTGGAACTCACCTTTTAAAACTTGATCTAATTTAAAAATGACTTCAGTAGGTTTAATATCCGTTAAAAAGCCTAGACGCCCACGGTTCACTCCAAGTACAGGCGTGCTGTATTTCACCAAAGCACGTGCAGCATGCAGCAGCGAACCATCACCACCGACCACAATCACCAAGTCCACCACTTCACCGAGCAAATGTCGGCTTACGGTTTGTGTATTGCGATAAGGCACGAGTTCGGCTGTTTCAGAGTCAAAAACTGGATGTAAACCTAAACCCAGCAAATGATCATGGATGAGACATAATGTGTCTACCACAGATGATTTATCTGGGCGACCAATCAGACCAATATTTCTAAATGCTTTTGACGAGATATGTGTTGGGTTCATCAATTTCCTTTTTGACAATCTGTTGAAAATACATTGACATAAAACAGCAGCGTATCTATGCCTAATTTTCTTTAGATCGTATTGTAATTCTAAACTACACAATGAATTATACATATTAAAGATCATGGCTTAAACTTTTATTGCAAGCACAGATTTATTTTTGATTTTTCGGCGAGTATTTTTATCTTGTGTTGTTTACTTTACTTCTATCAAATAAAACTTAATGACTTGATTCAATCCATTTTTCATTCATAAAAAGGCGATAAGCCCTGAAAATTTTGCTTAAATTGAGGGTTTTAGGTTTTATTGTCTTGTTTTATAGGTAAATTGCTTAATTTCACAGTTTAATTATTGCAAATTCCTGAAAAGCTTCGCATGATTAACAAAATTTCTCAGGTTTTTTGCATATTTTTATGAAGTCAGAACGTGGAATAGGCATCATTGCACTCATTTTCTGTGTGCTCATTATTGCTGCATTTTTAGCATTTAGTATTTATTTGGTGCGATTAGACACTATTATTCGAGATAAGTTTGAAGGAAACCGTTGGGATATTCCTGCAAAAGTTTTCGCACGCCCATTAGAACTTTATGCAAATGCACCTGTTGCTGCCAATGATTTTGAACAAGAATTAAAATTATTAGGTTATAGCAAAAAAGACAGCTATGACAAATCAGGCAGTTATGTGGTTCAAAATAATAGTTATTATGTCCATACACGTGGATTTGACTATGGTGATAGTGTAGACCCTGAGCAAATTTTACAAGTTTCATTTAATGAAAATACAGTTGCAGATATCAAAGCCACCAAGCCTTCAAGCACAGGAATCGCTCGTTTAGAGCCGATGTTGGTTGGTGGAATTTTCCCGCAACATAATGAAGACCGTGTACTGATCAAACTCAACAAAGTACCGAAGACTTTGATTGAAGCCTTAGTCGCAACTGAAGATCGTAATTTTTATCATCATCATGGGGTCTCATTTCGTGGTACAGCACGTGCGATCGTCAGTAATGTCACTGGAGGCAAACGTCAAGGTGGGTCTACGCTGACCCAACAATTGGTTAAAAACTTTTATCTTTCCCCTGAAAGAACGTTAAAACGTAAAGTGAATGAAGCCTTTATGTCCTTACTTCTTGAGTTTCATTATGACAAAGATGAGATTTTAGAGGCTTATTTAAATGAAGTGAACTTAGGTCAAAATGGCAATTATTCTATCAATGGTTACGGCTTAGCTTCACAGTTTTATTTTGGTTTACCTTTACGTGAACTCAATATTGCACAACAAGCTTATTTGGTCGGTTTGGTACAAGGTCCAACCTTATACAATCCGTGGAAAAATCCAGAAGGTGCGAAAAAACGTCGTAATATCGTCCTGAATAACATGCTGGTGATGGGTTATTTAACCCAAGAAGAATACGAGCGTGAGTCTGCTCGACCACTGAATGTAGTGAAAAAACCGACCACTGGACCTTCAAAATTTCCTGACTTTTTAGACATTGTGCGTCGTCAATTGAAAAAAGAATATCAAGAATCTGATTTAACCAATCAAGGTTTGCGTATTTTTACAACGCTTGATCCAATTTCACAAACCAAAGTACAAAATAGCTTCCGTGAAACAGTAAGTCGTTTGGCTCGCTCGAATCCTTCACGCTTAAAAGACTTACAAGGTGCTGTACTGATTACTCAACCTGAAAATGGTGAACTGATTGCAGCAGTAGGTTCAACACAAGACTTTACTGGCTTTAACCGTACCATTGATGCAAAACGTCAAGTCGGCTCTTTGCTAAAACCCGTTATTTATCTCAGTGCGCTTGAATCTGGTCGTTATACTTGGGCTAGCCAAATTGAAGATGGTCCAATCAGTATCCCCGTCGACGGCAATAAATCTTGGACACCAAAAAACTATAGTGGCGGTGGTCATGGTTATGTGCCAATGGTTCAGGCACTTGCAAATTCTTACAACTTATCAGCAGTACGCTTAGGACAAGAGTTTGGTTTATCCACATTTAAAAACCAACTGACCAAATTTGGTGTGGAGTCCAATATTCCTAACTATCCATCTATTTTCCTCGGTGCTGTTGATATGTCACCGATGGAAGTGATGAGCATCTATGGCAACTTTGCCACAGGTGGCTTTAAATACCCAGTCAAAGCCATTCGCTCTGTGGTGGATTCAAATGGACGCTTATTAGAACGTTATAATTTAAATGTACAGCAAACCATTGACCCTTCTGCTGCTTATATTTTGAATTATGGTTTACAGCAAGTCATGTCTTCTGGTACAGGTCGTTCAGCTTATGCTAGCCTTTCACCTGAACTGAAACTTGCAGGTAAATCTGGCACAACCAATGACACACGTGACTCATGGTTTGCTGGCTACTCAGGCAATCATTTGGCTGTGGTTTGGTTAGGATTAGATGATAATAAGATTACAGGCTTAACAGGATCATCAGGTGCATTGCCTGTGTGGACCAATGTTATGAAACAATTACGTCAGAAACCTGTCAATCTGCGTCAAACTGACAATGTACAATGGCAATGGATTGACAGTGACAGCGGTCAACTTTCAGCACAAGGTTGTGATCAGAGTTTCTACATTCCGTTACTGCGTAACTCGGTGCCACGCCAAGCAACTGCATGTGGCATGCCACATTATCAGGTTGAGCCGACTTACATTCCTGATACGGAAAATAACCCACCAACGGATAACTCCAACGATAGTATTGAAAACTATATTCGTGAAAGTGAAAGCAACATGGATCAAGATTTAAATAATCAAGGACGTGTGATTTCAAGTGGTAGTTATCAAAATTAAGAGTGGTTGTTATGCAAATAAAATATTTAGGTGTTGCTGTGCTTTTTGTGGGATTGGCAGCTTGTCAATCTTCTCCAGTACAAACAGGTTCAGGTAAAAAGCCTGAACCAGCGCCCACGCAAAAACCTAAAGTCGAAACACCTGATGGCGTAAAAATTATTCCTTATGAACGCCCTGAAATTAAACGTCAACCGATGCAAGTGATTGTGCCTGAGCAAAAAGTACAAGCTCAAAAGTTTGATGATGGACATGATATTCCTGCATTTAATCAGTTAATTAAAAAAACTGAAACTGCATTTCGTCAAAGCAAATGGAATGAAGCAGAAAATTATGCACTACAAGCACAACGTTTAGCTCCTCAATCTGCTGAAACTTATTTATGGTTAGCGCTGATTGCCAATCATAAAAATCAAGCAAAAAATGCGGAGTCTTTAGCAAGACGTGGTTTAAGTTTTGCACAAAATAATGCGATGCGTAAGCAATTATGGTCAGCGATTTTAAAGTCAGCTCAACAGCAACAAAATGCGAAAACCATTGCCGAAGCACAAGCAAAGATCAAGGCACTTTAAGCCTTGATCTTTGCTTTAAATTGATCTAATTTTTTAACTAGAACTATTATTTTAAGCTGCCTATACGGCAGTGAACAAGCTGTATTGACTGCTTTGATGACTGTGCAATTTCTAAGCTGCCTATACGGCAGTGAACTGGCTTTATTTAAAGAATTACACTACATTACTTTTCTAAGCTGCCTATACGGCAGTGAACTCTAATTTATCCTCAAATCATAGAAGAAGTTTTTTCTAAGCTGCCTATACGGCAGTGAACATTACGCTAAAAGTTATACTCTATTTTCATTCAATTTCTATATAGTTTTTCAATATTTTCATTTAAAAAAAAATCTGCTGTGATTTAAGGCTACATTTATTATCATTTATAAAAATCCAATTTAGCTCTTTGGCATAGCGGCATCCTTGCCACTACCGATGAGTTTTATAAATCATTTATCAAAATGCACTGATACCAGCTACACCATAAGCATGATGCTGTTGTGCTTTCGCTAAATCCTCTGGCTTTAAACCACCCAAAGCAAAGACTGGAATTGCTGATTGTTTCGCCAAATTTTCAAAAACATCCCAACCAAGCGTCTTTGTATCAGGATGAGTTTGTGTTGCTAAAACTGGGCTTAAAAACACGGCCTCAAATCCTAATTTCTGAGCTCTATCTAATGACACCAAATCATGACATGCAGCAATACAACGTACATTAATATTTAAATCCTGTGGCTGCGCTTGCATCACTTGTGATTGTTTGAAATGTACGGTGAAAATTTGACTTTGAAGTGACTGTGGTAATTTTTTCCAAATGTTAATATTCACAATTAAACGCTTTAACACTGCTTGATCTAATTGCATCAAATATTGGATATCATTATGCTCTACAGCATCAACTCGCCAATACATCAGACAATTTGTATTTAGCTCTTCGATCTTAGATAAATGCTCAGAAATTTTAATAAAATGTTGCCAAGATAGACGCTGTAGAATTGAATGATTGGCTTTTGGAAAATTCAGTTCAAGCAGTTGATCGCGTATATACCACGTCCAAGGTTTTTGAATCTCATCCAAATAGGCAGTTTCAACTTTTGCATGAAATAAATGTAGATTCACAAGAATATCTTCATATTCATGTGAGATTACATCAAAGACATGCCAGTCTTGGATACCGATTCCGACCTCTTCAAATACTTCTCTACGACATGCCTGCTCAGGCGTTTCGTCTTGTTCGACCTTACCACCAGGAAATTCATATTTATTGCCTTGATGTTTCTCAGCATTTCTCCAACCCACCAGTACTTTTGATTGATGAAATAACAAAGCAATTGCTACATTTACAACAGGTTTAGTCATGACTTTTCCAGCGTGTATTTTACAAAATGTAAGTGAATAGATTTTTTTTGCAAATAACAATAATTATCGTTGACAGCCTTATTCGATAATGATTATCATTTAAATCACTAAATGACGTCCCACACGGAGTAATAACAATGAACGCACCTTTTAGCTTATTTACACGTAATAACGAATCTACCCACACTTTACCTATGCTACATTCCAACAATCTTTTCGCTTTAGGACGTGAAATCCGCATCATGCATGCAGGCGAAGAATACCGTTTACGCTTAACGCGCAACAACCGTCTTATTTTAACCAAATAAGTATAAAAATAATTTTATAAAACAAGAATTGTGGGAATAAGCAGTATGAATCAGCGCATACTGCTTTTTAGTTAAAAATATATTCAAGATCGTCTGATGATTTTCAAGAATACATCAAATTTTATACTCATAGTGTTTTATCAAACAATATATAAATGCAGTAATCATTGTTCTCTAAAAGTTCACCATATCTCAAGGCAACTCTTCACTTAATTTTTCTTCAACATTTTTGCAATTTACCACACTATTAGAGCTAATATATTGCTTGCCAAGCCAAACCAAATGTTGGTCTTTTGCATGTGGATTGACATAACCATATTCAACGAGTACTGAGGTTAATACATTCCAAAGTTTTTGATGCTGCTGATATTCAAATGTTGACATGTTGATAGGTTTTGCACGATTCACATATTCAGTATATTTATTAGTTAACATACAATTACTTAAATTTTGTGCTACATCCTGCACCAGTAAAGAGGTCACGATATGGTCGGAATGATCTTTTGGATTAATATATGAATTATCCTCTGCAATATTAAAGGTAATTTCTTTTTTACCTGCTTCAAATTGAACAATAGCGGATAATGTATTTACCAACTCCTGTTTATTATAAGCATTTTTTCCATCTACACTGGTTATCTTATGAATCTTACCTTGATATAATTTTTCTAAACTTTGAAATTGTGTAGTAGAAAAACCATTTCCATTCATGTTTCCATCAGGTAATAAAAAATTATAGAACACTACATTGTCACCAAATTGCTTGCGTTGCAATGTATGTTGATTAATTTTAACCTGTGTTTCTACGATGTTGTTTTTATAATTATTCCAATAATGAATAGATTTTTCATGTGCTAAAAATCGCGCTTCCCAAAATGTTTTTTTCATAGGAGAACTATTTGGAAAACTTAATGCCTCTCCCCCATCTCCTGCCGTTGTTAGAATAAAGACATTTTTACTGTTATGTTGCACATAAAATTGTGCATTTTTCGCCATAAACAATTGAATATCATCAGGATGTGCTGCAATAAAAAATTGGACTGTTTTATTTGCTTTAGGCGCCACCTGAGGTTTTAGTGGAGGGGGATTATCATGCTCAGAAGATGAACCACCACCACAAGCAACTAATCCCAAACAGCTAGCAATGATTGAAAGTCGAATAAAATTGAGCATACGATAAGACTTATTGTTTAAACCGTGTCTGATCATACATTTTTTATCTTATGTGGTCTACCTCCAAACACTGACCTAAAACAAGTGAAAATTTGTATATTTCTTATATGGTTTCAATTAATTTACGTTTTAAAGTAACTTGCTATTCACCAACATTTTATGTTTTCGTATTATCAAAATCATAAAATTCTGATAAGAATAAAAATATTTATAAACTAATTCAACGGCACGACTCGCAACACCTCTTCCAAAGTTGTTACCCCTTGCAGCACTTTACGTGCTCCCGCAATACGAAGTGGATCAATACCCTCTTTCTTGGCCTGCTCACGCAACTCATCCAATGTTGCATTGGCTGAAATTTTTTGTTTGGTTTCAAGAGTGATTGGCATGAATTCATAAATACCCACACGTCCTTGATAACCTGTATGACGACATTCTTCACAACCTACAGCTTTAAACACAAAGTCAGGCATTTGTATTTGATAACCAAACGTTAAATGTTTCCATTCTTGGTCATTAATGAAAGTTTCTTGTTTACAATGTGGGCATAATTGTCGTACTAAACGTTGTGCCAAAACTCCCAAAATAGTGGCAGCCGTTAAAAATGGCTGTACACCTAAATCGTGTAAACGGGTTAAACTTGAAGGTGCATCATTGGTATGCAGTGTAGAAAGAACTAAATGCCCCGTGAGAGCCGCTTGGATTGCCATATTGGCAGTATCTGAATCTCGAATTTCCCCAACCATGATAATATCAGGGTCTTGACGCATCAATGCACGAATCCCATCGGCAAAGCCAAGCTCAATGCCATGGTTAACCTGCATTTGGTTAAAACTCGGTTCTAACATCTCAATTGGATCTTCAATAGTACAGACATTGACTTGCTCAGTTGCCAACTGTTTTAAAGAAGAATATAAAGTAGTGGTTTTACCCGAACCTGTTGGACCAGTCACCAAAATAATGCCATGACTATGTTGGGTAATGGCTTGCCAATCTTCCAATAATTTTCCATCAAAACCGAGTTGTTTAAAACTGCGCACCAATACTTCAGGATCAAATATACGCATCACCAGCTTTTCACCAAAGGCAGTTGGCAAAGTTGCTAAACGCAACTCCGTTTCCTGCCCTTTGGGTGTACGTGTCTTTAAACGCCCATCTTGTGGTTTACGTTTTTCCGCAACATTCATACGTCCTAAAATTTTAATGCGAGAAATCACCGCAGTTAAGGTGTTGGCAGGCATATTATAAATGGTATGCAATACCCCATCGATACGAAAACGAATTTTCCCATTCTCTTTACGTGGTTCGAGGTGAATATCACTGGCACGTTGTTCAAATGCAAATTGTAAAACCCAATCCACCAATTTAACAATATGTTGGTCATTTGCATCAGGATTTTGGGTATCACCTAATTGCAATAAAGCTTCCACACCTTTGTTTTCTTTTTGATGTGCGCCTGCTTTTTGGGATGAAATGACTGCACGGCTAACTTGATAATATTCCACCAGGTAGCGTTGTAATTGCTCAGGATTTAATAAAACTCTTTGAATTTTTTTAGGCTTTAAACTGCTTTCAAGATTGTGTACCCAATCCCGGATAAAAGGCTGATCTGTTCCAATTAATACTTGATCTTGTTGAATTTCGACTGCCAAAATCCGATTGCGTAATGCAAACTCTTGTGACATGACACCCGTCAAGCTAGAAACATCTGCTTTTAAGGGGTCAATGGTATATACCGCCAAATCTGTTTTATCTGCCAACCATTGGCATAAGACATTTAAAGTTAAGCGTTTTTGTGGCTCTCTTTGATCGGGCAGATTAAAGTTGGCAATCCATTGTAATGGATGCCATTTTAATTGATCCCGTTGGCGATGTGTGGTTTGTACCAACACTTTGTCCCGCTCTGTAATGCGTTGATCTTTTAATAGTTGCTCTAAACACCACGTGGTATCAATTTCAAAATTAAATTGCATTATTGTTTCCCCAATATTACAAACACTATAACAAATAATGCTTGGTGATGAGGTGTATCTATTTATTTTTTTAAGTGAATCCGCTTATTTATAAAATCTCCATATAGCATTTGCCTTTTAAACATTTTTATAGCCTGAAACTAAGCTCTTTTAATTCCCTACTTTTACCTATAACAAATATATCATTCTCAAACTGTATACTTGAAACTTAGATTCATTTTCAAAAAATCTGTCAGATGTTTTGAATATTTCATATATTCAAAGTTTTGTTTACAGTCAGAAAGAATATAGCTGTAATATTTATTCTGAATACCTATCAAACCTTATTCGATACGAAAGCCAAGGACTTGAGCTACCATTCATGCGCAAATTTACATACAATAAAATAAGATGCAGCTATGGAAGCCATAAAAATGTCTTTTAAAATTCATGTGATCGATGTTAAAAATCCACTACAAAACTATATTTGGCTACTCGAACATACACAAACTCATGATGTGGTTGCCATAGATCCAACTGAAGCGCATTTAGTTCTCGATTATTGTCAAGAAAATCAACTCAATCTCTATCAAATATGGCTGACACATTGGCATAAAGATCATGTAGAGGGTGTCCCAGCATTGATTGCTGAAAAGAATATTCCTGTTTATGGGCCTCGAGATGAATTAAGTCATTTGCCTTTTATCACTCACCCGCTACAGCATGACGATAACTTTGAATTCCATCACTTGAATATTGAAATTATTGCTGTGCCTGGGCATACTCTTGGACATATTGTTTATTTTATAGATGAATTAGATTGCGTTTTCTGTGGAGATACTTTATTTGCAATGGGCTGTGGTCGTATGTTTGAGGGAACACCTGAACAGTTTTATCACTCATTAAATCGCTTAGCAGCTTTGCCACCACGTACCGAAGTGTATTGCACGCATGAATATACCCTTTCAAATGCTGAATTTGCACTACACATTGAGCCTAATAATTTGGCTTTACAACAACGTGTTGAAAAAGTTCGTCAACTACGTGCTCAAGGCCAAATCACTTTACCAAGCACAATTGAACTAGAACTTGAAACAAACCCCTTTTTACGTGTCGATAGTGTTGAAGAGTTTGCTCGAATTCGTGCAATGAAGGATAACTTTTAATTTGCTACGAAATCTCACTTAAATCGATATAAGTTATTATTTAGAATGCTCAAAATTAAATGAGAAATATATATGACTAAAAACTTGTATTCTCCAATAGAGTAGTCTAGAAAAGCAGATGAACTTTAGGATCACACTGATTTTTTAAAAGTATCAAATTTTTTTCATCTGCAACTTTCAAAATTAAAAAATTATGTAATCTGATATATTTTCTTACAGATTCAACAAAAAATCCCTGAGAAAAAGAGTTTATCAAATTATTTCAATTTTGGATAAAATGATTACTCTTAAAATTTAACAACATTAAATATATCAATATCTTAAAAACATGATCAATAATTTTAAAAACAAAAAGTATTGCTCAAGCATAAAAATTTGACTTTAAAAATTGATCAAAAATTGCTATAAAAAATTTATTTCGTTTATTTCCCCTTTAAAAGTTTATAGCGCATCCCTATTAATTTTTATAGACAGGAATTAAGGAGAACCTTCCATGAAAAAGGTAGTTAAAGCTAAAAATCTTATCGCGTTTCGTATTTGGTTAGAAAAACTTGGATATTCAGTCAAGAATTTAGCTGATGGAAAAGGTTTCACTTTTAGTTTCAAAAAAGAATATGGCTTAGTCACCTGTGATCTTGCTGGAAATAATTTAGCATTTCAACTCGGCGAAGAATTTGAAGATCATTTAAAAGCTTAAAATTTAAAATATTTTTATCGCTTAAAATAAAAAGGCATCTCTTGGAGATGCCTAAAATTTTTGCATTTTTTATTTTACATGGACATAAAAAAAGCAAGGTCAATCTACCTTGCTCTTTTGAATATGGTGGGGACGGAGAGACTCGAACTCTCACACCTTGCGGCGCTGGAACCTAAATCCAGTGCGTCTACCAATTTCGCCACGTCCCCGTATTGATCACTCGTGATCTAATGAGTATAAAAAATTAAGTTTTAAAACTTAAACTTTCATCTCATAGCAAACTTTGTGAAACGAATTTTAGTCGCTATCAATAGCTTATGCAATGTATTTTTTAGATAATCTGCTTGGAATTTAAACGAATATCATAAAATATAGCATGAGTGTTTTAAAATTAAACAGCTCTAAATCAGATCACCATTTATTCACGCTAAACTTCGGTTAAAACATGTTAGATAAGTAATGCTGATCAGTTAAGAATTTTTTAATCCTCCCCTTGCGGAACATGCTCCTCACCTTTTCAAAGGAAGGATAAGTAGCACTGCTACGCAAGATTACTAAAAATTACTTTAATTACTTGAAGTTCCCATCTTTTTCAAAGAGGGGTTAGAGGAGATTTTTAGAAATCTATCCAATAAATTTGCTTAACTGACTGACATTATGATGTTAGATAAGGCTTTTTTATATGTCCTATTACAAACTTGAAACTCATCGTTTACGCTTAAGACAATGGCAAGGTTCAGATTTGATAGCATTTGCAGCACTCAATGCTGATCCTGAAGTAATGCAGTATTTTCCAAAATGTCTAAACAGTGATGAAAGTGAGCTATTGGCGACGCGCTTTCATCATTTGATTCACAAACATCAATGGGGATTTTGGGCTGTCGAATTAAAAGAGAATCAAAAATTTATTGGTTTTGTCGGTTTACATGCTCAGCCCGAACAATTCACATTTTCACCGTGTGTTGAAATTGGTTGGCGCTTAGCAAAACAGTATTGGCATTACGGCTATGCAACCGAAGCTGCTCAGGCTTGTTTAGCATTTGCTTTTGAAGTGTTAAAATTAGATGCTGTGGTTGCATTTACAGCTTATCCAAACCTTGCCTCTGCCAAAGTCATGCAACGTTTAGGCATGACTTATTTATATGATTTTAATCACCCTCGTTTAAGGCAAGATCACCTATTATCACGTCATGTCTTATATCAAATTAAGCACAGTGAATTTTTAGCACAAGCGCATACAAGACATTTTTACAGCTATTCATGCATTTCAGATGATTAGTTCAAAGGACTGCTTTGACTCTCAAGAAAATCACGATGAATATGGCTTAAATCAATAAGATCTTGTTTTTCAAGTTCTAGAATCTTCCAAATTTCAATAAAATCCTCTTTTAAATCGACATGACTTGAAGCCACTTTAGCCACTTGCCATTGTTGATCTGAAATCCACAAATATACTTGTTGAGTTTCAGTATTGATCGCTTGAACTTTACCCTCAGCATTGATGCCTAATACCTTGCCTTGTTTCGGTAAAGTTGCTTCAATTTTAGGAAGACTCAATTCAACAAAGTGTTTAACTTGACGCAATCCATAACCACGAAAAATTTCTTTTTGCGCTTCAGTCAATTGTTGATATTTTTGCTCAAGCTCAGGAATCATTTTATTACCCAGTACACGTTAAATATATTCATCAAAAATAATAAAATTAAAGTAATCCAATAAATTACTTTATTTCGTCTAAAACATATACAGTAGAGTGCTTTGAAAAACAATTATCCTTTTGGCTTTTTTTATGAAGAAAAGATACTAAGAATATTCAAAAATATCCTGAGTACCTCATTTTTATCATTATTTTAAATTACATTCACCCAGTGATAAATACTCTGAGCCGCTTGCCATTTCAACTGTACATTTGACTTGTACCATCTGTCCCTCTTTTAACTGACTAAATTTTGCAGCAGCACGATCAGCAGGAGTTGCTCGTGTTAAGGCAGTTTCAGGATCATTTGGACTAGCAAATTCAACCAAAACTCCACCTTCCATATTCTCATCAAGTGCAGCAACGACTGCTTTAAAATCAACTTCATTGTTATATTCAGGCAATTCCATTGAAGAATAATCCGCCTCAACATAGCGCTGATATAGTTCATCTAATTGTACAGTCTGTGCAAAACTAATACTGGATTGTAAAAGTAAGGCTGATAAAGCAATTTTTTTCATCATTTTTAGATATTCGCATTATTTAAGAATCATGAAATATAAAGTGCGATAATACTCTAAACAATGTCATTTTATGCTTTTGTTATTATATGCAAAGCTACTTTTTCACTGCGCGAGGATGAGCTTGATCATATACTTGTGCTAAACGATCAAAATCAATATGCGTATAAATTTGTGTCGTAGTTAAATTACTATGCCCAAGCATTTCTTGTACTGCTCGCAAATCACCACTGTTTGAAAGCATATGACTTGCAAAGCAATGTCTTAACAAATGCGGATGTAAGTCCACATTTACCCCTGCCCTTTGCGCTTGATATTTCACTCTATTTTCTATTTGACGGGGTGTAATTGCATTACCTTTTTGAGTAATAAAAACAGATGATTCAGGCTTAAATTCACCTTGCCAAATGCGATATATTTTCAACCAATTAATCAAACTCTGTTTGGCTTTACTCCCAAAAGGGACAATTCGGGTTTTATTCCCTTTACCTGTAATACGTAATAATTGCCGATTAAAATCAATATCTTGAATCCTTAATCCTTGCACTTCCGCTAGACGTAAACCACTCGAATATAACAGTTCTAAAATAGCTTTATCGCGTAACCATAGCTGTTTTTCTAAGGGTTTTTCTGGCGCAGCCTGATCCATAATTTGATTGACCGTTTCAATATCAATCATGCCAGGCAAAGGACGTGGTTGCCTTTTTAATTGCAAATCATCCGCAGGATTCATTTCCAGATAATGCCCTTGCTTTGCCCATTTCATGAACTGACGAATCGAGGTGAGATGACGTTGTAAACTACTTGAAGTTAATTGATCTTTTTCAACTTTATAAGCAAGATATTCTCTTAAATCTGAAGCTTCAATTTGCTTTAATTCTATTTGTCTTGTATAGCAAAAGTCGATAAAACCTGAAACATCACGAAAATAAGCATCTAAGGTGTGTTCAGATTGATTTTGGATTTGACGATCTTTTATCCACATAGAAAGCAGTTGCATTGCCCCATATTGCATAAATGATCTCACCAAATAAAAACTTAAACTAGTTTAGCAAAAATTCTTACTTTCATCAGACTATTTATTCACACCTTATTATTTATGATTTTAATACAGTATCTTAACTAATAATTGCTATAAGGTTAATTATACATGATCTGTTTTTGCAATGACTTCAAATCTACCTTGAGGCGTTTTAACCAAGACTATCCCCTCAGCACTGATATAAAACTCTTTTGGATAATCAAAGTCCAAAGCCAGTTCAGGATTGCGTAATGCCACAAACTGAGCTTGCTTATACCCTTCAACAGTTCGACCTATGTCTAAATAAGTGACTTCAGAAAAGTTAAGTTTGAAACCTTTCTCATGGTTCTTTGGATCAATCCAAGGAAAAAATCCTGTGTGCTTTTTACGTTGTGCCATCTCTTAATCATCAATTCTTTTATCTAAAACGATCATATATCTAAAACGATCATACAAAAAGACCCGCAAAAAGCGGGTCTTTTTCAGTGTAATTTTTCTAAGAATTACAAGCTGTAATACATATCAAATTCAACTGGGTGCGTTGTTGTATTTAAACGACGAACTTCTTCAGTTTTAAGCTCGATATACGCATCAAGCATATCTTTGGTGAATACGCCACCTTTTAATAAGTAGTCGTGATCCGCAGCAAGTGCCTCAAGTGCCATATCTAAGCTATGCGCAACAGTTGGGATTTTAGCTTCTTCTTCAGGAGGAAGATCATACAAGTTTTTATCAGCAGCATCACCTGGATGAATTTTGTTTTGAATACCATCAAGACCTGCCATCAACAATGCAGCAAAACCTAAGTATGGGTTCATCATTGGATCAGGGAAACGTGCTTCGATACGTTTACCTTTAGGGCTAGACACGTATGGAATACGGATAGACGCTGAACGGTTACGTGCTGAGTAAGCAAGCATAATCGGTGCTTCAAAATGTGGTACCAAACGTTTATACGAGTTCGTAGATGGGTTTGTAATCGCATTCAATGAACGTGCATGTTTGATGATACCGCCAATGAAATACAATGCCATTTCTGACAAACCTGCATACTCATCACCAGCGAACAAGTTTTTGCCATCTTTAGAGATAGACATATGTACGTGCATACCAGAACCATTATCACCAACCATTGGTTTAGGCATAAAAGTCGCAGTTTTAGCAAATTGGTGAGCAACGTTCCAAACCGCATATTTGAACTGTTGAACTTCATCTGCTTTACGCACTAAGGTATTGAAACTTACACCAATTTCTAATTGGCAAGATGCAACCTCATGGTGATGTACTTCTACACGACCTGGTCCCATGATGTCTTCAATACGTGCACACATTTCAGCGCGCATATCTTGTGAAGAGTCAACTGGTGGTACTGGGAAATAACCACCTTTCACACGTGGACGGTGACCTGAGTTACCCGCTTCGTAGTCTTTACCTGTAGACCAAGCAGCTTCTTCAGCGATCAAAGTATGACGAGCGCCAGACATATCAATGTCCCATTTCACTTCATCAAATACAAAGAATTCTGGTTCTGGGCCAAAGAATGCAGTATCACCAATGCCTGTAGATTTTAAATATTCTTCAGCACGACGAGCAATAGAGCGTGGGTCACGTTCATAACCTTGACCTGTAGATGGCTCAATCACATCACAAGTCACAACAACAGTCGCTTCAGCAAAGAATGGATCAATAAAAGCTGAATTAGCATCTGGGCGAAGAATCATATCTGATGCTTCAATGCCTTTCCAACCAGCAATAGAAGAACCATCAAACATTTTACCGTCTTCAAAAGTATCTTCATCAATACTGTCAGCAGGATATGTTACGTGTTGTTCTTTACCCTTGGTATCAGTAAAGCGAAAATCGACCCATTTTGCGCCACTTTCTTGGATGAGTTGTAGGACCTTGTTCGCCATGCTCATTTTGCTCCGATGATTTTTTGTTGCACATTTTATAGTGCGTGTTAGTAGTTGGTGTTTATGTAGCAATTACCGTACCAACTTCAAGAATATTTGCTAAAAGATTGAATTCCCTATTAGAAAATATACTTTAATTTGTTTAGACCCGCTCTATTATACAAGCCACATTTATAAATGCACCATCTTCATACACACTTCTTTGTTTTAAATATTTATTCAATCTATTGATTGCACTATTATTGTGCGATTATTTATAAATGTATTATCTTGGTGCTAATTTTGTTTTACTGCTAAACAATTCGATTTAAATTTTAACCATCTTGGATATTAATATTTTAGTTTAAATTAATTTTCCATATTGTTTTTATTGATAATTTATTGAATAAAAGTAAAACCTAACAGCGTGATTAAGTTTTACCTTCATGTCTTCAAAGTTTATGACATTTCTATTTCAGCACGCGCAATTAATGCTTCAACTACCAATAACACATCGTCTTTTTTACGTGCATCTACCACAAAAATAGGTAAATCATAGTTTTCCATGTCACTGAAATCTCGATATGTTTTTAAAAGACTTTCTGGATTTTCATCCACATGGGTAATACCAACAATAATATTATCCACATGTGCTTTAAATGATTCTAAATAAAATTTTAAATCGTCTAAGGCATTTTTACGAGAATGATCAATCAGTACAATCGCTCCAATTGCACCTTTACAGATCACTGACCAAATAAAGTCAAAGCGATCTTGCCCTGGTGTACCATACAAACCGACCACAACACCGTCTTCAAGTTTAATTTCACCATAGTCAATACCAACTGTTGTTAATGCTTTGGTATGTGCATCTTGATCTGTATTTAACGCTTCCGTTGAAAGTACTGAAACCTCAGAAAGTGATTTTATGGCTTCTGTCTTACCAGCCCCCATTGTGCCACCAAATACAATTTTGTATTTCTGTAAGATCAATTTTTTCTCCCTTGCCCATATGCATGGACGATAAACCACTTTTTATTTATTGAATTCAATTTTAAATCTTGAAGCAAAACTTAATTATCTATTTTACAAACCAAGTTTACGTCTTAATTTACCAAAGAAACCTTTAAGTACACTTTCAGTTTTTTCAGATTTTACAATTAATTTTGCATCTGCTTCATTAATTTCTTGTACGGCGTCCATTAAAACCGCCACTGAAATAAAATGCTGAATTACGGATTGCTTAATTTCTAGTTTCTTCTCAACCTGACTAATACTGGCACCCTTTTCAAAACAAGCAGCAATTTTAAAAACATTTTGTCGATCATAAGCAGATTGTGGCTGTGGCCAAAATTTTAACTTATAAAATGTATTGCTATTTTGTTCTTTCAATAATTGTGGCGAATACCAAAGTAAATTCCATAGCCAAATTTTAAGGTCTTGTCCTTGAATAGAATCCACACTTTGCACTTTTTGCATAGTTGCGTAAGTATAATTCAATGAGCTATCTGTACTATTTGCTCGACGCTCTGGATCAACCCACACTTGTTCCTTTCGAATATTGATTAAAGCAATATTCCCCTGTTGATCAAAAACCTGAATATTACTGTTTCTTGGATCGAATAATTCTTTTACAAGTTTATTTATATCGGTAGTTTGCGTCGACTTTGTAGTTTGAGCCTCATAATTTGATCGTTTAAGTGGCGTCCCCATATACCGTGCTTTAAACCAATTACGAATCTCATCGGTAGCAGAAAATGGCAAATACAATGCATCATTTTCAATAGAACCCGCTTTATCTTGTTTATTGACCAAACGTAAATAAGCAATTTTTTGATTACCTACCAAGTTTTGAATAGTAGGTGAACCAAAAAACATATCATTAACCAATAGAATATCTAATTGGGGATCTGCAATATTAACCCAATTAATTTGAATAGATGTATCGTATAGCGCCTGAATTTTTTGTTTTAGGCTTTCTAATACGTTTAAACTCAATCCAAAGATGGCTATTTTTACTTGTTCACTCACAAAATTCTCCCCCGAATATATGTGACAATTTTATCATTTTTAAAACAAAAGGCAAAACAATTAACAAATTTCAAACCCCCTAATATGCTAGTTTTTTTAAGATGAATATCAATAAATTAGCCTCATCCCTAAGTTTTTTAGACACAGTAGTCACAAAACTTGCATACTAAATACATATTTACATAATTTTAGACCACTGACTATCAAATTTTAGACTATTTTTAAACCAGTAAAATTTAAAAAAGATATTTAAAATTCATAAAATTATTATTTATAAATTTATACATTTGTATTTTAAACTTTAGTACTAATTAATTAGATTCCATATTGTTTTTTATTTAACACCATTAAATGCATTATTAAATTTAATTAAAAAATTATTATATTTCATTCGATTTATATCATTTTATAGCGAATATAAACAGATATATACATCAAATTAATTCTATTTAGTTTATTGATATATTTAATAAAAAAACTCACTTAGTAAGCTTAAAAATAGTTAAACAGTGAACAAACTTTTTTGCTATGATGAGCCTCTGCTTGTGAGTTGTAGCCATTATACGGGTGTTTTTAGGAAAATTACCGTTCCACGACTCAATAAGTGTTTTCGGACAATAAGCATATTTAATGCATAGATTTTAATAGGTTAAGCTTATGCTTCTGATGATCGACAATTATGACAGCTTTACTTACAACATCGTCCAATATTTTGGCGAGTTAAACCAAGAAGTGAAAGTCGTCCGTAACGATGCCGTGACATTAGAGGATATTGAGCGATGGCAACCAAAGTATTTAGTCATTGGGCCTGGACCTTGTTCTCCATCTGAAGCAGGTATTTCTATTGCTACCATTCAGCATTTTGCAGGGAAAATACCATTGCTTGGGGTGTGTTTAGGACATCAATCCATTGGTCAGGCATTTGGTGGGGATATTATTCGTGCTAAAACCGTAATGCATGGCCGTTTATCGGACATGTACCATAGTGATACGGGTATTTTTAGTCATCTTCCATCGCCTTTTTCAGCAACGCGCTATCATTCTTTAGTGATTGATCAAGCAACTTTGCCTGAATGCTTGGATGTGACCTGTTGGACCAATCAAGCGGATGGTTCAATTGAAGAGATTATGGGCGTGAAACATAAGACACTTGCTGTAGAAGGCGTGCAGTTCCACCCTGAATCGATCTTGAGTCAACATGGTCACCAAATCTTTAAAAACTTTTTAGAAATTTATGCGTAGTCAAAATGAATATTCAACAAGCTTTAAATAACATCACAAAAAATATCGAACTCACTCAACCGCAAATGGAACAAGTGATGCGTACCATCATGAATGGTGAAGCCACAGATGCCCAAATTGGTGCATTTATGATGGGGCTTCGCCTAAAAGGTGAAAGTATTGATGAAATCACGGCTGCTGCACGGGTGATGCGTGAGTTAGCCATTAAAATTGATGTCAGCGATTTACCTCATTTGGTCGATATTGTCGGTACCGGTGGTGATGGTCAAAATCTATTTAATGTCTCCACTGCTTCAAGTTTTGTGATTGCTGCTGCGGGTGCAACCATTGCTAAACATGGTGGTCGTGGCGTGTCATCTAAATCTGGTTCATCTGATCTGCTTGAACAGGCAGGCATTCACCTCGACTTAAACATGCAACAAACTGAACGTTGTATTCGAGAAATGGGCGTTGGTTTCCTATTTGCACCCAATCACCATAAAGCCATGAAATATGCTGCTGCGCCACGGAAAGAGTTAGGTTTCCGTAGTATTTTTAATTTACTTGGCCCGCTTACGAATCCGGCTGGAGTAAAACGTTTTGTGATTGGAGTATTTTCTACAGAATTATGTCGCCCGATGGCAGAAGTACTCAAACAACTCGGTGCTGAGCATGTCTTAGTGGTGCATTCTAAAGATGGCTTAGACGAAATCAGTCTTGCATCATCAACCTATGTTGCTGAACTCAAAGACGGTGAAATCACTGAATGGGAAATTCAACCTGAAGAAGTAGATATCGAATCACAAACTTTAACAGGT
Source organism: Acinetobacter sp. Marseille-Q1618 (assembly GCF_902809855.1). Taxonomy (GTDB): domain Bacteria; phylum Pseudomonadota; class Gammaproteobacteria; order Pseudomonadales; family Moraxellaceae; genus Acinetobacter. The sequence continues at coordinate 1,310,973 of NZ_CADDWJ010000001.1, forward strand.
CTTTCTGTTGATAGTGCTGCTGAAAGTTTAGCTTTAATAAAAGATGCCTTAGGCAAAAATAAATCTGCCAAAGGTGAAAAAGCAGCAAGTATGATTGCACTCAATGCTGGTGCAGGGATCTATGTTTCTGGTTTAACCAAAACCTATAAACAAGGTGTGGCTTTGGCACATGACATTATCTATGGTGGTCAAGCTTTAGAAAAAATGGGTGTCTTATCCGAGTTTACCAAAACTTTGAAAGCATACGAAATATAAGAATGAGAGGAAATGAGCATGGTTGATATTGCCAACACCATTTTAGGTAAAATTGTTGATCATAAACACCAAGAATTTGCTACTCGTTTAAAGCAACGCAGTTTAAAAGATGTGGAAGAACTTGCACAGGCGGCAACACCTGTACGTGGTTTTGCGCAATCTTTGCAAAGTAAGCGCCCTGCTGTAATTGCTGAAATTAAAAAAGCATCTCCATCGAAAGGTGTGATTCGTGAAAACTTTAATCCTGCTGAAATCGCTGAACAATATGAACAAGCAGGTGCTGCATGTTTATCGGTTTTGACGGATATTGATTTTTTCCAAGGTGCAGATGAGAACATTCAGATTGCACGTCGTCATTGCAAGCTTCCTGCGCTACGTAAAGACTTTTTAATTGATCCATATGGCGTGATCGAAGCACGTGCTTTACATGCAGATTGTATTTTATTGATTGTGGCATGTTTGTCAGATCAGCAACTTGAAGAAATGTCAAAAACTGCTTTTGAGCAAAATTTAGATGTTTTGGTTGAGGTACATGATGAAGATGAGTTGGATCGTGCTTTAAAATTGTCTGATCGTTGTTTGTTAGGCGTAAATAATCGTAATTTAAAAACCTTTGATGTGGATTTAGATACTTCATTCCGTTTGAAAAAATTACTCGATCCATCACGTTTACTAATTACTGAAAGTGGTATTGCAACGCCGGATGATGTTCGCAAAATGCAAGAGCATGATATTCATGCCTTCTTGGTCGGTGAGAGCTTTATGAAACAACCTCGCCCTGATCATGCATTTACTGAATTGTTTGGTGTGCCTGAGCAAGTTTAATTTCATTTATGATACTTAAGCCCGATCTATGGATTGGGCTTGTTTAAAAAATGCATTCATATTGAGTTTACTTCACAACACATTTTTGGATGAAATATTAAAATAAGTACAAATTAGATGTGATCAGCATGAATGAAATTGAAAAAATTTTATTAAGATGTCAATTAACATTGGGTTTGAAAACTACTGATGATATTGAACAATGGGCTATTAACACCTTGTCAAAAGATGAATCTAACCAGCTTGCTTTAGACTTATGTTTTCTTGCTAATTCAGAACAAATATTACATTATTTTCATGTATTGCATAAAAACTACGATATAGACGAAAATCTTAAAAAAATTATTATTTATAATGAGCTAAATACATATACTACACAACTTATTCAACACAATCAGGCACAGCAATACACATGGGATGCAGCCCAAAAAATCTTTGATCTAGCGAACTTCATTGAAGATGATGACTTGTATGATTTTGTGAACCACTACGATGATGAGTTTCATCTTGCACAGCAAGGTATCTCATTATTAGCATCTGATGAAATATTTCCAATTTTTATTAAAGAACTCAAAAAATGGTTAGATGCTAAACTTTTAAATAATACTATTTAAAAGTATTTAATCTTAGTTCTCCGCCACATTTAAAAGCTTAAGAGATAGCATGAACCCAATTCAGTTCAATTTTCATTAATTTCAGACTATAATTATCAGCAAATCCCTTATTAATCCTGTTTTTTAGCAATTATGAGTAAATCTGATTCTTCATTTTCAAAATCTCAACTTGATTTATTAAAGCAGTTCAAAAAACAAATTTCTCAACATCAACCTACAAAAGCGGCAGCCCAACCTGAGCCTAAGAAAAACTCTAATCTCCCTTCAGAAGATTTAGATGATGTTGATTTATTTAAAAAAGCCTTACAAGGGGTTAAAAAGATCGACAATGGCAATATTGCCAAAATCGAGTCTAGCTCTATTCGCAAAAAGCCTGATGCGAAAACCTTAGCCAAACGTGCTGCCGCAGAAGGTGCTTTTAAAGTAGAAAACACTGAACTTTCAGATACCCAAGCGATACTTAACCCTGTAGCAAGTCAAGCCAAATTAAGCTATCGCATAGCGACATTACAACACAAAGTATTTGAAGAGTTAAAAGCAGGCAATCTACGTTGGTATGAAGCGGTAGATCTGCATGGTTGTACTGTAGAAGAAGCACGCACAGCAGTATTACAAATCATCCAAATTGCCAAAGATGAAAACCAAAATGTCATCAAAATCGTTCATGGTAAAGGTCCAGAAGCCATTTTAAAAACATACGTGAATAGTTGGCTACGTCAACATCGTGATGTTTTGGCTTTTGTCAGTGCGCCAGAAAGTCAAGGCGGTACTGGTGCGGTTTTAGTCCTCCTAAAACGTGCTGAGAAAAATCCCAAATTTTCAAAATAATTGGTTTATGTTGTAGTAGGAAATATTTGCTATTTTTCTGTTACAATGCCCACCTTGTTCAATCAGTGTAAGTGAACACGTTCTATGTCTATGCAGCAATCATACGCTAATATTTTAACCGCCGTTGGCGAGGACTTAAGTCGTCCTGGTCTTAAAGATACACCTATGCGTGCTGCTAAAGCCTTTTCGTATTTAACTTCTGGATATAGCAAAAGCTTAGCAGAAGTCACGAACAATGCAGTTTTCCCATCAGATAATGATGAAATGGTGTTAGTGAAAAATATCGAATTTTATTCACTTTGCGAACATCATTTATTGCCTTTTTATGGACGTGTGCATATTGCTTATCTTCCTTCAGGCAATGTCTTAGGTTTGTCGAAATTTGCCCGAATTACTGAAATGTTTGCACGCCGTTTGCAAATTCAAGAGCAACTGACCAAGCAAATTGCTGATGCAGTAGCTGAAGTCACCCAAGCTCGTGGTGTTGCAGTTGTCATTGATTCTGCACACATGTGTATGATGATGCGTGGTGTTAGTAAACAAGAGTCTACAACTCGTACAGTTTCTTTTGTGGGGGATTTTAAAACCGATAAAGAAGCACGCCGTGAGTTCTTATTAGCAGTCCCTGAAGCACATTAATTTTATCAGCCTCAATTCAATTGGGGCTTTTTTATAGACAGAGCTTACACGATCATGACATCTCTTTATATTGCAGGACAAGGCTTAGCACAGCGTGAAACAGAAGTAGATTACCCGAAGCCTGAACGCTTAGTAAAAGGTAATCCAAAACGTCTTACCCAAAGTTTGTATGAACATCCCAACATGAACTGTGGCATTTGGCAATGTGAAGTCGGGGCTTGGAATATTGTATTTGCGGACAATAAACAAGAATTTTTTAATATTATTGAAGGCGTTGTTCGCATTCATCATGCAGAAAACGATTCATTTATCGAAGTTAAAGCGGGTGAAGCTGGCGTGATTCCACCCTCCTTTAGAGGAACTTTTGAGGTGGTTGAAGCGGTTAAAAAATATTTTGTGGTGGTAGAAGTCTAATTTTTAATACTGAAATAGAAACTCTTTTATTTAATTGTCTTTATTTCAACGTATAAACTTTGAAATACCACTCTATTTCTGACTTAACTTAGGTCTAATCAAATAATCATTCTGAAATATTACTTCTTTAAAACACAAAAAATTGAGCCATATTTAGCATAAGGCTCAATTTAATTCAGTAAATCATTTAAAATTTAGATCAATTCAAAAATAAAAGTTTTAAATTTCAAACTCTAAACAACTAGCAATACCCATCTAAACGGGTCAAAGGCAATTTTTGCCCAATCGCCTTTTCGATTTCAGGTAAATAAAAGGCATCATCTTCTGACAAGAAACTAATACTCACACCTTGAGTACCTGCGCGCCCTGTACGACCAATACGATGTACATAATCATCCGACTGTTCAGGTAAGGTATAGTTAATCACATGCGATACACCATCCACATGGATGCCACGACCTGCAACATCGGTTGCAATCATAATGTTATGTTGACCATTTTTAAATTGATCTAACATTTTTAAACGTTTGTCTTGTGCGATTTCACCCGATAACATCACTACTTTATAATGATCACGTTTTAAATGATCATAGAGCTTACGCACCTGATCACGACGATTAGCAAAAATCATCACTTTCTCAATCGGCTCATCATTTAAAATTTCGCGTAATAATTTATATTTATCCCGATTTTCAACCACATAAACACGTTGTTCTACATCGGCATTAGTTTTCTTTTCTGGCTCAATTTCAACAGTTACAGGTTCATACAGCCATTGTTGAGCCAAATTCAACACATCATAACTAAAAGTTGCAGAGAACAATAAAGTCTGACGTTGCTCTTTACGTGGTGAATAACGCACAATACGTTTCACGGATGGAATAAAGCCCATGTCCAACAAGCGGTCTGCTTCGTCAATGACTAAAAATTCAATCTGGTCTAACCAAACTTCTTTTTGCTCAGTAAAATCAATCAAGCGACCAGGTGTTGCCACTAAAATATCGACGACATTTTGATCTAGTTGCTTTTTCTGTTTATCAAAATCCACACCACCGACTAAAGTTAAAACATTCAAACCTGAAAATTTAACCAATTCACGCGCATCATTTTCAATCTGAATCGCAAGTTCACGTGTTGGTGCTAAAATTAAAGCACGTGGTTCACCACGAAAACGCTTTTCTTTAATAGGATTATTGAGCAAGTCATTAATAATACTGACTAAAAATGCAGCAGTCTTGCCTGTGCCTGTTTGCGCACGCCCAATGGCATCATGTCCAGCCAACGTATATTTCAATACTTTTTGTTGAATTGGGGTCATTTCTTTAAACCCTAAAGCATCAATTGCTTGCTTCAGTTGCGGATGTAAATTTAGGGTTTCGAAACCTGATGACATATATACGTGCTCTAACTATTAACGACTAAAATACAGCTATTATAAACAAAGACGACAAATAAACAAAAACGCCCCAATTCATTAAAATTGGAGCGTCACTTAAGTCTATAAACTTAAGAATTAGTCTAAAGGCTGAACTTCTTCAGCTTGAAAACCTTTTTGACCTTGAACAACGCTGAATTCAACACGTTGACCGTCACGTAGTGAACGGTGACCGTCGCCTTGAATTGCACGGAAATGAACGAATACATCGTCACCACCAGCACGTTGGATAAAGCCAAAACCTTTAGTATCATTGAACCATTTAACAACGCCTTGTTCACGAGCTGTCATAAGTTAATCCTCAGTTATTTAGAAAAAAGGACCACCCGGTGTTGCAAACAGCAGAGCAAACAAAGTTTAAAATATTTTTTTATTTCAAAGTTTGTAATCATTCTGTAAGACTATTAACAAAATCCCGGTTACATCCACTTGTAATAAAGGAGATTTTGTAGTTTTCACTACCCCATCTCTTAAAGTACGCAACGAGCTTAACATGGGTGAATCACAATTAATAGAATTTTTTTAGATAATTATGAGATAATTATTTCCACTTTTTTAAGTTTGAATGATCAATCTAAGTCAAAAGTGTTTTTTATACGTCTAAATAAATTAAAGCTTTGGGCTTGATGGTTTTCTTTGTTAAACTTAATTATTGTTTCTATATGAATGTTATTACTGAAAAAATGTCTGAAAATTTTGATTCAAGTTTGATCTGTATTGATGCAATAGGCAAACCTTGTCCTATGCCGCTCTTATTGCTCAAAAAACAACTTAAAAAGTTACAAATTAATCAGGACATTTTGTTAAAAGCGTCAGATCCACATAGTGAGATTGATATTTTACGTTATTGTGAGTTGCATCAGTTGCACTGCGAAATGACTCAAATCTCAACACATGAGTTGCATTTTTTAATTAAAACTTAAGTTTCTTGATTTTTAATTCATAAAGATTCAGTATTTTGCGTTAATACTTGTATAATCGAATAAAAGTTTACATTTCTATACCCAATTTTCCTTAATTATAAATGCAAAAGCAATTAAGATGAAAGTCATGGTATTACCACTATTATCCTATAAGGAGAACTCATGAGTGACAGCAGCAATCAATTGATGCCCCTGTCCTTATCTGCGCCAGGTGTAAATCTGGGTGCTTATATCAGCACTGTTAACCAAATTCCTATTTTGACAGCTGAACAAGAAAAAGAGTTGGCTGAGCGTTATTTTTACGATCAAGATTTAGATGCAGCCAAAATGTTAGTGATGTCACACTTACGTTTTGTCGTTCATATTGCCCGTAGTTATGCAGGTTATGGCTTACCTCAAGGCGACCTTATTCAAGAAGGCAACTTGGGTTTAATGAAAGCTGTTAAACGTTTTGACCCAAATATGGGCGTGCGTTTAGTGTCTTTTGCAGTACATTGGATTAAAGCCGAAATTCATGAATACGTGATTCGTAACTGGCGTATTGTGAAAATCGCAACCACTAAAGCACAACGTAAACTATTTTTTAATTTACGTAGTTTAAAAAAATCAAGCAAAAAACTGACTTTAGAAGAAGCAAAATCGATTGCCAATGACTTAAATGTGACGCCTGAACAAGTCTTGGAAATGGAAGGTCGCTTGACGGCTTATGATGCTGCTTTTGAAGCACAAGGCGATGACGATGATGAAGGTTCAACGCATGTTGCACCTGCATTGTATCTTGAAGATAATCGTTATGATCCTGCTCGTTTGGTTGAAGAAGAAGATTACGAAGATCAAAGTACTTCAGCATTACATGATGCAATGGAACAACTGGATGATCGTTCTCGTAACATCTTACAACGCCGTTGGTTAGATGATGATAAATCTACCTTGCATGAGTTGGCTGCTGAATATAACGTGTCTGCGGAGCGTATTCGTCAGTTAGAGAAAAATGCGATGGAGAAAATTAAAGTCGCAATGTCATCAAATTAATTCTGTTTAAAATACAAAGGGCGATATGCCCTTTTATTTTGTTTAATTTTTATACTATTAGCAAACCATGAAGAGTATTTAAACCGCAATCCGATTTACAAATTATGTTAAGGTAATGTGCAAATTATTTGAGATGAGCTAGATTATGTGGATCGCAATCTCGGCACTGAATCTTGCTATTGCAGTCATGTTAGGAGCATTTGGCGCACATGGCTTAAAAGCACGTGCAAATGTAGAACAATTGGCTTGGTGGCAAACAGCAACTGACTATTTTTTCTATCATGCTTTAGGCTTACTTGCACTTGCGATACTCAGCAAAGTGATTCCTGCCCTACCGATAAAAACCAGTTTTATTCTTATTCAGATTGGGATTTTGTTCTTCTGTGGTTCACTCTATATCATGGCATTGGGCTTACCTCGAATCTTAGGTGCCATCACACCGATTGGTGGCGCACTGATGATCGCAGGTTGGTTAGTTTTGGCGTGGAATGCAGCCAAACATGCAAATTAAACACATCTCTTTGAAATAAAATAGATATGGATTTATCATGCAAATATTTTTAAATGGCGAAGCTCAGCATACTGCTTGTGAAAACCTATTGCAGCTAATTCAAGAACTTGAACTTGAAGGCAAACGTTTTGCGGTAGAAAAAAATGAAATGATTGTTTCCAAAAGTAAACTTGAGCAAACCCCGATCGCGGATCAAGATCGAATTGAAATTATTCAAGCTGTCGGTGGCGGCTAATTCGGAGCATACCCATGCAAGACTCTCCCCTTATTATCGGTTCTCGTACATTTAGTTCTCGCCTTTTGGTCGGAACAGGGAAATATAAAGATTTAAATGAAACAGATTTAGCTATTCAAGCCAGCGGCGCAGAAATCGTGACTGTGGCGATTCGCCGTGTCAATATCGGTCAAAATCCTGACCAACCCAATTTATTGTCAGTCATTCCACCTGAAAAATACACTATTTTGCCCAATACCGCAGGGTGTTTTGATGCCAATAGCGCTGTGCGTACCTGTATGTTGGCACGTGAGCTTCTAGATGGTCACAATTTAGTTAAACTCGAAGTTTTGGGTGATGAAAAGACACTTTATCCAAATGTCACTGCAACTTTAGATGCAGCAAGAACGCTCATTGACGATGGCTTTGAAGTGATGGTTTATACATCTGATGATCCAATCGTGGCGCAAGAACTTGAAAGTATGGGCTGCGTTGCTATTATGCCTTTAGGGAGTTTGATTGGTTCTGGTTTGGGAATTTTAAACCCGCACACAATTTCCATCATTAAAGAAAATGCTAAAGTTCCTGTATTGGTGGATGCAGGTGTAGGCACTGCCAGTGATGCAGCGATTGCAATGGAGTTGGGTTGTGATGGTGTACTGATGAATACTGCAATTGCCGCAGCACAACACCCTATTTTAATGGCATCTGCCATGAAAAAAGCTGTTGAAGCGGGTCGTGAAGCTTATCTTGCGGGTCGTATGCCACGTAAACGCATGGCAAATGCGAGTTCACCTGAAACAGGTTATTTCTTTAAGTGATGTGTTGATTTAATTTTGAAAAATGTATGAGGATTCTTCGGAATCCTTTTTTATGAGCTAAAATAATTAGATAAAAAATCAAGGTATAACAATATGAAAATCATTCCTTATTTTATTCTTATCTCATACTCCAGCTTGAGCTATGCAGATCAAGTCAATACACAATTACATAAAAATATTGCAGCTTTCATTCCACAACATTGGGAAATCATTTCTCAAGCACAAGGTGACTTAAACCAAGATGGTCAGACAGATACAGCAATCATCATTCAACCTAAAAACTTAAATAACCATGAACGAAAATTACTTATTTTCTTTAAATACAATAACTCATTGCAACAAAAAATAGTAAAGCCCATCCCTGATTGGTCATATCGAGATGAAGAAAACTGTATGGATGATGCGCTCTCAGGAGGTGGTGTTGAGATTAAACATGGCATTTTAGACCTTAGCTTTCATGATATGAACACTTGCTCTAACTGGTATGGACAAGCATGGACTTATCGTTTTAAATGGCAAAACTCCCAATTTAAACTCACAGGCTTTGAATATTGGTTTGTTAATAAAACAGATGGAAAAGCGACACGTCATAGTGGAAACTTTTTAACTCAAAAAATCAAAACCACGCTTTATAATGAATTTGATGATACCATTAAACCTAAAATTTCTTGGAAAAAATTAAGCCCAATTTCCCCGAATACTTTAGACAAAATTCAACTTGAACCAAGTGAAAACTTTTTAAAACAACTCATCAAATAAAAACAGCCTATGATTTATAGGCTGTTTATGTTCATACCATGATGTATTAAGGAATCAAACCTTCATCACGCATTGCAATTTGCACAGATTGACGCTCTGCAACCAAGTTGCGTAGCGCAACAATATTGGTAAATGGGGTTAAATCATGTCCAATCACATTTGACCAATTTGTTAATACAAATAAATAGGCGTCTGCAGGACCGAAACGATCATTCACAAGATAATCGTATTCCGACTCGCCCAAATAATCATCAATATATTGCAGCATCTTATCAATAGTTGCATAACCACGTTCTTTTTCTTCTTCAGAAACTTGTGGATTGAAAAATACAGCATATTCATCATGCAATTCAGAATTTAAATAGCCTAACCATTCCAAAACTTTTGCACGCCCTAAGCCCGATGGTGGGATTAAATCTTGTTTTGGATCGTGTTGAGCAATAAACGGAAGAACAGCAACGTTCTCAGTCAAAATTAAACCTGGATTAATCTCTAATGCTGGCACATAACCTTTAGGATTAATTTCATAATAATCTGCACCCTTTTCTGTTTGGTGCGTTTTTAAATCAACACGTTCTAAATCAAAATCTACATTAATTTCGTTCAATAAAATATGGGCTGCTAAAGAGCAAGCACCTGGAGAATAATACAACTTCATATCTAATCCTTGTTATATGGCTGTTTCAGTTTTAAAGGGCTTACCAAACAATTTCAAGTTTTAAAACGTGAAAATTGCAAATAAGCGTAAATTTTATAAATTCGGCTACACTTTGAATATTCAGTAAAATGAAGTTTTTTTCAAGTCAAAGTTTAGCGTATTCGACTAAACGCTGTTTTAACATACGTTTCTTTAAGCTTGATGAAATAGTTTAAATATGAATTATTAAAAAAGTTGAATGTTATTGTAAAACGCTAAATTAGCAAAGGCTCTAGACTAGAAAGTTTAGTCTCTATTTTATCCGATTTAATATTCTCAAAAATTAAATCCATTGAAAATCAATCACTTTTTTATTTTTATTACATAAAAAACGGCACTCAAAAGTACCGTTTTGGTTTTGCACATTTAAGTTAACATGGACATTTCTTTAAACCGCCTTTTGCCGATGGATAGCGAGCATCTACACAATAGCGATAAAAAGTTTTTGCATCCATTGCTTCTAAATCAGGATGATGTTTTTGCATATGTTCCAAATAATTTTGGTAATCAGGAACACCCACCATTAAACGAAAACTCTGCTGTAAACGCGTCCATAAAGTTGCGATTCGTGACCAATTCTTCGGATTAAAAATAATATCCTTTTGCGACATAATGGTCATCTTAATGATTTTATAAATCACCGTCTTACCACTTTTAGCAAATTTAAGATTCATGAGGCTCACCTCTCAAGCATTAATGTTTAGCGGAAGTGACCACTGTTTCTTCAGGGTCTGCATATACTGCAGGCGCTTCATTTACCGTTGGTGTAGGACTTGCCAATGCACGACGAATCACACCAATTGCAGCAAAAATCATAATCACAGCCACGATCATAAAGAACGCACAAAGTACCGCATTAATTTGATTGGATAATACAATTGTGTGCATTTCCTCAAGTGTTTTTGCAGGTTTTAAAATCTCACCTTTGGCAATCGCATCAGAGAATTTATTGGCTTGTGCCAAGAAACCAATTTTTGGATTTTCATGGAAGATTTTTTGCCAACCGGCTGTCATACAGGTAATGATCAAGAAAATAGTCGGGAGAATGGTCACCCACACATATTTTTCCTTCTTCATCTTAAAGAGAATCACTGTACCAAGGGTTAATGCCATTGCCGCAAGCATTTGGTTACCAATACCAAATAAAGGCCATAAACTATTAATCCCACCAAGCGGATCGACTACGCCTTGATAAACGAAGAAACCCCAACCTGCCACTGCAACTGCTGTTCCAAGCATATTCCCAACAAAATTATGTGAGTTTTTAAGTGCAGGTACCACAATACCGACCGTATCTTGCACCATAAAACGACATGCACGCGTACCTGCATCAACTGCGGTTAAAATGAATAATGCTTCAAATAAAATGGCAAAGTGATACCAAAATGCCATCATTGAACGGTTATTGAAAATTTCCGTGATGATATGCGCCATACCAATGGCAAAGGTTGGTGCACCACCAGTACGAGATAAAATTGTACTTTCACCGACCTCTTTAGCAAGTAAGCTTAAAGCTTCAGGAGTAACCACAAAACCTAAATTACGCACAGCCTCTGCTGCACTTTCAACCGTAGTACCAAGTATCGCAGCAGGTGCATTGATTGCAAAATACACACCCGGTTCTAGTACAGTTGCGCAGATCATTGCCATAATCGCAACAAAGGACTCCATCAACATCCCACCATAACCAATGACACGAATATTGACTTCGTTGTCGACTAGTTTTGGCGTAGTTCCTGAAGAAACCAATGCATGGAAACCTGAAATTGCACCACACGCAATGGTAATAAATAGAAATGGGAACATTGAACCTGCAAAGACTGGACCTGTTCCATCTACAAAATGAGTAACCGATGGCATTTTTAACATCGGCATAGCGACCATAATGCCGATTGCCAAGCCTGCAATAACACCAATTTTTAAGAAAGTTGATAAATAATCACGTGGTGCTAACAATAACCATACAGGTAAAACTGAAGCTACAAATCCATAAATGATCAATGCCCAAGTCAGTTGAGTCCCTGTTAATGTAAAAAATGGTCCCCAATATGGATGTGCAGCAACATCACCCCCATAAATAATTGCAGCCATCATCAGCACAAAACCGATAATAGAAACTTCTGCAATTTTCCCAGGGCGGATATAGCGCATATAAATGCCCATAAACAAGGCAATCGGGATCGTTGCCGCAATACTAAATACACCCCATGGGCTGTTAGTCAATGCTTTTACTACCACCAATGCCAACACGGCAAGGATGATAATCATCACCCCCAATGCACCGAGCATGACGATGACACCCGCAAATGAGCCGAGTTCTTGTTTTGCCATTTCACCCAATGATCGACCATCTCTTCGGGTTGAAATAAATAAAACCAAGAAATCTTGCACTGCACCTGCCAGCACAACACCCACCAAAAGCCAAATTGTTCCAGGTAAATAGCCCATTTGTGCTGCGAGAATCGGACCAACCAACGGTCCTGCACCTGCGATTGCAGCAAAATGATGTCCAAACAATACATATTTATTGGTCGGAACATAATCCAAACCATCAGCCAAACGATATGCTGGGGTTAAGCGTCTGGGATTAAGTTCAAAGACTTTATTGGCAATAAATAGACTATAAAATCGATAAGCAATGCTATACACACAGATGGCGGCTAAAACCAACCAAACTGCATTAACATGTTCTCCCCGACTGACAGCTAAAATTCCAAATGATATTGCGCCTATAATCGCAACGATGACCCAAATCAATTTTGATAAGGGGCTTGATTTTTTCTGAATATTTTCCATGCATACCTCACATCTTGATTACAAAAGCAATTCCCTTGTTTTTATTAACGTAATGCAGTTCCGTGTGATCCTTTTCTTTGGCTACCCTACTCCTTGAGTCCTTATTTTCATGTACGACTTTGGCATAAAATTGGTTGGAATATATCCATTTCGTATGACCAAGTTATGACGTATATTTTCGAGTGTACCGACTTGCGGATTTGCTGTGTAAATAATTTTTCCTCAATTTTGTTAAAATCTCATCTCCCTTTAAACTATGCAAATAAAAAAGGGATGATTTTCATCACCCCTTTTTGGTCATAATCTATGATTTAAAGATTATGCACGCTCTAAATAATCGCCAGTACGGGTATCTACACGAACGCTTTCATCTTGTTGTACGAATAATGGAACACGTACTACAGCACCTGTTTCAAGTTTCGCAGGTTTACCGCCACCACCAGAAGTATCACCACGTACACCTGGATCAGTTTCAACAACTTTTAATACCACAAAGTTTGGTGCGTTTACAGTTAGAGGCACACCATTAAACAACATGATGGTACATTTTTCATTTGAATCATCTTTTAACCATTTTGCAGCATCGCCCATTGCAGTTTTATCTGCTGCGATTTGCTCAAATGATACAGGATCCATGAAGTTCCACATTTCACCATCGTTGTATAGATAGTCCATTTCAACTTCAACAATATCAGCCGCTTCTAAAGAATCGCCAGATTTGAAAGTTTTTTCTAAAACTTTACCAGAACGAAGGTTACGCAATTTTACACGGTTAAACGCTTGACCTTTACCTGGTTTAACGTATTCATTTTCCATGATTGAACATGGGTTGCCATCAAGCATAACTTTTAAGCCTTGCTTAAAGTCATTTGTAGAATAATAGGCCATGAAAGGCTCACTCCAAACTTAAATCTTTAATCTATTAATGCAGTCTAGCCACACTAGAACACATACAACAACGAAAATAAGTGCCAAACAAAAGTTAACATTGTCATTTTAGAATATTCTAAATGAGCATGTACTGATGAAGCAATGTAAAATTCTTCAGCAATCCAGCAAAACTGACTGATCATCACGCATACAGACAAAACAAATGTAGTTTATCCTTGCGCTAGATCAAGGTAAGATCAGCAGTTATCCAATGTAAGATTTTCAATGACACTTTAAATCGTTAAGTTTTACATCATTTTCAGGGTCTAAATACAGTTTTAGCTTTTCAGCTGTGGTCAACCCTAAACTCTCTCAATTAGTACGTGGCATGATAAACTATTTATATCAAGAGCAAAACTGGCAAACTCAACTCAGTCAACTGATTACTGACCCACATGAGTTGCTTGATATTTTACAACTTTCACCTGAACAATTGTTATCTGGGGCAATTTTAGCCAGTGCAGAGTTTAAATTGCGTGTGCCACGTGCGTTTGTTGCAAAAATGCAAAAAGGTAATCCTTTTGATCCTTTGTTGTTACAGGTATTGCCTCATCATTTGGAACTTGAAGAGCATGCGGGCTTTGTGACTGATCCTTTAGGTGAAGAAGCTGCTAACCAACTTGCGGGTGTTTTACATAAATACAAATCACGTTTTTTACTGACCTTGACAGGCGCATGTGCGGTTCATTGTCGTTATTGTTTCCGCCGTCATTTCCCTTATCAAGACAATTTGCCAAAAAATGAAGATTGGCTCCCTATTAAAAACTATTTATTACAACACCCTGAAATCAATGAAGTGATTTTAAGTGGTGGTGATCCACTGACTTTGTCCAATCGTAAATTGGCAGTATGGATTGAACGGCTGGAATCGTTAAAGCAAATTAAAATTCTGAGAATTCATTCACGTGTTCCAATTGTTATCCCTGAAAGAATCGATGAAGAGCTGATTTATTTATTGAAAAACAGCCGGCTACGTGTCATTCTAGTGGTACATGCAAATCATGCTGCAGAGCTTGATGATTCAACCTGTACAAAGCTTTCAGCTCTAATTCAAGCGCAAATTTTAGTGTTAAACCAATCGGTTTTACTTAAAGGTGTGAATGATTCTGCTGAAATTTTGGTTGAGTTGAGTCAACGTTTGTTTGAAGCAGGGATAATGCCTTATTATTTGCATGTGTTAGATAAAGTTAAAGGGGCTCATCACTTTGATTTATCAGCAAATGTTATTGATCAAATTTATACAGATCTCCTTGCCAATCTTCCGGGCTATTTAGTCCCAAAGTTAGTTAGAGAGATTGCGGGAGAAAAAAATAAAACACCGCTGTATGGGGCTGTAACTTTTTAAAATTCTTTAAATGAGTTTAATATAAGTATGATAAATAAGAAAATTTCTAATATTTTCCACGCTTCGACGGTTTTAAATCGTGAACAGTTGAGTTTTTCTACTGCTTCGGTTGAGGCTTTACATCAATGGGTATCTAGCTTATCCATTATGAAGCTTGGGGATACCTCTGAAGCATTATTAAATGCGATGTATGAAATTGCAGCGTTAAATTGCAGTGAAACACTACGCTTTGATTTAATTCAGGTTTTACATCCAAGTATTGAAAACGTACTGATCGGTTTAGAAAAATATTTTCTAGATCAAGGCTTATCACACTCTGATCGCAACGAACATATTATTGAACTTACCACTTTGATGCGCGCATATTTTGCCAAAACTTATATAGACATTGCGCAACGTAGTTCTCAACAGTTGACTCAGCAAAAGTATGCAATTTTAAAATTTGCTCAGAATCGTAGCTTCAAAACTGCAAGAATTTTATCGAGTTATTATGCCTTACAACAGTTAGGTTTATTGTTAACCCAACAACAAATGCTGTATAGCCAAGCACTTCCCCACCAATGGCAAAATATTCACCGCTTATATGAGTTAGCTTCAAAAAACGATGAGTTATTGATTAATATTAATCAACTACAAGGAACGCATTTTGCTGTTCAAAATATTCAACAAGCCTATGCACAAGTTTTGTTATTGGATATTTTTAATACACATCAAATTCGCCCGAATGAAATTCAAGCACTATATCAATGTAGTTTAGATTGGGCAAAACTTGCACAAATCTTACCAAGAGAAAGCTCACTTTCTCGCTATATCGTAGATACCAGCAAAGATCACGCACCCATTTATAATCGTAAGCATCATGAAGATTTTAAGCCAAACGTGTTTGTCTCGACACAACAGTTGCTTGAACATATCAATGACACCATTCAAAATGAATCGGCTTATTTATCGAGTAATGAAAAAGATCATCTGTCTTCGGCTTTAAAATTTCATGTACAAAATGTGTTAGGAACTCATTCTGAACGTCAATATGAACGTTATGAATATTCAGCTCAAATACAAATTTGCTTTACCTTGCAAACAGCACATTTCTATTTATCACATGCCAAAAACTTTGAGGAAACTTTGCAAATCAATCAAAACTTTGGTTTTAGATCTGAAACAAATGTGCAAAGCAGCATCGCCAACAGTAGTCATGACGCAACTCAAACTCAAAAAATCAAACAAATTGATCGTGAAATAAAACAAATCTATCAAACACAAGTTTTAGATATTAGTATCAACGGTTATCGTATGGCCTGGTCAGGCGAAGCGCCGAAAAATCTACGCACAGGTGAACTGATTTTGGTCAGTGAAACTTTACAAAACAAATGGAAATGTGCGGTGATTCGTTGGATTAAACAGGCTGTTAATAAAAGCTATGAAGTCGGAATTGAAATTTTATCGCAAGATATTTATCCATGTGCAATCAAAGTGCCATCTGAGATCAGTAGTTTTAGTTATCAACCTTGTTTGTTGGTACAAACTGAACAAGATGAACAAAGTAAATTGTCTTTAATTTTACCTAATCTTCCAAACTTTAAAGAACAACAAGCGTTGTATTTACGCTTTAATAACCAAGAAATTAAGGTCTATTTGTTAAAATCGCTTTTTATTTCTCAAAGTTTTGTACAATTTGATTTTGAATTGCTTAATGATGAGGAACAATTGTTGATAGACCAATTCATTCAACAACAATTAAATGATTTAAATCATCATGACTTATGGGACACTTTAAAGTGAGAAATTTATTATTATCCAAGAAGTTAAAACTCTCTGAAACACGAGTATTGATTATTGATGATAATCAAATTCGATATAATACACTTATGGAGTTATTTCAAAGTAATGACCATTTAGCACAGGGTTTATTGCTTGATGATTTAAAAAGTTTTGAGAAACAATTAAATACTTCGTGGGATTTGATTATTTTTGGTCGTGCTTACGACTTAAAAATGGAACAAGCTGTCACTTTAATTCAGGCCTCCGAACAAGTAAATATTCCTGTCATTTTAATTCGCCCAACAGAATATAAACCTGAACAATATGAATATTTTATTCATAAAGGTATTTACGACATTATTGACTTAAAAGAGCCTGAGCGTTGTTATATCAGTTTGGTCCGTGCTTTGTCATATAGTCGTACGCTACAGTCAAAACAGCGTTTATTACAAGATTTAGAAAGTGCTAAAACTCAAGCACAAAGCTTAGTCGAAGAACAACATAAAGCCAGTGCATTTATTGAAGAAGGCATTCACACTCAAGCCAATCCTGAATATTTACAACTCTTTGGACTAAGTAGTGAAGACGATATTATTGGCTTGCCTGTTTTAGATATTTTACAGCCTGAAGACCTGAACGACTTTAAAAATCGTTTCAAGAAAATTTCACAAGGACAATTTGATTATGGTCGTTTTGACATTAAAACACGTAATCAAAATGCTCAAAGCAAAAATCCTTTAAGAATTGAATTCTTACCAGGCTTAGAAGAAGATTCTTTACATCTTACTATTGAAGTTGCTTCAACAAAGGCGAAAGTCATTAGTCATGATACATCAGTGTCAGGTTCAAGCCCTTCTACAACGTCTGTAGTCTTTGCACAAATTAACCGTGCCATGATTAACCAGCCAGCCAAAGCCAATGCTTTGATTGTATTTAGCTTAGCACAATGTCCAAATGAAGTTTTAGAGCTGTCATGGCAAGACCTTTTAAAATATTTTGAAGGTATTCAGTCATTTATCAAAGAACAGACCAATCAAAATGTATTGAACATTGATACGGGCGTATATGGAATTTTATTACAAGCAGGTTCTGAATCACTGCTAGACTCCCGTATTTCTAATTTAAATGTTTTACAAAAACCTCAATTACTTGAAATTAACCAAAAAACTTATAGTTTTCATTTAAAAATTGGATCTGCATCTATACAAACTGAGCGTTTTAATGAAGCCCATTTCTCAGAATTAGTGGTTCAAGCCTATAATTCTCGCTTGTCATCCCAGCAATCTGAATCAGATTTGCAAATGAGTGCATCATTACAAGAAACACAAATTGAATTAGCGCCGATTCAACTCGAAGACGAGGCAACGCCAATTGCACTGGAGCTAGATACTACACCAGAGCAATCAACGCCTACTGTCATTATCCCAAATGTTGAAGCACCTACGCCTGTACAAAACATACAATTAACTGATTCCCCAATTTTACGTCAAATTACTGAAAAATTAGAACAAGGGGAAATTCGGATTAAGTATCAGCAGCTTTATGATAAACAAGATACGAATCTCTACACTTATGAAGTGACCAGTGGTTTTATTTATGAAAATCAATGGAAGAAAATCAGTAACTTGGTTGAATTAGATGATGACATTGAACTATCAATCAAATTAGACCGTTGGATTTTGGTTGAAGCTTGTAAGCAACTGCATAATTTTATTCATCAATATCCTGCTGCAAAAATTATTGTTAACTTAAATCGTCATGTTTTATTCCATGACAAACAATTCCCTGAACTCATTTCTAAATTGATTACGATTGTGGGAAGCCGAGCGACACATCCAATTATTTTACAATTTGATGAAGAAGACATTGCCAAAAATATTGTTGAAGCACAAAAACATATTGCGATCTTACGTGAATATGGCGCTGATATTGCAATCCGTCGTTTTGGCTCAACCATTTCCAGCGAGGCGATCTTACAGCAAAGTGATATTACTCATCTGACTTTGGATGAAAAATATACGCAAATGTTAGCCAAAGATACCACTTTGCAAAGCTTACAAGAGATGATCCAAAAATATATGGAAATCAAACCTGTAGAGTTTTTATTAATCCAACTCGATGATATGAGTGCTTTTGCAAATGCATGGAATGTTGATGCACGTTTCTTACAAGGAGATTATTTCCAAAAGAAACTTGATCAATTAACAGATGTCCAAGATCAATAATTTGTAATAAAAGGCTGATTTAAATCAGCCTTTCATTTACTTTCACTTTTTATCTAAACATAAAAAAAACGGGCAAATGCCCGTTTTTTTGGTTTTGCTGTATTAACCACGTTTGATAGAACGTGACATACCTGCAAAACGTTGTTTGAACTTGTCGATACGACCGCCAGTATCTACATTTTTTTGCTTACCAGTGTAGAAAGGGTGGCAAGCTGAACATACGTCTAGATAAATTGTTTCTTTACCTAAAGCAGAACGTGTTTCGATCACGTTACCACATGAACAAGTCGCAACTAATTTTTCGTATTTTGGGTGAATATCGGCACGCATGGTCGATTCTCCTAAGTTAAGAAAGGTTTTGCTGTCATCGCAATTAACCACTCTCAGTTTTAAACGCTGAGGCAAGGTTGAGTTTTTAAAACTCAACAGGTTAACACCATAACAGACCATTTCTTTTGGCCCACCGAGACTATAAGTGTCAGAGCTAAGCACAACAAGTGGGCAATATTATACGGCAGTTTTTATAAATATGCGAATAAAATTACCAACCTGTTTCTTGTTCTGTGGAAGATGTATTTCGCTTAGACCAATAATTGGCAATGATTCCACAAACCATCAGTTGAATTTGATGAAAAATCATAATTGGTAAAACAATCATTCCAATAGGTTGTCCGATAAATAAAATCTGCGCCATCGGGACACCACTTGCCAGCGTTTTCTTAGAACCGCAGAAAAAAATCGCAATTTGGTCTGGCTTATTAAAACCCAACCACTTTGGAATATATAAGGCCAACAGCATAATAATGGTTAAAAACACCGAACACGCCAATGTTAAATAAAATAGTGTCATCCAACTGACCTGATGCCACAAGCCAGCCACCACTGCCCCACTAAATGCGCCATAAACCACCATCAAAATCGTACCTTGGTCAAATGTTTTGACAATACTGGGTACTTTTTTCATCCATGGAAACACATAAGGACGTAATAATTGCCCTGCAATAAATGGCACTAAAAGCAATAAGGTAATTTCAATAATTGAAGAAGTTGGATCATAGTCATGTTTAGATTGACCAAAAATAAACAAACTCACCAAAATCGGGGTAATAAACATTCCGATCAAATTAGAAAATGATGCACTACACACGGCTGCCGCGACATTTCCCTTAGCAACAGAAGTAAAAGCAATCGATGACTGTACTGTAGATGGCAAAAAGCACATAAACAAAAATCCCCAGTATAACTCTTGCCCAAGTACAGGGAGTAATACAGGCTTAGCCAAAAGCCCCAGAATAGGAAATACCGCAAAGGTAAATGCAAAAACTACGGCATGCAGTTTCCAGTGTAAAATTCCCTCAATTATCGCCTGCCGTGAAAGTTTCGCACCATGCAAGAAAAAAAGTATCGCAATCGCAATTGTGGTGATTTTCCCAAAAATATCGGCAGTGACACCATGCACAGGTAGCAAACTTGCCAAAACAACCATCACAATCAGTAAAATAGTGAAACGGTCTAAAGCCAATATTTTTAGTATATTCATCTGATACATCCTGTATTTTTAGTGAAATTTAAGCTGATAAAAAAGCTCAGCATGATAAATTTACTTAAAGGTAAATTTTGATCTTACTGAGCTTTTCCAATAAAACGAACATTTCCTTGAAAATGTTCACTATTTCATTTGGCTATACCATCAACAAAACTTAATTATTTCGTGCATTTGCGTCTTGTTGAATCAATTCAATTTTATAACCATCTGGGTCTTCCACAAAAGCAATCACAGTTACACCGCCTTTCATTGGGCCTGCTTCACGCACAACATTTCCACCACGAGCTTTGATTTCTTCACATGCTTTATAAGCATCGTCCACAGCAATCGCAATATGTCCATAAGCATTGCCCAATTCATAACTTGATGTATCCCAATTATGGGTAAGTTCTAATACGGTATGATTTGCTTCATCACCATAGCCCACAAAAGCCAAAGTGAAACGACCTTCTTCATAGTCACGTTTACGAAGTAAAGTCATTCCAAGTACTTCAGTATAGAATTTTAATGACTGTTCTAAATTGCCTACACGTAACATAGTATGCAGCATGCGCATATAATTCACCTTTTAGTTTTGAGAAGAATTTTGATGCTCTCGTAGCAATTTTGCGACCCAAACCACCAAAATCAAAATAGGAATACCAATAAATGTGGTCATCAAAAAGAATTTCGGATAACCAATATTGCTCACTATGGTACCTGAATATCCCCCTAAAATCTTAGGAGTAAGCGTCATCAAAGAACTAAAGATTGCATATTGAACAGCCGTAAAAGAGACACTGGTTAAACTTGATAAAAATGCAATAAATGCTGCACCTGCCAAACCTGAAGCCATATTATCGACAATGATCGCAAAATATAACCAAGCTGAACTATAGGGCTCAATCAACTTACCTTTAATTTCAACTGTAGCCTCTTGGTCATTTGCTTTAACCACTTGGATCGGTTCGACATCTACTGCTAAAGTATTTTTGCTGTCTGCTATTTGATAGTTTGTTTGCGCAATTAAAGTTTGACTGGCTTGCTTAAAGTTGACTGTTGCAGTGATATTTTTAGTCGCTGAGTCTTGCAATGCTTGCGCATCAATTGAGCCTGTAAATAACCCATCTTTGTCTAGTTTTGCAGGGAATTCTTTACCCTCTAATTTTAAACTAATCGGTTGCTCTGTTTTTAATTCAGCTTCATTGACACCGATCAGTTGTCCTTTTACCACCACATTTTGTTTTAACTCAGCTTTAGACAATGTGTTATCACTACTGATCGGTAACAGTTGAATTTGTGCTGTGCCATTATCTTGTAAATAAGGCATCGTCACATTAACACGTTCTGATTGGTCTTGATATTGTGAACTAATTTTTAAATCCTGAGCTGTTGCCAAAGCTTGGCTAGGCACTTGAACTTTCCAGTAACCCACTTCATCAGGCGTCGCTTGAAACTGTTGCTGACCAACTTGTACAGTCACTTGATCCATCGGTTTGCCTGATTTCACTAAACCAATAAAAATCAAATTGGTTGAGCTGGCTAAAACAGCACCAACAAACATCAACTTCATAATGTTCATGCGCTGTGCAAGTAAACCACCCAAAAAGCCACCGACTAGGCTAAAAATCACCCCATAAATTTTAACTGCTTCAGCAATTTGCTCTTTGGTAAAATTTAGGTCTTGGTAATAGACATTAGAAATAACACCCGCAATAATGTCAGAAATGCGATAAAAACCAATCAGTAGCAATAAAACCAGTGCAAGTTTAACGCCATAGCGTTTAAAGAAATCTGCGATTGGATTCACCCAAGTTTCATACGCCATTTGTTTATTGACAGCGCCCATTTGGATCAGTGTATAAGCAGCAAAAACCGCAACTGCACCCGACCCAATAAAACGGATTGCTTCCACACAAAATAATAAAAAGCTGTCTTTAATGGTGAATTGTTCAATTAAAGCAGATGTAAGCCAACCTGATAAAATGTAACTGGCTACAAAACTACTCACAGCAACAAAAAACACTGCAACCAAACGAAAATAGTCTGTACGCTGATAATGTTTATCTACACGATTAACCTGTGGCTCTCGAATGCTCAATGTGGTCACGATCCCGACACACATCACCGCAGCCATAGCTAAATAGGTATATTTCCATGCCTCATAAATATAATTGCCTTTGGCTGTACCGAGTTTAGCTGCTAAAAATAATGCCCCTGCCCCTGCAATGATCATCCCAATGCGATAACCCGCATTATAAGTAGATGCCAAAACTGTTTGCATTTCTGTTTCAGCCAACTCAATACGATAGGCATCAATCACAATATCTTGTGTTGCAGCAGAAAACCCTAGTAGGACTGCGCCTGCTGCCATTTGATATAAATAACTTTGCCCGAGTGCAGGATCTGAAAAAGCCATGATACAAATGGCACAGATGATCAAGATTTGTGCCATTAACAACCAAGCACGTCTACGCCCTAATTTTTTGGTCAGTACAGGCAGTGGAATCTCATCGATTAAAGGTGCCCAAACAAATTTAAATGAATAGCCAAGTGCTGCCCAACTAAAAAATGTCACCGCACTTTTATCAATGCCTGCTTCACCTAGCCACAAAGATAAGCTTGAAAAGATCAGTAGAATCGGAATCCCTGCTGAAAAACCAAGGAATAACATGATCAAAGCACGACGATCTAAAAATGCTTGGAAAGCAGATTTCCAGCCTGTTTTTTGCTCAGGCAATTGAGCTGAGTTTTGCGTAGACATTCGGTTGTTATTTTCTGCAAAATGAAATAACGCTATTCAACCGCTTAATGCAAATGGTTTCAATCACTTTTATGAAACCAAGCTGCAAATTTGTTGTTATTTACAGCATCAATGCTTGATCTTTTAGCTTAATCCTGTATACCTTAAAGCTTTCAACTTCTATTTAGTTTTGGATTTCACCTGTGACCCAAAGACACGACCAATTAAGTTCAACCATTGTTTCAACTGTAACCACAACAAATCATTCAAAACAAATCGAATCCACCTTAGCTTCAGTATTTGATCAGACGGAAATTCAAAATACCTTGACAAAAACAGCCTTAAAACCAGAACAACTCACACATGTTCCCAACAGTTCAAATATTCCATTTTCAACCAAGCGCATTAAACCGCTGAATAATTTTTTAGGGCAGGACCGTGCCCGTGCTTCAGTTGAAGCAGGTATTTCACTACCTTATTCAGGTTACAATATTTTTGCTGTGGGTACCGCAGGTTTAGGCAAGCGCACTATGATTAAGCGCTTACTACAACAACACGCCAAAACCATGCCTACCCCTGATGATTGGGTTTATGTCAATAATTTTAAAAATGCTCGCCAACCTTTGGCTTTACGCTTCCCTGCTGGACAAGGCAGTAAATTCCAGACTTTACTGCATCAAGCATGGCAAACCATTTTAAAACAACTTGAGCGTCGTTTTAGTGCTGAAACCTATCACAATCGCATTGAACAAATTCGCCAAATTACAGGCAATGAACAACAGCAAGCCTTAGTTGAACTGACCAAAGAAGGTGAAGTTTTAGATTTAAAACTGATTAATCGCCATGATGAGCATGTTTTTGTACCTGTGCATTATGTGAATGACAAAGCACAAGAAATGTCGCAAGAAGACATTAATGCTTTAACCAATAAAGAACGTGCAGAAATCAATGCCAATATCCGCTATATGGATAAAAAATTAGAACGTTTAGGTTTACAGTTAGGCGATCTTGAAGATGATGCCCGTGATCAAGTTTCTGAATTAAATCGAGAAATTGCCAAACAAGTGGTTATTCCACGTATGGAGCAGATTTTAAATAAATTTGATGTAGTTCAAGGCTTAGAACAGTATTTAAAATTATATGCACAAGATATTATTGAAAATGTTGAAACCGTAATCGACCAAGAAGGTGTTGAATTTTCACCTTCTTTGTTCAATCGTGTGCCTGCGCGCTACCAAGCCAATGTGGTGATTAGTAATAAAGCCAATACTGGCGCACCTGTCATTTTTGAGGATTTCCCAACCCATTACAACTTACTTGGGCATGTAGAACAACTCACGCAAAATGGCACCATTACTACAGATTTTACATTGATTCGTCCTGGAACACTACACCAAGCCAATGGTGGTTTTTTAATGCTCGAAGCAGAACATCTGCTAGAACAACCTTACGCATGGCAAGGCTTAAAGCGTGCTTTAAAATCAGGACAACTTAAACTGTCATCGCTTGAGCATATGCTGACTTTAACAGGAAGTATTTCAATTGAACCTGAATCTATTCCTTTGAATTTAAAAGTTGTTTTACTTGCAGAACCTGAAATTTATTATGAAATTTTAGAAGTTGAACCAGAGCTTGGCAGTGTATTTAAAATCCGCGCTGACTTTACAGATACATTACAACGTAATGACGAAAATGAACAAGCTTATATGCAATTGATTGCTGACTATGTACAGCAAGATAAATTATTGCCTTTTGACCGTTCTGCCCTATCTGCGCTACTGACAGATTCGAGCCGTCAAGCGGAAGACCAAAGTTCACTGTCACTGCATGCTTCAACTTTGGGTGATTTGATTCGAGAATCACATCATCATGCAGCACAACAACAAGAAAAAATGGTTACTGCGGAACATATCAATACTGCACTCAAACACCGCCAGTATCGCTTAGGCTATTTAAGGGAACTGTATTGGCAAGATCTTTCTCGTGGTACGCAACTGATCGAAACACGGGGGCATCGCTTAGGTCAGATTAATGCCCTTTCTGTCATTCAGTATGCCGATGTAGAGTTTGGATTGCCTTCTCGTTTAACCGCTTCGGTCTATCAAGGTGGTGGAGATATTTTAGATATTGAGCGCAGTGTAGAGCTTGGGGGCTCATTACACGCCAAAGGTGTGTTACTCATGTCGAGTTTCTTAAAAGCCCATTTTGGTCGTGAACAAATTCTCCACTTCTCTGCTGCATTGGCTTTTGAACAAAGTTATGGTCAGGTTGATGGTGACAGTGCAACCGTTGCTGAATTATCAGCTTTGATTTCTGCGATCAGTCAACTGCCAATTGATCAATCTTGGGCGATTACAGGTTCGATGAACCAACTCGGTCAAGTACAACCAATTGGTGGGGTGAATGCCAAAATCGAAGGTTTTTTTGATGCCTGTAAATTACAAGGTTTCACAGGCAAACAAGGTGTAATTATTCCTCGTCAAAATATGCAGCATTTAATGCTTCGACAAGATGTGATTGATGCTGTAAACAATGGTCAGTTCCATATTCACGCGATTGATACCATTGATCAAGCACTTGAAATTTTAATGGCTCGCCCTGTCGGGACATTAAATAAAAAAGGTCGCTACAGCAAAGGATCGATTTATGCTGTTGTGATGGAACAACTTGAGTATTGGCAAGCCATCGAAGATGGCGCAGAGCTTGAAGAAGAGCCGAAGAAAAAGAAAAAAAAGAAGAAAAAAGATAAAAATAAATCTGCAAAGAAAAAAGCAGTTGAGGAATCAGTCGAAAGCAGTAATGAAGTGACGGCTGAAGCAAGTGCTATAACACAAACGAAAGCTGAATAAAATTTTTATAGCACTTAATCCATAAACAAAGCCCCTGATTCATTCAGGGGCTTTGTTGTAGAAGCTTTCAAACAATTTTTTGGAAAATATTAACCAAAACGACCAGTAATATATGCTTCAGTAAGCTGATGGTCAGGTTGCGTAAATACTTTTTCAGTTGAGTTGACTTCGATCAAATCACCCAAATGGAAATATGCAGTACGATCCGAAACACGAGCCGCTTGTTGCATTGAGTGAGTTACGATCGCAATGGTGTATTGATTAGAAAGTTCCGAAATTAATTCTTCCACTTTAGCTGTCGCGATCGGATCCAGTGCTGAACATGGCTCATCCATCAAAATCACTTCAGGGCTGACTGCAATGGTACGAGCAATACATAACCGTTGCTGCTGCCCACCAGATAAACCTGTACCTGGTTGGTTCAAACGATCTTTTACTTCGTCCCATAAACCTGCTTTACGCAAGCTATTTTCAACAATTTCTTCCATGTCATATTTATCACGCGCCAAACCATGTAGTTTTGGACCATAAGCGACATTATCAAAAATTGATTTTGGAAATGGGTTTGGTTTTTGGAAAACCATCCCAACTTGCGCACGAAGTAACACCACATCTAGACTTGGATCATAAATATCCTGATTATCCAAAGTGACTTTACCTGTAACACGACACCCATCAATGGTGTCATTCATACGGTTCAGCGTACGCAAAAATGTTGATTTACCACAACCTGATGGTCCAATAAATGCAATTACTTCATTTTCGTAAATTTGTAAGTCAATGCCCTTGATTGCTTCAAAATCACCATAATAAACATGCGCATCTTCAGCACTGATTTTTACAGTTGTTGCTGGATCTTTTTTAGGTGCGCTATTTGAATCAAATTGAGAAACAAATGAAGTCGCAGGACGTTTTTGCTCAGTTTCTTGAGACGTAAATTGTGTGTGATCTTGATTCACTGATTGATCCTTTTCTAAGGAATTTTTAATGTCTAGAGTACTCATAGTTTGTCCTCAATTACCAGCGTACTTCAAATTTCTTACGCAACCAAATTGCGAAGCTATTGAGTAGAATCATTAAGCCAAGCAATACAATAATGGCTGCTGCGGTACGCCCTTCAAAGAAGTTACGCAATTCATTGCCTTGCCATAAGAAGATTTGTACAGGTAAAGCAGTAGATTGGTCTAAAGGCGTTGAAGGAATATTGGCAACAAATGCGCTCATACCGATCAAGAGTAATGGTGCTGTTTCACCTAAAGCTTGCGCTACACCAATAATCGCACCTGTTAAAATACCCGGCAAAGCCAATGGTAAAACATGATGGAAAATCGTTTGTACACGTGATGCACCCAAACCTAAAGCAGCTTGACGAATCGAAGGTGGAACAGCTTTGAGTGAAGCACGCGTGGTAATAATCACTGTTGGTAAAGTCATTAAACTTAAAACCAAACCACCCACTAGTGGTGCAGAGATCGGCATATGCATCCATCCGACAAAGATCGAAGCGCCCAATAAACCAAATACAATCGAAGGAACAGCAGCTAAGTTATTGATATTTACTTCAATAATGTCAGTAAGCCAGTTTTGTTTTGCAAACTCTTCAAGGTAAATCGCTGATGCCACACCGATTGGAATCGAGATAAAAATCACGATCAACATCATGAACAACGAACCCATGAATGCACCTGCAAGACCTGCGGTTGCTGGTGAACTTCGAGAGTCTGGATTGCTAAATAATTGCATGTTGAACGTGCGATCCATATCACCAGAAGCAACCATGGTATCTGCTAATTTACGCACTTCAGGGCTTAATTGTTGTTGCTCATCTGGTAAAGTACGATCAATATTTCCAGCCAGCCATACATCAATATTTGCATCTGCTAAAACTTTAACATCTTTCTTTTGACCAATTAAGGCTGGATCTTTCATTACCATATCACGTAAGCGATAAGCTTCTGAACTGGTATAAATACTACCTAAATCATCACGATATGCTTCAAGTTTTGGATCTTTCGCAATCATGCCATTGACCAACAATGCATCCCAATCCACCATACCCATTTTGGTTTGCCAATCGACAAAACGCTCTTGGAACTGTGCAGGTGATTCATTTTGAGATTGGGTTGGCTGTGGACCTGCATCAATGATTTTTGGATCAAAATAGACAGGAACATTCACACTGGCTTGCCAAAATGCAGGTAGACCTTTGACTAAAATACTACCAAACAGTAACGCCACAAATGCAAGGCCAATGATGACGGAAGCCAAACCAAAGAAACGGAATGATTTTTCAGTACGATGACGTGATGCCAAGGATTTTTCAATTTTTGCTTTACGCTTTTGGCGTAACTCTTCTGCCAAACGAGGATCAAATACATTTTGATCCACTGGAGATGTATTTGATGTACTCATTCGTATTGCTCACGGTATTTACGCACAATATAAAGTGCAACAATATTTAGACCTAATGTAATTACAAATAGAGTCAAGCCTAAGGCAAATGCCACCAATGCTTGTGGGCTTGCAAAGTCTGTATCACCTGTTAATTGGTTCACAATGGTCACAGTTACGGTTGAAACAGCTTCAAGCGGATTCACAT
The DNA here is from genome assembly GCF_902809855.1 of Acinetobacter sp. Marseille-Q1618. GTDB lineage: Bacteria > Pseudomonadota > Gammaproteobacteria > Pseudomonadales > Moraxellaceae > Acinetobacter. The sequence goes on from NZ_CADDWJ010000001.1 coordinate 1,339,713, forward strand.
GTAATAATGGACTATTACCTGCTGCCAATACCACGATCATGGTTTCACCAATCGCACGCGATGCTGCCAGTAAGAATGCACCAATGATACCGGGTAATGCAGCAGGCATAACAACTCGACGAATCGTTTCTGATTTGGTTGCACCTAAGCCCAATGAACCATCACGTAAAGCACGTGGAACTTGAGTAATAATGTCATCTGACAATGAAGATACAAATGGGATAATCATAATTCCCATTACGAAACCAGCAGTTAATGCACTGGTTGCATTAATATTCAGTCCAACCGCATCCCCAGCCATTTTGAAAAATGGACCAATGATCATCAAAGCAAATACACCATAAACGATGGTTGGAATACCTGCCAAAATCTCAATCGCTGGTTTTGCCCATGAACGCAATCTTGGCGAAGCATATTCCGCTAAATAAATTGCAATCATTAAGCCTATCGGTACAGCAACCACAAGTGCCACGATACTGACCATGAGCGTACCCCAAAGCAGTGGTAATAGACCATAACTTCCTTCTGCACTGCCCGATGTACTAAACCCTGGATTCCACTCTGTGCCTAAGAAAAAATCCAAAGGACTTACAAATTGGAAGAAACGCATTGCCTCACTAAACATCGACATCACGATGCCGACAGTAGTTAAAATCGCAACAACCGAACACAATGCCAATGCCACATTGATGGTCTTTTCAACTTGATTACGTGCTCTATATTGTTTTTCGACACGTTTTTTCGCCCAAACCAAACCCAGTAAAGCTGCGCAAATTACGACAGCAAACTTGGCAAATGCACCAATAGTCTGAACTTTCTTTAATTCTGCTGCCGCTGCAACCTCATAGGCTGCTGGCGTATCACTAACTCCAAAACCAGATGCAATGGCTTTCACACGTTCAACGAGAACTTGAATACTGGCATGATCTGAGGATGCAACAACTGATGCAGGCACATGATTTAAAATTATTTGTTTTAATAAATTTGGTTCAACCAGATTCCATACGATTAAAATCAAAAATGCTGGAATACCACACCACAAAGCCACCAATGCCCCATAGTAGCCTGGACGTGAATGTAAGGATGCTGAGTTTTTCCCCTTACCTGCAATATTTCGACTTTTACTTAATCCGATTTGATACGCGATTGCCACAAGAGCCAATAACACGCCAATAAGTAGCAGATTCATGCATTCTCCACAGTTTTCTCAATGTCTAGTCTGAAAAAACACTGCTTAGCAAAAAACGCTAATGGCAGTCACCCACCATTAGCTTTTTTATTTTCAAAAATTATTTAACGCCTTTACCTGCTTTGAATGCTGCAAGAATTTTTGCACGCTCAGCATCAGACATTGAAATTAGACCAGCACGCTCAAGCTTAGAACCTTTACCTGAAACTTTTTTGCTCAAGAAGAACTCAGCAAATTGCGGTAAGCCTTTGATTGATTTCAAATGCTCGCCTTTCACGTAGAAGAACAATGGACGAGAAACAGGATATGAACCATTCAAAATTGTTTGTTCAGATGGTGCAACATTGTTTACAGTCGCTACACGTAGCTTGTCACGGTTTTGGTCATAGAAGCCTAAACCAAACACGCCTACAGCACTTGGAGAAGTTTTTAAACGTGCCAATGTTTCAGTATAGTCACCTGCAATTTCAATGACTTTACCGTCTTTACGGAAGGTAGAACATGCTTTTTTCATTGCATCTTTATCTAACTTCTTGATTGCTTCATATGCTTCACAACCAGCATCAACCATTTTCTCTTGGAACACTTCACGTGTACCGTGATTCGATGCAGGAATCACCAAAGTAATTGGCTCATTCGGAAGTGCTTTGTCGATTTGATTCCAACGTGTATATGGGTTAGGAACCATTTTACCGTTTGAAGGTAACTCAGCTGCTAATGCTGCAAATACATGTTGTGGACGTAATTTATATGCTGCTTTATTTGAGTTTGAAGCAAATACGATACCGTCATAACCAATTTTTACTTCTAAGATTTGGTTTACACCTGCTTTTTTACAAGCAGCAATTTCAGTATCTTTAATTTTACGAGAAGCGTTTGCGATATCGATTGTGTTGTCGCCCACACCAGAACAAAATTGTTTTAAGCCAGCAGATGAACCGCCAGAACCTACAACAGGCGCTTTAAACTGTGGGAATGTATTACCAAACTCTTCAGCCACGATACTTGCATATGGAAGTACAGTTGAAGAACCAGCGATTTGGATCGTATCACGAGCTGCATTTGCTGTAGTTGCTACGGCTGCCCCTGAAACTGCTAAAGCAATTGCGATATGGTTTAAGCGCATTATTTTCTCTCTTTGTAAATAGCAATTTTAAGTACTTAACTTCCACAATGGAGTACCTTTTCGATAACTGCATTTTGATTTTAAAATATGACAAATAAGTTACAGCTTTGTGACGCTTTTATGATAATTCTGGATTTGTTTTTGATTTAATTAAAATTCTTTAATTTTCAATATGTAAAGACATTTTTCTAAATATTTATTTTTCTATTGTTTTAAAATCGAATTGTAATAATTCATGAGAATGTCACACTGTTGTAAGTTTTTTATTCTCATGTAGCTTTATTTAAAATAATTTTCTAGGGTTTATTTTCTTTTGACTACTTTTTTTAAGCTTTATGAAGGATCATCAATTTCAATCACTTAGATTCTTTTATATTTTCAAACATTCACCATAAAAAAAGCCAATCACTCGAAAGTGACTGGCTTCTCTCTTTTTACGACCTAAACTGGTAGATGTTTTGTTCAATTAACTTAATTTAAGTTTACTAAAATTTAATTGACCATCTTCCGCACCGACTAAAATCGTATCTCCAGCAGTAAAATCAGCTGCTAAGATTTTTTGAGCCAATGGATTTTCAAGCTGTTGCTGGATTGCACGTTTCAATGGACGCGCACCATAAACAGGATCAAAACCAGCATCAATCAAGATATCAAAAGCGTGATCATCTACTTTTAATCCGATATCACGTTCCGCCAAACGCGTACGCAAACGATCCAACTGAATATCGGCAATGCCACGAATTTGTGATTTCTTCAATGAATGGAATACCACCAACTCATCAATACGGTTAATAAACTCTGGACGGAAATGTTGCGATACTGCATTCATTACCGTTGCACGTACCTCTTCATCGGTTGCATTTTCACCGAGTTCACGTACATCACTTGAACCTAAGTTTGACGTCATCACAATCACAGTATTTTTAAAGTCGATCAAACGACCTTGCGAATCCGTTAAACGACCATCATCCAACACTTGTAAAAGAATGTTGAATACATCTGGATGTGCTTTTTCAACTTCATCAAATAAAACAATACTGTATGGTTTACGACGTACCGCTTCAGTTAAAACACCACCTTCTTCATAGCCCACATAGCCCGGAGGCGCACCCACCAAACGACTAACCGAGTGTTTTTCCATAAATTCAGACATATCGATACGAATAATCGCATCATCACTGTCGAATAAGAAATTACCGAGTGCTTTGGTTAATTCAGTTTTACCCACACCTGTTGGCCCAAGGAACAAGAATGAACCACTTGGACGGTTCGGGTCAGATAATCCTGCACGTGAACGACGTACTGCGTTAGAAACTGCAACCACAGCCTCATCCTGACCGACTACACGATTATGTAAGAACTCTTCCATGTGAAGAAGTTTCTCACGTTCACCTTGTAGCATTTTCGATACAGGAATTCCTGTTGCTGCACTCACCACTTCCGCAATTTCATTTTCAGTAACTTTGGTACGAATCAGTTTCGGCTCTTCATTTACTTCCGCTACTTCTTCTTCATTCAAGCGTTTTTGCAACTCAGGAATAACGCCGTATTGCAGACGGCTTGCTTCTGCCAAATCACCTTCACGTTGCGCTTTTTCAAAGGCTGTACGTGCTTTGTCTAATTCAACTTGTGCTTGATTCGTACCATCCACAAGGCGTTTTTCTGCAATCCAAACCTCTTCAAGATCACTGTACTCTTTTTGAACGTCTTCGATTTGTTTTTCGAGATGTTCAACTTCAGCTTTAGACACCGAATCAGCATCTTTCTTCACTGCTTCCAACTGCATTTTGAGTTGGATTAAACGGCGATCTAAACGGTCTAATGGCTCAGGTTTTGAGTCGATTTCCATTTTGATCCGAGAAGCCGCTTCATCAATCAAGTCAATTGCTTTATCAGGTAATTGACGATCTGTGATGTAACGATGCGACATTTTCGCAGCAGCAATAATCGCTGAGTCAAGAATCTGTACACCATGATGCGTTGCATACTTGTCTTTTAAACCACGTAAAATCGCAATGGTATCTTCTACACTCGGTTCATCCACTAACACTTTTTGGAAACGACGTTCAAGCGCAGCATCTTTTTCAATAAATTGACGATATTCATCCAAAGTGGTTGCGCCAACACAACGTAATTCACCACGCGCCAATGCAGGTTTAAGCATATTTCCTGCATCCATTGCGCCATCGCCTTTACCCGCGCCAACCAGTGTGTGCAACTCATCAATAAACAGGATGATTTCACCATCATATTTTGCTAAGTCTTTTAGAACGGCTTTTAGACGCTCTTCGAACTCACCACGGTATTTTGCACCTGCAAGCAATGAACCTAAGTCCAATGATAAAACACGTTTACCTTTTAGGCTTTCTGGTACTTCACCATTCACAATACGTTGCGCCAAACCTTCAACGATTGCTGTTTTACCCACACCTGGCTCGCCAATCAACACAGGGTTATTTTTGGTACGGCGTGATAAAACTTGAATGGTACGACGAATTTCTTCGTCACGCCCAATTACAGGGTCAAGTTTGCCTGACAGCGCACGTTCAGTGAGGTCAATGGTGTATTTATTGAGTGAATCACGTTGATCTTCATGATTATTTGCCATGACTTGTTCGCCACCTCGAATATTTTCAATTGCTTTGCGTAGCTTGTCTTCAGTTACACCTACGCTACTTAATAATGTTTTGGTTGTTCCTGTTTCAGCGAGCGCTAAAATGACCCAATCGGTTGATAAAAACTCATCGCCTGCTTTTTGAGCGAAACTGTCTGCCAAATTTAAGGCACGTACCGCCTCAGGATTAAGGTTAATATCCCCTGTTGGATTACTTAGGGTTGCAGCATCATTTAATGCTTGTTTTAGTTTATTTTTAAGTTCAGGAAGATTTGCGCCTGCTTGTTGCAACAAACTAAGATTAGATGGTTCTTCTAATAGTGCCGAGAGTATATGAATTCCTTCAATAGCAGTATGATCTTTACCCATCGCTAAAGATTGAGCATCTGATAAAGCTTGCTGTAGGCGGTTCGTAAATTTTTCAAAACGCATTCTTGTTATTCCTCACAACAAATTTTGTACTTGAATCATAAATGGGAACACTTTGTGAATTTTCAACTCTTTTTAAAAATTATTTTTATATTTTTCAAAAACTTAATTCTTTAATCAAGATATACTTTAGTTGTAATATGCGTCCTAATTTCATCTTTTTCAAGGCAAGTACTCTGAAAAATATAACTTTAATTTAGTCCTTTGTCTTTCTAGAGATATTCATTAGATTAGGCTAGCTTTACAAAATTGAGAATAAAAATAATGTTGGGTTTCAGTAATAAACAACTCGATATTTACAATATAAATTTTAATTTTTTAAACTTGATCTCAAAAAAATGAATTGAGCATCTCATTCATTTACGGTCAATGATAAATAGTAATGTGAGTACTGACCAAGACATCAGTACTCAAAAATATCAAACCTGTGACTTAGTCACTGAACTTTGCAACACCGCACTGTTGGCTGGCACGCTTTGGGTAATCCACACATTTCCACCAATCACAGCACCCTCACCAATAGTAATACGTCCAAGAATAGTTGCACCTGCATAAATCACGACATTATCTTCAACAATAGGATGTCGTGCATATTCTTTTTGCAAACGACCTGTGTCATCAACTTCAAAACGTTTCGCACCTAAAGTCACTGCTTGATAAATCCTTACATTTTTTCCAATGACACAAGTTTCACCAATCACAACCCCTGTACCATGATCAATAAAAAAACCTTGATCAATTTGTGCACCGGGATGTATATCAATTCCAGTTTTAGAATGTGCCAATTCAGCAATCAAACGTGCCAATAAAGGTAAATCTTTTTTATAAAACTCATGTGCAATACGATGATAAGTAATGGCAAGAATCCCCGGATAACACAATAGTACCTCATCGACACTACGTGCAGCAGGGTCACCCTCATAAGCTGCAATCACATCAGTATCTAAAATACGACGTAGTGTTGGTAATTTTTCTGCAAACTCACTGACTACACGCTGTGCCAAATCCTCAATCATCTCTTTGCTTTGATGATGTTTTTTATATTTATCGTCATAGGTTAAATTCAGCTTCACTTGTTCTAGTAATGCATGCAGTGTTTTTTCAAGTGTATGTGCAATATAAAAATTTTCACTTTGTTGACGCAAATCATGTGGTCCAAGTCGCATCGGAAATAAAATACCGCAAAGATCATTCATAATTTTGCTGATTTCTTCTTTCGATGGTAACTCTCTCCCCCCAAAATCTTTTAGGCTTTTTTGCTTTGTACGCCATTCATTACGTGCTTGCTGTAATTCACTGACAATATTTTGAATATTCCACTGGGTCATTCGGATGCCTACATTTTTGCGTTGTTATACACTGAATAATCAAACTGGATTTTGCAGCATTATTCAATTCTTTCAATAAATATTATTTTATGAGAACAATTTTAGATAAACATTTATTCATATATCTATATCTGAAAATTGCATTATTAACGCTTTAAATTTGTTTTAAATCAAATCTTAGAATTTATGCAAGATTGAATCTTAACAACTATTTTAAATTTAATGATAACTAATTCAATTTTTATTCATTTTAGGAATATAAAAAACCTTTATATTAAATCACAGATCATTCACCGTCTATTTTCAATATAAAAAAGCATTTTCATTGAATGCTTTCTAAAAATTTGCTTGAGGAAAATCATGAACAGCTTAACTCAGATTAATTTTTTCCCCTTAGATGAGGGAAAAATTAAACAAATTTTAGATGATGCTAAGCAACGTGTTGAAGATCATTATCTTGAATTTACAGGGACGATTTTACCACATGAAGCATGGGCTTTATTTCAAGCAGGTCTTGCTGTCATTGTTGATGTGCGTACAACTGAGGAGCGTAAATTTGTCGGTTATGTAGAAAACACCGTTCATATTCCTTGGGCGATTGGAACAGCTTTAGATCGAAATCCATCTTTTACCCAACAGCTTGAAAACTTGGTCGGCAAAGATACATTGATTCTCTTACTATGCCGTAGTGGTAAACGCTCCGCAGCAGCAGCAAATGTCGCTTTAAATGCTGGATTTGAGCGAGTTTATAATATTGAACAAGGTTTTGAAGGTGATCTAAATGAGAACTTACAACGTGGCACATTCAATGGTTGGCGTTTTCATCAACTTCCTTGGCGGCAAGAGTAACTCTCCCCTTTATATATTATTTTAAAAATACTAAAAGTATTCAAATAACATAGATATGCACAAATCGATATACACAATTCACACACCAAGGATGGAGGCTTTATACCACTGAGTAGACTTTTTGCATTAAGTTAGCATTCATCTACTATGAAATTCACCTATCTTCAAATATAGTGAATTGCAATTACAGCTTAGGCTATTTAATTCATACATCATTAACAATCTGCTTCTTGAGAATATCCTTGAAAAAGCCGCATAATTTATAAAAATTAACTGTTGTATTGAATTGTGTGCTCAATTAAAAAAATACTCATCTTATGTGGAATATTTACCACAACTCAAATCTTTGCACTACCTCAGGACTCTCGTCGTGCAGGTGGAATTGCGGTTATTCCATTGGCGCAAAATGTTACTGAAGTAAAATACAACGGGCAACCTGTTTTGCTTACACAACCGAATTCTCAGCGTTATGCGATTTTTGGCATTCCTCTATCAACCCCTGTGGGAACATTACTGTTACAAACCAATGCTCAGCCTATTCAAATCGAGATTCAACCTTATAAATACGCACAACAACGGTTAACTGTCAAAAATCAAGATTATGTTAATCCCCAACAAGAACAACTTGATCGTTATGCACGTGAAGCCAAAGAACAAAATGATATTTACGCATCATTTACCGCAGCACAATCGGCTGATTTTCCACATTTCATCCGCCCCACCGCTGGGAAATTCAGTAATTCTTTTGGACGCAAACGTTTTTTCAATGGTGAAGAACGTGCACCACATTCAGGCTTAGACATTCCAGCACCCGTCGGACAAAAAGTTGTTGCACCTGCAACTGGCGTAGTGGTCGGTATTGGCGACTATTTCTTTAATGGAAAAACTGTTTTAGTCGATCACGGACAAGGGCTAATCAGCATGTTTTGCCATTTGAGCAAAATTAATGTGGAAAAAGGTCAACGATTGCAACAAGGTGAAGTGTTAGGCTTAGTGGGTAAAACAGGACGAGTAACTGGCCCACATTTGCATTGGGGCATGAGCTTAAATAATGCGCGTATTGATCCACAGCTATTCTTGACGCGTTAAAACGGTTGAATAATATACAAAAATTAAAAACAAAGAGAGTTTGTAATATTTTGTAACAATTTGATTTCTATTATTTTTGTTTTGGATAATTTACGTGATTTTTATCAATTTTTAGCACTTTGAATGTCGACCATTCTACTCAGATTAAAGCTAAAATAGAATATAATTCAAGTAAAAAAAGCCAAAATCAATTTTGGCTTTTTTGATTTTATAATTATTAAGCAGCGACAATTTCAAAGTCGTGTGTGATCTCAACCCCACCATCTGACAGCATTTTGCTGGCAGAACAGTATTTTTCAGCAGAAAGTTCGACAGCTTTGGCAACTTGTTTTTCTTTCACATCATGTCCAGTCACGACAAAATGTAAATGGATTTTTGTGAATACTGCTGGGATTGTGTCAGCACGTTCTGCCTTAAGCTGACATACAACATCTGTCACATCTTGGCGAGATTTCTTCAATATAGTCACAATATCGAAAGAAGCACAACCACCAAGTCCCATTAATATCAGCTCCATGGGACGTGGGCCACGGTTTTCACCACCATATTCGGCTGATCCATCCATCACGACTTGATGACCACTTTCCGATTTTGCTTCAAAAGCAACATTCTCTAACCAATGTACGCTAGTTTGCATTGCAACTACCTAAAAAAAGCTATAAATTTACAGGGTACCTGTACACTAGCATAAAATGAGTTGATAAGGAATTTCATCTCTTGCGCTTTTACGTGACGAGTTCAATTTAGATCAATCGGTCTAGTTATTATCCAATTTGGAATTTTTTAGCATGTCTTCTAATTTAGCACAACTTAGTACAGATGCTTTGTCGCCAGGACAACTTCCTGAATCAGTCAAAGCATTACTCAAGCGTGCTCACATCAATCGTTTTCCGAAACGTACGACTATTGTTGATGCGGGTTCTGAGTCAAAATCGCTGTATTTAATTTTAAAAGGATCGGTATCAATCATTTTACGTGAAGACGATGATCGTGAAATTGTGGTTGCATATCTCAATCCAGGTGATTTCTTCGGAGAAATGGGGTTATTTGAACAAAACCCACAACGTACCGCTGAAGTAAGAACCCGCGATGTTTGCGAAATTGCCGAAATTTCTTATGAGAATTTTCATGAAGTCAGCAAACAATATCCTGACTTAAGTTATGCTGTATTTGCACAGTTGGTCAGACGTTTAAAAAATACCACACGTAAAGTAACCGATCTTGCCTTTATTGATGTATCAGGTCGTATTGCACGTTGTTTGATTGATCTGTCTGCTCAACCTGAAGCAATGATTTTACCTAATGGTCGCCAAATCCGTATCACTCGCCAAGAGATTGGGCGTATTGTGGGATGTTCTCGCGAAATGGTTGGTCGTGTTCTGAAAACGCTTGAAGAACAAGGTATGATTGAAACCGATGGTAAAGCAATTCTAATTTTTGATGCGTCTTTAGAAGAATCTTCATATTCAGACGATGAGCATGATGATGAATAACTCATGATAATTGTCTAAATAAAAGCAAATCTTCGGATTTGCTTTTTTTATTTTTAGAATTTCTTATACAGAATTAAGCAATCAAAATCATTTCATCACGTTATGATGTTGCAAGTAAAATCATTTGAAAATAATACTTCAGGACAAACGCAATGAAATTTAATCCACTTGGTCAATCAGGCATCCAAGTTCCAGAAATCTGTTTAGGTACGATGACTTTTGGTGAACAAAATAACCAAACTGAAGCATTTGAACAACTGAGTTATGCATTGGATCAAGGTTTATATTTTTGGGATACTGCTGAAATGTATCCTGTACCACCAAAGCCTGAAACCCAAGGTGCGACTGAACAAATCATTGGCAACTGGATTGCACAAAATGGGCAACGTGATAAATTATTCATTGCTTCAAAAATTGCAGGCCCCCAACAAGGTGGAAGCCATATTCGAGACGGACATACCCAATTTATTGAAAGTGAAATTGCGGCTGCACTCGATGGCTCGCTAAAGCGTTTACAGACCGATTATATTGACTTATATCAATTACACTGGCCACAACGCCCAACCAACTTCTTTGGTAAACTCGGCTACAGTAATAGCGATGCACATAGTCAACAACACATTACTCCTTTGGAAGAGACTTTAACGGCATTATCTAAAGAAGTTCAAAAAGGTCGAATTCGCCATATTGGTTTGTCCAACGAAACCCCTTGGGGAACTTTGAAATTTTTACATTTGGCTGAAAAATTAGGTCTAGAAAAAATTGTCAGTGTGCAAAACCCTTATAACTTACTGAATCGTAGCTATGAAATCGGAATGGCAGAAATTGCGCATTATGAAAACGTTGGATTATTGGCGTATTCACCACTCGCATTTGGCTATTTAACAGGAAAATTTCGTCATGGCGCACGTCCAGCCAATGCCCGTGTAACGCGTTTTAGCCGTTTTAGTCGCTATAGCAATCCAGAAAGTGAATGGGCAACTGAACACTATGCGCAACTGGCAGAAAAACATGGTTTAAGCTTAACGCAATTGGCTTTGGCTTATATTAAACAGCAATTTTTTGTGACCAGTACCATTATTGGGGCGACTCATTTATCTCAGCTTAAAGAAAATATTGCTGCTTTTGATTTGACATTGTCAGATGAAATTTTACAAGGTGTTGAAGATATCCACCGTCAACAACCAAATCCTGCACCTTAATCTTAAAATCAACTCCCCTTCATCAATAAGATTCGGGGGAGTTGATTCAATAACTTAAAAATACTTAAACACGTGTGACTTCACGTGCGATCAATAAGCGTTGAATATCTGAAGCACCTTCATAAATTTGGCTGACACGCACATCTCGATAAATGCGCTCTACTGGAAAATCTGAAACATAGCCATAACCACCATGAATCTGAATCGCATCGGAACACACTTTTTCAGCGATTTCAGAAGCAAATAGCTTTGCCATAGATGCTTCTTTTAAACAAGGTAGCCCTGCATCTTTTAAAGTTGCTGCATGTAAAATCAATTGCCTTGCAGCTTCAATTTGTGTTGCCATATCTGCTAAACGAAATGCAACGGCTTGATGCTGTACCAACTCCACACCAAAAGCCTTACGATCATTGGCATATTCAACTGCGGCATCCAAAGCAGCACGAGCCATGCCGACACATTGGGATGCAATCCCAATACGCCCTGATTCGAGATTGGACAAGGCGATTTTATAGCCCTCACCTGCCTGACCTAATAAGTTTTCAGCAGGCACTCGGCAGTTTTCAAAAACGATGGTGGCTGTATCTGAACAATGTTGCCCCATTTTATCTTCGATACGAGAAACAATATAACCTTCCGTGTCAGTGGGCACCAAGAAGCAAGAAATGCCACGCTTGCCCGCCTCTTTGTCAGTTACTGCAAATACCAACGCAATCTGAGCATTTTTACCTGTAGTAATAAACTGTTTCGTACCATTAATTACCCATTCACCCCCTTCACGCACTGCCTTACATTGTAAAGCGCCTGCATCAGAACCAGCTTGTGGTTCCGTCAAGCAGAAACAACCAAGCCATTCCCCAGTAGCCAGTTTAGTTAAATATTTTTGTTTTTGTGCTTCAGTGCCATAACGTTGCAGAATACCGCAGGGTAAAGAGTTTTGTACACTGACAATGGTTGAAATTGCACCATCACCAGCAGCAATTTCCTCAAGTGCCAAAACCAAAGAAACATAATCAAGCCCTGCACCACCATATTGTTCAGCAACCGTCATGCCTAAAGCACCCAATTCACCAAGCGCTTTAAGTTCTTGAGCTGGAAAATGAGAAGTTTGATCACGTTCAGCTGCCGTAGGTTTCAGTTTATTTTGCGAATAATCACGCATCATGTCCTGAATCATTTTGTGTTCTTCATTTAAAATCATAGCAGCATCCTGTCTTTACAATAGTTTTGGCAAAAATATCCCGACTTCGTACATTTAAAAGCACAAAGAAAATAAAAGGGATATGAATTTCTTGAGGAAAATTCACATGCTACCTCGTTGAAACAAAGAAGCATGTGACAAAGCTGAGTGCTTTAAATTTCTATGTCATCTTAGATATTTGATTATTTTGGTTGCATACGAATTGCGCCATCAAGACGAATCGTTTCACCATTCAAATAACCATTTTCACAAATTTGCCCCACCAAAGACGCAAATTCTTCAGGTTTTGCCAAACGTGGTGGAAATGGCACCATTTGACCTAAAGCATCCTGTACATTTTGCGGTAATGCTTTGAGCATCGGCGTTTCCATGATCCCTGGCGCAATGGTCATGACACGAATTGCATGTTGTGCAAGCTCACGTGCTAAAGGTAATGTCATTGCAACAACTGCACCTTTTGAAGCCGAATAAGCTGTCTGTCCAATTTGACCATCAAATGCTGCAACTGAAGCGGTATTGATAATCACACCACGATCTTCTTCACCTGCTTGCAACTCATATTTTGCGATCAAATTGGCTGCAAAACGCAGCATATTAAATGTACCCGATACATTGATATTTAGAACACGTTGAAAATCAGCCAGTGCATGAATGCCTTTTTTACCTAAGACTTTGGCAGAAGGTCCGATCCCTGCACAATTCACCAAGCCATTGAGCTGACCATACTCTTGTTCAACCTCATTAAAAAATTGTTCAACTGTGGTTTCATCAGTCACATCAAGTTGCACAAACTTGGCATTTGCACCCAATTGCTGTTGTGTTTGCTGACCCAGCTCATTGTTCATATCGACAATGATGACTTTGGCATCACGTTCAACCAAAAATGCTGCGGTTGCTGCACCTAAACCAGATGCACCACCTGTCACAACAAAAACTTTTCCTGCAATTTTCATATTATTTTCCTATTCATTTTTTGAATGAGCACTCGACTTAAGCAGCAGAGTAAACACAGAAACACTTGAGTACAATTTCCAAAAGTTGCATTTTAATTGATGCATTTGGACAATGACGTCGTGCTACAAAATAATGGAATTGGCTATGCATAATCAACCGCCAAAATACAGCAAAGGAACAATTTCTATTGCATTGGTACAAGAAGCCTTGGCAACTGCGCAAAATAAAAACTTAGACCTAGATCGTTTAATGCAAAAAGCTGGAATCTCACCTGAGCTAATCCAATCCGAAAAAAGCAGAATTTCAGTCCGTGCTTTTGCTCACCTTTGGACAGAAATCGCCAATCAAATGAATGATGAGTTTTTTGGTATGGACAGTCATGCCATGCGTCGAGGTAGCTTCCAACTCTTATCCAAAATGCTGATGCAAGCTGAAACCGTCAAAATTGCACTCAACCAAATCTTGCAGTTTTTAAATGCAATTTTAGATGATTTTGAAAGTACCCTATTTGTTGAGGAAAATTATGCATATATCGTAATTTATGATCGTCAATCGCCTAAAGCCATGTTTGCATACGCCACCTACCTGATGTTGATTCATGGTTTAATTTGTTGGCTGAGTGGACAACGCTTAATCATCAATAAAATTCAGCTCAAATGTGCAGCACCTTTAGATGACCATGACTATAAGGTACGATTTTGTGAGAATATTCAATATCATGCAGATGAAAATTATATCCAGTTTGATGCCAGTTATTTAAAAATAACCATTAAACAAGATAAAAAATCTTGGTATGAATTCATTCGGAATACCCCTGAAAACCTATTAGTCCGTTTTAAGAATCCCCACGCACTCAGTTCCATCATTCGTAAATCACTCATGCAACATCCACCAGTAGAATGGCTAGAATTAAATAGTTTGGCACAACAACTGAATATGTCCGAAGCCACCATTCAACGGCGACTAAAAACTGAAGGTACCAGCTACCAACAACTTAAAAATGAAATACGTCGAGATACAGCGATTGAACTCTTAACCACAACCACTAAAACCTTACAAGAAATTAGTGATGAATTACATTTCCAAGATCCAAGTGCGTTTCATCGTGCTTTTAAAAAATGGACGGGCGTGAGTCCTGGTTCTTATCGTGAATAACAATCAATATTTTTAACTATTAGTAAAAAATAAAATATAATCAATTGAATAATTTAATTTTAACAAAAATTCATTTTTAAATTTTAAAATATACTTATTGTTCATTCGTCTGAATAAAGTTGCTTTAAAATTACAAATGGATTATTTTTTAATCAAGTTAATGTGATTTTCACTTAATTTTATCTCTCCCAAAATTTTGTTGTTTAAAGTTGTTTTTAGCTACAGGTTCTCCCATGAATAAAATCTCTGATGTACTTGAACATTCACTTGTGCAAAAATTTGTTCATTCTTTATCTGCCCAAACAGAACAACTCGATGAGTTAATTAATGGTCTGTTAAGTGCGCCTCAACCTGATTTAAATCAAGCGATTGCTCATTTTATTGCCAATCAAGAAACACATAATTTCGCATATGCTTTGGATATTCAAAAAGAAAATCTCAATGCCATTCAAAATGGGCTGGCTTTAAAAAAGGAAAATTTAGCAGATACTGCCAAAATTGTAGCATTGTGCCTAGCAATGGAAGCAGATACGTTATCACAACTCGAAGTTGCTGAATCTTTGCAAGATTTTCCAATGTAAAACTGAATACGCCCAAATAAAAAGAGGTGATTTAAATCACCTCTTTTTATTATATGGCTTTTTTCTTAAATAATTTTCATTTGAAATCGTTAAAACTTAAGCTAACCACTGCGCTAAAGTCACACGGTCATTTCCACCATAATCTTTGACCGTACGGATTTCTTTAAAACCATACTTTTGGAAAATGGCTTGTACCGCATTTGCTTGGTCATAACCATGTTCTAAAGCAATCCAACCTTGATGCGTCAACCAGTTTTTACCTTGCTTAATAATCAGCTCAATATCTGCTAAACCTTGATTTTCAGCAACCAATGCACGTTGTGGCTCAGAAGCCAAATCACGCATATGCTCATCATCTGCATCAATATAAGGTGGATTAGATACAATCAAATCAAAATATTGACGATTGAGTGCCTCAAACCAGCTTCCCAAATAAAACTTTACTTGATTTAAATCATGCTTTTTGGCATTTGATAAAGCAACTTCTAAAGTCGGTTCATAAATATCTGTTGCCGTCACTTCCCAGTTTGGACGCTCACTTGCTAAAGACAAAGCAATCGCACCCGTTCCTGTGCCCAAGTCTACAATACGCGCATCTTCAGGCAAGTCCAAATGCAAAACCGTTTCCACTAATACTTCAGTGTCTGGACGAGGGACTAAAGTATCTTGTGTAACGTTTAAATCTAAAGTCCAAAATGGTTGTGAACCTGTGACATAAGCTAATGGCTCTCCCGCTTGAATACGTGCTAGACCATCTCTATAGGCTTGTTCTTGATCACTACTCAGTTGTTGATCTTTTTTCATGACCAAATCAACAGCATCAATTTGGGTAATATGTTCAAGCAACCATGCATTTTCTTGGCGTTCGTAACTTTCAGGTTCACCACGTAAAGCTAAAGCCTGTGCAATATTCACTTAGCCACCATTTTGCTGTGCAAGAAGCGCTAACTGATCTGCTTGATATTCACGATGTAAACTGTCAAGCAACTCAGTCAAATCCCCTTCCATCACCGCATCTAGCTTATATAAAGTTAAGTTAATACGGTGATCCGTCATACGACCTTGTGGATAGTTATATGTACGAATACGTTCAGAACGGTCACCGGAACCCACCAAGTCACGACGCATTTCTGACGTTGCAGCATCCGCAGCAGCACGTTTGGCATTTTCTAAACGTGACACCAAAAGCGCCATCGCTTTGGCTTTATTTTTATGCTGAGAACGTTCATCCTGACATTCCACCACTGTTCCTGTCGGAATATGGGTAATACGAACTGCCGAATCAGTTTTGTTAATGTGCTGACCACCTGCACCCGATGCACGATAAGTATCAATACGCAAATCCGCAGGATTAATATCTACATTGGTATCGACATCAACTTCTGGCAAAATCGCAACCGTACATGCTGATGTATGCACACGACCTTGAGACTCCGTTGCTGGCACACGTTGTACACGATGTGCGCCACTTTCAAATTTTAGGCGACCATATACGCCTTCACCGTTGATCAGGCAAATAACTTCTTTATAACCGCCATGCTCGCCTTCATTTTCAGACAAAACTTCAATACGCCAACCTTGCGTTTCAGCATACTTACTATACATACGGAATAAATCGCCTGAGAAGATTGCAGCTTCATCACCACCTGTTCCAGCACGAATCTCTAAATACGCTGAATTGGCATCATTTGGATCTTTTGGAATCATCAAAATATTCAATTCAGATTCTAAAGCTTCAATTAATGCTTTATTTTCCTTAATTTCTTCAATCGCCATCTCTTTAAAATCAGGGTCAGAAGTCATTTCTTCAGCAGTAACGATATCTTCTTCAGCTTGTTTGTATTTCTTCCAAACATCCGTAATTTCAGTTAAATCATTATGTTCACGTGACAAATTACGGAAACGTTTATTGTCTGAAATAACTTCTACATCGGCAAGTAGTGCCTCTAACTCTTCGTGTCGATCACACAATTGGTCTAATCGTAAACGTAACGATTCTTTCATTTAAATAAAATCTCAAGCTTAAGCCTACCCAAATTCATTTATCAGGACACTTATCAGGATAAACACGGTAAGACATTTTAAAAATTGTGCCTAGTTTAACGATTCTCGCTTTTAAATAACACAGCTAACTGAATTTCTCTTTATTTTTCATAGGATCAGTTTTTCTATTCTCAAGAAAAAATACTCAAACATAGACAATAACTTTAGAAGTTCTAAAACCTAAACAGTATATATAAACACATTTAAAAATCAGCATTTTAGAATATAAGCTAAGCATTTAAATCAATGCCTAATCCACCTCATTTAAAAAATTGGCTGAAAATTCGGCATTTAAATTCATAGTTTCTACATTATTTTTAAATGCCTGCTGCTTTAAAGCACAATATTAATAGAAAACCAACATTCAGAAACTAAACACCCTAATAAACGGAAATCTTCTCCACATTTTCCATGTCGCCTTTTGTTACATTTACCTCATCGAATAGAGATAGAGCTGTCCATATCAGGACATGGAGCAAGACATGAAATTAAATGCATTATTATTAAGTTCTGCTTTAGCAGTAACGTCAGTTTTTACAGTAAATGCCCATGCTGACAACTCAACTCGTATTGCAGCAACTTCAGCGTTAGGAAGTGTTGCAGGAACTGCAATTGGTAAACAAATGGGTGGTAACACAGGTGCCATGATTGGTTCAGCGCTTGGTGGTGCTGGTGGTGCTGCGGTTGCAACCAATAAACGTGACCGTACTGCTGCTGCAATCGGTGGTGGTTTAGGCGGTGTAGGTGGTTACTCAGTGGGTAAAAACGTAGGCGGTTCTACAGGTGGCTATATTGGTTCTGCATTAGGTGCTGCAGGCGGCTCGGTACTTGGTAAAAAAGTATCTGAAGATCGTCACTATGATAATCGTAAGTACAATAAAAAATATCGTAAACATCGTCGTTAATTCATCGACATATAAAAAGCACTCAGTTTTGAGTGCTTTTTTATTTATAAATTAAAAAATATTGACTAAACGATGCTTAATTTATACTTAGGCTATTTAAAAACATGTAACTTATACCTTTTTATTTTAGGTATAAACTTTTAATTTAAGCAATTTATTCTCTTAAAAATTTAGATCTACTTTTAATGTTCCAATGTCAGAACGAACTATGAATAAATAAAAGACAAAAGTTACAAAATGTTTACGTATCACGATAATTTCAATACAACAGAGTCCACAATCAAACCGCAGTTGTTCGCTAAATTAAGTCTAAGTTAAGAAATTGAAGAAGCTTCGAGAAGGAGTTTGAACATGAAAATACAAGCAATGATTGGTGCGACTGTACTTGCAGCAACGATGATCACAAGTGCACATGCAGATAATGGCTCTCGTGTTGCCCTTTCTTCAGGTCTAGGCAGTGTCGTTGGTGCTGCGATTGGTAATCAAATGGGTGGCAGCACAGGTGCAATGATTGGTTCTGCAATTGGTGGCGCAGGTGGCGCAGCAGCATCAAGTAATCGCCGTGACCGTACAGGTGCTGCAATTGGTGGTGCATTAGGTGGTGCGGGTGGTTATACCGTAGGACGAAATGTAGCAGGTTCTACAGGTGGTTATGTTGGTGCAGGTTTAGGTGCTGCTGGTGGTTCAACTTTAGGACGTAAAGTCAGTGAAGATCGTCGTTACGATGACCGTTATGATGGTCGATACAACGACCGATACGACCGCCGCTATGATGGTGGCTACCGTGGCAGTAACTACCGTTATAATGACCGTAACTATCGCCATGATAATGGACGTCATTTAGGTCATTATAAAAATAAACATCGCCGTTAATAGATTTTAAATACTCAGATAGAAAGTTTAAATTTTTAAAAGTTCTTTAAGTTTTCTCCTAGAAAGTTGGATCGCAAGCTGACTTTCTAGGTTTTTTTATGCTAAAAATTTAATTCAGATTTAAATTTTAATGTTTGTAAGTATTTTTTAATATCGAAATTTTTCGATATACAGCGTTTTATTTATATCGTACTATTTCGATATATCCTATTTTTGAGTATAGCTATGCGATCTTTACAAAATACCCAGTTTTCGATTTTAGAATTAGCACCTGTACGTGAAGACCAAGATGTTGCATTTTCTTTAAAACACGTACTTGAACTCGCTCAGCATGCTGAAAAGTTGGGATACGATCGTTTGTGGCTTGCAGAACATCACAATATGGATGGTATCGCCAGTTCTGCTACCGCTGTCTTATTAGGTTATATTCTTGCCAATACACAGACGCTGAAAGTCGGTTCAGGTGGCATTATGCTCCCCAATCATGCACCTTTAGTGGTTGCTGAACAGTTTGGAACATTAGCAACACTTTATCCAAATCGAATAGAATTAGGTTTAGGTCGTGCGCCAGGCACTGACCAAGTAACCATGCGTGCTTTAAGACGGGGGCGTCAAGAAACTGAAGATCAATTTCCAAATGATGTTGTTGAAATTTTACAATATTTTGATGATGCGCAACCAAACCAAAGAATTACAGCAACACCAGGACAAGGGACGCATGTACCTGTTTGGTTATTAGGTTCAAGTTTATTTAGTGCACAACTTGCTGCACGTTTGGGACTTCCCTACTCTTTTGCTTCTCATTTTGCACCGCGTATGTTGGGACAAGCGATTGAGTTGTACCGTGATAATTTCCAAGCATCGCAATATTTAGACAAACCTTATGTTTCAATGGGCGTGCCAACAGTTGTAGCACAAACAGATGCTGAAGCAGAATATCTTGCAAGCAGTGTATATCAACGTATTCAAAGCCTTTTAACGGGACGCAGCATGAAATTAAAAGCACCCGTAGCAACGATGGAAGGACGTTGGACAGCTGCTGAAAAAATGGCAGTACAAAATTTCTTAGCGATGGCGCAAATTGGCTCGCCAACTACTGTTAAACAAGGTTTAGATAATCTTTTGGCAAAATATGATGTAGATGAGTTTATTTTCACTTGTGATATTTATGATACTGAAAAACGCTTGGAAAACTTTAGCTTATTAATGGATATTAAAAAATCATCATAAGATACAAAAACTTGAGTATTAAGTAGCCATGACGTTTTGGCTATTTAATACCAATAATACTCTAAGACATTATTTTTAAACAATGATATAAAAATTTTAAATTTCTCATCATAACAAATTATTTTTATAACAATTTGGATAATCCACACCAACAATCCTGTTAAAAAACGACATTTATTTCAAAAGCAAATGCATATGTACACATGAATAGGTATTTATCAAATCTGAGGATGCTCTTTTATTTGAAAATATTTGCCATACTTTTTGCTTTAGGCATAATGGAAGATATAAAACAGTAAGATTATAAGGAAAATAACAATGAATCAATTCATCAATAAACCTACGCCTGCCTTTATTGCTGCGAGTTGGGTTGCATTATTGGCAGGTGCGGCTGCCTATGCTGTAGGTTTATTCAATGCAGATATGTTATTGAATGAAAAAGGTTATTATTTAATTTTAATTTTATATGGGCTTTTTTCAGCCGTATCATTACAAAAAATTATTCGGGATCGGCTTGAGGGTGTACACGTCACGCCAATTTATTTTGGCTTATGTTGGGCATCGGTCATTATTTGCATTGCACTTTTAGCTGTTGGTTTATGGAATGCAAATTTACTGTTAAGTGAAAAAGGCTTTTATATCATGGCTTTTTTACTAAGTTTATTTGGTGCTGTTGCAGTACAAAAAAATATTCGGGATTTAGAATACATTCGCAATAAATCAGCACCAGAACTCACAACAAAAATTTTGGATGAAAATCATAAAGCAATTGAGTTGCAAAAAGATATTTATAAGGATGAATGAAAAAGAGGTGGATAAACCACCTCTTTTTCATAAGTATCAATATATATATTAAGCTTTTTTAAGCTCATAATTATATAAAACACCTTCATCATCATAATGAAGCACAATATTTTTAGATTTTTGAATTTTTAAGAGTTCCTCAGTACTAATTAAAAAATCCTCAGCTAAAGTTGAGTGTGTGACATTCAATACTTTTGGATTTTTTGCTGTTCGATATCGTAACCAATTATAGCTTGCCCAAACAAGCAATGAAGCACAACACACGACAACGATTAAGGCTAACCAAGCAAAATTATAAATTTGCACACTAAAATGCTCTGCAAAAATATAACTTTGAATCAATTTACCCTGAAAAATCCAAAGTAACACAGTGAGTAAAGGCAAAAGTAAAACTGTCCACAAAGTCCAACCTATGGCCTGCAAAGTATAATGGGCTCCTTTATTTTTAACATATTGAGGTTGATCAATATATGCAGGAATATCAAGCTTAGACTCATCTGTTACAACATCTGAATGGAAACTATTCATACATCTTCTCCTCTGAAACCTCGATCTGGGCTTACCCATCTCGCTCTTTTTTTACGTGCAAACAATGCCTTTGGAACTGCAACAATTGTAGTCGCTGCACCCAAAAGCCAGAAAAATAGTGGATACCAAATCACCCAAAAATAATTTCTAAAAAAACGTTGATCGTCATAACGTTTATCTATACATAGACTGATAAAAAACTGAATTAGACAGGTAATAGCAAGAATGACGCCATACCATTGTGGAAATAAAGATTTTATGTACCACTCAGCAGGCAAGGGTACAAATAACCCTACAAAAAATAGGACAATAATCAATAAAATTACATAAGCCCAAATCATACTGATCATGGACTCCAATGCCACAGGCCACATTTTTAAGGCACTTAATTTAAATAGCTTTGGAATGTAAGTACGTAAAACCTCAACTCCACCTTGCGCCCAACGTAATCGTTGTTTCCATAGACCAGACAAAGTTTCAGGCATATAGATATAACAAAGTGCATTAGGCACATAATGGATATCCCATTTTGCCAATTGAATTTTCCATGAAATATCAATATCTTCTGTAATTTTATCATCAGACCAAAAGCCAACTTGCTCTAAAGCTGTTTTACGAAAACCTGCGATCACACCCGAAACGGTAAAAATACGCCCATAAGTTCTTTGGGCACGTTTAATCAACCCGATAATAGATGAA
This sequence comes from Acinetobacter sp. Marseille-Q1618, assembly GCF_902809855.1. Lineage (GTDB taxonomy): Bacteria > Pseudomonadota > Gammaproteobacteria > Pseudomonadales > Moraxellaceae > Acinetobacter. The sequence goes on from NZ_CADDWJ010000001.1 coordinate 1,362,005, forward strand.
AATTCACCGACCTGTAGTTTCCCTAAGATACTTGAACGATTAATAATGCGTGGATTTCCAGTCACCGCACCAACACGATTAAAATTGGTTAAATGATGCATCATCCAAATTGCGGCATGAGGATGTAATAAAGCATCGCCATCTATACAAATTAAATATTCATATTGACTCACCATCATGCCAGAACGCAAAGCAAATGCTTTCCCTTGATTTTCAGCCAGATGCACAACCCTTAAACTTGGATACTGTTTTGCTAATTCATCTAGAATTTCTGCGGTACGATCCGAACTTCCATCATTGACTGCTATTACTTCAAATTTTGGATATTGTGTCTGTAAAGCATAACGAATAGTTTCTCTAACCTGTGCTTCTTCGTTAAAGCATGGAATGATAATACTGCACCCTTGCTGAGAAATTTCAGGTAATTGATTTTGCTTATATTCTCTCTTAAAGAAAAACCATACTCCACCGATCATCCATGTCCATGCCATAACCAATGGATATAAAAAAGCAAAAAGGAACAAAAGCTCGACTGTGGTCATGGCGATTTCCCCTCTGTTTTAGAAATAAAGGGATTTCGATACGTTAAAGGACTTTGATTTAAGCTTAATGGTGTGTATAAAAACTCTTGAACCAATTCCGCATTAACAGTGTTATATCGGTTGATTGCCAATTTTTGTACGCCCAAACGTTGTAGTGCTAAAAAATTAGCTTGAATACGTTTCCAGTCTTGCGCAGTTCGCGCAGAATCTACAGAGAGCGTGACCCAAATTTGTGCTTTTTGCTCAGTACTGAATGATTCGATTTGCTTTAAAAAGTCCTTAAATTGCTGTTCTTGTTGCAGGCTATCTATTTCAAAATTGAATAATTTTACTTGATCCTTAAATTGATTAAAAAATGCGAACAATGTGCCTTTTTCTATCGCAGCAAGCTGGACTTGCAAAGACAATTTAAAGGGATTACTGATATTTGAATATCGTTTTGAACTGTTATTGATCTCTTGCAAAGTGTGTTTAACCTGCTGTTGCTGATCTATACACTTTTGTTCTTGTACTGTTTGAAAAGCACATTGCAAATATGAATCTGTTTTTAAAACGATTCCATCTAAACTAGTATTATTTTTAAATAACTGCTGCGATAAGTTTGCGACAAGTTGGGGTTGTTGCTGCTCTAATGAATATGGTAACTGCACATAAATTTGGTTAAAAATACGAGTCTTTGCTTGCCATAAAGTCCGATTTAACACATCAGATTTCACAGGCAAATATGTATTTGGAAAATACGTATGATCATAGATGCCATCTTTATCTTGATCACTTACTGCATTCAAAACCAACACATTACTTTTTAGGGCACTGGTCAAATCTAACACTTGACCAAGTTGCTGGTCTGCTTGACGATAATCTTGTGAAAACTCTCCCAAATCAAAAGTTAAACCACGCATAGGCGCATAACGAACAAAGTTTTGATAATGGATAGAATCTGTCATTTGCTCATACAAGTCTTCAGAACTAGGATTATTCACAGCTAAACCACGCTGAAAAGTACCATCATGAATACGATTTACCGCATCTGTCCCCAGACTAAAAGACAAAGGAAAACTTGCTTTTTGTGCTAATTTTTCTGCTTCTACATTGACAGCGCCGTAGGGCCAAATGATGGCAACTGGAGAAATACCAACCTCTTTACGCAAGATTTCATGAGATTGCTTTAAATCTTGGACTATACGTTGTTCATATTCTTGTTGTGTTTCATAACGTTTTAATGTTGCAGAATATAGTCGTGTAATTGCTGCTGGTTGTTGATTATTTTGAGGATTGGCTAAAATTCCTTGATGTAAATCATGTGAATGACTTGCAAACTCTACCCAGCCAGAGCGCTGCATTTCTCGAACTTGCGCCCAAGTCATTTCATTACCTTGTCCATAAGCTTCATAAATGGCTTTGGTATTTCCATTCATCCAACTCGTCACCAAAGCAAAAACTACTGGAATTTGATATTCTTTTGCTAAAGGAAAAACCCGACTATAATGACTGAGTGCACCATCATCGAAACTAATCAAAACCGCATTTCGAGGTAAAGCTGTACCTTTCTGTCGAGCCTCTGTAATTTGTTTTAAACTTACAGGATTCCAATCTGAACGTTTTAGCCATTCAAAAAACTGTACTAGGTTTTGTGTGCTAATTGCATAAGGATCACGATCACCTGCTTTAAGTACATCATCACGCACATCATGAAAAGTTAAGCTAACAAAACGTTGCTGATCAAATAAAACTTTTTTCTCAGGTTCAAGTGCCAAATCTTTGACTGTCGTTTCTGCCAAAGCATGTGTAGAAACAATAACCAAGCCACTGATGAATATAGATTTTGAAAGTTGATTTATATATTTCATTAGAAGCGTCCCTCAAAACCTAAATTGCCGTACATTTGATTTTCATATTCTCCATCGTAAACATGCATGCCATAGCCAATGCCATAACGTAGTAACCATGTTCTCGATAACTTCCATAAATGTTGATATTGCAGATCAGCGATTGGCTTGGTATCGAAGTTTTGTTGTTGATAAAATCCAACACCTAGACCAAAACGTTGGGTAAAGGAACGTTCATACTCACGCCAAGTTAGCCACTCATGGGTTAGACTTAAACCAAAACTTGAACTTTGCTTTGGACTAAAATAAGACACATTATTTAAGCTATTTTTCCCGTAATAAGCATTGATTCCTGCAGTTGTTGTCTGATGTGGACTTAAAAAAATACGCTGCGAATAATCTGCTGAAAATTCTTGTCTTAAGTTTCCATCATCGATATCCGTCACGGTGTATCCAAAACCTGCTTGACGTGACTCATTTTCTTTCCAGCGAATACCACCACCCAAAGCATAGCCTTCATGACCAAGCTCAATTGCTTGTAAAGGTATATCGGCTTGGCTATTGGCATTTAAATAATATTGCCAATGATCATTGAGCTGATGTGTCCACTCTGCTTCTAAACCTTGGCGATCAGCATCATCGTTTTGTGAAGCAGTCAGTGTTAAAGATTTTCTTTGGTCTTGCCATTGCAAGCCAACACCATAACGTTGTTGCTCTAAGTTACCTTGACGAAACTTCCCCCAAATATCTCGATGCTCAACAAATGCCCGATAGTTATCTGAAAACCAAGGAGAATATAAAGTTGTTGTTAGCTCACGATCTTTAGAACCTTTTAAACCTTCAGAAATATTATTTTGGTCTGAGCGGCTACGAGAAAAACGACTACTATGTTGAATCGTTGCTCGATCTCTATCCGCTAATTCTTTGCGACTTTTAACAATACTGGTATCTTCTGGATAATCCTGTGCCAATTGATCAGTTTGCGCTCTCCAAGCTTGGATATCACCTAGTGCTTGTGCATTTTGCATCAGATTAATTTTGGTAGTTTTAGAAACAGGCATCAAACCATTTAATCTTGCTAAAGTTTGTTGTGCTTGTTCAGGCTTATCACGCCAACGCTGAATACGAGCAAGCTGATTTAAACCATCATCTGTATTTGAAGTTTTATTTACCAAACCTTCAAAATACGGCTCAGCAATGTCTAAACGATTACTGTACGCCCAATTCAAACCACGCAAACCAATATATTGAGACCGATCCGTATGAACAGACTTATCAACCCCTTTGGCTTGACTGTATTGGAATGTCGGCAATAAATGATCAATCTCATGAATTAGCTGATTGGCTTGATCATATTTTTCCTGCTCTAAAAGTGAATAATAAAATGCACTATAAACAGACATATCAGAATAATTTTTTTCAGTAACTAAGGTTCGATATAATTGCTCTGCTTCTTTCGCTTGACGTTCTGCAAGATAAGCATCAGCTATAGCTTGTCGCACATACGCTGGCATGGATGTCACTGTGGGTAATTGCACTTGCGCTAAAATATCTAATACTTGCTTTGATTTTCCTCTATAACTCAAAGCATATAGATAGTCATAATAAAAGCGATTAAAGAATGGTTGAACCAGTTGATTTCGGGCAGCTATTTGATCAGCTTCCACCAATACTCGATCTAACTTTTGATAGCTCACTGCATCATGTTCACCACGTCCTGATAAATATTGATGTCGTTTTATTGCCGCACCAATTTCTTGTGCTAAATATCCTAATTCAATCTGTTGGTTTAAAGTCGACTCCCATTTGGTTTGAGGATGGTTTTGGATAATTTTTTCAGCACGTTGAAAGCTTCCTAATGCCAGCAAACTATTCACGTATTCTTTTTGGATATTTTCATCTAATGGGTTTTTCTCATATGCGTATTGAATCGCATGTACAGCCTCTGCAGGATGTTGCAGGATGCGATAACTATATGAGACTTGCATCACCTGATCTGCCGTTAAAGCTTTTAAATCAATCTTTTTTAGAACTTCAAGCGCCTGCTTTTCTTGTTTATTCTCACTAAATAAAAGTGCTTTTAAAAGATTTACTTGTAGTTGATTTTGTTTTTGATACGGTTCAAATTGCTCTAAAAGATATATTGCCTGTGAAAATTGCTTTTGATCACGTAATAACTTCACCACAGCAAAGTGTGCATATTCAGGAAATTGTTTAGCTTGGATACGTTGAACCAAATTAAGCAGTGTTGCTGCATCTGAAGAGCGAATTGGAACAACCAACAATAGATAATCTGCCAATATTCTTTGATTGTTTGGATATTTTTTTAATAATTGCTCAAACTCTACTACACCTTGTTGAGTTTGCCCATTTTTAATATGTGATACAGCTCGCTCTCTTAAAGTATCAGATATATTTACAGCCTGTACCGCTCCCCCACGTCCATCTTGCTTTTGTTGCTTTAGCATTGATCCCCACTTTGTTTGAGGATGGTTTTGAACAATTTTTTCAGCACGTTCAAAACTTCCTAACGCCAGCAAACTATTCACATATTCCTTTTGAATATTTTCATCTAATGGCTTTTTCTTATATGCGTATTGAATCGCATGTACAGCCTCTGCAGGATGTTGCAGGATACGATAACTATAAGCAACTTGCATCAACTGATCTGCCGTTAAAGCTTTTAGATCAATCTTCTTTAAAACTTTAAGTACTTGCTTTTCTTGCTTATTCTCACTAAATAAAAGTGCTTTTAAAAGATTTACTTGTAGTTGATTTTGTTTTTGATATGGTTCAAATTGCTCTAAAAGATATATTGCCTGTGAAAATTGCTTTTGATCACGTAATAACTTCACCACAGCAAAGTGAGCATATTCAGGAAATTGTTTAGCTTGGATACGTTGAGTCAAACTCAATAATTTTGTTGCATTAGGATGGTGAATAGGAACAACCAACAATAAATAATCTGCTAATATCTTTTGATTATTTGGGTATTTTTTTACTAATTGTTCAAGTGTAATCGCACCCTGTTGGATCTGCCCATTTTTAATTTGGGATACTGCTCGCTCTCTTAAAGTGTCAGATACTTGGGTAGCATATGAAAAATTTGTATTAGAATACAGGAAAACACTTACAAATAATAAATAATAGGGATTGCGCATAATGATTCTTATCTAAATTAAAATGTGACTTATTTCTCATTTTTGAATACTAATTAATAAACACTCACAACTTTGTAAACTTGTGTTTTAAGAAATTTTAAATACATTTTTAAAAAAATATTGATTTTCAACCACTCACTTTGATGTCTTTTTTATTTGTAATTTTACACTTAACTTTAATGTAAAAATCATAAATACATTTGTATAAAATACGTGCAATTAAGTAGATACATAGAATTTTATTTATTTCATGATTGGTTTCAACTAGCTAAAAATTATTTTTATAAAACAAACAAATATTATTATTAAATTTTTAATAAAAGATATATTTCATAAAAAACAACACTTTTTCAGTATATTATTAATGTGTTTTTTCACTACATAAAATACAGTTTTAATACACAGATTAAATAAAATAACACTGAAATCCCAATTAGGATTAGTCGTCAAAATATGTGAGAAGAAGAATACGATACTCATTAACTAGAAGTTATTTTTAATATTTATCTAAAAAATAAACACTTTTTTACTGCATTCGCATTAGATTAAAGACATAAATATTGTATGGGATTTGCATATCTATTCCAAATTTTAAAAGGTAAACTCTAATATAAAATCCTATAAAGCAAATGTATAAAAAGAACAACGCCTAGGAAATACAGAAAAATATCTGTGAGTTTTATATGCTGTTTTGTTTTAGACATTTTTTGAATGCTACAACTTAATTTTTAAAAGATCATATAAACTCAAAGAGATTTAGGCAATTTTTAAATGAATTTGGATTGGAACAAAATCATTTTCCAAGTACAATACGCCACAGTCGAGGGATGCTGCGACTTTCTTACAGACTGATTTTCAAGAACAAGAAACAGTAATGTAAGATCGCTAGGCTCGACCATCGGTATTCTTCTCAGAATCACCAACAACGGCATCCGCGAACATAATGATCAATTGTTTTTTATAAGGAGATCGTGATGAACGCGGTTAATGCTTCATTTACAGATTACAAAGTTGCCGATATTTCCCTAGCTGACTACGGTCGTAAAGAAATCAAACTTGCTGAAGCAGAAATGCCAGCTCTAATGGGTTTGCGTAAACGTTATTCTGCTGCAAAACCATTGGCTGGTGCTAAAATTTTGGGTTGTATTCACATGACAATCCAAACTGCTGTTTTAATTGAAACATTGGTTGAGTTAGGCGCAGAAGTTCGTTGGACATCTTGTAACATCTTCTCTACTCAAGATCACGCTGCTGCTGCAATTGCTGCTGCGGGTATTCCAGTATTTGCGTGGAAAGGCGAAACTGAAGAAGAATATGTTTGGTGTTTAGAACAACAAATTAATGTCAATGGTACGCCTTGGGATGCCAACATGATTCTGGACGATGGTGGTGACTTGACTGCACTTGTTCATGAAAAATATCCAGCAGTGATTGCAAAAATCCACGGTATTACTGAAGAAACAACGACAGGCGTTCAGCGTCTGTATGAAATGCACCGTGATGGTACTTTAAAAGTTCCTGCAATCAACGTAAATGACTCAGTAACTAAATCTAAAAACGACAATAAATACGGTTGCCGTCACTCATTAAATGATGCGATCAAACGTGGTACAGATATGTTGTTATCTGGTCGTCGTGCGCTTGTGATCGGTTACGGTGACGTCGGTAAAGGTTCTGCGCAATCACTTCGTCAAGAAGGTATGATCGTACGTGTCACTGAAGTTGATCCAATCTGTGCAATGCAAGCCTGCATGGACGGTTATGAAGTAGTTGCACCATACAAAAATGGTGTTCAAACAGGTAAAAAAGAAGACATTAATCTTGACCTTCTTCAAAATACTGATTTGATCGTAACCACAACAGGTAACTATCACGTTTGTGATGCCGCAATGTTAGATACATTAAAAGCGGGCGCAGTTGTTTGTAATATTGGTCACTTCGATACTGAAATCGACACAAATTATTTACGCAGTTACAAATGGGTTGAGGTAAAACCTCAAGTTCACCAAGTCTATCGCTCTGAAAATGAAAACGATTATTTAATCCTTTTATCTGAAGGTCGTTTAGTCAACCTTGGTAATGCAACTGGTCACCCTTCACGTATTATGGATGGTTCTTTTGCTAACCAAGTTTTAGGTCAAATGCACTTATTTGCTGAAAAATTTGCTGATCTTCCTGAAGATCAAAAACAAGCTGCAATCCGTGTAGAACTTATTCCTAAGAAATTAGACGAAGAAGTTGCTGCTGCTATGGTTGCTGGTTTTGGTGGTGTGTTGACAACTTTAACTCAAGAACAGGCTGACTACTTGGGTGTTGCTGTTGAAGGTCCGTTTAAAGCTGAAGCTTATAAATACTAAGCTTTTCACCTCTCCTAACCCTCTCTTGCGCTGAACTTTAAAGCAGTGCTTAAAGCACGCTCAGGAGAGAGATTTTTCATTACAGTTCTTAATAATGTAATGAATTTCCCTTCTCCCTTAGGGAGAAGGTTGGGATGAGGGAAAGAATAAGCAACAGTATTTATAAAAAAGGATTTGAACATGTCTAAAAAAATTCCTATTTCTTTTGAGTTTTTCCCAACTAAAACTGACGCTGGTGCGGAAAAACTTAAAGTTGTACACCAAGAACTTCAATTATTAAATCCAGAGTTTTTCTCTGTAACTTATGGTGCAGGTGGTTCTACCCGTGAACGCACTCTATCCACCTTGAATGATTTTAATGGTAAAGGCACACCTGTTGCTCCTCACCTTTCTTGTATTGGTGATAACAAACAACGTATTGCTGAGCTTTTAGATTTATACAAATCACAAGGCATTGATCGCATTGTTGCGCTACGTGGTGATTTACCTTCAGGTCAAGTGGGTTTGGGCGAATTACCCTATGCTCAAGATTTAGTTCGCTTTATCCGTGAACATTCAGGAGATCATTTCCAAATCGAAGTGGCTGCTTATCCTGAAATGCATCCGCAAGCGGAAAGCTTCGACAAAGACATTCAACGTTTTTGTGAAAAAGCACGTGCAGGCGCAAATGCAGCATTGACTCAATTCTTCTTTAATCCAGATGCGTATTTTTACTTTGTAGATCGTATTCAAAAAGAAGGCGTTGATATTCCTGTTGCCCCAGGCATTATGCCTATTACCAATGCCAGCAATTTAATTCGTTTTGCTGATGGTACAGGTGCTGAGATTCCTCGTTGGATTCGTAAGCAATTGGCAACTTATGGTGACGACACTGCGAGTATTAAAGCTTTTGGTCATGAAGTTGTAGTAAAACTTTGTGAACGTTTGATTGCAGGTGGCGCACCAAGTTTGCATTTCTATACCATGAACCATACTGAACCAAACCGCCAACTTGTGCTTGACCTCGGTTTAGCATAATTGCAACAGCTTCTTTCGTATCTTTGAATAATCTCCAAAAATATGAAAGAAGCCGATATTTCACTGACTTAAGAGTAAAACCTGAATGCCCCGCTTTTATATTGAAACTGATTTAGCCATTGAAACCACGGTTGAGCTGACTGAAACAGTTTTTCATCATTGGGTAAAAGTTTTACGTGCACAAGTTGGTGAAAAATCCACTTTGTTTAATGGGCAAGGTGGTGAATATGATGTGACCTTAACAGAAGTTGCAAAAAAATCAGCTTCTGTTTATGTCGACGCATTTCATCCCGATAATCGTACACCTGCATTCACCACTTTACTTGGTCAAGTCATGAGTAAAGGGGATCGTATGGATTACGCCATTCAAAAAGCAGTTGAATTAGGGGTTACACAAATTCAACTGTTAACCTCTGAACGCTGTGAAATGCGTCTAAAATATGACCGCGATCAAAAAAAATTAGAGCATTGGCAAGGAGTTGCGATAGCAGCTTGTGAGCAATGCGGTATGAATATTGTTCCACAAATTTTAGCACCATTAAGCTTAGAAAAATGGCTGATTTCTGAATTACCTACAACCAAACTTGTACTTGCACCAAACAAAGCGCAATCCGATGTACTTGCAAATGCAACTACAGAAATCGCATTATTGATTGGGCCTGAGGGTGGATTAAGTGAATCCGAAATAGAGCAAGCGAACCAAGTAGGATTTAACAATTGGTGTATTGGTGATCGTGTGCTTAGAACTGAAACTGCACCTGTGGTCGCCCTGTCTATTTTAAACTATAAGTTTCCATAATTTTTTATACAATTTTGTGACACAATTCTTAAAAATATATTGATTTTGCCAAAAAATATAAGTAATTTACATGTTTTAAAGTTATATATTTAAGTCATATTTTAAATGTCATATATAAAGCTAAAGTTAAAAAAATACCCTCAATAAGGCAAAGGCATTAGGAATGGTCATAGATGTTCAAGATGAACTTTTATACGCTTCACAAATAAAAAGTGCGGCTGTCCTTTTGCAGCGTTTTTTAATTTGGTTATTTGTCATTATCTTATATGATATTTTTATCTACTATATTTATTTTAAAAGCTTCTCATTCTCATTCAGCTTGTGGTTTGCTGCTGTTAGCATTATCTGTACCATTTCTTGGTTATTAATTAAATCCATTTTAGTTTCACCTTATCACAATATTTTTAACCTAGATGCGTTATGTCAATTTATTTGTTTAGTGATTGGATGCTGTTTAGGTTTCGGAATTTTTACTTTACAGCATTATGTGATTATTGATACACCGAATATTACAGCAACACATTTACTGATATTATCAAGCATTTTAATTTGCTTAGGTTCAATTTCAGCAATTATTTACTTAACCAGCCGTTTCAGATATTTTTTATTCTTATTTATTCCAGCAACTATTCCCTGCTTGCTTTATAAGTTTCTCAGTTTTAGTCCTTTAAGCCATTATTATCAATTTAATTTTAATCTTATTTTGTTATTTATTTTACTCGCAGGATATATTACCCATAAACTACACCATAAATTAGATCTTGTTACTTTTGAACGAAGCAAACTTCTACTTCAATCTAAACAACAAACTTTTGATACCAACCAACTTCAAAACAAATTAAAACATGAGATTGATAAATCAGTTCAAATTAAAAATGAACTATTATTAAATAATCAATTACTAGAACAAAAAGTAAAAGAGCGAACTTATGATATTAAACAGATTAATGATCGTTTAGAAAACCATCAAGCCAATTTAGCTTTCGCCCATGAAACAGCAGGCATTAATTCATGGCTTTGGAATATCGAAAAACGTACGATTGAAATATTTGATACAAAAAATAAAATTTTATTTGATCAGATTGATGAATATCACATTCAAATTGACTCTTTAATTCATCCTGATGATTTGGAAAATTATCAACATTTAATGCGGCAACACTTACGCGGTAGAACTGAGCGTTTTGAAGCCAAATATCGAATCAAAAGAAATGATCAATGGTGCTGGATCCAAGATACAGGGAAAGTCATTGCTCGGCATCCTATTTCATTCAAACCTATACGTATGGTAGGGATTCATCGTGATATTCAAAAAGAAAAAACTGATCAAGAACAGTTAAAACTGGCAGCAAATGTTTTTGAACAAGTGGCTCAAGGCGTTTTTGTCCTCGATAATAATTTATGTTATTTAGAAGTAAATCCTTATTTTGAAAAGCTGATTGGTTATCAGCAAAACGATTTATTAGGTAAACATTTATTTGATATTACAGTCAACAATAAAAAAGAAATTATAGAACAACATTTTGATATTACTAAAAAACTGGTCGCAGAGGGAGAATATGATGCTGAGTTGCAAATTGAATTTCTAACAGGGAAACATTTAACTTTATGGTTACATATTAATGCGATTACAGATGAAAAAAATAAAATCATTAACTATGTCGGTATTATTACTGATTTAACCGAAAGAAGAAAACAAGAACAACGTGTCTCTTATTTAGAGAATTATGATTTATTAACTGATTTGCCTAACCGTTTTTATTTTAATTTGCAATTACATCATTATTTAACAGATCCTAATAATGTACTTCAAAATCTTGCAGTCATCCGCATTAATATAGATCGTTTTAGATCTTTTAATGAGTTTGCAAGTACTCAAGCGGGAGATATTTTATTACAAAAAATCGCACAACGTTTAAGACAGTCTTGCCCTGATGCTTTATTGGTATCGTATTTAAATAATGATGACTATGCGATGATTTATAATTATGGTCAAAATAAAAAAACGGTACATCAAACCGCCAAAAGTATTTTAAAAGCTTTTGAAAGTCCATTTATTATTCATAATAATGAGCATTTTATTTCTGTCTCAATTGGAATTGCACTTTATCCTGAACATGGTCGTCAAGTTGATACATTAAATAGCCATGCAGAACAAGCATTGGCTGAAGCCAAAAGTTTAGGTGGAAATACAGCCTATCTTTACAATAATAAAAATGCTCGACTTATCCAGCAAAATATTAATTTAGAAGGTGACTTAAGACTAGCGCTTAAAAACAAAGAACTGCTTGTTTACTATCAACCAAAAATTTGTACACAGACTGAAAAAATTTATGGTTTTGAGGCATTGATTCGCTGGCAACATCCGAAACTTGGCTTAATTACCCCTGATTTATTTTTACCAATCGCTGAAGAGTCCAGTTTAATTACTGAAATTGGACGATTTGTACTATTTGAAACCTGTAAACAAATCCGAATTTGGCAGGATCTAAATTTTGACTATCTGCGTGTTTCCGTCAATATTGTTGCACAACAAATCCATCGGGGTGAGTTGATCCAAGATATCGACCAAGCACTGAATATGTATAAAATTTCAGGAGATATGCTTGAACTTGAAATTACAGAGTCATCATTAATCGCAAAATCTGACAACGTACTCAACTTATTACAACAAGTTAAACAACGCCATATTTCGATTTCTTTAGATGATTTTGGTACAGGTTATTCTTCTTTGGCTTATTTAACCAACTACCCAATTGACACTTTAAAAATCGACAAAATATTTATTTCTAAGATCGAACAAGAAAAAGACCAAGCCATTGTCAGCGCAATTATTGCAATGGGTAAAGCTATGGGAATGAGTGTTATCGCAGAAGGTGTTGAAACAATTGAACAAATAAATTTCCTAAAAAAACACGGCTGTCATATTTTACAGGGATATTATTATTCAAAACCTTTGACTGCACAGGAATGTCTTGATTATCTTACCAAATTCAAACTTGCGTCAGTTTATGGTGTTTAAAATGTCTTGATCTGTATTTCTTGTTGAAAAAGGTATCTTTTCGACTGTCCGTAGCGCTCAACAAATGATATATTCAAGAAAATTTAGCCAAAACTACCAGCCAAGCTGGCATATTGTAACAATCGAGATTTAAATGGACGATCAATCACTAAAACAGCAAGCCCTTTATTATCATGAATTTCCAAATCCAGGAAAAATCAGTGTTACTCCAAGTAAGCAACTGGTCAACCAACATGATTTAGCATTGGCTTATTCTCCAGGTGTTGCAGCTCCTTGCTTAGAAATTGAAAAGGATCCATCAAAAGCAGCACTCTATACTGCACGTGGAAACTTAGTTGCTGTGGTGAGTAATGGTACTGCGGTTTTAGGTTTAGGAAATATTGGACCATTAGCGTCTAAACCTGTTATGGAAGGTAAAGGCGTATTATTTAAAAAATTCGCTGGTGTAGACGTATTCGATATTGAAATTGCAGAGAATGACCCAGACAAAATCGTAGATATCGTTGCTGCTTTAGAACCGACATTTGGTGGTATCAACCTTGAAGATATTAAAGCGCCAGAATGTTTCTATATTGAGCAAAAATTACGTGAACGCATGAATATTCCTGTGTTCCATGATGACCAACATGGTACATCTATCATTGTCGGTTCTGCATTATTAAATGCTTTAAAAATCAATGGTAAAAAAATTGAAGACATCAAAATCGTAGCTTCAGGTGCAGGTGCTGCTGCCCTCTCTTGCTTAGATTTACTTTGTGCTATTGGTGCGAAGAAAGAAAATATTATCGTTGCTGACTCTCGTGGTTTATTGACCAACAAACGTGAAGGCTTGGATGAGTCTAAAAAACGTTATGTACAAGATATTGAAGGTTCACAAATTGCGGATGTAATTGCTGGCGCAGATATGTTCTTAGGACTTTCTGCAGCAGGTATTTTAACCAAAGCAATGGTTAAGGAAATGGCTGCCGACCCAATTATCTTTGCATTGGCGAACCCAGATCCTGAAATTTTACCTGAACATGCACATGAAGTACGTCCTGATGTGATCATGGCGACTGGGCGTTCAGACTATCCAAACCAAGTAAATAATGCCCTTTGTTTCCCATATATCTTCCGTGGTGCACTTGATGTTGGTGCAACAACCATTAATGAAGAAATGAAAATTGCATGTGTACATGCAATTGCACGCATGGCACATGTTGAAGCAGATGCTGCAACTTATGGTGAAAAATCTGCATCATTTGGTCGTGACTATTTAATTCCTCGCCCACTTGATCAACGTTTAATTTTAGAGATTGCCCCTGCTGTTGCGCAAGCAGCGATGGATTCAGGTGTTGCAACGCGTCCAATCGAAGATTTTTCTGTATATCGTCAACGCCTGTCTGAGTTTGTATATAACTCTGCATTCATGATGAAACCGATCTTTGCTCAAGCAAAAACAGATCCTAAACGCATTGCTTATGCTGAAGGCGAAGATTTACGTGTACTACGTGCCGTTCAAATTGCTGTAGACGAAAGTTTAGCCAAACCAATTCTTGTAGGTCGTACTGCAGTCATTGAAGCAAATATCAAAAAGTTAGGTTTACGTCTTGAGAATGGTGTAAATATCACTATTGTTGATCAAGAAAAAAATCCGCATTATGAACAATTTGCTGATGACTATTATGAGATCATGAAACGTAAAGGCGTAACCCCTGAATATGCTCAACGTGAATCTCGTCGTCGTTCTACACTGATTGCTGCAATGTTGGTCAAACATGGCATTGCCGATGGTATGTTGTGTGGTACTTATGCAAGTTATGATATTCATTTAGACTTTGTGCGTAATATCATTGGTCAAAAAGAAGGAATGAACAACTTCTTTACACTGAATGCGCTAATGCTTGAAGATCGTAATTTATTTATTGCTGATACCTATGTAAATACCAATCCAACAGCAGAACAACTGGCTGAAATGACGATTTTAGCTGCTGAAGAAGTTCGCCGTTTTGGGATCACACCACGTGTTGCGCTACTTTCTCACTCGAGTTTTGGTTCAGACCCACATGATCCTAGCGCACAAAAAATGCGTAAAGTATTTGAAATCTTGACTGAAATTGCGCCTGAACTTGAAGTTGAAGGTGAAATGCATGGTGATGCAGCACTTGATGAGAATATTCGTCATTTTGCATTCCCAAATTCACGCTTTAAAGGTTCTGCAAACTTATTAATCATGCCAAACCTTGATGCTGCAAACATTTCATTTAACTTATTGAAATCAACATCAGGAAATAACGTCACGATTGGTCCAATTTTGCTTGGTGCAGCGAAACCTGTGCATATTTTAACACCGACTGCAACAACACGTCGTTTAGTGAATATGACTGCATTGACTGTTGCTGAAATCCAACAATTTCGTGGTTAATTGAAAATTATATAAAAATAGGAAAACTTTAGCATATTGCTCAGTTTTCCGACTTGAGAAAACCTCTATTCTGTTGCATGATTGCCTGAAGAATAGAGGTTTTTTCATGCAAGTTTATTTAGTAGGCGGTGCCGTCAGAGATCATTTACTCGGTCATCCCTATCACGAAAAAGATTATGTTGTTGTCGGTGCAACACCAGAGCAACTGCTCGCTCAAGGTTATCAACCTGTGGGTAAGGATTTTCCTGTGTTTTTGCATCCTGAATCAAAAGAAGAATATGCTCTTGCACGCACTGAAAGAAAAGCAGGACATGGATATCATGGTTTTGAGTTTTATACAGACCCTTCTGTAACTTTAGAAGATGACTTAATTCGTCGTGATTTAACCATTAACGCCATTGCTATGGATGATACTGGTAAAGTTTACGATCCCTATCATGGGGTTGAAGATTTAAATCAAAAGATTTTACGGCACGTTTCACATGCTTTTGTAGAAGACCCATTGCGTGTATTAAGAGTGGCTCGTTTTGCTGCACGTTATTATGAATATGGCTTTACAGTTGCAGATGAAACACTGAAATTAATGCGAGAATTAGCACACTCAGGCGAGCTAGATGCACTTACACCTGAACGCGTTTGGAAAGAAACCTCTCGTGCTTTGATGGAAACTCGTGCTGATATATTTTTCGATGTATTACGTCAATGTGATGCTTTAAAAGTTTTGTTTCCTGAAATAGATGCACTTTTTGGGATTCCACAACGACCTGAATATCATCCTGAAATTGACTGTGGTATTCATACACTGATGTCACTACAACAAGCCTGTAAAGCCAATTATTGTTTGGATGTGCGTTTTGCCGTACTTGTGCATGATTTGGGCAAAGCGCTTACGCCAAAAGCAGAATTACCTCGTCATATTCAGCATGAAGAGCGCGGGATCGTTCCTGTAACAGAAGTTTGTGACCGTTTAAAAGTACCGACTCAAACGAAACAGTTAGCACTTGCGGTATGTAAAGAACATTTGAAATGTCATCAAGCATTTACTTTAAAAGCAGGAACTTTATGGCGTTTGTTACAACGCTTGGATGTATTACGTCGTCCTGAGCGTGTAGAAGCGTTTTTACAAGCTTGTGAGTGTGATGCTAAAGGTCGTTTAGGTATGCAAGATCGTGACTATCCGCAGGCTGAGTTTTTATTGAAAATAATGCAACGGGTTCGCACTATTAAAGCTTCTGATCTACCGCCTGAAATAAAAGGTGCTGATATTGGTGAGATGTTAATCCAGAAACGGATTGAAGCGATTGCAGAACTAAAACACGAGTTAGGGCATCATACCCATACTGCTTAAAGAAAACTCCTCTCAGCAATGGGAGGTTCAACCATTCTTCTAATTTGCGTGAAACAATGAATTTTCAAGTAAAAAGCCCAACTTGAGTTAGTCTTGCTGTTTTATGAATTTCAAGCAATTGAAATAAAATAAATAACTGAAGCTATTTCGCATAAGGTGTATTATGTTAATTTTAGAAAATTTAATTATTTAGCCTTTGGGGCAGCTTACTTCGCCTGCTTTTAATTTTTTTACGGTTAGCTCGTTATTTATCTTTTTTAAACATAAATTTGAGGAGTATGTTGGTTTTATATCTAATACAATTGTGTATACAATATTTTGTTCAAAGCTAGTCAAAGGTATTGATAAGCAATTACCTTCATCAATAGGTAAGGGAAAGTTTTTATAATTTTTCTCGAAAGTTGAAGTAACTTCTTCTTTACGTTCAGCTCTATTCATATAAATGAATAAATCTTTATTTGAATCATAGTAATTAGATTTTTTATCATTTGTAAAAAAACATAAATTATCTTTTTTTAAAACAACGTCTAAATCTTTGCTACCACTACTACAACCTATCATGTTTATTGAAACTAAACATACGAATAAATGAAAGTGCTTAATCATAATCATGGACTCGGTAGTAATGTAGGATCACTTGGATTCTTCAAAAAATTACTTAATATAATTTGAATACTTGGTAATAATTGAAGACTTTTTTGATGGTGCTGTCGAGATGGATTAACATTTTTTAAATGCATTGCATCAAACCAGAATTCAATGAGTCGTCCTTGTTGTTCAAAATTAAAATCACTAAATTTTTTATTTTTATCTCTACCTAAAATATCAGTATCATAACCTTTTAATTCACCGATACCAGAATCAACTGAGTTAACAGTTGAAGTATATCCTCCAGTACAAAGAATTTTTGCTCCAGCAAAACCATTAGAATGTCCTAATTGAGACTGCCAAATATGTGTCATTTCATGAATAAACCAATGTCTATTCTGCCCCAAAGGGGAGGTGCTAAAATCAGGATTCTTTTTATATTCATCAATAGGAAACCAAGTTTCCCCATCAAGTGTTACAGCATTTCCTGTTTTTGAAATTATCCCTCCTGCTGTTAGCCCCCCTGCATGTAAATAAACTTTTGAATAATCAATAGAATTTTTAAATACAAGCTGACACATCTTAACTTCTCCAGAAGTTAATTTTCTTTTTGTATCAACAAATACATCGTGTGTAAAATCTGAAACATCTTGTCCCATTTTTTGTAGTTTTACTTTCACTGAATGATATATATGATTATTCGCCATGATTTGATTCCTCTACTAAAATTTTAATTTCTACTTCTTCTTCAAATTTACTTGTAATTAATTCTGTATAACCAAATTCGTCAGTATGCCCATGAACTACTCCTTGTTGTGTAATGACTTCATAGCATATTGAAGCTAATGGTTCTTTTGTAAGTTCATCTCTTAATAAAAACCTTTGACCATATTTATGCTCTGGGTTTGCTAAAAAATTACTTATATTTATCTGATTAATCTGAGAAGTATTAGTATTATTTTCTACAAAACTTTGTGATTGCATAGCTTCTAATGTTGCGCCACATGTAAATTTATCACCAACAAGTGCCACATATTTACCATGCACATTTACAAAAGAATTACTTTGAATAAGAACAGACCAAGTATTACATTTTGGGCATGTAAAACCATCTCCTGCTCTTAACCACGCTTTCCCATTAGTTCCAGATGTTGATTGTGTAGCACTTACAACACCACCATGCGAAGTTGTTGAACCATCTATACCAATAGGTTTCATTATTATTCTCTTTAATTTAATTACTTAAGAAATCAGCAGGTTTAAACTCATCATGATAAATTCGGATTTTTATAGATAAATCGGGGCTATCAATAATTTCATCACCATTTTCCAAATGGCTTCCAACTAATGCAACAGGAAGGTTATCTATTGTGAATAAAACTCCAGCACCTGAAAAAATTTTACTTATTGTTCCGTCGGGATAAATAGCTTCATCGCCAACACATGCTATTGAAAACTCACCTATTCTAAGACGTTGAAAACTAACATGTATCAGTGCTCCTTTTTCGTTTTAGAACCATTCACAGCTATATAATATGAGGTATATGGTTTATTTTCCCAATAAAGCTGTTCAGCTTTTATAATTTTTTGAATATCATCATGAGAAAGTTTTTTTAACTGCTCTTCTGGCAATTCATGCAAAAAAGTTGGACTCGTCATATTCGACCCAATTATTGTTAATATATGTAGAATAACAAAAAGTTCAATTAAGCAAAATTTCTGAATGTAACCTTGATAGATTTATAATAACATCCATTTAACATAATGGGCATTATGCGAAATATTTTTATTTAAAATCAATAATTTTAAATTATTAAAATACCTACTCATTACCTAAAAAGCCGACCTCAAACAAATCGGCTTCTTTTGAGCTATTTTGAAACATTTTACAACTCAAAAAACCAATTATTTTATCGATTCGTTTTTTATCATCACGACACATCCGCTGTAAAACTGAGCACTTTTTCCAACTTCATTTGATTTTGAACCACCATTAACAAACGATCAATCCCCAAAGCAATCCCTGAACATTCAGGCATATTCGGTAAAGCAGCAAGCAAATATTCATCTATCGGCATAACATGCAAGCCTAGCTTTTCACGTTCCGCATTGTCCGCTTCAAAACGACTGCGCAACACATCCGCATCGATCAATTCATCGTAGGCATTGGCAAGTTCCAAACCTTCTATATACAACTCAAAACGCGCAGCAACTAATTCTCCATCCTCATCAATCCGAGTTTTAGCAAGTGATGCCATCTCAGGTGGAAAATCAGTTAGAAATACTGGTGTGTCAAAACCCAAACTTGGCTCAACCATATGTGAAAATAACAAATCCATATAAGCCAAACGATCATCACCTAAGTCAATATTTAATCCGACACGATGTGCCGCATCTTTTAACTCGTTCAAAGTCGCTTGCAAAGGATTTAAATCCAAACGATCCATAAATGCATGTTTATAACTATAAATCGTTGGACGCACTTCGCCAAAACGTTCAGCCAAAACCACATTAAGTAAATCGGTCACTTCAAGCATCAAATCTTTTAGAGAAAATGCAGGGCGATACCATTCCAACATGGTAAATTCACTATTATGTTTACGCCCATGTTCATCATCACGAAATACTTTACAGATTTGGTAAATCGCCCCGCTGCCACTTGCAAGCAAACGCTTCATGGCAAATTCAGGCGAAGTCTGTAAGTAATGCGTTTGTTTTTTACCTTGAACATGACGCTGTGCTTGTACAGAAGCCAAATGCACATCGGTCACACCTGCTTGCGAAAGTATAGGTGTTTCAACCTCTAACACATCACGTTCCGCAAAAAACTGACGAAGCTGTGCATACATTTTTGCACGAGCTTTAAGAGCCTGAACATCACAGGTGGGTTGATAATTCACAGTATTTTGAATAGGCTTCATGCCTTAGGCCCTCCATGTGCTGCCCATTCACGGCGTAGAGGATAGGTTTTTCTTAAATGATCAAAGGCTTTTTGATCTACTTTTCCATCTTTCACACATGCACGTAAATTTTGATCATCACGTGAAATATCATAAATATCTGTTAAATGTTCTTTAAGCGTTTGTTTAATATTATTGCCATAAAAATACTGTTCACATGCAGGCAATTGCGACTCGAATTTTTTATGCGCTGGATAATCAAAAATACGACAAAATGCTTCATAAATCATTTGCGTACCACGTGCTTTGCCTTCCAAACTATAGCCTGCAACATGTGGTGTTACAATTGAAACTAAATTGAGCAAATGTTCAGAAATTTCAGGCTCATGCTCAAAAACATCGAGTACCACTTGTCTTTGATTGTTTTCAATATCAGCAATTAAAGCACTTTCTGCAACGACTGCGCCTCGGGCAGAATTAATTAAAATTGCAGTAGATTTCATCAGCTTTAAAGCATTTTCGTCAATCAAATGATAGGTTTTATGTTCACCTATTTTAGTTAATGGCACATGTGTACTTATCGCATCGGCAGATTTTAAAAGTTCTTCCAATCCAACTTGTTTAATATCGTTATGTTGTACAAATGGATCATGTCCGATCACGTTCCAACCTAAAAGTTTCGCCATATATGCGAGCCGTGAACCCACATTTCCCAAACCGATAATGCCTAAGGTAAAAGCGCTATTTTGATCAATCAAAGTTGGATTTAATTTTAACAGTGCAGTAATGACGTATTCTGCAACAGCTTGAGCATTACAGCCTGCTGCATTTGACCATGCGATTTGATGTTTTTCTAGCGCAGCGATATCTAAATGGTCAGTGCCAATGGTTGCACTGCCCACAAATTTAAGTGCAGTATTTTGAATCAAACTCTCATTTACTTGAGTTACAGAACGTACCAACAACGCTTCAGCATCACAGACATCTTTTTGAGTCAGTGTACGCCCTGCTGCTTGTTGAATTTCCCCAAATTCTGAAAAAAAATACTCAGTAAATGCTAGATTCTCATCTGCAACAATTTTCATAATTTATTCCAATACAATAGTATCTCTATGATAACGCTTTGTATCGCTGATCTCCATGTACTTCAGATAACTTCTTTAGTAAAATTAAAACGCTAAGTTACTGCTGAATGGATAAAACTGTATTTATCTCTTTATTTGCTTAATTTATTTTTTTAAATTTCGATATGACATATAAAAAGCTCCCGAAGGAGCTTTAAATCATTCATCAATTACAAAGAATTAAGGTTTTACCACAACCAAAACTTGAATCGCTTCTGGTGTCACTGCCAAACCTTCAAGTAAATCCAATCCTTCTTTTTGCAATTTTTGCAAACGACTAATCTCATCTTCACGAATACTTGGATTGAACTGTTTTAAATAGGTTAAACGGTCAATTTCATACTGCCATTTACTACCATAGATTTCTTTGGCCTGTTGTTTCAACTCTGGCAAAGCAGTTTTGGCAATCTCTAAAGCTTGTGCATACCGTTGCTCAACCACTTCACGACGTGCTTTCACGACTTGACGGCAGCTATTGCTATCTAAATGATGCAGATAAGGCTTAATAATTTCAGGATTCAGTTTCGCTGATAAATCTTGACCATTTTCAGTCAATAACACACGGATGAGTTGCGTTGGTAAGCTTGCAGGAAGATTTAATGCTTTTGGTGCAACCACATCTACTTTGAACCAAACTTCAAGCAATACTGAACCTTGTTTCAATGCATTGGTTTTTAACAAGGCTACATTGGTACTACCGAAAGATTGTGTACGGATCATTTCCATCACACTTTCAGTAAATGGATGCTCTAAAGTAATGTAGTGTGCATCTTCACGAATTTGTGCTTGATCACGATAGAAGGTCACAGTCATGCCTTCTTCATCAATATCTAAACCTTGTACTTGCATTTGATCGGTCGGTTTGATGATGACTGTTCCATTACTTTGCTCATCAAAGTCAATGTTTGTCGACGCCATAAAACGCTTCATAAACATTGGCAATAACGTATTGTCATCATAATCCTCAAGTGCGTTAACAATCTCTTGTGCCACGATCGGACGACAAGAGTTGTACTCAAGCAAACGGTCACGACCTTGTTGCAGCTCATCTTCAAGCGCTTGACGTTGTACATTGACCGCTTCAAGCAGATCTTCAAATACTTGACCTTTGTCTGCCAATAAACAATCTTTCAAATCAACAATAAAGTTTTCTTGCAAAGTTTGCGCAGTAGGCGAAATATTACTAAAAATATTCAATGCTTCGTTATACCAACGGAACATGCGCTCTTGCGCTGTACCAAGTAAATAAGGCACATGGATTTGAATACGGTTTTCTTGTCCGATACGGTCTAAGCGACCAATACGTTGTTCAAGTACATCAGGGTTTGCTGGTAAATCAAACAGCACTAAATCTGAAGCAAACTGGAAATTACGCCCTTCTGAACCGATTTCAGAACACAGTAAAATTTGTGCGCCATAGGATTCTTCTGCGAAATAAGCTGCTGCTTGGTCACGTTCAAGTAAACTCATACCTTCATGGAACATTGCAGTACGGATACCCGCATGGATACGCAAAGCATTTTCTAATGCTTCGACTACTGGACCACTGCGTGCAATCAGTAAAACTTTCTTATGTTTTAAATCGCTACGTAAACGTTCCATTAACCACATCACACGAGGATCAGTTTCCATCCAAGCACCATCAAGTTGTGCTTCTTCAGGCCACATTTGCTCACGTAATTTCCCATCTTTTGACCAAGTTTCTGGCGCAGGAAGCGGCGCAGGTTGACAGTCACGTCCAGGGAAACCTTGAATCGCTTCACGCGTATTACGGAATAAAATACGCCCTGTCCCATGACGATCTAACAGTTCGTGAATAGCACGAAAACGTTGTTCAGGCTCATCTTCGATTTTATGACCTAACAAAGTTTCAACTGCATCTAAATGCGCTTGCTCAAGCGGCAAATCAGACATCAACGCTTCAGCAATCTTCGCAGTATGATGATATTGCTCTTCTTCATCTAAGAAACGATCCAATGAGCTAAAACGTTGTGGATCAAGTAAGCGTAAACGTGCAAAATGACTTTCTACCCCAAGTTGCTCAGGTGTCGCTGTGAGCAATAAAACGCCCGCAGTTTTTTCGGCAAACTCTTCAACAAGGTCATAGCGATCATTACCACCTTCTTCTTCACTCCACATCAAATGATGTGCTTCATCCACCACTAACAGATCAAAACCTGCTTCAATCGCTTGTTCACGCAAGTCATCATGGTCGATCATCAAGTCAACTGATGCAATGATGCATTGTTCAGTTAAGAATGGATTCAGTTCAGGATCATGTTCTTTGATCGATGCTGTACGAGTTAAATCAAACAATGAGAAATTTAAATTGAAACGACGACGCATTTCAATCATCCACTGATATTGCAGTGAATCAGGCACCAAGATCAAAATACGTTCAGAACGACCCGTTTTTAGTTGTTGGTGAATGATCAAGCCTGCTTCAATGGTTTTACCCAAACCAACTTCATCGGCAAGCAACACACGTGGTGCAAAACGTTTACCGACTTCATGCGCAATATAAAGCTGATGTGGAATCAAACCCACACGTGCGCCAATCAAACCACGCAAAGGCGAATTTTGCATATTGGCTTGCATTTGCATTGCTTCAATACGCAGGTCATACCATTCTTTATAATCAATTTGACTTGCAAGTAAACGATCAAGTGGTTTTGAAAGCTGAATCGAAGCACCGATACGTGTTTCATTCAAAGATTTACGTTCTTGTGTACCATCGGCTAGGGTACGAATCACATCATAACGCAACACACCATGACGATCTTCAACTGACTCAACTGTCCAAGTCACACCTTCTTGATCTTGCAACTCGTCATTTGTATTGAAAACAATACGAGATAAAGGAGCGTTGTTACGTGCATAAACACGTGTTTCATCACTTTTTGGAAAGAGGATGCTAATTGAACGTTCATCCACATCAATTAAAACACCTAAACCAAGTTCTGTTTCTGTATCAGATAACCAACGTTGACCTATAGCAAATTGTTGCAATTTTTCCACCTTTATCTCATGTTAGGACTGAAAACAGTTGCTCAAATCAGGAGAATATTTGAACAAAGTTTTACCCTATTACGCAATACTTTTTGACACAAAGCCCATAAAAATAACGAGCATTTTCAATCTTTGTTAATAAAACCGATCTAAAACGGAACAGGACAATGAAATTGTACATTCTCCTCTGTTTTAGGATGATGAAAGCACAGCTGTTCTGCGTGTAGGCACAGACGTGGCATAAGCGCTTGTTGCTCAACTGGTGCATATAAAGTGTCACCAATAATCGGATGACCTAAAAACTGCATATGCACACGTAATTGATGAGAACGTCCTGTAATCGGTGTTAATTTGACACGGGTTACAACTTGTCCTTGAATTTCAAAATTTTCGATCGCCTGCCATTCGGTCAGTGCAGGTTTATTATGTTCAGGCTCTGCGATATGCAATGGTGGACGGCTTGGATCATAGACTACAGGCACATCTATTATTCCTTGACCTTGTAAATGCCCAGCAACCACAGCTTGATAAGTTTTTGAAGTTTGGCGTTCTTGAAACTGGCGAGAAATACTTTTTTGCCCCCATTTAGATAAACCAAATACTAAAATACCTGAAGTATCGCGGTCTAAACGGTGGATGAGTAGCGTTTTAGGTTCTATTTTTAATAAACGATTAATCACACAATCTTGTAGGTCTTCTGTTTTTCCGGGAACTGTGAGTATACCTGCGGGTTTTGCGATCACCATAAAATCTTGATCACGATGTATCAGGTGTTCGGTAAGAAAATTACTCAAGGTTCAATTCCGCTGATCGTGCAAACAAGCAGGCAATGATAAGAATCTTAGCCTGAAAATACAATGAATATTTTCGTTTTTTCGATTGATTGCGCCAATTTTCATGATC
Source organism: Acinetobacter sp. Marseille-Q1618 (assembly GCF_902809855.1). Lineage (GTDB taxonomy): Bacteria > Pseudomonadota > Gammaproteobacteria > Pseudomonadales > Moraxellaceae > Acinetobacter. Next base: position 1,387,008 of record NZ_CADDWJ010000001.1, read on the forward strand.
TAAAAAGTAGAATGTACTTTTTAAATCTTTATTCGATTTTAATCGCTATCATCACAATAAAAAATAGCTTTAAAATATCGTCAGATTTACTACGATGAAAATAAAAATGCATATAGGAACGACATCAATTACGGGCGATTATGACTACATGGAAAAACTATTTTCCGTTAATCATCAATTTAAAGATACCTATATAAAAACACGACACCATAAACACTCTAGTGCCACTATTACTGGTGTGATCATCGTACCTATCAGTGTCTATGAAGAAGAAGGCGAAGATCAAAAAAATTATAAGAAAATGTATTTAGAAAGACATAAAAACTGGGATGGAGAATGGGAATCTTCTATTATTTTTAGATTATATATTAACCCACTACTCGTTCAGTGCTTAACAATAAATGAATTACATCAACACTATTGTGATTTAATTATTGCACAACTCAACGATCCTAATTTTAAACTTCCTAAAAATTTTGATGCCAAAATATTTAAAAAAGATTTTCATGAAATCGTTAATGATTTTAGAACAAAAGAAATGCCTTTTACTTTTAAAAAATAAGCATTATCAATCTAAAATTTCAATCATGACCTTTAATTTAATGTTTAAAGCTTCCATCTCAAATAGTACCTTTTGCCAAGAAATTCATTGAAAATCCATAGAAATGCATTTTTTGTAGCAAATTTTGGCATCTTTCAAACTTAACCAACCAGCAATCAACTGCTATAACTAATTTTAAAATAAACTGTTGAGTATAATAAATGTCGAAGTTATTAAAAAATTCCCTTCTTGCCCTCACTTTAGGCACCACGACCATTTTAACTGGCTGTGCCACAGCAACCCTACTTGACAAAGATGATGGCGTCCGTACTCGTACTGTCAAAAATGTATTAATTAATGACTATGTCATCGCTTTTGGTAAACCTGCACAAGTAATTTCAAATCTTCCACAAGACAGTATCGTGATCGTGGGGCAACAATATAGTTATGTACTCACAAATGGTGGTGCAAGATTTGCAAAAATTATATCCTCACTTGACCCAAAAAATATTCAAGTGACTCGCTCACTCGACTTTTATTCTGCAAAAAATGATGGAAATTTTTCAGGCTCACTGAATCTTTCTTATATTAAACTTACTGAAGATGTCACCAAAGCCGACAGAGAGTTTTTCATTGAAAATGGTGCTGAAGAATGTACCAACTCGAGTGACAGACGCTTAAATGCGCAACGTTTTTGTTTCGATATAAAACTTTCTGGTGTGGTTTACCCTGCCGCAACCAATCGAGATTCATTCAAAGCCATGAGCAAGCCCTATCGTGTCAGTATTTATACCCAACAAGAGCAAAAAGACTATTCAAAAGCAGGCAGCAATGCAGCGAATAAACTGATGTTATTCCCTTTTGCGGTTGCCTTTGATGTTGTGACCTTGCCTTTCCAAGCGATTCATAAAATCTTTGATTAATTATTTATTTGATTACTAAGACTGATGCAGGATATTTTTATATATTCTGCCTCATTCAATTTTATCTATGTCTTTTTATTTATGATGCTTTCTCATAGAAAATTTTGATAGCTTGTTTTTTATTGATTCAAAATTGAAATTTATAGAAAAAACTGTACGAAAATCTAGACTTTTAATTTGTAGAATAAAAATTACAATTCAACTCATATTCTAATCACACAAATCCATCATTTCAGTTGAACAAAGCAATATAAAATTTTGGAAAATAAACATTCAGCTTGGGTGGTGTTCTAAATTGTATGCTAGTTAAATCTGTCAATAGAAAAATTGAAAATGCATAAATTAAATTCATTGTATTTTCAAAGTATCACGACATTTACATGGCGAGCAAAATATAGTCAGCATACTTTTTGAAACACCTCCTCAGCTTGAATTCACAAATTGAATGCTTATCGAGTTAACTTATATTTTTATTTTAAGACAAAGTTTGTGAGTCTGAATAAAAGGTATTTGACTGTCCTTTGGCAACAAATCTATTATGATCTGCTTGCTGTAACACCTCTTGACTCTTAGCATTTTGCTGAGAAACAGATACACCATAACTCAACACTGGTACAATTAGATTTCCTTTAAACTTCACTGGATGAGCTTGTATCATCGTCAATAAACGCTCTGCAATTTGAGTCACTTGCTCTAAATTAACGTCATTAAGCACCAAAATAAACTCCGAATCACTGAGTCGTCCAACCAAATCCGTTTCACGAATATTATGTGTTAATCGTGCAGCAATAGAGATTAATACCTCATTCATAGCTTTTACATGATACTGCGCATTGATTTGTTTAAGATTATCAATATTAAATAAAATAATACCGTAATTAATATTTTCTCGTGGATGCAATTCTTTTAAAAACTGATTAATAGCAAATGTATTATATACACCTGTTAAAGTATCAATTTCCATATTTTGATGCTTTTGATTTTTATGGATTAGTTTTGAAATGAAAGAGGTTTTCAAAACTTGATTTACTAATCTATAAACTTTACGGTGCTTTTCTGAATAAATTTTATTTCTCATTGCATACTCCCATATTTACATCTTTTTATTTTTCATATTATTAATGTAGCAATTTATTTAAAGATATCCAAATTTAATTTAGCCAAAATTATTGACAAAAGTTACCATAATAAATTAATTTGTGACAAATTACACATAAATTTTTATTTAATAAATAAAATTAAGCATTATTTTTATAAAAAAATATTTTATTAATCCCATAATAAAACTAGGGATATTTTCCATTTTAAATAAATCTTAAATTAATATTTGTTCTATTTATCTATATATCAATAAAATTGCACACATTTTAAATTGAAGTTTTAATTCATTATATAACTTATACTTAGAACCAAATGAAAACTTTAGGCTAAATTTCAGATTAATATAAACCCTTGAAAATAATGCACTTAAATAAAATTAAAATATAGTTATAGAAAATGATTTAGCGATATCAGTTTGAATTTAAAAAAATACAATGCGTAATAAATTTCTCAATCGTATATTGGGAGGTGTTTCAAAAAGTATGCTGACTATATTTTGCTCGCCATGTAAATGTCGTGATACTTTGAAAATACAATGAATTTAATTTATGCATTTTCAATTTTTCTATTGACAGATTTAACTAGCATACAATTTAGAACACCACCGTATATTGTACTATTTCAGCATCTTGGAATGATTTAACACCAGATACACCCACTGCACCTACCAACTGCCCTTCATAGATAATCGGTTGACCGCCTTCTAACATCCCGGAAAAAGATGCCATCGTTAAAAAACCCATTTGACCATTTTTAATCAGATCTTCAAATAGTTTGGAGGGCTTTTGACTGATCGCAGAACATTTTGCTTTTTCTAAAGCTAAGTTTGCCGTCATCGGTGAAGCACCATCCATTCGCTTCATGGTGAGTAAACTGCCAGTTTCATCCACGATACAAATACTGACATTAAAGTCATGCTCTACTGCATATTGATGGGCGTGATCAAGTAAAAACTCTGCATCAGACAATGTTAAATAATGTTTGGTTTTCATCCATTAAATACTTCGATCAGAAACACCCTCTCCTGATAGGAGAGGGTTAGAGAGATTGAATTAGCTTAGAAGTGATTTTTTAGAATAAACGAATGCTTCAATTATCCTTTCATTTCCGCAAAAACTTCTTTTGCCATTTCAATGGTAAATTGAATATCTTCATCACTATGTGCCGCAGAAATAAAGCCTGCTTCAAATGCTGACGGTGCAAGGTTTACACCACGTTGCAGCATACCGTGGAAGAATTTACGGAACGCCTCAATATCACATTTTAAGATATGATCAAAACTGGTAATCTCAGTTTGGTCTGTGAAATAAATGCCAAACAATCCACCTGCTTGTTGCGTAAAGAATGGAATACCAGCTTCATCTGCTGCTGCTTTTAGACCTTTTAATAAGCCATCTAGTTTTGCAGATAAATCTGTATAGAAGTTTGGCTGACGTAAGGTTTCAAACATTTTGATCCCTGCACGCATTGCCAGTGGGTTACCAGACAAAGTCCCTGCTTGATAAACACCGCCTAACGGTGCAATGCACTCCATGATTTCACGCTTACCACCAAAAGCGCCGACAGGCAGCCCAGCACCAATGATTTTACCTAAAGTGGTTAAATCTGGTTTTACATTGTAATACGCTTGCGCACCACCCAGTGCTACACGGAAACCTGTCATCACTTCATCAATGATAAATACAGATTTATATTGATCACATTGCTCACGAATGGTTTCTAAGAAACCTTTGACTGGCTTAACAAGATTCATATTACCGGCAACAGGTTCAACGATCACGCCTGCAATTTCATTGCCAAATTTAGCAAAACATGCTTTTACTGCTTCAATATCGTTATAGGGTAAAGTAACGGTGTGCTTTGCAAAATCCGCAGGAACGCCTTTAGATGTTGGCTCTCCCATGGTCAACATGCCTGAACCTGCCTTGACCAAAAGCGAATCTGAGTGACCGTGATAGCAGCCTTCAAATTTTACAATCATGTCACGACCTGTGTAACCACGTGCTAGACGAATCGCTGTCATGGTTGCTTCAGTTCCTGAGTTGGTCATACGCACCAACTCAATCGAAGGCATAATTTCACAGATAATATCCGCTAATGTTGTTTCATGGACAGTTGGCGCACCAAAACTTAAACCGTCCACGGCAGCCTCTTGCACTGCTTTGATAATCTCAGGGTGAGCATGACCTAAGATCATTGGCCCCCATGAGCCGACATAATCGACATAACGCTTACCATCAACGTCATATAAATAAGCACCTTTGGCTTTTTCAATAAATACAGGCGTACCACCAACACCATTAAAGGCACGCACAGGAGAATTCACGCCACCTGGAATATGTTTACTGGCTTGTTTAAATAATTGTTCTTGCTTGGCAGATAAAGTCATGAAAAATGCTCAACTTAAAAATATAAAGACATTTAAAAAAGCTTATGCTTTTGATGCAAATAAATCAGCCCATTCATGGGTGCGTACAGAAACGCCTGATAGAGATCGTCCTAATATATCACTAATTACCGCACAAAGGTCGGCCCCTGCTTCGATCACAACATCTGAATTTTCAACAGTTAAACCACCTATTGCACAGATCGGTACATTCAATGTCGCCTTGGCTTGTTTCAATGTTTCAATTCCAATATTACCGGCTTCAGGTTTAGTATCGGTCGCATAAATTGCACCAAACGCCACGTAATTTGCCCCATCAGCAATGGCTTGCTGTGCAAGCTCAATCGAGTTATTGCAACTACGACCAATTAAGACATTTTTAGGTAAACGTTCAACGGCTTCTATAATCGAGCCATCTCCTTGTCCAAGATGCACGCCAACACCATATTTTATAGCAGCGTCTAAATCATCATTAATCACAAAAGGCACTTTATATTGTGCACACATCGATTTCATGTATTCAATTTCATAAGCTTGATCTTCTTTTGCGACTTTTTTACGGCGATATTGCAAAACAGCAACTTCATAGGTTGCCATCGCACCTTCAAGCTTGGCCAATAAAAGTTCAATCGGATCATCATTGGTGATGAGGTATAAGCCACGCATCTAAAATTCCTTACAACATATTCTTTTTAATTATATCGTTATGTGTATGGAAAGTCTGAAACTGCAACAAAAAAGCCCAAACAACGATTGTTTAGGCTTTTTTATATTTATAGCATAACTAAAATTAGAAACGATAACCTACACCAACATAAGTAATTAACGGATCTAAATCAACTTTAGTTTTGGCATGGATTAATTCCTTACCTGTATTTTGATCCGTTACGGTAATTGTCGCTGTATTATTAAAATTTGGCATATACGTTACGGATGCTGTTGTAAACCAACGATCAGTGACATCATATGAAAAGCCTGCTGTCACAACTGGTGCAAATGCATCATCAGTATCGACATCGACAATAGGATTTGCACTAGATGAACCTGTATTTTGTAATGCTACACCTGCTTGATTATCAAGAACGTTTTGCACCATATGTCCAGCATTAATCAGGTCTTGATTAACACCATCATCAAGTTTTAATTTATTGAAATGTCCATAAACAATTCCACCACCCACAAATGGACGGAATTTATTTACCCCTGATTGACCAAAATAATATTTTGCAGTGAGTGCAGGTGTCCAAGCAGTTACCTCAGCAACTTTGCCATGTGCACCCAAATCTGTAATTAAAATATCTTTTGTAATATCTAATCCATTGATATTTGAAGGTAATGCTGCGGTGGAGTTGGCAATAGAGTGTGCGGAGGCAACGATTTGACCTTTACCTTGAATATCAACTTTAGGTGGAATACCACCAATCAATTCAATTGAAACATTATCATTAGCAAAATAACTTAATGTCAAACCTAAGGTATCTACATCGTCAGCTTCTAAACCTGCCTGATTTGACCAGTTTGAAATACCGTAGACATCTGCAAATGCACCATTGGTATATAAACTTGGAACAACAAACTCTGGGTCTTTTTCTGTACCTTTTTCAATTCGATCTACAGCTAACTTTGAAACGAAACTCTTATTTCTAATTTCCTCTAAATTATTGGCTGAAAGAAAATCCTTTCCTTTCAATGAACCGACACCATAATTTCCGCCTTCAGTAACAGCAGTGTTGATCTGTGTAGAGTTTGCCTTACCCTGAGGCATCACATGTAACCAACCTGCAGAAACTGCCCAACGTTTAAAATTATTGCTATCTGCATAAGCAAAACTTGTAGAAAGAAGCATTGCCACAGGCAATACTGTATTAACCAGTTTATTCATGATTTTTCCCTGTAAAAACATCTGATTATTTTTATGATTTCAGCGGATCCTTACCGAAATCTCATTTAATTATTAGAATAATTACTCTACAAATCAACTAAAAAACAAAAATAAAAATAACATTTTAAAAAATTATTTTTTAATTTTTGGTATAAATTGCTAATTTTAAATCAAATTCATTAGAATTTAGGACTTTTAATTATAAAACCAAATGTCTATTTTTTATACTAAAAAATAAACTAATTCAGCTTTAACTTGCTTGTTTTTGAGAAAAATAAGAATCAAATTCAAGATTATTAACTTTTTAATCATTGATATTTTGCAGCAAAAAATGTCTATTTTTAGTAATTTTGTAAATATCTCACAAAAAAATGCTGTGCATAAAACACAGCATTTTTGTCGTTAAAATTGAAAAAATATTATCCATTATTCATCTAAAATTTGAGTCCAAGTTTTCACTTCATCAAATAAGACTTTGCCATTTACAACAGCTTTATGTTGTGCTTTATCCGCATTAATCGCAGTAATCGTTACCACATTTGTAGTTTTGTTAAGATCATAAATCGTCATAGTACCAGCATAAAATGATCCAACAACTTCTTCCTCTGAATTTATCTTTAAGTAGAACGGTGTATTATCATTACTAAAGGCAACTTTAAAATCACCATGTTCCCCACCTTTCGACTCTAATTTTCCATTGAGTTGAATTTTAGCATTATTTGCATCTTGCTTTTTCAAAATCAGTTTGTAATTAGACAACGTATAATTAACATCTATGAGTTTTTTGTTTGCATTTAACTCTTTTGCTGCAATCAAAAGCTGGTTGGTGAAAATGGATTCATCAGAATCATTAAATTCTAACAATCCGCTTACAACGTGTTGGCGACCATCAGGAAATTTGATGGTAAAATTTTTAAAATCATACCCTTTACTAATATCAACACTACCAGAAACGGTACCGCCCTCATCAGAAGCAAAAATACCTGCACAATTGTTAAAGGTAATCGTTGTTTTAGTAACTTGATATGCCCCAGATGTACATTTAGCTGACTCTAACGTTTCATCCATTCCATTGACTAAGGTATCGACCATACCATCTAAGAGAGCTTCACGCATTACAATTCCACTAACAGTATTGACCAATGCTTTCGACTCTAAAACATTTGAGTTTGAGTTTGAGTTTGAGTTTGAGTTTGAGTTTGAGTTTGAGTTTGAGTTTGAGTTTGAGTTTGAGTTTGAGTTTGAGTTTGAGTTTGAGGAGTCTGAATCATCACTTCCTCCGCATGCAACCAACAAGGCACTGGTCATTAATATGAGTAATTTAGCTTTCATTGATATTCCCCTTTCACTTCAGCAATATCAATAATCTTGTAGCCATTCTTTACTAAAATCTATTCCTCAAATGAGATATAGATTTATTGATTAAATTATTTAAAAATTAATATTTTATGCAAACAATGAATAAGATATTTTTGAATAGAGATCAATGCTATACTCTCTACAAATACATCTGACTTACAATAAAAATAGTTAACAAATGCCAACCCTCTATACCCATGATCGAAATATACGCCTTAAAAAATACCTGTCTAAAATTTATCGCGAGGCATTTTTATTTGGATTTTTAGGCTTATTAATTTTAATTTTTACTGGATCTTTTTTATATCTATATTTGGATATTTAGGCTTATATTATACTTACAAATCCTTTAAATCACATGATAAAAAAAGCATTGGAACATTAAATTCAATAAAATATAAAAAACTTAAAAATAGTTTTTTATTTAGATTAAAACTTTTTATCATTCCTATCTTACCTATTATTTTATTTACCTATTTAGACTACTTTAATGTATTTAAATTTTTATTTATTGGCTACATTGCTATAATTATTTATACAATCTTTTATTATTTACCTATTTTATTATGCCATTTAATTATTCTAAAAATAAAATTATCATTTAAAACTGTGCAAGCATCCATAGAATCTATTGAAAACACATTAGAATACACCCAGCAGCCGATAGAAGAAAAACCACAACCTCTCCCAACACCTCGAGTACAAAAGAAAAGAATACCTGCAGCAAAACAATCTACAAAATTTGCGTTTAATCCACAAGACTCTTTATTGAAAAAAATGTTTGAACTCAAACAATATTTCCAATCTGAGCTAGGTTTAAGACATAGAAGACAACTCAATGAATTACATCAAATTTTTCAAGATATAGATACTAAAATTACAGCTTCATACATATTAATCACACAGCGTAATCAGCTTAAACAAGCACAAAAAATATGTTTAGAACATGTTTTAAAATCAATTACATTCTTCTTGAATTTTTCAAAAGGACAACGTTTACGTTTTAATCAGGATTTAAATAGTGTACCTGATCTTTGGTTTACTAAAGAATTAAACCAAGCTATAGCATGTTTATTAAAAGAAATTGAACCTCTGTATACACATGATTTACAATCTCTACTTGATCATCAAAATTTTTTACAGCACAGTTTAAAGTATGAAAATGATTTTAAAATAGAAAGTAGTCTATACAAATTAAACATGTAATAAATTTCCTATAATTCATACAAAATAGGCAATACAAAGCTTTTATTACATGTTTACTTAAAGTGTATTACTTAAAAGCTAAAAAGTTATAATAAAAAAGCCACTCTAAAGTGGCTTAATTATATTTAAAATTATTTTTTAAATGGAAAAGCATATTTTACAATACGTCCAAGCACTTGACCATACTGTTTAAATAAACTGGCATTGTTATAATTTAAACCATATTTTTCACATACTGCCTGTACTTTTGGTGCCATTTTACGATAGCGACGTGCAGGAATTTCTGGATATAAATGATGTTCAATCTGATGACTTAAATGCCCTGTCAAAATATGAAATGCTTCTGAACCTGTTAAATTCGAAGAACCACGAATCTGGCGCATATACCAATGTCCGCGACTTTCATTTTGGAGTACAGTTTTTGGAAAAACCTCAACATCTTTGGTGAAATGTCCACAAAAAATGATGCTAAATGTCCAAACATTGCGGATACCATTTGCCACTAAATTCCCAGTAAATACAGGTAAAGCAGCAGGCCCAGCGATCAATGGAAAGAAAAAATAGTCTTTAAAAAACTGTTTACCAATTTTTTTCTGTGTTGGTTTCCATTCTTCTTTAAACTGTGCCCAAGTTTTGCGTTTATAAATCAACCTACCAATTTCAAGATTTTGAATTGCTACACCCCATTGGAACAACAAACAAAATGGAACACTGTATAAAGGCTGAAATAAATAACCTGGCTTCCAACGCTGCTCAGGGAAAAGACGCAACAAACCATAACCAATATCATCATCCATACCTTTGATATTGGTATATGTGTGGTGTTTATAGTTATGGGTTTGTCGCCAGTTATCAGATGTTCCGACGATATCCCATTCATAACTTGAGCCATTAAATTTAGGGTCATTCATCCAATCATACTGACCATGCATCACGTTATGACCAAGCTCCATATTTTCCATAATTTTTGCAAAGCTCAACAACCCTGTACCTAACAACCATGCAGGAGGAAACCAACCTGCAAATAAACATGCTCGCCCTAATATGCTGCTATAACGGATAGCGGCATAAACTTTTTTGATGTATTTGGCATCTTTTTCACCCAAATCATCCAGAACTTCTTGTTTAATCGCATCAAGCTCACGTGCAAGTTCATCTAACTCAGACTGCGTTAACTCACGATTTTTAGCATTTTTAAAGTATTCAATTTTCACTGGCATATTCATGTTTTTATACTCGCTTAAATATCAATAATTAAATCGGTTTGCGCTGAATTCACACAGATTCGTAATGAATTCCCTGGTTCGGTATTTTCTAAACCATTGACTAGGTTTTTGGTTGCACCTTGAACTTTATTACATGAACATTTATTGCAAATGCCCATACGGCAACCATGTTGCGGTTGAATATTTTGTTGTTCTAAGCCCACCAAAATCGATTGCCCTTTTGGAATTGCAATGGTTTTATTGCTCTTGGTCAAAGTCACATTAATAAAACCACTTTCATCAGAAATGATTGGCGTTAAACTAAATGCTTCACTTTTAAAGTTTTTAGCCGATGTAAAGAGTTGTTCAGCAGTATTTACAAAACCTGAAGGCCCACAAGCATAAACTGTACTGTTTGCTAAATCTTGAATGAGAGCAAGATGCTGTTGATTGAGTCGAGCATCGCATGGTGCTTCTTGAGTATGAAAAATATGCACTTTAAAATTGGCATGTTTTTGCGCTAAACTTTCAAAATAATTTGCAAATGCTGCATCTGCATGCTGCTTTACCCAATACATTAAAGTGATCGCTTGAGTAGCGACTTGATTTGAATATTCAAGTGCTTTGATCAAACTATACATCGGCGTAATACCACTACCTGCTGCAAGCAAAATGAGTGCTGACTGCTCAGGTGTAACCGTCATATCACCATAAGGCTCGCCAAACTGTAGTACATCACCAACTTTTGCTGTATTACATAACCACTGACTCACCACACCTTGTGCAATTCGTTTTACAGTTAATAAAACATGATGTTGATCAAGTTGCGTCAAACTATAAGTACGTTCATAACGGCGACCAGCAATTTCGACAATAACAGGATGATGTTGCCCTGCTTTCCCCATTTGAAAATGACGATTAACTTTAATTTTTAAACTCACTGTATCAGTCGCAGCAAACTGAATTTCAATGATTTTTCCAAGTGGCTGACTTACTGACCACAATGGGTTGATTTTTTGTAGCCAGAAATTTGCTGCATGTGCATCAAGCACTGACTCAGCAAGTAATTGCACAGGAGATTTTTGCTTTTCAATAGCGTGCATTTTTCGCTCACCATTCATGTGGTTTTTAATTATTATACACATGTATATATATTTGTATATACATATGTATTGTATCTATTCATTTCACTTCTGTAGCTGCATCGGTATAATAGAAATGTATTTTTATTTCTTTGATATTTATGAACTCAAGCGCCGCAATGACTGATCAAACTACTTCTAAGCAAGATACTGAAAATAATCTTGACAAAGTCACTGTGCGCTCAGTAGGTAGAAAAGCCACCATTACCAAAGAAGAGTTATTCCAAGCAGCTTTAAACTTAATTGGTCCACAAAAAAGTATTTCAGCTTTGAGTCTTAGGGAAGTTGCACGAGAAGCAGGTATTGCGCCAAATAGTTTTTATCGACATTTTAAAGACATCGATGAACTTGCTATTGAGTTGATTGATCGCTCAGGTTTAGTGTTACGTCAAATTTTGCATGAAGCACGTTTAAAAGCGGTCAAAAAAGGCAGCATTATCCGCAGTTCTGTTGAGGTTTTTATTGAACAATTAGATGCGGATGAAGGTAATTTAAGTCTTTTATTACGTGAAGGTTATACAGGTTCAATTCAATATAAACGTGCTGTAGACAAGCAACTGGCATTTTTTCAGCAAGAATTACAAGAAGATTTAATCCGCCTTGAAAAATTAAATCGCCACAGACTGATTCACCCTGAGTTAGTGGCAAAAGCCATTACCCAATTGGTCTTTAATATGGGTGCAAAAGTGATCGACCTTCCGACCAATGAACGTAAAGAAGTGGCTGAACAAACCATGATCATGATTCGTATGATTCTTGAAGGTGCAAGACATATGAACGATACTGCTATTCCTTAATATTTTGTTTTGTATATTATTTAAATCTAAGTATGGCTTGTTGAATTATTTTAATAAGCCACAGTTTTGTGCCACATTAATGGCTTTGGTTCGTGAATTTACTTCTAATTTCTGATAAATATTTTTGATATGTACATCCACTGTATATTTAGCAATCGCCAATTGTAGACTGATCTCTTTGCTACTTAAACCCGAAGCAATTAATTTTAAAATCTCAGTTTCTCGATTGGACAATGCCGTTTTATTTTTTAATGGGTTTGGATGTGTTTCTACACCCACAAACTTGTTTAAAATCTCTTTAGCAATGCTCGGGTCAATAATTGCTCCACCTGTTAAAATACTGCGCAATGCGAACATGATCTCCAAATCGTCTCGTTCTTTTAAAACATACCCTGTTGCCCCTGCGCTCAATGCCTGATAAATCATTTCAGTAGTGTTCCATGCCGAAATCACCATTACAGGAATATTGGTTTTGTGTTGTTCTAAACGTAAATAATTTATAAATTCAATGCCATTTCCATCTGGTAGACCTAAATCAACCAGTGCCAATTGCACATTATGTTGTTGAGAATATTGCTTTGCAGTAATCACACTTTGCGCAAATAAAATATCTTTCTTTAGATAACCAAAGGCATATAATAATTTTTCAATTCTTATTTGCACATTCGGATCATCCTCTAAAACCAACACAGGTTTAGCTAAAGGGCAGCTAAGATTAAACATATTTATACCCAAGGTTTTTATTTATTTTATGCAGATCATTTTTAAATAAACATCCCTGAGATTGGGTATTTTTGCTTAATTTTTGACTGTTTTTTTAAGGAAAAGAATACACAATTATTGTGTTAATTAGATGAAATAATCCTCATGATAAAAATTGGAAATAATATTTTGCGATTATTTCCAATTCAGATTTAAGCAAAGCTGTTTTATTGCCAAACGACTTTTTGATTTCTATTCGCCCAGCTTTCGAGTGAATTTTCATATAAAGCTTCAATTTTATTGCGCTTGATTTTCATAGTCGGTGTTAACAAATCATTTTCCATCGTCCATAGATTTTTGATCACTACAATAAAAGCCAACTTTTCATGTGGTTCTAATTGTTGATTCGTTTCAGTGAGAAGATTTGCCAAAGTTTCTTCAATCGGTGCTTTTTGCTGTTTTCCTTCAGCCAAATGTTGACGCATATCTTCGGCTAACATCACGAATGCAACAGGTTGTGGCAAACTCGCACCACCAACACATACAGATTCTATATATTCGTGATTGCCAAGTTTTTGCTCAATTGGAACAGGCATGACATATTTACCTTTTGAAGTTTTAAAAATATCCTTCACTCTTCCGGTAATTTTCAAACGCCCTGTCGCATCAATCTCGCCCATATCCCCTGTACGTAAAAATCCATCAGCTGTTAAATCTTCCGCTGTTTTCTCAGGATTTTTAAAATATCCAAGCATTGTTCCTGGGCTTTTAACTAAAATTTCACCATTTTCAGCAATTTTACAACTCACCCCTATTTGTTCATGCCCAACATAACCTTCTGCGTATTGTCCTGTACGTGTTACATGAGAATAACCGCAATTTTCCGTCATACCATAAACTTCAAGTAGTTCAAGCCCTAAGTTTCGATACCATTTGATAATATCAATCGGTAGCGGTGCTGAACCCGTTAAAGCAAAACGAATATGATTCATACCAAGTTTGGCTAATAATTTCTTCTTTACAAGCTTACCGATCACAGGCAATTTAAATAAAATATTCTGGGTAGACAGTGGAATTTTCTCATTAATTCCCAAATAAAACTTTGTCCATAAACGTGGCACAGAGAAGAAAATCGTAGGTTTGGCTCGATTTAAATCATCTACAAATGTATCTAAATTATTGGCAAAATAAACAGTAAAACCTGCAGCGAGTGAACAGGACTCAATGAACATACGTTCAGCGACATGCGCAAGCGGCAAATAAGACAATGTCCGCTCATTGGAGGTAACCCCAAACGTGTTTGACAATGAATGCGTTGGTCGAGTTAAGGTTGCAAAACTTTGCATCACACCTTTCGGTAAGCCTGTACTTCCTGAAGTATAAATAATCGTAGCTAAATCATTAGCTTGTGGTGGAACTAAAGTTTCAGAAATTTGTGTCTTGGTAACAATCTCATCCCATGTTGGCGCAGAATAATCAGGCGTTAAAGGTAAACGAATACATGGCATATTTTCAGGAATGATATTTTTGACACTATTCCAACTGTCCGCTTTACCATCCAATTTTCCTATAAATAAAAGCTTTGCTTCACTATGTTCTAAAACATAAGTTGCCCCTTCAGCATTCAAGGTTGAATACAGGGGAACAGAAACATGCCCAGCCAGCCAAATAGCCAAGTCTGCAATAATCCAATGCGCACTATTTTTGCCATAAATCGCAATACTGCTATGTGGCGCAAGATTTAAAGACTGTAAATAACTCGCCATCAAGCGAACTTGATGGGCAACTTGCTGCCATGTGTATTCCACTGTTGAACCATCATTTAATGGCTGAACGAGATAGGTTTTATTTGATTGATGTTTCTCCCAATGAAATAAATAATCTATTTGGGTTGCCAACTTTTCCATTTATTTTTCTCTCCATGTTGTTTTTATCTGCTTCAAATCATTTATAAAAAGCAATAAATTGAAGAAAATGATTCTTCAAAGCATCTGGGTATCATCCGCTTATCCTAAGCATTTGATTATAAAAATACCCTTTCATGATTATTATTTATACTATCACGCCTCTTAGAAATATAGTATTTTTTATAAATAAGCTGGATTTTTAATTTTAAAATCTGACACATAAAGCAAAATAAAACACTATAATTTATAAAAACATGCACAGTAACTCACAATTCTCTTTATAAATATCTCCGTATTTTCTTGTTCTAAAATACGATTTGCATTTCATGTTAATTCTACCGATGAACTGTCATTTCACGCCAATGTTGTTTAATATTTAATCACTTATAACAATAATTAAAGCACCGATAAATTGTAAATAAAGATCAATACAATACAGGCAATACAAGGATCGCCAAATTACTCATAGTTCTAACGGTTTTACTGCACGCAGCAAAATAAGGATATCATCATGAATTATCAAAATATTAAGCTGGAATACCATGAACAAATCGCAATATTAACTTTTAATCGCCCACTTTTGATGAATAGTTTGACCGTGGAAATGGCACAAGAGGTTTTAGATGCTTTTGAGCAGATTCGACAAAATGCCGAAATTCATGCATTTATTATTACGGCGCAAGGTAAAGCTTTTTGTTCAGGTGCTGAGATAAACCCTTCATCATTTCAAAATAAAAATCAAACACCTGCTGAATATTTAAACTACCATATGCAACATCATTTTAATGCTTGGATTGAACAGCTTGAAAACTTTCCAATCCCTGTCGTGGTCGCTATGAATGGCATTGCAGCAGGTGCAGGTGTGGGGATTGCTTTGGCAGGTGATATTACCATTGCCGCAGATGAAGCATATTTTATTTTAACTTTTGCACCCAAATTAGGTCTCGTTCCTGATATGGGAACCTCATGGTTTTTGCCCCATTTGATTGGCACAGCCCGTAGTAAAGCGATTACATTATTAGGTGAAAAAGTCAGTGCTCAACAAGCAGAACAATGGGGATTAATTTGGAAATCTGTACCCAAGCTTGAGCTCCTAGATGAAGCTCTTAATATCGCCAAAAAATTAGCGAAATTACCGCCTAAAATCGCACAACATGTGCGCAAAACTTATGCTTATGCAAATGAAAATAACTTACTTGAACAGCTTAACTTCGAAAAAGATTTACAATGCCAACTGATTCAAACGCCAGCCTTTTTTGAAGGTGTCATCGCTTTTGCTGAGCGGCGTGAACCAATTTTTAAAGGCTAAAACTAAAAACTGCATTTTCTAATGATAATGCAGTCGAGTCTTTTAATATTTTCAAAAATCAATCGAAAAGTAATTTAAAAGCAATACTCCACATAATCAACGCAATAATAACGTCCAAAATTTTCCATGCTTTTGCTTGCTGGAAAATAGGTTGCAATAAACGTGCACCAAAACCCAAACTAAAGAAAAATACAAATGACGCTGTCATTGCACCAAAAGCGAAATACATTTTTGCAGCTGCATATTGGGTAGAAATTGAACCCAGTAAGATAACAGTATCTAAATACACATGTGGATTTAGCCACGTTAATGCTAAACATATGCTCAATATTTTCCATATATTTTGTTGTTTTGCTTCACCTGCGAACAATGTTTGTGACTGGGTCAAAGCCGTATAAAAATGTTGTGCACCATATACCAATAAAAAGGTTGCACCAAAGTATTTGGCAATATTCAAGATTTGTGGATAGTTTTGAATAACATGCGCAAAACCAGTTACACCCAATAAAATTAAAATTGCATCAGATGTAGCACAAAGCAAACAGACCCAAAATACAAATTGCTTTTTTAAGCCTTGTTTCAGGACAAAGGCGTTTTGTGCGCCAATCGCTACAATTAAGCTCATCCCGATAGCAAATCCAGAAATAAATGCCTGCATTTTTCATCTTCAATATCGAAAAAGCTATTATCTAAATTTATAAATTAAAATAAATTATTCTTAAAAAATATTAGTTAAACTTAGTTTTTCTTAGTTTAAGTCTATCATTGGTATGGCACTACACAGTAAACAAAGTGAAGCTTTCTTAGCTGTCGCTGAAACAGGGAGTTTTGAATTAGCCGCAGAAAGGTTAAATATTACTGCCTCTGCCGTGACGCTTCGAGTACAAACTTTAGAAAAACAATTGGGACAAGTACTGATTTTAAGAGAACGTCCTTGTCGTGTGACGCAAATCGGAAAAGAACTTTTACAACACCTACAACATACCCACTTCATGGAGCAAAACTTATTACAAAATTTTCAAGGCAGAGCAACAACATCGCTATTTTATAAATTAAAAATTGCCACCAATGCCGATTCATTGGCAACGTGGTTATTGCCGACTTTACAAAAATCAGTGCTACAACAACATATTTTATTGGAATTAAAAATTGACGATCAAACACAAACCCATCACTTGCTTGAAGCTGGTTTAGTGAATGCATGTATTTCTACAGAAAAGAATGCCATGAAAGCTTGTGTTGCTCAGACATTGGGAAAAATGACATATCGCATGGTTGCAAGTCAGGCATTTTATCAACAATATTTTAAAGAAGGTATTTCACGTGAAATTTTAAAGCATGTGCCTGCTGTAATTTTTAATGAAAAAGATCAACTGCATCATACGATTTTAACGCAACACTTTGGATTAACTGAGGGGATGTTTCCATATCACAGTGTCCCCTCTTCTACAGCATTTATGGATTCGATTTTATTGGGCTTTGGTTATGGCATGTTGCCTGAATTTCAAATCGAAAATCGTATAAAGAATGGTGAATTAGTTGAAATCATGCCATTTGCAGAAACTGCAATAGCACTGTACTGGCATCATTGGAAGCAACAGTCGCCACAACTTGAAGATTTAACCCAGCATCTGATTAAACACACACAACATGCACTGAATACAAGCCCATGATATTATTAAATAATCTTGTCAAACTTAAGATTTAAAGCTCAATATTTGATGTGTCCTGATTTTTAAATTTATCTTGGAGTTTTCGATAATAGTCTGTTTGTTGGAATTTTTCTAAGAAATCAATCGTTGCTAAAGGAAATTCAGCCTTTTTGATCTCTCCACGAAAATAAGCTTCTCGTAATGGAGTTGCAGAAATTGAGCCATTTAAACTTTCTAATTCCAACATTTCCCATTCAGGAAAAAGTTGTAAATAATACGAAGATTCATCTTTAAAATGTCCAATTAGCCCCACTTTATCTTGTGCTGTAACCACTTCAGCCACCAAAGATTTGACCAATTTTACCCATTTCACATCATTATAAACATCAATCACATGCACAAAATGAATACGTTTTTGTTTTTCTTCTGAAAAGTTAGCAAGAATCATTTGCTCACGTTCTGCTGCACTAAATGGATTTTTGATATTACGTTCATTTTGGGCAGAGCCTAATGCTAAGATGATATGCTGACTGTGTTGTAACGCAATGTTTATCGTTTGCATATGCGCCAAGTGAAAAGGCTGAAAACGACCAATATAAACGAGATAATCAAAACGATATTGCATCTTAGTTCCAACTTTTTATGAACTGACCAGTTGCGTCTACATCTAAAATATGCGACATAATGGCGTTATAAAAATCCAATTAATTTTAAAGCAAGGATAGTACGATGACCCTCAGTTGTATTCAACAGCCTCATCCACATTTAAATGCAAATTTAGACAATGGGATTCTAACTTTAGCGATTAATCGTCCTGAAGCAAAAAATGCATTATATGGTGAGCTGTATTTGTGGATTGCTCAGGCATTAGATGAAGCAGACAAAGAAGATGCTGTACGTAATGTAATTTTACGTGGTGAAGCTGGTGATTTTACTGCAGGCAACGACATGCAGGACTTTTTAGAAAGTGCTCAGAAACCTTTAGATCGTAAAGCAGGCATGAACCCTCCTTTTGTTTTGCTCAAATCTGCAGCACGTTTTTCTAAACCGCTGATTGTTGCTGTGCGTGGTGTTGCCATTGGTATTGGTGTTACCATTTTATTGCATGCTGACCTTGTCTATAGTGACAATACTGCGCTGTTCCAAATGCCATTTGTTAGCTTAGGTTTATCTCCTGAAGGCGCTGCGACACAGCTTTTAGTACAGCAAGCGGGTTATCATAAAGCAGCGGAGTTGATCTTCACTGCACAAAAATTTAATGCAGAAAAAGCACTTTCTACAGGCTTAATTAATGAAATTGTGGAAGATAGTTATGCACATGCTGAAGCTCAAGCTCGCCATTTGGCAACATTACCACTGGCATCACTTAAACAAAGTAAAGCATTAATGAAGCATAATTTAGAACAAATTATTGAATGTGTAGACCATGAAGCTGAAGTATTTATGTCGCGCGTAAAATCACCTGAAATGGCTGAAGCTGTTGCTGCATTTATGCAAAAACGCAAACCTGACTTTTCTCAATTTCATTAATTAATCTCTATTTAGGTCAGCCACTGAGTAATCACTATTCGGTGGTTTTTTATTTTATATTTTCTTAAATTTTATTTTGAGGCTGGTTGTGATGTCACAAGAAACTACAAAGAAACGTTATTATGAGCCTGCACCACAGGATATCGATGTCGATAACTTTAAAAAGGTTATTCAAAGTCGTCGTTCTGTGCGTAAATTTACCGAAACACAAATTCCTGCTGAAATTTTAGATGAATGTTTAGACTTAGCTTTACTTGCCCCAAACTCTTCCAACCTACAACCGTGGACATTTTATGTCGTTCAATCTGCACCACAGAAAAAGCAACTGGTAAAAGCCTGTTTAAGTCAATTGGCTGCAAAAACAGCGGCTGAGCTGATCGTGTGTGTTGCACGTACTGATCGTGTGGATGAAATGTCGAAACGCAATATCAGTGAATTTCCTTTGCCAGAAGTACCATCCATTGTGCAAAAATATTATAAATACATTCCTTATAACTATAAAACAGGCTACTTCAATGCCCTAGGTAATTTTAAGAAAGTTGCTTTCAAAGTTGCCCGTACACTGAATAAACAATTGCCTGTTACTGCATTCACGCCAGCAGATGCACAATTATGGGCAAGTAAAACTACAGCATTGGCATGTGAAAATCTCGTGTTAGCTTTACGTGCTTATGGTTTTGATAGTTGTATGATGGAAGGTTTTGATGAACCAATGGTTCGTAAGATTTTGAATTTAAATGATCAACAATATCCAATTATGGTGATTGGTGCTGGTGAACGTGCCAAAGATGGCGTGTTTTTACCGCAGTATCGCTTTGATCGTGATTTATTTATTCAAAAAGTTTAAAACCAATTCAGTACTTTCTCCCTTTGAGGGAGAGAGTACTTTTTAATCAATCTCAAAAATCTGAATAAACTCAAAAGCAGGCTCTTCATAAGGATGGCTTGCTTTTAAAGCCTGTGCGACCTGAACCGCTTTTTCCTTATGGACAATGGTTTCCACACGCCATTCGAGTATTTGTTCCAAATTATCCAATTCACCGATGAATGGATTTGCACCTTTCACGGGTTTAAATTGACCTGTACCCAAAACCTGCCAAGCACAATGTTCATAATTTCCGATACCGCCTGCGCCTGCTGCAAATATTGCGTTTTTTGTAGTTTCTAAATGTGATTCTGGAACGTAATAAATCAGTTTGAGCATGACATTTCTCACCGAAAAATAAATTTTATGATTAATGATCTTATACAGGATTTAATACTTAGGCTATTTTAAATAGTCTGAAAATTAATAACACGACTTAGTGTCATTAATACATCAAGTTGATCGAAAGGCAAATATATCCAAGAACTTAATCTTAAAATAACAAAATAAAAAAGAGCGCCTAAGCACTCTTTTTCAAATCTCAAAAATTACTCATCAGCATCATTATCCATAGAATCAGTATCACCTTCATCCATGATTGTTTCATCACCAACAAGTTTTTCATTATCCACTAATGCTTCACCATCAACAGTAACTTCAACTGAATCAATGATTTCCTCATCTTCTTCAACCGCGTCAATCGCTTCAACACCGACTAATGTCTCATCATCACCCAAACGGATCAAACGAACACCTTGCGCATTTCGACCTGTTTGTGCAATTTCAGAAGCACGAGTACGTACCAAAGTACCGCCATCAGAAATTAACATCACTTCTTTGGTCACATCGATTGCAACTGCACCGACCAACTCTCCGTTACGTTCAGATGTTTTGATCGCAATCACACCTTTACCGCCACGTTTCTTAGTTGGGAAGTCATCGACTGGGGTACGTTTACCATAACCATTTGCAGAAGCGCACAGCACTTCTCCAGTTTCAGGTACAACAACCAATGATACGATACGACTAATAAATGCTGAATCTGTAGACTCATCATCATCCGAATCTACATCAGTTTCATCTTCTTCCGCTTGTGCCACTGCAAGTGTTACACGCATACCACGGACACCTTTTGCGGTACGTCCCATCACACGTGCATCAGTTTCAGAGAATCGAATTGCTTTACCTTCATTTGAGAACAACATGATTTGCTGTTCGCCATCAGTAATTGCAACACCGATCAAAGTATCTTCTTCTTTCAGTTCAATCGCACGTAAGCCATTTGCACGAACATTACCAAATTGTTCGAGTTCAACACGCTTCACTGTACCTGACGCAGTTGCCATAAACACATAGAAGTTTTTGCGAACACTTTCAACACGTTCTGCAAACTCAGCGATTAAATCATCTTGCACATCAGTTGTAGAAAGTTCTAATCCAATTTCTTTCAGTTGCTTACGAAGAGCATCAGATAAATCATCTGGATTTTCACCTAATTCAGCGAATGCAACTTTCAATGCTTCATAATGTGCTTCAATGATGGCATTTTCACGCAGTTTTTCTACGTTTGAACGCACAAAATTTCTGAACTCAGCTAAACGTTCTGTAAATTTCTTCGGTGCATCAATCACAGGTAAAATCGCTGTAATCGTTTCATCTGCTTCTAATGGTAATAAATTCACCATTGGACGACCTTTGGCACCACGAGAAGCTTGCGGCACTTCAAACACTTTCAAGCGATAAACTTTACCGACATTGGTAAAACACAATACTGTTGCGTGGTTTGATGTCACAATAAGATGTTGAATATAATCATCTTCTTTCATCGAAGTCGCAGATTTACCACGACCACCACGACGTTGTGCAGCATAGTCGGATAATGGTTGAGTTTTTGCATAACCTGTTTTAGAAACAGTAAGTACAACTTGCTCTTCTGGAATTAAATCTTCACGTGAAAAATCAATACGTGATTCAACAATTTCTGTGCGACGTGCATCGCCATATTGTTGCAAAATCAACGCCAACTCTTCTTTAATCACACCCATCAACAAATTAAAGTCATTTAAAATCGCTGTAAGTTCAGCAATTTGACCTAGAATTTCTGAATATTCTGCTTGTAACTTATCTTGTTCAAGCCCCGTTAAACGATGCAAACGTAATTCTAAAATCGCACCCACTTGTGCAGGTGATAAACGGTAAATTTCACCCTCTAAACCAAATGGACGATTTGGATCTTCACCCTCAATCTCATCTGGACGTACTGAAATCGCACCCGCTTTTTCAAGCAATGCCACCACATTTCCACCTGCCCATTCACCCGCAAGTAAGCGTTCACGCGCTTCTTGTGGATTCGCAGATGTCTTAATGGTCTCGATAATGTCATCGATATTGGCTAAAGCAACCGTCAAACCTTCTAAGATATGACCACGTTCACGTGCTTTACGCAATTCAAACATCGTACGGCGTGTCACAACTTCTTGACGGTGACGAATAAACGCCGCAATGATGTCTTTCAAATTCATTAACTTAGGCTGACCATTATCCAGACAGACCATGTTAATGCTAAAAGAGTTTTCAAGCTGCGTATTTAAGAATAGATTATTAACAATAACTTCTGCATTTTCGCCACGTTTTAAGTCGATGGCAATTCGCATACCTTCTTTATCTGACTCATCACGTAACTCAGAAATCCCTTCCAGTTTTTTCTCTTTCACCAACTCAGCAATACGTTCGATAGTTTTTGCTTTATTGACTTGATATGGAATTTCCGTAAATACAATCGTAGTACGACCAGTTTTTTGATCTTCTTCAAAATGGTATTTACCACGAATATGTAAACGACCTTTACCGGTACGATAGGCATCTACAATGCCTGATTTACCATAAATAATACCGCCCGTAGGGAAATCTGGACCTGAAATATATTCCATCAATCCTTCGATACTAATATTTGGATTATCAGCATAGGCTAAACACGCATTCACAACTTCGGTCATGTTATGCGGTGCCATATTGGTTGCCATACCAACGGCAATCCCTGCTGCACCATTGATCAGAAGGTTTGGAATACGAGTCGGCATCACTTGGGGAATACGTTCAGAACCGTCGTAGTTATCTTCCCAATCGACTGTATCTTTTTCTAAATCAGCTAAAATCTCATGCGTGAGTTTGCGCATACGGACTTCGGTATAACGCATTGCCGCAGCGCTATCACCATCCACTGAACCGAAGTTACCTTGACCATCCACCAACTGATAACGCAAACTAAAATCTTGCGCCATACGAACAATGGTTTCATAAACAGCTGAGTCGCCATGTGGGTGGTATTTACCGATCACATCACCAACTACACGGGCAGATTTTTTATACGCTTTGTTATAGTCGTTACCCAGCTCGTGCATAGCGAAAAGCACACGACGATGAACAGGCTTTAGACCATCGCGTACATCTGGTAATGCACGTGAGACAATAACGCTCATCGCATAGTCTAGATATGAGTGCTTGAGTTCATCCTCAATGGCAATCGGTCTAGTTTCCGATACGCTCATGCATACTCCTTATTTCAAGCAACCAAGTTACTCGATTTATATCGTCAATCTTGCAAAAAATTTGACCTAAAAATATAAGTCAAAATCTAAAATTCAGCCGAAAATTATAGCACAAAAACTTCCATTTTTGTGGCTTAAAATACAGCTAAATCTTGTTAAATTTATAGATATAAGCGTCTATTTATTCACCGATTTCAACTTTATAGACAACATACGAAGAACAAAGTAAAAAGACAGCGAAAATTATTTGAAAATTCATGTTTTAATTTTTTCTTTATCATTATTTTTAGATCTAATATTTTCTTTATAAAATGCACTTAATTGTTTTATTGTATTTTTATGCTTAGAAAAATCTGATTAACCTTCCAAATTATAAAAATAATTTAGAAGGTCTTTAAGATGCTGAGATGCAATTATGGTTTGTTTATTTCAGTTTTTAGATCATTCACTTTCACCCAAACTTGAGTGCGTCCTAACATAGAAACCCCAACAAATCCTCTTAAACGAAAACGTCGCCCCTCTGCAATTAACTGTCCTTTTCCTTCAAATATTTTTCCACTTTTTGCTTCTAAAACTTTACCATGAATAAAATTATTTGGCTTTTTAGGATCTTCAACAAAACCAGATAAAATCTGCATACCGACAAGTGGCTTATTTTTATATGGTTCAGGACATTTAACACAATGTGTCAGCGTTGCACCATTTGGTGTTGCAAAACGATGAACAATAAAACCACCATAAGTTCCATCCTCCATTTTTTTAATCTCAATAATCGACAATGCTTCCCCTGTACGATCATCCACACTTTTCCAATACCCTGCTAATGAACTTGCATAAGCCTGTGTTAAAGCCCCGATTCCCAACAAAGCAATTAACCCGATTTTTTTTAAAATATTCTGTTTCATCTTATATCCTATAAGAATTATGTACCCTTCCTCACTGGAAGTAAGATTCATATTACGTGTACCTTAATAAAATACAATTGTTATTTTTAAAATAATCTACTGATAAGGCTTAATATTTTTAAATAATAAAATAATATTCATCTAATTTTTATCTAAATTTAGCTTCAAGTTTTAATATTAATTTTCACTAACAATTAAATGATAAAAATAAATTCATGCGCAAAAGAGCATACAAGAATCAATATGAATGTTCCAAATAGTCGATATTTATGGATGAGAATTACCCATAATATCAATTATCGATACCACAAAAATGATCATTGCCCATAAAATAAAAAATAATACTTTTTTATTTCTCAAGGGCGAT
The DNA here is from genome assembly GCF_902809855.1 of Acinetobacter sp. Marseille-Q1618. Lineage (GTDB taxonomy): Bacteria > Pseudomonadota > Gammaproteobacteria > Pseudomonadales > Moraxellaceae > Acinetobacter. The sequence goes on from NZ_CADDWJ010000001.1 coordinate 1,412,335, forward strand.
TCAACATTTCTATCTTGTGCTTTTAACGTTTTTTCTTGTACTGAGATCAGTAATTTTCTTAGATTATTTTTATTTTTGGTTTTGTTCTCTTTATTATTCGGAAGATTTTCATTCGTTAATTGATGCTGATTTGAATTTGAACCTTGGTTTAGTTTTATATTTGAATCTTGTTTAAAGCTATGTGGTTTTTGAGTTTCACGTCGAATTGAAGATTGGACGTATTGACTACCCGTAAAATCATCAAAAGATTTCTGATGCTTTAAGCGTACACCACAGATGCCACATCTAACCGCCTCATTGATATTTTCAGCATAACACTTGTGACATTTCATTGTATTTATCCTCTTTTGATGTTCACAGAAGTTTTCAATCCAATTTTCTTAAAATATTTTCTCTATCAAAAATCAATCGATACAAGAAAGTGAGAATCAAAGCGACCAGTCCAAAAAGTACATAAACAACAATTAAAGAGTATTCCTAATAAATCCACACCACCATCCAATGACTCTAATGTAGACAATATTTTAGACCGATCTTTTCTAAAAGTATCTCCCAGTAAAAGGCATGCTATCTGCTATCTGCTATACAACCAAATATTATACTCAGTATTGAATGAACAATCATACCGAAGCGGTCATCCACCATATTCATTCTCATGGTATAGACCATTCCGAGCATAATCGCACTCATAAGCAAGGCTGACTGAAAACGATGATTCTTTTAAAAATATGGTCTTGTGTGAATTTTAAATTCATTTTCATTTTTATCATTTATTTTTAATAAATCAATATACATAAAAAATGCCCCTAATTTCTTAGGAGCGTCTTTTTTGAAACTTAAATTTCAGAATTAAAGTTTAGAAACCAATTCTGGAACTACAGTATTCAAATCACCAACTAACCAGTAGTCAGCAACAGCATTGATTGGCGCTTCTTCATCTTTGTTAATCGCAACGATCACTTTAGAATCTTTCATACCTGCCAAATGCTGAATTGCCCCAGAAATACCTACAGCGATATATAGATCAGGTGCAACGATTTTACCTGTTTGACCAACTTGCATATCGTTTGGAACGAAACCAGCATCAACCGCAGCACGTGAAGCACCTTGTGCAGCACCAAGCTTGTCAGCAAGTGGATCAAGTACTTTATGGTAGTTTTCACCAGAACCTACACCACGACCACCAGAAACAACGATACGTGCAGCAGTTAATTCTGGACGTTCAGATTTCACGATTTCTTCGTTAATAAACTTAGAAATACCCGCATCACCTGTAGATGTTGTTGCTTCAACCGCAGCAGAACCACCTTCAGCAGCAACAGCATCAAATGCAGTACCACGAACAGTTGCAACAACAACTGGCTCAGAAGATTCTACAGTTGCAATTGCGTTACCAGCATAGATTGGACGTTTAAAAGTTTTAGCACCTTCAACAGCGATGATGTCAGTAATCATACTTACATCTAATAGTGCAGCAGCACGTGGAAGAATGTTCTTACCTGTAGTTGTAGAAGCAGCAAGGATATGGCTATAACCTTTTCCTAATTCTGCAACAAGTTTTGCTACATTTTCAGCCAATTGGTTTGCATAAGCTGGATCGTCAGCAAGCAATACTTTGCTTACACCTGAAACTTTAGCAGCTTGATCAGCAACAGCTTGTGCACCTGAACCTGCAACTAGTACAGTGATATCACCACCGATTTTTTGAGCCGCAGCAACAACGTTTAATGTTGCACCGTTAAGTGCTTTATTGTCGTGCTCAGCGATAACTAAAATACTCATGATTTTATCCTTCTGTATTAGATCACTTTCGCTTCATTTTTTAATTTTTCTACAAGCTCATCAACAGATTTCACTTGTACGCCAGCTTTACGTTCTGCAGGTGCCTCAACTTTAACTGTTTTAAGTTGAGTTGCTGGAGAAACGCCATAATCAGCAGGAGACTTAGTATCAAGCGGTTTCTTACGTGCTTTCATGATGTTTGGAAGCGCAGCATAACGTGGCTCATTCAAACGTAAGTCAGTTGTGATGATCGCAGGAAGACCAAGCTCAACAGTTTGTAAACCACCGTCAATTTCACGAGTCACTTGAACTTTGTCGCCTTCAACTTTCACTTCTGATGCGAAAGTACCTTGACCAGCATTTAACAATGCACCAAGCATCTGACCCACTTGGTTAGAGTCGTCATCGATTGCTTGTTTACCCAAAAGGATGAGTTGTGGTTGTTCTTGTTCAACAACACCTTTTAAGATTTTAGCAACTTCTAAAGCACCTAGTTGGCTTTCATCAGCTTCAACTAAGATACCACGGTCTGCACCCAATGCCATCGCAGAACGGATTTGTTCTTGTGATTCTTTAGCACCAATCGAAACCACTACGATTTCAGAAACAGTTCCTTTTTCTTTTAAGCGAACCGCTTCTTCCACTGCGATTTCATCGAATGGGTTAATTGACATTTTAACGTTAGTAAGGTCTACCCCACTATTGTCCGGTTTAACGCGAACTTTAACGTTGGCATCAACCACACGTTTTACAGCAACAAGAGCCTTCATGTAATCCTCGGCTGTTTTAGCAAAAGTAAATGTTAAGAAGAGTTATAATAACCCTTCATTTAAAATTATTTAGGTGTCCTATTTGGCATTTCGGTCAAGTCACAATTCACCAAAGTGATGTAAAAAAGCGTAAAAATAGTTGAACGCACAGTTCAAAATATTTTTTACAAATGCTTCTATTTATTAAAATTATTATTTAACATTTATTAATATATTGATTTTATTAAATAAAATTATAAAATAATTCTCAAGGAGTTTTTAAAGATTTAACAGCCATAAATTAAAATCTATTTTTTTTCGCTAAAATTTATTGATGCCATATATCAAGAAATGTCATTTAAGATATAAGACCAAAAATAATTACTTTTTTTTACGTTTATTCACAATTTTAGTTTTAGATTAAGATTAATTCCAAGATAAATAAACCAATAAATTTTAAAATTTGAATGAGAAGATAAGTATTTCTGCGCTTATAAAATACAGACCACTCAACAACTCAAATGTGAATATAACTTTTCAAAGGGTAATAAATCTACTCAAACCGTATTTTAAAATACTATCCATAAAAAACAGGCGATTGCCTGTCTTTTAACGCTTTAACGCTTACCCATCGAACGACGTGTACCACGAGGTGGCATCCATGTCCGATCTGCATATTGTTGTGGTTTTGGGCGCATGCCCTCCACATCTTCATCAGCAGGCTTCGCATCATTGGCTTGTTTCACTGGGAAAGGTAACTTTGCCACAGCTTTTTTCTTGGGCGTATTTTGGGTGCTCATCAGATTCACTCAATTTTAACTGCACATATTGTACGAAAATTTATGCCTTGATGCGAGTTCTCACGCTATTTATATAGCCTGTTTGTATTTTATTGATACATTAATTTTTGATTTTCGTGATTTTTTGGTGAATTTGCTTAGATTTTACGCGACCAACTCGGAATTTTTAAGCTATTATGGTGTGCTTTTTTATTTTTAATCCCCATAAGAAGGAATACTGCCGTGGACGTACGTCTCTCTGATCGTGTAAATGCCATCAAACCGTCCCCTACTCTTGCTGTAACCAATAAAGCTGCTGAATTAAAAGCTGCTGGCAAGAATGTTATTGGCTTGGGCGCTGGTGAACCTGATTTCGACACCCCACAACACATCAAAGATGCAGCAATTGCAGCAATTAATAACGGTTTTACCAAATACACTGCTGTTGACGGTACGCCTGGGCTTAAAAAAGCAATCATTGCGAAATTAAAACGTGATAACAACTTAGAATACGCTGCAAACCAAATCTTGGTGTCTTGTGGTGGTAAACAATCATTCTTTAACTTGGCGCTTGCTTTGTTAAACAAAGGTGATGAAGTAATCATTCCTGCACCTTATTGGGTAAGTTATCCAGATATGGTGATCATCGCTGAAGGTGTTCCAGTAATTGTTAAATGTGGCGAAGAACAACGCTTCAAAATCACCCCTGAACAACTCGAAGCTGCAATCACAGACAAAACACGTTTAGTAGTTTTAAATAGCCCATCTAACCCGACAGGTATGATTTATACCAAAGCTGAACTTGAAGCTTTGGCTGAAGTACTTCGTAAATATCCAGAAGTTCTAGTTGCTTCTGATGATATGTACGAACCAATCCGTTGGGATGACGAATTCTATAACATCGCAACTGTTGCACCTGATCTTTATGACCGTGTAATTGTTTTAAATGGTGTATCGAAAGCTTATGCAATGACTGGCTGGCGTATCGGCTATGCAGCAGGTCCTGCAAAACTCATCGGTGCGATGAAAAAAATCCAATCTCAATCAACTTCAAACCCAACTTCTATTTCACAAGTTGCTGCTGAAGCTGCATTGAATGGTCCTCAAGACGTACTTCAACCAATGATTGAAGCATTCAAACGTCGTCATGACTTGGTTGTAAATGGTTTGAATGACATCAAGGGCATCACTTGCCTTCCTGCTGATGGTGCATTTTATGCTTATGCGAATATCCGTCCATTGATTCGTGCTAAAGGTTTAAAATCTTGCACAGAATTTTCTGCATGGTTATTGGAAGAAACTGGTGTTGCAGTTGTTCCCGGTGATGCATTTGGTTTAGGTGGTTATATGCGTATTTCTTATGCGACTGCTGACGAAGTGTTGGTTGATGCACTTGCACGTATCAAAAAAGCGGCTGATTCAATCAAAGGCGTGGATGCTGCGATTGCATCTATCGAAGCTGAGAAATAATCTACACTAAAAAATAGATATGAAAAGCCTACAAATTATTGTGGGCTTTTTTATAATTTAAATATCATATAACCCCCAGTAAACCTCTGTATTAGGAGTACAGAAAAAACCTTCAAAGGGATAAATCTCTAAAATTTTTTCAATAATTTCTTTAGAAGAACATAAAAATGTACATTGGCTATCCCAATGAGTAGCAAATAAAATCTTGTGATCTTCTGTATAATTACAGTGATGAGTTTGTTGAGAAGCTAATAATTCTTCTAAATTATAAAGGGTTGCTGGATGATAAGAAAACTCATCTACTTGCCAAAGTTTAGTATAATTCAATTTATGCAAACACTTGAGAATTGCATCCGAAAGAAAAGGTGAAATTATTCCTGTTGCATCAGGATAAAGAATCCTATTATCTATAAATAAGCGCTCTAATTCCAAAGCATAATTTTCATTAGCAACATCTTTATTTAAAGCACCAAATAATGTCCTTAATCCAATATCTATTTGAGAAAAATTCTGAAATTTAGTTAATTTTATGACTTCTCGCCATGAAACAGACTCACAACCTTCACGTAGCTCTTGATCAGTTGGCCAATTATCATTATTTATTGACTCCAAATCCATACTGATTCCTCGGTAGAATGGATGAAGCATAATATAAACAGCCTCAAAATATCCTTTATAATATTCTAGAATCTTTCCATCCTGAGGGTTAGAGGCGTAAATTTCAGGGATTAATACGCTATTTCTATTCATTCTCTATCTTCTTCTTATTATTGCTTGATGCTGAAAAAATCACCAAAAGAATACCACATAAAACTAGCACAGATGAAAATATGATTCTCCAGCCAATCATTTCCCCAATAAAAAGTGAGCCACCCATAATAGATAAACACGGTACACTCAGCTGAACAGTACTTGCAGTAATCCGATCAATATACTTTAAAATCGAATACCACAACACATAAGCTCCACTTGATGCCAGCCCACCTGAAATAATTGCTAAAATAATTCCTTGTGAACTCACGTGTATATTTTCAATAAAAAATAAACTAAAGATCAAAACTAAAGGTAAAGCGATGATAAAATTACTATAAGTACTGACTAAAGGATTAGCTGCCCCCTTACCTGAAATACTATATGCTGCCCATGCCAGACCAGAGATCAGCATAATCACGGAATACATCAAGTTTGGTGCGCTTGCCCCAGGTAACAATAAAACAATGATGCCGATAATTGCTAACAATAAACCGCTACCACTTTTTAAATTCAGCCGCTCACCATGTAACAATCCATAAATAACCATCGTGAGTTGAACTGTACCGAAAAGGATTAATGCACCTACCCCTGCATTAATTTTGACATATGCCAATGAAAAAGCAGCAACATAAACTGCTAAGAAAAAACCATGCTTTATATTCCAATTTAGTTTTAACTTTTGCTTAAGACGATAATTTGTAATAGCAAATAAAATACTTAGCACAATCACGCCACTTAATACGCGTACCACACTAAAACTCATTGGGTCGATTTGATTTTGTGCCAAAGCTAACCGACACAAAACAGAATTTGCAGCGAAAGCAAGCATCGCCAATGCAATCTTATAGTTCATCCTTAAACATTCTCATGCAAATTTTATTTTAAATATCACATGATTCGTTTTAACTTGCTCTGAAAAAATACGCAAATATTCTTTTATCTCATATCTTATATAAGGTCTTAAATAGTTTTAGTTATTCAATTTTCTTTCAGTTGTTTATACATCGCACTACATGATCAACTGAATAATGTCCCCATTCTGAAAGTGCTTCAATAAATAGATTGAGTTCGGATATTTCAAAATGGCTGATCAACATATAACAAGCAGAGCCAGAAACTTTATAACTTTTTTCAACTTGTAGATATGTTTTTAAAAACTCTTCAAAAGCTGAGAATTGGTTATTTTCCATCATGATGCGAATAAATTGTGTTGCGGAGTAATTGATTTTTATTGTGTATTTTTCAATTACATTTAGATCAATTAATCGTTGAATTCTTTGACCAACAGCTTGTCCTGTTCGATGTACTTGTGTACCTATATCCTTATGACTTAGTCTAGAATCTAACTGAAGAATATTTAAAATTTTTAGATCAATTGCATCTAATTCTAACATTTTTATCCTCAAAACTTTCAAATTGAAAGTTGTATTTTATAAAGTCTTTCATTACTGACTGTGCAATGAATCTAGCATTGTTTAAGGTTATAACAACTTAAATTAATGAGAATCTAAAATGAATCAGACAGCATTACTAATAATCGATGTACAAAATGATTATTTTACAGATGGAAGAATGGCACTGTTTCAGCCTGAAAAAGCGCTTACCAACATTTCTATTTTGGAAAAGGAATTTCAATTAAGCAATGCACCTATCATTTATATCCAACATATTTTTGCTGAAATTCCTGCGCCATTTTTTGAAAAAAATACTGAAGGTGTAAAGTTACACCCAAATTTAGCTGTTCAAGATCATTCGTTTATTGTTGAAAAAGCATTCCCAAATAGCTTCTTTCAAACAAACTTACAAGCCATACTCAGCCATTTAGGTATTCAAAAACTTGTTATTACAGGCATGATGACACATATGTGTGTAGATGCTACTACACGCGCCGCAGCAGAATTAGGTTATCAGTCCATCGTGATTTCGGATGCAACTGCTACGCGAAATTTAAGTTATGCAGATCGAACTGTTCAAGCTCTTGATGTGCAAACATCCTTTCTTTCTGCATTTCAAATGTTTGCTCAAGTTCACAGCACTGCATCTTATTTATCAACATTGATATCATCAGAAAAGCAATAAGCTTGCGAAAACTTAAAAATCTCAGTGCATGAAGAAATTGAACGTGCTAAAATAAGAGAAATCGGGTGTGCTCCCGATTTTTTTATGCGGATTACTTCCGCGCTGACAGGATTTAGGTTTACAACATGCCCATTTCAGAGACATGGTTATTACCTGATGGTGTAGCTGATGTATTACCAGAGCAAGCGCAAGTAATTGAAACCTTGCGCCGTAACGCTTTAGATTTCCTCGCTTCTCGAGGTTATCAATTGGTGTACACACCGTTTATCGAATACATCGAATCTCTCTCTTCTCTTTCAGAATCGAATCAAGATTTAGACTTAGCCACTTTTAAAGTCATCGACCAATTGACAGGTCGTTTACTTGGTGTGCGTGCCGATATGACACCGCAAGTGGCTCGTATTGATGCGCATGTACATCCAGTAGAAGGTGTAGCTCGTTACTGCTATGCAGGAACAGTACTTCATACAAAACCACAAGGTTTTAATACCACACGTGCGCCTTTGCAACTTGGCGCAGAATTGTTTGGTTCAGACAGCATTGACGCTGACGTTGAAATGATCGACGTAATGCTGAGTTTGATCGAAACAGCAAACTTAGTTGAGGGTGTCCATTTAGATTTAGGACATGTCGGTTTGTTCCGTAGCTTGGTTAAACATGCTGACTTGAATAAAACCACCGAACGTCGACTTTCAGATTTATATCAACGTAAAGCTTTACCAGAACTGGCTGAATTTACCAAAGAATTAAAATTTGGTTCGGACTTCTATGCTTTGGGTCGTTATGCAAGTGATTTAACTGCATTACAAAGCAATTTAAGTGCTGAAATTCTACAAGACCAAGCATTTAAGCAAGCCTTCAACGCACTCGCAACCACACAAGTAGAAATTCAAGCACGTTGGCCAAATCTTCACATCGGCATCGATGTCGTAGAACTTCGCTCATATCATTATCACACAGGTTTAATGTATGCAGTCTACGCACCAAATCGTGCTGCACCGTTGGCTCAAGGTGGTCGTTATGATGGTATTGGTGAACATTTCGGTCGTGCGCGCCCTGCAACAGGTTTCTCATGTGACTTATATGCTTTGTGTGCAGGTCAATTTCAAGCGATTGAGCAAATTGTTGCGCCCAAAGGTACAGATGCAGCATTGTTGGCTGCAATTGCACAAGTACGTCGCAATGGTCTGAGCGTAATCCAGTTATTAGGTGAAGATGATTTAACTTCAATTCCCAATGCAACGCATCAATTATTGAATGTTGCAGGTGAATGGAAAGTCGAAAAAATTTAATCGCTTTATGCCAGTGTTCATGTCATTGGTATGAGGTTTTCAATTTTAACAGCATGATGTAATGAGGCTATTATGGGCAAAAGTGTTGTGGTACTCGGTACCCAATGGGGCGACGAAGGTAAAGGTAAAATCGTTGACCTGCTCACAGATCAAGCAGCTGCGGTAGTTCGCTATCAAGGTGGACATAACGCAGGTCATACACTTGTCGTGGGTGGTAAGAAAACAGTTCTTCACCTCATTCCATCTGGTATTTTACGTGAAAACGTACTGTGCTTAATTGGAAATGGTGTAGTACTTTCACCAGAAGCGTTGATCAAAGAAATGGACATTCTTGAAAAAGAAGGTGTTCCAGTTCGTGAACGTTTACGTATTTCACCAAACTGCCCATTGATTCTTCCGCACCACATTGCATTAGACCAAGCACGTGAGAAAAAACGTGGTAATGCGAAAATTGGTACAACAGGTCGTGGTATCGGTCCAGCCTATGAGGATAAAGTTGCACGTCGTGCAATTCGTGTGGCTGACTTGGTTCGTGGTGGCGAACATCTTAAAGCACAACTTGAAGAGTTACTTGAGTACCATAACTTCCAGTTAACTCAATTCTTTGGTGTTGAAGCGGTTAAAGTTGAAGACGTACTTGCACTTTGTGACCAATGGCGTGAAGTGGTTAAACCTTTAGTTCTTGATGTGATTACGACATTGCACGACTATCGTAAAGATGGTGCTAATATCATGTTTGAAGGTGCGCAAGGTTCATTACTTGACGTTGACCATGGTACATATCCGTATGTGACTTCATCTAACACGACTGCAGGTGGCGTAAGCTCTGGTTCAGGTTTAGGTCCATTACATCTTGATTATGTACTAGGGATCACTAAAGCCTATACCACACGTGTCGGTGCTGGCCCATTCCCAACTGAGTTGGTCTATGACGCAGCAAATGATGTCGGTGATGCGATTGGTAAGCATTTAGGTACTGTGGGTGCTGAATTTGGTGCTTCTACAGGTCGTCAACGTCGTTGTGGTTGGTTCGATGCTGAAATTTTACGTCGTTCAGTTGATGTAAACTCACTTTCAGGAATTTGCTTAACTAAACTAGATGTATTAGATGGTTTAGAAGAAGTAAAAATCTGTGTGGGTTATGAAGCTGCAGATTGTGGTTGTGAAGGCTCTACAGATGCGCTTGCATTTGAAACTTTAAAACCGATCTACGAAACTATGCCAGGTTGGTCAGAGTCTACTTTTGGTGCAAAATCATTAGAGCAATTACCACAAAATGCAATCAACTATGTAAAACGTTTAGAACAATTGATCGAGTGTCCTATCGACATTATTTCAACTGGCCCTGACCGTGATGAAACGATTATTTTACGTCATCCTTTTGATGCTTAATAAATAATTAACTTCTAAAAAGAGTCTCATTATGAGGCTCTTTTTTGTTTTTAAAATGGGTTTAAAAACTCACGACTAAAGTTAGCTTTAACAAGACTTATATCCCATCCATAGGCTTGTTACAATAAATCTTTAAACTCAACCTTCCCTAGTAAAATTTTGAGAAAATGGAATGCAAAAAAATATTTCAGGCGCGATTTTTTATTCATCGTTATTCGCTATTGGCGGTGCACCAACACTTGCGATGTTAATCATTCAAGCTCAAACCAATAACCCTGAAATTATTCAAAATGCTTTGTTGGGTTTAACCATTGCTCTAGCCTGCGTACTTATCCCTATTATTCTGATTCAAAATACTCTTATTTTTTTTAATCGTAACAAATCCAATCTAAACGAGAAAATCAAACCTCTTTGTACTTTCTATTTAGTGCTTGATGCGATGTGTTTATTATATTGGTTAGCGATTCAATTCCTATAAATGATGAAATTACATAATTACTATGATTATGAAGCAATTTCATATACATGCTATGTTTTAATTTAAATATAATTGCGCTTATTACTTTATATTTGTTGGAGCACATGATAATGAATAATAAATTTATGTTGGGTGTTTGTGCAGCAAGCTTAATTTCTCTTTCTGGCTGTACAACAATGGCAGATATGGCGGGTGCAGATAGTGCAACTTTAAATGTCGCAGCAACCCAAGGGTTTAATAAAACAGTGCAAGAAGCACGTAGCAATAAAACGCTAGATACTTCATCTTCTACCTATAGTCGTATTAACAATGTATTTAAACGCTTAAAACCTTATGCAGATCAAATGAATCAAACAGGCACAAAGTTTGACTGGCAACTTGCCGTATTAAAATCTGATCAAGTCAATGCCTATGTTGCCCCAGGCGGTAAGGTGGTGTTTTATACAGGGATTGTCAATAAACTCAACTTAACTGATGCTGAAATTGCAGCAGTGATGGGTCATGAAATGATCCATGCTTTAGAAGAACATGCAAAAAATAAAATTGGTGCGCAAGCATTGACTGATTTAGCATTACAAATTGGTTTAAGTGCTGCGGGTGATCGTGTCGGTCAACTCGGTACAGCAGCAGCCCAACTTGGTTCACAAGTAGGTGTAGGCTTACCTTACTCTCGTAGCTTAGAAAGTCGTGCTGACCAAGGTGGTTTAATGCTTATGGCAAAAGCAGGCTACAATCCACAAGCTGCTATTTCTCTTTGGGAAAAAATGAATAAACTTGAAGGTGCAGGTGGCGCTTCATTCTTATCCACTCACCCTTCTAATTCACAACGTATTGAAGCAATGCGTAAAAATTTACCAGCAGCACAAGCCGTTTATAATAATCGTTAAAAGTTTTTATTCATTCTGAAAATAAAAACCTTTACTTAAAAACCGAACTTATTTGAGTTCGGTTTTTTATGGTTTCAAGCTTTACAATAATCAAATTTTTAGTAAAACCAAATTTATATTTTTTAAAATGATCAAATCACACGCTATTGTATATTTATTCATTCGTAGCGATATAAAAATTAAAATATCCACTCAACCAAATAAATTTTTATTGCACTTTTTCAAGTTTTTTCCTATTCGACTTTCAATAATTAATAGAATATTCATATGATAAACACTTATTTTTTTATTACTCAATGAGAAAAATTATTTGTTTTTATATTCTCATTGAGTATAAATTTGACTCTCCAAATTAGATTAATTTTCACTTATTTTTATCGCAATATATAAAATTCAAACTAACCAATACGGCGTTTTAAACCTGTCATTTGCAATACACGTGTTGAAATTTCTTCAATGGACATTTCAGAAACATTTAAATATTTAATTCCTTCAGAAATGTAAATACCTTCAACTGCTCGCAATTCCATTTGGCATTGAGAAAAGCTTGCATAACGGCTATTTGCTTTACGTTCTGAACGAATTGCAACCAAACGATCAGCATCAATCATTAAACCAAATAATTTATGTTTATGTTCTTTTAACACCGCAGGTAGACGATTATCATCTAAATCTTCTTCTGTAAGTGGATAATTTGCAACACGAATTCCAAATTGTAATGACAAATAAATAGAGGTTGGTGTCTTACCTGAACGAGAAACCCCGATTAAAATTAAATCAGCCTTATCATAATGGCGTGTACGCGCACCATCATCATTGTCCAAAGCAAAATGTACGGCATCAATACGGGCTTTGTATGACTCCGAATCGGTCACTGCATGGGTTTGTCCGACTAAAGTTGTAGGCTGAGTCCCTAAAACGTCTGACAATTTACTAATAAGACCTTCAAAAACATCAAGATTTACTGCATTTGCAGTATTAATAATGTCACGCACATAAGGATCAACCAATGTGTCAAAAACTAAGGGTTGTTGCCCATCTTTTTCAGCACGAAGGTTGATCTCTTCCACCACATTCATCGCTGCTTCTTCTGAGGTGATATAAGGAATGATATGTATATCAAACTTTACGTGTGGAAATTGCGCTAATAGAGAGTGTCCGAGGGTTTCAGCCGTAATCGCAGTACCATCAGAAATGAAAAATACGCTTCGCTTTATTTGGTTACTTTCTGACATTAAAAATCTCCTCAAACATTTGTCTTAGCGATGTATAATCTTTATAGTAATGCCCATCTTACATGACTATCGCTTAGTTGAATCAAAAAGCTAAGTTTTTTGTTATAATTTCAAGCCAAGATAGTGATTAATACTGCAAAAGTGGAGTAACAACTTTGGAAGCACGCGTAATCGGTCTGGAAAAACTAGGGAAACACGACGTTGAGATCGTGGGTGGTAAAAACTCTTCACTTGGAGAAATGATCAGCCATTTAGCAAATGCTGGCGTATCTGTACCAGGTGGATTTGCAACGACTGCTGAAGCATATCGCGAATTCCTTGAGCAAAGCGGCCTAAATGCTAAAATCAATGCAGAGCTTGCATCATTAAATGTTGATGATGTAAACGCACTTGCTGAAACTGGTGCAAAAATCCGTCAATGGATTGTAGACACTCCACTTACGCCAGGACTTGAGCAAGAAGTTCGTGAAGCTTTCACTGCCCTTTCAAACGGCAACCCAGACATTGCTGTTGCTGTTCGTTCATCTGCAACTGCAGAAGATTTACCAGATGCGTCATTTGCAGGACAACAAGAAACTTTCCTCAATATCCGTGGGATCGACAACGTTCTTATTGCGATTAAAGAAGTTTTTGCTTCACTTTATAATGACCGTGCAATCGCTTACCGTGTTCACCAAAACTTTGCCCATGACATCGTTGCCCTTTCTGCAGGCGTGCAACGCATGGTGCGCTCTGAAACTGGTGCTGCTGGTGTAATGTTTACATTGGATACAGAGTCTGGTTTTCGTGATGCAGTATTTATTACCGCTTCTTACGGTTTGGGTGAAATGGTGGTTCAAGGTGCTGTCAACCCTGACGAATTTTATATTTCTAAACCGCTTTTACGTGCAGGTAAACATGCGGTGATCCGTCGTAACCTTGGCTCTAAACATCAAAAAATGATTTATGGCGAAGAAGGTGCGGCAGGTAAATCTGTAGTGGTTGTCGATGTTGAAAAAGCTGAACGTCAACAATTTGCTTTAAATGATTTAGAACTTCAAGAATTAGCAAAACAAGCATTGATCATTGAAGAACATTACCAAGCGCCAATGGATATCGAATGGGCGAAAGATGGTGATGACGGTCAAATTTATATCGTTCAAGCACGTCCTGAAACAGTAAAAAGCCGTGAAAATGTCGGCACCATGGAACGCTACCTGCTTAAACAAAAAGGTACTGTGCTGTGTGAAGGTCGTTCAATCGGTCAACGTATTGGTTCTGGTAAAGTTCGCATTGTTACGTCTATCAAAGAAATGGACAAAGTACAACCAGGTGACGTACTAGTATCTGACATGACTGACCCAGATTGGGAACCAGTAATGAAACGTGCTGCTGCAATCGTGACCAACCGTGGTGGTCGTACGTGTCATGCTGCAATTATTGCACGTGAGTTAGGTGTCCCTGCAATCGTAGGTTGTGGTAATGCAACTGAAGTATTGACTGATGGTCAAGAAGTGACTGTTTCTTGTGCTGAAGGTGATACAGGCTTTATTTACGAAGGTGCTTTGGATTTTGAAATTCAACGTAACTCTATCGAATCTATGCCTAAACTTCCGTTCAAAATCATGATGAACGTGGGTAACCCTGATCGTGCATTTGACTTTGCTCAAATTCCAAATGAAGGTGTCGGTCTTGCACGTTTAGAATTTATCATCAACCGTATGATCGGTGTACATCCTAAAGCATTACTGAACATTGACAGTTTACCACGTGAAACTCGTGCAGCTGTAATGGCACGTACTGCGGGTTATTCTTCACCAATCGAATTCTACGTTGAAAAATTAGTAGAAGGTATTTCTACACTTGCTTCTGCATTTGCTGATAAACCAGTGATCGTGCGTATGTCTGACTTTAAGTCTAACGAATATGCAAACTTGATCGGTGGTAAGTTATACGAACCAGAAGAAGAAAACCCAATGCTTGGTTTCCGTGGTGCGAGCCGTTATGTGTCGGATAACTTCCGTGATTGCTTCGAGTTAGAATGCCGCGCATTGAAAAAAGCACGTGATGAAATGGGTTTAACCAACATCCAAATCATGATTCCATTCGTTCGTACTGTCAATGAAGCGAAACGTGTCATTGAATTATTGGCTGCGAATGGTTTAAAACGTGGTGAAAATGGTCTTAAAGTGATCATGATGTGTGAATTGCCAACCAATGCATTATTGGCTGAACAATTCCTTGAGCACTTCGATGGCTTCTCTATCGGTTCAAACGACTTAACTCAGTTAACACTGGGTCTAGACCGTGACTCTGGTATCGTTTCACACTTATTTGATGAACGTGATGCAGCAGTTAAAACATTATTAGCAATGGCAATCCATGCATGCCGTAAAGCAGGTAAATATGTGGGTATCTGTGGTCAAGGACCTTCTGACCATCCAGATCTTGCAAAATGGTTGATGGAACAAGGCATTGAATCTGTTTCTCTTAACCCAGACTCAGTATTAGATACTTGGTTCTTCCTTGCTGAAGAACAAGCACAACAAGCTTAATCTTCATTAGAGATTAAAAGACCCATTCGTGGGTCTTTTTTATGCTTAAACAAATTAAATAAAAGACCAAGCTAAGATCAAATCATAATTCAGTATCACTTTTGACTTCAAGGAAAGTCTGTACACATGCTCCTTCCGCATCACAAATATAGACACTTGTCGGCAATGCAATTGAGTATTTCCATATATAGGAATAAAAGCCCTCACTCAATATTTCAAAATTACATTGCTCATCTGCTTCTATATACATTTCAGTGAATAGCACATAATCATCAGCACCACACCGATTAATCTCATTGATATTATTCATAATAAAATCCAAATAAGCTCTTTCATAAGTTGAACGGATATTATTTTCTCGATAATCAACAAATTCCTCTGGATGAACCCAAGATAAATTATTTGGATATTTGGCATCATATTTCGTATTTAACTCATTAGAATATAAACGTTGGATACATTCTTGAGCTTTAAAATTATCCCCACTTGTCCGAAACGTTAAACGCATTTTCATATTGTTTTTCCCTCAAGCAAGATCTTCATATTTTAAAGTTTTATGTAACATTAATTTTAATCTGCATCAAATTCTTATATACATTATTTTTTAAAAATAGATGTTTGTAGTTTATGTTATATTATTCTCCATCTATAAATTTTAGCTTTACTTTGAGAATTGAGTTTTATGCAGATTTACTTGGCGAGAAATAATCAACAAGCTGGACCATATACACTGGAACAAGTCAATCAAATGCTCGCAGACCAACAAATCTTACTGACAGATTTGGCTTGGCATCAAGGCATGACTGAATGGAAAGCTTTGGGCGAACTCACACAAGGTAAACTTGTTTATCAACCTACAGGCTACGTTGCTCCAGTTTCACTCAATAAAACTGAACCATTTTCTACCCCTTCTACTGCTTCACCATCAAATCAAGCCAAGCAAAATGTAGAGCTTGCACCACTTAGCTCTCGCTTTTTTGCAAAAATCATTGACTTATCTTTTTGGTTGCCTGCTTCTATTATTTTAGGATTATTCTTAAATAATGATCAGATTCAAAAACTTTCAAGTCTACAAGAACAAATGTTGGCAAAAGCACAAAGCAATGATGTCAATCAAGTTTTAGAAATACAAACTCAAATGCTAGCACTTTTTCCAGACCAAGCTTGGATTGCGATGTTTAGCTATATTTTCATTATGTTGGCTGTTCAAGCCTATTTTCTCTCCAAATCTGGACAAAGTATTGGTAAAAAAGCATTAAAAATTAAAATCGTAGATGAAGAAAGCAATGAAAAAGTCAGTTTTTTACGAGTATTCGTTCTACGCTCAGTGCTTTTTATTGTAATTTATCGCTTTTTAGGTCTATTTGCGATCGTTGATCTGCTCTTTGCTTTCAGTAAAAAACGACAAACATTACATGATAAGTTGGTTAAAACGAAAGTCATCAAATAATAATTTTTTTGTATTTTTCTAAAGGATGTGAAAACATCCTTTTTTTATTGATATAACATTGATTTAGTTAAGTATATTTTAAATTTAAATTACAAATCTGAGTAAAAAAATTGGTTTTTGTTACAGTTATTTAAAGCCTTTTTACATATAGCTAAGTTTGTCGATATAAGGCATAATGCCCTACAACGTCTGGGTGTCATATCATTGAGAATGTTTGCTATTTGTGATTAATAGTCATTTTCAATCATGCGACACTTTAATCGCTATCCCATATTTAATAGGGAATGGGACTCTTCACCGAGGTTGTAAAATGAGACAAACGATTTTAGCTGTATTGTCTTTATCTACGCTAGCTGCACTCTTAACTGGGTGTGGTGGTGATATAGTACTTCTAAACTCTAAAGGTCCAGTTGCAGAAGGTCAAAGTAACCTAATGATGACTGCGATTTACTTAATGCTTTTGGTCGTAATTCCTTCGATCATTATGGCGTTAGTGTTTGGTTGGAAATATCGTGCGTCAAATAAAGATGCAGACTATAAACCTACTTGGGCACACTCAACTGCAATTGAAATTGTTGTTTGGGGTATTCCTGTAATTATTATTGGTATTCTTGCGTATTTAACATGGTGGGGCTCACATAAATATGACCCATACCGTCCGCTTGAATCAGAAAAAGCACCTGTAACTATTCAAGTTATTGCTGAACAGTTCAAATGGATATTTGTATATCCTGAGCAACAAATTGCAACTGTTAATGAAATTCGTTTCCCTGAGAAAACGCCAATTAACTTTAAAGTCACTTCTAACTTTACAATGAACTCTTTCTTCATTCCTAAGTTAGCAGGTCAGATTTATGCAATGGCAGGCATGCAAACTCAATTACATGTTTTAGCAGATGAAACTGGTGTATATCGTGGTTTCTCTTCTAACTATAGTGGTTATGGTTTCACACAAATGCGCTTCTTAGCTCATTCTGTAACTGAACCAGAATTCAATAGCTGGGTAGAAGCAATTAAAGCAGGTCAAGGGACTTCAATTAATCCTGAAGCTCAACAAAAAACTGTTTTAGATGCAGCAGAATTTGCAGCACTTAAAGATGGTGACCGTTCTAAACACCAAATTGAGAACATGGTCAAAAATGCACATACCCCAGAAGAAAAAGCACTTGCAGAAGAAGCTGAACGTAAAGGTCCATTCCCTACTAAGCCTCATCCTGTAACTTACTATTCTTCAGTTGAGCCTAATTTGTTCGAAAGCATTATCAACAAATACATGAGCAACTATCACGGTGCTGATCACTCTTCGCGTGCTGAACATGCAACTGCTTCAGTAGAGGAATAAGACATGTCGGTATTATTCGGTAAACTCAACTGGGACTCGATCCCTTATCAAGAGCCAATTGTACTAGTAACCATGATTATCATGGCTATTGGTGCTGCAGCACTTCTTGGTGGTATCACCTATTTCAAAAAATGGGGATACTTATGGAATACTTGGTTCACCTCTGTAGACCATAAAAAAATTGGTATCATGTATATCATCGTATCTGTAGTCATGTTAGTACGTGGTTTCGCAGATGCAATTATGATGCGTCTTCAACTGTTCCTTGCAAAAGGTGGCGGTGAAGGTTATTTACACCCTGACCACTATGACCAGATTTTCACCGCACACGGTGTAATCATGATTTTCTTCGTAGCAATGGGTCTTGTTGTAGGTATGATGAACATCGCTGTACCACTTCAAATTGGTGCACGTGACGTTGCATTCCCATTATTAAATTCATTGAGCTTCTGGTTATTTGCTGGTGCAGCAGGTTTAATGATGGCTTCACTTGTATTAGGTGAATTTGCTGCAACAGGTTGGATGGCTTATCCTCCTCTTTCTGGCATTCAGTATTCTCCTGGTGTCGGTGTGGACTACTATATCTGGGCGCTTCAGGTTTCAGGTTTAGGTACGCTTTTAACAGGTGTTAACTTCTTTGTAACCATCATCAAAATGCGTGCACCTGGCATGGGACTTATGGACATGCCGATCTTTACTTGGACTGCACTTTGTACAGCAGTATTGATCATTGCATCTTTCCCTGTGTTAACTGCAACCATTGCAATGTTAACGCTTGACCGTTACTTCGATTTCCATTTCTTCACCAATGAGCTTGGCGGTAGCCCAATGCTATATGTGAACTTAATTTGGACTTGGGGCCATCCAGAAGTATATATTCTGATCTTACCTGCTTTTGGTTTGTATTCAGAAATCGTTTCAACTTTCTCTCGCAAAACATTGTTTGGTTATAAATCAATGGTATATGCGACAATTGCGATCACAGTTCTTGCGTTCGTAGTATGGTTACACCACTTCTTTACTATGGGTGCTGGTCCAAACGTTAACGCGTTCTTCGGTATTATGACCATGATCATTGCGATCCCAACGGGTGTAAAAATCTTCTCTTGGTTATTCACCATGTATAAGGGTCGTATTACATTTACATCACCTATGTACTGGACACTTGGTTTCCTTGTGACTTTCGGTATCGGTGGTTTAACTGGTGTACTCATGGCTGTTCCACCAGCTGACTTCTTAGTACACAACTCTTTATTCCTTATTGCTCACTTCCATAACGTAATTATCGGGGGTGTAGTATTCGGGATGTTCGCAGGAATCACTTTCTACTGGCCAAAAATGTTTGGTTGGAAGTTAAATGAAACTTGGGGTAAAGCATCTTTCTGGTTCTGGTTCTTCGGTTTCTATTTCGCATTCATGCCACTTTATATTCTTGGTTTCATGGGCATGACACGTCGTTTGAATACTTATGATAACCCTGAATGGGATCCATACATTACAATTGCTTTCTTCGGTTCAATCCTTGTTGCAATTGGTATCTTCTGTTTCATTATGCAAGTAGTTGTAGGTTTCTTACAACGTGAACAAAATATGGACCATACAGGTGATCCATGGGATGGTCGTGTACTTGAATGGTCAACATCATCTCCTGCACCATTTTATAACTTTGCTCAACTTCCTAAGATCAATGGTATTGATACTTTCTGGAATGACAAAGAAAATGGTGTAGCGTATGCACGTCCTAATAAATATGAAGATATTCATATGCCAACTGACCGTGCTGCTGGTTTTGTTATTGCAATGTTCCTTACAGTAATGGGCTTAGCTTTGGTATGGCATATTTGGTGGCTTGTTATTGCAACGTTCTTAGGTGCTGTGATCAGTTTCATCGTAAGTTCATTTACGAAAAAAGTGGATTACTATGTACCTGCTGCTGAAGTAGAACGTATCGAAAATGAGCGTTATGCTTTACTTGAAAAACACTTGAAGAAGGACTAAAGATATGGCTGAAGTACTTCATCACGACAACCATCAACATGATGAGCATCATCATCACGATGATACTGACATCACCGTTTTTGGTTTTTGGACATATTTGATGAGTGACTTGATTTTATTCGGTACACTCTTCATCGCGTTCGCTGTATTAAGCAGTCATATTCCACCTGGAACACCAAGTGCAAAAGAACTTTTTGGTGAGTCTTTAGGTTTTGTTTTAACTGAAACTTTTGCTCTCTTAATTTCTTCTGTTACTTTTGGTTTTGCAGTACTTGCTTCTTACAAGAAAAATGTTGGCCAAGTATTACTTTGGTTAGCTGTTACTTGGGTATTTGGTGCAGCGTTCATTGGCATGGAACTTTATGAGTTTAATCATTTAGTTCATGCTGGTCATGGTCCAAGTACAAGTGCGTTCTTATCTGCGTTCTTTACCTTAGTCGGTACGCATGGTATTCACGTAACTTCTGGTTTAGTCTGGATGATCGTGTTAATGGTTCAAATCAAAAAATATGGTTTGACTTTACCAAACACGCGTCGTCTTGCTTGCCTAAGCTTGTTCTGGCACTTCCTTGACATCGTTTGGATCTGTGTATTCAGCGTGGTTTACTTAATGGGAGTAATCTAATGAGTCATGATCATAATGCGTCAGGTGCTTCACATGGTAATGTGAAACAATATACGATTGGTTTTATTGTTTCTGTATTGCTTACTATCGTTCCATTTTATATGGCAATGCACCCTGCTGATTTTAGCCGTGGCACTATTATTGCAACGATTGCAATTACAGCTGTGGCACAGATTTTAGTGCAATTGGTTTTCTTCTTGCATATGAACTCATCATCAGAACAACGCTGGAACGTTATTGCGTTCGTTTACACTATTTTGTGTATTGCTGTGCTTCTTATCGGTTCTGTATGGATTATGAACTACTTACATTCAAACATGATGCTCTAGGGTGTCATGTTGAAGAAATATTTATTCCTGACTAAGCCAGGAATTCTCTTCGGTAACTTCGTTACCACTTTGGGCGGCTTTTTCCTAGCCGCTCAAGGTTCTGTAGATTTCCTCTTACTTCTCATCACATTACTAGGCACTACACTCGTGGTTGCTTCAGGTTGTGTTGTGAATAATGTCATTGACCAAGACATTGACCAAAAAATGCAACGTACGATGAATCGTGCATTAGTCAAAAAAACCATTCGTCCTAATGTCGCACTAATTTTTTCAGTGATCTTGGGATTATTGGGCTTTGGCTTGTTGTGGTTTTTTGTCAACGCCTATGCATTTGGCTTTGCTGTAATTGGCTTTGTCGTTTATGTAGTATTTTATAGTCTATGGGCAAAGCGAACGACCATTCACCAAACAGTGATCGGAAGTATCTCTGGAGCGAGTCCTCCTGTAATTGGTTATACTGCTGTGACCAATGAGTTTGATGTTGCTGCGTTATTGATTTTCTTAGCGTATGCATTTTGGCAAATGCCACACTCATGGGGAATCGCAATTTATCGCTTTGATGATTATAAAAATGCTAATATTCCGATTTTGCCTGTAGCACGTTCAATTCGTCGTACCAAAGTTGAAAGCTTACTTTATGTCATCTTGTTTGCGGCTGTGTTGAATGGTCTGTATTGCTTTGGTTATACAAACATTTTCTTTTTAATTACTTTTAATGCGCTCTGTGCGTATTGGGTATATTTATCAATTATCGGCTTTAAAGCAGAAAATGACCAAATCTGGGCTAAACGCTACTTTTTATATTCTGTAATTTTAATTACAGCACTTAGTTTTAGTTTTAGCTTTAGTTATGTGTCGCCTGCGCCGCATCTTCCAATTTTTTAAAAAGATAGAGTTTGCTCTATCTTTTTTATAACTGTTCTTATCTCTTACTCAATACAATTCACCCCATATCGCATGGTATAAAGTCAATAAAGAATTATTCGCTTTAAAACAACTATTCAAACAATCTTAAATCCTTTATTTTAGAATTAGCACATAAAAAGATCACAATAAGGCTTTGAGGATTTATAAATGTCAAATACCCAAATCAAAGTTATTGCTTTCGATGTTTTTGGCACACTCGCTAGAATTAAAAAGAAAATATCGCCCTATAAAAAATTTATTCAATGGTTACATAGACAAGGACATACTCCACAAACTAATGATGCGATGATGGTTATGTCTATTGATGGTAACTTTCAAGACATCGCGACACATTTGAGTTATCACATACCACAAGCTTTTCTTGACGAACTCAATAGCGAACTTCAAGCTGAATTAGCACAAATTGAACTTTTTACAGATAGCCTGCCTACTTTAAAACGCCTTAAAGAAAATGGATATAAAATCGCACTATGTTCTAATTCAGCAACACCTTATGGTAATTACATCAGCAAATTGATGAGAGACATTGACCTATATGCGTGGAGTTATGAAGTTCATGCCTGTAAACCTGAACCTAAAATCTATCAATATATTATTGACCAATTAAGTTGTCAGCCTGATGAGGTTTTATTTGTCGGTGATACACCCCTTGCTGATGTTCAAGGTCCTACGAGTTTTGGTATGTCTGCGAAATTAATTGATCGTAAAAATGGGCAAATGCTACATGATGTTTTAATGGATTTTCTATAAATTTTTTCAACGCTAAGTATAGGCTAATTGAGAATTATTTTTAGCAGAAAAATTAGACGCTTAAAATAAAAAATGAAATATCGAATGATTTATTTGTTTTTATTAAAATATTTACCTATAATAAGCCCTCGCAAATTTGCGACACAATCTGTCTGTTTACAGTTCAGTTGTGACTCCTTGCTTCATTCATATTTGAATGGGGCTGCATAAACCGTAAGGAGCTGACAATGCGTCACTACGAAATCGTAATTCTGGTACACCCAGACCAAAGCGATCAAGTGGTAGGTATGGTAGAACGCTATATCTCTCACATTAAAGATGCTGAAGGTCAAATTCACCGTCTTGAAGATTGGGGCCGTCGCCAATTGGCTTACCCAATTAACAAAATTCACAAAGCGCACTACATTTTAATGAACGTTGAATGTAATCAAACTACGCTTAATGAATTGGAAGAATTATTCCGTTACAATGATGCTATTCTTCGTAACGTTATTATTCGTCGTGAAAACGCTATCACTGAAGAGTCTTTATTGGCTAAGAGTGCTGAAGAAAAACGTGCGCGTAAAGCTCAACGTGAAGAAGCACAACAAGCTCAAGACTCTGCTGAAGCATAAGGAGAACACACATGGCACGTTTTTACCGTCGTCGCAAGTTCTGCCGCTTTACAGCTGAGAACGTTACGTACATCGACTACAAAGATATCGACACTTTAAAACAGTACATCACTGAAAACGGCAAGATTGTTCCTAGCCGTATTACAGGTACTAAAGCTCGTTACCAACGTCAATTGGCGCTTGCGATTAAACAAGCTCGCTACTTAGCGTTGATTCCTTACACTGACAATCATAAGTGAGGTTGAGCTGTGGATATTATCTTATTACAACGTATTAAAAACCTTGGTAAATTAGGCGATAAAGTATCAGTTAAAGCTGGTTACGGTCGTAACTTCCTTATCCCTCAAGGTAAAGCTGTTGCTGCGACTGAAGCAAATACTGCTGCTTTTGAAGCACGCCGTGCTGAACTTGAGAAACAAGAAGCTGAAGTATTGGCTGCTGCTCAAGCACGTGCTGACCAATTGAACGAAGTAAATATCGTAATCACTGCGAAAGCGGGTGATGAAGGTAAATTATTCGGTTCTATTGGTACACGTGACATCGCTGACGCATTAACCAATGCTGGTCTTGAAGTTGACCGTGCAGAAGTTCGTTTACCAAACGGTGCGCTTCGTAACACTGGTGAATTCAACATCGCAATCCAATTGCATCATGATGTTGTTGCAGAAGTTCTCGTTACTATCGTATCTGAGTAATTTCGTACCAAGAAAAAGAGCATACTTTTGTATGCTCTTTTTTTATCTTTAAAATATTGGAAAGCTACATTCCCCTGCTAATTTAGGTTATCCTCTTAATCTCTTGTTAAATAAATAAGTCGACACTGATTTATTTTTATTCATGTAAAAGTCAAGGTTTTTTATGTCACAGGCAACTGCCAAAGCTTCCGTAAATACTTTTAGCAAAGATGTAAAATCTACAGATACATCACAACAGTTAAAAGAATTTCGTACGCCACCGCACAATTTGGCGATTGAACAAGCGGTACTTGCTGCACTCATGACCGTTGCTGAGTCGTTCGAACAAGTCAGTGATGTGCTACATGAAAATGACTTTTATGCCTCACGCCATAAATATATTTTCCGTGCCATTGAACAACTGAACAAAGACGGCTCACCCTATGATGCAGTTTTGGTCAATGACTGGTTGATTAAACAAAACTTATTGGATGCGATCGGTGGTGAAGAATATCTGGTTCAATTGATGGCAGACTCGCCTGCTAGCTTCTATAATTTAGAAACCTATGCCAATAAAATTCGTGAATTTGCCACTTTAAGAAATATGATCAAAGTGGGCAATGAAATTTTGCAAAATGCTTACGATACCAAAGGTCGTGAGGTAAGCGAAATTTTAGATTTAGCAGAAACCAATATTTTCTCGATTGCTGAACAACATAATAATAATGCTAAAGCTCAAGGGCCAAAACCAATTACCTCTGTGGTCGCTGACGTTTTTGATAAGTTAAATGAACTTTCGCAAATGGAAGGTAATATCACAGGTTTAACCACAGGCTTTGTCGAACTTGATAATAAAACCTCAGGTATGCAAGCAGGTGATATGATCATTGTTGCAGCACGTCCATCGATGGGTAAAACTACATTCGCTATGAACCTTGTGGAAAGCGTGTTATTTAACTGTGATTTGCCAGCATTGGTTTTTTCTATGGAAATGCCAGCTGACTCGATTGCCATGCGTTTAATTTCCTCTTACGGTAAAGTCCATCAAGGGCATTTACGTGCGGGTAAACTGGATGGTGACGAATGGTCTAAAGTCACAGGGACGATTTTACAACTTCAAGAAAAACATCTATACATAGACGATTCCTCTGCCTTACCCCCTACAGAAATGCGTGCCCGAGCAAGACGCATCGCCAAACAACATGGCGGGAAACTCGGCTGCATCATGGTCGATTATCTTCAATTGATGAAAGTTCCAGGCATGGGCGATAACCGTGTGGGTGAGATTGGTGAAATTTCACGATCTTTAAAAGCATTGGCTAAAGAAATGCAATGTCCAGTCATTGCACTATCACAGTTAAACCGATCTTTGGAGAACCGACCAAATAAACGTCCTGTCATGTCCGACTTACGTGAATCTGGTGCGATCGAACAGGATGCCGATTTGATTATGTTTATCTATCGTGATGAAGTGTATAACAAAGAGTCCAAAGAAGCAGGCACTGCCGAAATTATCATTGGTAAACAGCGTAATGGCCCTATTGGTACGGTACGCCTTGCATTCGAGGGGCAATATACCCGTTTTAGTAATTTGTCACCTGAATACTATGCTCAATATGATGATGAAGAGTAATGCCAAAGTTGCTCTTTTTATTGATGCTTATTTTTAATCATCATAATCTTATAATGATGATCTAAAATAATTGAGTAACTTTTCCCACCATGATTTAAACGTTGAAAATAAATCATTATTGTGCTGAATATCATGGATACCCATTGTCGGAAATGCTGCATTTAACTGCTGACATGTTGGGTATTTCTGCTGCAATTTCACCAAATAATAGCGTTGATCATGTTTTAAAAAACCATCTAAAATTCCGACTGATTTCCTATTTCCTACTGCACAATTGGAGGTTTGTTTATTCCATGCTAAAAATGGCACAATAGGTTCAGCAATACTCAAACGATCATTTTCACAGCTCAATGCCGCAAACGATACAATTTCATATTGTTCAGGTTTATCACCATTTGGTGAATAAGCTAAACCAATGATTAAGCTATTTTTTACAATACTGTCAGGTGAAAAGCTACTGTACCACTGGGTTGGACGTGCATATCGAAATTCATCAAATAGTGAGCGGAAAATAAATTGATCTGAATTCAGCTGTATCTTGAACTGAGAGTTTTGTCCTTGCACTGCATGGGCTGCTTGATAACGTGCAATAAATACGTCATCGGGCGAATGCGGCATACATGCAATACTTTGTTCTATAGAAAATATTCCACAGCTTAAAACATAAATTAAAACACGGTATTGCATGGAAAACCTTAAAATTAAGTTAGTTTTTATAAGTAAATAAATATCACAAAATGTCTAATAACAACTCTTTGCTGTATAAAATAAATATTCCACACATAAAAAAGCCCTGAAAATTCAAGGCTTTTAAGGTTTAAAAAATTAACGTCTTGGTAGTGGAATATATTGCGAATCACTTTGCTCGATTTGACGCTCACCCACTTTGACATTCAAGTCTAGTGTGTCTTTTCCTCGAATCACTTCAACTTTAATTTCAGAGTTTGGTGCTTGCAAAGCCACATAATTAATCAAATGCGAAGTTGAGGTAATTTCTTCATCATTGACTTTAACAATACGATCACCAATTCGTAAACCTGCATCCGCAGCAGGACCACGTTTCAACACATCTGCAACGACAACACCTTTTTGACGAGGTGCTAACACATCTGCTTGTGTTGGAGGGATTAAGCTAATGCCTAACCAACCACGAATGACACGACCATCTTTTAAAATTGAATTCATGACTTGTTGACATACTTTTGCAGGAATGGCAAAACCAATCCCCAAAGAACCACCTGACTGTGAGAAAATAGCAGTATTAACACCGATTAGATTCCCAGCGACATCAATCAATGCTCCGCCTGAGTTTCCAGGGTTAATCGCTGCATCAGTCTGGATAAAATCTTCATACGTATTGATGCCTAAGTCAGAACGCCCTGTCGCAGAAATAATGCCTTGTGTTACCGTTTGTCCAACCCCAAATGGATTTCCAATTGCAAGTACAACATCACCGACTTCATTACCACTGAGTTTGAATGGCAATACTGGTAAATTATCCAATTCAATTTTAATGACAGCCAAGTCGGTATCTGGATCAGTCCCAATCACTTTTGCTTCAGCACGACGACCATCTTGCAAAGCAACTACAATTTGTTCGGCTTGTTCAATCACATGATTATTGGTTAAGATATAACCATCAGGACGTACAATCACACCCGAGCCTAAGCTATTTTCATTTTGTCCTTGGTTTTGATCTGGAATTTGATTACCAAAAAACTCGCGAAATGCAGGATCATTTAATAAAGGATGATTCTGTTTGACTTTTTGAGTAGTGAAAATATTTACCACCGCAGGCGCTGCAACTTTTACTGCTGCACTATACGACACCACGCCGCCCGTGCGTGATGTATCGACCAATGGCTCAACCTTTTCAGCTGGCATTTTTACCCCATCTGCTGCGATGGGTGCTTTGGGTTGTTGTAATTTTTGCCATACAGCAAAACTGATAATAACTAGGATGAGTAACACCCAAGGTAGCCATGTAAAGGTACGGCGCACTTTTTCGTTCCTCTTAAGAATTTTTTAATTGATTGATGTAAAAGTATTTTCAATATTGTAATCTAATTCAACAAATAAACCTAAAAAACACAAGGAGTTTTGTTCAGCTTTAGTTACAATTAAATAGATAACGTGTTCTCACAATTTATTTGCTGTCTGTTGATATTTCATGGCATAAGTATGCTTATCACTTACACAAATAGATGCTTACATCCTCATTGAATTGTGTTGTAGTAGAACATTTTTATGACGTGATTAAAGGATTTTTCACATTTCAATCCATTATTTTCATTTTGAAAATGTTTCAACAAACTTTTTCTTATTGCACATTGATTAGAGCATTATGGCAAAATTATCTGAAATCATTCAGTGGTGTGATCGCACATTAAAAGCTGCTGAATTTAAAGACTACGCACCGAACGGTCTACAGATCGAAGGTAAAACTGAAGTTAATAAAATTTTATGTGCTGTCACCGCTTCTCAAGCTGCAATTGATGCAGCGATCGAACAAAATGCTGACTTGCTCTTAGTTCACCATGGTTATTTTTGGAAAGGTGAACCTTATCCGATTACAGGTATGCGTGGTAAACGTATCAAAACCTTGATTCAACATGATATTTCGTTGGTAGGCTATCATTTACCTTTGGATGCACATCCTACACTTGGAAATAATGCAGCAATTGCTGAAATTTTAGCTTTAGAAAATATCGAAGCACTTGATCCTAGCGAGCGTAATCCAATTGGCAACATTGGTTATCTAAAACACCCCATATCACCTGAAGCTTTTAAGGCTTTATTAACTGAAAAATTAGGCTTCGATACGATTCATCTGCCTGCATCAACAACACAGGTACAAAAAATTGGTTTTTGTACTGGTGGCGCACAAGATTATATTGAGAAAGCAGCAGAACAAGCCTGTGATGCTTATATTTCTGGTGAAGTGAGTGAGCGAACTTTTTATCAGGCACAAGAATTGAATGTTCATTATTTTGCATGTGGACATCATGCTACTGAACGTTATGGTGTACAACGACTCGCTCAGGCTATTTCAGAACAGTTTAATATTGAGTATAGTTATTTTGAATTAAACAATCCTATTTAATGGCGACAGAGAAAACTTGATATTTGTGTACACATTTACACTTAAATGCAAGACTTTTTTGTCAATCAGAATAGCTGATTTTTAACATTTTCTTTATACGTATT
The DNA here is from genome assembly GCF_902809855.1 of Acinetobacter sp. Marseille-Q1618. Taxonomy (GTDB): domain Bacteria; phylum Pseudomonadota; class Gammaproteobacteria; order Pseudomonadales; family Moraxellaceae; genus Acinetobacter. The sequence continues at coordinate 1,441,314 of NZ_CADDWJ010000001.1, forward strand.
AAATCGAAATAATTTGTGTATTGTTATTTAACAACTTGCACAATTGTTCGTAGAATCTATTACAATAAAGCCACTTAATGTTAAAACCCAGCAAAATGCAAGGAATTTAGAACATGTCAACGATTACTTTACCTGCACTTCCTTATGGTTATGATGACCTCGCTCCACACATCAGTAAAGAAACTTTAGAATATCACCACGACAAACATCACAATACGTATGTTGTAAACTTAAACAAAGCGATTGAAGGCACTGACTTAGCTTCTAAAACATTAGAAGAAATCATCGTTGCTACAGCAGGCGATGCTGCTAAAGCAGGTGTTTTCAATAACGCTGCACAAGTTTGGAACCACACATTCTACTGGAACTGTATGGCTAAAAATGGTGGCGGTAAAGCAACTGGTGCTTTAGCTACTAAGATTGATGAAGCTTTCGGTTCTTATGAAAAATTTGCAGAAGAATTTGCCAATGCTGCAACAACTCAATTTGGTTCAGGTTGGGCTTGGTTAGTTGCTGACAAAGTAAATGGCGAACTTTCTATCCTTAAAACTTCAAATGCGGATACGCCACTTGCTCATGGTAAAGTTGCAGTATTAACAATTGACGTTTGGGAACACGCTTACTACATCGACTACCGTAATGCACGTCCTAAATATATCTCTACTTTCTTAGAAAGCTTAGTGAACTGGGATTATGCAAATGCAAAATATGCTGGTCAAGAAGCTGGTGTAGAAAAATAATTAATTAACAATTAATTATCTAAAAAGCCAGTCAAGATTTTCTTGACTGGCTTTTTTATTTAGCACAAATTACAACAGGCAAATTTAAGATGCTTTTGTCTGTGCAGTAGCATCTGCTAACTTATAAATTAAATCCTGCATTGCTAACATCTGATCACGATTAGCATGATCCCACGGATGAAAATTTGGTCGAAAATAATCAATATAATTTCCTAATTGCTTTCTTAAAGCACCAACTTCACCAAAAGTGTATTTATATGCTTTACGCCAACTTGAAAAATCAGTGAGTTTTTTCTCATCCATAACAATCTTTGTAAAGACAGGAAGCACCAGCCCCCAAAACACCACCGTAGCCAATACTAAACCTAAACTACGAATCGCATAAGCATAAGGTCCATGCCCCATTGCAGTATTCCAAACATCAAAAGCAACTGCTTTATGTTCGGTTTCTTCAAAAGCATGCCAACGCCAAATGTTGGCATAATTTTCTTCTGCACCTTCAAACAATTCAGGAATTTGTAATACTGAATCTGCAAGTAAAGCAGTAAAATGCTCAAGCGCTATGGTACCGCTCAACCAAAAATAAGCAGGTGTATGTTGTTTGATTAAACCGAAAATATCTAAAACGAGTTTTTCAAACTTTGGAGCGATAGGATTACGTGCAAATAAAGCACTGTTATAGTCTTCATGCTCACGCCCATGCATGGCTTCTTGACCAATAAAAGCAGTAACCGCCTTTTGTAACTCAGGATCTTGTACGAGATCACGATGTGCACGCACCGCATCAATAAAGAAGCGCTCACCAATCGGCAAAACAATGGAAAATGTATTTAACAATGCTGTAAAAATCGGGCCTGCGGCAGTATGCCAATCTGCAATACGATCAGCAGGTAAATCAAAGCGAATATCACGGCGAATCGGCAATGGCTCATGATATGTAGTCGATTTAATAAATTTTTGTAAAATACCCATTTTCAGAATCCATCCTGTTCTTAAGTTTATTGTCTATCCTAAAGAAAATTGTACCCTTTTGGGTACAATTCACTATGTCATTTCAACCCATTTCCATGTCATTGCATCCCTTTTTAAGACATTTAGGTCAAATAAATCACATTAATCTCGTCGGTATAGCGTTACCACACATGCACCGCCCAAACCTAAGTTGTGTTGTAATGCCACACGGGCATTTTCAACTTGACGATTGCCTGCTGTACCCCTTAATTGCCAAACCAGCTCAGTGCACTGTGCTAAACCTGTTGCGCCTAAAGGATGCCCTTTAGACAGTAAGCCACCTGATGGATTGGTGACATATTTTCCACCATAGGTATTATCTGCATCCCAAATAAATTTCTCTGCTTCACCTTCAGGACATAATCCTAAAGCTTCATAGGTCAACAATTCATTGGCAGTAAAACAATCATGTAGCTCAATTACATCAACGTCTTCTGCACCTATGCCTGCTGCTTCATAAACTTGATTTGCTGCTTGTTGTGTCATGTCGTAGCCGACCATTTTAATCATGCTTTTTTCATGAAAACTAGAAGCATAATCAGTCGTCATTGACTGTGCTGCGATATAAACGGGGTTACTAATACCATGCTTTTTCGCAAACTCATCTGAACACAAAATTGCTGCACCTGCCCCACAAGTTGGAGGACAGCACTGGAAACGCGTTAAAGGATCAAAAACCTCATCTGAAGCCATGATTTCATCCAGTGAAAGCACTTGTCCAAATAAAGCATAAGGGTTTTGGCTGGCATGTTTACGTGCTTTTACTGCAATCTGCCCAAAGGTTTCTTTTTTTGTGCCATATAACCAACGGTATTCACGCCCTGCACCACCAAACATTTGTGCCGCAGGAGGTGCAGAGTTGAAACCCTGAACATCTAACATCACTTGCGCATGCTGTCCCATTGGTGGTTCACGGTCATTGAATTTTGCACCCAATGCACCTTTTTCCATTTTTTCAAAACCTAGTGCCAGCACACATTCTGCCAAACCACCTTCAATCGCTTGACGTGCTAAAAATAAAGCACTTGAGCCCGTTGAACAGTTGTTATTGACATTTACAATCGGCACACCTGTTAAGCCTAACTCATAAGCTGCACGTTGCCCACAGGTCGAGTCGCCATACACATAACCTGCAAAAACTTGTTCAATGTCGCTATATTGAATGCCTGCATCTTTAAGTGCATTTTGCCCAGCTTCTTTTGCCATTTCGTAGTATTCAGCACTTGCTCCCGGCTTGGCAAACTTAGTCATTCCCACGCCGATCACATTGACACGTCTTTTCATTTTTATACTCCAAAATATAGCATCTCGTTCAAAATATGAATGGATTCAAAAGACGCTATATTTTTATATCTTGTTAAAATTATTTATTAATTGAGCAAGCCTTGTAAAAACTGCATGTGATGAAGCAAACGAATATCTCCATCGACTTTAAGCTCACCATGTTGATATAAATCACGAATATCACGCTGATTCGCCACCAACGCTGCCAAATGCTGATCAGATAAAGTTAAGCTTACATCTGCATTTGGGTCATTGGCTTGCTCAACAGTGCCATTAGCTAAACTCACAGTCCACGACGCATCTGGTTCTGTGATATTGAACTGATACGAATGACTTGCATTGGTTTCGCCTTGTAAACGATTTCTGAGCGCAGTGAAAATCTCAGGTGCTTTTGCAACTTTGGTTGTTGTCATCGTTGCCGATGTTGTCGGGGTGGTATCACCCAATGCAACACGTGCATCACGTGCTTGATCAATGAGCTTTTTATCCATGTCCTGTAATACGATCAATTTATTGGATGCCATGACATTGCCCGCAATTTTTAATTGACCACCAAAGAACAGCTTTTGCACATCAGCCAATGTGCCATTAAACACGGTAGACACATGCTCTTCATTCATTTCAAGCGTAACATCAGGGTTGGCAATCTCACCTGCGCCTGCGCTGCCTGCCCCATTTTTCAAATCAATAAACCATAATGACTCAGGGTTTTTCAATTTAAATTGAAATGAGGTTTTGGTTTTATCGACCAGATCAGCTTTGCTTTGAAGATGTTGATTGACTGCTGTAAATACATCGGCAAGGGTAATTTCCGTATTTACTGTAGAGGCTGATTCTGTTGTCGTTGTAGCTGATGAATCGCCAGTTGCATTGGCTAAACGCTGATTTTTTGCTTCATTAAATAACTTAGAATCAATTTCTTGCAAGACAATCAACTTATTAGAAGCCATCACATTGCCCGCAATTTTCAGTTGACCACCAAAGAATAATTTCTGCACATCTGCAAGTGAACTGGTCACCACAGTTTCAAGATGTTCTTCATCCATTTCCAAAGTGACGTCGGGATTGGCAATCTCGCCTTGTGTACATAAACCCGCAGCATTTTTTAAATCAAGCGCCCAAACAGAGTCCGGATTTTTTAATTTAAATAAGAATGAAGTCTTGGTTTTATCCACTAACTCAGGATGTTGTGCCACATATTCTGCGATAACTTTAAAGACATCTTTAGCAATCAAACGATCTGGTTCATTGGATGTTTGAACCGCAGCCTGAGTGCTATCTGGTGCTGCTGTTGGTTTGGCTTTTGCAGTTGGAATTTCCGTATACAACTCAATAGCAGCATTTTTAATGACTATTTCATTGCGTTCTTTTACCCATGTTTCGAAAATGATCTTGGTGTCAGACTCTTTCCACATTTTGGTCACTAAAGTGTCACCCGGATAAACACTCTTCGCAAAGCGCACCTTGATACTCTTGAAATAACGCCCATCATTATTGCTAAATGCTTTGATCACATGACGTCCACTAAAACCAAAAGTACATAAGCCATGTAAAATGGGACGATCAAAACCAAAAGCTTTGGCAAAGGCTGGGTCTGCATGTAATGGATTCCAATCACCTGACAAACGATATAAAAGTGTTTGATTAACATCAGTTTTTTCTTCAACCACTGCATCAGGTTCACGATTAGGTGCAACATTAATTTCTACTGAATCACCACGCTCACCGCCCCAACCTCCTGCGCCACGAACAAATGCAGTCATTTCATTGTAAATTAGCTCTTCACCACTTTCATCTTTGGATGAAATCGCAAAAGTAACAACCGCATTAGGGTCTTTGTCATAAGCACTTTTTAAGGTGAAAGTATGCTGCAACTTGGCATGTGGTGGTAAAGGTCGTTTAATTTCAGTGTATTGCTCACCATGTAAGACCCGATCAAAACCATAATTCATACCCGGCAATGTAACACCCTGTTTTGCCATTTCTAGCATGGCATTCATTTGTGGCATCACACCATAGGTCGGAAAAGCTTGGAATTCACTGCCTAATTCATATACATAAGCCAACTCTGAACTGTCTAATGGGTTTTGCGCTGCACCAATACCCAGTGCATAAAGCGACAAATCACGTTCATCATAAGAGGATTCAATTTCAAGCTTAGCTTTGGAAGCAACATCTAGATCAATAAATTCATTTCCACCCAAGTTCGGATGATTGATACCATCTAAAATTGGTGTAAATGATTCAGTAGTTGAAGTTGGATGGGTCGACGCTGTGAAGTCCGTTATTTTTTCCCAGTTTCTTGCCACATCATCAATATTGAACTGACGTGTATTTGGGAAAATATAACCTTCACTACGCTCCCAACGTAATTTCGCAATAAAGCCTGCTCCAATTTCAAATAAGCCTTTATTTTCCTGACAATCTTCATGTGCCAGCCACGCCACTAAAGGACTCACTGCTTCGGGTTTTAGCAAAGCCAATAAATCAGGTGGCATCACCGTTTCAGTCAAACGAGAAGCCGCTAAAGGCGCAATGGTATTTACAAAAATGTTTTTACTGCGCCCTTCTTCTGCCAAACAGTTGGCTAAACCCAAAATGCCGAGTTTTGCCGCACAATAGTTGGCTTGACCAAAGTTGCCATAAATCCCTGCCGCAGAAGTCGTCATAATAATACGACCGTAGCCCTTTTCACGCATGATCGGCCAAGCAGCATGTGAAACACTTTTTGAACCGTTTAAATGCACACGCATGATCAGATCCCAGTCTTGCTCCGTCATTTTGGCAAAACTAACATCGCGTAAAATCCCTGCATTGTTAATGACAATATCAACAGTACCAAAATGATCTAAAGCGGTTTGTACAATTGCTTCGCCATTTTCCACTGAGTCATAATTGGCAACAGCCTCACCGCCTGCAGCACGAATTTCTTCTACAACTTTATCCGCTGCTGAGGATGACTGCCCTGAGCCATGCGCCCCGCCACCTAAATCATTGACCACAACTTTGCAGCCACGTGCAGCTAAAGTAAGCGCATGTTGACGACCTAAGCCACCACCTGCACCTGTGACAATGGCAACACGCCCATCAAATCTTAATTCTGACATTTTTAATCCTTATCTCTAAATCTTGTGTTTTATTCGAGTTTTAAACAGTACTAATCCTGAAATTAGCTCAAAGTAAAACTAGGCATTCTCTTTCATTAGATTTAACGAAGTGGTGCTATCGCAGGGCGACATGGATGTCGCCGTTGGGTCGGGGTTCAGGATGTACCCCTGACCCAACAAAGGATTTTTTGTCACCTTGCGGAAAATATTCCTCATCCGTCAAAAGTGAGGCATCACCTACGCAAATCAATTTAAATTCTTACTGCAAGGCAAGGTTGTACAAGCCTTTTATCTATATTCATTAACGGACTAGTTAATGAATATAAGCTCCACTATCAAATCGTACGTGAAATCAACTCTTTCATGATTTCATTGGTACCGCCATAAATACGATTTGGGCGCATATCTAAATATGCACGAGCAATTGGATATTCCAACATATAGCCATAACCACCATGCAATTGCACACATTCATCCACGACTTTACACGCTAAGTCCGACACCCAATATTTTGCTGTACATGCTGCTTCGATGGAGAGTTCGTTTTTTAATACTTGCTGCATGCATTGATCTACAAAAGTACGTGCGATCTGCACTTCGGCACGCATTTCAGCCAATTTAAAACGTGTATTTTGGAAGCTTGCAACGGATTTACCAAAAGCTTTACGTTGTTTGGTATATTCCACCGTACATGCTAAAGCGCTTTCAGCACCAGCCGCACAGATAATGCCGATCATCATGCGTTCCCAAGCTAACTCTTTCATCAGCATAATAAAACCCATGCCTTCCATACCGAGCAAATTGCTTTTTGGCACACGCACATTGTCAAAAAATAGTTCACAAGTATCTTGTCCGTGCATACCTACTTTTTTCAGGGGTTTTCCTTTAGTAAAACCCGCACGATCAGCTTCAATGATCAGCAATGAAACATTTTGTGCGGCATTTTCACTTTTGCCAGTTTTTACAGCAACCACAGCGATATCACATAAATAACCATTGGTAATGAAAATCTTTGAACCATTCACAATATAGTCATCACCCTCTTCAACCGCTGTGGTACGAATTGCTTGTAAGTCTGAACCTGTGCCTGGCTCAGTCATCGCAATCGCACCCACTGCTTCACCAGTTGCCATTTTGGGTAACCATGTTATTTTTTGTTGTTCATTACCAAAATTATTCAGGTAATTGGCAACAATATCTGAATGTAAAGAAAATCCTGAAGATGAATCGCCAACGCGTGCTTGCTCCTCCATCAAAATCATTGAATACAAACGATCTACACCTGAACCCCCGTATTCTTCAGGCATAGTGCAGCACAATAAGCCTAATTCACCTGCTTTATTCCAAAGTTGACGATCAATATGTTGCTGTTCTTCCCATTTTTCACGATATGGAGCAATTTCTGTTTCAAAAAAACGGCGAGCTGTTTGGCGAAATTGTTCATGTTCCTCATTAAATAAAGTACGTGGCAGCATGGATGGAATCGGTTTTGGAATATTTAAAGTAGACATGATTTGTACCTTTGCTTGGTTTTATTTTTCTGGATATAGAAGTTATCAATGAATCAGATATCGATATAACTTCGGCTTCTATTTTTAGAGTGTGGATATTTTTTCGTCAATTGTAATAAAGGTTGTGAAGCAAATAAAAATGGTGCTTTTTGCCAAGTAACACCTAATAAAAAATATAAGACATTGAATTTAAAATACTCATTTAGAATAGTTTGCTCTATTTCTTTGTTAACAATCATCCTTCACGTATATCTAAGCTGAATAAAAGCTAAATCGTTTTATATGTGGAAATACGCTGTGACTTAAAATTAAAAATAATTTTTTAACTCAAATTCTTATTTTGCTACACAGATAAATTGTATTTTTAGTCAATTTAAAATATTGTTGTGCTATGAAAATCATTCAATATTGGCTGTATTTACGCATAAAATAATACGCTTAGCCATCACAAAAAATATTTTAAATATATAAATTAGTATGCAACAAGTTGCAAAGCCAAATTTAAAAAGGATTCATCATGACAGCTCGCTATGCAAATATTCTAAAACCACTTCATTTGGGATATACCACCATCAAAAATCGTGTGGTGATGGGGTCTATGCATACAGGTTTGGAAGATCGTTTTTATAATTATCCAAAACTTGCGGCATATTTTGGCGAACGTGCCAAAGGTGGCGTAGGCTTAATTATCACAGGGGGAATTTCACCTAACCGCCAAGGTTGGTTATTACCAGCAGGTGGAACGATGAATACTTTGGGTGATATTGCGCCACATCGTTTGGTGACACATGCAGTGCATAAGCATGGTGCAAAAATTCTTATGCAAATTTTGCACTCAGGACGCTATGGTTATCAACCTTTTGTCGTTTCAGCAAGTCCGATCAAATCCCCGATTTCCATGTTTAAACCCCGTGAAATGAGTGACAGACTTATTTTACAAACCATTCAAGATTATGCTGATACTGCCAGTCTTGCGAAAAAAGCAGGTTATGATGGCGTAGAAATTATGGGCTCAGAAGGTTATTTACTGAATCAATTTTTGAGTCGTCATGTCAATCAACGTACAGACCGTTGGGGTGGTCCAGTCGAAAATCGTATGCGTTTTGCTATAGAAATCGTCAAAGCCATTCGTGAGAAAATTGGTGAAAAATTTATTATTTGCTTTCGTTTGTCTATGCTTGACTTGGTGCACGATGGCAACACCATGGATGAAGTCATCACCATTGCACAGGCTTTAGAAAAAGCTGGCGTGACCCTGTTAAATACCGGAATTGGCTGGCATGAAGCGCGTATCCCAACCATCGTTACCTCTGTGCCACGTGCTGCTTTTGTTGACTATACTGCAGAAGTAAAAAAACACGTTTCTGTACCTGTAATTGCATCGAACCGAATCAATATGCCTGATACCGCTGAACAAATTTTGGCAGCAGGAAAAGCAGACATGGTGCAAATGGCACGTCCATTATTAGCAGATGCTTTTTGGGTCAATAAAACGGCAACCAACCGTGTTGATGAAATCAATACCTGTATTGCTTGTAACCAAGCTTGTTTAGACCACTCATTTCAAAATAAACGCGCGACTTGTTTGGTGAATCCTCGTGCTGCCTATGAAACAGAACTGGTTTATTTAAAAACAAAAAAACCGAAAAAAATTGCGGTCGTGGGTGGCGGCGTTGCAGGTATGTCCGCAGCGACCGTTGCAGCAAGTCGTGGACATCAGGTTACGTTATTTGAAGCATCGCATGAAGTTGGTGGACAATTTAACTTAGCTAAAGTTGTGCCTGGTAAAGAGGAGTTTCACGAAACGATTCGTTATTTTAAAGTTCAGATCGAAAAAACAGGCGTAGAGTTACGTTTAAATACCAAAGTAAATCGTGAACAATTAGAGCGTGAAGGCTTTGATGAAGTGGTTGTGGCAACAGGTGTCATCCCTCGTGCCTTAAAGATTGAAGGAAGTGATGCGCCACAAGTATTATCTTATGCAGAGGTATTACGTGGTGCACCAGTCGGACATCGTGTTGCGGTCATCGGTGCAGGCGGTATCGGTTTTGATGTTTCTGAATATTTATTAAAACCTGAACATCAACCGCAGCCTCAACCACTTGCTGATTGGCAACGTGAATGGGGCGTAGATCCTCATCCAAATTATATGACCGAAGGTGGTTTTGTTCCCCCACAGGTTGAACAACCTATTCGTGAAATTTATTTGATGCAACGTAAATCAACACCGTTGGGCATTGGTTTAGGAAAAACATCGGGTTGGGTTCACCGAGCGCAATTAAAAAAACATGCGGTGAAAATGTTACGTGGCGTGCAATACAAAACTGTAAGCAATGAAGGTTTATGGATTGAAAATCATGGGCATGATCAATTGTTGCGTGTAGATACTATTGTGGTCTGTGCTGGACAAGAATCTGTGAAAGACTTGATGCCTTTAGATGGTGAAAAAACCTTAGCCAATTATCATATTATTGGTGGTGCAAAACTGGCTGCAGAACTTGATGCAAAACGTGCGATTCGTGAAGGTGCTGAGTTAGCAGCGAAACTTTAAAGTAAAACACTTATTTTGACGAAACAATACACACTTGATTGCTTTGGTTGTATTTTTTACTTGTCATAATTGCAAAAGCTTCGTATTATGGCGCACATGGAAGCGTGGCAGAGCGGTTTAATGCACCGGTCTTGAAAACCGACGAGGGCGCGAGTCCTCCGTGAGTTCGAATCTCACCGCTTCCGCCAGATATCAACGACTTAGCCCTGACATTGTCAGGGCTTTGTTGTTTCTGTGCATTGGTTAGCGTAAGCACATAATAAGTAAAATATGCTTTTTTAATTGATATAAATTGAGTGGAAATAAACCTATAGGTACTTTATGATTGGGCTCTAAGTAATTAAATACAGAAGCATTTTGAGAGTAAGTGATGGCTAATCATTTTGTTATTAAGGGTGGTATAGGCACAATTGATGCTGAACGAGATATCTTTTTAGACGATTATTTTCTCGAAACACAAGTTTTTAATGATTTGACATGCTTTGATGAAGATGAGTTTTCATTTATGAAAAGAGTTATTGTAGGGCGAACAGGTTCAGGTAAAACAGCTCTATTAAAAAAAATCAATGCTCTTACCAATATGAAATCAAGCTCTGTTGAAGCCGAATCCATGATTTTTGAGCATATAAAAAATAATGTTTTTATAAATGAATTAATTGCAAACGGTATTGATATTAGAGTTTTTTATAAATCACTTTGGTTACATGTGTTGTTAATTAAAATTATAGAGTTGTTGTATCCTAAAGATGATTTACTAGCTACATTGAAAGGTTTTTTTCAGATAAACACAAGTTAGCAAGGGAGTATATTGATGCATTCGAAGCTAATTTTTTTAATGACAATATTATTTCAGAAATAACTAAAAAAATGCAGTCTGAATTACAATCTACAGTTGGTAATGATATTGCAAGTTTGAAGGCAAATGCTGGGGTTAAAGAAAATAAGGAATTTACGGAAAAAATTCAGTCGCAGACTAGTAAATATGTCAGTTCTGAACTATTGGCAAGACAAAAACAAATTATAAAAATTTTGATTGAAAATTACAGAGATAAAAAAAGAAAATTCATTATTAGCATCGATGACTTAGATAGATCTTGGTTAAATGAAAATATTATTCGCTACGATTTTATCAATGCTTTATTGGATGCATTTAGAGAACTAATTGATATTAAAAATGTAAAAGTTCTGATTTCAATTCGTACTGACATCTTAAAAGGAGTATACAATAAAAAATTAAGGCAAGAAGAAAAGGACAGCTCATTGATTGCCTTTGTGGAATGGAAAAAAGAAGAAATCTTGAATTTATTAGATAAACGTGTTGAATTTTTAGTAAAAAGGGCTTACACGAGTGAAGGTGTCAAATTTGGTAATTTATTTGATTTCAATATTTCAGGGATACCTGCAACTGATTATATTTTAGAACGTACTATGATGCGTCCTAGAGATGCAATTGAATTTGTAAATACATTCTTAAGAAATGTGTCTGGTGACTCGGCAAATTTAAATGAAGACTTTGTGTTGGAAGCCGAAGAGTCGTTTTATGCAGAAAGAAAAGTTGCTTTATGTTCTGAATGGTATAGCTTGTATCCCAATTTAAGACAATTTTTAGATGCACTTTCTGTATTTTTACAGCCAAATATAAATTTGCAACATTTAGTGGAAAAGAAAGAAAGTATATGTGAAATATTATTACAAGCAGATGATTTAGAAGATGAAATTATTAAAAAATGTATAAATGGTGATTTAAATGACTTATTAAATGTATGGTTTATTTGTGGTGTAATTGGTAGAAAAAAATCTGAAACTTTAACAATTTTTTCTAACCACAAAAAACCAGAGCTTGATATAACTGATTATAATAAAGAGTTTAGAATTCATCCTTTATTTTTTAGGAATTGATTATGCCTAGTTTCCTCAACTAATTGTTGTTGAATATAGCTATTGCTTCTACAGTTAAATTCTAATTTATATCCATAAGGGACTTTCGAGTCCCTTACTTTTTCATTAACTTTATTTTATTTCCAATATCTTAACTTACTGGTTTGACCGATCCCAACATTAAAACTATTGGTTGGATCTAGCTTTTGATAATGATTTTTCAAAGCAGGCTTGGCAACATATAAATGCCCAACATTATGCTCAGCAGGATATTCTGCCCCACGCGCATCCAGTAAATGCCACATTGCATGTTCCATTGCCAAAGGGTCTACCCCTTTTTTAACAATATAATCTTGATGAAACACATGACACAAAAAATGTCCATAATAGAGTTTATGAATGATTTGCTCATCCATCTCTTTTGGCAGAGTTTCCACCCATTCACGGTCATTACGACGTAATGCAATATCTAAAGCGACAATATCTTCCACTTCCGAACGATGTGTATCACGATAACGAATCGCAGCACCTGCCACAGCAAAACGATGTAAAAATGCCTTACGCCCTTCTTCTTCTGTACAATGAAAATAATTGCCTGAATTTTTATCCGAAAAATAACCTTTTAGAAAGTTTGCAACCTGATCTACATCCTGATTTTCAATGCGAATCACCAAATGATGTTCATATAAATCACGAAACTCATTCATGCGTTTTGGCAAATGATTTGGCATAAATTTGGTCACGAGTTGCAAAAACTTATCTGATAAATTTCTTAATCCGATTTTTTCCAAATACCCATCGACTTTATCTTTCATGGCAAAGGCAGCAGGTACTTTTGCCGTACCGAACTTTTCGATAAACATAAAAGTATCTTTGCCATATTCTGCACCAATATCATAAGCAACACGGTGAATGTACTCGCCCGCAATCGGTAAACGTGGCAAATCTTTCAGCAAAAAACGACGAATTTCAGTCAAATCATCCTGTGAATTTGTCCCCACATAAAACACCTGACTCGGTATTTTTTCAAACGTATCTAAACGTACGGCAAAGACACATACCTTACCTGCTGAACCAGATGCTTCAAACAAGCGGCTTGGGTCAGCATTAAAACGTGCTGGGGTATTTTCATCCACTTGTTTTACATCATGTGAATAACGCTGATCAGATGCACAGCAGTTTGAGTTATAAATAATGTCATTACTTTGATAGTTTTTATTTTCAAGATTATTCAAAATTTCTTCAGGTGTATCACCCAAATGAACACCGAGATGATTCACCAATTCTAATGTGCCTGCATCATTTACTCGTGCATAAAGTGCGAGCTCTGTATAAGCTGGTCCACGACGCACCAAAGCACCGCCTGAATTATTACACACACCACCCAAAACCGATGCACCAATACACGATGAACCAATCACTGAATGCGGTTCACGGTTAAATGGTGCTAAATCTTTTTCGAGTTTGTCGAGGGTTGCACCCGGCAAACAAATTACTTGTTTAGCATCATTGATCACCTGAATGCCAAGCAAACGGCGAGTACTCATCAAAATCACTGGACGATCGTAATCATCACCGAAAGGCGTTGAACCACCTGTTAGCCCTGTGTTGGCAGCTTGCATAATCACAATACAATCAGCTTCAATAGCTATTTTCAAGACTTGCCATTGTTCCAGTAAAGTTCCCGGCACCACCACAGCCAAAACTTGTCCTGAGCCATAACGACGACCTTGGCGGTAGAGTCGTGTATCATTATCACTCGTTAAAACGTGTTGTTTTCCGACAATGTTGATGAGGTTTTGAATGGTGTTTGAAGCTGATTGGGTTTGCATGGTCGTATATCTTCCATTTTTATAAATATGCTCTCTCTCCTTTCAGGAGATGAACAGTACTACTATATATACAAAGATGAAGTGCTTTTTAACCCCCTCTCCTGAGCGTGTTTTAAAGTACTACTTTAAAATTCAGCGCAAGTGAGGGTCAGGGAGAGGTGCTTTTCAATTATGAAGGAATAAACCCCTCCCCTCATCCTAACCTTCTCCCTGAGGGAGAAGGGACTTCAATACTTTTTAAATGCCGTGTTTAATCAGCCAACTCTTTGTCTAACTTCACCAAACAATCTTCAGTAATATCCGCAATGGTTTTAGCACCCGTTAAAGTCATTGCTACACGCATTTCTTTATCAATCAAATCAAGTAAATTGGAAACACCTGCACCACCTGCCGCACCCAAGGCATAAACAAAGGCACGACCTAGCATACAAGTATCCGCACCTAAAGCCAGCATCCGTACCACATCCAAACCATTACGAATACCTGAATCGGCTAAGATTTTGATATCACCTTTGACTGCATCCGCAATTGGTGGCAAAGCACGTGCTGAAGATAACACCCCATCCAACTGACGACCACCGTGATTGGATACCACAATACCATCTGCACCAAAACGTACTGCATCTTTGGCATCTTCAGGATCAAGAATACCTTTGATAACCATTGGACCATCCCAAAACTCACGAATCCATTCAAGGTCTTTCCATGAAATGGATGGATCAAAGTTATTGCCCAACCAGCCAATATAATCCTCTAAGCCTGTCGGTTTACCGAGATATTTTGAAATATTGCCCAAATCATGTGGACGACCTAATAAACCAACATTCCACGCCCAATGTGGATGGAAACATGACTGCATATAACGACGCATCGCTGCATTTGGACCACTCATACCCGAGTGCGCATCACGATAACGTGCACCAGGAACAGGCATATCTACCGTGAAAACCAAAGTTGAACACCCTGCTGCCTTAGCACGTTCCAAAGCATTTTTCATAAAACCACGGTCACGTAGCACATATAATTGAAACCACATTGGGCGATTAATCGCAGGTACAACTTCTTCGATTGGACAAACTGAAACAGTCGATAAGGTAAATGGAATGCCTTTTTTGTCGGCTGCAACTGCGGCTTGAACTTCACCACGACGTGCATACATGCCTGTTAAACCGACAGGTGACAATGCCACTGGCATTGATAAATTTTCATCAAATAGTTTAGTTTCAAGGCTCAACTGTGACATGTCATTTAAAACACGCTGCCTTAACGCAATTTTTGATAAATCCTCTACATTTCGCTTAAGTGTATATTCTGCATACGCTCCTCCATCAATATAATGAAATAAAAATGGTGGTAAACGACGTCGTGCAGCTTCACGATAGTCATTTGCAGAAGAAATAATCATGCTCTAGATCCTATTTAATCGGCTTGCACGATGTCGACGAGCTTCTTCTTCATCAATCATTCGCACTTGCTGAACTACAAATTCTATATGTCCACAGACTGCTTTTCGTGCAGCATCAGGGTCTTTTCGCTCAATTGCATCCATCACTTGAAAGTGTTGTTCATACAATTGATCATAACGTTTGGCTTCGGTATACACTTTACGCCGTCCCAAAACCACGTTGTATTGCAACAAATCAAACAGCCCACGCATCATTTGAATCAACACCAAATTATGTGAGGCTTCAGCAATCGCCAGATGAAATTTTGCATCAGCAATGGCAGCTTGATCATCATCACCCAAAGATTGGAAATGACTAATCTGATCAAAGCATTGACGAATATTCTCCAAATCCTCCGCCGTTGCGCGTTGTGCTGCATACCATGCAGTTCCACCTTCAAGAATCATTCGTGCTTCTTGCACATCAAAACGGTAGGCAGGGTCTTCATCAATCAGATTACTTAAAGGCTCAACAATTTGATATGTTGACCAATTACTAGGTAATTGTTGCAAAAACGTTCCCGCTCCAACTTTGCTGACCAGCATGCCCGTACTGCTCAGTTGTGAAATGGCCTCTCTCAAAGAAGAGCGGGAAACTCCGAGTTGTTCACACAACTTTCGTTCAGCAGGTAAACGATCTCCAACTTGCATGTGATTTTCTTCAATCAAGATTCGCAGGCTTTGTACTACTTTGTCGGAGATTTTCATCTGCTATCCTCTGTTATCACATCAGTGCATGTGCTATGGAATCATCCATGGGAACACATAAGCTTGTAGAGTGATGATAATACCAATCATCACGGTAAAGGTAATACTGTGTTTGACCGTAAAACGGAACAAATCTGATTCTTTACCAACCAAGCCGACTGCCGCACATGCGATTGCAATCGACTGAGGAGAAATCATTTTTCCTGTTACCCCACCACTGGTATTGGCAGCAACAAGCAATACTTCTGGCACACCTATTTGCTGTGCAGTAGTTGCTTGTAACGCTGAAAATAATGCATTTGCAGAGGTATCTGAACCTGTTAAAAACACACCAATCCATCCTAAAAATGGGGAGAAGAATGTAAATGCCTGACCTGTATGAGCAAGTGCCAATGCAAGCGTTGCTGACATACCTGAATAGTTGGCAATAAAAGCGAAAGCCAACACCATACCAATCGAATAAATTGGAATTTTCAGCTCATTGACAGTTTCAACAAAAGTCGCAACTGCTTGCTTTGGTTTCATTTTCAAATAAATAATGGTAATAATTGCTGCGATAAAAATCGCTGTTCCCGTTGCAGATAACCAGTCAAATTTATAAATCGCTTCATAATCTTTTACCTCTGCAACCACAGGTGGCATTTTCTGAACCAATTCATGCAAATATGGCACTTTGATCGAAATCACCCAATCTGCCAATGCTCCATCTTTTGCAAATAAAGCTTTAAAGGGTTTAACACTCCAAATCGTTACCATGACCGTTAAGATCGCAAAAGGTAACCATGCTTTGGCAATTTGACCAATCGTATATTTTTGCTGTCTTTGTGCAGCTAAGTTTTCATCGATACTACTGTCTTGATCTGCAAAACGGAAAATGTGTTTAGGCTGCCAATATTTTAATAAAATGGTGAGCGACACCAATGATGCAATTGCAGCAGTAATATCAGGCAGTTCAGGCCCTACAAAGTTAGACGTTAAGTATTGTGCCAATGCAAAAGAACCACCACCTACTAAAACCGCTGGCCATGTTTCTTTCATACCACGCCAACCATCCATGATCGCCATGATCCAAAATAAAACGATGATCACCATAAATGGTAGCTGACGACCCACCATCTGACTGATTTCCATGGTGTCTACACCAGAAACCTGCCCTGCAACAATGATTGGAATCCCCATTGCCCCAAAGGCTACAGGTGCTGTATTTACAATCAAACACAAACCAGCAGCATATAAAGGTTTAAAACCTAGCCCCACCAAAAGTGCCGCAGTAATTGCGACAGGCGCACCAAAACCTGCTGCACCTTCAAGGAAAGTACCAAATGCAAAACCGACCAAAAGCATTTGTAAACGTTGGTCTTCAGTAATTGACAAAATCGAAGAACGAATAATATCGAATTGCCCTGTTTTTACTGAGATTTTATAGAGAAATACCGCACCGATAATGATCCAAGCAATCGGCCATAAACCATACAGGAAACCATATGCCATCGAAGCAAATGCCATCATGCTTGGCATTTGATAGGCAAATAAAGACACCAAAAGTGCCAGTACAACCGTTATTGTCCCTGCAACACTGCCCTTCATACGAAATACAGCGAGAGCAAGGAAGAAAAATATAATTGGAATTAGGGCAATTAAACTGGAAATCCAGATATTGCCCATTGGATCATAAATCTGTTGCCATTGTTGAAGCATTGTCCTCTCCTTGAAATGCTTTCAGGGATCACTTTCTCATATCAGCCAATTCTTAAATTGGTCATACCAATAATACAAGAAATTAAAAAATTTATCTCTAAGCGCAACAATATTAAATTTCAGGATATAAATTAGCAATAATTAATTTAAAACCAGACATATTGGTCATACCAATTTAAGTTTATTTTTGAGTATTTACTGTCATTTTTACTAAGCAAAATTTTTATATAAATTTTTTAAATAGTTGATTTTTCTTGTATTGAAAAGTCTAAGTCAAACATTTATTAGACTTTGGTCTTAATTTAATCTTGAAAAGTTATTTCCACATAATTTTTAAATCTTTTAAAGTGTGATGAATTATATTTGTCACAAAGAAAAGCCAAGTGTTAAAGTAGACATATTCTTTTTTTAACATTTGGAAGAGGTTATGCAAGCCATTATTCTCGATACAGAAACCCATACTTTAAATGGTTTACCCATTGAGATTGCGTATGCGCCTATCCAAATCGAACAGGGTAAATTAAGCCTAGAACGTGAACAAATTTTTGATCAACTTTATAGTATCGGTGATGAAAAAATTTCCTATGCCTCTATGGCAGTTCATCATATTCTAGAGTCTGATTTGGTTGGGCAACCTGATTTTTCAACATTTAGTTTGCCTGCTGAAACCACCTATATTATTGGTCATAACATTGATTATGACATTCAAGCCATCCAAAAATGTGGTGTAGATACAACAAACATCAAAGCCATTTGTACACTTGCATTGGCACGCTTAGTTTGGCCAAATGCCGAAGCACATAATATTTCTGCACTGATTTATCAAATCAGCAAAGGCAGTGAAAAAGCCCGAAACATGCTCAAAGGTGCGCATCGTGCGGATGCTGATATTATTTTAACTGCTAATATTTTGATACATATCATTCACCAGTTAAATATTCAAAGTATTGAAGAACTTTTTGTAGCTTCTGAAGACGCACGTATTCCACGTAGTATTAATTTTGGCAAACATCGTGGCACAGCGATTTCAGAGCTGCCTGCTGACTATGTAAAGTGGTTATTAAAGCAAGATGATCTAGACCCATATCTAAGAAAAGCATTAGAAAATAGCGCGATTATTACCTTATAAATAATGCTATTTGTCATCAAAATGACACCAAAATGTCATTTTGATGCTCTATCCTAATTTTGCTTTTTGGGGGGATAGCGCAAATGAATCATTATATAAAAACTGAACTTGGGACGCAGGCTTTACAACAACGCTCATTTGATTTGAGCCCAAAACTAAGACGTTTGTTACTTTTGATTGGAACACCTGACTTCCATAAACTTACTACACAATTACAGAAAAATATTGCCACACCAGAAATGTTGCGGCACTTAGAAAGCTTAGGTTTGATCAAAAATCTTCAAACAAAACCACAAAAAGTCACTGAGGTTTCCCACGCTCAGTTTACACAAGAAAAAGTTGAAAAAATTATTGTTAAAAAAGTCGCAGAGCATACATCTCTTCACAATCAATCAGACATAGCTCCTGCCCCACAAGTTGATCTTGCACGCGACAATGAAATTATTTTACAAAAATTAAATTTCAATGAAACCAAAAACTTAATGATTCAATTATTGCGTCAGAACTGTGGTCTGATGGCAAAGATGTTAATTCAAAAAATCGAAAATGCTGAACATTCTCAAGCGTTGAAGCTATGTCAAATGCAATGGCTAACAGCTTTGCAAGAAACGCGTATTTCACCAATTGAATTAAATAAAAATTTACAAATGATCAATTATTCTATGCAGCACTTTGAACAGAATAGTTATTGATATTACGTCTAAATTCAGAGTTTATAGCTCTAGTAGATAAATAATATTCACTTATAAAACAGAATCTTACTTATTAAATATGTTTTTAGTATGAATATATTTGTTGAACTCGCCACTTAAGCCTTATCTACAATTCAGCCATGTGCTTTTATAAGCTTGGTAGAGAGGGATAATTGCTATGAATTCTACACATTTTTTTCGCTTTTCAGCCTATGACGATCCAACACAACTGAGTAAAGTGGGCAACTGGGTCATTACTTTTCTTGATTCCACAGAAAACACGCCAATTCGTCTAGCAATTACTAATGTCATTCCACGTCAAATATCCAATGATTTGCAATTACGTAGCTTATATATTCAACGCACTGAGCATAAACATGAGTGGCAAATACTAAAATTAGAATATTTTGATAGTAGTACTCAGCAAATGCTTGAAGCGGACTTGGATACAACCTTAGCACAAAAGTTTATTCAGCAATTGATCAGTGAGTTTGCACGTTATGACGTTGAGCTGAGTTATGTATAAGATTTTAATTTATAAATGTATTTACTAGAATGAAAAAAGCTCGCATTTCTGCGAGCTTTTTATGTTGGAAAGCTAGTGCTTATTTCTTATCTGAACTTAAAAGTTGCAAACTCAATAAGCCGTCATTGATCTGTCCAACTTCTTCGTAGCATCTATATGATCTACTGTAGTTTTAATATAAATCTACAGGTTAAAATACGCAAGACTGCTTAACATTTCAGCACAAAGGCGATATCAAAATCCAATTGAAGATTTAGTATTTCAGTCTTAAAATAATGCCAGTTTAAAATTATGGCTTAATCTAAAAATAACAACGATAAAGTAACGTTAAAAAGGTCTATTTAATTTAAAAGCTCTTATCATTTAAAAAAACTTATATTTTTATATACCGTAATAACTACCGTAAAATAAATTCGCTAATAACACATCATGCAACAATCTTTGCGATTGAAATATTTTTTCAATGGGTGTGGTTGTTTATGATTTAACTCTAATCTAAATCGTGTTCCTTCAAAGTGATCACTAAGTACAATCTCACTCGACCCAAATTTTAGATTGAATAAAGTATCTGTAACAATGTTATGATTTTCATAAATTAAGTGGAGAAAAATAATGATAGATAAAACAGAAATCAACAAAACTTTAGAAATAAAAAGCAGTTCCTTTAATAGAGTTGCTTTTGATTTAATGGAAAAAATAGGTATGGTTGAATCTAATCATGGTGAATTTACACCTGAACAGAAAAAACGTGACTATTGGCTAAAGCTTTATCATCAATGTTACAAAGTGGTCAGCTCACGTGGAACTGATATTCAAGATATTTTAAAAGAATAAATATAAAAATTTGGTCTATAAATAAACTCGCCATGCGCGAGTTCATTTATTCAATAACATCATACACAAGATGGTATTAGTGCTTTTGATACAAATTAAAATAAGAAAATATTAAAATGGTACGCCCAGCGGGACTCGAACCCACTCCACAGGCTTCGGAAACCTGTACTCTATCCAGTTAAGCTATGGGCGCTTAATAGAAGTGCGCACATCATAACAAAAAAATAACGTAGGTAAAGCATATATCTATCATTCTCCTACTTTGCTGTCTAAGCTTTATACAACGTTCCATATCCGCAACGCACAATTCCATGTAATACACTTGGTTTATTTGACAAGTTCGCTCACAATATACCCTCCCCAATCCATGTGAGAGTTTCATGACTGATGCATTGACGTTAAGAGATTTATCTAAAACTTATCGAAACGGCTTTCAAGCACTCAAAGGAATTAATTTAACTGTGCCTGAAGGTGAGTTTTATGCACTTTTAGGACCAAATGGTGCAGGAAAATCAACCACGATCAGTATCATCAGCTCTCTTACACGTAAAACTTCAGGTACGGTTGAAATTTTTGGGCATGATTTAGATACGCATCCCTCAAAAGCCAAACAATGTCTAGGTGTCGTTCCACAAGAATTTAACTTTGGGCATTTTGAAAAAACCTTTGATATTTTGGTTACGCAAGCAGGTTATTACGGTATTCCTAAAAAATTGGCACAACAACGAGCTGAGGAATATTTAGAAAAATTAGGACTTTGGGATAAACGTGCTGTACAAGCGCGTATGCTTTCGGGTGGTATGAAACGCCGTTTAATGATTGCACGTGCCATGATGCATGAGCCTAAGTTACTAATTTTAGATGAACCTACTGCGGGGGTAGATATTGAGTTACGCCGTTCAATGTGGGACTTTCTCACAGAAATGAACAATAAAGGCACAGCCATTATTTTAACAACGCATTACTTAGAAGAAGCAGAAATGTTGTGCCGTCAAATTGCCATCATTGACCGTGGGGTTATCAAAGAAGATACCTCGATGAAGGCATTTTTGAATCAGCTCAATGAAGAATCTTTTATTTTTGACTTAGAACATGCCATTGAACCTATCAATATTGAAATTATTGGGGTGAAATTTAACTTGATTGATCCTGTGACTTTAGAAGTTACTATGGATAAAGCGCATTCTCTGAATGATTTATTCCAACTTTTACAATCACAAGGTATTCGAGTACGCAGTATGCGTAACAAATCCAACCGTTTAGAAGAACTTTTTGTGAAAATGGTGGAAAAAAATCTTGAAGGAGCTGCGCAATGAATTTTAATGAACTCAAAATTGCGCTATTTACGCTCGTTCATAAAGAAATCCGTCGTTTTATGCGAATTTGGCCGCAAACCCTGCTACCGCCAGCGATTACCATGAGTCTGTACTTTGTCATTTTCGGGAATTTAGTCGGCTCTCGTATCGGGCAAATGGGCGGTTTTAGCTATATGCAATTCATCGTGCCTGGTCTGGTGATGATGGCAGTCATTACTAATAGTTATGCCAACGTATCTTCTAGTTTTTTCAGTGCGAAATTTCAAAAAAGCATTGAAGAATTGATTATGAGTCCAGTTCCTCTACATTTGGTACTGTTAGGTTATGTGATTGGTGGTGTTTGCCGAGGTATTTTGGTCGGTACTATCGTGACCATCATGAGTCTATTTTTCACTGACTTAGCGATTCATAATATTTTTGTCACGATTTATACCGTGATTATTACCTCACTCCTGTTTTCTTTGGGAGGATTTATTAATGCGGTTTATGCTAAATCTTTTGATGATATTTCGATTATTCCGACCTTTGTTTTAACACCACTGACCTATTTAGGTGGTGTATTCTACTCGATTAGTGCTTTAAGCCCATTTTGGCAAAATCTCTCTTTAGTTAACCCGATTGTCTATATGGTAAATGCGTTCCGTTACGGCATCTTAGGTCATAGTGATGTCAATGTATCTTTATCATTAATCATTGTGACATTATTCTGTGTTGTACTGTACGGTGTCGCTTACTATTTACTTTCTCGTGGTTCAGGAATGCGTGAATAATGACTGTTGAACAATCTCTTTTGGGTAAAGAAACCAATTATCCAACCCATTATCAGCCTGATATTTTATTCCCGATTTCACGTGTTCAAGCACGTGAAAACTACAAACATGTAGAGGGAATCTATCAAGGCAAAGATTGGTGGCATATTTTTGAAATTTCTTGGTTAAATGATCACGGCATTCCACAAGTTGCAATTGGTCGTATGACATTGCCTGCATCTTCTGAGTTTTTAATCGAATCAAAATCTTTAAAGTTATATTTTAATAGTCTGAACTTTACTCAATTTGCATCGAAACAAGCATTTATTGATACCGTAGAAAAAGATTTATCTGATGCAGCACAAGCGCCTGTCAGTTTAAGCTTATTTCAAGTTGATGAGTTAGAGATTGCCAAGCCACAAGGGATTTGCATTGATGATCAACAACCTGACTGTTTAGTCAATCATCCTGATGCATCGTTATTAGCTTTTGATCCTGAACATGAAAATTCTGATAAAAGTGTTGAAATTCAATTGTATTCACACCTTTTAAGAAGTAATTGCCCTGTCACTGGTCAACCTGATTGGGGCACTGTTTTTATTCGCTATCAAGGTAAAAAGCCTTGTTATCGCAGTATTTTAGCTTATATTATCTCCTACCGTCAGCATAATGGTTTCCATGAACAATGCGTGGAGCAAATCTTTGCCGATCTTTGGCAAAATTTACAACCTGAAAAACTGATGGTTTATGCAACATATACACGTCGTGGTGGTTTAGATATTAACCCTTGTCGTGTATCGGATGAATCATGGATGCCAAGCCCGATTCGATTGGCGAGACAATAAAATAAAACATTGAGGTTTTAACATGTCCTTTTTTGGTTTTGTACCTACTGATGAACTTTTAAAAAACATTCAGACAGGTATTGAGAAAAAAAATTCTAATGAACCACTGTACCCTTTACGTGATCAAACTGCGCTATTAATCAATGATGAGATTATAGATGCGTTGTTGGTAAAACTTGTTCAACACTTCCCTGCAAGTGATAAGCGAGATACAGCTGAGAAATTAGCAGGTTATGTAAAATCGACTGTTTCTGTGCTCTTGAAGCAACTTTTAAGTAAAGCAGACAATAATGTCGTGCGTCAGTCTGTTGAGTTTTCAGAGCGTAGTTTGTTTAAAGACCCAACAGGTACTAGCCGAGTAGGCACAGCACTTGATGCAAGTCTTGTGACCAACTTAAAGCATTATTTTGCGGAAATTAAAGCAGGCAATAAAATCGATAAAGAAGCATTGGCAGAACTCTATAAACAGTTTGCTGATGCAACCATTCGTCACTTTATGATTGAGTTTAATAAAACCTTAGACTTAGGCATGATTAAGCGTAAAGCATCTGATATTGGTGCTGCCGCAGTCACCAAAGCAGTACATATTGCGATTAACAAGCTTATTCCAAATTTAAGCCGTGACGAACTCAAAGCTGTTGCTGAATATCACGATACTTTATTCTTCAAGTAAGTTCGATGCTTGCTAAGCTAAGTTGTTTTAAGATAAATTATTGTTCAAAATGCTCTTTTATCTAAGGGCATTTTTTATGCTCTAAATTTTTAGGTTCACTCAATAAATCAAAAAATATTCACTATAGCCAATGTTTTACATCACAATCATGGCATATTAAAAATAATAGGATGGATGTAAACACATTTACAGCTCAAAAAATTAGAATGATATAGGTGAACAAATGTTAAAAAATCTCTCTAATCAATCCAAAAATTTTCAACAACGCCTACAATCTGCTATCCATATCCGTAAAACCCGATTTAATGCAGCATCGGTACAGCGTCACTATACAGATGCTACGTTGATCTCGCATTTCCTTACTTCTTTATCCGTTACATTTCCTCAAGGTGAACGTTTCTTTGTGGAAACAGTGCGCAATGTCCGAGAACAAATTAAAGATCCGCAGCTTCAAGCAGATATTGCAGGTTTTATCGGGCAAGAAGCACATCATGCGCAAGCACATGAACAATTTAACCATGCTGTTCAGTCAGCACAGTACAATCTAAAAAAATATGATGCTGCTTTTGAAAAAGAAATGTTGCGTTTAAGAACCTTGACCCAACGTCGTCAACTTGCCGCGACAGTTGCTTTAGAGCACTTTACAGCACTTATGGCAGGTTATATGTTGAAGTATCCTGAATTTATGTTTAAAGGTTTATCTGCAAACATGAAACAACTTTGGCTTTGGCATGCTGTAGAAGAAATTGAACATAAACATGTCGCTTTTGATGTGTATCAAAAGATTTTTAATAATTTAGCACAACGTCGTAGAAGCATGCGCACCATCACTGTAGGCTTTATAAGCAGCACAACACTGATGACTGCCGATTTACTCTGGCAAGATCGTAAAATAAGTTTATATCAACCTAAACAATTACTTAAAAATATTAAAGCTTTGTATGGTTTAGGCTTAATGATGGTGCGTTTATTTCCAGAATATATCGCATTTTATGATGAAGATTTTCATCCGAAACAACTTGATCAGCAAGATTTACTTGATATGGGACGTCAGTTACTTAATCCGAATTGATACTTCATTTTCTACAACTGATTCAACAAAATACTTTTTGAAATATCGATATTTTAATTGAAAATTCATGTTCCTGATCGGCTAATCTCTCATTTTTATCTAGTTGACTTCTATGCTCGCATAAGAAGTCAACACTGGCTATTATTAAAAAACGACTATAACTACCTTCCCCACCCTACTTTCACTCTACACTAACGCTATAAATGTAATTTCATCTGATGACTACAAACCCTTGCTTAAATTTTGCAAATGCAAACAGTTTATGAATTTTCAACATTACATTTTTAATGCATAGCATATACAGAGAATTTTGTATCAATTGTTCGGTTTTTGAATGCTAACATTAGATTGCAAAATTATTCAGTTAAATAAATCCATTTTTCATTTATTTTTCATCATTTTAGGTTTTAAATAGTAGCCTATCCATAATTGCTCAAATGTGAGAGTCGATACATTAGCTTTGTCATATTTTGTTTATGTATTTGTAAAATTGAGCGAAGGCAATGCTATTTTAATAAAAGTTATTCAGTGATGTACTTTTTTGCATGCTGCTACCAGCCTAAGCATTACATTACACACAAGTTTTGGTATGGTTATGTCCATTCGTATTCCCCACTTATATACCCATAGAAAATTAGGAAATTATATTTCATGTTAAATTTTGGGCTTTTTCAGAAAGTAAGAAACATCAGCTTCTGTGCGGCTGCCTTATCCATTACCAGTTTTTGTCAGGCGAATGATTTTGCCAATGATCCCAACTATAACAATTTTAAATTAAAAACAATGCAAACTTATGGCTTAAGCAGTGAACAAGTTGATTGGGCAATGAATGGTTCACGAAATTTACCAAATATTATCAATATCATGAATAGACCGGGGGAAAGTAAACCTTGGTATCAATACAAAACTAATTTTTTAGCAGAAGGTACAATTCAACGTGGTGTTCGTTTTAAAAATCAGTATGCAGATACCCTAAATCGTGCTGAACAACAATATGGCGTTCCTCAAGCGATTATTCTGGGTATTTTAGGTGTGGAAACAGGTTATGGTGCAAATAAAGGCTCGTTTATCACACGTGATGCACTTGCAACCTTAGGTTTTGGTTATGAGCGTCGTGCCCAATATTTCCAAGATGAACTTTCTGCCTTAATTGCTTGGTCATATAAAGATGGTGTACCGACCAATTCGATTGTAGGTTCTTATGCAGGTGCAGTTGGTTACCCACAATTTATGCCAAGTAATATCCCTCTTTATGGCGTGGATTATGATGGCAATGGTCATGTTGATCTGCGTAACTCAGCTGTCGATGCGATTGGCTCTATTGCAAATTATTTGGCACAAAAAGGTTGGCAGCGAAACCAACCGATTGCATTCCCAGCACGCTATACAGGAAATAATCCAGATGCCATCATTGCCAAAGATTTAACTCAGCCCACACCTTATGGTGCACTGAAAAACCAAGGCATCACCCCGATGAATCCCATCGTGAAAATTGACGATTTGGATATGGTGAATGTGATTCAATTACAGGAAAGTTATGGACCTGCATATTATATTACTTACCCTAATTTTCAGGTGATTACCACGTATAACAAGAGCCGTATGTATGCTACTGCGCTCTGGTTATTAGGTACTGAAATAGTAAGTCGCTAAGACTTACTTTTCTTTCAGACCCAATAAGTCAAGAATTATTTTAAGTAAATTGACTACTATTTAAACTTTTTAAATATTTTGTTACAATTATGGTTATTTTTTATGCTTATTTCGTAAGTTTTTGTCCTTTTTGTAACTGATCATCAAATATTAGTAGACACATTCGTTACTGCATGAATATTATCCCCTACCGTTAAATGTGGTTGCAAAAGTAAATTTACAGACTTCAGTGCTTATTTTTTGTGTTTAAAAAATAGTTTTTGAAGTTCCCAGGAGTTAAACAATGCATGCTTCACTGAAATATATGATCGCCCTGACCATGGGTTTAGGTATGACGCAAGTCAACTCAGAAATGGTTCAGTCATCATATTTAAACAACGATTCAGATAGTTCTAGCCTTGCTTCACGTGTGGTGAATAAAGATTCAACTAATTTTAATTCACACTTTTCAAACTTAAACAGTTTGTCAATTACTGAACGTTCTGGCGATAAAATCCGTCGTGATACACTCGCTGCAAAAGTTCAAGTGCAAGAAGATGAGCCTTCAGTCATTGATAAATTAAATGCTGTTGCATCAAATACTGTTCGTAAATTCTCACAAACAGGTGTTGCATCTTGGTATGGTCGTCAATTCCACGGGCGTAAAACTGCAAGTGGTGACACTTTTGATATGAACCAATTAACCGCAGCACACCGTAGCTTGCCTTTAAACTGTTACATTCGTGTGACCAATAAAGACAACGGCAAAAGTGTTGTGGTTAAAGTAAATGACCGTGGTCCTTTCCATGGTAACCGTGTACTAGATTTATCTTATGGTGCAGCTAAACGTTTAGGTATCACTAATTCTGGTACAGGCCGTGTTAGTATCGAACGTGTGGATGGTCCAAACTCTTAAGTTTACCCTTCCCATTTAACGGAAAAAGCCACATTTTTGTGGCTTTTTTAATTAAATGGATTTTGCGCTCCATTTCTTATCTTGCGCATCTGATTTACTTCAATAAAATCTTCACTTCATAAAACCAGCTCTTTTACTCATGTTTTAATCGCATAACCTCTCATGAGTTTATTGAGTTTGATCATGATTATTTGTGTTTTTAAGCTGTTAAATCCAATTATAAGAATACATTGACTTAAAATACTTAAAACTTTGTAGATTCGCCTTTGACCATTGTCAGTTTCTCGTTTATATTTTCTAAAGTGGCTAAAAATAAATGAAATAAATCTGGCGCATGGAGTTAAATATGAAATCTATAACCGAGTGGTTCGATGAGTATAGCGAAAGCCATCAAAACAAAACCAATAAAATGATTCATTGGGTTTGTGTACCTACTATTTTATTTTCAATTATTGGAATTCTGGCACATTTTAGTGCCCTGTTAACAGCTTTAATTATTGTTTTAACCTTAGTTTTTTATGCGCGTCTTGATCTGGTTTTAGCGGTAGCTATGGTTGCACTAGTTGCTGTGATGGCGTGGGTAATTTATCTGCTTCCTGTTGGGGTAGGATTCTATATTGGGGTGTTTATTTTAGCTTGGATTGGTCAGTTTTATGGGCATAAAGTCGAGGGTAAAAAACCTTCTTTCTTCAAAGACCTCCAATTCCTTCTGATTGGCCCTGTATGGTGTATGGATGCTTATCTAACTAAAGTACTACCTAAATGGAAAACACGCCAAAAACTGGCTTTTTAACGCAAATGAGCATGGGTTAAATTTTATGATGGAATTTAACCCATTTTTTCAATTCAAAAAGTAATATAAAACATAAAAACAAACTAAACTCAGCGCTAAATTAATTAGTATTTTTTTAGAAATTAAAGCCAATATGACGCATATCATTGCTGCTAAAAAATAAGCATCCAAAGGTAAATTTCTCAGCGTATTTCCATTAAAAAATACTATTGGGGCACAAATCGCAGTCAATAAACATGGCGCAGAATACTGCAACATATGCCCAATCAGCCTAGGTAATTTAAAATCAACTTTTGGTTCTAAGAAAAAATAGCGATTTATAAAAACAATCAATGCCAAACTGAGTAATAATGTCCAAGTCATGACTGGTTTTCCTTTGCTTGTGGGGGGTGTCGCTTTGCTACGGTCATCGCTGCAAACATACCTAAAATTCCAGACAGCACCAATCCACCTTCAAATTGTAAGTATTTAAAAATACATGCAAAAATCAATGTCACCAGCACACCAACTAGGGTTGCCAAGTTTTTAATCATCGGTACAATAATTAAAATAAACACTGCTACTATAGAAAAATCGAGATGTAAGTCATCTAAACTTGGAATAGATTTTGCGAGTAAAATCCCCAATAAACTAAACAAGCACCAAAATAAATAAAAACACAAGCCTGCACCGAATAAATAGGCAAAGGTTCGCTGTTTATTTTCACCGATACCTACTGCAAACAATTCATCTGTTAATAAAAAGCCAATCATCAAACGTTGATGAATAGGTAACTTCACAATGTCTTGCCGAAAATTTAAGGCATAAATAAGATGCTGACTGGTTAAGCAAAAAATCGTAATCAAAATTGTAAATACAGAGGCATTTGACATGACCAAACCCAAACTGACCAACTGTGCAGCACCTGCAAAAAATACGGCTGACATTGCAAATGCTTGAGCAAAA
Organism: Acinetobacter sp. Marseille-Q1618; assembly: GCF_902809855.1. Classification (GTDB taxonomy): domain Bacteria; phylum Pseudomonadota; class Gammaproteobacteria; order Pseudomonadales; family Moraxellaceae; genus Acinetobacter. The sequence goes on from NZ_CADDWJ010000001.1 coordinate 1,471,200, forward strand.
TTCAGCCCTGCATTGATCGCCATAGAGCCTGCAAGAATTCCCCAAGGCAGCACCGCAATCGACAAAGGTAAAATATCCACAACACCCTTTAAAAATGCTGTCCTATGTTCTAGGTGTGGAGAGTTTGCTCTCTTTATCATATTTTTAGATGAATGACGCATATTAATATCCAAACTAAAGGATATACACAGTATCTAAAGAATCACTGTTTCATGCTTGGATAAAATTGCGCTATGCACTTACAAAGTATTTAAATATTGTGAAGGTGTCACACCCATCGCTTTTTTAAAATGACGATTAAAATGACTTTGATCTGAAAATCCACAAAGCTGTGCTGTATTGGCAATTGTCATTCCTTGTTTTAATAATTGTCGAGATTTTTGCAAGCGTGCTTGCACCAACCAACTATGCGGAGGTAAGCCTGTATATTTTTTAAATTCTCTTAAAAAATGCCAAGGGCTGATGCCAACATAACCTGCCAAATCTGTTAAGGAATAATCTTGTTCTGGAAAACTATTCAATAAATCTTTGATCATTTCTATTTTTTGTTGTGCTTCAGGTAATTGAGCTGGTGTTAATTTCGCTCGACCATATCGACTAATCAAACGAGCCAAAGTCGATAGATACATACTTTCTTTAAGCAAAGCATTATATTTTTGTTCTAATAAATCAAAGAGTAATGATAATTGTTGTGCCAGCCCAATATCATGCACAACAGCATTTGGAAACCACGGCACACTATTTTTTACTGTGAAGAAATCCTGTCCTGCATCCAATAACATTTCGGGTGTTGGATAAATTGCACGATATTTCCATCCAGATTCTACTGCAGATGACCCAGTATGAATCTCATCTGCATTGACTAAAATAATATCGCCCTTCGGTGCAATATGTAGTTGCCCTGTCCGATAAAAACTTTGCGCACCTTCTTCAATGACACCAATGCAGTAACCTTCATGCACGTGTTTTGAAAATTGTTTCTGATGATATTGTGCTTTTAGTAATTCTAAGCCCCCTAATTCTTTTAGGTGAATATAGCTCGCTTTCTCCTGCATTTTTTCTATTCAAAGTGCTAAAGTCTTTTAAACATAACATGCGTATTCAAAATGTATAGAACAAAATTGCTATGTGAATTAAAAAATTTTGCAGCTATGCGATTCAAAATTGCCTTAACTATAGGACTTTCCCTGATGCTTTAACCAACCACTTATATGATGACCTTGTGGATCATGATGTGTCCAATGAATCACTCCACCTTGCTCGCTATATTCATATTCACCAAAAAACTCAACGGTATCGCCTTTTTGGAGTTGCTCGATTCTTGGTGCTAAATCAATATTATGCGCAACCAATACAGTTAAACCATTGTCCAATAACAAAATAAATTTCTGATGACGAGAGCCTTCATTATCATCTCTCAATATTGCTTTAACTTTACCTGAAGATTGTACTTGCACATTACTGAGTTTCCGCTCAAAAGACTTTTGAATAACCTCTAAACCCTGTTGATTTTGGCTATTTTGCGTATTATCTACATGAGTATTATGTGAGTTTATTTGTGCTTGCTGTGCCGAAGCTTGATCGTCTTTTGACTCCGACTGTGTATTTTCTGAGTGAACGATCGCTGTTGTATTTTTATCTTGGTTTAAATCAATACCTAAATATGCAGCAATGATAACAATAATCGCTGCGCCGATACTCAGATTGGTCTTATTTGCCATCTATAATCATTCTATGCTAAAAATAATGCCCAAATTATATAAACTTCCATAACAATGAGAAAGCCAAATGAATGAACAAGAACAATTAACGACAGCATTTATAGAACTTTTTCCTACACTTAGCCCTACTGATTTTCCCAAAATAAATGCTCAATCTAGTAACAGTACATGGTTAATGGATTGGCAATCCAATTACGAAGCGTCAAAACAGGTGATTGCAGCATGTGAGTTTTCAAATTTTGGTGGGTTATTAGAAGAAAAATTTAAAACTTTAAATGTTGTAACGTCATCACACTATGATGTTTCATATATTTTAAAAGACATTTTTAATTATATTGAAAAATTTGAAGATAATTCTGAGCATGAATTGGTTGACTTAAGTGAGTCAGAATATGATGCTTCATTCTATGACGATGATGAACTGAGTTTTGAAGAACAATATGCCATTGCGATGGATAATATTACATTTGATATTCTCCAGCATGATGTAAGTGTAATTGTTATCGAACACGGAGAAAGTTCTGCTTTTATTTTAAGTCAGGCTGCTTTTGAAGCTTTATCAAAATTAGAAAAATTATTAAAAACAACATATACCAACAGTGATGTAACACTTTATCATCATGAGTATAAACAAGATTATCAGTTTAGCTATCTACTCACCGACTTAGAATAAACATATAAAAAACCCCTCAAAATCGAGGGGTTTTTATAACTTTACTAAATAAGTAAAATTATTGTGCCGCAGCAGCAGCTTGAGCAGCAGCAACTTCGTCAGCGAAGCTCATTTCTGCTTTTTTCTCAATACCTTCACCAACTTCGAAACGAACGAATTCAGTTACAGTTGTGCCTGTTGCTTTTAATACGTCAGCAACTTTCTTATCGTTGTCGATTACGTACATTTGACGATCAAGTGCAACTTCGTTCAAGTATTTCTCAACAGAACCCGTTACCATTTTTTCAACGATGTTTGCTGGTTTACCAGATTCGATCGCTTTCGCTTCTGCAATTTCTTTCTCTTTTGCGATAAGATCAGCAGACACACCTTCAGCATTTACAGCAACTGGGTTGAACGCAGCAACGTGCATTGCCAAACCTTTACCAGTTTCAGCATCACCTGTGTAAGATACAACAACACCGATTTTTAAACCGTGTTTGTAAACTGCAAGGTTTTCACCTTCAATAATTGTTGCACGACGAACTTGGATGTTTTCACCGATTTTTTGAACAAGCGCAATACGTGCTTCTTCAACAGTTGCACCATCTTCAAGTTTTAATTCAGCAATTTTAGCAGCATCAGTTTCGTTCGCAGCTAAAGCAGCAGCAGCAACTTTTGCAGAGAAACCAGCAAAGTTTTCGTCTTTTGCAACGAAGTCAGTTTGACAGTTTACTTCTAAAAGAATCGCTTTGTTACCTTCTTGAACGATTGTGATCGCGCCATCAGCAGCAATGTTACCTGCTTTTTTAGCAGCTTTTGCTTGACCTGATTTACGAAGATTATCAATCGCTAATTCGATGTCACCGTTTGCTTCTGTTAATGCTTTTTTGCATTCCATCATCGCAAGACCAGTACGGTCACGTAATTCTTTTACCATGCTCGCAGTAACTGCAGTCATGTTGTTCTCCTAAATTCGGTAGAGATATGAATTCTTTTAACAAAAACGGCCCAAACATTGAATCTGGGCCGTTTTGCTTTCTCGACGCTTAATTTGCCACCATTACATGTCGCAAAAATGACAAGCATGCGTCAATAAACGCATTAAGCCTCAGGAGCTTCTTTCGCTTCTTCGCCTTTTGCTTGTGCATTCGCTTGAGTTTGAGCGTATTCTTTACCAGCAATAATCGCATCAGCCATTGCAGAAGCATAAAGAGTTACAGCACGGATCGCATCATCATTACCAGGAATAACGAAATCAACGTTATCTGGGTTAGAATTTGTATCAACGATACCGATTACAGGAATACCAAGGTTCTTAGCTTCTTTGATTGCAATCGCTTCGTGATCAACGTCAATGATGAACAATGCGTCAGGTAAACCACCCATGTTCTTAACACCGCCAAGACCACGTTCAAGTTTTTCCATTTCACGAGTACGTTCTAAAGCTTCACGTTTAGTCAGCTTAGCAAAAGTACCGTCAGTAGATTGAGTTTGAAGATCTTTTAAACGGTTGATTGACTGACGAAGAGTTTTCCAGTTAGTCAACATACCACCCAACCAACGGTGATCTACATAAGGTTGACCAGCGCGTTGAGCTTGTTCACGGATGATGTTAGAAGCAGCACGTTTAGTACCAACGAATAATACTTTGTTCTTTTTGCTTGCTAAGTTGTTAACGAAGTTCAAAGCATCGTTTAACGCAGGAACAGTATGCTCAAGGTTGATGATGTGAATTTTGTTACGCGCACCAAAAATGTATTGACGCATTTTTGGATTCCAGAAGCGAGTTTGGTGACCAAAGTGTGCGCCAGCTTGTAAAAGGTCGCGCATGCTTACGTTGTAATCTGCCATTTTCTTTACCTTAAAGTTTGGGTTAGGCCTCCATATGTCCGCATTCTCCACCCTAACGGGCACCCAGAGTAATGTGTCGACATATGTGCGGATTTTTAAATTACCCTAATTAATTTTCTCGTTTGGCTTTCAATAAGAAAGTAACGAAAAGCATTTGATAATTTGGGCGGCTATTTATACCATAGTCACACACAAATTTCCAAAAGTTTTTAAAGATCATGAACAGTACTTACGAAGCTCCCCGTCGATTAATCAAAACTCAAGATGAAATTGAGAAAATGCGTGTGGCGGGAAGACTGGCGGCAGAAGGTTTGGATATGATCAAACCGCATATTAAACCAGGGGTTTCTACACTTGAGTTAGATACGATTTGTCACGATTATATTGTCAATAAACAAGATGCGATTCCTGCTTGCTTAGGCTATGGTGCAGCACCTGGTCGCCCTGCGTTTCAACATGTGATTTGTACTTCTGTGAATCATGTGGTGTGTCACGGTATTCCTTCAGAAGCAAAGATTTTGAAAAAAGGCGATATTTTAAATATTGACGTAACCGTGATTAAAGATGGTTATCATGGCGACACCAACATGATGTATATCGTGGGCGGTGAAACCTCTATTTTGGCTGATCGCTTATGTAAAGTGGCACAAGAAGCCATGTATAAAGGGATGGAAACTGTCAAACCTGGTTCAACGATTGGTGATATCGGTCATGCGATTCAAAAATATGTTGAGTCTGAACGTTTTGGTGTAGTCCGTGAATATTGTGGTCATGGCATTGGTACGGTTTTTCATGATGAACCACAAGTTTTACATTATGGTCAAGCCAACTCAGGCATGGTTTTAGAAGAAGGCATGACCTTTACCATTGAACCAATGGTTAATGCGGGCGACTGGAAAACCAAACTACTCGGTGATAAATGGACGGTTGTGACCAAAGATCACAGCTTATCTGCACAGTATGAACATACGATTTTAGTCACAAAAACTGGAATTGAAGTTTTAACAGCGCGCCCTGAAGAAGATTTATCTCGTTTTAATGCATAATTTCAGTACAAAAATTGTCATTGACTGATTTTTTGAGTGTAATAGTAGAAAAGGTCACTTTTGAGTGACCTTTTTTATTGCTTAGATTTTTTGATGCTATTTAATAATCTATTTTTCAAAATATTAGAAAAATAATCATGTGATTTTTACAATGTAATTTAACTGTAACATACTTACATTGTCATTAAATAAACCAAGCGATACATAAATAAAATATTAAAACTAAAACATTCATTAAATAAAGTCCTTGTGAAATGCAACATTCTTCTGGCTCAAAAAAACCAAATAATGAAGCCGAATAAAAATGAGCAACACAGCGGACATGGAGTCCATTTTATGAAAAAAGCGCTTTTATGTTTGATTAGCAGCATTCCTCTTATCTCAACATGGTCTTATGCAGAATCTCCATATTTTAGTTTCAAAGATGGTGATGGTTTTAAACGTTTTTCGATTTCAGTGGGTGCTTTACATGTTATGCCACAAGGCAAAGCCCAGCCCATTGCTGTAAATACAGCTATCAAAGAAGGTGAAAAATCTAAAGTTGGTGATATTTCGATTGATTCTGTCAAAAAGAATATGGATCCTAATATGGATCCGAACCTGTCATCGACCTTTGTGAATTTTTTAGATGGTTTAGGCGTAGATACTTTATCAGGAGCGCTCAGTGGTACGGCTGAAATCAATGGTCTAAGCCAATGGGAGAATGCAGGTACAGGTTTAGAAGCGGATGACATTACCACTTTAGGTTTAATGACCAATTATTTTTTCACTGATCATATTTCCCTCGAAGTCAAAGCAGGTATTCCGCCAAAAGTTGATATTCAAGGTAAAGGGAAAATTTATGCACCTTTTGAAGCATCAGCTACACCTGAGGTGATTGGCATTCCCCTTCCACAAATTGATATGAAAAATAATTTACTCATCACTGACTTGGAAAAGCATGGTGGCGCTGTTGCTGAAGCACGTGCTTGGACGCCAGCTGCGGAACTGCAATATCACTTTGGTAAAACAGGTGTAAATAAATTCCGCCCATATGTCGGTGTAGGTTTGATGTATGCCTATTTTAATGAGTTAGAGATGAACCCAAGCCTAGAAAAAGACTTGGTCAATGCAGGTCATATGATCGCCAATATCAAACAAGGTCAAGCAGGTGCCGCGCTTGATGGTAAAGTAAGTGCTGCAAAACCCGAAGTAAGTTTAGATGCAGATGATGTGATTGCACCTGTAGCTACTGTTGGTTTTACTTATGATTTTAATGATCGTTGGTTTGCGGTAGGCTCTGTCAGCTATGCACAACTCACGGGTGAAGCAAATATTACCGTCAAAGATCAGAAGTTAGGTGAACTTATCAATGCCAAAACCGATATCGAAATTAATCCTATTTTGGGTTATGCAGGTGTAGGCTATCGTTTCTAAATGATAAGTAACTGTTTTATATTTTTTTACCTATATTTAGAGCATAAAATATAGGTAATTTCCCTATCCAATTTTTCTTCCCAATATTGTATTAAACCTAGCAAAAATTATAGAGATCATCTCATTTTGCATCTGACCAAATAACTTTATTTTATTGATTGATAAATTTTAATTCTATCGTCTTCATCAAGTGAATCCTATACAATTTCCACAGCAAAAGACAATGGATGTTGTATGACGAACTCACTTGATGAAACCAGATTTTCCAAACCTTTAATTTACATGCTCATTGGGAGTGCCTTTATTTTGGCGCTTTCATTGGGTGTACGCCATGGATTTGGGTTGTATTTAGTCCCGATGAGCCACGAATTTAACTGGAATCATCAAGTTTTTAGCCTTGCGATTGCCATGCAAAATTTACTGTGGGGCGCAGTACAACCCTTTACGGGCGCTTTGGCTGATAAATACGGCAGTAAAATTGTGGTTGCTGTCGGTGGCGTTTTATATACCATTGGTCTGTTGCTGATGTCAGTAAGTTCCGAAGCATGGTTGCTAGATTTAAGTGCTGGATTGATTATTGGTATGGCACTGTCAGCCACTTCTTTTTCAGTATTACTGTCTGCTGTCGGTCGTGCAGCACATCCGAGTAAACGTGGTATGGCTATGGGTATCGCCAGTGCTGCGGGGTCATTTGGGCAATTCATCATGCTACCGACCACATTGTTATTGATTAAAAATATGGGTTGGTCATCTGCGTTGGTGATTAGTGCGATTCTGATTGCCTTAATTGTCCCTTTGGCATGGATGCTCAAAGCACCGATGTATTCTGTGCCTGCTGCAATTTCAAAAATCACTCAGCCTACTTTGAGTTTTAAACAAATTTTAAAAATTGCGTTTTCACATAAACCTTTTCTATTTTTAGCTTTAGGCTTTTTTGTTTGTGGTTTCCAAGTTGTATTTTTAGGGATTCATTTACCCGGTTATCTTGTTGATCATGGTTTTGATGCCTCAAATGGCACAGTTTTCTTGGCTTTAGTGGGACTATTTAATATCGTAGGAACCTATACAGCGGGTATTCTTGGCGATAAATTTTCTAAACCCCACTTACTGATGTGGCTCTATGGCTTACGTGGTATCGCCATTGTGGCATTTTTAATGTTGCCTTTAAGTGTTTGGACTATTTATAGCTTCGGAATCGTGATGGGGTTATTATGGTTATCAACTGTCCCATTGACCAATGGTATTGTCGCAAATATGTTTGGAGTAAAATACCTCACCATGCTCAGTGGAATCGTATTCTTTACTCATCAGGTTGGCTCATTTTTTGGGGGTTGGTTAGGCGGATTAAATCATGATCTAACAGGTAATTATAATCTGATTTGGGCATGTTCAATTGCACTTAGTCTGTTTGGTGTACTTGTCCATTTCTTTGTCAATGAGGAAACAATTGTTGATGACTAACTCATTTTCATGGTTAAAATTGAGCATTATGTTGGGGCTTATTTTTTTATTTGCCCTTTCCGCCTTGCTATGGTTAAGCACACCTGAACTGTTTGAATATTTTAATATGGCATTTTGTGCGCATTAAAAATAGTTAATACACAAAGTAAGTAAACTGCAGTCTGGCATGCTTTAGCTACAATGAATCTGCTGAACGCATTAACTATCTATTTTTAATGCCTTAAATGAACTTAATAAATGTTCTAAAACCTCTCTCACCGCAGGTAACATTCCTTGACGAGAAGTATAAGCAATATAAATCACCCCCTTAGGTAAATGCCATTCAGGTAATAATTCGATCAAAGCACCTTGCTTTAACTCTTCATGTACAAACACACGTGGCAGTGATGCAATACCAATGCCTTTTAAAACGGCTGCTTTCATGGCAGTAAAATTATCTGTTTTTAATCTTGGTTGAAATTCAATGTCATGAAAAATATTAGGTTCATCACACTTTTGAAATGTCCACATCGCTTTTGGAGAATGAAAACCGATACTTGGCAATGCCTCTAATTGTTCTAATGTGGTGGGGATCGCAGCATGATCAAACAAACGAGGATGTCCAACCAAAACATGTTCCCATGCGTCTAATTCACGCATGATCAAATCACTATCATCCAAACGTGTATTGCGTACTCGAATCGCAAGATCAATCCCCTCTTCGATCAAATCTACACGGCGATTGGTTGCGAGCAAATCTATTCGGACATTGGCATATTTTTGCATAAAATCTACAATCATTTGTCCTACAGGCATTTCAACTAGAGCCACTGGACAGGAAATACGTATCAAACCTGTCGGTTCATCTGAAAGCGTACTTTGGATAAAGTTTTCAGCACTATTTACGTCTTCTAAAATTTTTAGACAATATTCATAAAACTGCTGCCCAACCTCAGTGACCGTAAATTTTCGGGTATTGCGTTGGATCAAACGAACATTTAAACGTGTTTCTAATTCTGAAATACGTCTGGATAATTTTGATTTTGTAATCCCCAATGTTTCACTTGCTTTGGTAAATCCTTGATATTTAACCACTTGAACAAAATAATAATAGTCATTGAGATTGTGCATTATTGTTCCATAAATAGAAAAATCTGTTGTTTTTTCCGCACTGTAATCCTGCTCTTGCACCTCAATAATCATGATTAAGCGAAATAAACAATTTAAGGATTTTACAGTGAAAAGTATTGAAAAAGTATACACCAGTAACCGCAGTAATTGGGTGGGAGATGGTTTTCCAACAAACTCTATGTTACCTATGCATGAAATTGGCAATGCGACCAGTCCATTGATCGTCATGGGCTATACTGAAAGCTATCCCTTTACGCCGACAGAACATCAGCGTGGTGTCGGTATGCATCCGCATCGTGGTTTTGAAACAGTGACGATTGTTTATGAGGGTGAACTCGAACATCATGATTCAAAAGGCAATCACGGTAAAATTGGCAAAAATGAAGTGCAGTGGATGACGGCTGGTCGAGGCATCATGCATGAAGAACATCATTCCAAAGCATTTGCTCGTTCAGGTGGTCATTTGGACATGATTCAACTTTGGGTCAACTTGCCAAGCCATGCCAAAATGACTGAGCCACGTTATCAGGAATTAACCGAAGCCAATATTCCAGAAGTTGAGTTAGATCAACAGCAAGGTATTGTCCGAGTGATTTCGGGACACTATGTACAAGGTCAACGTACAGTAAAAGGTCCAGCCCAAACCTTTAGCCCGATAAACTTATTGGATATTCGTTTAAATCAAGATGCGAAACTCAATTTTGAGCTAAATCCAACATGGAATAACATCATCTTTGTATTAAGTGGAGAGGTAAAAATAGATGGTCAGATTTTCCATAATCTACAAACGGTTTATCTGAGTCATGCTATTGATCAGATTGAAATTGAATGTTTGCAAGATGCTAAATTATTAATGATGAATGGTGAACCTTTGAATGAGCCGATCGTGGCACATGGTCCATTTGTGATGAATACTGAGGCGGAAATTCAACAAGCATTTATTGATTTTCAAAATGGTCAATTTGCATAAGCAGTTAACATCTGATGTTATACCATAACATCGGGTAACATCATCGAAACATACAAGATGTTTATGATTTAACCCGTATGGGCTTTAAAACTCATGCGGGTTAAGTTCAAGTCTAAACGTTTGGGGATTTAAATATTTTGCTTAAGATTCAACTTGTTTTTGAGACTGATTTAAATCTTGTTGTGCCTTTTGTTGTTGTTTTTGACGTTCAAATTTTTCAGCTTGTTCTTGGCGAATACGATCATATTCACGTTGATTTTTAGCATCACTCTTCACTGCTAAAAATGCAATAGCAATCAACAATACAGGAATTAGCAGCCCTAAACTAAGAAGAATAAAAAGTTTTTTATTACTTTTTTTCGCTGTAGGTACTGTTGAACTCATTCGTGAAATTTCCTCTATTGCATAGGCGTATAAATCAGCACCGCACTATAACAAAAATTCATCTACAGGTGGATGATAAACTCAGCACATAACATTATTTTTAAATACACACACTCTCTAAAACCACATAAGTAACTGATTAATAGATTTTTAGTTAAGAATTAATTTATCGGAAAGCCAGCACCATAGTATAATTAAAATAATTATATTTTTCATTTGATAATGATTATCAATTATATATACTGTGTTAAAAATTACAGCCTTCTGTTTATACATCATGAAAATTCTTGGAATTTGCCTGCTCTTGTTTGGTGCTTTTAGTCTCTATGCGAGCCACCAAAATCAAAATTTATTTTCAAAACAGTTACCTACGTTATTTAAATATTTAGGTTACTTGGCATTGCTTATCAGTCTGCTGTGTTTACTGATCAGCTTACCCAAAGTTGTAGCGTGTTTTATTTGGGTAATGTTCCTGATCGCAGTGTGGTCTTTTGCACCATTTTTACATTTATTTAAACGTAGATTCGTGTCATGAAAAGCAAAATCAATTCGCCAATACAACCTGATTGGTGGACAAAAACCCTTGTCGGCGTAGTTTTAGGGTTAAGTTTATCGATTGCTTTGTCCAGTTTAGTTCTCATTATAGGCTTAAATTTTTTAGCACAAGGTACGATTGCCCAGATTGCAATGTGGTGTATCGCATGGTTTTGGTTGCCTTTATTTTTTCTCAGTTATTTATGTAAATCTGGTCAACATGCATTAGTTTTTTTCAGTGTTGCCAACATCATGGCTTTTGCTGTGCTGTTTTGGTTAAGAGGTTAATATGAAAATTCGTTCTGATCTCATGAAAATTGCCAAAAATTTGCATACATGGGTTGGTGTAAGTGCTGGAATTTTACTATTTATCTGCTTTTTTGCAGGTGGTTTAAGCATGTTTCAGCACCAAATTAGCCAATGGGCAACACCAGAAAAACAAAAACTCCCTCAGATTCAGATTGAACAATATGCAGCTCTAATACAGCAAGTCCAAAAAAAATATCCTGCAACTGAAAAAAGTTTTACTTTAAATTTTAATTCTAATGAGTTTCATTTTGCACCGTTGTCTTGGACGGAACATGGTCGTGGCGAAGGTTTTAATACTGCACAAACTGCATGGCTTGCAAGCTTAGATGAAAATGGACAATTAATTGTTCAACAAGAAAACCTATCCAAAGCAGGTTGGCTGATTGAACAACTGCATGAAACAGGTGGTATTCCAGGCATGCTCGGACATCATGGTTTTGGTGTCTATGTGATGGGAATTGTTGCTGTTTTATATTTCTTAGCCCTGATGTCAGGACTGATTATTTTACTTCCTACATTGATTAAAGATTATTTTGTAATTCGCCCGGGAAAAAATAAAAAGCGTTTTTGGTTGGATACGCATAATGTGGTCGGAATTACCAGTTTACCTTTTCATATTTTAATCAGTGTTTCGGTGATTGTTTTTGCCTTCCATGATCTTTTTTATGATGCTTTGGGAGAGTTAGCCTTAAAAGGAAAGCCTGTTTTTACACCACCTGCCAAAGAAGTGATTCATGTCAGCTCAACTGAAAATGATATTCATCAAATTTTAAATAAAATTCATCAAGTTGCACCTGAATATCGGGTTGATTATATTCAAATGGCTAATTTAGATGATCCGCAAAAAGCCTCTGCACGCATTGCCCTGTATAGTGACGATCAAATGCTACGCGGTGCATCGCAAGATTTTATGCGTATGAATCCTTATGCCGTGGATAAATTTGATGTCAGTTTTATTAACACACAAAATACTGCCAGTGACAAACTGGTAAATGCCATGTTTAGTTTACATTTTGGCAGTTTTGGTGGATTTACTATACGTTGGGTTTATCTCATTCTCGGCATTGGCGGCGCATTTTTATTTTACTCAGGTAATATTTTATGGGTCGAAACTCGGGCACGTAAACAAAAACGAGCACAAGACCCAATTCCAACACAGCGTAAAGATGTCGTATTTTTAGCGAACTTGACCATCGGCACCTGTTTAGGTTGTATCTTGGGGATCGTTGCGACTTTGGTGCTGAGTCGTATTATTTTTCAATACTTACCATTCAACAGTATCAATCATTTCTTTATGTATGGCTATTATGCAATCTTTTTAGCGTGTAGTGCTTTTGCATTTATTATCGGCTATGCCAAAGCCCTGCCAAAATTGCTGATGATGATTGCTATAGCTTTGATACTCATGCCATTAACCAGTTTGATTGGAATATTTATTCCTAGTAGCGGGATCTCTGTCTATGGCGGTGCAACAATTTGGGTTGATGTAGTTGCATTGGTTTCGGCTCTGGCATTTTTACGTTTCTATCAACAAGCACGAGACCGTCAAAAAAATGCTGAGCAAGGTTCTTTATGGGCGGTAACAAGCAAATCCTAACTTTCTTGTTCAGCTTAGTATTGGAAAATTAAAGTTCAGCCAATCATTTAGTCATAAGTGATTGGCTTTTTTGTTTAAATATCATTCTCAATATAAAACACAGAGATGGCATCCATTTTGCTTATCAGTATTACGTTTAATAAAAATCGTAATATTGGGGCGACACATTATGGCTTATGTTGCTAGTGAACTCGGTGCAAGACAAAAACTTTTGCTCGGTTTTGGTTCTTTTTTAATTCCTATTTTAATTTGGTGTGCTGTTAGTTATTTGCCTTTTATTTGGCATCCACAAGTACAAATTACACAGTCAGGCAATGTGCCATTTTTTCAAATTGATAGTCGTGTAGATAAAGCTGTTTTTTATGCTGAAGCACAAAATGCAGTCAATCAGGATGCTACACCACCCCAAGGAAAATTAGTTAATCCGATTTATTTACCTGCACCACATGAAGTCGCAATTGCATTGGTCACGGCATTTACCACACCACCAGCACAAGCAGATGCACCGTGGTTTCATCAAAGCTTATGGCACAGTATTAAAATTGTTTTTACTGCATTTTTTCTGTCCTCGCTGATTGGTATTCCGCTGGGAATTTTATGTGGATTTTCTAAAACCATCTCCCAACTCACTGAGCCATTTGTAGAGTTTTTCCGTTACTTGCCTGCACCTGCCTTTGGTGCATTAGCAGTGGCGATTTTGGGAATTAATGATGCACCGAAAATTGCCATTATCGTGATTGGTACGCTATTTCAACAAATTTTGATCATCGCCAATACCACGCGTATGGTAGATAAGGGCTTGATTGAAGCAGGTTTTACACTGGGTACCAATAAATTTAAAAGCTTATTTTATGTGGTCATTCCTGCTGCACTACCTGATATTTATCGTGATTTACGGGTGTTACTCGGTTGGGCATGGACCTATTTAATCGTGTCTGAACTGATCGGTACAACCTCTGGCATTACTTGGTTTATTACCCAACAAGCACGCTATCAAAACTTTGACAATGTCTATGCGGCGATTCTCATTATTGGTGTGATTGGTTTGCTCTGTGATGTTGTACTCATGAAACTTGGGCAACGTCTGTTTAAATGGAAAGTAGGAGTAAAATAATGAATCTTCATCCTGAACAACATATTGATTTTGATACAAAAGCCTATTTTGATGCGATTTATCAACGCCCTGTGATTTTGGAAGCCAAACAGCTCACACAAATTTTTAAACATGATCAAGTTGAACGTACCATTTTAAAGCAATTAGACTTAAAAATTCATAAACGAGAATTTATTTGTGTGATCGGTCCTTCAGGTTGCGGAAAATCTACCTTTAGCCGTGTCGTAGCAGGCTTAGACCCTTATAGTCAGGGTGAACTTTTGATCGATGGTCAGAATATTCATGGCCCTAGTCCTGAGCGCGGCATGGTTTTTCAAGGCTATACCCTATTTCCGTGGAAAACCGTAAAAGAAAATGTCATGTTTGGACCGCTGATGAAAGGTGCAAGTCATCCTGTCGCAGAAGCCGCTGCACGAGAATGGATCAATATCATTGGTTTAGAAAAATATGAAAACCAATATCCACATCAACTTTCAGGCGGAATGAAACAACGGGTTGCCATTGCACGTGCTTTGGTGAATGAACCCAAAATTTTATTGATGGATGAACCTTTTGGTGCACTTGATCCACATACTCGCCAAAAAATGCAAAAGCACCTAATGGACTTATGGCAAAATATTGATATTACAATTATTTTTGTGACACATGATATGGATGAAGCGATTTTATTGGCAGATCGAATCGTGGCACTCAAAGCCAATCCTGGAGAAATTAAAGAAATTATTGAGGTGCACCTTCCTCGTCCACGCCATCCTGAGTTAATGACTACACCAGAATTTAAACATTTACGTAAGCGTGTTGATTTTCTTGTTCATGCACAGGAAGATGAACTCGACCCTGCATTAGAAGATTTACCTAAAATTCCTCGTATGACCCAAGTCAGTACACATAAGTAGTTTCTTGGATTATCACAGCGAAATGATGCAGGTCAATTTTGCCTGCATTTCATAAAAAACCAATCTAAAACATTGAAATATATTAAAATTTAATGCATTCAAGTGCTGCATTTCTCGTTAACATTTTTCAGTATAAATAAAGTGCATCTAAAAATATTTTTTATATCTGAGTACTCTTAGATGTCGCTTGTGCTTAAGCGTGATTAAATATACTTAGTACAATTACATAGTCATAACGATAAAATGAAATTTAAAATAATTTTCGCTTTTATTTGCTTACTCAGTACAACCACTTTGAGCTATGCAAAAATCAGTATATTTCAACCTAAATTTCCTCAATTTTCTGATCCTGTTCAAACACGTAAAATGCATAATCAGCAGTATTTTCTCGGCAACGCCACTTTTCAAAATCGTGTCAGCGTACCCTATTATGGTGTAACAGTACTTAGTCCTGTGGATGAAGGGCTGATTGAAAAAGTTCTGAAATGCCATGCACAATCATGTCATTTTGATTTTAAATTAGAGGAAAAGTACGCCAAACAATTAAAACTACTTTATTTACCTGAAATAGGCGTGCTTTTGGTTCCTCGACATTGGCAAGATATTCAAACCAATGCTGGCGCAAACGGCACAGGTTCAAGTTTACTCATGAGTCCAAATCATCAAGAAGCCATTACTTTGTATGATTCTTCATTATGTTCGGGCTGTGGTTATCCTGCAGCGAGTTTGTATTTTCCACATTTGCTCAAACAAAGTCTTGAATATGAATATGGCGGTATTCAAGACCGTAATAAAAAATTAACTTTGGTTTATCCAAATAAAACTACGGCATTTTTTAGTTATCAAATTCCAAAAATTAGCTATAAAACACATGGTGTTGCCAAATATACCGATGATGGAGATTTTAACTTTCGTGAAATTCATGTGACATTTAATCAAAACAATCAAAGTTTAGTCCGTACGATTTTAAACTTTTATCATGCCACACATTAAAACCATTCACACCACAGGCATTTAATAAAAAAGAGAACATTTGGATATGTTCTCTTTCACAGTTGTTAAAATTCTAAAAATTATTTTTCATCTAAAACCGATTCAAAGGCTTTTAGACGCTTATGAATAGATAAAAGCTCGATGATAGTTTTCCATGAGCTGATAAGATATTGAAAAGACTCTCGTACCTTATCAAATACATTACCAATTTGATTTAATAAACCTAAAGTCATCGTTCCTGCTGCAATCGATGGAAATAGCACAACTAAACTAAATAAAATATCAAGCTGCGCATACCATGTACTGACCATATTAAAATAAGCATAATGAAAATATAAACGGAAATAGTTTTTACGTACATTTTGGAATAATTGCTTCAATGTTGCAGGCTGTGCACGGTCTGCATAATCTTCACCATAGACTAACTCTTTTCGATAAGCTGCTTCAACTTTTTGATTATTAAACTCTAATCCAGGGAGTTTAATTCCTACCACCATCAATAGGAATGTACCAAAAATTGCCCAACCAATTGCTGCCCACACTAATGAATATTTGATTTCACCAATCACAGGCAGTACAGGAACATGCTTAGAAAGTTCAATTAATACAGGTAAAAATGCAATTAAAATCATAATCGCCTTAATAAAACTTACACCTAGTGATTCTAAAGTTGTAGCAAAACGCATGGTATCTTCTTGTACACGTTGTGATGCACCTTCCACGTGACGTAATTTATCCCAATGTGCCGTGTAATATTCATTCATCGCTGTACGCCAACGGAAAATATAATGACTGACAAAAAATGAATTAATTACAGCAATAGTCACAGCCACCATTGCTATCATTAAAAATGTTAATGTTCCCATATATAAGTCTTGAATATTGCCGCCACCACTGCTAAGCATTTTTTGAATTAAATCCCAAAATGGACCATACCACGCATTAATCGCAACAGAAACTTGCACGCCAAACCAAACATTAAATAAAATAAATGCCGATCCCCACACTGACCATGCTTGCCATTTATTATCAGATCGCCATTTCCAAAATCCTGCAAATATTGCAGTCGCAGCAAAGAACCATAAATAAAACCACAAAAACTGCGCTGACCAAAAACGACTCACATTAATCGGCAATTCAGCACTGGCATAACCTTGCGGAAAACCGATAAATTCGCCCCATGCTTTTCCTCCGCTATACCATAAGACTAGATTGATCACGAACCACATCAACAGAGACCCAAAAAACCATTTTGGATTTGGAAAAAAAGACTTAAACATTGAGTATTGCTATCCTTAATCATTTTTTAAATTTACGGTTTGCAATACTATGCCCAAAAACTTAAAGAAAAATATGGCTCTGCCTTAATTTTTTTATATTTTAGTAACTTGTCATATGACTTACATACAAAAAAGCTGTATTTTCAAACTTATGTTTATATCCATTGGTCTGATTAAATCGTTCATATCAATCTGCTATGGTCGATCTATATAAAATCAAGCAAGTTAAAAGAGGGAAAATCTCATGGCTAAACAAATTTTGATGTTGGTGGGTGACTATGTTGAAGATTATGAAACAATGGTGCCATACCAGTTTTTAACAGGCTTAGGCTATACGGTACATGCTGTCTGTCCGGATAAAAAAGCAGGTGATACCGTTGCTACCGCTATTCATGACTTTGAAGGTGAGCAGACCTATAGTGAAAAGCGTGGTCACAATTTTGCTATTAATTATGATTTTGCAGCAGTGAATAGTGCTGATTATGTAGGTCTTGTCATTCCTGGTGGACGCGCACCTGAATATCTTCGCATGTATGCACGTGTGATTGAAATTGTACGTGAGTTTGATGCAGCCAAAAAACCAATTGCAGCAGTTTGTCATGGTGCACAACTTTTAGCAGCAGCAGATGTTCTTCAAGGTCGTGTATGTTCAGCTTATCCTGCTTGTGCTGTTGAAGTGAAACTTGCTGGTGGTCAATATGCAGACATTGCCGTGACTGAAGCTGTCACTGATGGACATTTGGTTACCGCTCCTGCTTGGCCTGCTCATCCTGCATGGTTGGCACAATTTATTAAGGTTTTAGGGGCGACAGTACAACTTTAATAAAATAAATACTGGTGGCGTGAGATGTTTTGCAAATCAAATATCATTTTCATATAAGTTTTGATCAATATCTCACAAAACCATAGATTTAGCTTGTAATCAAATCAATACAATTGCTTGTATGGTTTAAGTTTCAATTCAATAAAATAATCATTTAGACATGTCATAATTCCCTTCACAACTTTATTTTTAAACCAGTATTTAGGATTTGTTTATGGATATCATCGAATTATTGCAACCGATGACCTTAAAAAAAGGTGACTTAGAACCAATTACCATTGCGGCTGGTACTTTATTAAAAGTTAAAATGGAAAATCCTTCGTCATATTTGGTTGAGGATGAGTCTGGAATTTCCTTTTTAGTTAATTTTAAAGATGAAGATACGGTTTGGAAAAAGATTTAATTTCTCATTGAATCTATGAGATTAAGTTTTATGCCTCTCAAAATCACTCAAAGTGCATTTTTCCCAGATGATTTTGAAAGAAAAATTTGATAAAACTTAATCTCTAATAAACATATTCATCTTTAATTACCTTAGGTACACGATACTGCTGTCCATCAAATTAGAATAAATTTCTGTTGTAATGCCTGAGCTTTAAGCTTTTTACAATTTTTTTCAGTACCATACATTTCATATTTTTCAATTTTACCGTTGAGTTCTATATCAAAAAAATGATTAGTTTGTGTTTTTTGCATGATTAAGGTTGATCTACGCTCTTCAATATCAGCATTACAACGTGTATCTGTTTCTGCTCGGTATTGATTTACAATCAAACTATTCAATATCTTACGTTTATTGTTTAGATCATATAAATCTAATAATTGCATCGAAAATGGGTTTGGTTGTGAATATCCACGATAATTTAAGCGCAAACCCACTGCTCTTAAACTTGAGTTGAGTTGATAGGTAGCGGTATCGAGTTGAATACTTTCCAAAGCGATTGCATCTGAAACTAAGGGTTCTTTGACATGATAAACATCATTGGCTTTATGCTGCCGTTGATCCCAAGAAATCAGTGATAAAATATAATCTCCCACTTCAGGTTCATGGGGTTCTGATCGCCATTCAGCATAGGCGATCAACTGAGTATTTGGTTGATTGGGTAATATTTTACAGTCCACCAAATCACTTGTGGAATAGCTGATTTTGGCTTGTTTTAAAATGGCTGAAAGTTGAGATTCGTCTGTGCAATCTATAGCAACTGCCATTGTATTCATTGCAATATAAGAGAAAAATCCACACGCTAACTTTAATTTTATTTTCATGTAAATTTCTCTTATATTTTTAAGCAAGCGTTTATTTCACTTTCATTTTACGAATCATTTTATATAGAAATTGTGGTGAAATTCTTGAAACTGCGACACCTAGTTTTTCTTTACGCCCACCAATAACAATATACTCTTCACCTTTGCTTAAGGCTTGTATGGCTTGTTGTGCAAAAACATCAGCATCCAAACCATTTTCAATCGCTTCATCCTGATGTCCTTGCGGTTTACCTTCACCATTTAAAGCATTAAATGACACATTGGTTTTGACAAAACCAGGGAAGATGACTGAAACATTTACTCCATCTTTAGCAACTTCAGCACGTAAACTGTTCGCCCACATATGAATCGCAGCTTTTGCAGCCGAATAAGATGCGCGATATTGCGTTCCCAGTAAGCCTGCAATACTTGAAACATAAGCAATACGTGCAGATTTTTGCGCTAAAAAAGTCGGTAAAACAGTTTTGGTTAAAAATACTTGTGAAAAGTAATCAATTTCCATAATGGCACGTTCAGTTTGCATGGTGGTATCGGCAATCAAGGCACGCTGACTCAAACCTGCGTTATTGATCAACCAATCAATCCGCCCTTTTTCTTGTAAAACTTGCTCATAAGCATGGCGAACTTCGGATTCATTGGTGATATCCATCGCTACAGAAATATGTCGATCTGGATGTAACAAACTGACACGTACATTTTCCAGCTCATCCAAACGGCGTGCACTAAGTACCACTTGCGCACCTTGTAAAGCACACTCTTTGGCTAATGCTTTGCCTAAACCCGATGAAGCTCCAGTAATCCAAACAACCTTATTTTCTATACCTTCCATGAAATCTATTCCTCACCTATTTATTGTAAATATGCCATAAAAATAATTTCATGCAAACCATTGATCAATAGCTAAAAACTATGCACGTACCAAGAAATGGTTAAAATGTTTTGCATAATGTTGTGCTTTTTCAGCATCACTGGCTTTGTATTCATCCCCTACTTTTTCAAGTCGTTTATAGCCTGTACTGGTGATCATATTAATCACGCCATTTAAGGTTTTATCCACTACAAAATTAAACTTTAATAACGTTTTTGGATCACGAATAAACTCAGAAATTCCAAGATCAATAATTTTTACCAAATTTTTCAAGGTTGCAGGCAAAGCTTGAATATTTCCCGCTAAAACTTGTTCAATATTACGACTTGCTTCTTCCCCTAAACTTCGGTCTAGCACATAGTACATATAGATTTGTTCAGGATTTGAATGATCAAATTTTTGTAAAATATGATTTGCAACGGGTTTTAAACGGTCATTGCCAAAAAATGAAATCGACCAAGGCATATATTTTCTAAGCGCACTTTCAATTTGTTCAAATATTTGTTCAGCTTCTTTTAGACTTTTTTGTCCTGCTGTATCCAAGGTTTTGCCTCGTTTTTCTTCAATTAATCGTCCAAAAACTTGCTCTAAAACCTGACACGACATTTCGGTAAATATACTGCCCAATTGTTTAGATAAACTTTCCTTGTCACCTTGATTCAAACGTTCAGTCACATTTTTTAACGCTTGATACGTTTCGGTATTGATTGCTAAGTTAATTTTGTAAGTCATGCAAATCAGCCTTTTGTTAATATTATTGGTCAACGGTGTTGAGATATTAGCAAAGCATAATTACTTATGCATTGTCTTTTTATCCTAGTTTTTTGATTTTCACTGGCGATTAAGCCACTCTTTTTCATACTATTTTATAGCTTTTATTGTAATTTTGACTAATTTAGTAGGGTATTTAGCTGTTTTCATTTTTGTTTTTAATATTTTTTTGGACAATATTTAAATGCTAAAGATCGTATATTTTGAAAGACCAAATTTAAAAATTATTTTTAAGCTGTAAATGAGCTGAATCAGAATCAACAAAGCCAATAAATATTTTGCTACAATGGATGCAATTTTTTATCTACTTTTGATCTGTTTAGACTATGACTGATTCAGCGCAAAACATTGCTACGACTTACGATCCTACCGAGATCGAGAAAAAATGGTACAAGACTTGGGAAGAAAATGGTTATTTTCAACCTTCGGGTAAAGGCGATTCATTTTGTATCATGATTCCGCCACCAAACGTCACAGGTAGCTTGCACATGGGTCATGGTTTTAACAATGCCATCATGGATGCTTTGACGCGCTATAACCGTATGTCTGGCAAAAATACTTTATGGCAACCAGGTACAGACCATGCAGGTATTGCAACCCAGATGGTGGTTGAACGTCAATTGGCTGCCCAAGACATTAGCCGCCATGATCTGGGTCGTGAAAAATTCATCGACAAAATCTGGGAATGGAAAGAACAATCTGGCGGCACGATTACTCGTCAAATCCGTCGTTTAGGTTCTTCTGTAGACTGGTCACGTGAACGCTTCACCATGGATGAAGGTCTATCCAATGCAGTAAAAGAAGTGTTTGTAAAACTGCATGAAGATGGTTTGATCTATCGTGGTAAACGTTTGGTTAACTGGGATCCAAAATTACAAACTGCCCTGTCTGACCTTGAAGTTGAGTCAGATAAAGAAGAACAAGGTTCACTTTGGCACTTTAAATATTTCTTTGAAGATAAATCACTGCGTACCCACGATGGTAAAGATTACATCGTAGTTGCAACCACTCGTCCTGAAACATTGCTCGGTGATACTGCGGTTGCGGTTGCACCTGATGATGAGCGTTATGCACATCTTGTCGGTCAAAACATTATCCTGCCAATTACAGGTCGTGCTGTTGCGATTGTCAAAGATGAATATGTAGATAAAGAATTCGGTACAGGCTGTGTAAAAATCACGCCTGCACATGACTTCAATGACTACGAAGTAGGCAAACGTTGTGAATTGCCAATTATCAATATTTTCAACAAAAATGCTGAAATCCTAGCTGAGTTTGAATACATCGCAAAAGCGGGTGAACAAATTTCTAAAACCATTGCTGCCCCTGCGGACTACATTGGTTTAGAGCGTTTTGCTGCACGTAAAAAATTAGTAGAACAAGCGGAAAGCGAAGGCTGGTTAGATCAAATCCAACCGTACACACTTAAACCACCTCGCGGTGATCGTTCAGGCGTGATTGTAGAGCCGCTACTCACAGATCAATGGTATGTGAAAATTGCACCGCTTGCTGAACCTGCGATCAAAGCAGTAAAAGATGGCGATATCAAATTTGTTCCTGAACAATACAGCAACATGTATATGGCTTGGATGAATAACATTCAAGACTGGTGTATTTCTCGTCAATTGTGGTGGGGTCACCGTATCCCTGCTTGGTACGACGCTGAAGGCAATATTTATGTGGGTCGTAACGAAGAGGAAGTTCGTGCGAAAAACAACATTGCTGCTGAAGTTGAACTTAAACAAGATGAAGACGTTTTAGATACTTGGTTCTCGTCTGCACTATGGACATTCTCAACGTTGGGTTGGACAGGTGATGAAGCGAAAGATAAAGAAAACTATTTCTTAAATACTTTCCACCCAACTGATGTGCTTGTAACTGGTTTTGACATCATTTTCTTCTGGGTTGCCCGTATGATTATGATGACACTTCATTTCATGAAAAATGAAGATGGTACGTCACAAGTTCCATTCAAAACTGTGTATGTTCACGGTTTAGTACGTGATGGCGAAGGTCAGAAAATGTCTAAATCTAAAGGGAATGTACTTGACCCATTAGATTTGATTGACGGTGTTGATCTTGAAACATTGGTACAAAAACGTACCACAGGTTTGATGAACCCGAAACAAGCATCGAAGATTGAAAAATCAACCCGTAAAGAATTTCCAGAAGGCATTCAAGCGTATGGCACAGATGCGGTTCGCTTCACATTCTGTGCATTGGCAAATACAGGTCGTGACATTAAATTCGACATGAAACGTGTTGAAGGTTACCGTAACTTTGCCAATAAAATCTGGAACGCAACCCGTTTCGTGATGATGAATTGTGAACAACAGCCGATTGGTCAAGAAGTTCGTCAAGACCTTTGGGAATTGCCTGAACAGTGGATCATCAGCCGTTTGCAAAAAGCCGAAGCTGCGGTTCAGCAAGCATTTGCAACCTATCGTTTGGACTTGGCTGCGCAAGCAATTTATGAGTTCATTTGGAATGAATACTGTGACTGGTATGTGGAGCTGACTAAACCCGTTCTAAACGATGAAAATATTTCAACTGAACGTAAAGCGGAAGTTCGTCGTGTACTGCTTGCAGTAATGGAAGCATCTTTACGTCTTGCGCATCCATTAATGCCATTTTTAACAGAAGAAATTTGGCAAACACTTGCACCAATGATCGGTATCCAAGGTGAAACGATTATGTTGGCGCAATATCCTGTTGCGGATGAAGCGAAGATCAACGAACAAGCAGAAGCGGATATGCAATGGCTGCAAGGTTTGATTGGTGCGGTACGTAACATTCGTGGTGAAATGGGTCTAGGTAATGCACGTTTGTTGCCTGTTCTTCTGCAAAATACCACTGAAGCTGAAAAAGCGCAGATCTCACGTATTGAACCGTTGTTTAAAGCATTGGCAAAAGTTGAAAGCATTACGTTCTTGGCTGATGGCGAACAACCGCCATTGTCTTCATCTTCTGTAGTCGGTCACGTATCTGTATTCGTTCCTATGAAGGGATTAATTGACCCTAAAGCGGAATTGGGTCGTTTGCAAAAAGACCTAGACAAGGTTCAAAAGCAGCATGACCAAATTGCGACTAAGCTTGGTAATGAAGGTTTTGTGGCAAAAGCGCCTGCTGCGGTAGTTGAAGGCGAGAAAGTTAAACTTGCTGAGTTTGCTGATCAGTTAGCTAAGATTAAAGCGAATATGGAGCAGATTGCAGCGCTTTAAGGTATTGTTAGTTTGATCTAGAATCCCCTCAACTGAGGGGATTTTTTATTTCCACTTTTGGCAAATTTCTTCAAATTCAACAGATTTCCACTCTTCTTTCCATAAACTCCAATAAGGAATATCACTCGAAGATGGCTCAGGATCACAACGGTCTATTGTTACAATTGATGGAAGAACTATAGAATCACCAACTAGCAAGGCATCACCTTGATGCAAACTTGGTAAAATATCAATAATTCCACCTAAGGAGTCTGGTAAAAGCTTTCTGACATAATTTTGATCTAAAGGATTTGTAAGACGCATAGAAATAAAGTTATTACATTGAGAGAAAATTGTTTCTGAAATTTCTGACGGTCTTTGACTAGAAAGCATCAAAGTAATGCCATATTTTCTCCCCTCCTTAGCGATGCGCTCAATAGCAATTTTTGAAGCCCTATATTTTGTTAATTCACTATTAGGTACATATTTATGTGCCTCTTCATAAACCATTAAAATTGGTACATCGTTGTTTATAGTTTCTGAAGGATTTTTATCAAAACGATGGCGTTTATAAAAATATCCATAATCAAAAATCAACCTTGAAATTACAGAAACTGTAATCGTGAGAACTTCAAATGGAACATCACTTAAATCAAAAACTGTAATGTTTGAACTACACTCAGAGTCATAACCTAGTATTTGCTTTATAACATTAACAAACTCAATATCTTTTAAATCATTATTAAAGATAAAATTTAAACGATCTTGCCTTATTTTCTCGCTTAAACGATTATAAAACTTATCTAGTGTCCCATCAGCATACATACCTTTATTAATATGAGAGTTTTTGGTAGGTAAAAACTTTAGCTGTTTATCAAAAAAGTAATTAATTTTTACATCATCACTCTCAAAAAATTGACCAATTTCCTTATCAATAGTTGGATCATCAATCATACAATAATCTGGATTTTTAGAACTTTTTGTTTCATTCTTTAAATTATAAATTGCATTGACGACTTCATTTAAATCAAACTTTATAGGCGTATCATAGAAAATATTCTGTACAGTTGGATTATGTTTTACTTTATTTAAAGTAACTATTTTTCTGAAAATAGAAGACTGGTTATAATTATCTCGCTCTCCTATATCCAATAGTATTTCTTCTAACTCATCACTATTTAATAACCAAAATGGTAACTCTAAAGTATTAATATCCAAAAAATTTGCTTTAGGAAAAGCACTTTTATATTCAGAATGAATATCAAATACAATAATATGAGAATTATTTAAACTAAAATTTCCATCTTTAGAAGAAATCGCAGTCTGTAAAATCTTGGACAAGGTATGAGATTTACCAGAACCTGTTGAACCCAAAATAGCGATATGTTTATTAAAAAATTTATTCCCATCCACAGGAACTTCTATATTTTTATTAGTACTTAATGAACAAAATTTTAACCTTTTAACTTCATCAATAGCATTATATATTGCTTTAATATCATCAATAGTTGCAGGTTCCACTTTCTTTGGAGGTATAGCTATTGTATCTCCACCTCGAGTAAAACTGTCATCCTCTAAAACACCTAATGGTAAAGCCTCGATTAAATATACTTGTTCATTATCTTTATCAAAACCAATAGAAAAATTTTCAATAATTGCTATAAGCTTTGCATCGTCATTGTTAGTTACTTTAATATACGAACCAACTTTTAAATGCTCTTCCGGAAGTTTGAAACTTTCAAGATTAGTAACTTGTACCAAAATCTTATTTGGTTTCACTGATATAACTTCAGCTAAATAGATGTCATCTTTCACTAACTATCCCCTTTAAGCATTCCAAACTTTTAAAATAAATATCATAAGACTCATCTATTCTTAAGAATGGTTCCTTTACATAAAATTGATAAACATATTTATTAGGAATATGTTTATTTTTTAGAAGTTTAAAATCATCCAACTCATTAATAATTTTAAGATGAGTTCTATATGGACTTTCATGCTCAACAACTTCTCTTAAAAATAATTCAGCATCAAAACTACTACCTTTGTAATAATGACCATCTTCTATAAAAAAACCATCTTCTATTAACGCTTTTTTTAAATTCATCAAATCTCACTATTAATATTATGTAAATATACAAATGGACAAAAACGTTTAACTTGCCTAACGCCTGTGAGATTTGACCATTTATGACTAATTTTTTTTAGCAAATCCTTTAAATCAAAAAAACCTATACTTGCGGTATCAATCAAAAAAAATCTATTATATTTAGATTGAGTATCATTAAAATATTTTTTTCTAATTGATTTACAGTATTTATCTAAGGTCACTTTTTCTAAATACCAACAATCAAAAATCATTCTTTTAGAGTTTTTAAGGTCATCAATGAATTTACTTTTTGTAATTTTTCTTTCAACTTCCAATTGGTTTTTAGCCAGATTTCGTATGATATAAATGCTTTTTGCATAAAAAAAATCAGCATCATTACTACTACATATATTTAGTTCAGTTAGCTTTTTCTGGATGCATGTATGCTGTTGATCTAAAGTTAAACCATCAATATCAAGAGTCAACTTACTTAAAAATAGTTCTAAATCTTTATCATTTAAATTTAAGTCTTCATAAATTTTAGTGATTACACTCGGCCTATCTTCTTTTTCTTGTGTCTTACTTGTTAAAAGACTATCTTTCAGATAGGTAATATCAATAGGGTATTGGATTTTATCTTGTCCACTTTTGTAATGTCCAAATAATTTATATTGTATTAAGCTTTGACTTTCTTGCACTCTTTTTGAAAAGTCTCTCACCATCCAAACTATAGCTTCTTTAATTTTTGATGGTGTGAAATCGCTTTTCTCATAATACTTACACTGTATTGCAACTGTTTCACTACCTAGCTGCTCAATATCAATGTCCTCAATACCTTCTACTGTAAAAGTAGCATGCTCATGTTCATGATTAAGTATTTGCAGAATCGTATAATCAAATTGATACAAATATCCTCTAATTGTATCTATCGCCTGTCTATTTGGCTCAGACATAATCCCCCCAAGAATTAAACACATTCATTACTTATAATACATAAATATATTAATTTTCAAAAACTTATTTCAATCATATTAGTAATTAATTTAACACAATAATATTTACACTAAATTTTCTATAGAGGTAAAATTATTATGATATATAGATTTATCAAATTCTAATAATTTTGATCTATTTTCATTTTGTTCTTTTATACTCCCTCCTACAAGGAGAGGAATCTTCCTTTGTGGATTTTCTTTCCATTTAATACACAATGATGTTCCCTCTCCTTGTAGGAGAAGGTTAGGGAGAGGTGCTTTTGAGTTTCTTTCATTATTAACCAACCCTCATCCCCCGCCTTCTCCCAATGGGAGAAGGAGCTTTCATTACTAATTCGCTTTCAACCCAGAACACACATTCCATAAATCCTCCAACACCATATCCGTCCGCCCCAAAACATCATGATTCCAATACCGTACCATTGTTAAACCCAAAGCCTCTAAAAACTTAGTCCGTTCCGTATCATATTCTTTCCCACCATCCGTTGCATGCTGACCACCATCTAGCTCAATGACCAAACCAATTTCGTGACAATAAAAATCCACAATATATGGCTCAATCACATGCTGACGTCTAAACTTTAAATCCATAAATCGTCTAGCACGTAAAATCTGCCACATCAAATGTTCTGCATCTGTGGCATTGGTACGCATATTTTTAGCAAATTGTAATAATTGTGAATTTATTTTCATTTTTATTATCTTTCATATACTTTTCAAAAACAGATTAAAGATCAATATTCAACAAACAACGTAAAACTCCCTCACCCAAATAAAAAACGCCCAATGCAAAGCATCAGACGTTTCTTTAAAACACGCTAAAATCAACTTCCAAACATATTCAGGCTATTGACGCATTAATATATCCACATCACTCACCAAAGCAGGAATATTATCTGATACAGCCGTACTATGCGTTTTTCCGTCTAAAAGCTTTAAATGAACATCAGTTTTTTTCGCAAGCATATTTTCAGCTAATTTTACAGTGATTGGATAAGGCACTGTGGTATCGTCTTTGCCTTGATAAATATAAACTGGTTTTTCAAGTTTAATTTTCGCTGGAGTATTGTCTGCTAAATAATTTGCAACATCAGGATCTGATTTGAAATTTGGCTGTAAAGCTTGATATTTACTCAGATTACCGTGATTTGCTTGTAAGCTATTAGTAATGTCTTTACCAAATTCTACAGCTAACTCAGGTGAACATAAACTCTCAGCTTTCTCAGCAAGTGGCACTTTAGCATCGATAAACGCTTGATTATATTTAAAGGTTGTTGATCCTGCTTTGATTCCTGAACTGACAATCGCAGCATACGTATGTAGAGTTGCACTAACCGCAGTTGCATTTTTAAAATCTTGCGCAAGTGCTAAATTATTCGCAACCGCCATTCCCATATCTAAGGTTTCAGCGAGATATGATGCAGGTGCAATCGCCACTGTACCTTTAAAATTATAACTAGGTAAGACTTTACTGTATTCCGCCGCAGCTAAAGCCGCATGTCCACCTTGCGACCAACCAATCACACTCCAATTTTTAGATAAATTACCATAATGTTTATTTGCTGCATCTAAAGCAAATAAAATTGATTTTGCACCACTTTGTAGATTGAGATAAGGATGAGCAACTTTTTTATTGCCTAAGCCCTCATAGTCTGGCGCAACAACTGCATAACCTTTTTGCAGCAAAGCTATAATTAAGTTTTTCTCTAGTCCAACCAAAGGATTCGCAGATGGCGCACATTGATCAGCTGCCCCTGTTGTACCATGTGCCCACACCACCACAGGCCAACCACCTACAGGCGCAGTTCCTTTCGGTGTAAATACCAAAGTGGTTGCATCAATATCTTTATTTAAAACACTTGGCATTGTATAAGTAAAAATGTCGTGCTTATTCACGACATTTGCAACATCATTGTCGACTTGGAATGTTTTGGTTTTTGAGTCTGAAATGAAATTAAAATCATCATCGTCGTCATCACATCCTGCAAACAATAGAACCGAGCTACAACTTAAAGCGATTAGAGATTTTTTAAGTAACTGTTGCATATGCAAATCCTCATTTTATTGTTGTTAAGCTCTTCATGAGCATTGGTCTAATAAAGCATAAAAAAAAGCATCTTACTAGGATGCTTTCATAAAAATGCAGTAATTTTATGCTTTTTAATTTTTAAAATACAATGCCGCAAAAATACCTACAAAAATGATCAATCCAACCCAACGGTTATGGCGAAATGCCCAAAAACAACGCTGTGGATCACGATCATGGGTTTTAGTCCATTGGTAAATAAAATCAGCAACCACTACCAACAATGCAATCAAGCCATAAGGAAATAATAAATTCTCTAAATACAAACTTGTACCAATCAAAATCACAGCCGTTGCTTGTAACAAAGAAATGATTTGAATGTCGTATTTTCCAAATAAAATCGCAGTCGATTTCACCCCGATTTTTAAATCATATTCACGGTCTGTAATGGCATACTGTGTGTCATACGCCACTGTCCATGCCAAATTACCAAAATATAATAACCAACAACTTAAATCAGGACTTGCCCCAACAGCCGTATATGCCATAGGAATAGACCAAGAAAATGCAGCACCAAGAAAGACTTGAGGTAAATGAGTGTAGCGTTTCATAAACGGATATATAAACGCTAAGAACAACGCACCAAATGACCAAAAAAAGGTTTCTATCGGCAAGAAAAATAATAAAAAGGCACTCGCTGCAACCAAGATTAAAAAAACCAAAATCGCTTCTTTGGCAGAAATAACCCCTGTTGCCAGTGGTCGGCTCTTGGTTCTTTCTACATGTGCATCCACTTTGCGGTCAGCAAAATCATTAATTGCACAACCTGCTGCACGCATGAAAATCACACCGAGTATCATGACAACTAAGACTTTAAGATCAGGCGTACCTTTTGCCGCAATCCATAACGCCCACATGGTTGGCCAAAATACCAACTCTGTACCAATAGGTTTATCAAAACGACACAGATAATAATATGCTTCTAAGCGGTCACGCCATGTGGTTTGTTGCAGAGTTGCCATGAAAATCCAACACCTTATTTCAACGACTTACTTTCAAGGAATTGCTCAAAAGCAGGTAAAAAAGTTTCTTGTACGATAAATTTGCAGCCATGCCAAGTATAACAACTTTGACGTGTCCAACCATCTTCTAAAAGCAAAACACGACGTTCGCAAGCAGGATTGGTACGTTGAAACAGAAACTTTCCAATGGGTTTACGCCCAATATGCTGAAAAAGTCGGGCACGTTTTTGTAGACTTAAGATCGGGAAAATACTTTTCGCTTTAACCCAAGCATCTCGCTCACAACCATATAAAAAACTTTCACGCACCCATGCCGTATGTTGATTTGGCATATTCATCCACTGACTATCCAGCAAGTTTAAGCGTTGAAAATGTTCTTGTGTCGGCTCTACCTTGAACACACCTCCTGCGGCATCGGTCAATTGTTGAGTCAATGAACCTTCAGCATAAAGCCATGTTTTTAAATGCGCAGGGATATTGAAAACCTGTTTGGGGCAGGAAGCAATCAATGTCATTTCCTTGAAATGTTAAATAAATAAAAGCATCATTTAGAATAATCAAAAATAATGTCAGTTTTTATAAAGTATATCGAGATTGTGACAAGCTGTGTTGTGATTGCTAAAGGTATATTCAAAATTTAAGCAATTAAAAGCAGTGTTATTTTAAATATTCACTCTGAAGAAGTTGAAATAAAAGCCCCAAAATTAATTCAGGGCTTTTCATATTTTACAATCAGCTTTTAAGCAGTTTTTCAAATCAACTTTGGAAATAACGTAAGTCCAGACGACCTTCGTAGACATTTGCTGTTGGACCAGTCATCCAAACCACATCCCCTTCTTTCCATTCGATTTGTAGCTTACCGCCTGCAAGTTCGATTTCAACATTGTTCGACAATAAGCCACGACGCATACCTGACACAGCCGCAGCACAAGCACCTGTACCACATGCCATAGTTTCACCTACGCCTCGTTCAAACACACGCAAACGTGCACGTTTTTCATCAATGATTTGCATAAAACCCGCATTAACACGTTGAGGAAAGCGTATATGTGACTCGACTTGAGGACCAATATTGGCTACATCTGCGGTTAAAACATCAGAAACGATAGTCACTGCATGCGGATTACCCATATTCACCACATCAATGGTCAACTTTTGTTCACCTGCCAAATCAATGTCATACAAAGCATCGGCTTCGTCGGCAATAAATGGAATCTCAGCAGGTAAAAATTTTGGGTAGCCCATATTGACACGCACCCAACCATTTGCACCAATTTCAGGCTCAACAATGCCTGCACAGGTTTGTACTTTAAATTTGGTTTTATTGGTCAGTTGACGCTCATGTACAAAACGTGCAAAACAACGTACACCATTACCACACTGCTCAACCTCAGAACCATCTGCATTAAAAATACGGTATTTAAAATCTACATTTGGAAAGTCAGGTGGTTCAACAATTAGAAGTTGATCAAAACCCACCCCAAAATGACGGTCTGCCAAACGGCGGATGGTTGCTGTATCAAAAAAAGCACGTTGGCTAATCAGATCCACCACCATGAAATCATTGCCAAGACCATGCATTTTGGTAAATTCTAATAACATTTACACTGACTCCTTAAGGCAATAATTGTTCATTTTCCCACAATGATTCGATCGTTTCACGTTTGCGAATCAAGTGTGCTTGATCAGCGTCGACCATGACTTCAGCAGCACGACCACGAGTATTGTAGTTTGAACTCATCACAAAACCGTAAGCACCTGCGCCCAACACTGCCAAAATATCATTTTCTTGTAAGGCTAAATCACGCTCTTTTCCTAAGAAATCGCCTGTTTCACAAATCGCACCCACGATGTCCCAAGTTTTCGTTTCGACATCATTACGTGGTGTCACCGCTTGAATGTCCATCCATGCTTGATATAACGATGGACGAATCAAGTCATTCATTGCCGCATCAATAATCGCAAAATTACGGTGATTAGTCGGCTTGAGTAAATCTACTTTGGTCAATAACACACCTGCATTGGCAGAAATACTACGACCAGGTTCCATATAAACTTTTAAGCCTAATTTTTCTAAAGCAGGACGCATTGCATTGGCATATTCAGTGACTGTAGGCGGTGTTTCATCTTTATACGTCACCCCTAGACCACCACCAATGTCGATGTGTTTTAAATCAATGCCCAATTGTTTTAACTGCTCAATCATCACAATCACACGATCAAGCGCATCTACAAAAGGCTGTGTTTCAGTCAACTGCGAACCGATATGACAATCAATTCCCACCACATCCAAATTTGGCAAAGATGCAGCATATTGATAAGTTTCAAAAACTGAATCAGATGGAATCCCAAATTTGTTTTCTTTTAAACCTGTTGAAATATAAGGATGGGTTTTTGCATCTACATCTGGATTTACACGTAGCGAAATCGGTGCTTTTTTACCTAAATGTGCAGCAACTTTTTGGATACGATCAAGTTCAGCATAGGACTCAACATTAAAACAAGCAATGTCCACTTCTAAGGCTTTTTGAATATCAGCTTCTTGTTTACCTAAACCTGAAAATACGATTTTCGATGGGTCACCATCTGCAGCTAATACACGTGCCAGCTCACCACCAGTCACAATATCAAAGCCTGAACCTAATTTTGCCAATACATTCAAAACCGCAAGATTTGAGTTTGACTTCACCGCAAAACAAATTTGATGATCAATAAAGTCAAATGCTTTATCCATCTCCAAATAATGTTTTTCAAAGGTTGCTTTAGAATAAACATAAAGCGGTGTGCCAAATTGCTGTGCAAGCTGATCTAAAGAACATTGCTCTGCATGCAATACCCCATTAATGCGAGAAAAACTCATGAATGTATCCTTTCAATGAAAGCTAAAAATTTAGTTGGTTGTCGCTTGTGATGCAGTTGGAGCATCAAGAGTTTCCACAACTTTTTGTTCAGAAGTCGTAGTTTTATTGTCTGTATTTGGATAAAGCAAATATTTTGCTCGATTATCATAATTTGGATCATTCGGTAATTGTAAATCACCTGACTGACCACAACCGACCAAAACAATAGCCATTGCCATAACACTGATGTAACAAATGACACGACGCATCTGAAGACCTATCTTTTCAATTTTTAAGCAGTATACCTTGATCATACGATTGACCAAAGTATTAAACCGTAAAGCTTAATTTGATAATAAAAAAAACGCCAGTGAATCACTGACGTTTTCTTATGAGAATCTTTGAAATAGTAAATTACTGTTTTTTCTTATAGAAACAGAAATAACCAATTGCCAAAATAATCAACCAAATTGGGCTGACTTTTAAAGCTTCCAAAGTAGTTTCATCTAAAGCAAGGAAATACACTGTAGCAAGGAAAAATAAAATCACCACCCAACACGTCACGACTCCACCTGGCAGCTTAAAAGTCGATTGTGCATGTAATTCAGGTCTATTTTTACGGTAGTTAATATAACTCCACATAATAATGATCCAAACACAGATAAATAAAATGGTAGATAAAGTCGTTGCCAAAGTAAATGCCGTAACCTCATCATTGGTACCTGTTTGCACTTTATAAACAAACTGTACAAATGCACCAATAAAGATACAGATAGAGGAGAAAATCAACGCTTTTGCAGGTACAGAAGCTTTAGACAATTTTCCAAATAACTTCGGTGCTTGGCGATCTACCGACAAACCAAACAACATACGGCTGGTTGAGAACACACCACTATTCATAGATGACATTACTGAAGATAAAACCACCAAATTCATGATAATCGCAGCGGAAGCAATACCAGCTTGTGAGAAAATATTCACAAATGGGCTTACTTTAGGATTGATTTGATCCCACGGCGTCACACACATCACCACAAACAATGCCAAGACATAGAAAATAATGATACGAATTGGAATCGAATTAATCGCTTTAGGTAAATTACGTTTCGGGTCTTGGGTTTCAGCCGCAGTTGTCCCGACTAACTCCACCCCAACAAAAGCGAAAATTGCAATTTGGAAGCCTGCTAAGAAGCCATCCAAACCTTTTGGAAACATCCCATCATGTGTCCACAAGTTTGAAACACTTGCCACTGTGCCTGATTCACTGACAAATCCAGTAAAGATCATCCATAAACCCACTGCAATAAGCACAATAATTGCCGTGATTTTAACCATTGCAAACCAGAACTCCATTTCACCGAACAGTTTTACAGTGACCAAGTTCAGACCCAATACAAACAGTACAGCAACCGTACTGATCAGCAGCCCTTCTAAAGGACTAAATGACATTCCACCATTAAAAAACTCTAAGTAGTAAATAATGGCAGATAAATCAGCAATACCAATCGTGACCCAACACAGCCAATATGTCCAACCAACAAAATACCCCGCCCAAGGCCCGATCAGATCAGTGGATAAGTCGATAAAAGATTTGTACTGTAAGTTTGACAGTAGTAATTCACCAAGCGCTCGCATGACAAAAAACACCATCAAACCAATGATCATATAAATAAATAAGATCGAAGGTCCTGCAAGGCTAATTGTCTTTCCAGACCCCATAAATAACCCTGTCCCAATCGCACCACCAATCGCAATCAATTGTAAATGGCGATTGGATAAGCTCCGTGCCAGCTCCCCATTTTCATGTGAGGATGAATAATTTCCGTTTGACATTTTTTAGATTCATCTTTCGTGTTAATTCGCACAAATTAGCTTAATTCTGCCAAAAAATAAAAATAAATTATGAAACTCACTGCTTTATTGTGATTGAAATGATTAAAACCATACTCACCCACTACTCTTATTTTTTAAAATATATCAAAGTAAAATAATTAATCACAATAAAAATCAACAACTAAATTCAAACCAACTTATTTAAATTTAAAAATATAAAATGACTGATCCGTTTATTAAATCTATGTTAAAAAAGAAATCATTGGAAAAAACAATATGTCGCTGTATAGCATTTCATCAACATCGCAGCATATTGGACGATCATAGATTTCGCTTCAATTCAAATGATCACGCATAAATTTAACCTGTTATTTACACTGATCTTACATAAAAGTCCTTTTTATATGCTTTGCACGACTCAAATAGTCGCTCTTTTTGTCTGTACGCTGCTGCTGCCAAGAAAATTATTGTATAGTCAAAATAATGTTTAGGTATTTATGAAATTACTATGGCTAAAGTGAAAACTGTTTATCGTTGTCAGCAATGTGGTACTGATCATCCCAAATGGGCAGGTCAATGTTCTGATTGTGGCGAGTGGAACAGTCTTACTGAAGTTCGTATTGAGCCTGTGGTGAGCCATCGTGCTAAACCAATGGGCGGAGGCTATGCAGGACAAGCTGCTAATGTCACCACTTTAAATAAAGTTGCAGTGTCAACCGAAACACGCCTTGCGACAGGTATTGGAGAATTTGACCGTGTACTCGGTGGTGGTTTGGTTACAGGTTCAGTGGTTTTAATTGGCGGTGATCCCGGCATTGGTAAATCAACCATTTTGCTGCAAACTGCTACACATATGGCAGCAGCCAACAGCTCTGCCCTGTATGTCACAGGTGAAGAATCACTTTCTCAAGTTGCTTTACGTGCCAATCGTTTAGACTTACCTACCGATAAACTTCAAGTCATGGCTGAAACTTGCGTAGAACGTATTTGTGAAACATTGGCTCAACTGCGCCCCTCCGTTGCCATTTTAGACTCCATCCAAACCTTATATACTGAAACCTTACAATCAGCACCCGGTGGTGTTTCACAAATCCGTGAGTCTGCGGCACTCTTGACCCGTTTTGCCAAAAATAGTGGCACTGCGTTATTTATTGTGGGTCATGTTACCAAAGAAGGTTCTCTTGCAGGTCCTCGTGTTTTAGAACACATGGTAGATTGTGTTTTGTATTTTGAAGGTCAATCTGACTCACGCTATCGTATGATTCGTGCAGTTAAAAACCGTTTTGGTGCGGTGAATGAGCTTGGTGTCTTTGGCATGACCGACAAAGGACTCAAAGAGGTTGCCAACCCATCTGCGATATTTTTAAGCCGATATGATGAAGCCATTCCGGGCTCAGTAGTGATGATCAGCCGTGAAGGCACACGTCCACTTTTGGTCGAAGTCCAAGCCTTAGTCGATGATGCGCATGGGCAACCTCGTCGGGTTGCTTTAGGCTTAGAACAAAACCGCTTAAATATGTTATTGGCTGTCATGCATCGACATGGTGGTGTGCAAACCTCAGGACAAGATGTGTATGTGAATGTGGTCGGTGGTCTAAAAATTACAGAAACAGGTTCAGATTTGGCCGTGCTATTGGCCTGTGCTTCCAGCTTACGTTCCAAAGCACTGCCACAACAACTTGCCGTCTTTGGTGAGGTGGGATTATCAGGAGAAATCCGCCCTGTTCCCAATGGTCAAGAACGTTTAAAAGAAGCCATTAAGCATGGTTTTAAATACATCATTGTGCCACGTGGCAATACACCACAAAAACCCATTGCAGGCGTACAAATCATCGCAGTGGCACGCTTACATGAAGCATTAACCGAAGCGATTCAGCTCAGTGATGAGCATGTTTAAAAAAATCGTAGCTTTTATGTGAATGATTGTACAAAAAACTGGCAAGCATTCTTGAAATTTCACCTAAAAAACGGCATATATAAAATCTCAATTCACATATTATTTCTTGTAGGAAAATTCAATGGAAGTTCGACAGCGTGGTTTAATGGCAGGTGTATTGATGGCTGCCTTGGTTGCTGCACCCTTAGCAGAAGCTAAACGTGCAGGTGGCGGTAAAAGTCATGGTATGAGCCGTTCTACAACTTCGAGTCAGTCTTACTCACAACCTCGACAAACTACGCCTGTACAACAACCAATGCCTGCGCAAAACAGCCAACAAAAGTCAGGTTCTGGTGTAGGTAAAATGGTTGCTGCTGGTGTTGCAGGTGCAGCAGTCGGTGCTATTGCAGCCAATGCAATGGCGGATGACAATAACCAAGCACAAACCAATGATGCTGAATTAGCAAAACAACAAGCTGCTGCTGAGCAAGAAGAAAAAGGTGGCATGCCTAGTTGGATCTGGCTCATTCTAATTGTAGGTGCTGCATTCTTCTTGTTCCGTAAATTCGGTGCAAAAAAAAAATTAGCAGCATCTAATCCTTATGCACCAAACAATACAGGACCAAGCACAGCACCATTTGGTCGTTCATCTGCATCACAGACTGGCGATAACACCAATATTTTTGGTCAATCTGTAACGGGTTCTGCCGCGTCACAAGCGCCATTTGGTGCAGCATCAATGCAAAGTGGTCAGCAATTACCAGATGGTAGTGAACCTGCTGCATTCTTGCGTGTAGCACGCCAACGTTTTAATCATATTCAGTCAATGAACACTGCAAGTAACATTAGTGAGATTCAACGTTATTTAACGCCTGATCTTTATCAGTCTATGTATAGCGATATCATGGCAAACCAAGATCAAGACGTTGCTGAGTTTTCTAATTTAAATGCGATGGTGACTGATTCAGCGACAGAAAATGGTCAATATGTCGTCAGCGTTCGTTTTACAGGAACCGTTAGCGAAGATTTGAACAGTCAAGCTGTTCCATTTACAGAAATCTGGCACTTTGTAAAACCTGTGGGTTCTACACAAGATTGGCTGGTTGCTGGGATTCAACAAGCTTGATAAGCGTCATGTCCTTGCATGAATAAAGCATATCTTGATTTTAAAAACCGAGTAATATAATTTGCTCGGTTTTTTATTTATTGATTTTAGTATATATCGATCTAAACTGAAATAAAAATAAGTCGATTAAAACTATTCTTGAAAATTAACATAATATAAATGGTTTATTTTTGACGGAGTCTTACATCTAAAATTTATCTTTAGGGACTAGCCACTGCGTCTTGCGCTTCGTCAAAATATACTTTGACTTGCTCAGGCTCGACCTACTTTTGTTTCGGCAAAATGAGCAGTGAAACTGCGCAAGAAAACCACCTTGCGGAGCGTTGCTCCTCACCACAGAACTCGACAAATACCATAAATTGATTGATGTATTGCAAAAACA
>NZ_CADDWJ010000002.1 GCF_902809855.1 Acinetobacter sp. Marseille-Q1618
ATTACTCTCTTAAACCAGAAAGTCAACTGATAATGAAAACTATTTTTAATCCTTCCTGCTAAAACCCAACTCACCCATTTCATGCTAAATCACTGTTTTATCAGAAGTTTTAATCTTCATCACCGCCGATGGATGTGCATTCTACAGCATTTCTAAGCCCACGCAACCCCTTTTTAGCGTTTATTTTTATTTTTTTATTCAACTGTATATTTATTCTACAAATTTGGATTTTTCGCTTACTTTCCACTCTAAACAAAGCCCAAATATTTTAGATAATGCATTTACATAGATTTTTTGAACTATGTCTCATTTTTTATTAGAATAAACATATTATTATTCCACTTTCATCATAAATATGTCGCTAAATAAGTTTAGAGTTTTTTTTGTTATGGGAGTTTTGCTTTTTTTTAGCAATTTTTCTCAAGCAAACTCGACCCACAATATATATATGATGACACTTTCTATTTTAAGTTATGCAAAATGGAATGATCCAACTCCAACGCTATGCGTTACAGAAAATCAGAATGCAGCTAAACAATTTTTATTTTATTTAAAACAACAAAATTCACCTTTTAGCGTAAAAAATATATCTTATGATGAGATAAAGATAGAAAACTGTGATGCGATTTATTTTTCTAACACCTCTCCCAGCGTAGAACAGAAACTTTTAAATTCCACTGCAAAACAATCTGTGCTTTCTTTTAGCTCAAATAATCATGCTTGTGAAATCGGGAGTGTTTTTTGTTTACAAAGTACAAAAAATGGCAATACTATTTTTAAAGTAAACTTGGATAGCTTAGCACGCTCAAAAGTACATGTAGATCCTCGTGTTTTACTCTTAGCCAAAAATTCGGAGTAATAGTGATGATCCATAAGCTATATAAGTCGACTTCCTTACAAACATTATTCCGTAAATCTCAATTCACTATATTTGCAATTACTTTCGCAATTTGCACTTTTACCTTTGTCACAATTTCTGTCTTTACGATGGAATCTTTTGCAAAACAAAACCTACAATTAATTAGCCGCACTGTTTCAGAACGTATTCAACCTGCATTGGTATTTCAGGACAAATCTGCTTTATCACAAATTTTACATGAATATACTCAACAGCACTCTGTACGGTTAATTGAAGTTTATAATATTGAAAATCAGAAGATTTCTGAAAGTATTAAAAATGTAGACCATTATTCAGCGCTTCAAAATTTATTTGATCATATTTTTCTACGAGACGCCGTTCATGTTGCTGTTTCACACAATGGCAATTATGTTGGAAAAATCATTTTATACGGTAGCTCAAATGAAATTATGATGTTTATCATCAAAATTTTTATTGGTTTAGGCGTAGGCATGTTGTTCATGACACTTGCTTTATGGTGGTCGATCAATTTGACCTACCGCCACATCATGCAATCGATGATGCCTATTGTACAAATAGCACAATTAGTCAGCACACAAAGCGCTTATAATTTACGCTTTCCTAATAATGATATTCAAGAATTTAATCATCTGAATAATGTTTTTAATCAGTTACTTGAAGAAATTCAATCATGGCATACGCACTTACAAAATGAAAATCAACAATTGTCCTATCAAGTTCAGCATGATCATTTAACTGGGTTACCGAATCGAAATTACTTTTATCAAGTTTTAGTAAACTCATTTAACAATACTTCAGAAAAACAACAAATAGCTTTACTTTTTATTGATACCAATAACTTTAAAACAATTAATGATCAATATGGGCATCAAGCTGGCGATGCAGTCCTTAAAGAAATGGCACACCGTTTGCAAAAAAATATTCGACAAGATGATTTTGTGGCTCGTTTGAGTGGCGATGAATTTGCAATTATTTTAAACTCGATTCAACATATCGAACACTTAATTTCGATTGCAGAAAACCTAGTTAAAAGTTCTGAAGAGCCTTTGCTTTATAATGATCAAAGTATCTATTTCAGTTTTAGTTTAGGTATTGCACTTTCAAATCAAGCCATGTCACCCGAGGATTTAATTTCTCAAGCAGATCAAGCCATGTATAAAGCAAAATCTCTGACACACCATTGGTTTATTTACCATCATTAATTTATTTTGGAATGTTCATCATGTTTGCAAATCATTTTAAATTTTCTGTACTTGCTTTACTGTGTCTTGCATTAACAGGATGTTTAAATCTTGGTGGTCTTAAATACAATCAGGTACGTGCATTAAAAAAAGAAGGCTTCGTATTAACTGAAGAAGGCTGGAGTTTGGGATTACCTGAGCGTCTACTATTTGAGTTTGATCAAGCTGAAATTAGTGTACAAAAGCGAGAAGGCTTAGTGCGCTTATCACAACAGCTACAAAAGTATAATCTCACCAAAGTCAAAATTGTTGGACATACAGACGCTGTCGGCAGCACAGAGTACAATCTCGCACTTTCAAAAAAACGTGCGCAAAGTGTTGCCGATATTTTTATTGCTGAACATTTTAACCCACAAAATATTTATGTCATTGGTCGAGGTGCAGCACAGCCTATCGCTGCAAATGATACTGAACAACATCGCGCTGAAAATCGTCGAGTCACTGTAACGATTGTGCCATAAACACTTTCAAGCTAAAGAGGTCTTAATAGACCTTTTTTATTGCATTAAATTTTAGGCATAAAAAAACCGCTATATAGCGGATAATTTATATTTAAGTTTTATTACTTAAATTGGTCGGAGCAGTAGGATTCGAACCTACGACCCCCTGGTCCCAAACCAGGTGCACTACCAGGCTGTGCTATGCTCCGTTTTTCTCATCAAGAGATTGGGGTGAATGATGGGGCTCGAACCCACGACAACCGGAATCACAATCCGGGGCTCTACCAACTGAGCTACATCCACCGTTACAACATGCTTCAGATTCTACAATATCAAGTCGCAAATGGCGCGCCTGACAGGATTCGAACCTGTGACCATCCGCTTAGAAGGCGGATGCTCTATCCAACTGAGCTACAGGCGCATGACTGATAACTTTAACATTATCAATAAACCTTTGCCTTGAAGAATTGGTCGGAGCAGTAGGATTCGAACCTACGACCCCCTGGTCCCAAACCAGGTGCACTACCAGGCTGTGCTATGCTCCGATTCATCTCAGCTTTTTGTATCGAACATGTCGTTCGGTACGGTGTGCATTCTAGGCGTGACGCCCTTAGACGTCAACACCTATATTCAAAAAAAGTTAAAAAAAACTATCAAATGTATATTTATCAAACATTTCTAATATTTTTTATACAAAATTAACGTTTTAAGCTCGCACTAAAATTCAACATACGATCTAAAGGCAGTTTGGCACGTTGTGCTAATTCGGTATCCACAAACACTTCTTGATCATTTTTTTGTAAAACCTCCAAAATTCCATCCAATTCATTCATCGCCATCCAGGGGCAATGTGCGCATGAACGACAAGTCGCCCCCTCACCTGCTGTTGGCGCTTCAATCAATGTCTTATTTGGTACGGCTTGTTGCATTTTATAAAAAATACCACGGTCTGTAGCCACGATTAAGGTGTCTTGTGCTAAGTTTTGTGCTGCTTTAATCAGCTGCGAGGTACTTCCTACCGCATCTGCAATTTCAATCACAGACTCAGGCGACTCTGGATGAACCAATACGGCTGCATTTGGATATAAAGCTTTCATATTGCTAATGCCACGAGAGCGGAATTCTTCATGCACGATGCATGAACCATCCCAAAGCAACATGTCTGCCCCAGTTTTCTTTTGAATATAACGTCCAAGATGTTGATCTGGTGCCCAAATAATTTTTTCACCTAAACTATCTAAATGTTCAACAATCTCTACAGCACAGCTTGAAGTGACCACCCAATCCGCACGTGCTTTGACAGCGGCTGAGGTATTGGCATAAACCACTACAGTATAATCAGGATGAGCATCACAGAATGCGGTAAACTCATCCACGGGACAACCTAAATCAAGTGAACAGGTTGCCTCTAGAGTTGGCATTAAAATCTTTTTTTCAGGAGATAAAATCTTGGCAGTTTCCCCCATAAATTTCACACCTGCAACCACCAAGGTTGATGCGGGATGATCACGCCCAAAACGTGCCATTTCTAACGAATCAGAAACACAACCACCTGTGAGTTCAGCCAACTCTTGCACTTCAGGATCGCAATAATAATGCGCAACCAATACCGCATCTCGTTTTTCTAGCTCAGCTTTGATTTGAGCAAATTTTGCTTGTTTTGCTTCCTCAGTCAAAGCGTTACTTTTAGGTTCACCCAAACGATCTAAATGCGCTTGTACAATTGATTTTGCTTCATTGGCAATTAAATTGGTCGCATCATTCATAAAACGTATTCTCTATCCATATGCCTGTTCATCAACAAGCGTTTCATATAATTCACTGGCAATTTTGCGTTGGCTTATTTGACCAGTTATTAAAAAAACATCTAATTATAAAAAAACCTCACAACGGAGGTTTTTTTCAATTTTTGATTTTAAGAGCGATAATCTGCATTGATTTTGACGTAATCATATGACAAGTCACAGGTATAAACCGTATCTTTTGCAGTACCACGTCCTAAATCAACACGAATGGTCATTTCAGTTTGTGACATTACTCGTGCGCCTGCTTCTTCGGTATAGTCGGCAGCCGCGCCCCCATCTTTACAGATTTGTACATCATCTAACCAGACTTGGATTTTTTCGACATCTAAATCTTTCACCCCTGCATAACCAATTGCAGCAAGGATACGCCCCCAGTTTGGATCAGAGGCAAAAATTGCCGTTTTAACCAAAGGTGAATGCGCAATACTATAGGCAATGTCACAACACTCTTGTGTATCGTTTCCACCTTCAACAGCAACCGTAATAAATTTGGTTGCACCTTCACCATCACGAATAATTAACTGCGCTAAGCGCTTCATGACGCGACATAAAACATCTAACACCACCGCATAGCGTGGATCGTTTGTTGACTGGATTTCTGCGCCACCTGCACATCCTGTTGCCGCAAAGATACATGAATCATTGGTCGAAGTATCACCATCCACTGTAATACGGTTAAATGACTGATCAGCACTAATTTTTAACATTGTCTGAACCAATGGGCGAGCAATGGGTGCATCCGTTGCAACAAAGCTTAACATTGTTGCCATATTTGGACGAATCATGCCCGCACCTTTGGAAATACCCGTCATGGTATATGTGATGCCATCTAGCTCAAACTGTTCAGATGCACCTTTTGGCGTGGTGTCTGTGGTCATAATCCCTGTTGCAGCATCATGCCAAGTACTTTCACTTAGCGAAGCTAAAGCAGGCTGTAAACCTTGGGTTAAGCGCTCAATTGGAAGTTGCTCACCAATCACACCCGTTGAGAATGGTAAAACTTCAAACTCCTCAACCTGTGCCAATTCAGCTAGTTTTAAGCAGGTGAATTGTGCGTTTTGCATGCCTAATTTGCCTGTGCCGGCATTGGCATTTCCTGTATTAATCACTAAATAACGCGGATTGGCTTGTTGTAAATGTAGTTTAGACACATGCACTGGTGCTGCACAAAATGCGTTTTGTGTAAATACACCCGCAACATTTGTTCCTTTAGAAAATTCAAAAATGACTAGATCACGTCGATTTGGATAACGTACATACGCCTCTGCAGAGCCAATTTTTACCCCTTGCACCACATGCATATGTGGCATAGTTACGTCACCTACAGCCATTTTTAAATGTCCAGAATCAAATTAAGAAAACAACAGCTTATTAGAAAATGCATCAAAAATCGAGTTTATTGCTCAGTGAATTGTTTTTTATCATGTCCAAGCGACTTTTAAATCAATT
The DNA here is from genome assembly GCF_902809855.1 of Acinetobacter sp. Marseille-Q1618. Lineage (GTDB taxonomy): Bacteria > Pseudomonadota > Gammaproteobacteria > Pseudomonadales > Moraxellaceae > Acinetobacter. The sequence continues at coordinate 5,816 of NZ_CADDWJ010000002.1, forward strand.
TTTCATTCTAAGATGTTGGCAATAAAACCTTTCATAGAATATAAATATTCAAAATCATATAAAAATAAACCAGTATTTTCTAAATACTGGTTTGATTTGTTTTATCGTGACAAAAATTATTGCTGTGCAGTCGTTGTTGGCGGTACCTGCGCTTGAGCAACTGTTTGTTCATTTGGTAAAAGCGCTTGTTTTACTTTTTCTTGGCTGGAAGCAGACAGTGCTGGATTTGAAGCAACTACACGATTAATGGTTGCAGGAGTTACTGCTGCAATCGCTGCTGTTTTTAAAATAATTGGGCGACCACCTGTATTCCCCAAAGTATAACGAATGCCTGTACGTGGGCTAATCACTGTAGTTGAGTCATTTTTTACTTCTGCTTGTGCTTTCACTGTGCCTGCCGCAGCTTGTAAGTTTGCAACCGTCGTGGTTTGGGTTTGTGGTTGCGTATCTGCAAAAGCAAGCACGGGCATTGCTAAAACTGCAACAAATAAGGGTTTGAATAGTTTTTTCATTATCATTCCTAAATCTTTCAAACGGGTCGAGAAAGTAAATACCATTTAATCACACTGGGCGCAATCAATATTCACGCATTGTAATAACTTGTAAAAAAAGCAGAACCAAAGTCCTGCTTTTTTAAAGTATCAGCGGTAAATTACAATTTACCATGACATTGTTTGTATTTTAAACCTGAACCACATGGACAAGGAGCATTACGGCTTTCAGGCGGGGTAAAGCTTGCTTGTGGTTTGTCTAAATTCAACTGCTCATCTTCTGTTTGATAGTTAGCACTGACTTCACCTGTCAAACCATCTACATCATCATGCGCAAAGTTCAAACGCATTGCTTCTGCTTGCGCTTGTTGCTGCGCTTCCATTTCCGCTAACTCTTCTGGCGTTGGGATATGTACACGAGAAAGATCAGTCACTACATCCGACTTGATCACACCCAGCATATTTACAAACAAGTTAAATGCTTCTTTTTTGTATTCTTGCTCAGGATTCTTTTGTGCATAGCCACGTAAATGAATCCCTTGGCGTAAATAGTCCATCGCAGCCAAATGGTCTTTCCAATGACGGTCTAATGAACCTAACAAGAAATGACGTTCTAAGGTTGCAGCTGACTCTTCACCCATACTTTCACGACGTCGGCGATAGCGCTCTACAACTTCATCACTGATGCGTTCCACTAATGCTTCTTCATCTAAACGACGATCTTCTTCAAGCCATTGTGATACAGGCAGTTCGATCCCAAAGTCGACACGTAAAGCATTTTCCAAACCTTCAATATCCCATTGGTCATGGATCGACTCAGGCGGAATATAAGTTTCGATTAAGCCTTTCATGACTTCGTGATGCATTTCCTCAATATAATCTTGAAGCGTTGCTTCTTCTAAGATTTCATCACGTTGTGAGTAAATAATTTTACGTTGTTCATTATTTACATCATCGTATTTCAATAAGTTTTTACGAATATCGAAGTTACGTGCTTCGACTTTACGTTGTGCATTTTCGATTGAACGTGACACCATTTTATGCTCAATGGCTTCATTTTCCTGCAAGCCCATCGCACGCATCATTGCCACAACACGGTCACCTGCGAATATACGCATCAAATCGTCTTCAAGTGATAAGAAGAAGCGTGACACACCAGGGTCACCTTGACGACCTGAACGACCACGTAATTGGTTATCAATACGGCGTGATTCATGGCGCTCTGAACCAATGATATGTAAACCACCAGAACTTAACACCATTTCATTGTTCTTTTCCCACTCACTACGAAGGCGTGCTTCATCTTCAGGCGTTGGGTTTTCGATTTTGGCAAGCAAGGCTTTCCAGTTACCACCCAGCAAAATATCTGTACCACGACCTGCCATGTTGGTGGCAATCGTGACTGCATTTGGCGCACCAGCTTGGGCAATAATATCCGCTTCACGCTCATGCTGTTTTGCATTTAAAACTTCATGGTGAATGCCTGCTTCTTTGAGTTTATCCGATAAAATTTCTGAAGCTTCAATGGTTGCTGTACCAATCAAAATAGGCGCAACCCCAGCGGCATGAATTTTTTGAATTTCTTCAATAATCGCATTGTACTTACCATTACGATTTAAGTAGATTAAATCGTTTAAATCTTTACGCACCATTGGACGATGGGTTGGAATCAACACAACATCCAAACCGTAAATTTCTTTCATTTCCGCAGCTTCGGTATCTGCCGTACCTGTCATCCCTGAAAGTTTTTTGTATAAACGGAAATAGTTCTGGAATGTCGTCGTTGCCAAGGTTTGGTTTTCAGGTTGGATTTCTAAACCTTCTTTGGCTTCGACTGCTTGATGTAAACCTTCTGACCAACGGCGACCTGGCATGGTACGCCCAGTGTTTTCATCAACAATGATTACTTCGCCTTCATTAACAATGTAATGCACATTACGTTGATAAAGAAAATGCGCACGAATCGCTGCTGAAACATGATGTACAAGGTTTAAGTTACCTGCTGAGTACAAACTTTCGCCTTCAGCCAACAAGCCCATTTGAATGAGTTCTTGCTCTACTGTTTCATAACCGACTTCGGTCATTTCAACAGAACGCTGTTTTTCATCAATCCAGAAATGCCCACCGTCAGGAACTTTTTCTTCTTTCTGAGGAGTGAGTTTTGGTGGAATATTATTCATCAACTGATAAAGCTGTGATGAATCTTCACTTTGACCCGAAATAATCAATGGTGTACGTGCTTCATCAATTAAGATCGAGTCGACCTCATCGATAATGGCATAGGTCAGTCCACGTTGCTTTTTCTCGGACATCGAGAAAACCATGTTGTCACGTAGATAATCAAAGCCAAATTCGTTATTGGTACCGTAAGTAATGTCTGCACGATAAGCTTCAGCCTTTTCCATAGGCGCTTGCATGGAGTAAATCACCCCAACAGTTAAGCCTAAGAATTCGTACAACGGACGGTTTAACTCCGCATCACGTTGTGCCAAGTAATCGTTCACGGTGATAACGTGTACGCCTTGCTCACTAATAGCATTCAGATAAACAGCCAAAGTACCCATCAGGGTTTTACCTTCACCTGTACGCATCTCTGCGATTTTACCTTCATGTAAGGTAATACCACCGATGAGCTGCACATCATAATGACGCATCCCCATCACTCGCTTACCTGCTTCACGGCAGACAGCGAATGCTTCTGGCATCAACTGATCTAGGCTTTCACCTTTTTTGTATCTTTGTTTAAATTCTTCGGTTTTTGCAGATAAGTCAGCATCACTTAAAGCAGATATTGTCGGCTCAAGCGCATTGATCTTATCGACAATTTTACGCATGCGTTTCAGTTCACGCTCGTTTTTAGTACCGAAGATTCCTCCGATCAGGCTTGCCAACATGTATAGACTCTCTAAAACTTGCTTATCAAAATAAATTTTTCTCAGACGTTATTATGGTGTTAGAAATTTGAAGTACAAGGTTTTTACACAAAACCAATTAAAAAAATCTGCACACCGATTTTTGCGTGTATGAGTTTAGGCGACCTAATGTAGCAAATTTGCACGATAGACCGATAGATTATTCGACAGAAATCTGCAAATTTTATGCATCATTCAGTCTTTTTATGAAAAATAATCATAAAGAAATACAAAAACACTATTTTTAATTATAAGAAATTTAGGTGATAGTGTTTTTGACGAGCAAATACACAACTTTTTAGCATTTTAAATTTTGAGGTAAAAATAATGACGATTCGTTTAGGTGATGTTGCACCAGATTTTGAACAAGACTCAAGTGAAGGTAAAATTCATTTTTATGAGTTTTTAGGTGATGATTGGGGGATTTTATTTTCACATCCTGCAGATTACACGCCTGTATGTACGACTGAGCTAGGTTATACAGCAAAACTTAAAGATGAATTTGCAAAACGTGGCGTCAAAGCAATTGCCCTATCTGTTGATGACGTAGAGTCACATCAAGGCTGGATTCAAGACATTAATGAAACTCAAGACACAACAGTAAATTTTCCAATCATTGCGGATAAAGATCGTAAAGTATCTGAGTTATACGGATTTATTCATCCCAATGCCAGCGAAACTTTAACAGTGCGTTCTTTGGTAATCATTGATCCAAATAAAAAAGTCCGTTTAATCATTACTTATCCTGCATCAACTGGACGTAATTTTAATGAGATTTTACGCGTGATTGATTCCTTACAACTGACAGACAACTATAAAGTGGCAACGCCTGCCAATTGGCAAGAAGGTGAAGATGTAGTGATCGTGCCATCCATCAAGGATGAAGCTGAGCTAAAAGAACGTTTCCCAAAAGGTTATACGGCGGTTAAACCATATCTGCGTTTAACGCCACAACCCAATAAAGATTAATATTTAGTACTTAGTACATAAAATTAAATTTTTTATTTTCTCCATGAACTCCAATATTAGCAATTGGAGTTCTTTTTTATTTTAAACATTAAAAACTGCACTTAAATACCTTTATAAAATATCTTTATCAATGGATATTCTTTGCTTTGATAATATTGTTAGTTAAGGTAAAACATGAAAATGCGTACTTTGCATCGATTCACGTATTATAACCGTTTCAAGCCATGTGGCTAAGTGCGGATGTTGAGTTTTCCAATCATCCTCAGGAAAGCGAAAGTTGAGATATTCCAGCAAACACGCCACAGCAATTTCACCGATTGCAAAATTTTCAGTAAAATTATCTAAATGCTGTTCTAGCCAACTTAAAGCACTTTTCTGAGTTGTCACAAAACGCTGGATCATTTCTGCTGATTGTTGCTGCTCAGGTTTGTGTAACTCTGCATATAAACGCCCTACTGCTGTCATCGCACCATCCGCCAAAGCTTGTAAACGTAAGCTTTTAAAATATGCCACACGTTCAGTTGGATAAACCAAACTTTTGTCTTTCAGTGTACTTAAATACTCACAAATCAAAGCTGAATCAAAAAGCACTTCTTTGTGATTGAGCACCAAAGTAGGTACTTTGGACAAAGGATTAATCTTTCTTAGCTGTGGATCTGTCCAAGGGTCAACCACTAAAAAATCAAATTGATCTTGAATTTTTAACTCATAAATCAGTACTCGAACTTTACGAGCAAAAGGGGATGTCGGTGAATAATATAATTGCATCTGCCTACTCCTTGTTCTTATGATCCATGTACTTAGAGTATGCAATATAACAATCTCAAATTAGAGAATTGTTTAGTATGTTTTGTAAGCATTGGTTCTTATTTAAAAATAAGGTATAAATATTTTAGAAAATTTAAAAACAGAACAAGATGATCTATAACATTCACCATTTACACTGCGGTAGCATGTGTCCCATGTGCGCGCCTTTGTTTGGGCAAAAGGGTTTAAAAGCCAATTTGGTCTGTCATTGTTTATTGATTGAAACAGATCGAGGTTTAGTCTTGGTCGATACAGGTTTAGGCCTACAAGACTACTTACGCCCACAGCAACGCTTAGGTAAGTTCATGACAAAAATGAGTGCAATTGTGTCTGATCCATATTTGTCAGCGTTTCATCAAATTCAAAAACTTGGTTTTAAACCGAGCGATGTTCAACATATTTTGGTGAGTCATTTAGATTTTGATCATGCAGGAGGCATTGGTGATTTTCCCAATGCAACTGTGCATATTTTGTCGAATGAGTTTAATGCTGCGCAAACATTTTCCAGTAAAAACAAACTGCGTTATCGTCCACAACAGTTTAAAAATCATGCCTATTGGCATTTTTTAGAACATGAAGCAGGTGAACCTTGGTTTAATTTTCATCGTGTGCAAGGCTTTAAAATTTTTAAAGATGAAATTCTAATGATTCCTTTGCTTGGTCATACTGCAGGACATTGTGGTATTGCCATTCGCCAGAAAGATCAATGGCTGTTGTTTTGCGGTGATGCTTATTACTCTCATCTTGAACTTGATCCAAAGTATAAGTCTTTGGGCTTAAATTTGACTGAGCGTTTATTTGCATTTAATAATCAACAACGTCTACACAGTTTAAAAGCCATCCAAACTTTAACCCAAAATCAACCGCATATTGACATTATTTGTGCGCATGATCCTTTTGAATTACAGCGTTATTCTTCTTTATGAAATTACATTTTTTAGCAATTTTACTTAGCTCTAGCCTAATGACTGGCTGCATTACTTCATCAACGCTGCCACAAGAACAACGACCACAACAGTGGGGAGATTTAATTCAAAAATCTTCTAATTTTTATCAAATAAGTGAGCAGGTATTTCGCAGTGAACAGCCGAATGAAGAGCTAATTCCCCTGCTTGAAAAACATCAAATTGATATGGTGATTAATTTACGCAGTCGAGATAAAGATCGCACAACACTTGCAGGGCAAGGTTTTGATTTGGTGCATATTCCCATTAATACATGGGCAATTGATGAACATGATTTATTAAAAGTAATGCAAAGCATCCAAAAAGCACAACAGAAAAATCAAAAAGTTTTATTGCATTGTTATCATGGCTCTGATCGTACGGGTGCAAGTATCGCCATGTATCGAATTATTTTTGAAAATTGGTCAACACAAGATGCTTTAAAAGAAATGAAGCATGGTGGTTATGGTTTTCACCCGATTTGGATCAATATCGAAAAACAATTTAGCCCAGAAAAAATAAGATGGATTCGTGAGCAACTCACAAATCCATCTCTAATAGCAGAATCACAATAGAACTTAACGTTTATCTAAAGGTACCCAATCAATCACCCATGCAGACTTCATCCCTAAGCTTGCATCTGAGTTGATCTTCTTACGTGTTGCATCTGCAGTTTCACGATCTTTGGCTGGTCCAACCATGATGCGAATCCCTTTGGAGGTTGGACTCTTGGTAACTTTATAACCTTTGGCACGCAGTTTTGCAGCTACTGCATCCGCATTGGCTTCATTTGCCGCCAATGCCACCTGTACCATCCATTGTTTATCACCATTTTCCAAGAGATCACGTGCTTTGTCTGCTTCAGCTTTTTTCTTTGCTTCATCAGCCTTACGCTTTTTCTCATCAGCGGCTTTCTTTTCTTCAGCTTTACGCTGTTCTTCAAGCTTACGTTTCTTGTCTTCGGCTGCTTTCTTGTCAGCTTCAGCTTTCTTATCTGCCTCAGCTTTTTTCTTTGCTTCTTCGGCTTGACGTTTTTTCTCATCAGCCGCTTTCTTTTCTGCATCTGCGGTAGCTTGACGCTTCTGCTCAGCGAGCTTTTTTTCAGCATCTGCTTTCTGTTGTGCTTGTTTTTGCTGTTGTTGCTTTTTATCAGCTTCAGCTTTTAACTGTGCTTTGGTTTTATCGTCTACATTTAACTCAGGTGGAATATTATCTGAGCTTTCTTGTGCAGCTTTACGACGGGCGTTGGCAGCAGCATATTCCTCAGCAGCTTTACGTGCCGCCTCAGCTTCCGCTTGTTGTTGCATGCGTAAGAACTCGGCTGCTTTGGCTTCTTGTTCAGCCACCGCTTTTTCACGTGCTCGGCGCTGCTCTTCAAGCAAACGTTTTTCTGTTGCCACATCCACTGTCATCGGTTGTAGTTGCACCGATTCTTCTGCAGGCGCAGCTTTACCTTTTTGCGAAGTTGTCGCAACAGGTGGTGGTGTCACCTGATTTTGATGAATTTCTTCTTTGCCTTTTAGAAGTAATGCCGCTAATAAAACACCACCACCTAATAAAACAACGCCACCCATCCAGCGTTGTTTGTTATTCATTGACATTCTTCTAAATACTCCCAGACCGCTTCTAAGGTATGGAATGAACCGCATACCAAAATCAGTTGATTATTTTTTGTTTCTTCAAGCGCTGATAAAAAGGCAGCTTGGACATTTTCAAACTGTTCAACTGTTTCATTCTGCAAAGCCGATCTTAATTGTTCCATCGATGCTGCACGCGCTACAGTCAATGGCGCAATTTTCCACTTTAATACAGTGTTTTTCAATAAGGCAATCACAGATTCGATATCTTTATCTGCCAACATTGAAAAAACAGTGACAATTTCTGTGTACTGTTTATTGTATTGTAAGAATTTTCGCAATTGCTTTAACAAAAATTCAACACCATGCGGATTATGCCCTGCATCGAAAATCACAGTTTTGCCACGTATCTGTTCTATTTCAAAACGGCCTTGTAACCGAGCATTTAAGATACCTTGTGTCATGGCATCTTGTGTAACGCTTAAACCGCTGAGTAAAATTGCTGCCACTGCGGTTGAAATATTTTCAAGTGCAAGCTGACCGTATGGAAGTTTTAAAGTTAAGCCTGAGCTTGCAAAATTCCATGATTGCCCGTCTTCGGCATCATCATAGAAATAATCTTGGTTCACCACATATAATTTTGCCTGACAATCTTGTGCTTTTTTTTGAATGGCTTGCGGTAAAGGCTGTAATCCAGCAAAAACCACTGGAATATTTGGACGGATAATGCCTGCTTTTTCAAACGCAATTTTCTCAATGCTATCACCGAGCCAGTCGGTATGATCAAGTCCAATATTGGTAATCACGGCAATGTCAGGGTCAACAACATTCACGACATCCAATCGACCACCGAGTCCTACTTCAAGCACCCAAACATCACATTGCATGTTTTTGAAAATAACAAAAGCAGCCAAAGTGGTTGCTTCAAAAAAAGATAAGCTCAGATCACACTGACGGCGTGCTTGATCTACTAAGACAAAAGCATCAATCAAAGTCTGATCGTCAACTTCTTTTCCTGCCAGTTTGACACGCTCATTAAAACGATAAATATGTGGGGACTGGTACAAACCGACATTAAAACCTTGTGCATTTAAAATCGCAGCCAATGTCGTGGTGGTTGAGCCTTTACCATTGGTACCTGCAACGGTAAAAACTTTCGCTTGAGGTTTAGTCACACCCAAAGCTTCAGCCACAGGAATGACACGTTCTAAACCTAAATCAATCCCTGTAACGTGAACATGGCTCCAATAATTGAGCCATGTTTGTAAACTATCAGTATTTAATGGAGCAATGTTGTTCAAGGCAAATTCATCAGTTTCGCTACGATGCGATATACAGTATCACGTAATGCATGACGATGAACAATTTGATCGACTACACCATGATCAAGCAAGAATTCTGCACGTTGGAAGGGTTCTTCTAACTTTTCACGCACAGTTTGTTCAATCACACGTTTACCCGCAAAACCGATCATCGCTTTAGGCTCTGCAATATGCACATCACCGAGCATTGCCAATGAAGCAGTTACGCCACCGTAAACAGGATGAGTAAGCACAACGATATAAGGAAGATGCGCCTCTTTCATTTTTTGAATTGCCGCTGAAGTACGTGCCATTTGCATCAAAGACAACATACCTTCTTGCATACGCGCACCACCCGATGCCGCAAAGCAAACCAAAGGCTGTTTCAAAGCAATCGCTTTTTCCGCAGCTTGCACAAAACGGTCACCAACTACTGTTCCCATTGAGCCGCCCATAAAGTCAAACTCAAATGCACACGCCACCATTGGAATGTTTTTAAGTTGCCCTTGCATTACCACAAGCGCTTCTGACTCACCTGTTTTATCTTGTGCTTCTTTCATACGCACAGGATAGGCTCTACTATCAACAAAGTGTAATGGGTCTTTGGCTTCAAACTCTTGACCAAGTTCAGCAGTGACATGATCAAAAAACCAGTTTAAACGATCACGTGCTTTCATTTTCAAATGTTCGTCACATGATGGACAAACATAGGCATTGAACGACATCGCTGTACGAGTCACTAAAGCATGACACTCAGGGCACTCAATGGTTGGTTCAGTAAATGTTGCTTTGAGTGTTTGCTGTTGATCAGGCATATGAATGCCTGGAATCGAACGTTCAGTCCACGGTGTTGCTGGGCTGAGAATTTTCCCTGATTTCACTTCTTGATTCATACTAACTCATCGAGCGCAGCTCGAAGCTCCTTGACTTTATTCACTGCTTGTTCAGCAGCGTGTTCTGGTGCTAAGTTTGCAAATGGTTTTACAAATGCACTTCCAACAATGACAGCATCGGCAACACGACCAACCGCTTGTGCAGAAGCTGCATCACTGATCCCAAAACCGACACCCACTGGAATATCAGTCATGCTTTTGATCTTTTCAATGCGGCTTGCCACTTCTGTGGTATCCAGTGTCGCAGCCCCAGTCACCCCTTTGAGTGATACGTAGTAAATAAAGCCACTGGCTTGTTTAACTACACGCTGAATACGCTCATCGGTGGTTGTGGGTGCAAGCAAGAAAATCTGATCCATGCTGTATTTTTGTAATACTGCATCAAAATCTGCTGCTTCTTCTGGTGGTAAATCCACTAAAAGCACACCATCCACGCCACAGTCATTCGCATAAGCCACAAACTTTTCATAGCCAATCACTTCAACAGGATTTAAATACCCCATTAAAACGACTGGTGTTGTGGTGTCTTTCTGACGAAATTGTTTGACCATATTCAAAGCATCAAGGGTATTTGTGCCTGCAGCCAAAGCACGTTCTGCTGCAAGTGCAATCACTGGTCCATCTGCCATTGGGTCGGAAAATGGTAATCCGAGTTCGACAACATCTACGCCCGCTTCAACCATTTTGTGCAACAATGGCACTGTTATCTGTGGTTGTGGGTCACCCGCCATAACATAAGAAACCAAAGCTTTACGCTGTTGAGATTTAAGCTGTGCAAATCGAGTGGCTAAACGTGACATAGGGCTGACTTTCCTTGGATTATTTAAACTTGAGGAATTGATGTAAAAATACAAGACGCTGCATTGTACCGCTATTTTTTATCCAATAGATAGAGCGATGCAACCGCATAATACTATCTTATATCCCTACAAAATTTATATATCCACCCAAGTGCTACATTTAGCTATACTTTGATTTTATGGACAATGATCAAAGCTTACTAATTTTGGCTTTTTTAAAAATCATAAAAAATAAGAAAAATTTAAATCAAATCTTAAAAATCTGATAAAAAAACGTTATTTAGTGATTACATTTTAATTTTTGGGATATTGCAAAAGCTGTTTATACTATAGCGGCTTATCTTTTTATTTTTTGTGTTATGACCACTCTCCCCACCGAAGCAGTGCAAGCTCGAGCGCTTGCACTTGTACCACTTATTGTATTTTTAGCCATTTTCTTAGGCAGCGGTATTTACCACTCAATCATTGGCACTGAATTTGCCTTTTACCAAGTTAAAGCACCTGTGGCAGCATTACCCGCGATTATACTTGCTGTTCTACTCTATCGTGGCAAACTCAATGCTGCGATTGACACTTTTTTAAAAGGTGCAAGCCATCCAAATCTCATTTTGATGTTTATGGTGTTTATGCTCGCAGGTGCGTTTGCCAGTGTTTCCAGCGCTATTGGTAGTGTTGATGCAACCGTACAGTTTGGTTTATCGATCATTGCTCCTGAATTTGTCTTGCCTATGCTGTTTGTCATTTCGGCATTTATTGCTACAGCAATGGGCACATCGATGGGAACCATTGCTGCCTGTGCGCCGATTGCCTTTGGCTTTTCTCAAGCAACGGATATCCAACCTGTGTATGCCATTGGGGCAGTGGTCAGCGGTGCAATGTTTGGTGATAATTTATCCATGATTTCGGATACTACTATTGCAGCAACACGCAGTTTAAATGTCGAACTCCGAGATAAATTTCGGGTCAATGTTTGGATCGCACTGCCTGCAGCGCTGATCACAATTATTATTTATGTTTTAAATACACAAGCTTCTCAACACATTAGTTATAAAGATTATGATATTTGGTTAATGCTGCCTTATTTGGCGGTGTTCTTTTTAGCATTTACCCGTTTACATGTACTTGCCGTTCTGACAATCGGGATTGTTTTATCAGGGATTATTGGTTTGCTGGATCAAGCTAGTTTTGACATCTTAAAACTCAATAATGCAATTTATGATGGCTTTGTTGGCATGTTTGAGGTGGCATTACTGTCCATGTTCTTAGGTGGCTTGTCTGCCATTATGCAAAAAGAAGGCGGTTTAGAATGGCTGATTCAACGTATTTATACAGTAACAGGTTTATTTAAAGTTGGAACTCAACGTGCAGGCGAAATTGGCATCAGTTTTTTGGTGATTTTCTCTAACTTTTTTGTGGCAAATAATACCGTTGCGATTATTTTATCAGGTGATATGGCACGTGAAGTCGCCAAAGAATATGGCGTTGACCCCAAACGTGCTGCGGCATTCATGGATATTTTTTCTTGTGTGGTACAAGGCGTTATCCCTTACGGTGCTCAGCTTTTATTGGCGTGTTCGATTGCAAAAATGTCACCAATCGAGTTGATTGGGTCGATTTATTATTGTTGGATTTTGGCAATATTTGCCGTCTTGGCGATTATTTTTAGATTTCCAAAGTTAAAAACAATCTAAAAAATAAAACCTCTTTATTGGTAGTAGAGAGGTTTTTATCAACTTACTCAGCATAATTTTTCTATTCACCATTCATCTTAAAATTTTTTCAATCAATTAGTAGGCTTATTATTCAATTGATTTTTATAGCACTTACTCTTTCAACTGTTGTTTCTTTTGCAACAAAGTCTGACCACTAAAGGCTTTATAAGCACGCGCTAAGGCTGACTGATCACTATAGCCAAGTTGTAATGCAATATCTGTCAAATCCTTATCTTGCATCAATAGAACTTCACAGCGCTGCATACGTTCCTCTTCCAAAATCTGCTTAAACGATGTGTCATATTGTTTTAACTGACGCTGTAACGTTCTCCCAGAAACAAACAATTCTTGGGCAATATCTTCAATTTTCGGTGCTTGTTGTTCTAGCTTTAAATACTCAGCCACAATAAATCGAATGCGTTGCACAACTGTCGTGTGTGGCGATGTTTGTGCCAGATTTTCTTCTGCTTGCTTCACTAAAAGCTGAATCAAGTTTGGATCAGCTTGTTCATGCTTCATTTGTAAAGCATCTGTAGAAATGATGATTTCATACATTGGCTGTTCAAATTTTATAACACATTGATAAAACTGCTGATATAAATGCAAAGGCATAGTGGGTGCATTGACAAAACTCATTTGAATTAAGGGTAAGTGCTGCGAACCAACAAATTGCTTTGCTAAAAAAATCATCGCTGCAAAAGTCACTTCATGCAGAAAAATATATTTATCCGCACCCAATGGACAGAAAAGACGAATGGTATTATTGATGATTTCATAACGCATATACGTCACGTTTAATCCCACAACAACCAATGGACTAAATCGCACCACATATTCTAATGCCTGTGCCAAACTTTCACTTCGTGATGCCATATAACCTAAAAGCCCAAAGTTTGCGGGCGTAATACATTTCGCTAACGCAAAAGCCAAATCTGGACAGTCAATACGACGATGAATTGCAGCAACTACCTCCATAAAAAAATCATAACTGGTTTGCTGATCAATCGCTGCGCATAAGGTTTTTTCTAGTTCGATACGTTGTTCTTCATTCAAAGCCAAATCAGCTAGATCAACATTTTGTTCCTTTAAGAAAACTTTTAAGAGTTGAAAATAGCCATTTGATATTTTTAATTGGTGTTCCATGGCAAACTCATTTTGAAAATAAAAATTGTCACTTGTCGTAAAATGTATAAAAAATGGCAACAACTGTCAAAACAATTCTTTTTATTCATTGCATACTGCGAAATATAACTGGCTATTGACGAAATAAAATAATGAACAGTTTAGTCAAATTTCAAGTGATACCTGTTGTACGTCCTCATCTGGAGTTTAAATTACATGAGCTTCCACGTTTTTGGTTTGGTGGTGATGCATTTAAAACTCGTATGTTTGACGCTCTCAGCATTACTTTTCCTGAGGGTGAACGTTATTTTATAGAAAGTGTTCGTCAGTTTCGTGACACCATTCATGAACCAGATTTGCAACAAAAAGTAGCTAATTTCATTCGTCAAGAAGCACAACATGGCATTGCACATGACAAAATGAATCAAGTGATGAAACAGCAAGGAATGCCTGTTGATGAATTTACAGGGTTTCTAAAAAAGTACACCAAATTTTTTATTAAATACCTAAGCCCTGAATTTAATATCGCAATTACCGCAGCAGCCGAACATATTACAGCGCTCATAGCAGCCACTTTTTATACTCATCAATCAACTTTGGCTGACGTTCATCCCTATATTCGTGCGCTCTTTGCATGGCATGCGATTGAAGAAATGGAACATCGTGATGTGGCGTATGATGTGATGCAAAATTCAGGAAAAATATCCTTAAGTTTACGCCGTATTGCTTTGGTTTTAGTCACATTTAACATTTCAGGCTTAACCTTATTTAGTACCAATCTCATGTTAAAACATGATGGATTTAGCCTGATACAGCGACTCAATATGTTTGCCACAGGTTTACCTTGGTTTATTGGTGCAAATGGTACGCTTAGTAAAATGCGTGAACACTATCTAGACTGGTTCAAACATGACTTCCACCCCAGTCAACATCCAATTATTCGCCAATATCAAACTTGGCTCGATGTGTTACAACAAACCCAAGACCCTATCGCAGCAGGCAATGCTTTTTGGCAAGCAGCCTATCCAAATGAATAGAAAATTTTATAGGTGAATTCAATGAATGCTTATGTAAAACATCAAGTTGATCCTGTTGTTCGTACCAAACTGAACTTTAAGCTTGATGAAGTTCCACGTTTTTGGTTTGGTGGCGATCCATTTAAAACACGCATGTTCGATGCCCTCAGCCTGACTTTCCCAGATGGCGAACGTTATTTTATTGAGTGTGTTCGTTTGTTCCGTGACAAAATCACTGACCCAGACTTACAACAACGTGTTGCAGATTTTATTCGTCAAGAAGCGCAACATGGTATTGCACATGACAAAATGAATGATGAAATGCGTAAACAAGGCATGCCCGTTGACCAATTCATCAACTTTTTAATGCGTTTGTTTAAATCAGAACTGAAAAATCGTTCACCACAATACAACATTGCCATGACCGCAGCAGCAGAACATTTAACTGCGCTGATGGCAGAAACATTTTATAGCCAAAAAGAAACTTTGGCAGATGCACATCCTTATGTACGTGCTTTATTTGCTTGGCATTCGATCGAAGAAATGGAACATCGTGATGTGGCTTATGATGTGATGCAACAAGTCGGTGAAGTGCCTGAATATTTAAGAAAATTTACCCTTGCACTGACCACAGTCGCTATGTTTGGTTTCACTTCATACCGTGCCAATATCATGCTCAGTCATGATGGTTTTAGTCGTCTCGAACGTTTGAAGTTGGCTTATCATGGCTTACCTTGGTTCTTTGGTCGACAAGGGGTCATGAGCAGAATGAAACGTCAATATCTAGACTGGTACAAACCCGACTTTCACCCAAGCCAACATCCAATTATTCGCCAATATCAAGTTTGGGTAGACACTTTAGCCGAAACCAATGATCCGATTGCCGCGGGTGAAGCATTTTGGCAAGCAGCAACCTAAGCTTTGCCAAAATCATCTCAATATAAACTAAAAATTAAGAGAAAATGATCATGAATGCCTATGTCAAACACCAAGTTGATCCTGTAGTTCGTAGTAATTTGGACTTTAAACTGGATGAGATTCCACGTTTTTGGTTTGGTGGAGACCCATTTAAGACACGCATGTTTGATGCCTTAAGTTTAACTTTTCCAATTGGTGAACGTTACTTCATTCAAAGTGTGCGTGCCTTACGTGACAAAATTAGCGATCCTGAATTAGCACAAAAAGTCTCTGATTTTATTAAACAAGAAGCACAACACGGCATTGCCCATGACAAAATGAATGAAGAAATGAAAAAGCAAGGCATGCCTGTCGATCAATTTATTACTTTTTTGGATCAACATTTACAATATGTGCTCAAACATCGTTCAAAGCAATATAACATTGCCATGACCGCAGCAGCAGAGCATTTAACCGCCCTGATGGCTGAAACTTTTTATAGTAAAAAAGAAACTCTCGCAGATGTTCATCCCTATGCACGTGCTTTATTTGCTTGGCATGCGATTGAAGAAATGGAACATCGTGATGTGGCTTATGATGTGATGCAACAAGTCGGTGAAGTGCCTGAAAGCCTACGCAAATTTGCTTTAGCTTTTATTACCTTACAAATGTTTGGATTTACCTTTTACCGTGCCAATGTCATGTTAAAATATGATGGTTTTTCAGCGTTTCAACGTGCAAAAATGGCAGCGCAAGGTTTACCTTGGTTTTTTGGGAAAAAAGGTAAATTGTCCATGATGCAAAAACAATATATGGACTGGTATAAAAAAGATTTCCATCCAAGTCAACATCCTATTATTCGTCAATATCAAACTTGGGTTGACACCTTAGCTAAAACCAATGACCCAATTGCTGCAGGTGAGGCATTTTGGCAAGCAGCATTGTAGTACTTAAAATTGGGATATTAAAAAACAGCACTGAAAACAAATAGTGCTGTTTTAAACTAACTTTGATTCAATTCTGACTAAATATGTCACCTTTTACCTTTAAATTGGCATGACAAGACAACAGATATTTTCTACTTTTTGCGATAATTCCATGAGCTAAAAAGTTTTTTGACAATGTGAAGTAAAATAAAATGAATGCATTAGTCCAATATCAAGTCGACCCCATTGTTCGCACGCACCTCGATTTTAAACTCGATGAAATTCCACGTTTTTGGTTTGGTGATGATCCTTTTCGTACTCGTGTTTTTGATGCTTTAAGTTTGACTTTTCCTGATGGTGAACGTTATTTCATTCAATGTGTACGTTTATTTAAAGATCAAATTCAGGATTCTGATCTGAAACAACGTGTTGCCAACTTTATCATGCAAGAAGCACAGCATGGCATTGCGCATAACAACATGAATAAAATTTTGATCAATCAAGGCATGCCTGTTCAAAAATTTATTGGTCATGTTAATCGTCGTTTTGGGCATGCCCTTAAACGCTATCCAAAACAGGTGAATATCGCCATTACTGCTGCCTGTGAGCATTTAACAGCGCTCATGGCAGATGCTTTTTTTACTGAAAAATCAACCATGGCAGAAGCACATCCCTATATCCGTGCTTTATTTGCTTGGCATTCGATTGAAGAAATGGAACATCGTGATGTTGCATTTGATGTGATGAGTAAAATTGGAAATACACCCAATGCCGTGCGTTATACGGCACTGGCATTGGTTACTGTGATGATGTTTGGTTTTACCATGCAACGTACCAATGGCTTGCTTAAATGCGATGGTTTTAGTCGTAGAGAACGCTTCAGCATGATGGCAAAAGGCTTACCGTGGTTTATTGGTCGTCAAGGTATTTTATCGAAAATGAAACGTGAATACTTAGACTGGTACACAGCAGACTTCCACCCAAGCCAACATAAAATTATTCAACAATATCAGGTTTTTGTTGACACTTTGAATGAAACAGGCGACCCAATTACAGCAGGCGATGCTTTTTGGAATGCCGCTCAATAAATAAAACTATAATCCTCAACAGTTCAGCATTACCATTTTGCGTAATGCTGTTCCAACAAACCATATTCTTGGTTTAAATGAATGACTTCGTCTTTTTCTGTTTGCACCGTACCGCTAATTTTAGCTTGCCACTGGCTAAACTGACTGCCGACCAAACGTAGGTTTAAATTTTCATAACGCCGCCAACCTATCTGTACCTCTAAATTTAGTTTTTCATCTAAGGAACGAATTTTCCACATTTTCTCAGATTGTTTTTCAAAAAGCACATCACTTAATGGATACAATACGCCATTGATCCATAAACAGTTTTCATTACCGAAACTTTCATTCACGCCTGAAGCAAGATTTAATCCAATGCGATTATTGTGCTGATCCCAAAAATTACTCGACAACCAAAACCAAGCCGTTTCAGGGCGTAAAAAGCCACAGGTATCATCTAAGGATGCAAAACTTTTTTCATTAAAATGGATAATTTCATTTTTCTTATTAACAAAAAAGCCTTCGACGCCTAAAGTTGTCAATTTTTGGGTATAAGTCCAACCATTAATTCCTGTAGGACTACATAGACTTAGTGGGTCTGTCGCCGCACAAAAAATACGGGCTTTGAGTTTTTCATCACCATGTTTAGTGATACTGATATAACGCACACCATTGGCATGTTGCATTTCGATGTGAAAAGGTGATTTTTGAAAACGACTTTGATTATAGAGCGGTTGCTCATCCACCAAAGTATGATGAGCTAGGATATTATTTGAATTCCACTCTAAAACGTCTCCATTTTCATGATCATAAATATAAATAAAAGCATGCCCTACCCAACCAATATCAACTATGGCAAAGCCGATACTATAATGTTGGTGTTGAATACTACAAAATTTAAATTTTTTATATTTTAAATGCTTACGCCAACCTTTTAAGGTTTTACCATAAGGTGTTTTATAGATATAACGATCTGCACTGATAGAGCTGGGTAATGTCCTAAAGCGTCCATAACGAGGTAATCCATTCGTCTGTATTAAATCCATTTTTAACCCAATCCTTCGTTTTAAAAATCTTTAGACTTTAGTCTACACATCCGATTATTGCTTATTTTAAAGTGAATAGACAATCATTTTTGACTCGATCTCCTATTCACAGTTGATAAATGGATTAAATAAAGAGGATTTTTGACATAAACATGACGCAGGCATTTTTAAATTTGAAGTGAAATATCGGCTTTTATTTACAATGGATCAGCAGCAAGGCAAATAAAAAAGTAATCTTCTATTGGATAAAAGATTACTTTTTAACTAATGTTACACACTGAATGAAATTCAGATGAAATTAAAAATTATGTTAATAATGATAAGAAAACCATCTTACGAAGCTTTGCTTTCCACTCCAAACTTCATCCCAAGATGCAACAACTGTTCTCTTTTGCTTAACACATCGCAAAAAGATTAACTTATGTAGTCTTGCCTTAAACAATTGCAAATGACCTTACCAACGTCCTTCACCCAACTCTTGACCAATATAGTCATAACGCATTTGTGAGCGAGAGAACTTAATTGGACATGCCAACTGCTGTTCTTTTTGTTCAGAGTCAGCTTTTAAAGGCACATCTACAACCCAATTTCTTTGTTGTGCCAATGGTGAACTCAAAGCTTCCTCAAGACTCAATACAGGCTCTACACAAAAATCCAACTGGCCAAAGATTTCATTCCACTCCGCCCAAGTTTTACTGAGAATTTTTTCTTGAATTGCGTGTTTCACCGCTTGACGATCTTCAGCATCAAACGATGCGCCTTTTTGTAAGACTATAGGCAAATCTAAAGTTGCAGCCAAACCACTCATAAACTGTGGCTCTAAACTTCCTACTGAAATATAACGTCCATCTTGGGTACGATAATAATCATAGAATGTTCCACCATTAAGTTGCTCATTTTCAGCTTTTTGATGCTGCCCACCCGCTAAACTTGCCGCTGCCGCCATATTATTCATACTGACGACACAATCGGTCATGGAAATATCAATATATTGCCCTAAACCACTTTGATGACGTTCAGTGACCGCAGCTAAAATACCAATAACAGCATGTAGCGAACCACCCGCAACATCTGCAATTTGAATCCCCATCGGTGGTGGGCCACTGTCCTGACGACCACTATGCCCTGCTATACCAGACAAAGACACATAGTTAATGTCATGCCCTGCTTTATCTTTATAAGCGCCTGTTTGCCCATAACCTGTGATGGAACAATAAATCAGTTTTGGGTTAATTTCAGCAAGGGTTTGATAGTCCAAACCGAGACGTTGCATGACGCCAGGACGAAACTGTTCAACCACAATGTCAAATTCAGAAATTTTCTGTTTGATCAGTTCAATATTTTGAGGATCTTTTAAATCAAGTGCCACAGACTGTTTATTACGGTTTAAATAGCTATGTGAAGTTGCTTGCCCATTGGCATAAGGAGGGAACAAACGGACTAAATCAGGACGTGTTGGAGATTCAACATGAATCACTTCTGCACCCATATCCGCTAAGTACATCGTCGCAAATGGTCCTGGTAATAATGTTGAAAAATCGAGTACTTTCAATCCATTTAGTGCGCTTGTCATAATGATATTTACCATTCTTATGTTGATTTTTAGTCCATATTAGAAATATAAAACTAACATAACAATGTCATGTTCAGCCATTTACCTTGATCATTTCGGCAATTTAAGATGTAAAAAGGTGATTCGCCTTGTTGTAAATCGCCAATCCAACATTTTTTAGAGTGTATTAGGTCAATCGCTAGTGAACATCAAAGAGTCAGAAGGATTTAACATGAGTCGTGATACGATCAGTATCCATTTCGTGAATGCAGCCCTTACAGGCGTCAAACGCTTAGGCATGGATGTCGAAACTTTGCTTTCGCATGTCGGGATTGAGGCTGAACTGTTGCGCCAACCCAAAGCGAGGATCTCACCTGAGCAATACACACGTTTTGTGAAAATGTTGTGGATGGTCACCCAAGACGAACATGTCGGTTTTGACATTCAACCAAGACGTTTGGGTTCTTTTGCCATCATGTGTCAGTTGATTATTCATGCCAAGACTTTGGGAGATGCTTTAGAGCTTTCTTCACAATTTTATAAATTATTTGGTGATGAATGGTCGGTTGCTGTTGAACGTGATAAACACGAAGCTCGTTTAGTTCCACTCATTCCAAAAACCATGGATCCAGATCACTTCATCACAGAAAGTATGCTGATGATTTGGCATGGTTTAGCATCATGGTTGATTGAACGCCGTATTCCGTTGGAAAGAGTACATTTTAATTATCCTCGTCCGAATCATGCCGATGAGTATGATGCGTTATTCTTTGCACCTGTCATGCAGTTTGACATGCCACGTACTGAGATTACATTTGCAGCAGATTATTTAGACTTACCTATTCGCCAAGATGAAGCATCTTTAGAAGAGTTTTTAAAAGCTGCGCCTGCACAACTTTTGGTAAAATTTAAAAATACCAACTCTTTAACCTCGCGTATTCGTGAAGTTTTAAAGAGCCAAATCGGTGAGGAAATGCCAACCTTAAATGATGTGGCATCGATGTTGTATTTATCACCGCAAACCTTACGTCGTCGTTTGGCAGCCGAAGGCAAAAGCTACCAAGGTGTAAAAGATGCTTTACGCCGTGATGCAGCTATACACTTATTGTTAAACCCTGATTTAACGTTAGAAGATGTGGCACAACAAGTCGGTTTTAGTGAAACCTCAACCTTCCATCGAGCATTTAAGAAATGGACAGGTGTAACCCCAGGTTTGTATCGTCAGTTACATGGTTATCACTGATTTTTATTTTCAGTTTTACCTCCGCCCAAGTTACGCTTGGGCTTTTTTATTGCAAGTGTTTAACATCTTTAAAATGAAAGATATGCTTTGATCTCAACATAAAAACTAATACCAATCAATAAAATTTTTATAATATATTTTTGGAGTCATTTTATCTGCTTCCAATCATAAGTTGAGACGCGAAAACGTCATCCGCAATTGTCTGAGACAGGACTACCAATGATTGATCATGTTTTTGCAATACGTCAATCAATTTGCGGTATTTGTCGAGTTTTGCGGATGACAATGGTTTTGCCTACTTTTGTCGAAACAAAAGTAGGTCGAGCCGAAGGCTAATCCCTAAATACAAATTTTAGATGTAAGACTCCGTCAAAACAAACCACTTATATTATGTTATTTTCCAAGAATGGTATAATTTTACAGATATCCGATATGATTTATTCGATTCGACCTGCATTAGTTTCAGATATCGCAAAATTGATTCAAATTGAACAATCTGCCAATCAAGCCTTTGCCCAAATCCCGACGTTAAAGTGGCTAGCTAAAAGCACTGTCATGTCGAATGATGAACATTTAAAGTTGATTCAAAATCATTATTCTTTTGTTGCTATGAATGAACACGATCAAGCACTTGGATTTTTATATGCCGAAAAGCAAGGTAATGATCTTTATATTATTGAGTTTGATGTACGCTATGAATATCAGCAGCAAGGCATTGGTCGTCAGCTTATGGCACATATAATTAATTTTGCTCAACTCAACCATTTTCAAACAGTGACATTGACAACTTTTAAGGATGTTGCGTGGAATAAACCTTTTTATGAAAATTTAGGCTTTGAAGTATTGTATCAGCAGGATTTGAAACCCTATTTAAAACAAAAAATAGAGTATGAAGTTACACAAGGTTTTGAACGTGAAAGTCGTTGTGCTATGCAATTGCGTTTAGAGTAGAACTGTAAAGTGGTCAGGATGAGTCATCTAAATATTTTATTTGTATTCCTCTTTTTATAATTTCAACTTTAAATTTCAAACAGATTTCAAATCTATCAAACTTAGATCGTACTGAAAATTCATTAAGAGTTACAATATAAAGAAATTAGCAAATATGCTCCATTTCGCTTTTGCGCATAAAACAACATTAACTTTTAAGCTAAAATTTTCTAACATGAAATGCCTTATTTTCATTCACTTAACTTATTAAATAAACCAGTATCGAAATATCATCTAAAAACTCTCAATTGACCAAAACTATCAACTGACTTTCCCGTTCTCGTCATTGAACTCTTTACTTTATAAAGTACACTCAAACTACATAACAATTTTAGAAGTCATAAAAAGGAATAGCTATGAGCGAGGCTTACATCATTGATGCCATTCGCACACCACGCGGAAAAGGAAAGAAAGATGGTTCACTATATAGCGTGAAACCTATCACTTTGCTTACAACTTTACTGAATGAATTAAAAGATCGTCACCATTTAGATACCTCTAAAGTCGATGACATCGTACTCGGGTGTGTAACACCAATTGCCGACCAAGGTGGTGATATTGCCAAAACTGCTGCGATTGCAGCGGGTTGGGACAATGATGTTGCTGGTGTGCAAATCAACCGTTTCTGTGCATCAGGCTTAGAAGCTGTAAACTTAGCGGCTCAAAAAGTTCGTTCTGGCTGGGAAGATGTGGTTGTTGCTGGTGGCGTAGAATCAATGTCGCGTATTCCTATGGGTTCAGATGGTGGACCTTGGGCGCTTGATCCTGAAACCAACTTAAAGTCTAACTTTGTTCCGCAAGGGATTGGTGCAGACTTGATTGCCACTTTAGACGGTTATACGCGTTCCGATGTGGATGAATTTGCTGCAAATTCACAACGTAAAGCGGCTGCTGCACAAGCGGCTGGTCATTTTGATAAATCGATCATTGCCATTAAAGATAAAGCTGGCGTGACCATTTTAGATAAAGACGAATTTATCAAACCAACAACAACGGCTGAAGGTTTAGCAAAACTAAATCCTAGCTTTGAAATGATGGGTGGTATGGGCTTTGATGCTGTTGCATTACAACAATATCCTGAAGCACAAAAAATCAATCACGTTCACCATGCAGGTAACTCATCAGGGATCGTTGATGGTGCTGCGGTGGTTTTAATTGCTTCTGAAAAAGCAGTCAAAGAACAAGGTTTAAAACCACGTGCCAAAGTTTTAGCAACTGCATTGGTCGGTACTGATCCAACAATCATGTTGACAGGCCCTGCACCTGCTGCACGTAAAGCTTTAGAAAAAGCGGGCTTAAGCATTGATGATATTGATTTATTTGAAGTGAATGAAGCATTTGCGTCCGTTGTTATGCGCTTTATGAAAGAACTCAATGTTCCTGCTGAAAAAGTCAATGTGAATGGTGGTGCAATTGCAATGGGTCATCCATTGGGTGCAACAGGTGCCATGATTTTAGGAACTTTACTTGATGAATTAGAACGTCAAGGTAAAAAACGTGGTTTAGCGACATTATGTGTGGGTGGTGGCATGGGTATTGCGACCATTATTGAGTTGGTATAAGGAGAATAAGAATGAGCGCAATTCAATACGAAAAAAATGCGGAAGGCATTGTTATTCTTACTTTAAATTCGCCAAACCAATCTGCAAACACCATGAATGCAGATTTCCAAAAAGCATTGACTGAAACGGTTGAAAAACTAAAAGCTGACTCAGGCATTACAGGGATTATTTTCCGTTCAGCGAAAAAAACCTTTTTTGCAGGCGGTGACTTAGATGACTTAATTCAAGCGCGTCCAGAAGATGCAAAAGAATTTTTTGATGTCGTTCAACTCATGAAAAAAGAGTTACGCTACATTGAAACTTTAGGCGTTCCTGTGGTTGCAGCACTCAACGGTACAGCACTAGGTGGTGGTTGGGAAATCGCACTTGGCTGTCATGCACGTATTGCATTGAATGATCCAAAATCTAAGTTTGGTTTACCTGAAGTAACTTTAGGTTTACTACCAGGCGGTGGTGGTATCGTCCGTATGGTACGCCTATTGGGTTTACAAAATGCGTTCCCATTCCTGATGGAAGGTAAGCAATTTGGTGTAGATAAAGCCAAATCATTAGGCTTGATCCAAGACACTGCTGAAACACTTGATGAGTTGATGGAAAAATCAATTGCTTGGGTCAAAGCAAATCCGAAATCACAACAACCATTTGATGTGAAAGGCTACAAAATCCCAGGTGGCGATCCTAAAACCCCTGCAGTTGCTCAAATTCTTGCGATTGCGCCTGCAATGCTACGTGATAAAACCAAAGGTTGCTACCCTGCACCTGAAGCGATTATGGCAGCAGCAGTTGAAGGTGCTCAAGTCGATGTAGATACAGCATTGACCATTGAATCACGCTATTTCACTTACCTTGCAACAGGTCAAGTGGCGAAAAACATGATCGGTACTTTCTGGCATGGTTTAAATGCCATTAAAGCAGGTGCAAGCCGTCCAAAAGATGTGGCAAAATGGCAAGCAACCAAAGTTGGTATCTTAGGCGCAGGCATGATGGGTGCAGGTATTGCTTACTCAACTGCAACCAAAGGCATCGCAGTGGTACTGAAAGATGTATCTGTTGAAAATGCAGAAAAAGGCAAAGCCTATAGCCAAAAACTATTGGACAAACGCGTTTCTCAAGGTCGTATGACTGCTGAAAAACGTGATCAAATTTTAAGTTTAATTACTGCAACAGCCAACGCTGAAGACCTAAAAGGCTGTGACTTGATCATTGAAGCAGTATTTGAAAATCAAGAACTTAAAGCTAAAGTGACACAAGAAGCAGAAGCATTCTTGGCTGATGGCGGTGTGATGGCATCCAATACATCCACACTACCAATCACAGGTTTAGCAAAAGCGTCTAAAGATGATAAAAACTTCATTGGTTTGCACTTCTTTAGTCCAGTCGACAAAATGCCATTGGTTGAAATCATCAAAGGTGCAAATACTTCTGCCGAAACTTTAGCGAAAGCGTATGACTATGTTCAACAAATTGGTAAAACACCAATCGTTGTCAACGATAGCCGTGGTTTCTTCACCAGTCGTGTGTTTGGTACTTTTGTGAATGAAGGCTTACGTTTACTGGCAGAAGGTGTACACCCTGCACGTATTGAAATGGCTGCATTGAAAGCAGGTATGCCAGTCGGCCCATTGGCGATTCAAGATGAAGTTGCATTGACATTGTCTGAACATGTCACCAATGAGACACGTAAAGCATTACAGGCAGAAGGTAAAAACTTGCCACACTCTCCTTCTGAAGATGTCTTAAAAACTATGATTCACGAGTTCGACCGTAAAGGTAAAGCTGCGGGTGCTGGTTTCTATGAGTATCCAGAAGGTGGCAAAAAACATCTTTGGGATGGCTTAAGTCACTGGAAACAAGATGTTGATATTTCTGAACAAGAAATGATTGATCGCATCTTATTTGTTCAAGCACTTGATACTTTGCGTTGCTATGAAGAAAACGTCCTTGAGTCAGTGGTAGATGCCAATATTGGTTCGATCTTCGGTATCGGTTTTGCGCCGTGGACAGGTGGTGCAATTCAGTTCTTAAATCAATATGGTTTAGATAAAGCCTTAGCACGTGCTAATGAACTTGAAGCAAAATATGGTGAGCGCTTCAAAGCACCACAATTGCTCAAAGACAAAGTTGCAAGCGGTAAAATTGACTGATTTTAAATCGGTAAATTTAAAGTAAAAGAGGCGAAACAGCCTCTTTTCTTATTTTTGAATCATCAAGTATGATTTGAAAAGCCTTATTTTTATTAGGTCTTTCTATTTAAACTGTCGGATAATCCACAATTTTGTGTTATAACATTACATAAATTCCCATTTGTTAATTTTGGAATATTCCTATGTCAAATGCTACTGACTCTCAAAAAGTTGCTGATGAAAAAAAAGGTTGGAAAGGTCTTTTCATTGCCTTTATTTTAAGTGTTTTATTTCTTGGAATTTTTTATTTGGCTGTGACCAATGAACCTGACTATATGCCGAGCCAACAAAAGTCAGAAGTCAACCAAACTTCATTTAAAAATGCGCCCGTGATGTCAAAAGAAGCTTTGGCTGAAGCAGAAAAGCAACGTTTAGCAAATGCAGAACAACAAGCACCTGATGCAAATATGAAAAATATGCAACACGATAACACTGAAACCCACGCAGAGCACAGTGCTCATTAAAATCAATATCAGGTTTTATGACAGCTTTATTTCTTATTGATTGTGATAAAACCTTTTATATTATTTTAGCCAAGACAGCCATAAGATCTGAAAAATGATGCAGATTCGCATCTGCATATTTAGAATGAAAATGGGTATCTGGATTGAAAAATATCGTTTTCATGCCTGCTTTTTGTGCACCTAAAATATCGGCTTGCTCATTATCTCCCACAAAAATGCATTGTTCAGGTTTAACCCTCAGTTGTTGAGTTGCAAGCTCAAATATTGCTGAGTCAGGTTTTCTTAGTCCGACTGCCTCAGAAATAACAATACTAGAAAAATATTGGCTTAATGCTAAAGCTTCAAAATTACGCTCCTGAAAAGGCGTTTTCCCATTTGAAATCAATCCAAGTTTATAGCCCGCCTGAGCAATTTTTTGAATGGTATTTTCCACACCTACATAAGCAACACAAAAACGATTAAGCTCATGTAAATACATATCTAATAAATCTTGCGTACTCACTTGGGTAATTTCAAATTCTGCAATTAATTGTTGGTAAACTTTATCTTTCCACACCGAACCATTAGCATCCAGTTCTAAAAAGCGTTGTATGAATCGTTGTTGTTGTGATACTGGCACAAGTTGTAATGACTGTATTTGCCATATTAAAAACAGCTTGAGAGAATGTGTGCGATCTAAAAGGGTTTGATCTAAATCAAACAGTATAGCTTTGATCTTCTATGTATCATTCATCTATGATTTTTCTCATGAATCCTATCTCAATTTATCGAGATATAAATTTATTTTATCTTATTTACTGGCTAAGAAATTTTTTGCTTAAATTTCCATACGCATATCAACATGTGGAATACCACAATCTAAATATGAATCGCCTTCAAGTTTAAATCCCAAATTTTCATAAAAGCCAACCGCATGAACCTGTGCAGATAGCTTTAGAAAATCTCGCTGTTCTGTCGCTGCAACCGCAATAATATGTTGCATCAGTTGCTGCCCTAGCCCCTGTCCTCGATAATTTTTTAACACTGCAACTCGTCCAATACTGTTATTTTCCAGTAAACGCGCTGTCGCAATGGCATGATTTTGATCATACATCACGAAATGTAAAGACTTTTCATCCTCTGCATCCCATTCCTCATTTTCAGCAATATTTTGTTCTTGGATAAATACCAATGTACGCACTTTTTTGGCATCTGTTGCTAGATCATTCCAACAACCGTTATGGATTACATAGTCTGACATCTAACATCCCTTTCATGATTCATTTTTAATCAACCATTATTTAAATAAGGCAACACACAGAAAAATTAGCAGAAGCCAATGCGACTAAATAATTTTTTATCAACCCAAGATAGTTTGAGTAATGCATCTTGTTTCATTTCACACTAACACTTACAACCGATATCTTGCTGATCCCATTGATCATTTAACAACAATTCTAATGAGTGTTTTTGAATTCCATACATTTTTTTCAATTCTGTGATTTGTGCCAAAACTTGCTCATCAGGTGCAGTAAAATTTTTGCGTTTGGTCGCCAAAATCATTTTGTTTTTACTGGTATGTTCCAAAGCCACGAACTCAAACACTTTAGTGTCATAACCATAAGCATTTAAGAGTAATGCGCGAATGGTATCTGTGAGCATTTCAGCTTGTTGCCCTGCATGAATACCAAATTGCAACATCGGTGCAAGTACTTTTGGGCTTTTTAACTGCGGACGTAATTCCTTATGACAACATGGCGCGCACATGATCATCTGTGCATTTAAGCGAATCCCTGTATGAATGGCAAAATCTGTTGCTACATCACAGGCATGTAGTGCGATCATCACATCCAATTTTTCAGGTGCATAAGTACGTACATCACCTTGGAAAAATTGCAAATGTTTAAACGCTGATGCTGCCGCTACGTTTTGGCAAAACTCAACCATTTTAGGATTTAGCTCAACCCCAGTGACATAAGGCGTTATTTGATTTTTCAGCAAATAATCATATAAAGCAAAGGTTAAATAGCCTTTACCTGAGCCAAAATCCACCACACGCAAAGCAGGTTCTGATTGTTCAATTTTATCTAAAGCCCCTGAGAATATTTCCACAAATTTATTAATCTGTTTCCATTTTCGTGCCATGCTCGGAATGATTTGAGCTTTACTGTCGGTGATGCCCAAAGGCTGTAGATAATAACGGTCTTGTTCAACATAACGCTGTTTCGCTCGGTCATGTTGTTCATTCACATTGTTTTTTTGAAGCGCTGCTTTGCTATAGCTTAATAAAGCCTTCTTTTTATTTTTTTTCAGTTGAATTTCTTGCGCATTCGCAAATAAATTAGCTTGTTTGCATTGAGTAAAAAGTTGCTGAATGATAGTTAGGCTTTCATTTATTGGATAGTTTTTGGTGACATCTTGGGTTTTATAACGATATAGACAACTCATCATCTCTTGATTTTGTAGTGAAATGATACGAAAAGTCATTTTTTCTAAATGTTCTAACTCGCCTTTATATTGACTGAGTATCAATCGTTCAAAACTTTGTGTTTCAATGGCTTGCTCTAAAGCATTGATAAATTGTTGTTCCTGCTCGGACATCGAAGCCAACTGTGACATAGTGCAAACTCATATTGATACAAGTTGCTATTTTAAATGTTCTTACTTTAAAGGTAAAACTCCATTACTATACAAATGTATTTTTAAGAAAATTACAATCATGAACTCAAATATTATTCATGTTTACGCTCCCCAAGAAGAACGTATTAATGCGATCAGTCATGCGATCGGTGCTGTTTGTGCTGCAGTTGCTATGATTTTTATGCTAATCAAAGGCAGTTATTTACCTACTTGGCAATTTTTTGGTTTAGTGGTTTATGGTTTAAGCATGGTGTTGTTATTTTCAAGTTCTGCGATTTATCATTTTTCTGTTGATGAGAAAAAACGCCATTGGTATAAAAAATTAGATCATACCGCTATTTATTATTTGATTGCAGGGACATATACACCCTTTTTAGGTATCGCGATTCCTACAGCAAAAGCACATTATTTATTAATTGCACTTTGGGTAATTGCCGCTATTGGTACATTATTCAAGTTAGTTTTCATTCATCGCTTTCAAAAAATTTCGCTTATTGCATACTTGGTTATGGGATGGCTTGCTGTATTGGTCATGGACGATATGCAACGGTTTTTAAGTAGCGGTGCCATCAAATTATTGGTCGCAGGTGGGCTTGCTTACACCATTGGTGCATTGTTTTATGCCTTAAAAAGAGTAAGATATACCCATGCTATTTGGCACATCTTTGTGTTGATGGGTGCGGGATTACAATTCTTCGCAATCTATCTCTACGTTATCTAATCTTCACTTACGCATATATCAGCGACCCTGATCGAGTTGGTGTGGATTTATCTCGTTGTTTTTTTAAGAAATTACGCCTTTTTTAAAAAGATTACGCTTTAGAAAATTAATTTTTTACTTTTAAAAGTGTAAGGTCTACCATGGCGTCATCTAATATCACTGCGACTGACCAAGTTCAGCCGAATTCAAAAACACGTGTCCTTTTTGCAAGCCTTGTGGGCACAACCATTGAGTTTTTTGACTTTTATATTTATGCAACTGCAGCAGTCATCATTTTTCCGCATTTGTTCTTTCCTGCAAGCACAGATCCAACTACTGCTACGATTCAATCTTTAGCGACTTTCGCCATTGCCTTTATCGCTCGCCCAATTGGTGCTGCTTTATTTGGTCATTTAGGTGATCGTATCGGTCGTAAAGCCACGTTGGTTGCAGCACTGCTGACTATGGGAATATCTACCGTATGTATCGGTTTGCTTCCAACTTATCATCAAATTGGTATCATCGCCCCGTTATTACTGGCACTTTGCCGTTTAGGTCAAGGACTTGGACTGGGTGGTGAATGGTCTGGTGCGGTACTGTTGGCAACCGAAAATGCGCCTGAAGGCAAACGTGCTTGGTATGGGATGTTTCCTCAACTTGGTGCACCGATTGGTTTTATCTTAGCTACAGGCTCATTCTTAACCCTTAGTGCATTCATGTCTGAAGCCGACTTTATGCAATGGGGCTGGCGTATTCCCTTTATCGCTAGTGCTGCCTTGGTCATTGTCGGTCTTTGGATTCGTTTAAAACTGCATGAAACCCCTGCGTTCCAAAAAGTGTTGAATAAACAAAAAGAAGTGAATATTCCATTTAAAGAAGTGCTGACTAAGCACTGGGGAATGCTGATTTTAGGGACGATCGCAGCGATTTGTACTTTTGTGGTGTTCTATTTAACCACTGTCTTTGCCTTGAACTGGGGGACAACAAAACTTGGTTATTCTCGTTCTGAATTCTTAGAGCTTCAATTATTGGCAACTCTTTGTTTTGCGGCATTCATTCCTCTTTCTGCGGTTTTAGCTGAGAAATTTGGACGCAAAGCTACATCTGTGGGCGTATGTATCGTTTCGGCATTATTCGGTTTGGTGTTCTCAAGTATGTTGGAGTCTGGAAACACCTTTGTTGTATTCTTATTCCTATGTACAGGTCTTGCGATTATGGGCTTAACCTATGGTCCAATCGGTACAGTACTGTCAGAAATCTTCCCAACCTCTGTACGTTATACTGGTTCAGCTTTAACTTTTAACCTTGCTGGTATTTTTGGGGCATCTTTTGCACCTTTGATTGCAACTAAACTTGCAACCACTTATGGTTTATATGCGGTGGGTTATTATTTAACTGCTGCCTCTATTCTTTCACTGCTTGCGTTCTTAGCCATTCGTGAAACCAAAAATGATGATGTAAATAACCAGATTTAATGATGTAATTACAAATTGAAAGCCTGCAAAAATTTGCAGGCTTTTATTTACCTTAAATATTTTAAATAAAATAGACACTCATAAAAAATATCGAATTTCACGATATTAAATAAAATAAAAAATACTGTATTTCCTTTTCAACAATTCAGCTACATCAATACTCAACTCAACATCCTGATTTTAAATTCGTCGCAGCTTTTCTTTACTATTTGCAAAAACAGTATTTGGCGGCAAAGCTCAGAAGATCATCATTATCCAAACCTTAACCGCCTAAATTCTGAATATTAACTCAACTCAATGATATCAATCGTTGGTGGCACTCTAAAACGAAAGGGTACTCCCACCATACCCGTACCTACACTAACAAAAACATCGGCATTTTCATGCTGATACAGACCACGTTTATGCCCAAGAATAGACACTTTTTTCATGACATAATTGGTTACCCAAGGCAACTCAACTTGTCCACCATGTGTATGCCCTGCCAACATCAAAGGATGAGATGCCAATTTAGGCACCATATCTACTGTGTCAGGGTTATGCGACAAAATCAGCCAAGGTTTATCCTGTGGCAATAATGGCATACTGCGCATATCCGTTTTACCTGCCCAGAGATCACCGACCCCAATTAAACGGAAATCCTCAAACTCAAGCATTTGCCCTTCGATGTCGATGACATTATTGACCTTTAAAGCATGTGCCAATAAGTCTTGAATCGGAGGACCTGGATATTGCTCATCATGGTTGCCATTCACTGAATAGATCGGTGCTTCTATATCTTTTAGCATTGCTAATTCTTCAGCTAATTTATTTTCAGGTTCATATGTCCAATCACCTGCTACGACCACAATATCAGGCTTTTGTGCATTAATTTTCTTCACGATGATTTTTAACTGACGTTCATGCCCTGAAAATAATCCAATATGTAAGTCAGCGATTAGAGCGACTTTGAATGGCTTTTTAAATGCTTGCTCAGCACTCAATTTATACTGATGTGTATCTACGCGTACCAAATGTGGCTCAATAAAACGTGCATAGATTAATAAACACGACAATAAGAAAATAAAAATACTTTCATGTAATGAAAAATATTCGACCCAACCCGCATATAAACTAAAAAAGAACAACGGAAATAATAAATAAGACAGGTAGAATACCAACAAGTGAACAAAAGATTTAAATGGATGTATCGTTTCAGTACGTGATTGACTAATCCAAGCTTGTGCAATCCCCCAAAGTGCGACAAGGGCAAAGCACACAAAAAAGTAAAAAATAATTGAATTTGTCATCCACATACGAAATCTCGAAAAGGCGACCAGCGCCGATTAACTTTATTTATCTTTTGAACGTTGGCAATTATACTCTAGCTCTGTGAATTCTTAGATTAAATTATGACGCAAACCATCAATACGATACGACAACATCACCAATCACATAACAAACACAAGATTTTTAATACAAAAATGTTGTTCCTTTGCACAGTGGTCGTATTCGGTTTACCTGCCTGTAATACTTTACCTAAGCCACAACCCACAGCGCCTGTATATGCCAAAGATATCAATACAGAACAAACTTCTTTGGCTAAAATTATTACACCTTTAAAAACACAAAATCCAGATTTAACTGGCTTTCATGTATTATACGATCCTTTTGATGCGATTGCGGCACGTATCCATCTCATTGATCGAGCTGAAAAAACGTTAGATTTACAATATTACATTTGGGACAATGACAAAATCGGTTCATTGGCGCTCTATAAAATTATCCAAGCAGCAGATCGTGGCGTAAAAGTTCGTCTATTGGTAGATGATAATAATGCGCAAAAGATGGAAGCTGTCTATTTAGCCTTAGACCAACATGCCAATATTGATGTAAAACTATTTAATCCCTATCGTTTTCGCTCATTTCGCCCTTTGGAAATGGTAATTGATTTAAAAAGAATCAATCGCCGTATGCATAATAAAACCTTTACGGCAGACCAACAAATCAGTTTGATTGGTGGGCGTAATATGAGTAACCAATATTACAATATCAGTGAGAATTATCAGTTCTCTGACGTTGATGTCATGTTAGTCGGCAAAGCCGTCGATGATATCAATCACTCTTTTGATGAATATTGGAATCACGAATATGCCTTCCCCGTTCGAGATATTGTAAGTCATCAAAAATACACGCTACGTTATGAGAGTTTAAAAGAGCAATTAACCAAACATTATCAAGAAATTACTACACAAAATTATATGAACTTAAGTTCACATTCTAATGATTTTGAAAATTGGTTAAATCATCACATCCAACTCGACTGGGTTAAAGCTGAAGTGGTGAAGGATTCACCAGAAAAAATTAAAGCCAAAGCAAAAAAAGAACAACATCTCAACTTTCAGATGCTGACGTATTTAGAAAAGCCTGAATCAAGTGTTGATATCGTTTCAGCGTATTTTGTGCCTGAAAAAGAAGGTAAAAAACGATTAATCGAACTGGCACAAAATGGTGTGCAAGTCCGCGTTTTAACCAACTCATTTAAAGCCAACGATGTCGCTTTGGTACACGCATTTTATGCCAAGTATCGAGAAAATCTGCTTAAAAATGGTGTGGAATTGTATGAATTCTTGCCTGCGATTCCTGAAGAAGAACTGGATGAGAATATTAAAAAGCTCTCGAAAGAAACCAAAATTAGCTTAAAAGGTCTGAGTCGTTCCAGTTTACATGCCAAGCTGATGGCACTGGATGATAAACAAGTTTTTATTGGTTCTTTTAACTTTGACCCACGTTCTGCCAATTTAAATACAGAAATTGGTGTTATTTTAAACAGCCCGCCTTTAGCCCAAGCCGTGCATGCTACAATGGATAAAAATCTGACCAAATATGCATATAAATTGGTATTAAACTCACAGCAAAAAATTCACTGGATTCGGACTACTCAGACTGAAATTCGTACCATTCGTAAAGAACCAAAAATGAAATGGTGGCAAAAAGCAGGGGTAAAATTTATCTCATGGTTGCCGATCGAAGGTTTTATGTAAATACAAAAAATCTGATTGAACTTTCAATCAGATCTTTGAACGATTCAAATTAACCCAAAATTTCTTTATGTAATTCAGCTAAGCCTTCTTGCATTTGTTGTTGTACGAGTTTGGTTAATGAGTCCACCGTATGCCCTTCAACAGAAATCGCAGGCAAGGCTTTCAAATGTGCGGTAACTTTTGGCATTTCCAAAACAGCCTGAACATGATCTACAAAAGTTGTTTCACCAATAAATGGCACAACAGTATCTAGCATACCTTGTTGATTTACATAACAAATCACACAAGCTTGTACAGGTTTTTTGGCTTCAATCGCAGCACCTAAGATACGACCATGTACTTTTTTAACTTTTGTACCATCCGTCGTGGTTGCTTCAGGAAAAAATAAAACGGGCACATCGTGCTTTAAAAACTCAGCAATCTGCTCACGAATACGAATCGAATCGCCTGAACCCCGTTGAATAAATAAAGTCCCACCACCTTTTGCCAAAGTACCTAAAATTGGCCATTTTTCAATTTCTGCTTTCGCCAAAAAGAAAATGCGTGCACCAGACCCTAAAACCGCAATGTCTAACCATGAAATATGGTTACTCACCCATAACGCAGGTTCTCGTGGAATTTCTCCGTGAACATGCACATCGACATTAAAAACGTCAGCAAGACGACGACAAAAATACTGCACATAACGTGTGTTATTTGAATTATTTGGGTCTTTATACAATTGATGTCGAAAAACCAAATAAAAACCTTCTGAAACGACACTGGTGCCTTTGACCAGCTTTTTAGTATATAAAAACGTTTTCGAAAATAGATTTAATTTCTTTTTTGCGTTTGACGGGATTGTCGCATTTGTCTGTTGTTGAGGCATAGGTGCTCACTAAACTCAATATTAATTAAATTCATCTAGGCGCTATTGTATACAGATATACAGAAAGTTGCATTGATCATATAAACACAACAATCGGATAACTTAAGCTCATTTTTCTGTACACGAGATTGTATTAAAGTTTGTTGACCAAATGAGCAAAAATGAAGCAAAAAAATATGATGCCACAAAGTAAAAATGTGCATATTTCCCCGTATTTCCACTTTAAACTCCCATTTAACAAACTCCTAGGCTATGTCATCTTATACTGCGGTAGCTTGGTATTTATGTCTAAAATATTTATTGCATTTCTTTGACAAGAATTGCATTTTTCATCATAAATTACTTTAGAATGGCGTTTAATCAACCCATTTGAGAGTCTAAATATCTGTGGAATATGCAAATCGAAAACAAGTCAATGAACGTACTATCTTAGTCAGTGTCGCAGTTCAAATTTTAGATGATATTGATCAAGAAGAGTTTCGATTATTAGCCAAATCCGCAGGTGCAGAAATTTTAGAACATTTGCATGTGCAACGCATTAAACCCGATCCAAAGTTTTTTATAGGCTCAGGCAAGGCTGAAGAAATCGCCCAACAGGTAACTGATCTAGACGTCGAATTGGTGATTTTTGACCATGTTCTATCCCCTGCACAAGAACGAAATTTAGAAAATATTTTAAAATGTCGTGTGATTGACCGTACAGGTTTAATCTTAGATATTTTCGCCCAGCGTGCTCGTACCCATGAAGGTAAATTACAAGTTGAATTGGCTCAACTTGACCATCTGTCTTCTCGTTTGGTTCGTCGTTACAGTAACTTAGACAGTCAAAAAGGTGGTATTGGGCTGCGTGGTCCTGGTGAAACGATCTTAGAAACAGATCGTCGTTTATTGCGGATCCGTATGGATCAACTCAAAGATCGCTTAGAGAAAGTACGCAAAACACGGTTACAAGGTCGTGCAGCTCGACAAAAAGCAGATATTCCAACCGTGTCTTTGGTGGGGTATACCAACGCAGGAAAATCTACATTATTTAATATCTTAGCCCATAGCGATGTTTATGCAGCAGACCAACTATTTGCCACACTTGACCCAACACTGAGACGCTTAGATTGGGATGGTATCGGGAGATTAGTCCTCGCTGATACCGTTGGCTTTGTCCGTAATCTTGCCCACTCTTTAGTTGAATCGTTTAAAGCAACACTAGAAGAAACATTACAAGCCAGCTTATTACTGCATGTGATTGACTCAAGTAGTCCTGACATGTTGGAACAAATTGAGGCCGTTGAAAACGTACTCAAAGAAATTGGTGCGGATATTCCAACACTACGGGTCTATAATAAAATTGATCAATCTGGTGAAGAGCCTAAAATCATCTATGCACGTCCGCATCAGCCAGAACGTGTATATGTATCTGCGCATACAGGACAAGGTTTAGATTTATTACGTAAAGCCGTTCAAGAATGTTTAATGGGACAAATTCAAAACTTTAAACTCGTTCTTAAACCTGAGTATGGAAAATTACGCACACAACTTTATGCGCTAAATGTGATTCAGTCTGAAAGCTATGATGAACAAGGACAAATGCTCTTAGATGTAAATATCGCACCCTATAAGCTTGAGCAACTGATTAAACAAGCACATTTACCGATTGATCAAATTTTAGGTGAAAAAGCACAACAATTTACAAGACCTTTAGAAGAGTTTGAAATTAATCGCCGAATGAGTTAAAACGTGAAAGATAAATTGAGTTGATTAAAAAATAGCATGGACTTGTTCAAAAATATTGATTGGCAGGCATGGATTTGTACCATTGCACTGATCATTTTCTTTCGTGAAGCTTCAGTATGGATCATGGGGCTATTCAACCATCCAGAATTGGGCAATTTAACTGGTTTACTGAGTCTACTGATTGTGTTGGTGGTTTGGCGTAGATTTAGAAAAATCCCACCTCGTTTAGTCGATACCAATAACAAATTAATGAAAGAAAGTGGTTTTGCTTTTCTGCCAATTTGTGCAGGTTCATTATTGATGTTGGTAAGTATGGGCAAAGAAATTCCCTTATTTTTACTGGTTATGTTTGTCAGTACGCTGATCCCTTTGTGGATATATGCAAAAATGGCAAAAAAATGGTTATAGGGAGATCAACATGTTAAGTATTATTACTGGTTTTTTCATCACCCTGATTGCCTATTTGGCGGCAAAACCTGTTAATAAAAGATTTCCTCAAGTACCTTTATTGGTTATTGCGATGTTCTTCGTCATTGGAATTTTAATGTTATTTAAAATTCCTTATGAACAATATAATACGCAAATGAATGGCATTTTTAGCCATCTCTTAGGTTATGTCACCGTAGCACTTGCCATCCCTCTAGCAGCCATGCGCTATGATGATTTACCCATCAAATCAGTCGTAGGTATTTTAGTATTTGCCAGTATCAGTGCTGTAGCATTGCCGATGGGCTTGGCATATCTATTACATATGTCTGAACCGACCATTATGGCTTTTGCAACACGTGCTGTTACCACACCGATCGCCATTAATATTGCAACTTTATTACATTCCCCTGTTTCGTTAGTGATTTTGATCGTGATTTTATCAGGAGTAATTGGTGCTGCATTTTCTTCAATTATTCTGCGTAATATCAATGATGAACGTGCATCAGGATTGGCTTTGGGATTGGCTGCACATGCCATTGGAACAGCACAAGCATGGCAACGTGGTGCTGTGGCTGGTCGCTACGCTGCCTTTGGTATGGCTGTAAATGCTGTATTTACTGCCATTTGGTTACCGAGTTTCATTTTATTCATTCAATAATTCACTTAAAAAAGGTTGTTGATCGAACAACCTTTTTTATTTTCAAATACGCATTTCATAACGCTAACAAAAAATGTCACTATTGTTAAAAATACGTGATACATGTCACACTATAAAAATAATATTTGCTCATGATTTGAATAATATGGCAAACTCATCCTAATTAATGAACATGTGTACAATATCAAAAATTGAAATGTGAATGAGAAAACGTACTATGAAAAATGTATTTAAAATGCTTGGGGTGGGTACTTTGGCGTGTATAAGTACAGCAATTTTTGCACAAGATATTACAGGATCTTGGCAAAGTATTGATGATAAAACTGGCTCGCCAAAAGGTATTGTAGAGATTAAAAAAGATGCGAATGGTACATATTATGGCATTATTACCAAAGTGACGCCACGTGTCGGGTATCAACCGAAAGAATTATGTGTAAATTGTCCTGCGCCTTATACCAACAAACCAATTATAGGCATGAAAGCAATTACAAACTTACAAAAAATCAATGACTTTGAATATGAAAAAGGTAAAATCTTA
Organism: Acinetobacter sp. Marseille-Q1618; assembly: GCF_902809855.1. Taxonomy (GTDB): domain Bacteria; phylum Pseudomonadota; class Gammaproteobacteria; order Pseudomonadales; family Moraxellaceae; genus Acinetobacter. Next base: position 44,328 of record NZ_CADDWJ010000002.1, read on the forward strand.
GATCCAAATACAGGTCGTTTATACAGTTTAAAAGCGAAAATGTCACAAAATGGCAGTAAGCTTAATATTCGTGGTTATTATGGCTTTTCAACCATTGGGCGTAGCCAAACTTGGGTAAGAGTTCAATAAATTCTTTGGGACTTTACTGTTTTTATTTTAAGCGCAATATTTGCATAACAGATATTAAACTGAAATAAATAGACAAGGATGTCTAAATTCATGCGTAAATATTTTAAAATACTTAATATAAACAACGCATATTCAAAAGAATATTTTAACCAATAAAAAATCGCTTAAATCTTATTTTTAAATAGCAAATTTATTTAAAACTTTCACTATAAATAAACGACTACCGCTCTCACAACTATAGCTTGACCATAGTATAATTTTCATGTTTTATGAATGCCTACTTGTATTTAATCTCATATCTTATTCACAGGGAAAGTAAGATGAAAGTTCAAATAAAAATGGCAACATTCCTGCTTGGCTTCTGTATAAGTACATTTGCTTTGGCACAAGATATTTCAGGAGTTTGGCAACAAATCGATGATCAATCTGGAGAAGCGAAGGCACAGATTGCTTTAAAAAAAGACAATCGTGGCGGATATACAGGTACGATTATCAAAATCACACCAAGACCTGGTTATACACCTAAAGAGCTGTGCGTAAACTGTCCTGCACCATATACCAATAAACCTGTGCTGGGTTTAAACATCATTACTGGGCTCAAGCATGTTAAGGATAAAGACTATGATCAAGGTAAAATTCTTGATCCTTTGACTGGTAAGGTCTATAGCCTAAAAGCGAAATTAAATCAAAATGGTAAAATTTTAAGATTAAGAGGTTATTTAGGTACGGCGGTTTTAGGTCGTAGTCAAACTTGGCTCCGCGTTGAATAGTTTTATTGTGTTATCTACACTACCTAAGCTTGAAAAATAAATGATCTATGAAAAATACCGCAAATTTGCGGTATTTTTCATGCTGTTTAATAAAGTGGTACAGGATTATCCACTGCAAACATTTTCTGATCTTCTAAACGATAAGCCAGCAGTTGATATCCCCACACACAACCACCATCCACATTTTGAATCTGAGGCTTTACTGTTTTACCTTGTAAGGCTGCCCAATGTCCAAAAATCACTTGATGAGTTTTAGCGGCTTTGCAGTCATATTCAAACCAAGGTTGAAAACCTTCAGGCATCGGCTCATCTAATGCGTCTTTAAAACTAAACTCTAAACGACCATTCACATCAGTTAAACGCATACGAGTTAAGTAGTTGGTAATACAACGTAAACGTGCATTTCCTATTAAATCGTCATGCCATATATCAGGTTCTGTGCCATACATGTCTTTCAAAAATGTATCTAAAACCTCAAAATCTTCATGCGCTATGACAGCCTCAACCTCTTTTGCCAATTGTGCTGTTTGTTCTGCATCCCAAATACACGGAATGCCTGCATGGGTCAGTATGGTGTATTCATTAGGAAATAAACACAAAGGCTGCCTACGCAACCATTCGATCAACTCATCACTTTCTAAGGCATGAATCACATCATCAATACGATCTTTGTCCTTAAGTTTTTTAATACCACGTGCAACTGCGAGTAAATTTAAATCATGATTTCCCAAGACTGTTGCGGCTGCACCACGTTCACAGAGTTTCTTGATGAAGCGAATCGCACCTACCGAGTTTTCACCACGAGCAACCAGATCACCAGCAAACCAAATAAAGTCTTGATCTGAGTCGAATTGAATTTCTTTAAGCAAGGCTTTTAATGCTTCAAAACAACCTTGTACATCACCAATTACATAATTATATCGAATTGCACGAGTCATTAGTTAAGCCACCATTTGATCTGACAATGCTACAAACTCAGCCAAAGTTAAGGTTTCAGGTCGCGCCATTGGGTCAACACCAGCAAGTTCAAAACCATCTTCAACTAACATGCCTTTTAAACTGTTACGTAAAGTTTTACGGCGCTGCGTAAATACATGCGCCACTAAACGTGCCAATGCCTTTTCACTTTTTGCCACAATCGGTTTGGTTTTATAGGGTTCTAAACGAAACACCGCAGAGGTCACTTTCGGTGGTGGATTAAACGATCCTGGTGGTACTTCAAATAAAAATGTTGGCTTACAATAATACTGAATCATGACCGATAAGCGTCCATATTCTTTGGTATTTGGAGAAGCAGTGATACGATCAACTACTTCTTTTTGCAACATAAAATGCATATCTTTGACTTTATCACCAAATTCTAAGAGGTGAAAAAGTAATGGCGTTGAAATGTTATAAGGTAAATTCCCCACCACACGTAGAGGACGACCTTCCTGAAAAAGCGCAGTAAAATCATATTTCAAAGCATCTGTTTCAATAATCGTTAAACGCTCAGGGTGTGGTACTCGTCCCGGTAAACCAGCAGCCAAATCACGGTCTAACTCAACCACCGTTAAGGCATCACATTCACCAATCAAAGGTGAAGTCAGTGCAGCTAGACCCGGACCAATTTCAACAATGTTATCCCCTGAACGAGGTGCAACAGAACGGACAATTTTTGCGATCACACGTTGGTCATGTAAGAAGTTTTGTCCAAAACGCTTTCGCGTGTGATGCCCTTCATCTTTTGGGTTTAAGGCATTAATTTGATACATAAAAACATTTCCAACATGAGAGTAGTGATAAAAAACTGTGAAGCGTGTTTAATTTAATACGAGCTAAAATATTCAACAAGATCGCTCAAGAACACAACTTAAACACTTCACCTAAGTTTAAATATTTTAACACAGCTCAACTCAGATCGTGAGAGATCACAAAAAACTGTATCTATATCTTTTGTTTTTATACAGGGCTAAAAAGCCTAAAGGTGATCATAAATCACCTTTCTTCAACCATTTAGAAACTTTAAATTTAGCATTTCAAGGCATGAATATCTCAATCAACCTTACTCTATCTTTTCTAGTTTATTAAAAATTTCAGCGGATTTTGCTTGGTTATCCTTGACTGCATATGAAACTCGGATGATTTGTTCAGCGTTTTGATTGAGATTGAGTGAACCTGCGATTAAAATCTCATCTACATCACGTTTGATGGCTTCTAAACTTAATCTGAGTTGTGGATTATTAACACGTGTAACACCTAACTCAAGATTCCCATTTAACTGTGCCTTAAGATAAATGTTAAACGTTTCAAGATCTGCAGAAAAATCTTCAATATTATTTACTTGGAATTCATTACTATTCGTAATACCTGACAATGAACGCAACATACGCTCAGCAATAAAAACTTGATTTTTTGCGATCAGCACTTGCGTTGAGGGGTAATTTTCGCGAGTCATCATATTCAGCATCAAGTTGTATTCTGCTTGAATCCCAGGGACAGTTTCTGCAACAGCAAGCGTATAATCATAGATATGATTTAGATTTTTTTGGTTTTGAACAATACGAGCAATATTGCCATAAATTGCTTCAGCATCTTCATGTAAAATTTCTACATCACTTTGATCTTTCAAATGTTTAACTGCGCTTGGTAAAACCAGTTTTAATTTTTCTTGAGTCTTTTTTAATTCATTAATTGCTTGTTCAGAGCCTGTGAGTGCCTCTGCCGACTGTTTTGGAATTTGCAGAGACAATACACGCAAATCACACACACTATGATCTACACCTAAGCCCGAGCAGGCACTCAGCAATGAAGCAAACGCAATACCACAAAAAGTATGGATAACACGAGATTTGGATTGTAATTTTCTATCATTTTTGTTGTCAAACATCATAAAATTTCCATTGTTATATATTAAAGTGAATAATTATTAGATCTCTTAAGCAATGGTACTTACACTTGATTTTACTGTAATTTTATTAACTTAAGAGATTGATTGGAGAAAGTCTTTTATTTTTCTTGCGCCAACTCAAGCGCCAAATCCACCGCCACTTGTAAACTTGAACTTTTAGCTTCTCCCGTACCTGCAAGCGCAAGTGCTGTACCGTGATCGACCGAAGTTCGTATAAAAGGCAACCCCAAAGTAATATTAATCGCCTCACCAAAGCCTTGTGACTTTAACACAGGTAAACCCTGATCGTGATACATGGCTAAAACTGCGTCAGCATCTTTTAAATTTTCAGGGGTAAATAAAGTATCCGCAGGTAAGCTTAAACTCATATTCACGCCTTGCGCTCGATAACTTTCTAGCACAGGATTAATCGTATCGATTTCTTCATGCCCTAAATAACCGCCCTCACCTGCATGTGGATTTAAACCGCAGACTAAAATATGTGGATGTTCAATTTTAAATTTAGTTTTAAGATCATGAATCAAAATATCGATGACTTGATGCAAACGCGCTTTGGTAATGGCATCTGCAACATCACGTAATGGCAAATGCGTTGTAGCAAGTGCAACACGTAGAATTTTAGTCGCAAGCATCATCACAACGCGCTCTACTCCTGCAAACTCTTGATAATATTCAGTATGCCCACTGAAATGAATACCTGCATCATTGATCACGGATTTTTGTACAGGCGCAGTCGCTACACCAACACTTTGCCCGTTCATTGCATAATAAGCTGAACGACGAAGTTGTTCTAACACATAAGCTGAATTGTTTGGATTTAGCTTACCTAACACCACATCTTCATTTAAAGGTACATGTTCAACATAAAGTTGAGCTTGTTCAGATGATTGTTTTTGTTGTTGATACTCGATAATTTCAATGTTTTTACTCAAAATTTTGGCACGATCACGCAACATATTGATATCCGCCAAGACCACGATTGGACGTTCATCTACACGATCAGCTAAACTTAAACAGATATCAGGGCCAATGCCTGCGGGTTCACCACTGGTAACATATAAAGGAAGCATAAGATTCACAACCTATAAATAATGAGCTTTAGTATAACGCCATATTAAATGATTGACTAAAATCGCTTAATGATTCCAATTTAATTCATAACGACTGGTTATAATACCTAAATAGTGAGCATATTCAGAAATACTCATCAGAATAAAACCCGTCAAACAAATGTATCCCAGTATTTTCCATGCTTTTTTATAATGTGCTAAAAACAATTGATCAGACATCATTAAATAAACTATGCTTCCAATAAACGGTAACATAATGATAAACAACCAAGCTCCACTCAATATCGCAATGACAAAAAGAGTATCGAAAGCATCATATCCCCACGGTATCCCCATAAAGAAAAGAATGATAGATAATGGGAATAGTGCAAAAAAGACAAATCCTGTCAAAAATTTCATTAAATTGCATACCATTATTGAATTAAAATTTACTTTTTCAATATTATCAATCATATGATTATTTTGATTTGGGGGCTGTCTTTGATCAGTTTTCATTAGATAATACCTTTTACTTTCTCAGGGACAATTTCATTTTTTAATGCTAAAGCACTTGGCTAATTTTAATTTTCTTTACACTCATCCACATTAAATAAAACTCAAGATAAAAACAAAGCTTTACACTAATTAATCTGCTTAAATTTACAAGAACACCTTAGATCACACACTATTGACGATGAACTGTCTCTGCTAGCGCTAAGTCAACTGTTGCTTTAATAAGCTAAAAACCATAGAATAATGCGCTTGAAATTCTAAATTTCAATTGTGGATTCTTCAAGTTTCAGGTAGAATTTTCACTCCTTTTTGTTTGGACAGCTTCCATAGTCCAAACCAACTATAATAGGTAGTGGTTTAATGAAAACTCTCAGCGCTAAGCCTGCTGAAGTTCAACACGACTGGTACGTTGTTGATGCTTCTGGCAAAACTTTAGGTCGCCTTGCGACTGAAATCGCTCGTCGTTTACGCGGTAAGCACAAAACTTCTTATACACCTCACGTTGACACTGGTGACTACATCGTTGTGATCAATGCCGAGCAAGTACAAGTTACTGGTAACAAGTCACTTGATAAGAAATATTATCGCCACACTGGTTTCCCTGGTGGTATCCGTGAAACTAATTTTGAAAAATTAGTTGCTCACAAACCAGAAGAAATCTTCGAACGTGCTGTAAAAGGCATGTTGCCAAAAGGTCCTCTTGGTTATGCAATGATCAAGAAAATGAAAGTGTACGCTGGTAGTGAGCATCCTCATACTGCTCAACAGCCACAAGTTTTGGACATCTAAGGGATACAGCACATGGCTACTAACTATGGTACAGGTCGCCGTAAGACCGCAACTGCACGTGTTTTCCTATCAGCTGGTACTGGTAAACTCGTAATTAACAACCGTACTCTTGAACAGTACTTCGGTCGTGAAACTGCTCGTATGGTGGTTAACCAACCACTTGAGCTTTTAGAAGCTACTGATAAATATGACCTTTACATCACTGTTACTGGTGGTGGTATCGGTGGTCAAGCTGGCGCTATCCGTCACGGTATTACTCGTGCGTTGATCGCTGCTGATGAAACTTTAAAACCTGCTCTTCGTCAAGCTGGTTTCGTTACACGTGATGCTCGTGAAGTTGAACGTAAGAAACTTGGTTTACGTAAAGCTCGTAAACGTCCTCAATTCTCTAAACGTTAATTCGTTTACCGAATCGGACAAAAACCTCGGCTTTTGCCGAGGTTTTTTATGGATAAATAAAAACTTTTAAATTACTTTCGACTATCTTTCATTGAACAATCCATTACCGCATCTTGTCCATATTCTGTAATCTCACAACCATTTTGCATATATTTTTTGATGACTGTATTTGATTGCTGAGTCGGCTCAGGATCAACATTACATGCAGCTGCATTTGGACTATCATTACATGAAGCTGCAACCACCGTACAGTTTTCAATCCCATCACAAGAATTCGTCGAGTTATTAGAATCCTCTGCGATCGAATCAATAATCTCACACATTTCAGAAGCATCACACAAGCCTGTAGCAACTTCTGCGCCTTCTGCTGCATTAGGATCTTGCTGCGTTGCATAAATATTTGAAATACTCATCGCAATACAGACGGTGAGAAATAACTTTGTACTAAGTTTTAATAAATTCATAAACGATCCATAGTTAAGTTTGTTTTAAATTTAGTTGATAGCGTAAGCTTTTTAAAGTTAAGGTGATTTTATTGGCTATTTTTAGTATCCTAGTTTATTCACTTTATCTAGCTATTGGAATATGTCAGTCGAAAATGCACCTCAACAAGGGATTACGTTGTATAGTCATGCAGATGATTTCCGTTCGCATTGGGTTCGTTTTGTCCTGACAGAAAAACAAATTAAGCATAATTTGATTATTGTCGATGAAGATGATGAGGATTTAGCCAGTTTAAATCCCTATAATCAATTGCCTATGCTTATCGAAAATGATCTAAAATTATTTCATACGGCGATTATTTCTGAATATATTGATGATCGTTATCGTCAAAACAAACTTTATGCCGATGCCCCTGCACCTCGCGCTGAACAACGTCAGTATATTTGGCGTTTTGAGCAAGATTGGCTCAAACTTGCTGACATTATGCTGCGTCATCCCGATACTTTAAATGTTGATGCACAGAAAAAAGCACAAAAACAATTACGTGATACTTTGATTTCATTAACGCCACTGTTTCAGCATTTCCCTTATTTTATGTCGGAAAGCTTTACAATTTTAGATTGCATGTTAGCGCCAATTTTCATACGGTTAAAACAAATGGGAATTGAATTACCAAAGCAACAATGTCGTCCAATTTTATTATATTGCCAACGAATTTTTAATCGACCAAGCTTTTTGAAGTCTATGACACTTCAAGAAAAAAATCGTTTTCAAGAATTTTTAGCCAAAGAATAGAGTAATTTCTCATGTCTGAACCAGAATTAAACTTAACACCAACACGCCCATATCTTGCTCGTGCAATTTATGAATGGATTTGTGACAATAACTTAACCCCTTATCTTTTAGTGGATGCAACACAACCCTATACCGATGTACCAACCCAATTTATCCAAGATGGGCAAATTGTTTTAAATATTGTGCCGCATGCAGTGCATATGTTGAATATGAGTAATGAAGCAATTACTTTCTCTGCACGTTTTGGTGGGGTTTCTAAAGATATTTATGTACCCATTAATGCCGTACTCGGCTTATATGCTCGTGAAAATGGACAAGGTTTATTTTTCGATCCTGAAGAATATGCTAATGTTGAAAATACCGCTGAAACATCACCAGCTGATACAACGGAAGACGTTGAAACAGCAAAGAAAAAACCAAGCCTAAGAATTTTAGATTAAAAACTTACTGATATATAAGGAGACCTGAATGGCTTTTGATCTCGTACAATATTTTGCTGAGCAGATTAAGATCCAAAAGCCTCAGCTTTTAAACCAATACACTCCAGAAGAAAGAAAGAATTATTTACTTGAGATTAATGCGCTTACTTTAGGGAAATTGGTGCATCTTTGGAAGCAAAATGAAGATGTAGTCTATCGAGAAATACAAAATGTTGATCATTTATATGTTCAAGAAATTGCTCGACACCTCACAACTTCGCCGCACAACCATTCAAAACTAAAAAAAACTGAATTGGAAAATGCCACTATTGAAGTTTTAGAACTCCAATTGAAAGAGTTAAAACAACTTGATGAAACAGGGAGTTTTGGAAAAGTAGGTTTACGTGAACTGATCTTGGGACAAGTTGAGCATTTATCTGGGCATGCCGATGATTGGGTTTGGTCAACCAATGAGCTAAAAGAGTTGAAAGGTTCTAAACCTATCATGCAAGAAGAGATATCATTGGATGAAACCATGAAGGAGTTTAATCAAATGGTCAGTATGCAAAAAGAACATGTTCAAGCCGAACCGATCTTGACAGAAACAACAGCACCTCTAAATCCAGCATGGGCAAAAGTATGCGAACCTATTGTGGCTTTGGTGGTTCTTTGGATTTTATTTGAAGCATTACAAAAAGTATTTGCTTAAATTTATTTAAACTCCACTTTAGTCATTATCTATGATTGAAACCGCAATAAGACACTATAAACTTATTGCGGTTTTATATTTTTAACTTTATAAAATATCTATCCATAAAACCTTATATTTTTTATGCCTATAATATTCAACTAAAACAATTTTTCCATACCATATTTTAAATTCACTATTTCTTATTTAGATATAAAAATAAATGCAATAATAAATAAAACTCATTGCTTTAAATACTGTATTTTATATAATAAATACACACTATATCTTTGATTTTTAATTAAATGTTTAATTTATCACATATATTTAAAATATGTGACATAGAACACAAATTAAAACCTCAGCTTATAAAGGATAAACGTCTTTATTAGGTTTAAAATCTTTAAAAAGAGTTTTTACTTGAATTTATACTTCGATATTTATTCAAGCTCAGAGACGTTTATTTATACAATATAACTTTGGTTTATAGCGCTAGATATTCTGTATTTTCTTCATTTTTCCTTAAAGTGATATTATGAATAAACCACGTATCAATATCGCAATTTCAGGACTAGGATTAGTTACAACTGAAAAGCTCAAATCAAAACTGCGTGAAGTTATTCCATCTTCTTTGGATATTTATTGGGGAAAATTAAATGAAGCAGATATTCACTTCGTACTGATTCACGAATTCTTTTTTGAAACTGAGAATATCCAAAAAATTATTTTTTTAAATAATTTAGCGTACTTAAAAATATCCAAAGATAACCTTTCTCAAAAAGAGATTGTAGACCATACCTTATGCTTACCGATCCAAGATACAGAATATTTAAAAAGTTGGCTGGAAACTCATGTGCTGGATCATCTCCATGTTGAACTAGAAACACCTCCTGAAAGCATCTCAACCACTTCACAAGATTTTCCTCTTTTAGACGTTCAATTTATTGCTGATATCTATGAAAATTTGCATTGGAAAGTGCATCTTTTTGATCAATTTGGTAGCCTTGCCATCGTTGATCATCATCAGCATTGTGCTTGGGTGAATAGCGAACGTACACAACTACACACTGATGGCTCACTCCAATATGATTCTGCCCTTATTGAAGACTTTGCCCATGTTTCTCGAAAATATTCTTTAAATTTAGAAAATTGGTTATTTGCATTGGTTTGGAACTCACCACACTTGTGTGTACTTCCGCATGCATCGGCACATTTTAAATTAAAGTTTTGGCCACAACCTACCGCAACTGATCGTAAATTAATTTTGCAACTTTCTGCATGCTTTATACAGGGCGCAGAAGTTCAACATGTTGCCAATAAATTAGGCATTGATGTGCAAGTTGTTCAACGTTTTATTAATGCAAATTTAGCAATACACAATGCGGAATTGGTCAGCACCAAAGCTTGCCAATTTGACCAAAACCATCCGCAAGAAAATCCTCAAGATGTCAGTATACTTCGCAGTTTTTTTGGAAAATTAAAACGCCGTTTTGGCTTTTAGGATGACAATCAATGATTATTCAAAAATATAAAATTGTTTTTGCTGGTTCAATGGGGGCTGGAAAAACGGAAGCCATTAAAGCCCTGTCTGAAATTACAGTATTAGCGACTGAAGCCTTGAATACCGACCAAGAACGTCATCAGAAACTCAATACCACTGTGGGAATTGACTATGGCGAAATCACCTTAGAAGATGGTCATAAAATAGAATTATATGGAACGCCTGGACAAGGACGCTTTGATTTTATGTGGGGGGTGATCTGCCAAGGTGCGATTGGCACGGTTATTCTGATAGACCACAGCAATGCCAATAGTTTGGATGAACTGCAATACTATGTTGACATATTTAGACAATATGGCGAAAACATTGTGATTGGAATTAGTCATCTTGATGAAAATATCGAAACATCGAGTCATCAGTACCGCACATGGTTAATACAAAATAACTTGAATTATCCTTTATTTTTTATAGACGCACGCAAAAAAGATGATATTTTAATGCTCATTGAAACCTTAATTACAACCTTAGAAATTAAGTACTTATAGAGGAATACCTGATTGAATATTGCTGAACAGCGTAGTGCGCCTGATGAGTTGATTGCTTTTAGTAAAGCTCAACTACATGATGTTTTAATAAACGTCAAAGGCATTGATTTTATTATGGCATGTTCAACAGATGGTTTTGAATTATGCTCGGAATATCGAAAGAATAACTATAACTCAGGCAAACTTGCTGCAGTGAGTAGCTCGATTTTAGCGATGGTCAGTGCGTTTTTAGGGGAAATTCAATTAACAGGTTGTCAAAGCATTACCCTTGATGCTGAAAATGGTAAAGCAGTTCTCACGGCTGTGCCTGCGCACAAACATCCAATGGTAATCGTGACTTTGGCTGCCAAAGATATTTTGTTGGGACAATTACTGTATAGTTTAAAAGAAGCCAGCAATAACATTGTCAAACATGATCAAGCTGACTCACTAAATAATTAAACAAAAAGCCATCTCATCATCAGATGGCTTTTTCTAGATTAAATTAATTAAGCATCAGCCTGAATATTTAATAAAACTTGACGTTTTTTCACTTGCTGCCCAACCTGCGCAATGATTTCCTCAACAACGCCATCCACATCGGATTTGATTTGTTGCTGAATTTTCATCGCTTCTAACACAATCAAGGTTTGCCCTTTACTGACTGTGTCGCCAGAGTTCACCAAAATATTAATCATTGCACCATCCATCGGCGCACGAATCTTACCATCTCCAGCCACATCGGCTGTTTCAGGAGGCAAATAGGTGATATTTTGAACCTGAATATTGCCATGTTGCGCATCCAAATACAGCATATCACCTTGTTGGACATATGCGATTTTACGACGTACACCATCACATACATAGATAAGTTGTTCTGCCGTTTGCTCAACAAGTTCAATACTTTGCGTTTGCCCACATAGTTCAACTGTTACCCAGTTGTGATCTCGTTTAACCAAAACCTGTAATTGTTGCTCATCTACTTTGAGTTTCAATGGCAAAGCCAAAGCAATACCCGTATTCCAACTACTATGACTAGAAGCATTGGTAAACAGTGCAGCCACAATGGCTAAATTCTCTAAACTCAAATTTTGCTTATGTAAGCTAACATCATCTTGGAAATGTTCTTGGATAAATGCCGTATTGGTATCGCCTGCCACGATGATTGGATGACGTAATAAATTGACCAAAAACTGTTTATTACTATTTACACCGAGCAATACACAATCATCTACTGCACGTGCCAAAAGCCGAATAGCATCTTGGCGAGTTTGAGCATGTACAATGATTTTTGCCACCATCGGATCATAAAATGGACTAATTTCATCGCTTGGCATCATGCCATGATCAATACGCACATGAGGAAGTTCAGCCGCTTGCCAACGCAATACTTTGCCAGTTTGTGGCAAAAAGTCTTGGCGAGGATCTTCGGCATATAACCGTACCTCAATTGCATGTCCATTCAATGTCAATTGATCTTGTTGTAAAGGTAAGGGGTCACCATTCGCAACACGTAGTTGCCACTCGACCAAATCTAGCCCAGTGATCATTTCCGTGACAGGATGTTCAACTTGCAAACGAGTATTCATTTCTAAGAAATAAAACTCGCCCGACTGATCCAGTAAAAACTCAACTGTTCCTGCGCCGACATAGGCACATGAACGAGCCGCAGCCACAGCCGCTTCCCCCATACGTTGACGTAAATCTTCCGTCATAACTGGACACGGTGCTTCTTCGACTACCTTTTGATGACGACGCTGAATTGAACAATCACGCTCGAACAAATACACATAGTTGCCCTGTGTATCGCCAAATACTTGTATTTCTACATGACGTGGTGCAATCACAGCTTTTTCAAGAATTAATTCTCCTGAACCAAAAGCATTTTCAGCTTCAGATCGTGCTGTTTTTAATGCTTCAACAATATCCGTAGCATCTTGAACTAGACGCATACCACGTCCACCACCACCTGCCGAAGCCTTTACCATCAGTGGATAACCGATTTGACTGGCTTGTTGTGCTAAATAATCAATATCCTGCTGATCGCCTTCATAGCCTGGAACGCAAGGCACACCAGCCGCAATCATGGCAATTTTGGATAAGCGTTTACTGCCCATCAGCTCAATCGCAGCCGCAGGAGGACCAATGAAAGTAATCCCATGTTCTGCACATGCAGCTGCAAAATCAGTATTTTCCGATAAAAAACCGTAACCTGGATGCACAGCATCCGCACCTGTTTTTTTACATGCGTCAATAATCTTTTCAATCGACAAATAAGACTCTGAAACTTTAGCAGCCCCGATATGTACTGCTTCGTCTGCAACGTGTACATGGCGTGCATTACGGTCTGCATCTGAATAGACCGCCACAGTTGCATAACCGAGCGCTTGAGCGGTTTGCATGACACGAACTGCAATTTCACCACGGTTGGCTACTAATACTTTGGAAAATGCCATTCTCGTTTTCCCTATTCTTGGTTTTATACTTTTAAAAATATTGAATCAGTTTTCTGCTATACATGTTTCAATCAATAGAAAACTTATTCTCCATCAAACCAATTTGGATGACGTTTTTGAATAAATGCCATCGTGCCCTCAACGCCTTCTTCACTGGCAACTGCATCAGCAAACTGACGTGCTGCATCATCAAGTAATGAGCTTAATGCTTCATTTAAAGTACGGTGCAATAAAGCTTTGGTCGCACGAGAGGCTTGTGGCGCACAGCGTTTAATTTGCTGAATCACCTCTGCCAATTGAGCCGATAACTCAGTGTCATCTTGTGCAACTTGATGAACTAATCCAACATTTAATGCCATTTGCCCTTTAAAACGTGAACCTAATAATGCCAAACGACGTGCTTGAGTTAAGCCAATACGTTTCACCACAAAAGGCGCGATTTGGGCAGGTAGAATGCCCAAACCTGTTTCAGGTAAACCAAACTGAGCATCAGCATGTGCAATTGCAACATCAGACACACATGCCAAACCAAAACCACCACCTAAGACAGCACCTTCAAGGACTGCAACAACGGTCTGTGGTGCAGTATCGACCTGTTCAATCAAAGCACCAAAGCTACGGTTAAAATCTACATAGGCTTGGTTATTGCCTGCAGAGGCAGCTTGCATACGAATGGCAGCCATATCTTTAATATCGCCACCGGCACAAAAATGTCCGCCTTTACCACGCAACACCACTGCTCGGATGCTCAGATCATCTTGAATGGCGGTAAAAACGGCCTGAATCGACTGCACCATGCTCAAACTCATGGCATTACGGCTTTCCGGACGATTTAACCAGATCGTTAAAATACCTGCTTGTTGCTCTAGTTGAATACTGCCATCTATCTGAACATTTTCAAGAGAATGCGATAAACTCATGTCACTCTCCTGATTATTTTTGCTTACGTGGCAAAATGTCCATCAGCTTACAGATGATACCGAGCATGATTTCATCTGCACCCCCACCAATCGAACCTAAGCGACCATCACGATACAATTGGGATGCAGGGTTATCCCACATAAAGCCATTGCCACCCCAATATTGTAGGCAACTGTCCGCGACTTCACGGGTCAAACGTCCTGCTTTGAGCTTTGCCATAGACGCAATTTCTGTGGCATTACCACCATCCACGTGGATTTCACAAGCACGATAAGTCAAGGCACGTAAAGCTTCCACTTCAGTCATCATTTCAGCAAAACGGAAATGCACATATTGATTATTAATCAAGGGTTGACCAAAAGTAGTACGCTCTTTGGTATATTCAATGGTTTGTTTAATCACGTGTTCTAAACCACCAATGGCATTGGCAGCAGCCCACATGCGCTCTTCTTGGAATTGCATCATTTGCATCATAAAGCCCATACCCTCAGCACCCACGAGGTTACGCTGCGGTACACGCACATTATCAAAATAAACTTGTGCCGTTGTGGTTGAACGCATACCTAATTTATTTAATGGCTCTGAAAAGCTGATCCCTGCTGACTTCGCAGGCACGATGATCATGGATTTATTCACATGCGGTTTATCATCAGAGGTATTTGCCAATAAACAGAAAAAATCTGCTTGCAATGAGTTGGTGATCCACATTTTACTGCCGTTAATCACATAATCATCACCATCTTTTTTGGCCGTAGTTTTTACTGCAGCAACATCGGAACCTGCGTGAACTTCTGATACTGCAATCGCTGCGACATATTCACCTGCAACGGCTGGTGTTAAAAATTCATCACGTAATTCTTTGCTACCAAAACGTGCCAATGCAGGGGTTGCCATATCGGTTTGTACCCCAATTGCCAAAGGAACACCGCCACATGCCGCACGACCTAACTCTTCAGCCACTACGAGATTGTAAGAATAATCCAGTGCTGAACCGCCATTTTCCTCAGGCTTACAAATACCCAGCAAGCCCAAAGCTGCCATTTTTTTAAATACTTCATGAATCGGAAAACGTCCAGCCGCTTCCCATTCAGGAATAAAAGGATTGAGTTCAGTTTCTACAAACTGGCGTGCGGTACGGCGTAATGCGTCATGTTCTGCTGTAAATTTCATTTTGTTTTGCCCTTAATTTAAATATTTGTTTTTAATCTCTAAATCCCTCCCAACCTCCCTTTTTAAAGGGAGGAGTCCCCCTCTTTATCAAAGAGGGGTTAGGGGAGATTTTTAAAACCTCGGCACGCCAAAACGTGTCGGATTTAACTGACGTTGCTGTGCTTCATAAATTGTTTGCAGCAAGAAAATCAAAACCTTGCGTGTATCTCGTGGGTCAATAATGCCATCATCATGCAACATCGCGGTATTGGCCAAAGCGGTTGATTGTTGCTCTAATTTTGCAGCCGTGCTTTGCTCTAGAAAATCTAGCATTTGTACATTAGGTTCCATGCCTGATGCTTTTTGTTTGGCTTCTGCCACGATACGTAAGACTTTTCCTGCTTGGGCAGATCCCATCACTGCTACATGTGAGTTTGGCCATGCAAAAATAAAATCTGGTGCCAGTGGACGACCACACATGGCATAGTTGCCTGCCCCATATGAGCCATGCGCCACAATGGATATTTTTGGCACAGTGCTGTTGGCAACTGCTTGGATCAACTTCGAACCATGTTTGATAATGCCGTTCTGCTCCGCATCCGTTCCCACTATAAAGCCTGTGGTATTGTGTAAAAATAATAACGGTCGCTGAGTTTGCTCACAGAGTTGTATGAACTGTGCAGCTTTAGCTGCACCTTGTGGTGTAATTGGACCATTATTGGTAATAATGCCGATATTTAAACCACCGATTTTTGCCCAACCACATACGGTATGTTCATCGTATTCATTTTTAAACTCAAAGAAATCTGAGTCATCGACTAACCGTGCTACCACTTCCTTCATATTTAAAGGTTGTTTTGGGTCAGCAGGAATAATGCCGAGCAACTCATCAATGGCATAACGTGGTTCGTTATATTCCACCTGATGCGTAGTGGTTTGTTCTTTCCAATTTAAATGTTTAAAAATATCACGAGCAATACGGATACCATCCGCATCATTTTCTGCTAAATACTCGGCAGTGCCCGCAACTTGCGCATGCATTTCTGCACCGCCCAACTCTTCAGCAGTGGCAACTTCACCTGTTGCAGCAAGCAACAAGGGTGGACCTGCAAGCAACATTTCCGTTTGCTTACGCACTGTGATGACATAGTCAGATAGACCGGGTTGGTACGCACCGCCTGCGGTTGCATTACCATGTACCACTGAGATTTGCGGTATTCCTGCTGCAGACATTCGTGCTTGATTGGCAAAAGTTGTTCCCCCTGCGGTAAAAACTTCTGCTGCATAGTTTAAGTTTGCGCCCCCACTTTCAGTTAAAGTCAGCATCGGGAGTTTTTGTTGCATCGCAATCGCTTGTAAACGCAAGGTTTTATGCACCCCCATTGGTGCAACTGTTCCGCCTTTAATCGCACTATTACTCGCTGAAATCAGACAACGTACACCATTCACAAAACCAATTCCTGAAATGATGCCACCACCTGCATCCGAGCCATCTTTGTCATCATGCATGTTGTAGCCAACCAAGCTACATAACTCGATAAATGGTGAATCTGCATCCAAGGCTAAACGCACACGCTCATGCGGTAAAATTTTGCCGCGCTTATCAAACTTCGCTTTTGCGGCATAAGACTTTTCAACACTTTTGTTTTGAATGGCACGAATTTCTTCGATTTGTGCCAATAAAGCGGCTTGATTTTGCTGATATTGCTCACTACCTACTGCAATTTCAGACTGAAGAATCGTCATGCTGAATCTCCTTGCTGTTGAGATTTTTCACCTTCTGCTTGAGTAGCGCTTTGCTCTGATTTTTCAAGTTGATCTTTTAAGACATCTGGAATAAAAGCACGATGAAAACCATTGAATGAGGTACTATTGGTTGCATCAGCCAGTGGATACATGCGAGTACCTTGTGATGCAGCCCCATCTACACGAATGGTCACGCCTGAAACAAAACTTGCTGCTTCTGAGAGCAAATATACGATTGCTGATGAAATTTCAGACTCTGTGCCCATGCGTTTCAATGGCACATTGGACGCTAAACTTGGAATGATAAATTTGGCAAAATCGCCTGTGTAATTGTCCATTCCCGAAGAAATAATCCATCCTGGTGCAACACAGTTGACACGTACACCTGAGCGTCCCCATTCTACTGCAGCCGTTTTGGTAAGATTGTCCACGCCTGAACGTGCAGCACCTGAATGTCCCATACCCGGCATACCGCCCCACATGTCGGCTGCCATATTTACAATGCTGCCGCCATGCTTTGCCATCCATTGGTTATAAGCTTCTTTCATTAAATAGAAAGTTGAATGTAAGTTGTTACGAATCACTGCATCGAAACCATTGGCTGAAATACCTTCTAGATTTGAAGGGAATTGACCGCCTGCGTTATTCACCAAACCATCCAGTTTTCCAAACTTTTCAATTACTTCTGCAATCATGTCTTTGACTTGTTGTTCGTCACGATTATCACAGACAATAAAATGGACTTTGCCACCATCTTCATTAATTTCTTTGCTGACTTTTTCAAGCTTTTCAATTTTACGCCCTGTGATAACCACTTGTGCGCCCAAAGCTGACAGTTCATGCGCAGTACAACGCCCAATGCCTGAACCACCACCTGTCACGATAATAACTTTGTCTTGAAAAGCATCTTGTCTAAATACTGAGTGATATTGCATTTTTTATTTCCAATGTGTTTTCTTTGATTTCCTAGAAGCCCCTCATCCCAAACTTATTCCGAAGGGAGAAGGAGTTTTCCATTACGAAAATTACTAGAGAGATTCCCTCTCCTTTCAGGAGAGGTCTTAAATTTAATTATTTCACCAACCCCTTCGGTACTTTCACAGGCATATCTAATAACTGCTGTGCAAAAGCTTTGCCCTGTGGGTCAATGCGTAGACTTGCAATTCCACCACCCCCTAAGGCATTTTCCAACATAAAGTTCAGCGCATTTAAACCCTCAAGTTCATAACCAATCACTTTACTGGTTTCTGGGTTTAAAACATGCTGCATATACTGTGCAATATTTTCAGGTGTTAAATTTGCACGAATCCAAGGTAAATATTCAGGCTGACGTGCGATTACACCGATATTGCTATGGTTGCCTTTATCTCCACTACGTGCATGTGCAATCTCGATCAATGCCACTTCTATTTCATCACCTGTAAATTGTGCAACTTCAGCTAGACTATTTTGAGGTAATGACTGGTCTGCTGCCCCTTGAGGAATCTCCACTTTTTGACGCTGACCATTCATGTCGATTTGAATATCTAGTTTTGATTTATCTACAAGGAAAGAGAAAAGTTTAATCACTGGTGACGCTTTTGCACGACCACCAACCAACCCTGTGAGGGCTGGCGCCATACCTGTCGAAGCTTGGGCAATTTCTGAGGCAAAGAACATACACGCCTCTTTAAATAGATGTTTCACTGCCATTTTCACCACGACTTCACGATTATTGTGAATACGTGCATGTGCGCCATAAGTGGTTTCAGTACCTAAAAGTTCAACTGATTTTTCAGTAAATGGTGGGACTGAACGTAATGACAAAACACGCTCACATTTATTTAAAATCGCATCAGCAATTGCTTGTGCTTTTTCAGGTGCTTCACGCCCTGCCACCATAAAACTGACTTGCACACGATAGCCATCAGGATACGTAGCACTCACTTTATACTGCGTTGTCGGTGCACGCCCTAAAGCATTGCTTACACGAACACGATGTTCGCCCACTTGTTCTAAATGAACTTTGGAAAAGTCCGCTGTCACGTCAGGCAATAAATACGCTTGTGGATCGCCAATTTCATAAACAATCTGTTCTGCAACGGTTGCTGTCGATACCAGACCACCAGTACCTTGCGGTTTAGTAACAATAAATGTTGCATTTTCAGTTACTTCAACAATCGGAAAGCCCATATTGTCAAAGCCTTCAACCAAACGCCAATCCGTGAAGTTTCCGCCTGTACACTGGGCGCCACACTCGATGATATGCCCTGCCAATGAACCTTGTGCAAGTTTGTCATAATCATTCAGTGACCATTGATATTCATGCAACAATGGCGCAAGTACAACGGCTGAATCCACTACACGCCCTGTGATCACAATATCCGCACCTAAGTCGAGTGCATCTCGAATAGGAATCGCACCAAGATAAGCATTGCAACTGGCAAGTTGGGCAGGCAAATCACTACCATTAAACATTTCTTTGATATTTTGTTTTTGTAATTCGGCAACTTGTGGCAATAAATCATCCCCTAAAACCACAGCTACTTTTAAGTCTAACCCTTGTGCTTGAATCACTTTTTCTAAAGCATCACGACATGCCAATGGATTGACACCACCCGCATTACTGATCACTTTAATTTTTTTATCACTGATTTTTTTCAATAATGGTGTCATGACACGGCTGACAAAATCTAAAGCATAACCATGACTTGGATCTGTCATCATAGCTTTTGCCATAATCGACATGGTAATTTCAGAAAGATAATCAAAAACCAAGTAATTGATATCGGATAAATGTACGAGCTGAAATGCTGCTGTATTGGTATCACCCCAGAAACCTGAAGCACATCCAATTTTGACTACACGTTGATCTTCCATTTTCCTACCTATCTTGTTTTCATTGTGGTGAATAAAATTTATACTTAATCTACCAAGCAAGCGCTTGGTTTGTAAAGTGCAAAATGCTATGCTGAATTGGCAAATCTGTTAAATTTCATGTCAATAATTTTAAAGCTCAAGGATGAAAGCATTGTTATGATTGCAAGGTCTATCACAGAAATTGAACCTATTGCTTGTTTTGATGACAGCCCGCGTGGTCGTTTGTTATTAGGTGCTGCGTATTTATTTCATAAACAAGGCTATGCTAAAACCACCGTCAGAGAACTGGCAAACTTTATTGGAATTCAATCGGGCAGTTTATTTCATCATTTTAAAAGTAAAGATGACATCCTTGCCAACGTCATGCACCAAACTATTGTGTATAACCACGCACGTTTGGAACAGGCGGTTGCCAAATCAGAAAACTTAGAACAGCAGTTGAAAAATTTAATTCATGCTGAACTGACTTCGATCACAGGTGATACAGGTTCTGCGATGGCAGTTTTGGTTTATGAATGGTTTGCGCTATCTAAACAGCGCCAAGACGAACTGTTAAAACTGCGCAATGATTATGAAAATATTTGGCTAAATGTCATTCAACAATTAAAAGATCAAGGCAAAATTCAGCAAGATGCGTTTATTTGGCGTCGTTTATTGGGTGGAGCAATTGCGTGGACAGTGACTTGGTATAATCCCAAAGGCAAAATTTCTTTGGATGAGTTGACGGAAATGGTGTGGGAAATGGTGATGCGGTAATTCGATTCAAAGAATGACAACATAGAATAAAATATAAGAGATTTTAAATGAATTATAAAACACCTCAAAAGCAATCTGAATAAAAACTAAACGTCATAACTTAACGCACGCTATCAAAAAATGATTTTTATTGTGATAATATTTTGCTAATCTACTGACTTTAAAACAATAAAATTACAACAATGAATCCAGTCCAACATGCTCAAATTTCACAAAAGCGTCGTGGTGGTGAACTTGAAGACTACATCGACATTCATGCTTTGATCGACAGTACAAAAATGCTCTGTACCGACAATCGTCATCGGATTTTGCATACTTTTTGGGGTGTGCAGGAAGTCATTATTCCGATCTTTGGACATCATTTTCAGAACAATGCAGGTGCAAGTATCGAAGTTAAAGACCTGTGTGAGAAAGATCATTTATTGGTGGATTTTCATCATCGTTTTATTCCAACCTTGGGCGATTTTGTTGCAGCGATGCAAGATATCCCGACTGAAGGTTTAGCCAAGCGTTTAGAAAAATTCCATACAGATGTCATTGATGACCCAAAACTATCTGCGACTTTGCTTTCACCTTTATCCGTGACAGGACAACTGAAATCCTTACTGATCACGCATAACAGTTGGTTTATTAATACTATTTTACCGATGATGGGTAAAAGTGAAGCGAAGTTTATCGAATTTGATATTACACCAGCGATGTTTTTTAATCCCATGCGTTTTGAACTGTGGATGGACAATGGCACAGTTGTTCCACCTAGTGCCATGAAATTACAAGATTTAAAAGCAAAAATTGCTTAATTCCACCTTTATAAAAAGGAAGTAAATACAATGACAATAAAATATGTCATTCGCCAAAATGACTTTGCCTATAATGATGAATGGTATCAAACCCATCAAGCTGTCGCAGGCAGTATTCAAGCCATTTATATTGATCAGGCTGAAGCCATTCAGACATATAAACAACTTGTTGTGGATGCTTTATATGAAGATGGTGAATTGTGTAACTATGATATTGGTAATGGTTATGCAAGCGATGAAACCTATGAAAAATTAGAACAATTTGTGCTTGAAAAAACAGGAGAAGAATTTGAAATCGATGATGAAATTCCTGAAATGGAATTAGATGATGCATTTGAATTTGCACAAATTTCAGGTGTACTCCATTATCAACTGATTGAAATTGATCAACAAAAACCTATTTATATTTTATGGTCAAATGAAGAACAAAGCTATTTAACAAATTATGATTTTAATACAGTTTTTGACAGCCAAAATGAAAATTTTGATGATCTAAATTTTGATCAACTTTATCCTGTCATTGAAGAACATTTTGAAGAACAAATTTTTAATAAAAATTTAAATGACATTAGCGATAGCCCTGCTCTTTTTAAAAATCTGATCCAAAATATTACAGCAATTACCTATAGTACTAATGAAAATAGCATCACAGAAGCAGATTGGGATGAGCTTACTTTTATACAACTCAAATCCATGAATGCTTTACTTAAACAACCATTTTTTGAAATCCGACAAATCACTTTAGAACAACTCAATAAAATCACCAATGGAGAAGAAAATGAGTAATAATATCAAATATGTCATTCGAAAAAAAATATTTGAATATCAAGGCGATTACTACAGTTTAACTGATTATCAAATTGGTGAAATTGTCGGTGTCTACTCAAGTTTAATAGATGCACAACATGCATTTAAAAAGCTGAACATCGAGTATTTACAAGAAAATACTTTAAGCAATTACAATGTTTATGACATTTTCAATGAAACAGAATTACAAGCTATAAATCAAGTCATGATTCAACGTACAAACATAGGATTTTTAGATGAATCTAGTTATATGGTTGATGTGTTACCTGAAGAATTTAATGATGTAGATACATTTTTTTTCGCTGAACAACTTAAACTACTCGCTTATCAGCTTGAAGAATTTAATGATGAAAATTATGTCATTTGGAATATTGAAAAAGAACATTATCTTCGTCTTCCCGATCCTTATGGGAATCCCTTTGATCAAGATGATGATTTTTGCGGTGAACTGATTTTTGGAAAAACAGCGGACTTTTTAAAACATCATGCAGAAAAAAAACGGTTTTTAGAACAGTTTAATAATGAATTTAGACTTTATCAGTATGGAGAATTATCCGAACTCAGTGAACAACCCGAACAGCTTGAGCAAACACTACAAAAATATTCAGATACATGGAAATATGAAAATAGCAGACTAGAATTGCAACGTTATGTTCAACCTAATTTTGATACTTTCGAAGCTGTTCACAGCCTATTGAAAACACCTTTATATGAAATACGTAAAGTTGATTTTGCTACACTAAAAGATTTGATTGATTTAGAAGAAACACGTGAAGTTCGTTAATCTTAAATGAATAAAAAGCAGTAATTTATATAAATAAATTACTGCTTAAAATAATAACACTGTATAAAATCTAATACCCCAACTGACGACTCGCCAAATCTTTCATAATTTCCTCAGCACCACCACCAATCATATTCACTTTGACATCACGGTAAATACGCTCTGACTTTGTACCTCGCATAAAACCCATTCCACCAAGCGTTTGCACTGCGGCATCCGCACAAAACTGCATGGTTTGTGTTGCGACATTTTTAAGCATACAAATCTGTGCGATCAACTCATTGCCCTGTAACTCAGGTTGCCCCAAACGGTATGCAGTATCTTCAAGTAAAGCTCTAGTCGAAGTTAAACGAGTTGCCATCTCTACCAATTTATGACGTACTACTTGATGATCCACCAAGCGTTTACCAAAAGTTTTACGCTCTCTCGCCCATTCTAAAGCTTCTTCATAACATGTCAGTGCAAAACCATAACTACTTGCTGCAAGGAAAAAACGCTCCATATTGAAGTTATTCATAATCACAAGGAAGCCCATATTTTCAGCACCAAGCAAATTTTTTGCAGGGACACGCACATTATCAAAATGCAAATGTGCCGTGTCCGACGCCCACCACCCCATTTTATCTAGCTTAGATTTGCTAATGCCTTCACTATGTGCATCAACCAAAATCATGGAAATGCCATTTGGTCCTTTGGCTTCAGGGTCAGTGCGTACCGCAACAGTATAATAATCAGCACGTATTCCCGAGGTAATAAAAGTTTTTTCACCATTTAAAATATAATCATCCCCATCACGCACAGCTTTGGTTTTCAAAGCTGCAACATCTGATCCCCCTGTGGGTTCAGTAATTGCCAAAGCAGAAATTTTTTCACCTGCTAAAATCTGTGTGAGTACTTGTTCTTTAATCTCAGGTGATGCGAAATGATTAATGGGTGGTGCACCAATCGAGTGCGACAACAAAGATGCACACAAACCGCCTGAACCTGTTTTAGCGAGTTCTATAGAAGACAATAAAATATGAAATGCATCTGTCCCCGAAATACCGCCATAGTTTTCATCAAAACCCAAACCTAACAGTCCAATATCAGCAGCTTTTTTATAAAGCACTTTCGGAAATGTTTCTGATTCTTCCCATTCATTCACATAAGGCATTAACTCCTTTTGTACAAATTTACGCACACTATCAGCAAATTCAAAATGTTGCGGGCTGTAATAAATTGGATTTGGATTCATTTTTACATACATCCTTATTAATTTTAAAATCTATACTGACAGATTTTTGTACTTTTAAGTTTGCAAAAACCATCATTTAAACTTTAAAGTCATGATCTTTTCAGCCATCTGAGCTTTTTTATTCTGTGTAATTTTTATTTTTAGCCGTAGAAATAGATTACAATCTTGGGCTATTTGCATTTTTATATGACGCAATGATGACAACATTAACTCAATTTTTAACACATTTTAGCACTGCGACTATTCAAAGAAGTTTAAGCTACGTCAAAAAAATTGACTTACAGACCCTCGATGTACATCTCGAAAATAACCGACTGGATATAGAGGCACAAATTATCGGCAACGACTTGTACGAAACCTTTATTCGCATTGATCTTGTCAGAAATAAAATCATTGAGAATGAATGTAGTTGTCCCGTTGGCTTTAATTGTAAACATGCAGCTGCTTTGGCACGTTATTATTATGATCATCAACATGAACAGCCATTTAAAAAATTAAATGGACAATCTGTGAATACTTCTCAGCAATCACAGCAAAATCTATCATCTATAAAAAATACAAGACATCACGCTGCGAAAGCATGGCTTGATCAATTTCGTCAGCAATTGGCAGTAGAAAAATCTAAACAAGTAGCGTCACAACATCAACTTATTTATATTTTTCAACCAAAGAAAAATTCTAATAAATTACAACTCAGTGTACATAAAGTACGGCGTACTAAAGACGGCAATATCAGCAAAACTGAACACTATACCAGCTATGACAATGTACCCAATGGTCGCTTAAAAGTATCTAACGAAGACAAAAATATTTTTAATCATCTGTATTTTTTTGCCAAATTAAACTTCAATAATACAAGTATCTATAATTATCCTTCAATGTGGGATATTTCAGGTATTTATCAAGAACAATTAAAAATGGTGATTCAAAAGGGTGTTTGCTATAGTTTAAATACCTCAAATCCTGCACTAACATGGTCAGAACAATGTTATCAACTTGAGTTTGATTGGCATGCGCGTCCTGAACAACAAACTGAAAAACTGAAAGCAAATTTCTTAGATCCACAACAACAAAAAATCGATGCTGAACATGCGAAGCACATTTATATTATTTATTCACATCCACTGAGTTATTTAGACAGTTTGACCAATCAAGTTGGACGACTTGAATCTTCTTATTCTATTGAAATGTTAGATGAATTAATGAATATGCCACAAATGCCTGTTGAGCTTTTGGCAGAGTTTGAACAAGTCATCCAACCCTATTCAATTTTTGAAGCATTCCCACAAGCGCAATCGGCTCAAAATATTGACATCATCACAGGTCAGCCTAAGCCGATTTTACGTTTTGGTGTCTATCCACAATATGATCGCATTGCCTATATGCATCATTATGCAATGGCAGAGATCGAATTTGAATATCCAAGTGGACGAATCAAAGCTGGCAATCCTGATGAAAATGTGATCGTTTATCACAACGGAAAATCCGTCCGGCAACAACGTGATTTGAATAGTGAAAAACAATGGATTGAACAATTAAAACAAAACATTCCTACATTTCAAAACCTAAGCAAGTTCAGTAAAAATAAACGCCCTGCATTTGATCAAGTCACAGAAAATTCAATCTTTTGTGCAGAGCCTTCGCGTTGGATTGAACAACTGATTCCTGAAAATCAATTAGAACAAAAAGGTTGGCAGGTTGAGCATACACCTGACAGTTTATTTAATTTATTACCCACACAAAATCTACAACTGCATTTAGATGAATCAGAACACTCACAAGATTGGTTCGAAGTCGGTGCAACGATTCAGGATCAAAATGGCAACACCTATGATTTGATTAAATTATTATCACATCTTGTTGTTAAAATGCCGACCATTTTAGAGCCAGAATTTTTTGAAGAATTAGAAGAGGATGGTTATTTTATATTGAATTTGGGCAAGCAACAGCCGCAACTCACCTTAAAAGTGCAAGATATTAAGCCTATTCTGATTTATTTAAAAGAAATTTTGCAGTCACCTGAATCCGCAGGTTTTGACCGTTATGATGCAGCACAACTGATTGATTTAGGTCATACTTTAGGTATGCCGTGGCAAGGTACAGAGCGTTTATATCAATTTGCACACAAACTCAATCAAAGCTATCAACAGCAGATCGCAACACCTAAAGGCTTTAATGGAGAATTACGCCCCTATCAACAACAGGGTTTAGCATGGTTACAGTTTTTACGTGAAACCGAACATGGTGGGATACTCGCCGATGATATGGGGTTGGGTAAAACAGCACAAACTTTGGCACATATTCTCATGGAAAAACAAGCAGGACATTTAGAGAAACATCCTGCTTTGATTATCGCCCCGACGTCACTGATGCAAAACTGGCGCAAAGAAGCAGGAAAATTTACGCCTCAATTAAAAGTTTTGGTTTTACAAGGACAACAACGTACTGAGTATTTTCAAGATATTGAAAATTCAGATATTATTCTCAGCACTTACCCATTATTAAGCCGTGATGAAGAACAACTTTTAGTACATCAATATCATTTATTAATCTTGGATGAAGCACAAAATATTAAAAATCCTCGCGCTAAAGCTGCACAAATTGCTCGTCAAATTCAAGCCAAACACCGTTTATGCCTAACAGGTACACCGATGGAAAATCATCTTGGGGAATTATGGTCGCTGTTCCATTTTTTAATGCCAGGATTTTTATATAGTCAGGATGTGTTTAATAAAAAATATCGAAATCCAATCGAAAAAAATGCAGATATTCACATTAAAAGTAAATTAATTTCACGCATTAAGCCCTTCATGTTACGCCGTTTAAAAACAGAAGTTGCCAAAGAACTTCCTGAAAAAACCACGATTGAAATCAATATCGACATGAATCAGCAGCAATCTAAACTCTATGAAGCTGTTCGCGCCACCATGCAAAAAAATATTCGTGAAATTATCGCAGAAAAAGGATTTAATCGTAGTCAAATTCAAATCTTAGATGCTTTATTAAAATTACGTCAGGTTTGCTGTCACCCAAGTTTACTTAAATTAGAACATATTAAAAATGAAAATATTGCTTCTGCAAAACTTGAGCAATTACTTGAAATGGTCATGAATATGGTAGAAGAAGGTCGTAAAATTTTGATCTTCTCTCAATTCACCACTATGCTGCAAATCATTGAAAATGAACTCAATCAACTTAAAATTAAAAATGTAAAACTTACAGGGCAAACCCGAAAACGAGATGAGGTCATCACAGCTTTTCAAGCAGGAAATATTCCTGTTTTCTTAATTAGTTTAAAAGCTGGTGGTGTGGGATTAAACTTAACTGCTGCGGATACTGTGATTCATTATGATCCTTGGTGGAATCCTGCAGCTGAAGATCAAGCTTCAGATCGTGCTTGGCGAATTGGACAAGATAAGCCTGTATTTGTGTATAAGCTCATTACCAATCAAAGTATAGAAGAGAAAATTTTAGCTTTACAAAACAAAAAAGCAGATCTAGCAAAGTCTATTTTAAGTATAGATCATGAAAATGAAGTGAAATTAACAGAAGATGATGTGATGAGTTTGTTGGATTAATTTAAGAATCGATTGAATAGTGAGATCAGGAGGCAAAATTTCCATTGCAATACTTTCTTCACATGATTGTTGAGAAAATCTTTGTGAACTGTCTTTCTTTTTCTTTCTAGCATAAAAAATCCCCCTGCGCTATAAGCATCAGAGGGATTTGAATAATGAGCTGGCGATGACTTACTCTCACATGGGTAACCCCACACTACCATCAGCGCTAAGAGGTTTCACTTCTGAGTTCGGGAAGGGATCAGGTGGTTCACTCTTGCTATTGTCGCCAGCACAACTGTTTATGGATACTTGCTTAGTCTTACTTGTTTGCTAAGGTTTTTTCCAAAAGAGTTATTAACAGAATTTAATTTGAGCGAAATTGTATGTTCAAGCGTTATCTGAATCAAGTATTTTTAGATCATTTGATCTTTAATGAATCAATTAAGCTTTATACAACAACTGTTTGGGTGTTGTATAGTCAAGCCTCACGATCAATTAGTATTGGTCAGCTTCATACGTCGCCGTACTTCCACATCCAACCTATCAACGTCCTAGTCTTGAACGGATCTTTAGAGGACATAAAGTCCTAGGGAAATCTTATCTTGAGGTAGGCTTCCCGCTTAGATGCTTTCAGCGGTTATCCCTTCCGAACATAGCTACCCGGCGATGCGACTGGCGTCACAACCGGTACACCAGAGGTTCGTCCACTCTGGTCCTCTCGTACTAGGAGCAGATCCTCTCAAATTTCCAGCGCCCACGGTAGATAGGGACCGAACTGTCTCACGACGTTCTAAACCCAGCTCGCGTACCTCTTTAAATGGCGAACAGCCATACCCTTGGGACCTGCTTCAGCCCCAGGATGAGATGAGCCGACATCGAGGTGCCAAACACCGCCGTCGATATGAACTCTTGGGCGGTATCAGCCTGTTATCCCCAGAGTACCTTTTATCCGTTGAGCGATGGCCCTTCCATACAGAACCACCGGATCACTAAGACCTACTTTCGTACCTGCTCGACTTGTGGGTCTCGCAGTTAAGCGCGCTTTTGCCTTTATACTCTACGCGTGATTTCCGACCACGCTGAGCGCACCTTCGTACTCCTCCGTTACTCTTTAGGAGGAGACCGCCCCAGTCAAACTACCCACCAGACATGGTCCTCGCTCCAGATTATGGAGCAGAGTTAGAACCTCAATATTACCAGGGTGGTATTTCAAGATTGGCTCCACCGAAACTAGCGTCTCGGTTTCAAAGCCTCCCACCTATCCTACACAAGTAAGATCAAAGTTCAATGTCAAGCTGCAGTAAAGGTTCACGGGGTCTTTCCGTCTAGCCGCGGGTACACCGCATCTTCACGGCGATTTCGATTTCACTGAGCCTCTGCTGGAGACAGCGCCCCCATCATTATGCCATTCGTGCAGGTCGGAACTTACCCGACAAGGAATTTCGCTACCTTAGGACCGTTATAGTTACGGCCGCCGTTTACTGGGGCTTCGATCAAGAGCTTCGCTTACGCTAACCCCATCAATTAACCTTCCAGCACCGGGCAGGCATCACACCCTATACGTCCACTTTCGTGTTTGCAGAGTGCTATGTTTTTAATAAACAGTTGCAGGGGCCTAGTTTCTGTGGCTGCCAACAGCTCATCCCGCGAGGGGAATCACCACCGGCAGCGTACCTTCTCCCGAAGTTACGGTACCATTTTGCCTAGTTCCTTCAGCAGAGTTCTCTCAAGCGCTTTGGTCTACTCGACCTGACCACCTGTGTCGGTTTCGGGTACGATTCCTGTGTAACTGAAGCTTAGAGACTTTTCTTGGAAGTATGGTATCAGCCACTTTACTGTACAAGTACAGCTTGATATCAGTTCTCAGCATAGAGTACCCCGGATTTGCCTAAGATACATGCCTACAACCTTTCACCTGGACAACCAACGCCAGGCTGACTTAACCTTCTCCGTCCTCTCATCGCATTACACAGAAGTATTGGAATATTAACCAATTTCCCATCGACTACGCCTCTCGGCCTCGCCTTAGGGGTCGACTCACCCAGCCCCGATTAACGTTGGACTGGAACCCTTGGTCTTTCAGCGAACGGGTTTTTCACCCGTTTTGTCGTTACTCACGTCAGCATTCGCACTTCTGATACCTCCAGCAGACTTCTCAATCCACCTTCATCGGCTTACAGAACGCTCCCCTACCACGTATACATTGTATACATCCGCAGCTTCGGCATATAGTTTTAGCCCCGTTACATCTTCCGCGCAGGCCGACTCGACTAGTGAGCTATTACGCTTTCTTTAAAGGGTGGCTGCTTCTAAGCCAACCTCCTAGCTGTCTATGCCTTCCCACATCGTTTCCCACTTAACTATAATTTTGGGGCCTTAGCTGGCGGTCTGGATTGTTTTCCTCTTGACTACGGACGTTAGCACCCGCAGTCTGTCTCCCGGATAGTACTCATTGGTATTCGGAGTTTGCATCGGTTTGGTAAGTCGGGATGACCCCCTAGCCGAAACAGTGCTCTACCCCCAATGGTATTCGTCCGAGGCGCTACCTAAATAGCTTTCGGGGAGAACCAGCTATCACCGAGTTTGATTAGCCTTTCACCCCTATCCACAAGTCATCCCCTGGCTTTTCAACGACAGTGGGTTCGGTCCTCCAGTTAGTGTTACCCAACCTTCAACCTGCTCATGGATAGATCACCCGGTTTCGGGTCTATACCCAGCAACTATGCGCCCTATTAAGACTCGATTTCTCTACGGCTCCCCTATTCGGTTAACCTTGCTACTGAATATAAGTCGCTGACCCATTATACAAAAGGTACGCAGTCACCAAACAAGTTGGCTCCCACTGCTTGTATGCATGCGGTTTCAGGATCTATTTCACTCCCCTCACAGGGGTTCTTTTCGCCTTTCCCTCACGGTACTGGTTCACTATCGGTCAGTCAGGAGTATTTAGCCTTGGAGGATGGTCCCCCCATATTCAGACAAGGTTTCACGTGCCTCGCCCTACTCGTCATCATTATATGTGCCCTTTCGTGTACGGGACTATCACCCTCTACGGTCGCACTTCCCAGAGCATTCCGCTAAAACACATATAACTTAATGGGCTGATCCCCGTTCGCTCGCCGCTACTGAGGGAATCTCAATTGATTTCTTTTCCTAAGGGTACTGAGATGTTTCACTTCCCCTCGTTCGCCTCATATGACTATGTATTCATCATATGATACCTACCTTATGGTAAGTGGGTTTCCCCATTCAGAAATCTCCGGATCACAGGATATTTGCCGCCTCCCCGAAGCTTATCGCAGGCTATTACGTCTTTCATCGCCTCTGACTGCCAAGGCATCCACCACATGCACTTAATTACTTGACTATACAACCCCAAACAGTCGTTAACCCCTACAAGTAGGATTAAGACAATTAAGTAAATAATAAATTATTTATTTAATTTACAGTTCGAAGTACTGTGTATCTAAACACTGTACAGCTTCAATTAGATTCATATACCAAAACGCTTGATTCAGTTTTATCGCTAGTTACTCATTTCATTTAACTTTCACAATTGCTTGCTAAGTTAACTAAAACGAGTATGAACAATTTATTTCAACTCAAATATATTCTGTTAATGATTAACTACCGCCTCGTCAGCAAGTAGTAAACTGTGATAAATCACAGAAATTAATCAATTCAATTTTCATCAAATTCATTAATTTCTATAATCTATTATTTAGCCCGTACTCTTTAAAGTACATGGTGGAGACTAGGAGAGTCGAACTCCTGACCTCCTGCGTGCAAAGCAGGCGCTCTACCAACTAAGCTAAGTCCCCAGTTAAGATCTTAATGTATTCTGCTTTTCTGCACTCTTATCAGTAGTGGTGGGTCTGACAAGACTTGAACTTGTGACCCCACGCTTATCAAGCGTGTGCTCTAACCAACTGAGCTACAGACCCTCAGATACATCAATGAAGAACAACTTGTTGTGGATTCTTACCAATCGTCAATCTTTCGTTAAGGAGGTGATCCAGCCGCAGGTTCCCCTACGGCTACCTTGTTACGACTTCACCCCAGTCGTCGACCACACCGTGGTAAGCGTCCTCCTTGCGGTTAGACTACCTACTTCTGGTGCAATAAACTCCCATGGTGTGACGGGCGGTGTGTACAAGGCCCGGGAACGTATTCACCGCGGCATTCTGATCCGCGATTACTAGCGATTCCGACTTCATGGAGTCGAGTTGCAGACTCCAATCCGGACTACGATCGGCTTTTTGAGATTAGCATCCTATCGCTAGGTAGCAACCCTTTGTACCGACCATTGTAGCACGTGTGTAGCCCTGGTCGTAAGGGCCATGATGACTTGACGTCGTCCCCGCCTTCCTCCAGTTTGTCACTGGCAGTATCCTTAAAGTTCCCATCCGAAATGCTGGCAAGTAAGGAAAAGGGTTGCGCTCGTTGCGGGACTTAACCCAACATCTCACGACACGAGCTGACGACAGCCATGCAGCACCTGTATGTAGATTCCCGAAGGCACCAATCCATCTCTGGAAAGTTTCTACTATGTCAAGACCAGGTAAGGTTCTTCGCGTTGCATCGAATTAAACCACATGCTCCACCGCTTGTGCGGGCCCCCGTCAATTCATTTGAGTTTTAGTCTTGCGACCGTACTCCCCAGGCGGTCTACTTATCGCGTTAGCTGCGCCACTAAAGCCTCAAAGGCCCCAACGGCTAGTAGACATCGTTTACGGCATGGACTACCAGGGTATCTAATCCTGTTTGCTCCCCATGCTTTCGTACCTCAGCGTCAGTATTAGGCCAGATGGCTGCCTTCGCCATCGGTATTCCTCCAGATCTCTACGCATTTCACCGCTACACCTGGAATTCTACCATCCTCTCCCATACTCTAGCTTCCCAGTATCGAATGCAATTCCCAAGTTAAGCTCGGGGATTTCACATCCGACTTAAAAAGCCGCCTACGTACGCTTTACGCCCAGTAAATCCGATTAACGCTCGCACCCTCTGTATTACCGCGGCTGCTGGCACAGAGTTAGCCGGTGCTTATTCTGCGAGTAACGTCCACTCATCTTGGGTATTAACCAAAAGAGCCTCCTCCTCGCTTAAAGTGCTTTACAACCATAAGGCCTTCTTCACACACGCGGCATGGCTGGATCAGGGTTCCCCCCATTGTCCAATATTCCCCACTGCTGCCTCCCGTAGGAGTCTGGGCCGTGTCTCAGTCCCAGTGTGGCGGATCATCCTCTCAGACCCGCTACAGATCGTCGCCTTGGTAGGCCTTTACCCCACCAACTAGCTAATCCGACTTAGGCTCATCTATTAGCGCAAGGTCACAAGTGATCCCCTGCTTTCCCCCGTAGGGCGTATGCGGTATTAGCATCCCTTTCGGAATGTTGTCCCCCACTAATAGGCAGATTCCTAAGTATTACTCACCCGTCCGCCGCTAGGTCAGTTACCGAAGCAACTCACCCCGCTCGACTTGCATGTGTTAAGCCTGCCGCCAGCGTTCAATCTGAGCCATGATCAAACTCTTCAGTTAAAATCATTTGTGCCTTTATTAAAGAATAAGACACCAATTCTGGCTCATCAATTACTGACAAATTCTCTCAAATAAACTTCGAGTAATTTAAACCAATCAATCAATGATAATATTTCGATTAATCAATCAGTAAAAATCCACACAAGTTGTTCTTCATATTCTCTTAATGATCTTCTCAATGCTTCGTCAGCATCAAGCTAGGTCGGCTATATTACTCTCTTAAACTAGAAAGTCAACTGATAATGAAAACTATCTTTAATCCTTCCTGCTAAAACCCAACTCAACCATTTCATGCTAAATCACTGTTTTATCAGAAGTTTTAATCTTCATCACCGCCGATGGATGTGCATTCTACAGCATTTCTAAGCCCACGCAACCCCTTTTTTAAATTTATTTAGAAAATTTCTTATTTTTATGCATGAGCGTTGTTTTTTTAAGCTAAACAGCATTTTTTTTACATTTTTTAAATGTTTTTGGTTAAATACATCGCAATGAACTACTGTTAGAATAGATTTATTCTGAAAACTAAATGTGACTACACAACTTCATTATTTCGTTTCATTGACTTCAATTAAGGATTCATATGCATCGTTTAAATTTTTTATGGGCAAGTATGCTGTGCATAGGCTTGACCTCAAATGCATTTGCTCAAGATGCATCTTTAAATAATACACTCACTCAAGCAGATGAAAGTGTAGAGAACATTCAAACTGGAAGTGAGTCAGACTCTACTGTAACTGTAGCTACCGACAATTCAACTGTTGATAGTAAACATCCTCGTCTGGATGCTTTAAAAGAATTAAAGAATGTCAAAGTAGATAATCTAAAAGTAAATGCCAATGCCGCCCAAGCAGATGAAGTCAAAGATCCACTACAGCCGTTAAATCGTGAAATTTACGCTTTTAATGATATGTTAGATCGTAATATTGCTCGCCCATTGGCGGTGCAATATTCTCAAAAAGTTCCTCAAGATGTCCGTGGTTCTTATAGTTCGTTCCGTAAAAATCTGAGTGAACCTTGGAATGCTGTCAATCAATTGGCTCAAGGTCGTTTTAAACGTGCCGCTAAAACTTTAGGACGCTTTACGATCAATACAGTAACTTCTTTAGGTTTGGCTGATCCAGCAAAACGTTTAGGAATGCCAAATGAAGATGAAACTTTAGGTACAACTCTTGGTTATTATGGTGTGCCAAGTGGTCCTTATCTTATGTTACCAGTTTTAGGGCCAAGCACTTTGCGTAACTCTCTTGATTATGTTGCGGAAGGTTATGCAAATCCATTAACTTATCCGATGGATGATAATGATCAAACGGGTTTAATTTGGGGTAATCGTCTAATGGGTGGTATTAATGCCCGTTCCCGTTTATTAGAATTCGAAAGTGCGTTACAAGGGGATAGATATGCAGCAATTCGTGATATTTATTTACAACGTCAAAGCTATAATATTGCGCAGAAAAAAGGTTTAGGTTCTGAAGCGATTTCTTTTGTCGATGATGTATCTGATGATGAAACCGTAGACAGTGAACAATAATTTCGAGAATATTTTAACATATTTTGTAAAAAATCTTTGGTGTTGATAGCCCTTTAGGGTAGTCAACACCTCTTGGTTATCGTATTTACATCGTCTACCATATATTCAGCATCATGAGTTTTACTTTAGGATTATTGATTAACTTTATGTATTTCATTCAGCCCACTCGCACCATACCCAATTTAGACCAAGTCCTAAATGCCCTTCCGAGTCTGCAAATGATCAACATTGAAGATATTCATTTATATGATCCAACTGTTATTGCGATTGCGGATGTACAAGACTATTTACAACATCAATGGAATCTTCCAACGGTCGCTATTGCTTTTGAAAATGAAGGTACTGCACTCTCTCAAGCGTGGGAACTTGGTGCTTTAGCAGGTTGGATTTGGACACGACTGCCTGCCCATCCTGAACATTCTTTATTAAAAATTGATGCACAATATAAACGTAATCAAGACAGTCGTGATCTTCCTTCTGCCGCTGAATTACAGAAAAAACTTTTACCCAATCCGATTGAACTACAAAATTACAAGGTTGAAACTTTATTTAAACCTTCGGCTTATTTATCAGGCGATTGGTATGATTATTGGAAAATTAGCGATAAAGAAATTATCTTTTATTTAGCTGATGTTTCAGGTCATGGTGTAACCAGCTCTTTACTCACCTCATGGATGGCTGCTTTTCATGGTCGCTCTAAGACACCACGTGAATTGATTAAAAAACTTAATGGTATGTTGGTGCAGGAAAATATTGAAAAACACATCACCATGATCGTTGGTGTTTTAAATCTAGAAACTCATGCTTTAAAATGGTCTAGTGCGGGACATTACCCTCCTCCGATTATTTTTGAACCCAATCAAGCACCTCGTGTATTAAATACCAGTAGTTTTCCTTTGGGCTTAACGGAAGACCTTGAAGTTGAAGAGTTTGAATTGGTGTTAAATCGTCATGCACGCTTTATCATTTGCTCAGATGGTGCACTTGAGCCATATAAAGGTGGTTTAAATGAACAATTCTCCCAATTGGTCTATCATTTGCAAAATCAATCATTCAAAGCCCCAAATCACGTTGCTGATGACATTGCTATCCTCAGTTTACGCAGAATGAATTAATATAAAATTCAATAATTTAATTAAATATAGACTATTCTCTAACGCGTCAATACTTGAGTATAGAGTTGCGCTATGTGATAATTTTCCAATCCTTCTCTGCAAATGGCATTTATATGTCAACAGGTCATGTTGAATATGCAAGCTTGAATGGAACGCATATTTTCAAACTCATTGGTGAAGTGCGAGCCCAATCTTGTATAAGCTTAGACAAACTTTTGGCACGGATTGAACAACAAGAAAACGTCGTTGGCGCAATTGTTGATTTAACCCAAACCACATTTATAGATAGTACAGTTTTAGGTGTACTGGCAAAGTTAGGCTTAAAGCTCAAACAAGCTCATCACATCCAAGCTGTTATGTTATCCACAAATCCTGACATCACGACGCTTGCCAATAGCATGGGCTTAGGGCAGGTTTTTGTCATCTTAAATTATTGCGGTGATCCAACTGTCTGTACGCAGGCGTTGCTCGATGATAATGTAAACCACAGCACCATGCTGACCACAGTCTTAGATGCACATAAGACTTTAATGAAACTCAATAAGAATAATCAAAATATGTTTGAACCACTGGTCAAACAACTCGAAAAACAGCAAGATGACATGGAATGTGCATCCCATTCTGAGCCACAGCACAACGCTTAGCTTTAAAATAAGGAAAAAATCATGACTTTACTTTCTGTTGTTCAAATGAACTCGCAAAATGACATTGAAGCAAACTTCAGTGTGGTTGAGTCGTTGATACAGCAAAGTAAAGCAAATGGTGCTTCTTTAATCGTTTTCCCTGAAAACTTTGTATGCTTTGCCGCTGGGAAACAACGAGAAACGGCTGAGCGTTTTGAAGAGTTTCAACAGCGTTTAGAAAATTTATCGCATCAATATCAGATTTGGATTGTGGCTGGGACTTTGCCTTGCCCTTTTCGCCCTGATGGTTCAAGCATCGCTGATGGTCGTGTACGCACAGTGAGTTTGTGTATTAGTCCTGAACGCACTGAAGCTCGTTATGACAAGATTCATTTATTTGATGTACAAGTGGGTGATTCGGTCGGGGGATATCAAGAATCAAAATTCTTTGAACCTGGCAATGAAGTTGTTGTTGCTAAAACCCCATTTGGCAATATCGGCTTAATGGTTTGCTATGACTTACGTTTTCCTGAACTGGCTTTAACGCTACGTTCACAAGGTGCAAATATTTTAACTGCGCCTGCGGCATTTACCTATACCACAGGTGAGATGCACTGGCAGTTACTACTACAAGCACGTGCAATGGACAGTCAATGTCAAGTTTTGGGCGCAGCCCAACAAGGTTGGCATGGTGAAAAACGTCAAACTTGGGGACATACAGGTGCTACCAATAGTCGTGGTCAAATTTTAGAGATTACTCATGCTGAAGGTGCGCAGCTTATTACAGTACCTTTTGATTTAGCTGAACAAGAAAAAATCCGTGCCTCTATGCCTTTGATGCAGCATCGTGTCTTAGTGCAATACTCACCCTGATTAGACTGTAAAATGTATTGAATAAATTTACAAAATCACTGCTTATTCTTTCATCAATTTAAGACAGGATATTTATTCCAACTTAAAAACTTCAGGGAATACGTATGTCTTTAGAAAAAGTAGTGTATACCGCGCATGCCAAAGCTACAGGTGGTCGTGATGGTCGTGCAACTTCATCAGATGGTATTTTAGATGTTAAGCTAGCTGTCCCTAAAGAAATGGGCGGTGCAGGTGGTGGAACCAATCCTGAACAGTTATTTGCAGCAGGATATTCTGCATGTTTCTTGGGTGCGATGAAGTTTGTTGCCAACCGTGACCATTTAAAAATTACGTCTGATGCCTATATTGAAGGTAAAGTTGGTATTGGGCCAATTCCAACAGGTTTCGGCATCGAAGTGAAGTTAGATATTCATTTGGAAGGTATGGAACAAGCTGAAGCACAGAAACTCGTTGATGCTGCGCATATCGTTTGCCCATATTCAAATGCAACACGTGGCAATATTGATGTGACATTGAATGTGATTGTTTGATTCTTTATAAATAATCTAAACGCTTATTCAAAAGCCGATTTTTATAATCGGCTTTTTCAGAATGAGTGTATTACTTGAAATCATTTAAGAACTTGATAATACAGAAATATTAAAAAACTTCTCATAATATTCATTGTGTTAAATAAGTAAGAATTTTTATAATAGTTATGATTTATATAGCGACACAAATTGACGCAAATGTAGTTTTTTGATTATTAATTAAGCTGATATCATATTGTTTTTCCTGTAAATTATAAAAATATAGTTATTTTCAAGAGCTTATTATGAACGTATATACGTCTTTATTACAACTCAGACCTGATTTAGAAAAATTGCAGGCTGATAATACTCTGCCAATAGAAAAAATTAAAAGCCGCCTCCTTGAAGCAATGAAAGATAAAATGGTTTTAAATTATCAAGATGACTTATCACTTATTACGTTAGATGAAAAAAGTATTGCTAATTTTGATCAGAATACAATTTTAGCTTTTTTAACCTCAGTTATTCGTACGGAAAGATTTATAGAAGGAGAACTCTCTCATGGTCTTCGCTCTGGACTAGTTCTAAGAGCATTAGAAAGATTAGCTGTATTAGTGAATATTGAACATAAAGTAATGTTAAATGACATTTTACAAATTAAAGATTTAGATAATGTAAAAATCAGACTTAACTTCGACTATGGCACAGAGAATTGGAATGTTATAGAAGCCTTTAAAAATGGAGATATGCAGGGCCTTCTTAGAGGTCATTATTGGAATTACAAAGGCAAGAAATCCTACAAAAAAGATCAAACAACGATTGGACTACTTAGAATTAAACCTAAAGAAGATCTATGGCTTTTATTTCATATAGGCAAAGTCACTAAAGATCTAGATTTACGTGATGCTATGGGCTATGAGTTTGAAAACTTAATAGAATATAATAAGTTTGTTGGGCGAGTAATTGTAAAATATAAAAATACCTCACAATCCGTTGTAAGAAATGCTAGTTCTTTAATGAATCAATGTGAAGTTTACCAAATACTTCCTGATATCTTCGATAATGATATTTTTCCAGGCTATGATAATGTCAATGTATCTTGGAAAGAGCTTTCTCGTGTTATTGAAAAAGAATCATGGAAAACAGCTTTACAGAATCAAAAAGCTGTTTATTTAATTACAGATATTCATAAGGGAAAAATGTATGTTGGATCTGCATCTGGTCAGCATATGCTCTTAAATAGATGGCAATGCTATGTTGATAATGGTCATGGTGGAAATGTGG
Source organism: Acinetobacter sp. Marseille-Q1618 (assembly GCF_902809855.1). Taxonomy (GTDB): domain Bacteria; phylum Pseudomonadota; class Gammaproteobacteria; order Pseudomonadales; family Moraxellaceae; genus Acinetobacter. The sequence continues at coordinate 83,787 of NZ_CADDWJ010000002.1, forward strand.
AATTAAAAAAATTGTCAAAAGATTACATAGAAGAAAACTTTAGGTATTCAATATTAGATATTTTTAAATCTAAGACAGATGATCAAATTATATTAAGCAGAGAGAGTTGGTGGAAAAATATATTACTAACAAGGAAATTTGGCTATAATGCCAACTAATTAAATTTAAGTTTTCCTCAAACTAACATAATATATCTTATGTGCAAAATACTATGTTAGTTAAAAATTTCAATAACTTGTAATCCATTAAAAAGCCTGATTTCCATAAATCAGGCTTTTTAATATTTTATATTCCATGCCCACCAAAACATGAACGTCCTTCTTTATATTTAGATGCGATACGAAAACATTTATTTCGAGCACCTTCAGCATTTCCCTTATAACTACCTAAACACTTCTGATAACACTGTTCACGTTCAGGCTCTTCAAATTTTGCTTTTGGCTGAGTAACAGTACTATGGCATCCCCAAAGTGCAAAAGATAAAAAGCCTGATATGAATAATGCTTTCATCACTCTGCTGCTTCATTGGTCACACGTAAAACTTCTTCCATCGTGGTTTTACCTGCCAAGACTTTACGCAAACCATCATCACGAATCGAACCTGCATCACGACGTGCATATTCCTCAAGCTCATATTCAGCAGCATTACCATGCACTAAACGACGCATTTGCTCATCTATCGGCACGATTTCATAAATCGCTGTACGACCACTAAAACCCGTATGCGAACAATGATCACAACCATTCGGCACAGGAAGTTTTAAATCTATCGCATTTGAAACTGGCTTAAATATTTCTTTTTCAAAATCATCAGCTTCACGCCATGTATGACAATGCGAACAAATCGTTCTCACCAAACGCTGTGCAATTACCCCAATCAAAGAACTCGATAATAAAAATGGTTCAATGCCCATATCTTTTAAACGAGTGACAGCACCAATGGCAGTATTAGTATGCAGAGTAGATAAAACCAAGTGACCTGTGAGTGATGCCTGAACTGCGATTTCCGCAGTTTCAAGGTCACGAATCTCACCGACCATGACCACATCAGGGTCTTGACGCAGCATGGCTTTCAACGCACGCGCAAAGGTCATATCTACTTTGGTATTAACCTGCGTCTGTCCGACTCCTTCAAGCTGATATTCGATTGGGTCTTCTGCTGTGAGGATATTTTTAGAACCATCATTTAAGTCTGATAATGCTGCATAAAGCGTGGTGGTTTTACCCGAACCTGTAGGACCAGTCACCAAAATAATCCCATGTGGACGATGTACCAATTGCGTCAAACGTTCATAGTCATTTGGCATTAAACCCAAATGCGTCATATTCAAACGTCCTGCTTGTTTATCAAGCAAACGCATTACAACACGTTCGCCATGTGACGAAGGTAAAGTAGAAACACGCACATCCACTTCACGTCCTGCTAGACGCAAAGAAATACGACCATCTTGCGGAATACGTTTTTCTGCAATATCTAGTTTTGCCATAACTTTGATACGTGATACCAAAAGTGGCGCAAGCTCACGACGTGGTTGTACAATCTCACGAAGTTGACCATCTACTCGCAAACGCACAGATAATTTCTTTTCAAAAGCTTCGATATGAATATCGGATGCACCGACACGGATGGCTTCAGAGAGTAAAGCATTAATGAGGCGGACAATCGGTGCATCATCTTCCTGATCCATTAAGTCTTCTGTTTCAGGAACTTGATCTGCTAAACTAAGTAAATCAGGATGATCTTCTAAACCTGCTGCAACTTGTTGAGACTCACCTGTTTCACCCGCATAACTTGAGCTTAGCAGTTGATTAAATTCGGTTTCAGTACACAGTTGATGGTGTGCAAGTCGTCCTAAATAACGACGTGCTTCTTGAATGGCAATTTGGGCAGTATTTTCACGACGAATGATAAAAACTTGATCGCCTTCATAACGTAATAGCACGCCATGTCGTTTTGCAAAGCTATAGGGTATTTGTAATTGTTTAAGGACTTGCATTACAACTTATATGAATGATTAAAATTGTTTTGAGTGTACTCTAAGCGCATGACAGCGTGAAGTCTGTTTTTTAAAGAAATGATCAGAGGAATAAACAGCCTTGTCCATAAAAAATGAACATTTAGAACCTGAACTTCCTGATCTAAAATGGTGGGGAGAAGAAAAATTTGAGCTAAATCAAGCTAAAGCTTGGCAATTTGGCTCAATGATGATGCGTTTAACACGTGGTTTGCAAGAATGGCGACTTGAATATTATCGCCCACAATTTCAATATGACTATGAACAACAATGGAATTGCATTCACGATGTTCATTTTGCTTTTCCGCAACCTGTGCATGTTGAACGTTATATGTTTCGAGAAACACATAATACCTTTCAACTGTTACCCCGTTTAGCAGATCGCTCAGTCGTAATCCGCCCTGTCGACCCGATTTATATTCCCGCGGGACAACGAGGAACGCTTTATATCAGTACACCGCTTTGGGTATCAGGTTTTGTACAAGCACAAAAAGAACCATTATTTGATATTCCTGTGATTTTACCGAAAGATACTTGGTTTGGCCCAGATCACCGCAATGGGGAAATGTGTTATGCCACTGCGGTAGATGGTCGCACAGAACTGAATTTATTACGTCCTCGTGCATTTAGAGCCGTAACACCAATTGTGTTTCATAACATCAGCAGTCATCAGTTACGTTTTGACCGTATGAATGTGCCGGTCCCTGCCTTGCCGTTATTTTATAGTGAAAGTACTGGGCGCTTATGGACTTCTCAAATTAAAGTCATTTATGAAGGTGATGATCGCCCTGCACGCGTTAAAATTGAGAGTCGTACCCCACCTTTAGCGGGTGAGGTCAGCTATGTGCATCCTCCTCGTTCACCTGGGGGTGCATTATTTAATATGTTTGATTCATTTTTTTAATGGGATGAGGTAATTAGATATGGCTGAATCCAATATTCCCAAAGACATTGTAAATAGCTTAAAAGGCATTTTTACCAATATTAATCTTGACCGCTTAAGTGAAATCGCAGTTGCTATTGCTTTATGTTTTGTCGGTTTTATCTTGGCACGTGTGGTATCCAACACTTTTATCCGTACCATTGGTTTTCGCTTCAATGCCCATCAACGCTTAGTATGGCGACGTGGTATTTTTTACTTTATTTTCATGATCTTTATCATGGCGAGTTTAAAAGAAGCTGGCTTCAAACTGAGCGTATTCTTAGGTGCGGCAGGGATTTTAACGGTTGCTTTGGGTTTTGCTTCGCAAACTTCTGCATCCAACTTAATTAGTGGTCTATTTTTGATTGGTGAAGGTTCTTTTGAGGTCGGCGATACCATTCAAATCACTTTAATTCGTGGACATACCATCGAAGGTGAAGTCATCTCTATTGATTTATTGTCTGTTAAATTATTAACTATGGATAATGTTTATGTGCGTTTGCCGAATGAACAATTGATTCGAGCGCCTGTACATAACTTGTCAAAATTTCCGATCCGACGCCTCTCTATCACGGTAGCCATTAATTTTAATGAAGACATCAATAAGGTACGTGAGGTTTTAATTGATGTTGCAAATGCTTATCCACTGGTTTTAGCAGACCCTAAACCACGTGTAACTGTGTCAGCTTTTGGTGAGTCTTCTATCGAAATTCTTTTTGCTTTGTGGTGTAAGCAAAGTAACTATTTACAAGTAAAAGATGAAATTCATGAGTTGATTCGCAACCGTTTTGTTGAGAGTCATATTGAAATTCCTGTACCTAAAATTGGTTTTGTCGATCGACCTGATACTCATGGATATAGCACCATAAATGAAGATATTGATACATATGCCAATGAGAAAGAAGTCAAATTAGAGAAAAAACAAGATAAACAATTATGATGATTTATAGAAAATAAAATAGACAATCTGTTGAAATCCTTCCTCTTATCAAACGATGTTTTACATTTTAAAGAGGAAGAATTCTTACAGTAAATCTAAAGTTTAAGATTCTAAAACTTTAGTTTCAGTCTCAGGAATTGGTGCAATATAAGCAATAATTAACATCACAAAACCAGCACCTAGGAACGAAATCACACGGGTTAATGTGCCAATATGGGACAAGTCTAGTAGTACCAATTTTAAAGTCACCAACATTAAAATACTGCCTCCTAAAATCCACAATGGGCGTAAATATTTTTTACTGGCATAACTCATGGTGACAAAAGCCAAACATACCCAAAGCAAAGTAAAACTCAGTTGAATGGTGGCATTTTCCCAAATCGCCAGTTCGTTATAAGGTGTTTGAAAATACATATGCAATGCACGTAATACCACATAACTACTTAACCACAATACGCTCAGCACAGATAAAACTGCAATAATTCCGCGATCCATGCCTTGCTTGAGTTGTAAGCTCAGCATCCAAATAAAACCAGCCAAAATCGCAATACTGATCAAATCAAAAGGATTTAACACGGGTAAGAAATAATATTCAAAGGCTTGTTGTGAAAAAAGCTGAGAGCAAATTATCCATAGCAACATTAAAGCCAAACTACTACGTGTTTGCCAAAATATTGCCCAATCTGGATTTTGCTTTTGAGAGTAACACCATGCACAAAATGCCAAAGGTAAAATCATGACACTGATATAAGGCATAGCTGGCACAAGACTTAAACTGCTTAAAGCCAAGCTCAGCAAAGTCCCCAAACTCACCCATTCTTTTTCAAGTTTGACACTTGCCGATGGTCGTAGCCATAGCACACTGAGTAGAATTCCTACAATTGCCATGCCCAAGCGTTCAAATTGCGAATGCCAAACAATCTCCCCCAAATGACTGCGATCTATCACAAAAATCAGCGCAAAAAAATACAATGGAATCACACCGACCCATTTTGGAATCAGCCAAGACCATGTTGCTTTACAGCGCAATAACACTTCATTGCACAGTACATACCCCAAACTCACACTGAGTAAAGCCAATACATACTGATGTTGTCCATCAAAATGATCCAGTAACAGGAGCAACAGCATACTGGTCGCAGCGATCAACAACAGACTAAAAAAGACAATCGTTGAACTGGTGATTTGTGTTTGAAATTTTTCATGCGCATTTGCAATCAACACAACGGCGACATAACTTAGGCTAAGCAACCAATACATCATCGTTGGGAAATAAGCCAAATCCACCCAATAATATAAGCTGAATAAACCTGCAACAATCAGCAATGCAATTGCCAAATAACGACTAATCGTTGAATGACGATAAAGCGCAAGTGCAAAAATCAATACGCCTTCTATTGCCCAACCGATCACACTCCATTCATTTTCAAGCAAAATCGGTGGAATCAAACTGAGGAAAATTAAAGCTAAACTAAAATAACTTTGTGAGATCAAATGCACAGATTGATTGCGTTTGGCTAAACCATATAAAACAGCAAACAATGCTGCAAAAGCCAAACTTAAACTGGCTTGCCACAAAGTTTTTTCAAAATACATCAGATATAAGAAAATATAACCCACAATCGGTGCGCCAAAAATCAGTGCAATATCCAGTGCAGGTTTAAGTTTGAATTGCACCACATCTTGTTTTGCCAACAACTGACTAAAACGAAAACCAAGCCAAATAAACACTGCCGTATGGGCGCTAACCAACAATGCTAAAGTATCGCGCTCTTGTAGATGACCATGAACAAAAGCATAACTTCCTGCCACAATTGCAGTCATTAAGAATGCGATTTGGTTGAGTATTTTCCAAGGGCGCAAAGTCGTTAAAATCGCAATACAGACATTAATCACCAAGTAGTAGCTAACAAACTCCACGGCAGTTGCATCGCGGACAGGTAAAGTGAAAGGAGCCACCGCAGCGATCACCATTGCCATCAAAGCCAATTCAATACTTTGTTGTTTTAAACTTAAATACAAAGTCAGCAGCATAATCACGGCAAAACACAGACTTGCGCTATAAATATTAGGAACAATGTGATTGTAATAGGCAAAAAATAAGGTCAGGAACAATCCAGCCAAACCCAAACCTTCAAGAGCTAAGGAGAAACTACGATTTTTGGGCTGTAAAAATACACCTAAACCAGTAATTGCCAAACTTATGGCTGCCACAATGGCGAGTTTAACAGCCAAACTTAATTGCCAATGTTCAGTCGCAAAACGCAAGAGTAAAATGATGCCGATTACCAATACTACAATAGCCACTTTTAAGACAGGATTACCCTGAAAAAGCCATTGTTTCATTTGCTCAAGCAAAGTGATTTCAGCATGGCTGGAATTTGGAGGGGGTGATGGTGCAATGTTTAGATCATTCTGAAGCACTGGAGAGCTTGCAATATGCTGCAAACGAGATTGAAGCTGCTGCACATAACGTTCCAGTCGCCGTAACCAACGCAAGAAAAAGAAAATCCAACAGGTCAAACCCAACCCAATCAACCAACTCCAATGCAAACTCATTCCAACAATTGCAACAATTGATGAAATATAAAGCGGAACTTTAGACGTAAATTGCACAGGAATCTGTTGCTGTGTAGCAAGATCCTTCAAAGGTTGTTGTAAAGCATCGACATAGTGCATCACACTCATGACAAAGGCGAGCCCACACAGATATGTCACCACCTTTAGATCAAAAAACCATGCTGCTACAGCAGCGATGGTCAGTACCATGAGCCAAATAATCCGAATTTCACTTTGCCCTTTTGGCATATCTATGTTTTCTCTTTCCTGAGTGATGTGATCATACAACAGTAAAATGCTGACTTTGCATGATTTCATCAGATATTCGGTAACCATCACCTTACATCTCGATGCTATGTTCCTTGAAAAAATCACGTACAATAAGCCTTATTATTTGAATTAGGAATGTTTCGATGCCACCATTTGTATTGGTTGATGGTTCATACTTTTTATTTCGTGCCTTTCATGCACTGCCACCATTAACAACCTCAACGGGTTTACAAACCAATGCGATTCGTGGTGCGATTTCTGCCATTCAAAAACTCATGCGTCGTGTGCAACCTACACACATGGCTGTAATTTTCGATACGCCTGAACCCACTTTTCGTCATGAGCTGTCACCCATTTATAAAGGTGATCGTCCAAGTATGCCTGACGAACTTGCACAACAAATTCCTTATTTACATGCTTTGATTCGTGCTTTGGGTATTCCTTTACATATGTTACCGGGTGCTGAAGCGGATGATATTATTGGGACATTAGCCAAACGTGCTGAAGCTGCAGGTCATCAAGTGCTGATCTCAACAGGTGACAAAGACATGGCACAGTTGGTGACTGAAAAAGTCACCTTAGAAGACAGTTTCAAAGACAAACCGATGAACATTGAAGGGGTCATTGAAAAATTTGGCGTACGTCCTGAGCAAATTATTGACTATTTAACCCTCATGGGCGATGCATCGGACGGTATTAAAGGTGTACCAGGCGTAGGTGCAAAAACTGCAGCTAAACTTCTGAATGAATATGATAATTTGCAAAATATTATTGCCAATGCTGACAATATCAAAGGTAAAGTTGGGTTGAGTATCAAAGAAAACCTTGACGGCATTAAACTCGATCATCAATTGGCAAGTATCATCATCGACCTTGATCTGAGCTTGACTTATGATGATTTGAAATTATGCGAACCTAATGTTGACGCGTTACGCAATCTGTATACTGAACTCGAATTTCGTAATCAGTTACAGTCTTTGGATCATCCAAACAATCCAAATGGTACTACGTATAAACAAACATCAAAACAAATAGAAAAAACTCAACAAAAATCAGAAGATAAAATAGTGGCTGTGGAAGACCAAGCCAATCTCAGTAGTGTAGATGATCAATTGGGACAAGCGACTTACCATACCATTTTAACCCAAGCAGATTGGGAAAAATTTTGGCAACGTTTGAGTACCTCGACACGTTTTGCCATTGATACGGAAACCACCAGTTTAGACTATCGCATTGCAGAAATGGTTGGATTTTCGGTTGCATTTGACGCGCATGATGCTTACTACGTTCCGCTTGCCCATGACTATGAAGGTGTGCCAGAACAACTGAATCGTGATGCGATTATCCAAAAAATCAAACCGATTTTAGAAGATCCAAAAGTTGAAAAAATTGGCCATCATTTAAAATATGATGCACATATTTTTGAAAATCATGGCATTCATTTACAAGGTTGGTATTTTGATACCATGTTGGCATCCTATGTTTTAAACTCGGTGGCAACACGTCACGGTATGGATGACGTGGCACGTGTATATTTGAGCCATTTGACCACCACTTTTGAACAAATTGCAGGAAAAGGCGCAAAACAAAAAACCTTTAACCAGATCGACATTGAAACTGCTGCGCACTATGCCGCAGAAGATGCACATGTCACCTATCGTCTTTACGAAGTTTTAGATCGTAAACTGAAAGAAACACCTGAGCTGAGCGACATTTTGCATAATATTGAAATGCCTGTAGCAAGCGTTTTGACCTCAATGGAAGAAAATGGCATCGCACTTAATTTGGCATTTTTGGATCAACTCAGTGTTGATTTTGCTGAAACCATTCAAAACCTTGAAAATCAAATTATTGAAATTGCAGGTGAATCTTTTAATGTCGGCTCACCGAAGCAAGTCGGTGAAGTATTATTTGAAAAACTCGGCTTAAAAGGTGGCAAAAAAACAGCAACAGGTCAATACAGCACTTCTGAAGCAGTTTTGGAAAAAATCGACCATCCAATTACTGCATTAATTATTGAATATCGTGGTTTGACCAAACTCAAAAGTACCTATACTGAAGGTTTAAGCAAACAAGCCAATCCTGACACACATCGTGTGCATACCAGTTATCATCAAGCTTTGACCGCAACAGGACGTTTATCATCAACGGATCCAAACTTACAAAATATTCCTGTCCGTGAGGAAATAGGACGTCAAATCCGTAAAGCCTTTATTGCACCTAAAGGTCGGATTTTACTTGCAGCCGATTATTCACAAATCGAACTGCGTTTGATGGCGCATTTTTCTCAAGACGATGCTTTATTACATGCATTTAATCATGGGCAAGACGTCCATCGTCGTACTGCCTCAGAAGTTCTCGGCGTTCCACTTGAAGAAGTAACCAGTGATCAACGTCGTCAAGCCAAAGCAGTGAATTTTGGTTTACTTTATGGTATGTCTGAATTTGGTTTGATTCGTCAGTTAGGGTTTACCCGTGAAGAATCACAAAATTATATCAAACAATATTTCCATCGTTATCCAGGCATTTATGAGTACATGCAACGTACACGCCAAGTGGCATTAGAACAAGGTTTTGTGGAAACGATTACGGGTCGTCGTTTATATACACCTGATATCGATGCCCGAAATATGATGGTACGTAAAGGTGCGGAACGTGCAGCGATTAATGCGCCACTACAAGGTTCTGCTGCTGAAATCATTAAAATGGCAATGATCAAAGTGGATAAAATCTTACCGAAAGATCAAGCTAAACTTCTTCTTCAAGTTCATGATGAATTGGTATTTGAGGTTGATGAAGCGATCGCAGATGAATTAGCAAAACAAATTCAGGATGTGATGCAAAAAGTTTGTACCTTGTCTGTGCCTTTGGTGGTGGAAGTTGGTAAAGGCAACAATTGGGATGAGGCGCATTAAACTTTAAATAAGTTCTCTCTCCTCTCAGGAGAGAGTTAGAAATAGGAAGAAGTGACCTTTAAAAATAAGAAGCACTGTCTTATAAAGAAAAAGAGGTTTTCAGAATATCTCTTTTCATAAACCTCCAATGAAATCAATATTAACAATCCAAATCGTAATCATTCATTGGAGGCTAATGAAACTTAATAAAGCTCCACATTTGAACGATTGGCTTCAAGTTTCATATTTTTAATGAATACTTTAATAGTCATCATATTCAATTCACTTTATAAATTTTAAGCAATAAAAAAGGACTCAATCGAGTCCTTTGTTTTTAAATCACTAAATTACAAACCTGTTAGCAAAACCTTCGCAACTTCATTCATTAGAATTTCAGCGATATACAATGCAAGGAAGGCCAAAATCGGAGACAGATCTATCATTCCCATATTTGGCATAATACGACGAAATGGCGCAAGCAAAGGCTCTGCAAGCTCCTGAATTACTTCAATATAAGGTGAACGTGACTGCGTAAACATCACCACCCAACTCAAAATAATCGTTGCAAAAATTAAATAACGACAGAAGCGAATCAAATCCTGAATCATCGTGACAAAAGTCAAAATCAAAAGATGTACAGGGCTATTTGGCATAGCACCTTGTAAATACATGATGCCAAAAATTTTCAACAAATACAGAATAATCAATAATGCCAATGCAGCGGTATTCACTCGTCCTTTGGCAACGGTTGGGAAGATGCGACTAAAAACATCCACAATTTTGGTCGCTTTCACTGTAGACAATACAACTGGATTATATGGACTTACCATTGCCAATTGCATTAAAAAACGAAAGAATACAAGCAAAATTGCGACGTTAATAATAATGCCAAAAATCTGCGCAGAATTTGCACCCATATCGGAATATTCCTAAATAAAATCAATAATTAAATCAATTATTTCGTGCTATCACTTAATTCTTGTGCTAACTCTTGACTACGCTTTTGTGCCGCAGCCAAGGCAGTTTGAATATTTTGTGAAATTTGTGCACGATCAAAAACTTCTAATGCCGCTTGTGTTGTGCCATTTGGAGAAGTCACATTTTTGCGTAATTCAGCAGGCGTATTTGAGCTGGTAATTGCCATTTGTGCAGCGCCCAAAGCTGTTTGCAGAGTCAAAGCGGTTGCAACTTTCTCATCCAAGCCCATGTTTTTGCCTGCACGAATCATACTTTCCATCATATAGAAGAAATATGCAGGGCCAGAACCCGAAACAGCAGTCACCGCATCTATTTGTGCTTCTGAGTTAACCCAAATGGTCAGACCTGTCGCAGCCAAGACCTGACTCGCCAATTCACGATCTGCGGCAGCAACATTCTCAGTTGCAAACAGACCATGTGCGCCTGTTTGTACCAAAGCTGGTGTATTTGGCATGACACGCACAATACGCTCAGTACCTGTCAGCTCAGCAATCGTGGTAATTTCAGCCCCAGCAACAATGGAAATAATCAGTTTATTTTCAAATAAACCTTTTAGCGGCTTAAGTAGACCTGCCAAAACTTGGGGTTTGACTGCCAAAACCACCACATCAGCACTTTCAATTGCGGCACGATTATTATCTGTCACGTGAACGTCTTTTTCTTGTAATAATTCACGTATTTTTTCCACTGGGTCAGACACCGTGATCCGTGTTGCAGGCAGTCCACGGGTAATCAAGCCACCAATGAGGGCTTGTGCCATATTTCCACCACCAATGAAAGTAATATTACAATTTAAAGCTGCATTCATGAATTACGCTCGTTTGATTTTGCTCGCTAAGACATTAAATTTGGCTGCCAACCACCGACTTCAACATAGTCCGATTGTGCTAGCCAAAAACCTTTCGGTGTAAAAACACCAAGCATAACATTATCTATGCTCAATATTTGAATTGTATGACGCAACCAAGGAAAAATTTGCTGGTTTTGGATGGCTTTTTTCAAAGGCCATGCGCCCACTCGGCCATATAAATGAATTTTTTCTCCGCCAACGCGATATTGCAAAGTCAGATTTTTGTTCAGCAATGTTGGTGATAAACCGATTTTTTCTGTTTGAATGTGAAATTGACCTGATGCTACGGTCAAATTCTGCCCTAATATACAACGAATTTCTTCAATTTTTTGATCAGGTGTTTTTTTACTTGCATCATAGGTTGCAGCCGCCAAACGATATAAAATATTTTGAAAGCGTACATAATAAAACTGATTACAATGTAAAGCTGCTTGTGCATCATTTTTTGATGCAATCACTTCATCCTGAAGACGTTGTACCATTTCGAAACTAGGACGATAGCTACTTTCACCCCTCATCCAGACCGATAAAAGTTGGCGTTGACGAGCTTGTGATAATGTTTGAAATTTTGCTAAATCTAGATATTCAGCATTTCCACATAATGCCAAATCTTGCTGTGAAACCTCAGTCAGAATTTCGTCTGCATCTTGCATCAACTCACTGGTGCGCGCCAAAGCTTGCTGCATTTTTGGATAGCGACTTTGCAAAATATGCCAAAGTTCCTGTCTACACCATGCCCGATCATAATGCGTATCGAGATTGGTTGGGTCATCAACATAATTGATATGGTTCTGAGTTACCCATTGGCAAATTTGCTCACGACTCAGCGCTAAAAGTGGTCGCCAAATAACCATTTGTTCACGCACATCTAGGCTTTTCATTGCTGCCAAACCAGATACGCCTGCACCTGAGAGTAACCGCAACATCAATGTTTCTGCTTGGTCTTGCTGATGATGTGCCAATACTAAGATTTCATTATTTTTTAAATGTTTTAAATAAGCCTGATAACGTGCTTCTCGGGCTTGGTTTTCGAGATTTCCTTTTGCAACCTGAACATTTTCAATAATATAAGGAATATTTAAAGATTGACATTGTGCGGCAACAAAATCTGCCCAATCCTTGCTGACTTTTTGAAGTTGATGATTCACATAAATGGCACGCACTTGTTGGGGACAAAGCACAGCCATAAGATACAACAACAGCATGGAATCCATGCCGCCACTGCATCCAATGAGAAATTGAGTATTTTCTTGAAATTGCTGAGATTGTTTTAAGAAGCAAGTCCTAAATTGTCGCTGCCAAACTTCATCAAACGTTGGTAACGTGCTTCGCATCGCTCCTGCGCATCCATCGGTTGTAATTCATCAAGCGCCTGTTTTAACACATCTTTCAAAGCTTCCATCACTTTGAATGGATGTAAATGTGCGCCCTCACCTTCATCAACCACATATTCTACAATGCCAAGTTTTTGCAGTTTATCCGCAGTTAATGCTAAAGCTTCGCTGGCTTGTTCAGCTTTTTCAGCCGTTTTCCATAGGATTGAAGCACAACCTTCAGGTGAAATCACAGAATAAATACTATGTGACAGCATAATCACACGGTCAGCCACACCAATACCTAGTGCACCACCAGAACCACCTTCACCTAAAACTGTTGCAATAACAGGCACTTTTAAACTCGAAAGTTGTGCAAGACTGGTCGCAATTGCTTCTGCTTGACCACGTTCTTCTGCACCGACTCCTGGGTATGCTCCCATCGTATCAATGAAAGTAAATACAGGTAAATTAAAACGCTCAGCCATATCAAGCAAACGCTGTGATTTACGATAACCTTCAGGATTACTCATCCCAAAATTATGTTGTAACTTTTCACGCGTACTACGCCCACGATGTTGACCTACAATCATCACAGGCTGACCATTAAAACGGGCTAAACCACCCACCATAGCACCATCGTCACCGAACACACGATCGCCATGCAAGGCATCAAATTCTGTAAAAATTTCGCCTACATAATCCAAAAATTGCGGACGCTCTGGATGACGTGCAATTTGAACCGTTTTCCAAGCTTTAGATTGAGCAGCTTTATTTTTCATAAGTCGAGTATTATCCCTAATTCGCCGATGACCCACACCGAGAAATTTGTGTTAATCGATAAACTGTTCCGACTGAATATTCAATTCAATGTCCCAATGCTTAAATTGCAGTTGCTCATCATGCAAATCGGCAACGAGCAATGGCCATTGTTTGGCATCACCAGAAACGCTGAGTTGCCATTGTTGCTCATTCTGAACGGTTAATTCAATGGCAGGAAGCATCTCATCACTACGGCTGTGATTTAGCAAAACGGCGAGACGAAGCAATAAACACAGGTAAATAAGTTTGTATCCGCCCACTCTCATCACATCAATTTTGCTGTCTGTACGCAATTTTCGGCGATGATGAGCGACCAAATGTGACAAATGGTTTTGATCAATTTGTGAAAAACCAGGAATATCTGAATGCTGTAATAAATAAGCACTGTGCTTATGATAACCACTATGACTAATGGCTAAACCAATTTCATGTAAATATGCCGCACGGCGTAATAAGTCACTGTCATCATTATTTAAATTCAGTGCCGTTGCTACACTGTCAAATAAATGCTGTGCTGTATCAACTACACGTTGTGCTTGCTTTAAATCTGCACTATAACGCCCGATCATGGCTTGTACACTACGATCACGGATATCTTCATGCTGGAAACGCCCAAGCAAGTCGTACATTACCCCTTCACGCAAAGCCCCATCAGAATAGACTAATTTATCGATATTTAAAATTTCAAATACTGCATATAAAATCGCTAATCCAGCAGGTAATACCGCACGACGATCTTCTTTTAAACCTTCAAACTCCATATCTGAAACATGTTTATATTTCAACATTTTGTCTTTGAGTTTTTCTAAGCCTTCTCGCGTTAGATTTTCCTGATCATCGCTCCAACCCATATTCACCGTGATTTGACGACAGGCTTTGATCGTACCACTAGAACCAACTACCGTATCCCAACCTTCAGCCTTATAGGTATTGGCAATAGAGGTTAATTCTTTACGTGCTGCAACTACTGCTTTATCAAAATCTTTCTGGCTAATCTCACCGTTTGGAAAATAAGCCTTGGTAAATGCCACACACCCCATTTGCAAAGATTCAGTATGAATCGGCTCAAACTCTTCACCGATGATCAATTCAGTGGAACCACCACCAATGTCAATCACCAAACGGCGTCCGCTATTTACCATGGTATGAGAAACACCCAGATAAATTAAACGTGCTTCTTCACGACCTGCAATAATTTCAATCGGTTTAGGTAAAATTTCTGCTGCTTTTTGAATAAATTCCTGACCATTTTTCGCTTGGCGCAAGGCATTGGTTGCAACAATACGCAAACGATTGGGCTGAACTGAGCTTAAACGTCCAACAAAACGTGCCAAACACGCCAAACCACGTTGTTGTGCGGCTTCGGTTAAATTTTTATTTTCATCCAGTCCAGCAGCAAGCTGAACTTTTTCTGACATTGATGCTACTTTTTTTACTTCACCATGATCGACACGTGCGATCGCCAAGTGAAAACTGTTTGACCCCATATCAATGGCAGCAAGTAATTCTTCATCAATTAAAAAATCAGACATTATTCATACAAACTCATTCAGAAGTGTGCCTAGATTAATTCACATACAGCCAATTGAAAAGCCATTTATGATGACAATTCACTGAGACATTATTTTTTCTACATTTGTGACAGTTGTGTGACAATTTTAACCTTCCGATTACAGTTATCGTGAGCATCAATTAGACAAATTAACAATTAAGATCGAAAATTTACCTATTCCCCTACTTTGTAGAAGATGTCTATGTAATACTTATAGACATAGATGACATCTTTAAAATATTTGGAGCAATATCCATGTCAGGCAATATCGTAAATACTACCGATGCCAACTTTGAAGCAGACGTTTTAAAATCTGAAACTCCTGTACTTGTAGACTTCTGGGCAGGTTGGTGTGCACCATGTAAAGCCATTGCACCTGTACTTGAAGTTTTATCTGAAGAATATGCCGGTAAAGTGAAAATCGTTAAAGTAGATGTGACTGCATGTGAAGCAACTGCGGTAAACTACAACATCCGTAACATTCCTGCATTGTTAATGTTCAAAGATGGTGAAGTTGTTGCACAACAAATCGGTGCAGTGCCTAAGTCTAAATTGACTGCTTTCATTGATGAAAACATCTAATTGAGTTTTTATTATTTTAGTTTTTCATAATACGTCATAAAAATTATGGCGTATTTTTCTTCTATACGTTGACAACTTTATAGTTCTCACTTATATTTCACGCATAAGAAATTTTGGGGCGTCATTCCAATTTCTTAAAACACAACACATAAGATCGCCACTCGGCAACAGAAATTGTTTTACACATTTCTCCTCGAAAGAACTAATTAGATTCTGAGTTTTGTTATTGTGCAAATACAATTACATTCACCTATTGTACTGCGGGCGATTTTTGCTTCTTTCTTTTATCTCTGTGTACCACACATCCTTACATCAATCTGACATCTATGAACTTAACTGAACTCAAGAAAAAACCGATTGGCGAACTCATTAAGATTGCTGAGTTTATGGGCCTTGAAGGAATGGCTCGTAACCGCAAACAAGACATTATTTTTGCCATCTTAAAACGTCATGCAATGAATGGCGAAGAAATTTTTGGTGATGGTGTTCTAGAAATTTTGTCTGATGGGTTTGGCTTCCTACGCTCGGCTGCTGGCTCTTACCTTGCAGGACCAGATGATATTTATGTGAGCCCATCACAAATTCGCCGTTTTAATTTAAGAACTGGGGATACCATTACAGGTACGATTCGCCCACCTAAAGAAGGTGAACGTTATTTTGCTTTATTAAAAGTAAATCAAATTAACTATGACACACCTGAAAATTCACGTAATAAAATTTTATTTGAAAACTTAACACCTTTATTCCCAACTGAACAATTGGTGATGGAATTAGGTAATGGTTCAACGGAAGATCTAACCGCACGTGTTGTGGATTTGATCGCACCGATTGGTAAAGGTCAACGTTCAATCATTGTTGCACCGCCAAAAGCGGGTAAAACCATGTTATTACAAAACATCGCACAGTCGATTGTTCGTAATAATCCTGAATGCTTCCTCATCGTTCTCCTAATTGACGAGCGTCCTGAAGAAGTAACAGAAATGGAACGTACTGTACGTGGTGAAGTCGTTGCATCAACTTTTGATGAATCCCCTGCACGTCACGTTCAAGTTGCTGAAATGGTGATTGAAAAAGCAAAACGTCTTGTTGAACATAAAAAAGACGTGGTGATCTTGCTTGACTCAATTACACGTTTAGCACGTGCCTATAACACTGTGATTCCTTCATCAGGAAAAGTCTTAACTGGTGGTGTAGATGCACATGCTTTAGAACGTCCAAAACGCTTCTTTGGTGCAGCACGTAATATTGAAGAAGGTGGCTCACTCACCATCATTTCTACTGCTTTGATTGAAACAGGCAGTAAAATGGATGAAGTGATCTATGAAGAGTTTAAAGGTACAGGTAACCAAGAGATTACACTTGATCGCCGTATTGCTGAAAAACGTGTTTTCCCTGCGATGAATATCAAAAAATCTGGTACACGCCGTGAAGAACGTTTAATGAGTGAAGAAAATCTCCGTAAAGTTTGGATTTTACGTAAACTTTTACATACTCAAGATGAACTTGCTGCTATGGAGTTCTTATTGGACCGTATGAAAGAAACTAAGACCAATGATGATTTCTTTGATCAAATGAAGCGTAAAGCAACCAACTAACATTTTATTTATTTTAAGGAGGCTATCTATAACGATAGCCTTTTTATTTGGTTGACTTTACTTACATAAAATTACACAGAGTGCTTTTGACTGTTAATCTTTATTACAAGCCTTTGAATATTAATATTTTTAATAAATAAAAGTTATGTTTTTTAAGCAGTTAGCGCGTAATTATCCAATATAAAATGCAATATTAATTGTAAATATCTGTTAAAAAAACGTCATTTTATAACCTTTTTTCGCATTTTTTTAATTTGAGGCAGTAGCAATTCTAAATCCGCAGTGATAGCATATTCGCATACCAGTTAGACTGCTATGCACAAAGCAAAAAACAGGCTAACTTGGGTTTTTTGTCTCAATTTATTTTATGAGAGTGATGCCATGTTATTCAAAAAAATCGCTATTGCTGCTGCAGTTGCTACTACTTTAGCTTTCGTTGGTTGTGCTAAAAAAACTGAAGAAGCTGCTGCTGACGCTAACGCTGCTGCATCTGAAGCTGTAGAAGCTGCATCTGAAGCTACTGCTGCTGCTGACGCTGCTGCTGCTACTGACACTGCTGCTGCTTCTGCTGCTGTAGACGCTGCTGCTGATGCTACTGCTGCTGCTTCTGACGCTACTGCTGCTGCTGCTGACGCTACTGCTGCTGCATCTGCTGCTCAATAATAATCAATTTAGATTATTATCAGAAAAAGAGAACCTTATAGGTTCTCTTTTTTATGCTTAAAATTTATATCTAAACAATTTTGCGAATATCACAACTCATATTTATTTCTAAAATAAAAATATCTTAATAATTGCCTACAACATTACTGCACTTAAATTTCTTCTATCTATCCACTCAATTAATCAAAAATAAGCACTTAGTTTATTGATCTAATTTTAAATAATAAAAAACCCCAAGTTTTTACTCAGGGTTTTTGAATATAAAGCTAATATAAAGAAAATCAATCTTCTTGTTCTGTACCTACACGCTGTCTAAATTTCTGCCCTGCACGGAAAGTCACTACACGGCGAGCAGAAATTGGAATCTCTTCCCCAGTCTTAGGATTACGACCTGGACGTTGGCGTTTATCACGCAATTCAAAGTTACCAAATCCTGAAAGTTTGACTTGTTCACCCGCAATTAATGCTTGGCTAATTTCATCAAAAAACAACTCGACCATTTGCTTTGCTTCACGACGGTTTAAACTCGTAAGCTCACTTAAATGATCAGCCATTTCTGCTTTTGTTAATGCTGTCATGAGGCCCTCAATGTCGCTTGATAAGTGTCTTGTAACACTTGAATAATATTATCCATACCAGATTTAATTTCAGCATCTTCTAGTGTACGAGTTGGATGTTGCCATAACAATGCAAATGCCAACGAGCGTTTACCTTGCTCTACACCTTGTCCAGTGTACACATCAAACAACCAAGTTGCATCTAGCAATTCGCCACCTGTTTGTTCTATAAGTTGCTGAATTTCACTAACATTAATCTTATCATTAATTAC
The DNA here is from genome assembly GCF_902809855.1 of Acinetobacter sp. Marseille-Q1618. GTDB lineage: Bacteria > Pseudomonadota > Gammaproteobacteria > Pseudomonadales > Moraxellaceae > Acinetobacter. The sequence continues at coordinate 102,571 of NZ_CADDWJ010000002.1, forward strand.
CAGTGCAATATCACGTCTGACCGATGGAAATCGTGATAATTCTGTAAAATTAGATACATAAGTTTGCAAAACAGCCAATTGATCCAATTCAGCGACCCAAGTTGTTGCTAAATCGAGTTCATTTTCTAATGAAGGATGTAAACGACCCAAGTAACCGATTGATTTTCCATCGACTAATATCTCAGCAGACTGACCAGGATGCAACCATTCACGTTCAGAGCGTACATACTCAATATTTAAACGTGCAGCAGAAAGAACTTCTTCTACATCACCTTTAAAATCAAAGAAATCCATCGCTACAGGTTTACCATGCCAAGATTCTGCTTGTTTCGCACCAACAGCAACTATCGCTAAAGTTGGAATTTGTTGCAGATCTTCAATACCTTGTGCATTTTGATAATCAAAACGTAAGCCTAACTCAAAGAAACGTACACGGCTTTGTTGACGATTAAGGTTGTACTGCACGCATGGGATCAAACTTGAAAGTAAAGTTGAACGCATAACAGCCAAATCACTTGAAATCGGATTCGCCAATGCCAATGGATTCACCTGTGAATTAAGTTGCTTTTCAAGTTTTAAATCAGCAAAGCTAAAACTAATCGCTTCTTGATAACCTAAAGTCACGAGCGTCTGACGTAATTGTGACAATTCAAACTGATCTTGATGTTTTGCTAATTTCACATCAATGACAGGCAAACTGATTTGAATATTATCATAACCGTGAATACGTGCTACTTCTTCAATCAAATCTTGGTAAATTGCCATATCATAGCGATGTGAAGGTGGTACTACAGACCATTCACCTTGTGCTTTAACCGTAACTTCACAACCTAAACGTTTTAATGCGTCCGTAATAAAGTCAGATTCAACTTTATAACCTAACAATTGATCAACTTGAGCTTGATTTAGAGCAATTGCTTCACGTTTTGGCAATAATTCAGATTTTTCAGCAACAGTAATTGGACCAAATTCACCGCCTGCAAGTTCAGCGATAAGCTGAGATGCACGGTGCATTGCTGTCATTGGCAACTCAAAGTCTACACCACGTTCATAGCGTTGTGATGCATCCGTATGTAAACCAAAGCTACGTGCACGCCCTGCGATATGAATCGGATCAAAGAATGCTGATTCTAAGAAAATTTCAGTCGTTTCATCTGAAACTGCTGAAGATAAACCACCCATAATGCCTGCAATTGCCAAAGCTTTGGTATCATCAGCAATCACCATCACATTTTCAGAAAGTTCGACTTCTTGTTCATTTAACAAGACAAGTTTTTCATTCGCAGTCGCCTGACGTACATGAACTGAACCTTGAACTTTACCACCATCAAAAGCATGCAAAGGCTGACCCAATTCCATCAACACATAGTTGGTAATGTCGACTAAAATACTGTGCTGACGAATACCTGAACGTGCTAAAGCTTGTTCCATCCACGCTGGTGTAGCCGCTTTGGTGTTGACATTTTTAATCACACGACCCAAATAACGTGGACAACCTTCAGTATTCACAACAACTTGCTTTTGATCGGCAATCGTTGCTGCAACTTCTTTAATTTCAGGCGCAGTTACAGGAAGTTGGTTAATCACCCCAATTTCACGTGCAATCCCACGAATACTAAAACAGTCACCACGATTTGGGGTAATACTGATATCAATCACATGATCATCTAAGTTGAGATATTCACGAATATCTACACCAACTGGTGCATCATCAGGAAGCTCTAGCAGACCATCAATTTTATCTTCAAGATCAATTTCAGAAGCACCGCAAAGCATACCTTGTGATTCCACACCACGCAGTTTGCCTTTTTTAATTTTAAAATCACCTGGTAACACCGCACCAATAGTTGCAACAGGTGCTTTCATACCTGCACGGACATTTGGCGCACCACATACAATTTGTAATGGTTCACCTGAACCAATGTTCACAGTGGTTACACGTAAACGATCTGCATCTGGATGTTGTTCAACTGTTAGAATTTCACCAACGACTACACCTGTAAATGCTTTAGCCGCAGGGGTTAAATCATCCACTTCTAGACCTAACATCGTCAGTTGGTCAGATAAGGTTTTGCTATCAATGGAAGGATTCACCCACGTACGTAACCAATTTTCGCTAATTTTCATAAATTCATTTCCTTAATCTCCCCTAGCCCCTCTTTAAAAAGAGGGGAAGCACATCTGCCCCTTTAAGACAGGAAAGTCCCCCTTTTACAAAGGGGGATTTAGGGGGATTTCAATAATATTCAAATAACTGTTTAAATTCGTTTAAGCAAATTGGCGTAAGAAACGCACATCATTTTGGTAGAACATACGCAAGTCATTGATGCCATAACGCAACATCGCAAAGCGCTCTACCCCTAAACCAAACGCAAAGCCTTTATATTTTTCAGGATCAATGCCCGCAGCTTGTAGTACATTTGGATGCACCATACCGCAACCTAAAACTTCTAACCATTTACCACGCTCATCCATGATGTCTACTTCCGCACTTGGCTCTGTGAATGGGAAATAAGATGGACGGAAACGCACTTTCAAATCTTTTTCAAAGAATTCATTCAGTAAATTTACCAATAAACCTTTCAATTCTGCAAAGCTGGTATTTTCAGCAACATACAAACCTTCAATTTGATGGAACATCGGTGAATGGGTTTGGTCTGAGTCACAACGATAAACACGTCCCGGGCAAACAATACGAATCGGTGGTTGACTCGTTTCCATAGTACGGATCTGCACACCTGAAGTATGGGTACGCAGTAAATGCGTTGCATCAAAATAGAAAGTATCGTGCATCGCACGTGCAGGATGATGCCCCGGAATATTCAATGCTTCAAAGTTATGATAGTCATCTTCCACTTCTGGACCTGTTGCCACAGTAAATCCAGCTTTAGTAAAGAATTGACAAATACGTTCTTGTACCTGTGTAACAGGGTGAATACTGCCTACAGTTTGCCCACGACCCGGCAAGGTAATATCAATCGTTTCGCTTGCAAGTTTTTGTTCTAGTGCCGCTTTTTGTAATTGCGTTTGGCGTTCATTCAACGCAGCATTAATGGCTTCACGAACTGCATGAATGGCAGCACCTTGAACTTTACGTTCTTCAGCGTCCATTTTACCTAATGCCTTCGATTGTTCCGCAAGCTGGCTTTTTTTCCCTGTAAATTGCACTCGTACTTGATCGAGTGTAGCAAGGTCCTCTGCTGCTGCAATCGCAGCGAGCGCTTCAGTGGTCAGGGCTTCCAGTGACATAGTAACTCTCAAAGCAACAAATTTAGAAAAGAATATAACTGCGTATTCTAACAGTTTTTATGCAGATGGATGAAGCCTCATAAACAGGAAAATCAAATTAGTATTTTCTAGTATAAAAAGTATAAGATAATCAGACTTTCATAAAAATGCTGTCTCTGAGATCAATAACACATGGCACTCGACCCAATTTGGAAACAACAACTCACACTTGTCACCTATGGCAACGAATTTTTGTCCCAAGATTTAAGTTTTAATCAATGGGTCAATCATGCTATTTTTAAACAACATCGTTTGTATTTTCGGGATTTGCTTAGCCAACATTTATTGGCACAGCATTTTCAAATCTGGCTTGAAGGCTTAAAAAAACAAGGTGCTTATCGCTTAAGTTTACATAGTTCAAGTCTTTTAAATGACGAACAAAACCCAAATGCCAATGTCGAGTTATTGGCGACGCCACATTTTATTGTGAGTCATAGCAAGCAACAACATACGGCTTGGATTTTGGGCAAAGAACTTGCCGAATGGTACACAGCAGATAACGATTATGATGTTCCTGAGGCTCAGCAAAACAGCACGCGTCAAGAAACTTTTTGGCGTTTTGAGCTCACTGCAAAATATCATAAAAAAATAGAGCAAGACCTTGCCCAACCCAATTGGGATGATATTCAGGTGTATACTGACAATGAATTGTTTAATAGCAAATATGCTCAAGGCTTTGTTGAACCAAGCACGATCACACAGCCTTATTTAGGTATAAGTACAACAGCAAGCTCTCAAGAGCATACCAACCATCTTGCCTTATTTCCAAATGCTTACTCCGCAGATTATGCACATGAAACATTGCACCGTTTAGAAGCTTTGTCTGTTTTCATTCAAAATAAAATGCGATCACCTTCAAATGATTTAGAGCAAGAAATCAGTCCAGAAGAACAAATAAATTTACGTCATTTTTCACAAAAACTTGATGATTTATATAGTAAATTTATCACCAAAGTTGCCAATCATTACAAGTCAGCACATTTAACACCAAAACAAGCACCTTCACCTTTTGAGCCAATGACCACTGAAAACAAACAGCAGCGTTTCAATCACAACGCAGAATCTAAAGTAGGTAAATCAGGCGTAATGACCTTGATCGTGATCACGATTTTGATCTGTATCGCAGCATATTATTTTGGTTTATAAGTTTTAATTTTAAATAAAATCTAACTGACTAAGAAAGCAACATTAAAGTTGCTTTCTTACTTCCATCAGTGCAAAACCCAAAAGATTCAAACCTTTCCACTTCAATGGATTTTCGGCATTTTCATCATCTGCGGCTAAACCAATTCCCCAGATTTTATCTACAGGCGATGCTTCAACCAAAATACGGTCTTGTGTATTACATAAAAATTTATTTAATTCAGGATGTTGTGAAAATTTAGCAACATTTCCTTTCACAACAATATCAAAACGGTGTTCTAACCAGATATTTTCCTGATAGTTTTGGATTTTACGTCCTAATGCTTTAGCTTCATTGGGATGATCAACACGGATAATTTTTTCAAAAATTTCATTATCAGCAAATAATTTGGCTTTTTGCGCCATCATATAATGTTCAGCCGTTTTATAATTAATACCATCCAACTGAAATGCAGCAGGAAACCACTGACTAAAACAGCTTTTATCAATCACACCTTTTTGCTTGGGTGTATGTCCCCAAAAACATAGATATTTAAAATGACTCCCCTTTCTTAGTTGCTCTTGTAAATCCGTTAAATATTGAAAATCAGACATATTCTTCTCTTGTTAAATTTTCCATTGATAATGACAGATTTTTAAACCGTCACCATAGTTTTCAGCATCTTCAACTTGAACCAGTGTCGCACCCAATTTTTCATAAAAATAACGGCTAGGGTTCTGATCAAAAACCTCTAAACTTAAAGCGTCATATTTTTCGACATCGATACATTGATAAAATCGCTTAAATAATTCTCGCCCTATTCCTTGTTTTTGAATAGATTTTAATAAATAAAATGCTCGAATTTCAACAGTCCGTTTTTGCTTTGGTAAATAGCCATCTAAAAAGCCTAAAATCTTTTGATCTTTTTCATAAACAAGAAGGCAATGATTGTCATCCTGAAACACTTGTGTCCAAATCTGTATTTTTTGCGCGACATTTAAAGCAGCTAAAATTTCAGATTTTACTAGACCTTGATAAGTTTCATGCCAACTCTGCACATGAACTGCTGCAATTTGTGTAATATCAGCTTGTGTGGCTAGTCGAATCATTTATTTTTCCCTAAAATACTTATGGATTTAAGCAATCAAATCATTTTTAAAAAATTTTCAATTTCTTTTCTTGACCTTAAACGAATAAATTGAATATGTGCATATTCAGGATTTTTGATTCTGTCTTGATATTTTTTCCGATTCTTTTTATGGGTTTTGATCATCCATAAAATAATCGAATCACGACTCAACATTTGTTTAAAACTTTCAGTATTATTTGAATTTTCCCAAAATGGCTGTTTTGAGATCGCACGACTTAAGGCACGTTTGACTGATTGAACTAGATTTAAAGCAAAAGGCAAATCCAACCAAATCACGGTATCTATATCTTTCCAAGTCAAATGAACCGTTCGTGTATAGTTTCCATCAATCACATAGCCTTGTTTATCTGAATGATGTTCTGCATATGCGATTGCATTTTTAATCTTTTGAAAAAATTCAGGATCTGGCGTTTCTTGCCAATCATCCATCCACAATAAATCATCCAGTTCGATATAAACCAAATTAAGTTTTTGCGCTAATTTTCGGGCAAAGGTTGATTTTCCTGAAGCGGATGTACCTACGATATTAATTCTTTTCATTGTCATTCTACTGATAAAAAAGTCGCTATACAGCGACCTTTAGAGAAAAGCACATCAGAATATTGGACGTATAGTTAAAATCACCTTTTGCTCATTGGCATGTTGGTTAATATAATGTTCAACTTCGGTTACTTCACCTTTCACTTCAGCATCTGCACCATACATCACTTTGACCGTTTCCCCAATTCTTGGAATTATTTGCAGTTCAACTTCGATTGAGCCTTGTTGTAAGCCTTCTATTTCTACACGCATGGTATTACTCCTTGTTGTTGTGATTCTACTCTATGCAACACTTAGCCAAAGCAAAATACTGATCCTGTAGAGTTTATGTAAGTGTTGACTGCGCTGTGTAATCTAAATCGTCTTCATCTATATTTTTAAAATCTGGCTCGGGTGTAGTTTCAAATTTTACTGCTTGAATTGTTGACTGACCTTGTAATTGCGCCTTTGCAACACGATGCATTCCATCCATCACGCGACCATCTGCACATAAAATAATAGGATAGGTTAAGTCTGCTTCTTGGATCAGTTGAACATGATCAATAATTTGTTGAGTTGTTGGATAACTATCTGGAAACCAATAAGCCTCGTTTAGCTCTTGAATATCAACTAAGGGGATTTCTATGACTGGAAAATGGCAGCTTAACTCAACCAAGCGATGTACATCCCAAATATAAATGTCTTCATCAACTTGGCGGAAATGGTATTGTTTGCGCATCGTATTCATATAGATCAAGATCATTTTAAAACTTTAGACTAGCAAATTTTCTATCCTATCAACCCATTATCTATCGTTGTTATGACAAATACTTACACATTTAAAAGTTTCAGTTTAACTCTTACTTTCCGCAGCACATATCCACGTGCCATTATTCTTTTGTGTACATTGGCAATCACTTTTTACCTGCTTTCCCCTAATTTCTAAAATTTTTTTTGCATTATTACAAGCTTCACCACGTGTACTGGCATCCCATGTCATCACTTTTTTCGCCATAATCGAAGTTGATAACATTGTCAAAAATAGCATCATAATTATTTTCATTCTGTCCCACTGCATAAAACTACAAATTTATTAAGTGTATTTTATCTATCAAAACTTAAATAGCTATTCCCCATATGGGAGATCATTTATCGAATACTTGTTAAAAATAATTTAAATACTTCATTATTTCAAAATAAATAGAATTTAATGATTTTTTACATTTCATCTGATAGTTCAATTTTTTCTATCTTTTCATTTATAATATCAATGTCTTAAAACCTATAAACCCATAAAAATAATAGAGTAACTCATGAAAAAGACATTCCCCCTCTCCTACCGTAAACCCTATTTAGACAAATATACGATTTTTCTAATGCTAATGATATTCATCATAATTATGTATGTTTTTCCATTTTTTCCGTGGTTTTCCAAACTTGCTCAGCCATTTAGCTTTTCAATAGTCATTGAATATTTAAAATATAATTTTAATCATTTTCCAATTTCACATAAGCAAGCGGATGGTTTTGTATTTACTTCAATTTATATTGGAGTCTATTTGATTATTGACCTTTTTATCAGAGCGACTCGGCTGACGGTCACATCTGAGAAAATATATCACTCATTCTTCAATATGCCGCTTGGAACAGTGATTGAACGTAAGAATATTGATTATTGTCAATTTGGCATTTTAGATGTGACTCAAAATAAAGTAACCTATTTTCTACAACGCCCGATCTTTAATACAAAAATAATCAAGCCTGAAGAAAAATTATATTTCTTTCCGCTAAAAATGCTACAACTTAATTTAGACATTAATCAATTGCAGGAAGATAAAAAAATTGAATTCATCAAAATACTTAAAGAATACTATAATTTTCAAGAAGGTACTCAAGAAATAACGTTAACAGCTCAAGCACAGCGTAATTTATTCAATCAACAAGTCAATACCAATGTCAGTCCACGTATTGCAATTTTATTAATTGTGAGCGTTCCAATTGGTGGACTTGGCATGTTTTTAGCAGCTCAAGCACCTTTTATATTTTTCACGGATTATGCTAATTTTCCAATTTTTTGTAGTATTTTTCTACTGATATTTATTCCAAGTTTTTTATGGGTTCGTAAAGATATCAAGCAATTGGCTGGGTTTGGTACACTATTTTCTAGTGCATTTATCAGTATCGCCCTTTATGTTTTTTTACTGCCTATTTTACATGCTTATTACACAGAAAATTTTGGTGAAAAAACGCAATATGAAGCAAAACTGATTGAGGTTTCAAGTAAGCACCAAGTTTGGCAACCGAGCAATGGTGATGACAAGTTTTATATTCGAAAAAATTTCCTCAAGTACAATCCTAATTTACAAGTCAATCAAACCTATTCATTTCCGGCACGCTATCATTGGCATAATTACACGTTGTCTGAAAATGTTTTTCTTGATGCAAAACCACTTGCAACCAAATTAGAAGTACAAAAAAAGACCACTAAATAGTGGTCTTCTTTTTATCATCAAAGATGATTATGCAGCCAATGCACCTTTCGCTTTTTCAGCTAAAGCAGCAAATGCTACTGCATCATGCATAGCGATGTCAGCAAGTACACGACGGTCGATGATTACTTGTGCTTTTTTCAAGCCAGAAATCATACGGCTGTACGATAAACCATTTTGACGCGCACCCGCATTAATACGTGCAATCCACAAAGCGCGGAATTGACGTTTCTTTTGACGACGGTCACGATAAGCGTATTGACCTGCTTTGATTACCGCTTGGAACGCTACACGATAAACACGTGAACGCGCGCCATAGTAACCTTTAGCACGAGCAAGAATTTTTTTATGACGGCGATGAGCCTGTACACCACGTTTTACACGAGCCATTTATAATCTCCTTAGATGTATGGGCACATACGACGAACTGAATTCATGTCACTTACGTGAACCATGACACAACCGCGCAATTGACGAATACGTTTAGCAGATTTTTTGGTCAAAATGTGGCGTTTGAACGCTTGTTTACGCTTGAAACCGTTAGCAGTCGCTTTGAAACGCTTAGCTGCACCACGGCGAGTTTTTAACTTAGCCATAACAACCTCTTTAAACACCTGTTCGGCACGTTCGCACCATTGCGAAGACGACCTGCAGGTAAGGGAGGCAATATTCTAAATCATCTCTGGCTAAAACAAAAGCAATAAACACCTTTTTCAATTGAAAATATATTTATTTGTTCTATGTCAAAAACCTTTTAGAAATCTGTATAAAAGAAATGTTTGGAAAACATTTAGATTTGCTAAAACAATCCAATATAAAGCAAATAGATAAAAATATATCTACCTGTTTTTGCTAAAGTCACGATGAATAAAAATCGCCAAAAATTTTCCTTAAGTAAACCTGCAATCAACGTAATGGGATCGCCAATAATCGGCACCCAACTTAAAAATAATGACCAAAATCCATATTTTTGATAAACTTTTTCAGCCTTTAACATGTTTACTTCAGAAACAGGAAACCATTGCCGATTTTTAAACTGTTCAATACGCAAACCTAAATACCAGTTAACACATGAACCTAAAACATTCCCCAAAGATGCAATTAGAATCAGCCTAAAAACTGAATATTTTTCTTGTGTAAGCAATCCAACGAGTACTGCCTCAGACTGTAATGGCAGTAAAGTTGCAGCGCCAAAAGCAGATATAAATAATAAAAAGTATGCCATATCAAATCATTAGATTCATTTCAATGTCTTTTGATATAGCCATGAAGCACAAAAAGGAAACAAAAAAGCAAGCCAATGTGACCATTCAGAATGTAAAAACTTTTGAAATAAAGTTAGTTGTATTTGTCCTGCTGATACAGCATTCCAGTCAATATAAATCACATAAAATAGATAACTAGATACGATAAGATAAATTGAAAGCATCAATACTAAAATGACAGTAGATCTCACACTTTGCCGCAACCATTTTTGAAAAAATGCAAAAGCAATTGAAAAAATCAGACCGACAACTGCCAAAAACAGAAAAGCCAATATACCAAGACGATCAGTGGATAAGGTATTATTCAAATAAGCATCAATGATTGCTGTCACCAACATACATAAAAAACTACAGATAAAATGCTGCGCAAATATATTTTTCATAAGAATTACTCGGTCAGCCTAGCTCATAGTTTTGTTTTATAGATTAAGTGATTTTTTAGTTTTTATATATTGTAAATTTGCCCAAATAAGCGCAGCAGCAACCACCAAGATACGTGCCCAATGATAACGTTGCACAATTGGATCGATTATCCCTTTAACAACACGAGGATCAGTCGATTGAATGGTGGGATAAAGATTTTGCACATGAATAATTTCTGCAAAATATAAAGTTAAACAGCCCGCAATTGCGACAATGATACTCCAGTAAATTTTTGGATTGGTTTCTAAAATTTTCGTGAAATTTAAAAAGAAATCTTTCATTTCTAATACCTATACACCATTCCAAAAGATTAGGAGATTCATAAAAAGCCACTTAAAAGTGGCTTTCATATTATCATAAAATACATATTAAACTTTGATAGATAGCGCTCGCTGCACAGCAGGTCGAGCTGTCATTCGCTCAACATACTCTTTTACATAAGGATAATCTTCAAGCTGAATTTGTTGCCATTCATGACGCAAAATCCAAGGCAAGATTGCCATATCTGCGATTGAGTATTCTCCTGCAACAAATTTTTGACCAATCAACTGCTTATTAAGCACCGAATATAACCTTTTTGTTTCAGTCACATAGCGCTCTATCGCATAAGGCACTTGTTCTTTAGCAAATTGGCTAAAATGATGATTTTGCCCAAGCATTGGACCAAAACCACCCATTTGCCACATTAGCCATTGCTCAACTTCAACGCGATCCTGTTCATTACTCGGATAGTACAAACCTGTTTTACGACCTAAATACTGTAAAATTGCACCTGATTCAAAGATAGAGATTGCCTCACCATTCGGGCCATCTTGGTCAACAATCGCAGGAATTTTATTATTTGGGGAAATGCGTAAAAAGTCTGGTTGAAATTGGTCATTTTCTAAAATATTTATTGGAAAAATCTGATATTCCAATCCCATTTCCTCAAGGGCAATGGTAATTTTATGACCATTGGGTGTTCCCCAATAATACAAGTCAATCATGGTGATACCCACTTATCTGTTCATTGTCGAATGATTTTTAGCAGTTTGTAACTTCAAAACTTTAAAGACAAATATCCTTTTGATCAATAATATCAACGCGTTAATTGAGTAACATTAAAGCTGTATGGAATAGGCTTTTTTGACCGCTTCCCTATTTTTAATACGTTCAAGATATGCCTTAACTTCTGGATATTGTTCAATATTCACAGCTAATTTTTCATAAATCGACAACCAAGGATAAATCGCAATATCAGCAATTGAGAATTGTCCTGCAACATAGTCTTGTCCAACCAACTGTCGATTTAGCACTGCAAATAAACGCTCCGTTTCTTTGGAAAAACGTTCAATTGCATAAGGATGTGGTTCTTTAGCATAATTTTTAAAATGGTTATATTGCGCAAGCATTGGGCCCAAACCACCTATTTGCCACATTAGCCATTGCTCAACTTCAACACGCTCTTGTTCATTACTCGGATAGCACAAACCTGTTTTGCGACCTAAATACTGTAAAATTGCACCTGATTCAAAGATAGAGATTGCCTCACCATTTGGGCCATCTTGGTCAACAATCGCAGGAATTTTATTATTTGGGGAAATGCGTAAAAAGTCTGGTTGAAATTGGTCATTTTCTAAAATATTGATCGGAAAAATCTGATATTCCAATCCCATTTCTTCTAGGGCGATGGTAATTTTATGACCATTGGGCGTACCCCAATAATACAAATCAATCATTTTTAATCCTATCGGTTTTAGCTGTTTTCGGTTTTATAACGTGTTTATGTTACTTTTATAGCATGTTTTTAGGATCAAGTGGATAAATCACTCTTGCAAATATTTCTTATTTTTCTCTAAATAATGAATTATTTTCTTAAATAAATATCACTATTTGATATTTTATTTAAATCTTAGAGTTATTTAAGATATTCTTTAGCTTTTAATCCAACAAATTTACGTCCTGCATTTGAACCTTGAATCCATTCATCTACCTGAAACAAATCAAAAAGCCCTACTTTGACTAATGTCGGAATCGCTAAAACCAATTCCCTCTCTACTTCGCCACGATGTCCTGAATTATAAAGTTGAATATTATACAACATAGTCGCAACTGTACCTGTTTGTACCGAGCTTCCATCTTTTAGTTTAACTTGCGGTAAAATCTCACCATCTTCAATAATTTTTTGATTAATTAAACCTAGCTCATTTGAACCTTCTATAGATGTCATTGTATTTCTCAACGTTACTTTTAAACCATTTAAACATAAAAAAGCACTGCTGAGTGCAGTGCTTTTCGATCTCAATAGAATCTTACTTTTTCTTTTTCGGTCCAAGTAACATACCCATTTGACGACCTTCCATTTTTGGGGCTTGCTCAACAACACCACTTTCAGCTACATCTGCTTCAATTTTTTGTAATTGAGCAAGACCTAACTGTTGGTGTGCCATTTCACGACCACGGAAACGTAGAGTAATTTTGACTTTGTTACCTTCTTCAAGGAACTTCAAAATAGCGCGCAACTTAACGTTGTAATCACCAACATCTGTACCCGGGCGTAACTTAATTTCTTTAACTTGCACTTGATGCTGTTTCTTTTTCGCATCTTTTTGCTTTTGCTTTAAGTCAAATAAATGTTTGTTAAAGTCCATGATTTTACAAACAGGCGGTTCTGCATTTGCCACAATCTCAACAAGGTCAAGATCTGCGTCTTCAGCAGCACGTAACGCTTCTGCAAGCGTCACGATGCCTTTTTGTTCTCCATCTGCAGCAACGAGACGGACTTCTTTTGCCTTAATCTCATCATTTAATGCAGGACGATTGCTTTTAGCACCTTGTTGTTGGTTACGGTCAGGCTGTTTAATCTTTCTTACTCCACAATATACCGGCCACGTTCGGCTACGGCTGCTTTCACTAAGTCAACAAATGCATCAATTGACATAGTACCTAAATTTTTCCCTGAACGAGTACGGACATTCACAGTCCCTTCCTCTACTTCTCGATCCCCAAGTACCAATAAGTATGGAATTCGTTCTAAAGTACGCTCACGAATCTTAAAGCCGATTTTCTCATTTCTCAAGTCTGAAATTGCACGAATGCCATTTTCTTTGAGTTTTGCAACTACATTTTCACATGCTACTGCTTGAGAATCAGTAATATTCATGACACATGCTTGGATTGGAGCCAACCATGGTGGCATAAAGCCTGCGTAGTGTTCAATAAGTATACCAATAAAACGCTCAAAACTGCCAAGAATTGCACGATGCAGCATCACAGGATGGTCACGATCGTTATCTTCTGTTACATAAGAAGCATCTAAACGTAACGGCAAGTTAAAGTCGCACTGAATTGTACCGCACTGCCAGATACGGCCTAAGCAGTCTTTGAGTGAGAATTCAATCTTCGGACCGTAGAACGCGCCTTCACCTGGCTGCTCTTCCCATTCAAGACCCGCATTGTCTAAAGCATCTGCTAAAGATTTTTCTGCAACGTCCCAAAGTTCATCAGCACCTACACGCTTTTCTGGGCGTGTAGACAGTTTCATTTGTACTTCTTCAAAGCCAAAATCTTTATAAACATCCAAAGTCAGTTTAATAAAGTCAGCAACTTCTTGACCAATTTGTTCAGTCGTACAGAAAATGTGCGCATCATCTTGAGTAAAACCACGTACACGCATGATACCGTGTAATGAACCTGATGGCTCATTACGATGACATGAACCAAACTCAGCCAAACGAATTGGAAGATCACGGTAAGATTTCAAACCTTGGTTAAAAACTTGCACATGACATGGGCAGTTCATTGGTTTTACGGCATAGTTACGGCTCTCAGAGTGAGTCGTAAACATGTTTTCAGCATAGTTGGCTGCGTGACCTGATTTTTCCCAAAGCGTGAAATCAACAATTTGCGGTGTTTTGATTTCTTGATAACCATTGTCTTGTTGGATTTTACGCATGTACTGCTCAAGTACTTGGTAAATCGTCCAACCATTGGCATGCCAGAACACCATACCTGGTGCTTCTTCTTGCATATGGAACAAATCTAAAGCTTTACCAATTTTACGATGGTCACGCTTTTCAGCTTCTTCAATACGTTTGATATACGCTGCTAATTCTTTTTTGTCAGCCCAAGCCGTACCATAAATACGTTGAAGCTGCTCATTCTTCGCATCACCACGCCAGTAAGCACCAGAGATTTTGGTGAGTTTGAATGATTTTAAAAATTTAGTGTTTGGTACATGTGGACCAAGACACATATCTAAATAATCTTGATGATAGTACAAGCCCATTTGTGTTTCTTCAGGCATGTCTGCGATCAAGCGTAATTTATAATCTTCTCCACGTGCAGTAAACTCTGCAATCACTTCATCACGTGGTGTCATTTTTTTGATGACATCATAGTCTTGGTTGATGAGCTGTTTCATACGCTCTTCAATGGCTGCCATATCATCCAAAGTAAATGGACGAGGCATCCAAATGTCATAATAGAAACCTTCTTCAATGACCGGACCAATCACCATTTTTGCTTCTGGGAAGAGTTGTTTTACTGCATGCCCCACCAAATGCGCGCATGAGTGACGAATAATCCCTACACCCTCTTGATCTTTTGGTGTGATGATTTGAATATTCGCATCTTCAGTAATTAAATCACTTGCATCGACTAGGCGACCATTTACCTTTCCTGCAACCGTATTTTTTGCAAGTCCAGGTCCGATACTTTGTGCAACTTCCATGACAGAAACTGCTTGGTCAAAACTTTTTTGATCGCCATTTGGCAATGTGATAATAGGCATAATTTAAAATCCTTAAGGAGTGATGCCCCGTACAATAGAGCATATCACCGCGAGATTATGATCGAGCGAAGCTCAAAAGATAAAATCGGTGGAACAAAATAAAAAGTGCTCAAAATTTTACACCCTTCACTGCATTTTATAAACCTTTGTAAGCTCGAAAGTTTAAAATCAAGCAAATAATATTTATTTTGTAATTTTATGCGAGCTTCATTTTATAATATACCAATCATCGTATTTTTAATATTTTTCAAATATTTAAATTAAAATATGCGCTTATTTACTTTAAAGTGCATCACAATCCCATAAATTTTAGAAAGAAATGGGAGCTATAAAAAAACTAGACACATTGGTTCATTATTTTCAGCTCAATACACAAATTTCAAAATAGTAAATTAAATAAAATATTTAAATATCAAGTTATTAAGAAAATAAAATAAAGTATTTTTTGTATTTATTTCGCTAAAAAGCACTCGACTAAAGCAGTAATGATTTACGATACAGATATGCATATCTTTTAGGCATGGAAAATAAAACAAATATTAAATGGAGTTAACTATGCTAAGTGCATATGATGAATTGCCACGCACACCTGCAAACTTTGTTGCATTATCACCTTTGCGCTATTTAGAGCGTGCAGCATATATCTACCCACATCAAGATGCCATTGTTCATGGTGCACGACATATTTCTTGGCGTGAAACTTATACCCGTTGCCGTCAGTTTGCGCATCAACTACAAAATTTAGGCATTCAAAAAAACGATACCGTTTCAGTATTGTTACCTAATATTCCAGCCATGGTTGAAGCACATTTTGCGGTACCGATGGCAGGTGCAGTTTTAAATACATTGAATACGCGTTTAGATGCCAAAACCATTGCGTTTATGCTGGAACATGCAGAAACCAAAGTACTGTTGGTAGATCCAGAGTTTGCTGCACTTGCACAAGAAGCGGTGGCTTTGGTTGAGCAAAATATTTATATCATTGATGTTGCAGATGAAGAATATGAAGCAAACGATACCACTGCACGTATTGGACAAATCGAATATGAAGACTGGCTCAAAGGCGGTGATGTAAATTTTGAATGGCATTTACCGAATGATGAATGGGATGCGATCAGCTTAAATTACACTTCAGGTACGACAGGCAACCCTAAAGGGGTGGTGTATCATCATCGTGGAGCATACATCAACGCGGCCAGTAATATTATTGCTTGTGGTATGACACCACGTTGTAAATATCTTTGGACATTACCTTTGTTCCACTGTAATGGCTGGTGCTTTGCTTGGACGATTGCAGCCAACGGTGGAACCAATATTTGCTTGCGTAAAATCGACCCTGAATTGATTTATAAATTGATTGATCAAAACAAAGTAGATTATTTCTGTGGTGCACCGATTGTATTGTCTATGCTGATCAACACACCAAAAGACAAACAAATCCAATTTAATCACCGTGTTGAAGTAATGGTTGCTGGTGCTGCGCCACCTGCTGCAATTATTGAAGGTATGCATCATATTGGGGTACAAGTAAACCATGTATATGGTTTGACTGAAACCTATGGCCCTTCTGCTCTTTGTGCATCACAAGCGGGCTGGAGTGAATTATCCATTCAAGAGCAAGCACAACTTCATTCGCGTCAAGGCGTGCCATATCCATTACAAGATGGGATGCGTGTTCTTGATCCTGAAACAATGCAACCCGTACCCAATGATGGCTCAACCATGGGGGAAATTATGTTCCGTGGTAACATCGTCATGAAAGGTTATTTAAAAAATCCTCAAGCGACTGAAGAAGCTTTTAAAGGCGGATGGTTCCATACGGGTGATTTAGCAGTTTGCCAACCTGATGGCTATGCAAAGATCATGGATCGTTCAAAAGATATTATCATTTCAGGTGGTGAGAATATTTCATCGTTAGAAGTTGAAGAAGTCCTTTATACCCATCCTGCGATTATGACCGCTGCTGTGGTTGCCAAGCCTGATCCACGTTGGCAAGAAGTCCCTTGTGCATTTATCGAATTAAAACAAGGAGCAACGACCACACCAGAAGAAGTGATCGAGTTCTGTAAGCAGCATTTAGCACGTTTCAAGGTGCCAAAAGATGTGGTAATTGGTGAAATTCCAAAAACATCGACAGGTAAGTTACAGAAATTTATCTTACGTGATTGGGCGAAAGAGCGCTCAGTGGGCGAGTTTGGTTGATCCTTAAAAATATCCCCCTCTCCTTTTTAGGAGAGGGCTAGGGAGAGTTAGAAATAAACTCACAAAAATTATTGATCAATATAAATTTTGATGATCATAAAGCAAGTACAGATAACTCACCCAATAAAAAACGACCTACAAAGGTCGTTTTTTATAATCAAATTTAAGTAAATAAAATTACTTTGCTCGACCTTGTTCAGACAATAGCGCCACTTGCTGAACATAGTTTAAAAATTTCTGCTTAGATTCAGCCAACTCTTCTTCAGTTGCTTGCAATGACTTATCACGATGGATACGAAGCACATGCTGACGCAATGAATGACTTTCTGCGGCATTATAAGACTTACAAAACTCTTTAATCGCAGGGTCACGTTGTTCAATCATACGTTCCACCCAACGATCCAATTGTGCAAGTTTTTTCGCACCTTGTTTCGGAGTCAAGTAAGATAAGATCATTGCCTCATCTTCATTACGCAATAACTTTCCAATACGCTGAAACTGGCGACGACGTGCTTCAAAGGATGTAATCAACTGCACATCAAGCAAGGCTTCGATTAAACGCTCCTCAACAGGGAGTGCTTCAATTTGTTTTTTAGACAACTCAGCCAGTTGCTCACCCAAAGCAGCCATACGTTGTACAGCTCTTTTCTGTTCTGATTTACTTGCACGCCCTTCTAAAGATTCAAAATCATCTTCAGTAAAACGTTGCGGACGACGTGCCACGATTATTCTGCCTCGTAAAATTTAGCTGCGAATAGTGCTTGAACTTCAGACAAAGCTTTTTCTTCATCTGCACCATCAATCACTAGACGTAAAGTAGTTCCTTTCCCTGCGCCTAGCATGAGTAAAGAAAGGATATTCTTTGCATCCACTAACTTGTCACCTTTACCAATTTGAATGGATGAACGAAATTTAGTGGTCACTTCGATGAGTTTCCCAGATGCCCGTGCATGTAACCCTAATTTATTAATTACGTCAACAGTTGTGTCAATCATGACCAGTGCTTCATTTCTCTATGTAATACTTGAATCGTCCATTTCGACTGTAACGCATTTTTCAGTCGATCCACCATATAAACTGAACGGTGTTGTCCTCCCGTGCAACCTATAGATACCGTAATATAATGTCGATGCCCTTCAGCAAATGCAGGTAACCATTTATTTAAAAACTGATAAATGTCCTCATACATCTCATTGGCTTGCTGACTGTCTTCTAAGAATTTCTTCACAGGCTCATCTAAGCCTGAAAATTTGCGAAGCTCTAAGTCCCAATGCGGATTTGGTAAATGACGCACATCAAAGACAAAATCAGCATCTAAAGGAATGCCATATTTATAACCAAAAGATTGTAAGATCAAAATTAGATTATCTGATTGCCCAAGCTTAGACAGTAAAATATCTTTTAAATCATGTACGCTTTTATCAGAAGTATCAATATGTACTGTGGCACGTAATTGTATTGGAAGTAATAAGTTTTTTTCTTCCTGAATACATTCATTTAAACTTTTAAAACGTGCAGATAATGGATGTGGTCGACGTGAAGCACTGAAACGAGAAATCAGTTCCTGATCGCGTGTCGTGAGATAAATTACGTCCACTTCACCATGTTTTTGCAACATTTGAAAAACATCATCAAAACCTTGCAAATCAGCTTGTGTACTACGTACATCAACGCCTAAAGCCAATTGTTCTAAATTGTTTTCTTTGTCTAATTTTTCTACAATCTCAGGCAGCAATGCCAAAGGTAAATTATCAATACAGTAATAGCCCAAATCTTCTAGAACCTGCAAAGCAGATGATTTTCCTGATCCAGATTGTCCTGTCACGATAAGTATACGCTTCATGGCATGGCGACCTTCATTTTTTATTTTATGTAGAATGTTTGACCTGTAAATTATCAATCAAACGTGTTTTTCCAAGTTTTGCTGCGACAAACAATACTATATCTTGATCAAATTGACCAACTTTTTGCAACATCGGACTACGTGCTTCCACATAATCCACATCAAAACCAGCTTCAGTCAGTTGTTGACGAATATTCGTCAATACAGCATCTAAGCTTTGCCCATTTTGCAATTGTTTTTCAGCCGCTTGCAACGTTGCATAAATACTTGGTGCTGTTGCACGCTCTTGTTCAGACAAATAACCATTACGAGAACTTAATGCCAACCCATCTTCGGCACGTGCAATGGGCACACCGATCACTTCTATCGGCATATTCAAATCACGCACTAACTGTTTAATCACAGCCAATTGTTGATAATCTTTTTGCCCAAAAAATGCAAAATTTGGCTGTACGATATTAAACAATTTAGTCACAACAACCGCCACACCATCAAAATGTCCCGGACGCTGTAAACCGCATAAATCATTAGTAATGTCACTAACACTGATATTGGTCAAACGTGGTTGTTTACCATACATCTGCTCTACAGAGGGTGCAAAAACAATATCACAGCCTACTTCTGCCAAAAGATGACGATCATGCTCCAAAGTACGAGGATAATTATCAAAATCTTCGTTTGGTCCAAACTGGATCGGATTAACAAAAATACTCACCACCACTACATCACACAATTTACGCGCAGCACGCACAAGGTTTAAATGCCCTTCATGCAAATTTCCCATGGTCGGAACAAAACCAATAATTTTTCGTGCCGCTCGAGCAGGATTTAATGATGCAGATAATCCTTGTATGGTAGTTTCAGTTTTCATGTTTATAGCTCGACTTGGAAAGTATGTTCAGCCGCAGGGAAAGACTGATCTTGTACTGCTGCATGATAGGCTTTAAAAGCATCTATAATTGCAGTTTCCCCTGCTTGTTCTTTCATAAAATTACGGACAAAGCGTGCAACTCGACCAAAAGTTAAACCCAACATGTCTTGGACGACCAACACTTGCCCATCTGTTTCTTTCCCTGCACCAATGCCAATCACAGGAACTTCAGGAAATAATTCAGAAATTTCTTGTCCTAATTGTGCTGGTACACATTCAAGTAACAAAATTGCCGCGCCTGCTGCAACCACAGCTTTACAATCTGCAATCAGTTGGTCTGCAGCTTCACGGGTTTTTGCTTGTAATTTATAGCCACCAAACACATGCACAGACTGTGGTGTTAAACCCAAATGTACACATACAGGAATACCATTACGTGTCAGCGTTTGTACGGTTTCTGCCAACCATTCACCGCCTTCGATTTTCACCATCTGAGCGCCAGCCTGCATGACCGTTTTAGCATTCACTAAAGCATCATTGAGTGTGGCATAACTCATAAATGGTAAGTCACACAAAATAAATGAATGTTGATTACCACGGCGCACAGCAGCCGTATGATATGCCATATCTGCAACGCTAACAGGCAAAGTTGAATCATGACCTTGAATGGTCATCCCTAAAGAATCACCAATCAAAATACTATCAATTTCAGCAACTTCCATGCCTTTTGCCATACTTGCATCATAGCAAGTTAAACATGAAAATTTACGTCCTTGCGTTTTAAATTTGCGTAAATCACTTAGACTAATCATGATGATATTCCTCTATCATTAAGAGTTTTCTAGCGTTCAACAGGCTTAAATGTTTGCCCAATTGGTATCAGCTAAAACAGTTAAAGTTGAATGTTGTTGCAATTCCAATTTTTTCAAAGATTGACCTTTTACGCACAGTTCAGGGTCTAAATCTAACAATGGGATGACAACAAAATCTCGCTCTAAAATACCAACATGTGGCACAGTGAGTCGCTCATTTATAATGTTTTTTTCTGCATAAAGCAAAAGGTCTAAATCTAGCGTACGCTCTCCCCAACGACGCAAGCGCACACGCCCAGATTCATGTTCAAAACGTTGCAATTCATCTAATAATTGTAACGGTTCTAAGTCTGTTAACAACTGTACAACTGCATTGTGATAATGAGGTTGATCCTGTGGTCCCATCGGTGGACTTTGATATAACTTAGATACTTTGACTTGTCCAAGACCACGAAGTTTTTGCACCGCTTCTTTTAAAATCTGCTGTGAATCACCCAAGTTGCTTCCCAAGCCAATATAGGTCATAACACTCATTGGGTTGGTCCAAAAATCACGTTAGACAAATCACGTTGTACACGTTTACGCTTTAAGATTGGATGGTCAGGATGAATACTATCCGCTTGATGAGAAACAACATTTGTCAGTGATTTTTTCTCTTCAACTGGCGCTTTTCTCGGACGACGACTGCGGGTTTCAGCTTCTTTCACCAAAGGTTCAATCTGTGTGGAAACCTTATTTTCAGGTGGTTCATCACTGTTGGCTTTACGGCGGTTTTTAGCACGTTGGCGATTATAACTACTGATGGCACGTTCTTTTTCATCGGTCGACATATTTTGATATGCCTCCCACCAAGCCCCCATGCCTTGTGTCGAAGGATCACCTGATTTTTCACGTAACAATAAGAAGTCAAAACCTGCTCTAAAACGTGCATGCCCAGAAAGTGCTTCGATTTGCTGTGGTTTTGGATTGAGCAAACGGGTTTGCATCTCCCAGACTTCACGAATAAATGTTTCAGCAAAACGGGGGATGATTGTGCGAGTCGCTTGACGTTTTAATACATCTAGACCAGCTTGCGCACGTGCTTCTGCGGCAACCACACCTTTGGCTTGATAAAAATCACAACGACGTAAAAAATTTTCCCACAATAATACTGCATAGAAAAAAGCAGGATTAATGGTTTTACCAATCTGAATACGTTGATCTGTATTTTTTGCAGCACGTTCAATAAATGGCGTAATTTCTGTTTTTAAATCTGCGAAGAGTTGTTGCCAAATATCAAAATCGATCAACATTGGCATCACTTGATTGAGATGCCCCATTGTAAATAGTTTTTGTGACTCATCATATAAACGATGCGGTGAAACATCACGCAGAAGCTGCGTCATCTCTAAGGTAAAAACCTCTAAGATTGCAGGATTAATATTAAAATTCAGCTTTGCTGCAAAACGCAATGTTCTTAGCATCCGCACTGGGTCTTCTTCAAAACGTAGTGCAGGATCGCCAAGTAAGCGTAAAGTTTTACTTTTAATGTCATCTACGGCATTGCAAAAATCAAGCACAATGCCTTTACGTGGCTGATAATAAAGTGCATTGATCGAGAAATCTCGACGAGAGAAATCTTGCTCAATCGTGCCCCAATTATTATCACGCAAAATCATGCCAGCAGCAGAAGTAATGGCTTTTTTGGGGGGCGCACGGAAAGTTGCGACTTCAATCAGCTCACGCCCAGAGTAGACATGCGCCAACTCAAAACGACGACCAATAATTCGACAACGACGTCCAAAGACCTCTTTGACTTGAGATGGCGTTGCATTGGTCACAGCATCGTAATCTTTTGGGTTTTGACCCAACATCAAATCACGAACACCGCCACCGACGATATAAGCTTCATAGCCTGCTTTTGTTAAAGAATCAATAACATCTAAAATGGAAGAAGGTAATTGAGCGGTGGATAACCCACACTTTGACGCACGCAAAGTTTGCAAAAGACGCTGTCTCCTACGTCAGGACGTAAAAATAATGATTGTGCTAATGATATCTCTAACACAATCAAAGGGCAATTTGATTCTCTCAATCTTGCTTCAAATATTCAGTGAAAATTTGCAATTTATAGCAGTTTTTATTTTTCATTCTTTCCTATAAAACAATCATTGCCCGATTCTTTTCTAACATTTTTGGACCAATACCCTTCACATTTTTTAGATCATCAAGATTTTTAAATTTTCCATTTTGTTGCCGATACTCCAAAATCGCTTGGGCTTTTTTTGCACCGATACCATTAAGTTGCTGTAATTGTTGTAAATCTGCTGTATTGATATTAACCTTTGCAGCAGATGGGCTTGTGGCATTTGCCGCTGCTGTTTGCTTAACACTATGATCTAGCGTTGGCTTGCCTAAATAATAATTCGGGTCATTACCCTTTAAGCGAGCATCTTGAGCTTGTTGTTGCGCTTTCCATTGCAGATAACGTTGATCAAATTTTTCAGCATGTCCTTGTAAATGGATCGACACACTGAAAAATACCAATACGATTAAAAATAGAAAATATCCATTAAGTGTGTGTTTGTAATGTTTGTTGTTCATACGCAGCCTGTTGTTTTAAATGTATTTTGGCTTGCTCCCATAGTTGATCTAATTGTTCTAAGCTCATCTGTTCTATTGTTTTCTCTTGTTGTAATACTTGATCTTCTATAAAAGCAAAACGCTTTTTAAATTTGTGAATGGTACCCAATAATGCCATTTCACTAGAGATTCCTAGTTTACGCCCGACATTGATCAAAGAAAATAAACAATCACCAAATTCATCCATTATTTCATCGGATTTTTCAGCAGCAACGGCAGCCTCAAACTCAGCCAATTCCTCTTTTACTTTGGTATAAGCTTCTGCCACATCAGGAAAATCAAAACCAATTTTTGCCACATTTTTTTGAATATTTTCAGCTTGCACTAAAGCTGGTGCATGTTTCACCTCATCCAAACGAGACTGTACTTTGCCTTGTTTTTCTTGTTGTTTAATATGTTGCCAAAGCTGTGAAACTCCCTCAGGGGTTAAATCCTTAAATTTTTCTTTTTCAAAAACGTGTGGATGACGACGAATCAATTTTTGGCATATGGCTTCTACCACATCATTAAAATCAAAAGCGCCTTGCTCACTATACATTTGTGACTGAAACACTACTTGTAACAATAGATCACCCAGCTCATCACGCACATCATTCACATTACCTGAACGAACTGCTGCTTCAACTTCGTAAGCTTCCTCTATGGCGTATTTAGTCAAAGACGCAGGGGTTTGTTCACGATCCCAAGGACATTCTTGACGTAACTGCTGCATGATATTGAGTAACTTTTCCATAAAATGTCCCCTTTTCTAACCCAATAATTTCAATGACGATCTAGGCTTGTCAGTGTTAAGTATTTTATGTTCAACTGAGCTGAGATTGATACGTTTAAAACAAAAAGGATGCCCATATGCGCCAAAGTATTTTTATTAGTGGTGCAGCTCAAGGAATTGGTGCTGCGATTGCCCGACTATTTTATCAACACGGTTATAACGTGGGTATTTATGACATTAATGAAACTGCGGCACAGCATTTAGCAGCTCAGTTAGGAGAAAATGCCAAAGCAGGTCGTTTGGATGTTGCACAATATTCAGAGTGGCAAACTGCGCTCAACGAGTTTGTAGCATGGGCAGGAGAGCTCAATGTTTTAGTCAATAATGCTGGAGTTTTATACTCAGGTGCTTTTGAAAAAACTGACATCACAGCACATCATCGTACCATCGATATCAATGTCAAAGGGGTGCTCAATGGTTGTCATGCAGCCTTGCCTTTTTTGAAAAAGGCTACTTTTGCACGCGTGATTAACCTTTCCTCTGCTTCAGCAATTTATGGGCAAGCCGACCTTATTTCTTATTCTGCCAGTAAATTTGCGGTTCGTGGCATAACGGAAGGTTTAGATATTGAATGGCAAAAATATGGCATTCGTGTCTTAGATGTAATGCCGTTATTTGTACAAACTGCAATGGTCAAAGACATGGATGCAGGCACGATTCAAAACATTGGCGTGGATTTAAAACCACAAGATATTGCTGAGCAAATATTAAAACTGGTGAATAGCAAAGGAACTATCTTAACGCAGACTCATCATCCTGTTGGCTTTAAAACCAAAATCATGTATCAGCTTTCTCATTTCAGCCCACAGATCATCAACCGTTTAAGCAATATGTTTTTAAGCAGAAAATCGAATGAGTAAAATTTTAATAATTTGAAGCATTTACTAACAATTTAAATGTTAAGTCTGACTACATTTACGTTAATATCATGTTTCAATAATTACAATTGGATTACAATACGATGAAAATTTATTTGTTTGCAATTCCAATCATTGCGATGAGCTCAACCACTTTTGCAAGCCCGATCAGCACCTCTCAACTCAAATCTATGGATTGTGCAACATTAGCTGTTGAAAAAGCCAATGCGACACGTACGCTGAATGCTGCCAACCAAAACAGCAATGCTACAGGTAAAACTGTCAGTAAATGGGCTGGAATCGCAAGTAATGCTTTGAGTGCCTTTGGGGGACATTCAGAGTCTGCAACAAAAGCGGGAAATTTTGCGAATAATCTTTCCAATCAGACCACTACTTCTGACCAGATTCATCCTCAAACCATACTGGATGCTCAGGCAAATATTGAAAACATCTCTATTTACCAAAAGTCAAAAAACTGTAAATTTTAATCCTTAGACATTAAAAAAACCTGCATTTTGCAGGTTTTTTAATTTTCAATCTAACTAGTTGCCTTGCACCAAACGTCTTGCGCTGATAATGCCAGGTTGCTGCTCTAAACGTGCTAACAGACGAGACAATTGTGCCAACCCTTTTACCTCAATCAAAAGCTTCATATTGGCAATACCATCTGCTTCCGAAATCGTATTCACCTGACGAATATTAATTTGATCAGAAAAAATCACCTGAGTTAAATCTTTCAACAAACCACGACGATCATAAGCTTCTACAACGATTTGCACACTTTGACCACGTGTCGGTTGCATTTCCCAGTCTGCTTCTACCGCACGATCAGGTTCTAAACCAATCATTCGCATATAATCAGGACATGCAACTTTATGAATGCTCACTCCACGATTTAAGGTGATATAACCCGCAATCGACTCGCCATGTACAGGTTGACAGCATTGTGCAATATGTAACTCGACATTGTCTAAACCATCAATCAAGATGCCATGCGCTGACAGTGTATGACTAGCACGTGGATTCAACGTCGGTTTCAACACCAGTTCAGGTTCATCCTGATCTAAGTGCATATGACGGTTAACTTGGTTAATCATGGCATGCAAGCTAATGTCACCGCTCACTAATGCCACTAAAATATCATCCCCTGTTTTGACATTAAAATGATTACAATAGTCATTTAAATCAATACTTTTCGGATGAATCGCCAAGCGAGAAAGTTCTTTGTTTAAAATTTCTCGACCGACTTCTAAGTTTTTACTGCGATCTTGCTGTCTAAACCAGTGACGTAACTTGTCACGCGCACGGGCAGTCTTGATATAACCTAAAGAATTTACCAACCAATCACGATTTGGTTCACGGTCTTTCTTGGTTAAAATCTCAACCTGCTCACCTGTTTTTAAAGTATAGGTAAGTGGTACATAACGTTGGTTAACACGTGCTGCATAGCATTTATTTCCCACTTCAGTATGCACATGATAAGCAAAATCTAAAACCGTTGAACCGCGAGGTAATTCTTTAATATCCCCATCACGACTAAACACATAGATTTTTTCAAAACCTTCAAAATCTTGAATATGTTCAAAATCTTCTGTTTCATCTTCATTCGGATGCACATTGGCATCATTTCGTTCCTGATAATGCTCAAGCACTGAACGCAAGGAATGTAAACGATGATTAAATGAATAATCGGTGTTTTTAGAGCCTTCTTTATAGTTAAAGTGTGAACATACGCCAAGCTCTGCTTCTTCATGCATCTCTATGGTACGAATTTGTATTTCGAGAGACTTATTTTCAGCGATCACAGCAGTATGTAATGAGCGATAACCATTGGCTTTAGGGTTGGTAATATAGTCATCAAACTGATGTGGAATATGTCGCCAAATTTGATGTACTATGCCTAAAGCGTGATAACACTCAGGAATACTTTCCACCAACACACGTACTGCACGAATGTCATAAAGTTGATCAAAACTTAGATTTTTACTCTTCATCTTGCGATAAATTGAGTAAATATGCTTCACTCGCCCTGAAATTTCTGCATGAATATCATGGGCAGCCAATTCGCCTTTTAACTTTTCAACCACAAACTGGATATATTGCTCACGCTCCAAGCGTTTTTCATTGAGCAATGAGGCAATTTCTTTATAACGTTCAGGTGCCAAATAACGGAAAGCAAGATCCTCAAGCTCCCATTTTAACTGTGCAATGCCTAAACGATGCGCTAAGGGTGAATAAATCGTTAAAATTTCGCGCGCAACACGCTCTTGCCGTTCTTTGGGTGATTTTGCCAATTCACGCAAAGCATAAGTACGCTCTGCCAATTTAATCAATACAACACGCACATCTTCAGTCACAGAAATCAGCATCTTATAAATGCCTGATAAATGTTCACGTTGATTATTATTAAAATGATCTTCTAAACGCTTATTCTTTTCAATCAGTTCAGACAGCTTCCCCATTGCCAAAGTGCCTTTGACAAGGTTATAAACCTGTTCCCCAAAATGTGTTTTGATCTCTTCAAGTGTGATAATGCCTTCACGCACACTTCGATACAAAACCGCAGCAGAAAGCGTGTCTTCATCGACATGCAAATGTGCCAAAATATCTGCCATACCAATACCCGTTGCAAAGGTATTGACTCGGCTATCCGCCATGCTTGCTAATTCTTTTTGTAAAACCAACTGAGCAACTTCTTCAAGCTGATTAAGCGCTGCACCGTCTAAAATTCCACGCACACGGTCTAACCAAGTGGCTAAAGCCTGCTGCGCTTCTACGGCATGTTCTACAGTCGCTTCCTCAGACAACTCATTTAGTTGCTCTGGAAGCTGTTCACGTACTGTGACCATACCCTTCTCCCGTAAATATACAGTTCATTATAAATCGTTTATCTCTACATTCTTCTCAAATAAAGCAATGGATTCGACATGACCTGTATGTGTAAACATATCCATCACCCCTGCTTTTTTCAGTCGATAGCCATGTTGCACTAAAATTCCCGCATCTCTTGCCAACGTGGCAGGATTACAGGACACATAAACGATTTTTTTCGCACCAAAATTAGGCACATAATGCATAACCTGTTCCGCCCCAGTTCGAGGTGGGTCTATCAATAATGCATCAAATCCTTGATTCGCCCAAGAATATTGAGAAAAATCTTTTGTTAAATCTTGTGAATAGAAAGTAACATTCGTTATGCAATTTTTCAGTGCGTTTTCTGTACCTCGCTGAACCATCTCTTTACTGCCTTCTACCGCAATAACGTTTCCAGTGCTTCCCACTTTTTTAGCAAGCGGTAAAGAAAAATTTCCTAAACCACAAAATAAATCTAAGACTCGGTCACCCTCTTTTAAGTCAAGCAATTCACATGCCAACCTGACCATTTGTGGATTTACACTCGGATTAACCTGCGTAAAATCCGTAGGATTAAAAGAAAATTCAACATCAAAATCAGTAAGTTGATAATGCAAATGCATACTCGCCTTAGAGTCATCAACACGATGCAAACTGTCATTCCCAGCAGGCTGAAAATACAGCTGCCATTGTTTCTGTAACGCAAATTGTTGAAATTGGTTGACATCTTGCGCTGACAAATTTGCTGTATGGCGAATTAATAACGCAACTTCTGTATCACCTTTGGCTAATTCTATATGACCAATATCCGCTTTGCCTGTTAGACTTTCGAGTAACTGACGCAGTTCAGGTAGAGCTTGATCCAACTCTTGATCTAAAATTTTACACGTTTGAATATCTACCAGATGGTTGGTTTGTGCTTCACGGAAACCCATTAACAATTGTTTATTTTTAGGGAAATAACGCACGCCGATACGTGCTTTATGACGATAATCCTGTTTTAAAGAGCGAATTGGTGCTAACCATTGTTGCGGTTCCAAACCTGCAAAATGACTAAAATGCGACTTTAAAACCTCTTGTTTAAATCGGATTTGTTCATCTGGATGTAGATGCTGCAAATTACAACCACCACACACCCCAAAATGCGGACAAATCGGTTGAATACGCTGCGGATGCGGTTCACTTAAAAGCTGAATGCTATCGGCTTCTTCAAGTTTAGACACTTGGCGGGTAATTTGTGCTTTGACAGTTTCACCGGGTAAAGCAAAACGAATAAAAACGCTTTTACCTTGCTTTTCTGTAGGATGATTTGAATTATGACTATAGCGTGCTATGCCTCGCCCTTCATGTGAAAGTCTCTCAACCTTAAAAACATATTGTGGAAGTTGAGATGGACGAGGTTTAGCTCTATGTTTCAAAGGAATAACCTAATTTGCAGTGGAGGGAAAATCTGTGGCACTGAATGCAGTTTTTTGTGAAGTTTCACGCCAAATCTGCAAAAACTCAGCTTGTTGGGGTTGACCTTGTAAATAGTGAATACTGGCTTGAATCCAAAGTTGATGATCTGATAAAGAAATCTGACCTTTAAGTAAATTCCAACGTAAAAAAATCAGCCATGTATTTAACACATCACCTTCGCAATAACTGGTCAACTTCAGCCACTGCTCGTTTTTGACATACTCAGGAACAAAATAACCTTTGATGCCACGTTTACCAGGAAAACCCAGTAAATGTGCAATATCGTCCAGTTTCTGGAAATGTCGCCCATTAAACATCGCCATCACATCCATCAGATCAATATGCCGATGGTGATAACGATTCTGATAGTTATTGTACCGTTTTTGTGTGTCAATCTCACCTTGATCGAACAAACTTGGTGCAGATAAACCATGATACATGGCACGGAACAAAATCACAGGCAAATCAAACTGTGAACCATTCCAACTCACCAAAGTTGGATGACGCTTATCAAAGATCGAAAGGAATTTGCTTAAAATTTCTGCTTCAGAAAAATGCTCTCGGCTAAATGAAAATAACTTCATCGAACCACTTTCATCAATCCATAAACCTGAAATACAGACAATTTCATGCAGTGGTAAACGTTGAAAATCCGTGCCCGCTTCTTGGCGACGGATTTTCATTAAAGCTTGCTCTAAATCGTCTTCAGGTAAATCTAGTCCGTACAAATGTGCGCCTGATTGGTGATCAGTCAATGTTTCAATATCAAAAACAAGTACGGGAAAATGCATAACTAAGATTTCTCTAAAAGACTTTGACTATTTTACACATTAACCTGCTTCTTTTCAGTGAAGCAATGCCCGATGTAAAATAATTGCAAAGCCTTATAAAAGTTTAATCCTCTACCGAAAATAAACCTGTCGACAAATAACGATCACCACGATCACAAACAATACATACGATCACTGCTTCAGGATTTTCTTCAGCGATTTTAATCGAAGCCCACACTGCGCCACCTGATGAGGTGCCCGCACTAATCCCTTCTTTACGAGCCAAAGCACGTGCAGTTTTTTCGGCTTCAATTTGTGGAATATCCATAATGCGATCAACACGTGATGGATCAAAAATTGTGGGTAAATATTCTTGTGGCCAACGGCGAATGCCTGCAATATTTGAACCTTCAGAGGGTTGTAAACCAATGATTTGAATCTCTGGATTTTGTTCTTTCAAATATTTTGAAATCCCCATAATTGTGCCAGTCGTTCCCATAGAACTCACAAAATGGGTAATTTTACCGCCTGTTTGCTGCCAAATTTCTGGTCCAGTGGTGAGATAATGCGCTTCAACATTATCAGGATTACCAAACTGGTTTAAAACTAAGCCTTGTCCTTCCTTTTCCATTTGCAAAGCCATATCACGTGCTTCTTCCATGCTTGCGGCTTCAATCAACTCCGCACCATATGCACGCATCGCATCTTTACGCTCTTGGCTCGATGCAGCAGGCATAATCAAACGCATATTGTAACCACGCATCGCAGCCACCATCGCCAAAGCAATGCCTGTATTTCCACTGGTCGCCTCAATCAAGGTATCACCCGGCTGAATTTGTCCACGTTTTTCAGCTTGCATAATCATATTATACGCAGGACGATCCTTAACAGAACCTGCTGGATTATTGCCTTCAAGTTTTGCCAGTACGGTTGCTTGAGTATGGTTTGCCAATCGCTGCAAACGCACCAAAGGCGTTTTCCCGACATAATGGTCAAGCAAAAAATCATCAGTGAAAAAATCAGGTTGTGTGTTACGCATGTGTTGCACCTATATTGAGGTGGACATATTGTATGAAAAAATAAAACAGCCTGCACAGCTTTCTATTTGTTTTTGAATGAAAATGCGCAAACTAAATCCATAAATTCAATCTGCATATTTGTTTTTTCATTTATTTGCTAAATAAAATGAAATACATAGAAAATACAAATCATGCTTAGAATTAGAAATGATAAGTTTATCTATAAATCAGCTTAGTTGATTTTGCAAAGGCATTTGTTTAATCCTTTCAGGCAAAATATCCAGTCCTGATTAAAGCATGTTAATATCCTCGCTACGGGGAAGGTCTGGCTTGATGCATGTCAAATTTTAATAAAAAGCTGTTTAAACGTCTAAAACTCAATCACGCTTATGGACAGTTAATTGCGTTGATTTTTGTACCCATCACAATTTTAGCGTGTGCAGGGGCGTTGTTGGTGATGAAAGAAACCTCTTCTGCAGCAAAGTCTAATCAGCGTTATGCAGCAATTGCGATCTTAAGCCGCTACCAAGCCACGGCTGAACAACTGCTAAAGTTAGTACAATCAGACCCTCAACAAAAACAACATGCTGAAAATATTTTGCAGCATATTTTTAATGAAAAATATCTGATTCGTGCCGCAATGATTTCATCAGATAATGAAATTTTATTAAATATTGGTTATCAAAGTAAAAAAGCATGGCCAACTGCACCTAAACAAGGCGTTTTTGTCGGGCCATTTTCAACCCAATACAATAATATTTACGCCATTCATCTACAAAACACCCAATCAAAAACGCCTGTATGGTTCATGATTGAATTGGATAATCAACCTTTAGAAATTGCGCATTATCGCGTCATGATTGTGTTGATTACCACAGGATTATTTACGTTACTTTTATTGTTGTTGTGTCTAAATTTCTATTCTCGTCGTTGGATTGCCCCGATGTACGAAATTCGCATGCAATTACAACGTTTAAATGCCGATACGCTTGATCAACACATGGTCATTAACAGCACAGGCGAGTTACGTTTACTGCAACGCGATATTGCCAATGTGGTGAAACGTCTGCATTTTAGTTTTTTAGAACTGAAAGAGCATACCGAGCAAACTGAGGATGATTTAAGACGTACCTTAGATACGCTTGAAGTGCAAAACATTACTTATAAACAAGCACGTGACCAAGCGATTTCATCGAACCAAGCCAAATCAGTATTTTTAGCCAATATCAGTCATGAATTACGCACCCCGCTGAACAGTATTGATGGTTTTATCCATCTATTGCTCAGACAAGACAATCTCAGCAATGATCAAAGTTTATATTTACAAACCATTCGTAAATCTTCAGCACATTTACTGGCTTTAATTAACGATGTTTTAGATTTTTCTAAAATTGATGCAGGTAAATTAGAACTTGAAACGGCACCTTTTGATTTAGAAGAAGCCATTTTTGATGTTATGGACATGCTGTCACCTTTGGCTGCACAGAAGCAGATTGAAATGGCATTTTACTATGCAGACAACGTGCCGAAATATGTCGTAGGTGATGTATTACGCTTTAAACAAATTCTGACTAATCTTATTTCCAATGCGATTAAATTTACCCCAGATGGCGAAATTATCGTTCGTGTGCGTATGGAAAATGATGATATTGGGCAGTGTTTATTGCATTTTAGTGTGCAAGACAGTGGCATCGGTTTAAGTGGTACAGATCGTAAAAAGTTATTTGAATCTTTCTCACAAGGTGATGCCTCGGTTACACGTCAATTCGGTGGTACTGGTTTAGGATTGGCCATTTCCAAACAACTTGTCAATTTAATGCAAGGTCAAATCGGCTTTGAAGACAATCAGGAACGTGCTCCGACAGAAAAAGGCTCAACCTTCTGGTTCACTGCAACGTTCTCAGTCGATGAAGATGAAGAAATCATCCATCCGATCTTTAGTGATATGCACGTAGTGTCTTATTTAGCACATCCTGCAACAGCCAATGTGCTTCGTCATTATCTAGAAGACTATCAAGTCAGTCATACTGAAACACAGTCGATTTTAGATCTGTTTAGTCGACTCAACAGCCTGAACCAATTGCCTGAAAATACGTGGTTAATTGTGGATCACAGCGGTGATACTGAAGCGTTGCTCAAAGAAATACGAGGACGTTATCAAGGTAATTTAGCTGTGTACGGTTATCAAATGTCATTAGAGCCAAATATGCTCAATGAATATCGTGCCCGTCCGCTATATCAACCTTTAAGTCGTACTGGTGTAATTCAATTATTGAGCAATCAGCCAATTTTTGAGCCTGAACAACATCAGGATTTTAAAGCACGTAATCTGCATGTCTTGGCAGTCGATGACCATTTACCGAACTTGATTGTATTAGAAGCTTTACTCGGTGAACTAAACGTTAAAACCACCAAAGCCCAAAGTGGTCAAGAAGCCTTAACCATTATTCAGCAACGCATTGAACAAGGTTTAAAACCACATGATTTAGTGTTTATGGATATTCAAATGCCTGTTATGTCTGGGATTGATACCACACGTGCGATTCGCTCTTTAGAGTCGACTTTAGATGGTATGCGTATGCCAATCATTGCATTGACTGCACATGCGCTGGCAGATGAAAAACAAAAGTTACTCAAAGTCGGGATGGATGACTATGTCACCAAACCGATTCAGATTGATCAATTGATTCAAATCTTAACGCAGTGGACATCTGATAATTTTGTTCAACCTCAACAATCTGCTGAAAATACAGTATTTGTCGATGCACTTGATCCTGATATTTTGGACTGGAAACAAAGTTTAGCTTTGGCAGCCAATAAAGAAGACTTGGCACAAGATTTATTAAAAATGTTGGTGGATAGTTTTGCCGATGAGCTAGAAGAAATTTCACAATTAATTGAACTTGAAGATTTTCCGCAGCTTGAACATGTTTTACACCGCTTATATGGTGCAACACGTTATGTCGGTACACCAAAATTACAACAAGCAACAGGCGAGTTTGAACAGTTTGTTTCAACTTTAAGAAAAGAACGTCGCAAAGCGGATGAAGTATTTATCCAAGAAGTTTTGCAACGTTTAGATCATTTGCAATTGGTCATTCATGAAGTGGAGTCCGCAGCGCAGCAAATATTAAATCACTAATATTCAATAGCACTGAGAAGATATCAGTATTTTCTGTGACTCCACTGTCACGTGCGCATGACACGCACATGCTATGCTGAACAGCAAATCAAATAAGAGTAACAACCATGTCACTATTACGCATTGAAAAACAAAATGGCATCGCAACCGTTTATCTAAACCGCCCTGAAAAACGCAATGCGATGAGCTTTGCATTACTCAAAGAATTGGTCATTACTGCAAAAAGAATCAAAAAAGATCGCAGTATTCGTTGCGTTATTTTAACAGGCGAAGCCAATGTATTTAGTGCAGGCATTGATCTTGCCGATTTAAATAATCCTAAAAACACCGCTTATGCAGCTTGGGAGTTGGTTAAGCCAGGACAAAGCCTATTTCAAAAAGCATTTTTAATTTGGCAAGAGCTTCCAATCCCTGTAATTGCAGCCCTTGAAGGTTTTTGCTTTGGCGCAGGCATGCAATTGGCACTTGCAGCAGATATTCGCATTGCTCACCCAGACACCAAAATGTCGATTATGGAGAGTCGTTGGGGTTTGGTACCAGATATGGGTTTATCTCGCTCAATCAAGGGAGTAATCGGTTTGGATTTAGCCAAAGAGTTAACCTTAACTGCGCGTATTTTTGATGGCAATTATGCCAAAGACATCGGCTTAGTCACCCATGTCGATACAGCCCCGCTAGAAAAAGCCCAACAAATCGCAGCAGAAATGTTACAACGCTCACCTGATGCCCTCATGGCAGCCAAGCAAGTACTCGATGCAATGGAACATGCACCTAAAAAATCATTACGTCTTGAAAAAATTTGGCAACTCAAGTTACTGTTAGGCAAAAATAGTCAATTGGCACGTAAAAAGGATAAAAATCCTGACATTGAATTTTTACCTCGCCAATTTAAATAATTTACAAGGAATGGTTTGAGATCGCGATGATGAGTTTTGATCGTAATACTAAAATTGCATTTTTAGGTATGGGTTTGATGGGCAGCCGCATGGCAACCCGTTTAATCCAAGCAGGCTATCAAGTTGCTGTATGGAATCGTACAGCAAGCGCATGTGAACCTTTGATTGATTTAGGCGCACATGCACTTCAACTGGAAAATATTGCAGATTATCCTGTAATTCTAAGTTGTCTTGCAGATGATGATGCTGTACAAAATGTCTTTGATCTTATCGCAGCATATCTCAAACCAAAACAGATAGTCGTGGATTTTTCCAGTTTATCTGTGGATAAAACCCTTTCACTTGCGGATAAATCTCAACAGCTCGGTGTAACTTGGATTGATTCGCCTGTTTCAGGTGGCACAGCAGGTGCAGAAAATGGCACATTGGTTATCTTTGCGGGAGGAGATGCAGAAACCATTAACAATCTAAGTTTGATTTACAATGTCCTTTCGCAGCGCGTTACACGTATGGGTGACTCAGGTACAGGACAAGCCACGAAAATCTGTAATCAACTGATTGTGGCAGCAAATAGTACGCTGATCGCTGAAGCTGTAGCACTGGCGCAACAAGCAGGTGTCGATACAACACTACTCGCCCCTGCATTGGCAGGTGGTTTTGCCGACTCTAAACCGTTTCAGATTTTAACGCCTCGTATGGCATCGCATAATTTTGAACCTGTGCAATGGAAAGTACAAACACTGTCTAAAGATTTAAACAATGCTGTTACCTTGGCAGAAAAATTCCAGCTCGATATTCCCGTTGCAAAAAAAGCACTCTCGCAATTGCAAACACACCAAAACAATGGTTATGCTGACTCAGACTTAGCAACTGTGATCAAACACGTTGAAATTTAAAATAATCGTGTGATTACACCAATACGATGCGTGGGCATGGAGCAGGAAATATGAGCAAACTCGCAGTAAATCTTTCAATGATTTTTACTGAAGTCCCTTTAATTCAACGGTTTGCTTTAGCACATCAACATGGTTTCCAACATGTCGAAATTCAGTTTCCTTATGAGCTGAGCATTGAAGAGATTCAAACACAGCTTCATCAACACCAACTCAGCTTGTGTTTAATCAATGTTCCTGCAGGTGACTTGATGCAAGGTGGCAATGGTTTAGCTGGAATTCCTGGCAAAGAGCTTGAATTTCACCAAGCTTTACTCAAAGCAATTGAATATGCCACTGCCCTCAACGTGCCGAGCATCAATATCTTAGCAGGTAAACAGCCTTTGGATGCCGATCTGTTACCTTGTCTAAATACCTTAGCTAAAAACTTAAAACTTGCTTGCCACTTGTGTTCAGAACACAACATTCAACCTGTTTTTGAAATGATTAATGGCACAGATATGCCACGCTTTTTGGTACAAAACGTTGCCCAAGCCCAAGAAATGCTTGAAGCGGTGCAACACCCTGCACTTAAAATGCAATACGATTGTTATCACATGGCAATGATGGGCGAAAATATTCTCGCGGCATTGCAGGAGAATATTGACTGGATTGGGCATATTCAGTTTGCAGATTGTCCGGGACGACATGAACCGAATACCGCACAAATCAATTATGCTGAGATTTTTAAATGGCTTGCACAAAGTTCATACACAGGCTTTATTGCCGCTGAATACAAACCACAAGTCGATTCCAATCAGTCATTTGCGTGGAAAAACCAATACTTTGTAAATAATCATCAAGCTTAAGCCTAAAAATTATCCACAAGCATTGGATGTATAAATTTGAATTTAATTACTAAAAGCGCTATATTAGAGGATGAGTAATTGTCTGGAAAATATACCTTACTATGAATTTAGAACCATCGCCCAGCGCTTCTAATTCTCTTGAACTTGCAATGAAATCTCACAAACAAGATGTGCAAACTTGCTTAAAAGTTGTACATGAAGCTCTACTTGATGTAAAAGCCAAAGATATTCTTGAACTTGATGTTAGCACTATTAGCAATGTCGCAGATGCGATAGTGATTGCAAGTGGTACATCAACCCGTCATGTTAAAGCACTTGCAGACAATGTTGCTGAAGAAGCACGTAAAGCAGGTTTTCGCCCGATTGGGGTTGAAGGTGAACGTGATGCTGAATGGATTTTGATTGATCTTGGCATTATCGTTGTTCATGTCATGCTACCGACAGCACGTAAGTTTTACGATCTCGAAAGCTTATGGCGCACTACGCCTGAGCATGTAGCTTAAACAATAGCAACAAAGTCATATTATAAATAAAGCGATCTTCATGGTCGCTTTTTTATATTTTAAAAGGTTCATAATTACTCTTTATAATACTCTTCTACTGGATATTTCTTAACTTTTTCAACCCATTTGCCTTTAATCAAATTACGCTCAATAACACGCACCCATTCCCCACTTTCTGCATCCTCTATAGACTCTTTAACAAGCAATAAGCCTTTTTGAGGAATAACTTGGTACTCTGAACGAACGTGATAACAACATCCACTTTTATTAAAAGTAATGAGCCTTTTTGTATCCTCATCTACACTAAACATACCTAAACTTTTTTGAGTCAAAACAGATAACGCTTTACTGAGCACAAATTTTTGTCGCGTTTTATTAAATACATAAACATCATAAACAGGCCCACCATAAGCGCCATAATTTCCATTTCGAATCGCTAAATCTTCTGTACCATCAAAGTTAAAATCCTAAAAAATTAAGGGACTTTGCTCATCATATAGTTGCACAACATTTACACTAGGCTGAAATTTTTCATCTAAATACATGGTCAATTCTTTTGATGTGAATCGCTGAAAAATTTGCCTTGAAGCCTTTTTAATTAATGTAACCTCAGCCTTACCATCACACTGATCTTTATCACATTTAACATTAATACGGGCATCATAAATTTTAGAGCCCTCTTTTATCTCAAAGACTTGTGCATTTAAATTTTGCGTTACACAGAGTAGTAATACGCACAAAAGCGAATGAATTGTTTTTACATTTTTGATCATTATTATTCTCTAGATATTTTCATAATTAAACATTTTAACAAAAATCAATACCCATAAATAGGCTTAAAAAAACCACCCGAAGGTGGTTTTTATCTTGCTAAATCTTTTTTCAAAGAAACGTTTGCAATATTTAATTAGTGTCCGCCACCATTAATGGCTTTGGTCATATCTTCCACAACTTTCTTCGCATCACCGAAGATCATCATGGTTTTTTCATTGTAGAACAAGTCATTGTCTAAGCCAGCATAACCTGTTGCCATAGAACGTTTGATCACCATGATCGTACGTGCTTTGTGTGCTTCAAGAATCGGCATACCATAGATTGGCGAGCTTGGATCATCTTTTGCCGCTGGGTTTACAACGTCATTCGCACCAATCACAAGGACTACATCTGTCGCAGGGAAATCAGAGTTGATTTCATCCATTTCCAAGATATCTTCATAAGCCACATCTGCTTCTGCAAGTAATACGTTCATGTGACCAGGCATACGACCAGCAACTGGGTGAATCGCAAAACGAACTGTTACACCTTGTTCTTTTAAGATTTCACACAATTCTTTCACAGCATTTTGTGCACGACCTTGCGCCATACCATAACCTGGTACGATCACAACGCTGTCCGCATTTGACATTAAGAAGCCAGCATCATCCGCAGAACCTGAACGGTAGTTACGTTGAACTTGTTCACCTTTGTCAGCAGAAGCAACTGCTGCGCCACCCATTGCACCACCAAACAATACGTTGATGATTGAACGGTTCATCGCTTTACACATGATGTAAGACAGAATTGCACCAGATGAACCTACAAGCGAACCTGCAACGATCAACATGTTGTTTTCAAGCGTGAAACCAATACCTGCCGCAGCCCAACCTGAGAATGAGTTAAGTAGTGACACCACCACTGGCATATCGCCACCACCAACAGGTGCAATCCACACCCAACCGAATGCAAGTGCAAGTGCAGTCATTGCCCAGAATGCATTCATGTTACCAGTCGTGAAGAAGTAAATCCCACACGCTAACATCGCAAGAAAAATAATCGCTTGAACTGGTTTAACCCAACCACCTGAAATGGTTTTTGCCCATTTTTTCGCAGCCAATTTACCATAAGCAAAGACTGATGCCGTGAAAGTGATCGCACCAACGAAACAGCCGACAAACAATTCAAATAAATGAACATTGCTCATGTGTGCATGTTGTACGCCTGCTGCAGTTAAAGCCGCTTCATTTTCAGCAAACAATGCCGTTAATTGGTTGTTATGCAAAATCGCTGCAATCGCAATCAATACTGCAGCCAAACCGACCAATGAGTGCATCAACGCCACAGTTTCAGGCATTTGTGTCATAGGTACTGTACGTGCACGTGCAATACCGACAACCGCACCGAGCACCATTGCCCCACCAATCATCCAAATCACAGGATGTTCTGCAACAAAGAAGGTTGTGATCACAGCAATCGCCATTGCGATCATACCGTAACGGTTACCTGCAATTGCAGTTTTAGGACCTGAAAGACCACGTAAAGTTAAGATGAAAAGGACAGCACCAATAAGGTAGAACCAATCCGCATATTCTCGAATAAATTCCATAAATTAGCCCTCTTTTTTCTTTTGCTTAGGCTTGAACATTTCGAGCATACGCGCAGTTACAGCGAAACCACCAAAAATGTTAATACTTGCCAAGAACACTGCAACTGCACCAAGCACACTCACAACGTTAATTGATTGGAATTGCACACTTGCATCAACAATACCCGGAATACCGACAGTCTGAATCATCGCACCTACGATAATGATCGAAGACAATGCATTCGTTACCGCCATCAGTGGTGTATGTAATGCAGGCGTTACCCCCCAAACTACGTAGTAACCAACAAAAATGGCTAAGACGAAAATAGTAATAGTTTCAACCATGATGACTCTCCTTAACCACGCTTGAGCAGTACTTGACCGCCGTGAGTTACTAGAAGTGCTTTTTGAATTTCGTCTTCTTGATTCAATTTAAAGTTTTTCTCTTGATCAAATAAAGTTTCTACGAAATTAAACACGTTACGTGCATATAGTGCAGATGCTTCTGTAGATACAGTCGCTGGAATATTTGGAATCCCTAAAATGGTCACGCCATTTTCAGTTACGACATTTTCACCGCACTTAGAACCTTCAACGTTACCGCCTGTTTCTACCGCCATGTCCAAAATGATTGAACCTGGTTTCATTTTCGCAACTGTTTCAGCTTTGATTAAACGAGGTGCATCACGACCTGGTAATAGCGCTGTAGTGATCACGATATCTGCATTAGATACGGCTTTATCGACAATAACTGCTTGGTCCTTGATGTACTGCTCACCCGGCATCCAACCATAACCATTTTTAGCAGCATCAGCAGCTTTTTGCTTTTCTTCGTCAGACATTGGAACGTCTAACCATTTACCACCTAATGACTCAACTTGGTCGCGTGCAGTCGGACGAAGATCGGTTGCTTCAACCACAGCACCAAGACGTTTTGCTGTCGCAATCGCTTGTAAACCAGCAACACCTACACCCATAATCACGACACGTGCAGGTTTTACTGTACCCGCAGCAGTCATGAGCATTGGGAACATACGTTGGTATTCTGCAGCAGCTAAAAGTACAGACTTATAACCTGCAAGATTCGCTTGAGATGACAATACGTCCATGTTTTGCGCACGTGATAATGTACGTGGCAAAAGCTCTAACGCAAATGCAGACACTTGTTGTGATGCAAATTGGTCAAGCTCAGGGTTACGATATGGGTCAAACATTGCAACAATCGTTGTGTTTGGCGCAAGCTTTTGAATTTCCTCACCCTTAGGTGCGCGAACTTTCAAAATTAATTGACTACCTGTATAGGCATCATCCGTAATTTTGGCACCGACCTGTTCGTAAGCACTGTCGATATAAGCGGCTCTTACACCTGCTCCACGTTCAATGACTACGTTATGACCAGCGCTGATCAACTTCTTTACTGTCTCAGGTGTAGCAGCTACACGACTTTCTCCGACGACAGTTTCGGTTGGGATTCCGATCTGCATGAGCGTTCCTCAAGCTAATTTTTCTTCAAGTAAACATCGTATGAACGATGCTTCCCCCTAGGATGCGTTTTCTTCTAATTTTTGGATTCTAATTGAACTTTTTTAAAATACTACCCAATATTTATTTAATAAATGAGGTTATTTTGAACTCAACATTCACTTTTATAAATTCAAGACATACCTGATATTTATTTAGGTTGATAATACTTGAGCTATTTAAGGGTATTTTTTGAACAACAGGGAAAATATTTAATGATTTTTCTTTCTTTTTATCTGCTTAAATCATGCTTTAAAAACTCAAATACAAATCAAAATTGGCTGTAACTACATTTATAGCTTAAAAAGCACTCTTCATTGCTTTTAGATATTTATTTAGAAAACAAGCCATTTATCCTGTTTTTTTCTAGAATTAGCTTTTCTGACAATTTTATAGTGTTATTCAAGCTATTTTATTGACTTAATTTCAGGCAAAAACTGTCAATTATGCCAAGTTTTTTCTATTACTTTTTTTAATTTCATTAATAAATAAAAGTACTTGTGCGAAATAAATTAAAATGCCCTATTTCAGTCCATTTTTAAATTAAAAAATTTTTAACTTTTTTTATTCGCCATTTTGCCAAATGATGACAAAATAGCAATCTCGAAACACTTTGCCATAATTTGCACAATTATAGTGCATTTATTATTCAGATAATTGTTCTCATTATGATTATTTGATTTAACTCAATTTCGAATGCTCTGTTGATGAAATACGTGATCATTCATTTATTTTTCATTCCATATTTTGATGAGATTGATTCTTTTTTTGCATTTTATCTCTCAGTTCAGAAGCTTTATACTTCAACCTAAACATCCTACATAGCCCCAATTGAGTGCTGAATAACAATGATGAAACTTTCGCTATCGCAGGTGCAATTGGGTTCATTGTTTGCACTGGTTGCCGCTTTTCTTTTTAGTACTAAAGCAATTTTCATTAAACAAGCCTATGCTTTATCGCCCTTGGTTGATGGTACGGTGCTGATGGCATTACGTATGGCGAGTGCTTTACCTTTTTTCTTGTTAATTTGTTTATTCAACCTCAAACGCAATCAAAATATCGCATGGAAAGATTGGGCTTTGCTTATTTTTGCAGGTCTACTGGGCTATTATTTTTCAAGTTGGTTAGATTTTTCTGGCTTGATGTATATCAGTGCATCCTTAGAGCGCATCATTTTATTTTTATATCCAACTTTAACTGTACTCGCATCTTGTGCCATTTATAAACAAAGACTGAGCTTAAAAAGTAGTGTTGCCATTGCGCTCAGCTATGGTGGAACCGTTATGGTCATGCTTCAAGAACAAAATAACGTCGCACACGAGGGCAATTTTTGGTTAGGCGTCAGTTTGGTCTTTGCAAGTGCAGTCTGCTTTGCTGCTTATCTTCTATTAACCCCGCGTTTGATTGTACGCTTTGGTTCTTGGAACTATACAGGTTTAGCACTGAGCATTGCGTGTTTTGGAACATTAATACATTTTATGCTCGCCACGCCACAACCTTTGGCTTTACTTGTACAATTACCGAATAAAGTTATTTGGTATGGTATTGCACTCGGTCTACTTGTCACAGTCTTGCCAACGATTTTAATTGCACAAAGTATTTCTCGTTTAGGTGCAGCACAATCCGCCATGATTGGCTCAATTGGCCCGATCTTAACGATCATTTTGGCTGTTGCTTTATTAGGCGAGCATATGAATACAATTCAATGGCTAGGTTGCATCTTGAATATCATTGGTGTCATGATGATCACCCTGTCGAAAAAGAAACTCGCACAATAATCTGGGTAAATTATGCATTTTCACATTGTTGCGCCAAGTGCGTGTGTAGATATTGAAAAAGTTGAACTCGCACAAGAAAAGTTACAACGCTTAGGGCATGAGGTGAGTCTTGCTGAGCATGTATTTGAACAATATCGTTATTTGGCAGGAACTACAGAGCAACGTCTACAAGATTTAAAAAAGGCTTGTGAAGATCCCGCAATTGATGCGATTTGGTGCGCGCGAGGTGGTACAGGCGCTGCAATGCTTCTGCCTTATTTACAAGAATGGATTTTAAATAAGCCGATTATTGGCTATTCAGACAGTACCGTTTTGTTGAATTATATCGCAATGCAAGGTGGCTTTGCGCTGCATGCACCTGTATTTCAGGAAATTGCCTGTAAAAATCTAGAAAATGCGCCACTCTCTACAGATGCGCTAGAAAGTATCGCCTTACTGAATACTCAATCAACAAATACTTATGCTTTAACTGCATTAAATAGTTTTGCACAGTGTTTTAACATTACAAATGCTCATATTTTAGGGGGCAATTTAACAGTTTTGTGCACCTTACAGGGCACGCCATATCATCTTCAATTAAAACAACCTTCGATCTTATTGATTGAAGATGTGGGGGAGCCTTATTATTGTATTGAACGTTCTTTTATACAGTTATTACAAAGCATTGATACTGGTTTATTAAAAGCCGTAGTTTTAGGTGATTTTTATCATTGTCCACAAAAAAATGTGCCGCACAGTTTGACACAAATTTTAAATGAACATCTTGAAGCCCTGAATATTCCTTTATATAAATGTGATTGGTTTGGACATGGCGAGCATAACCGCCCTTTTTGGCTCGGTAAAAAAGGCCGTATTCAAGATGCACTATTAACGATCTAATTTTCACTTTGATCATTTTCCAACAATGACAACAAGACGGTTTGAAAATGCGCACCTGCTGAATGTTCTGCAAACTGATCTTCAGGATTGCGTAATGGGCATTCTTTTAAGGATAAGCATCCACAACCAATACATTTATCGAGTTGATTGCGCAATTGCAATAAAGCAATGATCTGCTGATCAAGCTGTGCTTGCCATGTTTTAGACATTTTTGCCCAATCTTTTTTACTGGCAATTTGCTGT
This sequence comes from Acinetobacter sp. Marseille-Q1618, assembly GCF_902809855.1. Lineage (GTDB taxonomy): Bacteria > Pseudomonadota > Gammaproteobacteria > Pseudomonadales > Moraxellaceae > Acinetobacter. The sequence goes on from NZ_CADDWJ010000002.1 coordinate 146,722, forward strand.
TTGGGTAAGACTGAAAATGCGTCTTTGACTTGCTGTAAACTGATTCCCACCTGTTGTGCAACTTTGATAATTGCAATTCTTCTCAACATCGCCCGTTGATATCGACGTTGATTGCCTTGTGTACGAGTACTCCAAATCAATTGTTTTTCTTCATAAAAACGTACCGTCGGTACGCTCACACCACTACGCTCTGCCAATTCGCCAATCGTCAGCCACGTATGCGTCTGATTATTTTTCACTAATCACTTGACCTCAAGTTAACTTGAGCTTTGATACTAGCAAAATTATATATTGCAATATAGATCGTCAGTTTATGAATACAGAAGCTTCTCTTTCGAGTATCCAAGCCTTTCGGCTCATTAACCCAAACACACTTTATAATCCACGTGCATTTGCGTATAGTCACATCGCAGAAGTAAAGCATTTTTTACGTGTGCTTCATATTTCTGGACAAGGTGGAGAAAACCAACAAGGACAATTATCCAGTGATTTTGCAGCGCAAACTCATCAAGCATTTTTAAATCTACAATTGGCTCTGGCTCATGTAGATGCCTCATTGCTGGATATCGCTGTTTTACGCATTTTAGTGGTTGATCATTCCACCAAAAAACACCAGTTTTTAATCCAAGAAATGCAAACGTTATGGAAAAATCACGCTTTTCCTGCATGTACTTTGATTCCTTTGCCTTGTCTTGCGCTTCCTGCAATGCAAATAGAAATTGAAGCAACAGCTTATTGTTTATAACCCTCATGCGGAGCATTTATGCAAGCTGAACTCGATATTAGCCAAAATAAAGCGTTATTGTGGCTAATGGCGATTGCCTGTGGTTTATGTGCGGGAGCAAATTATTATTGTCAGCCCTTGGTGCATTCTATACAGCAATATTTTCATGTGCCTGAGTCACAAGTTGCCTTAACCGTTACATTTGCACAGGTATCGTATGCTTTAGGCTTATTGTTTATCGTACCTGTCGGTGACATCGTGAATAAAACCAAATTTATTCCTTTGTTGATGGCTTTTGCCGCCTTAGGCTTATTACTCTGTGCTTTTGCAGTAAATTTGCCGATGCTTTGGATGGGAACGATTATCGCAGGATTATTCTCTGTTGCTGCTCAAGTTCTAATTCCTCTTGCAACGATGGCAGTTAAACCTGAAAAAACGGGTGAAGTTGTTGGCTTTTTAATGAGTGGTTTATTGGTTGGTTTATTGCTCTCAACCAGTTTAGCTGGATTATTATCTGACCTTTTTCATTGGAAAGTGATCTATGCCGTAAGTGCTATTTTCATGCTCGTTCTCGCTTTTTTGTTGAGAACTCGTTTACCGACAGTTACCACATTCAAAATGAGCTATCACCGTATTTTTCAGTCGATGGCAAAATTAATTGTTGAAGAAAAACGTTTGGTTTATCGCTCATTGATCGGTGGATTTGCCTTTGCAGCTATGAGTATTTTATTTTCCACTATTGCGGTTTTACTCACATCAAAACCTTTTGAGTTACCCGATGTCATAGTCGGTGTTGCAACTTTAATCGGCGTGTTTGGTGCTTTAAGTACCACGAAAATCGGTAAAATTGCTGATCAAGGTTATACCAACAGCTTAACGTGGATTGGAATTGCCATTTTGGCACTCAGCTGGGGATTTTTATATTTTGGTGGAACATCTTTAATCAGCTACATTCTCGGTTATGGCATCATTAGTTTAGGTTTGGCGATCGTACATAGCAGCAATCAAAATATTATTTTCCGTTTACGCCCTGATGCAAAATCACGCATTAACTCTATTTATATGACGACTTATTTTACAGGAGGTGCTTGTGGCTCAGCCTTAGGCATCTACGCATGGCATCACGGTGGCTGGACAATGAGCTGTATAGTGGGTTTAAGTTTAGTTATTGGATCGGCTTTTTTCGCAGTATTGGATCGTTTATTTTTAAATAAAGTTCAAACTTCATAATGAATAAAAAGTCCCTATTTTTAGGGACTTTAAATATGTTAATAATTTTAAGACATTTGTACGACTGGATAAAAAGGTTTACCTAAGTTTAGAATTTTTTCATTTTCCAATAAAATATGAATAAATGCTGGCAATAATGCTGTCAGAATATTACATGCATCTTGCAGTTGTGCACGGTTCAATGAACTATTATAAGTAGAACCACCATGCATAATTTGATTACGTAGCGTATATAATCGGTTAAAAATCACATAAAGCACTTCAATACTGTCTTTTTGCTGTAGTGCACGATGGACTTTATTTTTATCTTTATCAAAACTCTCTCTCCAAGCCTGTTGGCTGATTTTCTGATTTTGATAATCCCAAAAAGGTTGAAATGTATAAGGATTGTCGAGCAAAATACGGATTGCATGACTGTATTTGGTCCAAATCAAATGATAAATTTTATGCTCGCTGTCTGCCTGACAGACATCCGATAAAAATTGTCTAAACTGTTGCCTGTCTTTAATTTCATCCCCATCTTTGGCATATATGGCATTAAAGGCAATCCATAAACTAATAAATTTTAAATCTAAGGCTTCATCTAATAATACTGCGTGTTTTAACCAGCTTAAGCCCCGATGGATTCTTAAATTAAATGTATCTGAGTTTTGTGCTTTCTTACTTTTGTAAGTTTCTTCTAAAACCATCATCATTTATTTTCCTATTCATTTTATTTATAGGAATAACCTTACTTAACATTAGCAAAGGACTCAAGTATAAATCCTTTAAAGTATTATAAATCATCAGTTCTTATTGAATCATTACACTTTTATTCACAAGCATTTTTTGTAACTATTGTCCTCACGACTAAACAAAAATAAATAAAGTACTCTTCAGCTAAAATATATTCAGCATATAAAAGCAATCAAAATAATTTTTAATCGTACCAAATGTTATGTTATAACATAATTAAAAAACCACTGATATCCATCTCAGGATATCCAAAGAAGCAGAAACAGACTCAACAAGAGGCATGATCATGCAATCGGACTTAAAAATCCAATCTGAAGAAATATCTCCTAAAAATAAATTACTTGAAGCAATCAATGTACGGGCTGGTTATCAAACGAGAACAATTTTAAGTGATCTTAATTTTACGATTTATGAAGGTGAAATTTACGCTCTTTTGGGTGCCAATGGCTCAGGAAAAACCACGACCTTAAGTCTTTTTTTAGGCTTCATCCAACCTTTTTCAGGTGCAGTTTTTGTCAATCATATTAATGTCGCAACAGATCGCTCCGCTGCTCTACAACAGATTGCATATATCCCAGAGAATGTAGCGTTGTATGACCATTTATCTGCTTATGAAAATATTGACTATTTCCTAAAACTGTCAGGGCAAAAGTCCGATAAGCATACCATTACCCAAGCCTTACTCAGAGCAGGATTACAAAAGGATGCAATCAATCAAAGAACATCGGGATTTTCTAAAGGTATGCGTCAAAAAGTAGCAATCGCACTTGCCGTTACCCGTAAAGTTCCTATTTTACTTTTAGATGAACCCACTTCAGGCTTAGATCCACATGCATCGAATGAATTTAACCAACTCTTGCATATGTTGCGTGAACAAAAAGTGACCATCTTAATGGTGACGCATGACTTATTTGGTGCCACAAAAATTGCTGATCGGATCGGTTTTATTGCCCAAGGTAAATTAGTCGAAGAAATAACAGCACTTGGCAATTCTGAATTTGATATTAAACAACTCGAACAGCCATTTGATATTAAAAAGTTATATCAACGTTATGTCAGTTGGAGCAATTCATGAAAACATTATTGACCATAAAAGCAATCAGTCGAGATGAGCTTTTATTGATGTGGCGTAATAAAATCGCTGTTATATCCATTTTCATACTATTGGTATTATTAATAATTTCTTTATTAACAGCTCTTGCTTATAAAAATAATGTGAATGAAGCCCAGTTTCTTTATCAAAATGATGCGAATGCTGAATTTGCTGAACAGCCAGATCGCCATCCACATCGTGTTGCCCATTTTGGGCATTTCCTATTTCGCCCAATGGATCCTTTGGCTGCATTTGATATGGGAATTAATCCTTATGCCGGTCATGTCGTATTTTTGGAGGCACATCAGCAAAATACAGCTAACTTCAGTGATGCAAAACAATCCTCCTTATTAATCCGTTTTGGTCAGCTTAGCCCTGCCTTTGTATTACAGGTTTTAGCCCCACTACTTTTGATTTTTATAGGACATGCCTCTATTGCACGTGAACGACAAAATGGAACTTTACGCTTGATGCTAAGTCAAGGTGTAAGTGGAACTAATATTTTTCTAGGAAAATTGTTTGCACTGAGTTGCGTGGTTTTGATCATCATCGCACCTGCTGTATGTACCTTGATTTGGTTCAATATTACAGCACATAGTTCATTTAGCTTAACTGCTATATTAATCGCTGCCTATATCATTTGGTTAATGATATGGGCTCTTGGAATTACTTTAATCTCAGCTTTCTTAAATAATAATCGTGATGCTCTGTTGATTTTAATTGCAGTTTGGACGATTCAAATTATTTTAATACCTCGCTTGATTCCTGATTTTATCAATTCAGAAATTCCTTTGCGTAGCAAAATAGAAACTCAAGTCAACGTAAATAAAGAATTAAAAGCACTTGGTGATAGTCATAATGAAAATGATCCATATTTTGCCAATTTTAAACAGAAAATTTTACAAAAGTATGGGGTCGACAAGGTTGAAGATTTACCAGTCAATTATAAAGGTCTCGTCATGGAAGAAGGTGAACGTATGACCACTGAACTTTATAACCGTTATAACAAAGAACTTTTTCAGCAGCAAAACAAGCAAAATAAAATGGTAGATATTTTCTCTTGGATAAACCCAATATTGGCTTTAAAGCGCCTTTCTATGACTGCTTCTGCATCAGATTTAGAAAGTTTTAATCATTTTCTAATAGAAGCTGAAAAGTACCGTTATAAATTAGTTCAATATTTAAATCATTTAGAAACTTCACAAATCCGTTATATAGATGATGCAGATACAACAAAAGAAAACCGCTTAGATCAATCCTATTGGAAACAATTTCCTGAATTTAATTATCAAGCATTTTCGAGTACACAACGCGTTAAACAAATGTCTACGCCTTTTATGATTTTAAGCGTGTGGTTTATATTGTTAATGCTTTTAATCAAACCGACGGGGCGTTATATTGAGAGGAAAATAAAATGAGTTTATGGATCGCTGAGCTTAAATTAATTTTTCGTTCAAAATTTTCAGTATTTTCTCTTATTTTTTTGCTGCTTATTTCGACCTGCTCTGTCTATCTTGGTATAAAAGAAATTTATTCTCAACAACAAACGATTGAGTATTTAAAACCTATTCAAGCTAAAGATGTAGCCTTGGTGGCAAAACCATTTCAAAATTTAACTGCAGGTGGTAATGCTGGTACAGCAGCCTATTATACTTTTCACTATACATGGGATGCTCCGAATACTTTAGCATTTGCTGCACTTGGTCTTAGAGATGTTGCCCCCTATATTTTAAGAATTAGAGCCTTAGGCTTACAAGCTCAACTCTATGAAGGTGAAACGTTAAATCCAGAATTGGTTTTACAAGGACATTTCGACTTTGCTTTTGTGCTGATTTATCTTTCACCCTTGTTTTTAATTGCATTATTACATGATTTAATTTCAATTGAAAAACAATCTGGACGATTAAATTTATTAAAATCATTTTCTCAATTTGGCTATACCACATGGCTCAAACGAACTTTTTTGCGCTACGCACTCACTTTTTTAGCATTAGTCACGCCTTTTATTTTTGCCGCAATTTATTTAAGGATTTCTATTGAAAGTAGTTTGATTGTTATATTAATAAGTTTGATTTACTTGGCTTTTTGGTTAGGACTTTGCTTACTTGTCCTAAGCAGAGCTTGGTCTGCTGTAACCAGTGCAACAACCTTAGTGAGTTTATGGGTTATCTTGACACTCATCCTACCTACTATTTCTAATCTTCTAATAACTCGGCAGATTCCAGTTGCACAAGGCATAGACCTTATGCTTGAGCAACGTCAGGCAATACATTCTGCATGGGAGATTCCAAGAGAAGATACCATGCAACAATTTTTTGTACATCATCCTGAATGGAAAGATACTGCGCCATTAGCTGAAGTATTTCATTGGAAATGGTACTTCGCTTTTCATCAAGTCGGTGATGAACGTGTCGCATCAAAGTTTACTGAATATCGCGCGAGCTTACTCAAACGCCAACAGTGGACAGAACATTTAGGATGGTTTCTGCCAAGTGTTGCAACTCAAACAGCATTACATCGTTTAGCACAAACTGATTTAAAGGCTCAACTGACGCACCAAGATCAAGTTATTGAATTTCATAAAAAAATTAGAGAGCATTATTATCCCTATTTATTTAATGAAAAACCGTATTTTTATACTGATTTTGATCAAAGACCAGTTTTCCAAGCAGTGAATCAGTCCAATGAGTTAAATATTAAACTCATGTTATCTGTTCTTATCTGTGCTCTATTTATGTTAATCATAGGTCTATTGGCTTTAAAACTCATTCAATCATATTGAATTATATCCCATTTCCCCAACCTAGCTAGGCGACATCCATGTCGCCTTAGACAATAGGAAAAAGATGTAGTAATTTAACTTTTGAAAAAGCAAAAAATAACCGACACAATTAATTTATTTTAATCACTATTCATCTAAAATTTATAATTTAATCCGAACTCAAAGCTTCTCGCCTCACCTAAAAAAACTTGTGTATCTCTTCTGGATGTCGTTGCGTATATTTCATCAGTTAAGTTTTTAAGTAAAAAAGAGCATGTCAAATCTTTACTCAGTTTATAATCAAACATCAAATCAACAGTGGTATAGCTTGGTAATTTTACTGAGTTTGTAAAACCTACATAATCTGTATGAAACGAATCCACGTGTTTTATCCAAGTTCCAATCCCTAAGTCTGCTATAGGCATATATCTGAGCCCAATATTTGCAACATATTTCGGGATAGAACTCGGTGTTTTCCTAGAATAATCAATACCATTATGAATAAACTCATCATACTTGGAATCTGTATAAGATAAGTTTGCATCTATTTGTAATTGTTCTATTGGTCGAACACCCAGAGTTAACTCAATACCTTTCGCAGTTTGTTGTCCAACGTTTAATAATCCTGCCCCAGGAATCGGATTATTTACAAACATATTTTCCTTGGTTATGTGATATACACTCGTTGAAAATTCTGCTTTATTCTTCCAAAATGATTTTCTCAGACCTATTTCATATTGTTTAGCTTTGGTCAAATCCAAATTTGCTTGAGCTGCGTTGACAGTGAGTAAGCTTGCACTTGCATCTCCTGATTCAAATGATGAAGCATAAGACACATAAAGTGTGGCTGTTTTATCCATATCATAAACTAAACCTCCTCTATAAGAAAATTCATTGTGCTTTTTATCAATTTTTTGCTCTATTGCGCTACTCAATCCCTTTTTAAAATCATAATCAATATCGTAGGAATCATGTCTCAGCCCTGCCACCAACTTTAAATCATCAGTCAAGGCCAGTTGATCTTCCAAATAAACGGACAGTTGATTTAGCTTAATATCAACATCGGGTTTCTTATAATCATCTACTGTAGAATTAAAAAAATCCTTATAATAAAGTTTCTCAGGATTATACCTAGATGTTGGAAGTATCTTTCCTGCGTATGTTGATTGCTCTCGATGGAAGTTTAATTGACTTAGATCTAGACCAATAATAAATTTATTTTCAAGCCCAAGCACATCAGCATGATTGATAAAATCAAATCTATTACCTATTAAATCTTGTTTTTGCCGAGAGTCATAACCTCTTCGATTAATCAGGTCTGGATTACTTTTATCTTGAACAGCGTAATAGAGTCTACGAATATTCGAACTCGCATCTTGATAGTAAAGTTGATTTTTTAATTCAATATCTTGTGTTGGATGCCATTCAATATGGTTTTTTAACCACAAACTCTCCCCCTTATCGATTCCATCTATAAGATTATTATAATTAATCACTCGAACACTTTTGTCCAATTTTCCATTTATTAATGGTGTTCCCTGATAATCATGCTCTCCATCATCTTTTGACTTTTCAATAGAAAATGAAGTCGATAAATGATCATTAATTTTATATAGAACTGATGCATTTAAAGCACCTAACTCTCTTTTTTCACTTTCAAAATCGGAACCAATTCGTCTTGCAAGCACATCAACTCGATATGCCAATTGATCCTCTATCGCTATACCAGCTTTTCCAAAATTTAATCTATAACTATCATCACTTCCTACTTTAATACCCAACTCAGTTTCTGCTTTATTGAAATTTGGTTTTTTTGTAATTAAGTTAACAGTAGCACCAATACTTCCCTCCCCATTTAGTATAGATGAAGCGCCTCTGATAACTTCAATTTTATCTAAATTTGCTACATCTAAAGCTCTTTTCGAGAAAATTGTACCGTTAAGTTTTACACCATCTTGTAAAAAATCTATCCCAGGATAACCCGTAAATCCCCTAACAGAATAGTTACCAGAAATGCCATGTCCTGAAGATCCTCCAACTATTCCTGCGGCTTTGCTAACAGCTCTTATTACTGTACTGTCTCCTCTTTGGCTCATGGTCTTCGCATTAATTACTTCTATACTTGCAGGTGTTTCTTTAATGTTAAGACCTAGCTTTGAACCTGTTGTTGTCTCTTGTTTAAATTGATTTATATATCCAGAATCATTTTTTGATTTTGCTGATAAGACTAATGTATCTAGTACTTCAATTTCTGCACTTGTAGTTCCACATATCAGTGTTGTGCAAACGAAAGTTACTACTTTATATTTCAATTTTTTATCCTCTTATAAATATTTTATGTTAAAAATATCTATCACCTTAAAATAAGAAATGTTATAACATAACAATATTTATATTCAAAGAAATTAAATACTCTTGAATCTAATGCGATTTATACCAATTCATATTTTTAATATGTTGCTGTGAGTTGACAATGATTGAGGATTCTTTTCTAATTCATTTTCTTGCTTTTCAAGTACGCTTGACAAATGTTTTGTATTGAATATTTTTCAATCATCACTTTAGGCATCTTTGCAACAAATCTATAGTGACTTAATTTGGTGTATCTCTTTATTCTTAGAATCTAGTTGAACGATATAATTGTCCTTACAACCATTTTTTAGAAAATAAATTTTGGTTGCAATATAGTTGCAAAGTAATACAGAAAACGCAAAATATGCAAGAAAGTTACAAACCCAAATAGGTGTTTAATTGACTGATTTAAAACAAAACGTAGATATATCACGGCTTCCACGTATATCAGTAGCACCGATGATGGATTGGACCACCAAAGACTACCGTTTTTTCGCACGCTTATTTAATCCAAATGTCATTCTCTATACAGAAATGGTCACAACAGGTGCGATTTTATTTGGTGGAGCAAATCGGCATTTAGACTATAACCATGAAGAACATCCGGTTGTGTTACAGCTTGGTGGCTCAAATCCCAAAGATTTAGCAGTCTGTACCAAGATGGCACAAGATTGGGGTTATAATGAAGTCAACCTCAACGTCGGCTGCCCAAGCGACCGTGTACAAAATAATAAAATCGGTGCATGTTTGATGGCAGAACCTGATCTCGTGGCCGAATGTATTGCTGAAATGCAAAATGCCGTAGAGATTCCTGTGACTGTCAAACATCGTATCGGCATTGATGATATGCAATCCTATGAAGAAATGCTAAATTTTGTTGATACTGTGGCAAAAACTGGCTGTAATAACTTTATTGTGCATGCTCGAATTGCACTTCTACAAGGTTTATCACCAAAAGAAAATCGTGAAGTCCCCCCCCTGCGTTATGAGGATGTGTATCGTTTAAAACAAGAACGCCCCAACCTTTTGATCGAAATTAATGGAGGCATCAAAACATTTGCAGAAACACAAGTGCATCTCAAGCATGTCAATGGGGTGATGATTGGTCGAGAAGCTTATCATAATCCTTATTTATTGGCTGAACTTGGTCAGCTTTGGAACTTAGAAGCACCAGACCGCTTTGAAATCATGGAGCAAATGTTGCCTTATATTGCCAAACGTATGCAAGAAGGCGCTCCCCTTTCCATCATTACTCGTCATATTTTAGGTTTATTTCAAAATCTGCCAGGTGCTCGAAAATGGCGTCAGGCACTTAGCGGTGGCAATGCCAAAACTTTTGCAGATATTGAAAATGCGATTTGCAACATCAAAGATGCTATGAAACGCACTGAAGATTATCTTTTAGAAAAGCAAAATTAACAAAATAGCACTCTAAATATAGGGTGCTGATTTATAGACTATTTATTTTCTAAAAAGCGATAGGCGAATACAGCTCTACGCCATGTTGTAAGTGCAGCACCCATATTTAAAACAATCAACGCGATGAGCATAACAAAATCATGCTGCCAAAGGATTTGTTCAATGGCTGCCACTACACATGCAAAAGTTAATAACGCCATGCGGTGTTGCTTCGCCATTGGACCAGTAAAATTAGCAGGTGCGCCTATGGACACAGCTAATGTGCGTACATAAGCAGTTAATACCGCCAATAATGCACCGCACCAACCTAAAACATCTCCATAACTCACACAAGTAATTGAATAACCTGCTGTAATAATAATGAAAGGATCAGAAATCCGATCAGGAATATCATTAAATAATTCACCTGAAGCCGTTGATTTTCCACCCTCAATCGCAACTAAGCCATCAAATAAATTACACAATAAACGTCCTTGTATTAGCAATGCTGCACCGATATATAAAGCAAATCGTTGCCATCCAAAATACTGAGGTACCAGCAGCAAACATAGTGCGGCAAATAGCGCAAAAACAATACTTAATAAAGAAATATGATTGGGGGTAATCGACTTTTGACTTAACCATTTGGCAAATTGATTAACCATTCCCACACCTCGCACTTTCAGTGGGCGACGGTTTTCAGGTGAATTATTTTCTGGAGACATTTTTTATTTCCCTAAAAATTCAGTATCTTGATATTGCTTATAAAGTTTTAAATTGGTAACAAAAGCAAAAATTAAAGCGACAGTTAATGCAGGTGCAACTGTTTTTACAATATTCGGTGTATGAATCAAGTTATGTACGAGAATAAGCGCGCTCCCTGTTACAAGAATCGTGCAAATCGGTGGAAGGAATATTTTTAAAAACTTGGCTTTATAAAAATTAAATTGTTTTTCAATCAGATGAGTAATAAATAACGTAATAATAAAGCTGCAAATACCTTGTGCAAGCCCTGAAATGATTCCTGCTTTTAAGCTACCTTGACTCATATTGATATAAAATGACCATGAACCCCAGAGTAGAAATGCAAAAAAAGCAGATAAAAAATTATAACGTTGGGTATTTTTAATTGTTTTATTCATTGTTGAAAAGCTTGTTTCTATTATTCACTTACTACCACTGTAATAGATTGATGAGTGTGTGGCAATCAAAGTTATTTAGTTTTTTTATATCTAAATCAGTAGTAAATATTTACCTTCATTATTTTGAATCAATGAAACTGACCCTATCCAGATAAAGCCAGTTTCATAGCAGTAAGGTTTATTGTGACTCGTATACAACTTCTTCTGCCGCTGCTGCAGCTTCTTCCGCGGCAGATTGTACATCTTCTTCGGAATAGTAAACTGCTTCTGCCTCATCGGCTTTAGCATCTGCACCTTGATTTTCCCTTGAATAAGAAAGATGATCTTCTGCTTCAAGCTGAATATTTTGTAGTTTTTCATCCAACTCTTTTTGATACTTTTCAAGTTCTATATTTCGTACAAAATTAAAGTTTTCAGCAGGTATTTCCCAAATATATTTTTCTCCATCCATTAAAATATTCACTGAAATTCGGTGTACTTTGCCTTCATAAATGACTTCGGCTAAGCCTTTGTATTGATTACCTTGTTGTTTAATCACTGTTAAGTCACTAATTTTAAAATGATAATCTTTAAATTGTGACTGTGTATCAAACTCCTGTTGGATTTGTTCTTTTACATCTTTGGCAATTTGATCTGTTGATACAAAATAATTACATCCCACTGCAAAGACCATAAATAATGCTAATAATAAGGAACGCATTTCCCCTCCAAAATGCTAATTTTTTATAGCATAAGTATCTCATTTATAAATCAAATAAAACAATGGATAAAATTTTTATCTATCAAACCACAGCATATTGATTTAACTCAAATGCGTTTTGATTTAAATTAATGAGTATTAGTTTTATTTGATAATCAACTTTGCCATTTTTACTCTCTATTTAGATTTTATTTTATCCAACTTTTTCAATACTTCTGCCACAGCCACCATCGCAAAACTCGATGTCACGACCACGGCTGAACCATAACCACCGCAACGTAAACCAGCACTAGCACATACATCTGCACTGGAAAATGGATTATCGATCGAATAGACACAAGTAATACCAAATTTATCTTTTGGCTTTTTACAGATTCCCATACCCCGTAATTGGGTGCGTAATTTCGCCAACATCGGATCTTGTTCAGTTTTGGATAAATCTGCTACTCGTATTTTAAGCGGGTCTAATTTTCCCCCAGCTCCACCCGATACGATCAACGGAATTTTATTAAAACGACAATGCAACATCAGTGCGAGTTTGGCTTTGACATCATCAATGCAATCTAAAACAAGATCTGGTTGATTTGATAAAATTTCTTTAATATTTTCAGGACTTAGATAATCATCAACTAAATTAATTTTTATTCTTGGATTAATAGAACGACAACGCTCCGCCATCACTTCAATTTTTTCTTGTCCCAATGTCGAAGTCATCGCAGGCAATTGACGATTAATATTGGATGCAGCAATCGAATCCATATCAACTAACGTTAACTCACCAATCCCTGTACGCGCTAAAGCTTCAACCGCCCACGAACCGACACCCCCAATTCCGATTACCATCACATGACTTTTTTCATAATGTTGAAATTCTTCATCACCATAAATTTTTGCAACTCCTGCAAAACGGCGGTCATATTCATCATTTTGAAGTACGTCAATCATAATCAAATCAAACAAAAAAATTTGTCTTAGTTTAACAAATTCAACTTACACAAAAAGCATTAATTATCTAACCAAGCCTGTGGAAGTTGAATTGCATTTGCATGATTACGGTCTAAAATTAAAACGCGATGTTGCTTAAAAGACTTTGCCAATGAATCAGATGCAGGAGAATAGTCTATTTCAAAATAGTATTTTATTTTCCAAGTGCCAGATTTGACGTATTCAATTTCTGTCGCTAAATGTGCCTCATCATGACATTTTCCTTGTGCTTCTTCATAATCTGCTTCAGAAAAACATGCACGAACCATACGGTACATAGACAGCGGAATATTTTGGAAAAGTTGCATATATTGCCCATTATTTTTAATTTTTAAAAAATCTGCGACTTCTTCTCCCATCCCACCACCTGAGTAGCCCTCACTCCATGATCCCACAATGGCAATCGCATATTCTGTCGCACTCACAGGAAATAATTTGGGGAAAATAGATAAGTTTTTTTGATCATCTTGTTGAAATTTTGCCCAATGCGGTGTTTGGGTCTCTGCTGGATAATCAGAAAAATCCCATTTCGCTTGGATATGCCAGTTTTTATTTTCATTTTTAAGTTGATAGAGTTTTAAATGATCAATCAAATAGTATTGTTGTTGTGCTGTTTTATAGAGTGCCCAATTTGGTTTTTCTTGGCAATGTTCACTGAGAAGTTCACATAATTGTTGGTTTTGTAATACGCTAATATTCTGCTTTTTTAAAGTGATTTGCTCTGGTTTGGAAAATGCCAAACTGGAGGTCATTAATAACACTAACAACATTAAGATCTTATTTTTCTTAGTCACTTTAAACTCCTTTACCTTAAGTTTAAAACTTTTAGTTCTCAAACATGCCCATAAACCGATAAAAAAAAGCCCTACATTCTAGGTAGGGCTTGGAGAACTGAATATTTTATGAGGCAATCAAGTTACGTAAGACATAATGTAAAATACCGCCTGCTTTAAAATATTCCACTTCATTCAAAGTATCAATACGACACAGTACTTTAAACTGCTCAATTGAACCATCTGCACGTTTTAGCTCCACATTCAAACTTTGATGCGGTTGCAATTCATCCGATAAACCCGTAATCGATAATTGCTCATGTCCCGTGAGATTTAAACTATGACGATTTTGGTTATTCACAAACTGTAAAGGTAACACGCCCATACCAACCAAGTTTGAACGATGAATCCGCTCAAAACTCTCCGCAATTACCGCTTTTACGCCAAGTAGATTGGTTCCTTTCGCTGCCCAATCTCGTGATGAGCCTGTACCATACTCTTTCCCAGCCACAATCACTAATGGCGTTTGTGTTGATTGGTACTTCATTGCTGCATCATAAATAGCAAGCTTTTCTCCTGTCGGAATATACAGCGTATTCCCCCCTTCTTCACCACCTAGCATTTCATTTTTAATGCGAATATTGGCAAATGTTCCACGCATCATTACTTCATGATTACCACGTCGTGACCCATAGGAATTAAAATCTTTTTGCTCCACGCCTTGTGCCAACAAATAACGCCCTGCTGGACTGTCTTTTTTAATATTCCCCGCAGGTGAAATATGATCCGTGGTGACTGAATCACCTAAAACCGCCAAAATATTTGCATTTACAATATCTTGAATCGGTTTAGCAGGTTGGTCGATACCATCAAAAAATGGTGGATGACGAATATAAGTTGATTGCGGATTCCATTCATAAGTTTGGCTGTCTGGAATTTGAATTGCTTGCCACTTTTCATCACCATCAAATACTTCTGCATACTCTTTATGATACATCTGTGTATTCACTTTTTGCAGCGCTGCATCAATTTCGGCTTGGGTTGGCCAAATATCTTTCAAATATACAGCCTTACCTTGTGCATCTACGCCCAAAGGCTCTTGGGTAATGTCTTTACGAATCGTCCCCATCAAACCAAAAGCAATCACCAATGGCGGCGATGCCAACCAGTTGGTTTTTACCAGTGGATGAACACGCCCTTCAAAGTTACGATTACCTGAAAGTACTGAAGCAACATTTAAGTCATAACACTGGATCGCATCTTCAATTGGCTTCGGTAAAGGACCTGAGTTACCGATACAGGTGGTACAACCATAACCGACCAAGTTATAACCCAATTGATCTAGATATGGCGTCAACCCTGCCGCAGCCAAATAATCCGTCACCACTTTTGAACCTGGTGCAAGAGAACTTTTTACCCAAGGCTTACGATGCAAACCTTTTTCAACGGCTTTTTTCGCCAAAAGTCCTGCAGCCAGCATCACGCTTGGGTTGGAAGTATTGGTACATGAAGTAATCGCTGAAATCACTACATCACCATCTACCAATGGATAACGTTTACCATCAATCACACAATGCGGCTCATCATTTTGCAGCGCAGATTGTTTTGCATCCACTGCTGCACCTGCACCACCTTCATTCATCAAACGTTCTTTGTCTTCTTTGGCAGGCTTTAAATCTAATGCCATGAGTGCACTAAACACTTGTGGAATATCAGCCAACACAACACGGTCTTGTGGACGTTTAGGCCCTGCAACACTGGCTTGAACTGTTCCCATATCCAAGCTTAGTACATCAGTAAAGATCGGTTCATCACCTGTATTTCGCCATAAACCTTGTTCTTTACAATATGCCTCAACCAAAGCAATACGCTCTGCACTACGTCCTGTTAGTCTGAGATAATCTAAAGTGATTTCATCGACTGGAAAGAAACCACAGGTTGCGCCATATTCAGGCGCCATATTGGCAATGGTTGCTCGGTCAGCCAATGGTAGCTCAGCTAAACCATCGCCATAGAATTCAACAAATTTTCCAACCACGCCTTTTTGACGGAGCATTTGTGTAATGGTCAAGACCAAATCCGTTGCGGTAATCCCTTCAGGTAATTTTCCAGTCAGTTTAAAACCAATCACTTCAGGAATTAGCATAGAAATCGGCTGCCCCAACATTGCGGCTTCTGCTTCGATACCACCGACACCCCAACCAAGTACGCCCAAACCATTGATCATGGTGGTGTGTGAGTCAGTCCCCACCAAAGTATCTGGGAAAGCAAAATTTTCACCCTCATGTTCTGCTGTCCAAACGGCTTGTGCTAAATATTCCAGATTTACCTGATGGCAAATCCCTGTACCCGGTGGTACAACACTGAAATTATCAAATGCAGACTGTCCCCAACGTAAAAACTGATAACGTTCGCCATTACGCTGCATTTCGATATCGACATTTTCCTCAAAGGCTTGTGGCGTTGCGAAATAATCAACCATCACAGAGTGATCTATCACCAAATCTACAGGTGACAAAGGATTAATTTTTTCAGGATCAACACCAGCCTTGGCAACGGCTGCACGCATGGCTGCCAAATCCACCACCGCAGGTACACCTGTAAAATCTTGCATCAAAACACGCGCAGGTCGGTATTGAATTTCCTGATCAGAGCTTTGTGTTTTCTGCCAATTCACCAAAGCTAAAATATGTTCAGTTTTGACTGTGAGATCATCTTCAAATCTCAGTAAATTTTCTAATAACACCTTCAATGATTTTGGGAGTTGTGAAAAATCATCGAGCTGTGTTTGTGCTGCTTGCAGGCTAAAAATTTTGTAGTGTGCTGAACCAACCTGTAAATCTTTTAAGGCTTGAAAACTATTTTTCTGGCTGTATGTGCCCATAGGTGATGCTCCTTTTGCGAGATATATTTTTATTGAGTCGTAAGAAGTTGCTATGATTCTAATGTAAGCCAATTCAGCTTTAAGCGTGTTATTGATTGGTTAATTTTTAGCAGGCTTAAAAAATTAAGATTTTAAATGCAAGGCGTGCAATGAATTTTCCCACAGTATAGGCGCTAATATTTCAGAGGAAATATGAAGTTGTTCCGCCAAACCGTCAAGTACATAAGGCAAATTAACTGGGGTGTTTCGAGTACGATGCTCAGCAGAAGTCTGACAGCATAAAGGTGTCATGTCAGGACAATCTGTTTCTAAAACCAGATGCTCCGCACCGATTTCCTGTACCACTTTGATCAGCTTTTTAGCATTTGGATTGGTAATCTGTCCTGTTACACCAATTTTAAAACCTAGTTTAATAAATGCTTTGGCTTCTTCGACACCACCGCTAAAGGCATGGGCGATACCGCCATTTTTAAATTGATGCTGTTTTAACATCGCCAAAACATCCGCATGAGATTTACGGATATGTAGCAATACAGGTCGCTCAAACTGCTTTGCCAAATCTAACTGCGCTGCAAAAAACTGCTTTTGTTTTTGTAAGAGTTCAGGTTGTTTATGTTGCGTTAAAAATGTGTCTAAACCAATTTCACCGATTGCCACGCAGTCTTCATGTTTTAAAATATTTTCAAGCTTGCTGAGGTGTTCGTGTTGATGTTGTTCGATATAAAAAGGATGTAAACCGGGTGCCAAATAACTGCGTGGTGCTTGTATAAGCTGATTTAAATAATGATGTGTATCGATTAAATCTGCCAAACGCTCTTGCACAAAACCAATCAAAATTAAAGCGTCTACGCCAACTGCTTTGGCTTGATACGCCAAGGACTCTCGATCCTGATCAAAATCAGGAACATCGAAATGGGTATGCGTATCAAACAAAGCCAACTTAGACATGATCTTGTCCTCGTTCTTGTGTTATTTATTTTTTACAGCAACAGTTGCTGACGCTGGTTGGTCTACCAACAATTCCGCAGGCAAATAAGGCTGTTTGAGAACAGTTTTTAAGGCTGTATATGGAATTTCTAAACGAGGTAATCCCACCACATAAGGACCAATCTCATATTCTCCATATTGAAGAATTAAACCATTTTTTCCTAAATAAAAATTATTGGATAATTTAAATTTCCAAACTTGCTCATATTCTTGCAAATTATCGGCTAACTTATTGTCAGTCACCCAAACTTTAAATGCTTCGTATGCCAGCTTTTCTAATTCTTTGTTTTGATTTGGCTGAATAATATCATCTAAACCCACTTGTTTTTGATGTTTCAAATCAAAGTTATAGTACACCTGTGACGCTGAGCCATGTGCGCCACCTAAATAACTACTGGTATTTAATACCACTGTTGCCAAGGGTTCTGTTGAGTTTAAAATTTTAGGGCTGACACTCACACTGATTTTACTGCTTGCACCAAGACTTAAAAGCTCTTGCTGTAAAGCACTAAAAGTCGCAACATAAGGTTTTAACTGATCTGCCATAGATTGAGCTGGTGTTTTCGCTGCATTGGCTGCAATAACACTGCTACTGGCTTGCTGCTCATCTTGTTTTTGCTGCTGTTCAGTTTTCTTTTTTTCCTCTTGAATACTTTTACTTTGATTACCCACATCCAAGATTTGATCTAAATTTTTCAAAATCGCTTGGTCAATAATATTATCGACCACAAACTGATTGGTATGTAAGCGCTCTACTGAAAACTCAGGGCAGCTATTTCCACTACACTCAGGCAATTCAACAGCCACTTTTTCAGATTGCCCTTGCAAAGTCAAAGTCGTATCCACAGCTTCTGAACTACTGCTTTGTTCTACAGGCTTTTGCTCTTTGTTATCTGCTTTAGGCTGACAAGCAGATAATGCAAAAGTTGCCATCAAAATGGACAATACCAAAGTACGTTTCTGATTTAACATCTTATAAAACCTTAAAACAATATTGAATAAACAAGGCATCGTCCTAGCTTATGCTTCCTGTGCATGCTGCTCAATCTTTATTTGTATCTGAACTTAAAACATGTGTTGAAAGACTTGTGCTTGCAATACTTCCTGCGTTTGTTGTTTGGAAAAATATATATCTAACTGTTTCCCATCTTCCACAATTTCTCCTGCACGATAGTGTAGACCAATACCTTCACCATCAAAGAACCAATCTGACTGCCCCCAATACAATTTTTTAGGTGCTGCTTTGCGTACCAGACTATCTTGATCTTTGAGCCATGCTTGGTATTTTTCTTGTACCCATGTATTCAGTTTATTTTGTTGTTTAGATTGAATCACATCTAAAATAGTTAAACTTTTCTGTGTCTTACGATCTGCGACAAAAAAGTATTGACGTTCTTTTATCGCCACTTCCGCCTGTTGCGTATTCACAGACAACTGCAATAAAACATATTGATTACGCTGCGATGCCATCCGTGTACTTAAGTGTAATTCATAAGCTTTATTTTTAGAAAATTCTTCTTGCCATGCATCTGACTTTTTGACATATGCATTTACGGCTTGCTGCAAGCTCATATTTTGTTTCAGACCGATCTGATCTTGAATGACTTTTGATTGATTATTAGCAATCCAACTATTTAACCATTTATCTTGCGTTTTTAAAGTTTGAATGTCGATGTCAATACAGTTTTTCTTTTCGCAAAATGGAACAGCATAATCTGCTTTGGCTTCTTGAATATTTAAATACGGTAAAACTTCTGCTTTTTCTACGCTATGTTGTTGTGCAGAAGTCTCTTTAGATTTTTCTTGTTGTGCGGTTTTATTGTTTGAATCACATGCTGACAAAAATATCCCCATGCAAAGCATCAGCATAAATCGTTTTTGAATGTGCATTGCATTCTCCATTATTATCAAAACTGTTGCGCTATTTTGGGCTAAATAAAACAGCTTCACAAGGAAGCTGTTTTTAGCAAATTCAGTCGTGTTTCACAATGTCTGATTAGTGTTCACGTGTTGCTCTAAATTCAATATCAGGATAACGTTCTTGCATCAACTGTAAATTCACACGGCTAGGCGCAAGATAAGTTAAGTGTCCACCACCATCGACTGAAAGTTGATCATGGGCTTTTTTCTTAAATTCGTTGAATTTTTTATCATCGCTACATGACACCCAACGCACCGTATTGATGCTGACAGGCTCATAAATACAATCGACTTTATATTCTTCTTTTAAGCGATATGCCACCACTTCAAACTGGAGCACACCTACCGCACCCACGATCAAATCATTGCTATTTTGTGGCATAAAGACTTGTGTTGCACCTTCTTCTGAAAGCTCTTTTAAACCTTTTTGCAATTGTTTGGATTTCAGAGGATCTTTTAGACGAACACGGCGGAACATCTCAGGCGCAAAGTGTGGAATACCCGTGAATTGTAATTTTTCACCAGAGGTAAATGTATCGCCTATTTGAATAGTACCGTGGTTATGCAAACCAATGATATCACCTGGCCAAGCTTCTTCTAAGTGCTGACGATCACCCGCCAAGAAAGTCAAAGCATCGCTGATACGCACATCTTTATCGATACGCACATGCTTCATTTTCAAGCCTTTTTCATACTTACCTGAGCAAATACGCATAAACGCAATACGGTCACGATGTTTCGGGTCCATATTTGCCTGAATTTTAAAGACAAAACCAGTAAAGCCTTCTTCCGTTGCTTCCACAGTACGTACTTCTGTTGGATGCGCTTTTGGTGGTGGTGCATAGTTACTAAATGCATCCAAGACATGATCTACACCAAAGTTACCCAAAGCTGTACCGAACAATACAGGTGTTTGACGACCTGCCAAGAACTCGTCACGATCCAATGGCTCATTTGCCATTTGTACCAATTCTAAAGATTCTTCAAATGCAGCCCAAGCCAATTCACCGACTTTTTCACGAAGGTCAGCATGATCATAACCTTCACGAGTTTCGATATCCGTAATGGTTGAACCAAAACCTGCTTTGTAAACGTAAAATTTTTCTTCGATTAAATTATATACACCTGCGAAATCACGTCCTGTACCTAAAGGCCAAGTCAGAGGTACACATTTAATTTTCAGCACATTTTCAATTTCATCGAGCAGCTCTAATGGCTCACGGATTTCACGGTCCATTTTATTGACAAAAGAAATGATCGGCGTGTCACGCATACGACACACTTCCATCAGTTTGATGGTACGGTCTTCGACCCCTTTTGCACCATCAATCACCATCAATGCTGAGTCTACTGCGGTTAAAGTACGATACGTATCTTCAGAGAAATCTTCATGCCCTGGTGTATCGAGCAAGTTGATCATTTTATCTTTAAATGGAAACTGCATCACGGAGGTGGTGATCGAAATCCCACGCTCTTTTTCCATTTCCATCCAGTCCGAAGTCGCAGCACGATCAGCTTTACGACTTTTTACCATTCCCGCAACCTGAATCGCTTGTCCCCATAACAACAGTTTTTCCGTCATGGTGGTTTTACCCGCATCGGGATGCGAGATAATGGCAAAGGTTCTGCGTGCAGCAACTTCTTTGGCTAATTGGTCTTTAAACATAAACTAAATCTTAAATTGGCACACAATTTTATACACTACTTCAAATTGAGGTGTTTTGTGTGAGAGAAAATAAATTAAAAATTGGCGTAATTGTATATGAATACGTGACTATCCGCTAATAAATTAGACATGTTTCATTTCTACACGCATTTTTATTTTTGGAAAATTTATCATTTTTGCTGAACAAATCCTGTCTATTTTACACATCATGACTCAGCAAAATATTTAGCTTCCAAACATTGGATAGGCATCGGTTTTCCCAACAAATACCCCTGCAATTGCTGACAACCTAAGCGTTTTAAAATTTCTGCCTGTTGCTCTGTTTCCACCCCTTCAGCCGTCACAACCAATCCAAGTCGAATCGCTAAATGAATAATACTTTCTAAAATAATCTCATCCTTAGAACCTTCGCATAAGTTACGAATGAACTCACGATCAATTTTCAATTCATCTACAGGCAAATCTTTTAAATATAAAAAACTCGAATGCCCTGTACCAAAGTCGTCAATCGCCAGTAAAACCCCTAATGCTCTTAAACGCTCAAAGGTGCAAATACTTTTTTCAATATGATGCATTGCCGTTGATTCAGTAATTTCTAACACTAATGCTTTAGGTTGAATTTGATATTTTTTAATCAATTTTTCTAAAGTGGAAACAAGATGCTTATGTTCAAACTGTACGGCTGATAAATTCACTGCAATTTGACAAAATGGTAATTTTTTTTCATGCCATGCTTGCAACTGCATACAGGCTTGTTCTAATGCCCAATAGCCCATACGAATAATCAAACCTGTTTGTTCTGCTGCCTCAATGAATCTGTTCGGCGCAAGCAAACCGAGCGTTGGATGTTGCCAACGGATTAAAGCTTCTGCACCACAAATTTGATAATCTGCTGAAAATTTAGCTTGATAATATAAAACAAATTGCTGTTCATCGACGGCTCGATACAAATCATTAATCAGTTTGGATTGATGACGATGCTGAAAATATTGTTCAGAACTTGCGCTATAAATACAAAAAGTATTGCGTCCTTGTTCTTTGGCGAGCATTTTTGCCGTATCCGCATGAATTAACAAATCTTGTAAAGATTGCCCATGATCAGGATAGAGCACGATGCCTAAACTGGCTGAAATATTGATTTGTTTATGCTCAATAAAAAAACGCTCTTGGACTTTGACTAAAATTTTTTCAGCAATACTCTCCAGTTGAAATTCTTTAATTTGAGGCAAGATGACTAAAAACTCATCTCCGCCTAAGCGCAGCAAAATCTGTTTGTCATCTAAAATACTTTGCAGACGTTCTGTCAAAGCCACCAATAAATGATCCCCGACTTGATAACCAAAGTTATCATTTACCGCCTTAAAAAAATCTAAATCCAAATAAAGCAATGCAAATTTTTGATGAGTTAATTTATAGCGTTGAAATAGTTTTTCGATATGATCTTGTAAAAACAAACGGTTAGGAAGCTTAGTTAAATTATCTTGAAAATTTACATTCTCAAGTTCTTTGTGCGCTTTTAGCAGTTGTAAATTGCGCTCTTCTAAACGCCAATCCAAAATCGCAACCGCTAAAATAGACGCAACAATCAAAACACTTATAAAAATAATCACAAAGAGAGGAATACCCGATTCATGATTATTTTCAATAAAATGCGTTGCATCATGCAGGCTATGTAAAGTTGCAGCACTCATTCCAATAAAATGTGTACTCACAATATTGAGCGCAATGATCGTTGCGATGGTAATTTTATAAATTTTTTGATATTTGAGCGTATGTTTATAATGAGATGCTAACCAAAACGAAAAACAACATCCAATAATCGGTGTCATCACCGAGAGCAATACCAGCCTTGCATCATAATGTACGTCATGCTGAGAAATCTCAATGCCAGCCATACCCACATAATGCATGCCTGCCACACCGAGCCCCATAACCACTGATCCAAGAATCAGACGTAAAAAAGAAACAATAGGACGAGAAGTTAACCAAATTGCAAACAGACTGGCCAAAGTTGCAATCAGATAGGACAATGCCACCAAACTAAAATTAAAAGAGTAATGAACTGGTAAACGATAGGCAAAAAATACAACCAAATACATTGCCCAAATCGCAAAACCAAAGAGCATTCCACTCAGCACAAAAAGCATGATTTGCTGATAAGCGTGTTTGAGTGTTCTTACAAAATGCTCTAATGAAAGCGCTATATAGCAAATCGCTGCCATAATGCAGACCGATCCGACAATAAGACCGCCTTCACCCCCTAAATAATTCATAAAAATTATCTTCCATTCATGAACCGACTATTGTTATAAGAAATCGTCCAGATTACAACGTAAAATAGTGTGAAGGTTCACCTTTTAAAGAATGAAAAATACAGGATTAAAATAGCATTATCTTGTTAGAGGTCAAGTTATTATTAATTTTTGGACAATAAAAAAGCATATCGAAATATGCTTTTTTATATTTAATTAACAGCGTATTTAGCCAGACTTACTTTTGTAACTTAGCGAGATCAATTAAGACATTGGCAGCTTCAGTGACAAAGGTTTCTTCTTCAGGCAAAGCTGGTCGTTTATTGGCTTTCATTTTTGCACGAGATTCAGCCAATGCATCTAAAGACGCTTGGTAACTTTCCCAATTTGGATAAGCTTTTAAGCCAGTTTCAGCACGACGTTTATTTTCCGCAGCCAAAGTTTTTAACTCAAGTTCATTCAACTCAGCTTTACGTTTCTCAATATCCAATACAATCTGTTTTTGATCTTTGGTATGTTGTGAGATCGCTTTACGTGTTGCTAAATATTGAAATTGAGGATCAGCGGCTACACGTACTTTCGACTGTTCAGCCAATTGTGCAACGTGTGGTTGAATTATGCCTTCACGTTTAAATGGCGCAGTTGGAATAGTGTCCCATTTCAAAGCATTTTTAGCTTTACGCTCACCAAACTCTTCATCGTAAATGTCTACGAGCTTAATATCTGGAATTACGCCTTTATTTTGAGTACTTCCACCCGTGATACGATAGAACTTACGCTGCGTTAATGTCGCTTGACCATAGGCCAAACTGTCCAATTGAACTTGTGCTGTACCCTTACCTGTCGTGGTACTTCCTAAAACTACACCACGACCATAATCTTGAATCGCAGCAGAATAAATTTCACTTGCCGAGGCTGATGCAAGGTTGACCAATACTGCCAATGGGCCAGCATAGGTTTGCGCACCGCCGTCAGTATCTTCAAAGACATTTACCGTACCATTGCCATCACGAATTTGCACCACTGGACCTTCTTTAACGACTTGTCCAATCATTTTTGCAACTTCTTCTAATGAGCCACCAGGGTTATTACGCAAATCAATAATAATCCCTTCAACTTTATCATTGGCTAATGACTGCAATGCTTTATTGGTATCTTCAGCCACAGAACGATATTCATTGCCTGCACGACGTGCACGATAGTTCAAATAGAACGATGGAATTTCAATCACGCCAAACTTATGCTTTTGACCATCACGTGTCACTTCAACCGTGCGAGAACGCACACCTGCATCTTCTTCTTGAATCACATCACGGGTTAATGTCACGGTACGCGCTTGATTCATCGAAGCCCCTGCACCCAAGAGTTTAATACTCACTTTGGTGCCACGCTTACCACGAATCAATCCGACAATTTCTGAGCTAGGCCAACCAATGACATCAATCATTTTCTCGCCATCTTGCGCCACCCCAATGATACGGTCACCAGATTTCACTTGCCCAGATTTACTCGCAGGTCCACCTTCTACAATGGTTTCAATCTTGGTGTAATCTTCATTGCTACGTTCAGGACGAATCGACACCCCAATCCCTTCAAGCTGTAACGTGGTTTGACGATTCAACTCAATTGCATCTAAAGGTGGGAAATAATTACTATGTGGATCATAGGTCAGTGTCATTGAGTTTAAGATTTTTTCAAGGACATCATCACTCTTCACACGTCCCATACGCTCTAACTGACGAGTATAGCGTTTGGTTAATGTTTGAACAGGCGTTAAATCTTCAGATGCTGTCAAATCCTGACCATTTGCCAAAGAAGGATCATCTTTCAAAGCTTTCTGTTTTGCCTGTTCTTCTTGCTTGGTAATGGTTAAGTTGATGAGCTGTGACACCAACATTTTATTCCAGTACTGTTCTTGTTCAGACTTACTGTTAAAAAATGCTGCTTTTTCACGATCTGTTTCAATATAAACATCAGACTGGTTGAGGTTTTGCGGTTTTTTCAACTCCGCCAACATATAGTTATAAAATTCTTTTAAACGCGTACGATATTGTGCATGAATGGCATACGGGCCTGTTAAATCCCCAGCTTTTAGAGCGGCACCTAAGTTTGCAGCGTACTGCTTTTTATATTGTTCAATTTCGCTAGCTAAAAATAAAGAATGATCTGGATCTAAGCTATCAATATACATATCTAAAATACGTGCAGATGTATTGGCATCCAGACGCATATTTAAATAATGCTGACGATCCACCAAAGTCGCTAACTGGCGTGTCACCAAAGCTTGTTCTTTCGTCGGTTGAATAGAAGCTGAAACAGAAGCTGATTCAGTTGCGGCAATAGCCTCTGTGATAGCATGATTAAAAAATAATCCACCTGTTGCGATAGCAACTGCACATGCGATTGTTTGAAGTTTCATAAATTGTGTGTACTTCCTTGGATTTACCAATTTCAGCGCTGTTTTTTAAATGAATTCATCTGATTCAAAATCTTAAACAACTTTATCTGTTTATATCGTGTAGTTTTATCATAATCTGTACTGACAAAATGTAGCAAATCATTGCAAAATTCGGTTATTGTTTCTTTTTAAATAAATACAATTCGGATTTCTTATGATCGGCGCATTGATGCTTGACATTGCAGGCACAGAACTTACCCAAGAAGATATTCAACTATTACAAGCTCCGCAAGTCGGTGGCATGATTTTATTTTCAAGAAATATCCAATCCCCTGCTCAAGTTCGCCAACTGACTGATCATATGCGTCAAATTCGCCCAGACATTTTGATTGCCGTTGACCAAGAAGGTGGTCGTGTACAACGTCTAAAACAAGGCTTTACATTATTACCAGCAATGGGGCATTTTGGCGAGCTTTACTTAAGCCAACCTGAAAAAGCACTTGATTTAGCTGAAAAATGTGGTTGGCTTATGGCGACTGAAGTTTTAGCTGTAGGGATTGATTTTAGCTTTGCACCTGTTTTAGATATTAATGCGATTAGTGATGTCATCGGTGATCGTGCTTTTGCGAAAAATGCACAGGACATCGTGCCACTTGCACGTGCCTTTATGAAAGGCATGCAAAGTGCTGGCATGGCAACCACAGGCAAACATTTCCCTGGACATGGTTCAGTCAAAGCTGACTCTCATGTTGCAGCAGCAATCGACTCACGTAGTTATGACGACATTTATCAAAATGACATGCAAAGTTTTATTCAGCTACAAGATCAACTGGACGCTTTGATGCCTGCGCATGTGATTTATGAAAATGTCGATCCAAATCCTGCTGGGTTCTCACCGTATTGGATTCAAAAAATATTACGCCAAGAGTTAAAATTTGATGGGGTATTATTTTCAGATGATTTAAGTATGCAAGCAGCGTGTGTTGCAGGAGGCGCAGATGCTCGGATCAGAGCTGCTTTAGATGCAGGTTGTGATATGGGACTGGTGTGTAATGATCGTGAATCGGCATGCACAGCACTTACAGGTATTGAAAATTTACCGTTACCAAATCAAGAACGTTTAGCACGTATGCGTGGAAAAATTCCAAATATCCAAATTGGTGAACAACTTGATTTGGGGGAAGAATGGCAATCTGTCAAAAAAGTCATTGAAGAATTTAAGAATTCACTTTAAAAAGATGAAAGCGCCCTCCTGTTAAGGAGGGTTCGAAAGGATTTAAAAGGAATGACTCCATACTATTAAATTTTCATATTCCTTTTTGATTAATTATTTTAATCATTGCTAAATAAATTCCAAATTAGAAAAAAGAACGTTAAGGATAACCATGACTGATCAAAGCCTGTCAAAACATCGCCATATCTCATTTACCGCACATTATACGGGATATATTTGGTATCAAATGGGAATCTCCCATCCATGCCTTGCCACATCTAAAGGCAAAACCTTAGCTTTTATTGCCAATCCTGTTGAAACTTGGGCAGAAAAATATGTGGGTGGCAGTATGCGCACCACTTTAAAAGAACGTCATATCCTTTTAGATGACACCCTCAAACGACTCATCGAACGCTATCCTGATCTACAAGTATTAGAAATTGCAGCAGGACTTTCACCACGTGGTTGGTGGTTTAGAGAACATTATCCACAAATTGATTATCGAGAATTAGACCTGCCTGACATGGCAAAAACGAAACAAGCAGCTTTAAAACAGATCAATGCAGCAAGCCCTAATGTTTTATCTGTGGATTTATTTACTGAGGATTTTAAAAATGCTTTTGCCGTGTTTGATCCTAAGCGACCACTCGTCATGATCAGTGAAGGTTTGATCAACTATTTTGAGAAAGATTTATTACAACAGTTATTAAAGTCGATTGTGCATTATGGACAAGACTTTGCGGTACTGCATTATCTCACCGACATTTATCCAGAACCGACCAAAAACAAACTGGCATCTGTCATTTGGAACAGTAGCAAATTACTCAAAGTGATTTCTCGTAGTGCATTTAGTTTCCATTTTCAAACGCCTCAAGAAGTCCGAGATTTTTTCCAAACAGCAGGATTTAACCAAGTTGAGGTCATTCAACCGAGCCTTTATTTCCCAGAAAAACAAGCTAAAAATGGCAATGCTGAGGAACATTTAGGTGACTTAGTGTGGATGATTCATGCTGAAAAATAGTTAATTTTATGCACAAAAAAACCAGTCATATTTGACTGGTTTTTAATGATTTGAAAATATTAAACGTTTTCACATTCTTCAATATCTAACATTGCACGTTCTGCTGCAATGAATTTAAGTAAACGATCTGCATTTTCAAAACTGCCATGTTTAAATAATGCTCGGATGTGATTTTCACCTGTTTCAAAGATCAAACATTCAATGGCAAACTCGCCTTGTTCATCATTTAAAATCAATGCCAAATCACGTGTATGTTGTTGTGCAAATTGTGCATCCTCTGAACTTACTGTCATTGAAAGTCCAAAATAATTCAGATCATCTACCGTAACTGTCAGCTCACGTGGTAAATGTCGGTGCATCATTTTACGTGTAGCTTGCTGAAGCTGAATACGATCTTCACCACGACGCTCCATATTCTGCATATCTTCACGACTTAAATTAATAATGCCATCCAAACCATCAATCGACTCACCTTTTAAATAGGTGGTAAATAAAGTCATGGTTTCTTTACGGCGTTGCAACTGTGGCACATGATCAGCATTGGCAATCATAGCAAATTGCATATCTGGACATTGCAAGGCAAAAGCTGCATTTTCATGAGGTAAAGTAAAACTGTCATACTGCCCACAAGCAACTAATGTATCGCACTGTGGCACGGGAACATTGGACAAGCGCAACAAACGATTGCAGTTAATTTCATAACGTTCTTGTTCGGTTGCAGAAAACTCAGCCATTTGTTTAAAGAACAGACGTTTTGCTGTGGGCGACATCCGTGTTTTGTCGAGCTTGGCATGATTGACCAAATATAAAATCACAGCTTGACCAAACTCATCCATGCGCTGTTCTTTCATCAACATCAAAGACTCTTCAAGAAGCATACGCCAGCTTTTACGGGTTTTTTGCATCACCCCCATCAGGATCATTTTTTCAACCAGTTCAGGGCGTTGCTCTACAAAAAAAGACGCAATCACAGAACCCAAGGAAATACCAACAACATCAACTTTCGGAATACCAACAATATCAAACCACTGACCCAGCATAAGTGATAAATCAGGTAACTCTAAAGTGCCTGCGGATAATCCCGTATCGACATTGGTAATCTGCTGGTTAGCTCCCATCGACGGGAGGTCAATTAAAATCACAGGTCCGCTTTCAAAAAACTGTTCTACACAATATTTGTAGGAGTTAAAATTTTGAAAAGCACCACCGATAATTACAATAGGCGTATTATGAATTGTCTGTGGATCAGCAATCGCCATATATTCAATTTTCCAACCGTCAATCCATGTTGTACGGGCGGGTTGCTTGAAACTATTTTTATTGTAAATATCGAAAAAACCAAAATTTGTAAAATTTTGATTTAATTCTGAGTCCATCTGGATAATGGAATTCATATCCTTCCTCCATCCTTGCTTTATTCTTTTAGTCTGCAAGATTATTATCGCTCGCGTTGTTTTATCAAATCGTGATACAGACCTACTTTTGTATCATTTCAATGTCCTTATAGTTTCATTCTATACAGATATGTGAATTCTACGCAATTGCTGAAATGACCGCTTATCATTTTTAAAGCAAAAAACCATTGCAAAATATTTACAAGCCTGCGTTTTCGCTTGCATTTTCTTTTTTATTTACGAATCAGACTTCCTTGCTTTGGCATTGACTGCTACTATCGAAGGGAAATTTCTAGGTGGTCAATTAAAACGCTATGCAAGATTCTATTGAACAGTATATGCAAACTGTAGGGAAACAGGCGCGCCAAGCTTCACGCTTTTTGGCGGGTGCTTCTACGCTGCAAAAAAATAATGCACTTTCAGCTATTTATACAGCTTTGCAAAACAACCAACCGCAAATTTTAGCTGCAAATAAAGTGGACATGGACAAAGGTCATGCCAACAATTTAGACAGCGCCTTACTTGATCGCCTAGAACTCAACCCCAAACGCTTCCAAGATATGCTAGATGGCTTAAAAGATGTCATGAATTTGACTGACCCAATTGGAGAAATCACTGATTTGGCATATCGTCCAACAGGGATTCAAATCGGTAAAATGCGTGTGCCTTTGGGTGTTGTCGGCATGATTTATGAATCTCGCCCAAACGTGACACTTGAAGCAGCATCACTGGCACTCAAATCAGGCAATGCCATTATTTTACGTGGTGGTTCAGAAGCTTTAAATTCAAATCAAGCACTTGCTGAAGCGATTCAACATGGTTTAAAAGCAGCAGGCTTACCTGAAACATGTGTTCAAGTGATCAATACCACAGATCGTGCAGCCGTAGGTCAATTGATTACATTGTCTGAATATGTGGATGTCATCGTTCCGCGTGGTGGTAAAGGTTTGGTTGAACTGATTACCAATGAAGCAACCATTCCTGTGATCAAGCACTTAGATGGTAACTGTCATGTCTATGTCGAAGCACAAGCGGATCTACATAAAGCTTTACCGATTGCTTTAAATGCCAAAACTCATCGTTATGGTGTGTGTAATGCGATGGAAACTTTACTAGTTGATGAAAAAATCGCAGAAGAGTTTTTACCGCGTATTGCAGAACTTTATGCTGAAAAGCAAGTTGAACTGCGTGGTGATGCTGAAACACGCCGTATTTTAGGTACATCTGTCAAAACAGCAACCGAAGAAGATTGGTATGAGGAATACCTCGGTCCTATTCTTGCAGTAAAAGTCGTTTCAGGTTTAGATGAAGCCATTGATCATATTAATAAATATGGTTCGCATCATACGGATTCGATCATTACTGAAAACTTTAGCTTAGCACGTCAGTTCTTAACTCGTGTAGATTCTAGCTCGGTTATGGTCAACGCTTCTACCCGCTTTGCTGATGGTTTTGAATACGGTTTAGGTGCTGAAATCGGCATCTCAACCGATAAAATCCATGCACGTGGTCCAGTCGGTTTAGAAGGCTTAACCTCACAAAAATGGATCGTATTAGGTGATGGTCAAATTCGCCAATAATTTTCATTTCTAGTTTTTATCAAGTTCCTAGCTGCATAGCTTTAATTAAAACTATGCAGCTTTTTATGTTTTTGAAAATGATAACGTTATAAAAATTTACAACATTATGGTGATATTTCCATACAATGCTAAAAAGATGAAAAAATAAGGATTTTGTATGTTTTACGCCTTAGTGATTATTACGTTTTTCTTGGCGCTGTTGGTGTCTTTCATCGTGATGCGTATTTTCTCAAACTCAATCAATGCCATCTTGGCACGTATCATCAATGATCCAATTCATACAGCTTGGGCAAAATACACCAAATTTGCAGGCATGGTGGTGGGGACGTCTTCAGGTATTCGTATCTATGATATGGAAAAATACATCACACCTCTCACCTATACGGCAAATGATAAGCGTGTCATTATTGAACTTACGCATGAGCGTTGGTTCTTAGAAATTTATCGTACCATCATTGAAACGTTACAGGGTTTGGCATGGATGATGTTGGTCTTTTTTATGGTGTCACTGATCGCCTATGTGATTGTGCGTTGGTCTGAAATTAAATATTCGAAATAATTTTTTAAACAAATCTACTTAGAATGTCTAGCGAACTCATGTTATGGTCAGAATGGTTTAACACTCAGAATGATTCAATTCATGAGTATTTTATTTATAAATGGAATCTATCAACTGATAAATTTTAATTATAATTATTAGACTGGTCGATAGTGCTTAAGTCTAATCACCTAAAGTCTATCTAGGACAGAAAATCAACACATGGTACAACATTACTACTGATCTAAATTGCATCAACAAAAAGCGTAATCAGATCAATCAGGACGACCATATCAAATTACAATTTCGGGTAATAAAACGTGTCTACATCAGTATTAGTTATTAACTGCGGATCTTCATCAATTAAATATGCTTTGGTTTCAGAGCACCGTAAAGATCGAATCTTTGGTTTGGCAGAAAACTTAGGTTCTGCTGATGCACGTATTAAAGGGATTACCACTGGTGGTGCTGAACTGGAACTTTCTATTCCTTATGCAGATCATGAAAAAGCATTAGAAACGATTCTTGAACGTTTATCGCATCATAATCCACAAGCGATTGGGCATCGAGTCGTACATGGTGGAACACTCACCAAAGCTGAGTTATTGACCCCAGAAATCATTGAACGTATTCGTGAAGCAACGCCACTTGCACCATTACATAATCCTGCACATTTAGTAGGTATTGATGCAACCATGCGTTTATTCCCACATTTACCACAGGTTGCTGTGTTCGATACGGCTTTCCATCAAACCATGCCTGCACATGCATACCGCTATGCATTACCAAAATTCTTATACACTGAACACAACGTTCGCCGTTATGGCTTTCATGGTACCAGTCATGCTTATGTTTCTGAACGTGGCTCTGAGCTTGCAGGTAGCTTCAAAAAAGGCGGTTGGCTTACTGCTCACTTAGGCAATGGTAGCTCAACTTGTGCGATTTGGAATGGTCAATCCGTCGATACCTCTATGGGCTTAACTCCACTTGAAGGCGTGGTAATGGGTACTCGTAGTGGTGATGTTGACCCAAGTATCCATAGTTTCCTTGCGTCTAACTTAGGTTGGGACATTTATAAAATCGACAAAATGCTCAATAGTCAATCTGGCTTGCTTGGTTTGTCTGATCTTTCAAATGATATGCGTACCTTGATTGAAGCTTCAGAACAAGGCAATGAAGATGCAACGCTTGCCATCGAAGTATTCTGCTACCGTTTAGCAAAATCATTGGCAGGTTTAAGCTGTGGTTTACCACGTATTGATGGCTTGTTCTTCACAGGTGGTATTGGTGAAAACTCAGCTTATATCCGTGAAAAAACAGTTGCTTACTTACCACACTTTGGTTTTAACCTGAGCAAAGAAAACAATGACAGCTTAAAACGTGGTACTGAAGGTCGTATTGATGCTGGTACAGGCCCACAAATTTGGGTTATTCCAACAGATGAAGAAGGTCGTATTGCAAAAGAAACTGAAAATGTAGTTTTGCAAGAGGTAAATTCTTCTGCAAAAAAGTCTAATGCGGAAACTGAGACAGCTTAAGCTGTCTTAGGCTTCTATTTTATTTAAAATTTAATTTTTATTTATTTTTTTAAGAATAGTGTATGAAAACAATTTTATTGGTTCCTACAGGTGAAGGCGTAGGTCTTACCTCTGCATGTCTTGGACTTATTTACGCTTTGGACTGTCAAGGCGTCAAAGCTGGATTTTTAAAACCTTTTTCACAAGATGAAAAGGCTGAATCCGACCGTACAACTGCGCTGTATCGTCACGTCGCAAAAACTGAAACTGTAGAGCCAATTGCATACACCAAACTCACGCATTTACTCAATACTGGCGAAGAAGATGAGTTGCTTGAAGAAGCAGTTCGTTTACATCGTGAAGTTGCACGCACGCATGACATTATCATTGTTGAAGGGATTGTGCCGACTGCTCGTGATACTTTTGCCAGTGAACTGAATGCTTCACTTGCTCAAGCACTTGATGCGAAAGTAGTGTTTGTTAGCAATGCCAACATTGAAAAACCAGAGCAAACTGCTGAAAAAGTTGAAGCACAATTACGCAATTTTGGTGGTGCAGCATCTTCACGTAATGTCGGCGTGCTGTTCATGCGTACGCGTGGCTTGCCTGAAGAATCGGCGCAAATTCCTGTTACCTTTGCCCCAGACTTACGTTTGGTTGAAGAAACTGCTCAATTTACCCAAGCCATTCAACGCACTCATGCACATATTGGTACAGAACATTTACCAATTATTGGTTTAGTTCCATTTAGCGATACTTTAAGTGTGCCACGTGTTTCAGACTTGGCGACACACATTCAAGCAACTTGGATCAATGAAGGTAAATCCAATATACGCCGTGTTTTACACAGCAGTCTGATCGCTTCAAATATTGAACATGAATTACAAAAATTTATCGCTGGTGAGTTGATCATCAGTGCGGCAGATCGTATCGATGTCTTACTTGCTGCAAGTTTAGCGACTAGCAATGGTATTCCGTTGGCAGGTTTAGTTTTGGCAGAACAACAAGAGCCTAATCCTGTCGCTTTGGCATTTTGCCAAACAGCCATTAAAAATGGTTTGCCGATTTTACATACCCCGCTTAGCACCTTTGAAACTACACAATTGCTTTCAAACCTCAGCAATGAAATTCCTGTAGATGACACCGAACGTGCTGAACAAGTGACACGTTTTGTATCAAGTCATATCAATATGGATTGGTTGGTGTTGTTGTTAAATGGTGATTATCAACCCCGTTTATCACCTTCTGCATTCCGTCATGAACTGGTTCAAAAGTCGATTGCCGCGAAAAAACGTATTGTATTACCTGAAGGTGATGAGCCTCGTACCATTCAAGCGGCTGCAATTTGTCAATCTCGCGGCATTGCACATTGTATTTTGTTGGCAAAACCTGAAGCTGTGATTGAGGTTGCTCGTGCTCGCAATATTGAACTGCCTGATGATTTAGAAATTATTGATCCAGATTTGATCCGTGAACAATATGTCGAAAAAATGGTGCAGCTACGTAAAGGCAAACTGAATGATCTACAAGCACGTGATCAACTTCAGGATACCGTTGTACTTGGTACAATGATGCTTGCTCTTGATCAAGTAGATGGCTTGGTTTCTGGTGCTGTACATACGACGGCAAATACCGTTCGCCCTGCTTTTCAACTGATCAAAACTGCCCCTGATTATTCGTTGGTTTCATCTGTGTTCTTCATGCTATTGCCTGATGAAGTTTATGTGTACGGTGACTGTGCGATCAATCCTGATCCTGATGCAGAGCAATTGGCTGAGATTGCGATCCAATCTGCGGACTCTGCGAAAGCATTTGGCATCGATCCACGTATTGCCATGATTTCTTACTCTACAGGTACATCTGGTGCTGGTGCAGATGTAGAAAAAGTCGCTAAAGCAACTGAAATTGCCAAACAACGCCGTCCAGACTTATTAATTGATGGCCCATTACAATACGATGCAGCTTCTGTTGAGAGTGTTGGTAAATCAAAAGCGCCTGATTCAAAAGTTGCAGGGCGTGCCAATGTGTTTATTTTCCCTGATCTCAACACAGGAAATACAACATATAAAGCAGTACAGCGCTCGGCAAATGTGGTGAGTGTTGGCCCAATGCTACAAGGTTTAAATAAACCTGTGAATGACTTGTCTCGTGGTGCTTTGGTCGATGATATTGTGTTTACCATCGCTTTAACAGCGATTCAATCTGAGCAACAAGCGGCACAATAATATCGTTTTACCTTTTTAGAGTTTGATACTCAACCACCCAATTTAAGGATTGGGTGGTCTTTTTATAATACGTATCTCAAATCTCAAATTACTTCAGCTAAATACTAAGACTATTGTGATCAAAAACTTAATACCACTAGTAGACGATCAACCTAACGGTATCTTTAAATTAACTGAATACTTTTTATCTACCTCTAGAGTTTCTTATATAACAACAAGATTTATTAAACTTTAGCCCAAATCTTAAGCAAAGTGCCGACAAATCTTGCTTTATCACGTATAATTTAGCCCGCTAGCTATCAGCCCGCTCAAGAGATTTTTGATATGACAACTATTATCAAGCAAGATGACTTGATCACATCGGTCAAGGATGCACTTCAGTTCATTTCTTACTATCACCCACAAGACTTCATTCAAGCAATGAGTCGTGCTTATGATCGTGAAGAGAACAAAGCTGCAAAAGATGCAATTGCACAAATCTTAATTAACTCACGTATGTGTGCAGAAGGTCATCGTCCAATCTGTCAAGATACTGGTATTGTTAACGTATTTGTTGATGTGGGCTTAGATGTTAAATTTGATTTAACCATGAGCTTGGATGATGCGATCAACGAAGGTGTACGCCAAGGTTATTTAGAAAACTCAAACGTACTTCGTGCATCTGTACTTGCCGACCCTGCTTTTGGTCGTAAAAATACCAAAGACAACACGCCTGCTGTAATTCACTATAAACTCGTTCCGGGTAACAAAGTAGACATCACTGTTGCAGCAAAAGGTGGTGGCTCAGAAAACAAATCTAAACTTGCGATGTTAAATCCATCTGACTCAATCGTGGATTGGGTACTTAAAACTGTACCAACCATGGGTGCGGGTTGGTGTCCACCGGGTATGCTCGGAATCGGGATCGGTGGTACTGCAGAAAAAGCCATGATGCTTGCCAAAGAGTCACTCATGGAAGAAATCAACATGGACGAGTTACTTCGTCGTGGCCCACAAAACCAAATCGAAGAACTTCGTATCGAAATCTTCGAAAAAGTAAATGCTTTAGGGATTGGTGCACAAGGTCTAGGTGGTTTAACCACAGTACTTGATATTAAAATCAAAGACTACCCTTGTCATGCTGCGGGTAAACCAGTCGGTATGATTCCAAACTGTGCAGCGACTCGCCATGCTCATTTCCAATTAGATGGTTCTGGTGTTGCACATATCCAAGCGCCTAAACTTTCTGACTACCCAGAAGTAACTTGGGATTCTTCAAAATCTAAACGTGTTGATTTAGATAACATCACACAAGAAGAAATGAACTCATGGAAACCGGGCGATACATTATTGCTGAACGGTACCATCTATAC
The DNA here is from genome assembly GCF_902809855.1 of Acinetobacter sp. Marseille-Q1618. Lineage (GTDB taxonomy): Bacteria > Pseudomonadota > Gammaproteobacteria > Pseudomonadales > Moraxellaceae > Acinetobacter. Next base: position 183,561 of record NZ_CADDWJ010000002.1, read on the forward strand.
AGGTCGTGACGCTGCGCATAAACGTATGGTCGATATGTTAAATAAAGGCGAAGAACTTCCTGTAGACCTAAAAGGTAAATTCATTTACTACGTCGGTCCAGTCGATCCAGTCGGTGATGAAGTTGTTGGTCCTGCTGGCCCTACAACTGCAACACGTATGGACAAATTTACACGTCAAGTTTTAGAAGCGACTGGCTTGTTCGGTATGATCGGTAAAGCGGATCGTGGTCCTGCTGCGGTTGAAGCGATCAAAGACAATCAAGCAACTTATCTCATGGCTGTCGGTGGTGCTGCTTACCTCGTATCTAAAGCAGTTCGTCAAGCGGAAGTGGTGGCATTTGCTGACTTAGGTATGGAAGCGATCTACAAATTTGTGGTTGAAGACATGCCAGTATCTGTTGCAGTAGATGTGAATGGTACTTCAATCCATGCTACTGCACCAAAAATCTGGCAAGCAAAAATTGGAAAAATCCCAGTGGTTGATGCTGCTGCGAACTAATCCAAGATTTAGACCGATTCAACTTGAATCTTGATGAAAAAGCATCCTATGATTAGGGTGCTTTTTTATTTTTGAGAAAATGATGAAAATAAAACCTTATGTATTTTCTATATTTTTATTTGGCTTGAGTTTCCAAACTTTTGCAGCGCCTGCAACCACACAACAAATTGAACAACTCGTCAAAGTTGAACATTGGGATCAATTTAAACCTGCATTGCTAAAACAAAGCATGCCCAATATGAAAGCTGCTACAGAAGAGTTAATGCTTGAGCAAATACAACAAAGCAATCCTCAACCGATCACTGCAGACCAACAAGTACTGATCATTCAAATTTCTGACATTATGATCAATGACATGATCGAACGAGTCGATGAGCAAACTTTTCTCAACAATATTCGTGCAGCCTATCAAACACTCAGCAAAGCACAAGCAGCAGCTTTATTAAACGTGTATAAAAAACCTCATATGCAAGATGCAGGTAAAAATATCCCTGTGATGATTGCACATATGGTAGACGCATCGACCAACGATTTTAATAAACTCATCAGCTTGACTGAAATACAAGACATTATTCGTGAGAATCAACAGTAATGAAAAAAAGCCTACTTTTTCTTAGTGTTTGCCTAACGAGCTCATTACTCTATGCAACACCTGCCAGCACTGCCACTACACAACAGTTTATTGAAACCATTCAACTTGAACAGCACATTCAAAAGCTGTCTAATAGCAATGCGTTTCAGGAGCTGACTGAGCAAATCATTGCCTATTATCAGATTCCCCAAACGCAAGACAATCAGACACGTATCAACAATGCAATAAAAAAATATTATCAAAGTGATGCATATAAACAACAATTCCAACAACGGCTTTTTGATATTTATAGTAAAAATATGAGTGAGGAAGAGTTACAAGAATGGATTACATTTTATAAAACTCCCATAGGTAAATCTATTTTAAATAATCCTGAGTTTGAAAATAAAATTGTAAATGCCGTTGAACAAATTTTTCCTGAAAATGCAGAACCTTCTGCACAAGCTCAACAAAAACTCAGCCAAGCAATGGAAAAATTCTTCCTCAGATAAAACTCATCCTGTAGAGACAAACACACAAATTATAGATTTAGATAAATAAAAGGACATACAATGAATATGCTCAAAATATTACTCTGCACTGGATTATGCACGCTTGCACCTATGGTTTTTGCAGCACAAGCAACCAATCAGCAAGTACAAAAACTCATCGATGTCATGAGGATTAATCAGCTTTTACAACAAACCGTCCAACAAATCCGTCCACAAATAGATCAACAAGCTTATGTCATTGTGCAAAATATCGTGAAACATGACAAACTCAGCCCACAAGAACAAATCGTTGCCAATGAACTGGCGGATCAACTTTTCGAGCAAAGTAAAAAAAGTATTTCTTGGGATAAAATGCAGCCGATTTATCAGAAAATTTACAAAGACGTCTATAGTGCTGAAGAAGTTCAGGCACAGATTGATTTTTATTCAAGTAAAGTTGGACAAGCGATCCTTGAGAAAAGCCCAATCGTGGCACAAGAGTCCATGAAAATAGTAAATACACAGCTCATGTCGACTATGCAATCGACTGAGAAAGATTTTACACAACTGAACAAAAAATTAGAAGCTTTGAAAAAAGCCGCAGAAGCACAGTAAAGATAAATCTTTCGGTGGTGTTTCAAAAAGTATGCTGACTATATTTTACTCACTACTTAAATGTCATGAAGCATTGAAAATACAGTTAATTTAATTTATATATTTTCAATTTTTCTATTGACTGATTTAACTAGCATACAATTTATAACACCTCCAATCTTTCAAATAAAAAAAGAGGTTTTAATACCTCTTTTCTAAATCAGAAAAAATCTAAATCACCACGTTAATGGATTCCAAATTTTAAATGGTGTACTTAAATGCACATCATCACTGGCTTGATAATCACCACTGTCGATTTTTTCTTGCGGTTTTATAACCTTACCATCTGCACGAAGCTCACCCACAAAGTTTAAACCTGGTGATTTCAACTGGGTCATGGCGATTTCTTTGAGTGCTTGACGTGTTGGCATTTGCATGAGTGGTCCAACTTTCAACAATTCACCACCACCATTTGGACCACCACGGAATTTCTCTTCCTCATACTTTACAAAGTATTGCTGCCCTGCTTGTACATGGAAATAGGCAACTTTCGGTTTTTGGAAATGAATCACAGCCAAAGGACGACTTAAACTGAGTTTATAATCTCCTTCTGCCAACTCAATCCAATAATAATGATTGCTGATCAAACTTGGAATGCGCTTACCATTTAAATAAAAACTTTGCGCAATGATTTCTTGACGATTCCACTTACTATCTGGACGATAAAAATATACCACTGCCGCATTTGGATTTTGTGGTTTGACCAATTTGAAATATTGTCCTGGTTCTTGATTGACCCATGAACCTACGGAAAATTTACCCAATTTATATTGGTCTAACTTTTCATAAACAAATGAATTTTCTTTTTCAAAATCGACTGCTTTGAGTGTTGAAACAACATTTTGACTGCTTGGTTGTTGCTCCACTGCTTTATGGCTTTGACAAGCTGTCAACGTACAACTTGCTACAATCACTAAACCCACATAACGCATGATTATCCCTCACCACGTATTTTTTATTTTCATTTTTGAATGAAGATGATTTTCTCAAATTCAGCTTAACATTTCATTGACAATTTAAAAATAAAAAACGTGTAAAAAGTCAGGCTTCTTACACGTTTCGGATGAGTTGCAGAATTTTTTAATGAATATTAAGCAGATTTGCTATTAATCACTTTTAAATCCACTTTTTCTTCGGCTTCTGCTTCTTGCTTTGGCTGACGCTCTGTTTGATAGATTGGTTCAGCTTTATCATTAATCACGTCTGCATTAATGATCACAGTGCCAACATCTTCTCGGCTTGGTAAATCATACATGGTTTCAAGTAAGACATTTTCCAAAATCGAACGTAGACCACGCGCACCCGTATTACGCTCAAGTGCTTTTTTCGCCACAGCACGTAATGCAGAATCTTCAAAGATCAGATCCACATCTTCCATTTCGAACAAGTATTGATACTGACGTGTTAAGGCATTTTTTGGCTCAGTCAAAATTTGCATTAACGCTTCTTCATCAAGTTCTTCAAGCGTTGCAATCACAGGCAAACGACCAATAAATTCTGGAATTAAACCAAACTTCACAAGGTCAGTCGCTTCAACTTGGCTAAACAATTCAGAAAGTTTTTTGCTATCGTCTTTGTTTTTTACATCCGCAGTAAAACCAATTCCGCCTTTTTCTTGACGTTGTTGTACCACTTTCTCAAGCCCAGCAAATGCACCACCACAAATAAAGAGAATATTTGAGGTATCAATTTGAATAAACTCTTGTTGTGGATGCTTACGTCCACCTTGTGGTGGAATCGATGCAACGGTACCCTCGATCATTTTCAAGAGTGCTTGTTGTACACCTTCACCTGATACATCACGCGTAATCGATGGATTTTCAGATTTACGGGTAATCTTGTCGATCTCATCGATATAGATAATACCTTTTTGCGCTTTTTCTACATCATAATCTGCTTTTTGTAATAGCTTTTGCACGATGTTTTCAACATCTTCACCGACATAACCTGCTTCAGTTAAAGTGGTTGCATCTGCCATCGCAAAAGGCACATCTAATAAGCGTGCAAGGGTTTGCGCTAGTAACGTTTTACCTGAACCAGTTGGCCCAATCAGTAGAATATTACTCTTCGCAAGTTCAATCGCATCTTTAGATTTATGTGCAGATTGCGTTACTTTTAAACGTTTGTAATGGTTATACACCGCAACGGATAAAGTTTTCTTCGCAGTGTCTTGACCAATCACATACTGGTCAAGCGCAGCACGAATTTCATGTGGTTTAGGCAATGGACGTGTTGCCCAATCCCCAGTTTCAACTTGTTGACTGGTTTGAACTAAGTCCAAGCAGACATCTACACATTCATTACAAATGTAAGCGTCCTCACCAGCAATCAATTTTCCAACTTCAGACTGTGTTTTTCCACAAAATGAACAATGTTTTTGTCCTTGAGGATTATCGGACATTTTCACTCCAAATCTTAAATCTGTACATTAAAGCTTAGTTTTGCGGGCGTTTGCTTAACACTTGATCCACTAAACCATATTCTTTGGCTTGTTGGGCAGTCATAAAGTTATCACGATCTGTGTCTTTTGCTACACGGTCGTAGTCTTGACCACTATGCTCTGCCATCAAACGATTTAAACGTTCTTTAATAAATAAAATCTCACGGGCATGGATTTCGATATCCGATGCTTGACCACGGAAACCACCAAGTGGTTGGTGAATCATGACACGCGCATTTTCAAGACAATAACGTTTGCCTTTCGCACCCGCATTTAATAAGAATGCACCCATAGATGCAGCTTGCCCCATACAATAGGTCACCACATCTGGTTTAATGAATTGCATGGTATCGTAAATCGCCATACCCGCCGTCACTGAACCGCCTGGAGAGTTGATATATAAATGAATATCTTTATCTGGGTTTTCAGCTTCTAAAAACAACATTTGCGCAACAATTAAGTTTGCCATGTTGTCTTCAACTTCACCTGTTAAGAAAATCACACGCTCACGCAAAAGACGTGAAAAAATATCGAAAGAACGCTCTCCACGAGATGATTGTTCTACGACCATAGGCACTAAAGCGTTTTCAATAGATGGAACATACATATGTTATTTATTCCTGAATTTTTTGTTACCCAGCTCATAGTGACAATATGAGGGATAATGATTGAAATTGCAAAATATTCACAATTAAATATCAAACTTTTTTTGAATAAGCATTGTGAATTTGGGTCAATTACAATTTTGATACAGCATAAAAAAAGGCGCTCGAAAGCGCCTCTTAACTCACAAGAACTTAGCCTTGTTGACGCGCTTGTTGTTCTTTCAATAAATCTTGGTAGCTCACTTCTGTATCAGATACTTTCGCAGCAGCCAAGATGTAATCTACAACTTGATCTTCTAAAACAACTGCTTCGATTTGCGCACGTTGTTTTTCATCATTTTTGAAGTATTCGATCACTTCAGCAGGATCTTCATAAGAAGTTGCCATATCTTCGATATACGCATCTACACGTGCAGCATCAACTTCAAGTTTAGAGTCAGCTAAGATTTTGCTTACCAATACGCCAAGTTTAACTGATTTTTCAGCTTGTTCTTTGAACAAATCATCTGGAAGCATGCTGCTGTCAAATGCTTTTGCACCTTGTGCACCAAACTGTTGTGTAAACTGTTGAATCATTTGTTGACGTTGACGATCAATTTCTTGTGCAACCATCGCAGAAGGAAGTTCAACTTCATTTGCAGCAACAAGTGCATCAAATGCAGCAGATTTAACTTGGTTACGAAGACCATTTTTCACTTCACGTTCCATATTTTTACGAACGTCAGCTTTTAATTTTTCAACGCCTTCTTCTTCAGTGATACCAAAGATTTGTAAGAATTCAGCATCGATCTCTGGAAGTTTTGGTTTTTCAACCAATTTCACATTGATTTTAAATTGTGCTGCTTTACCTGCAAGGTTTTCAGCTTGGTAGTCTTCAGGGAAAGTCACATCGATAACTTTCTCTTCGCCTTTCTTCATACCGATGATGCCATCTTCGAAGCCAGGAATCATACGACCTGAACCAAGTACCAGTTTAAAGTCTTCAGCTGCGCCGCCTTCAAACTTCTCACCATCTACAGTTCCTTCAAAGTCGAAAGTCACTTGCATGTCTTTTTTCGCCATACCTTTGGTTTCAGCCCAAGTTTGACGTTGTTTTTGCAAGTTTTCGAGCATTGTGTCGACATCTTTGTCGTTGACTGAAGTTGATTTACGTTCGATTTCTAAACCATCCAACGCATTTACAGTCACTTCAGGATAAACTTCTACAGTTGCTTCATAAACTAAAGCATCATCTTTATTTTCAACTTTTTCGATGTTTGGCATGCCAACAGCGTTAATTTTTTCTTGTTGAATCGCTTCAAATACTGTGTCACGAATGATGTCATTAACCACTTCTTGGTAAATACCAGCACCATATTCACGACGAACAACGTTTACAGGCACTTTACCTGGACGGAAGCCGTTAATCTTCACAGTTTTGGCAGTGCGTTTTAAACGAGCTTCGAATTGCTCATTCACACGGCTCGTCGGTACAGAAACATTTAAACGACGGGCAACGCCCGAAACCGCTTCAGAAGTTACTTGCATGGCTTCCTCTATATAATAGTAGTTACAATTTAAAAAAGTGCCATATTATATGACAACTTTATAGATATACAAAATGTTGGTTATTTTAACCTCTAAATTAAAAATTTCTCTATATTTCTTTTCACTAATTTTCCAGATTTATTTCTTCTACATTTGGTAAAAAAAACATACAAATTTATTGCAAATAATAACACTTCTCATTATTATTAACTTCAACTTTAAGTAATTTTTTATTTTTCATTTACTTACTATTTTCATCTCGTCCAAGTATTGGAATTCTTTTATGAGTAAATTCAACCTCCATCCTCTCACACTTGCACTATTTACTTTTAGCTCAAGCTTTGCCTATGCAGAAGCACAGTCTGCTCCTCAAGAACCTGTGCAACAACTTGAAGCTGTGGTACTTACCGCATCAGGCTTTGAACAGAAACTGAAAAATGCACCTGCCAGCATCAGTGTGGTATCAAAAGAAGAAATAGAAAAGAAAAATGCCACTTCAATTGCTGATTTATTGGTGGATGTACCAGGACTCGATATCCGTGATGGCGTAGGAAAAACTTCTGGTCTAAATATCAAAATACGTGGCTTAGATGCACCTTATACGTTGATTTTGATTGATGGGCGACGTCAATCGACCTCAAGCGATGTCACGCCAAATGGTTTTGGTGAAACATCAACAGGCTATCTTCCACCGATTGCCTCTATTGAACGGATTGAAGTTATTCGTGGACCAATGGCAACACGTTATGGTTCTGAAGCGATGGGCGGTGTCATCAACATCATTACCAAAAAAATAAGCGATGACTGGCACGGTAATATCACTGTTGGCGGCAATATCATGGAGCATAAAGGTGAAGCAGATTCGTGGAAATCTAGTTTTGTCGTAAATGGTCCTATTATCCAAGATCGTTTAGGAATACAGCTTCGCGGTAGCTATTTAGACCGTCAAAAATCAGAACGTATTCCGGGGACATCAGGTCGTGACCCTCGTCCAAGTGAAGCAGATAATTATGATTTTGGTACAAAACTCAGTCTAAAACTTAATGATCAAAACAGCCTTTGGGCAGATGCCTTTCATTCATCACAAACTTATCAAAATTATGATAATCGCTTAGGTACACAAGATACAGATAAAAAAGCCAATGGTTATCAAGACGAGTTAGAGTTTAAGCGGACTCAATTCTCTGTCGGTCATGATGGTGATTATGCATTAGGTTCACTGAGATCATATGCAAGCCATACGACAACTGAAACTGTGGGACGTACAATTCCAACCAATACCTTCCCGAACAATCTAAGTGCAGGTGCAGATCGTACTTTAGAAAATACAGATCTTGTGGTAGATACGCATTTCATTGCACCGATTGCCAATCATAAACTCACTGTTGGCGCTGAATATAAAGAATCAACTGTTGCAGATGATATTGCAGGCATAGGGTCAGAGTTCAAAAAGGATTCTTGGTCTTTATATGCTGAAAATGAATGGAAAATGCTCAATAATTTAAGATTAACTCTGGGTGGGCGTTTTGAGGAGCATAGCGGATTTGGCGGACATTTCAGCCCACGTGCTTATTTGGTATGGAATGCCAATAATGCCATTACTTTAAAAGGTGGTGTAAGCACAGGTTATAAAGCACCTTCTGCCAAAGATTTATATAATGGTATCATTAGCGTCGGCGGACAAGGCACCAGCTTTGGGATTGGTTCTCCAAACTTAAAACCTGAAAAATCAACCAACTATGAACTTGGCTTTTATTTTAATCAAGGCGATATTGATTTCTCAACCACTGTATTTCATACCAAAATCAAAGACCGTTTTACCAATGGTCCTGAATTACTCAACTGTTATTATGTAGACAAAGATGGTACTCAACCGAATTTAGCTAATCCAAGCTGCGTCAGTTTTGGTTCACACATTACCCAACAGTCATTCTCACAAAAAACCAATGCCGATGAAGCAAAATCTGAAGGCGTAGAAGTCAGTTTGAAATACAGCGTTCTACCTGAATGGGATATACAAACGGCCTATACTTATATGGAAACTGAGATTACTAAAGGTAAAGACAAAGGTAATGCTTTAAGTAATGTCCCTAAAAATGCCTTTAACACCACATCAACATGGCATATCAATGACCAGTTTGATTTGTGGTTACAACATGAATATAAATCGAGCCGTACTCGCTATGACACCGCACAAACACCGGGAACTGATGCTGCAACGATTTATGAATTAACAGGTAATAAATTAAAAGGCTATAACTTATTTAATTTAGGTGCGAGCTACACAGTTAATGACCAATTACGCTTTAATGGTGCTATTAACAACCTATTAGACAAAGACTTTGCAGGAAACCAAAGTTATATCAACTCAAAAGGTGAACTTGCAACAGCTTATGACTATATGTCGATTAGTTCAGGTATGGATGGTACTTATTTACCTGGACGAAACTTCTGGTTGTCTGTCTCTTATGATTTCTAATTCATAAAACCAATAAAAAACCCTTTTCTAAAAGGGTTTTTTATTTAATATAAAAATCATTTACTTAATCAATTAAAATAATTAAATAGATTTTATTTACAAATTACCATCATTAAATTCATTGTTAAAACCAATTATAAAGAATAGTGAAAACAAATAAGAATTATTATTATTCGCATACAAATTTGCATTCATCTCCAGTGAGTCGTCATGTCATTTATCAAATCACGTAAAAAGGTCGTTGTTTCTGCCCTTGCTTCTTCTTTATCCGTCATCGCAACAACCGCCATTGCACAAGAGGAATCAGTTCAACAACTCCCTACTATTCATGCGCAAGCTCATGCAACAAAAAAAGACAGCTTAAAAGTGGATGAATCTGCCAATTCTAAATTTGTTGCGCCCCTATTAGATACGCCAAAATCTGTTTCTGTTATTTCAAAAAAACTGATTGAAGATACAAAAGTTGCAACACTTGCAGATGCACTTCGTACAGTTCCAGGCATTACTCTAGGTGCAGGCGAAGGTGGTAACCCAAATGGCGACCGTCCGTTTATTCGTGGTTATAGTTCAGAAAGTTCGATGTATTTAGATGGTGTGCGTAATTCAACATCACAAAACCGTGAAATGTTCGCAGTCGAACAAGTTGAAGTCACTAAAGGCTCTGCTTCTGCAATGGGTGGTGCAGGTACGGTTGGTGGTAGCATCAACATGATTTCTAAGGTTGCGAAAAAAGGTGACTTTTTAGAAGGCTCGGTTGCAGGCGGTACAGACAATTACCAACGTATTACTTTAGATGGCAACAAAGATTTTGCTAATGGCATGGCGGCACGTGTTGCTGTTCTAGGTCACAAAAATGAAAAACCTGGTCAAGCTCATGGTACTGAATATCAACGTGCAGGGATTGCGCCAAGCATTAGCTTTGGTCTAGATACCCCAACACGTGCGACTTTAAGTTATTACTATTTAAAATCTGATGATACACCTGATTCAGGTATTCCTTATTGGGATGCTGGTTTAGCTAAAGCCCAAGGTAAACCTGCTGAAGTAAAACAAGGCACTTACTATGGTTGGAAAGATCGTGATTTCCAAAAACAAGAAAACCACGCAGGTACGATTAAGTTAGAACACGACTTAACCGATAACCTCACCCTTACTAATACAGCAATGTACAGCAAATCTAAAAATGATTATGTTTGGACAAATCCTGATGACTCAAAAGGTAATGTCGCGAATGGAAAAGTTTGGCATCGTCTAAACTCGGCAATTACTGATAGTGATACTTTTACTGACCAATTGGCTTTAACAGGTAAATTCAATACAGGTGCAATTAAACATAGCTTTAATGTAGGTGCTGAATATAGCAAGCAAGAAACTGATAAAGGCGGCTACAACATCATCGACAAAAATGGCAAAGTATCGACGACTGGCTTCTTTAGTGACTGTTCAGATTTATCTTCAAATTGGTGTACTTCACTTAATAACCCAACCCAAAAACCATTTTTGGATCGTTTAGAGGCACGTCAAGACTTTGATGCCACTGTTGAAAGTACTTCAGTATATTTATTAGATAATATTGAAATTACACCACAATGGTTACTTGACCTCGGTGTACGTTGGGACAAATTTGAAGCAGAACAGAATTTCCGTGCAACTTCTTCTGCGGCAGCATTTACAGCGAACAATGATTCTGACTTCTTTACTTACCAAGCTGGGGTAACTTTTAAACCAGTTGAAAATGGCTCAATCTATACAAGCTATGCGACATCTGCAAGTCCAGTAGGTCTCAATGCAGGTTGGGGTGATAATAGCGAAACCATCAATGCAAATAACCAAATGATTGATCCTGAAGAAGCACAAACATTTGAGTTAGGCACAAAATGGGATTTATTTGGTGATAAGCTCAACTTAACTGCTGCTATTTTCCGTACTGAAAAACAAAATACCCGTGTACAACTTGACCCAACAACCTATGCAAACGTAGGTGAAAGTAAAGTTGATGGTGTAGAACTTGGCTTAAACGGCAAAATTACTGAAAAATGGGATATCTCAGCAGGATACACTTATCTTGACAGTGAATTAACCAAAAATGGTAAATCTTGTCGTGGTTCAGGTGCTACAGCAACCTGTACAGATAATACCATTTACAATGGCAACCAAATGCCAAATGTACCAAAACAAGCAGCAACATTATGGACAACCTATAAAGTCTTACCACAGTTAACACTTGGTGGTGGTGCAGTTTACTCAGACAAAGTGTATGGTGATGTAGCTAATATCAAATGGGCACCATCTTATGTCCGTTACGATGCCATGGCTCGCTATGATGTAAACAAACAAGTGAATGTTCAATTAAATGTAAATAACCTTTCTGACAAGCGTTATTTTACTAAAGCATATGCTTCACACTATGCAACCGAAGCAGAAGGACGTAATGCGGTATTGTCTTTAAACTTCAAGTATTAAGTTCAGTATAAATTCATAGTTTTTATGCGAAATCTTTAAATAAAATAGTCACTTTTGAGTGGCTATTTTATTGTGTAGAAAATAAATTTCGGCATCTATATCTACCCTTTCATTCATAAATCAACTTTATACCATTCAATAAATTATCTTTATTTTTCAATCGTTTTAATAGATTAACTTTTACTTTTCTAACATTTTTATCTGTATTTTTTCATAGGAAATAACATTTTTAGATGTTGTTATTAATAATCATTATCAATATCATTCACATAATTATTTACACCTTGTAACACAACCCACAACTTTACTGCACAGTTTTGATTGCAATCCCGCAAGCAATCAGAACGATCAACCTTGTTAGGAATTTAAAATGGCACGTATCCAAAGCCGTAAACATAAGACAATGCCACAACTTGTGGCTTTAGCAGCATCCTTGCCTTTTTTGACGCATGCAGAAAATGTGAGGGAAGATCAGGTTGTACAACTTCCTAAAATTGAAGCAACAGCACATGCAAATAAAAAAACTGAAAATTATAAAGCGGATGCTTTACACTCACCTAAATATACGCAAGCACTAGTCGATACGCCTCAAACCATTTCCGTCATCAAAAAAGAACTATTACAAGAACAAGGTGCAACATCTTTAGTCGAAGCACTACGCAATACCCCCGGCATTACCCTACAACTGGGTGAAAATGGCAATACCAGTGCTGGTGATGCCTTTCAAATGCGAGGATTTTCTACCCAAACATCAACGTATGTCGATGGTATCCGTGATGTCGGTGCTATCAGTCGTGATGTATTTAATCTTGATCAAATTGAAGTGGTCAAAGGTTCTTCTGGCTCAGAAGCAGGACGTGGTTCTGCATCAGGCTATATCAATCTGGTCAGCAAACTGCCTACTTTAAAAAATAATCACTCAGTTTCAGCAACTTACAATACTGCCGAACATGCACGTCTATCCGCAGACATCAACCAAGTTGTGAATGACAATACTGCGGTACGCCTAAATATCATGGGACAAGAGGGTGGAATCGAAGGTCGTGATTATATTGAAAATAATAGTTATGCGATTGCGCCAGCGATTGCTTTTGGATTAGATACTGACACACGTTTCTATTTATATTCGCAACATATTCGTCAGCGCAACATTCCAGATGGGGGTATTCCTACGATTGGAATGCAAGGCTTTTGGAATGCTGATTCTGATTTAGCCCAAGCACCTAAAGTGAATCGTGAAAATTATTATGGTCACAAAGATGATCATGAAGATGTTGATGCCAATATGCTGACAGCAAAAATAGAAACTGATCTCGCTGAAAATCTTAAATTTACCAATATTTCCCGTTTCGGTAAAACCGAGATGAATCGTGTATTGACAGGGATCAACGCTTTAAATCGAAATAACTCGAACAACCCTGCCAACTGGACTGTCAGCCGTTCTCGTCAAGGTGTCGATCAAGAAAATAAAATTTTGGCAAATCAATCAACTGTAAACTGGAATATTCAAACTGGCGTCATCGAACATGCTGTTGTGGCTGGACTGGAGCTTATCCAAGAACAACAACACAGCAAAACGCTATCAGCACAGATTCCGGGTCAAAAAGCGCCCTCACCTGTCGCAAGTCTTTATCATCCTCATCGTGATGATAGTGTTCCAAATGTTGCAGCGAATGGTGGTTTTAGCAAGGGTCAAACAGATACCGCTGCAGTTTATTTATTTGATACTTTAAAATTTGGTGAACGCTTTCAACTCAATACAGGACTTCGTGCGGACTACTATGAAACTCATTTTAATGGCTTAAGCGTGAGTACTAATTCTGACACTTTAGCCGTTACCCAGACACCAGCCGATCTTCGTGCGCACGATACATTGATCAGTTGGAAACTGGGTGGTTTATTTAAACCTACCGCAAAAAGTAGTGTGTATGCGTCTTATGCTAAATCTCTCACGCCTCCAGGCAGTGCCAATTTCAGCCTTTCAGCGGAAGGAATCAACAGCGCCGCAGCTAAACCTCAAGAAACCCATCATTATGAAGTAGGGACAAAATGGGACTTGCTGAATGATCAACTTGCATTAACCGCAGCAGCGTATTATACCGAAAATGAAAATCAGTTTACCCAAGATGCCATTACACGAGAATCCATTCAAGAAGGTAAAACCACTGTTAAGGGTGTAGAGTTGAGTGCAGTAGGTCAAATTAGCGATGCATGGAATATTTCAGCAGGCATTGCCCACATGAAAACAGAACAAGAAGATCAGCTCAGCATCAATGCAACAACGGGAGCAATTACCAAAACCAATCATGTCCGTTGGTCACCAGAATGGACTGCAAGTTTATGGTCAACCTATACATTCAAAGGCTTAAAAGTAGGTGTAGGTGCACGTTATGTAGATGAGCAAAAACGTGTCATCACCGATAGTACAGCACTCGCCAATATGCCATCCATTCCGAGTTATGTGGTCTTTGATGCATTAGTAGGTTATAACTTCAATAAAAATGCCTCTGTAAATTTAAATACTTACAACATCGCAGATAAAGACTACATCAGCACGTTAAATAATGGTGGTGGTCGTGTGGTTATGGGACAGCCTCGTTCGGCAGCATTAACCTTAAATTATAACTTCTAAATTTCCACCAAATTGAGATTTAGTTGCATTCTAAAAAGTAGTACATTGTGAATGTGTACTACTTTTTTATTGATACACCAAATTGTTCCAAAGAGTGATGAAATCTAATGATGCTACATATCCCCGAAGTTTTGAGTAAACAGCAAGTTTTAGAATTTAGAAAATTACTGGAAGATGAAAAGCTTTGGGTAAATGGTAAAATCAGTGCAGGCGCACAAGCACAACACATTAAAAATAATTTACAAGTGGATGTTCAACACGACGTTTATCAAAGTATTTCTACACAAATCTTAGCAGCCTTAAAGCAAAATCTTTTAGTTCAATCTGCTGGACTACCTAAACACATTTTACAACCCATGCTTAATTGTTACCAAGATTCAGGCAATTATGGTAATCATGTAGACAATGCTGTGCAATTTTCATCACTTACAGGACAAATGATTCGCACCGATGTTTCTATGACCGTATTTTTATCAGAACCTGATGAATATGAAGGCGGTGAGTTGATTGTTGAAGATAATTATGGCTGTCATGAAGTCAAACTTGATGCAGGTGATGTGATTCTCTACCCTGCCACCAGTTTACATCGAGTTGAACCTGTGACGTCAGGTAAACGTATTGCAGCTTTTACATGGATGCAAAGTATGGTCAAAGATGATTGGCAACGTACCACACTGTTTAATCTCGACATGACGATTATCAAGCTGCGTCAGCAATTAGGAGATTCAGAAGAAGTACTGAGTTTGACGCATCATTATCATAATTTGTTACGTCAGTGGGGCGACTTATGAGTATGGAAAATATTCTGCCACCTTTACAAGAGATTCCACCTCATTTACAAACATTGGCAGATTACGAAGTTCAGGCACAAAAGCATTTATCCGATATGGTGTGGCAATATTTACAAGGCGGTGCAATGGATGAATACAGTATCCGTGACAATCGTGAACAATTTGCCAAAATTCAACTCGTCCCTCGTTTACTCAATGACCTGACCCAAGGGCATACTGCATGTGAAATTTTAGGGCAAACATTTCCACATCCTATTTTCTTGGCGCCCATTGGACATCAACAACAATTTCATCCTGATGCAGAAGCTGCAAGTGCTTTGGCAGCGGAAGTTTTAGGTAGTAACTTTGTCCTCAGTACATTTACCAATACCGACTTAGCCAGTTTAAAACAAGAAAACCCTTACAAATGGTTTCAGTTGTATTGGCAGGGTGAGCGTGAAAAATCACTGGCTTTGGTCAAACTGGCAGAAGCACATCATTTTAAAGCGATCGTGATCACGGTGGACTCTCCACATACAGGCGTACGTGATCGGGAACGTCGGGTATTTTTCCATTTGCCTGAAAATATGCAGCACCCACATACACCTAGCCATATTCCTTTACCAGAACTCGATAAAAATCAACATCCTGTCTTTGCTGGTTTAATGCAAATCGCACCAAAATGGGCAGATATTGAATTTATCATTGCGCATACCAATTTACCTGTGATTTTAAAAGGTGTTTTACATCCACTGGATGCCCAAAAAGCTGTAGAGATTGGAGTGAAAGGTTTAATCATTTCCAATCATGGTGGCCGTGTTTTAGACACTTCGATTTCACCACTCAAAGCCTTAGCAAAAATTAAAACGGTTGTGCCGACTGATTTTCCATTATTATTGGATGGTGGGGTTCGTCGTGGTACAGATGTGTTTAAATCCATCGCCCTTGGTGCATCCGCAGTTTTAATTGGTCGTCCCTATATTCACGGCTTGGCGGTGGCAGGTGCTTTGGGTGTAGCGCATGTCATTAAAATCTTGAAGGAAGAATTTGAAGTCACTATGGCATTGATGGGAACATCTACACTGAAAGAAATTAATGCAGGCTTTATTTCTCAAGAATAGTCATTTTTATGAAAATAATTTTCTTATTTAGGTTTAATGCTGCAAATTAAGGAAATTATTTCCAAACAATCTGTTTTAGAATTAATCATAAGTTAGTTCGTTTACAAGCCATCAGCGTTGAATTTATGCGATGCTACAACATCCATAATATTATGCCACTTTAGGCGAATATTCTCCGAAAAATACTTGTAAATCGTTAGAATAGACACAATCTATATCGTAGTCAGTTGCCTTTACCCCCTGTCTTTACCGAAGCAATGAGCAGCGTACACTACACAAGGAGTTTCCTCATGATGTTGGCTGATCCAAGTAAAAAATATCGTCGCATGTATCAACGTGTAGACTTGCCAGACCGTCAATGGCCAAATAACGAAATCAATAAAGCGCCGATTTGGATGAGTACCGACCTTCGTGACGGCAACCAAGCGATTTTTGAACCAATGAACATCGAACAAAAATTTAAAATGTTCCAAATGTTGGTCAAAATTGGTTTTAAACATATTGAAATTGGCTTCCCTTCTGCATCACAAATTGACTTTGATTTCACACGTAAATTGATTGAAGAAGGTCATATTCCAGATGATGTTTATATCGAAGTGTTGGTACAAGCGCGTGATCATTTAATCCAACGTACCTTTGAATCTTTGCAAGGTGCGAAACGTGCCATTGTGCATATTTACAATGCAAACTCACCGACTTTCCGTCAAAAAGTATTGAATGTCGATGTGGCAGGTGCCAAACAATTGGCAATCAATGCGGCAACCAAAGTCAAAGAATATGCAGCAAAGCAACCTGAAACAGAATTTATTTTCCAATATAGCCCAGAGTGTTTTACTGCAACTGAATTGGACGTAGCAAAAGACGTTTGTGATGCTGTGACTGAAATTTGGGAAGCTTCACCTGAAAATAAAGTGATTTTGAACTTGCCTGCAACCGTAGAAGTTTCAGGTCCTCATGTATACGCTGACCAAATCGAATGGATGCACCGTAATATCGAACGTCGTGATGGTGTGATCATTTCAGTACATTGCCATAATGACCGTGGTTGTGGTATCGCAGCATCTGAGTTAGCGATCATGGCGGGTGCTGACCGTGTGGAAGGTTGTGTGTTCGGAAACGGTGAACGTACAGGTAACGTGGACGTAGCTGCGATTGCCTTGAACATGTACACCCAAGGTGTGCCATGTGAGTTAGATTTCTCAAACATTAATGAAATTATCGCAACAGTTGAAGAATGCACAGGCTTGCCAGTACATCCACGTCATCCGTATGCAGGTGACTTGGTCTTTACTGCATTCTCAGGTTCACACCAAGATGCGATTAAGAAAGGCTTTGAATTCCAAAAAGATGAAGAAATTTGGGATATGCCATATTTGCCAATCGACCCGAAAGATTTAGGTCGTGACTATGATGCCGTAATTCGTGTTAACTCACAGTCTGGTAAAGGCGGGATTGCTTACTTGTTAGAATCAAACTACAACGTGACTTTACCACGTCGTTTACAAGTAGAATTCTCACAAGTGGTTCAACAAAAAACCGATGCTGAAGGTACTGAAATTTCAGCACAAGCGATTTGGACATTGTTCAAAGACACCTATGTTGCCGCAAAAGATGCCCATTATTCAGCGAAAAACTATCGTTTACATGACGAAAACGGCAAGCAAGTGATTGAGCTTGATGTTGAGGTGAATGGTGAAATCCAACAATTACGTGGTGAAGGCAATGGACCGATTTCAGCGATCTTGAATGCGCTTCAATTA
Source organism: Acinetobacter sp. Marseille-Q1618 (assembly GCF_902809855.1). Lineage (GTDB taxonomy): Bacteria > Pseudomonadota > Gammaproteobacteria > Pseudomonadales > Moraxellaceae > Acinetobacter. Next base: position 201,573 of record NZ_CADDWJ010000002.1, read on the forward strand.
CCAATTGATGTATTGAACTACGAAGAGCGTAGCATCAGCGCAGGCGCACATGCCAAAGCATTGGCTTTGATTGAGCTTCAAGTGCAAGGCACAGGCAAATCTGCCTTTGGTGCTGGTGTACATGACAACATCGTTACGGCATCCATTGAAGCAATTATTGCGTGTACCAACCGTTTGATTGATCGTGGTGTATTAAACACTGAACAAGTCGTTGCCGCAGCAGTTTAAGCGTTTATAGAACTAGACTTTAGCACGAAAAAGACTTTAGAAAGGATATCTCAAGTGGTATCCTTTCTTTTATTTATTGTTTTATAAAATTTTAAGGCGAATTATTCCAGTGTCCTTTCCTGCTGACTCGGTGGGTCTCGTTACCCCGCAAAAGTTTGAATTTGAAGAACCTTTAGAACTTGAATGTGGTCGTGTATTACCACGTTTTGAAATCATGGTTGAAACTTATGGTGAACTGAATGCAGATAAATCGAATGCTATTTTAATTTGTCACGCACTTTCAGGGCATCATCATGCCGCAGGCTATCATCACGAAGATGATAAAAAAGCAGGTTGGTGGGATGCATGTATTGGCCCAAACAAAGCCATTGATACCTCAAAATTCTTTGTAGTCGCTTTAAATAATATTGGTGGCTGTAATGGTTCTACAGGGCCTACTTCACCAAATCCTGAAAATGACAATCGTCCGTATGGCCCTGACTTTCCGTTGGTTACTGTACGAGATTGGGTTAAAACCCAAGCAATGCTCTCTGATCGTTTGGGTATAGATGTTTGGTATTCCATCATCGGTGGTTCGTTGGGAGGAATGCAAGCCTTACAATGGTCGGTGGACTATCCTGATCGTTTGCAAAAATGTGTGATCATCGCCTCTGCACCAAAACTTTCGGCACAAAATATCGCTTTTAACGAAGTGGCACGTCAGTCCATTTTATCTGATCCTGATTTTCATCATGGACGTTATCTAGAACAAGACAGTTATCCAAAACGTGGGTTGATCTTGGCACGTATGGTCGGTCATATTACCTATCTGTCAGAAGAAGCCATGAAGCAAAAATTTGGTCGTGACTTAAAATCTGGCAAATTCATGTATGGTTTTGATGTCGAGTTCCAGGTTGAAAGTTATTTGCGTTATCAAGGTGAACAGTTTAGTCGTAACTTTGATGCCAATACTTACCTCATCATGACCAAAGCATTGGATTATTTCGATCCATCACGTGAATATGAACAATCATTGGTCAAAGCATTATCCAATACCAAATGTCGTTTTTTGGTGGTGTCGTTTACCACCGACTGGCGTTTTAGCCCACAACGCTCACAAGAGATCGTAGATGCATTGATCAGCACCCATAAACCTGTAAGTTATTTAGACATTGATGCGGAACAAGGGCATGATTCATTCCTTTTCCCAATTCCTTTATATGTCAAATCATTACGAGCATTTTTAGGTGGTGAACAGCACCTTCAAGCGACACCTAAGGAGAATGTGTAATGCGTATTGATCATCAACTTGCAGAAAAATGGATTCAACCTGATTCTCGTGTGCTTGACTTAGGCTGTGGTGATGGCGAATTACTCGCCCATATGAGTAAAAAACACAATATTCGTGCATATGGATTAGAAATTGATCAAGAAAAGATTGCAATTGCGGTCAGCAGAGGGTTAAATATTATCCAGCAGGACTTGAATCTCGGTTTAGGTCGTTTTGCTGATCAGTCTTTTGACTATGTGGTCATGGCTCAAGCGTTGCAAGCTGTGGATGCGCCTGATGTGCTTTTGCGCGATATGGTGCGTGTGGGGAAACAAGCAATTATTACTTTTCCTAACTTTGCGCATTGGAAGACACGTTCTTTTCTTGCCTTAAAAGGAATGATGCCTGTTTCAGATGCATTACCGTATATGTGGTACAATACGCCAAATATCCACCTATGCACCTTTCGTGACTTTGAAGCATTGTGTGCTGAAAATCATATTCGTATTATTAATAGACTCGCTGTAAATGGGAATCAACAAGGGAGCTTACTCAGTAAGTCCATCCCGAATTTGTTCGGCGAAGTCGCTATTTATCGAGTGAGCGCTCTATGAAAAAATTATTATTAAGCAGTACATTCTTTTTTGGGCTGCTAAGTTTTCAAGCCCATGCAGACTATATTCCGCAGCAAAAACCATCGACTGCTGCTTTAGCTGCACAATATGCCCATATGAACGTTGCTGATCTAACCAAAGCAGCAAAAGCAGGTCAACCTGCGGCACAATTTTACCTTGCAACACGTTACCAATCAGGTAATGGTGTCGCTAAAGATTTAAAAGAAGCATTCAGTTTATTTAAATCTGCAGCTGATCAAGGTATTTCTGCTGCACAGTTAAATGTCGGTCGTATGTATGCAGATGGTATCGGGGTATCTAAAAACGAAGCTTCTGCTCGTCAATATTTTGAAAAAGCGGCAAGTCATGGCGATAACCGTGCCAGCTTTAACTTGGCTGTGATGGAAGAGCAAAAGAAAAACTACATCGGTGCTTATCAGTGGTATGAGCTTTCAACACGTGATGGCATGTTAGACAACAAAGTCATCAATATGTCGGAAACCAAAAAAACGGCTTTGGCTGCAAACTTAACGCCTGAGCAAATCCGTACTGCACGTGATCGTGCGGATCGTTGGATTCAAACACAATAATTTAAAATAGAACATCAAAGCACCTTAGGGTGCTTTTTTTGTCATTATAAAACTTTAAACGATAGTTTTAATTTATAGAATATGCTCTAACAGATTTGACTGGATTGAAAGCTTGATTAACCTATGATGAAAAAATATGAATAAGAAAAAATATTTTGCATCTCATACACGTATGAAAATTGTAGCTATTTTCACTGTACTTTTTGCATGTCCTTTTTGGCTCGCTAGTATATTCGCATCTGTTGAAATAGTTCAGTTTAATCATGGCCTTAAAAGCTTATATCTACTTATTCTATTATTACCCATTTTATTTATTGCTTATTTATTGTCTCGCAATGCATATCGGCTTTTTAAGAATCAACAACCGATTCTGACACTTACCCCCATCCAAATTCGAACGATTGATTACAAAGGTCAAGGTGTTCACAACCAAACGATTTTATTAAAGGACATTAGTGAAATTGAATTAAAAAAGACGTGGCTAGATCGGCATTATTATTTGGTCTTTCATATGCGAGACCAAACCAAGCAGCAGCTTAACTTTGCAACAGGCTGGATGAAAAACGAGGATATTGTTGGTTTAAAAAATGAGTTAGATAAATGGATTAAACCGAAAACAAAGCAGATTCATTGAAAGCACAGATTTAATTTACAGTCCCTTCCTTCATACTCAGATTAAGTTAAAATAACTACCATTATTCAAACTCAGAGCAATTCGAATGTCTGCACAAGATTGGTTATCTCAAGGAACTTTAGTACTCGCAAGCAATAACAAAGGTAAAATTGCTGAATTTGAAAAAATGTTTGCTGAACTCAAACTGCCGGTTGAAGTCATTCCTCAAGGGAAGCTCAACATCGAAGATGCTGTTGAGGATGGTTTGAGTTTTATTGAAAATGCCATTATCAAAGCACGTCATGCGAGTCGTATTTCAAGTAAACCTGCAATTGCGGATGATTCAGGAATTTATGTACCTGTTTTAGGCGGTGCGCCAGGAATTTACTCGGCACGTTATGCAGGTGAACATGGTGATGATGCAGCAAACAACCAAAAACTACTAGAGAATTTAAAACCATTTCGCCAAGATGGAAAACCAATTCAAGCCATGTTTGTTTGTGTCTTGGCTTTGGTTCAACATGCAGATGATCCATTGCCACAAATTTTTCAAGGTATTTGGACAGGTGAAGTCTTAGATGCTCCACGTGGAGCAAATGGATTTGGCTACGATCCATTATTTTTATTGCCAGAACTCGGTATTTCGAGCGCAGAGATGAGCAAAGAAGAAAAAAATAAAATTAGTCATCGTGGACAGGCGATGCAATTGTTCAAAGCAAGTTTAGCAAAATAAATACCTTAAACTGCCCTCTCCTTTTAGAATGAAAAATAAAATTTCACAAGAAGGAGAGGTATTTAAAAATCAAGAAAACAAGTGAACAACCACACCGTAAAATAGACAAATCACAACACTCACCACTGTACCAGCTGCGATATATTTAGCAGAAATCCCTGTGCCCTGATAATGCGTTTCTAATGCCACAATATTTGCTGCAGGTGGCAAGCAGAACAGTAAAAACATTACGCCAATATTGTCCTGAATATGGGTAATCGGTAGAAAATAATAGGCAAATGTACAAAAAACCACGCCACAAAATACTTTGAGTAAAGCGACTCGGAAGCTATATGCTAGATCGTCAATATGCACTTTGGTTTTACGCAACCACATCCCTAAAACAGACATGCCTGTAAACACCATGCCCCATTTTGAGAAATTATAAAGTGCATCAATCCAAGCATGATCTTGCAGATTTTGTAGATTTAAAAAGCGGAAAATAGCCGCCAATATCAATGCCACCACTGGTGGTGACTGCATTACTTTTTTTAAGACCTCTTGAAGATTTAAAGGTTCCGAACTGACTGAAGTTACTGCCCAAACATTTCCAAAAATTGAACCACCAATATAAATTGCAATCATTGCAGCACTAATATTTTCACCAAACAAAGCAATCGCTATCGGAAAGCCTAACCATGCCATATTGGTATAGCTAAAACAGAGTGACTGTAAACGGTCTTTGGATAAAACAAGATAAATAAAAAACAGTAAAATAGCTGAAAAAAAGCTAAACAGCATCAAACCCAAACTGCCTGCTTTATAAAAAACCATATTGTAAATAATGACAATCGGGATAAATAAACGTGACAGCACCGAGGAAAATAAACTTTTCAAGCGCTGTGAGAATGGCGTTGTCGCTAAAATTAAGCCACTACAAAATCCCAAAAGTGGTAATACAGCCGACACTTGCATTCACCTAAAATTATTTCACTCAATCTTAGCATGTGATGCTTAAACATGCTTTTGAAAATATGGCTAAAAAAATGCTGTCTTTAAATTGCAATATTGATGTCACTTTTTTGTCATAGATACCTGTTGAGATAAGGTCAAATTAAATAGGAGTTTTTATCATGGCTGGATTATCAATTTGGCACGTATTGATTTTTGCAATCGTAGTGATTTTATTGTTTGGTACATCAAAACTTAAAAACTTGGGTAAAGATGTGGGTGGTGCTGTTAAAGACTTTAAAAAATCAATTAAAGATGATGAGGCAAATACTGCAGCAATCAAAGAACCTCGTACTTTAGAACATCAAAACACAAATGATGTGAACTCTACAGTTAAGCACTAAAACTGGGAGTCGTAGATCATGCTCGATGTGGGTTTTTCTGAATTACTGGTTTTTGGAATCATTGCTTTATTGGTATTAGGTCCTGAAAAGCTGCCTGTCGCTGCACGTTTTGCAGGGAAATGGTATTCCAAAATAAAACGTACTGTGAGTAATGTTCAGAATGACATTGATCGTGAACTGCGTCTTTCAGAATTGCGTGAACAAATGCAACTTGAAATGAAACGTATTCAAGAACTTGAACAGAAAATGCAAACGCAAATGCAAGAGTTACAACAATCTAAACTTGCTGAAGAAAAACAAAATCATGCACTCGTAACTACGCATTCAGTGTTAGACACCTCTATTGATTATCATTTGATTCAATCTTCAATTCCATCACCTTATATCGCTTATATTTGGTTAAAAAAATTGAAAAATTCAGTTCATCCGATTCAAAAGCCTGAACCTCATATTCTTGAATCGAAAAACTTAGAGGTTGCGGTATGAACAGCTCCTTTACCCCTCAAATTCAATCTTCTGAGCCAAATCCTCAGCCTGAATTAGAATCAATGCCCATTACCAAACATTTGATCGTTTTAAGACGACATTTGTTTAAAATCATGGGGGTTTTAATTGCGCTATTTTTCTGTTTATTACCTTTTGCCAATAAAACATATATTACGTTATCAGAACCTTTAAGAGCACAACTTCCAACAACGTCTACAATGATTGCAACCGATGTAACTGCAACATTTATGGCTCCGTTTAAACTGAATTTTTTTATTGCTTTGATGTTGGCAATGCCTTTTATTATTTATCAAATATGGGCATTTGTTAAACCTGCACTTTATGCAAAAGAAAAAACTTTAGCACTGCCTTTGTTGATCAGCAGTATTAGCTTATTTTATGCAGGTATCGCCTTCGCCTATTTTATTGCACTTCCTTCAATTTTACATTTTTTCATCAGTGTTTCTCCTGAAACCGTTGCACCCATGACCGATATTAATAGCTATTTAACTTTCTGTTTAAAACTGTTTTTGGTATTTGGTTTAACTTTTGAAATTCCAGTTATTACCTTACTCCTGATTTTAATTGGTCTAGTGTCTACTCAAGACTTAGTTAATAAACGCCGTTATATCATTGTGGGCTGTTTTTTTGTGTCTATGTTTATTACCCCACCAGATGCAATTTCAATGATTATGCTTGCCATTCCTATGTGGTTATTATTTGAACTTGGTTTATTGTTTGGCAAAATTATTGAGAAAAGACAACGTAATGCTTGACGTTGTTTTAAGCTGAATAATATTTTTTCTTCACCAGAATGTCACCCAACTGTCAAAGCTTCGTCATATTTATTCTCTAAGTTAATAGCAACTTTATTACCGTTGATTAACTTTAGGGAAACTTCCATGACCGAGCTGACGCCATATCATGAAGATCAAGAACTTGATAACAATACCTCTGACAACACACACTTTCGTGATATTTTAGAACAACATATTACTCGCCGTAGTTTGATTGCTAAAACTGCGAGTGGAGCAGCAGCACTTGCTTTAGCTTCTACATTAACAGGTTGTGGGGATGACAAAGACTCTTCAAACAATGTAACGCCACCAAACCCAAATCCGAATCCTGTTGATCCAAATAAAAAACCTGAAAAACTAACTTTCAAACCTGTTGCTAAAAACTTAAATGATATCGTGACTGTACCTGAAGGTTATGAAGCAACTGTACTGTATGCGATGGGTGATTCAATTAACCCTGCGTATCCTGAATGGAATGATAATGCTGTTCCATTGGGTCCAAGCTTTCTATATCGTTCAGGTGACTGCCATGATGGTATGAGCTATTTCGGTTTAAATAAAGCCAATAAAAACTATGATCCAACAGTATCTGAAAGTGGCTTATTGGTCATGAACCATGAGTATATTAATCAGACATTCTTACATCCTAAAGGTCCGACAAAAACCGCTGATGGTCGTCGTCCTGAAGATGAAGTAATCCGTGAAATGAATGCGCATGGCGTTTCAATTATTGAGCTGAAAAAAGATAAAAATACGCAAAAAGTTGAAATCGTTAAGAACTCGATTTTTAACCGCCGTATTACTGCCTCAACTGTGATGGATTTTGCAGGCGTAGTGACAGGTTCTAACTTATTAGCCACTAAATATTCTCCAGCAGCAAAACAAACTCGAGGAACACACAATAACTGTGGTAATGGTTATACACCATGGGGAACATATCTCACCACTGAAGAAAACTATATTGGTTATTTCATTCGTGCAAAAGGGGATGATGCCAAACGTACTCCTGAAGAAATCATTGCATTAAATCGTTACGGTTTAAAAGATGGTGCAAGTTCACGCTATCAATGGGAAACTGCTATTGGCCAGATTGAAAACCAAGATTTATATGATCGTTGGAATTCATCAGTAACAGGTGCTTCTGCAGCTCAAGACTATCGTAATAGTGCCAATACTTTTGGTTGGATTGTTGAAATTGACCCATTTGATAACCGCCAAAACCCAGTAAAACGTACGTCCTTAGGTCGTTTTGCACATGAAGATTGTCGTGCAAGTCGCTTAATTGAAGGTGAAAATCTTGCATTCTATATGGGCGATGACTCTCGTGGCGAATATATTTATAAGTTCGTTTCAGATGCGAAATGGTCTGCAAAAGACATTAACGGCGGTTATAAGGCAGGTGATAAGTACATGAACTCTGGCAAACTTTATGTTGCTAAGTTCAATAATGATGGTACAGGTCAATGGATTGAATTGACTTATGGTAAAAATGGTTTAGATGCCGCAAATAAAGTTTATCCATTTAAATCACAAGCTGAAGTGACTACTTTTGCTCGCCTTGCAGGTGATGCAGTTGGTGCAACTAAGATGGACCGCCCAGAATGGGTCGCAATAAACCCAGAAAATGGCGAAGTTTATGTAACTTTAACCAATAACTCAAACCGCGGTACAACACATCCATTAGATGCAGCAAACCCACGTAACTACCAAGATCCAGAAGGTGGTAAAGGGAACGTGAATGGTCATATTATTCGTTTTCACGAAAAAGATGGCAAAACAACTGCAGAAAGCTTTACTTGGGATATCTACCTATTTGGTGCCGAAGCGAAAATGGCAAGCAACATTAACTTGTCTGGTTTAAATGATAACAATGACTTATCTTCTCCAGACGGTATGTGGTTTGACCCTCGTGGTGTACTTTGGATTCAAACTGATGATGGTGCATATACAGATGTAACCAACTGTATGATGCTTGCTGCACTTCCAGGTAAAGTCGGTGATGGTACCAAAGCAACAACTTCTGCAGGTCAAGAAACGATTGTTGGGGCAAAAATGACGGATGATAATTTACGTCGCTTCCTTACTGGTCCAAAAGAGTGTGAAATCACGGGTGTAACCATGACCCCAGACCACAAAGCGATCTTTATCAACGTGCAACATCCTGGTGAAGATTCTAAAAGCTATGACAAACCAACCAGTCACTGGCCAGCAACACAAAAAGATGCAAACAATCAAATCGCACGTCCACGTTCGGCAACAGTTGTTATTACACGTAAAGATGGCGGAACAATTGCGGGTTAATTGTTAAAACTATAATTTTTCTTGAGATATCCACATTTGCCAAAGCAAGTGTGGATATTTTTATTATGAAAGAGACGAGTTTATCCTCACCACATCCCCTACTTTTTCACCTTGTTGTGTTTTTTCTAGCCATTCAATCGTATGGTTTTTTATCCTTAAAAAATTCGAGCATCGAGTACCATAGATCGGACTTTGAATAAAAGTCGAAGACAATAAATGCTCCATTTCGGGGTTGATCCCTGTATCAGGTAGCAAATCCACAATCACCTTACGCTCATCTTCCAAAAGATCCCATGCAGCATATTGCAAATCTTGCTCTGAGGTAGTCGTAAGTTGTAGCATAGGTAAAAATTCTTGGGTAAAACGCTTCCTTAAATGTTTGGTCTTTTCCCAATCTTCACTGAGTAAACCGTTGGATATGACAAAAACACCTTTGGCTAAAACTTGTGGTGCTTCTCCTCGATTACTCATATACACTGCTTGATTTCGATCACCAATAAATAAATTAAAACCAGCATAATCACATTGTTGCCTTTCTAGATCCTGTGCAAAACGAATCGGAGTTTGATCTGATTCTAAAAAGTTCTCAATCAAATAACCTCTCGATGTTTTATAGTGCTGTTTGTCATGGCCATTTCTAAAATTGGTCACAATTGCCCAACGCCCTTGTGCTGTTACGCCCATCCATGTGCCCCCCAGTTGCAGATCTTTGCCTGCAATGATTGGACTATTTTCCCATTGATGTAATTGCGAAGTCGGACGCTGATAAAACTCATCTCGGTTTGAGATCAAACATAATGGCATATCGTCCAAAACTTGCCATGCCAATGCCACAATACACATATTTTTTATTCCACTTTTTTCTTAATCTAAGTTTACACATTGAATGTACAACATTTTTAATAACTTTCAGCTAAAATCTGTGCAAAATAGAATTCAAAGGAGTCACCATGCTGACCTACCCGAATATTGATCCAGTGGCAATATCACTGGGTCCACTCAAAGTGCATTGGTATGGATTGATGTATCTCTTAGCATTTTTATGTGCTTGGGGACTGGCAACCTATCGTGCCAAACAGCGTAATAACTGGAACGCTGAAATGGTTTCAGACCTTGTATTTTACGGTGCTTTGGGGGTAGTGCTCGGTGGACGTATTGGTTATGTTCTGTTTTATGAGTTTGATAAGTTTCTTGCCGATCCGATTTGGTTATTTAAAGTCTGGACGGGAGGCATGAGTTTCCATGGTGGTTTCCTCGGTGTCATGGTTGCGATGTTGTTATGGTGTCATAAGTATAAAAAAACATGGTTTGAAACTTTAGATTTTATTGCCCCTTGTGTACCAACAGGTTTAATGTTTGGTCGTATTGGTAATTTCATCGGCGGGGAACTCTATGGTCGTCAGGTTTCTGATCCAAACTTTGCTCTAGGTATGATCTTTCCAACAGACCCGTTACATTTGGTACGTCACCCTTCACAGCTTTACCAAGCGCTATGCGAAGGCTTATTACTCTTTATTATTCTGTGGTGGTTTAGCTCAAAACCTCGCCCTCGTATGGCTGTATCAGCGATCTTCTTGATGGGTTATGGATGTGCTCGCTTCTTTATGGAATTCTTCCGTGAACCAGATGCAGATCAAGGCTATATTTTATTTGGCTGGATGACCAAAGGACAGATTTTATCCTTCCCAATGATTTTGATTGGTCTTTGGATGATTTGGTATGCCTATCAAAAGAAAATCTTTGATTGGGGACCTCAGAAAAACACTTAATTGTGAACTTCTTAAAGCGGATGAAATAACATCCGCTTTTTTATGTGCTGTATTCTTATTTATCAACTGCTGTGTAACTAAAACTCATCTTAGCATGGTGTTGATTTATACTTAGACTGTCCTTTTCGATTACTCAGACATTATGCTTGAATTTTGGTTTGATCCACAAACATCTGTATTAAAAAAACTGTTGATTTTTATTGTGATTGCTATTGCAACTGCAGTGTTGTATCGCATGGAACCTTTAGCCTATTCTGCTATTTTAATGTTTGTGGCAACAGGTGTTATTTTTCTTATTTGTCGTTATTGCAAAATCCATTTCGCTGCTAAAAATCCAACAGGTCTGATCTATCGCCTACTGACTTGGATTCCCATTGCATTGTTATTGGCATTAATTTTTAAAAATATGAATCAAGGTGAAATTTTAATCCCAGGCGCACAAGGCATTGGCTTTATGGCTTTGGCAGTGTGTCTATTTTCACCTTTATCCTTACTTCATCAAAATAAACCTACGCAAGCACCCTAGCCATGTTAGATTTTTGGTACTCTGAACGTTGTACACGCCAAGTTAAATTAATGGTCAGCATTGTGCTGTGTATTGCGATTTATTATTGCTCCAGCATTGCCAAACTCAGCCCTTTATTTGTAGGAATCAGTCTCGCAATAGGTATTATTTTACATGTCTTAAAGCAACTTAGCTTAAGAACAGCGACTCAAACCGTTCAATTTAAGCTGTTAAAAGTACTTATTATGCTGCTGCCTGTTTTAGCATTAGCAATTATGGCTTGGTCTTTGCCTCGACAAAACATGCTATATTTGATCTCGCAATGTCTTGGGTTTATTGCGCTTGGATTTATTCTGATTGCTAACTATGAAAATCGTGCCAAGCGCTCGGATTAAAAAGGAAGATTTTCCCGAACAAGCTTCCTTTTTAATCTATCTGTTTACTGATCAAGCATCTACTTAAGCGGATAAACGATAATATTTATAAGTCACATCACCTTTATAGACATCGTAACTACGCTGTTTAAAGTCAGACACCCATTCTGAGCCTGTATAGCCTGCAATATGCCCATAACGATGCTTGCGAGTCCGATCAATGATGTAAATATCACCTTCTTGCGGATTATCAAAAGCAGGCTGGATTTGTTTGTAACCGATTTCTTCTAAAGTATCACCCCAATCTGCCGCAGCAACTGGATGATTGCTAAATTTAGCACCTGCTGTTTGCAAAGCGATACGAATACTACGTGCACAACGTGCTGAACTGGTACGTGCAGAAATGCTATCTAATTTGCTAATGAATTTATCAATATCAATTTGAAAAGCATTACTTAAAGAAAATTTATTTGCTTGAGCCGCTTTTAATTTATTCTGCTGAATAATTGCAGTCGGATTAAAATCCTGTTGTGGATAAAAAGAGCCATTTTCGTGTTGGAAAATAAATTGACTCGCTGCATTATTTTCTAAATTTTGAATAGGTTGAGTATTTAAATCGACAATCATGACTCAACCCCATGTCTGTTTATTTGAACCAGTTTTACCATAAAATGACCGATACAATAATGAACGAAGCTGAGATACTAGCCATAGATTCTTAAAAAGTGGTTAATGTAAATGTAATAAAATTTGTGAATGTAAATGAGAATATTTTAAGTTGCTCTTTCTTTTGTAATTTTTTATAAACGGCCATTATATCAATTTTATTTATATTGTTATCTTTTTTTATGCAATACGAATCTTGTGAATAATGATGCATGAAAAACCATTTTGATAAATGAATAACCAGTCAGTTAAGGATTTTTTACGCCTTAACTGATCAGCACTCACTTTAATGTAGCAGTCTTAACCGCATAGTTTTTATGGTAAAATTAATAACAATCCCAATTATACAATACCTTAGAAAAGTCTCTGTTTTTCAAATCATCTGGATGGATAAAGAAGTTTGCAACACCACTGTCGCCCCACATGATTTGCACATCTTCAGCATCATCGGTATCTATTTGTAATAAAAGAACATAATCTTTAAAGCGATCATCATGTGTACGTGGATCTTCTTGGGTAAAAAATGGATATCCACCTAAATGATGTCCATTTGAAGAAAAATTATCCTCATAGTCATCAAATAAGTCGCCTTCCTCAAGGAGATCTTCATCAATCGTATAAGGATCAAAAATTTTGCTGCTAAACTCATGATCGCCGATTGAAATATAACGCTCAGTTGCAGCAAATTGCACTGTATACTGCCCTGCTATTGGACTCATATCTTCATCCAACTCTTCGGTTGGGAAATCATGTTGTAAGCAGGCTTGATCTTCTATAACATCAGCAAAATAAACCACTCTAAAACCATTTTGTTTTTGCTGATCATCAAAATCTAGGCCAAGTAAATCATCTTGTGTATCAATATAAAATTGTAAAATACCCTGATTTGGATAAATCTGATTATTTGGCAATTCTGCAAAATTAATTTGTGCAATAAGCTGTAAAGCTTCGCCATTTTCATTGCATGGATAGTCAACACCAAGCGGTAAATATGGCTGACCACCAACTTTACTTTGCCATAAGGTTAAATCATCACGAGGTGTCAAATTAAGTTCAATGGCTGACTTTTTTGTTGCCAAAATTTGATCTTTATATTGCTGAATAAATTCAGGAATTTCATTCCATATAATGCTCATTTTTCTTCTCTCTTGTTATCGCTAGTTAAAATAAATCTAGCTTTAGTATAAACTGAGACGTTTAGTAAAAATATGACATGCTCAAAACTAAACGTCATAATCTGGCGTATGAGCTTAATTTTGGAATCAATATGAAAGCGTATTTAGACCTTCTACAACACATCCTCGACAATGGTGGCGACAAAGGCGACCGTACAGGCACAGGAACACGTTCTGTATTTGGTCATCAAATGCGTTTTGACTTATCCAAAGGTTTTCCTTTACTGACCACCAAAAAAGTACATTTCCGTTCTATCGTGATTGAGCTGCTTTGGTTTCTAAAAGGCGACACCAACGTAAAATATTTACAAGACAACAAAGTTACCATTTGGGATGAATGGGCAACTGCTGAACAAACAGCACGTTTTGGTCGTCCTGAAGGTGAGCTGGGACCTGTATATGGTCATCAATGGCGTAATTTCGGTGCAACCAAAAAAGACAATGGTTTGTATGAAAATGACGGTTTTGACCAAATTAAATGGTTAATTAATGAAATAAAAACCAATCCAAACTCACGCCGTTTGATCGTTTCAGGTTGGAACCCGAATGAGGCTGGTAATGTTGCACTGCCACCTTGTCACACGCTATTCCAATTTTTTGTACAAAATGGAAAATTATCTTGTCAGCTTTATCAACGTAGTGCTGATGTTTTTCTTGGAGTACCATTTAATATTGCCAGCTATGCCTTATTAACGCATATGATTGCGCAAGTGTGTGGTTTAGGTGTGGGCGATTTTGTTTGGACAGGTGGGGATACACATTTGTATGCCAATCATTTTGAACAAGCACAATTACAGTTGAGCCGTGAACCTTTAGCTTTGTGCCAACTCAAACTTAATCCTGAGATTAGCGATATTTTTGACTTTAAATTTGAAGATATCGAAATTGTAGGTTATGAATCACATCCCGCGATTAAAGCACCTGTTGCAGTTTAATTCTCATTAAATATTTAAAATAATAAAATCCCACTTTGCTTAAAGTGGGATTTTGTCTTTTAATAGGCATAGTTTTTATGATGCTTTGGATGAAACGTTATGGCTTACCAAGATTTAGAAGTTGTACATGTGGTTGCAATGGATCAACAACGTTGTATTGGTAAAGATAATGACTTGCCTTGGCATATTTCTGCTGACCTAAAACACTTTAAAGAAATCACTCAAGGTGGTGTTGTGGTGATGGGACGTAAAACCCTCGAATCTATGGGGCGAGCTTTACCGAAACGTGTCAATTGGGTGATTACCCGTGATCCAAACTGGACTTTTGATGGCGTTAAAGTGGCGCATAGTATTGAAGAAGCTCTGCAAGGCTCAGTTAATGATGCCTCTGCATCTGAGAAACCTAGCAGTATCTTCATTATTGGTGGTGGTGAAATTTTTAAACAAACCCTTACGATTGCAGACCGTTTAGAACTTACCCATGTCGATTTAGATGTTCAAGGCAATGCTCACTACCCAGAAATCCCTGATGCGTTTAAAAAAGTCGCAAGCGAATCACATATTGATGACAAATCTGCCATTGCTTTTGAGTTTGCAACTTATCAAAAATAAGCCTGACTTTTTCTAAGTATTCTGCGCTATGCCACAACTCGAAAAAAAGAAATTTTTTCATACACTTGGAATGGGATTACTCCATTCCATTTTTAGTATTTTTGTGATTGTTTCCTCTATTTGGTTATGCTGTGTCATCTGGTTTCAAGAACCTTTGGGGATGATATTCAGTCGTATTCTGATCGGTATTTGGATTATATTTTCTCTCAGCATTTTAGGGATTTATATTAGCCAAAATCTTTTTAGCCGAAATAAAGATATTGCAATTTATATTGTGGCATTTTTACTCAGCCTGATTGGGTATTTCAATATTCTTGCAAAACAAGATCGGGACTGGAATCCCGAAGTAGATCGTTTATTTACCTATAAAAAACAAGGTGATATTGTCACTATTCAAAATATTCGTAATTTTAATTGGATTACTGAGGATCAATACGATGTGCATTGGGACACACGTCGCTATAATTTAAATCACATTACTGGCGTCAATATCATTACTTCTTATTGGATGGGGCCACAAATCGCCCATACCTTGGTCAGTTTTGATTTTGCTGACCAAAAACCTTTGGTTTTTTCAATCGAAATCCGTAAAGAAAAAACAGAAAGCTTCTCTGCCATTGGTGGTTTTTTTAGAAAATATGAATTGAGTCTGATTGCTTCAGATGAAAAAGACTTAATTTATACCCGTAGCAATATTCGTAATGAACAAGTCTACTTTTTCCCGATCAATATGCCAAAAGCGGAAATGAGAGCTTTGTTTGAAGAATACTTAAGTAAAACCGATGAGTTAGCGCAACAACCAAAATGGTATAACACCTTGACCAGTAATTGCACAACTTTAGTATTTGATATGATTCAAGCCATTTCATCTAAAGAATTGCCACTGGATTATCGTTTGCTTGCTTCAGGCTATTTGCCGAATTATCTTTATGATTTAGGTGCATTAAATCAAGAATGGAATATCAAACAATGGTATCAACATGCACATGTGAATCCACGTACTGACTTACTTAAACAAGTAAAAAATCCAAGCAGCGAAAACTATTCTAAAGTGATTCGTGAAGGTTTACCGAAGAGTGTCATAAATGGTTCATAATCCAATGACTTTTTAACGCTTAGATACATTGTCAAGCTAGTGATTTGCATGATTTTTTGGTTATATATAGGCAAATTATATTTTTGAGAAAATCATGCTAAAACATCTTTTATGGGTTGGATTGACGTCAACTGTATTTGTGGGCTGTTCGACAACAAACACTGTAAAACAACAAGAAAATCTAGCACTTTTGCAAAATAAAGCTTGGGTCATGACCCATATTGGCACGACTGAATATACGCAAAAAGCAGATTCTCCAGTGATTCAGTTTGGAAGTGACTTACGTGTCAGCGGCTCTGATGGTTGTAACCGTGTCATGGGGAATTATGCAGTCAAAGACTACCATTTAAACTTAGGTGAAATCGCATCTACCAAAATGCTTTGCCCAAACAATACAGATGTCGTTGCAAAATACAACACAGCTTTAAAACAAGTCATGGGCTATCAGGTCTATGCTAAAACTTTAAAATTGGTGGACAAATATGGCAATGTCGTACTGCAATACAAAACGCCATAATGTTGAACAGTATTTAAAAGCATAACCGCTTATATTTTCAGGTTTTATGCGGTTTTATTTTGATCCAGAAAATAAAATAGAAAGGAGATCGTGATGCAACAAGCATTATTTGGCGGTGGATGTTTTTGGTGTACCGAAGCAGTATTTTTACAACTGAAAGGCGTTATACAGGTCACCAGTGGTTATGCAGGTGGAAATACAGATCAGCCTACCTATGAACAGATTTGCACGGGCACGACCAACCATGCGGAAGTGATTTTGATTGATTTTGATGAGCAACAAATCAGTTTTAAACAACTGCTGACAGTATTTTTTAGCACACATGATCCAACTACGTTAAACCGTCAAGGCAATGATATTGGTACACAATATCGCTCAGTGATTTATTATTTTAATGCTGAACAAAAAGCACAAGCTGAAAGCTATATTGCAGAATTAACAGCGCAAGATTTAAATATTGTTACTGAATTAAGCCCTGTGCCAACGTTCTATCCTGCTGAAGACTACCATCAAAATTATTATGCAAAAAACCCATCACAGGGTTATTGTAACTTTGCCATTCCTCCAAAGTTAATGAAACTGCAAAGCCAATTTAAAGACTTACTTAAAGAGAGCTAAGTCTTTATAAAAAATAAAAAAAGCGATCTTTAAAGATCGCTTTTTAATACTTTACGCTATTTGAAAACTTAATTATCACTCATAAAGGCAAGGTCGTTCAGCCCGGCTTCACTGGCACGAGACATGACTTGAGCAACTGTATCATAACGTGCATCTTGGTCTGCTCTAAGTTGAACTGCAGGTTTTACAGATTTTCCTGCCGCTTCTTGGAAGCGTTTTTCCAACTCAGGCAAACCGATCACTTGATTATTCCAAGCCACTTCACCATTTTTATTGATGCTAATGGTAATGGCTTCTGGTGGCAGATCCACAATTTCCGCAGTGGTTTTTGGTAAGGTTAATGGTATTGATGGGTTAGCAACGGTTGCAGTCACCAAAAAGATGATCATCAATACCAACATAATGTCGATGAGCGGAATGAGATTCATCTCATTCATGCCAGCATCGTTGTCTTCACCCAATTGAAAAGCCATTAAGCTTGACCTCCAACTAAACTTTTTTGTGTCGCTTGATTTTCAACTTTTAAGGTTGAATCTTGCTGCAACATGGTATCAATTAATAAACCATGCGCTTGATCTTGTAGTTCATTTGACAAGGTACGGTTGAAACGCACACAAATGTTATACGCCAATACCGCAGGAATCGCCACAGCCAAACCTAAACCGGTCATAATCAAAGCTTCACCCACTGGTGTTGCCACTTGAGCCAACCCTGCTTGACCACTTTTACCCACTGCAACCAATGCATGGAAAATCCCCCACACAGTACCAAACAAACCCACAAATGGTGCAATAGAAGCGATTGTCCCTAAAACCGAAACGCCTTTTTCAG
This sequence comes from Acinetobacter sp. Marseille-Q1618, assembly GCF_902809855.1. Lineage (GTDB taxonomy): Bacteria > Pseudomonadota > Gammaproteobacteria > Pseudomonadales > Moraxellaceae > Acinetobacter. The sequence goes on from NZ_CADDWJ010000002.1 coordinate 219,616, forward strand.
CATTGGATTTTTCAACTGAAATCTGACGCAATAAGGCTTGTTCAGCAACAGCTTTACGTTGATCAAAACCTAAAGGAGCAAGTTTTGCTTTTAACTGATTTAATGCTTGAGCAAGATGAGCTTGAGCTTGTTGTTTAAGCTGACGTGTACCCATTAAACGTAAAATGAATACCGTCCATGTGGCAATAGACATCGCCAATAACACGAAATACAGTGTCTTACTCACTGCATCTGCATGTTGCCAATAAACTGAAAAGTTCATACTCGAACTCCTGATAGGGTTAGCCGGTTAAATTATTGTCCAGAGGTTTTAAGATTTACAGGTAAATCAGCCACCATAGCACGTCCATCACTCGATGGATTCATTCTTGCAAAACGTACAGCACTACGCACTTCACGATCAAGACCAGATAAACCACTTGATTTTAAAACAGTGACATTGGTGATTTTACCTGCTGGATTGATTTCAATACGAACAAGTAAAGTACGATCTTGATTTTTTAACAATTCATCATCGAACTCAAACGATGGCGCTTTTTTCCAAGAGATCTCACCCGCACTCAATTTACGCGGTTGTTGGGATTCACGATCTCGATTCGCTTGATCTCTTGCTGCCTGATCTCTCGCAGCTTGTTCTCTTGCCGCCTGATCACGTGCTGCTTGATCTCTCGCAGCTTGATCACGCTTTAATTGATCTTGGCGTTGTTGCTCTAAACGTTGCTGTTCGAGCTGGCGCTGCTCTTGTTCACGTTTGATTTTTTCATAATCAATCTTTGGTTCTTCCTGTTGAATGGCTTTCTTTTCCACCACAGGTTTTTTCTGTGTAATCAGTTTTGGTTTTTCAATCGGTGGCGGTGGTGCCTTTTTCTCAACCACAGGTTTCGGTTCAACCTTTGGCTTTACAGGAGGTGGCGGTGGTGGAGGAACGACCTGCTCTTCTTTAATTTTTACGAATTTAACTTGAATCGGTTTTTTCTCGATAGGCTTCAGTTCAGGCGTTTTTAAATGACTCAATGCCCACAATGCCCCTAGATGTCCGACTAGAACGGCAATGACCGCAGCAATGACCTTTTTCTTCATTGGGTTTGGAGCCTGCATATTTGAAGTGGAAGATTGACTCATACGAATCTAATGACCTAAATCTGAAAAAATTCTGCACATAAAATAGTTTGTCCAGAGCTTCTTCATCGAATAAAACAACGAAAGTAGCCCAATAATAAATGAGAAGTGTTTTCATTTGCAACTACTTTTTCGATGGTTTTTATTGTTTTTATAAATTGAAAATGTAAAAAGGATGCCGATCAGCATCCTTTCTCTACATCAAAATCACGATATATTATTGAAATACAACGGTCTTATTACCATCTACAATAATACGGTCTTCTAGATGCCATTTTACAGCACGTGCTAGAACATTTCGTTCCACATCTTGACCAAGCTCACGTAATTGCTCAACAGTAAAATCATGGCTAACACGCTCTACATCTTGCTCAATGATCGGCCCTTGGTCGAGATCAGCCGTCACATAATGCGCTGTTGCACCAATCAATTTTACGCCTTTTTCATGCGCTTGCTTATACGGATTTGCTCCAACAAATGCAGGTAAGAAGGAATGGTGAATATTGATAATTTTCATTTCCCATTTCGATACAAATTCTTCATCTAAAATTTGCATATAACGAGCCAATACCAACAAATCATTGCCTTGCATGAGTTCATCAATTTGCGCATAGGCTTCACGTTTATTTTCTTTACTCACGGGTACGACATGAAATGGAATACCAAAATTTTCAACCGCTTCTTTTAAATCAGGATGATTTGATACCACTTGAGTAATTTCACATGGTAAACCACCACGTGAATGACGCCATAACAACTCTAGTAAAGCGTGATCGACTTTCGATACCAAGATACCGACTTTCTTCAAATCACTCACCAAAGCCAAACGCCAGTGCATGTCATAACGTTCTGCGACATTATTTGCAAAAGTCTGTAACAAAGTTTCACGACGACTTTGTAAGTTTTCCAACTCAAACTCAACACGCATGAAATAACGCCCGCCCTGAGCTTCAGTTGCATATTGATCAAGCGCAGTAATATTTGCCCCTTGATGATACAAAAAGCTCGATACAGCTTGCACAATACCTGGTTTATCTTCACAAGTAATCAGGAGACGTGCTGTGTTGGCAGTGGTCATGTTCATGTTAATTGATATCACTTATATGTTAAATTGAAAATCAGCCGAGTATTCTAACGCTTTTTCGACAGCTTTCAATCGTTGATCGACATTCATTCATGTTTTAATGTCGATAAACTAGCAAATAGCTCAGATGAACCAAAGCTTTCCAATAACCGCTCATAGGTTTCGCGGCTTTCACCACGTAAATAAGGGCCTTCCAAAAACACCATTTGGCGCAGCGCTTGCCAAATCCATTTCTCATCTAAATGATTAGAATTACTCAAATGTCCTGACATATATAAGAAATTTGTCCAGTTGGTCAGCACGATCCAAATATTAATAATCAAGGCTTCAATTTCCGAAGCTGTCATTTGCATAAGACCTGCATCAACAAAAGCATGATAAATTTTTTGCCCTTGTTGCATCACTTTCCCTGCAAAACGAGGATAAACTTTTCTAAAGTCACCGTTATTTTCAATCAAATGATAAACATCACGATGTAAAAAACGATATTCCCATAGCTGACTACTCAAAACTTGAAAATAACGGATTTTATCGTTGGCATTGACTGCTCGGTCATCTGGCAAAGCCAGCATTTCTAAAGTCTCTTTTTGATACTTTTCCATCAACTCTTTGATGATTTCTTGCTTGTTGCGAAAGTGATAATACAAATTGCCCGGACTAATCCCAAGCTCAGCAGCTATATGGTTTGTCGTGATTGAACGCTCGCCACGTTCATTGAACAATTGTAGGCTGATTTGCAAAATTCGATCTTTGGTTTTTACCGTTTTGGAGTGCGACATCCTGATCCCATATTTCAGCGTTAGCTTAGGCTAACATATAAAGTGACTTGACTAATTAGAGCTTTTACTCTAAAAATTATCATAAATCAGCTCCTATCTAACGGTGTTCGAGATGAACAGTCAAACAAAAACAAATCCAATGACTTCTTATTCCCCTGAAGTTCAACATTTACACGATACGCTTGCGCAACAACAACAAGCATATCAACGTTATCCCGTTCCAACTGCAAAAGAACGTATTGAGCGTTTGGCTCGCTTAAAAAAAGTGTTACTAAAATATCAAGATCAAATTGCAGAAGCAATCAATCAAGATTATGGCAACCGCTCTATCACTGAAACCAAAATCGGTGAATTGGTGACTTGTCTAGAACAGATCAAATATTATAGTAAAAACTTAACTGCATGGATGAAACCGTCGAAACGTCATGTCGGCATCATGCACCAACCGTCAAAAGCATGGGTACAGTACCAACCACTGGGTGTGATTGGGATTATTGCACCGTGGAATTATCCATTGGTTCTGTCTGTTGGCCCACTCATCTGTGCGTTGGCTGCAGGCAACCATGCCATGATCAAAATCTCAAGTTCTTCAATGAATTTTGGTTATGTTTTAGAAAATGCACTTTCTGAAGCTTTTCCGCGTGAACTCGTGGCGGTGGTTACGGGCGGTGGCGTGATCTCAGATGCATTTAGTCATTTGCCTTTTGATAAAATCATTTTCACTGGTTCAACCAATGTCGGTAAAACCGTGATGGCAGCAGCTTCAGAGAATTTAGTTCCTGTGATTTTAGAACTCGGTGGTAAATCCCCTGCTATTGTGCATCCATCCACTGAAATGAAAGATGTGGCACAACGTTTGGCATTTGGTAAATTATGGAACTCAGGGCAAACTTGTGTTGCACCAGACCATTTATTCTTGCCTAAAGGCAAAACGGCAGAGTTTGTAGATCAGTTCAAAAAAATTGTTAGCGGTATGTATCCAAATATTGCCAACAACCAAGACTACACCTCGATTATTAATGACAAACAATATAGACGTGTACAAAGCTATCTAGAAGATGCTAAAGCGCAAGGTGCTGAACTGATTGAAATCAATCCTAAAAATGAGGATTTAACGCAAGTACGTAAGATTGCACCGACATTAGTTACAGGTGTAACCACTGACATGGAGATCATGAAAAATGAAATCTTTGGGCCAGTGTTACCGATCATGGAATATGATCAAATTGATGATGTCATCGACTTTATTAATAGCCGTCCACGCCCACTTGCATTATACTATTTCGACTTTGACGATGCGCGAGCACAATATGTGGCGCAGCGTACCCATTCAGGGCATTTCGGTCAAAACGCATTATTAACCCATGTTGCACAAGATGATCTGCCATTTGGTGGTGTTGGTGCATCAGGTATGGGTAAATATCACGGCCCAGAAGGTTTCTTCAATTTGTCGCATGAACGCTCTATGATGTCTATGCCTAAACTGTTTAGCGTAAAATTCATCCTACCGCCATTTGGTGGCGCTGTTCATAAAATTCTAGAGAAAACTTTTATCCGTTAACTGATCAAGGCATGATCTATCGTCAAAGATCATGCAGTGTTTTCACCGATTCCGCTTGTCTTTTAAGCGGAATTTTGGTATAAAACGCCCCTTGAAAGAATTCAATCCGTTTTATTTTGACTGGCCATACAGATTTGCTGTTGGCTAAATCAATGGAGTTACACCATGTCTAAGGTTTGCCAAGTTACCGGCAAGCGTCCAGTCGTTGGTAACAACGTCTCACACGCCAACAACAAAACTAAACGCCGGTTCGAGCCGAACCTGCACCACCACCGTTTCTGGTTAGAAAGCGAAAAACGTTTTGTACGTCTTCGTCTAACCACTAAAGGTATGCGTATTATCGACAAATTGGGTATCGAAAAGGTTGTTGCTGACCTACGTGCTCAAGGTCAAAAGATCTAAGGAGTCTGAACCATGCGTGATAAAATTCGCCTAGTTTCTACTGCTGGTACAGGTTATTTCTATACCACAACTAAGAACAAACGTACTATGCCGGAAAAAATGGAAATCAAAAAATTTGATCCAAAAATCCGTCAACACGTCGTATTCAAAGAAGCTAAAATTAAATAATTTTAGTTTTTTAAAAAACACGGCCCTTTTGGGTCGTTTTTTTTGCCTTTTTTTTATGCGAATGGTTAAAATTCTCCAAGTTTTCTTTTGGCACTCTTTGTGCTTGGTTTGTGCATTGAGTTGTCTAATAAATTTCTCCACCTTTTAAGGAGTGTTGAGTGCCACATGATGTAGATTTGATTATTTTGCTTGCAGTTGGTTTTGGTATTGCCCTTATTTTTGGCTATATCGCTGCTCGTTTGCGTTTACCTCCATTGATCGGCTATTTGATTGCCGGAATTATTATTAGCCCAAATACACCAGGTGTGGTGGGAGATATCGCCCTTGCCAATCAGCTTGCGGAACTGGGGGTGATGTTCCTGATGTTTGGCGTGGGTATGCACTTTTCCCTGAATGATCTGATGCAAGTCCGACGTATTGCACTACCGGGGGCTATTTTACAAATTACTGTTGCCACGATTCTAGGCATGATTGTGTCGCACTTCTGGGGTTGGAGTTGGGGTTCAGCACTGGTTTTTGGTTTAAGTCTATCCTGTGCCAGTACCGTGGTTTTGCTTAAAGCTTTAGGTGACAAAGGATTACTCAACTCAGTCAATGGAAAAATTGCTGTCGGTTGGCTTTTGGTTGAAGACCTTGTGATGGTCTTGGTTTTAGTTTTATTACCTGCTACGGCTGTACTATTAGGAGGTCATGCACTTGAGGGGCATGCTTCTGATGAGAACATTTGGCTGACTTTAGGGATTACCTTACTTAAGGTTTCAGGTTTTATTGCGTTTATGCTGATTGTTGGTAAAAGACTGGTACCAATGATCATGCAGTATGTGGCTCGTTTGGGCTCTAGAGAGTTATTTACCCTAACTGTAGTTGCTGCTGCCGTTTCCATTGCGTATGGCTCTTATGCGATCTTTGGCGTTTCTATGGCACTTGGTGCATTCTTTGCGGGCATGGTCGTTAAAGAGTCTGACTTTAGCCATCGTGCTGAAGAAGAAACCTTACCGCTTCGAGAAATATTTTCGATTTTGTTCTTTGTATCTGTGGGCATGTTGTTTGACCCACGTATCCTGATTGAGCAACCGTTACATATTTTAGCCGTGATCGCTATTATCATGATTGGTAAAACCATTGCGGCAATGGGACTGGTTTTATTTTTCCGCTATCCCCTCAATACAGCGTTAACTGTGGGCGCAAGTTTAGCGCAAATTGGGGAATTCTCATTTATCCTTGCAACCTTAGGCTTATCACTCGGTCTACTTACACCTGAAGCACAAAACCTTATTTTGGCAGGTGCTTTATTTTCGATCACGCTCAACTCTTTTTTATTTTCAGCGATTGAACCTGTACAAAACTGGATTCGTGAACGTTCGCATTTGGCACGTTTGCTTGAACGCAGTGGCGATCCATTGGCAATGCTGCCTGATGAAGTCGATCAAGATTATTTACGTGATCAAGTGGTGATTGTTGGTCATGGTGAGGTTGGGGGTAGAATTACCAAAACTTTAATGCGTGAAGGCATTAAAGTCGTTATCGCAGAAGAAAACCGTGAAATTGTTGAAAATTTGCGTCAAAAAGGTATTGCTGCAGTTTCAGGTCATGCCACTGAACCGGGAGTTTTAATACAAGCACATATTCAACATGCACGACTTTTGGTGCTTTCACCGATGGATATTTTAGATATTCATAAAATCGTTGATACAGCTAAATTACTGAATCCACAAATTCAGGTTTTAGTGTGTGCGGAAAGCAAAGAGGAAGCTGAAGTGATTCGCCAAGACAATATTGGCGAGGTGTATTATGCTAAAGAAGAAATGGCGAAAAATATGAGCAATTATATTTTGAATCAGATTGAAATCGCACATCATCATGCACCAACACATTGATTCATGAGTTATTTCAAACAGACTATCAGATATGCTAGTCTGTTTGTTTTAAACAAAGTCATTTTAAAAGAAGCACTATAAGTAACAACTTCATAAAATGAACTTTTCCATTAAAAAACTTAAATACATTGTATTGAAATATATAAAATATCAATAAGAGGACAGTATGTTTCTATTTTATTTCGGGCTACTCATTTTGGTGATTGCCTCAATTGGCTTTCTCATTGCAGCATTTAAAGAAAGTATTTTATGGGGTTTAGGCTGTTTATTGCTTTCGCCTGTTTCTTTGATTTTTTTGATCTTACATTGGCATCAAGCTAAAAATCCATTTTTTCTGCAACTGATTGGCTTAGCCATCATGTTTGTGGGCGGCTACTTTTTTGCACCACCGCAGCCTTTGCCAACCTATTAAAATTCAAAATCTTAAACATAAAAAACGCACTTTCAAGTGCGTTTTTATTTGAAAATAAATAACAATCAATTAGCTAAAATATTTTGGCTGCTCATCAACGACTTCTGCTTGTAATTGATTCATTTGATTTTCCATCAATGCGTACAATGCAGCTTGAATCATATGCTGAGCAATCACAGGGGTTTGTTCACCAAGCAAAGCTTTCACTTCTTCATTAAACTGAATAGTGACCAAAGGCTCTTTTTCAGAACCTGCATTACGTAGCGCCAACTCTCCACCTTCGAGTTGAACTAACTCTAAAATTGCTTCTTGATTACCAAATAACTCTTTTAACTGTTCAATAGACATATCAATCACCCTCCATGCTCAACATGGGGCAAAATACTGTATGTACTTTGCATCTTGTAGATATTTTTATATAGTCATTCAACTGATAAATTTCAAGTGTATTCAAGCAAAAAGATCAGAATTCCACCATTTCATTACGAAAACCATCTATCAATTGGGTCAAATCTCGGTGCCATTCTCTTAAAATCTTAGTATCAGGTAACCATGCTTGTGGGGTTTGCGTAACTTTGATAATGAGATTAGATGAGGTTTCATCTTCAGGTTCTGGCGCATTTGGCTCAGGGGCATACTGACATAAACGGTAAGCACGTTTTAATTCTGCAATAAATCCGCTTTTGGCTAATTGTTGCATGACTACCACTTCTGGTGAAACTTGTCCTTTTGCAGCCATGCCTTCTTCGATGGACTTCAAGGTTGGAGAAAAATCATTGAGACGATAGTAGCGCACCAATTCCTGTAAAAATGCCAAAACAGCCCCATGTAAATGAAATACAGCTGCTTCACGATGTGCTTGTTCTTGCTGTACATGCTCAGTTTGTTCTGCTTGTTGACATGAAAGTCGAGCAAAATACAGCTTTTGATTGGTGCGGTCTGCATGAAAGCGAGCAACTCGGGACATAATGTTATTTCCTAGATTTTGGCGTGTACTACCTACCTCTCTAAGATAAACTTTCTTGTTAGAAAATCACAATAATATTTATAAATGATCTAAATCAACTAAATAGATTTTTCGTTGAGCAAGCACCTCAAAAGGCTGTGAAATGGGGCGAACATTGCAGATCACCCAAGCCCAATAACCTTCCGCCCAATTACTTGCACAGGCAGCCTCAACCTCATCTTCTCGCCACGGGTGTACTGACGCTATATCAACAATGGCAACTGCGCTCCCCATTTCCTCGGTATATTCAGCAGTTAAAAATTGAGTATTTTCAACAATGACCAAATCGCGTAAGGGTAATTGTTTAGGCGTCCAAGAGCGTATTTCCAACGTTTTTAAACCTTGAGCAATCTTGGTTCCACTCGGAGCAACAATCGATAAGGCAGAATAGGTTTTTAGCATACATATTCTCAATCAAGCTTTTCAAATCATAAAAAAGGAGTCATTTCGACTCCTTCTTTAATTAATATATTAAGCTTGTGGCTTCTCTTCCGCAGCTTTGACACGAATCCCTGCGCCTTTCACTTTTAAGGTATTTAAACCTTTAATGGCTTTAATCGCTTCACGTGCATTTGGCATTTCCACAAAGCCAAAACCTTTTGATTTATTGGTTTCACTGTCCATGACAATAACAACTGACTCAACTGCACCATAAGGTTTAAACAATTCAAGTAGTTCTGCCTCATTCACAGAACGCTCTAAATTACGCACTAAAATTTTCATGATCAAACCTTCAATATCTTCGCTATAGTTTAATCTAGATCAATCCCAAAATCTAAATTAATCGCTTTTCGTTCAATCAAAGCACTTTTTACCGTTTGTTCACGCTGACGATAATGGGTTTCTGTGGTACATAAATTGCGAGTTAAATCATTTAAAAAATAACTTTCAACTTTACGCCCTTGCTCATCGGTTTGTGTATGTGCCCAAAAACTTAGGTTTTGTTTAGTTAGAATCAATTCATTTTGCGCACGAGTCAACGCTACATATAACACACGACGTTCTTCTTCCACTTCATCAAAATTACCTTGCGCACGTGCATGTGGATATTGCCCTGCTGATACATTTGCGACATAACATACTTTTTGCTCAGTACCTTTCGCTGAATGAATGGTAATCAGTGTTACCACATCATCTTGCGACTGACGTTCAATTTCACTGATTGAAACAGGATCGAGCACATATTCTTCTAAAAATTCACTGAGTTGAGAATGTTTAGATGCTAATTGCTTCACCAAATCAAAATCACCCACTCGTTTATGCCAGTCTTTCTTGGCATAGTTTTCTTCGAGTTGCTGAACAATGGCTTCGACACCCAATTTCACACACGCCTCTACTTCGGTTTTCAGCACTGACATTTGCTTCATGATCAGCAAAGTAGGATCAGGAATACGCCCAAATTTTTCTAATTTTTCAAAAATTTTATCCAAATCTGCTTCGAGCAAAAGTTGCTGTGCAAGCTTACTTGCGCCAACATCACCCACACCATTCCATAAAGTTAAAAAGCGCATCCATGCGATATCATCCATTGGATTGGCAATGACACGCAGTAAACTGAGCAAGTCTTTTACATGTGCAGTTTCAAGTAATTTCATGCCACCGATAAAACGATATGGAACACTGGCTTGAATAAATGCCGCTTCGATATGCCGTGCCGCAAAAGCAGAACGCACCAAGACCATATGTTCGCTCCACGCAGAACCTTCTAGTAAATGTCGCTCTTTGATATCAATAGCGATCCATTTTGCTTCATCAAACTCATTTGGGAAGACATGCATGCGTGGTTTTATGCCGTCACCTCGATAAGCTTCTAATTTTTTATCGTATTTGATCGGGCTTTGATCAAGTAACCAATTAGAAAGGTCTAAAATTTCTTGAGTTGAACGGTAATTTTTTTCGAGTTTAAAAATCTGCGCATCAGGTACACGTTCTTTAAAATGGTGAATATTTTCAAAATCAGCACCACGAAAACCGTAAATCGACTGTGCATCATCTCCCACACAGAACAATGAAGTTTTGTCTTTTAGAGGTTCAAGAATTGCCCATTGCAAAGGATTAGTATCTTGCATTTCATCCACAAGAAGATGCTGACACAAGCCTGCGACATAATCGACCAAGCCTTCCGACTGTGCCAAGCCTGAGGCAACCACAGCGAGAATATCATCATAATCCAAAAAGTTACGCATCCGTTTTCGGCTTTCGTACTCTTTCATGATTTCAGCAATTTGGTCTTTATATTCCAAAAATTCAGGCAATTGTTTTTCTAAAGCCAGACTGAGTTTTTGACGGGTATTTCGAGCAAATGAATACAAATCACATAATTGTTGTGGTTTGGGTAATGCATTTGGATTCTTTTTATCGTCTTTGCCCCGAATCAAGCGGAACAACATCAGTTGATCATCTCGATCAATAATTGAAAATTGGTCTAATCCAAAAGCTTTTGGCACACGACGTAACAAATACATGCAAAAGGTATGGAAAGTTGATGCGCGTAAACCTTTGGCTTGCTCACCTAATGCTAACTCAACACGCGCCACAATTTCACTTGCCGATCGGCGAGTAAATGTCAGGATTTGGATTTGATTAGCAGGGATGCCTTGATCAATCAGGTAAGCTGCACGTGCTACGATGGTTTTGGTTTTACCACAACCTGCCCCTGCAAGTACTAAACTGTGTTTGGTTTCAGTTGTCGCAGCTTGTTTTTGTTGAGGGTTTAATTCATTGATCAGGTTGGCTAAACTCATGGATACTCATCGTGTTGTGGATGGGTGTAGTTTAGCAGATTTAATTTGTTAACTTCTCTTTCCAACTCTCAATCAATCATTACCATTAACTAATTTCAATACTTCCACCGCCTTTTGAGTTAGCGTAGGTAAATACTGATAAGCTGCCGTACCTATTGTTATATACGATGATATTTCTGCAATAGTATCTTTTAACTTTGATCTTTTAAGAAATTCATTTTGTACTTCTGGATTTAATAAAACTTCACCATAAATATTTTTTAGTGCACTCTGAAGAACATCACCAACTTTAGAATACTTTTTCAAAGCCCAAATTAATTTATCTAATTCTGTAACAAGAACTCTTTTTAAATCAAAACTGAGGTTATCATCTTGAATAATTACAGCTCTTTCCTCTTCTAACAGCGTAACCAAGCGACTAACCTTTTCCTCATCTAATACGGATCTAACTTCAAAACCATGCTGCCATGTTCTTGCTGACATTCTTAAATATTCTAAAGATTGAGGTGTTACTCTCGATAAATTTTCTCGAAATTCACCATATAAATTCAAAGCATCTAAGGTTTGAATTATCCAAGATTGATCAAGTAGTTGTTGTTCATTAATTTCAGCCTCTATTCTTAAAGACTCATGCAATGCAAGAACTATATTTTGTAAATTATTTACATGGTAACGTACAAAAAAATCATCTTCAGCCTTTAAGAAATTTTTCCATCCAGTTAGTGGACCACAACCACCTATTGATCTAGAAAACTCCTTAACTTTTATTATTTCATTAACTAAAAAGGAAATTTGATTCATAAGTTTTAATGTAAGATCTTATTTAAAAAAATATTTTACTTCATAAATAATATCCTTTCCATTAAATATAGGAATTCCACAACCTCACCACACTCTCACACGTTCTTTCTAAATTCCTCTCACCATTTTTCAAAGCAGTTGGCAAATCACATACACCATCCACAATACCAAAAATCGCAGTAAAACCTTCGGCATAAAGTTCTTCAATATCATTTCCAACATAACCAGCAAAAGCAATCACAGGTTTATTCAAATGCTTTGCCACCTGTGCTACACCAAAGGGCGTTTTGCCAAACTTGGTCTGAAAATCTATACCACCCTCACCCGTAAACACATAATCCGCTTGGTCAATTTTGTCAGCAAGCTTGGTTTCCTCAATCACGATTTCCACGCCTGAACGAATCCTTGCACCTGCAAATGCCATTAAACCAAAACCCAAGCCACCTGCTGCCCCTGCACCAGCAAGATTTTGCATATCAATGTCTAAAGTCGACTCAAGCAAATTGGCAAAGTGCTTTAAGTTATGATCTAAAATCTCAACCATTTCAGCACTTGCACCTTTCTGTGGTGCAAAAACATGGGAAGCGCCATTTTTCCCACATAAAGGATTATTCACATCACTGGCAATGATGATCTCAGTCTGCTTTAAACGTGTATCCAATTCAGAAAGATCAATACTATGGATGTGATGCAACTGACCACCACCCAATGTAACGGATTGACCATTTTCATCCAAGAACTTTACCCCCAACGCTTGTGCCATGCCTGCACCCGCATCATTGGTCACGCTTCCACCTAATCCTATAATCATTTTAGAAATTCCCAAATCTAAAGCAGCTTTAATCATTTCTCCTGTGCCATAAGTTGAGGTTAGTAAGGGATTTCGTTGTGATTTTTCCAGTAAATGAATCCCATTTGCCAGCGCCATTTCAATCACTGCCGTTTGATCATTTTCGATCAAACCAAAATAGCTTTTTACTTTCTGCTGAATGAATGGTCCTGAAACTTCAATTGCAACTTTTCGCCCATTTCGTGCTGAAACCAAAGCATCCACTGTACCTTCGCCACCATCTGCCATCGGGACTTGAATAATTTGAGCATCTGGCATGGCTTTTTTGATGGCACGTTGCATGGCTAGACATGCTTGTTCAGCCGTAATACTTTCTTTAAATGAATCAGGAGCAAGGACAAAAATTTTAGACATAAGAAAGCTTCAGACATAATTTCAAAAAACAACATACCTATTTTTGGTAAATAGATAAACTATCTACTCTGCTCCCACACAAGAAATCAGTATTATGCAACGTGTTAACCTCGGTAAAACCGCACCAGAACTTTATAAAGCTGTGCTTGAGTTAGAAAATTTAAGTCAGCAAAAAATTAAACAAGCAGGTTTAGATATTGGCTTTTCACATTTACTTAAACTTAGAGCTTCACAAATTAACCAATGTGCTTTTTGTGTGCGAATGCATACCCAAGATGCCATCAAAGCAGGTGAAAACATAGATCGCATTGCGCTCATCAGTGCTTGGCGTGAAAGTCAGTATTTCTCAGAGAAAGAACGTGCAGCATTAAGTTTGATCGAAGAAATCACGCTAATCGCACAGCAGCATTTTCCTGACTCTGTTTATGAACAAGCTGCACAGGTTTTATCAAGTGACGAAATCACAGCGATTGAATGGGTTGCGATTGTGATTAACACTTGGAATCGAATTGCAATTTCAAGTCAATATCAGGTCGCGCCTTAAGTAATATCTAATTTTTTCTTCAATAGAATTTAGGCGACATGGATGTCGCCGTTGAGCAAGAGCAATAAGGATATCCTTATCACCTTTGCTCAACGATTTTTGTAACCTTGCGGAATATATTCCTCATCTCTCAAAATTTAGACATTGCCCACACAACTTAATCTAGATTTTTCACATAAATACGGGCTGTGCTAACTCAAAACTTTCCAAAATAAAATATTAGAAATATTGATTGAGCATTATTTCATTCATTTAAACCATCAATAACTCACAGGAGGAATCTTCTTGATTGCAGCAGCAAAGGTGAGATAATTCACCCCTTGAAATAAAATATCCACTGCCAAGAACAAACCTAACACCCAAAATGGTGAATCAGGTGAAGCTAAAATAATCGCACCTGTTGCCAAAGTTAAAAGCCCTGAAAATAAAGTCCAGCCCCACCCAGACATTGGTTTGAGCATAAAGGCGTTAAAAATACGGATAAAACCACCAATTAACAATGCAATTGCCAATAGACTGGTCAGCACAACTGCCGTAGTGATCGGTGATTTAAACGCATAATAACCAGCAATTAAATACAAAACCCCAAACAATGCCCATAGCCAGCGAAAACCACCATCAAAGATTTTAAAAGCAGCAATGAGGTGTAAAATACCACCAATCATCATCAGCACACCAAATAGAGCAACTACGGTTAAAGTCGCCATACCCAATGAAGCCAATAAAACCAACCCAAAAATCACCAACACTGCACCAAGTAAAAGATACCACTTACGATTTTCATGCAGTTGATGGCGAACCAAATCATTTCCCACTGTACGCATAATTCTTCTCAAGTTTGTTTTACATCACTTTGATTGTTAGTCTAATTTGTTTTTTTGTCTGTATAGAATCTGCATCTGGAACAACAACGCTGTCAGCATTTTTTGAAATATAAATAAAAAGGTTACATTTTATGTTCTATTTCAACCAACCTATTTCTTGTGCAGTTAAATCACTCAGCATGGTGTCGTGTAAGCTATTTGGGACTTTGCTTTTATTGGCAGAAATAGGAACATATCCTCCCATAATTTCTGCATATTGTTGTGGATACAATGGTTTTTGTTCAGGATGTGCATAACCCAATGGGAAAATCGGCTGACCTGTCATCAGGTCGTATTTATCTTTTCCACCAAAGGTATGTAATAGCTCATGCACTAACACGACTTTGTTTTGCTCCCTTTGTTTTTTTGAGGCAAATAAGTTGACTGTACCAATTCTACCTCGTTCTAAAGCAGTGGAATGTTTTACTTGCTTGGTGAGTTTTGGATCATAATAATTGAGATATAACGTTACCGCAGGTGCACCATCACCATTTTTATGTTGTTTCCAAGCATAATAGCGAAATTTTAAACTCCATAAAATATTGTCTAATGCTCCTCCATTTTCAGGCACTTTAGGTGGCAATTGTTCTAATTTTCTGCCTAATTGAAAATAAAATTGAATCGGTTGTCCTCGAATTTTTTTCGATTGTTCTTGTAAGTATTGTTTGGGTTCATCTAAGTCATCAATTGAAAATTGCTGTATATACTGCTCAGTCGCTACTTGCCCATCTGCATTAATTGGATGGAGTAATACCATGATCGGTTTCGTCCAATCTTGGTTCATATCTCGCCAAGCATTTACAGCCACCACAAGTAAAATCGCCAATAAGACAATGACTCGAATATTTTTCCACATAAAATTTCTACTTAAGATTTATAATACTTCAAGGCATTAATCTAATAATTCTAGCAGATTTAACCTCACCTTCTTGTTTGGTTTCAATCCAACCATTATGTATGGTTTCTATGGCTTCTTCATAATTTCTAATGTTTAAATCCGATTTTTTCAAAGCTTGAATAATATCTTTGAAATTCGCCCAATTCTCTTGAGAAACATTTTCGCTGATAGCCTTTTGTACCAATTTAATAAAAGTACTAAAACTTGCTTTTCTTAGATACATTTGGCTACCTTGCATTTTTGTTTCAAAGATACCTAGCTCTTTGATGAGTCCTGATAACTTTGAGTGACCATAATCTCGTGTATCAAAGTCAGGCTTCACTGTACTAAGATATGTCCCAATAGAACCTAAATATGCCCAGCCACTGTCATCAGAATTATCCTTAACTGCTTTATAAATCAAATTTAGTGTTGCCTTATCAACTTGTTGCTTAATTTTTTCTCGTTCTATTGTAGATGTTTTTACCGAATTCTCACTCATTCTAGTATCAGTATTTTGTTTTTCTTCTTTTTCATCAATATGTAAATTTTCTACAGAAATAAATTTATCACATGCTTTTTTAAAAGAATCAGGTGTTTGTTTACGCCCAAAACCATAAACAGTTAATCCACTTTCCCTTATTCTAGAAGCTAATGGCGTAAAATCGCTATCACTGGAAACAATACAAAATCCATCCAATGCACCACCGTATAATAAGTCCATTGCATCTATGATCAAAATCATATCTGTTGCATCTTTACCACTGGTATAAGCAAATTGCTGAACAGGGGTAATGGCATGAGGGAGTAGTACTTCTCGCCATTTTTTTAGTGTTTCACTACTCCAATCGCCATAGACTCTCTTCACACTCGCAATCCCATACTTTGCAACTTCTTCTAAAATGGATGAAATTGAATGCACAGACGAATTATCCGCATCAATTAAAACTGCTAATTTATGAACTTTATTTTCCATTATTTCCCCAAAAAAAATTAATTTTTATGCCTACGCAGCATTCAAAAATTAGAATATTATTTTATTTCCAACAGCCTTTCAGGCGTATGTTCAACAAAATTATCCCACACAAAATCATACAGTTTTCTTTGATTGGAAAATACCACTAAAGCTTTGGCTTCAGTCAAACTACACCAACGATATTCAGTATGTTCAGCATTCAAAATAACAGCTTGGTCATCCTCACAAAATCCAACAAATGCAGGAATCATTTCAATGACATTCTCGCTTGCTTCATAAAACTGCTCAATATAATCTGCACTAAACAAACGCTCAGGATATATACTTGTTTCCTCTTTAATTTCACGCAGAATAGCTTGACTTGCAGTTTCATTGGCTTCAATTTTTCCTGCAACATGACACCAAAAATCACCTTTAACTCGCTTCATTAACAAAATTTTCATTTCACCATCCACTTTGGACAATAAAACACTCGATATAATCATGGAGCGAATTGGAATCATCTAAATCTCTATTTATTTTCAAAGTTAAAAGCATAAAAAATGCTAACCGAAGTTAGCATTTTTGCATGAATCAAAGCTTAAGCCTCAACCCATTTTCCATCTTTATACACCAGTGACCATTTGGTCTGTTTACCTTCAGCCGTTTCAGAGCCAATATACTGTGATTGGTTTTTACGACTAAATTTCACTAAAGTTGGATTACCCTCAGGATCGACATCAGGTGCTTGTAGAATGAATTGATATTTCGGATCAATTTGATCTGCTACTGTGCGTAATTCTGCCACTTTTGGCGCACGAGTTTCACGAATTTTCGGGAACTTACTTGCTGCTAAGAACAGACCTGCGGCCCCATCACGCAAGACAAAATAATCGTCATGCTTAGTTGAACGTAAATGTTCCATTTTGATCGGGTCGACACGTGGTGGCGCTGGTTGCCCGTTTTTCAATACCTTGCGAGTATTATCACAGTTCAT
This sequence comes from Acinetobacter sp. Marseille-Q1618, assembly GCF_902809855.1. Lineage (GTDB taxonomy): Bacteria > Pseudomonadota > Gammaproteobacteria > Pseudomonadales > Moraxellaceae > Acinetobacter. The sequence continues at coordinate 237,009 of NZ_CADDWJ010000002.1, forward strand.
ACAAGCGAAATAAGGACCAAAACGACCTGTTTTTAACTGCATCTCACCATCACATTTGTCACATGGAATGGTTGGTCCATCATAACCTTTGATTTTGAACTCGCCTTCTTCAAGCTCATAACCGTTACAGTCAGGATTATTACCACAAATATGCAGTTTTCGACCACCATCAATGACATAGCTGTCCATCGCTGTACCACAGATCGGACAACGTTTTTTCGACATTAAATCTGCTGTTTCCGCACCATCATCATCAGACAATGCAGCAAGCGACTCGACAGGTGTTAAGTTTAATGTACCTTTACAGCGTTCCTTTGGTGGCAAGTTATAGCCTGAACATCCTAAGAATACTCCCGTTGTCCCTGTACGAATCTGCATAGGACGAGTACATTCTGGACAATGCACAGCTTCAACTTCCACAGGTAAGTTACGGCGCATGCCGCTTTCACCTTGAGCAGTAGTTAAACGTTTTTTAAAGTCACCATAAAAACTATCGAGTAACTCTTTCCAATTGCGTTCACCATCTGCAACTTTGTCGAGCTGACCTTCTAAATCTGCAGTAAAGGCATAATTCATCAAATTGTTAAAACTTTCGTCCAAACGATCTGTGACGATTTCACCCATTTTCTCAGCATAAAGACGGCGATTATCGAGTTTAACATAACCACGATCTTGAATCGTAGAAATAATCGCAGCATAAGTCGAAGGACGACCAATACCTTTTTTCTCAAGCTCTTTCACCAATGACGCCTCGGTAAAACGTGCAGGTGGTTTGGTAAAGTGTTGTGATGGATCAAGTTTTTCTAACTTGAGGATTTCACCAACTTTTACCGCAGGCAATAAAACATCATCATCAGATTTATTTTGACCACGCACTTTGGTGAAACCATCAAAAACCAAAGTACGACCTTTGGCTTTGAGTTCGACACCATTGGCATCAACCAAAATCGTTGATGATAAATATTCTGCTGGGGTCATTTGACAGGCAACAAACTGACGCCAAATCAGATCATACAAACGTTGTGCATCACGCTCTGCACCCGCAAGTTGATCACCAACCAGTGCAACATTGGATGGACGAATCGCCTCATGCGCTTCTTGTGCGCCCGCTTTATTGCCATAACGATTGGCTTTTGCAGGAAGATATTTATCGCCATACTCAGTTTGAATATGGTTACGTACCATGCTGACCGCATCATCACTTAGGAATGTTGAGTCAGTACGCATATAAGTAATATAACCCGCTTCATACAAACGCTGTGCCAACATCATGGTTTTCTTCACAGAAAAACCTAAACGCGTACTGGCTGCTTGTTGTAAAGTCGACGTGATATACGGTGCGCTAGGATTAACCTTAGTCGGTTTATCTTCACGGGTTGCAACTTTATATTCAGCATCATTTAAAATTTTTAACAAAGCATCAGTTTGCGCTTTATTTTGCAATTTTAAGGTCTTACCACCTTGCTTTACTGCTTCAAGGCGAATGTCATCTTTTTTAGATTTAGTATCTGCAAACACTTGCCAATATTCTTCAGGAACAAATGCACGAATTTCACGTTCACGTTCAACCACAAGCTTAACTGCAACAGATTGCACACGCCCTGCGGATAGACCACGCGCAATTTTTTCCCAAAGTAATGGCGATACCATAAAGCCCACCACACGGTCGAGAAAACGACGTGCTTGTTGGGCATTGACGCGGTTTAAATCAAGACGTGTCGGCTGTTTAAAAGCATCTTGAATGGCATTTTTTGTGATTTCGTTAAATACCACACGGTGGTAACGATTTTCATCCCCACCAATCACTTCTCTTAAATGCCAAGCAATCGCTTCCCCTTCTCTATCCAAGTCCGTTGCGAGATAGATTTCGTCAGCATCTTTTGCAAGTTTTTTCAGTTCAGCCACGACATTTTCTTTGCCTGGAAGCACTTCATAGTGCGCTTTCCAATCGTGTTCTGGATCAACCCCCATACGGTTGACCAATGCAGTTTGTGCTTTTTCAGCTTTTTGTGCATCTGTCAGCTTGGTTCGTGTCGCAGGTTTTTTTTCTGTCGTTTTACTTGAGCCACCTGTAGGCAAATCACGGACATGACCTACTGATGACTTTACGATGTAATCTGAACCTAAATATTTATTGATGGTTTTCGCTTTTGCAGGCGACTCCACAATCACTAAGGCACGCTTCTTGCCTGCATTGGGAGTGTCTGCAGTTGTGCTTTTGGTTGTGGACCGAGGAGCTTTCGCCATAATGAACCGTTTATCCTATTCTTTTTAAGTTAAATTTCAGCCAAAGAAAGTAAATATGCTTTCATATCTTCTAATTGTGTTGCTCGAAGGTCTGATTCTTCATCCCAATAGAGTCCTACACAGTTAGCTTGCATATCAATAGCATAAATCCCTTTTAATGCAATGGGAAAATCATTAAATTTCGCATCACCCTGAAGTAATTTCAATTTTTGATCTTCTACACGCGCACGCATTAAAGGTAAACGAGCTTCTGGGATTAACACACTATAATACGCCACCATGCTGGCACGACTTTCTGTTGCCATCGGCACTTTCGTCCAGTCAGGTGCTGCCACCAAACGAGGATGTAATCCCATTTTTCGTGCTTTTTCTCGCATTAAACCTAATGCTTTTTCTCTTGGGCTTATGCGTAAGCCAAAAATTGAACCCAATACAAAAACAATTACAATGAGCGCAACCCAAAGACCTGTGTGTTCCATAGTTCACCTTTTTATTCCTATATTAGAGTTGCATAAGCTGAATATAAAACGCAAGATCAAATTTTTATTTGTCGCTGAAAAAGTCTATTAAATACAAGTGATCTTGTTTATTTTAAATGGATTTATTATTTTTCATCATCCTTCATTCGGTATAATGCTAGCCAACTTAGAGTTTTGAATTTTATTACTGATAACCTATGTCGCTTATATTTTTCAATTAAAAATGCTTTCATTTACTTGCCTTATGATCAGTCTAAATTTGTGATTAATACTGAAAATTTTAGTTAAGAATGAGCAGCGAACTTTTGAAGATTTAAATTTAAAAAGAGATTTAAAGTCAAAGTTTAAACCTCTTTTTTAGCTTTATAAAAAGTTTAATTCAAAACCATTTCATGACTATAAATTACATCATGACCATTCCAATAAATATAGCCTTTTTCAATTAACTCTTTGAGTAATAATCGAACATCAGATTTGGGAAACATTTTTTCCAACAAATCCCGAAGCTCATAGATATCTTTGGGTTTATCTGTTTTTAATTCATTGAGTTTTTGAATCACTTCCCATTGTACAGGGTCAATTTTCTCAAAGTTTTTATTTAAAGGTTCAGTTACGCTTGTTTGATTTTGCTGACTTTCCAACTCGGAAATCACCAGTTTTGCACCTGTACTGAGTTTTTCTAAAACAGTATCTATTTGTAAAACTTTCGCATCAGAAACAACGCTTTTTTGTTCTAAATCAAGTTCAGACCATTGTTTTAATCGCTTTTTTCTAAACCAAACGTGTTCATCTTCTTTTTTGACTATTTTTAAATTAATCAACATACCCAATAAATGTTGGGCTTTTTCAGGAACGACCTGTAAGCAATTCACAATTGAGTTTTTTAACTTTTCAACCGTATTTGGTTTACCTGTCATTTTCACTACAGCATCGCAGTATTTTTTAACCAATTGTAAAGCGGGTTTATTTAAAATAGTTTCAACACTTGGGATGATATTTTTAGATATTTTTTCTGAATTTTCCGCTTCGATTTGAATTAAATGGCAACTCAAGTCTGAACTACGCAACATGTCCATTAACATAGAACAACTTGGCATCGCAGAAATCACTTCAATATGTGTATCAGATTCAAGCAAAGCTAAAAGCTGGCCTACCACCACCGCATATTCATATTCTTTTTCAGTGGTTTCAGGCACATCCAAAATGATGATTTGTCCACTCGCAATCAAGCTTGCCAATTCAGTTAAATCATCCAATGCAAATTCAATTTTCCCTGCACAATTAAACAGATATAAAGCTGAATAATGCTCCACAACATCCCTTAACATTTTTAATGTTGGCATATTATTTTCAATATCAAGAAGTACAACTTTATTCTGCATGATCAATTTTTAACAACCAGATTGAGAGTCTGCATTACACCGAGCTTTTGCATAAAGGTCAAATATATTTCGGTGCGTTGCCGCTGTTTTAAAGTTTAAAAATAAAATGAAAGTGATATTAATAATGCGGTGGACGATTGGTCATCGGATCAAATGCTGCGATTCCTTCTGATAAATCCGCAGATTCCACACGCTGATAAAGCAACTGCATTTGTTTCTTTAAATCTGCAATTTCCAAACTTTGTTGCGCCACTTGATCATTCAATTGTTCAACTAAATCATCTAAAAATGTAATTCGGACTTGCAAATCTTCTATGGGTGCGGAAAATGACGCCTGATCATCTAAATTTTTTTGTTTAGTCACTTTTAGTCCTCACTTGGGATGTTTAGGAAACACTATGGCCTATATTACATTAAGGGATGTCCAACTTGCGTTTGGTGGACCAGCCCTGCTCGACGGCGCAAACTTCAGTTTAGAACGTGGCGAACGAGTCTGTTTGATTGGGCGTAACGGTGAAGGTAAGTCTACTTTACTTAAACTGATTGAGGGAAGTTTATTGCCAGATGCTGGTGAAATTTCATTACAAAATGGCATTAGTATTGCAATGTTGGCGCAAGATGTTCCGATGGATTCGGGCAAAGTTGCTGATATTGTTGCTGATGGTGCTGGTGAAGCTGCTTCAGTATTAAAAGCATATCATGAAGCCAGTGATGCGTGTGTACTCGGTGATATGGATGCCTGTGAACGTATGGGCAATTTACAACACCAAATGGATCAACTCGATGGTTGGTCGCTTGAAACCAAAGTTAACTCTATTTTAAGTAAAATGGGCTTAGACCCTGAAGCAGACTTGGCGGATTTATCTGGTGGTCGTAAACGTCGTGTGCTGTTGGCGCGTGCGCTACTGACCCAGCCTGATGTGTTGTTACTTGACGAACCGACCAACCATTTAGACGTTGAAAGTATCGAATGGTTAGAAAAATTCTTACTTGATCAAAATAATTTAACCTTACTTTTCATTTCTCATGACCGTTCATTTGTAGACAATATTGCCACCCGTATCGTTGAGCTAGATCGGGGAATTTTGCGTAGTTACGAAGGGAACTATTCACGTTATTTAGAACTTAAAGCGCAGCAAATGGAAGCTGAAGAAAAGCAAAATGCGCTGTTTGATAAAAAACTGGCAGAAGAAGAAGCTTGGATTCGCCAAGGCATCAAAGCACGTCGTACCCGTAACGAAGGTCGTGTGCGTGCGCTCAAAGCTTTACGAGAAGAGTCTAAAGCTCGCCGCTTCCAACAAGGTAAAGTCAGTATGGCAACCCAAGACGCACAACGTTCTGGGAAAATGGTTTTTGAAATTGAACACTTACGTGTTGAATATGATGGCTATCCGATCATCAAAGATTTCTCTACTTTGGTTCTTCGAGGCGATCGTATTGGGTTAGTCGGTGACAATGGTGTTGGTAAAACCACTCTGATCAAAGCCATTTTAGGTGAGATTGCACACGGTGGTTCAGTAAAAACAGGCACACAACTTGAAATTGCCTATTTTGACCAACTCCGTAATGCTTTAGACCTAGAAAAATCTGTGAAAGATAACGTATCTGAAGGCTCTGACCATGTCGATGTCAATGGTTCACGCCGCCATATCTATAGCTATTTACAAGATTTCTTGTTCTCACCTGAACGTGCCCGCACCCCTGTTAAAGCTTTATCGGGTGGTGAGCGTAACCGTATTTTATTAGCAAAACTTTTACTTAAACCATCAAATCTGATCGTCATGGATGAACCAACCAATGACTTAGATATGGTGACACTTGAGTTATTAGAAGAAATGCTCAGCGAATACAAAGGCACATTGTTATTGATTTCACACGACCGTGCATTTATGGACAATGTTGTGACTTCAACGTGGGTGTTTGATGGTAAAGGCAACATTGATGAATATATTGGCGGTTACCAAGATTATTTGGAGCAACGCCCTGACCAGACAGTAGTTGATCAAAAAAGTGCAGTGAAAAAAGCCGCAGCAAAAGCCGAAGCTGCTGCACAAGTCGCTCAACCGAAAAAAGTAAAACTGAGTTATAAAGACCAACGTGCCTTAGAGCAACTCCCTGCGGAAATGGAAGCTTTAGAAAAAGAACAAGCTGAAATTAATGAACTCCTTGCAGATGGTTCTTTATTTGTTTCTGATGCAGACAAAGCCATGAAATTATCTAATCGTTTGACTGAAATTGATGACTTGTTATTGGAAAAGTTAGAACGTTGGGAAGAACTTGAGGAAATGAGTAAGGGTTAATTTTGCTTTTGTCTTAAATAAAAACTCCGCTCATGTGCGGAGTTTTTTAACTGCATCATTTTTATGTTTCATTTTAATGCGATTAAAAAATTAAACTGCATTAATATGATTCATACTGGCTTATCTATTGTTCTTAATTGATAGCATTTTTCTATTTAAGCTCATCGATCAAATCTCTCATACATGTAAATAATTTCTTATAATTATTTAATAAAATATTATATATCAAATAAATATTTTTAAGATTTTATAAACAATAGTCTTTGGCATTTATTTTGCAAAACACTCAACAAACACAAAATTAAAATATAGGAGTGTTTACGATGCATAACCCATCTACAACAGATACCTTTGCAGACCGCCCATCCTCGGCTGCGAATGAAACATTAGAAGACTATACTTTACGTTATGCACCACATAGTTTCCGTCGCTGGAGTCCAAAAGTCGTTGCGATTACAGCGTTAGGCGGCATTGCCTATTTGGCTGATTTTTCGATTGGGGCAAGTATTGGTATGACCTATGGGACAATCAATGCCGTTTTCTCGATTTTATTTGCAGCCATTATTATTTTTCTAACTGGGATTCCACTTGCCTACTACGCTGCTCGCTACAACATCGACTTAGACTTAATCACGCGAGGAGCAGGCTTTGGTTATATTGGTTCAGTGTTAACCAGTATCATTTTTGCCAGTTTTACCTTTATTTTCTTTGCGCTCGAAGGTTCTATCATGGCGCAAGGTTTGCTATTGGGGCTTGGGATTCCGCTTTGGGCAGGTTATTTGATTTCTACGGTCATGGTCATTCCACTGGTCATTTACGGCATGAAAGCACTGAGTAAATTACAAGTATGGACCACACCTATCTGGCTGATTTTAATGATCGGACCTGTTGCTTATTTAATTCACAAAGAACCTAGCCTCGTAAGTGCTTTTACCACCTATACCGGTACAAGTGGTTATGCACCCATGGACATGGCAGCTATTATGCTTGGTGCCGGGATTTGTTTATCCTTGATTATGCAAATTGGTGAACAAATTGACTATTTGCGTTTTATGCCTGCAAAAACCAAAGAAAATAGTAAATCTTGGTGGATTGCCGTGATCTCAGCAGGTCCAGGTTGGGTGATTCTTGGTGCAATAAAACAAATCATTGGGGCATTTTTAGGTTTCTACTTACTGACCAAAATCCCAGGTGTGAATGCAACTGAGCCTGTACAACAATTTAATGCGGCTTTTCATGACATGTTACCAGGTTGGTTGGCGCTATCTTTAGCTGTAATTTTGGTAGTGATTTCACAAATTAAAATTAATGTCACCAATGCCTATTCTGGTTCACTTGCATGGACAAGTGCCTACACTCGAATCAGTAAACACTATCCGGGACGCATTGTCTTCGTCATTGTAAATCTAGCAATTGCCCTTGCATTGATGGAAGGGAATATGTTTGCAGTATTAGGTAAAATTTTAGGCTTCTATTCTAACTTTGCCATTGCTTGGGTCGTGGTGGTTGCAACTGACATTTCCATCAATAAATACATCCTCAAACTCTCACCAAAACAGCCTGAGTATCGCCGTGATATGTTGTATAACATCAACCCTGTTGGTATGGTTTCATTCCTTGCTGCTGCGGGACTGTCTATTGCGGCATTCTTTGGACTATTGGGGGATTTCCTTGCTGCATATTCTCCATTGATTGCTTTGGTTGTGGCATTTGTCCTCACCCCAATCATGGGGCTACTCACCAAAGGCAAATACTACATTAAGTCTGAAAATGATGGCATCAAAGAACCACGTTATGACGCTGAAGGCACTCCTGTCGCTACAGTTTATCACTGCGTATCGTGTAATGAAAATTATGAACGTCCTGATATTTTATACTCACACAAACATCATGGTGTGATCTGCTCATTGTGTAAAACCATGGAAAAATAATAAAACTAAAAATAGTTACTTTAAATTTAAGGCTTCATTTGAAGCCTTATTTTTTGATGATGTTCTCAAATAAAGCGCTTGCAAAAATCAAAAACAATCACTGATTGATAGAAAAATTAATATTGAAAAATTTTTCTTCCTTTGAGAGAAGGTTATACCAATCAATAAAATTTTTATAATATATTTTAGGAATGATTTTTTCTGTTTCTAATCATAAATTGAGACGCGGAAACGTCATCCGCAGTTGTCTGAGGCAGGGCTACCAATGATTGATCATGTTTTTGCAATACCTCAATCAATTTGCGATATTTGTCGAGTTCTGCGGTGAGGAGCAACGCTCCGCAAGGTGGTTTTCTTGCGAAGTTTCACTTCTCATTTTGCCAAAACAAAAGTAGGTCGAGCCGAAGGCTAGTCTCTAAATACAAACTTTAGATGTCAGACTCCGTCAAAAACAAACCACTTATATTCTGTTATTTTCCAAGAATGGTATTAGAATAAAGGGAATGCCAATCCGTTAAGCATTTTTTAATCCTCCCCCTTGCAGAACATGTTCCTCACCTTTTTGAAAGATAGGATGCGTGGCACTGCCACGTAAGATCACTAAAAATTACTTTAGTTACTGCAAATTCCCCTCTTTTTGCTTACGCCATATATGGCTTAGAGTTAGGAGAAGTTTTTAAAAATTTATCCAATAATTTTGTTTAACTGACAGACATTATTGATTTGAAGCTTTTTATATAAAAAGATCAGACACAAAAAATCCCACATTTTCATGTAGGATTGTTAAAATTTTAGACCAGTTAAGCCAAACCAATCAAGGCAATAAATACGGCTAATCCCCCAATAATTTTTTTACCATAAGGAATATGCTCAACGATAAATTTCCCAAAAAACAAACCTGCAACATAAATCAAAGACATTGCTGCGACCATACCCGACACTAAACTTAAAAAATGTCCTGAATGCCCAAGCTCAGCACCGTGTGCAACACCATGAAAAGTCACTAACATCGCAGTTGCAACAGGTAAAATCATTTTTGATTTTGACCAAAGTGCCACAGCTACAGCAATCAATGAAGCCACGATGCCGTATTCAGCAAAACTTTCAGGCATTAAATGTGCTGTACCCATCGCAAAACCCGCGACCAAAGCCACAACCATCGACACTAAACCTGTGACTTGCCAACGCTTCAATGCAGAATAAAACAATACCCCCAATGCCAAAGCCATCATCATATGGTCAAGCCCTGTAAATGGATGGATAAAACCTGCCTCAAAGCCTAAATGCGTATGCGTATGCGTATGTTCATGCCCGACATGAGCCAAAGCCCACATTGGCGAACTTGCCCCCACAATGACGATAAGTTTTTGCAACAATCTATTCATTTCTAATTTTTTCATTGCGCCTGCCCTCAAGCTTTAAATAAACCTTGTTTTTCGATAAATAAAATAATCTCCGCCAAACCATCTTCGGTTTTCATATTTGAAAATATAAAGGGTTTATCGCCACGCATCCGTTTAGCATCCTGATCCATCACTTCAAGATTTGCCCCAACCATCGGTGCTAAATCAGTTTTGTTAATGATCAATAAATCAGACTTAGTAATACCTGGCCCACCTTTACGAGGAATTTTTTCTCCACCTGCCACATCGATCACATAGAGGGTTAAGTCTGATAATTCAGGGCTAAAAGTTGCCGCTAAATTATCACCACCACTTTCAATAATGATCAATTCAAGACCATCGAATTTTTCACATAAATCATCAATTGCAGCAAGGTTAATCGAGGCATCTTCACGAATTGCAGTATGTGGACATCCGCCTGTTTCCACACCAACAATACGGTCTGGCGACATGGCTTCATTGCGGGTTAAAAAGTTAGAATCTTCTTTGGTGTAAATATCGTTGGTGACCACTGCCATATTATATTTATCACGTAATGCGCGACATAAATTCAGCGTTAATGCCGTTTTGCCTGACCCAACAGGACCACCAATTCCGACACGTAATGGGCTACGTTGTGACATCATTATTTTCCTTTTATTCGTTGCTTCAACACTGAAAATTGAATCTGATTGTTAAAAAATTACTGAAACTTGAGGTGAAATCTCCGATCTTTCATTTTTTAAGATCGAAATAGCCGTGAATATTGCGTTTCATGCTGCATACTAAGCATGGCGTATTGTGGCAAACTGCTACTCATTTCATCATCAGACAACGCCATTGCACTGTGTACTGCATCAGGGACTAAGCCATGTAAATACCATAAAATACGTTGACCGCTCATTTGCCCCAATGGGATGGTTTTAACCGCAGCCAAGACCTGATTTTCCAAGACAGAAAAGCTATATGCCGTTAAAACATCGGTTGGGCTCAAGCCCAAACGACCACAAAGTTGTGCATAAACAGGGACAAAACCAAATTGTTTTTTCACCTTTACGTCTAGCATGAGTACATCTTTAATCCATGCATTTAAGGAAAATGCCAATTGCTGTGACTCAGTCAACAGCTCTTTACTTTCACGACTGGCACGGTATAAATTTGCCCAATATAGAAACTCGTTTTCTAACGTAAAATTCTGCATTAACCTTTTTAAAATGGGTAATTCAAAACGTACCAAAACCATTTCTAAGACTTCTTCAAAGTAGGCTTTGCTTGAGCTTTCATCATAGATCAGCCCTTTTTCAATGGCACTTTCTACACCTTGTGAATAACAATAAGCACCTATTGGCAAAGCGGTAGATGACAAAGTTAATAGCTTGAGCAAATCTACCGCATTAGTGATGGTCATGTGCGTGAATCGCTGTGATAGAGCTTAAAGGCTTACTTTCTGCTTTTGATAAGCGCTCATAGCTATGACTATGCTGTGCATAAGCACCACTTTCAGGTTCAAAAGGATGCTCGGTTTCTGTCACAGTTAAACCTAGACCAACCATCATTTCCGCAAGAACATGATCAGGCTCAAAATACAAAGCACTAGGTGTCAACATTAGTGGTACATGTCGATTTCCCAAATGATACGCTGCTTTGAGCAAATCAAAATCAGATTGTGCGGTTACTTGCATCAACCGTTCCGCTTTGGCATCGACACGTAGAACATCTCCATGTTCTGTGGCAATCAATGCACCACTTCTTAAAATTCCAGTACGAGGTAAATCCACACCGACATCTTCACCATTTTCTAAAGTTGCCCGAAAACGGCTTTTTTGACGTGTGTCAAAAGTCAGAGCCACAGTTTCTACTGCTGTTTTAGTTTCAGTCTGCTCTAGGCGTTGGGTAAAGATTTTCATCCACTCTCCTCTAATGTATAAATCATTTAATAAGTGAAAAATTCAGTATTTTTAATAGGTTGATTAAGCATATTGTGGCGAAACTGTTGCATAAGCTGCGCTGAAACAGATTGATGATTCTCCCGTAACATCTTAAATAATTGTAAAAATTGACCATGACTAAACAACATCAAGTTCTGATCGATATAACTATGTTGTTCTCGATCAAGAAATGTAAATAAAGCCTCAACTCGTAAATATAGGTCACGAAAAGATTCAGCATCTGCTGCATCGACATAATCCACATCTAAATTTTGCCAATAAGCATCTACCCATGGCTTACGTTGCGCTAAAGTTGTACCTTTACATTTCAAATCAGACAAATAAGAAAATTCTTCAATCGGCAAAATTTCAGGTTGTAATTTATCACGCTCTAAAATCGGTTGCGCAGTCTGTAAGGTTCTTAAAAATGGTGAAATAATGACATGGTGAGCTCGTGGCAATATCTGTGTCAGTTGATGCGCTTGCTGATGCCCAAAATCCGTCAAAGCAATACTTGCATGTGATTCAGTTTTGCCATCTACATTTCCAACACTTTGTGCATGACGAATCAAATAAACTGCCATGAAAGCTATCCTTTAAAACAAAAAATACCGTTGTGCCATCGGCAACACTTCCGCAGGCTCACAGCTCAAATGCACACCATCTGCTCTTACTTCATAGGTTTCAGGATGCACATCCATGACAGGACAATAACTATTGTGCTTCATATCCTCTTTCGTGATCTTTCGCGTATTTTTAGCAGGTGAAATCAGCTTTTTTAACTGCAACTTTTCAACAACACCATTTTCAATCGCCACTTGCGATAAAAAAGTAATACAAGTGTTATGTACCCCACGAGGAAAAGCACCAAACATCGGACGATAATGTACTGGTTGAGGTGTAGGAATCGAGGCATTAATATCCCCCATCGGTGCAGCAGCAATCATGCCTCCTTTGATAATCATAGAAGGTTTTACCCCAAAAAATGCAGGCTTCCACAGCACCAAATCCGCCAATTTTCCTTCTTCAATCGAACCTACTTCGTGGCTTAAACCATGAGTAATCGCAGGATTAATCGTGTATTTCGAGATATAGCGTTTCACACGCTGATTATCACGATGAGGCGTATCACCTTCTAGTGCACCACGTTGTATTTTCATTTTATGTGCGGTTTGCCATGTCCGAATGATCACCTCACCCACCCGTCCCATCGCTTGCGAATCTGATGACATCATCGAAATCGCCCCTAAATCTTGTAAAATATCTTCAGCGGCAATGGTTTCACGGCGAATCCGACTTTCAGCAAATGCCACATCTTCCGCAATCGCAGGGTCAAGATGATGACAGACCATCAACATGTCTAAATGCTCATCAATGGTGTTTACGGTATATGGGCGAGTTGGATTGGTTGACGAGGGCAACACATTTTTTTGTCCAATGGCTTTTAAAATATCAGGTGCATGCCCACCGCCTGCGCCTTCGGTATGATAAGTGTGAATGGTACGATTTTTAAATGCAGCAAGGGTTTCTTCCAAAAAGCCACTTTCATTTAAGGTATCGGTATGAATCGCAACTTGTACATCATAATCCTCTGCAACACTTAGACAATTATCAATAGCAGCAGGTGTAGAACCCCAATCTTCATGCAACTTTAAACCGACTACACCCGCTTGAATCTGTTCGGCAATTGGTTCAGGCTGACTCAAATTACCTTTACCCAATAACCCAATATTCATCGGCAAATCATCAATGGCTTGTAGCATGGTGGCGATATGCCAAGGTCCAGGTGTCACGGTAGTTGCCGATGTGCCTGCTGCTGGCCCTGTCCCGCCACCGATCATGGTGGTTGTGCCTGACATAAGTGCTGTTTCAACTTGTTGCGGACAAATCCAATGGATATGCGTATCAATTGCACCCGCAGTCAAAATCTGCCCTTCCCCAGCAATGACTTCTGTAGCAGCACCCAAAGGAATAGTAATATTGGGTTGAATGTCAGGATTGCCTGCTTTACCAATTTTCCAAATGCGACCATTTTTCAGACCGACATCAGCTTTGATAATGCCCCACCAATCCACAATTAAAGCATTGGTAATTACCGTATCTGCAACTTCATCTGCCAAAAGTTGTGACTGTCCCATGCCATCACGAATGACTTTACCACCACCAAATTTAACCTCTTCACCATACGTAGTTAAGTCTTGTTCGACTTCTATAAATAATTCGGTATCTGCTAAACGTACACGATCTCCAACAGTAGGGCCAAACATTTCAGCATACGCACGGCGGGACATTTTCATGGTTAAGTACTCTGATTTTGTGTATTTTTTAAATTACTTTGCTTATGCATCATCAAGTCTCCCCATCACCCGACCTGCAAAGCCATACACTTCTCGCTTTCCTGCCAAAGCCACCAATTCAACTTGACGACTTTGTCCTGGTTCAAAACGAATAGCCGTACCAGCAGCAATATTTAAGCGATAGCCTTTGGTTTGTGCACGGTCAAACTGCAAAGCATCATTGGCTTCATAAAAATGAAAATGTGAGCCAACTTGTATCGGACGATCTCCCATATTTGCCACATTGATGATTAAGGTCTGTCGCCCAACATTCAACTCAATGTCTGTTTCAGAGGCAATCACTTCACCAGGAATCATTTGCTTTCCTTCTGCTATAAAATAGGTTGGTGTACAGTGACAAGTTTCGAGCCATCAGGAAAAGTTGCTTCGACTTGTACTTCAGCAATCATTTCTGCCACACCCTCCATCACATCTTCTCGACTAAGCAATGTCGTCCCGTAATGCATCAGCTCACTAACGGTCATGCCATCACGTGCGCCTTCTAAAAGTGCAGCAGAAATAAATGCAATGGATTCAGGATAATTCAACTTTAATCCTCGTGCTTTACGGCGTTCTGCCACTAAACCTGCAGTAAAAATCAATAACTTGTCTTTTTCAGTTGGATTGAGTTCCATAGCATTTTCCTATTTTTATTCATCTATGCAAAAATCGTGCTCACTTTTTTAATTACGCTGATTAAGAATATATTGTTTGATTTCCATTCCTCTCACACAGGCAGGATCTGACTTACCGTAAACACAACTCATGATCAATGCATCCAATGCTTTGTCATAAGTCTGCTTAGAATCATCATTGTTGATCAGCTCAGCTGCATACATCGTGCACCCCCAAGGATCATTCCAATTACACGATTTCTCAAATGTTCGTGTAATACATTGTTTTCGCTCTAAAGTTAGGCTATCCACAAAAGTCATTGCACCTGCTGCTCTATTGGTACATGCCGATGCAACACCTAATTCACAACCTCTTTGAAATAACTGTTCAGAAGTTTGTGTCTGCTTTGCTTGCTGTAAATTTAATGCAGTAAAATAACAAGCATCGCCTTGATTATCTTCACACTTTTTATAGCATGCCAAAGTGTTTTCCCGACAATATGCTGCCACAGTGCTATAGTTTTGAGGTGATTTAGCTTTTTTATCTGGTGAGGTATCGGCAGGACATTTATCTAAGTTATTTACAAATATTGGATTTTTTGACATCCGTTGTTTAATTTCAGAAATATTTTGCTCAGGCATTGCATAACATAATAGTGGCATTAAAAAATATAATATTATTAATTTTTTCATTAGATTACCTTGATTTTATACGATGGTTTTTATGCATTTATATACACACTCATCACATGAGATTTGGAAAATAAATCATTTTTTAAAGCTAAGTCCGCCAAATTCGTGGGAATTCTTCGTCCAAATCAAACCAATAACGTCTTAGTCTGGCACGAATCGCAGCAAAAGCATCATGACATTGTCGAACATCATTGCCTAAATAACGTGCACACATAACATCGCCCAAAATAGTCAATGTCACAGGCACATTCATTCGCATTATCAGTTCACGAATCAAATCAAGATGTTGATCTAAATATATATTTGCACGAAATTTCTCAGGCGGTACCGCCCAAAAACTCCCCATGACAGCACACCCATTCATACCTAGACATGAACTCAACCAACGATCTCCCCCAAGAAAATTGAGTTGGTCTGCAACTAACAGTGTCTGAGTGCGATAAAGTTTAAAAAGGTTTTGAAAGCGTCCCTGTTTAAATTTTTCATCTCGGGCTTGACGTCCGAGCACTAACATATCCCAACCAATAAAACTCGCTGCCTGATCTAAATGAATAATACTTTCTGAATTAGCATTTGCACCATCAAAGAGCATAGTTTCTTGTGGCAACCACTCTAATGTTGCATTATTTTTTACATCAATATAAATATGCTGAAAGGCTGCCTTGCCATTGGTTTTATACCATTTACCAGCACCAGGCGTTGTCACAACTGCATGAGCATGTTGCTCAACATCCACTTGAAATGTTAAATGGTCTCCGCCTGCAATCCCTGCGGGTGGATGCACGATGATGGCATGACATACCCCTGTTTTTTCAGGCCATAGCATTTTTTGCACCCGAACAGGTCCAACATGTTTTCGATGATGCAAAATAGTGCGTTTTTGATCACTTTTAAAACCTAATTCTAATTTGGCGTACCAATATTGCGCATCGTACTGCGATTTTGCAAAAACTAAATCGTTCATCTAGGGCTGTTGTACTATGTTTTTAATTTACTTGTTAAAATGTAGCAAAAATTGCACCAATACTTTACCTATACTTAATTTTTCATTTTTAAATATGTTAATAAATATTCTGTAGGCTTCACTAACCATAACGACATTTTTCTTAAAAATTGATCAAAAAATACTTGCTGTAAAATCCAACAGCTTAAAATAGATAAAACAATACAAATCAAAATTTCCCAAAAAACATTTAAATCAACTTGGTAATAACGTGCAATCCACATCACGACAAATCCATGTAACAGATATACAGGCAAGGTATAAGTTCCTAATTTTTGCCATTTCCCTTGAAAAAATTGCGTTACCGACAGTAAAGCCACAATACCTAAACTTGATAAAGTCAAACAGGCTATTCGCATGAATATTCCATCAAAAACACTAACTTTTAATTGTGAATAACTCAAACTCCCAAACAACCAATATTGATTGATTTGTGTGAAAGATACAAAAGCTGCCAAGCCCATTAAACAGATCAAACCATAATATTTTGCAGTATCTCGTTGTTGGATTTTCTCAACGATGCTTTTGCCATAAATCACACCCACAATAAAAAATGGGAAAAATACAAAAATACGCCCCATAGAGTATAAATAGTTATTCCAAGGGCTCAATCCTATAAAAACTGCCATAAACAAGGAAAATATCAAAGCAAAGCCATTGGATATTTTTAATAAAAAATGCGTAAGGCAGGTCCACACTATCATTCCCAACAGATACCAAAGTATCCAGTAGGGTTTGATAAATACATTCCAATTCCAGAGTATTTGCCCTGACCAAAAGCCATCATAAACCGCAAATAAAAATTGAAATGGAATATAAAGCGAGAGGAAAAATAAAGTATTTTTCAGCCAATTTTTATCTTTATATAAAATGCCTGACACAAAAATAAAAGCAGGCATATGAATCAAATAAATCGTTCCAAGCAAAGTATGGCTAATCGGATCACGCCATCCAATCATGCGTTCTAAAAAATGTCCAAAGACCACCAAAAAGATCAGTATCGCCTTATGGGTATCAAGAAAATGGTTGCGCATAATGGCGTATAAACCAGAAAATTTTAGAAATTATATACCCAAAATTTGCACATCAGAGGTATCAATTTGCGCTAGGCGTTGTCGATAGATCTTAAAATTTTCCACATCAAAACAAACAAAATTAACTTCCTGTACATGCTGTGCATTTTTCATAAAATCCACTGTGGTTGTGATTGCAATATCCGCTGCCTCAAACTTTGGAAAACGATAGATATCTGTAGAAATATTTGGAAAAGCAATACTTTGCAAGTGCTTTTGTTCAGCAAGATTCAAACTATTAATATAAGCATTTTGCAATAATTGACTTTCCTGATGCTGCCCATCTTGCCATGTGGGTCCTACGGTATGAATGACATAATGACTTGGCAGTAATCCTGCGCTTGTCATGACCGCTTCTCCAACAGCACAGCCTCCTTGTTGTGCTCGGATTTGCTGACATTCAACTAAAATTTCATTCCCACCTTTACGATGAATCGCACCATCTACCCCTCCACCGCCGAGTAGAGATGTATTGGCAGCATTGACAATCGCATCTACTTTTTGAATGGTGATATCACCCTGAATTAATCGAATACTTTTCATTAAACTTAAGCCACATCATCCTGATCCTTGTTTCTAGGATTATAGAACAATGCTTTACGCCTTTAAATTTAGTTCATGTTAAACTTCAACCATCTAAACAATTGCAATCTCTCACATTAATATGAGTAAAAAGCATCATTACGAATCTGGAAAGTTTTATTGGGCATTTTTATTGCCACAATATTGGGGAATATGGATTGCAATTGTATTTTTGATGTTGCTTGCCATTTTACCTTGGGCAATCCAACATCGTTTGGCAACACGCTTAGGTAATCTTGCTTTTAAGCATTTGAAATCACGCCGTAAAACCACTGTTCGTAATCTTGAAGTGTGCTTTCCAGAATGGACAGCCGAACAAGTTCAGGAAAATGCTCGTCTTGTCTTTGTCGATATGATGCTTGGTGTATTTGAAACTTTAAATGCATGGTATTCACCACAATGGTTTAAAGATCGAGTGAGCATTGAAGGCTTGCAACACATCGAAAATGCTCAAGCAGAGGGTAAAGGCGTTTTGCTTTTAGGCACACATAGTACCCTACTGGATGCGGGGGGATATTTATGTGCACAATACTTTGAACCTGATGTGGTTTATCGTCCACAAAATAATCCTTTATTGGATATGCTGATTTATCGTTGTCGTGCAACAATCTATAAAGCACAGATTGATCATGATGATATGCGTGGTCTGATTCGTCATCTTAAAGAAGGCGATGCGATTTGGTATAGTCCAGACCAAGATTTTGGTTTAAAACAAGGTGTCATGGTGCCTTTTTTTGGTATCCCTGCGGCAACCGTAACAGCACATCGTCGTCTATTAAAAATTTCGAAAGCAGTGGCAATTCCGCTCTATTTTTATCGCCATGGTAGTATTAAAAATCCACAATATCGTGTGTTAATCGAACCTGTGGTGGAGAATTTACCGAGTGCAGATGAACTTGATGATGCAATTCGAGTCAATAAAATTATTGAAAATCAATTACGCATTGCACCTACTCAATATATGTGGTTTCACCGTCGCTTTAAAACTCGCCCTGAAGGTTATGAAAAAATTTATTAAGATTTTTCAATATCTTCAATGTGAATTATTTTTCCTATCTTATCAATAGCACCACTAAAAGGAAAACGTATGAAAATAATGCAACTTCTTCCAGAGCTCAATAGTGGTGGTGTTGAGCGTGGTACTTTAGAAATCGCTAGAGCCTTAGTTGCCGATGGTCATGAGTCATTGGTAGTTTCAAATGGTGGACGTTTAGTTCCCGAACTTGAAGCAGAAGGCACAATTCACTTAACCCTACCCATTCATAAAAAAGCATTGTCGAGTCTATGGCAAATTCGCCCATTACGAAAACTGATTGAACAACATCAACCTGATATTGTGCATGTTCGTTCTCGTGTACCTGCATGGTTAACTCATTTTGCGCTTAAAGGCATTGCTGTAGAAAAACGTCCGCATTTGATCAGTACTGTACATGGTTTTTATTCGATTAATCGTTACAGTGCCATCATGACCCAAGCAGAAAAGGTCATTGCCGTATCCAACAGTGTAGTCAAATATATTAAAGACAATTATAAAAACTGCCCGCCTGAGGACATTGTACGGATTTATCGTGGGATTGATCCCACTGCTTTTCCACATGGTTATCAACCACCTGCGCAGTGGTTTCAACACACTTTTCAAGATTTCCCACAATTAGAAAATAAGTTTTTGATTTGTCTACCGGGGCGTATTACTCGCCTAAAAGGACATGAAACGCTGATTGAATTAATGGAAAATTTACACGATCAATATCCTCATCTACATGCCATTGTCGTCGGTGGCGCAGACCCGAAAAAAGCAGCTTATTTAGATGAGTTAGAAAATACCATTAAAAGCAAAAATCTAACTGATCACATAACCTTTGTGGGCCATCGTTCAGACATTCGTGAATGGTTGGCATTCTCAGATATAGTGTTGTCTTTGTCGAACCAAGCAGAAACTTTTGGACGTACAGCTTTAGAAGCACTGTCAGTCGGGACACCTGTGATTGGGTGGGATCGAGGCGGTGTGGCTGAAATTTTGGCAAATGTCTATCCGCAAGGCAAAATTAGTGTTGATGATAAAAATGCGCTTTTGAATGCTGTGAAATTACACATTGATCAGCCGCAACAGGTTGCGCCTGTGACGCAATTTAGTCTAAAAGATATGTGTGATCAAACGATTCAACTGTATCAACAGGTTTTAAACAAATAACCTTGATAATTCATTATTCTATTTAAAATTATTAGCATAAAAAATGCCTTTCATGGATAGAAAGGCATTTTGAACGTCACTCAAAATATAAAGTGATTATAAAACCTCATCGCCTGCAACTTCGATTTTTCCGTTTTCAATTTCTTGTAAAAATTGTGCATAATCGGCAGCATTACGTTCAGCATATTTAAAAGCATATTCTTGCAAAACTTTGACACTTTGCTTACCTTCACCCAGATATCCCAATACCACATCTGCATTACCTGCTTTGGCATGCGCATGTGCCAAAGCCAAACCACAACTGTCCGCATATTCATATAAATAAACATCATCCATATCTTCAAGGTCAACCGAGATTTTCATATCACGCAACTGACGTACATAGAACTGCTGATGTTCTTTGCTATATGAGGCAAAACCTAAGAAAATATCATTTGCAGCTTGCATCAACTGCTGCCCTGAAATTACCCGCTCCCCCTCATGCTTGATTTTTTCAGGAAATAATGGCGTTAAAATTGAAGGATTGGCTTCTTTCATCTGCAAAATCAAAGGTTCACGGTCTGCATCTTCAAATAATGCAATCGCTGCACGCGTACCTACACTCCCCACCCCTACAACTTTTAAAGCCACATCTGTACAACGATAACGGTCAAACAAGACTTGGCGATCTGATTTAAGCGAGTCTCGATAACGTCTAAAAAACTCTTTAGAATTTTTGGCAAATACTTCCCCTTCTTCAGGATGGCGCAGTAAAGGGGGTTCATCAATAAAACAGCGATGCCCTGTTTCAGCATCATAATCAGTAAGTTTAGGTAATACCGATGCAGATGTACGGCGATGTGCTGAAGCCAAATGCTTTTCACGTTTTTTTCTAATTTTCTGATCTTCAGTATGCTGCAAAAGCACCGCAGCATCAATTTTTTCATACCATGTTTGTAATGGTGACAATGTTCTAAAATGCTGTAAATGCTGGCGATAGGCATTTATCATTACTTCTATCGCTTTTAAGCCAACACGATCTCCTAACTCGATTTCACGTGCAGCAATAATAAAACTGGTTGCAAGACGTTTTAAATCCCATTCAAAAGGAGCGACTAAGGTTTCATCAAAATCATTGATACCAAATAGTAGATTCCGCTCAGGACTGGCAAAGCCACCAAAGTTAAGTAAATGACAATCCCCACAAATCTGTTGCATCAAACCTGAATGACTTTTTTCCCATGCGAGATCATATAACATCAGTGAAGGCATGCCACGAAAATAAGCAAATGGGGAAATACTCATGCGTTTGGCACGAACAGGTTTTAAAAGATCAACACGACCTTGATTACTCCAATGATAGACGGTGAGTGCATCTATGCCTTTTGGACGTTCAGACAACTGACTCAGTTCTGAACGTGGTGTAATTTTGCGTTGTGCTTTTCCCAACTCAAAACCTTGATGTTGATCAAGCAACTTGCCGTGATATTGGTGGGTTGTGAGCTCTAAACTGTATTCAGTCCAAAGTTGTTTGGGTAATTCTAAAAATTTTTTCTTTTGCATCACAAGAAATTTCTAATTTATTTTGATGCAAAATCATAGCACTCACGCAGCAAATCAGATATTCCATTTCATCTTATTTTTTCAAAAAATGAAAATAGCATTACATGCAGAATCAGTTAAATTGACAATATAAAAAATAAGACCAATTTTTTAAAGTCACTTAATAAAAAACTATTTTTGAAATTTCCATACAAATAATGCTATCACGTTAGGCGACAGGGATGTCGCCGTTGGGCAAAGGTATCATGGATGTACCTCTTGACCAACAAAGGATTTTTGTCCCTTTTGATCCTTCAAAAGGGTAGTATCTCCAACACAAATTAATCTAAGTTTTCAATAAAATATGAGGCTAGGCAAACTTAAAAGTGAATATTAACTTATTTTCTTAGAATGATATGAATTTTTAAGTCATTGAAATTTTGATAAATACATCGCAGTTGATTATTTGTTAGACTTTCAAATAAGCATAACCCGAGTTCTGCTTCCTGCAAAACTCGGGTATATGAGGTTGTGCTTTCAAGGGGTATTCTTATTATTGTGTTTGGTGATCCATTCCAACATCATTTCCATGATGATTTTCCATCGGCTTCGTCTTCCTTAATGGGACTTTTCCTTTCCCTACTCCATGTACCGATAGCGCTATAATAAAACCAACGCTGCTACTTGCCTATCCGCTAAGCACCTAAATTGACGTAAGCTTATGCTTACAAAAATGTCAAACATCAAGATAACTTAGTTCTCTATTTATAATCTTGCGCGATTTCATCTGTAACAATTTTTTCTTCTCGTTCCGCTTTTTCAATCCCCTCTTGAATCGCCTCCTGTGCTTCGTCTTCATCTGCATCTGTTTGTTCTAATTCTTCTTGAATATTTTCAAATACTCGCCCCGTTTGTAAAGTGACATAGACTGGAAAATGGTCAGAACCCACATGCGGTAAACGTTGCATTTGCACTAAGGCAAAGTCTGTACTATGAAAAATATGATCCAGTGACCATCTAAGTAACTTATAATCGGCATGGAAAGTGTTGACATATTTTCGACCTACACGAGGGTCCAGTAAACCACTAATGCGCTGAAATAAACGTGTAGTCCTAGACCAAGCAACATCATTCAGATCCCCCATCACGATGCAGCTTTCATCCAAATCTTTAATCTGATCCCCCACAATCAACAACTCTGCATCACGTAAAACTGAATCTTTGGCTTCAGTCGGGCTGGGTGGCTTGGGATGTAAACAATATAACTGAACAGGTTGTCCAGAACGCAAAATCACTGTGGTATGGATGGATGGAATTTCATCACTTAAAATAAATTTAACTTCAACATCCTTTAGCTCGAGTTTACTGTACAAATGCATACCATATAAATTATCTAAAGGTACAGGCACACGATATGGATAATCTTTTTCGATAACAGATAATTCATTTTGCCAAGTTTGGTCTGTTTCTAAGGTCAATACAATATCTGGCTGATGCTTTTGAATTTGTTCAATCAGTAAATGATATTGATCATTTGGCGTTAAGACATTGGAAACAATCAAAGAAATTTGACGATCAGGATCAAGTTGCTCCTTACGCACGTGTGCAACTTGCTTTTTCCAAATAAACGTATAAGGCAAGACCATTTTTAATTGATATGCCAATGCAGCAATCAATAAAAATAGGATTACTTCTCTTTTTAAATCCCATTCTCCCTGCCAAAATATCAACAAGAAAAATGCAATTATGCCCAATACTAAAATTTGCAGGCGTGGAAAATCTGCTCCTCGAAACCACCATTCATCACGTGGAATCAACGACCAGAAGCTTAGCCAAATCACCAGACCTGCTAGAATTTCAATCCAAATCATCATTCAAACTCTTATATTCTTAATTTTTTATCGATTCATAAATTTATATCAGTTTTGCATGTAACATAAACAAGATATATTGCACAATATTGTTGGTGTTTTGATTGTGTAGCTATTGCAGTTACACCGCCTTTTGATACACTCGAATCCCCCTATTAATTTTTTTACGCACCGAGGCGAAGTGACATGAAAGTAGGTCTGGTCGGTTGGCGCGGGATGGTTGGTTCCGTCCTTATGCAACGTATGGTTGAAGAGAATGATTTTGCTCATTTTGAGCCATTCTATTTCTCTACCAGTAATGCAGGTGGTGAAGCCCCTGCTTTTGGTGGTAAGACTGCCCCAGCACTTATGGATGCATCAGACATTAACAGTCTGAAGCAAATGGATGTCATTATTACCTGCCAAGGTGGCGATTATACTTCTGAAGTTTTTCCAAAACTCAAAGCTGAAAATTGGAATGGCTACTGGATCGATGCTGCATCTACTTTGCGTATGGATGATGAGGCAATCATCGTACTTGACCCAGTGAACCTCAATGTGATTAAAGATGGTTTAGCCAAAGGGACAAAAACTTTTGTTGGCGGTAACTGTACCGTTTCATTGATGTTGATGAGCATGGGTTCATTATTCCAAGCCAATTTGGTGGAATGGATGACTGCCATGACCTATCAAGCTGCATCTGGTGCAGGCGCACAAAACATGCGTGAATTGATCAATGGTATGGGATATTTATATAACAATACCAAAGATTTATTGGATGATCCTCGCTCTCCGATTTTAGATATTGATTCTAAAATTGCTGAATTACAACGTGGTGAAGGTTTCCCATCAAGTAACTTTGGTGTGCCGTTAGCAGGTTCATTGATTCCTTATATCGACAAACAACTTGAAAGTGGTCAGTCGAAAGAGGAATGGAAAGGTCAAGTTGAAACCAACAAAATCTTGGGCAATGCGCAAATTGTTCCTATCGATGGGCACTGTGTGCGTATTGGTGCGATGCGTTGTCATTCACAAGCATTAACCTTGAAATTGAAAAAAGATGTCCCGCTTGATGAAATCGAAGATATGATTCGTCAGTCAAATCAATGGGCAAAAGTAGTTCCAAATACCCGTGAAGCATCAATGACAGATTTAACACCTGTCGCAGTCACAGGTACTTTGACTGTTCCAGTAGGACGTTTACGTAAACTGAATATGGGTAAAGAGTATCTTGGTGCATTCACTGTCGGTGACCAATTGCTTTGGGGTGCAGCAGAACCTTTACGTCGTATGTTACGCATCCTAATTGAGTATAAAAATGCTTAATTTTTGAAAAAATTAGTTAAATAATCGAAAGCCGAACTATAAAGTTCGGCTTTTTTATGTAACTATACTGTTAAAAATCTATTTGGGGATATAACTAAGCAAACTTATGCTTGGTTAACTGACGACAATTTCATTAGAGCAATGAAAGCGATGACCGTATATAACAAACTAAAAATTGCCATATTAGCTATTATTGCATCACAATCTGTATCTGCAATTCAACTTGATCCGATTCAAATTCAATCTGGCTCAGGAGATTTGCTCTATGCAGAGATGAAATTTAGCAACTCCAATCCAAATGAAAAAATTGATGTCAATCTGGCGACAGCGGAAGATATGATCAATGTTCGTGCATCCCAGCAAGCGCCAGGGCATTTGAACTTTTTTACTCGTCGTTCAGGCGATGGTAGTGGCGTAATCGTCATCACTTCAACTCGCCCAATTATTGAACCTGAATTAAATATTCTTTTAAAAATTCAAGAAGGTAATGCAACCTACATTCAGCAGGTTAGAGCCAATTTAACGCGTACAAAATCTCCTGCTACGCCTATGGCGATGCCAACTAATGAAAAATCATTAATACCTCAAGTCATTGTTAGCGAAAAAGATATTGCTTTAAATTTACCAGAAAGTACATTAATTAAAGCTACTGTAACAGAGAATACTGCTACAAAAGCTAATGCAGTAACGACAGCACCAACTAGCACCCCACTTGCAATTTCAACAGCACCCTTACCGTTGCTCAATACAGCAATTGCTGCAACAACTAATGCACAGCCCTCAACCACTATTCAAAATGCACCAATAACAGCAAAAGAAAATACAGCTTCACCATCTACTCAAGTTACTCGAACAGCAAATACAAATCATGCCCGTGAAGATGCCGATGCAACACGTGCCGCATTTTTAAAGCAACATTCTGCTATAACACCTAAAGCAGAAATAGCTCAACCAAAACCAGAACAAAAAATTCAACAAACTACAGCACAAAATCAAAATCAAAATCAAAATCAACAAAATTCAAATGCAACGCAGCAAGCAAAAGTAACGGCAACATCAAAAGAGATATATAAAGTTCAAGCCAATGAATCTTTATGGAAAATTGCCAGTAAAATTGCAGCTAGAACGCATCAAAGTGTTCCTGAGGTGATGCGCCAACTACAAGCCAATAACCCTGAAGCCTTTATTCAAGGTGACCCAAACCGACTGCGTCAAGGTGTTGCCTTAAATCTGGTACAACCAATGCCGAATACACAACAAAAGTTTAAACCAGCTCCACCAACTACACAGCAAGCTCCATCTGGTAAAACAAGATATCGGTTAAATCAGGCAGAAATGAGTATTGTTGTAGATCAAAAATCATCACAAGACTCATCGACCACGCACACAAATAGCTTACAAAAGACAACTTCAGCAGAATTATCTACAAAAGTTATGACAGCACGCGAAAAAACAGTTAAATTACAAAATAACGTGACGCAACTGAATTCAGCTCTAAATCAAAAGAACAATCGTATTCAATTGCTCAATGCTCGACTTGCTCAGATTCAGCAACAACTGCAACAGCAAGCTCAAGCAAAAAAACCTAAGTAATTCACGTATTTTTTTAAATTAAGGTTCATTGGATGCAATGAAGGGGTAGAAAAGATGTTGTTGTATATCATTCCTTTTGTTTTATTGTTAGTGGTTGCTATCGTTCTCAAAAAACGAGAAGCAAGTCAACAAGACACTCATGACAATAAAGCCAATAAAAAAGTTAGCAACAAAAAATCAGCAAAAAAAAATGTCGCTAAAACTGCCCGTACTAGTCAACGTCAACAAACACAAACGGTTGAAGAGCCTGTTGCAATTCAAGAAACCGTAGTAGAAGTCAATAAAGACTTAAAGCAAAAAATTGAAACGTTGATCAAAGAAAAAAATTATTCTGCAGCTGAAGCACAGATTAACCTTGCACTTAATCAAGATAATCGTCAGCATGGTTTATATTTATCTTTACTTGATATTCATTTAGCACAAAAAGATGAGTTTGCAGTTAATCAATTATTGCAATATTTACGCAGTCTTGGTTTACACGATATTGTGCAGCAAGCTGAAGAAAGACAAACAAGCTTATCCGAAAAAACAATTGAAGTTCTTGAATTCGACACTGAAACATCAGTAACAACTCAAAGCATCCCACCTGTTGAAAAGAAAGTTGTTTCAGCTGATGCTTTTGACTCTTTAATCAACCCTGAGCAACAAGCCAAAAGTAAAGCGCATAGTTTTGATTTATTGCAAGATGAATATAGCTCAACAACAAAAACTGAAACTCCAGAAAATTTAAAAACAACAGATCCAGTTCCACCACGCGCTGATTTAGAGTTTACGTCAAATACTTCAATTGAAAAAACCGCTGCTCCAGTGCAAGAAACATCTACTGCAGAACCAACAGTTTTAGAGTTCGATTTAGCTGAACCCAAACAACAACCTGAAACAACACAAGCTCGTGAAGCTTTGGATTTTAGTTTTGGTTTAGATACAACAGCACCCACCAGTCCAACAGCGCAAGAGAATGTCAGCTCAACACAGCTAGATAACACTGCTCCGCTTGAGTTCAGTTTTGATGCTGTAGCACCAGTAACTGAACCAGTAGTAGAAGAACCTCAAACAACGGAAACGCTGACTGAATTTAAACTTGACTTTGAAGTACCAGTGACTCCTACTGCGCCAGAGCCATCAATTTCAGAACCGAGTACAACAGCACCTTCTCTTGACTTTAAATTAGACAGTCCTGCTCTAGATCCTCAACCAAGTTTTAGTTTTGACCTGAGTGAACCACAGACTCAAGACTTAGCGTTTGAGAGTCAAACCGATACGCCTATTGTTTCTGAATCAACATCTGCTGATCCTTTAGCACAAGCATTTCCAGTATTATTAGCGACCAATGACATTACGCTAAACTTAGATCTTGCAGAGCAATATATTGAACTTGGTGCTTATGATGCAGCACGTCAGCTTTTAGCACAAAATCAAGAAAGCTATTCAGTAGAGCAAAAACAACATTCTGAAAATTTACTCAATCGCATAGCTTCTTAAATTTTTTCCTTTTAAGATAAAAGCAGTCATTCTTGGCTGCTTTTTTATGGTGAACCAAAAAATTATGATCAAAAAAATTGCATTAATTTATACAGGTGGAACTTTTGGTTGTATTGGCGAGCCTTTAAGTCCCATGCCTGAAAATGAGTTTATTCCTCAACTCAAACATGTATTACCTGCCCATCTACACATCGAATGTTTTAAAGCGCATGAAATTTTAGACAGTAGTGCATGTACTGCTCAAGACTGGCTCAAACTTGTACAGCAAATTCAAAGTTTACAGCAACAGGCTTTTCAATATTTTGTAGTGATTCATGGTACAGACACTTTAAGTTATGCTGCTGCGGTCTTATCACGCTTTTTAGCAAACTCTTGTCACCTGATACTTACAGGGAGTCAATATCCGCTTCTTACTGTGCAAGGTGATAATACCCGTGAATTTACCGATGCGATTGATAACCTCAACACAGCACTCGACAATGTCACAAAAGTTTCAGCTGGTGTGTATTTGGCATTTTATCATCAGGTTTTTCATGCAAATAGCGTTTTAAAAGTACACAGTACCGCCTTAGATGCTTTTTGTGGCAAGAAAGTACAATTAGATGACGTGGATCCCTTAAACACTAAAAATGCAGCTTATTCTGTTACTATTGCTGATATTGAAAAAGCAGCACAACTAAATATTCTCAATTGGATGATCTTACCGATTGAACAGCAACAATTGGAAAATAATCTCAGCGTACTATTACAAAAACCACCCCACTTTCTCATTTTACAAGCTTATGGCGTTGGAAATTTATCAGTAAATCAGAATATTATTGAATATTTTAAAAACTTAAAAGAACACGGTTGTAGCATAGTGTTAAGCACACAAGTTCCTTTCGGCGGTTTGGATCAACGTTATGCAGTTAGCCAATGGATTCAATCTGCCAATATTTTACTCAGTGATGCACACAGCCAAGCTGATCTTTATGCCAAAATCTTAAAAATTTATTTACAATACCCAAGCTCAGCACAATGGCATGAGCATTGGTACGATCATTTAGACAGTCAACCTGAATAGGGGTAATTATGCAACGCTTTGCAATTGGGATTGAGTTTTGTGGCATTCGATATAAAGGTTGGCAAACTCAACAGGCTGGCGTACGCAGTATTCAGGAAACCATAGAAAAAGTACTTAGCACCATTGCTGACGAACCCATCATTTTGCATGGTGCAGGACGTACCGATGCAGGTGTCCATGCAACCAATATGGTGGCGCATTTTGATACCCACGCCATACGCCCCATGCGTGGCTGGCTGATGGGTGCAAATAGCCAACTGCCCAAAGACATTTCCATCCAATGGATCAAAGAAATGGATCAAGACTTTCATGCGCGCTTTAAAGCCAAAGCACGCCGTTATCGCTATGTCGTGTATCAATCCCCAAGCCGCCCTGCTCTACTCTATAAACAAGTTACACATGCATTTTATCCACTCGATGTGGATAAAATGATTGAAGCTGCCAAAAAATTTGAAGGCACGCATAATTTTGAAAGTTTCCGTGCGGCAGCCTGTCAATCCAACCAGCCTGTTCGTCATGTGAAACATTGTCGTTTAATCCGACATGGCAATTACTTAGTGCTTGATATTCAAGCAGATGGATTTTTACATCACATGGTACGAAACATCATGGGCTGTTTATTGGAAATTGGGCAAGGGATGTATGAAATTGAGCATATTGATACAATATTTGCTGCAAAAGACCGTAAAGCTGCGGGTATTACTGCGCCACCAGATGGCTTATATTTTATTCACGCCGATTATCCTGAACAATTTGAATTACCTAAAATGCCTTTAGGGCCACATTGGCTCAATATGCCTGAGTAATGCTCAACCGATTCATCATCTGCTTTTCCACTACTCGTTTATAGGTTTTAGAGAATAAAAGCTTAATATACTTTTATTCTCCTTACCAAAATTTCCACCACTTTCTATGCCTTACTATCGGCTCACTTGTTTTTTTAAAATCATTTTCATCGTCTTCAATACGATGTGGTGGCGCAAGTTTTTCTTGTATTTCTGCTAGACTTTGATCTAGCCATAACTCATACCAATCTAAAAAACTTAATTTTTCAATATTTCCCAATTCTTGTGAAGGATAAATCCCACCATCATTAGCACGATCATCCGTCCAAATATAACCATACTCAGCACCATTCACAACCAAGTTTAAACTCACCCCACAACCATAATTACAGATAGCAATACAACCATCCATTTGATGTGCATGAAATGCATAATATTGTCGTTCATTATCTTCGTCATCTTCATCACAAGTCGCTATAAATAACGCATTGCATGCGTTTTGATGCGGAAAAGGCAAATTTGGATGAAGCAATAATTGCGGATTTGGATAGTCTAAATCTACAAATAATGCATGCTCAAAAGGTTCTAAACCTAGAAATGGACCTGCGCCACCATTGCCGATATGCGTAAAAAATGCCACATAATCTTTAGGCAAAGTCACCTGATAGTCTTGTTCAAAAGCCTGAATCACGTCAATAGACAAAGGAGAATTGAGTTGGTATTGATGCTGTTGCGCACCAAACACTTGTAAATGGATATCTAAATTTTTTAGTTGTTCAAGCTTAGCTGTTATTCTTTGCAATTGCTGATTCATTTTTTATCCTTTGTTATTTTCAAATCCTATTTACAATAAAAAAGCCTCGCATGCTGACATCCGAAGCTTTTAAAGATTGACTCTAATATTAAACTCAACGTTGCTTACGCTTTCTATATTCCACAGGCGTTTCATTGGTCCAACGCTTAAACGCACGATAGAAGGTACTTGGTTCAGAAAAACCTGTCAGATATACAATACGTTCCACACTCTCATTGGTATTTGCTAGAAGTTTTTTCGCTAAACGGCAACGATAATCTGAAAGAATTTGCTGAAAGCTGGTATTTGCCTCAGACAACTGCGTGCGTAAACGACGTGGGGTAATATGTAGCTGCGCTGCCACCGTTTCTAAAGTCGTTTCACCACTTTCTAAGGTTGAACCAATAGCACGACGCACTTCACCGACTAGATCGTAGCGTGCTAACTCTTGTAGTTTTTCAATCGCAAGCTGTTCATGTAACTGTAGCAACTCAGGCTCAGCTTGCCACAGCGGATAATCTAAAATCGTCGCATCAAAATATAAGCGTGTTTCTTTTTGCCCTAAACTCACAGGACATTCATACACCCTTAAATATTCATCATCCGATGCGCCTTCATTAAAGTTAAAATCAATGTAAATTGGCTCAAAACGCCCTTCTGTAATAAATTTAAAGAAACGTAAAATGCCCGAAATCGCACATTCAGAAAAATGACGGTTCACAATGCTATCTGCAAACGGTTGCTCACCATTGGTTAAATAACAACGTCCATCACTTTCAACCACCAATTTGGCATGAAAAGCATCACTAATCAGGCGTTGATAGGCCAATGCACGTTTTAAACCCTCACCAAAATTTTCACTTGAAATAAACAAGTGTTCAATCACTTGACCACGATAGAGTGGTAAGTGTTCACCAAGATGTAATCCAATGTCTGGATCCTTACTCACCTCTTCAGCGGCAATCCAAAAAGCATATTGCGCACTTAAAGGGGTACGGGCATTTTGATCAATTTGATTTAATGCTACACCCGCTTTAGATAATAGTTCTTCAGTTGGCAATCCCGCACGACGAATCGCTTGATAGCCTAATCGCAAAACAACCGAAGCATCAGTTAGCTGACTCACGCAGTGCCCTTCCTTGTATCTTATTCAATTTATACTTAAATCATGTGATTTAGATTACAGTCGATTGACCAAACTGACAACATGTATAAGCAACTTTTTGTTGAAAAAATTTATTTCTTTGTTTGACTATTTTGCCTAAATTTGCTCCGCAAGCCACTTGCATTGACTTGTTTTTTTCTAAAATTTTGCCTATAATTTGCGCCTTTCCAATTTGATCATCAGGTAGGCTATGGCCAATAAAGAGGAACTTATCGAGTTCGAAGGCGTTGTCACCGAAACGCTTCCTAATACTATGTTCCGTGTACGTTTAGAAAACGGTCACGAAGTGATTGCTCACATTTCTGGTAAAATGCGTAAACATTATATTCGTATCTTAACAGGCGACAGTGTGAAAGTCGAAATGACACCTTACGACTTAACTAAAGGTCGTATCACATATCGTGCACGCTAAGTTTTAGCAAGCAAAAAGCCACCTCTGTGGCTTTTTTCATGTGCTATTTTAACTTAATTTAGCGCACTGCTTTTACAACCCACAGTATCACATTCACGAATACGCTCTCTTAACCAAGCGTTGCGTTCTTGTGTCTGTTCTAAATTACAATTTACAAAAACCGTACGCTCTGCCTCGTCAGAACATTGTGCATCACGTTGTTTAATCCACGAGACTTGTGAACGCTTCAAAATTGTTTTCTGATTTGTTGTGAGTTTAGTTCGAAGAAGTTGATAGTTTTTATTGAGTTCAGCATCTGCACTCGCATAAATTTTGTTACTACAATAAATATCATCATAAGCATTACGCGCATTATCACAATTATCTGCAAATGCAAAACTTGATACCAACATTACGCTTAACGCTGCCCATATCTTTTTCATCTTTGTATCCTTTTTATCCTATTTCACTTTTTTGTTCTTAACGACCAATTATCTGACTTAGCAATCAAACAACATTTAGTTATAGAAATATTTACTACACTCTACATGAATGTCAATACAAATAATGTGCCGAAAACATGGAGTATAAAATGCAAAAAATTATATTATTATCAAGCGTTGCTGTTATTTCTTTTGGGCTACTTGGCTGTCAAACTGATCTCAATCGTCCTTATGATTTGAATGCGTATTTACATGATTTTCTCGGCCAATCTAGCCAAAGTATTCAAGACAACTTAAATTTCAAAAAATTAGGCTATCAGAGTAGCGCACCACAGGTCAGTGAGGATCAATTGATTTATACTGTTTATCGACCTTTAAATATTCCTATTCCACAAGCTAATCTTGGTCAAGGCACAGTACGGGCTGGTGCGAGTAGTTATGATATTAATTTTCAATGCAAAATTATTTTTGAATTAACTCAAGGGATCGCAAAAGCCGTGAATTATTCAGGGCGAGCGTGTTGAAACCATCTAACTTGCACAAAAAACGCAGCCTAAGCTGCGTTTAACATCATTAGATTTTCTACATTAAGATTAAGCAAGCGCAGCAACCACTGCATCACCCATTTCAGTCGTACCCACTTTGGTCATACCTTCAGACATAATATCGCCTGTGCGTAAGCCTTGATCCAAGACTTTACCCACTGCATCTTCAATTGCTTTGGCAGCAGTTTCCTCACGGAAAGTGTAACGAAGCATCATTGCCACAGAAAGAATAGTCGCAAGCGGATTCGCAATGTTTTGACCTGCGATGTCTGGTGCTGAACCATGACATGGCTCATACATGCCTTTGCCATTTTCATCCAAAGATGCTGATGGCAACATACCAATTGAACCTGTCAACATTGCCGCTTCATCAGACAAGATGTCACCGAACAAGTTACCTGTCACGATCACATCAAATTGTTTTGGTGCACGAACCAATTGCATTGCAGCATTGTCGACATACATGTGTGAAAGGTTGATATTTGGATATTGCTGTTCTTTCAATGCTGTGACTGTTTGCTTCCAAAGTTCAGTCACTTCTAATACATTCGCTTTGTCGACTGAACACACCTTACCACCACGTAAACTTGCCATTTCAAAAGCAACTTTGGCGATACGTTTAATCTCAGACTCAGCATACACATCGGTGTTATAACCTTGCTTTTCGCCATTTTCAAGCTCACGAATCCCACGTGGTTGACCGAAGTAAATACCGCCTGTAAGTTCACGTACAATCAGAATGTCTAAACCTGAAACCACTTCTGGTTTTAAGCTCGAAGCATCTGCAAGTTGTGGGTAAAGAATCGCAGGGCGTAAGTTTGCAAATAAATTCAATTCACTACGAATTTTTAATAAGCCACGCTCTGGACGAATTGAACGTTCAATATTGTCCCATTTCGGACCGCCTACCGCACCAAGTAAAATCGCATCTGCTTTTTTTGCTTGTTCAGCCGTCACCGCTGGATAAGGTTCGCCATGCGCATCAATCGCTGAACCACCAAGTAAACCGTGTTCCCAAGACAAACCTAAATTAAATTTTTCATTGACATTGCTTAATACTTTTTCTGCTGCAGCAACAATTTCAGGACCGATCCCATCACCTGCCAAGATCAAAATTTGTTTAGACATTTGTATTTCCATTTTCATGATTGACAGTGATACTGTCAGCTAAGTTTAAATTTTTTGCTCAATATATTCGCTTAAACCCGTTTCTGCATTATAAGGTCGACAGAAACGACGAATGGTTTGTTCTGCTTGCAGCATATCCACACATAAAGGTGATGGTGCTGAAACATTCAACAAGCTACCTGCATTTTCAGAGCGCTTTCGATACATTTTAAAGGTGTAGTTTTGATGCGCTTTAAAATGGTGAATCACATGAAAAACTTCAGCATGTTGTTGAGAAATAGGATAAAAACGAATCACCAACTCATATTGATTTGCAGGCACTGATAGAAATAGCGTACGATTTTTCGGGTCTTGATTTGAAAGTTTCAAATAACCTTTTTCAATCGCAGCAGAATCAACACGATGGGTATTTTCATCTATTAACGTGATGTTATTCAGTCGACCAAACTCACAACTCTCTGCACCAGTACAATAAATACTGACGGTATTAAGAGGATCATGATATTTTTTTTCCGCTTTTTTAACACGTGAAACGTCTGACATTTGACACGCACTCAATAGAATACTGAATACGCCAATCACGATGCGATAATCAAAGACCTTAATCATTATTTTGGTCCAACCCTGTCACCTAAAACATACATTTTTTTATGCTTCACATGTTATCAAGAGTTGAACCTTCACGCTATATATTATGCAATTAAGCATGTATTTCAGCAAAAACCCAAGGACGAGAAGCTTTGGTTTTTTCTTCATAGGCTTTGATGTCATCCGCTGCCTGTAAAGTTAGACCAATATCATCCAAACCATTTAACAAACAGTGTTTACGGAATGGATCAACTTCAAATTTGAAAGCTTCACCACTTGGTGTGCAAACCTCTTGCGCTTCTAAATCAATCGTTAACTGATAGCCTTCAGTTGCAAAACATTCTTTAAACAACTGATCAACGATTTCTTCAGATAAAATCACAGGTAACATGCCATTTTTAAAGCTGTTATTAAAGAAAATATCAGCATAACTTGGTGCAATCACGGTACGGAAGCCATACTCTTCCAATGCCCAAGGTGCATGTTCACGACTTGAACCACAACCAAAGTTGGCACGTGAAATCAAAATTGAAGCACCTTGATAACGTGGTTGATTTAATGAAAAATCAGGGTTTTTAGGACGTTTTGAGTTATCTTGACCTAAAAAACCTTCATCTAAATAACGTAATTCATCAAATAAGTTTTCGCCAAAACCAGTACGTTTGATTGATTTCAAAAACTGCTTTGGAATGATCAAATCTGTATCGACATTGGCACGATCTAATGGTGCAACGATACCTTGTTCAACGGTATATTTTTTCATGTTGTTTGCTCCTATTAGAATGAACGTACATCAACAAAGTGACCTGCGATTGCCGCTGCAGCCGCCATTGCTGGACTCACTAAATGCGTACGACCACCATTGCCCTGACGACCTTCGAAGTTACGGTTGGACGTCGATGCACAGTGCTCACCCGGTTGTAATTTATCTGCGTTCATTGCTAAGCACATTGAACAACCCGGCTCACGCCACTCAAAACCGGCTTCGATCAGGATTTTATCCAAGCCTTCTGCTTCTGCTTGTGCTTTGACCAAACCAGAACCTGGAACCACCATCGCTTGTTTAATGCTCGTCGCTACTTTTTTGCCTTTCGCCACTTCAGCCGCTGCACGAATATCTTCAATACGAGAATTGGTGCAAGAACCGATAAACACACGGTCTAATTGAATATCAGCCAATGACTGACCACCATTTAAACCCATGTAGTTATATGCACGTGTCCAGTCATTGCGCTGTACCTCATCTTTGGCTTGTTCTAAAGTTGGAACTGCTTGAGATACTGGAATCACCATTTCAGGTGAAGTACCCCAAGATACTTGCGGCTCAATCTCTTCACCTTGTAACATGACAACTGTATCGAAATGTGCGTCCTCATCAGAATGCAAAGTATTCCAATAGGCTACCGCAGCATCCCATTGTTCACCTTTTGGTGCATAAGGACGATCTTTCACATATTCAATGGTTTTCTCATCAACAGCCACCATACCTACTCGTGCGCCGCCTTCGATTGCCATATTACATACGGTCATACGACCTTCAATCGACATATCACGGAACACTTGACCACCGAATTCAATCGCATGACCTGTACCGCCCGCAGTACCGATTTTACCGATAATCGCCAATACTACATCTTTTGGTGTAACGCCTTGACCTAATTTACCATCAACACGTACCAACATATTTTTCATTTTCTTTTGAACTAAGCATTGGGTTGCCAATACATGTTCAACTTCAGAAGTCCCAATCCCGTGTGCCAAGCAACCGAAAGCACCATGTGTTGCTGTATGTGAGTCACCACAAACAACTGTCATACCTGGTAAGGTTAAACCTTGTTCAGGACCAACGACATGTGCAATCCCTTGACGTACATCATTAATGTCAAACTGCACCACATTAAAGGTTTTACAGTTGTCATCTAAGGTTTGTACTTGGATACGTGAAGTATCATCTTCGATCCCTGCAATACCTTCCGAACGTTCTTTGGTTGAAGTTGGTACGTTATGGTCAGGGGTTGCTACGTTTGCACTTAAACGCCAAGGTTTACGTCCAGCCAATTGCAAGCCTTCAAACGCTTGCGGAGAAGTTACTTCATGCAATAAGTGACGGTCAATATAAAGAAGTGCTGAACCATCATCTCGTTGTTTTACTAAGTGGTCATCCCACAATTTATCATACAATGTTTTTGCTTTTTGGTTTTCGCCTGCCATGTCGAGGTGCTCCACTGGACTGGGTAATTCTTTCATTAACTTCGATTATAACCACGTTTTTACATAAATCTAATTTATCATTTTTATTAATTTAAAAACTTTTAGGAATCTATATTAAAATAATAAAAACACTTCATTGAACTTATCTTTTGACCAAATTTAAGTCTATAACAAATTCTTGCATTCTATACCAATGCTGACTTTGACTCGCTTGACTTAAACTAATTTGCTGCATTAATGGCATCTTAAATAACTGATGCTTGATCAGAAAGTTTTTCCACCGTCCTCGAAGTTGTCGGAACAGCACCCAACTAAAAGCAATTACAACGAGAACACTAAAACTAGCGATTAAAGCGCCCACAATTCCAAAACTTTTCAAAAGCAATAGGATAGAAAGCAATGAAATAATCCACATCCAGTTTGGTACTTTTTGATTTGGATCTACATATAAATAACTTGAATGAAGTTCAGGCATTAGATGTAAAATTTGCTGATGTTGTAAAGCATATACTTGATAATACTGACTATTTTCCAATCGCTTTAAAACAACCTCGACTTCATCCTCTTCTGTAAAAACCAATTGTGTAAAATGCCCAACACATGAATATTGATCGATTTGGGCAGAAAAACAGGTCGCATCAAAGTTTTGAGGACCATAAATCACAGGACGTCGATAGTTCCACCAATTTATTTCTTTATGATCTCCATATTCAAGTGACTTTATAACACCTTGTATTTGTATGAATTTAGAGTTGTTATCCTGCATATATTTCTCAGTTATCGCTTTTTATTTACAAAACCAATGGTCGTCAATCAAAAAATCTCTTTTACAACACAAATGATAATGATTATTATTTAAAAAATTAAAACATTTTAGTGGTGATTCTCATGGCTCGTATTCAAAACTTCGTTAATACCAATCAGCGTATTTTCAAAAAAACTTTAAGCTACTACATCATGCACATTACTGTTGCAATGTTGGTTGGCTATGTGGTCACTGGTAATTTATGGATGGCTATCACCTTAAGTTTACTCGAACCTACTGTACAAGCATTTGCATTCTTCTTCCATGAAAAAATCTGGAATAAAAAAGACCAAGCTGCACTAAATGCACAAAAAGCTACAGTAATGGATGCTTAATTTCTAAAATCAAATGCTGTGGTACTTAATCACCACCTCCGCCACAGCTACTACAACTACTACACGAAGAATCTGAACTCGAATCACCATCGGAGTTCACATCATGACCTGAATGAGAATGACTCACATCGCTGGATGAGCCTGAACATGAAGATGAACATGCGGTTGTAGACGAACATGCGCTATTTTGTTCTATAAGTGAAGTATTTGAACTGACATGAAGTAATTGTGCGTACATCGCAAGCAATAAGGGTAATTTAAAATAAATACCATTTTCCCATTTTACCTGTGCATCGATCTGAAATAAACGAGGCAAAGTTTGCGTATTTTTTGGATCTAAATGATGGATCTGGCATGCAGCATGCCACGTATTCATCAATTGTTGCTGTTGTTGTGCTTTTTGTAGCGCTGTCGGATTTTGATCGTGCGGTTTATGCTTTAAGAGATAACCCAAAGAGCTTTGACATAATTGTCGATAAAAATATGGATACTCTTCCAACAATAAATGCCACAATGCATCGACTGCATGTGAAGGCATCGCATAGGAGTTTTTCGACCACAGATGTAGAGCGAGATAATCTTTAAAGCCCTCAGCAATGATCTGTTGTGAAGACAAACTTACTTGTGGATGACGCTGATAAAATGCTTGCCAAATATCATTGGGAATTTGCATTTCAACCAAGTGTTTTAATTTCTGACGATGCCGCATTCGAGCCAATGTCCAAAAAAACACAAAAATGATGCTAAAGATCAGTGGAAAATACAGATTAAAATAATAGAGAAATAAGCCCCCGAATAGCAGAATAATAAAACCCAAAAGAAAAAACCGTTTCCACGAGCATTTGAATGTATTGCGATTTATTTGATTAAAATCATGGATAGCGCGATGTTGTATAATGTGCAATAGCTTTAACCTTTTATTTATTTTTATAACTTCACTATAAAAGTAAATCCTATATTTTGTATAGCAAAAACGTGTATATAAATTTTTCTAGATATCTGTCCTGCTTTAAATAATTTTCAAAATTTGTAATTTTTTAAGAATTGCTTTGATTAATTCTAAAAATTTCTGAATAATGAATTACGTATAAAAATTCTTTATGGATGGGAAATATCATGAATCTTGCTGCTTTTGAAGCCTTTGTTAAAGTTATGGAAACTGGTTCAATTTCTATGGCAGCAGAACAACTGTTTATTACCCAACCTGCTGTCACCAAACGAATACATAGCCTTGAAGATTATTTTGGTGTCAAACTTTTTGAGTCCGCAGGGCGTGGGGTTCAAGCGACACATGCGGCACATTCGTTATTACCCAAAGTTAAAAATTGGTTAAATGAGTTGGGTGATATTCACCACACGCTCAGCCATGAACAAGGGCAAGTGCAAGGTAAACTGAAAATTGGTACAAGTCATCATATCGGCTTGCATCATTTACCTGTACACCTCAAAAAATATGTCCAAGATTTTCCAAATGTCACCTTAGATGTGCATTTTGTCGACTCAGAACAAGCGCACGAACAAGTACTTGCAGGTGATTTAGAGCTAGCATTTTTGACTTTACCACCACAAGGGGATGAGCGTTTAAAATACGTCAAAATCTGGGATGATCCTTTGGCATTTGTGGTTGCGCCTTTTCATCCTTTGGCACACAAAGAAAACCTTACCATTGAAGATTTAATCGAATATTCGAGCCTGATTCCTGCATCCCAAACCTATACCAGTCAAATCACTTTGGCTGAGTTTGAGAAAAAAGGTTTAAAACCTAAAATAACTATGAGTAACAATACTTTAGAAGCGATTCGTATGTTGGTTTCAATTGGTTTAGGTTGGTCAGTTTTGCCTAAGACATTATTAAATAATGATTTAAAACAATTAGATATAAATGTAAATATGTATCGCCAATTAGGAATGGTCTGGCATCCTGCACGTAGTCAATCACGTGCTGTTTTAGAACTTATTGAAATGATGAAATAAATTATTAAGTGATTTAAGATTTTAAAATAAAACCAGAAAACCATATTTCAGAAATCATCCAAGTCAAACTAAACTTGGAAGAACTCCGTATCTGAAATATGGAATTCTGACTTGAGCGCTGTATTTTCTTATTGTATCTGTTGTATTGTTGAATAATGAGTTTACTTTTTTGTTTTCACTATTCTTATTATTTGTAGTGCTATTTTAAAACATAGATTATTGCAATTTGATTAAATAATTTAAGAAATAAAAAAACCATGTAAATTTTGATTACATGGTTTTTAATTTTTACCGCATGAAAATATCTTTATTATTTTACAGAATCTTCGTGTAATGATTCATTCAGTTGATCCACAACCGTTGCCCACTCTCCATCTGAACTCAACTTTTCATCTAAAAACTGACGTTGCGCATCCGTCCAGAAGTCTGCTTGGGTTAAAAAAGTATCTGCATCAAGTTGATGTGTTTCAATGAATTGGGCAATTGCTGCTTCGCTTGCATCTAAACCGAGTTGTTCAAATAAATTGGTCATTCTTGGACGTGTTTGGCTCATTTCTTTTCTCCAGATCAAGATAAAATCTTTGCTTTCAACATAACATTTTTAGTTTTAAAATGAAGTATAAATTTATTCAAAATAATCAAAATCTTGACGATTATTTTTGAAAATAACATTTACAAGTTCAGATATATATGTACAAACCATTATGTTTTAATGATTTTAAAGTCATGCGCTTAAATGTAGTTTTATAAAAATATTGATCAGGTCTTTAAAATGATGATTTGGATCGCTTTTTATATTGTCATGAGCCTATTACATAAATGGATCATTTCTTGGGGTGGTGCCAAAATCATCCAAGGTTGGAAATCTTTTTTTGTCTTGGGTTGGTTTGCATGGGATTGGAATGTAGAACAAATTCGATTCTATGCAGTACTTAGTTGGATTATTTTTACCCTCATTTTTGTATTAGGCTGTTTTAACTCACAATTTCGTCAAGAATATTTATCTTAATTTTTAAATACTTAAAGAACAAGCAATATCAGATCACATTGCTTGTTTTGAGTTTTTGCTTGTTTTAAGTTTTCGAAAAATCAAATCGACCAATCTTGAATATCCCAGCCTTGTTCTTTTGCCAAAGCCGCTAAACGATCATCAGGATTTACCGCAATTGCATGATCTGCATACTCCAACAAGAAGCGATCATTGATCGAATCGGAATATGCCCACGACTCTGTCACATCACGCCCTTCAAGCCATTGATCTAAACGTGCCAATTTACCCTTTTGATAACACGGAATATTAATGACTTTACCTGTGTATTTTCCATCAACTACTTCTGCATTGGTCGCAATGATTTCGGTAATCCCAAACTCACGGAAAATCGGTGCAGTAATAAAGTCCGATGTTGCGGTGATTCCCACTAAAGCATGTCCTGCATCTTGATGACGTTGAATCGCCTCAAAACCTTTGGGACGCATTTGTGGACGAATCACTTTTTGCATAAAAAGTTGATGTAATTCTGTTAAATAGGCATTGTCATGTTGCGTCAAAAACTCAAAGACAAATTCATTATAGGCAATCGGATCCAGTTGCCCAGCTTTATAGTCTTCATAAAACTTATCATTCATTGCACGATGATGAATCGGATCGACCAAACCTTCTTTGACTAAAAACTCCCCCCAAGAATGGTCTGAGTCGGTATTTAATAAGGTGTGATCAAGGTCAAACAGCGCCAATTTCATGAAAATACTCGTGCAAACTGAAAATTAAGAAAAAAAATGTAAATCTATCTCCGCTAGTCGATAGAAATTCGTTAAGATCATAGCAATTTTACAACATTATTACTTTGACTTTGTCGAGTTGGACTAAAGAGTGAATGTCCCCATATACAAAGTCAATGAAATTCACAAAATTTAGGTAGCCAAATGATCGATTCAGAAGGTTTCCGACCCAACGTCGGGATCATTTTGGCAAATGATATTGGACAAGTTTTATGGGCAAAGCGCATTGGTCACAATGCATGGCAATTTCCTCAAGGAGGTATCCAGTTTGGAGAAACT
The DNA here is from genome assembly GCF_902809855.1 of Acinetobacter sp. Marseille-Q1618. Classification (GTDB taxonomy): domain Bacteria; phylum Pseudomonadota; class Gammaproteobacteria; order Pseudomonadales; family Moraxellaceae; genus Acinetobacter. The sequence goes on from NZ_CADDWJ010000002.1 coordinate 279,206, forward strand.
CCTGAGCAAGCTCTTTTTAGAGAACTACGAGAAGAAGTTGGGCTCCTACCAGAGCACGTCCAAATAATTGCACAAACCGAAGGTTGGTTGCATTATCGTTTGCCGCTTCGATACATTCGTTCGGATTCCGATCCCGTATGTATTGGACAAAAGCAAAAATGGTTTTTATTAAAATTGGTAGCATCAACGAACTATATTCAGTTGAACCTATCTGATCCGCCAGAGTTTGACCAATGGCAATGGGTTAGCTATTGGTATCCGCTGGGTCAGGTGGTGAATTTTAAACGTGATGTTTATCGTAAAGCAATGATGGAGTTGTGTATGCAAATGCCACAATTTTTACCTGAAGTTTCTATAAAAATCTAAAGATTTTTTGAGAGGCTACTGTTATAAATAAAAGTGAAATTATACATTTGAGCACAATCCTACTATAAGGAGCATATATCCCATGTCGAACATGCAACTAGACACCCTAAGACGTATTGTCCAAGAAATTAATACGTCTGTCAGCTTGCATGAGTCTTTAGAAATCATGGTCAATCAAGTTTCTGAAGCGATGCATGTCGATGTATGCTCCATTTATTTACTCGATGAGCGTAATCAACGCTTTGTCCTCATGGCGACCAAAGGACTCAACCCCAATGCTGTAGGCAATGTTTCATTGCATACCAGTGAGGGCTTGGTCGGTTTAGTCGGACAACGTGAGGAAATTGTCAACTTAGACAATGCGCCGAAACACGAACGCTTTTTATATCTCCCTGAAACTGGCGAAGAGATTTATAACTCTTTCCTCGGTGTCCCTGTGATGTATCGCCGTAAAGTCATGGGCGTTTTGGTGGTACAAAATAAAGAACCCCAAGATTTTAGTGAAGCGGCTGAATCATTTTTAGTCACTTTATGTGCCCAACTTTCGGGTGTGATTGCACATGCACATGCAGTAGGTAATATTGACGTTTTCCGTAAGCCAAACAGTTTACCGACCTATAAAACCTTTCAAGGAATTTCAGGCTCAGGCGGGATTGCGATTGGTCGTGCCATTATTCTCTATCCACCTGCAGATTTGGCGGCTGTGCCAGATCGTGAAGCCGATGACATTAGTGAAGAATTACAACTTTTAGATCATGCGATAGCATCTGTACGTAATGAAATTCAATCACTTGATGACAAAATGCAAGATGCGCTCATGGCAGAAGAGCGTGCGCTGTTTAGCGTATTCTTACGCATGTTAGATGAAAATGCCTTACCTTCTGAGATCAAGACTGAAATCCGTGATGGCAATTGGGCACAAGGTGCGGTACGTATTGTGATTGACAAACACATTGCACTATTTGCACAAATGGAAGATGACTATTTGCGTGAACGGGTTTCAGATCTAAAAGACCTTGGTCGTCGTATATTGGCCTATTTACAAGAAGCAGATTCAAGTCATCGTGAACTGACTGATGAAAGCATTCTTATTGGTGATGAAATTTCTACTGCGGCTTTGGTTGAACTGCCTGTCGATAAAATTGCAGCGATTGTCACCACTGAAGGTGCGATGAACTCACATATGGTCATCGTCGCACGTGCGCTCGGCATTCCAACTGTCGTGGGTGTGACTGAACTTCCAGTCAATACACTTGATGATGTGGAAATGATCGTCGATGCACATCAAGGACGGGTTTTTATTAATCCACCACGTCGTATGCGTACTCGTTATAAAGAGATCCAAAAAGAAGAAGAGCAAATTGCCAAAGACCTTAAACAGTACGAAACCAAAGATGCCATTACTCCTGATGGTATTGCTGTTAAGTTGTATGTGAATACAGGCTTAATGATTGATGTAGTACGTGGCGTGCAACGTGGTGCCAAAGGCGTTGGTTTATATCGTTCTGAAATTCCATTTATGCTGCGTGAGCGCTTTCCGGGTGAAGAAGAACAACGGGCAATTTATCGCCAACAACTCAGCCACTTTGCTAATAAACCTGTGGTCATGCGGACACTAGATATTGGTGCGGACAAAGATTTGCCTTATTTCTCGATTGAAGAAGAAAACTCAGCATTAGGTTGGCGTGGTGTTCGCTTTACCCTTGATCATCCTGAAATTTTTTCTTCACAAATCCGTGCCATGCTCAAAGCCAGTATTGGTTTAAATAACTTACATATTTTATTGCCAATGGTCACCAGTGTCAGTGAGGTGGAAGAAGCTTTATACTTACTAGATCGTGACTGGCATGCTGTTCAAGAAGAAGAACAAGTTAAAATCACCAAACCAAAAATCGGCATCATGGTCGAAGTTCCAAGTGTGCTTTTACAAATTGATGAATTTGCGCCTTTAGTAGATTTCTTCTCTGTTGGTTCAAATGATTTAACTCAGTATTTATTGGCTGTTGATCGTAACAATCCACGTGTTGCGAACGTTTATTCACATGCACACCCTGCTGTATTACGTGCTTTGACACGTTTAGTAAAAGAATGTCATAAGTATGATAAACCTGTCAGCATTTGTGGAGAAATGGCGGGCGATCCATTGAATGCGATTTTGCTGATGGCAATGGGCTTTAATACCCTATCAATGAGTTCAAGTAATATTTTACGTGTGCGTAAAGCAATTTGTCATGTGCCTATGCCAGATGCAAAAGAGCTATTAGAGCAAGCATTGAAAATGAATAATCCATTGATGGTAAGAAGTTTGCTTGAATATTATTTTAAAACCCATGGTCTGGGAGATATGGTGAAAAGTACAACACGTGTAGTCAGTTATAGTTAAAACTATGCATAAAAATAAAAGCCATTAAAACAAAAAGGTCGATAATCATCAGAATATCGACCTTTTTTGTGTTTAGCATAACCACGTTTTGCATCTTTTTTTCGATCTACAAAAGTTTGGCTTTTGTTAAAATCGTGCATGTGTTTTGCCACAAAGTTGTGAGTCACAAGCTCTGGCACTACTTTTTTCTTTGCCATTTTATTTACCTTTTTTAATACCCATCAAAATAAGATGGGAATGTGATATTACGCCTTTCTGCACAAAATACAAGCATTTTAATAAAATATTTTAGCATAACTATCAATATCTTACAAAAATATAAAGATCTCATTTTATATTAAACAGCCACCCTTTACAGGATGGCTTCATCAATTAAAATTAGCGATTTGAATCAAGTACTTCGTTATTACTAATGACTTGTTGTGCTTTGCTATAGCTTTCCATAAGCAACTGATATGCAGGGAAAATTTGCGTATAAACTTGCGCCCATTCTGCTGCATCTTCACGATTCCAAGTCTTTTGGATTTCAGAAGCAACCGCTGCGGTATCCATCGGGACTACACCAGCTTGAACCATGCGTGCCAATGTAATTTCCTGCGCCATTTTACTATATGTCCCAGAAGCATCAACCACTACAAATACTTTGTAGCCTTCTGCAACTGCACTGATTGCAGGGAAAGCCATACATACGCTGGTAATTGTTCCTGCAATGATCAATGTTTTTTTACCCGTCGCTTTTACCGCTTGTACAAATTCAAGATTATCCCAAGCGTTGATTTCACCTTTACGCGCGACATACTGCGCATGTGGTGCATTTTGATGAATTTCAGGGATCAATGGACCATTTGGACCTTGTGGTACTGAAGCCGTTGTAATGACTGGAATATTTGCTAATGATGCAATTTTCGCCAAAGCAGATGCACGTTGACGTAATTCAGTCATTGGCATATCACCTACGGTTTGAAATAAACCACTTTGATGATCGATCAATAACATTACTGAATCTTTAGGATCAATCACTGGGCGTTGACCGTTAAAATTTGCTGGTGTAGACATTTTTATTACCTTCATGTTTATTGGTGTGTTTATAATATTAATAATGCAACAATATTTATTAAATACCAAAAATATGACACATTGTCCTAAGACGTAAACAATAAAATAGTTTTTAAATAAGGTGAGCCAATGAAAGATCTAAATGATCTCTACTATTTTGCAAAAGTAATTGAATACGGTGGGTTTTCGGCAGCAAGCAATGAATTAATGCTGACAAAATCATTATTGAGTCGCAGAGTAGCAGCGTTAGAAAAACGCTTAGGTGTCAAATTATTAAATAGAACGACTAGACAAATTTCCATCACGGAAGTCGGAAAAATTTATTATCAGCACTGTAAAGCGATGTTGATTGAAGCCGAAGCTGCGGATGAAGCTATGCAAATGCTGAGCGCAGAACCTACAGGAACTGTAAAAATTTCCTGCCCTACTAATTTATTGCATATTAATATCAGTCAAATGCTAAATAAATTCTTAATACAATATCCCAAAGTAAAACTGCATGTTGAGGCCACCAATCGTAAAGTTGATTTAATCAATGAACGTTATGATGTTGCCATTCGTATTCGCCCTTTGCCTTTAACGGACAGTGATTTGATTGTTCGTGATTTGGCTATTTCAAAGCAATATATTGTGGCAAGTCCTGATTTGGTCAACCAACGTTTTAAACTCCAGTCTTTAGATGACTTACATCACTGGCCCATTTTGATGATGGAATCGTTCGCACCTGAGTATCATTGGAATTTATTTAATCAAAACAATGAACATTATTATTTTAAATGTGACCCTCGGCTCACCACCACTGATTTAGTCGCATTACATTCTGCAACCTTACAAGGTTTAGGTGTAGCAAAACTCCCCGAATTGATCAGTAGAGAAGACATAAAAACGGGACGTTTAGTTAAAATCATTCCTGAATGGGAACCAAAACCAGAATTAATTCATCTTGCTTATACCTCACGTAGAGGACAACTGCCATCCGTCAAAGCATTGATTGATTTTTTAGTTGAAGAATTTAGAACAACTCAAACGACATAAGAATTGAATAAGTAAAAAGACCAACATTGACTATTTTATCTTGGTCTTTTTATGAAATGATCTTTATTTTTTAAAGCAAATTGATTCTAAAATAAACACAGAGATAACAGTAGCTTAGTTCTAAATCCTTACGATAATTTACATAAATTTTCATTAAATCACAAAATAATTAAATCTTTTCAAGAAGATAAATTTGCTTTATTTTAAAAACGTATATATATTGTATATACATTTTTGATAATCACCTTTGGGGATAAATACGTTATGGCTGAATTACCCAAAAAAACAAAGGTGAATAAAAAAGATGGTCAACTCTTAATTCGCATTAATAGTGCTGAGCGGGATGAGTTCTTACACTTATGTGACAACCTAGATACCAGTGCAGCACGAGAATTAAGAAAATTTATCCGTAGTTTTATCAAAAAACATCAGCCAACGGATACCAAAACTAAGGAGTAACATGATGTCTAAGCAAGTTAAATCTTTAAAGAAAAAAATCAAAGCGCGTTTGGATAAAATCTCTAAACACGAAGGCAAATTGAAAAAGCTTAAAAAAGAGCTTAAAAAACAAAAGTAATCTCATTTAAAGATTTGAGCTTATGCTTTAAATAAGTAATTGCTCTAAGCCAATAAGGGATAAGTTTTTCGAAACTTATCCCTTATGCCATTCCATGTCATAATTCATAAAAGATAGAGAAATTTGCTAAATCCTTTTGAGTTAAGGCGCTCAATCCTCTGTTCACTTTTAAAACACAAAAAGCCCAACAAGATCACTTGTTGAGCTTCATGGTATTATTCATCTTATTTTATAGATGATAAATAGTGGTTATTCAGCTTTTTCTTCAGCCTTAACACCCTTTTGATACAGTGTGTAGATATAAATCGGAATATTTAAATCTTCTAAATGCTTATATACCCAAGGACGGACTTCATCCCAGTCCAAACCACCTACACCTGTTGCTAAACGAGGTAAAGCAAGGCTTTCTATCTTCTCATCAAGTACCACTTGTCTGAGTGCTTTCAGTGTACTGTTCACATATTCAATAGAAGCTTTACCTGGTTTTGCGCCTTTATCATAAGCAGCTTCTTGAGTCATGAGGTTAATAATGCGTTGCCCTTCAGCATTTACCCAAGTCCACAATTCACCTGATTTTGGATGATAAATATGGCAATAATTTCTAAAATCTTTATATAAAGCAGGCCAATGTTCTCTTAAATTTAAAGCCAAACCACTTGCAAAGTTATCATTTGGTGCAACCCCATGCGCAATTGCACGTGCTTCGCTCAGTAAAATATCTCCAGAAACTTCATAGATCATGAACGATCTCCTCTATTTAAAATTATCATCTTTCTATCTTTCTATTTCTAATATGGCGGATTTATTTATTATTTTCATGTATTTTACATCAACAATCGAGTCACATTTTATGCTTAAAAATTATTCAAAACAATGTTAATATATTGATATAAACACAGCACTTTTAAAGCTTAAAATAAAGCATTGCTTCTATTATCATCTTACACCTAAAACAACGAGTAAAAACATATGTTTATAAAATTATTTTTATTTCAAAAATAGTTAGCTTATTGATGATTTTTTATAAAGATAATCAAATAAATATTTTCAATTCATATATAAATAAAAATATAAAAGTGTCTTAAATAATGATTTATCCGATACAAATTTAATAAAACCATTTATAAAAATAGTTTATATACTTTTGGAAATAATATAGTGCATGCTAAACCAAACATGATACATGCTAATGCTTTGATCAGTATCTGTTGGGCTGTTTTTTGATTGAGTAACATTTTTAATTTAACTGCGCCAAAAATATAAAGCCCACCAACAAGCAATAAGATTATTCCTGTGAATAAAATGAGCAATAAACTAATTTTTGTCAGTGATTGAAAGCCAAAAATTACAGGAACCAATGCCAAATAAAAAGAAATGGTTTTAGGGTTGCTTAAAGTGATCAATAAGCCATCACGGTAAGCTGAAATCCTATTTTTTGTGTTTAATTCACTTATTTCATTGAATAAATTTCCATTAAAATGCCAATACTGATAAGCCAAATACAACAAATAAAAGCTACATAAGATATCCAAGTAAAATGAAAAACTTGCATTGAGTTGGTTGAAATATGCAATTAACACAAGTGAAGTAGATAAAAAAATTAAGTCTGCGGTAATCAAGCCAAAAAGCATGAATATTCCACTTTTATATCCATGGGTTAATGTTTTGAACATTAACCCTGTCATGCCTGGTCCAGGAATAAGTGCAGCTAAAATTAGTGTAAATAAATAGGTCGAAATTTGGGTGAAATATTCCATTGCAATACTCTTATAAAATATTGCATTTATTTTTTTACAAAAACCAAGGTAAAGCTGATCTTTTTATTCCCTTAAAACCAAATAAAAGGGTATAAACAACCTAGATACTGTATTTTATAGGTAAATAATGTCTTTGATTACAATTAATAAAACAGATAGCAAGATTTTAGAAATTCTTCAAACTGACTCACGGATCACCAACGCTGAACTTGCAGAAAAAATTGGGATGTCTGCTTCACCTTGTTGGCGACGTGTAAAACACTTAGAAGATACTAAAATCATTAAAGGCTATGGCGTATTACTTGACCGTAAAAAAATCGGGTTAGGAGTTATGGTTTTTATTCGAGTTTCAATTGACAGCCACAGTGAAAAAGAAGCCAAAAAATTTGAAGAAGAAGTGACTGCCTTAGAACATGTCGTTGCCTGTTATAGCATTGGTGGCGATGCTGATTTCCTTCTTCAAGTCGTTTCACCTGATTTGGATACCTATGCTGATTTTTCAATGTCTATCATTCGACGTTTGCCAGGCATTAAAGAAATGCAAAGTATGTTTGTTTTAAAGGAAATTAAACCTTTTTTGAACTTCCCTATTCAAAGCACCCAGCTAAAATAAATCTGCATTGAGCATTGAAGAAGTTGGTATCATAGCAACTTCTTCAATTTTTTTTACATTTTTAATCTGCCCATGCTCTTGCTAATAATCGTTTAACATCCACCACTTTTGCATCTACCATCCCTACAACTCGTCCATGAAACTCACTATAACGCGTTTGGATAAAGGCCTCTGAGACATAATCAGGTGCATATTGCTTAAGTAAAATTGCTTGCGCCAAAATCACCAAACGGCTGACCAAGCTCCGTGCCATAAATTGCAATTCATGTGCTTGTAAGCCACTAAATAGTTTCAACAAAGCCTGTAATTCATTGTGTAAAATTACATCCTGAGAAGCAACTTTGGCAAAAGATTGGAACAATACTTCGATGGATTCACGATCACGCTGAATAGCACGTAATACATCCAGACACATAACATTGCCAGAGCCCTCCCAAATGGTATTAACAGGTGCTTCTTTGAAAATACGCGCCATGATGCCTGTGTCGACATAACCATTTCCACCAAAAACTTCCATCATTTCGCCTGTGAGCTCAACTGTGCGTTTACACACCCAAAACTTAGCCGCTGGGGTCATGATGCGCTTCCATGCAAGTGACAAGGCATCATCTTGTTCATAGCAATGCGCAAGATGAAAACTCAGTTGCATCGCTGCTTCAGTTTCTAAAGCCAAATCAGTAAGAACTGCTTGCATCAAAGGTTGTTCTGCTAAATGCTTTCCAAAAGCTTTGCGCTGACGGGTATAGGCAAGGCATTGCGTCAATGCTTGTCGGAGCATGGCACTTGAACCGACTGAACAGGTTAAACGTGTGTAATTCGCCATTTCGATAATGGTGGGAATACCACGTCCTGCTTCTCCGATCATGATGCCCCATGCGTTTTTAAACTCGACCTCTGAGCTTGAATTACTACGATTTCCGACTTTTTCTTTTAAACGTTGTACTTGAATGTTGTTTTTTATCCCGTCCTCTAGCCAGCGAGGCACAAAGAAACACGCCAAACCATCTTGTTCAGTTTTTGCCACAACCAAATGTGCATCACACATGGGTGCCGAGAAAAACCATTTGTGTCCTGTGAGTAAATAGGCTTTGCCACGACCTGATTCAGCCACAGGAACTGCAAATGTTTCATTGGCACGGACATCTGAACCACCTTGTTTTTCAGTCATGCCCATACCCAGCCAAATTGATTTCTTTTGGGCAATCGGTAGATCACGCTCATCGTATTCATTGGACAATAATTTTTCACCAATTTTTGCCCACAGTTCAGGTTCATTTTGAATCAGTGGAATACTGCCCAAAGTCATTGAGTTTGGACATAAATTGCCACACTCCACTTGTCCTGCTAAAAAGAATCTTGCCGCCCAATCGACCCATTTTGAAGTAGAGTGTGAATGACTAAAGGGATAAGCATGACTGGAATATTGGCGGTTGATTGCCATCCATTTATGCCATGCAGGGTGAAACTCTACAAGGTCTTTACGGCGACCACGTGCATCAAAACTTTGTAACTCTGGTGTATGTCGGTTGGCTAAGTCTGCGTATTGATAATATTCAGTTGAACCGATGATCTGCGCAAACTCAGTTAAAGTATGATGATCTTGGCTGCCATAACGTTGCAAGATTTCCTGTAATACTTGATCTGTGCTGAACAGATTGTAGTTTTGTAGCTCATCGAACTGATTACTGATCTGATGGGTTTGCCAATCTTGTACTGTATCCATCCTAAATGCTCATCTTGTTGTTTTGCCTAATTGCATTCAGTATAGAAGAAAATGCATTCATTGGTGTTCGGATTAGTTTTATGGCTTTAGCTGCGATTAATGTACGACGTAAACCACGTCAATCAAGGGCGCGCATCACACAAGAAGCTTTGATAGAAAGTTTTGTTCGGCTTTTACATGAACGCCCTGCCCATAAGATCACGATTCGGGAAATCACTGAGCTTGCAGGTGTAGGATTAGGGACTTTTTATGAGTATTTTTCTAAGAAAGAAGATTTGATTGCTCTGACCATTCATCAGCATGTGAAAAATAATGCCGAAGCTTTAAAAAGTTATGCACAAAGTCGATATGAGTTATCCACAAATCTGACTTTGGAGAGTTATTTACAGCAGATCATTCAGTTTCAGTTACAACAAATTCAGGCTGAGCAGTTTTTATGGGCGCAAACTTTTTTATTGGAACGCCAGATTTCCAGTATTGAAATTTATCAGAAAAGTTATGCCATGATGGTTCAAATGTGGCAGCATGTACTTGCTTCATTCATAACAGATACAACACAGCTCAACCATGTCAGTCTAAATGTACAAAGAATTTGCTATGGTTTTGTATCACAAACATTGTTGATTGAACCGACGTTTAAAGAATGGGGACATTTAGAGAAAGATATTGTCCAAATGCTAAAAAATTTGATTTAAGCAAAATAGTAATTTCAATGTCTTATTCATCTAACTTGATCCAGCATATTGATTTCATATTGAATATTAACCAACCCAATGTTCGAAAAATATTGAGCTCAGCGTACCATTTAGCACGCTAGCAATCATAAAACACTGAGCAGCATCTCAGGCTTTCAAAAATAGAAAGCACTTGATTTCCGAGTATTCATGTCAATTTAAAACACTAATCAATCGCTTTTTCCACTTATTTAGACCTTTATATTCCATTTGTCAAATAACATTGAAAATATTACATTCAGTATGCAGGTATATATTTTTAAACTAGTTATTTTCAGTTTCAACACGCTCAAAATGACTTTAAACAACATCGCTTTGTCATATTGTAATTTTAGAATGAATTAACAAAACGGTTAATGTCATATCTGCTGAAGCATGTTATCCATATTTACGATGGGAACATTCCTCAAAATGCATGATGAGAATAATGGAGAAATAAGATGAGCCAAGACGATATTAAAAAGTGCCCAGTCACCCACCTAACCACTGATGTTGGTGCTCCTGTAGTGGACAACCAAAACAGTATGACGGCAGGTGCTCGTGGTCCATTACTTGCACAAGATTTATGGCTCAATGAAAAGTTAGCCAACTTTGTTCGTGAGGTGATTCCTGAGCGCCGTATGCATGCCAAAGGTTCTGGTGCATTTGGTACATTTACAGTAACACATGACATTAGCAAATATACACGTGCTAAAATTTTCTCTGAAGTCGGCAAAAAAACTGAAATGTTCGCTCGCTTCTCTACCGTTGCAGGTGAACGTGGTGCTGCAGATGCAGAACGTGATATTCGTGGTTTTGCACTAAAATTTTATACTGAAGAAGGGAACTGGGATCTCGTGGGTAACAACACCCCTGTATTCTTTATGCGTGATCCACGTAAATTTCCAGATTTAAACAAAGCTGTTAAACGTGACCCAAAAACCAACAAACGTAGTGCAACCAATAACTGGGATTATTGGACATTATTGCCAGAAGCATTCCACCAAGTGACCATCGTCATGTCGGATCGTGGTATTCCTGATGGTTATCGTCATATGCATGGTTTTGGTAGTCATACCTATAGTTTTATCAATGATCAAAATGAACGTTTTTGGGTAAAATTCCATTTCCGTACCCAACAAGGCATTAAAAACTTAACGGATGCCGAAGCAGAAGCAATCATTGCCAAAGATCGTGAAAGCTCACAAACTGATTTATTTAATGCAATTGAACGTGGCGATTTCCCAAAATGGAAACTGCAAGTTCAAATCATGCCTGAAACTGATGCAGAAAAAGTACCTTATCATCCATTTGACTTAACCAAAGTTTGGCCACATGGTGACTATCCTCTGATCGATGTGGGTGAGTTTGAATTAAATCGTAATCCTGAAAATTATTTCCAAGATGTCGAACAAGCAACCTTTGCACCGAGCAACCTTGTTCCTGGCATTAGTTATTCTCCAGACCGTATGCTACAAGCTCGTTTAGTCAACTATGCTGATGCTGCTCGTTATCGTGTAGGTGTTAACCATACTCAAATCCCTGTCAATGCAGCACGTTGTCCAGTCCACTCTAACCGCCGTGATGGTCAAGGTCGTATGGATGGGAACTATGGCAGCTTGCCACACTATGAGCCAAACAGCTTTCACCAATGGCAAGAACAACCACAATACAAAGAGCCACCTTTAAAAATTACAGGTGATGCAGATTTTTGGGATTATCGCCAAGATGATGCAGACTATTTCAGTCAACCACGTGCATTATTTAATTTAATGAAACCTGAGCAACAACAGGCTTTATTTAACAATACTGCGGCTGCGATGGGTGATGCCTTAGATTTCATCAAATATCGTCATATTCGTAACTGCTATGCGTGTGACCCAGCATATGGTGAAGGTGTAGCGAAGGCGTTGGGGATGACTGTTGCTGATGCTCAAGCTGCTCGAGCAACTGATCCAGCACAAGGTAATCCTGGTTTGCTCTAAGTTACAAGTAAAATTGAAAACCACCTTCGGGTGGTTTTTCTTCATTTATAAAGTTGCTATAGTCTAACTTTACAGTGTTGAAAAATAAAAAATGAATAAAAATATCGAGAACATTATTGCAATGCATGACATTGTATTATTTGATGAAATATGTGTGCTGTGTAATGCTTGGGCAAAATTTTTAATCAAATATGATCACACAGCGCAATTTAAACTTGCTTCGGTACAGTCTGCGCTTGGGCAAGCAATTTTAAAACATTATCATATGCCTTTAGATCAGTTTGACACCATGTTGGTCATTCAAAATGGGCAAGCCTATACCGAATCTACAGCATTTTTAAAAGTGATGGACAGTTTAGGTCGACCATTTTCTAGTCTAAAAATTGGCTATCTATTTCCAAAACGTATGCGTGATTTTTTATATCGACGTGTAGCACAGAATCGTTATGGTTTGTTTGGTACGACAGATTATTGTTTATTCGCTTCTGCTGAAAATAAACAGCATTTTTTGGAAAATGTCGTTTATGCAACAGTCTAAAGCTATTGATAAGGTTTTATTTATATTACATTTTACTTTGGCAATGATATGGATTTATCAAGGCAGCGTTCCCAAATTAATGTTTCATGCACTCGATGAACAACGCTTGTGGGAATTACACGGTTTAGATGAGCTGACCATGTTGATGCTGGTTGATGTTGCGGGTTTGATGGAAATTATTTTTGGTGTGTTATTTCTGCTCTTGAAGCAGCGCAAGATCTTACACTATTTCAATATGGCAGCCATGCTTGGGCTCAGTATATTTATTTTATTAACTGATGTGACCTATTTCCAACAAGCTTTTAACCCTTTTGTAATGAATCTTGCCATAGCAACATTGTCAGTTGTCGCGATTCAACTCATGAATATTCAGCACAACCAAAACATCACATCCTAACATTTTGACCAAAATCTTCTTTCCAACCTTTGGTTTCATTGGCAATTTGTTTAGCCAATTTTGCTTTCACTTCTTTGATCAATAACGCACGCGCCTGACCATGAACAAAACGTGCCTTATAACGGCTCTGCATACTTTGAATATAACCATTCAGCGCTTTTTTCTGCTGGTTATTTTTAGGTGGAGTATTTAAAAATTGCAAATAATCCTCTTGCGGATGGTTTGTGAATGGATCACCCATGACATCTTCTACATAAATCTCGGCACTGATTAATTTAACCATACCTTTTGAGTCAACTGAATAAACTTGCTTACGCACACCATATGGAAAAGTCCACAGCCCCTGTCGATCTCCTGCTGCCCAATATGTATAAAAAATGAGTTGATCATTTTTAACTTCAAAATCGCCCAATTCAATGGTGAGAATACTGCAATCGCCTGTACTTAAACGTTGGGTATGCGTTAAAAGTTTTTTAGCACCACGATACAACTCAATATTGTCTTGTTCAAAACCTTCTTCATTTTCGCTTTGCGTAGTTTTAATCTCAAAATGATGTCGATTAATCGTAAAAGTCTTTGCTTGTACAGTAACATTGCCAAACATCAATAAAATCAACATCATTGGCTTGACTATTTTCATTATTTTTCTCTTTTTATGCATGAAATAAAAAGTTATTGCTGATCTTTATGCCAACTTTGTAGTAGATCAGATAATTCTAAGCAGGCTACTCACACGCCATCATAGGGAAAAGCAGTGGAAGTAAGGCTTGTAATTCAGTCTATTCTCTGTAACCTTAAATTATCCATGCCATCCTTCAACTGCTTTGTACTTAGCTAAACGATTAACTTACGCCCTTCTTTTATACAATAGAACGGATTCATCAACTTAGATGTATTTTTCATTGCATGATGTAAATCAAGTTCAGGCTGTTCTCGGCTTTCATCGGTCAACTGGAAAGTCCGATAGTGAATTGCCAATGAACGTTTTGCTTGCAAATCAATATGCGCTTGAAAGGCATCTTGTGGATTCATATGCATATACTTCATTAAATTACGTGGCTCATACGCCCCAATAGGAATCAGCGCAATACGTGGTGAACCTAAACGCTTTTGAATCTCTTTGAAATGCCCTGAGTAGCCCGTATCTCCTGCAAAGAAAAAATGCCCATGCTGTGAAATAATAGAAAAACCACCCCACAGTGCTGCATTTTGGTCACGGAAACCACGCCCTGAGCCATGTTGTGCAGGGGTATAGACGATTTTTAAATTTTTAAATAATGCAGATTGCCACCAATCCATTTCAATGACATGCCAATCATTTGGTAAATAATGGCTATTGCCTAAACCTGTATAAATCGGCATTGCAAATTTACGATGTAACCAACGCAAACTGGCGATATCCATATGATCATAATGATTATGACTGAGTAACACTGCATGAATCGTCGGTAGATGCTCCAATGCAATCCCTGCTGGAATCACACGTTTAGGACCACGCCCTTGTTTTGGGCTGACATGATCTGCCCAGACTGGGTCTGTTAAAAAATTATAAGGTCCGATTTGCAACAATACGGTTGCATGTCCAATAAACCAAATTTGCCAATCATTTTCTGAGGCATTTGGGCGGTTTTGGGGCAAAGCGCGTGGTGTTGCATAAAACTCAGCAGCTTCTTTGCTTGAGTCGACACCCCAAGTTGAAGACTTGCGTGTACTGAGCCATTTCACTAAGTCCCAACGGCGATTGCCTTCAGGGCGACGCACAGGATTAAAAAAGTTTTCACCATTATGATGATCTGATGCCAATACTTTAAATACAGGTCGATACCACGTATGTGATAGGCAGCTTTCAGTTTCTAAACGATAATGGATCTGTTGTGTAGGAACGGTCGCTACAACTTCTTCGGTATTTAAAGTACGATCTTCAACCGAATTCTGTTCAATCTCTTTTGACATTACGACTCTAAACGCCCTTTCATTCTTTCTAACCACATTTGTTGGGTTTGCGGTTTAATAAACAACGCAATAATTTCAGGATGAATCTCTCTGATCTTGGTTTCAATACGATTGACACAAGCTTCGATATCATCTGAAGTTAAATTATCTTTAAATTCTAAACTCAATGAGGCAAGTACTTGATGAGCACCCATTTGTTCAGTTAGAACACCATTGGCATACTGCACAGCAAAATCTTCCCTCGCCACTTTTAACACATTTTCACGTAATTGTGGATGAGCAATTTCACCCAACAGCAATCCTTTCGTTTCTCTTGCTAAAAGTAAAGCGGATATCGCCAAAACGATACCAATCAAAATGGAAGAAATACCATCTATCACTGGCATGTTCAACTGATGTGCCAGAAAAATCCCGATCAATGCAATAAACAAACCTATCAGTGCTGCCGAATCTTCAAACAATACAGTAAAGGTTGTCGGATCTTTACTGCGTTTAAATGCTTCGAAGTAGCTCATTCTACCTTTTAATTTTTTAAAAGACTTTAAAGCAACAAACCAAGAAGTCCCTTCACACAGAATCGCAATCACTAACACAATATAATTGACATAAGGTGATGTGATTTCTTCGGGATGTAAGACATGCTGCACACCTTGATAAATCGATACAATTGCGCCCAAAGCAAAAACCAATAATGAAACAATAAATGCCCAAAAATACAACTCTCGCCCATAGCCAAACGGATGTTTGGCATTTGCGGGTTGTTGTGATTTCTTCATACCATGCAGCAGTAGTACTTCATTGAGTGTATCTACAACTGAATGAATCGCTTCACTGAGCATTGCAGAACTGTTTGTGATATAAGCAGCCACAAACTTTACAAATGCAATCGCAAGATTACCGAAAAGTGCTGCATATACCACAATTTTGTTGGAATCTGACATTTATTGTCCTGTTTATTGTCATCAAATACAGTGATTTGATTTTTCTCTGCATTTTAAGCCATATTAGTTAAACCGCATGTATATTTCCTTTAATTTTTGTTGCTGTTCACGATTGAGCGATCTTTTTATGCAAACCGAAATTCGTTCATCTCAACCTGATCAACATCCTGCACTATTTTCTGTTTGGCAACGCTGTGTGGATGCCAAACAACATTCTTTTCAACAACAGCATATTTTAAAAATACGAGAGCTTTTAACCGTACATCATTATTTTGAACATATGCAGTTGTTTCATATCGAACTAAATCAACAAATTATCGGCTTTATTGGGATTGCTTATCGTAAGATAGAAATGCTCTATGTACATCCTCAATATGCAGGACTCGGCTTTGGTTCAATGCTGTTAAAATATGCTTTAAAGTTGGGTGTTCAAGAAGTGGATGTTTTTGAAAGCAATCAAAAGGAATTTAAATTTTATCAAAAGCATGGTTTTCAGCTGAGCGCTCGTTCCAAATGGGATGCGCAAGGTTATCCATGTTCGACTTTACATTTACGTTTTCATGCACACTCTTAAAATAAAAGTTTTATAATATATTTTTGAAATGATTTTTCGCTCCCAATCATAAATTGAGACGCGGAAACGTCATCCACAGTTGTTTGAGGCAGAATTATTAATGATTGATAATGTTTTCGCAATACATCAATCAATTTATGGTATTTGTCGAGTTCTGTGGATGACAATGGTTTTGCCTACTTTTGCCGAAACAAAAGTAGGTCGAGCCGAAGGCTAGTCCCTAAAGATAAATTTTAGATGCAAGACTCCGTCGAAAACAAATTACTTATATTATGTTATTTTCCAAAAATGGTATTATTTTCACATGACCAAACACATAAAAAAGCCTGAGTAAATCTACTCAGGCTTTTTTGCATAAACTTAAATTTATTTAACTAATTTACGTAAATCTTGGCTTAAATCTAAATATTTATCTGCTTCAAATGGCGTTTGTTTGCTAATCAATTTTTTCAAATGACGCATTTCTTTGGCTGCATTGACCGTAATCCCACCCACAATCACGCCATCTGTCACACCAAAAAGTACAAACGATGATGCATCACCTTGTTCTGGATTCATTTCACCACGCACGATCCATTCAGCCGCTGCCATATCACCAACAAATTGGTAGTTAATATTTAGCTGATCTGTCCAGAACCATGCAGGATTAAGCGGAGGATGTTCTACCCCCATCACATGACGAGCGAAAATACCCGCTTGTAAGTTTGCATTTTCCCAAGTTTCTACACGGCGGTGATTACCACAATCACGCAGTTGTGTTGCAACATCCCCTGCTGCATAAATGTCAGGATGTGAGCTTTGGCAGTTATTATTCACTTTAATCGCGAAATCGACCTCTAAGCCTGCATCTACAGCTAATTGGGCATTTGGAATAATCCCAATCCCATAAATCACGGCATCGGCACGCAGTTCTTCACCCCCTTCTAAGGTGATCACGACTTCTTCACCCTGCTGATTTTGCTCAAGATGGCAATCGGCAATCTTGGTTTCTAGACGGACATCAACGCCTGCAAGACGTTGCTGCGCCAATAAAAATTCACTTAAGATACGTGGCGATGAACGCCCCATTACCATTGCACCCATTTCGACCACAGTCACTTGACACTCTTTTGCACGTGCAGAAGATGCAAGTTCAAGACCAATCACGCCACCACCGATTAGGACTATACGACGTCCTGCTTGCAATACAGGCACGAGTGCTTGTGAATCTTCAAGATTACGAAGCGTATAAACGTGTTTTCCTAATGCATCAAAGTTTGGCAAACGACGTGCTGCACCACCTGTTGCAAGTAACAATTTATCAAATGCAACAGTTTCACCATTTTTCAGTTCAATGGTTTTCACATCGCTATTGATTTTCACCACAGCATTGCCACGAATATGCTCAACGCCTAAATCTACTAATTTTTGTTCCGAAAGAATCTCAATCTTGGTATCTTCAGGTTTTAAGATCACATCTTTGGACAATGGTGGACGTTCATACGGTAGATGGGTTTCATCACCCACCAAAATGATTTTGCCTTCATATTTGTTGGCACGAAGTTCTAAAATGGCGCTTGCACCAGCTTGACCAGCACCAACAATCACGATGGTTTGAATATCATTTTGGTTCATGGGATTGTATCCTTAATTTATTTCAACTCAGCAGATACGATGCCGAAGCCCGCAATCCACTCACTAATATCTTCATAGCAACGTGTAGTCATGTGGTATTCACCGACTTCATGCAATGCTGCAAATGCTGCCATCCACGAGCGAACTTCTTGACCACCACGTCCACCTTCCGCACGAATCTCAGCTTCTGTCATAGCTTCAAGCGTAGCGAAGTCAGCTTTGGCAAATGTTTTAAGCAATGCACGATCCCATTCAGGATTGAGTGGTACAGCAACTGATTTATCCCCCGCAGCAAGTTTTTGTCCCACTGCGATGATTTTGCCTTGACGGGTGTTACGTGCTTCCTCAGTAGGATTGCGTCCACAAATCAAAAACTCTTCAACTTCAGGAGATACAGCACCCATTTGCGGTGTGGGTGGATCATGAGAAAGACCACCTGTTCCTAATACCAACACACGCTCATTTTCAAGATTTAATGACTTAATGAACTGACCCACAGCACGACCAAGTGCTACTGTACGCTTGGTGGTTGGCATAGGTGCTGCAGCACCATTAATGAAAATAGGAATGGTTGGATAACGGTCTAATTGTCCATGACACAAGAAATGTAAAGGTTGGGTTACTCCATGATCAGCTTGCATACGATATGAGTACGCAACATCCACACCTTCGTCCAATACACAACGAACCAGTTGAAGTGCTGTATCTTCAGGCACATTGATCTGATCATTGTCTTTGCCATAATCCCAGTCACCTGCAGCTTTGGCACGAATCCCCACGCAGAAACTTGGCATAAGGTCATAGAAGAAACCATTAAAATGGTCTGGCCCAAAAGTAATGATCAAGGTTGGATCATACGCTTCGATTTCTTTGGCAAGTTGAGCAAAAGTTTCACGAACTTTTTGCTCTTTATTGTGTTCTTGTGGGGAAGCAAATTCCATTAAAGGACTGTGCGATGCACAAATGAGCTTAACAGGCATGTTGGACTCCAGAATAGAAGTAATGACGCTACTTCTTAATCTCCCCTAACCTCTCTTTAAAAAGAGGCGAACTGTCGAATATAAAAGACCCATCTAAATTCGAAATACTCCCTCCTTTGGAAAAGGTGAGGAGCATGTTCCACAAGGGGAGGATTTGATCTATGAATAGTTAAGTAAATCAATTACTCATCAAAGAAACCTGCACGTGGTTGGCGTAAACCACGAATGCCCAAACCACATTCTGCATTAATCAATACACCTGTGAGCGGGCGATTATTTTGGCGAGAAGCCAACAGCACATATGACCCTGTCATATCTTCAGGTTCTGGTAAAAAGTTCAGTGGCATACCACGTGCAATTTTCTCTGGATCACGTGCATCAAGCAGACCAAGTTTGTCTTGACCTAATGATGCAGCACCTTTGATATTGACATTCATGCCTGATGGCGCAACGGCATTCACACGTACTTTAGGGGCAAGCTCATAAGCCAACTCTTTCATAATCCCTACACCTGCATGCTTAGACGCGGTATATACAGGACCTCCGCCTGCCGAATACAGCGCGGAGTTAGACAGTGTGAAAATGATTGAGCCTTCCGATTTAACCAACTCATCTAAAGCTGCTTTTGCACCCAAAATGAGTGATTTGGTATTGATGCCCATGATTTCATCAAAGGCTTTTTCAAGCTGCTCACCCGACGTATTGACGAGGTCGGCATAATGATCCCAGATGCCTGCATTACCAACAAAACAGTCAAGTTTTCCAAAGCGTTCTACAGTTGCATTTACTGCACGGACATTGTCTTCATAGTTGGCAACATCACCAGTGATCGCAACAATTTGCTCACCGAAGTGTTCTTTTAGCGCATCAACTTTGTCTTGTGAACGTTGAAGAACCGCAACTTGTGCACCTTCTTCTAAAAAACGCTCGACCAAAGCCCAGCCTAAACCTGAACCACCACCTGTGATTAATGCAACCTCACCTTGTAGCCAACCCATGATTACTCTCCTGCCATTTCAACAAATAACTGACCATCTTCCACAATCACTGGGAATGTTTTGATTGGATCAGTTGCAGGCAAGCACAGTGCTTGCCCTGTTTTTAAACAGAAACGTGCAGAATGCAGTGGGCATTCCACCGTACCGTCATCCTCAAGATAACCTTCAGACATTGACGCATTACCATGTGAACAACGGTCATTCATCGCAAAGAACTCACCGTTATTGTTAAATACAGCAAGCGCTTCGATACCATTTACGCCACAATCAACTTTAAGGGCTTCGCCTTCATCCAATTCATCAACTTGGCAAACAAAAATTTTATTCATTAGAAGAACACGCTCAGGTTATGTGAGTTGTAAGTCACTTGATCCAATGTGATCTTACGATCAAAAATTTGGAATCCTAGACCACCTTCCACTTGACGAAGTTTGTCACGACGTTTACCACAGTAAATCGTCACATCTTTTTCTTTTTGCGTACGGTAGAGTAAATACGTCACATACACATCGTATTCATCAGCCACTTCTGTCGGCTCTACGATGACATTGGAAACCATGTGCGTAGTACGTGACGGTGGCTCTTCTGCCCATGCCATCCCTGTTTCTAGACGTGCAACACGACGTTCCAATAAATGTTTATTGTCGTTAAATACCCAAGTTGTGGGTGGTTCAACTGAACGACGACGGTCACGGGTTTGCGCATTTGGTGTCGTACGCAAAGTATAAGAAATGTCTTCTGCAAAAAGTTCTAGCCAATCACGGAATTTCCAATCATCGAGCAATTTTGCTTCGCGATATAAAAATTGGCTGATTTGGTGTTGAAGTTCTAGACTGACTAAACTCATTTTACAAGCTCCTTCTCATATGCTTCCGCAGCAGCTTCTACATCTTCCCATTTCTCATGGATCAATAAGTCTGCCCAACGGCGGTACATACCACGTGCTGCAGTTTCAGAGAAAATGTAGTTGGTGATCCCAGGAATACCATCTTCACGAACTTTTTCGTTGCCTTTACCCATTTCCATGATCAAGCGGTTTTGGCGCGCTTTATAACCACGTAAAACTTTTTGGATTTCAATCCAGTTTTCAGAGTCATCTTGCTCTAAGAAACCTGCTGGACCAAAGGCACGTGTTGCAGAGCGTTCAAATGCTTCTTTCACTTCTTGTGACGCTTCAGCATCAGCAATACAAAATGCCCATACTTCAGTTTTGTTTGGACCACGTGGATGCCATACACGAAGCGTTGCAGTACCGTTCAACCAAGACAAGGTTGGGAACATGGTATTGTGACCTGCAAGACGTAAAGCACGAACTTCACCTAAACGCTCTTTCACTTCTTCATAAGTTTCACGGAAATAGTTTGCAACTTCACCATCTACCCATACGTTTGCATCTGGTTTTTCAGTAAAGAAGAAGCCTGAACCGTGACCACGTGAACCGTATTGGATCGCATCTTTGGCAGTTTCCCAAACAGGACGTGCGGTTTGTGCTGCACCCAATTGCTTCGAGGCATCATCATCTGGTTTTGCACCTAAAACTTGGATTGCAGAAGCATGTGAGAACAAGGCATGGTATTGGTCAGATGCAAACTGTTCTGCTGCAAATTTCCAGTTACATTCGATTTCCCATTTATGCACACCACCGATGATTTCTGTGCCACCTGGACGACGGTCTAAAACACCATCTAAATACCAAGCGATATCGCCCATATATTCTTCAAGATCAGGTGTGGTTTCATCCCAACAACCGAACACTAAACCTTTATAGGATTTAACACGGTTAACTTCGATTAGCCCCCATTCTTCTTTACATGCGCCTTGTGGGAATGCACGTTCTTCGAGTGGAATATCTTTTAAAGAACCATCTACGCCATATGACCAACCGTGATATGGGCAAGTAAATGCACGGGTATTACCACAGTCTGCGAAACTCACACGCATAGAACGGTGACGGCATTGGTTGAGTAATGCTTTGATCGAGCCATCTTTTTGACGAACCACGATAATTGGATCTTCACCCATATAGGTATTGAAGAAATCGCCAGCTTTAGGAATTTGGCTTTCATGGCAAAGAAATAACCAAGTACGACCGAACACACGTTCAAGCTCAAGTTCGTACAAATCTGGATCAGTATAGATCGATGGTGAGATTCGTCCATTTTGTGCATCGACTAAAGCGTCGATTTCACGCACATCAATTTTTCCACTCATGAAAGCTCTCCTGCGACAAACGTGGGGTCACAAACAAATGACTCAAGTTGGCAATGATCATCGCTTTTGAGAGGTACTTTATGGAAATATTTATTTTGTTTTAATTAAGATATTTTATGAATTAATAATTCGTTTATTTTTTATCTAAAATTTTGATGCTCCCGAATAAATCATTTATTTTCTAAATGGCATAATCATCTTCACGTAATAGGAGTTTATAGATTATACTCGGGCAGTGGCACACTAAGACTTTTTTTGGATTACTCTTTGGAAGAGTTATATGGAATTACGACACCTTAGATATTTCATCACTGTGGCTGAAGAATTAAACTTCAGTAAAGCAGCCTTGAAGCTATACACCGCCCAGCCCTCACTAAGTCAACAAATTAAGGACTTAGAAGAAGATGTAGGGGTAAAACTTTTAAACCGTACCAAACGTAAAGTTGAACTGACTGAAGAAGGTGCGGTATTCCTTGAACAAGCCCGTTTAACACTCGCTCAAGCAGATAAAGCGGTGGCAATGGCCCGCCAAGTCGCTCAAGCCAAACAACAGCAGCTACGGATTGGCTTCGTTCCTGTTGCGGAGATGAAAGTATTTCCTTATGTGCTACCAAACTTACGTGTGCAAAATCCTGATCTAAAGATTGAGCTATTGAGTTTAAACAACCTTGAACAAATGCGTGCCATCAAAAAAGGCGAGCTCGATATCACTTTCACACGACATAACTTTCATAATGAAGAAATTGAAAGTAAGTTTGTACTGCGTGAGCCTTTAATATTTATCTTGCCTGCTGATCATCCTTTGGCAAAGTATGAACGCATCCCCGTTAAGGCATTGAATGGAATAGACTTTATTATTCCTGCGCTTGAGCAGTCGGGGACTTTACATAATGCGATTTTAGACTTTGCAAAAACACAAGGCATCGAACTGAATATTGTCCAATCTGCTGATAATATTTTATTTAATATCAACTCCATCGGCATGGGTTTAGGCTGTACGATTTTGCCAGGTTATATCGCACCATTAACCATAAACAACTCAGTGATTCGCCCCTTAGATGTGGAGCTACCTTATCTAGACCTTTATGTCAGCTACCGTAAAAATAGTAACTCTACGGCTGTGCAAAAGTTTATCGAACTGTTAACCAAAGTGTTTTATCTCGATATTAATCGTGCGGAGAGTTAAATATTAAACAGTTGCACGTATAAATATCTGCCACCATTATTTCGTTGAAAAATAATGGTGTCCTTATAAGCGCCAAATAAATCACACTTTTCAGCAATAACTACAATTCAATAATTTCGCACGCATTTAAAGCATGATCAAAACAAATTGTTTTATTTTTAAACACCACGCTGATTGTGAACCATTCTCAATAAAAACATGATTTACTACAACTTAAGTCTAATCATCCGCATCAATTTACACTAAAATATTTGTAAATAATCATAAGCAATTACATAAAAGGCGACATAATTTATGACACCCCATCCGTTTCAGCATATCCGATCTGGAATTTTGTCACGCCCTTATTTCTTTATCATGTTTTTATGTACTGCAGTTTTATATGGTGTAATGGGTTTTAGTACGGATTGGCAATGGTCTACCCGACTTTTATTGAGTTGGGATATTTCTATTTTTATTTATTTGGTATTGACCATGAAAATGCTATGGACAGCAAGCCCCAAACATATTTTAAAACGGGCACAACAACAAGATGCCAGTAAATGGATTATTTTACTGCTGGTTATAAGCTGTTTAATCATGTGTTTTATTGCGATTTTTGTTGAATTAACACATTTACAAGATATTCAAGCATTTAAAACTGGTCATCTTGTGCTAGCTATTTCAACCATTGCATGTGCTTGGCTATTTTTACATACCGTTTTTACCATTCATTATGCGCATGACTTTTATTTGGCAAAACAAAAAAATTTAGATGGTGGTTTAGAATTTCCCAAAACACCTGAACCGACTTATCCTGATTTCTTATACTTTAGTTATATCATTGGGACTTCAGCGCAGACAGCAGATGTTTCGATTACCTCACGTTCAATGCGGATTTTAAATACTTTACATTTGATTTTAGCGTATGCATTTAATACTTCAATTTTAGCGATTTGTATCAATGTCGCTGCAAGTATTATTATGAGTTAAATACGTTCAAGACATCACAGCAGCTAAAAACAATATAAAAAAGGACAGCTTTCGCTATCCTCCTTTTACAACAAACTCAAAATTATTTCACACCACGTGCAGCCAAATAATTTTTAATGACCGTATTAAATTCTTCAGCTTTTTCAACTTGTGACCAGTGACCACATTGACTAAAAATGTGTGCGTCTGCATTTGGAACTGTATTTAAAATATCCCAAGTACGAGATACAGGAATCACTACATCTTGTACGCCATGAATCAACAAAACTGGCACAGTAATGTCTTGCATTTTTTCAAAATCAAGTGGGAATTCAAAACGATCACGGTCACGTGCGCCAACCACATCCATTAAACGGTCAGAAGCATAGTCATTTTTCGCAGCTTCATAACGTACTTTTACCAATTCATCTGTGATTAAATCTTTGTTAACCACAAACATAGATAATGTTTTCTTGATGCCTTCTTCGGTTAAAACAGGATTAGCATGCGCTTTCAATGCAGCCGTTTGCTTTGCACCACCTGTTCCCATCGACACAATGCCCAAAACACGTTCAGGATAATCCAGTGCCAATTGGAAAGATAACCAACCACCCAAAGAGTTACCCACTAACCAAGTTTTTTCAATGCCCAACGCATCCAAAGTACGAATCGCATGATCCACCCAAGCACGAATACCATAAGCAGTATTCGGTGCAACCACCGTTTGACCATAACCAATCGTATCGATGGCGATGCAACGTGCTTGCTCTCCAATTTGTGGTAAGTTTAACCACCAGTTTGCAGCCGCAGATACACCTGTACCTGAACCATGCAAGAAGAGTACTGGTGTTCCTTCACCCACTTCATGATAATGTGTTAATTCACCTTCAGCAGTTTCAATCCATTTATCTTCCAGACCAAAGAAAGAATCCGTTGTATAATCAGGAATTTGCACAGTGCTCATAATGACTCCTTAGATCAGCGTGATATGTGTTTTAAATCACTTTCGCAACACATATCTGCATTTAAATTTGCTTGTTTAGTGCAACCATATTACCTGTTCATCAAGCACTTACTGATACTTATTTACGATGATAAGAAACAAAAAAACTATAATTTAAGATCATGATTTTTAACAAAATTTTTAAATAAAACTAAATGCGTAACACTAAAAAAAGCGATGCTAATTCATCACTTTTGTCTGTGACTCAAATTAAAATTTAAACGTATATGTGGTTGCGACACGATGTTCTTCTAAATCAACAAAACCAGGTACATTGTCGTAGTTCACATCAATATACATCCATTGAAAACCTAAGCCTTTCAACTTACCTTCAGGCACGACATAATTCAAAATAAAGTTATTTTCATCTTCCTTACCGCGTGTACCGTTTTTATTATCAATATTATGACCATCATAATGACGCAGGGTTGCAGTCAAGCCATTGATACCCACATCTTTAAAATCATAGCTATAACCCAAGCTCCATGATTTTTCATCTTTACGAATAAAGCTTGCTACTGACCAATTCACTAAATACGGTTGTGGTACCCAACCCGATAACGTCGGCATAAATGGTGTATGGCTACCATGTTCACCAAACATTTGCTGCCAACCAGCATCAAAGGTATGATTACCATGTGTCCAAGCTGCCTTTAAAGACAAGGCTTGGCTGTCAATCTCACCATATAAAGCATCGCCAGATTCAGTATTATCAAAATAACGTGCATGTGTCGCTATTTTATTGTGGGCATCCAGTTTTTTGTTATAGGCAAAACCGACATAGTTTTGACGATAAATATTGGTGACATCTCCATAGTAATAACTTGCCTGTAGTGCAGGTGTGATTTGATAATCAATCCCTGCCACATACATGCCATCGCTATCACCCGATTTCACTTGATTTTTTTCTGTATTTAACTCATTTGGCCAGAGTTTAAAATCTTGCACTTGATTTTCATAACGGGCATTGATTCCATCTAAATAACCCAAGCTAATTTTGGCATTTTTAAGGTCTTTAGACTCTAACCATACCCCTTGAAATGTCGTCAACAATTGACGAGATGGGTCAAAATGCACCACAGGGGTTGCAGGTAAAATTTCACCAACACGCAATTCTGTTTGGCTGATTTTGGCTTTTAACGTTGCGCCGATTTTTGCATTATCGCGGGCTTGTTCTTTATTTACATAATCATACGGCATGATGTAGTCATTATCACCACGATCTCCGCTTAAACGTAGCGCATATTGAGCCAAGACATCGACACCCAGTTGCACAGGACCAATCTGTGCATAACCTGATTTTGCATCTAAGGTTATCCCTTGTGACCAACTGCCAAAGTCTTGTGTTTTGCTTGGATCAGGTTGGTCAATTTGTCGATCTAAATAAAAATTTCTCAGTTTGAGTTGTACTTGACGATCGTCGATAAAATCTGCTTTGGTTGCAGTTGTCCCTAATATCGCTGTTGCAGCGCACATTGCTATCCATAAGTTGTGACGACGCATGGCTAAATTTCCTAATGATCAAATTGAGCAATACCGCCATCATGCTGAACGATATAAAAATTTAATATCAGACCAGAGTCTGAGAATTTCTACTATTTTTTGAGCTTGTTGAACGTCGTGAATGTTCTATTATTTTTTTAATATCTTTTAACAATAAGACTTTTAACACCATTATTTCAATTTGTGATTTTAAGTTTATTTAAATGTATTTATTAACTTTAAATTATATTCAATATTCTTATATTATGAAATCTGTTAGTGTTTTTTTATTTAAGTTATTCTTACATTAATAAAGTTTAAATCTCAGATTTATAAGAAAAAGCTTTGACGTAAAAGAAATTAACTATATCTCATTCAATTCATTATCCATCTAATTTTAAATAAGGATTCATCAATTGCTAAATCTATTTGTACCATTTACTACATAAAAAATAGAACCAAATAAAAAGCGCCCTCTTGGACGCTTTCATTTACTTCAATTTTAAATACGATGCTTTCAAATTAAGCATTCGCTTCTTTGGCTTTCGACATGGTCAATGCCAAATCTTCGATCATATCTTCCTGACCGCCCACCGTACCACGACGACCTAGCTCAAGTAGAATTTCACGAGCAGATACACCATATTTTGCTTCCGCACGTTTAGCGAATAACAAGAATGATGAATAAACGCCTGCATAACCCAAAGTCGCTGCATCACGATCTGCACGGATCGGTTGTTGCATCATGGGTACGATGAGTTCTTCAGCAATATCTTGTACTTTGAATAAATCCACACCTGTTTCGATTTGCATACGATTTGCCACCGCAACAAACAATTCAAGTGGCGTATTGCCTGCCCCTGCACCTAACCCAGCCGAAGCCAAGTCAACTCGTTTTGCACCTGCATCAACTGCAGCCACAGAGTTTGCCACGCCCATAGCTAAGTTATGGTGACCATGAAAACCGATTTCGATCTCTGCGCCTAAGTTAGCATGTAAAATTCCTACACGATCAGTCACATCTTGTGGAAGCATATAACCTGCTGAATCGGTGACATAAATACAGTTTGCACCATACGACACCATTTTTTGTGCTTCCTCGAGTAATTTTTCAGGAGAAGCCATATGTGCCATCATCAAGAAGCCCACAGTGTCCATACCGAGTTTACGTGCAGCAGTAATGTGCTGTTCAGACACATCTGCTTCTGTTGAGTGCGTTGCTACACGAATGGTTGCCACACCCACATCATGGGCCATTTTCAAATGATCAACTGTACCGATACCCGGTAAAAGTAAAGCTGAAACTTTGGCTTGTTTTAAGTTTGGAATAACGGCTTTTAAATATTCTTCATCCGTTGCAGCAGCAAAACCGTAGTTAACTGAGTTACCGCCTAAGCCATCACCATGTGTCACTTCGATTAAAGGCACACCTGCATCATCCAACGCAGTTGCAATCGTAACCATTTGGTCAGGTGTGGTTTGATGGCGCATTGGGTGCATACCATCACGTAAAGTCATATCATTAATAATAATCTTAGACATGAAAATGCTCCTTATGCGTCTACTTGGTTAGCGATCAAACGTTCTGCAAACATCTCAGCAGTACGTGCTGCGGCTGCGGTCATGATGTCAAGGTTGCCTGCATATTTTGGTAAATAATCACCCAAGCCTTCAACTTCTAAGAACATTGAAACACGATTACCATCAAAGACAGGGCCATTCACTAGTTTATAACCCGGTACATATTTTTGTACCTCTTTGATCATGGCATAGACAGATTCAGTGATCGCTGCTTGATCAGGCTCACCTTCCACTAAGCAATGTACCGTATCACGCATCATCAGTGGTGGTTCAGCAGGGTTAATGATGATAATCGCTTTACCCGCTTTTGCACCGCCAACTTTTTCAATTGCGCCCGCAGTAGTACGTGTAAATTCATCAATATTTTTACGTGTTCCTGGCCCCACAGACTTAGTCGATACAGTGGCAATGATCTCGCCATATTCAACAGCTTGAACACGTGAAATCGCAGCCACCATCGGAATGGTCGCTTGACCACCACAAGTCACCATGTTCACGTTTGGCAAATCACCTGCTTCCAGCAATGCTGCAAGATTCACAGGGGGTACACAGAAAGGACCGATTGCCGCAGGCGTTAAATCAATCATTTGTACGCCAAGCTCATTCAGTTTACGGCTATTTTCAGCATGTACGTAAGCCGACGTTGCATCGAAAGCAATTTTGATGTCATCTTCTAAAACGTGTGGCAATAAACCATCAACGCCATCGCTTGTGATTTTTAAGCCCATTTTTGCCGCACGTGCCAAACCTTCAGATGTCGGGTCGATTCCCACCATCCACACAGGTTCTAAAAATTCGCTACGTTGTAATTTATAAAGTAAATCCGTACCAATATTTCCCGGACCAATCAATGCACATTTAATCTTTTTCATGAACAATATCTCTTCACTATACGTTGTAAAATTCAAGTTTATTCCGCTGCAAAAGCTGCAGTCACTGAACCAAAACCTTCGATTTCTACAACAAATTCATCGCCTGCATGTGCCACAACCATTGGACCAAGCGCACCTGTTAAAATGATGTCGCCTGCCAAAAGTGGACGACCACGACGTACCATTTCATCGGCAAGCCACACTGCTGCATTGAGTGGATTTGCAAGACAGGCTTTACCCACACCTTGAGAAACTACTTCACCTGCACGGGTCATAGTCATTTTGCAATTCACGAGGTCAAGGTTTTCAAGTTTCACAGGCTTAGAACCCAACACATAGGCAGCAGAAGAAGCATTATCTGCCACCGTATCAATCAGTGAGATTTTCCAGTTTTCAATACGGCTATCTACAACCTCAACCGCAGGCAAAGCATATTCAGTTGCACTGATAATGTCTGCATAGGTATGTTTTTTTTGAGTTAAATCTTTATTGATAATTAACGCAATTTCAGCTTCTACTTTGGGTTGAATCAGTAAACCCGCAGGAATCGCCTCACCATCACCAAATGCCATATCCGCAAACAACATGCCAAAATCGGGTTGATCCACGCCTAACTGAGCCTGTACAACTTTAGAAGTTAAACCGATTTTACGACCAACCAAACGACGACCTTCAGTCAATGCACGTTCAGTATTGACTTCCTGTACTGCATAAGCGATATCTACATCGGCACTCTCACCACCAAGTTGTGGGCGAATCGGTGCGATCGCAGTTTTTGATAATTCAGCATCACGTAATGCTTGCGCAACTGACTCAACAACAGCAGAATTCGACATCAATATTTCCTTAAACTGCAAAAATAGACGTATAGCGTTTTAGATGGTGTATTGTTTTGAGTAAGATTCATCTCGTAGTGCTTGGATTCATCTTGACCTGAACAGTGTTGAAATTTGCTCTACCATCTATTTAAAACGTGTACTTTTATAGACCTACAAATTAACAGTCTAAGAATCAGGGAAAATGGCGTAATGATGCCAATACTTATTTTATTTATAACTATAGCTATAACCTATAAATCTTCGTTATATATTTAAGCGAGCAAAACATGCCTTAAAAATCAACAACAAAAGCAACCTTTTTAGTCAGAATTGCTTTTTATCAAGAATATTACCTATTTTCAATCTACGACTAAAAGCTAATGGAGGGTATCAAAATTAATCACAAAACCGTTTACTTAAAATACTGGATATAGACATTTCAGCAATAATAGAATCAGCGCATTGAGTACACAAAATGCTCTTTAATTTCAAAAAAATAGCGACTACATTTCATTTTTTAATCATTCAAATCTAATATCCAAATCTCTAAAATTCGATAAATTTAAAGCTGTGCTATTTTTTAATAACACAGTTTTTCTATTTTTAATCAATGATTAACCAAATAACGTAGAATTTTTCTGAAAACTTTCACGTTGCTGGATGGCTTCCACATAACGCTCAATCGCAGGATGAGATTTGAGATATCCCATCTTCAATTGCCACATGAGCATTGCACCTAAACTAATATCAGCAGCCGTAAATTGTTCACCACACAAATATGGGCTTGCCTGCGACAGACCTTTCACAAGTGCTTGATAGGTATCCGCATAATCACCATACCCCATAAACATTTTTTGTTCGGCTGTGACATTTACCTGTAAATGCTGATTATCCGATGCTGCTGCAAAAGGTCCTGCAGCAAAAAACAACCAACGATAGTACAAACCGCGTTTAGGATCATCGAGCGCAGGTGCTAATCCTTTATCAAAAAACTTATCCGCTAAATAGGCACAAATTGCATCCAACTCATACACCACTACATCGCCATCCACCAATACTGGTACTTTGCCAAAGGGATTAATATTAAGAAATTCAGGCGATTTCATTTCTGTACCATAAGCGATTTCCTTACGTTCAACCGCTATGCCTAGATCAAGAATGAGCCAATCCACCACTACACCACGAGACTGTGTATTTGTATATAAGGTTAAAGCCATTGTTCTACCCTCTGTTTATTGTGTTTTGAGAATAAAATGTGGCTGTGTCAGTTTTTGTCAGGAATCTATGACTTAATTTATTTTGAATTGAAAACTTCTTGCTGACACCATTGTTGAAATAAATGTCGCTTAAATTGAGGATAATGTTGCTCTGTCAGTTGTAGTTTTTGAATACGATCCAAGCGAAAATTACGAAAATCTTCACGTAACTCACACCATGCTGCGAGCAGCATTTTGTCATTAAAATATCCCAAAGCAAATGGCCACAATTGTCGCTGTGACACGTGTTGCTGTTCATCTATATAATGGATTTGAATCTTTACTTGTAGACGAATCGCAAGGCGTACTTGCTCCACAATATTTTGATCAACCTCCAGCCAATAATGAATAGACTTCAAATAAGTATCATTTAAAAATTCTTGTTTTTGTGCAGGTAACACGGCTTTTAATTTGCTTAATACAGCATGTGATGCCTGTTTTAATGCTTGGTCTGGAATCGACTTTACCCATTGCAATGCCAAATACACGGCTTCTACTTCGGTTTCATTCAAGCTCATCGGAGGTAATAAAAAGTTTTCTTTGAGCTGAAAACCTAAACCTGTACTGCCTTCAATATTGACACCTTGTTCACGTAAACTTTCAATATCTCGATAAACACTACGCACACTAATTTCCAATTGTTCAGAAAGTTGTTGCGCCGTAATTGGATAACGCTGTTCACGTAATATCTGTAATAAATTGAGTAATCGAATGGAACGGCTCATAAAAAATTCTTGTTATTCAGTATGGGAATTGCATACATCCTTATACGCATGCTTGATTCAAAATAAAAAATTAAGCAACCTCAGAGGCATTCACATGATGATTTAAAAATTGATGCAATGCACCCACATCATGCGCAATATTCAACGGATGAAAGCTTTGCAAAACCTCAATGCTGTGGACACCATAACTTACACCGATACTTGGCATAGCAATATTTTTTGCCATTTCCAGATCATAAGAGGTATCACCCACCATAATGGCACGTTCAGCCTGTACACCCGTGTATTGTAAAATTTCAGACAACATTAAAGGATCTGGTTTTGATTTGGTTTCACTGGCTGCTCGTGTCACTGCAAACAAATCACGGCTCTTGGTTTGCCCTAAAACGCGGTCTAATCCTTTACGACTTTTGCCTGTTGCGACTGCTAATTTAATATTTTGCTCATTTAAGTCTTGCAGCATTTCCGCCACACCTGTGAACCACTGATCATCCTTTGAATGTTCTATATAATGATCGCTATAGCATTTTAAAATATCATCATGTAATTCAGGCACTTTGGGAAATAAAATCTGAGCAACTTCAGGCAGACCTAAACCGATAATACTTTTGGCAGCATCGTCTGTTAACGGTTGTTCAAATTGTTGCGCAGCAAACTGTAAACTCGCCACAATTCGCCCAACAGAATCGAATAACGTTCCATCCCAATCAAAAACAATCAGTTCTATAGGTTTTTGCATAATAAATTCCCATATTTTACTTTGTTATAAATCCTCACCCTGAGCAGAAATACTGCGCAAGTTCCCTTTAAAAAAGGAGAGGGAAGCTTTCATTGTTCAACCAAATGATCAATTTTAAAATTACTCCCCCTCTCCTTTCAGGAGATGAGCAACGAAGTTGTGCAAGAGGGAGAGTTAAAAAATTTTCAAAAAACTATTGATTAAGCAACAGGTTTATCCGCTTTTTGCGCTCTTAACTGTGCCACCAAACTCTGCATATCCTCAGGTAAAGGCGCTTCAATAATCTCATAACCTGGAATTTCCAAACGCATCGCATGCAAACATAAACGACGTGGATTTGGTCCACGATATTCAGTTTCATGACCATACTTATCATCACCTACAAGTGGATGACCAATACTTAAACCATGCACACGAATCTGATGGGTACGCCCTGAAAGCGGTGACGCATAAACCAAGGTTGCATGCATAAATCGTTCTGCAACTTTCCATTGTGTCTTAGATTCTTTACCATCTTTTGACACACGTACCCTCCGTTCACCATTGGCAAGCTCATAACGCAATAAAGGCTGATCAATCAATTGGTTATCCAAACTCACCTGACCTTTAACAATTGCTGCATAGGTTTTTTGAATCTTATGTTCACGCAATAAATCTTGTAGATTTTTCAAAGTACTGCGCTTTTTACTGATCATCACCAAGCCCGATGTATCACGGTCAATACGATGAATCAGTTCCAGATACTTTTTACCTGTTGCGGCACGTAAAGCTTCGATCAAACCATAAGCCACACCACTACCACCATGTACTGCGATACCTGAAGGTTTATTTACCACCATTAAACCTTCATCTTCATAAACCACACGGCTCAGTAGACTTTGTGCAACTTTATCCGACACTGGCGCAGCAGACTCATCTTTTTGTTCAAAACGAATCGGTGCAACACGGATTTGATCCCCGATGGCAAGCTTGGTTTCAGCTTTGACACGCTTTTTATTGATACGAACCTGACCTTCACGAATTAGACGATAAATACGACTTTTCGGAACGCCTTTTAAACGACTAAATAAGAAATTATCAATACGTTGCTCAGCTTGGTGTTCATCCACTTCAAACCAAGTTACACTTTGCCATTGTTGCGTAGAATTCATACAGTTAAAAGACCCAATAAAAACGAAAATTTGATTAAAAACTGATCATTTAGACTATACTTTTCATACAAAATAGCAGTATAGCCCATAGGCAGATGATGTAAGGTTTGCTATAGTCAGCGCACGGATACCACCGTAAGTGAAATACTCATTTTATTGTTTCAAAAGTTTTTGAAAATACAAATGAAATGACGACTCACCCAAAGCTCGGAATGGTCCCAAAAGAATATGCCGACGCCGAAGGCTTATTATATCGGCAAAATGACAGACTGTTGCGTTTAATTGTACTTAAAGTACATAAATCAGTTTGTTTAAAAAAATATGATGCCAACGCCTATGTTGGCTTTTAAACATAAACTGATACACATCAGACAAGTCGCTCGAGTAATTTCAGGACATAAGTGTTTGAGGTATTGGAACTGCACAATTTGTAAAGATACGATGATAATTCCGTATCAAGACATACTCTATCTCAAATAAGACGAGTTGATCTTCGAGCAATGTGACAGTGAAAGACAAGATAAATGTCATCCAATGCACCACTTTTTCAGTGCCAGTGAAAGGCTCAAAAGCTTTAATCGTGCAAAGGTTAAAGTAGTACTGCAACATCACAAAACAGGTGTAATTCCCCGCCTATTCACAGGCAGGCAAATCATCTTTAGACACATTAAGATTTATTCAAAATCAATAATGTATTTCTAAGCTATGGTGTTTGTTAGACGAAAACAGCGAGTTGTTGGTGTGGATCACTATTAGGTGTTACCCCCATGAAACGTATGTTGATTAATGCAACACATGCCGAAGAAATTCGCGTTGCACTTATCACTGGTCATCGCCTTTACGATTTTGACTTAGAAAATCGCACGCGTGAACAAAAGAAAGCCAACATCTACAAAGGTCACGTGACGCGTGTAGAGCCTTCATTAGAAGCTGTATTTGTAGAATATGGTGCAGGTCGTCAAGGTTTCTTGTCGATGCGTGAAATTGCCAACTCTTACTACAAAGCAGACCCTCGCCAAACTTCAAATATTCGTGAACTGATTACTGAAGGCACTGAGCTATTAGTACAAGTAGAAAAAGAAGAACGTGGCAATAAAGGTGCTGCGCTTTCTACTTATATCTCGCTTGCAGGTCGCTATTTAGTTCTCATGCCAAACAACCCGAAAGGTGGTGGTATCAGCCGTCAAATTTCTGGTTCAGTTCGTGAAGAACTCAAAGAAATGTTAGCGTCGCTCAATACTCCTCGTGGTATGAGTGTAATCGTCCGTACTGCAGGTATTGGTCGTACTCAAGAAGAATTACAACTTGATTTACAACATTTGCTTGATCTTTGGGCGCAAATCCAAAGTACAGCAAACTCTGGTCCATCTCCAATGTTGGTACACCAAGAAGCAGGTGTCGTAACACGTGCGATTCGTGACTATTTACGTGATGATGTTGCAGAAATTTTAATTGATTCTGAGCAAGCTTATAACGAAGCATATAACTTCGTAAAAGCAGTGATGCCAAATCAATTAGACAAATTAAAAACCTATACTATTAATGAGCCTTTATTTGCCCATTTTGGAATCGAAAGTCAAATCCAAACCGCTTATGAGCGTGAAGTTAAACTTCCTTCTGGTGGTTCTATTGTCATCGACCAAACTGAAGCATTGGTTTCAATCGATATTAACTCTGCGAAATCAACTCGTGGTCATGATGTGGAAGAAACAGCGCTCAGCACCAATTTAGAAGCTGCTGAAGAAATTGCTCGCCAACTGCGTTTACGTGATATTGGTGGTTTAGTGGTGATCGATTTTATCGACATGACCAAAGAACGCAACCAACGTATGGTTGAAGCAAAACTTCGTGAAGCGACTCAAAGTGACCGTGCCCGTATCCAATTCGGTCAATTGTCACGTTTTGGTTTAATGGAAATGAGCCGTCAACGCTTACGCCCATCGCTTGAAGAAGCAACAGGTTATGTCTGCCCACGCTGTCATGGCACAGGTATGGTACGTGACTTACGCTCACTTTCTCTTTCTATCATGCGTAAAGTGGAAGAAATTGCACTTCGTGAGCGTCATGGTGAAGTTCAAGTTGAAGTACCTGTTGAAATCGCAGCATTCTTATTGAATGAAAAACGCCATAGCCTTGTTTATTTAGAGCAAACTTCAAATGTCCGTGTGACAGTATTGCCACATCCACATTTAGAAACCCCACATTACGAAATTTCGTATAATCCTGAAGGCTTTGCACCGACAAGCTATGAACGTACAGAAGCAACACGTTCGAGCGAAAAAGAGTTAGGTTATGAGTCTTCTGAATGGCACTTAGAAGAAGAACAGCAACAAGCTGCTCAACAAAATCAAGCTGTGCCAACACAACAGCAAAATCATAAGCAAGGCAATGGCAATAGAAAGCCAAACGTAGCGCAAGCTCAACAACAAAAACCGCAGCAGGCTGTACAAACCCAAGTTGCACAACCATCATCTAGCCCATGCGCTTGGTTAGAAAACTTGTTTGTACAAAAACAAGCCAGCACAATTGATCAATCACGTACGGCAAACAACGCCGCTGCTGCGATTGAACAAATGGTGAATGGTGGTGCTGTCAGTCGTGGTCAATTTGGTCATGTCAATACTGCAGTTGTCGCTACTGCTGCTGAACCACAACGTGCGGTTGCAGAAACCAATGCTTATCTAAGCCATACGCCTGTTCAAAAAAATGAACAACGCGATTATGCTGAAAAAGCGTTTGAGAAAGATGAAAAATCGCAACGCAACAACAAAAAGCGTAATAACAACAAGCACAAAGAAGCACGTGAACAGTCACATGAACAAAATCAAGTGATTGAAGAAGTTGTTCAAAGCACACGTCATGAACAGCGCCAAGAACAACGTGAGCAACGTCAAGAGCAACGCCGTCAATCAAAACAGCAGCGTCCTCAACACGAACAAGCTGCGGACACACAGGAACAAACTGTTCCACGTCGTGATCGCAACAATCATCAACGACCAAACCGCCCAAATCGCCATCGTGATGCAAGCGTGTTCAATGATGAAGCGAACCAAAACCCACAAGCTGTTGCTGAAGAAACCAAAGCAGTAGAAAAAACAGCAAGCATTAAAGTGGACTTGGTTGATGCACCTCGCAATGAAACCATGACCACTGCATTGGTTGTGAATGTGGATCAAGCACAAAGTGAGATTATCGCTTTAGCGCCACAACAACAAGTAACCACTGTTAGTAAAGAAATCACAGCACCGACTACAGTCGCAAAAACTGAAGTTGCAAAAGCTGTGGCTCAAGAAGTAGCAGCACCTGTTGTAGAAAAAGTTGAAATGCCACTTGTGTCAGAACAACAAACTGAACAAGCAAATCAACCTGTCAGACGTGCAAGCAATGACCCACGTCAGCGTCGCCGTCAACAACGTGAAACTGTGACTATTACTGCATCAGAAACACCTAAACTGACACCATCACAAGTGCCAACTTTAGGTCAATACACGATCATCAGTCTTATCCGTCATGTTTATGGTGAAGATTGTGCTGTACTGATTGAACAGTTTGGTTTAATTCCAACATTTAATCGTGCGCTCCAAAAGTTCACGGATGAGTATGCAGCTACTTTACAGGTTGAAAAAACTGCTGCACCTGTAGAGAAAAAATCCGTAACGCGTGATGTTGCAATTAGTAAAGCAGCACCTGAAACAGAACCAGCGCCAGTGTTAGATTTGACACCGCCAAAACCTGTATCAGACAAACGTGTCGCCAATGACCCACGTGAACGCCGTCGTTTAGCGAAACTTGCTGCTGAACAAGCAAAACAAGCACATGTGGAACAAAAGCAAGCGGTTGAAACTGAAACAACTGCACAACCTGTAGCTGAGTCTGTTGAAGTGATTGCACCTGAAACAGTTACAGCAATTGAAGAAACAGCTGTTATTGACAGTGCTGTAGAAGCAACAACACCTGTAGCAACAACGCAAAGTGATATTGCCCTACAAACAGAAAATGTTTCTGTCGCTGAGCTAACGACTGCGGTTGAAACTACACCTGAAGTTGAAGGAAAAGCTGAGGAAAAAGCAGTTGAAGCAACACCAGAAGTTGCTGAAAAACCACAAAGCAAAGCCAAAGCTCAACAAGACTTAGCACTTGAAACTGAAGACTCTACACGTGTAGAAAAAACCAGTAAAAAAGCTGAAAGCGATGTCGAGGCTGAAAAAGCCGATGGTGAAAAACCAGCACGTCCACGCCGTCCTCGTGGCCGTCCACCGAAGAAAACCCCACCACCTGCAACTGAATAACTTGCAGAATTGCGGGTGATTTCAAAGAACCTAGTCATTTCGATGACTAGGTTTTTTTGCTATTTTAACTGGTATTTTTATAAGTTTTGTCAAATTAGGTTGATTGCTCTAGCGCTATACCATTAAAAGGACAACTGTAAAATTTATGTAAAGTCACTCGCAAATAGAATAGACCTTATTGGATTACGAAAAATAAATAGGATGCTTATGAGCGCAAATACACAAAATGATCTTATTGGGATCACCGATGTCGCAGCACGATTACCCCAATTTCTCAATAAAGTACCCAATTTACTGACTGGATTAAAACAGGCTTATTTACGCACACCTAAAACCCCTTCTGGTTTGGGTTTAGCGTTTGAGCGTGCGGTCAAACGTAATCCTTATGGAGATGCTTTACTTTTTGAGGATCAACGTTTTAGTTATAAAGAGCTAAATAATTGGGCAAACCAAATTGCTCACTATTATTTATCGATCGGTGCATCAAAAGGCGATGTTATCGCAGTGATGATTGAAAACCGTTCAGAACTGATTGCCACCGTAATTGCTTTAGCAAAAATTGGGGTAACTTCTGCATTGGTCAATACTTCACAAGTCGGTAAAGTTCTTGCGCATAGTATTAACCTTGTGAACCCGATCGCGATTATTGTTGGTGAAGAATGTCGCGCCGCAGTCGACGATATCCGCCAAGACCTCAATATTGCAGAGGATCGTTTTCACTGGTTTGCAGACCAAGAAACCCTTAAAGATGCAGGTCAAGCACCAAAAGCCTATATCAATCTCGCAAAAGTAATTAATGATTTTCCAAAATTTAACGTTCCAACCACTCAAAAAGTCACAGGCAAAGATGGATTGTTCTATATCTATACCTCTGGCACGACAGGTTTACCAAAGGCTGTGATTTTCACCAATAGTCGTTGGATGTTGGCTTTTGGGACTTATGGACACGTACTCAATCTCAACGAAGATGATGTGATGTACTGCACCCTCCCGCTCTATCATGCAACAGGCATGGTGGTATGTTGGTGTGGCGTACTTGCAGGTGCATCAACCTTAGCAATTCGTCGTAAATTCTCAACCTCAGCCTTTTGGACAGATGTTAAAAAATTTAATGCCTCTGCTATTGGTTATGTTGGAGAGCTTTGCCGTTATTTAATGGATGCGCCTGCATCAAAAGCTGACCGTGACCATCGTGTGACCAAAATGATTGGGAATGGCATGCGTCCTAATATTTGGAGTAAGTTTAAACAACGTTTTGGTGTTCAAGAAATATTAGAACTCTATGCATCAAGCGAAGGCAATGTTGGCTTTAGCAATATCTTTAACTTTGACAATACTGTAGGTTTCTCTCCGATTCCTTATGCAATTATTGAATTTGATAAAGAAAAAAACGAGCCTGTACGAGATAAAAAAGGTCAATGTATCAAAGTTAAAAAAGGTGAAGTTGGTTTATTACTGGGTAAAATTACCAAGCGTTCACCTTTCGATGGTTATACAGATCCAGAAAAGAATAAATCTGTGATTATGAAAAATGTTTTCACTAAAGGAGATTCATACTTTATTACAGGTGACTTGGTACGAGATATCGGCTTCCGTCATGCACAATTTGTAGACCGCTTAGGGGATACATTCCGTTGGAAAGGTGAAAATGTGTCCACGACTGAGGTTGAAAACATCGTCAGTGAATATGCCAAAATCACAGAAGCAGTTGTCTATGGGGTCGAAATTCCCAATACCAATGGTCGTGCAGGCATGGCAGCGATTACTTTAAACGAAGGTGAAGCACTCAATGAGCAAGACCTCATCGACATGGTCACTGAGTTTAAAAAAGGGCTACCCTCATATGCCGTTCCAGTATTTTTACGCATCCAAGAAGCAATGGAAACCACAGGTACGTTCAAGTATCAAAAAAACAAACTAAAAGAACAGGCTTACGACCCGAAAAAAACGTCTGATCGTTTATATGTGCTTTTACCTGGTGAAAATCGTTATTGTGAAATAAACGACGAGATTTGCGAGAATATTGAAGCCTATAAATATCGCTTCTAATGCTGAAGTTCGGGAATAAATGCATTTTTTGAGCAAATAATGCTTCAAATTGTGTTATTTATAACCGAACGTTGCAAACTTTATTAATTTTTGCTTGCGCTCTATCAATAACTTGCTAAAATACGCACCATCAAAACAAAGTAGTGTTTTATTTCCAATAAAACACCATGTATGACAGTGAAAACTGAAATACTTATGGGTCGTTAGCTCAGCTGGTAGAGCAGCGGACTTTTAATCCGTTGGTCCCGCGTTCGAATCGCGGACGACCCACCATTATTGTTTTGACT
Source organism: Acinetobacter sp. Marseille-Q1618 (assembly GCF_902809855.1). Classification (GTDB taxonomy): domain Bacteria; phylum Pseudomonadota; class Gammaproteobacteria; order Pseudomonadales; family Moraxellaceae; genus Acinetobacter. The sequence goes on from NZ_CADDWJ010000002.1 coordinate 320,009, forward strand.
TGAAAAGGATCTTAATCCGATACTGCAAATATAAGTTGTTATAAGCTTATAAAAATCTTAGATTTTATCTTGCACTCGGGTGAATTTAAAGTATTTTTTAAATTTACTAAGCTTCGTTCAGGGTCGTTAGCTCAGCTGGTAGAGCAGCGGACTTTTAATCCGTTGGTCCCGCGTTCGAATCGCGGACGACCCACCATTTACTTGTAGAATCTAATTTTACAAAACCTGCCAGGATAATTTCCGACAAAGCAAAATGTGATATTTCCATATATCCATAGAAAATCACAGATTTTCTCTTGCGTTCGGACGAAACCTTGTTTCGTTAATCCTCACTCAGGGTCGTTAGCTCAGCTGGTAGAGCAGCGGACTTTTAATCCGTTGGTCCCGCGTTCGAATCGCGGACGACCCACCATTCTTTCTTAGGGCTTCTTTCTATCGCTTTTCAGCGTATAATGAAATGAAACCTACAAGTTCCGACCAAGACAAACCAACCTTTTCGGTTGATTCGCCATTCTCGAAATTTTGCTGCAAGACCTGTTGAAGACTTTTATCTAAATTACATAAGAAGGTATTCTCAATACGCCTTTTTAAGTTATAGATTTTTTATACTCAACAGCAATGTGATATTTGCATATACTCTTAGACAATCACAGATTTGCCTTTGCGTTTAAACAAAGTTTGTTCCGCTACATCGCTTAGGGTTGTTAGCTCAGTTGGTAGAGCAGTAGACTCTTAATCTATTGGTCGTGGGTTCGAACCCCACACAACCCACCACATTATGAATGTTTTTGTATTTTTTTAAGATAATTTTTTCAATACATACTCTTGTGTAGGGACATAACTTCCATCTCTAAATTGCCCATTTTCAACCTGATTATTGGCATAGATTTTATCTAAATCTATTACGAGATCGCCATTTGCAGTCACATCATAATAAAAGTTTACCCCTTCTGCACGTTTAACTTCAATTTGACGTGTTTCAGAGTTATAAGTCCATGTATTGTGCTGATACGTTCGGTTGGTAATGCCTTTATTTTTCTCATAACTCATTTTACCCAAATAAGCCAATGTACGATGAGACGTACCATCTTTAAGTAAACTAATCACAAACTCAACTTTGCCTTTTTCACAAAGCGCAAATTTCTCAGTGCAATCAACCACAACGTGATAACGCCCTATATAAGCTTGCGCTTGTTTGGACAAAGGGTTTTTCTGTGAAGGTTTATCGTTGTCTATCGCACTTGGCAAAGTAGTTCGACCAGCAACCTCTGTTAAACGTCGACCTTCTTCAGCCTTTGGTTGAGTATCTGACGCAATTATGTTTTCTAATGAGTTTTCAGATGTATGTCTATCAGATTGCTTTGCGTCACATGCGCTAAGCAAGACACATAGCCCAACCCCAAGATACTTTATTAGACGCATTTGCACACTCATCAACCACATCATCAATAGACTAAGACTTATTTTTTCAACAAAATTTAAGCTTTTTTAATAATCGCTATGATATTTATTTTTAAGAGCTGTATAAATTAATCAGTATGGATTGTTACAAAAGTACATCATAACTTGTAGCTTGATTTTCTCATGCATATCAGCTAAATGATTTTTTAAAATTACATAAAATACACAATCCTAAGTGATTTCTTCACTTTAAAAACAAAGTCCTCACCCAATATATAAATCAAAGGTATTTTCCTTTTTAAATAATTTTTAGGAGAAACAATTCATGGCCAAATCTGGTTTATATCGTTCAAACCGACACAATATGATCGCCGGTGTAATGGGCGGTATTGCTGAGCGCTTTGGTTGGAATGTAACATTACTTCGCATCATTTTCGTACTTGTTTCATGTATGAGTGCAGCGTTCCCAGGGATTATCGTTTACTTGGTGTTATGGCTGTTAATTCCTAAACAAGATTTACAGCTGAATGCCCCTTACTCAAACTCATATCAGCAATCAATTCGCACCGTTCAGGATGATCAAGTGAAATAATTAACCTGATTTTTTAGTTTATTTTACCGCTACGACAGACTTCCCCTAAACTGCCGTAGCGTTTTTTTATGCTTCAAATTTGCTTATCCATTTAAAGTTTTTAAACTATTTATTTGTTGTTGTAATATAGCAATCATGTCTGCCCGACTAATAATCCCGACCAATTTTTGTTTTTCCACCACTGGGATATAGTTAAAAGAACGCTCTACAAAATAAGGAATTAAGTCTTGAAGCGGTTGGTTGGGTTGTACTGTCACCACTTTTCTATTCATAATTTGTTTGACTTGATGTTCCCACGAAGTCCGCATATCTGCTGCTCGCTTAAACCAATCCACAACTTCATATAATGCCAACGTACCGACCAATTGGTGCTCTGCATTGGTCACAGGTAAACTCATCAAGTTCATCTGCTTAAATTTATCTAAGGCGTTTTGAATCTCTTCATTTTCAGACAAACTCACAACATCTTTGGTCATAATGTCTTGGCATAAAAACAGATTTACAGCACGTGCATTGGCCTTTTCTTGTGCTTTCAAAATGATTTTTTGTAAATCATAGTCACTAATATCCAAAAGCTCCGTTTGCTGATCTAAAACCTCTTGAATATCATGCGGTTGAATGGTAACTTTTTGGGTAGGTGTTGGGTCTTTGGAGCGTACATTGACTTGCGCTTGTTGTGGGTATTGTTTTCCTATTAAGCGATTAAAAATAATTGCCACGATCATTAATAAAATCGAGTTAAGTAAAACAGGATAAAATACAAACAGATACCCCAACTCATGCAGACTCTCTCCACCTAATACCGCAGTAATTGCCACTGCCCCACTGGGCGGATGCAATGAATCACTACTCATCATGCAAAAGATTGCCAAAGATACTGCGACACTAAAGGCAATGGTCAAATCTGGAATAAATAAATAACAAGTAACTCCCAATATCGCAGCAATCGTATTACCAACCACCATATTCCAAGGTTGTGCTAAAGGACTGGCAGGCACCGCAAAAAGTAACACTGAAGATGCACCCATCGGTGCGATATACCACGCATTAAATCCACCCAAGACATACCAACTGATCAAGGATGAAATCAATAGACCAATCAATGCACCGAAGCCGCATAGAAAACGGTCTTTAAAAGCCAAGACTTTAAAATTTGGTTTAAGCGTATTTAACCATTCAAGTTGTGTATGAAACACGACATTCCCTTGTTGTGATCTGATCAAGAAGTGCTAAATTATACGATGTTGCTTTTATAAGATGTATTTATTATCCATCTTAAATTTATGAGTTTTTCTCATAAATTTAAAGCAAGTTATTCATTTCCTTAAGCAGATAAAAATTGATTAAATCAGCATAATCTTGCATGCTTAAAATATACTCGATTTTTAGCTTACTGATGTCTCGTTATCGTAATAAAACCATTTACCAAGCGTTATTATTGGCACCGATTATTTTACAAGTCTTGGTTGCGGTATCTTTTATCGCTGCAAATTATCATGATGGTATAGATGCTTTTGTCGTGGTGATTCGCATTAATCTGATTATTTATCTGATGTATTGTGTCGTTATTGTGCCATTCGCTTATGCGATTTCTATTGGACTTGCTCGAAAAAATTACCTGAATTTCTTTACCATTATCATGGGCGCATGTTTGATCTGCTTTTTACTCTTAGTCATAGGATATTTGATTTTTATGGGCGGATTGCCTACGCCTTTTTGGAAATTATTTTCAAATCCCATTTTTTATTTTGTGACGGTCTTTGTTGGGGTATGTTACTGGGCAATTTTACTTGGACTTAAACGACGAGATGGTGCTGTAAATAAAGTCAAATCTTAGAAAAAATTAAGGAGATCAAAGATCTCCTTAATTCAAAGTCTTGCCTATATCCGCCTAATTCTGTTATTTATTTACCAAATTATTTACTGCACCCACCCAAGTAAAAGTATTTGGTACATCTGTTAATTGAATGGCTTGTTTTACTTTTAGCGCTTTTAAATCAATTTCTAAAATTTTCTTGGCATGTGTGTCATTGATAAAAATCGTATCTGTATTGGCATTTGCCACTAAACGGCTTTTTAGCAGTTCTTCAGGTACGACATTTTCAATTACTTTCAATTTTGTTTTTACTGTCCATGTCGCAGTATCAATCAGATGCAAAGTGCCTGTACTGTCTAAAATAACCAAAAATTGACCAGATGTATTGAAGACATGTTGTAGGCGTTTGACTGGCGTTTTAGCATCTGCTTCTTTTGCACCTTGCGCCCAATTTAAACTGGTTGCATTCAGGTTTTTAGGATCAATAATAAATAAATCACCTGTTCCTGACGCAAAACCTGCAAATTTAGCTAATTTTTGATGTCCTGCAATGGTGCTAATTCTCTGATCTATCAGTACTTTTTTGTCGATAAATTGATTGCCTTTTTGCTCAACAACCAATACCCCATCCTCACAACCAAAAGCTGCATAGTCGGTATTTGAGTTAGCGCCATGTAATTTATTACATGGATTTTTCAAAGTTTGATCAACATGAAAATGATCTCCATGTAATTCATAACTTTTTACGATACTCAATAAATCTGAATCAGGTGCTAAATAAGTACTCAATACATAGCCACCACGAGGTTCTGCAACACCATGATGTTTTTTAGTAAGGCTTTGTTTAGCAACACTTTGCTTTTCAATATCTTGATCTGTAAATGCTTCAAATTTTGAGCTTTCTGTTTCATTTCCATCATAGAAAATCGTAGCCAAGCCATTAAACGAACGATAATGCGTCGGTGCTGCACCTATTAGTTTATATGCTAAAAGATGTGGATTATCTTTTTGCAATGTATTGTTTTTATTAAAAATACCACCATCAACAAAATTTACAACATTATCTGTGCGTCCAAGTAGAACGGCATAGCGATAAGCTGGACTGCTATACATTGTGGTTGGTACAACTGTGAGTGCGGTGGTATTGATATTTTTATGTTCATTTAAATCATAAACGGACAGCAAAGGTCGGACTGGATCAGCATTTGCAATCACCAAGCGCCCTTGCTGTACTTCTGTCGGTTTTGGTGTTGGTTTTACAGGTTCAGGATTAGAAGATGAATCCGATGACCCGCCCCCACATGCAGTCAACAAAATACTACTTAATGAAATTGCCAATAAATGTTTTGAAGTGAACATTTTTATATCCTAGTGGTTGGTATTATTTAAATTTAAGAAATGTTATAACATAACAATAAAGAAGTCATCATACTTTCTTCATTTTTATGGTGAGATGATTTTTGGAACTGATGCCCGCAGTTTTTGTTATTGCTTAATTTTAAAATATTTTATTAAAAAACAATATCTTTAAAATTAAAACTATCAACGATAGTGCATATAGAACCGATTACTGAATATCTCATCGGCATCATATTTTTCCTTTAAAGCAAAAAACTCATCTGCTTGCGGATAAGCTGAACGCATTTTTTCACGACTGATATGTAAACGATAAGGCAAATAATAGCTGCCTTTATTTTTCAATGCCGCATCCAAAATTTGATTGGTTAATCCTTGCATGTCCTGCTCTTGCTCAGCCGTTTTCTTTTGGTTAAATAAAAACACCAAACCAAATACATCCTCACGGGTATAGTTCATAAAGGCATCTTAATCTTGCTGAATTGCCCGAATGGTAATATTAAGAGTGGATTCCTAATAAACTTTTGAAACTAAAAACAGTATTTATTTTCAATCCAATTTTCATTTTTACAGGATCAACAACTTTTACTTTTTGGCTCTTTTTCAAATGGAATAATTACAAAAATCAATCTAAAACAAAAACATAATCGTATATCATCCATTAGCCTATAAGTTTTAAGAATAAAAGGAGAATAATAAATGGCATATATCATGGTCGATATCGAAGCAGATGGACCTATTCCTGGGGATTACTCGATGATCGCACTTGGAGCTGTGTTGGTTGTGGATGGTTTACACCAACATTTTCATGGTCTACTCAAACCGATTTCAGACAATTACATACCGCAAGCTTTGGCAGTTTCAGGTTTTAGCCGTGAAGAAACCTTAAGCTTTAACAATCCCGAACATGTCATGAAAGACTTTGCCAAATGGATCACCAAAGTCAGCAAAGACCGTCCGATTTTTATCAGTGATAATAATGGTTTTGACTGGATGTTTGTCTGTTGGTACTTTCATCATTTTACAGGCAGCAATCCATTTGGATTTAGCTCGCAAAATTTAGGCAGTTTATATGCAAAATTTAGGCAGTTTATATAAAGGTGTAGTCAAAGATACTTTTCAAAGTTTTAAACATTTGCGTAAAACTGCGCATACGCATCACCCTGTCGATGATGCAAAAGGTAATGCAGAAGCATTATTAGCATTGAAAAAGGATTATGGATTGAAGATTAAGTTTTGATTTTTAATATTTTGAAATCCATCCTATGCTCAACACATAACGTGCTGAACCACTGACTTTTGTTACTGAGTGGATATATAAGTCTGAACGGAATAATTTGATTCGGTTTGTATTTAAAATATGCCTTTCACAAATAAACTCACCCCCAAATTTTGACTTTTTAAGAATGATATTTAAACGGAAATGACGCCCTGATTGAACGCTATCTCGATGCGGTAATATTTCAGAACTCTTTGGAAAACGGAGGAAATAGGCGTCAAATTCGATGCCTAATTTATTGTAAATCAGCAGCATTTTGTCATAGCCTGATTGTTGCCGACCTTTTTGCCAGCGTAGCCATTGCATATTCAATATCATTAATACCTTGTTCATCTTTAAGCATTTTCCATGATCATCTCTGTCAAAAGATCCGATGGTTCATTCAATTTTGTTGCTGTTTCCTTTTCAAATACTTCATCTCCTGGAATCGATAAATAAAACAAAGCATCTTTTAGCTCCGCTTTATATTTTTGTTGTAATATCTCTTTTGCTTTTCTAAAACCTGTCATAAACAACCATAAATTTTTTTCACGTTCTTCTGTATAATCAAAATTATCTTTAAATTTTGGTTCAATTTCTTCGACATAATGTCGTCTCATTTCATTCAAGAAAAGACTAACTACGCCATTATCTATTTCATTAGTTTCGGTTGCAATTTCCCACTCACCCGGAACCCATTTACAATCCCAATCTGCATATTGTTTTTCTTTTTTAGCATTGGTTTGAACTGTTCCCAATGCCAAATAGCCAGTCAAAATATCACTATCTACACATATTACCACACCATAAATAGTGTCATTATTTTCTCTGACTTGCTTTAACAAATAATCAAACTCGTTTAGCAAACCTGTTGTTAAATTATCTACCTGTGCCTCATGCCAATTTTGCATTACTTACATCCTACTTAATTTTCTAATTTGATTTAATTCTGATCACTATGAAAAACAGTATAACTTGATCTATACCCTTTGCCACTCCCCACCAAAATCCTTATACTTAGAACCAATTTTTTCTAATACTTATAGTGGATGCTGCATGAGTCGCGCCATATCGCATATTGATACATTCCAAGGCTTAATTCTTGCCTTACAAAACTACTGGGCTGAACAAGGTTGCGTCGTGTTACAACCTTACGATATGGAAATGGGTGCAGGAACATTCCACACAGCAACTTTCCTTCGTGCGCTTGGACCTGAAACATGGAACGCAGCATACGTTCAGCCTTCACGCCGTCCCAAAGATGGTCGTTATGGTGAAAACCCAAACCGTTTACAGCATTATTACCAGTTCCAAGTGGTACTTAAGCCAAACCCTGACAACATCCAACAGTTGTACTTAGATTCATTAAAAGCGATTGGTATTGATACTTTGGTGCATGATATTCGTTTTGTAGAAGACAACTGGGAGTCTCCAACACTCGGTGCTTGGGGCTTAGGTTGGGAAGTTTGGTTAAATGGTATGGAAGTGACTCAGTTCACTTATTTCCAACAAGTCGGTGGTGTTGAATGCTATCCTGTAACAGGTGAAATCACATACGGTTTAGAGCGTTTAGCCATGTACCTACAAGGTGTAGATTCTGTTTACGATCTTGTTTGGACTAAGGGGCAGTTCGGTACTGTGACCTATGGTGACGTATTCCATCAAAACGAAGTTGAGCAATCGACCTATAACTTTGAATATGCCAACGTTGAAAAAATGTTTGAGCTTTTCGATTTCTATGAAGCTGAAGCAACACGTTTAATGGAAGCTGAACTTCCACTTCCTGCCTATGAACAAGTGATTAAAGCATCACACAGCTTTAACTTGTTAGATGCACGTGGTGCGATTTCAGTGACTGAACGTCAGCGTTACATCTTACGTGTGCGTACTTTGGCACGTTCAATCGCGCAAAGTTATGTGGCGGCTCGTGCGAAACTCGGTTTCCCGATGGCTGAACCACATTTACGTGATGAAGTATTGGCACAGTTAAAGGCACAAGTTGAAAGTGATGCAAAAGCTGAGCAAGTTGAATCTAAGGAGAGCAAATAATGTCTAAACATACAGTATTGTTCGAATTAGGCTGTGAAGAACTTCCACCAAAAAGCTTAAAAACTTTACGTGATGCATTAAAAGCTGAAACTGTAAAAGGTTTAAATGATGCAGGCTTGGCGTTTGACTCAATCGAAGCTTATGCTGCGCCACGTCGTTTGGCTTTAAAAATTGTCAATGTCGATGCTGCACAAGCTGACACACAAAAACGTTTTGATGGTCCTGCAAAACAAGCGGCTTTTGATAGCGACGGCAAACCAACCAAAGCACTTGAAGGCTTTATGCGTGGTCAAGGCATCACGGTTGATCAAGTTTCAACTTTCCAAGCAGGTAAAGTTGAAAAAGTGTGTTATTTAAAAGATGTCAAAGGTCAAAGCCTTGACGTTTTATTGCCACAAATTTTACAAACTGCATTGGATAATTTACCAATTGCGAAACGTATGCGTTCAGCTGCAAGCCGTACTGAATTCGTTCGTCCTGTAAAATGGGTGGTATTGCTCAAAGACAACGATGTGATTGAGGCAACGATTCAAGATCACAAAGCAGGTAATGTAACTTATGGTCATCGTTTCCATGCACCTGAAGCGATTACTTTGACAAATGCAGATGACTATTTAGCAAAATTAAAAGCAGCGCATGTGGTTGCATCTTTTGAAGAACGTCAAGCAATCATCGACCAACAAGTGAAAGCACTTGCGGATGAAGTGAATGCGATTGCGATTGTACCAAGCGATTTACGTGATGAAGTGACAGCATTGGTTGAATGGCCAGTTGCGCTTCGTGCAAGTTTTGAAGAACGCTTCCTTGCTGTGCCACAGGAAGCGTTAATCACCACTATGCAGGATAACCAAAAATATTTCTGTTTGATAAACGCGGACAACAAACTTCAACCTTATTTCATTACCGTTTCAAATATTGAGTCTAAAGATCCGACTCAAATCATTGAAGGGAATGAGAAAGTTGTACGTCCTCGTTTGTCTGATGCTGAATTCTTCTTCTTACAAGATCAAAAGCAACCACTTGCATCTCGTAAAGAGAAATTGGCAAATATGGTCTTCCAAGCACAGTTAGGTACGCTTTGGGACAAATCGGCACGTATTGCTAAATTGGCTGTGGCTTTGTCTGCGATCACTGGTGCAAAACCTGCTGATGCTGAAAAAGCTGCGCTTCTTGCTAAATGTGACTTAACCTCTGAATTGGTGGGTGAATTCCCTGAACTTCAAGGGATTGCAGGCACTTACTACGCACGTCTTGAAGGCGAAAATAATGAAGTTGCGGAAGCTTTAGGTGAGCAATATTTACCTAAATTCGCAGGTGATGTTTTACCAAAAACTAAAACAGGTACAACCATCGCTCTTGCGGATCGTTTAGACACGCTCACAGGTATTTTTGGAATCGGTCAAGCACCTACAGGTTCAAAAGACCCATTTGCATTACGTCGTTCTGCTATTGGTATCTTGCGTTTAGTGACTGAAAATAATCTTGATGTTTCGATTGAAGAGTTGATCAAGCTTGCTTTAACAGCATATGGCGATGTGATCAAAGATCACGCTAAGACTTTGGCGGATGCCGTTGCATTCCTTGAAGGTCGCTATCGTGCCAAGTATGAAGATCAAGGCGTAGAAGTGGATGTAATTCAAGCTGTTCAAGCACTTTCTCCAAAATCTCCTTTAGATTTTGATAAGCGTGTGAATGCGGTAAATCACTTCCGTAACTTGCCTGAAGCTGCTGCGCTTGCTGCTGCGAATAAGCGTGTTGCGAATATCTTGGCAAAAGAAGCTGCACCTACAGGTGAAATCGTTGAGTCTAAATTGGTTGAAGATGCTGAAAAAGCACTTTATACCGAGATTCAAAACCTGCTTCCTGTGGTTCAACCACTTTTGGCTGCGAAAGACTATACAGAAGCACTGTCTAAATTGGCTGCTTTACGTGCGCCAATTGATGCGTTCTTTGATAATGTCATGGTCATGGCGGAAGATGCAGAGTTGAAAGCAAACCGTTTACGCATCCTTGCACAGTTGCGTGGTTTGTTTACAGCTGTGGCGGATATTTCGGTGTTACAGCACTAAGCTAAATATTTGAAATAAAATAGAAACCCTGCTAGAAATAGTGGGGTTTTCTTTTGAGCGATATAAATGAAACTAGTCAAAGTACATGTACAAAATTATCGAAGTATTTTAGATAGTGGGAAATTGAGATTGAAAAAATCAAAACGGTATTAGTTGGTATCAATGAGGCTGGAAAAACAGCACTATTAAAAGCTATTAACAACTTAAATCCAGCAAGTGATATTGAAAAAGTTGACATTTTAAGAGACTTCCCACGTTCTAAATATTCTGAATATGTACAAAATAAATCTGCTGAAGAGTTAAAAAAACACCCCTAGTGAAAGGTTGGTTTGCATTAGAACAATCCGATATAGCAGAAATAGAGACATTACCTAATTTTGTAGACAATCTGATTGATTATAATAATTTTTTATATGTCAGGAATCAAAACTATGATTATTGTTCTCACGATATTCAAAACTTTACCAAAATAACTTTTGGTAATATTAGAAAATCAACACTTCGACTTATAGAAGCATTAAAAATAAACGCAACCTCTCAAGAAATAATTACAGCTATAGAAAATTTTTTAGAAAAAAATAAATATGATGTACTCACTATTTCTGAGCAAGATTCAAAAGAATTTATTCAACTTCTTGAAAAATCAGAATTAAAGATAGATGAGGATAACGATAAAGAAATTAATAGAATCGCTGAACTAACTCAACTAGCTAAGAAAAATATATTTTATGGTGAACTTTTAGGATTTCTAAATAAAAAGCTTCCCAAATTCATATACTTCAATAATTATATAAAAGTTAAACCACTCATACACTTACAGCAATTAGCGGATAGGCAAGAGCGACAAACTATTGATGACAAATATTACGACTATGGAAATTTATCATTACTAAAATTTCTTGGCTACACACCCAGAGAGCTATCAAACTTAGGAGTGGAAAATAATAGTACTGATACTGATGAATTCCGAAAAAAACGAGATGAACGCCAATATAAATTAAATGCATCAAGTATAAGACTCACAAACTCCATCACAGAAATTTGGAATCCTAATAATTCAAAAGATGAAGCATCCCAACTTCGAGTGATTGCCGATGGTCAATATTTAAAAGTTGCAGTAACTGATCGATTAGGAGCCGAAATAGAACTTGATCAAAGATCCGAAGGCTTCCAATGGATGATTTCTTTTTTCATTGTTTTTGAATCACAAGCTGACAATGACTACAAAAACTGCATTCTTTTACTTGATGAACCTGCTACAAGCTTACACGCTTTGAAGCAAAAAGAATTTATTAAAACCATTAGTAAATTAGCTGAAAAGAATCAAACTATTTATACAACTCATTCACCATTTATGATTTCTCAAGATGAGTTAGATTTAGTCAGAATTGTAGAATTAACTGATAGAGCAATTGGTACTAAAGTTAATAATACAATTATTTCTAATGATCCTGCTGCACTTTTCCCTTTACAGGAAGCTCTGGGCTATAACTTAGCTCAAAGCATGTTTACAGCTAAAAAAAATGTACTTTTGGAAGGATTAACAGATTTATGGTATTTGGAAGGTATTAACTCTTTATTTGACAAAAATTTAGATCAAAACATTGCCCTTTTACCTGTTGGTACTTCTGCAAAAATTTCATACTACGCATCCATGCTTAGTAATAATGACCTAAAAACTGTAGCACTTTTAGATTCAGATTCAGCAGGTGATAAAACGGCGCAACAAGAAACAGTAGTACATGCGTTAGGAACTAAAAATATTCTTAGAACTAAAGAATTTTTATCACGTGAAATTAGGAATTCTGAAATTGAAGATATTATACGTGAAACTTTAGCTTCAATTTTCTCTGCTGAATATACTATTCAAATTACTGCTGAGGAATTAGTTTCTGATAAAGCTATTGTTGATATTTTCAAGAAAAAAGATCCAAAATTCTCGAAGTTTAAACTTTCAAAAGCTTTCCTAAATTGGGCTAGAGAACATTCAGCTAAAGATTTAACTCAAGAGGAAATCACCAATTGTGAAAAATTAATAGATATAATAAATCGACGTCTCAAATAAAACTTTTAATTAGAGATGGTTATATGCCATCTCTTTTACTTTGTATGTACATATATTTTTTGCAAATCTCATATACTCAGTTCATCTCAGTAAAACCATGACATAAGCCAATGAATGTAAAAATCATCATCTCTACTATTTTAATCGCTTCATCAATCACCGCTTGCTCAACTACACCTACAAACCCTAACGCCCCTATTGTCCTCGAACAGCACAAAAACATCTCTGCTGAACCAGCGACCAAACACAACCTTGCTCGTTTGATCAAACAAACAGACAACTGTGTGATTGAATTTACTGGCAGCTTTGAAACAGGCAAAGCCACAGAACATTGGATCTTTAAAGGCGATCAACTCATTTCCGCATTTTCAAATGTCGATGCAGAAGTAGAAAAAAAACAAACTATTTTTGATATCCAAGATGCAGAAAAGCTCAAAAACTTTGACTCACTCAAAAAGAACTTTAAAGCAACGAACTTAAAAAAATGCCAATAATAAAAGCTGAACTACTTTTAAATTAAACCTTTGAAGTAGTTCTCTTTTCATTCATGATAAAAATATAAATGATGGGATAAAACCACAAAACTATTCCGATAATACCCACCACAAAAATCACAAAAATTGGAGGTACAACACCTCGAATTTGATCATAGATTTTCATTAAACCTAACGCTACAGTATTATTTAAAAGCCACAGCATTAAAAATAAAAACATATGAGGAACAATGAGATGTATCATTTTCAGGGATAAAAATTTATAAAACTTCACAAAGCAAAAAGTAGGAATAAGATAAATTAACAGGATAATTAACCTCATCATCCAAGTTAAAATTTGATTGCTGAGACTTAAAGGGTATTCCTCACCACACCCACATGCAAAACTTGGTTGTAGAAATATAAAAGCAAAAGTGCATGCCAATAATTTTAAGTATTTAATTTTTATAAAATTTCGTCTGACTACGCTATTCTTGTTGATGTAGACTATATAACAACTTTGTTTTTCCTGTGTATGACTTTGCTAACAAAAGCCATGCATAAGGATTTTTGACAGTATCATGCTGACAAGTGCCAAATTTACCCACGCCTATGAGGGAATGATTAAAATGAAAAGTATTAAAATTTTACCTATTGCAGTTGCCATTTTTGCAACATCTTCCGTTTATGCCCAAACCACCTCAGAAACAAAAACACCACCACCTTATGGTGATAATCCTAATATTTTCAAAGTACTGGCACATAAAACAGGTGAAAAAGTTCAAAATACCGCAGAACGTGTCGGTGCTGCAACTGAACGTGGCATCGAGAAAATCAAACCCAAAGTAGACAACACTTGGGAAGAAGCCAAAACCTATACTGAACAACAAACTGAACGTGCCAAAGTTGGTTTACAAAAAGGTGCGGACAAAGTTGTAGAAACCGCAAGTAACACGCGAGATGTGATTGTTGGAACCAATAAAGGCAGTGTACCTATAGAACGTGGCAGTTTAAGCCAACCTGCGCCTGTAGCAACTGTACTGCCAACCCCAACAACACCTGTGCCAAACAACCCAACTGTGCAAGCAACAACATTACCTGCACCCACAAACACCACAGCAAACGTGATTGATCCAACACAACAAAATGTTGCTGAGCCAGAAGAACCTGAAATTTCACTCAAATCTCTTCCACTGCCACAAGCAACAAAAGATGCAACCAACCCGCCTACAGCAGCTAAAGAAGATATTCCACAATAATGTAAACACGCTTTGGGCTTTGTATAAACTTAAACTAAAGCCCATTGGTTTATGATTCATTTAAACGCTACTTGCCAACGTAGCAAGAGCTACATCAACGCTCAGGACAATGATTTGATTGATGAAATTCTCATCATATTGTAATTTAATGTAAATTAAATACACATTTTAAGAAATACACTTATAAACTAACATATTGAAATTATTAAATTAATATAAATAATAAATATTATTCTATTTAAAATCATCTTTGTAGCTTTGTTGTAGCTAAGCTGTATTGTTTTCATCTCATTTTCACATTTATTAAAAGCATCGTTTTAATATTGCCGCCTTATTATTGGGGTACAATCGGTACTCCTCGCCTTTGAGGAATGTCATTTCATGAAAACCATAAAAACAACGATTATCGCTGCAAGTATTTTGGCTTCTACACCTATTTTTGCTGAGTCTACAGTTGCAGTTTCAATGTCTGAAAAAGAGCAAGTCGCACAGGAACCAAAAATGAAAGCTGATGCGGCTGCAAAGGCTAAAGCAGAAGCTGCCGCTAAAGCCAAAGCACATTCAGACACTGTAAAAGCTGAAGTTTCTGAGGTGAAAGATGCCACTCTAAACACACCTGCTCAAACGAAAGATATCCTTGTTGAAAAAACTGTTACAGCTCAAGAGATTGCAAAAGATAAAATTGCACATGCCAAAGACGTAACAGTTGAAAAAACTACTCAAGCAAAAGATGCTGTGGTCAATAAAACCGTAGAAAGCAAAGATATTGCGAAAGATAAAATTACACATGCCAAAGACGTAACAGTTGAAAAAACTACTCAAGCAAAAGATGCTGTGGTCAATAAAACCGTAGAAAGCAAAGATATTGCGAAAGATAAAATTACACATGCCAAAGATGTAACAGTTGAAAAAACCACTCAAGCAAAAGATGCTGTGGTCAATAAAACTGTAGAAAGCAAAGACATTGCGAAAGATAAAATTACACATGCCAAAGATGTAACAGTTGAAAAAACGACTGAAGCAAAAGATGCTGTGGTAGATTCAACTGCACATGCGAAAGATGTCGTTGTTGAAAAATCTGTAGAAGCAAAAGACTTTGTTGTAGATAAAGCTGAACAAGGTAAAGAGTTTGCAAAAGAACAGTCTGAAAAAACACAAGGTTTCTTCTCTAGAACATGGGAAAAAACTAAAAATTTCTTCCGTGGCGAACCAGCAAAACCTGCTGAACAAGCGACAAAAGCTGGTGCTTAATTTTTAGCAATCTGTTTTGAATGCTTTTAAATCCCTCATATATTGAGGGATTTTTTTATATGCTATCTTGATAAGTACGATATCAATTCACTTGTCGAATCACATTTCCCTGTATAAATGCTTTTAAATTTTCCGTCATTTGACTAACGATCCGTTGCCTAGCATCGACACTGCCCCATGCACTATGTGGGGTAATGATTAGGTTTGGAATATCATCTGCCAATAAAACATTGCCTTGTTTTGGCGGTTCAACCGTCAATACATCGGTCGCTGCGCCTGCGATTTGCCCTTGTCTGAGTGCATTTACCAAAGCAGATTCATTCACAATCCCCCCTCGGGCACAGTTGATCAAAAAAGCTGAATTTTTCATGGCACGTAATTCTGCTTCACCGATCAGGTTTTCTGTTTCTGTGGTCAATGGACAATGCAAAGTTAAAAAGTCGACTTGTGGCAGTAAATCTTGCAATGGCACACGTTCACCATCATGTGGGCGATTCGGCAATGCGCCGATCACCACATTCATATCAAACGCTTTGGCTAATTTTGCAACGGCTTTGCCTAATTCCCCATAGCCAATAATCCCTAAGGTTTTACCTGCTAACTCTATAATCGGAAAATCCAGTAAACAGAAAATCGGAGATTTGTTCCATTCACCTTGCTTTACTGCACGATCATATTGAATTAAAGACGTTGCCAATGCCAACATTAACGCAATGGTATGTTGCGCCACAGCCGAAGTGCCATAGCCCTGACAATTACAGACCACAATGCCCTGCTGTTTGGCTTGTACAAGGTCTACATTATTAGTGCCTGTGGCAGAAATCAGAATTAATTTTAAATGTTTAGCGTGTTGGATATGTTCAGCATTTAATACTACTTTATTGCTGATCACCACATCTACATCTTGAATTCGCTCAAGCACTTGCTCAGGAGCAGTTGAAGAATATCGCTGAAACTCATCAAAATATGACTCTAATTCTTTAAAATCCAAATCATTTTTATCGAGTGATGAATAGTCTAAAAATACACCTTTCATAGCATCCTTGGCTAAAGCAACTGAATAACGCATTTACGTTAGCACAATTCTCTACGCAAAAAACTCTCTAAGTAAAAGATTCTCTGAGCAAAAAGATATTTTGATTTTATTGTGGTAGATCTTCAGCCATGACATACGCATTGTTTTTTAGTGCAAATAAATAACTAATCGCAATCCGATAAGCTTCTTGAATAATTTTTTCAGAAATATAATTCTCTGTGTAATAGCCATGTTTCATACACGTAAAGACCAACTCCATTAAAATCGTCAGTGCATCGGGTTGCTGCGGTACATAACTATCCACTTGAATCATTTCTAAGGCTTTTCGCACACTGGCACTGACTTTTTTCAGTTCAACTTGGTATTCCATATAGGCTTGACGCGTGAATGGTCCACTTAAAATAATCAAACTCGCTACTTCAGATTCATTAAAAAAATCTGCGGTGGTTCTGATCATACTAGCAGACAGTTTTTTACCATATTCATCAATGCTGGCTTTCGGATTTTCAGTGAGAACCCCGATTGCAGCTTGCCCAATTCTTGTCACAAGCACATTTAAATGCATCAATGCGATGTGACGGAGCAAGTCATATTTTGTAGGAAAAAACTGATAAATACTGGTACGTGGAATACCTGCTGCATTGGCAATTTCAGGAATCGAAATACGCTCAATCCCGACTGCTAACAAAAGCTCTTGCGTGGTTTGAATCACCATCTGCATACGCTTTTGTGTCCGTTCTTGTTTTGGCTGTGCCGCTTTTTTTCTTATTTTTTTGAGAACAGAAGTCGCCTGTACCTTAATCATGTTTTACCCTTATTTATATTGCATTTTTTAATATCAACCACTCAATGCCTGATATACAAAGTCTTTCCCTGACTGCGTTGGTCTATGTCAGACCATGATTTATTTTTTCATTGCGAACTTATTGAAATTAAAATAAGAATTTGAATGAATATTCTTGAATATAGCACAGTATTTTAGTGATAAAAATTTTTCCTGATCATCCTCTCTAAATTTGTTTTTTATCGCACTTGATCTATATTTAAACTTTAAATTTTGAGGTTATTTGTAAATGTTCCATTTGCATTATTTTCCAAAACTTCAATCTCAGCTTACTGGTGGTTTGCTGATTGTAGTTAGTCACTTGTGCTATGCAGACACTACATTGCAAACATTTGAAAATATTGAACAATACCCTTCTACTGAAGGCAACTCTTTACGACTAGCCAAACTAAAACAAGGCTGTAAAATCGAAGCACAATTTTATGGCGAACTTGGTCGAATCAAAGAAAACTATCTGTTTCAACAACGGCAGTTAAATTATGTTGCACGTTATGAATACACCTATTCTGATGGTGGCTTAAGTAATTTATCTGACAATCAAGGCAAGTTCAAAACCCAACAAAAACGAATTGAACTTGACCCAGAAGCTGCGAAAACACGGGCTGATTTTCAGGAATATCTCAGCTTATTTTCACGCACTGCATTAAAAAAATGCCATTAAACCACAGTAAATTTTTCAGTATCTTGCACACTTTCAGCATCAAAATAGCAATTGCCTAATGCATCACAACGCATATATAAATTTTTATAGCTCAATATATAAAAATCTGGACATTTTTTAATGACAATTGGATTCATGTCCATCGACAATGCATCTTCACGCTTAAACAGTTTGGTGACACGGCGGTCATTCATACAGATCAAATAGGTCTGTTTCTTCACTTCGATTTCCACCAAGCCACTGCTTTCAACATTCAATGGAATAATGTATTTTCCATTTACATCAATAACTTGCTGATTATAACTTTCCAGCTTTTGGGTAATCACATTAAAGACAATGATATTACCAAAGCAGTCTTGCAGTTGAGTTTTTTCTTCAAAAGCTAAGTTGACCTGAATGCCCAATTTTTGTAAGTCTTGTTCATCGACACGTTTATTGGTCAGTAAAATACGGGTAATGGTTTGCTTTAAATTGGCATCAAAAAAAGTACTATCCAGTTGTAAATCGATACCTTTTAAAATTTTGCCTAACGCTTCGTTATGTGTGCCAAGCAAATGCGCAATCACACTACGATAGTAAAATTTGCTGTTCTTTTTGACTTCACGAATTTGCTTATAAAAGTATGTCTGATCATAAGGATGTTCAATAAAATCATGCAATAACGCTGAGTTTGCCAACACGGCAATCGCATCATGTCCTGTATAGGGCAAATGCAAGGTATGTAACTGGGGAATCAGGGGTTTAATTTTTAAATAATGCTCTTTGTCATTTTCAAAATACGGATCATAGACAACGATGTATTCACAATCTGCCACAATATCTTGTGCTTGAATACGCATATCTGCATTTAAAGTTGCATCATAGAAGTCAGTATAACGTTTGTCTTCCACTTCGTTTGGATCAATAGAATATTGCGGTACCATTGCCACGACACGGGTCATCTGCAAAGGTTTTGAATATTTAATTGCAGCATAGCCACCCATCGAACCGCCATAACCGACAATTTTTTGAAATTGTTTTAAAATCGGTTGTAACTGTGCCAATAAAGCCAACATGCTGGATGCAGGAAACCATGACTTTTGTTTTGGCATGATACCAACCATGCTATAGTCATATTTCATTAATGATTTTTCAGCATTAATGGACAAACCTTTGGCACGTGTAATCAAATCACCAAATGACAATACCAAAGTGTCAGTGGTGCCTTGTAAATAAATTGCGCGAATATGATCGTCTTCAAAAATGATTTGCTTGTCCATTGCAATACCGAAAAACGGCTCTCTTATCTTTCGTTAAAATTAAATAAATAGATAACTTGCCTATTCATCGTATCAGGTGTCATATTTTATCGTGTCTGCACAGATAAAAAAGCGCAAAATATGACACAATCTTTACATCCTGCCGCACAAAAAGGTTTTAGCTCTGCCGCTGAACTATATCAACAAGTTCGCCCAAATTATCCCTCTGAAATCATTAATTGGCTAATAGATGAACTGAAATTACAAAGCAACGCCATAGCTGTCGATCTAGGTGCAGGAACAGGCAAATTTTTACCTTATCTCCAGCAAGCCACTCCGCATATTATTGCGGTTGAACCTGTTGCAGAAATGCTCAAGCAATTGCAGATGCAATATCCTCATGTCAAAACCTTACAAAATAAAAGCGACCAAATCGACCTCGCCTCACAAAGTGTTGATGCGGTGTTATGTGCTCAATCTTTTCATTGGTTTGCCAATATCGACACCCTGAATGAGATTGACCAAATCCTTAAACCTGAGGGACATTTAGGCTTAGTTTGGAATCAACGTGATGAGAGTGTGCCGTGGGTCAAAGCCTTAGCAGATTTAATCACACCTTTTGAGGGTGATACACCACGTTTTCATAATGGACAATGGAAACAGGTATTTGAACATCAGTTTTTGTTTGAGTTTGTCAGTCTACAATTATTTTCACAAATACAAACAGGAACGGTTGAAAATGTAGTAAGTAAACGGTTATTGTCTACAAGCTTTATTGCTGCAATGCCTCCCACACAGCAGCAACACTTAAAACAGCAATTTGAGCAAATCGTTTTTGAACATACAGGTAAGCGTGCGCATGATGTGATTGATTTTCCTTACATCACTTATGCTTACCACTTCCAAAAATTAAAACCATAAAATGTGAAGGAGCTTCATCTTTATGCGTCTATTATTTCGTCCTTTGACATATATTACTGTATTGACCAGTGTTGCTTTGTTCAGTGCATGTTCTTCCCAAAATGACAGTAAGCCTGAGGAAAAGACCGAAAAAAGTTCTGAGGCGGTGATGAAAGAGCTGAAAACCAAGCCGATTCAAAATTTTCCAAGCACACCACAAGATGCAGCCGATATTACTTTACTGGACGAGTATCAAGAAAAATTTGATGCTATGAATGAAGCACTTGAAGCTGATCTAGAAAAAATGGATAAAGAAGGAACCTTAACAGCCGAAATCGACCAACAACGTAAACGTGACAGCATCCAATCTGCTTTAAATATGTTGAAAGAATTAGATTTAAAGACTGAACAAGGACGTTATATCCAAGGTTTACTTTATCAATACTGGGAAAACCAAGCCAAAGCTTTTGACAGCAAAACTGCAACAGATGCTCAGGATAATAATCCTACTGAATCTGTACGTGGAATGAGTGACTTACTCACTGCGGAAGCGCAATTGGATAATTGGAAAACCAAGACTACAAAATAAGTTTGAAAGTTTTAAGCAAAGATTGCAATTTATTCATCCAATCTTTGCTCATTTTAAACATTACATATCGCCAGCTTAATATTAAGAAATCCGAATACGACATTGCCATTGCTGATCAGGTTGCTTGCTGGATTCCCACGGACGTATATGTACCAACTCAATATAATCATGTCCTGCTTTTAATGCGGTAAAACGGAAAACTTTGGTACCACCCACCCCAACAGCCCCTTCTTCGGCTTCATTTTGTAAATAAGTTTCTTCGAGCTCAAAATTCTTTAAAGGTTGTAACAATTGCCATTGATAGCCTGTACTTGGATTTTCAGGTGCAGAAAATTCAACAATTTCCCCCACTTTCATTTCCATCAATGCAGGACAATGTTGCTTCACTGAATATTGATGTGTTTTACCATCAATTGTGGGGCTACTGCTTTGACATCCAGTTAAAATCATCCCCATCAGCAAAGCTGCCACCGAAAAAAAACCTTTCATGAACTTAACTCTTTCTTATACAACCGCTATTATTTTCAGCTTAATACCATAGCATTTTTAAAGAATAGCTTAAACTTTCAACAACATACTTTTTTCATTTCAATATTGCTTATTTCACTACATGATAAATACGTAATAAATAAGCGAAATAAGCAATCGATTTTAAATGTTTTGTTTCTCAACCCATTGGATCGAATCGACACGAATCAATTTACAAGCTCCATCGCCAACCCCATTCCAATCTAGTGCAGACTTCCACACCAAATCTTTATCATTGATTTGCACCAAATCACCAGTTAAACGTACCAAATCCCCTCGTTTGACCTTTTTGATTTGTTGCGCAATTTTCGGATTGGCAGGAATGATGTGCATATTGCTCACCATTTGTGTTGCCAATTTTGGCGGTACAGGCGGACGTGCCATTTTCCAGTTCAAAAATCGATCATATTGATTAATCGAGATTTGGCGTGCAATTTCAGGTTCAGTAAAAATACCGCGTGTCACTGCATAGTCGATTGGGGAAAATTTCGCTTGTTCATCATCACGATACTCTTTCGAGCCTAAAATTCGAAACTCCCCATGAAATGGCTCAAGTACTGAAATTTTTTGATCTTTAATAATCGGAGCTAAACCATTGGCAATATTATATTCCGCAGATTGCGACGCATTGACTTGAAATGCACAAAATGCCAATGCCACAGCACATAATAAATTTCGTGTCATCTATGCCTCCTACGTCACGATTGACTTCAACTATAAAGCAGTATCTCCGATGAAAATTAAAATAAAATCGATTTTGGGTAACAAAATATAGAAATTTCGTGGCTTTTTTGTCTTCTCATTATTCTAATATTTTCGTTAGAATATTTTTGAATAAATAAAACTGCGACAAAATGATGATTTATAAATTTTATCAACAACGGATATTTCCGCATTTACTTAATCAAGTCATGAAAACACCAAGCATGATGCAAGCGCGGGCAGAACTATTAAGGAAAGTACATGGAAGTGCACTAGAAATTGGTTTTGGTACAGGATTAAATTTACCTTTTTATCAGGTTGAAGAACTGATTGCTTTAGAACCAAACGCCGATATTTATCAACTGGCACAAAAAAATGTTTTTCATGCACCTTTTCGAGTGCAGCATATTCAAGCCAGTGCAGAAAAGCTACCTTTTGCAGACAATTCTTTGGACAATATCGTGAGTACATGGACGATGTGTAGCATTGCCAATTTAGAACAAGCTTTAGCTGAAATTCATCGGGTTTTAAAACCTGAGGGCACGCTACATTTGGTAGAACATGTGCAATATCATGACAATGAAAAGCTCAAAAAACTGCAAAATATTTTAACCCCTGTGCAAAAAGTCATTGCAGATGGCTGTCATTTAAATCGCAATATTGAGCTATATTTGTCGAATGCCAATTTTAAGTTTTTAGAAAAATATTATTTTGATGCAGATGATTTACCGAAGGTGGGACGACGTATGTTTATGGCACGTGTCCAAAAAGTCTAGATCGATTTGCATACCTCTACTCATCAAAATCAATCCGAATCGTTTCAAAACGCACTCGCCCCTCACGAATCGCTTGGGCAATCGCTTGTTGTCCTTTGCTCAAGCGTGCGCCCCCACTCTTAATATCAATTAAAACAATTTCAATACCTTCAGCAGCACCGCCATCATCACGGAACTCGGTATAACCATCAAAAACGATATAATCAATGGGATCACCTAAAAATTTGGCATCATTGGGTAAGTATTGAAACTGCGGCATAATCGGTGCAAGTTGCTCTGCCATTTTGCCTTTTAACACTGCACGACTGGTATTTACACTGCGTTTTTTTGCAGCAACCAAGGCTTGTTGATGTTCTAACTCTAATTCAGCAATATAACGTTCATATTCTGCTTTGATTTTGCCATTGCGCGTGCTTGATAACACCAATGTCGTTAAAACAATGCCTATACATGCCCCAATCAGCATTGCCATCCACAGCGACATAAATTTTTCCTAAATTCAATCCGTTTTTACACTGTTTTCAATGTAAACAACTCTAAGACTTTTGTCATCTGTAACCTATGACTTAAAAAATAATGCTAAGCTAGAAAAAGGACGGGCTGGAACAATCAATGAACAACGATGAAAACAATTCTCATTGCAAATCAAAAAGGTGGCTGTGGAAAAACCATTACCGCAATTACACTTGCTGCGGCATTGGCGCAAAAAGGATATAGTGTGGCACTTGCCGATGCCGACAATCAAAAATCCGCTTTGCAGTGGTTAAAACAACGACCAAGTGATGCCAATGATATTCAAAGTTTAGATTGGCGACATGAAAAATCGATCGGTGATGCACCTAAAAATTTAGAATATTTAATTATTGATGCACCTGGCGCACTGACTGGTGCACATGCAGAGCAATTGATCAGTGAATGTCATGCGATCGTCACACCTTTACAGCCCTCTTTTTTCGATATCGACAGCACCAAACGTTTTTTAAAACATATTCAAGAAATTAAACGTATCCGTAAAGGTAAAGTTGAAATCTTATTATTGGCAAATCGAGTGAAAGCCAATAGTTCAAGCTCTAAAGACATTCAACAATTTTTTGAAAAAATAGAACAACAACCTATTGCATGGATTTCAGAACGCAGTGCTTATGGGCAACTGGCGATGCAAGGTTTATCTATCTTTGATAAGCATCAAAAAAACTTTGTCCAAATCCAAATGCAGTGGCAACCGTTGCTAGATGCTTTGATTGATGACCCGAGTGATTGGTTTTAAGCACACTGTTAAAAAATGATAAATAGCGCATGCTTTTACATTGCCTGCCGCTATTTTTCAGTTAATATGAATGCCTCGATAATTAATTTAATTTGAGAAATTAGTGTCTGACTTCACTTCTACATTACAGCGTGTTTTATTATTTGGCTTATTATTTATCCTGATTTTTTTGGGATTTGATATTATCAAATACTTCATTGTCCCTGTACTTTGGGCGTGTATTATCGCCTATATGACATGGCCATTGTATAAACGCATTTTAATAATGTGTGGTGAGCATCGTCCGACATTAAGTTCATCTATCATGATCACCATGGTAGTCCTAATCATTGGTATTCCTTTGATTTTTGGTATTTTCATGCTGCAACATGAAGGTCGCAATTTATATTTTGATTTACAACGCCAATTGGCTTCAGGACATCTCAATGTTCCTGATTTTTTGCGTCAACTGCCGATCATTGGCAAAGAAATTTCGCGTATCGTACATGAGATCAATCAAAATCCGAGCAGTATTTCTCAAAATATCGGCATATGGATTCAGGGACATTTAAATTACGGTAAATTTGTTCTGAGTGAAATTTCCAAGAACCTTGTCAAACTGTGTTTTGCGATTATGTCTTTGTTTTTCTTTTATCGTGATGGACAAACCATTTTACATCAAGTCAGCAAAGCTTTAGAAATGGTGATCGGTCCTCGTGTGCATCATTATCTGGATACGATTTCAGAAACCACACGAGCTGTAGTCTATGGCGTGGGCTTAACGGCTGTTGCACAATCTTTGCTAGCAGGTGTGAGTTATTTTGTTGCAGGTGCGCCTAATCCAATGGTACTCACCATTGTGACTTTTTTAATGGCACTCATTCCATTTGGCCCACCACTTGCCTATGGCGCGGTATCGCTGTGGTTATTCTCTAAAGGCATGACCATAGAAGCGATTGGGGTGATGGCTTGGGGTGTTTGTATCGTCAGTACAGCAGATAATGTGATTCGTCCATTGGTCATTTCAGGTGCAACCCAGATTCCATTTTTACTGATCATGTTTGGTGTTTTGGGTGGTTTAGCCAGCTTTGGTTTAGTTGGTTTATTTATTGGCCCTGTGATTTTAGCGATTCTTTTAGCAATCTGGCGTGAATGGTTACATGAAACTGTAACTGCTGAACAAATGCCGAAAACTACGATGGCTTATGATATTGAGGACAATGATTTTACTGCACCAAAGTAAACTATTTTGTTAATAAATTTTTACATTCAAACACTTATTCGCAACTGCGCCAGACGTTTTTGAATGTTTGAATAGCCAAATATACAACAAAATATAGGATACTTATGGATATGTCCGCTCTGACTATTTTTAAAATTACTGCTTTGACGGCTTTATTGGGTTTTACCACTGTTGCTTGTACGACCACCGAAACCACTCAAACTTCTACACATAAAACTGTGGATGTACATGCGGTGAGCGCCTCTGGTATCGGTGAAAAAATTGGTACAATTAATTTACAAGACAGTGCTCAGGGTTTAAAAATTACCACCAATTTAAATCAGTTGCCTTCTGGCTTTCATGGCTTTCATATTCATGAAAAAGGCTCATGTGAACCTGCTGAAAAAGATGGAAAAATGGGAGCTGCACTGGCTGCTGGTGGACACTTCAATCCAAATCAAGCCAAAGGTCATGGTACACCCAATGATGGTCATTTAGGTGATTTGCCTGTGTTAAATGTGGATACTGAAGGCAATGCTAAAACTACGGTCTATGCTCCACGTTTAAAACTCAATGATATTCAAGGCTTAGCAATTATGGTACATGCAGGTGGTGATAACTATTCTGATCATCCAAAACCTTTAGGCGGTGGCGGTGACCGAATTGCTTGTGGCGTGATCTAATATTTTAAAATACGAAAAAATACTCAAGCTGTGGATAAATCTGTATTTATTCACAGTTCTCAAAAAGTTATCCCCAAAATATAATGAATGCTTAAAATCCTTTAGTTTTTTAATCCATTTTTACAGCGATACAAGTTAATTTACTCTATCAAAAAATCATATTTTTATAAATTTTCAAGCCACAATAATTTATTATTTTTAAATATTTTCAAATAGTTAAATCTTTAATATTTGATTTTTTCCATTTGCTTTCTATTTTGATTCAGTTACACTCAATATTCATTCTCATTTGATCCAGTGACCATGAACATCAAAACTTTGCGCATAATCGGTTTCTTAGAAGGTATTTCATTTTTATTGTTATTATTCATTGCGATGCCAATGAAATATATGTTTGATAATCCTATTTTAGTTAAATATGTCGGCATGGGTCATGGTGTACTTTTCATTTTGTTTTTAGTGGTTTTATTTGTAGTCTGCGAAAAACAAAAATGGTCTATTAAAATGTTTATTTTAGGACTGATTGCTTCTATTTTACCTTTTGGACCTTTCGTTTTTGATCATAAACTCAAGAAAATAGCGCAGTAACTACGCGCTTAAAAAATCCCTCTCCTTGCAGAAGCAATTAACAAAAACAGCATCAAAGTTCCCCCTCCTTATCAGGAGGGGTTAGAGGAAATAATTTAAAAATCACCCTGCACTTGACGTTGTTGCATAATTTTTTTCAAAATTGTTCGTGGCAAACTAAACCATAAAAAAATTAAGATAAAACAGGACAATGCATACGCCCATAGATGAAAATATTCGTACATTATCCGAACAAATTCAATAACAAAGAAAAAGATAAACATCATCAATACCGAAACTGCAGCTGCAACTGTACCTTTGGATACATCCGATGACATCAATGCAAAACGGTATAATACCGAGAAGCTAATACCTTCACCAAAGCTCACCAACGTCATGCCGAGAATGACAGCATAGAGAAAATACTCTCGCCAAATCACCCCAGCAACAACAATGGCTGTACCCAGTAACATCAAGGGTAAACCAATCAATACAGTTTTTCCCAATGCCAAACGGTCTACAAGTTTGATCAGAACAATGTTACCGACAATTAATCCGCCTAAAACAGGAAATTGCGCCAAGCCGTATTGCAAGCTGCTTAAACCTAATTCCTCTACCAACATCACAGGAGAAAGTGCGATCCATAGCATTAAAGGCATTGCCACCATAGGTAAGCCAAGCGTCATGATCATAAAGCTTTTATTTTTAAAAACCTGCTTATAGTCATCCCACATATAGCTTAGAGGTTGTTTGGGGATGCTGCCTTTCGGCTCTGGCATTTTAGCTTTTAAGCCAAACCAACTCAGAAATGCCAAAAATGCAATCCCAATAAATCCCCAATGCCAAGACACATGGTCAATCAAAAATGCACCAATGACAGGGCCGATCAATGGAGCAAGTAAAGAAATATTCGCCATGAGCGCCATAACTTTAATTGCATCTCGCTCTGCAAAGCTTTCCTGAATCGCGGCATAACCTACTGCTGCAATCACTGAAAGCCCAAAGCCCTGTAAAAAACGTAATGCTAAAAAACTTTCAATATGCTGCGTGAATAAAATCAAAAGACAGGTGATCACAAAAAATGCCACGCCTGCTAACAGTACTTTTTTACGTCCTAAACGGTCTGATAAAGGACCCAATAACCACGCAACACACGCCCCACCCAATAAATAAAAGGACATAGATGAAGGTGCCCACGCACTACTCACACCAAATTCTTTGGTAATCGCAAGCATCGCAGGTTGTACTAAATCATTTCCGATATACACCGAAAATTCAAACAGAACCAATGCCAAAGGAAACATCAGAGTGGCACGGCTCAATGTTGTTTGAGTATTTTGCATGATTGCGCCTGTAAATCATTTTACATCGTTAAAAATACATACTTGCTAAAGCTAGACAAACACATGCCTCAAGCCCAATAGCAAGTATCAAGAGAAGAATAAATTTATTTTGAAAATTTCGTGAGAAATCACAATGAGAAACACCGTATTCACAAGGTGTCTAAAAGAATTTTTAATATAAAATGCATAACTTAATAAAGTGTTTTACTTTATCAAGTCAATATAGCTTAACAAAATTTCATTTTTGTGACGAGTAAAAATTTGCATTTTCTCATTTAGACTTTGAAACAGATCATTCCGTTTCTACCTCCTGAATAAATTTTCCTGCTTTTAGGTCGTCATAAGCTTGTAAAATTTCTGTGTAAGTATTCATCACAAAAAAACCTTTGGCATTCATAGGCTCATTCAAAGGTGCAGCAGACAGCAATAAAAATTTGCTGTCTTTTAATGCAGTGACTTGCACCTGTTCACCATGACTCGACATGACCGCAAGTGCTTGGTCATCTAAGTTTTCATCCTTAGCATCAAACTGTAATCTCCCTGTGCGCAGATAGATCAAGGTACTATCGCCTTCTTTGGCAGGAAAAATCGCAGTTCGACCTGCTTTTAAATCTATATCTAAAACTGTCATTGGCGTATGCGTTTTGGCTATTCCTTCTTTTTCAGCATACTGCCCTGCGATCACTCGAACAGTTCCTGCATTATCATTAAGTTGCAGTACAGGAATATCAGCTTTTTTAAGACTTTGATAACGTGCAGGATTCAGCTTATCTTTGGCGGGTAAATTGATCCAAAGTTGTACGATTTCAAACGCACCGCCTTGTTTGGAAAATGTTTCACTAAATACTTCTTTATGAATCACACCTGATGCTGCAGTCATCCATTGTACATCCCCTTCGGCAATGATACCGCCACCACCCGATGAATCTCGATGCTCAAGCTCGCCCTGAAACATGATCGTCACGGTTTCAAAGCCACGATGCGGATGTTCATCGACTCCTTTACGCAAATGGCTAGGTTTTAAAAATCCAGGACCTAAATGATCAAGCAAAAGAAATGGTGAAACGGTAGTCCCTAACTCATGATGAGAAAAAATAGTTTTAACAGGATGAAAATCGCCCACTGAAAATATCGTGTCGTTGCGATGGATAAAAGCAAGTGTTTTCATCTTGTTATACTCCTCAATATAAAGTTAACCATAAAAATGTTGTTTTAAATGAAAGCTATATTCGGTTAAATATTGCTGCAATTTTTCCAAATCATTGGTCGGTTCAATCGAACGTAAATGTAGTGCTTCGATTTTATCATTCAATAAGTTTAAAATTTGCCTTTGTTCTATTTCAGGGACTTGTGCCTTTTCTTTTTGCTGTTTTTTGATTTCTAAATAATCTTCTGCCCAATGGCGCAGTCGATCATCTGCGTCAATCTGTTCAAATAAATTGGTAATGCGTAATTCAGGCATGATTTTTTGGGTTGCCAGTTCGGCTGACATCAAACCACGAATCGAATAAAACACTTTTTTATAAGTAAAATTATCCGCAGTTTGCATCACATTCATCCCTCCTTTAGCAAGTGATAAATAATGATAATACAAAGCCTTATAATCTATACGTTCAAGCAGTTCATCTCTAAATTTTTCCCATTCAGGAAATTCATTAAAGTAAACGATATGCGCACGAGCCCATTCCAAGACAGTTGGATTGCTTTTAGCAAGTAAACCAAACATTTTATTGAGATCGAAAGAAACAAAGTCGAAATCGCCATCCATAATTTCGATCAAATCACGGTGTTTACGATAGTCGTAATATTGTGCTTTGGATGGTAGGTGAAAACCTCGCACATCGTAGTCGCTATCTGGGCTTGCCATGCCCCATAAACGGCTGCCACTTTCGATATAAAACAGTGGATGTTCATCTCGGTTTTGGAATAAGTTTTGGATTTCTTGTTGGATGTTCATTGTTTTCACGTTTTAGGTAAATCTTCTAAAGTTATAGCACTTTCTGGGACAATTTTTGGATTTTCTTTAAATTGAAGCCACTTATTTTTCATCCAATGCTCAACTTTGTCTTTGCCTAAAATTGCTAATAAATTGTTCAACAAATCAAATTTGGCTGTCTTATTAAAATAGTAAACTGTCACTCTTACATTTCGATCTACATCATCATTTAAACTAAATAAATCTAAAATATAATCTTTGTCTGAAATATCTAATGAATGTCCCCAAATAAAAATTTTTAAGTTTAATTTTTCACCAATTCCAAAAAGCTTTCTATGATCAGATTTATCTGCCAATTGATAATCTCTTTCAAATTCTTCTAACCTTTTTTCATGATTTTTAACTTTTTCCTTAAATCCATCTAAAAATAAATAATCCGTATCTTTAAAAAGTTTCTGATGATATTTGGTAAAACCATAAGCTTTAATTTTCTTTAAAGATTCATCCTCTAGATCAGATACGCCAAGGACTATATTTTGTTCTTCACCATGACTTCCATGTAAGTAGTCAATTTCCACAGAATCATAAAGTCGTTGATAGGTATTTGTATAATTAAAAGAATAAATTTTATCTGGATAGACCCAATCTTTACTATCTATAGAAAAAGTTTCTATTGGCAATAACTGACAAACTACTAACTCAAGATATAAGTTAAATATTTCAATGAATTCCTCTAGTTGCTTCTGCAAATAATCCAATAAACTAGATGGATTTAGACCATTCTGTAAATCTTCACCATGACAAAATTTAGGATTTAAATTACTTCTCTCACTTATTGCCCCTGCTAATGGTAGGTTTAGGTTAAAAAGCTCTAACGTAATAAAATTAAAAATGCTTAAAACTTTAAAGTTTCGTTCACTAATCCGATGCCCATCTTCTAATTCATATCTAAAATATTCAAATAATTTACTAGGCCTTTTTACTTGTTCTATCTCTAAAATACAATTAGCCAATACAGTCAATACTTCTTCAATTTTTTGTTCAAAATCAATCCATGTTTTTATTTCTTCGACATAATTCTTAAAATATTGATACCAACCATTATTTTTAAGTTTATATTGCAGTTCAAAAATTTGCTGAAATGACAGTTTGATTTCATTTGTGCTATACATTGATTTTGTTTTATCAATAAACCATTTTTCACGACTTTTACTAAATAATTCGTCAAAACTCATTTCATAACTTTTTTCATTTAAAGCATTTTTTATTTCAAAAAACTTCATTAAAAGTGTAGGAAAATCTTCAACAGAATTTTTAAAAACATTGGCTACAGGTTGACCTAAATCCTTTTCTTCAATCGCTTTCATCACATCCATAAAATGGTCATACTTTGTCGGCAAATAGTGCGAAAGATCAAAACCATTGCCTACAATCAAAATATTCATTTATTGTTATTTCCCAAAAAATTATTAAGTCAGATACAAGTTAATGAGGATGTATTTCCAAATTTCAAAAGAAAAGTTAAATTTTCCAAACATTTAAAATTTACTCAACTTAACACAGCTTAAAAGTTATTTTTGCTATAAATACTTAACGAAATTCAATCATATATTTTAACTACAAATGAAAAAACCACTTCTCACACTAAGCCTTTGCTCTGCGATTTTAATGCCTTTTATACCATTCCAAAATGGATTAGCAAGCACAACACCAAACCTACAAAACAGCACAAAACATAATTCTCTCTCCTCTGTGCAACACACACCGATCTTTGCTGAATTTCATCAACGCAATGATATGGAAAAATTCAACCTTGCTCTTTGGAATGAATATCTCATAGACCCAACACGCCCACAGCAAAAAATACAACAAATGCTAGCAAAAGCACTTGGCATGGATCCTTCTGAAATCAATATCGGAACATCAAATCAAACTGAGCATGCAACTGCTACAAATATGCCCGAAGTCGATGAAAATGATCTGAAAATCTATAAAAAACTTCTCGAAGCCAAAAAGTACGATTTGGGTGATGGGGTAAAAAAAGACCAAAGCAAAGCCAATGATTTAATCTATGAAGCAGCAGAGCTTGGTAGTTCACAAGCACTCGAATTACTTGGTATTCGATTCATCCATCAAATCGGGCATGTTGGACTACAAAAAAATGCCATTGATTATTTTAGTTTTTTTGCAGACGAGCCTAGCAATGCCGATTATCCTGCTGCATTTTGGGCATACCTTGCATATAGCTATGCTTATGGTGATGGGCGACCTGAAGATCAAGAAAAAGCGCTCAAATACTGGGAAAAAGCCAATCATTTATATTCTATACAAATTGATCCCACAGGTTTTATTGCTTACATGATGGGACAGATGATTGAAAATAAAAAAATAAATCATCAACCCATTGAGGATGCAATGGATTATTATAAAATGTCTAATCATGAAAATAATCTTGCCGCACAACACACTATTTTAAGACTACTCAACTCAAAGAAAAAGTTTGATGAACTGACCTACGAACCTGAGCTATTCATTGCAGAACACAAAGCAGCCAAAAAAGAAAAAGACGCCTTTTACACCCTATCCGAGCTGTATGCACAAAAAGAGTGGGATATTTATAATCCGAAAAAGTCGATTGAATACTTGAACCAAGCGATTGCACTGGGGCATGATCGGGCATTGTTAGATTTGGCACGTTATTATGAACATGGACATTTAGTCCAAGCTGACCCTAAGAAAGCCACAGAGCTTTATAAAAAATCACTTGAACAAGGCAATCCCACTGCGGGCATTTTACTGGTGAATTTATATGAAAATGGTACAAAAGGATTTAAAGCAGATGCCAAACAAGCTGAGTTCTGGCGTAAAAAAACCACAAAACTGTATCAAGAACTCGGTTATGGTGATGTTTTACCGAAAGCAGATGAAATACGTTTGTTCCATCGCATGTATTAACTTTTAATTTATCAAAAACCTACGAGAAATACGATCTCGTAGGTACACCAAATGCCGATTCAATTAAGAACATCGTTGCGTTTGGAAATTTTTATTATTTCCACGTTGGCACTGATAGCTCTTTTTGGTCTCTTGTAATTTCCAAGCATTATCTACACGTTTAAAAATATAATCCGTACGAATTGCACTGACCGAATCATCCAGTAAATTTGAATCAATTACCGCAATTTGTGCAGCGGTTGGATTTTCAACACGGTTAAAAACCTGACGTACTGACAGACTATTTTGATTTTTAAGAATAGATGGTTGTGCTTTAATCACCTGTTGCATCGGTGTATCTGAACCACCAAAACTCACTTTACTGGCCAATTTTTCAGTAGTTGCACAACCCGTAAATGCTGCCAAACACAACGCAGAAATAGACAATAAACGAATCATTATAATGACCCCAAAAAACAAACATGTGTTTATGATGCTATGTTCGGCACATTAACACTGTTTTAAAACTGTGACTTGAGCTGGTATTTTAAATTTCTAACAGCTTTATGCAACAAAGCCTACAAAACATAAAAAAACGCTCCCGAAAGAGCGTTTAAATTTTACTTCAAAATATTAAAGATCAAATAATTTACCTGGATTCATGATGCCATTTGGATCAAACACTTTTTTCAGGGCTTTCATGTATTCGATTTCTTCAGCAGTACGTGTGTAGTCCAAATATGGTTTTTTGGTCATACCCACGCCATGCTCCGCAGAGATCGAACCCTCATATTTTTTCACAGTTTCAAACACATATTTATTTACGACCTGACATTTAGCAAAGAATTCATCTTTCGATAAATCAGCAGGTTTTAAAATATTTAAATGCAAATTACCATCACCAATATGACCGAACCAGCAAATTTCAAAATCTGGATAATTTGACGCTACAATTGCATCAATTTCTTTAATAAATGCAGGAACATGCGTAATCAACACAGAAATGTCATTTTTATACGGTGTAAATGGTGCGATCGTTTCTGAAATGTCTTCACGTAAACGCCATAAACTTTGAACTTGTTCAAGACTTTGGCTCATTACCCCATCAAGCACCCAGCCTTGCTCCATGCAATGTTCAAAGATTTCCATTGCTGCGTCCATAATCGGTTCATACGGTGCTTCAAATTCAAGCAACACATAGAATGGACACTCTGTTTCAAATGGACGTTGTACATGACCACGATCCAATACTTTTTGCATCGCCAATTCACCAAAGAACTCAAATGCAGTGAGGTCGATTTTCTTTTGGAAAGCATGGAGTACAGGCATGATTGCATCAAAGTCAGGTACACCCAGTACCAAAACTTGCAAGTCATGTGGTTGACGTTCTAGTTTGATTTCTGCTTCAGTGACTAAGCCTAAAGTCCCTTCTGCACCGATAAATAAATGCTGCATCGCATAACCAGTCGCATTTTTAATCATGCCTTTGTTTAAGCGAATGATGTCACCTTTACCAGTTACCACCGTCAAGCCTAACACCCAGTTACGTGTCATGCCGTATTTGATGACTTTGATACCGCCTGCGTTAGTACCAATATTCCCACCGATTTGCGATGAACCAGAAGATGCAAAATCTACTGGATAATACATGCCTTGTTCTTCAGCATAATTTTGCAATTGTTCAGTCACTACGCCTGCTTGTACACGTACCATACGGTCAGCAGGAAAGAACTCAAGAATTTGGTTCATTTTGTCCATGCTGATCACGATTTCACCATTGGCTGCAACTGCACCCGCAGATAAACCCGTACGACCGCCCGATGGTGTAATTGCAACATTAAATTGGTTGGCAAGTTTTACAATGGCTTGCACTTGCTCTGTACTTGCAGGAAAGACGATGACTGATGGATTTGGATCAAAATGTTTAGTGTGATCACGTCCCCAATTTTCGAGGCTATCCGCATCTGTTTTAATGCGGTTTTCACCAACAATTGCAGTTAATTGGGTCAATAACTCAGGTGTTAAAGCGACTGGAGCGTTCATCGTTTGCAGACCTAGCAGAAGTAAACAAGTAGAAAGTGCTTAGAAATGATTCTATCTATAGAAAATAAATAGAATAAATCTTAGACAAGTGTGAATATAAAAGCAGCACCGTAGATACAGGCTATTTTCACGCGTCATTATTATAAGCCATTTTTTCTAAAAACCTGTAGAAAATAGCGTTTTGATCAGCTTTCTTTGCAAATTACACAGTTAAATAGACCACTAACGACAAGTTATGACTCATATTTCACCAAAATACCTGTGATCATCGTCATAAAGGAAATGTATATCGCCCCTCGTCCTATGTTATTATATCGCCACTAAATTTGGCCTTTGTAGCGGAGCCGTAATGAGCCAACATCTTTCACTGCCTAAAGATAAAATTCGTTTCTTGTTGTTAGAAGGCGTTCATCAAAACGCAATCGACACACTAAATGCTGCCGGATACACCAACATCGACTATCGTAAAACTGCGCTTGAGGGTGAAGCGTTGAAAGAAGCGATTAAAGATGCACACTTTATTGGGATTCGTTCGCGTACTCAACTGACTGAAGAAGTTTTTGAAGCGGCGAATAAACTGATTGCTGTCGGTTGTTTCTGTATTGGTACAAACCAAGTGAACTTAAATGCTGCGATGGTTCGTGGTATTCCAGTATTTAATGCACCGTATTCAAATACACGTTCAGTGGCTGAACTTGTACTTGCTGAAGCTATTCTTCTTTTGCGTCGTGTACCTGAAAAATCTACAGATACACACGCAGGCGGCTGGAATAAATCAGCGGTAGGTTCATTTGAAACACGTGGTAAAACTTTAGGTATCGTGGGTTACGGCTCAATTGGTTCTCAACTTTCTGTACTTGCAGAAAGCATGGGAATGCACGTAATTTATTATGATGCTGTGACGAAATTACCATTAGGTAATGCACGTCAAGTCGGCACAATGGGTGAACTTCTTGCAAATGCAGACGTAGTATCCATCCATGTTCCAGATGTACCTTCTACACGTAATTTCATGGGTAAAGAACAATTTGCACAAATGAAAGAAGGTTCAATCTTCATTAATGCTGCACGTGGTACATGTGTGATTATTGAAGACCTTGCAGATGCGTTGAAATCAGGTCACATTGCAGGTGCTGCGGTTGACGTATTCCCGAAAGAGCCTAAAGCCAATGGTGAAGAGTTTGTTTCTCCATTACGTAACTTACCGAACGTGATTTTAACACCGCACGTAGGGGGTTCAACCATGGAAGCGCAAGCAAATATTGGTTTAGAAGTGGCTGATAAATTTATTGCATACTCTGATAAAGGTATGACGTTATCTGCAGTCAACTTCCCTGAAATTGCATTGCCATTGACTGAAGGTAAGCATCGTTTACTGCATATTCATAAAAACGTGCCAGGCGTTCTTTCTAAAATCAATAACTTGTTTGCAGAACATGGTATCAATATCTCTGGTCAATCATTAATGACCAAAGGTGATGTCGGTTATTTGGTTATGGATGTGGATGCAACTGCATCGCAAGAAGCACTTGATACATTACATGAAGTTGAAGGTACAATCCGCGTACGCGTATTGTTCTAATACATTTCATCAAAAAACCACAGGTAAATGCCTGTGGTTTTTTCTTTATTAAATCATGATTCACTGAAATAGACCTATTGCTTAAGTCATAAAGTCATCACCCATCAGTATAAAATTAACATTGAAAGTCGCTTCTCCTTTGAAGAAGGTTAGGATGAAGGCGTTCTTCATATAAAACCTCTTCCCCAGCCCTCACTTGCATTAAATTTAAAGCACTACTTTTAAATTTAGCTTAGAAGAGGGAACTTTCGTTGTGAATCTATGCAGATTCAAAATAGCTGATGCAAGAACGCTAATATTTTTCTTATTGTTCAAGTGCTCAAACCCAATTTAGTTTATCTTAGACCCATGCCAAATTTAAAAGCCACACCACATCTACAAGCGCTCATTTTACTGTTCATCGCCATGATCAGTATGCAAAGTAGTGGTTCACTTGCCAAACTTATGTTTAATCAGTTTCCAATTCTGACAGTTTCCGCTATGCGTCTGTTATTGGGGTCTTTGATTTTGGCAGTGATTTTTAAAATTTGGCAGATTAATTTTAAACAGATCAATTGGTCGGCAGTCATTCGCTACGGTATTGCTTTGGCGGGTATGAATGCTCTGTTTTATTTGTCGATTGAGCGTTTGCCTTTAGGCATCGCCGTTTCTTTTGAGTTTATAGGCCCACTCAGTGTTGCGTTATTTTATGCACGACAAAAGTTTGATTTTATTTGGATCGGCTTGGCAATTCTAGGTTTAGTGCTCCTCTTTCCTTTTGATCAAAGTCATCAACAACTCGACCCCATCGGTATCGCTTTTGCTTTAGGCGCAGGTGCATGTTGGGCAATGTATATTATTTTTGGACAAAAACCTTCAGGTATTTCAGGCAATCACACCGTATGTTTGGGAATGTTCATCGGCATGTGTTGTCTTATGCCGATTGCCATTTTTGCAGGCATGCCACTGACCACCTTTCACCCTGACAATTTAATGTTGTTTACTGCCTTAGCCATTTTGGCAAGTGCTTTGCCTTTTAGTTTAGAAATGGTGGCGCTGCGAAGCTTATCGCCCTTTGCATTTGGTACACTGACCAGTTTAGAACCTGCCATTGCAGCACTGTCAGGCTTTGTATTTTTACATGAACAATTGTTATGGACACAATGGTTGGCTTTAATTGTGATTATTGCAGCATCTATCGGCTGTACCTATACCACACAGCAAGCGAAAAAAGCAGTTGAAGAAAAATTGCAAAAGTAGTTTTTTAAATGTTGTGAAAATAACGACCTAAACCAAAATTACTTGTTGTTCGATCGGTAGATCTGGATGTATTTGCAGTAGCGTTAAACGCATATCAAACACTGCACCTGTGTCGATAAAATAACAATTGTGTCGTTTAGTCACCAAATCAACCACCGTATGTCCAAGAAAAACTGTATCTATACCTTGAATAGTCTGAAAGTTTTTCTTCGCAGAGTTACGCACACGAGAACGCCCCCAAAGTGCTATTTCACGATAGTTTTCCTGATGAATATTGGCTTTTAAAACATCCCAATCATTTTGTTCAATGTCACCATGCACAAAGCCATACTTTCGCCCTAGATATTCTATTTCTAACACAATCGGTAGAGCTTGGCAGACTTCAACTACATATTGCTGATCTGCTTCCGATAAGGCATAAAACCACTCGCCACCATGTTGTGCATGCAGTTTTGCCATGATCGGATCAATCGCAGCATACAAACACATTTCCTCATGATTGCCCAAAATGCTTTTAAACCAAGGTTCATGAATCAAATTCAGGCACTTAAAACTGTCTGCACCTCGATCAACTAAATCACCCACAGAAACCAATAAATCCTGCTGGAAATCAAACTGAGTTTTTTGTAAAGCTCGCATTAACTCATCATAACAGCCATGAATATCCCCCACCACAAACAAGCGACCTTGCGTGTGATGATAATATTCAATGGGGTTGTTAAACTGCATATATGTCCTCGGTTATAACGCTATTGCACATGCCTCGATATGCTGATTTTGTTTGGCTAAGTTCAAGTATTTGTTGGCATTTTTCTTGTTTTTACGCACACCTAAACCTTGTGAATATGCTTGATAAAGCTCAAAATAAGCATCTACATCACCACCATCCGCAGCTTTAACTAATAATTCTACGGCATATTTAAGGTCAGGCTCTACCCCTTGCCCTGCACGATACATTTGCGCCAACAAATAAGAAGCACGTGCTGAGTTTGCTTGCTGTGCAAGATCTAGCCATTGAATCGCTTGAACAAATTGTTGCTGACGCTGCTCATGAATTGCCATACATAACATTGCCTGTACATGTGCATTTTTTGCAGCAGCAGTAAGTAAAGGCAGATGTTGAGGATGCTCCAGATTTAGCGCCATTGCTAAATCAAATTGTGCATCTGCATTGCCCTGTTGTGCTGCTTTATTTAGCCATTGCATGCCATATTCAGGATTTTTTTCTGTGCCAATCCCCATACGCAAACATTGCCCATAAGAATATTGCGCAGCGACATAACCTTGTAGGGCAGCAAACTCGATTAACTTAAAAGCTTGCTGATTAAGCTGTATTTGTTCTGCACTGTCTTGCGATAAGTCTGCATAACGTAGTTTTTCCACGCCCGCCCAATAAGATGCTTCAACATGTCCAAGTTGTGCCGCTTTCATTAAAAACTCATGCACAACTTTTGGGTCACCTTTCGGGTTTTGTTCTTCCATCAAAGCACGAACATAACAACCATAAGGATCATTTTGTTCCTGTGCTTGTTGAGCATATTGAAAGGCTTTTTTATCATTGCCTTGTTTAAAATATTGAAAGGCTAATAAAGCACTGGCATAACTATCAGCATTCGCCATGAGTTCTAACTTTTGATTAACTTTGTCTTGATCAAAGCCACTATTTTCAATACAAGCTTTTAAACTTGGCTCATGTTGGTTTTGTTGATAATTATGAATCAAGAGATTTAAAGCAGCGTCAGCATTATTTTCTAAAATATGTAAAGCAGAGGCATAAATTGCTTCAGGATGGTTTAAATCCACTGCGTGTTTTAAATATTCTAAACCTTGCTCAGCACTGACATTCGGACTTAAAGATTGCAGCCCAATATGTGCCAATTCCACCATCGCCAACGCATCGCCTAGTTTTGCCGCATGCTGAAAAAATAAAATCGAGGATTCAATATCTTGTGGTAAATAATGCCCAATTAAATGCCATTGTCCCAATCGTGTACTGGCTGCTGCAAAGTTGTCATTTGATGCATTGACCAAAAGGTCAACACGTTGCTGTGCATCTTGGTTGCTTTGTGCAAAACCGATTTTTTCTAATTCTAAAACATGCTGATAATTTGCAGCATGATCGTCCCCATAAACGACTGTATTTTCCGATTGTGAAGATGATTTGTTGTCTATTTTAGTGTCTGACATTTGATTACCCATTGTATCGCATCACAATTTTAACGATTTCATTGTTCTATTCTTTTCGCTATTTCACTCTTTTTAATTTAAAAATTTAAAATAAAAAATATGAGCATGAACAAAAGAACTCTAATTGGTTGAATATTTTAAATAATCACTCAACCCTAGATCAGATATATCTTAATGACAATCTCACCTTTTTGAAATAATAAAATGCTAGAATGCTGCGATATTTAATTTTTTCAGAGCTATGCAAAACTCTCAACTGCTCGCTGTTTTTTACATGATTATGTCGATGGTGGCATATCAGATTAGTGCATCTTTTGCGAAACAATTATTTCAAGTTTTAGATCCTTTAACCGTTGTTACCCTGCGTTTATGTTTCGCTGCGATTTTAGTTTTCGTGATGTTCCGTTCTTGGAAAATCATCAAACGTTTACCGCATTTAAAATGGAAAGACTTGCTGTTTTATAGCGCCTCAGTCTGTTTAATGAATGTGTTATTTTATGCCTCACTCGGCAAACTCCCGCAAGGTATTGCGGTCGGTTTAGAGTTTTTAGGCCCACTCACCTTAGCCTTACTCTCGATTCAACGTAAGATAGATTACATTTGGGTTTGTCTTGCGATTATTGGCATTGCGTTAATGGTACCGTGGCAAGATGCTCATCAACACAACTTTTCTTATCTCGGTGCTGCATTTGCATTGAGTGCTGGTGTGTTTTGGGCTTTTTATATTTATTTTGGACAAAAAGTTGTACGGCAAAATATTGGCATGCATGCACTCACCATTGCGATTGCCTTGTCTGCCTTGGTGATGTTACCGATCAGCGCAGTACATAATCCTAGTGCTTTAATGCAAACCCAATATTGGGGACAAGCATTAATCATTGCACTTTTAGCGACCGTTATTCCTTATGCTTTGGACTTGATGGCACTTAAAACATTAAGCAAACTCAGCTACGGTACACTGTCCAGCCTTTCTCCTGCCTTAGCTGCGATTGCAGGCATGGTTTTGCTGAAAGAACATATTACGATTTGGCAAACTATCGCTTTAGTGTGCATCATGGTGGCTTCAATTGGTGTGACATTTAGACCTAAAACGCAAACGCTTAAACATTGACCTGACAAAATTAAAATTGGGCTGAAATCCTCAGCCCAATTGATCTTTTAAGTCAAACTGTCTTTTTCTTTGGCTTTATATTTTTCATATTCAGCAAGATATTGTTTAGCTAAACTTTGTTTTTGTTTTTCATCTAAAATCTTTCCTGCTTGCTGAAAAAACCCATGTTCTTCTTCTTGTAAATGATGATGCACCGTTTCAGACAATTTTTTCGCAATTGCTAGCCAACCTGGATTACTAAACTCGGTTTCAGTAAGTTGTTCCAAAAGCTCATCCATCTCATGATGCTCAGACAAAGCATGACGGGTAATATTTAAGCCTGAATCGGTCATCATTAAAGGAATATAAAAATAACGATCCTCACCTACTGCATGAGCGAATAACTCATTTTTTAATAATTCAAATAACTCTCGACGTTCAGGCGTATCCCCTGAGGTTTGCAATAATTTTTCAGATAACTCGCGTTGAATGTCATGACTTTCCCTTAAGGCTTCAAATATATTTTGCATGTGTGACCTCTACTTTTTATGAAGTTCCCAATAATTTTCTTGATCAGTTTCAGATCGAATGTTATTCATCATAGGAAATAAAAAGCGCTGATATTGTCAGCGCTTGCAATCATTTGTATAAAAAGCTTTGGTATTGAGAATGACTTACATCCAGAAAGTTTGATAAGCCAAACGACAAATCAAAATACTCACCAAAATTAAAAATAAAATACGGATAAAACCACTGCCATATTTCAATGCCATTTTTACGCCCACCACTGAACCTGCGACATTGGCTGCTGCCATCATCAAACCCAACTGAAACAACACATGTCCTGTTGGAATAAAAAAACTCAGTGCCGCAAAATTGGTCATAAAATTTCCAATTTTCGATAAAGCTGAAGCATGTAAAAAATCAACTTTTAAATAACGAATAAAATAAAAAATAAAAAAACTACCCGTACCTGGACCAAAAATTCCATCATAAAAGCCGATCAGCAAGCCACCAACACCTGCCAAGATTAAGACGTTTCGCGTAATTTCTTGATGACGATGATGCTGTCCAAATTGCTTTTTCACAAAAGTATAGATCGCAATCACGATCAGCATAAACAGCACAAAAGGGCGTAAAATTGCTTGTGGAATCAAAGATACACATGCGGCTCCAGCAAAAGAACTGATAAATGCCGTGATCGCAATCACCGCCAAAAGCTTCCATTGGATTTTCACTTGACGCAAATAAGAAAATGCAGCAGAAGCTGTGCCACAAATGGAAGCCAGTTTATTTGTACCAAAGATTGTTGCCGTTGCTGAATGCGGTAAAGCCCCCATCAACGCAGGAATCTGAATTAAACCACCACCGCCCACAGCCGCATCAATTGCACCTGCACAAAATGCAAAAAATACCAAACTGAGTATGAGATCAAGTTCCATGAACTTTCCTTTACATGTTGTGCGTTACAAATTTAAAACTCGTTTGGGTACTAGACGTTTCTTTTCAGTAATTTCAGCCAAACCTAGACATTTTTCACCATCAAAAACGACCACTTGCGCTGCGGCAACATGCTCAATATTACTTTCCATCCCTCGACTAAAATATTCTGCTCGTCCTTCAGGCACTTGGACTTTTGGAAAATGCGCAATAGGTGCATAAACAGGTAGCAACAATGCTTCACGCTGTTGTTCGGTTAAGCTTTCGAGATATTCAATGGTGAATTCTGGATTTAAGGTAAATTGTCCAGTTTGAATACGATGTAAATAAGTTAAATGTCCGAAAGTACCCAATGCTTTGGCAATATCTTCACCTAAAACACGAATATAAGTCCCTTTTGAGCATGTGACATCTAAGGTAATTGAATCTGCTGTAAAAGCTAAAAGTTGAATATTTTCAATACAAATAGGACGAGCTTCACGTTCAATCTCGATTCCCTTACGCGCCAATTCATATAAAGGACGACCTTCTTTTTTCAATGCGGAATACATCGGGGGTACTTGCTGAATCTCACCTAAAAACTGCTTCAAAACAGCTTGTATTTTGTCTTCAGTCAACTCAGGTACAGCTTGCTCAAGTAGTACTTCACCTTCCACATCACCTGTGGTGGTGCTATTTCCTAACTGGATCGTGGTTTGATAACGCTTGGTTGAATCCAATAAAAAATGCGAAAACTTGGTCGCTTCCCCCAAACAAATCGGCAGTAAGCCCGAAGCAAGTGGATCTAAAGCACCTGTATGTCCACCTTTCTCTGCACGAAATAACCAACGTACTTTTTGTAAAGCTGCATTTGAGCTAATACCGAGTGGTTTATTCAATAAAAAAACGCCACTAATTGGGCGACGCTTGATTTTAGGTGCAGATGATTTCATAACAAAACTTGGCAATTTTCTAGGCTGTCATGGTAACAATCTCAGACAAAAATTGACAACATTCTTCAAGATTATTTGTATTCCACCATACAAAAAGAAAAGAGAGTTTTTTCAGTTAAGAAATGAAAATCAGTCCTTAGCCCTATTTTAGATCCATAAAAAAATGCGCCAAAAGGCGCATTTTTCACAGCGATAAAACGAATTATTTCGCTTTACGTGCTGGTAATTTTTCACGAATACGTGCAGCTTTACCAGACAATTCACGAAGATAGTAAAGTTTAGCACGACGAACCGCACCACGGCGTTTCACTTCGATACCAGCTACAACTGGTGAATGTGTTTGGAAAACACGTTCAACACCAACGCCACTAGAAATTTTACGTACTGTGAATGCAGAGTTCAAGCCACGGTTTTTAATCGCAATGACCACACCTTCAAAAGCCTGAAGACGCTCACGCTCACCTTCTTTTACTTTTACTTGAACAACAACTGTATCACCTGGTGCAAAAGCAGGGATATCAGTTTTTAATTGTGCATTTTCAACAGCTTGAACTAAAGGATGCTTACCGCTCATGGGGTATCTCCAATATGTGCGGGTCAGAAGAGGTCTGAGTTCCGCTGGGTATAGAGGCTAAAGCGCATACACCCGATTATCTTTCCCTTTATGCTTGACCACTTCAATGCATAAAGAGCCTATTTAAAGAATACTTAAAAAATTTAAGTACTTGCTAGAACCGAAGTTGCTAACTTTGTGCTTGGATCAAAACTTAAAACAAGGTTTTAAATTTACTTATCCTTGCTGACCAACCATTTTTTTTGCTGCTTCGTCAACTCAACTTTTTCAACCAATTCTGGTCGACGCTCTAAAGTGCGTTGATAACGCTGCAAAAACCGCCATTTGTCTATATTTGCATGATGCCCTGACTTTAATACTTCAGGAACATCC
This sequence comes from Acinetobacter sp. Marseille-Q1618, assembly GCF_902809855.1. Classification (GTDB taxonomy): domain Bacteria; phylum Pseudomonadota; class Gammaproteobacteria; order Pseudomonadales; family Moraxellaceae; genus Acinetobacter. The sequence goes on from NZ_CADDWJ010000002.1 coordinate 364,262, forward strand.
AAACCTTCAAAATGATCTGGCTTGGTATATTGTGGACAATCTAAAAGACCATCTACAAAAGAATCTTGTATCGCAGACTGTTCATCAGACATGGTATTCGGCAAACGTCGAATAATACTGTCTAATAAAACCATCGCAGGCAGTTCACCACCTGACAAGACGTAATCTCCTATTGACCATTCCTGATCAACATATTTCTGGATCAAACGCTCATCAACCCCTTCATAACGACCACACAACACAATCAATCCATCATAATCAACAAATTGCTGTACTGCATTTTCATTTAAAGTCTTACCTTGTGGTGACATATACACCACAGGAACACGAACTGCTCCTGCTTGCGTTGCAAGCGCTTTGGCACGTTGAATGGCTTTTGCCAACGGCTCAGCCATCATCACCATACCTGGACCACCACCAAATGGACGTTCATCCACTCGCTTGTAGTTGCCCTCAGCAAATTCTCGTGGATTGATACAATGGACTTGTATAATGTCACGCTTTGCTGCACGTCCGCTAATACCGTAGGCTGTAATCGCTTCGAACATTTCAGGAAAAAGCGTAATGACTGCAAAAAACATCGCAGACTCCTCTATTTTCCTGCTGCGTTAATTCTTTAAAATTGATTTAAGAATTAATAATCTACGCCCCAATTCACGTAAATACGACCAGCATCGAGATCAACGCGTTGTACCACATCTTTATGCCATGGAATCATTCGCTCTTCGCCATCGATGCTTTCAGTTGTCGCACGAACAACCATCACATCGTTAGCCCCTGTTTCAAACAGTTCATGGATTTTACCGAGATTGACTTCTTGTTCGTTATCATCCAGACCTAACACCGTTAAGCCTTTCAAATCCGACCAGTAATACTCGTCCACACCTGGTTGAGGGAGTTGCGATTTTGAAATCCAAATATTAGCACCAACTAAATTGTCTGCTGCAGTGCGATCAATCACACCTTTTAGCGCAACAACCAAGCCTTTGCCATGTGGTTTCCAACGTTTTACATCAGCTACTTGCCAACCTGCTTTGGTTTCAATGTACCAAGGCAGGTAGTCAAATATATTGCTCATAGGTTCTGTATTGGAATAGACCCAGAGCCACCCATTTAATCCATATGCTGAACGTAACTGTCCAATCTGAATACGATCTTCGGGTACATTCTGTGTTGGTGTCATGGGCAATCTACTACTTAATTTTTAAAATTATGCAGCAGCTGCAGCTTTCTTCGCTTGAGCAGCTAAAGAAGCAACACGTTCAGAAGGTTGAGCACCTTGTGCAACCCAGTGAGCAAAACGATCAGCATCTAAACGAAGTTTTTCTGCTTTACCTTGTGCTGTAGGGTTAAAGAAACCGATACGTTCGATGAAACGACCGTCACGTGCATTACGGCTATCAGTTACAACGATTTGATAGAACGGACGTTTTTTTGCACCACCGCGAGTAAGACGAATAACAACCATGATAGAACCTTATAGTTTTTACGGATTATCTGTGCTTCGACCATCGAAACATTTCAAACCCCTTTCATAGAGGGCAGTATTTTACGTTATCTTTGCAACGAATGAAAGATTTAAAAAAATATTTATCCACAGTTTTGAATTTATTTGTCTGACCAAGCACTGCACACACCACTTGCATCATCAGTTTCTTTATACCAACACTGCTGTCCTTGATGATCAATGCTTAAGGCACCTGTTTTGACCTGCATCCCCACTGGCGTTGCGGTCAGCATCCAACTGTGTGTAGGATCGCTACTTGTATCAGATAAATGAAGGTTATAGGTCACTTGGCTTGAGTTTTTTATTTGATTTTGACCGTAAATTTTTACAAGATCAGCACCATAAAATGAACCATTCGCAAGCTTATAACTTGTCATTTTTTGTGCAATGCCAACCAATTGAGCTTGGGCATCAACACGTTTAGTACGCTTTACATAGTTTTGGTAAGAGGGATAAGCCAGAGCAGCCAATATACCCAGCACAGCAATGACAATCATGAGTTCTAATAATGTAAAACCTTTATGAATTACCATGACTCAACTCCTGCGCCTATACAATTTTCATAAGATACATTTGCTGCGGTCAAGGTTTTGCAATGTACGCCTTTGCTGGTAAGCAGCAAAGTATATAATTGACTATCTTTGCTATCTATGGGGGTAGCCTTCATTGCCCAACTAGAACCCATTTCAGATGTTGTTAGCTTGACTACATTTGATGTACTTATATCTCTTAATTCAATCTTATATTTTGATTTTGCTGAGTTGACACCATCTGGAACATAAACTTCAGACATAGCAGAGGTAGCACCAGTATACAAATATTGGGGATCAAACTTCCGATAAGAAAAGTTTTTTGCTTTATGGCGCTCTAATTGATCGGCAAGTTTTAACATTTCCTGTTGTACTTGAGCTGTCAGATTTTTACGTAAATAGCTTTGGTAGCTTGGAATAGCGATGGCAGCAAATATTGCAATCATTACCACCACTATCATCAATTCAATTAAAGTAAACCCTTTGGAATAATGCATTAGCCACCTCCTAATGCATATTGCTCATACCAACGGTTTGGAATAAATTTCAAAGCTCCACCATAGTTGATGATTTGCGTATTATCGCCTCCAATATTTGGTGGACCATCTTTCTTATCTTCATTTAATATAAAAATCGAGCGTTTATTTGGATCACCATCTCGCCCTCCACCGATGATTGGTTCACCAATCCCTGCACCCAATTGAAGATAAATATTTTCTTTACAGATCCCATAAGGTAGACAAAAGCGTTGTAAAGCTGTTTCTCCTGCTACTCCAGCACTACAACTTCCTGTTGTTCCCGCTTTAGACGAATCAAACACAGGCACATATAGATCCCCCTCTATAGCAACCAATGAACCTAAAGTTTTTAAAATTTGTTTACCTTTATTGGTCGTGACGGCAGCACCATTTGTTGCATTTAAAGCTTCTTCTTTACTGTAAAGATAGTACCAACCACCATTTCCCGTGGTTGAATTAATTTTAGGACGCTTAGCATTACTGACTGAATCGCTAGAATCAACACGGTTTTCTATTTGTTTAAGTTGGCTAATTGCAGTTGTGGTACTGTTTCCCAAACTACGTGTTTGAAAAGCACTTATCGGGAAAAGATTTGCATACGCATCATAATCATATACAGCAAAAACACCATCATAATCCTCTGTTGCTAAAGCATTTGTCGTATGACCGTGTAGTGGCTGGCTTTTATTGCCTGATGCGAAACTAACTACCGCTGTACCTTGAGAATGAATAGTAAATGTTGGAGCAGAATAAAATCTTTTATGGGTTGCACTTAGGTCTAAAATTTTATTCACTTGTGAATTAAAAGCAGTATCGGTTGGAGCAAAGTCAACACGGAAAGCCTGCCCATTTAAATCCCCAAAATATAAATGGTCTACTAAACCATCATTATTGCGATCAACCGTTTTGATATTGCTGACCACACTGTAATTCATATTGGCACTTACACCACTCAATTTTAAATTGGTTTTTTGCTGGGTTGTGGTCGTGCTATTATTACCACTTACAGACCATAATAGATCCCCATTGTCTGCATCAAACATGTAGACGCCAGCACCTATTTTATTTTTTTGTACATAATCTGCATTTTCATAACCTGCATAGCCATTACGCTTATCCTTAATTAAGCGACCATTCACAGTTTTAGTGGTATATATGCCATCACCATCAGCTGTTAGACCATCCGTACTACCAGCATCATATCCTCCTCCTACGATCATGACCAATTTTCGGGTACCAAACCAATTGACATAAGCTAAAGTTGGCTTGGACCAACTTTGTCCCATAAATTTTAACTCTTCAATAGCTTTTGATTTAGTGGTTGAACCATCCAAATAATGTACTTGTTTATTATTTGGATCAATTTGGAATTTTACTTTTGGTGAACGAATGTTTGTTAAATCAAGAGAGTAATAACTTCTTCCTCCCATACGTAAACCGCCATATATCCACTGTTTTCCTTGCAAATTAATGGTTTGCTCTTTTCCATCATCATTTTGAATGGTTCTTGAGCCACCATTTACTGTCAGTCTTCCTGTTAAATCAGACACATAAACTGTATGCGCTGTCCATTCCCCATCAATACCATAATATAATTTATTTTTACCACCAGTATCTGCACCACCATCAAATGCAAATGCTTGATTTTGATTCTCAATCATTTCTTTCGGTACAAATGCAAAAACTTCTTTACCATCTGCATCTACTACATGTAGCACGCCTTGCGTACTACCAAATAAAATATAGTCATCTCTATTTTTAGTATCAATTACAGCCGATGTTGCGGTACCAGTTACTTCAGGTAATCCAGACTGCGTTAAAAGAATAGGTTTTGAATGTAAAATTGCTCCAATTTGTGGAACTTTTCCTGATACAGTGGCTTTAGTCAAGTTTTGCCCAGCTACTGCATTTTCAAAACCTAAAAGATTCATCAGTGCTTGGCGATAAGGCGCTTCTTCATCTAGATTATATTCACTTGAAATAGCGTTGAATTTTACTTTTTGATCAGCATCATCAAACCAACTCAAATTTAAATTTTGCTTAATTTCTTTATTTTTATAGCTAAAGTCGGTGAGTAAAAGTCTTTCTTTTGGTGAACGGCTTTCGACATAACCTTGTAACAAGTTGCTCAACACACCATCTTTAAATGCAACTTCATTTGAACTTGTCACATATGCAGAGTTACTCCACAAATCAACGATATTTTTAATTTCATCTTTTTGCATAACAGGGTTAGTGCCATTCTTATTGCCATATAAAGAACCCTTGACTGCATAATATTTTTTTAGGTTGCCATACCATGTTTGTTGAGTTTGGTCTGTTGCAACTTTAGGAACAAACTGAGGAAAATATCCATAAGGCTGTATTGCACTACTGTTTAAGGCATCGATTGGTAAAGTAGCATTACCAGTACTCACACCAGGAATATCTGTTTTAACTTTTTTCAAGAATTGCGTAAAACTATTTACAACATCCTCAGTACTGTCTCCAGAATACCACCCACCTTCTCCTCGAATCCCCCAAATCGCAGCATTCTTTACATTAGTACTTACTTCACCAGAATATTCAGATACACCTTCTTCAGTTTGAACACTACTAGGAATCGTATTAAAGTCTGAACCAAAACCTACAATTGCTGTAATAAACTTCATTTTTGCAGGGTTCTTAGTTGCATCTAATAAACTATTATTCATTTTATAAATACAATCCCATGCCGCACCAGATTCAGAACATGAAAAGGTATTAGGAGAAAAAGCATCTTTGGCAAGTTTTTGCGCACCAGTAACCCCATTGTTAGGATCACCATCAGTTAATACATAAATTCCCTGCGCATTACACTGTTTTGTTTCATCTGATTCATTCACCTGACTACTGATCGATTCAGGTTGCTTATAAGAGTTTCGTTCCTTAATACCTGTACCCGTCGAAAAACTCCATCCAGAGTTAGTATGGTTTGAGGTACTTTTCCCCATTAAATAAGCAATAGTTTCAGCATAAGAGTTTGCTGTTGGTGTACCTGCAATAGGATTAATGCCTAAAACTTTTTCTAGAATCAAACGGCGTTGCGTCTTTACAACTCCACCATCATTCACACTTTCATTTAACTTACGTGCGGCAACAAGAATGCTTCCACCATTTTTAGTTGTAGTCCCACCCTCTCTTACTGCACCTAATGTAGAAATCCCCAAAACCACCTTGTCATCTAAAGCATCAATATTATTATCAGCATCTCCAAGCATTAAAGTGACAATAGCATCTTTTAAACGTGTGATTCGATCTGCTTTATTTCCCTCATTACAAATATAACGTGTATAAGAAACACTTTTCCCATCTACATTAACTCTTCTTGTCTGTGTGGTATATCTAGGTGATTGCCACCTAACATATCCCACATCACAAGCTTTCCACGCCACATCTGCTGTTGGATGAGTAACCCGCATACTTCCTGACACATCCAACATCATCATCACTGTAGTTGAACCAGATGAAGCTGCAGGAGCTTTATAAATATCAATATCACTAGAATACGTACTACTACAAATTAAGGCGGTAACCGATGCAGATAAAACAGATAACTTCGCCTTATTCAACGCTGTTCGATTTAAAATATATTTAAATTTCATTTTATTTTCCCCACCTTAACTGACTTGACGCAATTGATATTCCATTTCTTGACTACTAAAAGGAACATTCAACTCAGATAAACAATCAGCTACACTTTTTTTAGTTACACCATTTACAACAATATTCACACTTGGATAATTCATAATGCATTTATTGATTTCATCAGCCGAAGCCGAAGATAAGTTAGGAATCAAAGACGTTGCATTAATAATGATCGTACCAATCTCTTTACCCCCATAAGTTTCTGCATCACCACCTTCATACATATGCCCCCAATCTTTACGCCCTTCTGAAATTGAGCGTGCAGATATACGTGTTACTACAGCAGCACGATCAGAAGTAAAATCTGTTGCTTTATTTACCTTACAATAACCATCTTGCCCCAAATCATTTTTACGTAGCGTTGCACCTTGCCAATACACCAAGCTGGCTTTACCTAAGTTATATTTATTTTCTTTTTCATTTTTTCTCAGACAATAAACTAACTCTTTGCCTTTATTTTCAGGTTTATTTGCAAATCCAATCATGCCGTTATCCAACTGTAGTTTTGCAATTTGTACTGCATCATCTGTATAAGACTCTAATTGAAAAAATACAGCATCAGAGTTTTGTACCAACAACGCTTGCGCTTGAGCATTGGTGGTAATATTGAGCGAAGTTATTGCACCACGAATCGCCCATGTGCCCATGATGGTGATCAATAAAAGCATCATTAAAACAATAACTAATGTGTTCCCTGATTGTTTATTTTGCATATGACTTACTCCACCTTATTCTTCACACCAAAACCATTACGCAAAGCTATTGTTTGAGTAATTACTTGGCGTAGATAGTTTTTGCCATCGGCATCAGGGCGTAAAACTTTGTCGGTCAAATCTAAAATCGTAAATTTAGTTGCTTCAGTTCCTTGTACAACAGTCTCAGGTGAACGAATCAATAAACCCAATTGGATCGAAACAATTTGTGGTTTGTCAGGCAACTTTGCATACTCAGAAGCAGAAACATATAAAAACTCATCCATCACTCCGTCTTTCGCTTGAGTAATCACCCCTGATTTATTTTTCACTTCATTATCTCTTGCAATACCAAACAACACGCGGAAGTGATCTACATGGGAAACCAACATTTCACCATCACCAGATAAATCTAAAGATGAAATTGAATCTCCTGTATAATTTGCAGCTTTGCAGTGTAAAGAAAGAGGGCGATAACCATCATTGGTGACAGCTTGTTGTTCTTTGAGAAAATAACGCTGTACAACAAACTGATTAGGCGCAATTTGTTTCCCTTCACAATTAAATTGACTCCCAATCGTGTTTTTATATTGGATAACAATTTGATCGCTTTTCATTTCTGATAAATTACTGGGACCCACATTTGCTTTAGACAATAAAGGGCTAATTGTTGTTGCATTGGTCATTGCAGCATTGGATAAATTGCCCGTATTAAAAACGATCCCACCATGTAAAGTATCAACTGTCATTGCTGCACTATTTGAGTCGATATTGGCACGTCTTAAATCACGGACAATATAATCCATACCAAACAAACCACTATTTTGAATATTTGAACTACTTTGCTGAAAAGCTAAACTTTGATTTGCCGTAATAAAAACTTGAATAGATGCTGCAATCACGAGAAGCCCTAAGGTCAATGCAATCATCAGCTCTATCAGTGTAAAACCGTGTTGTACTTTCATAAGCCATATGCCTCCATTACAAGACATTTTGCCCCTGCAACATAAACACCATCCTCCATACATTTAGATAAATCTGTGGAGGTAATCGTTGTATCTCCCCAAGTGATGTACAAACATTGTCGATCACCACCTTGACAATTTTGCATCAGCATTTTCATATCTTGTTTCTTGGCTGTTTTTAAAACTTGCGCCACATCAAATGCTGCCATCTCAGTGCGACTACACATGGCAGTTATTGCAGGTGCTGTTTCACTTGCTGTATCCGCTTTCATACAATTTTTTGCTGATGTGTTATTGGCATTTAATTGTTTTTTATATTCATTTAATTGCGTTCGATTGACACGAATTTGTTCTGCCAAATTACGCGCTAAGATCATAGCCGCTGTACGATCATTCGCTTCTTGTATAGCATTCAAGGCACGTATTTGTAAGGCAGCAAAACCTAAAATCGCAATCGTCAAAATGACTAAAGAAACCAAGACCTCAATTAGACCTATACCGCGTTGAGATAACATCATGCTGTGCATCCTCCCAAAAGTGGTTTTGTCTTAATTTTGTCTATGGTGCCGCTTTTAAAAATACGAATAGATCTGATTTCATTCAATTTTTCATGACATACTTCAAAAATTAAATCTTCAGTATTTTCCCATTGAATTATTTTTTTTGGATTGGTGAGAGGATCTTCAGGTAAATTTTCATTATAGTCAGGATTAACGATCTCTTTACGTACTGCTGTGGTACGTGCCTTGGCCAAACCTGTTGGCGTAAAAAAAATCCCTTCTGCAGTATCATTTTTAGATAACAAATGAATAAACTTATTTTGACTATTCCAATAAAAATGATCACCTGTATGGGGCTGATTTTTAAATTCAAGAGAAACATCTTTTCTAAGTGAAACGGCCGTACCTCGAACATTGGAGAGGGTTGATGCCAACTCTCTTGCTGATGTATCCAACTGCTTTTTATAGACTAATTGCGTCATATTGGGCGCAGCAAATGCTGAAATTATCCCAATCAAAGCAATTACGACTAATAGTTCAATTAATGTAAAACCTAGCTGACCTTTCATTTCATTAAGTATGTAAATTCAACATTATTAAAATTATGTTAATTAAATTAATATTAAATGTTAATTAACAAAGGATGAGCGGTATAAGAATTAAGATAAAGTTAAAAAATTAAATACTTATCACATGAATAAAACATTAAACATTTGATTACTTATATTATTTTTAGAGATAAAAAAACCTTCTTATAGAAGGCTTTAAAAAATTAAGTCTATGTTTTATAAAACTATTCAACGACTATCCCATGTTGAGTTTGCTGAGAGTACGCATGCTGTGGCAGCTTTTTCCCAGTACTTTTGCCCATCATCATTCAAACAAACAACACCATTATTTTTTTGAATAGTTGTAGATATAGGTGTTGCTGTTAAACGCCAAGAACGATTGCTAAAGCCAACAGTATTAGCTCCATTTGTTGTTGGTGGCTTTCCTGTACCATCTGTTAACGTAATCACATAATAAGCTGTGCTCGCCTGTGGAAAATTCATTGAGTTTCCTGCACCACCAACAGCTGTAAAATCTAAATTTTTATAGCTCTGATTAGTCACATAATATGCTTGAAACCTATGTGCTATTTCTATCATTTTAGTTTGTACTTCAGCCCTGTTTGTCCTTACTTTATATTGAATATAGGATGGGTAAGCAATAGCAGCCAATATGCCAATAATTGCAACTACTATCATTAATTCAATTAATGTAAATCCTATATTATTTTTATTACTCACCATCCATTTATTCCTCCAATACCACAATCACTATAGGTAATATTGGCGAAAGCTGTATTTTTACATTTAGTGCCTTTATTGTCTAATAAAAAACTAAATTTTTTACCATAGGAATCATTTGCATTCGCTTTCATTACCCAACTTTGTCCTGTAGCAGAGCTATTATTTAAAGCAGGATTTGCTGTCATTCCATCCACAATAAGAAGCGTATAACTTGTATTAGGGATATTATATGTTGTAGACCCAAGAGCAAAGCCAACATAACTAAAGTTTCTCGTTTTATGTTTCTCCAGCTCTTGTGCAATTCTGAGCATTTCTTGATTCACTTTTGCTGCTTCAGCTCTCCTTATATATTGTTGATAAGTTGGGATTGCTACTGCAGCAATAATTGTCACAATCACAATCACAAACATCAACTCTATAAGTGTAAATCCATTTTTATTTACCATTCTTTTTATCATTATTATTCACCTTACATATTTCTTTCAGACCATTTTATTGGCTCAAGTTTTAAAGGGGTTTTATACTGTGCAGTTACAGCTCCATCTTTACCACTTAAAGGTCCTATTTTCGAACCTTCACTTGTACTCATTCCTCCCACAATAACAGGGATTACACCGGCACCAACATCACTTCCAATACCTGTTGCTGTAGAAAAAGCTCGACCATCTGTAGCTGTACCACAGTTAACACCTTCCGCGTTCATGCTACCAAAAGGCAAACAATAATTTTTTATATATGATCGACCTTTAATACCGGCACTACAGCTTGAAGAAGTCCCATTATCAGCGGCATCAAAATAGCTTGTAAATAAGGTTCCTTTAATTGCAGAAAACTTACTTAAAACTTTGTAACGTGCAACACCAGTTGCTAACGAAGCATCAATATTATTAGCCCCACTTCGACCAAAAGTATTGCCTGATAAAGTATTAAACCACCCTTTAGTTGCAGCTAGACGCATATTCAATACTGTTGCTGTAGTCGCCGCAATATCTTGCATATTTGCAGTTGTTGCAGTTCCAGTAAATAACCCTGTAACTTTATTATTATCATCTGTAATTGAATATAAATCGGTACGCCCCACATCGCGATCAAAGATACCATAAATTCGATCAGGAACTCCTGTAGTAGCTGTCAAGTCATTCAATACTGGTGAACTTTGATCTCCTGAACCAATACTAATTACAGCATAACGCGTAGCATTATTTATACCAGCCAAATCACCAATCAAATGTACTGTAAAGGTTGGCATATTATAAAAACGTGGGGCTGCCTTACTTGCCCTCTCAGTATCATCTATGAAATTAGCAATTCGCACAATTCGTTTAACACTAAAATTTCTAGCTGGAGTTGCTGTTGTTGCATCTGTAGAACTGATTGAAGCTATATTATCAATATCAACGCGAAAGACTTGTCCACCCAAATCCCCAAAATATAAGTTATCAATAAAACCATCACTATCTCGATCTACTGTTTTAATTTCACTGACTACACTATATTTCAGATCGCTATTAGCAGTTTTTTGAGTCGTATTATCTGCTGTAGCAGAAGTTGAATTTGCCGTACTGCTGCCCCACCACAACAGATCTCCAGCAGTTACATTTTCTGTTGTATTTGATTCAGCCGCAAATATATAAACTCCATTACCTTTGGTCGCAGTGGTATTCGATTTATAAGTTGGCGAATCATAAACTGGATCATACCCTCCACCCACAATCATGACTAATTGAGGCTTACCTTTCCACTTTATCCAACCCACTGCTGGTTTTGACCAACTTTGCCCCATACAATTTAAAGGTGCAGAATTACTACAACTCCCAGTAGGAAGACCATTTGTTCCAACAGCTGTATCTCCTAGTGTCTTAAATAAAAATTTCGGAGCACCTGCTTCTATATTTTTTAAGTCAAGTCCATAATAATTTGCTCCACCACGTCTCAATCCACCATAAACATTGAGCTTCTCCGCTTTTAGAGAATTACTTTCATTATTAGCTATATAATTTGCATAAACTGACCATGTACCATCAATACCTGAGTAAAAGTCAGCAATTGTACTTTGAAGAGTTTTAGCAACAAAACCTTGTTTTTGACGATCTATCATTTCTTTAGGTAAAAATGAGAACTTTTCCTCACCAGAACTTGCATCTACAACTTGCAATAATCCTTGGCTCGTACCAAATAATATATAATCCTTACGATTAATATAATCACCCACATTAACAGCTGTAGCGCCAGAACCAGAGGCTTTTGTTGCAATCTTACTTTGAGTTGTAAATGCTAAAGGTGTTGAATTAATCGTAGCCCCCATCTGTCGCAGAGGTGCTGCACCAACTAATGAAGTTGGCACTGTTGATGTTGAAATACCGAAACCCAATAAATTTAATAAATATGCTTTATCTGGATCTTGGCTTGCTCTTAATATTTCTGCTGTATTTGTAGTAGCAGTTGTATTATTGGAAGCAATTAAAGTTAAATCTGTATTCGAGGCAGTAATAGGTGATACTGTACTCCCTACAACCGTTCTATCTGTATAAAGCTTTCTACCCACTGCAGTTTGCACTGGAAGTTTGGCAGATACACCACCTTGAGTAGCATTCCCACTATCTAAGCTCGAACTCCAAAAATCTGTTGTAGATTCTAAATTTCCTGTTGTAGCATTAATAATGTTACGTGAGTTTTTATCTTTAAATGTATTATCTACAGCCTTATATTTTTTGATATTCCCCACCCAAGTACCAACAGCTTGGCTTGAGCGTGTATCAGGTTGAAATTGAGAATAGTAAGCAAATGGCAATTGTTGCGTAGCGTTCAAAGTATCTACAGGAATTGAGGGAAGTCCACTATTTAAAGAAGGAATATCTGTTTGTAAATCAGCTACAAAGTTTTTTATACTATTAACTAATTCATCAGGAGATACAATTGGATAAAACCCCCCCTCTCCAAACCCACCGACCTTACCATTTGAATTTAAATCTGCATTATCATTTGACTTTTCACCTAAATTACATGCATTAATTGTATCTTGAGTTACTACTGTTGTTACCCCATTCACGGTATATGACTGACCAACTCTAAGATCATTACATTTATAATATTTTCTCAATTTACCACTTGCATCTAAATATTGTGCTGAAGCCGCTCCTGCTAAATAAGGCATAAAGTTATTGCCAAACCCAGCCACAGCAACTTTAATTTGTTTATCGCTCTCTTTAAGACGTTTCGCAAATTCTCCCATACATGTCCAAGCATAGTCTTTATTTTCAGATATTACACTTTTGAGTATTGAAGTAGAATTACTTGTTGGACATGTAAAACTATTATCTCCCAAAGCATTTCTCATTAATCCTTGAGCTACAGCAACCTCTGTTTGTGATGGTGCTGCATTAGTTAATAAAAAAATACCATTACTATTACAAGTTGTTGTATTTGTTTCAATTGGTGTTCTATATATACTACCATTTTTAGCAGTATCAACTGATGAGTTAAATCCACTCGCAATATATTGCTTAATATAGTTAGAACCGCCATTTAATCTAGCTTGCCCTGTTATCACAAAATTACCAGGGCTAGTTCCATCACTATTTAGAGTAGTAGTTCCTAACATATATGCACCAGACTCGGCTAGAGCTGCTGCTAAAGCAGTTCGACTACCACTATTTAATGCATTTACTGCTACCCGCATTTTCCACCTTTGATCCAAACTTAGAGGAACTGCTGGTAACAGTATTTTAGCTGATGCTCCGTCCCCGCCTCCTAAACCTTTGTATGCATCATTTTGTGTATAAAAATACTGAGTTACTCCAGAAATTGATCCTGTATTATTATTTTGTGCTGTCGTCCCTGAATTAATAATATATTCTTTTGACGTTTGGGTAGAAAACTGTCCCATCCCCATAACTACATCATCAGAAATATCTGTACTGCTTAATAGTTTCGTCATCGCGACTTTCATACGATCCATACGACTATATTTATATTCAGTAGTACCATCATTACAATATGGCATTGGATATACAAAAGTCGGTTTAATCCTTCCAGCTGAATCTTTTAATGTATGAGCGAACTGATATTTAGAGTCTAAGGAAGTAACTGACTCAGAACTTAAGTTACGAGTTGCACAAAGTGGATAATCATTAGCAATAGATCTTGTTGGACGACCGCTTTGTTGGTCATCCATACCCGCTGTACTATCTATCATAAGAAGTAAATTAGTCTTACCTAGCGTTGGTTGTTTATATATATTCAAATCTTCCGGAACTGCACTACCAACATTTGATGAAAACAACCCTCCAGCAACTAAAAAACCAATTGCAACCGCCAGCGTTCTTTTCTTGAAGTTTATGCTTTTTTTTTCAAAATTATTCATTTATATTCTCCAACTTTCACACTATTGAGGTGAGTTGCTTTGTTTATATTCAGCAACTTGTGCGTTATAAGGGATATTGTTTGTTCTTAAACAACTAGTTTTTGTTGTTCCTGTGGCATTGGCAGCTTCTGCTGGATTATCCTTTAAACAATTTATAATTGTTGTATTGGTAGCATCTGACATCGCAGGCATAAGAGAGACAACATTTACTCTTATTCTCATAGCTGGATTTACGAGTTCAGTATCTGTTCCTTCAATAAAATTTTCTAAAGGAGCACTCGCTTTATTTTCAACCTTAATAGTGACTTGAGTCATGACTGCCTTACGCCCACTAGTAAAATTATCAGCACTAGCTGGATTACAATATCCCTTGCTTAATCCAGTTCCGCTCACGAATTTACCCACTGTATTAGTATCAAAAGCCTGTTCATTATTACGTGTGAAACAATACGAAACTTCTTGACCTATGTTTTCGACTTGCGATGCATAACCAATAGGACCAAATTTACTTGCATTAATAATTTTCTGCTTCTCTGTGCCAGCTTCAAGTTTAAAGAAGTAGGCATCTGTATTTTGCAATAATAATGCTTGAGCTTGACTATTTGTTGCCACTTTTAAACTTAATAAGCCTTGACGTATCGCAATTGTTCCAATAATAGTAACTACAACTAATAAAATCAAAATCACAACCAATGTACTTCCCAACTGCTGAGAAAAATTTGGTATTTTCTTATTCATGAGCTCGCCCCCAAAGCATTTCTCAACGCAATTGTTTGTGTTACAACCTGATGTAAAATTTTTTTGTCTTTAGTCACTAAACTTACGTCTTGATCTAATACTCTAAATGTTGCTTTATTTTTATCTTCCAGCTCTTTGGATGGTGAGACACTGTCATTTGCTTTCATCAAAAGCCCTAACTGTATGCCTCTAATACGAGGTAATGTTCCTGTTGTTGGATAATTATTAATACTAATGTATCTTAAATTTTTCTGAGCTATTGCATCTACAGGTAAAGCTGATTGATTCCCTGTTCCTGTACCTAGAGCTGCATTATCTTCACTAACAGCCAATAAAATACGCATATATTCAACATTTTTTATAATAGTCTGTGCATTTGTATTTAAACCACTCAAAACATAAGGCAATAAAACCCCATTTTGATCTTTAGTTGTAGGTTTTGTAAAAGGATAAAATCCAGAATCACACTTTAATTCACCGCCATCAACAAAATAGCGCTGTACAATCATACTATTTGCTTCAATATTATTTCCCTCACAATCAATGGTACTCTCAGCAACATAATATTGAATCACCAACTGATCACTTGCAGTATTAGTTAATCGACCTGTAGTACTTTGTGAAGCGTTTCTAGTTAATAATGTAGCTGCAGGGCGCAATGTTAAATCACTTGGGAAATTGGTATCTGCAATTACAATGCCACCAAACTTTGTGGTACTCGTTATCAAGGGCTTTTCAGCATTATAATTTGCCTTACGTAAATCACTACTAATATAAGTAATACCAAAATTAGAATTATCTTGAATATCAGCCATTGCTTTTTGTAAATTTAAACTTACTTGTCCTGTGATAAATAACTGTGTAGCAGCTGCAACGATTAATAATCCCAAAACAATTGCAACCATAAGTTCAACAAGCGTAAAACCTTTATTTTTATATTTTTGCATTTAATAGGCCTCCAAAATTACGCATTTTGAATTATCTTTATATATTCCATACTGCGCACAACTATTCTCTTCTGTACCATCATTTGGTATTGTTTTATCCCACGCTACATATATACACATTCTTTGATTTGCAATATTAGATTCAGTCGTTGTTGTCTGCTCAACTCCATCGGCATCTTTTTCAGTAGATGTTGAAGAACTTTTACATGGTATTAAATTTACCTTCATACCTTGTAAAAAAGCTCTATATACAACTTGTTGGACATCTTGAGTGGCAAGTTGAGAGCTATTACAACTACTGTCTTGATAACAAGATGACCATACGTATAAATCTTCAGAGTCTTTATTATTATTTATGGCACTTAAATAGGCTGAAATATCTGTATTTGTTTGTATAGCTGTATTGTCTGTCTTTAATACAGTTAATGCGTATGGATTTATTCGGATTCTTTCAGCAAAATCTCGGGCAATATTCATTGCCTGAACTCTATTTAATGCCTCATTAGTAGCATCAACAGCTCTAAGCTGTAATACTGTAAATCCGAGTACTCCTATTGCTAGTAATAGTAAAGCGACTAATACTTCGATCATTCCTGTACCTTTTTCTTTTTTTAATATGTACATCAGCAAATTCCCTCTACAGTCAAAGTAATTCCACCCATTCTCGTTAAAGTTATTGTCTTTGATTTATTGGTAGACGTGTTGCAGATCACAAAATTAGTAGATGTAAATACACCACTATTAGAATTCTTTAATGTTCCATCTGCTGTAAAAATAATAGAGGGAATAGTTACGGGTGCCGTTAAGGTATTTCCAGCACTAGGTTGCCAGTTATAGATATATTGTGTATCTGTAGCTGTTGAATTTAACTGCACTGTAATATCTTTACGTAACAAAACGGCCTGAGTCTTAGCAGTATTCAATGTTTCAATCAACTCTCTAGTTGTTGAATTTAACTTTTGTTTTGATAAAATATTTGCCATAGATGGGGCAGCCATTGCAGTAATAATAGCCATGACTGTAAATGTTGCAATCAACTCTATTAAAGTAAATCCCTTATTTTTATACATTCTTACTTCACCAATTGAAGTTCTAATATTCTAATATTTTATTAACAATTTACACAAAGCCAACAGATAGCAGATAAAAGGCATAAAAAAACCGATAACTGCTTCGCAGTTATCGGCATAAACGTAGAATAAAATTCTAAGCTTGCGTAACGTGTATTCTTAATTCTTTAGGTAAACTAAAGGTAATATTTTCTTCACGTCCATCCAACTCTTCAGGTGCATCAGCTCCCCAGTCCTGTAAACGTTGTATTACTTGCTTAATTAAAATTTCTGGTGCAGAAGCGCCCGCAGTGACACCAATTTTTTGGATATCTTTAAACCATTCTTTTTGTAATTCATCTGCATTATCGACCAAGTAAGCATGTTTCCCCATGCGCTCTGCCAACTCTCTTAAGCGGTTTGAGTTCGATGAATTAGGAGAGCCAACGACCAACACCACATCACATTGCTCAGCCAAGTCCCGTACTGCATCTTGGCGATTTTGCGTAGCATAGCAAATGTCATCTTTGCGAGGGCCTTGGATATTAGGAAATTTTTCACGCAATGCATCAATTACTTTGGCTGTGTCATCAATCGATAAAGTAGTTTGAGTCACAAAAGCCACTTTTTCAGCATTTTGTACATGCAAAGATTCAACATCTTTTTCATCTTCAACGAGATAAATATGTCCACCATTTTTTGTGTCATATTGCCCCATTGTTCCTTCAACTTCTGGATGCCCTTCATGACCAATCAGAATCGCTTCCACACCTTCACGTGCATACTTAGTCACTTCGATATGTACTTTAGTCACCAATGGGCAAGTCGCATCAAACACCTTTAAACCACGGCGTTCAGCTTCTTGTTGTACTGCTTTAGATACGCCATGTGCACTAAAGATCACGATATTATCGTCAGGCACTTCATCTAATTCATCAACAAAAATGGCACCACGCTGACGAAGATCATCTACAACAAATTTATTGTGGACTACTTCATGTCGCACATAAATCGGTGGATTAAAACATTCAAGTGCGCGATTGACGATCGCAATTGCTCGGTCTACACCTGCACAAAAACCACGTGGATTGGCCAGTACAATTTTCATAACACCCTCAAGGCTCACTTAAAGTTTCAATAAAATTTATTCAGAAAATGACAAACAATCTGCAAAAGCTATTTTGTTTGTGTGCACTCTACTCTAAAATAGAGAAGATATTTTATCATATCAGGAAAAATATCATGTCGGGTCTATTGTTTGTCGTTTCTGCTGCATCAGGAACAGGCAAAACATCTCTCGTGAAAGCCCTACTTGAGCGTGTCAGCAATTTACACGTTTCTGTTTCTCATACCACACGTGGTCAACGTGTAGGTGAACTTGAAGGCGTTCATTATCATTTTACCAGTAAAGAAGTTTTTCTTGAGCAAGTCAATCAAGGCGGTTTTATTGAATTTGCTGAGGTTTTTGGTAACTACTACGGAACATCTCAAGCCACTGTGAGAGAACAACTTGCCAAAGGACATGATGTTTTACTCGAAATTGATTGGCAAGGTGCTGAACAAGTTCGTAAACTTTTTCCTGAATCAAAACAAATTTTTATCTTACCACCAACACAGTTTGATTTACGCCAACGTTTATCAAATCGTGGCACAGATTCAGTTGAAGTAATTGAACATCGCTTAAGTTGTGCAGTCGAAGATATGCAACAATATGTTAATTTTGATTATATTATTATCAATGATGACTTTAATAAAGCACTGCATGACCTAGAATCCGTGATTAATGCCAATCGACTTAAATTAAGTCAACAAGCTACACGCCATCAAGCTTTAATTGAAAAATTAATTACACCTGAAAATAAATGAGTGTGATTAAACTTGAGTATAAAGTTAAAGCATTTTATACTTTACAGTCTGTTTAAAAATTTATATTTATACGAGAACTTTTATGGCACGCGTAACCGTTGAAGATTGTTTAGACCATGTAGACAACCGCTTTGAGCTTGTACTAGTGGCAAGCAAACGTGCGCGTCAATTGGCACGTCAGGGTATTGAACCAACTTTAGAATGGGACAATGACAAACCGACTGTTGTTGCTTTACGTGAAATTGCAGCTGGACATGTAACCAAAGATATTTTGAAACAACGTGATCAAGATTATCAAACTTCAAGTCTTGATCTTGCTCTTTCAGTAAATAATTTGAACTTAGAAGGCTTTTCTTTCCAATAAGTTCAGTTTTTTGAAAAAGCCTAGTATTTACTAGGCTTTTTTATTGCAATTTCTTTAGATAAGTAATCGACAAAATTCAAAATATTTGTTAAAAAAAATAGAGGTCTTTTTATTTTAAAAATTGACAATTCATTCAATATGCTTTTCATTAAAGCATTATCGAAATATCCTTTGATTTTGTAATACGAAAATAGGTGTTCTATGCCAGGCCAAGAGGTCAGTCAAGCCAAGCAACAGCTCAATATTATTATCGACGCTTACTTAAAACCAAGCGAAGTCGAGCAAGTGCTTGCGGCCTGTGATTATGCAGACATCGCACACGATGGCGTGACCCGTAAAAGTGGCGAGCCCTATATTCTTCATCCAATTGCGGTCAGTTGTATTTTGGCACATATGCGAATGGATGCCGAAACACTCATGGCTGCCTTATTACATGATGTCATCGAAGACACCGATTTTAGTAAAGATGATATTACTGAAAAATTTGGTCGAGTGGTGGCAGAACTCGTTGATGGTGTTACCAAACTCAGCCATTCAAGTGATAAAGAGTATAATAAAGCAGCATCATTTCGAAAAATCCTTCAAGCGACCTTACAGGACCCACGTGTCATTATTATTAAATTAGCAGATCGTTATCATAATATGACCACATTGGAGTCATTACGTCCAGATAAACGCGCTCGAATTGCACAAGAAACCTTTGACGTTTTTGTACCGATGGCTCGACTTGTGGGTATGAATGAAATGGCAGATAACTTAGAACATCTCTGTTATCAAAACCTTGATTTAGATATGTACAATGATGTACAAGCATCTTTATTGATCACTAAGCCAGAACGCTGTAAATATCAAACTGTTTGGGAACAGAATCTCGCTGACTTATTACATACTTATAGTATTCAAGGTCGAATTAAAAAGAAAAATAATAATATTGAGTTGCTGCGCCACTTTGTTAAAAATGAAATTGATTTACAAGAACTGACACATAGTCATGCTTTTGAAATTATTTTACAAAGCATTGCTGATTGTGACCGTTTAGTTGAAGCATTACGTGAAAATTTTCAGGTTCTACATTATGAAGATCATATTCGTTACCCATTGCCTGGGGGGAACCAATCATTAATGTTACGCTTAAAAGGCGAAAGAACAACCTTGTCACTTACCATCCAAACTGAATTGATGCGTAAAGCTGCGCGTTTTGGTGTGGTCTTAGGTGAAAATGCACCACAGGCTTGTCGCTCTGCGATTCAAGCCTCTATGAAAAATTTAAATATTTTAGTCGATGGCGATTGTGCAAAAACCACTTTTAGCGATCTTTTAGATTATTTACATCAAGAAAAAATTTGGGTTTATACGCCACATGGTCAACTACATGAGTTGCCACAAGGCGCAACTGCCGTTGATTTTGCCTACTCTGCCAGTTTGTTCTTAGGTAATCATGCCGTTGGTGCTAAAATTAATGGTGAAATCAAACCACTTTCAACACCATTACAAAGTGGTCAAGTCATTGAAGTGATCACTGATGTGTTGGCAACACCTAACCCAGATTGGCTTAGTTTTATTAATACACAAAAAGCACGCCGTGCAATTCAACATATCCTAAAAGATCAGGATGTCGAAGAGCAACGCCTTGTCGGGCAACAAGCGCTCAGTCGTGCATTAAAATTATTTAATCTTGCTGTAAAGGATTTATCTGAATCAGATTGGATAGATTTATTACAATGGCGACATGTCAGCAGTAAAGAAGCATTATTTGAACAAATTGCGGTGGGTGACTTACTTCCTCAATTGGTTGCCAATCATCTATTTGCACAAGATCAAGAAGACAATACTGCTTCAGAACGTCTGATCCAAGGTACAGAAGGTGTCGATGTTAAATATGCACATTGCTGTAACCCTGTGCTTGGTGACCCAATTCAAGGACATATTTCACGTCGTGGCTTAATTGTGCATCGTTCTCGTTGCCATAACTTGCTACACGAGCAACATTTGCATCCTGAAAATATTATGCCTTTACATTGGAACTCGGAAACCGAAGATGATATTAACTTTAGTGCGTATTTAAGTATTGATCTGATATTAAGTGATGAGCAAGTTTCTGAATTAATTTATTTATGTCGTAAACTCAAAACTGGGGTCGAGTCCGTTCAAAGTCGAGATGATAAAACTTTTGTGAATATTGTAGTACAAGACCGTAAACAAATTGCTCAGATTATCCGTGAAATTCGAATGCTCTTTGGTTTCCCTCGTGTAACGCGTTTAGCGATGCCAATTGCGACCCCACAAATTTCTAAAGCGTGTTAATCAGATAAATCGATATAACTTTCAACAATACCATTCATCCGATATGATGGATTTAATTGAAAAATAGGAGAAATTGATGTCCCGCCAAGTGATTCATACTGAAAATGCCCCTGCTGCGATTGGAACGTATTCTCAAGCCATCTTAGTTGAAAATACACTTTATCTTTCAGGTCAAATTGGTTTAGACCCATATAGTATGGAATTGGTTGAAGGCATTGAAGCCCAAATCCGCCGCGTATTTGATAACTTAAAAGCCGTTTGTGAAGCTGCAGGTGGTTCACTTGCAGATATTGCAAAACTCAATATTTTCTTAACAGATTTATCTCACTTTCAGCTCGTTAACCAAATTATGGGAGAGTACTTTGCACAACCTTATCCTGCACGTGCAGCATTAGGCGTTGCAAGCTTACCTAAAAACGCTTTAGTTGAAATGGATGGTATTGTGATTATTAATAAATAAAAATATATAAATATCAATATAATAAAACCAAATTTAAATACCACCTTTGCATAAAAATCCGAGAATAACTCGAATTTCCACTCAGGTGGTATTTTTTTATCCAAAAAGCCAATCAACAAATATAACTTATTTAAATGAATTTCATTGACAAACGATAATAATTATCAATAATATCAATTATCGCATTTAAACCTGTGGTTGATTCTCATGTACGTTTGTTTATGTCGTGGTATTACCGATCAAGATATTAAAGACGCTATGGCAAATGGCGCTGAAAGTTATCGTGAAGTCCGTGAATTGCTGGACTTAGGTACATGCTGTGGACGCTGCGCACCTGAGGCAAAAAGTATTATTAATGAAGAATTAGCCTTGGTCGCTGCTCGAATTTCTGTAGCAGCTTAAAACTTTTATTTTTTCATATATTTTGAAATAATGATAATAACCCTATGATCGTGAATGATCATCCTCCTCCCCCGCTTCGACTCAAAGCGGGTTTCTTTTTAGTGATAAACTCTTTCCTGTCTGCTTAATTTCATATTGTTTTCACTTCATGATTGATCTATTTTCCAAAAATTTACCTTTCTTATGATTTTGATTGCGATTTTCATTTGCCGTTCTATAAAAGGCTCGAAACCCTTATAAAATTTGATTAATATGAAGCAATGGATTGCCTTAAACGACTTTGAGGCACAGATTTTAGATGGAGCATTCACCATGAAAGGCAATCGTGACGTTATTAATCAACTTAACCAAGTTCTTTATCATCATTTAACAGCGATTAATCAATATTTCCTACATTCACGCATGTTTAATGATTGGGGCATTGAGCAATTGGGTTCAGCAGAATATAAAGAATCTATTCGCCAAATGAAACATGCCGATAAAATTATCGAGCGTATTCTATTTCTTGAAGGCTTACCGAATTTACAACATTTAGGTAAATTGTATATCGGGCAACATACTTTAGAAGTATTGAACTGCGATGTGCGTAAAGTGAAAGAAAATATTGAGGCATTACAAAAAGCAGTTGTACTTGCTGAGCAAAATTTAGATTATGTAACGCGCGATCTCGTCCAAGAAATTTTAGAAAAAGAAGAAGAATATTGGGACTGGTTGACGACTCAAATCGACCTGACAGACAGTGTCGGCATTGAAAACTACATTCAAAGCCAACTTTAATCCTTGCTTAAAAGAAAAATCCCTTTGATTATGCAAAGGGATTTTTTTATGTTTAGTTTTCAGTGTTAGGCAATAAATCCTGATAGGTATGTTTTTCTCGATGTAACTCCGATAAAATCCAAAGCTGATGTTCCGCTTCAGCCTTTTTACCATTAAATGCAAGCACCTGTGCATATTTAAATAAATCATATTTTGAAGCTAAGTTTGCCACCATACGACCTAAATGCTGCAATTGTGCATCTGACATTTTGGTAAATGGATCTAAACCAATCCACCAAACACGTTCTTTGAATTGTGACAGCAACCAAATCTGTTGATTCATCACTTCTTGCTGCGCATCTGTTAACGGTTTTTTGATATTCACATACACGCTTTGTTGACGATATAACTGATAATCTCGATACACTACTGCACACAGTGTGATACCAATCAAAATCAAACTCAATGTAACAGCAGGCTTTAAATTTTTACTTGGTAAATGAGGATATTGCGCTTGAATAATTCCAAGTAAAAAGCCCATAGGCAATAAGAAATAGGCATAATGGATCGGATATTCTAAAAAGGCATGAAGCAAAATCGCACATACCATTAAAGTGGCAACCAATGAAATCGGCTCTTTAATGCCTTTATTTAACCAATACAACCAGCCCACCACATATAAAATAATTAACACACCCAATGGAATGCCATTCCAAATCAACAGGTCTAAAATGACATTATGTGAAGTTTTATACCACTCGTGCGATGGATAAAGGTCAAACGCAGCAATCTGCGCCATGCCCGTTTGGTTCCAACCATACCCCAACCAAGGTTGCTGTTGAATCGCAACCCAAGTTTGTGACCACATATCTAATCTTAAATAACCTGAAGATGCTCGTTGCACCACACTTGCTGTATCAACAACCTCTTGCTGTGACACAGTACTGATCAAGGCATTGAAATAAGGCAATAAGCCAATTGCAGCAACAAAGATACCAACCCAAAGCAATAATTTTGCAAAACTGAAACGTTTCGGCTGATTAAACCGTTTAATTGCTAAATAAATAAGAACAAATAAACAGACCACCCAAGAAGTACGAGACTGGGTTAAAGCAATACTAAAAATAAGAATCAAAGTGGATGGTACGATTACAATATTTGAAATTAAACGCTTTTCATAAAAATATAAACAAGCAAAAACACCCATCGTTAAAAATGTTGCAAGATTGTTTGGTTGCGCAAAGTTAGCATAAGGACGATTCCCTTTAAGAAAATTCATCAATGGTGCAAAGTATGAATTCAATCCTAACCACTGGAAAATAGCAATCATACTTGAAAGCAGTGCGACGATTAAAATGAGTACGCTAAAACTGCTGAATATTTTTTCTCGTTTGAGCTTGTCTAATGATAAGTTATAACCCACCAGTACCATCAACCAAAACATTAATAAATAAGCGCTACACAACAAGGCATTACTAAAATACACAATTTGCCCAAAACCGTATTGAACTAGAGGAATAAATAAAATCGGCAATACAATAAGCTGGGGTTTTGGAATTTTTAGGTCTTTTTTCAGGAATATACATAACAAGGTGATGCCTGATAAAAAGGTTAAAACCTCACTACCAAAAGTCGTCCATGGAAGTTTATGGAAAGGCAAGAGGTATGCAAATGCTAAAAATAGAGCAGAGAGTATAGGTAAAATTGCTTTCATTGAAAAATGCGCAAAAAAAAACTGAGTGAATTATACACTCAGTTTTTCTTATAAAATGTTATTTAATTCTTTTCAGTATTATATGAAGTATATTGGAATTTGACTTTATCCAATATCTCTCCAAAACTTCTAGGATTTTCATAATTTAGATGCACTAAGTAAGAAATCACATATGGACACTTTTGCATAGAATCATACTTACAAGCTAAACTAAAATATAATAAAGATTTTTCTTTCTGATTGTCTAAAGCCAAATATTTTCCTTGTTTTACGAGATATCTAAAATCAGGAACATAATTAACCAAACGCTCACCAATTATGATTTTATCTTTTAAAAGAAAAGAATCATCTTCAATAGCTTCATAAAATAAAAGATCTTGAAAATAACTAAAGCCAAAAGTAGGCTCCATACTAGTCATTGCTTGCATTTTATTTTTAGAACTTTGATCTTGATTGAAAACAATATCATTAATATAAGTTAATTTCCTATATTGATTTATGTAATATATAGAAATTACCATCAATATCAAAACTGGAACATATAGCAAATAACTCTTATCAATCTGATAACTAAATAATTTACCATCAAATAGTGATAAAAAAATCGCAAAAACAAATAAATATCTAAAATACCACAACGGATATTCAAAACATGAATATAAAATAAAAACCATTAACACTATAAAAACATAAAATCCTTTAACATCAGAAATATTCTTTAGATTATTAATTAAAATATAAAAAAAATAAATTATTATTATCAAACCCAATAAACCAAATTCAGCCAATATATGGCCGAAAATAAAGTGCGAGTGATCGGTCAGGCTTATCCAATCTAATTTGGTATAGTAATCAAAATTACTACTTGCAAAATTCTTCCAACCTACACCTGTAAGAGGATGATTAGAAAAATCCAACCACGATTGTTTTAATAATGACCACCTTGGATCACTTAAACTCTTTCCAGCTCTATCTATAACACTTTCTATAGCAAAATTGCTGTATATAGAAATCCCAACAATTAAAGATAATAAAACCACATAAAACTCATATAGTTTTAAAAAGTGTTTACCTAGTTTAAAGTTTTTATACAAATTAAAAACCAATACTGCACTTATTATTATTAAGAGTCCTGATCGACTAGCAGTAAAAGCCACACCTATACCAAGGATAAACAACAAAAAATAATTAATAATTTTTCTATTGTTTTCAAATAGCAGCATTGATGAAACTGCACCTAATGAAAAAATAAATGCAGCCTGATTGGGTTGAAATATATTTCCAGAATACCTTTTAGTTTGTAACGGCAGCCTAAAAAAATCTACTAAAGGCATAATTTTAAAAACATGTATAAACTGGGTAATTAGCAGCATAACTGATGAAAAAATAAAAAAAACAGCCATAA
The DNA here is from genome assembly GCF_902809855.1 of Acinetobacter sp. Marseille-Q1618. Lineage (GTDB taxonomy): Bacteria > Pseudomonadota > Gammaproteobacteria > Pseudomonadales > Moraxellaceae > Acinetobacter. The sequence continues at coordinate 390,300 of NZ_CADDWJ010000002.1, forward strand.
TATAATTAATATTATTTTTATCTTTATAATTTGATATACAAATAGACAATATAAATAATAGAAAAACAATAGACACTGGAAAAACCAAACCATCAACGTAAATTATATCATTTACCAAAGATTGAATTATAAATACACTTAAAACAACTAACCAAAAGATATTATTAGAATATAACTTAAAACTACTTTTATTTTTAAATAAAAAAATAAAAATTCCTAAAGCGACTATTGAATAGCATATTGTATTGATATAAAAATCATGCACACTAGGACTATAATGTTGAAAACTTATAATGCCAAAAAAATAAGATAAGCCTAACAAGAATAAAAACAAATAGTTTTTTAATAATCTAAGCATACTTTTATTTTCTCAAACTAATAAAAAAGTCAATCAAATTAATCGATTGACTTTTAAATTATTAATTAAATACTAGCGGCGACATTCAGCAGGCGCATATTTTGCAGCTAGTGTACCATTTGCTGTATTTGCAATAGTAGTTGTCGGGTTAGCTGAACGACATACCCAACTAATAGAACCATTTGAAGGAATTGTAGATCCTGTAGCTGTTCCCACTAAAGCAGCTGTACCATCTAATGGGTTTAAAATCAAAGTTTTGCTTCCACCATCAATTGCAGCAGTATATGTAATAGTAATACGACCATTGGCTGAGTTAATACCAACACTTGTTACATTTGATGTAGAACTTGGTGCAGTGAATCCACTCGCTAATGGAGTACCGTTAGCTGCATTCTCAGATACAGTCGTCTTTGCAGATGCTGCCAACGATAAACCTTCAGTAACTTTCGCACGAACCGTATAGTCCTGATAAGCAGGAATCGCAATCGCAGCAAGAATACCAATAATCGCAACAACGATCATTAACTCGATAAGGGTAAAACCTTTTTGAGCGTTCATAACACATCTCCAATATTTTAATTTTTTATAAAATCAATTATAGTTTGCGTCCTAACCCCAAAGTTATAAAACGCGAACCGTTTAACACTTTTTTATTTTTATCGAATTTGCTGTTTTTTACAACAACTAATTTATCTTGTATTTCTTTCAAAGTTTTTATGTAAAAAAGTGACACTTTGTGTCACTCTTTAAACTAGTTCAAAATGATAGGGGAATTAGGAAGTTCATTTTGATCTTGCAAATCAACTTTTTTATAATATAAATTCAATATCTTGCCTATACTTATAACACCCTCCAACACTGCATTTCTATGGCGCTTGGCTTTTAATTCAAGGATCATTTGGTCACATATATTTTGCCAGATACGTTGTTCAGTGGCATTTCTAATGCCTCGATCTATCACAATTTCAACTTTTTGTTCACATAAGTTGAGATAAAGCAAAATTCCACTATTTTTTTCAGTGTCCCAAACCCCAAGTTCTGCAAAAAGTTGCTGCGCACGCAGCCGAGTATCTTGATGATAGGCTTGATTACTTGGAATGTGCCCTTCAATGACCACCTGAATCTCACCGACATGCCCTTGTTCTGCTTGCTTAACCGCTTCTGCAATCACCATCTGATCTTGTTTTGAAAAGTAACGTTTAGATGCAGGCATATAAAAAAAATGCTTGAGCCAACGTGCAAAACTGGGTGCTACATGTTGTTGTAATTTTGGTTCCGTAACGATTTCTGTTGTATCTGTTTTACTTACCATGAGCCTGATGCACCTCCCCCGCCAAAGCCGCCACCACCGCCACTATATCCACCACCGCCACCGAATCCGCCGCCACTACTTCCACCACGCCCACCACCGCCCGAAAGGAACATCTGGAAAATGAGTTGTGCTAAAGAGGTAATGAGTAAAAAGAAAATTCCAAAGCCCAAAACTAGGCTCATCAAAATACCTGAACCGTAAATTAAACCCGCAGCAAATGCTGTCACACCAGCAACCGAAGCACTCAACCGATTTCCAATGATGAAAGAAGCAAAAATTCCAATGATCAAAATAATCATCGCCGTGGTCATGGTTCTGTCTTTTGCTTCTTGTTCCTGAATGGCTTGATCTTGGCGTGCTTTAAGTTCATCCGCAGCTTGTTTGGCTATTTCAGGGTCTAAATTTAAAACACGTTCAATTTCAGTCACACCCGCCTGGATACCCTGCCCATATTGTCCTTGTTTAAAATAAGGTGTGATTTGATTTCGAATAATTCGACTGACCATAATATCAGGCAATACGCCTTCTAAACCATAACCTGTGGCGATATGGATTTTTCGATCATTCACTGCAACGGCGATCAATAAACCATTATCTTGTTTTGCAGAACCAAGTTTCCATTGCTCTGCCACACGCATGGCAAAATCAAAAATACCCTCATTGCCTGTGGTAGGCACAATAATTACCCCAATTTGCGCTTTACCCTGATTGTGGATATTGCGAATCTGGGTTTCTAAATTTTGCTTTTCCGTTGCAGATAAAATATTGGCTTGATCAATAATAGGCTGATTTAGACTGGGAAGCTGCCGTTCAGCTTGTCCTGCGGCCATATCATTGGCAACAGTAGGAGTATTTTGACGCTGTCTTGTATCTTGTGTTGAAGTTGATGCGGTATTATTTGATGATGGGTTTTGGTTTTGGATCACCTTTCCAAGTACCACAGCATCTTCAACGCTGTCCGTTGCAGTCGCCACTTCCGCCCAAGCCAATGATTGAAAGGCAAATAGTAAAATACTGACCAACAGCATCAACCCTGTTTTCACTTTATGATGAATAACTTTGCACATTTCAATCATATTTTTCTCACTGTATTTTCAATTATTTAATTAAAATTTACAGTAGGAGCTTTGGCTGCACCAGCTTCTGCACTAAAGTTTGGCTTGGTTTTCATCCCAATCACTTTAGCTGTCATGGCTTGTGGGAATTGACGCACATAAGTATTGTAATCTTGTACCGTTTCTACATAGCGTGTACGTGCAGTACTGATACGGTTTTCTGTGCCTTCAAGTTGTACTTGTAAATCACGGAACTGTTCATTGGCTTTAAGATCTGGATAATTTTCAGTGACTGCCAATAAGCGTGATAATGCACTGGTCATTTGCGATTGTGCTTCTTGATATTTCTTAAATAATTCTGGATTTTCCAAAACTTCTTTGTCTACTTTTAAGCCTGCAACATTGGCACGTGCTTGGGTGACCTCAGTCAACACTTGCTCTTCGTGTTTAGCATAGCCTTTTACGACATTCACAAGGTTAGGAACCAAATCCGCACGGCGCTGATATTGGTTTTCCACTTCTGACCAAGCTGCGGTAACAGATTCATCTTTGGCTTGTAGTGTATTATACCCACAACCTGAAAATGCCAACGTGCTTGCAAGTGTCAGCGCCAAAGCAGCTTTTTTCATTGCGTTCATCATCTAAAACCTCAAGTATTTATTTGTATTTGTTGATATAAGTTTATTCTATACACATTTTAGAAATAGAATTGTTTAATTTATGCTATCAACACAATGTGATACGTTTGATTTGTATTCTGTATAGCTGTATTTAATTGATATTCATCCACATAAAAAAGCCACCCGTAGGTGGCTTCTTATTTAAAGAGGATTTATTCATCATCTTTTTTTGCTTCGGCAGGAGGTAAATCCTTAACTGCTTCTGCAATAAGACCAAACATATAGTTTCCGTATGCATTGGTTTTGTCATAATGGAAACGCAAACGTGGCGTTATACGTGTTTTGATGCGGTGACCAAGTTCATGACGCAAAAAACCAGATGCTTTGTTTAGGACATCCAAAGTTTCTTTATTTGCCGCTTCACTTTGTTCATCGCCTAATTCACGCCCCATTACTGTGACATAAACTTCAGCATATCCTAGGTCTGGGCTTACTTTCACCGCAGAGATGGTCACTAGACCACCTAAGCGTGGATCTTTCAGCTCTTGACGAATCAGTTCAGACAATTCTCGCTGAACTGTATCTGCCATACGCTTAAGACGCTGACTACCCGCCATTAAAGACTCCGTTTAATCAATTGAACATCATATACTTCGATCTTATCGAGTGGTTTGATGTCATTATAGCCTTTCACTGCAAGACCACATTCCATGCCTGCACGGACTTCTTCAACCACTTCTTTGAAGCGACGAAGTGACTCAAGCTCACCTTGGAAGATCACCACATCATCACGAAGTACACGAATCGGTTTGTTACGATGCAACATACCTTCAAGTACCATACAACCTGCAGCTGCACCAAATTTACTTGAGTGGAAGACTTCACGTACTTGTGCAACACCAAGAATCGTTTCACGATGCTCAGGTGCAAGTTTACCACTCATTGCCGCTTTTACGTCATCAATCAACTGATAGATCACGCTATAGTAACGAATATCGATACCATCAGCATCGGCTTTTTGACGTGCTGTATTGTCGGCACGAACGTTAAAGCCAAGAAGTACGGCTTCAGAAGATTCAGCAAGAATTACGTCAGATTCAGTAATCGCACCAACACCTGAGCTAATGACACGAACTTTAACTTCATCCGTTGATAATTCAGACAATGCAACGATTAAGGCTTCTAAAGTACCGCGTACATCTGTTTTCAATACAACATTGACAATCGGCACATCTTTTTTGCCCATTGATGCCATAAGGTTTTCAAGACGCATTGCACTTTGACGCTCAAGACGTTTTTGACGTTCGCGGTCTAAACGAGCTTCCGCAACTTCACGTGCTTTTTTCTCATCATCCACTACAAGAACTTCATCACCCGCCATTGGCGCTTCAGGGAGACCCAAAATTTCTACTGGAATAGATGGACCTGCTGATTTAATACGCTGACCATTTTCATCTGTCATCGCACGAACACGACCATAAGATGAACCAGCAAGCACTAAATCACCCACATTCAACGTACCATTTTGTACAAGAATAGACGTTACTGCACCACGACCTTTGTCAACACGTGCTTCAATAACAACACCTTGTGCTGCACCTTCTTCAGATGCTTTCAATTCTAACAATTCAGCTTGAATTGAAATCAGGTCTAGAAGTTCATCAATCCCCATACCAGAGTGTGCTGATACCATTGCTACAGGTACATCACCACCCCATTGTTCAGGTACAATTTCTTTGGTGGTTAATTCATTCAATACACGATCTGGATCAGCAGATTCTTTATCCATCTTGTTGATTGCAACAATAATTGGTGTACCTGCTGCACGTGCATGGTCAATTGCTTCTGCAGTTTGTGGCATAACGCCATCATCTGCTGCGACAACAAGCACCACGATATCAGTTGCTTTCGCACCACGAGAACGCATTGCAGTAAATGCGGCGTGTCCCGGTGTATCTAAGAAAGTAATAATGCCTTTCTCAGTTTTCACATGGTAAGCACCGATATGTTGGGTAATACCACCTGCTTCGCCTTGCGCCACTTTCGCACGACGGATGCGGTCAAGCAACGATGTTTTACCATGGTCAACGTGTCCCATAATCGTCACAACTGGTGGACGAGTGGTTTGAACACCACGTGCTTCTTCAGCTGCTTCAAGCAAGTTATCTTCTGCTTGTGTATCTGAAACAAGTACTGGATTGTGACCCATTTCTTCTACCACAAGGGCAGCAATTTCTTGGTCAATCGCTTGGTTTTGTGTAACCAATTCACCCATTTTCATAAGTGATTTGATAACTTCACGTACCTTAACCGCCATTTTTGCAGCTAAGTCAGCAACAACAATCGTTGCACCAATTTCAACATCATAAACTTGTTTTTTAACTGGTTTTTCAAAACCGTGTTTATTTGCTTGGCTGGTTTTTAAACCACGTTTATGCGGGTTATGGCTAAAAGATTGCTCTTCTTGACCACGACGACCACCTTTTTTCTGACCACGTGGATTATTGGTGTTAGCACCACGTTTAATATCACGGTCTTCTTTTGCAAAAGAGTCTTCATATGCTTGACCCACCAAACCTGCAGCCAGTGGAGAGTCGTCTACAACACGAATTGTGGCAGTGGTGTCTTCATTTGAATATTTAGACGCCATTTTACGCATTTGTTCAAGTGTACGTTGTTGCGCCTCTTCAGCAGCTTTACGACGTGCGGTTTCCTCAACTGCTTTTAATTTTGCAGCTTCAGCTTCACGCGCTTTTTTCTGTTCAGGCGTTTCAATGGTTTTAACCGTTGCTTTGGTAATTGGTTTATTCGTAGATTTACGTTTTACCACTACCGCAGCTTTTGGTGTTTCTTTTGCAGCAGTTTGCTGTTTAGCAGCAGCACGCATTTTTTCCAAATTTGCTTTTGCAGAGCTTTCAGATTTCTCTTGCTCTTTGTTTGCAACATCCGCTTTGGCTTTTTGTTCAGCCTGCACTTGTGCTTCTGCTTGCGCTTTTGCTAAAGCTTCTGCCTTAATTTGTTCTGGATTTGGCTTAGTAAACGTGTGTTTTTTACGCACTTCTACATTAATCGTTTTAGCCTTACCCGATGTACTGGCTACTTTAGCAGTACTAGTCGTTTTACGTTTCAACGTGATTTTTCCTGCGTTACCCACGTCTTGACCATGAGATTTTTTCAAATGGTTAACAAGGGTAGCTTGCTGTTCTGTTGTAATCTTGTCTTCAGCTTTCTTTTGTGGCAATCCAGCTTCACGCACCTGATCAAGGAGCTTTTCAACAGGAAGTCCTACACTGACCGCTAACTCTTTAATTGACTTATCCGTCATGTATTACCTCCTAGTTAAACCATGATTCACGCGCTTTCATAATAAATTGACCTGCTTTATCAGCATCTAAACCTTCAATATCTGCGATATCGTCAGTTGCCTGATCAGCCAAATCATCGACTGTAATAACACCACGAGCCGCTAAAGCATATGCAATTTCAGAAGTCATACCTTCCATTTCTAGAAGTTCTTGACTTGGCTCTTGAATGTTTTCTTGCTGCTTCAGCGCATCTGCCAAAGCTGCCTCTTTTGCACGACCTTGCAACATTTCCACAAGTTCAGCATCAAGCTCAATCTCATCAAATGTTTCTGCTGGAACATAAGCAATTTCTTCAAGTGAAGTAAAGCCCATTTCTACCAATGCAATTGCAAGATCTTCTTCAATATCCAGACGTGTTACAAACATATCTAAATATTGTTGTGCTTCATTTTGTTGACGAGCACGATACTCATCTTCAAGCATCATATTCAGCTTATAGCCTGTAAGTTCTGAAGCTAAACGAACATTTTGACCTTGTGAACCAATTGCACGCGCCAATTGATCACTGGTTGCAAAAATAATATCTGCTGTGCGTTCTTCTTCATCAATTACGATGCCTGATACATCCGCAGGCTCTAATGCGCTTGCGATATACTGTGCTGGATCGTCAGACCAAACCACCACATCAATACGTTCACCATTGAGCTCAGATTGTACTGCCTGAATACGTGTACCACGCATCCCAATACACGCACCGACTGGATCAATACGATGATCGTTGGTTTTCACTGCAATTTTAGCACGAACACCCGGTTGGCGTGCAGCTGCTTTAATCTCAATGATTTCTTCAGAAATTTCAGGAATTTCTTTTTTCATCAATGCGATCAACATTTCAGGTTTGGCACGTGACAATAACAATTGTGCACCACGACCTTCTTTGTTGACGCTATATAGAATCGCATTAACACGCTGTTTAGGACGAAGAATTTCTTTATGAATCATTTCTTCACGTGCTAAATACGCTTCTGCATTGTCACCTAAGTCAATGATAAAGCCGTCTTTGGTTTGTTTTTTCACTTCACCGTAGATCAATTCACCAACTTTAGACTCGTATGCGTCTGCAACCAATGCACGTTCTGCTTCACGGATTTTTTGCACAATCACTTGTTTTGCAATCTGTGCAGCAATACGACCAAACTCGATAGAAGGTACTTCGAGCTCACGAATATCACCGATTGACCATTTTGCAGGATCCACATCAGAAATCGCATCTTGGCATGCAGGCATTTCATGATCTTCATCAGCCACTACTTCCCATTGACGGAAAGTACTGTATTCACCTGTTTTACGATCAATTTCTACACGCAAACGTGCTTCTTCAGAATTTGTGCCTTCGTAGAATTTTTTCTTTGTTGCAGCTACAAGTGCTTGCTCAAGTGCTTCAAAGATCGCTTCACGACTAACACCTTTTTCATTACTAACCGTCTCTGCAACGGTAAGAATTTCACGGCCCATAAGTCACCTACTATTCAAATTCTTATTCGTTAAAATTAATTTAGTCTTGATAGATTAAATTGGCTTTGTCGATGTTATTACTGTCAATATCCAAAACTTGCTGCTTTTCAACTTCAACTTGAATCATTTCATTTTCAAGATCAACAGAGACAAGCTTCGCTTGGAATTTACGACGGTTTTCTACAGCTGCAATTAAACGTAATGCAACTTGCTGACCGACATATTGAGACATTTGTTTCAATTCAAAAAAAGGACGATCCCAACCTGGAGATGATACTTCTAATGCATACTCACCCGAAATTGGATCATGTACATCAAGAATCGCACCTACCTGCTGAGTCACACGCACACAGTCTTGTACGCCAATACCTTGACCCAACTCAACCTCACCATCTTCATTGATGACAGGTTCAGCATTTTTATCAATTTCTTTGTCAATATAGATACGTAGTAATGAACGTTTACCTTGAGGCAAAAATTCAATTCCCCACAACTCTACATCACACGCTTGCACCGCAGGAGCGATTAAATCTTGAAGTGCTTGAGTTTTATTTGATAGCTTCATTTACTCTCGTCATTTTGTGCGATTTATGGTCGAAATGACCACCACAGACCCATACACACTATAGTAGTAGTGAAACATGACACTTTAACTTTGCCTATACGGCTCATATCGACACTACACGATAGCCAATAAAAAAGGGCGAAATTCGCCCCTATTATCGCACAGTAAAGCTCAGCCCACTATGCAAAAAGACCCACCTATCTGTGAGCCCTTTTTAGAAACTTGGTAGCGGGAGCTGGATTTGAACCAACGACCTTCGGGTTATGAGCCCGACGAGCTACCAGACTGCTCCATCCCGCATCAATGCTGCAAAATTATATACAAAAAACAAAACAACTTCAAGCGTAGATTTATTTTCTGCCTTAACCAAATTGCATGTTGATTAAGATTGGTAGCGGGAGCTGGATTTGAACCAACGACCTTCGGGTTATGAGCCCGACGAGCTACCAGACTGCTCCATCCCGCATCAATATTGCAAATATTTATCTCAATTTAACATAAATTGTCTATTTTAGTTTGCATCTAAAATAGAGTTGATTGGTAGCGGGAGCTGGATTTGAACCAACGACCTTCGGGTTATGAGCCCGACGAGCTACCAGACTGCTCCATCCCGCATCAACAGATTTTGCTGCATACACCAACTTAAACTTCTGGATTATAAGTTGGTGCGGAAGGGGGGACTTGAACCCCCACGCCCGAAAGCACTACCACCTCAAGGTAGCGTGTCTACCAATTCCACCACCACCGCAGCTGTGACGCATTCTAGTAGCTTGCGTCGCAAATTGAAAGGTTTAATTGCAAAATTTGCATTTATTTTGGTGCAGTTGGTGAAGTTTCACCCGTATTTTGCTGTGTGGCTGGCGCAGGCTGTGATGTGGTTTGTACAGTTTTCAAACCATATGCATCTGAAGTTTGTTTTTTTGCAAATACCGCAAGACTAATACTGGTCACAAAAAACAACGCCGTCAAAATCGCAGTTAAACGTGTCAAAAAGTTAGCTGAACCCGATGCACCAAACACTGTTGCAGCACCACCGCCACCAAAAGAAGCACCTGCATCTGCACCTTTACCGTGTTGTACAAGAATCAATACGATCATCAATACGGCTAAAATGATATGTACTACCAGCACAAAACTATGCATGCTGAACTCCTATTCTTTTGATTTTGCGAAAGCTTGAGCAATTTGATAAAAAGACTCAGCATTCAAAGAGGCACCACCCACAAGTGCGCCGTTAATATCTGCACATGCAGCCAACTCAGCTGCATTTTCAGGTTTTACACTACCACCATATAAAATTGCAATGTTCGCACCCAATGGCGTAATTTGTGATAAACCCTCACGAATTTTGGCATGCATTGCTTGAGCATCTTCAGGTGAAGCTGTTTTACCTGTACCAATCGCCCAAATCGGCTCATAAGCGATAATAATATTGCGCCATTGCTCAGCTTTTACAAGTGCGGCAATATCACAAATTTGTTGTAAGACGATATGTTCTGCCTGACCTGCTTCACGTTGTTCTAGACTTTCACCAACGCAATAGATAATTTTTAAATCTGCATTTAACGCATTTTTAACTTTTTCTTGTACCACATTAGCAGTGTCACCAAAAAGTTCACGGCGCTCAGAATGTCCAATTAAAACATAGTCAATGCCACTATCTTTTAATAACTCAGCACTCACTTCACCCGTATAAGCGCCAGTACCTGCCATGCGTGAAAGATCTTGTGCAACACTCACAATTTTACTCGGTGCATCTATAAATTGTTGCTGAACAGAAAGTAAGGCGATTGCAATCGGTGCAACCCCAATATGACATTGTTGTTCAAAAATAGGTTCTTGCTGTAATTGTTGCTTTAAATCTTGGATGAGTTGCTGCGAATTCGCTTGCATTGGGTTCATTTTCCAATTGCCGACAACCCAAGGAATAATCGTCGAACCCGACATACACTTAACCCTTATTCGAAAAATGTGCACATTCTACACGGATTTTTAATTATTTATGCTTTTTTCTTTATCCGCCAGTTGCAAATTTCAAGAATAGATCGCTACCGAATAAATAATTTTGTAACAAAATGACCGATAACCATATAAATATGCGCTTAATTTGTATTTTAAAGGCAAAAAAGTATGTCAAGTGCTTTAGCTTGATACAATCTTTGGTTAATATAATTATTATTCAAAATACTTAGTTGCTACTTTAAATCCATTTTACAAATGAAACGCAAAGTATGGGGATACTTTGGGTTGAATGTATTAAGGTGAGTACATCAAACTTGTAGAGATATCTATAAAAGATCCATAAATAAGAAATCTTCAGATATTGATCTTTTTTGTAAAGTCTAAGTATTTAAATTATAAAATAAAAGGTGTATTGGGGATGGCGTTACAACAAGGTTCTCCGAAGTTTTCGGGATTTATTCGTCGCTTAGTCGATGACGGTGTTCTTTCTGCGCAGCAAATGCAGTCTGCGTTAGACAATGCCAAGAAAAATAAGCTCAATATTGTGGCTTATTTGATCGAGTATGCAAATTTAAAACCTTTACAGCTGGCTGAAACCATTGCTTTAGAGTTTGCCGAACCATTATTTGACTTAGATAGCTTTGATAGTGCGCAATTTCCTAAAGATGTCATTGAAAGCAATCTCTTAAATAAGCACTTAATGTTACCTTTAGTTCAACAGGGTAATGTTTTATATATTGCGATCAGTGATCCGACCAATATCGAAGCACTTGATGCAGCACGTTTTAATAGCCGCTTGAATATTGAAGTAGTTATTGTTGAACACAACAAGTTAGTTAAATGTTTAGAAAAATATTTTACAGAAGAAACAAGCTTTGATTTTGGTGATGATGATCTGGATGTTGATATTATTTCAACAGATGAACTAAGCTCAACAGATGATCAAGATGATAAATCTGGAGATGAAGCACCTATTGTAAAATATATCAACAAGTTACTTGTTGATGCGATTCGTATGGGTGCCTCTGACTTACATTTTGAACCTTATGAAAAATCTTATCGAGTTCGTTATCGTGTAGACGGTGTACTCAGAAGTATTACCAATCCCCCACTACAACTTGCTACCCGCTTGGCATCACGCTTAAAAGTCATGTCACAAATGGACATTTCTGAAAAACGTATTCCTCAAGATGGTCGTATTAAGCTCAAACTCTCTAAAACTAAAGCCATCGACTTTCGTGTCAACTCGCTTCCTACTTTATTTGGTGAAAAGCTTGTACTGCGTATTTTAGACCCATCAAGTGCAATGTTAGGTATTGATGCATTGGGTTATGAGGAAGAGCAAAAGGCTTTGTTTATGGAGGCCTTAGAGAAGCCGCAAGGCATGTTACTCATTACGGGTCCTACAGGTTCAGGTAAAACCGTTTCCTTATATACAGGCTTAAATATTCTAAATACAGAAAGTTCAAACATTTCGACTGCCGAAGACCCTGTGGAAATCAACTTAGAAGGGATTAACCAAGTCAACGTCAATCCTAAAGTTGGTCTCACCTTCTCTGTGGCTTTAAAATCTTTTTTACGTCAGGATCCTGATATTATCATGGTCGGGGAGATTCGAGACTTAGAAACTGCAGAAATTGCCATCAAAGCAGCACAAACTGGACATATGGTGATGTCAACGCTACACACCAATAGTGCCCCAGAGACATTGACACGTTTAAGAAATATGGGGGTTCCTTCCTTTAATATTGCAACCTCAGTCAATCTTGTTATTGCTCAGCGTTTGGCACGTCGCTTATGTCCACACTGCAAAGCACCGATTGAAATTCCTAAAAATAGCTTATTAGAAATGGGTTTTACTGAGGAAGATATTGCCCATCCAGATTTTCAAATTTTTCAACCTGTCGGATGTCCAGAATGCCGTGAAGGCTATAAAGGTCGAGTTGGGGTTTATGAAGTCATGAAAGTAACACCTGAAATTTCAAAAATTATTATGGAGGATGGTAATGCACTTGAAATTGCAGCAGCATCTGAAAAACTGGGGTTTAATAATTTGCGACGTTCAGGTCTCATCAAAGTTATGAATGGGCTAACATCACTACAAGAAATTAATCGCGTCACAAGCGAATAAACAAAATACAAAAAGGAAATAGAGCTATGGCAGTCAAAAAAGCGCAAATGATGCCGACATTTATTTATGATGGGGTTGATCGTAAAGGCGTTAAAATTAAAGGGGAATTGCCTGCGCGTAATATGGCTTTAGCAAAAGTCACATTAAGAAAACAAGGCATTAACATTAAAACTATTCGAGAGAAGAAGAAAAATATTCTCGAAGGTTTAATGAAAAAGAAAGTATCAACTCTAGACATTACTATTTTTACTCGTCAGCTTGCCACCATGATGAAAGCTGGTGTCCCTCTCGTTCAAAGCTTTGAAATTGTAGCCGAAGGTTTAGACAACCCAGCAATGCGTGAAGTTGTTTTAGGGATTAAAGGCGAAGTTGAAGGGGGTAACACTTTTGCAGGTGCTTTAAAAAAATATCCTCAGCATTTTGATCGCCTCTTTTGCTCATTGGTTGAATCAGGTGAACAATCTGGTGCTTTAGAAACAATGTTAGATCGGGTTGCTATCTATAAGGAAAAGAGTGAGCTTTTAAAACAAAAAATTAAAAAGGCCATGAAATATCCGATTGCTGTTATTATTGTTGCAATTGTAGTTACTATCATTTTGATGGTTAAAGTTGTACCTGTTTTCCAAGATCTATTCTCATCATTTGGCGCTGACCTTCCTGCGTTTACCCAGATGGTGGTTAATATGTCTAAGTGGATGCAAGAATATTGGTTTATCCTTATTCTAGGAATTGGCATAGCTATTACAGCCTTTTTAGAAACCAAAAAACGCAGTAAAAAATTCCGTGATTTCTTAGATAAAGCGGCATTGAAAGCCCCTATTTTTGGTGACTTGGTCTATAAAGCCATTATTGCACGCTATAGTCGTACACTTGCAACCACTTTTGCAGCAGGTGTTCCCTTGATTGATGCCTTAGAGTCTACGGCAGGTGCGACCAATAATGTTGTTTATGAAGAAGCCGTCATGAAAATTCGTGATGATGTGGCTACAGGTCAGCAATTACAATTTGCCATGCGTCTTACCAATAAATTCCCCTCAATGGCGATTCAAATGGTGGCAATTGGTGAGGAATCAGGTTCTTTAGATGCGATGTTAGATAAGGTCGCAACGCATTTTGAAAATGAAGTTGATAATGCCGTTGACGGTTTAACCTCCATGATGGAACCCTTAATTATGGCGGTATTGGGGGTGCTTGTCGGTGGTCTCGTGATCGCAATGTACCTTCCGATTTTCCAAATGGGTTCAGTAGTCTAATGACTGATATTTTGAATTATTTCATCACAACACCAAGTGCTCTTTATTTTGTTGTTGGCGTACTTAGTTTATGCATTGGTAGTTTTTTAAATGTTGTGATTTATCGTACACCAAAAATGATGGAGCAAGAATGGCAACAAGAATGTCAACTTCTGCTCCATCCTGAACAAGCCATCATTGACCATCAAAAGCTCACATTAAGTACACCTGCGTCTACTTGTCCCAAATGTAAATCACCGATTCATTGGTACCAAAATATCCCTGTAGTGAGCTGGTTATTTCTCAAAGGAAAATGTGGTACTTGCCAAAACCCAATCAGTATTCGCTATCCATTTATTGAAGTATTAACAGCTTGTTGTTCACTCTTGGTTGTGGCTGTTTACGGCCCTACACTTGCGATGTTGTTTGGTTTAATTCTAACTTGGACACTTATTGCTTTAACTTTTATTGACTTTGATACGCAATTATTACCTGATCGCTTTACTCTACCTCTTGCCGCACTGGGTTTAGGTGTGAATAGCTTTGCTATTTATACTTCAGCAAATGCTGCAATTTGGGGCTATATCATAGGCTTTTTATGTTTATGGATAGTCTATTATCTATTTAAACTCATCACGGGCAAAGAAGGCATGGGCTATGGTGATTTTAAATTACTCGCTGCACTAGGAGCATGGATGGGGCCTCTTCTATTACCCCTCATTGTGCTTTTATCTTCTTTGGTTGGTGCAATTATTGGAATTATTTTACTCAAAGTCCGTAAAGAGAATCAGCCTTTTGCATTCGGTCCTTATATTGCGATTGCTGGCTGGATTGCTTTTTTATGGGGTGAGCAAATCATGAAAGTCTATTTAGGTCAGTAAAAAGGTAGAAAAATGAAGTTCGTGCTGGGTTTAACGGGTGGAATTGGCAGTGGTAAAACTGCAGCAACACAATGGTTTGAAACACAAGGTATTCAAGTTATTGATGCAGATATTGTGGCTCGAGAAATTGTAGCAAAAGGTCAACCAGCATTAGCACAAATTGCAGAAAGTTTTGGTGAATGGGTACTTTTAGACAATGGTGAACTTGATCGTCGTGCATTACGAGAGCATATTTTCAAAGATTCAACGGCTCGCCATACATTAGAAGCGATAACCCACCCTGCTATTCGTATATCAATTATTCAACAACTCCAAGCTGCTACAAGCCCTTATGTAATTTTAGTTTCTCCACTTTTATTTGAAACCAACCAACATGAACTTACTCAACATACACTCTTGATTGATGCTACTGAAGAGTTACAAATTTTCAGAGCATCACAACGTGATGGACAAAATGTAGCGCAAATTAAAAATATCATTGCTGCACAAATGCCACGCTCTGAAAAACAAAAACTTGCTGATGACATTGCGCTGAATGATGGACGTCTTGACCATTTATATGCACATTTAAAGCCCTTACATGAAAAATATCTCAAAATGGCTGAGTAGCTTTTTATGCTTAAATGATTGAAAATTCATAAGCTTTTAATTTATGAGTTTTCTAATCAACACTTATTGTTTATTCTTCTGCTGATCCAATTGCGCTTGCAAACTGTCTTTACGTCCTAACCAACGCCAAGGTTGCAACGCCCCAATTCCCATACCAATCAAACCACAAACAATTGCCAAACTTAAAGGCTCATCCAAGAGTGGCACTGCAATAATTGCTGCAATAAAAGGTGCTAAAGTCACAATACTTCCTGTCTGAAATGCACCTAATCGCTTAATTGCTTCTACATAAGCCAGTGTCGCCACGATCACCACAAAAACACCATGAAAAATGGTTTGTATAGCCAAATGTGGCAATGTCGCTTGATCTAAATGCTTGGGTAAAAAAAATAAATAAATCGGTACATAGACCAGTGCCGACCAAATCGCAACACCTGCCATGCTATGCCACGCAGATAACTTCCATTGTTTTAACAGAACGGTAAATATGCCCCACCACACGGCACTCAAGAAAAACAAAGCATCGCCAAAACTAAAAGCAACACCTGTTTCCTGATACATCAAATAGCTCATGCTTGCAATTGCAGTCAGCATAATCGTTAAACTGATCCACGTATGCCGATCAAAAGGCTGTTTAAAGAGAAAATACGCCGCCAACGCTGTACACAAAGGCAAACAACCGTTCAGAAAAATGGCAGCATGCGCAGCAGGCACATAGTGAAAAGCGCTATAAGATGTTAAGCAATAAGTCACGCCACCTAACATAGCCAAAATAAAAGGCTCTTTTTTCCATAAAAAAGCCGTATCTTTTTTATAAATAAGAATCGGCATCAATATACAAAATGCCAAACTAAAGCGTAATGCTGTAATATCCCAAGGACTGATATGCCATAGCGCATTCAGCCTTGATGTAATTGTAAAACCTCCCCAAATACACATGGTGATTGCTACAAAAACATAGCCTTGCGTACGGGAGGTCATCATGATCTTTCTCGAGTTTTAACAATAATTAGGATATATCGCTTAGTCAACTTGACGTTGACGACACGCTTCGTACAGAGCCATACCTGTAGCCACACTAACATTCAAACTTTGTAGATTTCCAGCCATTGGAATAAATACAGTTTGATCACATTGTGATTGGGTAATTGGACGCAAGCCTGTATCTTCAGCCCCCATCACTACACAGACAGGCGTACCAGTAAAATCAAATTGCTGAATTGGCATTGCCTTTTCATCCAACATTGTCCCCACCACACGCACATTAAAGTCTTGTTTGATTTGCCCTAAAGTACGCGCCAAATTGGTCACTTGGATAAATTTCACTTTTTCAGCCCCGCCCGCTGCAACTTTACGTGCAGTTGGGGTCAAACTTGCTGAACGATCACGTGGCACAATCACCGCAGCAACCCCCATTGCTGCTGCTGTACGGATACATGCACCTAAGTTATGTGGATCAGTGACTTGATCAAGTGCCAATAACAACGGTTGCGGAGTACTTTGCAAAAGCTGATCCAAGTCTTTTTCATTTAAGCTTGGATGTGGACGTACTGCAGCCACCACACCTTGATGAAATGGTAAACCTGCCAATTTCTCCAAAGTATCTCGACTGGCTTTTTGAATACTAATGCCAAAAGGTTCCGCCATTTGCAAAATATGTTGCAAACGCTGATCATCACGTCCTTTTAGGGTAAAAAGGGTTAAAACACGTTCTGGTTCCAACTCCAATAATGACTCAACTGAATGCACGCCATAATAATATTCGGGCTTCGCCATGAACGACCTCTAAATCATTAAAACCGAGAATAGAAAAGAAAAATCCTGCAAAGCCAACTTTACAGGATTTCATGATGTGCTTAGTTTAACCGATTTAAGCTTAAAATGCCTTGCTTATCTTCGATTGAATCAACTTTGCTTAGCCTTCTAAATGACAGACATAATCGAGGACATCATCTGTTTCAATTTTGAAACGGCTATTGCCAGGCACATAAAAAGACTGCCCTGCACGGAATAACTCACTTTCTGCATTATCTGCAATCTTTACACGACATTCACCAGAAATAATTTCCATACGTTCAGGCACATGCGTTTCAAAAGTCAGCGCTTCTTCAGTCGGTAAAATTACGCCAAGTGTTTTTTTCGTCCCATCTTCAAACTGTACTGTGTGGCTAATACATAAACCACCAAAATAAACGTTTGATTTTTTTATCACTGATACATGATCAAACTGAGTAGGCATGCGTATTCTCCAGATAATGCGCATTAAAATTATGATGTTCGATCTAGTTTAATTGTACTGCTCAAACTAATCAATCTCTTGTTTCAGCAAAATAATTTCGCTTCAAACAGACATTTCTTTAAAAATTAAATTATCGAGAAAATCACTATTTTTTCATGGGATTTGCGCTAGAATACTCAAAATTCGTCATGATTTAAAACCTATACAGACTTGTGACAAAAACAAAACTTGACTATCTTAGAGCTGAACTTTTCGCAGCTTGGATGCGTGTATGCTGACACATTTAAATCTACTTAATTTTGCTTTGGCAGATAACCTTGCAATTGATATTGAACAAGGTTTTAATGTTTTAACAGGTGAAACAGGCGCAGGAAAGTCATTACTTTTAGATGCATTATCAGCATGTCTCGGCGAACGAACTGATACTAACTATGTGCGTTATGGCGCTGAAAAGGCAGATGTGACTGCAGTGTTTAGCTATCAGGAAAATAGCCCTGAAGATTTATGGCTAAAAACCCATGAGCTAGATGATGAATCAGGTGAAATTCATTTAAGGCGTGTGATTTTTGCCACAGGCCGCAGTAAAGCATGGATTAATGGCCGTCCAAGTAGTTTATCTGAGTTGAAAGAGATCGGGCGTTTATTGGTTCAATTGTATAGTCAGCACAGTCAGCAACAACTTTTAGAACCACCTTATCCTAAACACTGGCTTGATCGTTATAGTGATTTTCATCGTCCTGCCCAAGATGTACGTGATGCTTATAGCACATGGCAAAAAAATATCAAAAATCATCAAGCAGCTTTAGATGCACAAGTGACTCGCTTACAACGTATTGAAACTTTAGAGTTGCAGCTTGAAGAACTTGAAGATGTCATTGCCACAGATTACAAAGAGATCGAACAAGAATTTGACCGCTTGAGCCATCATGAGCATATCATGCAAGACTGTAGCTATAGCCTAAATGTGTTAGACGAATCTGAACAAAATATCACCCAAGAATTGTCTTCTATTTTACGTCGCATCGAATCTCATTCTGGTCGTAGTGAGCAGCTTTCTGAAATTTATAATTCAATGTTAAATGCGCAAAGTGAATTAGAGGATGCGACATCCAACTTACGTCAATTTATTGATCGACAAAGTTTTGATCCTGAGCGCATGGAACAACTCAACTCACAATTAGAAATTTTCCATCGTTTAGCAAGAAAATATCGCACGCAACCTGATGAGTTGAAACAACAATATGAAGATTGGCAACAAGAATTTCAACAGCTCCATCAACTTGAAGACCCTGAAACTTTGGCTGAACAGGTTGAGATTTCTCACCAAGACTTTTTAAATAAAGCACAACATTTAGACCAAATTCGTAGAGAAGCAGCGATTCCACTTGCCAAACAACTCACGGAACAAGTGAAACAACTGGCACTACCTGAAGCACATTTTGAATTTCGTTTTGATCCATTAGAACAAGTTTCAGGCGAAGGACTAAGCTTTATTCAACTCCTCTTTACTGCCAACAAAGGTATTCCTGCACAGCCACTGGCACGTGTGGCTTCGGGGGGTGAATTGTCACGTATTGCTTTGATTATGCAAGTGATGAATGCTGAGAAAACAGAGTCTGAAGTTTTGGTTTTTGATGAAATCGATGTCGGTATTAGTGGTGGTACTGCGGAAATTGTAGGGCGTTTATTGGCAAGTCTAGGGCAGCATGTACAAATTTTATGTATTACTCATCAAGCTCAAGTTGCAGCCCAATCAGACCAACATTTATTGGTGAAAAAATTACAAACTGATCCTGCAAGTAGCACCATCATCGAACTTGAAGAAGAGCAGCGCATTTTAGAATTAGCACGTATGACAGGTGGTGTAGAAATCAGTGAAACAACTTTGCAACATGCCAAACAATTGCGTCAACTTAAATTCCAAC
This sequence comes from Acinetobacter sp. Marseille-Q1618, assembly GCF_902809855.1. GTDB lineage: Bacteria > Pseudomonadota > Gammaproteobacteria > Pseudomonadales > Moraxellaceae > Acinetobacter. The sequence continues at coordinate 410,009 of NZ_CADDWJ010000002.1, forward strand.
ATGCTTAATTTAAATTTATGTTAGAAAATAAAAAACCAGTGAAGCATCACTGGTTTTTTATTGTAAATAATCAAAACTTACCACTTAATTGGTTTTTCACTTGAACCTGGTGTCATGTCATAGGTTGGAGTAAAGCTTGAACCTTGCGAACCATAGTTAACATTTGGTTGTAGTTTTAAACCCACTAAAATTTCCTGACTTAAATTTTGAGCCAAGGTTTCTGCACTGCTGTTATCTAAATTATTATTTAACAGATTTTGTACCGAGTTTTTGGGTAACGCACGGTTAAAGGTTCCTGATGCCATCACTTTACTGGTATTTGCTTCAATCACACGCCAAGTTAAGCGTACTTGTTCAGCACCTTGATTTAAACCATACATTTGCTGTGAACTTGCCGCAGACAAATCATTGATACGCCCAACCAATAAATAGTCCGCACCAACTTTTTGCCCAATACGTGCCATCTCATGTGGTGCGCCATCCCATTGTAAAAATGCATTTTCATATTGCATTTCATCAATATAATGACGATCTAACAAACTTAATTGACCTGATTGCGCTAAATGATTACCCAACGCATCTGCCAATTCTTCGCTAAACTCACCTGCTGAATCCGCTTGAGCTGAGCGATTATTTTTTTCATAAAACTGAAATGGCAGCACTGCAATACGTCTTAAATGTTGATCTTGCACCGTCGATTGATATTGAACCACATGCGCACGAACACGTGCTCGATAGTTATTTTTTGAACCACTTACACTCAGTACTTGGAACTTCGTCACTGAACCAGAGCCAACACTGTCCACACTAAACACAGGCGAAACCTTACCTGAATAGCTCCAATTATTACCATTCATAGACATATTCACAGTTTCTTCAAGGTCTGCACGTGGCGAAACTGTTGCACCATTCACTGACTGCACTGCCACCAAAAGTGCTTCAGAAATCGCTTGATGCTGTGTTGCACCACTCCCTGATGCTTCTTTCACCACTTCTTTTAATGCAGCAAATGCCGATGAGCATACACCTACAGCCAGCAACGCTGAAAATACAATTTTTTTCATCATTATGATTATCTCGTGCAACTGCTTTACAAAGCAGTTGCAACCTTATCAATTACAAACCAAAAGTAGAGCGTTTAGCTGACTTACGAATTTCTTTTTCGCTGGTCCACTCAACAATACCTGTTTGAATATTTTGAAGTTTTAAAGTGAATTTATAATATACATCACTCTTACCACCTGCATTTTTCACAATGCTTGATAAATTACCATTGAGCATATATTCAGCACCAATATGACCACCTGCTTTCACAGATGTCGATTGATTCACCAAACCACTATTTTTTTGGTAGTTCAATTGCTCAGCCATTGCATTTGCTGCAGTCATATCAACAAAACGGAATTTACCTGAATTGATCAATTTATTTTGAATGGTATCAGTGATCGATTCCGTATCAATATGCTCTTGGGTTTTGTTGCGAATACGATCCACAAACATCACTGGACGACGGTTTTGCGTCAACTGAACGACTACAGGGAAAGTCAACATATCGTCGACCATTTTGTCCGCAATCATTTGTAAATCCGTAGAACCAAAATCTTTGGTTAATGATTCAACAGCTTGCGCATCGCCATAACTAACATTGGTACTTGCACAACCTGTTAACACTGACGCAGCAAAAAGTGATGCAACAATAAATTTAATTTTCATGAATTTTATCCTAATTAATCATTCTTCAAATAAACAACAACATCGACAGCCGATGGATTTGGTGCAACGGATTGCACAGTTTTTACTTCACGACCTGTCAATTGGATCGGTTTCCAACGTGAACCTTCTGGGTTAATTTCCATGCCTTGTGCATCTACCCAAACAATTTTATATTCAAAAGAGCGACTGACAAACCAGCGGTCTTTAATTGCAAGTGATACTTTTTTCAAGTCACCCACATAAGTCATATTGATACGATCCACACCAACTTTGGTACTTAACACGGGGTTATTACTAATCGTTTTTACACTATAACTACCATCCGCCGCAGTTTGGGTAGACAATGAATTCGGTGCAGTACATCCCACAAAAGTTGTAGCAAGCACACCCGCAAAGATCAGTTTTAAAGCTGTTTTCATAGGTTTCTCGGTTTTTTAATTAATGATTGATTGCACTAACACTGGTTGAAATTTTATTATTAACATCATTGACATACACAAAAACAGTCTGGTTTGGACTCGCATCTACTTTAATGGTGTCACTCATAGCGCCATTGCCTGAAATTTGTAAATTATGACTTCCTGGTTTTACTTCAAAACGTGCAATTTGCGTATTACTTGGCAAAGTTGACCATGTTCTTAAATCTGCACGTTCTGTGGCAACGTTCATTAAGTTACCTGCAAGCTGCCCCAAAGCCCCCAAATGTTGTCCTAATTGTTGCTGTGCAACAAACTTCGTAGTGGCACGAATAATTTGACTTGATACAGTACCAGTGGTGCGTTCTTTTAATTCTTTTACAGCCAACGCACCAATATCATTCAGTACAAAACTTTGCTGTGCTTCACGCTCGCCTAAACGGACACGTAAGCTCTGCGGTACGGTATAGGTACTCGGCTCATAGGTAGCAAAAGCGATATTAACAATGCCATTTGGAACAGGAATCACTAATTTATTTTCAATTTTCTTTGGGACAATGCCTTGTTCAATAAACACCACAACAGGCACAGTATCTTTGCTCTTTGCTACCATGCGATCTAAACGCTGTACGTCTTTTGCAATATTACTGTCAGCTTGTAATTCATAAGCTTTTTTATAATCCACCAATGCATCGTTATATTCACCCAATGCTTCCCACAAGTTTGCCGCCATGTAAAAAGCATAGGCATTTTGATAGGTGTTTTTAATGCGTCCTGCTATTGGATCTAAACCAGAAAATGCTTCATCTAAATTATTCATCGCTTGTGCATTTTCTTGCTTGGCTTTTTCTTTTTCAGATTTTTTTTCTAATTCTTTTTCGTGATTAATTTCAATTTCACGTTGAATCCGCTGCGCAATACGCATTTCAACGCCTGCTGCCTCTGCATCTTTTAAATAAATATAGTTTTTTGCTTGAGAAATATGTGCCAAAACTTGTTCATAAGGAGGCACATCATAAGGCACGATTGAATCATTACTTAACATCGACAAGGCTTTAAAACCTAAACGTGAAGCACTAACCTTTGCTCGATTATTTTGCTTATCGAGTAACTCAAAAGCTTTTTTATACAATTGACTGCTTTCTTCGTATTGTTGATTGACCTGCAAAACACGTGCTTTTTCTAAGTGATACAAAATTGCATCTTTAGAATCCATTTTTTTATCAAGTGTTGCAGCAAATGAAGTTGGCATTGTTGCATTTAAACTACTTCTAAATGCCATCCCCTCATCGTCATAACTTCCAAAAACCCCTGCTTGAGAATTTACGGATGTCGCCAATAAAATGAATAGTAATTTGTTATTAAAACGTTTCATAAAAGTTAGATTTTAGAATTGTAGTACGTGAATAATACAAATTTATACAATTCGTTTCAATAAACAAACCCTACATACTCAATATCTACATTTCTTATTCATTTAAAAAAGTTAAATAAAAAATAGAGTATTTATTCTAAGTAAAGATATTTATTGGCTTTTTATTAAGCTAAAGTACAGAATATAATGAAGTGCTACAGCGTAAAAAATACTTTTGTTTGGTTAATTATTCAGCAAAATATATTTTATCTCATGTAAATTATTTCAAGTTTTTATATGATTGTTCATTTATTTTAGAAAAATTACCCCAATATAGCATAAATAAGTTATGGTATTTTAAAATGATTTCAGAATTTTTTAATATTTTAAAGAACAAGGAGCAGCCTTTCGGTGACTAAACAATATTTAAAACATCGTTGTCTAATTGCACCACCCGATATGACGGATGATTTTTTTTCACATACGGTGATTTATATTGCACGACATGACGATGACGGCGCACAAGGAATCATTGTCAATCGACCTACAGGCTTACAAATTAAAGAGTTACTCAGCGATTTAGAAATTGAAGCAGACCACGTTCACCCACATGAAGTATTACAAGGTGGACCTTTACGCCCCGAAGCAGGTTTTGTCTTACATACTGGACAACCAACTTGGCACTCCTCTATTGCCGTTGGCGAAAATATTTGCATCACCACCAGTAAAGATATTCTAGATGCAATTGCACATAATGAAGGGGTTGGACGTTATCAAATTGCGTTAGGATATGCCAGTTGGGAAAAAAACCAGTTAGAAAATGAAATTGCGCGTGGCGACTGGCTGATTTGTGACTCAGACATGGATTTAATTTTTAATTTACCTTATGGCGAGCGCTGGGATGCGGCTTATCGTAAAATAGGCATTGATCGTACTTGGTTATCTTCTGAGATTGGACATGCCTGATTTATCCCAACCCCAACTTATTTTAGCTTTTGATTTTGGTACGCAAAAAATGGGGATGGCAGTTGGCTCATCATTGATTGAAAGTGCGACGCCTTTAAGTTTATTTGCCATGAAGGATGGAATTCCGAATTGGGATGAACTGCTCAAAATCGTCAAACAACATCAACCCAATCTGTTTTTGGTCGGTTTACCTTTAAATATGGATGATACGGAGTCTGAACTTTCAACACGTGCACGTAAATTTGCTCGTCGTTTACGTCATCAAACCAATATTGAAACCTTAATGGTAGATGAGCGTTTGACAACACGTGAAGCACGAGATGAACTTGAGCATTATCAAGCTCAAGGTCGAGCAAAAAAACTGGCTGCGGATAGTATTGCTGCGGCATTGTTTATTGAAAGTTGGTATCGCAATCCCGAAGGGATTAATCCTTAATTTTTATAAGATACTTTTAGTTTTTATTTTCCATAAAAATTGGGTGATCATTTGACCACCCAATCGAATTTGAATTTGAAATCAATTCAAATTATTTTTTAGCAGCTTCGATTGATTTCAATACTTCAGCTTTAGCCACTTCAGAACCTTCCCAACCTGTCAATTTAACCCATTTACCTGGCTCTAAATCTTTGTAGTGTTGGAAGAAGTGTTCAATTTGGTTGATCAATAATGGTGGAAGATCGGTATATTCTTGAACATCTTTATAAAGCGGTGTTAATTTTTCGTGCGGTACTGCAACCAGTTTCGCATCGATACCACCATCATCTTCCATGTTCAATTTACCCACTGGGCGGCAACGAATAACTGAACCATGTACCAAAGGATGTGGTGTGACTACTAATACGTCTAATGGGTCGCCATCTTCAGACAATGTATTTGGTACATAACCGTAGTTTGCTGGATAGAACATTGCAGTACCCATGAAACGGTCTACAAATAACGCATCAGAATCTTTATCTACTTCATATTTGATTGGAGATGCATTTGCAGGAATTTCAATGATCACATAGATGTCATTTGGTGCATCTTTACCCGCAGGGATATTGCTATAGCTCATAGGATACTCTTTTTAGTGAAAACCAATTTTAAAATCTGGTCGATTATAACGCTTTATTTAGCGAACTGCTGACGATTATACAATTTGCATCATGTAATTGAATACGCTATAGATTGGAAATTTTGTTTTTAAAGCATCCGAATAATCGTAATCAATAAAAATATCGGACATGCCATCGACATAAACCAAATGATTGTGCGTAACGTTGCCAGATTTAGCAGATAACACAGACCATAAATTATTCTTAAGACAATATAGGCAGTTCCCATCATCATGATAAAACCTTGCGGTACTACCATGTATTCTGCCATCAAAATTGCTGCAATAAATAAAGGTAAGCTTTCAAAGCTATTCTGCTGTGCTGCATTGGCACGTGCGGCCAAGCCTGTTGTTTTTGCTAAAAATTCACGTGGATTTTGATTATCTCTAGCTTTAAAACCACCTGCAGCCTTGGCAATAATGGTAAATACATAAGGCAATAAACAGGCGGTTAAAATTAAATAGATGATGCCATTTATCCCAGACATGAATTTATTCTCATGAAATTTGCAAGTTGAATATGATAACACGCCAATGTTGTTATAATTTTCGATAAGTATAGCGTTTTGCAAAAATTGTGTAATGGAGAAAGCATGCAGCCTTCGGATCAGCAAAATCTGCTCACAGTATTAGAGCAGCAACGTCAACAATTGCAGCAGGTTGATCGTGTTTTAAAAATTGTACTGCCTATTACAGCATTTTTACTCTGTGTGATTTGTGCAAATTTTAATTGGCAATCCACACTCGGTACGTTTCTGATGCTGCTGATCGCATTTTATGCCGTTGGTATCAAGAAAATGAATGTATATCTGTGGTTTGTGATTATCATTGGATATTGCTTGATTGATATTTATTTGAGTTATTCAGGTTTTCCATCTTCAGCAATTGGTCGCCAGCTTGGGACGATGTTGACCTTTACTGCGCTTATTGGTTATGGGCGTCCTTATATTGATCAATGGTATTTAAAAAGTCAGCAATCGAACTAAACTATAAAATACAATATAAAAACAAAAACAATGAAAAAAAAGCGCCATTCACTAATGAATGGCGCTTTTCTATATTTTCAATCAATTACTTACGTAAATCTTTACGCAAGATTTTACCTACGTTTGATTTTGGTAGCTCATCCATAAACTCAACATAACGTGGGCGTTTGTAGCCTGTTAAGTTTTCTTTTGCGTATGCTAAAACTTCTTCAGTGGTTAAAGATGGATCTTTTTTCACCACAAATAGTTTTGGCACTTCACCTGATTTTTCATCTGCAACACCAATTGCAGCCACTTCAAGCACTTTTGGATGTTTCGCAATAACTTCTTCGATTTCAGATGGATAAACGTTAAAACCTGACACCAAGATCATATCTTTTTTACGGTCTACGATTTTAAAGAAACCACGTTCATTCATGATCCCGATATCGCCTGTACGGAAATAACCATCCGCAGTCATGACTTTTTCGGTTTCATCAGGACGATTCCAATAGCCTTTCATCACTTGTGGACCACGAATCGAGATTTCGCCTTGCTCACCTTGTGCCAAGTGATTGCCATCGTCATCTAAAATTGCAACATCAGTCAATGGTAATGGAATACCAATCGTGCCACTGAATTCATCCGATGCAGGTGGGTTTGCGGTTGCAACTGGAGATGTTTCAGATAGACCATATCCTTCGATGATCACAGTACCTGTAACTTTTTTCCATTCTTCAGCAGTTGAAGGCAGAACTGCCATACCACCGCCCATTGCCATTTTCAGTTTACTAAAATCAAGCTGACGGAATTCTTCGTTATGCACCAAAGCATTAAACAATGTATTCACCGCAGGGAAGAAACCAGGCTGATATTTACGTAATTCTTTCATTACAGCAGGAAGATCACGTGGGTTTGGAATCAAGATATTTGCTTGACCTTTGTACATACCGTAAAGTGCACAAACCATAAATGCAAAAATATGATAAAGCGGTAAAGCACAGAAAATACGATCATCTTTTGCGCCATCGCCTTTACCAAATTTACTTTGGAAAATGCCATCACATTGCATTAAGTTTGCAACAAGGTTGCGATGAGTCAACTCTGCACCTTTCGACACACCTGTCGTACCACCCGTATATTGTAATACCGCAGTATCGCTCAAAGTCATGGTTGGACGTTTATAGTTATTGGCACTGACTTTTGACATTGCAGCATTAAATTTAATATGCCCCGGAATGTTCCAAGCAGGAATTTGTTTACGCACTGAACGTAAAACAAAGTTCACCAATGTTCCTTTCAATGTCCCTAACATGTCACCAACGGATGCAACGATGACATGCTTCACTGGGGTTTTACCCATGATCGTTTGATAAACAGAAGCAAAGTTTTCAATAATCACCAAAGCTTCTGTACCCGAATCATTTAACTGATGTTCAAGCTCACGTGCTGTATAAAGCGGATTGACGTTCACGAGAACCAAACCTGCTCTAAACACACCCAAAGCAACAACAGGATATTGCAGTACGTTCGGCATCATCACTGCAACACGACTGCCTTTTGCCAAGCCTAAACTTTGAAGATATGTGGCAAATTTACGGCTAGCAAGTTCTAATTCACTAAATGACAACGTTTTATCCATAAAGATAAATGCATCACGTGAACCAAATTTTTGGAAATTACGCTCAAAAATATCAATAAGCGATGTATTTTCCTGTGGCAATTCTACAGTCTCAGGAATGCCTGTTTTTTGATATTCTGCGTACCAAATCTTTTCCATAATGCCATATTCTCCAATCAGTAATCCTTAGTTTTAAGCTGTTTTTCTCTATATTAAGCATAGTTTTTTGGCTTGTTGTGCTTAATATCGCATCCATTTTCACGAATACACAGCATATATATAACGTATTTTTGACAATGGATGCTAGTTTTATCTATGAATCAACAGTCTATTTGCTTTTTGATATCCACGTGGTAAGAGTTGCCCCTTCGACGCACGCTTGCCAATATACTTTTGCAAATCATCGCCTTTGAGCTTCAATTGTTGCTGCCCTGCAAGCAGTTGAATCGTCTCATTTAAACTAAAAGTTGTCATGGATAATATTTGTTCTTTTGCTTCAAGTTGTATCAATTTATTACCTTTACCTTTATTTAAAGTTGGTAATTCTGACAAATCTAGCAATAACAAACGTCCTGCACTGCTCAATATCGCTAAATGCGTATGTTGCTGCACCACTTGTACATTTAAAGCTTTCGCTCCTACTGCAACCGTCAGGAAAGATTTACCTGCTTTGGCATTGGTATCGAGTTGCTTGGCTTGCGATTTAAAACCATAACCTACGCTACTTGCCACAATGATTTCAGCCTCATCGTCTTCAACCAAGACTTGAATAAAACCTACACCATTGGCTGGTGAAAGTTTCGAGCTTAACGGCTCACCCAAACCACGTGCCGATGGCAAGCTATTAATCGCAAGTGCATAACTACGCCCTGTTTCATCTAAAATATAGACTTTTTGATTAGACTTGCCTTGTGCATGACTTAAATACTGATCACCTGCTCGGAAATTCAAGTTTTCAGCATCCACCTCATGCCCTTTGGCAGAACGAATCCAACCTGCTTCGGACAAAACAACGGTAACAGGATCAGCAGGCATCAAGTCTTGCTCTTTGATCGCATGCGCTTCAGCACGTTGTACGATTGGCGAACGACGATCATCGCCAAACTTCTTCGCATCGTCTTTTAGTTCAGAAATAATCAAGTTTTTCAATGATTCTGGATTTTCCAATTGTTCCCGAATCACCGCTGCACGTGCTTCAAGTTCCTCTTGCTCACGACGCATTTCCATTTCTTCAAGTTTTGCCAAATGGCGTAACTTGAGTTCCAAAATAGCTTCGGCTTGTATTTCATCAATATGAAAATGCTGCATCAATACAGGCTTCGGCTGCTCTTCCTCACGAATAATACGAATCACTTCATCAATATTCAGATAAGCAATAATCAAACCTGCCAAAATATGCAGACGCTTTTCAATTTTATTGAGATGATATTGCAGACGACGTGTGACAGTATGTTTACGAATCTCAATCCATTCTAATAAAATTTTACGGATTGACTTCACTTGTGGGCGACCATCCGCACCGATCATGTTCATATTGACACGATAGCTCGACTCTAAGTCTGTCGTTGCGAATAAATGGCTCATCACTGCTTCAGCATCAATACGATTTGAACGTAGTACAATCACTAACCGTGTCGGATTTTGGTGATCAGACTCATCACGTAAGTCACTGACTAAGGGCAATTTTTTGGCTTGCATCTGATCTGCAATTTGCGTGATGACTTTTGAGCCTGACACTTGATAAGGCAATTCAGTGATCACAATTTCATTTTTTTCAATCGTATAAATCGCCCGTGTACGATAACTACCACGACCTGTGATTTGTAGTTTTAATAATTCTTCTGGTGGCGTAATAATTTCTGCTTTGGTAGGTAAATCGGGTGCAGGAATATATTCGGCAACTTTTTCATCTGTTAAGTTTGGATTACGAATAAGGGCGATCGTCCCTTTTACCACTTCACGTAAATTATGCGGTGGAATATCCGTTGCCATTCCCACTGCAATGCCTGTCGTACCATTGAGTAAAATATTCGGTACACGCGCAGGCAAATGCACAGGTTCTTTTAATGAGCCATCAAAGTTGTCTTGCCAGTCACAAGTTCCTTGCCCAAGTTCGGACAATAGTACTTCACTGTATTGGGATAACTTGGCTTCGGTATAACGCATTGCTGCAAATGATTTAGGATCATCGGGTGAACCCCAGTTGCCTTGCCCTTCAATAAACGGATAACGATAGCTAAAAGGTTGTGCCATCAGCACCATTGCCTCATAACAGGCTGAGTCACCATGCGGATGATATTTACCAAGTACATCACCGACCGTACGGGCAGATTTTTTGGGTTTACCACTATTTTTTAAACCCAACTCGCTCATCGCATAGACGATACGGCGCTGTACAGGTTTTAAACCATCACTGATATGCGGCAATGCCCGATCCATAATCACGTACATAGCATAGTTGAGGTAAGCTTGTTCGGTAAATTCTGCTACTGAACGGTTTTCTGTCGCATGATGCGCAAGGCTTGTCATAACAACCTTTTTTCCTAAATAAATACGTTCTAAAAATTTATATCTCTATGTTCTTATGCTAAGTCGCATGCACAAATGACACAAGGGGCTGTCTTGTAACTCTGCGACAATTTGCGTCTTTTGCCAAATCTAGCGTTGTAAAATTATCCAGTTTTAGAAAAATGAGCAACTAGTTATTTTAAAGAAACCAAACATCATTCTCACTTTCATAATGTTTGAATGCGACATATGCTATTTAAGCGTCCAACTTATTGAGATTGGACTCTTAAATAATATCTATTTATGAATATCAATACTAAACTATTGCAAAGTTAAAACTTTTATCTAATCAGCATGATAAAACTGTGAGAAGGCATTGAGCAATGCTTGAATAGAAGCTGTCGCAATATCTGTATCAATCGCTACGCCCCAAAAACTCGCACTATTTTGATCAATACAACGAATATAGCCAATCGAACGACTACCACTGTGTTCACCTAATGTATGTTCAATATACTCTGCGATAGTAATGTTATATGACCATCTTTTATTAAGTGCATCTACGGTTGCTGAGAGTAATCCATTACCCGTTCCTATCAACGAAAATGACTCATTTTTTAGCTCTAATGATATCTTCATATCATACACATCATTATGCTTATTAGATTGATAGTTTGTGAGTTTTATTTCTTTTTTAACAGGCATCACAACATATTTTTTTAAAAATATCTTCCAAATTTCAGCATGCGATAGCTCTCGGTTTTCACGATCAGTTATCTTCTGTATGACTTGACTGAAATCTTTTTGTAAATTTCGAGGTAAATCTACGCCATGATTCTGCTGTAAAATCCACGCTGCACCACTCTTTCCTGACTGACTGTTTACACGAATGACCGCTTCATAATTACACCCCAGATCTACAGGGTCAATGGGCAAATAAGGCACCTCCCAAAATGTATGCTCTTGTGTTTCTCGAGCTTGAAAACCTTTCTTTATTGCATCTTGATGGCTACCTGAAAAAGCTGTGAATACTAACTCACCGACATAAGGATGCCTTGGATGAATTGGCAGTTCATTACACATTTTAACAATATCTGCAATTTTTTGAATATTTGAAAAATCCAACTGTGGTGCAAGTCCTTGTGAATACATATTTAAAGCAATATTCACCAAATCTACATTCCCTGTTCGTTCACCATTGCCAAACAAACATCCTTCAATCCGATCAGCACCTGCAAGCAGAGCTAATTCAGCCGTTGCAACACCTGTACCCCGATCATTATGAGGATGAACACTAATACATACTTGCGCTCTTTTGGAAAAATTCTGACAAAAATATTCAATTTGATCTGCAAAAATATTTGGTGTACTGACTTCTACCGTTGTAGGCAAATTAATGATCATCGGATGATCTTGATCGGGCTGCCAGATATCTGCAACGGCTTCACATATTTCCAACACAAATTCAATTTCAGTAAAACAAAATGTTTCAGGCGAATATTGATACGTCCACTTTGTTTCAGGATACTGTTCACACAAGGCTTTTATCTGTTTTGTCGAAGCAACTGCAAGATCAATCACCTCTTGTTTGCTCTTTTGAAAAACCACACGTCGAAAAACCTCAGCCGTGGCATTATAGACATGCACAATGGCCTGCTTTACTCCTATTAATGACTGAAAAGTTTGCTCAATCAAATCCTCTCTTGCCTGTGTCATTACTTGGATACTGACATCTTCTGGAATCTGGTGATACTCAATCAAATAGCGAACAAAATTAAAATCTGTATCAGATGCAGCAGGAAATGCGACCTCGATCTGTTTAAATCCGCACTTCAACAACAATTGGAAAAATTTTAATTTTCGATCATGATCCATTGGATTTGCTAAAGCTTGATTACCATCCCTTAAGTCTGTAGAACACCAAATTGGTGCTTGTGTGATTTTTTTATTGGGCCATGTTCTTTCTGGAAATGCCCGAAACTCAAATGGACGATATTTATTTTGTGGATGATTTAACATGATCTAATCTCGACATTATGCTCAAGATCATCATGCAATACCATTTTTTGTCTTTCTTTCGATTAAAAGACAATCAACACATAAAAAAGGACAACTTAATCTAATTTTTGTTTTAAATATTCACTCGGTGTTAACCCCATTTCTCTTTTAAACATATAGGAAAAAGCACTCGAACTCTCATACCCTAAATCTAAGGCAATATTTAATATTGGCTTTTTCATTTCAAGTTCAGTCAATGCTTTTAACAGTTTTGCTTGCCGTAACCATACCGTAAAATTCATGTTCATTTCTTTTTGAAATAATCTGGAAACTGTTTTTTTACTTACAAAATATTGCTTTGCAATTTGCTCTAAAGAATGCGTTGCAGATAAATCTTTTTTAATATGTGCACAAATATCTTTGAGAAGCACTGACTTGGCTTCAGGTAATTGAAAGGGGATCTGTTCCAAAAATCTTAATTCATCCAAAATCAAAGCCAAAAGACGTTCATTTCTTGTATGAGGTAAGATTTGATCTTGAATGATGGTTGCTTGATTAATTAACTCTGACAATAATTTTGAAATCGCAACCACGCAGCATTGTGAATTAAAATCAGCTCGTGCAAGAGGTTCAACAAATACACCTCTTGCTTCTACCGTGCCATAAATTGTAATCGAATGCTGCTTATACTCAGGAATCCAAATCCCTTTTGAAGGCGGAATAACCCAAATTCCTTCTTCAGTTTGAACATGGATCACACCTGATAATGTATGTAACAACTGAATACGATCATGTTGATGAAAATCTTCAAAATATCCATCTGCATAAGATTGGGCATAAGCATAAATTGGATAGTTTAATTGCCCGTGTGAATAATGCATGAGATCAAATCCTTTAAAATTCCATCAAACCTTTATAAATGAACTCATATCCACAATTAAATATTTAAGCTAAAAATTAAAGTCCGATCTCTTCCAAAGTCTTCCCTTTAGTTTCTTCACCCAAAATCAAGATCACTAAGGCCACGCCCACAAGCACAGCAGTAAACATCATAAAGACTGCGCTAAAACCATTACTTGCAACCATCATATGCGTCACCACCAATGGCGCAACAATCCCGCCCATACGCCCGATCGCAGATGCCCAACCCGAACCAAAAGCACGAATATTGGTCGGATATTGTTCAGGTGTGTAAGTATATAAAACGCCCCACGCCCCCAAATTAAAGAATGACATTAAACAACCCCAGAACATAATCATACTGACCGAAGTTGCCTGCCCAAAGAAATAAGCCGATACCGCACACATGCCAATAAAACCAGCTAACGTTGCTTTACGTCCTAACTTTTCTACCAACCATGCCGCAGCAACATAACCTGGCAATTGAGCCAAAATCATGCCGAGTACATATTCAAATGACTGAACAATGCTATAACCTTGTTTCACCAGTAAACTTGGTAACCACGTAAAAATACCATAGTAGGAAAATACGATCCCGAACCAAATGAGCCACAACATCAAAGTCCGTTTGGCAAAAGGATTTGACCAAAGTTGTGAAAATGAAATGTTTTGTTTTTCTGCTACTGGTTTGACTTCAATGGTTTCAATGACTTCCACGCCACACTGACGTTCCAATTTCTGAACCAAAGCATGCGCTTCTTCGATACGTCCACGATTAATCAGATACGGGACAGATTCAGGAACTTTTTTCAAAATCATAAATACATAAATTGCAGGCAAACCACCAATCAAAAATGCAATATGCCAACCATAATCAGGAATCACAAAATAGGAAATTAAGGCAGCAACCAACCAACCTAAGCCCCAAAAACTTTCCAGTAAAACAATAAAACGACCACGAACGTGCGCAGGAATATATTCACTGACCAAAGTCACTGCCACAGGCAACTGACCACCAAGCCCTAAACCAACAATAAAGCGGAAAATGAGTAACCACGTTAAATTTGGTGCAAAAGCACATAAAGCAGTCGCGATGCTATAGGTCACTAAAGTAATCGCAAATACCGTTCGACGTCCAATCCGATCAGCCAATCCACCTGAAAATACCGCGCCAATTGCCATCCCGACAAAACCAATCGACACCACCCAGCCTTTTTCTGAAGGCGTCATTTGCCATTCTTCTGCCATTTTGGTCAAGATAAAGGAAATCAATCCTGTATCCATGGCATCGAACATCCAACCGAGTCCAATCACCCACAGCAAAGTATAGTGAAATTTTCCAATGGGTAAGCGTTGTACGCGTGAAACTAAATCCATAATCGTGCTCTATGACAGCTCTATCAGGTGAAAGTGGAGATGCTGCTTTCACAACAGTGATTTATAATTGTATTCATTCTTGATCAGACTCTGACATTCTCAAATATCAGAATCTCGTTTTTATTCATTTAAAAATTAAGCGTTTTCAAATTCTAAATCAAGTTTCATCTTTAGATGATGCGGATTGTTCATCGTCATCTTTATAGATAAATTTCGGCATTTCTAAACCAAAATAAATCGCAATACAACGTAAAGAAAAGCCAAAAACTAAAGTGGAAATGACAGTTAATTCCAGTGATAAACCAACATTGATACAGAACCAATAGAAAATCACGGCAACAAAAGAAATTGAAGCATACAGTTCACGGCGGAAAACTAAAGGTACATCATTACATAGAATATCACGCAGAATACCGCCTGATACCCCAGTCAACACACCTGCAACCGCAGAAACGACAAAACCTTGTCCCATTTGCATAGCGATTTGGCAACCAATAATAGTAAAACCAATCAACCCCAAAGCATCCAACAAAAGGAAAATCGAATGTAAGTGCTTCATCCATTTGGCAATAATAATCGTGACAAATGCAGCACAACAAGTCAAAACTAAATATTCAGGATGTTTTACCCAAGTTAAGGGATAATGTCCAAGTAATACATCGCGGACCGAGCCACCACCGAGCGCAGTCACACAGGCAATCAAGACCACACCAAACCAGTCCATACTCCGCCGTCCTGCGGATAATGCTCCAGTCATGGCTTCTGCCGTAATTGCGATAATGTAAATAACGGTGAGTAACATTGCCCTTCATCCACTGAGGGTAAAAGATGCGCGCTATTCTAAGTCAAAATGCATGAAAAGTTTACAGATATTGTGCACAACATTGCTTAAATTTTTTACCCGAACCACAAATACAGGCTTGTTTCATGGTGATCTGCTGGTTTGTGGTCGGATCAAGGAAATACCATGTATTTTCATGTTTTACAAAATGCGAAACTTCGTGATGAGTTTGGACAGATTGATCCGCATTTTTTGCATTTGCATAATGTGCTTTAAATTCAACTTGCGCATGATTTTTATCAAGTTTTTCTTGTGCTTGTACGACTTCTAATTTCAGCCATTGATTGGCTTTACTCCAATCTGCAATGGCTTGCACATCTAAAGCGTGTTGTTGTCCAAGCGCAGTGGTTTTAACAATATAATCAATTTCATGTTTGGCAAATGCACTATAACGTGAACGCATGAGTTGTGCTGCAGTTTCCGCTTTTTTCTGACCTAGATGGAGAGGTTGGCAACATTCACTGTATAGAGATGAACCACAGGGACAAGGGAGGTTGGACATAGAAAAGCTCAGGCATATTTATAAAAGAATTTTAGCAAAATTTCTGTTTTTTAGTAAAATTCACCAAGATATTTGACTAATAACCATTTATCAAAATGAATCAAATGCTCTCTAATAAATAATTCATAAATATTGTGCAAAATACCATAATATTAAACGATGATAATATAGCCCTTTTCACACAAAAGAAGATCTTATAAATGAAACTGATGATTCAAACTATTCTAATAATGTACTTATCTCTAAATGCACAAAATGTATTTGCAGAACAATGCCCACAAAACGATGAAAATAGAACAGCAGCGATTATCGATGGCTTAATCAAACTTGATTTAAAACTAACAAAAGAGTGTGCTGAAAAGGGAAATGTTCGTGCACAAAAAGATTTAGCAATCGCCTATGCATCGGGACGACTTGGAATCGCACAGGACCTAGATGAAGCATTAAAATGGGAAACCAAGGCGGCTTTACAAGGAGATCCTGAAGCCCAATATGATGTGGGACTATCTTATTCTGTCAGGGAGAACTACCAAAAAGCAATGGAATGGTACTTAAAAGCTTCTGAACAAAATTATGCTAAAGCACAGCTCTATATCGGTATGCTATACGCGTATGGAAACGGAGTCCCTCGTGATGTAGACAAAGCAATCTATTGGTATAGGAAAGCTGCCGAAAATGGAAATATTTCTGCTCAGATGGTGATTGCCAATATTGATCAAAAGTAAATTTCTTCTATAGCTTATTTTATTGCTTTGGTTTTTAAATTGATTTCTGATTCAATCAACAATTTACATCATACACCTTATGCACAATGCACTGCATAGAACTCAATCCATGTGATGTATCTTGTTATTATTTTTAGGTGCTTAAGAATTTAAGCAGATATTTTATAGATCTTGAGGACTTAAGCACCTTATTATTTTCATTTCAAAGCCAATGCTTTTAAAAGAATTTAAAAATCAGTTCTTTTTAAATAGATAAATCTGAAAACTCGCAGTTAAATTGATTTTTTCAAGCTGTTCAAGGGCTTGTCGTTTTTCAGGTTTGGCTTTGTATGCGTAGGGAGTCATCGCAATGAGGTTTTTTAATTGGGCTTGATCAAGCTCAAAAGTGGACTCAATAATCGGTTGTTCAATCAATGTAAAATGCGTTTGTAACTGCTCCACAAACTTATGTGGATCATGGGCATTGACCTCATCAAATAAAGCTTCACGCATGGCATAAAGATGATTCGGTGCAGGTGTAACCACCATCAAATAACCTTCTGGCTTTAATACACGCAAAATTTCATCTTGAGGAATTGGGCTAAATAAGCTCGTACATAAGTCAATTGACTGATCTAATACAGCTAAAGTTGCACCTGTTCCCACCACCCAAGTGACGTCTTTATTTAACTTTGCTGCAACTTGCACCGCATTTTTTGCAATATCCACACCCACACATTGCATGACTTCTTGCTGCATGGCATCGGTGTAATAACCTTCACCACAACCAATATCCAGTAGATTTTCAATGCGTAAACCACGAATCTTATTTACAACAGCTTGCTGTAATGGCGCATAAAATCCACCACTCAGAAATGTACGACGTGCTTGTACTGACTCAGATGTATCGCCCGGATTTTTACTATGCTTGTGCTGTACGACATGTAAGTTGACATAACCTTGTTTGGCAACATCGTAGCTATGATTGTTGATACATTGCCATGTGCGTTCAGTTAAGCTGAGTGCTTCACGACACACGGGGCACATCAACACATTCCTGATTTGTTTCAAAACCTTCTCCAAACTCATTTTCAAAGTCATAAAAAAAGCCGACAACTGTCGACTTCTTTCAACAACTTTTTACTTAACGTAATTTTAAAGTCATTAGACCCAAAACTACCAGCATAATTGTGATAATCCAGAAACGAATTACCACTTGGGTTTCACGCCAACCTTTTTTCTCATAATGGTGATGTAAAGGTGCCATGAGAAATACACGCTTATTACGCATACGCAGTGAACCGATTTGCAAGAATACAGAAATGGCTTCAACCACAAATACACCGCCCATGATGGCAAATACGATTTCTTGACGTACCATCACCGCAATCGTACCGAGCATCGCACCCAATGATAATGCTCCGACATCGCCCATAAAGACTTGTGCAGGATGTGCGTTATACCAAAGGAAAGCCAAACCCGCACCGATCATGGCAGAACAGATAATTACCAGCTCTGAAGTATATTTCACATAGGGAATGTGTAGATAGTTTGCAAAGCGAACATCACCCGCCAAATAAGCAAACACGCCCAGACCTGCTGCAACCAGAACGATTGGCATGATCGCTAGACCATCCAAACCATCAGTTAAATTCACTGCATTTGAACCACCATTAATCACCAAATAAGTGAAAATGATAAAGCCTATACCCAAAGGAATTGCGGATAATGGAATGCTGAGATTTTTAAAAAATGGAATCAACAAATCTAACATATTGGCTGTATATTCAGGATTTCCTTGTTGTGTTGCAATCACATATAACGCAATACCTGCACCCAATGAGCCGACAGATGTCCAAAAGAATTTCTTCTTGGCAGGTAAGCCAGCATTATCTTTATAGCGGACTTTGATCCAGTCATCCGCCCAACCGACTGCACCAAAGATCACCATCACCCCCAGTACAATCCACACATAAGGATTGGATAAATCTGCCCAAAGCAAAGTACTGATACCAATGGAAAGTAGAATTAAAATCCCACCCATTGTAGGTGTACCCATTTTCTTGGCATGGTTTTCTGGTGCAAATGAACTGACTGCTTGACCATATTTTAAGGCTTGTAATTTACGAATCATCATGGGCCCCAAAGCCCAACCAATTGCCAATGCAGTTAAGACACTAAGCAAGGCACGTAAAGACAAATACCGAACCACTTGAAAGGCATTTTCATAGCCTGCCAAATGTTGAAATAACCAAAACAGCATTAAATTTTCTCCATCAATTCAGCCATCAACGTTTCCATATGGGTATAACGAGAACCTTTAAATAGGAAACTCATGGACTGCGGTTGATGTGTCTCAATTAAACTCATTAAAAGTGGTAATGCTTGCGCTTGTGTAAGAAAGGCTTGCATTTTTTTACCATATTGGGTGCTTCTTGCCCCCTCTTGCACTGCAGGAGCAAACTCACCCACAGCAACCACAAAGTTAATTCCTTTAACTGAAACCAGATCTCGACCTAACATATAGTGTTGTTGTGCCGCTGTTTGACCTAATTCACCTATATCTCCCATCACCATCACTTTGATGCCTTGTTGCTGTGCTAAAACCTCAGCAGCAGCACGCATCGAAGTTGGGTTGGCATTATAGGTATCATCAATAAACAAATAATTGTCTTTTTGAATAAAATTCAAACGACCTTTTGCACCTTGCGCTTGCTCAAGCCCGATGACAATATCATCCAAAGCCACACCGATTGCCAATGCAAAAGCAGTTGCTGCCTCGGCATTATGCACATTGTGCTCACCTGCAAAAGGTAAATTTACAGCTTTTGAACCTTGAGGCGTATTAAGCGTAAAAGTTGCAGATTGGGCATGTAATTGAATATCTGCTGCGAATACATCCCCCCCCTGACCAAAACTTAATACCTGTTCAGTCCTTACAGCTTGGCGAATACTATCGCTAAAATCGTCTTGGGCAGGCACAATTGAAGTGCCATTTGGAGCAATATGTGCATAAATTTCAGATTTGGCACGACAAATACCCTCACGCCCACCAAACTCACCCAAATGCGCTGTGCCGATATTTAAAATGCCTGCAACATGCGGTTGAACCAAGTTGGATGTGTAATCAATTTCACCTTGATGACTTGCACCTAACTCCATCACCGCATATTGATGCTCAGCACGAAGTTCAAGCAACATCATCGGCACGCCCAAATCATTGTTGAGATTGCCACGCGTGATCAAGGTCGGTGCTAAACGCGCTAAAATACTACCTAGCATTTCTTTGGTTGTGGTTTTACCACTACTACCTGTCAGTGCAATCACTTTAAGCTGTGAGTTTTGCGCACGACGATAAGCCCCTAAGTGCCCTAAAGCTAATCGTGTATCCGCAACCACAAGTTGGCATATATCTACATCAATCGGATGGCTCACGATAGCAACTTGGCAACCATTTTTAGCCACCTGTGCCAAAAAATCATGTGCGTCAAAACGCTCACCTTTCAGTGCTAAAAAGGCATCACCCAATTCAGCATGACGTGAATCCGTCAAGATACGTTTAATGTCACTTTGCGGTGCTTTATCTAAATACCAATAACCCTGTGTTGCTTCAGCAAGTTGTGCTGCTGACCATGGTTCCAATGGCACAGTACTGGTTGTTGAGGTGTGCATCTGTTCTTCCTACTGCGCTGGGTATGCTGAATGAGGTTTATGATGTTGTGCATCGATGGCTGATTGCACTTCTACGACATCATCAAACCAATGGCGCACCCCATCAATTTCTTGATAGTTTTCATGACCTTTTCCTGCAATCACCACAATATCGCCAGATTGTGCATGTTTGACCGCATATTTAATCGCTTCTCGGCGATCATGAATTTCTTTGACATGATGTTCTTCAAAATTTACATCACGTTTCATGTCTGCAAAGATTTGTGCAGGATCTTCAGTTCGTGGATTATCCGAAGTCATCAATACAGGATCTGCTTGCTCTAAGGCAGCTTTAGTCATCAGCGGACGTTTCCCCCGATCACGATCACCACCGCAACCAAACACCGCCCATAGTTGATTTTCAACATGGCGTTTTAAAGTTTTTAACACTTGGGTTAATGCATCTGGTGTATGTGCATAGTCCACCACAAACAAGCGATCTTCATCACGAATCACCTGCATACGTCCCGGCGCACCCTTTAACTTCGGTACAAGTGCGATTAACTCTGCCAAGTCATAACCTGCCTGCTCAACCATGATCAAACTGGCAAGTAGATTTTCAATATTAAAATGCCCCAGCAAAGGACTATTAACGGTATATTCGCCTTTTTCAGTTTTTAAATGGAAGCTTGCGCCTTCCAAACTGTACTGAATACCAAAAACTTGATAATCCGCAGCTTTTGAGGTGGAATAGGTTAATACTTTAGGATGCGATTGATTGCTACTTGCAGCATTAAGCATGATATCGGCATGTGCATCATCTACATTGATGATCGCCACTTTTAAACTTGGAAATTTAAATAGCTGAGATTTAGCTTCGGCATACGCCTCAAGCGTACCGTGATAATCCAAATGATCACGACTCAAATTACTGTATGCAGCGATTTCAATACCTGCACCATTCAAACGCCCTTGCTCTAATCCATGCGAACTGGCTTCAATTGATGCAAACTCAGCACCATTTTGCGCAAACTCATGCAACAAATTTTGTAAATGCAACGCATCCAAAGTGGTATGCGAAGATGCTTCAAGATTCGGCAAAATGCCGTTACCTGTTGTTCCCATCACGGCACATTTACGACCTTTGAGCATTAACAACTCTGCAACCAAACGTGAAATGGTTGTTTTACCATTGGTGCCTGTCACAGCCAGTACACGTGCAGCTGCTACTGGTTGTGTTGCCGCTAAATATTGTTTCTGCCACTGTCCCATGAGATGACGCACATCAGGACATGTCCAACTCTTTTCCAAAGCTAAATCAGATTCACTGATCACAGCCAAAGCCCCTTTTTCTAGCGCAGACTGGGCAAATTGCAAAATTTTTTCAGGTTGTGAAAAGCTATTCAGGGCAATAAAAATTTGCCCTGTAGTGACTGCTCGACTATCTAAACAAAAGCCTTGAAATGGCGCTGCCATCCAAGTTTGGGGATTGTCGACGGGATAAATGTCTTGAAAATGGATCGTCATCATTCACCTATTTGGATGGATTTACAGAATCGAGAGGTTTATCAAGCGGCACGTTCATTAAACGTAAAGATTCTTGCATAATTTTTGCAAAGACAGGAGCGGCAACCAAACCACCATAATATTGTCCACGTGGATTTTCTACTACGACAATAATCGCTAAACGTGGGTCGCTAATTGGGGCAACACCTGCAAACAACGCACGATATTCGGTATTTGAATAACCTTTATGGTCAGGGCGTAGTTTATGTGCTGTCCCTGTTTTACCCCCAACACGATAACCCGGAATATTGGCTTGACGCGCTGTACCACCCGGCATCGTCACTTGCTCGAGCATCAGTAAGACATCATCTGCGATTTTTGGCTCTAATACTTGTTTTCCTTTCGGCTGATCTTCAAGTTTATACAAACTAAGTGGATATTCTACCCCATGATTTGCCAACATCGCATAGCCTTGTGCCAACTGTAAAATCGTGGCATTGAGACCATAACCGTACGCCATCGTACCAATTTGCGATGAATTCAACTTATTCGGTGGTAATACCAAACCACTACTTTCACCAGGAAATTTCACCGCAGAGCGTTGACCAAAACCGACTTTTCTAAAGAAACTTGGTAGGGCTTCTTTCGGTAAAGAAAGTGCAATTTTCGCAGAACCCACGTTCGAGGATTTGATAATCACACCAGTCACTGTTAATGAGCCATAGTTATGCGTATCACGAATGGTATGTGAACCTAAACGCATTGTTCCTGGGCTGGTATTAATGATCGAATTTGGTGTGTATTTACCACTTTCTAAGCCTGCAGCAACTGTAAATGGTTTCATGGTTGAACCCGGTTCAAACATGTCAATTGCACCACGGTTACGCATGGCATCTTTGTTTTTTAAGCCATTTTTATCATTTGGATTGTAGGAAGGCCAACTCCCCATTGCCAAAATTTCACCTGTTTTGACATCTACAGCGATTGCAGATGCAGAACGTGCATTATTGGCAACACCGACTGCAGTCAACTCACGGTACATAATATATTGCAAACGCGAGTCGATACTCAGCGTCACATTTTCACCCGGTGTTACTTCTTTAATAACTTCTGGTGTAGCAATACGATTACCATGTTTGTCACGAGAAATTTTTTGCTCGCCATCTTCACCTGCCAAACGGGTATTAAGCTGCATTTCCAAGCCTTCAATCCCTGTGCCTTCACTATTGGTCAAGCCAATAATCTGTGCATTGGGTTGTGGCTGTGGATAATAACGTTTATACATTTTCTCAGAATAAACACCCGCAAATTTACGCTTGGTAATAATATCTGCTTGCGGTGGAGGTACTTCTTTTTTCAATACCAAATAACGTGAACGTGGACGCTCAGCCAGTTTTTTCTTTAAATCTGCACGATCAATACCAACAGCATCTGCCAATTCATCTAAATTTAAATTTTCATCTGGCAATTGACGTTTTAATTTACGACTTTCAGGTGTTTTCTTTAATTCTTCTGTGATTTTTTCAAACTGGGCTTTGGTTTCAAAATACTCACGTGGATCAATCACTACTTTCATGATGGGGGTACTGATTGCCAAAGGGACACCATGACGATCACTGATCACGCCACGCATGGCTTTGAGTTTTTCAGTGCGCAAAATATTGGCATTGGCTTTGTTTTGCAAAAAGTCTTTATTGATCACTTGCACATAAAAAGCACGCCCCACCAACATAATGAAGCACAATAACACCACGCCCCACATTAGGTAATAACGCCACATATCTACAGCAATAGAAGGTTTTGCGGAAACAGACTGCTGTTTTTTTCTCGGCTGACGCGTTGCTTTATTTTGCTTATCTACCATACAGCTTGCCTATTTCTTTTGCTCAGTTTCAGACGGTAATGAAATCACCACGGTTTGCGCTGCGGGTGGTGAATACATACGAAGTTGCGTCACAGCACGTGTACCAATCTGTGCGGTTGCACCAAAGGTTTGTTGCTCAATTAACAAACGCCCCCATTCTGCATTAATGGTTTCTCTTTCACGCATATAACCATTTAGTTCTCGGAAATCATGCCGATAAGCAAAAACTTGCAGCACCACCATAAATGCACTGCCTAATACCAACAACAACAACGCAGCATAAAATATTGCTTTTTTTACGGCCAGTCGGTTGTTTCGCTCTTCTACAATTTCTTCTTTCATTCTGCGCCTTTCTGTTCTAAGCGTTCTGCGACACGAAGCCAAGCACTGCGTGAACGTGGATTTTCCTTCACTTCAGCTTCACTTGCACGCACACGATCAATTTTTTTCAAACGACGAGTATCTTGCACTTTTTGAGGTAAGCCCCAACCATTATCCTCTGCTAAGGTCGATTCTTTTTGTATAAACTGTTTAATAATTCGATCTTCTAAAGAATGAAAACTAATCACCGCTAAACGTCCATGCGCTTTTAATACCTCAACTGCTTGAGGTAAGAAAGCATGCACATCATCCAGCTCTTTATTGATTTCAATCCGAATCGCTTGGAAAGTACGTGTTGCAGCATGTTTATTTTTTTCCCATTTCGGGTGAGCAACTTTCACGATTTCAGCCAACTGTGCTGTAGTTTCAATATATCCCGCCTGTTTAATCGCTTTGGCAATACGACGACTATAACGCTCTTCACCATACTGAAAAATGACATTAGCTAAATGTTCTTCATCCACATCGACCAACCATTCAGCCGCAGTTTGACCTTGTGAATTATCCATCCGCATATCCAAAGGTCCATCTTTCATAAAGCTAAAACCACGTTCTGCCTGATCAAGTTGCGGTGAAGACACGCCCAAATCTGCCATAACACCATCGACCTGATCAATGCCACGTTGTTGTAGTTCTTGTTGTAAGTCAGCAAAGCTTGCGTGAATGATTTTAAATCTCGGATCTTGTTGTTCAAGTTCAGCACCCACAGCCAAAGCTTGTGGGTCTTTATCAAAAGCAAAAACTTGTGAATTTTCATCTAACTTAGACAATAATAATCGGGTATGACCACCACGTCCAAAAGTCCCATCAATATAGATTCCTGTATTTCGGTCAGCAAGGAGTGCATCAACAGTTTCATGTAGTAATACAGAAATATGGGACATAAGTTCAGGTTCAATTCAGTCAGAAAATGTAACTGCACATTATTACCTTGTTTTGTCAAAGCTCCAAACGTCTTTTTGTAGGAAAATATTACTTTCGATGGGGAAAACCGTTTTATCAGCTTATTTAGCGCATTACTGTACACTGTTTAAGCAAATTATCATTGAATGCTTTGATTTTATGAGTCGTATAGAAATTAATATTGCTATTTCCCTTATAAAACAATAAAAAAACCTCCACAAATGGAGGTTTTCAATAAAATCTTTATAATTTTTGCTTAACGCTTATCATTATAAATTTGATCAAACACACCACCATTTACGAAGTGAGTTTGTTGCGCTTTAGGCCAACCACCAAAGACTTCATCAATGGTAAATGTTTTTAATTTCGGGAATTGTTTTGCATATTTCGCTAAAACTTTCTCATTACGTGGACGGTAGAAATGTTTTGCCGCCATTTCCTGACCAATTGGAGAATATAAATAGTTAATATAACCTGTTGCTAACCATTTATTGCCATTTTTCGCCACAGTTTTGTCCACAATCGCAACCGAAGGCTCAGTCAAAATAGACATAGATGGATAGATAATATCGAATTTATTACCTAAAGTTTTTTTACTGATCATGGCTTCATTTTCCCAAGTCAGCAATACATCGCCGATACCACGTTCAGCAAATGTCGTCATCGAAGCACGTGCTGCAGGATCCATGACTTTCACGTTATGGTACATTTTAGACACGAATTCACGTGCTTTAGCATCGTTACCACCCGGTTGTTTCAGCGCATAACCCCACGCAGACAAATAAATCCAACGCGGCAATCCGCCTGTTTTCGGATTTGGTGTGATGATTTGCACACCCGGCTTGGTCAAATCAGTCCAATCTTTAATGTGTTTTGGATTGCCTTTGCGCACCATAAACACGATCGTTGAGGTATAAGGCGCTGAGTTATGTGGAAATTCTTTTTGCCAACCTTTATCAATTTGACCTGATTTTACGATTTCTTCAATGTCATTTGCCAAAGCAAGAGTCACCACATCGCCTTTTAAGCCATCTACAACTGAACGCGCTTGCTTGCCAGAACCACCATGGGATTGTTTAAAATTTACAGTATGCCCTGTACGGCTTTTCCAATATGTACCAAATGATTTATTGAATTCATCGTAAAATTCACGTGTAGCATCATAAGATACGTTTAAAAATTGACGGTCCGCAGCATGGGTAGCATTAGAGGTTACTGCCACACCAGTTGCGAGCAATGCAACGTGTAGCCATGTTTTAAATTGAACTTTCATGACATTTCAGCACTAAAATCTTGAATTGTGCTAAATATATGAAATAAGCAGATAAACCGCAATTTAATAATTTTTGCTCAAATTGTATTTTTATAAATCAATTCTGTGTTAATCAATTGTTTCTATTTATAAAAATATTAAAACAATATACTTATTTATATTTTATAGATTTTTTAGCATTACTTATACAAAAAAGAGAATTAAAAAAATTCTCTTTTTGTCTTTTTTGAACTATCAAATCATCTTATTTTTCAGATGAAATTTGATCGTAAATCGCCCCATTCACAAAATGAGTTTGTTGCGCTTTTGCCCAACCGCCAAAAACATCATTGATGGTAAATAATTTAATTTTTGGAAATTTAGATGCATATTTAGCTGCTACTTGAGCATTACGAGGACGGAAATGATATTTTGCAGCCAACTCTTGCCCTTGCGGAGAATATAAATAATTTAAATAACCTTTGGCTAAATTACGATTCCCATCTTTATCCACATTTTTATCTACGATTGCTACTGAAGGCTCTGCCAAAATAGAAATAGAAGGATAAACAATTTGATATTTATCTTTATCAGGTCCAGAAGTTGCCAAAATCGCTTCATTTTCCCAAGATAGCAATACATCACCAATGCCACGCTCGGCAAAAGTCGTTAGCGAACCTCGTGCGCCTGAGTCTAAGACTTTGACATTTTTATAGAGTTTTTTGACCAATTCACGTGCTTTGGCATCATTTCCACCCGGCTGTTTCAGTGCATATCCCCATGCGGATAAATAAATCCAGCGTGGTGCACCCCCTGTTTTAGGATTTGGGGTAATAATTTCAACGCCCGGCTTAGTTAAGTCATTCCAATCTTTAATATTTTTAGGATTTCCTTTACGCACTAAGAAAACCACTGTAGATGTATATGGTGCTGAATTATTTGGAAATTCTTTTTGCCAATCTTTTTCAATCAAACCTGCTTTGACAATTTCATCAATATCATTTGCCAAAGCCAAGGTCACGACATCTGCTTGTAAACCATCAATCACTGAACGCGCTTGCTTGCCAGAACCGCCATGAGATTGTTTAAATTCGATAGTTTGTCCTGTGTGCTGCTTCCAAAAAGTACCAAAACTTTTATTATATTCTTGATAAAACTCTCGTGTTGGATCATAGGATACGTTTAAAAAATCTTTTGCAGCATAAGCACTTAAACTAGTTAACCCAACTAAGCTGAATACACTTGCCAATATCATTTTTTTCATTTTAATTTCACAGGATTGGTTTTTAGATTGAGCTTACTTTATTGTTTAGTTTTTTATTTTACAATCATATGGTTATAACAATATATCAAATCAATAGCTGTATTTTAGATATCTTTTTCTTGTATAACTTTATTCAAAAACAAGTATTTTAAATTTAGAGAAAAATGTATACTCCTTCACAATAACTACACATTTGTTTGCTAATAATACGCTGCTCTTACAAATACATCGTATTTTTGATTTAAAGCGACAAAAAATGTCATTTTTGTAAAAATATGTGACGCTATTGTACATATTGTGACTATTTATGGTTAAAATATGGCGGTGAGAGGAATTCTTAAACTAAAAATAATGTCCTTGGTGGGGGGGAATACAATGAATTTACAGATGATTAAATTATTTACATTAAGTTTAACTTTAGGTCTTGGTATGCAAGTTACACAAGCTGCTGCGATTACTAAAAGCCAAGCAACAGTTGCGCCATCACAAGTGATGACTGAAAAACTTTCTCCTATTGAAAAAGCCTTAAATCAGCAAAAACGTGAAGGCAATAAAGTGTTATCGAATCCAGATGATCTTAAAGTCTTTACCTCATTAAAAAGTACGGCGTCACAGAATTTTTTAGCGGAACAACATCAACGTTTTTCTCGCTTGGTGCAAGCCATTTTCCAACCACATAGCTCTTAATTTTTAAAACTTTTAACGGCTCAATATACTTATCCCCCTGAGAATGAGCCTGCCCGATTGTTTATTGGTGAATTAACCCTTAAGCGATTGGGCTTTTTCGTTATAATAGTTCCCAATTTACATTCTGAATAATAGTTGACTATGACCGTTCGTACTCGTATTGCACCTTCTCCTACAGGTTTCCCTCATGTAGGAACAGCGTATATCGCTTTATTTAACCTATGTTTTGCCAAGCAAAATGGCGGTGAATTTATTTTGCGTATCGAAGATACAGATCAACTACGCTCAACTCCTGAATCTGAAAAAATGATCTTAGATTCACTACGTTGGTTAGGCTTAAACTGGTCTGAAGGTCCTGATGTGGGCGGTCCTCATGCCCCATATCGTCAGTCTGAACGCATGGATATTTATAAAAAATATGCGTTGGACTTGGTTGAAAAAGGTCACGCTTTTTACTGTTTTGCGACAGCAGAAGAATTAGATCAAATGCGTGCAGAACAACAAGCACGTGGTGAAACACCACGTTACGATGGTCGTGGTTTATTACTTTCAGAAGAAGAAGTGCAACGTCGCTTGGCTGCGGGTGAAGCGCATGTGATCCGTATGAAAGTGCCTGAAGATGGTATTTGTAAATTTAACGATATGCTACGTGGTGAAGTTGAAATCCCGTGGGCGCAAGTTGATATGCAAATTTTACTAAAAACTGATGGATTGCCTACCTATCACCTAGCTAACGTGGTTGATGACCATTTAATGCAAATTACCCATGTTATCCGTGGTGAAGAGTGGATTCCATCTGCGCCAAAACACCAATTATTGTATCAATATTTTGGTTGGGACATGCCTGTACTTTGCCATATGCCATTGTTACGTAACCCAGATAAATCAAAACTGTCTAAACGTAAAAACCCAACTTCGATCAATTATTACAAAGACATCGGCGTACTGCCTGAAGCATTGTTAAACTATTTAGGTCGTATGGGTTGGTCAATGCCTGATGAACGTGAAAAGTTCACTTTGGCTGAAATGATCGAGAACTTTGATATTCAACGGGTATCTTTGGGTGGCCCGATCTTTGATGTAGAAAAACTGAATTGGTTAAATGGTCAATGGATCAAAGGTTTAACCCCTGCTGAATTATTGAATACCCTATTGGCTTGGAAGTCTGATCGTCAAACCTTAGAAGAAATTGCAGCAGCGATTCAACCTCGTATCAATTTACTGTCTGAAGCAGTGAATTGGGCTGGTTTTTATTTCAACCAATTTCCAACGATTAGCAAAGAGCAGTTTGAAAGCAAGAAATTAACTGAGGAACAAGTTCGTCAAAGCTTACAATTTGCAATTTGGCGCTTAGAAAGTATGTTTACTTGGAACAATGATACTGTCAGCCAGACTTTAATGGATTTGGCAAATCAAATGGGTATCAAACTACGTGACTTTATGCCAACTTTCTTTATTGCAATTGCTGGTTCTACGTCTTCAACACCCGTGATGCAATCTATGGTCACCATTGGACCTGATTTAACCTTTGCACGTTTACGTCATGCACTTGAAGTCGTAGGCGGGCCAAGTAAAAAAGAAGTAAAAGTATGGGAAAAACTCAATGAAAGCTTAAAATTGCCGAAAAATGATGCAGTTGATCAAGCTTAATTGATTTTTTAGTTGACGAGGCAGCGTTATATCCATAATATAGCGCTCACACAGAGACAAGGTCTTAACCATCTTACTGTGTTGCCTCATAAGTTCCTATCGTCTAGAGGCCTAGGACATCGCCCTTTCACGGCGGTAACCGGGGTTCGAATCCCCGTA
This sequence comes from Acinetobacter sp. Marseille-Q1618, assembly GCF_902809855.1. Taxonomy (GTDB): domain Bacteria; phylum Pseudomonadota; class Gammaproteobacteria; order Pseudomonadales; family Moraxellaceae; genus Acinetobacter. The sequence continues at coordinate 440,285 of NZ_CADDWJ010000002.1, forward strand.
GGAACGCCAAATTCGAAAAAGCCACTGACACATTCAGTGGCTTTTTTATTGACTAAAATTTCTTATTTTCTCATCTATCCGCTAAAATCAACATTAGAAAATATCTGTGGAGTTATGATGCAATACCGTTGCCCAAAATGTCAAAGTGCTAAAATTCTTCCTGTTGCCAATGGTGATACTGCGGCTGTACGCCCTGTTGTCCCAAAAAGCTTAGTCATTTTGATTCCTGCATTATTTATTTTATTACTTTTAGTGGTCATTAGCGTGGTGTTGTGGCTGTTTAGCGATGGTGCAGGTCAAACCTTACAAATTGCAACCGTCGTCGCTTTTCTTATTTGTGCTGTTGCTGGAGTTTTATTCTGGCGTGATCTTCCAGATTTTAAAATCTCGATGCAATCTTTTATGAATGCCAATAAACACTGGAAATGCCGTGAATGTAATCATGAGTGGCATATTCAATAATTCTAAATTTTTAAGATTTAATTACGACACACTCATACTCACTTAATGTGAGTGCGAGTGTGATTCATCATCATGTGAATGTTGTTCTATCGTTGAATGCTTATGTGAATGTGCCATGCAAACATCATCTTCGATCTGCAGAGTCATTTCCTTAATACCATGTGTATGGCTTAGCATTTCTAAAGCTTGTTGATAAAGTAGGTTACGGTCTGCTGTCGGTGCAAATAAATGTACCGTTAAATGCACATTCTTAGAAGTAATAGCCCATACTTTCAGTTGGTGAATACTCTCTACCCCATCTAAAGCCAATAAATCCTGACGTAATTTTTCAATATCAATTTCCTCAGGCACACCTTCTAGTAAGATATTGATACTTTGTTTTAATAACATCCAAGCTCGTGGCAATACCCAAAAACCAATCAGCACAGCAATTAAAGTATCAACCCATACCCAACCTGTAAAATAAATAATTGCCGCACCAATAATCACCCCCACCGAACCCAAGGCATCACTTAAAACCTCAAGATATGCACCTTTGATGTTTAGACTATCCTTAGCACTCGACATTAAAATTTTCATAGAAATTAAATTAATGACAAGCCCAATGACTGCAACCAGTAACATTCCAAGGCTTTGAATTTCAGGAGGTTGGCTAAAACGCTTAAATGCTTCATATACAATATAAATTGCCACCATAAACAACATAGAAGCATTAAAAAGCGCAGCTAAAATTTCAAAACGCTGATAGCCAAAAGTGCGCTTATCATCTGCAGGTAATTTACCTATTTTTATCGCAACCAATGCAATTGCTAATGCTGCAGCATCGGTAAACATATGCGCTGCATCAGAAAGCAATGCCAAGCTTTGTGTCACAAACCCTGCAATCACCTCAATCACTAAAAATGTGGTAGTTAAAATCAGTGCAAAAGTAAGTTTTTTGGCATTTTCCTCTGTCACGACGGCATGACTATGATCATGTCCATGATGTTCGCTCATTCCAGCTCCTTGTTTTGATTAAAATCGCCAAAAATAGCCAATTAAAGTTTTTAAAGCTTAATTGATTGTAACGCCTCTACGCCATAAATAAAGCGCAATGCATTTTCACTTGCAAGCAACATAGACGTGAGTAATTCTACTTTATTGCACTTTTACCGTATTTTCTTTTTATAAACGCCATAGATTTTTCAGCCAAATCATCTTAAAAAATAGAGAATTTCATTGTACTTTGCTGAACAAATATTTTTATTTTTCGGTCAACGCAATAACTTCTTCAAAATGATTTTTTAACCGTTCAATATATTAATGGATCGTTTTATTCAGTTTTTCAATGTTACATTGTAAATATCCTTTTATATAAAAACTTATACATTTAAATATTGACAAATTACAATTTATTATTTGAAAAAGTTTTAAAAAGCGTTACATTAGTAATATCCCAGCTTCATTTGTAGGTTGGCAATCTCACAACTTTGTTAATGGATTAGCAAGGAGGTTTATATGTTAGTGCATATTTTTAAACGCTTTTTAGGAAAATCTTCTCAGCGTTCAACAGTTGAATCAAATATGGTAAACGATACCTTATCTGTTCAGACTGCGCATAGCGCAGAAGATATTCAAAATACACGTAATGCAATGTGGGCATCGTTGCGTGCAGCACTACGTGGCGACCAAGAAGCACAGTATCAAATGGGCTTAAATTACCTAAATGGTCAATTAGGTTTAGACCGCAGTTATATTCATGCTGAAAAATGGCTTGAACAAGCTGCTCATCAAGGTCACCCTTTTGCAAAGGAAGAATTGAAAAAAGCATATAACCAACTGGCATTTTCATAATAGAACAGCTTTAGACTTCAACCTCATATTTTGGTCAGTATGAAAAAAAGTTGAAGTCTAAGCCAATAAAAATGTTTGGATGAATAAGCGAGGTTTTGAGCTTGTTAAAATTCTCAGAAAAAGTAGAAATGGTGGGTTTTTGCTTTTTCTTTCTCAATCACCTTATTGTCTTGCAGGCATAATAAAATGGATTTTAAACAACTGCGTCATTCTATAAAAAAATCTATTGTTTCTTATTTTGCAACACACTTTATGCTACATGGTTATCGCCTGTCAGAAGCATTGATGAGTTATCAACGAGCAAAATATTTTGAACATTTGGCTTTAAATACCTTTTCAAAATACCCAACTACCCTGACTGAATCAGATGAAACCAACCAACGCAATGCGATTTGGTATTTTTTAAATGCCGCTTTGCAAGGATATAGCACAGCCCAATTTAAACTCGGTATGTTGTATTTAAATGGACAATTAGGGCTAGATCCCAATGAAACTAAAGCAGAAATGTGGTTAAATCTAGCGGCAAATCAAGGGCATAGTGAAGCTTTAGATGCGCTCAACCAGCTTCAATCACATTACTCATAAAAAACACTAAGCAATAAAAAACCAGCTCGAAAGCTGGTTTATTTTTAAATCAGTCGCTTAAAATTAAAAATTAGCTACCAATTTTACGATATTTTTGGCGTTTGGTTGCTAAATCATCACCATCACGTTTACGGCGATATTCTTCAAACTCAGTATAGTTACCTGTGAAGAATTCTGGTGTTTCATTTTCAAATGACAAAATATGCGTTGCAATACGGTCTAAGAACCAACGGTCATGGGATACCACCATTACCGTGCCTGGGAATACAAGGATTGCATCCTCAAGTGCACGTAAAGTTTCAATATCCAAGTCGTTTGATGGCTCATCCAGTAAGATCACGTTTGCACCCATCTGTAGGATCTTCGCAAGTTGTAAACGGTTACGCTCACCACCCGACAAACCACCTACACGTTTTTGCTGATCTTGACCTTTAAAGTTAAAGCGACCGATATACGCACGAGATGCGATTTCGTAATCACCAATTTTTAAGATGTCTAAACCACCAGACACTTCTTCCCAAACGGTTTTGTTGTCGTCTAATGTGTCACGGATCTGACCCACATACGCTACTTTAACAGAGTCACCCAGAGTTACTGTACCTGTATCAGGTTGTTGTTCACCTGTCATCATACGGAATAATGTGGTTTTACCCGCACCGTTAGGACCTACGATACCCACAATCGCAGCAGGTGGTACAGTGAAGCTTAAATCTTTATACAGAAGTTTGTCACCAAATGACTTACTAATGCCTTCAACTTCTACAACTTTATTACCTAAACGTGGACCAGGTGGAATATAGATTTCAGATGTTTCATTACGTTGTTGGAATTCTTTAGAGTTTAACTCTTCAAAACGCTCCATACGTGCTTTATTTTTCTTTTGCTGACCTTTGGCATTTGAACGAACCCATTCAAGCTCTTTCTTTAATGCTTTAGCAAAAGATTCTTCTTGCTTCTGCTCTTGCTCTAAACGCGCATTTTTTTGCTCTAACCAAGAAGAATAGTTACCTTGATAAGGAATACCATGTCCACGGTCAAGCTCTAAAATCCACTCTGCAACATTATCCAAGAAATAACGGTCATGTGTAATTGCCACGATCGTACCAGAAAAATCTTTCAAGAAACGCTCTAACCACGATACAGACTCTGCATCCAAATGGTTGGTTGGTTCGTCAAGAAGTAACATGTCTGGCTTCGAAAGCAACAAACGGCAAAGTGCAACACGACGACGCTCTCCCCCTGACAACTTAGATACATCAGCATCCCATGCAGGAAGGTTAAGTGCCGCAGCAGCTTGATCCATTTGGTTGACAATATTATGTGCATCCCAAGAATGGATGATTGCTTCAAGCTTTTCTTGCTCTTTTGCAAGCGCATCAAAGTCTGCATCTTCTGCTGCATATTCAGCAAATACTTCGTCCAAACGTGCTAAGGCATCCAATGGCTCACGTAAACCATCTTCCACATTTCCACGAACGTCTTTATTTGGATCAAGTGGTGGCTCTTGTTCTAAGTAGCCAATTTTGATGCCCGGTTGCGCACGCGCTTCACCTGAGAAATCTTTGTCTACGCCCGCCATAATACGAAGCAAGGTAGACTTACCTGCACCGTTTAAACCAAGTACACCAATTTTCGCACCTGGAAAGAATGATAAAGAGATGTCTTTTAAGATTTCGCGTTTCGGCGGAACCATCTTCGACACACGGTTCATCGTGTAAATATATTGGGCCACGTAGGACTCCTCAATAGAAAATCAAATTGTGGAAATAAGACCTCATTTTCAAATTAAAACTGAGGCATAATTTCCTTGCTCAATGAGCGAAAAAATAATCGCCTGCATTATACGATGAAAGTCCCGAAAACATAAGAGATGTATCACATCTTGTAGAGAATGTTACAACAATTACTCTGTCTAAATTTCAAACAACACAATAGCCACTGAAAACCATTCACTTTTTATTGAGAAACAATCATCTATATGATTTTTTATGATAAATATTCATGATTTTTGCGCTTTATTTCATATTCATAAATGCTAAACTGAAGCATATTTAACTCACGAAGATGACGTAACTATGACGTATAAGGATGAAACGCTCGCCATTCATGCAGGCTATAGCCCTGAACCGACCACAAAAGCAGTGGCTGTACCCATTTACCAAACCACCTCTTATGCTTTTGATGACACTCAGCATGGTGCTGATTTATTTGATTTAAAAGTTCAGGGGAATATTTATACTCGCATCATGAACCCAACCACTGCTGTACTAGAGCAACGTATTGCAGCACTTGAAGGTGGAATCGGCGCATTGGCTTTAGCTTCAGGTATGGCTGCGATTACCTATGCCATCCAAACCATTGCTGAAGCAGGTGACAATATCGCTTCTGTTTCAACGCTTTATGGTGGTTCATATAACTTATTTGCCCACACTTTACCTAAACAGGGCATCGAAGTCCGCTTCTTTGATTATCAAAATCCTGAAGCTTTACGTGATTTGATTGATGACAAAACCAAACTGGTTTTTGTGGAATCTATTGGTAATCCACTGGGTAATATTATTGATCTTGAAGCCATTTCTAAAATTGCACATGAATATGGCGTACCTGTCATCGTAGACAATACTGTTGCAACGCCTGCGCTGCTGAAACCTTTTGAATATGGGGCAGACATTGTGGTGCATTCATTGACCAAATATATTGGCGGTCATGGTAACTCGATTGGCGGTGCAATTGTAGACAGCGGTAAATTCCCTTGGGGTAAATATCCTGAACGTTTCAAAGTACTAAATACACCTGACCCAAGTTATCATGGGGTGAACTATGTTGAAGCTTTGGGTGAGGCTGCTTATATCGCGCGTGCACGGGTAGTACCTTTGCGTAATACAGGTGCTGCAATCAGTCCTTTAAGTGTTTTCTTGATTCTGCAAGGTTTAGAAACTTTAAATCTGCGCATGGAACGCCATACTGAAAATGCACAAAAAGTCGCTGAATACTTACAAGCGCATCCAAAAGTGAAATGGGTGAATTACGCTGGCTTAAAAGATCATCCACAACACGCTTTGGCACAGAAATATGTCAAAGGTAAACCATCGGCAATTTTATCGTTTGGTGTGCAAGATGGTCGTGAAGGCGGAACTCGCTTTATCGATGCTCTACAGCTTTTCACGCGCTTGGTGAATATCGGGGATGCGAAAAGTTTGGCTTGCCATCCAGCAACAACGACTCATCGCCAGCTTAATGAAGATGAGTTAAAAGCTGCAGGCGTGAGCATCGACATGGTACGTTTATCCATTGGGATCGAACATATTGATGACTTGATTGCAGATTTAGAACAAGCATTGGCAAAAGTTTAATATTTAAACGAACAAAAGACCTTTTCGAAGGTCTTTTTTGCTTTTTAGCAGGAATCCATGTATCTTGATCATTCTATTCATAAAATTTATAAAATAGAGCTTTTACTCTAAAAATTACTTTATATTCATATATTTATTTATAGCGTTTCTATTATTTTCCGTTAAAATTGCCGCTTGTAGATTCTCATTTACATGATGATTCATACCCCACAGTTTCATGGCATATTTTATTTACAGGGAAAATAAATATGAACAAAAAACTAGAACAGCTTTTCCAACAAAAAGTGCAGGATAAAGTCGTTTTAATCACAGGCGCATCAAGTGGCATTGGCTTAACTATTGCTCATAAGCTTGCAGATGCTGGTGCACATGTTTTATTGGTTTCTCGTACCGAAGAAACCTTAAAAGAAGTACAAGCAGAGATTCAGGCAAAAGGTGGAAAAGCAGACATTTTCCCATGTGACTTGAATGATATGGATGCCATTGATGTTGTTTCTAAACAGATTATTGCCTCAGTTGATCACATTGATATTTTAATTAATAACGCAGGACGCTCTATTCGTCGTGCGGTACATGAGTCTGTAGATCGCTTTCATGATTTCGAGCGCACCATGCAACTCAACTATTTTGGTGCAGTGCGTTTGGTTTTAAATATTTTGCCACAAATGATGCATCGTAGAGATGGTCAAATTATCAATATCAGTTCGATTGGTGTGTTGGCAAATGCGACTCGTTTCTCAGCTTATGTTGCATCTAAAGCAGCATTGGATGCGTTTAGTCGTTGTCTGTCTGCCGAGGTACATTCACATAAGATTGCGATTACCTCTGTGTATATGCCACTTGTGCGTACACCCATGATCGCACCGACCAAGATTTATAAATATGTGCCAACATTGTCGCCTGAACAGGCTGCTGATCTAATTGCGTATGCAATTGTGAAGCGCCCGAAAAAAGTGGCAACCAATCTTGGACGTTTAGCATCAATCACTTATTCGATTGCACCTGATATCAATAATAAACTGATGTCGATTGGCTTTAATTTATTTCCAAGTTCAAGTGCGTCTGTGGGCAAACAGGAAAAATTAAATCTCATCCAAAAAGCATATGCACGTTTGTTTCCGGGCGAACATTGGTAAATGTCAGGCACCAGACAAACAAAATAAATGTGGAAAGCCTATTTTAAATAGGCTTTCCACATCACAAGCAAATAAAATCAACACATTGATTTATAATTCAATAAAATTAAAAACTAAGCACTAGCTTAAGTAAATGGGTGTTTTCAGCTTGCCCCATCGGAAGAAATACAGCAACAACCGAAATCATCATAAAAGCGATCAGAATTAATCCCACAATTCCACCCAAAAAACCTTCCCATAAATATGTTTCTCGAGGATGACCATAGCTATTTCTTTTTTCATCACCTTTAAAAAACATCAAGTATAAATACAATATGAAACTTAATACGGGTACAAAGATTAAAATTGACCACCATCCTGACTGATTTAAATCATGTAAACGCCGAATGACAAAGACAAAGGCAGGATACAAAGACAAAACTAAGAAAATAATGCTTGGTAGAAATGCCAATGTAAAACTCCCAAACAAACCATCCATAGAGAGCACACTTAAGTTGATTTGAGAAGAGTTTTTGAATAAACGAAAGAAGTCAAAAGCAAAAGTACATATCGCAATGATTGTCATGCCCCCCATCCAAGCCAGATACGATAATCTAGAAAATCGACCTCTCCATGAAAATGGATGCTCAGAAAATTGTTGATTCGCTCTCATAATTACCCCTTATTTTTTAAATTTTGATCTATTTTTAAACCACAAAATATTTATTATTTTTTTGCATAGCTATAGTAAAACTATTTTTCGATTAAACAATAAAAAACCGCCTTGCGGCGGTTTCTTATTTCACAAGATCAAAGATTATTTTGAACCTTTAATCCCTGCTTGTAACAACAATGCACCTAAACCACCGATTTTATTCTCTTGTGGTTTTGCAGCTTGTGGCTTCTTGTCTTGACGTGGTTTGTCTTTATGATCATGACGATGATGCGGACGATCACCCTGTGGGCGTTTGCCTTGCAGTTTACGCTCGCCACGTTGTTCACCATTCGCATTGTTAAACTCACGTTTTTGACGAGGTACTTTTGCAGGAGCTTCTGAACCTTCAGGGCGCATCGATAAGTTCACACGATTACGCTCAGCATCTACCGTTAATACACGCACTTGTACGATTTGTCCCGGACGTACCACTTTATGCGGATCAGAAACAAATTCATTGGCAAGTTCAGAGATATGCACTAAGCCGTCCTGATGCACACCCACATCTACGAATGCACCAAAGTTGGTGACATTGGTAATCACACCTTCAAGTTGCATACCTTCTGCAAGTTGTGCAACCTCTGTGATGTCTTCACGGAATTTTGCTGTACGGAACTCAGGACGCGGATCACGACCCGGTTTTTCAAGCTCACTCAAAACATCTTGAATGGTCGGTAAACCAAATTTATCATCCGCAAAATCTTCTGCTTTGACTTGGCGAATAATTTCAGTATTGCCAATAATATCTTTCACTGTTGTTGCTTTTGCTTCAGCGATTTTATTGACCAAACCATAAGACTCAGGATGCACAGCCGATGCGTCCAGTGGCTCAGAACCGTCTTGGATGCGCAAGAAACCTGCCGCTTGTTCAAAAGTACGCTCACCTAAACGAGGTACATTTTTCAATGCTTGACGGTTGTCAAAACGACCATTTTCCTTACGGAATTCTACGATTTGCTGCGCAATGGCTTTGTTTAAACCTGCAATATAACCCAAGATTGCCGCAGATGCTGTATTGACATCCACACCCACTGAGTTCACACAGTCTTCGACCACTGCTTCAAGCGTTTTTGCCAAACCTGTTTGGTTAACATCGTGTTGATACTGACCTACACCAATAGATTTTGGGTCAATTTTTACAAGTTCTGCTAATGGGTCTTGTAAACGACGTGCAATCGACACAGCACCACGAATCGAGACATCTAGCTCAGGCAATTCATTTGATGCCAATTCAGACGCTGAATATACTGATGCACCTGCTTCAGAAACTGTTACACGAGTTAATTTCAAGTCTGTATTTGCAGCCATCATTTCAGCAATTACAGCTTCCGTTTCACGGCTTGCAGTACCATTACCAATTGCGATCAAATCAACATTAAACTCACGGCAAAGACGTGCAAGTTCTGCGATAGAGCCTTCTTTGTCTTCTTTCGGTGCGAATGGATAGATGACACTATGTGCTACAACATCACCTGATTCATTCACCACAGCCAGTTTGACACCTGTACGAATACCAGGATCGACCCCAAGCGTTGTACGTGAACCTGCAGGCGCAGAAAGCAACAAATGGCGTAAGTTTTCTGCAAATACGTCCATTGCTTCCGCTTCGGCAGCAAGGCGTTTTTCTGTTAACAATGAATGTTCAATGGTTGGACGCACTTTACCAAGCCAGAATAATTTTGCAGTTTGTTTTAAGAAATCTTGGCGAGACTGTGGTTGTACAGTTTCAAGATTATATTCTGTTTCGATACGTGCCAATGGCGCATCATCTTGACCATCGACTTTTAAACCTAGTACGTTTTCTTGACGACCACGTAACATCGCCAATAAACGATGTGAAGGAACTTTGTTTAAATTTTCTGAGAAATCGAAGTAATCGCGGAATTTTTTACCCACTTCTTTTTTCTCATCACTTGCAACCAAACTTTTTAATACAGCAGTTTTTGCAAATGTTGCTTTGAGTTCAGTGGTAAGTGGAATATTTTGCGCCCATTCATCAATGATAATGTGTTGAATCGCATCCAGTTGGCTCTCCACATCTGCATAATCGTCATGACTAAAGCCAGCAAGTGCTTCTGTAGGGTCAACATTTTCACTGAGAATTTTTTCAGCAATCGGACCTAAGCCTGCTTCTTTGGCTTTAAATGATTTGCTGGTACGTTTTGGACGGTACGGTGCATAAATTTCTTCTAATGCATTTTTTGTTTCTGCAGCGTTCACACGTGCAAGTAAGTCATCAGAAAGTTTATCTTGTTCTTTGAGTGATTCAATTACCTTGTCACGGCGTTCATATAAATCACGTAAATACGTTAGGCGAGTGTCGAGCTGACGTAACTGCGTGTCGTCTAAGCCTTGCGTCACTTCTTTACGGTAACGTGCGATAAATGGAACACTGGCACCTTCATCAATCAGTTGAATGGCAGCTTCTACTTGGTTTGGACGTACGGCAAGCTCGCTTGCCAACTGCTGAACTACGTCAGTCATCGTGTTTAATTCCACAAGGATAAGGACTAAAAGTTAGTGATTATAAAGACCAAGACCATAAAATCCACAATTGTTTTGCAAATTTCTAATGAAAAAAATGATAAAAGTTATTTTTTAGCTGTTTTTAGTCGACTTACTCACACAATTCATCCTTGAAAAATCAGCATTTCATCACCATTTAAACTAAAACTCAGTAAGCTTTTAGGTTGTATAAAGGTGAAAGATATCTGACTTTTAGCGGATATTGGCTGCTTTTAAAATGCTTTGTAACAATACACATGTAAAATATATGTCTTTCAATCCCTACTTTTATTTTAAGGTATAACATGTTGAAACCAATTATTTAAAGTTTTGAAGTTTCATTTGCTTATTCGTTACTTTTCACTGATCAACAAATGAAACGTCAATGCTTCATAGATGTTGTTATTTGGTTTCAAATCAGGCTTTAAATTGTAATTTTGAGCAAATTGATACATAGTCTTAACAAGAACTTAGGCATTATACTGAGATACGAATATTTATAATTTACAAGATTAAGGGAGTGCATCATGAGTTTGGTAGTACCTGCTGAAAATACAGATGTCGTACAAGGCGAAACTGACCGAGTCGAACGCATTTTAGTTGTCGATGATGATGTGCGTTTACGTACCCTTTTGCAGCGCTTTTTGGAAGATAAAGGTTTTGTGGTGAAAACAGCCCACGATGCCACTCAAATGGATCGTCTATTACAACGTGAGTTATTTTCACTGATCGTTTTAGATTTTATGCTTCCTGTAGAAGATGGTTTAAGTATCTGTCGTCGTTTACGCCAATCTAACATTGACACACCAATCATTATGCTTACAGCACGTGGTAGCGATTCTGATCGTATTGCTGGCTTAGAAGCAGGTGCGGATGATTATTTACCAAAACCATTTAATCCAAATGAGTTATTGGCACGTATTCGTGCAGTACTGCGTCGCCAAGTCCGTGAAGTGCCAGGTGCACCAAGCCAAAATGTTGAGGTGGTATCATTTGGTCCTTGGTCACTCGATCTTTCTACTCGTACCTTGACCCGTGAAGGTCAAGTGGTGACATTAACTACTGGTGAGTTTGCCGTACTGAAGGCATTGGTACAGCATCCACGTGAACCACTCACACGTGACAAACTGATGAATCTTGCTCGTGGTCGTGAATGGGGGGCAATGGAACGTTCAATTGATGTTCAAGTTTCTCGTCTACGCCGTTTGATTGAGGAAAATCCTGCACGTGCACGCTACATTCAAACAGTTTGGGGTGTCGGTTATGTCTTTGTTCCAGACGGTGCGGAATAATTCACGCTGATTCATCTGCATGAATCAAAATGCTGGTAATCCTTTCAATATTAAGGGTTGCCAGTATTTTTTGTTTATAGTTTTTAAATTTAAAAATAGCAATTGCTCTTATTTATATTTATCAAAGTACTTAATATCATTCAACATTCTCTTAAATCATTGCAATATATCGACTCAGAGCTACTCAATTCATAACTGATTTAGACAAACAAACATATTTAATGTTGATATATATGTCACGTCCATTAAACTGAAATCAATCAAGATATTGCACAGCATTGGAACGCCACTGTGAAATTAGACCCGATCGATCCACAAGCCTTTTCTGAGTTTTCTGCCTACCAAGAGAAGAAACGTACGCCTTGGGAGCGTTTCCTTGACAAAATCAAACCTCGTTCCGCAGCAATGCGTACCACGGTCTTGGTGGTTTTTGTGGTGTTGTTTAGTTTATTTATGTCTTTGTGGTTCTTTTGGAAGACTTTGTATTTACCTGAAATTCAACAACATGCACGTTTTCTTGCGGTTGAGTTGGAAATGGTAAATAACCCACGCTTGCAAATTTATCATGATGAAGTACAACTCGATACTGATGAATGGCTGAAACAGCGTGTCGGTGTGGAATATGTTACCGATCCCAAAGAATACCCCAATGTCAAAGACAAAATTATTGCTGATTTCTTTACCAATCGCATTGAACATCAGCTTGCCCAAGAGCTAAACATTAAAGATGTAACTGTTTATTTCCAATTCAAACCGAGTCCACGTATTTGGGTACAAACTCCTGAAATGAATGGTAACTGGGTGCGTGAGCCTTTAAAAACCTATGCCAATTATAGTCCTGAGCTGATTTTAGGTTGGTTATTAGGTGTTCCACTCATTGCTGCGGCAATTATTTTAACTTTGGTTCGCCAATTAAATCGCCCCCTACTTCGTCTGCAAAATGCTGCCAACACTTATAGTAAGGTGGGCAAAGCACCGTATTTAGAAACCAATCATGGCCCACAGGAAATTCGTGAGGTAAACCAAGCATTTAATCATATGATTTATACGCTTGAACAAACCGAACGAGATCGTCAGATTATGCTTGCGGGTATCTCACATGATTTACGCACACCGCTAACCCGTATTCGACTCAGTGCGGAAATGATGCCCGATGATGACTTTTTAAAAGAAGGTTTGATTTACGATGTCGATGATATGGATGCCATTTTGAATCAATTTATTTCGTATATGCGAGATGGTTCAGATGAGGAGTTGCAAGATACTGACATTAACAGCTTGCTTCAAGAATTAGTCATTCAGTTTAAACCCTTAGATATTCGTTTTACTCCGCATGAAATTCCGATCATTTCTGCGCGCTCATTATCGTTAAAACGTCTGATTGGCAACCTCATCAACAACTCGAAACGTTACGGCGCAGAGCCGATCGAACTGGCAGCGTATATTGAAGATGAACATATTAAAATCAGTGTTTCAGATCATGGTGAAGGGATTCCAGAAGATCAGATTCAAGACTTGATGCAACCTTTCGTGCGTGGCAATGCGGCTCGAACCGTTCAAGGCAGTGGCTTGGGACTGGCGATTGTGAAACGAATTGTCGATATTCACCAAGGTGAGCTGAATATTCACAATCGTTCTGAAGGCGGTTTACAGGCCATTATTTCTCTTCCGCTTACAACGCCTGATTCTGAAGAAAATCTAAATTCCAATCCGATTCAAAAAATTAAACAAAGTTTGAGTGATCGTTTTTAACTATTGCTCAATAATCAAACATTCAACTTTGTTTATTTTACAAACAGCAGCTATTATTTCCTTATGAAATAATAGCTTAAAAATCATCACAGAATTTTATACCTACATTTAGTGAAAAAATTAGACCTTAGCATTAGAGGCATGCACAATTTAGTTTTTGGGCGGTACAATCCGTCTAGTTTTGAACAAGAATTGAGCGTAAACCATGTCTTTAGATCGTATTCGTTTAGCATCACTACACAACAAAGTGATGAGCGCAGAACAAGCTGCTACCTTTATCCAAGATGGCATGACTGTGGGCATGAGTGGTTTTACTCGTGCAGGTGAGGCGAAAGCGGTTCCTTTGGCTTTAGTGAAACAAGCACAAGCTAATCCATTGAAAATCACATTGATTACTGGTGCAAGCCTGGGTAATGATCTTGACAAACAATTGACTGAAGCAGGTGTACTTGCACGTCGTTTGCCATTCCAAGTTGATAACACATTACGTAAAGCGATCAACAAAGGCGAAGTCATGTTTATCGACCAGCATTTGTCTGAAACAGTTGAACAAATGCGTAATCTGCAACTCAGCAAACCTGATGTTGCTGTGATCGAAGCTGTTGCAATCACTGAAGATGGCGGCATCATCCCAACGACATCTGTAGGTAACTCTGCAAGCTTTGCAATTTTTGCTGAAAAAGTCATTGTTGAAATCAATACAAACTTAAGCCCTGCATTTGAAGGCTTACACGATATTTATATCCCAAGTTATCGTCCAACACGTCAACCAATTCCATTGACACATGTTGACCAACGTATCGGTACGCCTGCGATCAACATCGACCCAGCTAAAATTGTGGGTATCGTAATTAACAGTGAATTGCATGATTCTCCATCAACAGTGACACAACCTGATGATGAAACGCAAGGCATTGCAAATCACTTGATCGCATTCTTTGAAAATGAAGTTGAAGCAGGTCGTTTACCGAAAGATCTTGGTCCTTTACAAGCTGGGATCGGTTCTATTGCTAACGCGGTATTAACAGGTCTAAAAGACTCTAACTTTGAAGACTTAGTGATGTATTCAGAAGTACTCCAAGACTGTACTTTCGAATTGATCGACGCAGGCAAAATGAAATTTGCATCAGGTTCTTCAATTACTCTTTCTGCTAAATATGGCGAAAAAGTATTTAATAACCTTGAACAATACAAAGATAAACTTGTATTACGTCCACAAGAAATCTCAAACCATCCTGAATTGGTGCGTCGTTTAGGGATTATCGGTATCAATACTGCACTTGAGTTTGATATTTATGGTAATGTCAACTCAACGCATGTTTGCGGTACCAAAATGATGAATGGTATCGGTGGTTCAGGTGACTTCGCACGTAATGCTCACCTTGCAATCTTCGTAACTAAATCTATTGCCAAAGGTGGCGATATTTCTTCTGTTGTTCCATTTGCTTCACACATTGACCATGCTGAACATGACGTTGATATCCTTGTGACTGAACAAGGTCTTGCAGACTTACGTGGTCTAGCGCCACGTGAGCGTGCACGTGCAATCATCGACAACTGTGCTCACCCAATGTACCGTGATGCATTGAATGACTACTTTGATCGTGCATGTGAAAAAGGCGGTCATACACCACACATTCTTCGTGAAGCACTTTCTTGGCACTCTAACTTTGAAGAAAATGGTCACATGTTGGCTGCACAAGATACAGCTAAAAAATCTGCATAAGATTTTAAATCTTATATAGAAAGAAGAAACGCCCTAACGGGCGTTTTTTATTTTGATGACTTTAAAATAAACTTATCAAAGCCTAAAAATTATATTAATCTTTGATAAACACAATGAAAATAAGAGAAACAACAGCATTATGTTTATCATTCGACAATACATCGACACTGATTTAGAAGATATTATTACGCTTTGGGAAGAGTGTGATTTAACCCGCCCATGGAATAATCCTGAAATTGATATTTTTCGTAAGATTGCTCAAAAAGATGGTTTATTTTTATTGGCAGTAAAAGATGAACAGCTTATTGCCACGGTTATGGGTGGCTATGATGGGCATCGTGGCTGGGTAAACTATTTGGCAGTACATCCACATTATCAACGCAACGGCGTTGCCACAGCACTGTTACAACAACTCGAAAAACGCTTGATTGCGATTGGTTGCCCGAAATTACAACTTTTGATTCATAAAGAAAATATTGATGTACAAAGTTTCTATGAACAACTCGGCTATGAAGAGCTTGAAGTGATTTGTTTAGGGAAACGTCTGATCCAAGATTAGCGTTTTTAGAGAATGCCTAAAATTTTCTTATTCTTTTTAGATGCCTTTGTTTGTAGATGACCTAAACGTAATAAAATTGGAAATTCGATCTTTAACGCTGTCTGTTGCTCACTCAAACTTTCTGCCAGCTCAACCAAAGGACTCCTTTGATTTTTATCTTGATAATGCTTCACTGCTGACCACGTTGATAGATATTTTAATAACTGTGCGGCAGTCCATTCATATTGCATTTTTAAGGGCTCTACAGAGATCTCCTCAAAAGGAAAAGGGATAGTCGTATATTTCTCATCAATATAATGACGTTCAGCATCCCAATAGCTTTTAAGTGTTTCAAAATACAAGCTTTGGATCAACTGGTTGATTGCAGCGTGTTCCACGTGAATCATGCCATAACCGATCACAGCAAAGACACCATTCGGTTTTAATGTTCGATAAACTTCTTGATAAAAAGCTTCAAAATTAAACCAATGAATTGCTTGCGCAACCGTAATTAAGTCAAAGCTTTTATCTGTAAATGCTGTTTCTTCTGCTGTCTGTACTTGATAACTGACATTTTCAAAATAAGGGGCAAGTTGTAACTGATTAGCACTAATGTCTGTTGCAACGATATGGTCAAAGTAAGGGGCTAATAATTGAGTAAATTGCCCTGACCCTGCCCCCACATCCCAAGCAAAATTTTTGATAGTGACATGTTTAAGTATTTCTTGTAATACTTCTTGTGGATAACTTGGTCTAGCCTGTTGATAAAGCTGACTTCCTGTCGAAAATAAATCTTTCATTTTTTAAAATTATGCAACGCAGCTCTCGTTTATTTACCAATATACCGATTATTACACTGGATACAAACCATTTTGTCTGACAATAAACTCGATTGTATAGGCTCTTTGGTGTCTCATTCATTGAAAACTTGAACACTAAAAAGCTGATCAAAAATTAAATATAAGATAAAAAAAGCCCCAAATTAATATTTGGGGCTTTTTAAATATGGTGGCGAGACCCAGGATCGAACTGGGGACACACGGATTTTCAATCCGTTGCTCTACCGACTGAGCTATCACGCCGATGGGGTGTATTAAGCCGTATCTGAATAAATTAGTCAATATAAATCATTAATTTTTTATTCATTCGGGTAAATTTTACCCAAAAAAAATCTCTGATGGGATCAGAGATTGAAATCGTAAAATACGGTTTTTAAAATATGGTGGCGAGACCCAGGATCGAACTGGGGACACACGGATTTTCAATCCGTTGCTCTACCGACTGAGCTATCACGCCGATGGGGCGTATTAAACAATTTAAAGTAATTGTCGTCAAGCATTGAATGCATAAAATATTTCAATAGTCTATTTTTACAGCAATGTGACTATTTTTTAGGATTAAAATAATAAAAAGCAGCCACAAGGCTGCTTTGAGGGTGAGCACAGAATTTAGAGCTTGTCTAAATGTGCTAAACAACGGTGAATTGCACCACAGCCTGGCTCAAATTTTTTCACGCCTTTTTCTTCTTCCATACGACATACTTCTGTGACAAGTCGTTCTGCTACACCGCGTCCACGGTTTGCTGGATGTACGACAATATTTTCTAAAGTCTTACTTTCACCTTGACCCGTTACCCAAATTGCACCAATAATTTTTGTGTTAAATTCTGCAACGTAAAGTAGGGTATACTGAGTGAGATTTTGCTCTAGTTGTTCAATCGCATCTTTACCATCGGCAAATTCTGGACTGGTATCGTAAAGTCGCTCAATTTGATCACGAACTTCTTCAGAATCTAACGAAGTTTTAGTATGTACGTTTATAGGCATTGATTAACCCTCCTGAGCAATCTAATATGCTGTCACTTTCGTCACAGCGAAACATCTTTTACATCAAACTTTTAATTTTTGACGTTTTTTGAGGAACGTGTCTATGGCACAACGTATCAGTGAAGTGGTAAGAAACACCAACGAAACCAAAATTCGAGTTCGAGTGAATCTTGATGGTACAGGTCAAGGCACGCTCAATACAGGTGTTCCATTTTTAGACCATATGATTGATCAAATCAAGCGTCATGGACTATTTGACATTGATATTCATTGTGATGGTGACTTAGAAATCGATGATCACCACACCGTAGAAGACTGCGGAATCACTTTAGGTCAGGCTTTTGCACAAGCGTTGGGCGACAAGAAAGGCTTAAAACGCTATGGTCATTTTTATGCACCACTTGATGAATCTTTAAGTCGTGTTGTTGTAGATTTGTCTGGTCGTCCAGGATTGTGGATGGATATCCCATTTACACGTGCACGCATTGGAACATTTGATGTGGATTTATTCTCAGAGTTTTTCCAAGGCTTTGTCAATCATGCGCTCATGACGCTACACATTGACAATTTAAAGGGTAAAAATAGCCACCACCAAATTGAAAGTGTGTTTAAAGCATTTGCACGTGCGCTACGTATGGCATGTGAAGTTGACCCACGCGCTGAAGATAAAGTTGCGTCTACGAAAGGAACATTGTAATGACCCGTATTGCCCTTCTTGACTATGGCATGGGAAATCTTCACTCAGCAGCCAAAGCACTTGAACATGTCGGTGCAACAGTTGATGTAACCAATGATCCTAAATTGATTGCGCAAGCGGATAAAATCGTATTTCCTGGTGTGGGTGCCATGCGTGACTGTATGCAGGGTATGCGTGAAGCAGGGATTGATGAGGTAGTACGTCAGGCTGCTTTTAATAAACCTGTTTTAGCGATTTGTGTCGGCATGCAAGCTTTACTTGAGTCTTCTGAAGAAAATGGTGGCACTGAGGCACTCGGTATTTTTGAAGGTACGGTGAAACATTTTCCAAACATTGACAGTATAAAAGTACCGCATATGGGTTGGAATCAAGTGCATCAAGCCGATCCAAGCCATCCGATGTGGAAAGACATTGAACAAGATGCACGTTTTTATTTTGTGCATAGTTATTATGTTGAACCTAAAGATCAAAGTTTGGTTGCTGCAACTTGTGATTATGGTTTGCAATTTTGCACAGCAATTCATAAAGAAAATTTGTTTGCCACGCAATTCCATCCTGAAAAAAGTCACACCGCAGGTCTACAATTGTTAAAAAACTTTGTGGAATGGGACATTTAAACTATTTTTCTACGTGCAACTGAGTCCATCCGATGTGACTCAGTTGCGATCATTCAGCAATAAAACTTAAAACTTAATTTGATTTTCTGTCTTTTTTGTTTATTATTCAATCAAATTTAAAATACAACATATGTTTAAATTTTAATAAATAGATTTTCTATCCATTTCTTTGAGTAAATAAAATGAATAATAATATTCAATCTAGCGACTCTGGTCTGAGTGCAAATGGACGCTTTGGGCGTTTATCCTATCTTGCATGGAATATGTTACTTGGATTCTTCTTGATGTTTTGTGGTGTGCTTGCTGCATTCATCGTACCGAATATAATGGCGAGCATGTCATCTGGCACAAGTCCATCTCTCGGCTTTTTTATACCAATCATTATCATTTATATCATTCTGATTTATTTCACTTATATTTTTGCAATACGCCGTTTGCATGATTTGAATAAAACAGGTTGGCTTTCATTGGTATTTTTAATTCCATTGGTTGGGCTGTTTTTTTGGATTTATATTTCCTGTGCAAAAGGCGATGAAGGCGTGAATACTTATGGTGCGCCTCGTATAACCCGTGGTTGGGAAAAAGTTTTAGGTTGGATTTATGTGGTGATGATTCCGCTTAGTCTGATTTTAAGTGTTGCGGTTGCTATTCCTGCTTATCAAAGCTATGTAAAAAATGCGCAAATGCTGCAAATGCAGATGGAACAAATGCAACAGTCTTCTGAATATTCAGAATAAAATTTCAAGATTTATTTTCTATTTAGTCCAATATCCAAATCAAGCCAATACACTTGGCTTGATTTTTTTATTTATACACTTATGAAATAATGGCTTAATTTTAATCAATTGATATAAAAATCCTTAGTAATTTTATTTTTATAATTAGGTCAATTCATGTCGCAAAATGCCATACAACCACCTGTTCTTAGTCTACAAGGTCGTTTTAATCGTTTAACATTTTTAGGTTGGAATTGCTTACTTTTAATCACTAATTTATTAATGGGACTTATTTTCATCAGCTTCATGCCGAATACTATTGATGCAATATTCAGAAATGCAAATTCATTTATAGTACAAGCTGTGTTTATTATACCCAATATTATTTTCTTTACCTTTATCTTACTATTTAGTATCAAACGCTTACACGATATAAATCTCACAGCTTGGCTTGCATTCCTTGAGCTTATTCCATTTGTAAATCTGTTATTTTTTATATTTTTAGTATGTATGCCGGGAACTGAGGGTGATAATAAATATGGTATACCACGAGCAACTCAAACATGGGAATCTGTTTTAGCCGTAATTTTTATTCTGTTACTTGTCATCATACTGGTTCTTTTTAGTAATGCACTTTTAGGTATACTGAGTTTATCTTTATAAACCCTCTTTGAATGAAAAAATAAGCCCTTATCTGGGCTTATTTAGAATGCTCAGTTTGGGTCACAAATCCACCATCTATTGGCTCTACATTGATTTTTATTTCAGCTTTTAAATTCAGTTCTGCATATCGAGATTTTAACTCATTCATCAATTGCTCCACTGAAGCATGTTTTAGATCTGTGCCTGAAGCGTTCGGTGTCGCTGTTGATGCGGATGATGAATTTGATTTTTGCTCTTTGCCTTCCAAAATCCAACGCTCAGTCACGCCTAAAAACTTAGCCAATTCAATCAAACTTTGTGCATTAGGTGTGGTTGAACCTTGCAACCAATTACTCACCGTACCCTTAGATACTTTTAAGGCATTAACAATATCAGCTTGTTTAATATTCTGATCTTTAATCAACTGTTTAACTCGTTTTGCGCCATCAATAAATGCGCTGAGATCATCATCCTTATTATTCATTGTATTCTCCTCGTCTCACCGTTTTAGCATTCAATAGTGAATCAAAATTTGCTATAAGAGTATATCACGCTTAAATGAATATCATTGTGGACGAATCAGTAACGCTTTTACCAAGCAAAGAACAAATTCAGACTTTTCCTTATTTTCAAAATCTTAGCATTGAAAATATTCTACTCATCAAAACATTGCAACAATGCGATGCGATTGAAAATGAATTAAAAATTGCCCCAATTTTAGGTTTTGATAGCGAGTCTAAACCAACTTTTAATAAGACTGATGTACAAACAGGTCCACATTTGGTTCAACTGGCAACTTTTGAAAAAGCTTATTTATTTCAGGTTTCAGATGAAATTTTAAATTTCTTAAAACCTATTTTTGAAAGTCATGATCAGATCAAAGTTGGTTTTGGTCTTAAAAATGATGCTCATTTATTTCGTAAAAAAGACATTGAACTCAATAATATCATTGAACTCTCCAAATGCTTTTCTCGCTTCGGTTTTAGCAATCCTGTCGGAATTAAAAACGCAATGGCATTATTATTTAAAGTTAATTTTCCGAAGAGTAAAACTATCAGCACCTCAAATTGGGCTCGAAAAAACCTAACCCAAGCACAAATGCAGTATGCCGCAGCCGATGCTTATGCACCTGTGTTAATTTTTGATGAATTGCGTCATTTAGATCTACTGCCCGAATCCATTGCAAAAACGGTGTTAAAATTAAAAACTCATTCAAATAAAAGCTAAAACTATCACTTAGAAAATGATCAAGACTTTGCTAAGATGAGCCACAATAAATTTTGATGAGATTAGGCAAGGAGCGAAAGCATGCTGATCATCCCTGCAATTGACCTGAAAGATGGTAAATGTGTCCGTTTAAAACAAGGGCGTATGGAAGACGATACGGTATTTTCTGATGATCCAGTGGCAACTGCACAACATTGGGTAAATGAAGGCGCACGTCGTTTGCATTTGGTTGATTTAAATGGTGCTTTCGCAGGTACACCGATTCATAAACCTGTGGTGGAAGCGATTGCAAAAGCTCAACCTGAATTGCCGATTCAAATTGGTGGTGGTATCCGTTCTTTGGAAACTATTGAGCATTATTTGGATGCAGGTGTGACTTTTGTGATTATTGGCACAAAAGCAGTAAAAGAGCCTGAGTTTGTTGAAGAAGCGTGTAAGAAATTTGCAGGTCATATCATTGTCGGAATTGATGCCATGAATGGTATGGTGGCAACGGATGGTTGGGCAAATGTGACGGATGTTAAAGCCACTGATTTAGCAAAACGTTTTGCAGACGCTGGTGTTTCAAGCATTGTTTATACTGACATCGCACGTGATGGCATGATGCAAGGTGTAAATGTTGAACAAACAGTAAATCTTGCAACTTACTCGGGTTTACCTGTGATTGCTTCTGGTGGTGTGACCAATCTTGACGACGTGCGTAATCTTAAAGGTCAACCAGGAATTTTAGGTGCGATCACGGGTCGTGCCATTTATGAAGGTACTTTAAACCTGCGTGAAGCTCAGCTGTTACTGGATGAACAAGCCTTATAATTGTTGATGACGAAAAAGAGGTCTAGATGACCTCTTTTTTATTGGCAATTAGGCTGCTTTTTTACCCATATCCTTCAATGCCTTATCGACTTGTTTAAAAATCGGTTTATGCAATTGGCGAGAGTATTTTGTTCCAATTGTCCACTTTTTTTGCATATCTGCACGAATTTGTTGTGCCAATTCTACTTGATTGGTCTGAATCGCCCAAAGTGCATATTCAGCTAAATGCTCAATATCCTGTGAACGTGTTGCAACTAAAAACTCTTGTTTTGCTGCTGCTTCTTGATTTAATTGATGGAAACTCAAAGCACGAATAAGTGCAATTTGTTCAACTTTATAATTCGGATCAATTTGCTTAATTCTATTTGTTAACTCAAGTGCTTGCTCTATTTGAAAATCTTGTAAATAAGCTGTAGCCAATTGCTGTAAAAATGCTGGATCATTTTCCACCAAAGAATTAAATTTCTGTTTCAAAATTACAATGGCTTCATTCGCCTGATCCATACTGATCAGATATTCTGCATAACGGACAGCATTTTCAACACTCGGGATATTTTCATAACGTTCCTTTGCTTTGTTCAGTTCACGGTTTGGCTGTAAAATATGGATTGCTTTTTTACCAATTGCATTGGCTTGGTAAGGCATGCGTGATTGTGGTAAATAAACTGCAATAAAATATACTACACTGCCTAAAAATGGAAAAATGAACAAAATCCACAACCAAAAAAACGGCTGACCATTACGTAGTGCATGTATAGCAAAAAATACGGCAATCAGTACATGAATGCCTACACCAAAAATCGAAAAATACTGGAAATACCAAGCAAACGCTTCCATTTATTTATACCTCAATTTGTTTTTTTAATACGTCATATTATTTGTGAGAGATTATACTGATTTTTTAAGACTTTGATTATTCTTTTTTACTATCCAGTTTATCTTATTATGAAAAATAGCGTGTTAGACTACCGCCTTATTAAGTTCTTCACTTTACTATGTTTAGCTCTCTCCTTTCCAACAAAACCCCTCAACTGGCTTTAATTTTGATTACTGTCATTTGGGGTGGTAGTTTTATTACTGTGCAATATGGCTTAAATTTTAGTAGTCCAATTCTATTTGTTGCATTGCGTTTTGCAGCAGCAGCCATTGCAGTAATAGTCGTGTCATGGAAATATTTAAAAGATTTTAGTCCTAAAGATGTATTTGCAGGTTTTTGTATTGGTGCCGTGATTGCATTGGGTTATGGTTTGCAGACCATAGGTTTAAAAACGATCAGTAGCAGTGAATCAGCATTTTTAACTGCACTATATGTCCCTTTAGTACCTATTTTAGTGTGGCTAATTTTCAAAAAAACACCTCATGTGATGACATGGTTAGGTGCACTCTTAGCATTTTTTGGTTTAGTCTTTTTAACAGGAAATGGTTTTGGTGCCATTCAACTGCATTTTGGGCAAATCATTACCCTGCTCAGTTCAATTGCTATTGCTTTTGAAATCATTTTAATTGGTTATTTTGCAGGTCAAGTCAACCTCCACCGTGTGACTGTGCTGCAATTAATTTTCGCTTCCCTACTATGTTTTAGCATCGCCCCCTTCGTTGGTGAACAACAACTTCCAGCATTTCATTGGCAATTGTTTGCGGTGTTATGTGCATTAGGGTGTGCCAGTGCAGGCATTCAATTGGTGATGAATTGGGCGCAGCGGATGGTTGATCCCTCACAAGCTGCGATTATTTATGCTGGTGAACCTGTGTGGGCAGCATTGTTTGGTCGTATAGCAGGTGAACGACTGCCTGTATTGGCTTTATTAGGCGGGTTGCTGGTGGTTTTTGGGGTAATTGTGAGTGAGTGGCGACCTAAGTTTTTCAAAAAATCTAAACTTGATAATAATCAATCTTCATAAATCATTGAGGCGACTCTTTCTTCTTCAAGAACATACACGGCTGATAATATTCAACCGTTGGCATCGGATCATAAAATGGATGCAGTAATGCTTTCCATTGTTGATATTCAGCCGACTTGCGAAAGCCCTCAGTGTGGTCTTCAAGCTTGTCCCAAAATACCAATAAAATATAACGCTGTTCATCCTGAATATTTTTAATCAATTGCACTGCATTTAAACCAGACATCGGATAAATACATTGCTTAGCTTGTTTAAATGCAGCTTCAAATGCCTGACTTTGCTCAGGCTTAATCTGCAAATGAACGTGTTCTATAATCATGCTTCTATCTTCTATATTATTGGCTCAGATCACACCAAAAATAAAGTTATCAGTTATTTTTACACTTACAAAAAATCATCACTGAATTTACTGTCGTGGGCGACATGGATGTCGCCACCGTTGAGTGGAGACTTCAGGGATGAACCTCTCACTCAACAAAAGATTTTTGTTTCTTTTGATCTTTCAAAAGAAAAATATCGCCTGCACAAATTAATCTAAATTTTTCAATATAATATGCGGCTGTACTAAATTAAGAGTAGAAATAGCTTACTTTTCAAAACAATATTATTTTTCAAATACATTAAATCGGTAAAGCACGATCGTCATTCAAAGCAACAATGCCACGAATCGCACGATATACGATCCAAATCCAAGAGAAAAACAGCACTGCACCACAGAAAATGCTTGCCCCTAAAGCAACGCCTGCAAAGGCATTAACATTATCCCCTGTAAAAAATAAAAATAGGAAAGGTACAAATGCCAAGATTGTCCAAATTAAGTACCACCAAAAGGTACGAATTTGCCATTTAAAATGACTTTCATAAATCGTACCACGTACCGAATCTAATTTGACATAATTAATAATCAACGCAATCAGCGCCAAAATACCTGCTGAAAAAATCCCAACGATATACAGAATATATAAAATCAACGTCAGCGATTTACTGTTGTTGGGGTCTACGTAATTATTCATTGTTATATCCTCAGTAAAAATCACGGCTCATCTTTAAATTTTAAAAACATTCAAAGGTGAAATGAGCCACAAAATCAATAAAATATTCAAACATATCGTACAGAAATATATCTTTCTAAACGGTTGTTTTTGTGTTTTATGTCGTAAGCGTTGCTGTGCCAACCAAGCTGCAGGCCAGCCACCTAAGAAAGCGAGAATATGTAAAGTATTTTCAGGTACTCGACTTTTGCCAAGTTGTGCGGCTTCTTTGTCTTGTGCATAGAACCAATAACTCATCACATTTATGATACTAATGAATAAAATTACCATTCCATTTAAAAGACCAAATATGCTCAACCCTGCGAGTATCAAAATATAGGCGATACAAACTATCTGCATCGGCTGTATTTTTTGCGTTGCGTTGGATGGAGGTCGTGGTGTCTGTCTGCTGTTTTTTTGGGTTTGTGAAGCTTTTAAGTAACTGACTTGTATCGCTTTATAACGCCCATCTGCATCGACTTGAACAGTGTATTCTAACGCACAGCCTAAAATTGGTCGTGGACCTTTTTGAGCAAAATCTTTGATGTGTAGAAATACTCGCCCTTTGCTTTCATCATTGGGTTGAATAAATCCGTAGCCTTTGTCATCAAACCATTCGACTAAACGTCCTTGATCACGCATTTTGACTTTCCTAATGTTGGGTTATTGCAACGTGAATTAATATCAAGCGGTCACAAATTTTAAGCGTTCAATCAACATATTACGCATCTCGGCAGGATTTTTCTGCAAAATATCATCACCTGTACGCCCTTCTGCTGCATTCATTTGTGCCACTTGTAAACGCATCATCCAAAAACGTCCTGCTGCCATCGCCAAATATAACTCTAAACAGGATTTTTCATCTGGAGTTAATGGGCGCACTGTTTCATAGGCATTAAGAAATGCAATGGCTTTCTCTTCATTCAAGGTCACATCGGGATATTCGGTACAGAAATCATTAAGTGTAATTGCAATATCAAACAAAAACTCGTCATGATTCAGCTCATAAAAATCCAAAATGCCATTTAACTGATCACCTTCAAATAAAGTATTGTCACGGAACAAATCTGAATGAATAAAGCCTTTTGGACGATTTGGATACATCGCCGTCAAAGCATCGTATAAACCTAAAAGATTATTTAAAATCGTTTGATCCGCAATCTCCAACGTCGGACGAATTTGTCGTGCAACTTGGTACCAATAATCATGATCACGCACACTGCTGCGTTCTAAAGGAAAGTCTTGTAAAGCCACATGGATTTTTGCTTGGGCAATAGCAATCTGTTCTGCTTGTGCCAAATTCGCAGGAATCGGATGCTCACCCTGCATTCTCGGTGCGATTTGGGCAGGTTTATCTTTTAAAATATGAATGGATTGCCCTGAATGCTTCAATGGCACTGGAACAGGCAAATCGTGTTGCCCTAGATGTTCAAGCACAGGCACTAGTTCACCTGCTGCTTCGGCATCCATATTTTCAAATAGGGTTAAAACAAATTGAGTCCCATCCGCACACACAATAAAATAGTTGGTATTTTGAATACCGCCTTGAATCGGATTCAGTTCAATCACCTCCAATCCATAAGGTGCTGCAAAAGCCTGAACTTCCTTTAAACTCAAAGTGGTATAAACCGACATATAAAACCTGCGAAAAAACTTACATAAGTTTGATAGAATACCCTCTCTGACTGTGAAGGTGTAGCACCTCGGTCACTGAGTTTCATAATCGGCTGTTATTTTTGGAAAAAATTATGCTTGCTAAACGTATTATTCCTTGCCTAGACGTAGATAATGGGCGTGTGGTGAAAGGTGTCCAATTCCTTGATATTCGTGATGCAGGCGATCCCGTTGAAGTAGCCCGTCGTTATAATGAACAAGGTGCTGACGAAATTACCTTTTTAGACATTACTGCAACTTCAAATGGTCGTGATACGACTTATCGTACTGTGGAGCGTATGGCAGAAACCGTATTTGTTCCCCTCACTGTCGGTGGTGGTGTGCGTAAGGTCGAAGATATTCGCCTTCTCTTAAATGCAGGTGCAGACAAAGTCAGTATCAACTCAGCAGCCGTATTTAATCCTGAATTTGTACAAGAAGCATCTCAACGTTTCGGTGCGCAATGCATCGTGGTTGCAATTGATGCGAAAAAAACAGGTGACAATAAATGGGAAATTTTCACGCATGGGGGGCGTAAACCTACAGGTATTGATGCAATAGAGTGGGCTGTGAAAATGGCGGACTTTGGTGCAGGTGAGTTATTAGTTACCTCAATGGATGCCGATGGTACCAAAGCAGGTTATGACCTTGAGTTAATGCGCAATATCAATGACCGTGTCACCATTCCAACGATTGCTTCTGGTGGCGTGGGTAATTTACAACATTTAGCGGATGGTATTTTAAAAGGCGGTGCTGATGCAGTTTTAGCAGCCTCTATTTTCCACTTTGGTCAATATAGCATTCCTGAAGCGAAAAAATATCTTGCAGAACAAGGTATTGAAATGCGCCTTTGATCTGTAATCAGTAGCATAACAAAAGAGTGTTCAATGAATGCTCTTTTTGTTTTTAAGCATCATCAAAAAGTTTGTTTTTGTTATTTACACCATCATTTATTCTGTATGATGGCAATCGTTACACCTTAAGAGACTTTTATATTTTAATAAATAAAAAAAGGGAGTCTTGTCGACTCCCTGTAAAACCGATAAAAGTAAAACTACAGCACTATGTATTCAAATCTATTCGGTAAGATGAAATTTACACTGATTATTAACTAGAATATTGACAAAAAAAACTTATTTTTATGACAATTCACGACAATCATCTGATTTATTGAATTTATGACAGTTTAATATTTTCACTGATCTGATGTGGCTGTTTTGGTCGAGCCCATTTGACAGGAAAAACTTTTTCAACATGATGCGACAACCAGTTTGCTGTGCTGTTCGGTAAAATAATACCTAAAGGATTTTGCTCTTTTAAATCTGCCGAAGACACTACACGTGTACCTAAAAGGTAATCAAACCAAGGCTTCGTCACACACCAGTTGGCATCTTGATTCGAATTCATATGATGGTCATAGTGCCAAGGAATTTTCTTTTTTGCCCATTCTGGTGCTAGATGCGCACGACGATGAATATAATAATAGTTACAAGCGCTATATAATGATGCAACCACCATACCTTTGGAAATAGGATAAAAAATTAAGCTTGCTGCACCTGCAACAACAGCTAAGGACATGATTTCATTTCTTGTTCGCCAATTTTTCACTCCTTCAACATAGCCATGATCATGAAATTCAGTTTTACGAACTTCACGATGATGTTCCCAATGTGACTGCATACTTTTAGGTACTGGGCTAAAGCGTGCTTGTCCTGCACGATGCGTACCATGCAAAATATATTTGTGTGCTACCCATTCAAAAGCATTGGCAAAAATAATGCCCGCAATAAAACCTTTTATCATGTGAATTATTCCTCAAACTTTCTACTTAATATAAGGGAGTTCTGCACAAAGATATTGACCTAAAAAATGGCATAATTGATAAATTACGACATATTTTTACTTTTTTGTTGTCCGCTTAGTGTACGGTCTTGTTCAATACGCCAAGCCCATGCTTAAATATTGCGATAAATTTATACGATTTGAAAAACAACAACGATGCAACAACTCAAAGATTATACGGGAACCGTGTATGGTGGCTTAGGACAGCTCCTTTGTGTCTATACACAAGCCAAAAACTTGGAAATTTCAGACAAGCTGCAAAGTGTGCAAAATCTTGAGCGTTTTGAATTTCAGATTTGGCGTGAGCTATTAGATGAAATCAATGCACAAGTCCAATCTCCTGCGCTTGGCTTAGAAATTGCTGAGTACATTCAGCCTAAACACTTAGGTGTCATTGCCTACATTACGCAATCTTGCGATACCTTTGGTGAAGCGATCGCGCGTTATTATGATTTTCATCGTTTAATTTATGATGGCGGTCCGTTAAAAGTGGATGTCCAAGGCGAATTATTGTCCATCCGTTGGGAAGTTTTGCCCGTAGATCTGACCACCCAAATCACCGATGAAATTGCATTGGCGATTTTAGTACAGTTTTTAAGACTGTATATTCAGCGAGAATATATCCAGATCGAAGGCGTGAATTTTATTCAGCCAGCACCTAAAAATATTCGAATTTATCAAGATTTTTTTAATGCACCGATCAAGTTTTCACAAGCGAAAGTTGAACTGTTATTTTCTTTAAAATTTCTTTCTGCACCATGTAAAAATCCAGATTCCACCCTACAGCAGATCATGAAGCAACAGGCGCAAGAACTCTTAGATAAACTTCCCAACAGCACGCAAATTGATGAACGTTTACAACACAGTATTTTAAGGGGATTGCAAAAAAATAATTATCAAATTGAAACGATTGCAACACAGCTACAAATGTCTGTGCGTCAATTGCAGCGACATTTACAGCAACAGCAAACCACCTATCAAGAACGAGTACAGCAAGTTCGTCAGTTACTTGCCACACAATATTTGCAAGATCCACATCTGAGCTTACATGAAATTGCAATACTTTTAAGTTATTCAGAACAAAGTGCTTTTCAACGGGCCTTTAAACTTTGGTCAGGTTTAACGCCACGGCAATGGCGTAATAGCCAATTAAAAAATGTAAATAAAATGCATTTTAACCATTAAATTGTGATATAAATCACAGTTTATAATATTTAATATTATTTAAAAAACAACAGGTACAGGTCATGAATAAATATTTAGCGGAATTTCTCGGAACATTTTGGTTAGTTTTTGGGGGATGTGGTAGTGCTGTGTTAGCTGCTGCATATCCAGAACTCGGTATCGGCTTTGCAGGTGTAGCACTTGCATTTGGTTTAACAGTACTGACAGGTGCATATGCATTTGGACATATTTCAGGTGGACATTTCAATCCTGCGGTCAGTGTAGGTTTGTGTGTAGGTGGTCGTTTTGATGCAAAAGACTTAGTGCCTTATATCATTTCACAAGTGGTGGGTGGTGCTTTAGCTGCATTCATTCTCTATATGATTGTCCAAGGTCAAGCTGGTTTTACGGGTGTTGGTGGTTTTGCGACCAACGGTTTTGGTGAGCTATCTCCAGGTAAATATTCAATGGTTTCTGCTTTAATCATTGAAATTGTACTGACTGCATTTTTCTTAATCGTGATTATGGGCTCTACAGACAAGCGTGCGCCTGCGGGCTTTGCACCCATTGCGATTGGTTTAGCACTTACGCTCATTCATTTAATCAGTATTCCAGTAACCAATACTTCGGTGAACCCAGCACGTAGTACTGCAGTGGCGCTTTTTGCTGAAACAGCAGCATTAGGTCAACTATGGTTGTTCTGGGTTGCTCCAATTATCGGGGCAGCGATTGGTGCGGTCATCTATAAAGTCGTAGGTGGAGAAGGACAGAAATAATACGCGTGTCGAGTTATTAAGTCCTGATTAAAAAACCTGCTGATGCAGGTTTTTTAATTTTTAGATCATCATACTTAAACTTAAATAATCAACCTTATAAAAATGGATTTTCAATTTCACCTTCTGCTTGTGTAGTAAGTTTTTCTGGCAAATCCGAAGTTTGTTCTAAGGTTTTCACAATATCATTTAAATAAGCTTGTAAAGCTTTAGCAGCCGCTAAACCTTGCTGATCCTTTGTAATTTGTAAATTGCCATAGATATTCACCCGATCTTCTTGATTTTCTAAGGTTAAATCATGAATCGAATGCGACTCTGTACCATTTTCAAATGCTTTAAACATTGTTTATTCTCATATTTTTACGCTGTTATCATTAGAAAAGTATAAAACTTTTCTTATATGTTCGAGTGAAATTACTTCAAAATTTGTAATAAATATTGTAGCAATGCCTCAACCAATTGTTTCACTAAAGCATCTTGGGTTTGTTGATCAACCTGAGGTAAATCGACAGAGGATGTTGAGTTTTTCTGAGGTTGGAATTTTTTCTGTAATGCTTGGAGTTGATCACTCGATACATTTGGCGCACATTGACTTTCAGCATCCCAATGAGAATATTCAATTTTGCTGTTGGCTTTGACCTGATTTGCAGTCAGTGGCAACTTATACGTATTACGCTTTTGTTCCTCAGTCAATTGAGGAAATAGATTAATACCTAATTGTTCTTCTAAGGCACACACGCTCATCACGTTGACCTTCAAACTATTGTCATTCGGTGCATAGTACGCTCCAATAATACCTTCTTTGGGTAAATATATTGCTTTATATACTGCAGTAGGAACAATCACACCATTGCCAATGGTTTTTAATTTTTTGCCTGAAAATACCGGACCTGTCACCACATATACATCTTTTTTCTGCTTGGTGACGATGGCACGAGTAGCTTCTTCTAACTCACGCCATACTTGCTGATTATTTTTTGGTGCTTGCGGTACCATGTTTGCCAGTGAAAAGCTGTCATATTGTGAGGCTTTGTCTGGCATATCTGCGTTTGGTGACATATGTCCTCGATCATAACCCGAAGCTTTATAATCTGAAAGTAAAGCACGATGGCTTTGACTGACACGCGTTTCCTCGTGAAAGTT
Source organism: Acinetobacter sp. Marseille-Q1618 (assembly GCF_902809855.1). Taxonomy (GTDB): domain Bacteria; phylum Pseudomonadota; class Gammaproteobacteria; order Pseudomonadales; family Moraxellaceae; genus Acinetobacter. The sequence goes on from NZ_CADDWJ010000002.1 coordinate 472,206, forward strand.
ATCTTCACGTTTGATTTTTTGACTTAAACGTTCTGGTGATAAATACTCTGCTGTCCATAAAGGTGTTTTTGAAACCCCTGAATACATCACGTTGAACCCATTAAAACACAAGGGATAACTATTTTTCTGTAAACTGTCTTTGACTAAAAATGGTGGTTCATCACGATAAAACTGTTTTAAACATTCAGATGAGTTTGAACCCACAAAAGGAATAAATTGAGTTATTTTTTCTTGACCAAATGCAATTGCAAAACTACCTGTAGCAACTAAACCTAAAACAACTTTTACCACTGAATTATTCAAAAAATCTTTTCCTAAACTTGTACTACGATTACGACGTTTTTTACGAGCCATGACACGATCACATGAGTATAAATCAGCTTATCAGGCTAATTTTAAGAAAGAAATGTGCTTAGTTTTCAATTGAATAAATCTTCTACAATTACTCAAATTACATATTCTTGCAGAGTAATGTTTTGTTGTCTTTCTAAAAGACTTCCTCTAGAAAATCTGTATTGTTCAGTATCTTTGGTTGAAATCAGCTTTTGAAGTATGACACTTTGCAGAGGTCAAATCCATGATTAAACGACACAAAATGTCGTACTAAATTGTATTTCACATACAAAGAGGAAATGAATATGCGTTTAAAATTATTGAGTTTAAGCTTTTTAACAGGTCTTTCTATGGCAAGTGTAAATGCATTTGCTGAACCACCTGTACAAGCAGGCGAAACCATCGAAAGCTTATCTAAAGTCAGATTTTTAACGCCTGAAAATCAAATCACGGCTGCACCAGAAGCATTAGCACCACAGGATGTTCCTACTCAAGCAGCACCAGAAGCATTAGCGCCACAAGATGTTCCTGCTCAAGCAGTGCCAGAAGCATTAGTACCGCAAGATGTTCCTGCGCAAGCGGCACCAGAAGCTCAGCCGCCAATAGCTGATCCTGCTGCAAATGTACAAGACATGCCTTCCCAAGATCCTGCGATCAATTAACAATAAATTGATCATAATCTTGTAGAAAAAAGCCAAGGTGAATACCTTGGCTTTTTATCTATTTATTTTCAAATACACAGTAATATTTAAATCTCAATTTGACTGCCCATTTCTACCACACGGTTCGGTGGAATTTGGTAAAAGTCACTCACAGGACTCGTATTACGCTGCATTGAAATAAACAATTTTTCACGCCACGGCGCCATACCATCACCAATGGTATGAATCAGACGATCACGAGAAATAAAGAAACTGATCTGCATCATGTCATACGGAATTCGTAATTGACCATAAGCCTGTTCCAAAGCTACTGGAATATTCGGCTGATCTTTAAATCCATAATAAACAAAAACTTGTTGAAAACGATCATCTAAAACTTCAACCCGGATGCGTTCTTGATTGGTGACATAGGGCACATCACGCGTAATGACCGTTACCATAATATTACGCTCATGTAAGACTTTGTTATGCTTTATATTATGTAACATCGCATGCGGCACGATATTGGTATTTCCCGTTAAGAAAATCGCTTGTCCAGGGACATAAATGGTTTCATTACTCAAGCTGACACTTTTAATAAACAAACTTAAAGGCAAAGCATCTTTTTCTAATTTGCTGTATACAATTTCTCGACCATCTTTCCATGTCATTAAAATAGTATAAACAATCGCACCGATTAAAATTGGTACCCATCCACCTGATGCTATTTTTAAAGAAGTGGATGCTACAAAAACCAGATCAATCAATAGAAACGGTACAGCGAATAAAAGCACTTTCCATAACGGCCAACGCCATAAACCATATGCTAATACCGAGATTAAAATTGTACCGCACAACATGGTCATGGTAACTGCGACACCGTACGCACTGGCAAGATTGGCACTATTTTCAAACAGTAAAATCAGAATAAGTACAGAAATAAATAATACCCAATTAATAAAAGGCAAATAAATCTGTCCTTGTTCCACATCTGAGGTGTGATGCACAGTCAAACGAGGTAAATAACGCAGTTGAATCGCCTGATTTACCATTGAAAAAACCCCAGTAATCACAGCTTGAGAGGCAATAACTGCTGCAGCTGTCGCCAAACCAATCATAGGGTACAGCGCCCATTCAGGAATCAATAAATAAAATGGGTTTTCAATTGCTGCTGGGTTTCTTAACAATAATGCACCTTGCCCAGCATAATTCAACAGCAATGAAGGGAGAACAACCGTAAACCACGCTAATTTAATCGGCAATCGACCAAAATGCCCCATGTCGGCATACAATGCTTCGCCACCTGTCATGGTGAGAATGACTGCTCCCATGGTTAAAAAAGCCACATAAGGCTGATGGAAAATAAAATTTAATGCCCAATGTGGACTCATCATGGTCAGAACAAATGGGGTTTGGCTGATACTCCAAATCCCAATAATCCCAATTGACATAAACCACGTGAGCGTGATGGGACCGAAGAATTTTCCCATTGTACCCGTGCCATGTCGCTGCACCAGAAATAAGCCTGTCAAAATCCCTATCGCAAGCGGCATTAACCACTTATTAAAAACAGGTGTGGCAATACTTAAACCTTCGATCGCAGACAAGACCGAAATGGCAGGCGTAATAATGCCATCACCAAAAAATAGGGATGCACCGATAAAGCCTAGAGCAATGAGGTAGATTTTTTTATTATCAGCAATGCGGTTGGAACGTAAGTTCAATGCCAATAAGGACATGATCCCACCTTCGCCATTGTTGTCTGCACGCATAATAATGGTGACATATTTAAAGCTAATGGTGAGCATCATGCACCAAAAGATCAGTGATAATATTCCTAAAACTGAGGCTTCTGAAATCGCAAGATGTGCTGTCAAAAAGCATTGTCTTAGAGCATATAAGGGACTGGTTCCGATGTCCCCAAAGACAACACCAAGTGCAGCTAGGGTAATGGCAGGTAATGCCGCTTTTTTCGCAGTACTTTGCATAAAACGTCTTCTAAAAGTAGACACTATTTTTTCGCAATCATAGCACTGCCAAAAAACTTTTGCTTTAAATCAATTGTTTCAACTTGGCAGAATGGATTTTTTTGGTTATTATCGCTCGCCTTGGTGAAGTGTCCGAGTGGCTGAAGGAGCACGCCTGGAAAGTGTGTATACGTTTATAGCGTATCGAGGGTTCGAATCCCTCTTTCACCGCCAAATTAGCTTCCCGTAGCATCCAACGGGGTACTGAAAGGCTTAAACTGTAAGGGTTTAGGTCTTTTTTGTTACCTACGCAATGACAGGCAATCTATTGCAATCGGGAGATGTGTGGGGGTATAAATCCAAAATCAGCGTTTTTTATACCCCAAAATAGGTATAGCCATGCTCATAGATGAAAAAGCATGTTCTTTACGATTCAAGAAAGGAATAGGCTCCAAGCAAGTCCTACAGAATTAAATGCACTGGAACGAATAAAAGTAGAGAGGATTTAAATTCTAGTCCTTACACCTTATAATTAATGAACTAGATTTAGTACTAACAGGAACGAATATGCCACTATTAAAAATAGTATCATATTTCGTCCCATTTACTTGATTAACTTCTTCAAAACCTTTGCCCTTACATACTTCTTGTGCTTTTCGTTCCAATTTTGCTCGTAATTCACTTCGAGAGCCAAAAGCATTACTTTGGGCATTTAGGTTATAAACTCCTTGTCCCATATCTGCAACAGTTGGTGGAAACATTTGTAAACATCCAGTCAAGGAAATTGAAGATGATATAGTAATAAATAAAAATATTGTTTTTTTCACAGAATTATTATCCAATTTTTAGAAGCTGAAATTTACCATATTATTTATAAGTTTTATCAAAGGAAGTTTAATAAAAAAGGACACCTATGTATCCTCTTTTATTTCAAAGTTGCCTTTAAAAGCTACGCTCTATTCTTCGGCTTAGACTTTCCTTTAACATTACCACCAAACGGCTTTTTATCACCTGTTTCACGTGGTGGCAAACCTGTATGTTGTGTCAAAACTTGTCCTTTCTTTGGAGGCTGATTTTGAGATTGATTTTGCGCTTGCCCACGATTACCTGACTGACCCGTACGCTTCTGAGAATCTCCTGCAACGGTAGAATTTTTCTTACGTGCAGATTGATATTGCCCTTCTGTTGCTTTCGGTTGATAAGTCGGAATCAGATGCTGCTTCGAGTTTCCGATTAAATCCTGACGACCCATTTCTTTTAAGGCATCACGCAGTAATGGCCAGTTGTTTGGATCATGATAACGTAAGAATGCTTTATGCAGACGACGACGCTTTTCACCTTTCACGATGTCTACATCTTCAGTATAACGTGCTACTTTCGCAAGCGGGTTCTTAGCTGTGTAATACATCGTGGTTGCTGTTGCCATTGGCGATGGATAGAAAGTCTGTACCTGATCGGCACGGAAACCATTTTTCTTAAGCCAAATTGCCAAATTCATCATGTCATAATCGGTAGTTCCCGGATGCGCTGCGATGAAATATGGAATTAGATACTGTTCCTTACCTGCTTCCTTACTAAAACGATCAAACATTTGTTTAAAGCGATCATAAGTACCGATGCCCGGTTTCATCATCTTCGACAATGGCCCTTTCTCGGTATGCTCAGGCGCAATTTTTAAATAACCACCCACATGATGCGTCACCAATTCTTTGACATATTCAGGGTTTAAAACGGCCAAATCATAACGCAAACCAGAACCAATCAGAATTTTTTTGATGCCTTTAAGCGCACGTGCTTTACGATAAAGTTGGGTTAGTGGCGCATGATCGGTATGTAAGTTTTGGCATACCCCCGGAAATACACACGAAGGTTTACGACAGTTCTTTTCAATTTCAGGATCTTTACAGTGTAAACGGTACATATTTGCCGTTGGTCCACCTAAGTCCGAGATAATTCCTGTAAAGCCCGGTGCGGTATCACGGATTTTTTCCACTTCACGCAAAATCGATTCTTCCGAACGGTTTTGGATGATACGCCCTTCATGTTCTGTAATTGAACAGAAGGTACACCCACCAAAACAGCCACGCATGATATTCACAGAGAATTTAATCATGTCAAAGGCTGGAAAACGTGCATCACCATACGCTGGATGTGGCAAACGTGCATAAGGCAAGTCGAACACATAGTCCATTTCTTCGGTGGTTAATGGAATGGGTGGTGCATTCAACCATACATCACGTTCACCATGCTTTTGTACCAAAGCACGGGCATTGCCTGGATTGGTTTCGAGGTGAAGAATACGATTGGCATGTGCATACAAGACAGGATCATTTGCCACTTGTTCAAATGCAGGCAAACGAATTACTGCCAGTTCACGTGGTGGTAATTTATGTTTAATGGCTTTTGATGCAGGTTGTAACTGAACAATTTGCGTATCTGCATCTAAATTATCACCTTCACGTACAATCGGATTGGCAACAATTTCTTTTTGAAAGTTTTGATACTGGGTTAAAGAATTACCTTTGTCTTTTTCAATTTCACAACCATCCAAATCCTCAGTCATCACATAAGGATTAATAATTGGATCGACACGCCCAATAGTGTCTACATCATTCGATGCAATTTCAACAAACTTGGCTTTAGAGGCACGATTATTTTTATTAACAATAAATGCCGTACCACGAACATCGGTAATTTCGTGGATTTTTTCGCCTTTTGCCAAACGATGCATCACTTCAACGATTGAACGCTCACCATTTCCGTACATCAACAAATCGGCTTTAGAGTCCATCAATACAGAACGACGCACTTTGTCTGACCAATAATCATAGTGAGCAATACGGCGTAAAGATGCTTCGATTCCACCTAACAATACGGGCACATCAGGAAAAGCTTCACGACAACGTTGGCAATATACGGTTGCTGCACGATCAGGGCGTTTATTGGGTTGATTGTCTGGAGAATAGGCATCATCTGAACGAATCTTACGGTCAGCCGTATAACGGTTGATCATCGAATCCATGTTGCCTGCGGTGACACCCCATGCGATATTCGGTTTACCTAAAACCTTAAATGCTTCAGCAGATGTCCAATCTGGTTGGGCAATAATACCGACACGAAAACCTTGTGCTTCTAAAGTACGCCCAATAATCCCTGAACAGAAAGAAGGATGGTCAATATAGGCATCGCCACACACTAAAATAAAGTCACAACTGTCCCAACCGAGTAAATCCATTTCTTCACGTGACATCGGCAAAAATGGTGCAGGATCAAAACATGATGCCCAATATTTGTCGTAATCAAACAACGCCTTAGGCGCAGTCTGCATGGTATAAGCAGTAGACATGGCTAGCAATTCTCGGCTGGCAGAAGGAAGATCTGATATCAGATAAAATCTGATCAAAGATGAAAGCCGAGCATTTTACCATGAATTTGATTCAGGTTGTTTGTTTATAATTTATACAATGCAAGAAATTTACAAATTTAAGCTGTAAGGGCTATTTTAGTTTTGCTTTTGCAATTTTTCCGACAAAAGGCGGATTTTTTAAGTTATTTAAAATCAATAAATAATCAATAAAGTTTGCAGAATCTATCATTTTAAAGTGAACAAATCATACTTTTTGCACATTTATTTTCAATACTATTCCGACTACTCTCAATAAAATAAAAACGAGAATTGCGTCATGTTTTTCAAACGTATCTTACTGTCCTTTTTGGTTTTTTTTCAAACATGGGTTGGTGCAACGCCACCTAAAGAAAAACTTTATAAAAATCAAGATGCATGGAAAAAATTACAACAACATTTGCCTGAATCTTATCAACTGAATGAAACCAATCAGCCGCAAGAATATTTTTGGCAATGGCGTAAAAATAATGTCCATGTTGATTACTACCCTCAACCGCATGCACCTGCAAAAGTCATTTTATTACATGGTGTTGGAACCAATGGGCGTCAACTTAGTCTGGTTTTAGGTCATCCTTTGGCACAAGCAGGTTACGAAACCATGGCACTGGATTTACCCGGCTATGGGCTCACGCAATATCCCTCGAAAAGCGCTATCCGTTATGAAGATTGGATTCAATTGGTTAGTGATTTTGTGGATGCAGAAGCACAAAAAGATCAACGCCCAATTTTTCTATATGGTTTATCTGCAGGCGGCATGCTCACGATGCATGTGGCGATGCAAAATAAAAATATTAAAGGCATCATTGGTATGACATTTTTAGACCAACAACGTTTGGCAGTAAAAAAAGGCACAATGCGTTTTAGTGCTTTAAGTCCTCTACTTTTGCCGGGCATGAAAATTGGTGCTATGACACCTGTGGTAAAGAGTGTTCCTCTGCCGATGTCATTGGTTTCAAAAATGTATGCTTTGACCAACGATCAGCAAGCATTAAAAATCATGCTCAATGACAATACTTCTGCTGGCAATGCCATGTCGATCAAATTTTTAAACAGTTATATGAATTATCAACCCAAATATGACTTATCCAGTTTCACCCAATGTCCTGTCTTACTCACGCAACCCGCGGAAGATCATTGGACACCATTGGCATTTAGCCAACCTGTACTTGAGCGTTTGAATGTGCCCTATCAGGTAGTCATGTTACCTAAAGGTGGACATTATCCTGTTGAAGCTGAAGCATTAGAACAACTCCGCGTGAGTAGTATTGCGTTTATTCAAAATAATCTAAAACATTAATTGATCGGTTTTTGCATATGCTTTAATTTTATTGCAATCCATAATCCAATCAATAATACACAAGTGATGGTCAGGCTCAGCCCAAACCATCCATAATTTTCCCAAATGATGCCATTGGCACTCCCTAAAACACTTGAGCCTAAGTAATAACAAAATAAATATAAAGACGAGCCAACTGCACGATATTGCAAAGACTGTACCGACACCCAACTACTTGAAGTAGAATGTGCTGCAAAGAAAGAAAAAGTGAAAATTAATAATCCTATTAAAATTGTAATAATTGATGGAATGAGCATAATCCACAAACCAAGAATCATTGTCATAAACATCATTACTAAAACTTTATCTCGACCAAATCTAGCACTCCAACTGGCTGCACGAGGTGAACTATAAATCCCTGATAAATAGACAATTGAAATAAGCCCTATCCATGTTTGTGACAATTCAAATGGCTTTTCTAATAAGTGATAACTCATGTAATTAAACACTGTCACAAAACAGCCCATGAGAATAAAACCTTCAATAAACAATAAGCGTAATTTGCGATCAGATAGATTTTTCTTAAAAGATTCAATAAATCGTGAAAATTGAATTGGGTAGGCTTTAAAATGTCTTGAAGCAGGCAAAGCGATATAAAAAATGATGGTAATCAATAAATTAAGCAAGCCAATGATCATTGTTGCCGTTTGCCAAGAAATATAGTCGAGCAATACACCAGCGATCAAACGCCCACCCATTCCACCAATGGCTGTACCTGAAATATATAAACCCATCGCAAAACCGACATCTTTTTGCGCAATTTCTTCCCCTATATAGGTCATAGCAGCTGAAGCCACACCACTGACAGCAAGCCCAATCACCATACGTGTCACTAAAAATACATGCCAATAGGGCAATAAAGAACTTAACAACAATACACTTGCCGTTAAAAACAGAGAAATTACCATGATTTTTTTACGACCATAACGGTCTGAAATCAAGCCTGTAAATAACAAACCAATTGCCAAAGAAATAGTAGAAAAAGACAATGGAAAACTACTGTGTGTGGGTGAGATTGCAAAGAATTTTGCCAAAAAAGGCATCATCGGTTGTACACAATACAACGATGAAAAAATCGCAAAACCTGCTAAAAATAAAGACAATAAAATCGCAGTAAAAGACTTCGTTCCATACACTATATAGGGTGTAGAAGCAGCAGGTTCAGACATAATGACTCCTTATGTCTGAGTGATTATACGCCTTTCCGAGGATGATAAAACTTGAAGTCGCAAGAATGAAACTTCAAGTTACATGAAAATTAATACAAATTCTTTGGTAATTTAATTTGAATAATCTCGTTATTGTCTGCCTTATTTGCATTGCGTCCAGAAGAACTAGGGAAGTTATTATCATTCAATACAGTTAAAGTATTTTTATTTTCGATAATCACATCTTCAATGGTAAAGAATGGAAATGCAAAGGTTGAACCTGTTCCAATATCACCTTCACGCGCATGCCCATAAAGTGCATTTGGATTGTCAATTTTCATCAAATCCACCAATTCTTCACGTTGAATGGCTTTTCCAGACTCACCTAACTTCACATGAATGAGCTTCTTATAACCCTCTAATTTATTTTCAGAATCATCACGCTCAATGATAATACCTGATTGATGATCAAACATTTGAAAATCACCAATCGCTGTAGCTTTATCATTTAAATCAAATAAATAATACTGACCCGTATAGGCTTTTTTCTCTAAATCAAACTGAGAAATAATTAACTGTCGTTTTGTTGAATTTTTAAGTGGTTTTTCAAGTAAAGGATACAAATATTTGCCATCTTTTGACAACGCCATCCCTTCAAAACCACCACTTTGTTGAACCAATGGTTCAACATAATTGATATTGGCTTTATTCAACTGATTTTGTGGCGAACGTAACTCTTTACCTGCTTGTAGTGGATTTGGCAAAGAAATTGGCACATCTAATAACACCCCATCTTTATCAAAATGAAGTAAATATGGACCAAATTCTTCCCCAATCCAATAACTTCCATCCGCAGCACGTTGAATTGATTCAGGATCAAAATCTTGTCCTGTCAATAAACGCTCAGGCGTATTTTTATTCACAATATCAAAGGTAATCAATTTATTCGGGTCACGTAATTGAACAAAACTCATGACCTGAACTTTGGCTGAACCCGTTGTTTTTGTTCTAAAATCAGGCTTAATTTGATAAATACGTAATAAAAAGTCTGCTGAGTTATCTTGTGCGCCAAAGCCATTGTCTGCCATGACCATATAAGTACCATCGGCATTTTTTAAAGCCCCTGAAAAACCTTGCACAGGTTGACCTCTAAAGGGTGGGAAAATCCCATTCGCACCTTTTACAGTTGCACCAGAATTTGGACCTGCCGCATACGTCTCGACATCCAATTGTGCAAAAGAAACTAAAGTGGGAACTTTTACATTAGACTCAAAAATAAAATCGTCATCATCGTCATTACAGGCAGTTAAAGTAAAAATACTACCCATTAATAGTGTTAAACTTAATTTTTTCATCATGTGAATGGTCACTTATTCTTAGATCAATAAATGCAACTATTAAACGCTAGAAAAATGACAATTTCGGGTAATTTTAATAACAGCTTTGACTTAGTTTTTAAGTTTTTCTTGGATAAAGTTGAACAACTCTTGAAATAAAGGATGCCATTCTATAGAAAGCGGCTCAGACATTGGATGCCAAAAGAATTGAAAGGCTAAACCGCCATCATCTAAACAATAATGTGTCCATTCCTCTTGTAGACTTTCATGTACCTCACACAAAAATACAGACCAATGTGGTCCTATTTCCTTTGGAATATGTAAACCTAAATAATGTTGGATGCTTGCTTTTTGAATCCCAGATTCTTCAAATAATTCACGTAATGCAGCAGCTTCTAAACTTTCATTTTCCTCTACAGTTCCTTTAACTATTTGAATACCAGACAAAGGATGACGAAATACTAAAATCTGCACGTCATTGTGACGTTGACGTAAAACAACAGGTACAACTTTTCTAATAGTCATTAGAAATCCTTTCTTTCATTAATATCATCGATATTCCTCTATTATTTTCTCTAACTTTTTACTCTATTTTTCTAATTTTATCTTTCTCTTTTGCATAAAAAAATCCCCCTGCGCTATAAGCATCAGAGGGATTTGAATAATGAGCTGGCGATGACTTACTCTCACATGGGTAACCCCACACTACCATCAGCGCTAAGAGGTTTCACTTCTGAGTTCGGGAAGGGATCAGGTGGTTCACTCTTGCTATTGTCGCCAGCACAACTGTTTATGGATACTTGCTTAGTCTTACTTGTTTGCTAAGGTTTTTTCCAAAAGAGTTATTAACAGAATTTAATTTGAGCGAAATTGTATGTTCAAGCGTTATCTGAATCAAGTATTTTTAGATCATTTGATCTTTAATGAATCAATTAAGCTTTATACAACAACTGTTTGGGTGTTGTATAGTCAAGCCTCACGATCAATTAGTATTGGTCAGCTTCATACGTCGCCGTACTTCCACATCCAACCTATCAACGTCCTAGTCTTGAACGGATCTTTAGAGGACATAAAGTCCTAGGGAAATCTTATCTTGAGGTAGGCTTCCCGCTTAGATGCTTTCAGCGGTTATCCCTTCCGAACATAGCTACCCGGCGATGCGACTGGCGTCACAACCGGTACACCAGAGGTTCGTCCACTCTGGTCCTCTCGTACTAGGAGCAGATCCTCTCAAATTTCCAGCGCCCACGGTAGATAGGGACCGAACTGTCTCACGACGTTCTAAACCCAGCTCGCGTACCTCTTTAAATGGCGAACAGCCATACCCTTGGGACCTGCTTCAGCCCCAGGATGAGATGAGCCGACATCGAGGTGCCAAACACCGCCGTCGATATGAACTCTTGGGCGGTATCAGCCTGTTATCCCCAGAGTACCTTTTATCCGTTGAGCGATGGCCCTTCCATACAGAACCACCGGATCACTAAGACCTACTTTCGTACCTGCTCGACTTGTGGGTCTCGCAGTTAAGCGCGCTTTTGCCTTTATACTCTACGCGTGATTTCCGACCACGCTGAGCGCACCTTCGTACTCCTCCGTTACTCTTTAGGAGGAGACCGCCCCAGTCAAACTACCCACCAGACATGGTCCTCGCTCCAGATTATGGAGCAGAGTTAGAACCTCAATATTACCAGGGTGGTATTTCAAGATTGGCTCCACCGAAACTAGCGTCTCGGTTTCAAAGCCTCCCACCTATCCTACACAAGTAAGATCAAAGTTCAATGTCAAGCTGCAGTAAAGGTTCACGGGGTCTTTCCGTCTAGCCGCGGGTACACCGCATCTTCACGGCGATTTCGATTTCACTGAGCCTCTGCTGGAGACAGCGCCCCCATCATTATGCCATTCGTGCAGGTCGGAACTTACCCGACAAGGAATTTCGCTACCTTAGGACCGTTATAGTTACGGCCGCCGTTTACTGGGGCTTCGATCAAGAGCTTCGCTTACGCTAACCCCATCAATTAACCTTCCAGCACCGGGCAGGCATCACACCCTATACGTCCACTTTCGTGTTTGCAGAGTGCTATGTTTTTAATAAACAGTTGCAGGGGCCTAGTTTCTGTGGCTGCCAACAGCTCATCCCGCGAGGGGAATCACCACCGGCAGCGTACCTTCTCCCGAAGTTACGGTACCATTTTGCCTAGTTCCTTCAGCAGAGTTCTCTCAAGCGCTTTGGTCTACTCGACCTGACCACCTGTGTCGGTTTCGGGTACGATTCCTGTGTAACTGAAGCTTAGAGACTTTTCTTGGAAGTATGGTATCAGCCACTTTACTGTACAAGTACAGCTTGATATCAGTTCTCAGCATAGAGTACCCCGGATTTGCCTAAGATACATGCCTACAACCTTTCACCTGGACAACCAACGCCAGGCTGACTTAACCTTCTCCGTCCTCTCATCGCATTACACAGAAGTATTGGAATATTAACCAATTTCCCATCGACTACGCCTCTCGGCCTCGCCTTAGGGGTCGACTCACCCAGCCCCGATTAACGTTGGACTGGAACCCTTGGTCTTTCAGCGAACGGGTTTTTCACCCGTTTTGTCGTTACTCACGTCAGCATTCGCACTTCTGATACCTCCAGCAGACTTCTCAATCCACCTTCATCGGCTTACAGAACGCTCCCCTACCACGTATACATTGTATACATCCGCAGCTTCGGCATATAGTTTTAGCCCCGTTACATCTTCCGCGCAGGCCGACTCGACTAGTGAGCTATTACGCTTTCTTTAAAGGGTGGCTGCTTCTAAGCCAACCTCCTAGCTGTCTATGCCTTCCCACATCGTTTCCCACTTAACTATAATTTTGGGGCCTTAGCTGGCGGTCTGGATTGTTTTCCTCTTGACTACGGACGTTAGCACCCGCAGTCTGTCTCCCGGATAGTACTCATTGGTATTCGGAGTTTGCATCGGTTTGGTAAGTCGGGATGACCCCCTAGCCGAAACAGTGCTCTACCCCCAATGGTATTCGTCCGAGGCGCTACCTAAATAGCTTTCGGGGAGAACCAGCTATCACCGAGTTTGATTAGCCTTTCACCCCTATCCACAAGTCATCCCCTGGCTTTTCAACGACAGTGGGTTCGGTCCTCCAGTTAGTGTTACCCAACCTTCAACCTGCTCATGGATAGATCACCCGGTTTCGGGTCTATACCCAGCAACTATGCGCCCTATTAAGACTCGATTTCTCTACGGCTCCCCTATTCGGTTAACCTTGCTACTGAATATAAGTCGCTGACCCATTATACAAAAGGTACGCAGTCACCAAACAAGTTGGCTCCCACTGCTTGTATGCATGCGGTTTCAGGATCTATTTCACTCCCCTCACAGGGGTTCTTTTCGCCTTTCCCTCACGGTACTGGTTCACTATCGGTCAGTCAGGAGTATTTAGCCTTGGAGGATGGTCCCCCCATATTCAGACAAGGTTTCACGTGCCTCGCCCTACTCGTCATCATTATATGTGCCCTTTCGTGTACGGGACTATCACCCTCTACGGTCGCACTTCCCAGAGCATTCCGCTAAAACACATATAACTTAATGGGCTGATCCCCGTTCGCTCGCCGCTACTGAGGGAATCTCAATTGATTTCTTTTCCTAAGGGTACTGAGATGTTTCACTTCCCCTCGTTCGCCTCATATGACTATGTATTCATCATATGATACCTACCTTATGGTAAGTGGGTTTCCCCATTCAGAAATCTCCGGATCACAGGATATTTGCCGCCTCCCCGAAGCTTATCGCAGGCTATTACGTCTTTCATCGCCTCTGACTGCCAAGGCATCCACCACATGCACTTAATTACTTGACTATACAACCCCAAACAGTCGTTAACCCCTACAAGTAGGATTAAGACAATTAAGTAAATAATAAATTATTTATTTAATTTACAGTTCGAAGTACTGTGTATCTAAACACTGTACAGCTTCAATTAGATTCATATACCAAAACGCTTGATTCAGTTTTATCGCTAGTTACTCATTTCATTTAACTTTCACAATTGCTTGCTAAGTTAACTAAAACGAGTATGAACAATTTATTTCAACTCAAATATATTCTGTTAATGATTAACTACCGCCTCGTCAGCAAGTAGTAAACTGTGATAAATCACAGAAATTAATCAATTCAATTTTCATCAAATTCATTAATTTCTATAATCTATTATTTAGCCCGTACTCTTTAAAGTACATGGTGGAGACTAGGAGAGTCGAACTCCTGACCTCCTGCGTGCAAAGCAGGCGCTCTACCAACTAAGCTAAGTCCCCAGTTAAGATCTTAATGTATTCTGCTTTTCTGCACTCTTATCAGTAGTGGTGGGTCTGACAAGACTTGAACTTGTGACCCCACGCTTATCAAGCGTGTGCTCTAACCAACTGAGCTACAGACCCTCAGATACATCAATGAAGAACAACTTGTTGTGGATTCTTACCAATCGTCAATCTTTCGTTAAGGAGGTGATCCAGCCGCAGGTTCCCCTACGGCTACCTTGTTACGACTTCACCCCAGTCGTCGACCACACCGTGGTAAGCGTCCTCCTTGCGGTTAGACTACCTACTTCTGGTGCAATAAACTCCCATGGTGTGACGGGCGGTGTGTACAAGGCCCGGGAACGTATTCACCGCGGCATTCTGATCCGCGATTACTAGCGATTCCGACTTCATGGAGTCGAGTTGCAGACTCCAATCCGGACTACGATCGGCTTTTTGAGATTAGCATCCTATCGCTAGGTAGCAACCCTTTGTACCGACCATTGTAGCACGTGTGTAGCCCTGGTCGTAAGGGCCATGATGACTTGACGTCGTCCCCGCCTTCCTCCAGTTTGTCACTGGCAGTATCCTTAAAGTTCCCATCCGAAATGCTGGCAAGTAAGGAAAAGGGTTGCGCTCGTTGCGGGACTTAACCCAACATCTCACGACACGAGCTGACGACAGCCATGCAGCACCTGTATGTAGATTCCCGAAGGCACCAATCCATCTCTGGAAAGTTTCTACTATGTCAAGACCAGGTAAGGTTCTTCGCGTTGCATCGAATTAAACCACATGCTCCACCGCTTGTGCGGGCCCCCGTCAATTCATTTGAGTTTTAGTCTTGCGACCGTACTCCCCAGGCGGTCTACTTATCGCGTTAGCTGCGCCACTAAAGCCTCAAAGGCCCCAACGGCTAGTAGACATCGTTTACGGCATGGACTACCAGGGTATCTAATCCTGTTTGCTCCCCATGCTTTCGTACCTCAGCGTCAGTATTAGGCCAGATGGCTGCCTTCGCCATCGGTATTCCTCCAGATCTCTACGCATTTCACCGCTACACCTGGAATTCTACCATCCTCTCCCATACTCTAGCTTCCCAGTATCGAATGCAATTCCCAAGTTAAGCTCGGGGATTTCACATCCGACTTAAAAAGCCGCCTACGTACGCTTTACGCCCAGTAAATCCGATTAACGCTCGCACCCTCTGTATTACCGCGGCTGCTGGCACAGAGTTAGCCGGTGCTTATTCTGCGAGTAACGTCCACTCATCTTGGGTATTAACCAAAAGAGCCTCCTCCTCGCTTAAAGTGCTTTACAACCATAAGGCCTTCTTCACACACGCGGCATGGCTGGATCAGGGTTCCCCCCATTGTCCAATATTCCCCACTGCTGCCTCCCGTAGGAGTCTGGGCCGTGTCTCAGTCCCAGTGTGGCGGATCATCCTCTCAGACCCGCTACAGATCGTCGCCTTGGTAGGCCTTTACCCCACCAACTAGCTAATCCGACTTAGGCTCATCTATTAGCGCAAGGTCACAAGTGATCCCCTGCTTTCCCCCGTAGGGCGTATGCGGTATTAGCATCCCTTTCGGAATGTTGTCCCCCACTAATAGGCAGATTCCTAAGTATTACTCACCCGTCCGCCGCTAGGTCAGTTACCGAAGCAACCTCCCCCGCTCGACTTGCATGTGTTAAGCCTGCCGCCAGCGTTCAATCTGAGCCATGATCAAACTCTTCAGTTAAAATCATTTGTGCCTTTATTATAGAATAAGACACCAATTCTGGCTCATCAATTACTGACAAATTCTCTCAAATAAACTTCGAGTAATTTAAACCAATCAATCAATGATAATATTTCGATTAATCAATCAGTAAAAATCCACACAAGTTGTTCTTCATATTCTCTTAATGATCTTCTCAATGCTTCGTCAGCATCAAGCTAGGTCGGCTATATTACTCTCTTAAACCAGAAAGTCAACTGATAATGAAAACTATTTTTAATCCTTCCTACTAAAACCCAACTCAACCATTTCATGCTAAGCCACTGTTTTATCAGAAGTTTTAATCTTCATCACCGCCAATGGATGTGCATTATAGGGGAAAAAATTAAGCTTGCAACACTTTTTATAAAATTAATTATTCGCATGTCTAAATTTTAAACCAAAATCACACTAAGCTATTATTTTTAATAATAAATTTATTTTTCACGCATTTTTATTTATATTTCCAACCTCTAAATAAGCCAAAATCATTAAAGTTAATTCTTTTTTAAGTTGTTGTTCTGAAATAAGAAAATTATCATTACTGGCATAACGCATCATGGTAAATAACGTGCTATTAATAATAACAAAAGATTTATTTTTCAACATTTCAAAGCTCCAGTGTTGAAAAAATTGATTAAACACATAAATCCCTACTTCTAAAAAATGCTGCTCTACAATCTGTGCAGCCTCTGAATTGATATAACCATGCCAGTGTTTTAATACTTCTATAAAAAAACCGCCATCCGCTTTCATCATGTCAAAACCAAACTGAATGCTGAGCGGAATAAGCTCCTCTAATGATATTTGTTCTTTTTGAGTTGCCAGTTGTTTGAGTGCCAAACCTAAATTTTCACTTTTTCTACGCAACAATTCCTCAATAATTTGTTCTTTATTTTCAAAATATTGATAGATAGAGCCAACACTTACCCCTGATTTTTCTGAAATTTTCGGGGTGCTCACTTGTAATATCCCCTGCTCAGCAATGCAAAGCTGCGTCGCTTCCAAAATATCATTCACAATCTGAATTGCTCTTTGCTGTTGAGGTTTTTTTCTCATTTTTCTGACTCATTTTTAAAGCATTTTATAGCACTATAAAATACGAATTGAATGCGAATAATTATTCATATTAGAGTTTGATTAAACATTAGCTGGAATAACTTTACAATGGAAAGTTTAACGCTCCCTAAACGTTTAGCATCCTTCGAGAAAATGGCTCAAACTAATCTTGAATCTAAACTTTTTAGTTATTTAACCAAGCAAAAACTCCAACCGACTTATGCAGAATATTTGCGTTTAAATACCGCCTTGCAAACAGGTGATGTGGCTATGGATGAGGTCATGCAATGGGTAATGAGCAATCCTAGACAAAATCGTAAACTATTTGAGACTGCCTTGTATCAGGGTTTAGATCGACTCCCACATGAAGTTCCTGTACTTACTCAATTTTTTCATCATATTGAACAAACACCCTCTTGGTTAGATAAAAATAAACTCGAAACTGCTATTCGATTTACCCATCGTTTAGGTTCAAATGGAACATTCATTCTGCGTGATGTGGCTTTAATGACGGGCTATCAATATCCAGGCTTTAACCAACCCTTGATCATGACAGGTGCGCTCAGCAAGTATGCAGGTAAACGCTTAGCTGAAACCTATAAGTGGTGGTTAGATATTACTCAGGAAAATAGCTTTGATCGTTTTAATCTTGGTTTTACTTCAACGGTTTACGTGCGTTTTATTCATGCTCTGGTTCGTTACCAACTCAATAAATCAAAAGATTGGGACAGATCTTTTTGGGGAGTGCCAATTAACCAATATGACCAAGCCATGACCAATATTGCCTTTAGCGCTGTGCTTTTGCTGGGTGTGCGTGCTATTGGGATTTTTCCAAGTAAAGCTGAATCTGAAGCAGTGATGCATTTTTGGAAATACACAGGTTGGCTTATGGGTATCGATGAGCAATGGTTAGTTGAGAAAGAATCAGAGGCATGGAAGCTGTTAAAATGGATGGATTATGCACACCCCAAAACTGATGAAAGCAGTAGAGCTTTAGCAAAAAGTTTGTCGAAAGAGCCGTTTGAACGACATTACAAATACTTTAATGCGTTTATGCAAAAGAAAGCTTATAAAAATCATTTAGATATTACACAATTTTTTATTGGTCAACGTAAAATGAAGAATTTAGGCTTAAAACCACGAACGATCGCATGGTATCCCTTTTATTTAATGACTAAAAATACTTTACTTTATAATGGCGCTAAATATAGTGATAAATTAAGTCAATATTTACAGAAACATGGACGATCAGAACAAGAATATAGTCTTGAGCTTTATCAAAACTCGGGCAAACAATTAGCCAGTATGCATCAGTAGTATTCTTTAAAACTTTCAGTATTGAAATGCTCATCATTAAAGAAGCCATTGTATAAATACAATGGCTTCTGTCTATTGAATTAACTTAAGACTTAAATAGTTGAGATTAGAATTTAATACTCATTCTTGCCCAATAGTTACGTCCAATATTGTTGAATTGTTCATTGCTGGCAAAGCCAAAACCTGAACTGCCAGCTTTGTTTAAATGTTCTGTATAAGTCTTGTCTAAGACATTATCCACACCGACTGCAAGGTTAATATCTTTAGCTAAGTTATAAGATGCGTTCAAAGCCAGTGTATTAAAGCTTTTACTCTCACCCATATCATAACCCACGATATTGCCTTGATTGAGACTGATACGATCTTGCTTGGCAACCACACGCCAAAGTAGTCCTAACGTATATTTGTCTTGAACATAGCGTAAGTTAAAACGCCCTTCCAAGGGTGCGATTTGTGGCAAAGCTGTATTGTCACTGGTGTTTTCACCCCATGCATAGGCAAGACTCACATCTGACTGGATTGCATCTGTAAAATCATAGCCAATACCTGCTTCTGCGCCTACAATGGTTGCGTCGACATTCGCTGATAATGTGGTCATTTGCTTTTTATCTTCGGCACCATGCATAGTGGAATGTCCCATTCCTCCCATATCATGCCCCATATGCATACCGCCCATGCCAGATTTTTTCTCAACGTAATTCATTAAGATATAATCTTGGATTAAGCCTACATATGCAGAAGCCCATGCATTCCATTGCTCATGTTTAAACTGAGTACCTAAATCTAACTGGACTGTTTTTTCATTTTTTAAATGATTAAATGATGCGTTTTGCTCAACTTGATAGTCCGTTCTTAGCTCCCAATAATCTGGCACTCTTTCGACATAACCTAAACCAATATAACTTTTTAAGTCATGATTGAGGTTTTTATTTTCTAAGCGAATAAAGCCACTTGGTAATGTTTCACTGCGATCTTGATGGGTTTTTAAATCATCAATTTTAACTGCATCCACTCTTGCACCAGTCACAATTTTATTTTGTGGATTGAGTGGATAAGTCAACTCAGCAAAGCCACCATAAGATTGGAAACGTTTGTCATGCGCAAATGGCATATTCATGTTTGGAGAAACCATATCTCCACCATGTTTATTGCGTTGTGAATCTACACCTGTAAGTAACTCAATACCATTTAAGTCCATTGTCATGGCTAAACGAGAATTCAATGTACGTCGTGTTACTTCCATTTCAGAATTATTTGCAACCATTTTATGAGTGTGATTACTCATCACCATCTTAGGTGTTGGTGTCCGCAATCTAAAATTATCCATCACATGATCGTTATAACTGTAGTTAACTTGTCCTTCGACTTTTTTAATCACATCGGTCAGATTCTTTTTCTCAAATCTTAAACCTAAACTTTCACGGGCAAACTTCGAACCATCCATATCACGCCCTGCATACAGTGCTTCACCATCAGATTTACCACCTGTCAGCTCCACCCATGTATCCGCATCAGGTGTCCAACCTAATGCAAGATCAGCATTCCAACGTTCCCAAGCTGAAGGTACGGTATGACCATCGCCATCCTGATAACTATTTGACTCAGAACGCCCTGCATTTAAGCGCATATATTTTTGTTCATCACCGACAATGGCTTCGACATTTTGATCAATACGTCCATATGAACCAACCAAAGCGCTGGTTTGACCTGTATATTTTTTATCTTCAAACAATTTTGGTTTTTGACGCTCAAAAATCACCGTTGCTGCTGAACCCGTATTGGCATATTGAACGGTTTGCGGCCCTTTGGTCACCGTAATACGATCAAAACTTTCTGGTTGAATATAAGAGGTTGGCGCATCCATACGTGCTGGACATGCACCTAAATTTTCTGTGCCATCCGTCAATACTTTGATACGTGAACCAAACATGCCTCTAAACGTGACATCACCATTGGTTCCACCGTTTTTAATGGAACTAAAGCCAGGAATACTTTGTAAATAGTCTGCACCATCGGTTGCAGGGACAGGTTGAATCGGTTGTTTAGGGTCTGCACGGACAATCAAACCATTGGCATCATTGGCTTTTTGTGCTGTCATGACCACAGGAGCCAACTGTTGTATTTCTTGCTCTGCCTGTACATTCCCTGAATAACACGCAATACAAATCGCAGCCGTCAATGGCTGTAAAAAAAACTTTGGCTGAGCCATTTTCTATCTCACTTAAATTTTGAATAAAGCTAGACTGGAGTCAATCAAGACCCAGAAAAAATGCTGAATTTAAGTAAAAAGTGGTGGGGCTCGCCCTTGAGGAATCAGAAATAAACGCTGTAAAACAAACCAAACATGACTAAATGTCTGTTGAAAGGCGATCAAGCGAACTTGAATACGATCCAAAACCTGCTTCACCTCAAGTTCTGGAGGTAAAACTAAGTTGCCATACACCGTACAATACTGACATTGATGATTTGGATCATGATGATCATGTCCAAGACTGGCTTGCTGAGCACTCATTTCATGCAAAGCATGTGCATGAGAGAGATGTTGATGATGGGTGGAATGTTGATGTTTTTTATAAAAATCGGTTTGTATTAAAACTTGGGAAATGGTTTCACAGACCGGTGCAATTTGATATTGCTTCGGTAGCAAAGGCTGTAAAAAAACAGCTATCTGTAATAATACTGCTAAGCTACTTAGCAATAACCCATTTCTTAACAACATTTCAAGATGTTTAACCCAACATTTTCATTGTTACAGTATAACAAAACCCAATCAAAATTGGGCTGTTCTTCCACAAAATATCCTAGCTGATCTCAACGTTTTGCAGGAACTTTCTGTTTTTCACGCTGACGAACAACTTTTTCAACTTTTTCACGCGCACGTTGACGTTTTAATGGTGACAAATAATCGACAAATAATTTACCATTTAAATGATCGATTTCATGTTGGATACACACTGCGAGCAAACCATCTGCTTCAATTTCAAAAGTTTCACCTTCTAAATTGAGCGCTTGGATTTTGACACGTGACGGACGTTCAACTTTATCGTATATTTGAGGCACAGATAAGCAGCCTTCCTCATAAGGAAGAGTTTCTTCTGTTAGCGGAGTAACTTTGGGGTTAATGAATACCATTGGTTGATCATGATCTTCAGACAAATCCATAACGATGAGCTGAATGTGATGATCGACTTGTGTTGCAGCCAAACCAATGCCGGGCGCTGCATACATGGTTTCAAACATATCCGCTGCAAGCTGACGGATTTGATCCGTTACTTCATTGACTGGTTTTGCAATGGTGCGCAAACGGGGATCAGGAAAACTTAAAATAGGTAATAAGGCCATACTTATCCTCACTTGCTATGCCATTGATCTAAAAAACTAAATGAAGAATATGCTTCATTAAATAAAAGTGTGTAAGATGCAATTATAACGTATTTATACGCATAATTTCAGGAATTATGATAATGATAAAGTTTTTCAATGGCATCAACATTCATGCCACGGGGTTTAAAAAGCAGGTTCTGGCTGTAGCACTCTGCCTAAGTGCAGGAATCGCTGTAGTGGACGTTGCACATGCTGCACCAAGTCCAAATCAGAATCCGCCGTCACTCAAAGCCAATGCACCGCATGTTTATGTGGTAAAGCGTGGTGATACTTTGTGGGATATTGCAGGACGCTTCCTCAGTAAACCATGGCGTTGGCCAGAAATCTGGGCAAGTAACCGCCATGTTAAAAACCCACATTGGATTTATCCAGGTGATAAATTATTGCTTTGTAGCTTAAACGGTCGACCTTTAATTGGGGTAGATGAAGGCGATGGCTGTGATGGTATTATTCGTCGTCATCAAGGCGGTACGTCATTGCGCCCACAAGTACGTGTTGAAGCTATTGGTAATACTATTCCAATCATTTCAAGTGCAGATATTAAACCTTGGTTAGAACACAGCATTATTGTGTCACCAGAATCACTAACAGGTGTGCCATATATTATCGGTGCAGCGGATAATCGTGTGATTACGGGCGCAGGTCAGACTGTGTATGCACGTGGTAATGGTCTAGTGGTTGGTCAGCGTTACGGTGTCTATCGTCAAGCTGAGCCTTATATGTTTGTCGATGCAAATGGCAAAAAATATAATGCAGGTCAAGAGCTCAGTGAAGTCGCTTCTGCGGTTGCAATTGCTGGTGAAAATGACGTGACTACTTTAGAACTCACAGACAGCTACAATGCTGAAGTGCGTAGTGGTGACTATGTTCTGCCTGTATATGACTATGGTTTACCCGCAATTTTCTACCCAACTGCACAGAACGAAGTCCTTGCAGGCGGTAAAGTTGTCCGTGTACAAGGTTCGATTGGTACAGCAGCTGTACATGGTGTCGTAACGGTTGATCGCGGAAATGTTGACGGAGCAAAAGCAGGTCAGGTGTTTAGTATTTACCAACAAGGTGAAACTGTACGTGATCCAAAAACCAAAGAGTTGGTTAAATTACCAAATCAAAATGTAGGCACGTTGATGATTTTCAAAACCTTTGATCGTTTTAGTTATGCCTATGTGCTTGATAGTGCATTACCTATTAAAGTCGGTGCGGCAATTCAAACACCTGCAATTGCGGAATAAATCCCAAAAACAACTTAAAAATGTGATACACGCATGTTGAACTTTATATCTGATGTGCAATTAGACACCATCAAATTATGGTATTTAGTTCAACATTCAAATCTTGCATTTAAAAGTTTAGAAAACTACTTTGGTTCAGTTGCTAAAGCTGTTTTACCTGAAAATTTAGCACGTTGGTCAGATGTCACGATCCATAAAAACCATGTTCAACGTGCTCAAGATTTCTTAACTGATGCTGGACAAGTGGCTTTTCAGCATTGTCTGGAAAAATTAAAACAACATAGTGATTTTATACTCTTAGAAAATGACAATCACTATCCTCAACAACTGCTCCCTTATGCTGATCATCCCCCAATTTTATTTGGACAAGGCGCTTGGCAAAATTTAAGCCAACCACAAGTTGCCATTGTTGGCAGTCGTAAACCTAGTCCACATGGCAAGCAAGTCGCTTATGATTTTGCTTATTATCTGAGTGAAAAAGGCTTTTTTATTACCAGTGGTTTGGCAGAAGGGATTGATGCCGCAGCACATACGGGCGCACTAAAAAACTTACGCACAATAGCTGTGGTCGGTACAGGCTTAGACCAAATTTATCCGACACAAAATCGTCAGTTACATACGCAAATTTTAGAAAATGCAGGGACGATTATTTCCTTATATTTACCCAACACACCACCGTTAAAGTCTAATTTTCCAAGGCGGAATCGTATTGTAAGTGGCTTGAGTTTAGGAGTTTTGGTGGCTGAAGCAGCTTTAGAAAGTGGTTCTTTAATCACCGCACAAGCGGCTGCAGAACAAGGTAAAATCATCTTTGCGATCCCAGGACATATTTATAGTGAATATCACCAAGGTTGTCATCAACTGATCCGTGAGGGTGCTATTTTAGTCGATCATCCTGAACAAATTATCGAGGATTTAGCCTTACCTACCCAATGGCTATGTAAAAATACAGAGAAAACGCAACAAATAGAAAAATTACCAGAACTGCCTGAACATCTTTTTCAACTCTATCAACAACTCGACTGGGTTGGACAAGAGATTGATATTCTTCATCAAAAATTAGGTTTAGAGATTGCAGTATTAACAGGTTATCTGATGGAGTTAGAACTTTTAGGCTTATGTATTCAGCAATCTGGTTTGTACTTACGTTGCCGAGCGAGTCATTAAGGTTCACAATAACCTTTTAATCACTGACAAGGTAAATATCCATGCTTACAACCTCAGTTGCTGAAGCTGCACAAATTCTGCGTCAAGGCAAAGTACTTGCCTATCCGACAGAGGCAGTATGGGGCTTAGGTTGCGATCCAATGAATGAACAGGCATTTTTAGAGATTTTACGTTTAAAACAACGTCCTATCGAAAAAGGTGTCATCTTACTTGCGGGGCAAATTTCCCAAGTAGAACATTTATTAGAAAACTTAGACTTAAAAATGCGCGAACAAGTGATTCATACTTGGACACATCGCACACAAACAGAAAGAGCTACCACTTGGTTGTTGCCTGCCGATAAAAGCATTCCACAATGGATTAAAGGCGATCATGCCAAAGTTGCGGTGCGTGTTACCACTCATCCTTTATGTATTGCTTTATGTAATGCTTTTGATGGCTTTATTGTCTCGACCAGCGCCAATCCTGCAGGTTTAGAACCTGCCCGTTCCTTACAAGATGTAAGTCGTTATTTTGCCTCACAACTTAATTACTTAAATGGTGATTTGGGGCTGAGTCAGCAACCAAGTCGAATTTTGGATGCTGTGACAGGCGAAGTCATTCGCGCTTAGTTGAAAACTAAAATAGCTAAAAATGAACATGCTTTGGTCAAACTTAGACTAAAGCTTTTGATTTATTTTTCATTTAAATAACCAAGCATATTCATCAAAATTTAGACAAAAAAAAGCTCAGCCATATAGGGTCGGCTGAGCATGAAAAAGGATGTGTATCACATCCAGAGGGTATTCAAAATCTGTTTAAACAACATAAATGAACTTTCGTGCCATGTTGTCTATGGGTTTATTATGCTATAAATTTCGGTTGAATACAAATTTCATGTTTATTTTACAAGACTTAGAGCACCTTTAAATCCGACTAAAATATTTGGGTTTCAATAAAAATAACTTACTCTATTTACTTCAAATTTTATAAAAAAATATAATATCAGTTATTCCTTAATTCCATATTAATATATATTAGCGCTCATGTTATATAAAAAAAGTATAAAAATATTTGTGATTTTTATACTTTTCCATGTTTAATTCACGACTTTTATAGCTCGCACTGTGTTTACTTTCTTCTGTGCCAACACAATGCCTAATAAAATAATGACCCCACCGATACTATGATAAATCGTCCACGCTTCTTTGAGCCAGAAAAATGCAATGATGGCAGTAAACACGGGCATTAAATTCATAAAAATACTGGTGCGATTTGGTCCTAAATACTGTACCGCCAGCATCCAAACAAAGGGCGCTATTAACGATGGGAAAAGTCCCGCATACAACACGCTTGCCACATTATGGCTATCAATACTTTGCAAGCCATACCATAAAATAAATGGCACGTGATACAACAGTGCAAAACCGATTTGAATATATAGGCTAATCAAAAGTGGGACTTGAAGCTGCCATTTTTTTAGAAAAACGCCATAAAAAGCATAGAAAAACACCGCTAAAATCATCACGAAATCGCCTGAATGCCCACCTAAACCGAGCAAACTGGCAAAATCACCCTGTGCCATCACATACACAAGCCCAACGAATGACAAAATACTGCCGATCACTGCAAAGCGATTTGGAATCTCACGCAAAATCAGCATAGACACAAAAATGGTAAATACAGGAATAAAAGCATTAATAATTCCCATATTGGTTGCGGTGGTATGATGCGCTGCGGAATAGGCTAAACCTTGGTACAGCACCATACCAAAAGCACTCAGGATCGCAAATTGCCAAAAATGTTGGCGGATTAAGTGCCGATTTTGCCAAGTTTTTTTGGCTATAAATGGCGTTAAAACGATAAAAGCCACCAACCAACGATAAAAACTAATACTCACAGGTGTAATAAAATCAGCGACATAACGTGTAACTGCAATATTCATTGACCAGATTAATACCGCAAGAATAGGCAGTAGAAATGCCCACCACACTGTGCTCGTTTTTTCATTCATGATTTAGATTACATTTAGAGAAGATCTGTTCTATTCTAAGCAAGTCCAAAAACTTTTAAATATCGTATTTCAGACATATATATCTGAGTTTAGACACCCATATAACGAGATCTTTTTAGACATTGAATAAAGATTCGGCTTATTTTTCAAAAAGACACCATGCTTGCATCGCATGTTTCACTACTTGATTGAGCTGAACTTTGTCTACGCCATCTCTGGCTTGTAAAGTTAAGCCCTGAATCACAGTGCTATAAAAATCCGTCATTTCTTGCACATTTACCTGCGCAGAAAGATCGCCTTCTTGGACACCTTGCGCCAAACGCTGATAAATCCGTTGCTTTACTTGTTGACGTTTGGACAATAAATCCTGTTGCAGAGAGTGATTTTGCTCTGAACAATTCATCGCAGCCACTACCAACATGCAACCTGTCGGTTTATGTTCTTGCACCAAACGTTTTATATTTTCATAAAGATAAAGCTCTATAGCGATTTTTGCTGTTTTGGCACTTTGAAAAATCGGCTCAATCGGGCATGCCTCATGTTGTAAGTAGTATTCCAAACAACGTTGAAATAATTGTGATTTATCGCCAAAACTGCTGTATAAGCTCGGTGCGGATAAATTCAATGTCTGCGTTAAATCACTCATTGAGGTTGCTTCATAGCCATATTCCCAAAAAAGTAACATCGCTTGCTGTAAGGCCTGTTGTTCATCAAAGCATTTTGGACGTCCCCGTTTACGCTTGGTTATCGGTGCAACATTTTCAACTGCTGTGATTTTCTGTTCTGTCATAAACTTCACATATTTTTTTATAACAATCATTATTAAATTAATTGACATGGGCATTTCAATCAAATATTTTTTATTTCTGTAACGATCATTATTTAATTATTTAAAGAAAAATCCCTATAGGAGTTACATCCATGTCCACGATTACCAGTGCTTCTCAAAAAAATACACAGGATTCTCCCCCCAGTGAAAACCACGGCAGTTGGTTGGCTTTAGTCACTGTTGCAGTGACTGCTTTTGCTTTGGTGACCAGTGAGTTCTTACCTATTGGTGTTTTGAATGCGATTGCGACTGATCTGAATATCTCAGTGGGTACAGCAGGTTTGGTGATTACTCTACCTGGCATCATGGCAGCTTTAGCTGCACCATTGGTGCCTGTTTCTGTAAAGACTTTGGATCGGCGCTATTTATTAATTGGGCTGACTGCCGTCATGGTACTAGCCAATTTAATTACCGCAATTTCCTCTAGTTTTGAATTGCTATTAGCCAGCCGTTTTATATTAGGCATCGCAATCGGTGGCTTTTGGGCAACAGCAATTGCACTCAGTGGAAAATTAGCGCCTTCACAGTTACCCATCGCCAAAGCAACGGCTGTGGTAATGGCAGGTGTTACTTTTGCTGCGGTTCTAGGTGTTCCTATAGGAACATGGCTCAGTGAGTTTTTCGGTTGGCGAACAGCATTTTTATTGACGGCTGTGGTTGGCGCAGTGGTTTTATTTTTAGAGATTTTGTTTTTACCAACGCTTAAACCGAGTTCTGCGATTCATTTTCGTGACCTTCCTGCGTTATTAAGAGAAAGTAAAGCACGTAAAGGTTTGATTATTATTTTATTGGTAGGTTTAGCTCACTTTTCTTCTTATAGTTATCTTGCGCCATTTTTTAAAAATGTTGCAGGTTTTGATGGTACCACCATTAGTTATTTACTCTTGCTGTATGGTGTTGCTGGCGTTTTTGGTAATGCTTTTGCGGGTTATAGTGGCAATATCAATGTGCGTTATACCTTTGCATTTGTCAGTCTATGTTTTGCTGTGGTCTATTTCTGTTTTCCGATTTTTGCAATTTATAAAGTCGGCGCAATTATTTTTACTGCACTTTGGGGCTTCTCATTTGGTGCATTTCCAACAACTGCAAATATTTGGATGTTTGTACATGCCCCACAAGCGGTCGAAAAAGGTATGCCCTTATTTGTTGGTTTTTTCCAAGTGATGATCGCCGTCGGTTCACTTTTTGGTGGTTATATTGTCGATCATTTTAATGCCAATATTTTACTGTATAGCGTTCTTGGTTTTATTGTGTTGGCTTTGCTTTCAATTTTCACATGGTCACGTGGACTAAATAACCCTAAAATCACCTGTGAAAACTCATAAGTGATGATTTGATTTAGAAAATATGCATTTGCTTAAAAATTTGCTTAAAAATATGTTTCAACTCAGTCAGTGGATTGAAATTGAAGAATTTCATTATCAAAAAGATGATGTCGTGACTCCCCATAGTTGTTTGTGGGGAGATTTTAATTTTAGTTTAAATGGTTTACTGGAATTTTCTATCGATCAACAACGCTACTTATCACCGCCAAGTTATGGCATTTGGATTCCCCCACAAACTGAGCATTGTTCTATTGCTTTGGATCAACAAGTTACACATTATATTTGTATTCGGCTTCATCCAATCCTATGCCAGCAATTTTCAAAACGCTGTCAAACTTTAACTGTGCAACCTTTTCTCAGACAAACAGTACATGAGATTTTGACACATCAAAAAAGTAAAAATTATTCGGCAAATTATCAGCAGCATTTATTGCAAGTATTATTGGATCAACTGACTTTTGCACCATGTTATGATCAATATTTACCGCAAAGTCATCATGCCGTTTTAGAACCGATCTTAAAACAATTGGCAAATCCGTTACGCTTCGCTGAAACCTTACAGCAAGTTTTGGCAGAATTTGAACTCAGTGAACGACATATTTTAAGGTTGAGCCAGCGTGAGCTTTCCATGTCAATTTCTGAATGGCGTAATCGCAGTAAAATCATTTATGCCATTACCCAATTGCATCGTGGCAATTCGATTAAAAAGATTAGCTTAGAGCTAGGTTATAAGCAAAGTTCCAGTTTTATTGAATTTTTTAAACGTTATACAGGGCAAACACCAACTCAATTACTTGAGATATAAAGAAAATTACAACAATGTTTAGATTGGAAGCAGAATGCCACAAATTATGCTGTTTTGTTGCAGGATTCATATACTTATCTACATAATAGCTATAGAAATAAAATTTTAACCAACTCAAGATTTAGCAAGTATTTCTAATCAGTACATGATTAGTGCTTTATTTTTTGAATTTGAAAAAAGTTACATCAGATTCATTATAAATTTAAATGAAAGGGTGAAAAATGAAAAAATTATTATTAGCTTCTTTATGTATGGCTTCAGTTGCTTTAACTGCATGTGATAAAAAACCAAATGAAGCGGCTACCACAAGCACAGATAATCAACCTGTTGCAACACAAGCTGCTGTTTCACTGAGTA
The DNA here is from genome assembly GCF_902809855.1 of Acinetobacter sp. Marseille-Q1618. Taxonomy (GTDB): domain Bacteria; phylum Pseudomonadota; class Gammaproteobacteria; order Pseudomonadales; family Moraxellaceae; genus Acinetobacter. Next base: position 501,893 of record NZ_CADDWJ010000002.1, read on the forward strand.
AAGATGTAGCGGCTGACATCAAAAGCGATTTAACTCAAATCCAAACACTTTCTACTAACAAAGCCAAAGAAGCCTTAGAGTTTCAAAATGAAGTCACGCAAGCTGCTCAAAAAAATGACAAAGCCGCATTAGAAGGTATTGTTGAAAAAATGAAAAGTTACACTGAAAACTTCAATAAAGAATTAGATGCTCTCACTTTAAAAAGTTCTGAAGTTGACGCTGTTCGTAGCAAAATGAAACAAGCCAATAATCTTGGTGTAGAGCTTTCTGAAGCAGGTTTGAAAAACCCACCTGATATGAATGAAATCAATGCATTACAGAAAAAAGCAACTGAGATGCAGCAAGCACTACTGACTGAGATGCAAAACTTACAAAACAAAGCCAATGCTGCTAAATAATGAGTAAAAGCATAAGCTGCTATTTTACTAATGTTTTTTTAAGGGGTGTTCTAAAAAGTATGCTTTCTAACACGTTTATAATTTAAATGTCCAATGATATTGAAAATACAGCGCATGTTACGCGCTGTATTTTCAATCATACTATCTATTCACAGATTGGGCGAATAGATTAAAAAATCAATCAATTACGAATCACATTTAAAAAATGTAAGTGACGTTCGTATTGGTCAATAATATCTTGTAATAGATCTTCTTGCGTCCAATCCATCACATCATAACCCTGACCACCTTCACGTAAAAACACTTCAGCCTGATAAAACTCCTCAATATCCTGATGTTGTTCGTCTAACATAAAACTCGCAGCTTCAGTTTGATGCGTCAGCACCTTATAAATAAAATTCAACTCACTTTGATGGTCAACACGCAGTACCAAACCATCCTCGACTTCTTGAATATTTACCTGTAAATGTCGGCGTTTAAATTCACGTTGAATATTTTCAAAAGCTTGTCGTACTTGATGTTGAATATAATCATTCACTTCATCACGTGTATGCGGATAGTGCATGATTAAACCCAAACGTTGTTGCCAACTACGCGGATTTTGTACCGCTCTCGGGGTAATTCGTGCGACTTGTAAGGCATTCATTTTGGTGACATCTAAACGCAAGGCTTTGAGTAAGCCCCAACACAGCAACATCATAATCAAGGTAAATGGCAAAGCACTCATCATGGTGGCTGATTGCAATGCACCTAACCCACCGACGACCAATAAAATAATCGACAATACCGCCATAAGCACTGTCCAAAATAGACGTTGCCACACTGGAGAATTATCCGATTTTGCTGTGAGATAATCTGTTACCAAAGCCCCTGAGTCCGCAGAAGTTACAAAGAATAGAACCACTAAAATCGTTGCAATAAAGCTGGAAATACTGGCAAAAGGTAAATGACTTAAAAACTCAAATAACGCCACAGAGGAGTCTTTTTGTACGGCTGAAATTAAACTAGTATGCCCTTGTTCTAGAATACTAAATAAAGCCGCATTCCCCATGAACCCCATCCAAATCAAAGTAAAACCTGTAGGAATGAGTAGTACGCCGACAATAAACTCTCGGATGGTTCGTCCACGTGACACACGTGCAATAAACATCCCCACAAATGGTGACCATGAAATCCACCATGCCCAATACATAATCGTCCAACCACCAATCCAGCCGCTTGGTTGATAGGCATAAAGATTAAAAGTCATGGAAAATAAATTAGAGATGTATTGCCCAGCATTTTGAATGGTAGTTTGTAGAATATAAATACTGGAACTGGCTAAGAACACAAAGCCTAATAAAGTTAAAGCAAGCACTAAGTTTAATTCAGATAGGCGTTTGATCCCTTTATCTAAACCTAAGCCTACCGATAATGACGCTAAGATACTGACAAAAATAATCAGCATAATTTGCGTACTGATCTGATTTTCCCAACCAAATAAATAACTCAAACCTGAGTTAATTTGTGTTACACCAAAACCTAAAGTAGTTGCAACCCCAAATACCGTTCCAATGGTGGCAAAGGTGTCTACTGCATCTCCCATTGGCCCATGGATTTTTTTACCAATTAAGGGATATAAACCAGAGCGAACTTTTAAAGGGAGATTATGACGAAAAGCAAAATAAGCCAAGGTTAAACCAACCAAAGCATAGATTGCCCACGCATGTAAGCCCCAATGAAAAAAGGTAATTCGCATTGCTTGTTGTGCAGCTTGAACTGTTTGCGGATCGCCTGTAGGTGGATCGACATAATGCATAATGGGTTCAGCAACCCCGAAGAACATTAAACCGATACCCATACCTGCGGTAAACAACATGGCAAACCAAGAACCATTGCTATAGTCAGGCTGACTATGATCAGGGCCGAGTTTGATTTTACCCATATCAGAAAAGGCAATGAACACTAAAACCATCAGGAAAATTGCCACGGCAAGCACATAAAACCAGCTAAATGAATCTGTAATCCACTGATTCATTTGCTTGGTCATCAGGTCAAAAGCATTTGGGGTAAAAATCACAAATGCTAAAAATACAACAATAATTCCAACACTACTGAAAAATACATTTGGGTTGACATTGTCAAACCAAGATGACTTTTTGGAGGGCATGTTTTCCTCACATTTTTTTAATTAATGAATAGACCCTATGGGTCAAGAAAGGCATTCACATGATGTGAAAAAAGAATGGACTCAGCTTCAGAAAAGTCCAAATAGATGATAAATCAAATAAAAAAGCGATGCAGTTTACTTACTGTAAAAATTATTTAATTGAAATTATTCATTTTTATGACCGACATAATGTAAAGCGATCAGCCGAGAAACGATCAATGCCAAGTACATTACCCCACAAAACATTTGTAGCATTGCGATGATCCGTGCTGCGGGTGCAATAGGAATAACATCCGACAACCCTGTTGCTGACTGTAAACTAAAACTTAAAAACAGTAAGTCCAGCCAAGTTTGATATTCACTAACATTATTTGGATTTTGAAAACTTTGCGGAACTGCCAACTGACAAATGCTATATAAAAATGCAAAGCCCCATGCAATCAAGGTAAATACCGCACCTGCTGCAAACAGCTCATCTTTGGTTAAATAACGGTCTTCAAACATATAACGGACTAAGCCATATGCCGCACAGAAATAAGCCAAAGCTTCAAAAATATGCGCAGTGATTTGCATCGGAACTGAACGCAATCCGATCAACATGAGAATCGAAAAGATAAATGCTGCACCCACAAAAAATAGCCCAATAAAACTATAAACAGGTGTTTGTCGAATCACTTTGGCAATAATTAACAATGCCAACACACCGAGTGCCCACATAAAAATTTGATAGCTACGACTGCTACTGGTAAATAAATACAAGATCAGAATACTAAGCTGCACCAACAGCAACCATGCAGAAGGCAAAAGTTTGAAGCCTTTCCAAAAGTGAAATAAAGCTTGCATGTATATTCCTTATCTTTGATCTTTGTTGTTTTAAGATGTTGCTGTGTATCTTACAGAAATTTTATTGTATAGCGCATATTGAAAAGAAGAATAACTTTTGTTTCCTTCTCTAAGGAGATGAATATGATTTATTTTGAATAAAGATAATGTCTAGTCCTGAAATAAGTTGACACTTATTTCAACTATAAAACGCCTGATGAACCTCATTGGGCGTTTTATATTCTAAGGCAAAGTGAGGTCGCTTTGTATTGTAAATGTCCACAGACTCAGCAACCATTTTGATTGCTTCTTCAATATCAGTAGGTTTGTGCAGTAAATATTCATTTTTTAAAATACCATTGATTCGTTCAGCTAAAGCATTCTGGTAACAGTCATATCCATCTGTCATTGAACACTGCACTCCATGCTTTTTATGCATGAATTGATATTTCTCAGCACAATATTGAATCCCCCTATCCGAGTGGTGAGTCAGTACAACATCTTGTGATTTACGTTGCTTCAAGGCTTTCTTATATGCCTGTATCACTGAATCAGTTTTTAGATCATTATGAACATGATAGCCCACTATTTTTCTTGAACATGCATCTGTGAATAAACTTAAATATGCTTCACCTGTTTTAGTTGGTAAATAAGTGATGTCTGCAACCCATAACTGTTCAGGTCTCTTTACGATCACTTGATCATTCCCTGCCTTTAAACGGTTAGGATGACAACGAAAGCGATGATGGCTATGAGTTGTCTTGTGATAAGCTCGTTTAGGTTTTACCAATAAGTGATTAAGCCGAAGTAAATCAAATAAATAATCACGACCAATGTGAGTAAGGCTGGTCTGATTCAATAGATATTGCAACTTTCTTGTACCCATACGGGGATGGTACATCCTTTGCATTTTGACTTGCTCTAAGATGATTTGATCTTGTTTAGACCTCACAAGACATCTCGTTGGCATTGTTGGTAATAGGCTTGTCGAGTTATGCCAAGATAACGGCAACATTGCACAATACTTATGCCTAACTCTTTCTTTTCCTTGATGGCTTGCTTCGTGGCTTTTTTACAATACTAACTCCGTAATCTCTTTTTAAGACATCAACAACCGCTTCAAAGAATTCAGCTTTCTGTTGAGTATCACGTAGTTGTTGTTCAAGCTCCTTAATCCGTTGCTCTGGCGTAAGTGGTGTATCAGACATAGTAGTTTGACCTAAATGGTAAGGAGGTGTTCCTTTACTCCAATCTAAATTACCATGCTTACGAAGCCAAACCAAAACGGTAGAGCAACCTTGAATACCATATTTATCCTGTGCTTGCTTATAGGTCAATTCGCCTTTTTCAACTTGGTCAACAACTGACAATTTAAAGGCAAGACTATAATCTCGCTGTGTTCGTTTAAGTGGTGTAGTCATAACACTCTCCATAATTTAACAATGAAAAGTGTCAACTTTATTTAGGATGGGACATACATAAGTAATAAAAAAAGCCCCTTACGGGACTTTTTATTTTCATTCGGTTTGATCTTAGTGATCAGATGCGCCAGAGATACCGATACCTGTTTGTGAGCGTACGAACTGTGCATCAAATGCTTTGCGTTCTGCTTGCGCACGTGGTGAGTTATCAGTAACTGAGAATAACCAACAGCAGATGAATGCTAATGGCATTGCAAAGATTGCTGGACCATTAAATGAGTTGATCGGTGTATCAGAGATTCCTAATGTATCCACCCAAACTGCTTTAGATAAGATAATTAAAGTCACTGCAGTTACGAGACCAACAACACCACCAATTACTGCACCGCGAGTTGTTAAACCTTTCCAGAACATTGAAAGTACAAGCACTGGGAAGTTTGCACATGCTGCTACAGAGAATGCTAAACCGACCATGAATGCAACGTTTTGTTTTTCGAACAAAATACCTAAGATCATTGCAAAGATCGCAAGACCTAAAGTTGCAATTTTAGACATACGAAGTTCAGATTCAGGTGTAGTTTGACCTTTTTTCAATACGTTTGCATACAAGTCATGAGAAATTGCAGATGCACCAGATAATGTCAAACCAGCCACTACCGCAAGAATTGTTGCGAATGCTACTGCTGAAATGAAGCCCATGAACAAGTCACCGCCTACTGCATCAGACAAGTGAACCGCTGCCATGTTGTTACCACCAACAAGCTCTAACTTGCCAGTGACTGCCATTTTTGCAACATCAATGAATTGAGGATTGTTTGAAACGAAAAGGATCGCACCAAAACCAATGATGAATGTAAGTAAGTAGAAATAACCAATGAAACCTGTTGCAACCACCACTGATTTACGTGCTTCTTTGGCATCTTTCACTGTAAAGAAACGCATCAAAATATGTGGTAAACCTGCAGTACCGAACATCAATGCTAAACCAAGCGATAAAGCATCTAGTGGGTTTTTCGCTAAACTTCCTGGTCCCATGATTTCAGCTGCTTTTTCAAAGCTCACGTCATGTACTTTAGAGAATACTTGGATCGACTGGTTAAACATTTCAGCGAAACTGAAGCCAACTGCTTTCATCACCATAAATGCCATGAAAGTCGCACCAGACAATAACATTACTGCTTTAATGATCTGTACCCAAGTGGTCGCTAACATACCGCCAAAGATAACATAAGCCATCATCAGAAGACCGACGATCACCACTGCAATGTTATAGTTCAAGCCAAAGAGAAGTTTGATCAACTGACCTGCACCAACCATTTGTGCAATTAGATAGAATGCCACAACCACCAATGAACTAATCGCAGCAAGCGTACGTACAGGTTTTTCTTCCAGACGGAATGACACCACATCTGACAAGTTGTACTTACCTAAGTTACGTAGACGTTCAGCCACCAAGAACAATACGATCGGCCAACCAACCATGAAGCCAAGTGAATAAAGCAGACCATCAAAGCCTGAGCTAAACACCATTGCAGAAATACCGAGGAACGATGCTGCTGACATATAGTCACCTGCGATCGCTAAACCATTTTGGAAACCTGAGATTCCACCCCCTGCGGTATAGAAATCAGCAGTGTTCGTGGTTTGTCTTGCTGCCCATTTGGTAATAAATAAAGTCAAACCTACAAAAATGGCAAACATGATGATTGCATGCCAGTTGGTTGCTTGTTGTTCTGCTGCGCCTAAGTCTGGACCAGCCTGAGCAAGTGTAGAAAGCAACGCAGTTGATGCAAGCGCAGCTTTAGCTTTGAAAGAATTCCATTTCTTCATCTTAGTGTAGTCCTTTTTCGTGGGCAATTGCTTCTACTTCACGCATCGCTTCTTCATTCAATTGATCAAGCTTGTTATTGGCAATGTACGAATACACACCACACAAAAGGAAAGATAAAACAATAATGCCTAAGCCTAAAGGAATACCCCAAGTGGTCACGCTACCCGGTGACACAGGTGTTAATAAAAACTCTTTGTTATAGCCAACTAAAAGCATAAAACCAACATAAACAAACAACATAATTGCAGTTAACGTCCAGCTTAAATTTCTCTTCTTAGCCACCATTTCTTTGAATTTTGGATTTTGTAGAATCGCGTCTACCTGTCTCTCATCCATAATCTTGCTCCTTGATTTGCCACCAGTCCACTGATTGCAATTTTTAATCATTATTTTGATGAGCTAAAATTAACAATCTTATGGCAAAAGGTAACTTAGACTTTGGTCGTTAAATTTTGAGCGAAATAGGCGTGGCTGTTCATGGATGCGCTATCATAGGGACAGATTTTTAAACTGTAGTCGCTATGAATAGTTGGTTGATTATTGGGGTTCTTGCCCTTTACATCATAATTTTATTTGCCTGTGCATTCTTTGGCGAAAAACATGCGAGTCGTTTGAGTACAAGAGGGCGAATGCTTCTCTTTAGTCTAACATTAGGCGTGTATTGTTCTTCTTGGACATTTTATGGTGCAACAGGTGCAGCCGTTCGTGAAGGCATTATCTTCCTGCCGATCTATTTAGGCCCACTACTTTTTGTCGGCTTAGGCTATGACATTTGGCGACGTTTAGGTCGAGTACGTCAGCATCATGCGATTTCCTCGATTGCTGACTTTGTTGCGGCACGTTATGGTAAAAGCGGTACGCTGGCATCTTTGGTCACTATTCTTGCTGTCATCGCCATTATTCCGTATTTAGCGCTACAGTTACGTGCCATTGCCCTCAGTGCTTCGGTCATGCTTGAACATAATACTCAAGTCATTTCTACCACCACCAATGGTGTACTCGGCTTAACGGCTGTACTTGCTATTTTAGCCATGATGTTTGGTACTCGACAAATCGCCAATACTGAGCAACATGGCGGTTTGATGCTTGCCGTGGCATTTGAATCTTTCGTCAAACTGTTTGCTTTACTCTGTGTGGCTTTCTTTTTTATCTTTGAAAATCCAGCCAATTTAATACAAATTTCCAAAGACGTAACGAAAACTTTTCATGAAGTGCAGTTATTTGGCGTACCTGAAACGTTCTGGATTCAGACCTTACTTGCAGCTTTGGCGATTATTTGTTTACCTCGTCAATTCCACGTTGCTGTGGTTGAATTACGTGATGAAAAACATATTCGTGGTGCACGACGTTGGTTTGCAACCTATTTAATTTTAACCATTATTGCGATTATTCCGATTGCTAGTTGGGCGTTACATGCGGCACCTGCTTATTTAAGTATTCCCGATGTTGCTGTGCTTTCACTGCCTTTAAGTTATGGACAGGATTGGCTGACATTATTGGCATTTTTAGGGGGCTTTTCTGCATCTACTGGGATGTTACTGGTGTCTTCGGTTGCGCTGTCAATCATGCTGAGTAATGACTTAATCATGCCTGCGCTTTGGCGTTTGAATCTACTTTCACGTCATGACAAACGCTTGCCTCAAGTTTTAAAATTTACACGCCGTATTTGTATTCTTGCGGTCATGTTTTTAGGCTTTTTATTCTTCCACTTTTTTAATGATATTGATCAATTATCCACTTTTGGTTTACTTGCCTTTAGTGCGGTTGCACAATTTTCACCTGCTTTGATCGGTGGTTTGTACTGGCGTGGTGGTAGTCGACAAGGTGTGTATGCAGGCTTGGTAGTTGGCTTTATTTTATGGACATATACCCTGCTTTTACCAACGGTATTACGTAGTTTACCTACAGAATATAGTCAGTTCGCCCAGCAGCTTTTAATGTATGGACCATTCGATATTCAATGGTTGCGTCCTGAAGCATTGTTTGGCTTTGAATCATTTGCCCCACTGACACATGGCGTGATATGGGCATTAGGTCTGAACATTACCCTATATATTTGGATTTCTCGGATTTATCGTCCATCCGTTGCAGAGCAAATTCAGGCAGAAAGTTTCTTCTATTATGAAACCAAGCCCTTACCTGCACAAAATACCTCGACTGACATCAGTTATTTAAATCATGATGTGGCTCGATTAAAAGTAGGCGATTTGATTGCCTTAGCCAAACGTATTACAGGTGAAGGCCCCACCATCCATGCTTTTCGTCAATTTTGTATCATGAATAATGTGGTATTGAATGAAAATAGCAGTGCCAATGGCATGTGGTGGCGCTTTACTGAACAATATTTAGCTGGAACCATTGGCGCAGCATCTGCTCGTACTCTGCTCACCACAGCGATGGTCAATAACGGTTTAGCACTTGGACAAGTCGCAAACATTCTGGATCAAGCGTCACAATGGCAACGTTTTAACCAAAACTTGATCATGACCATGATCGACCACATGACTCAAGGCGTGAGTGTGGTGGATGAAAATATGTGTTTGGTGGCTTGGAATAATCAATATCTAAAACTCTTTGATTATCCAAAAGATTTGGTTTACGTCGGCTGCCCAATTGCTGACTTGATTCGTTATAACGCTGAACGTGGTGAATGTGGTCCAGGCTCAATCGAAGAACATGTCCGTAAACGGATTCATTGGATGAAAGTCGGTAGCGCACATGAGTTCGAACGGATTCGTAAAGATGGTCGGGTTATCCAGATGCGAGGCAATCCAATTGAAGGCGGTGGTTTCGTCACCACATTTGCCGACATTACTGCATTCCGTGAAAATGAAGCGGTGCTTGAGGCTCGTGTTTCTGACCGTACGCAACAATTGGCAAATGCGCTTGCAGAACAACAGTTGGCTCGTGAACAAGCGGATAAAGCCAATATGTCAAAAAGTCGCTTCATTGCTGCAGCGAGTCATGACTTATTACAACCGATGCATGCTGCACGTTTATTTAGTACAGCCCTTGAACAAAGCGTGCAAAGCGATGAAGACCGTAAAACCCTACAACAACTTGACCGTGCCTTATATGGTGCAGAAAGCATGTTATCGGCACTTTTAGACATTGCCCGTTTAGAAGGCGGAACAATCCAACCGAAACGCCAAATCTATCCATTGCATGATTTACTTAGTGACCTAGAACTTCAGTTCAAATCCATCGCTGCACAGCGCAATATCAAATTAGTAGTACACGATGCTCAATTTTGGATTGATACTGACCCGCAATGGATTCGTCGTATTATTCAAAACTTTGTGAGTAATGCACTGCGTTATACTGCTAGTGGTCGTGTTATTGTGGGTGTATTGCGTTCAGCATCACATCCACAGCATATTCGTATTGGCGTGTGGGACACTGGACCCGGCATTGCCGAAGAACAGCTCAATAAACTCTTCCAAGAATTTGAACGTTGTGGACATACCTCACCTTGGGGTGAACAAGGTTTAGGACTTGGTTTGGCGATTGTGCAACGCATGACCAGTTTATTAGACTACCCTGTGTCGGTATTTTCCAAACTCGGCAAAGGCTCTTGCTTTATGATCGAAGTGCCGATTGTAGAAGCACCGAAAGTGGTTGCCACACCTGTACAAGCTGTACCGTTGCGTACCAAAGCCTATAAAGTTTTATGTTTGGACAATGATGAAACCATTTTAGAAGGAATGAACACCTTACTTACCAAATGGGGTTATCAAGTGTTTAAGGCGACCGAACCAGAACAGGCCTTAGAACTTATTCAACAAGAAAATATCCAAGTCTGGTTGGTCGATCAACATCTAAACAACAATAAAATGGGCTTAGATTTTATTGTTCAAAATCGTCAGGAAAATGTTCCTGTGGCATTGATTACAGCAGACTCCGATCCTGAGTTACCACAACATTTAAAAGACTTAAATATTGTACTACTGAAAAAGCCCCTTAAACCTGCATCATTACGTTCTTGGTTATCAGGCTTGAAAATCTCCAAATATAGTAAGAATCATCGCTAAGATATGTTTTGATACATTTACAGCGCTTAAAAATAAATTTTTAAGCGCTTTTTTTAAGTGAAATGACCGCACTTTTATTGCATTTAGGCAAAAGTGATCAAAAAATTGATGATTTAGGCAAAATCTATTGACCAAAAATTTCACAAACAGGTTTTCTATGGCAAATTCAATCAAATTTATTACTATACACTTGTACACTTGGTTACAATAACCTAAATAAATGATTTTAAATAATTATATTCTAATATAATCACAGCATTATACTTTAGTCTTATTCCTATTGCATCTTAGATAAATCATAAATCCTAAATATTGGTTAGATAAATTTGCATTAGGAATGATGCAAACACAAAATTTTATAAATAGGAGTTTTCCATGAATATTTCAGAAGCAGTTCCTCACGGTATTCACCAAACCCAACAATTCCACCGTCAATATGGTGTTAATGCGATATTGCCTGAAATTGACTGGACAGCAGTTTTCCCACATAGCAAACTCGATGATGCACAGTTACATGCCTTAAATGCACTTTATCAAGCTGCCGTACCTTTGGCACTCAAAGTGTTCGAAGATCTAAAATTTGATGTATTTTCTCCTGTTGCTTATCAACCTCAAGGTTTAGGTTTATTTGACAAAATTGCACAACAAGAAGAATTGCTGATTCAAGAGCTAAAAGATGAATGTAAATCTTTAGATGAAGAAACTCGCCACCAAATTTGGAGTATGTTGTTACGTGGTGGTGCAGTATTGGTGTTTAAAGCATGGTTAGGTAAAGTCAAAACTGGCGAAGATGTGCTTGATCTTACGCAGTTCGATGAGTTGTCTGATTTGCTTTTTGTAAAAACTTCACCAACGACTTTGGCACAGCGTTTAAATGTTGATACACATGCAGCTTATGATCATGTCTTTCTGATGTATGGCGATGATATTTTCCTTGATCGTTTCAATAGCCTAGAAACGGCTGCACTTTTTGTAGACCTTGAAGTGTATGATGCTGCTTTCTTAAGCCTACGTGATGACCGTGTGGCAGAATATTTAAAATCCAAAGGTTATGTAACCCAAGAACAAATCGAAGACTTAAAATGTGCACTTAATCCATTAGGTTGCCCAGATTTAGTGTCTAAACAAGATTGCTTGGCTTAAGCCAATATATTTTTGCGATTGCGTTAAAGCAAAATGCCCAATAAGTATTGGGCATTTTCTATTTAATCTTTTCAATAAAATCTAAAATCAGTGTGGAAACTTGATCTGCATGAACACTTGCCAAATCATGCTGTCCATTTTCAAGCACAACTAATTCAGCATTTGACATTTTTTGTTGTAAATATTGACCTACAGTAATAGGGCTAATCGGATCACTGTCTCCCCAAAGCAATAATACAGGGCATTGAATATGCTTAAGTTGCTCACTCAAATCTGAACGATGTGCTACAAACCAATCTGGTACAGTAAAACTCAGCTGATAATCCTCTCGCCAATCGGCTACATCAAACTGGCTTAAATCAATTCCTCCTGAGGTTGCCACCAATACCAAAACCTGAATCAAATCAGGTTTTTGTAAAGCGGCTTGCACAGCAAAAATCCCACCCATAGATTGGGCAACCACAACACTAGGCTGTTGAATGTGTTTTAGTACATGTGCCTGTAAATCTTCAAAGCTTTGCACTTCTGCATGATCGGGATAGCCACCAAAACTCGGATAAGCAAGTACTGATTTTTGTAAATAGTTTGGTAAAGCCTGCATCACCGCTTGCCAAAACTCTACGCTGCCCGAAGCGCCAGGTAAAAATATCAGATTCATTTTAACGCATCATTTTTTAATTTAGCTTTCTGATAAGCAGGACGTTGCTGTATGCGGGTGAGATATTTTTGAAGCTGTGGATATTTACCTTTGACTCGTTCCTGTAAAGCCATAAGTGGAAAACTCATTTGAATATCAGCAAAAGAAAATTCACCTGCAAAATAATCATGATGCTTTAAATAATTCTCTAAAAATGCAATATGATCAGTTAATCGAGGCTGAATAAATCCACTTTTCACCCCTTTGACAATTTGTTTTGCCATAGGTCGAATCAAAAATGGCACATGTTTTGGCACATTATTCATCACCAAGCTAAATACCAATAATGGCATTAAAGAGCCTTCTGCATAATGCATCCAGTAGTTGTATTGCAGCCTGTCTGCTGAATCAGATGGTTGAAATTTATTTTCAATATCATAATTTTCTTGTAAATACTCTAAAATTACAGCGGACTCAGCAATCACCAAATCAGCATCTGTCAAAATTGGTGCTTTACCTAAAGGATGAATCTTTTTGAGCTCTGGTGGTGCTGCAAAAGTTGGCAGTCGTTTGTAATATTGGATTTGATAATCAAGACCAAGTTCCTCAAGTGCCCAAAGAATACGAATCGAACGTGATTGTTCCAAATGGTGTAGTGTAATCATTGTTATTGCCTATATTTTTTATACTCTGACTATCACGGATTCACATTACAAAAAGACATCGTGTTGGGATACAAGATGTCTTTTTGTATCTCAGTCAACCCACGATAGATTTAAAGAATCGAGGTATTGATCTCAACACTGCGTAATAAGGTTTTAGTCACAGGGGTTTTTTGGCAAATATCTAGAACTTTTTGCTTTAACTCATCAGAAAGTTCTTGCTCAAAAGACAAACGACGCTCAATCCATTCTTTACCTTCTTTATTGGCATTGAAATCCGCTTCAACACTAAAAGCACCTAGCTCTAAACCCTTGTGCTGTGCGTACATGCGTAAAGTAATCATCGTGCATGAAATCAAACCTGAACAAACAAAATCATAAGGTGCCAAACCTTTGTCTTGTCCACCAAAAGATTCTGGCTTATCTGTAATAAGTTGATGTTTACCACTTGTTACTTCACCTGACCATGCTTCAGGAAAAGTTTTTACTTTTGCATTTGCAATAATTGCCATTTTTATATTCCTGATCTATTTAAAAATATTTTGAAGATTTTGATTTTAAACTCAGCCCATTGAAAAGCATGATGCTGAGTTTATTTTGAAACATTTAAAACTTATTTTGAAGGACGCATTTTATCTGGGAATGCCGGCGCTTCTAAACGTGGACCTTCATAATCAGGAATAGAGCCAAAACGTGGATCTTGATTGATCCATTGTTCTCGTGCAATTTTTAGCTCTTCTTGAGTTCGCCCAACCAAATTCCACCAAAGTAAGATCGGTGATTCGAAAGGTTCACCCCCCAACATTAAAATACGACTACCCGCATGTATTTCAATACTTAACTCATTTAAACCAGGTTCTAGCACCACCAGATTCTCATCTGTTAATTCATGCCCATTGATGGTTGCTGTACCTTCAAGTGCTAAAAAGCCATATTCAAATTTAGGATTTAGTGGAATACGAAGCGCTGTTGAATCTTTTGCAAATAGATCAACACCTAACAATTCAGTATGCACTTGTACAGGTGAGGTGGTATTTAAATATTCACCGACTAAAACTGTAAACTCTACCCCATCCTGAGTCACGACAGGTAATTCTGGATAGTGATCAAACTGTGGTGCCATATTCAGTTTATCATCAGGCAAAGCAATCCAAAGTTGTGCAGCATGCATTTTGGTTTCTGACTCAGGTGCAACTTCTGTATGCGAAATTCCGTAACCTGCTGTCATTAAGTTTACTTGTTTTGGACGAATCAACTGCTTAGACCCAAGACTGTCGGTATGCATCATGGTGCCTTCTATCATCCACGTAAATGTCTGTAAACCAGTGTGTGGATGCGGTCCAACATCTAGCCCATCCCCTTGAGGAAAACTAACAGGGCCTGCATGATCTAAAAAGCACCATGCACCGATCATGCGCTTTTGACGACTCGGTAATGCACGTTTAATGACTGTGCCTTTGCCTATTTCAGCAGAACGAATTTCGAAGTCTTGAATAAATTTATTCACATATTTTTCGCAATCGTCTGAATTTGAAAGTTCGGTATAATTGGTATTGGTCATATTTTTATCCTAAATTACTGTTGCGCAAAATCTTCATGGCGATGCCGATACGTTACATTGTAGTCAATTTTAAATGCTTGACCTAGACTACAATTAATACGCTGAATACCAGTAATAGGACAATAGGAGAATTGTTTTTGTTGTAAATTTTCTTTTAAAGCTTATACAGTAACGCAATTTTTACAGAAGAAAATGCTTGAAATGTTTATTAAAAACGCTCTTTCCATTCAGTCTATTGTTAAAACATAATCCGGTCTATTTTAATTTTTTTGCATGCGTTTTTGATCCAGCAAAAGTAATCGTGCAATATCTCTAGGATTTTGCGGGAGACTCAAACGCATTTGACACACGAGTTCATTGCTAGTTTTTTGTATCACTAAAATCTCCGATAACACTTCAATCGGACGACCAATCTCAAAATCCGTTTTAATCAAACTTTCTCCAAACTTTTGAGCATAAATTCGGTCTAATTCTGCAACTTTGATGTCATGCAATAAAACATCAATGTGATATTTTTCTTGTCCCATTTCAGGCAAACGTTGTAAACGAACTTTTTTATACACAGGTTGTGCGCTTGCTTTTAGCATCAGCTCAGTTATGATTTTACGCTGTATCGTATGGCTTAGTTTCAATACATAGTGAAAATTTTCTAAGTCTTGCATTAACAATGGATGGTCACGAAAAAACATATCGCGCTCAAACTGATAACGCTGCCAACGATGTTGATCCAATTGCTGTACCATAAAAAAGCCCAGTACAATCACAATGACAATCAAAACTAAAAACAACATGTGCTCACTCACCTGAAGCAAACCAATTGATAAAAATAAGGAGCAAATACTCCTTACTCTCAATCATTTTTTTGAGCTATTAAATTCCGTATTTAACACGGTAAGCTTGCATTTTTGCCAAAGCTTCTTTTTCACCTTTATTATCTAGATAGTCCATTAAATCTGTCATGGTAATTAAAGCATGTACCGGAATTTCAAGTTCTTTTTGTACTTCTTGAATTGCAGAAAGTTGACCTTGACCCTTTTCTTCACGGTCTAAAGCCACCAAAACGCCAGCAATTGTCGCACCCGCATTTTTCAAAATAGTGACAACTTCACGGATCGCAGTACCCGCGGTGATTACATCATCAATGATCCAAACTTTTTTACCCTCAACCGCAGCACCAACCAAGACGCCACCTTCACCATGATCTTTGGCTTCTTTACGGTTAAAGCCCCAAGGGACACTGATCGCATGATTTTGTGACAATGCCACCGCCGTTGCTGCAACAAATGGAATGCCCTTATAGGCAGGTCCAAAAATCACCTCAACATTGTTACATTGTGTGAGTTTATCTGCATAACCTTGCGCTAACAGCGATAATGCTTCACCGTCATTGAGCAAACCTGCATTAAAAAAATAAGGGCTCACACGACCTGATTTTAAAGTAAACTCACCAAATTTAAGCACACCACGTGATAATGCGAGTTCGATAAAAGCTTGTGGGTTAAACTGAGCTGGCGTTGACATGAGGTGCTCCAAAATTCTGTAATAGAGGTAAGACTTGCGCATGATACCAAAGAGTAGCTATCCAAGTGATCAAAAAATTTTAAGAGTTGTCTCAATTAACGTAAATGGTCTGCGTTCTTCCGTTACCAAGGGTCTACTGGACTGGATGGAGCAATCCGATGCAGATGTGATCTGTATGCAAGAAAGTCGCATTACGCATGCACAATGGACTGAAAAATTTCGTCCTGAAGGTTGGTACACCCATTTATTCCCTGCAGAACGTGCTGGTTATGCCGGTACTGCGATCTATAGCCGCTTACCTTTTGTTTCCATTACAGATGGTTTAGGTTTTGAGTTGGCAGATTCTCAAGGGCGATTTATCAGTGCTGAATTTGATCTTGGTTTAGGGCAAACCGCACATATTTGTTCATTATATTTACCTTCTGGCTCTTCAGGTGAAGAAGCACAAGCCCGTAAAGATCATTTCTTAGAACAATATAAAGCCATTTTAAAACAATGGCGTGATGAAAATAAATCAGTCATCGTTTGTGGTGACTACAACATCGTGCATAAACGCATTGATATTAAAAACTGGTCAGGCAACCAAAAATCTTCAGGTTGTTTACCGCATGAACGTGCTTGGCTTGACCATATTTATGATGAATTGGGTTATGTTGATACTTTCCGTGAAGTACGCAAAGAAGCGGAACTTTATTCTTGGTGGTCAAACCGCGGACAAGCACGCGCTAAAAATGTCGGTTGGCGCATCGACTATCATGCTTGCTCACCAGACTGGAAAGCACGTACTGTCAATGCTTGGGTCTATAAAGACACATGGTTTAGTGACCATGCACCTGTGATTATTGACTACAAACTTTAAATTAAAGAAAATCTTGATATATTAAGTGAACAATTGTTCACTTAATATATGTAAATATCGTACATGAGATGTCGTGTTATCGTATTTTTTATTTTTACCAATAAGCGCATTATTGTCTTACGGCACAGGGACATGGTCAGGATGACAACAAAGGGATAGGACGCCGTAGGACGAAAAGAAAATATTCACGCAAGTTTATATTTTTAATGGATTTGACATTGGACGTTGTATTGAGACCCGCATAGTCAGGATGATTAGATGCGGGTTTTCTCTTTTTTAAACCATTTCTTTATTATTCTCAAGTTTTTTCGTTGTGAATCTTTATTCAGCTTTCTTTTTTCTATACTGCTCAATATAAACAATCAATCTTTCATTTTTATGACAGTGTTTATTTTCATTTTGTAAATTTTATAGCAGTTCAATCTTGCTGTCTTTTTTGCTAGGCTAAAATAGCGTGTATTTAAAATTGAAGATGAGAATGTAGGCTATGCTAAAAATTTATGGGATCAAAAACTGTAACTCAATGAAAAAATCCTTTGATCTATTAGGTGAGTTGGCTTTGCCCTTCGAGTTTCATGATTATAAAAAACAAGGCATTACTGCTGAAACAGTAAAAATTTGGTTAGATCATTTGGGTCAAGACATTGTACTTAATAAAAAAGGGACTACTTGGAAGAAATTATCTGAACAAGAACAACAAGATGCTCTTTCTAACCAAGATAATCTAATTCAGGCTTTAGTCACTCACACCAGCATGATCAAACGTCCTATTATTGAAAAAGATGGTACATATGTTGTAGGTTTTGATGAGGAAAAGATCAAAGCCTTAAAATCGCTCTAAAAACAAAATCATTCTAAAATTAAATAAGAGAATATTTTCACTGAGAATATTCTCTATCTATGAAAATAAAAAGGAAAAAGAATGACAAATACACGACAACTAATTGATTATTCAAATCAAAAAATTTTAAACCTTTGTGTTGAAAATAAAACCCTCATCAGTGAAACAGGCACAGCCGAAAAATTAAAAACGACACACAAAGAATTTAGCAGCGTAAATGAGGCTCAAGAAAATTTATTTAAGAAAGAATGGCAATTTCTAAAAAAAGGTTATGTGTTGAGCAATTCAGAAGTCCAATTTGGAGAAGCACTTTTACATTTACATGTCAGTAAAGTTTATACAGGTGCACAAGCTTTTGTAGCTACAGAAAATGGCATTTTTATTTATAAAGATGAAAAAGACAGCAGAACAGAACAAGAATTACAAGGTGCTGTTCTACAGATTGATCATAAGGGACGTATTCTCAATGAAATTTCTCTTCCCAAAGCATTGGTCTGGAAGATGTATTATGAGGCAGCTACGCAAGAAATTTTATTTAATTTAGACCATGAAATTTTTGCTTATTCACTCAGATATGCGACATTCAAACAACTTAGTCAAAATCAAGATCAGCCTTTTAGCTTTCTGAGCGTTGCATCAAATCACATTGCTTTTGCAGACGCTAAAAATTTTTATATTTGTGATACTCAACATAATGTTTTACAACAGGATCAGCACGCCTTAAATATCGTCAATGGCAATATGGTATGTTGTGGACAATTGTCTGCTGATGGAAGATTGCTTGCACTACATGATGAAGTGAGCAAAATCAAAATCATAGCCGCACAATCTGGAAAATGCTTAGAAAATTTGACGCTTGATTTTGAGATGCTAAATGACATGCAATTTATCCAAAACAATCAAAGCATTTTGTTTTGGGAAAAATATGGTACATGGTCTTTACGCAAAATCAATTTAACAACGAAAAAGGAAGCGTTTTTTGAAGCATCTTTAGCGCCCTATATAAATCAAATTAATGGATTTTGTCTCAATCAAAATCAATCTCGACTGGCTATTCTACAAAGACATGAAATTCACATTATTGATTTGATTGAAGAAAAGCTTATAGGAAGCTTTAGAGTACAGCATCTCGTTCGCTCTGCACATCTACAATTTATTGGAGAGCTAGTTGCAGTACGTACGGATTATGGCTGTTTTAGTTTATATCAAATTTAAATACTGATTTTGTAATAGATAATAAAAAGCCCAATTATAAATCAGGCTTTTTAAAAATCATTGATTTACGCTTACTTTGATTAGTTAGCACGAATCCAAGTTTGATTACGACCTAAAGCTGCAACGCCCATATAACCACGCAGGTTGAGTTTATTGCCTGCAAGTTCACCTTTCAGTTTATAGGTTTTGCCATTTTTCGGGTCTAGAATCGTACCGCCTTCATATTTACCATTGACATTCTTTAAACCATAAACAATCGTGACACCTTTCAACGATTTATTATGATATTTCCCCTCACATTTACTACAAGCATTTTCTTCACCTGGTGTTAAAACACTTTGAATGGTTGCTGAAAGCGTACCATTCTTTTGCTCAGTAAATTTCACCACAGCTTTTGCTTGCTTGGTTTCATCATCAATGGTTTTCCATACTGTACCATTAAGTGGGTCTGCTGCATTGGCGAATGCTGTTGCAGCAAGCAATCCGACCATTAGTGCAATTTTTTTCATTTTTTTGATTTCCCTAGTCACAATTGACATATGATAGTATTCAAAAGTTGCAACAAATATGCAATTTTTCAATGTGACTATTTGGTGTAGCCTTGTAAATAATGTTGATTAATCAACCTATAAAAATAGTAAAAAGCAAACAAAATGGAAAAAGCATGAAGATTCACCCATTAATGAAACAATTCGTTACTGAAGCTATTTTAAAAACTAGCTTTAAAATGCCAAGTCGTTTAAACCTTCCACCTACTGCATTACGTTTTGCAATTGAGCAACTTACACGTGTTTTCCCTCAACCTAAAAATGTTGAGTTTCGCGCATTACGCATTGCAGGAATTCATGCAGAAGAAATCAAACCCCAAGATCAGACCACACAAATGATTTTGCATATTCATGGTGGTGCTTTTTTTGTAGGTTCATTAAAAACTCATCGTGCTTTTTTGTCTGAAATCGCTGTTCGTACACAAATGCAAGTATTACATGTCGATTATCCTTTAGCGCCTGAACACCCTTATCCAGAAGCAAGTGATGCTATTTATGATATTTATCAAATGCTGATTGACCAAGGCGTAAAACCCAAAGATATTATTGTGTCAGGTGATTCTTGTGGTGCAAACTTGGCTTTGGCTTTGGCACTGAAATTAAAAAAAGAAGACCCGAAACGCATGCCAAGTGGTTTGATTTTAATGTCACCTTTTTTAGATTTAACCTTGACCAGTGAGTCTTTACGTTATAACCAAAAACATGATGCTTTACTGTCTGTAGAAGCGCTTGAGGCAGGTATTAACTATTATGTACCTAAAGAAATCAACGCATCGATACCTGAAATTTCACCAATTTTTGATGATCTTGAGGGTTTACCACCAACGTTGGTACAAGTAGGTTCAAAAGAAATCTTAATGGATGATGCTATTCGTTTTGAGAAAAAAGCCAAAAAAGCAGATGTAGATGTTAGCTATAAACTCTATACAGGTGGCATAATTTCCAAATGTTTAGTCCGTGGTTTGATGAAGCTAAAAAAGCCTTGGCAGATATTGCTGAATTTGCGCATCAACTTGATCGGGATTAATTCATAAAATAATATTTTATTATAGTTATATTATTTTAATATTACATTTAAATTATAACAGTCAGTTATTTATAATTGACTGTTTAGACATCTCACTTCAAAATTTAACTATATTTTTCATAAAAAATAATTTATACATAAAAACACTTATTAAAATTATGGTTTTTTAGTTTATAATTTAGGTATCTTAATCTTTCTAGTAAATAAAATTTTAGGATTAAAAATAAATAATATTGGATATATTTATTCTAATTTGAATTTTATCAAATTAAGATTAAAGATAATCATTGAAATATTTATTTAAACATGTTAATAAAATTTTATCGGTTTATCTATTGTGTTGTTAAGATGGGTGCATCAGTACCTGATGTTATTTTAATGACACATAGATTTAAATAAAATGGTTATATAAATCAATTGAGATTAAAGCTTAATACTAAAATCAATATATCAAAGTTTACGTTATGGTTTCAAAATAATTTATATGAGTAATTTAGCTAAACGAATATTCAGCCATATACAATCCAACATTATTATGAATTGGAGCAATATTGAAAAATGTATTTTGGTATTAGTGCTCGCAATCCTGATTCATATTTTATGGATTATGTGGAAAGTCTATATCATAATGACACCTTCATTATGGCAGTGGGTCAACATTGCTTTAATTAAAAGCCAACTCAGTATCAACCTTTTTTCTATTGCCTGCTTATTGCTCTTAACATTTGTTAGTATTAAAAACTATAATAAAAAATGGGTAAACCATTGGTTTAGCTATCTAATCGTAACAACATTTATTCTGATTTTAGTTTTAGATGGTTATTTGGTTGGGATTTATAGTCCTGCCACAGTTTTTACCAGTGTTTGTGTAACTGGCGTGGGTTTGATTTTATTTAACCAAAAAATTGTTTATTTAAATCTATTTATTTCTATATCTTCATTTTCTTCATTGATTTACTTTACCACTCAAAACTCAATTCCTTATGCACCAATTTTTAGCCAAAAATTATTAAATAGCTTTGTTTATCATAATGATTTTTGGGTTTATAGTATGGTTTATTTTATCATTCCTATATTGGTTGCAGGTTTATTATTTTTTGAATTACTTTTATTTCAATGGCGTTATCGTGAATCTTTATTTGAAAAAATCAGTCAAATTGACCCATTAACCGAGTTATATAATCGCCGTTTTTTTAATAACAAAGTGAGTGAGTTACAACAAAACCAACAGTCTTATATTATTATTTTATTAGATCTGGATCATTTTAAAACAATTAATGATTCTCATGGGCATCATGTAGGAGATGCTGCACTGATTCATATTGCAAAAACTTTATCACAGTCTGTGCGTAAAACTGATATTGTTGCACGGTATGGAGGTGAAGAATTTATTTTATTATTACCACAAATCACAGTAAATCAAGCATTTGAGATTGCTGAAAAATGTCGAAAAATTATTGAGAATCAACCTTTAAAACTCAATGATGATAAAAAGATTTATATTACGGCAAGTTTTGGCATTGGTATAAGCACATCTGACCTCAGTATTGATCAAGCCATTTATTTTGCTGATCAAGCTTTATATCATGCAAAGCAATCTGGACGTAATCAGGTGCAATTATTTGATGGAACTACTTTTCAGCAATTCCATCCTAAAATATCCTCTTAAACTAAATGAATCTACTCATCCAGCAATAGAATCTGTATTTAAAAATGGATAATCTATATATCCTTCAGCAACTTGTGTACCGATCATATTTTCGAATACCAGTTCATTTAAAGGTGCATTTTTAACTAATCGCGCGTACAGATCAGGATTAGCAATATAGGCCCTACCAAAAGATACGGCATCAGCTTTGCCTGAAGCAAGTAATTCAATCGCGTCTGCTCGGCTCAATTTCATATTCGCAATATATGGCACGCCACCAGAACGCTGTTTCAAATAATCACTGATACTGTCATCAGCCAAATATTCACGTGTGAAAAAGAAAGCAATTTTACGTTGTCCTAATTGCTGCATCACATAGCCAAATGTTTCACGTGGATCAGCATCGCCCATGTCATGTTCATCACCACGTGGTGCTAAATGTACACCCACACGACCAGCACCCCATACCTCAATCAAAGCATCCATAACTTCAAGTAATAATCGGGCACGATTTTCAACACAGCCACCATATTCATCTTGACGTTTATTGGTTGAACTTTGTAGGAATTGATCAATCAAATAACCATTGGCAGCGTGTAATTCTACACCATCAAATCCCGCCGCCTTGGCTTTGATTGCTGCTTGTTTAAATTGCTCAACAATGGCTTTAATTTCGGAAACGTCTAAAGGGCGTGGCAGCACATAATCACGTTTTGGACGCAATAAACTCACTTGTCCAGCTTGTTGTACAGCACTTGCAGACACAGGTATTTCACCATTAAGTAAATCAGGATGAGATACACGACCGACATGCCAAAGCTGTGCAACAATCAAACCACCTTGGCCATGTACTGCTTGAGTAACCTGTTTCCAGCCTTCTACTTGAGCATCAGTAAACAATCCTGGCGTATTTAAATAACCATTGGCTTGTTCAGAAATCACAGTTGCTTCGGAAATGATTAAGCCTGCACTGGCACGTTGTGCGTAATATTCAACCATCATCGCAGTTGGAACTCGATCATCGGTTGCACGACTACGGGTTAGTGGTGCCATGATGACACGGTTTTTGAGATGTAAATCGCCTAGAACAAGGGGAGAATTAAGTTCAGCCATAATTGCCTCATGACTCACTTTCCTTTCAGTAAGAAGTTAAAGTGAGTGAGTTAGATATTCAATATATTGCTGAATTAAAGCTTCATTGCGAGAAAAATAAGACCATTGCCCATATTTTTCCGCTTGAATTAAGCCTGCTTGTTGCAAGACAGATAAATGATTTGACATGGTTGATTGGGAAACATTACCAAGTTTTTCAATATTTCCTGCACATACACCACGCGCAAAGCCTCCGCACTGCTCTTCCGACAAATATTTTTGTGGTGCTTTCAACCATTGCAATATTTGTCGGCGAGTCGGATTTGCCAATGCTTTAGAAATTAAATCAATATCCATACCTACAACTCATCAGACATATTCAATTCAAAGCAAAGCTTGATTCAGCATCTTCAAAAGCAATATATCGTATTTTTACGATTTTAATATCGATTTTTTTAGATATATTGTAAAAAATGATCAAGACTTTGCTTTGATTAAATTTTTAAATTAAAGCCCTTGTTTCAAGCTTGCTTCAATAAATTTATCTAAATCACCATCAAGTACTGCACCTGTGTTGGAGTTTTCTACACCTGTGCGTAAGTCCTTAATACGTGAATCATCGAGTACGTATGAGCGAATCTGACTGCCCCAACCAATATCAGACTTAGAGTCTTCAAGTGCTTGCGCTGCTTCATTACGCTTACTCATTTCCAATTCATACAGTTTTGCACGCAACTGTTTCCATGCATGATCACGGTTAGCATGTTGTGAACGTTGGTTCTGACATGCGACCACAATCCCCGTTGGCGCATGGGTTAAACGTACCGCAGAGTCAGTTTTGTTAATGTGCTGACCACCTGCACCAGATGCACGGTAAGTATCGGTACGTACATCGGCTGGATTAATATCAATTTCAATATTGTCGTCTACTTCAGGTGACACGAACACTGCTGAGAATGACGTATGACGACGGTTACCTGAGTCAAAAGGTGATTTACGCACTAAACGATGTACACCTGACTCAGTACGCAACCAACCATAGGCATATTCACCTTCAACACGAATGGTTGCAGACTTGATTCCTGCCACATCGCCGTCCGACTCTTCCATCAATTCTGCTTTGAAACCATGACGTTCGATCCAACGCATATACATGCGCAGTAACATAGATGCCCAATCTTGTGCCTCTGTACCGCCAGAACCCGCTTGAATTTCCACATAACATGGGTTTGGATCCATTGGGTTGCTGAACATACGGCGGAATTCAAGTTTTGCTAATTCTTCTTCAGCCGAATCAAGCTCTGATTGAACATCGACAAGCAAACTTTCATCATCTGCTTCAACCGCCAAATCAAGCATTGCTTTGGCATCTTCAAGCTGATTTGCTAAACCTTCCAAAACGTTAATGACGTTTTCGAGTTCGCCTTTTTCTTTTGCCATTGCTTGTGCACGGTTTTGATCATTCCAAATCGCAGGGTCTTCTAACTCACGGAGAACCTCTTCTAAACGCTCTTTCTTTAGATCGTAGTCAAAGATACCCCCGTAGTGTTAGACCACGGTCACTTAAGTCTTTTAATTGGTTTAGAAATGGATTTATTTCCACGAGCCTTATCCTATGTATCACAATTTATTCGAAGGCATTCTATCACAGAGCCTATAGACTTGAGTAAGTGCTTTTATTGGTGAAAGTTTTTGACTACTTCACTTTATTTTTAATGGTAGTCAACGCATTTAATTCAAAACCATAGAGCTTAATTGCAATAAAAATCTGAAACTACTCAATGTCAGTGCAAGCTATCATTTCTAAGGTCAGATTTTTAAAAAATAGACAAGCTTGTCATTCCTAAAATGCTTTTTTGTTACATTTTTTGTTTATTTATAAAGCAATTTTTAAGTTTCTACATACTCTCTACATAATTTTAATAAAACAAAACATAGTTTTTAAATACTATAAATCAATTACTTAATTAATAAAAATTACACAACATTACTAATATTACAGTTCTATTACTTTAGGGTGATTGACGATATTTTAATTTTCCCTAGACTGAAGATGTAACAAAAAATGTAAGGCACAATGAAATCACATTTTCAGCGGGGAGAAGAATCCATGAAAAAATTAGCAATTGCTTCAGCAATCGCATTATCAGCGATCGCAGTTTCAGGCACTGCAAATGCTTATCAAGCAGAAGTTGGTGGTTCTTATACTTATACTGATTGGGATGATTTTGATGCAACACATCAATTTGGTGTAGATGGAACTTATTATTTCAACCCAGTACAAACACGTAACTCACCATTAAATGAAGCAGCATTCCTTGATCGTGCAAGTAACGTAAAAGCACATGTGAATTATGCAGACAATGATGGCGTAAAAGACTCACAATACGGTGCAGGCGTTGAATACTTCGTGCCAGGCAGTGACTTTTATGTAAGTGGTCGTGTTGGTCGTGATGAACTTGAAGTAGATAATACGAACATTGATTCAAAAGTTACAACTTATGGTGCTGAAGTTGGTTATTTACCTGCACCAGGTTTATTACTTGCACTAGGTTTAACAGGTTATGATGCTAAACATGGTGACGATGGTGTAGACCCAACTGTGCGTGCAAAATATGTCACTCAAGTCGGTCAATATGATGCGAACTTTGAAGCATATGGCGCATTTGGTGACTTAGATGAATATAAAGTACGTGGTGATTTGTATTTAGACAAAACTTTAAGTGTTGGTGCAGACTACTACAACAATGATCTCACTGAGCGTGATGAGTTTGGTATTTCTGCGAAGAAATTCTTAAATCAAAACGTGAGTGTTGAAGGTCGTGTCGGTTTCGGTGATGACTACAATACTTATGGCGTACGTGCAGGCTATCGTTTCTAAGCTCAACCGAACTTAGAAATAAAAACCGCTCATCTTTGAGCGGTTTTTTGATTTAAACTCAATATTTATTGTCGTAGATGCAACATTCTTAATTGCACACTGACATTGCCATTAAATTGATTTTTATCCAGTTCATAAACAAGATGGACATGTTCTTTGCTTGGATCAAACTCAAACTGATCTGCAACATTAAAAGCAATTGCATCTACAGATTGCCCATTTTCCAGTGCCAATTTGAGTTTTAAATGTGCTTCCTTGAGCCAACGATATTCTAAAACTTTAAAGTGTCCTTCAAACACAGGCGTTGGAAATTTTTGCCCCCAAGGCCCTAAATTCTCAATAATATCAACTGTTTGCAACTGAATAGCATCCATAGGCAACTCGCCATCCGTCCATAGTGTTGCCTGAAATAATTCATCATCAGATTCAGCAATCAATTGATTAAAAACTTGTTTAAATTCCTCAAAATTTTCCTTTTTTAGGGTTAAACCTGCTGCTGCTGCATGTCCACCGAAAAAACTCACCAAATGTGGATACTGCTCAGCTACTTTTTCAATGCTGTCTCGAATATGCACACCTTCAATTGAACGTGCAGAACCTTTGATATGAATACCATCTTTATCCGCTGCAAAGACGATACTTGGTCGATGAAATTGTTCTTTTAAACGTCCAGCTACAATTCCAATAACGCCTTGATGCCAATTCTCATCAAACATGACCAAAGCTGCGGGTAAATTGTTCTGATCAAATTGTAATTTTTCCATCTCAACTAAAGCATCGTGCTTCATTTGCGACTCAACCTGACGACGTTCTAAGTTTAAATCATTGAGTTGGCGTGCTAAGGCATAGGCTTTTTGTACATCGGTTGCCAATAAACACTCTATTCCGATGTCCATAGTATCCATGCGCCCTGCTGCATTAATACGAGGGCCAAGCACAAAACCTAAATCTGAGGCTTTTAATTCGGCAGGATTACGTCCTGCAATATCAAGTAATGCACTGATGCCGACTCGACATTGATTTTGTTGAATGCGTTTTAAACCTGCATCAACCAAAATACGGTTGTTATAATCTAGACTTGCGACATCTGCATAGGTTCCCAATGCGACTAAGTCTAAATACTGTGTCATTTTCGCAGTCGACTTACCTTGTTGAGCACGATAACTACTTAAATTTGCAAGTAAATAGAATGCAACCCCTACACCCGCCAAAGCTTTGCTTGGAAATTCACAACCTAACTGATTTGGATTGACGACAGCTTCTGCTTCAGGCGTTGCTTTGGTGGTTAAATGGTGATCGGTAATAATCACCTGCATACCATGTTGTTGTGCTTGATCTACGCCGGCATGACTAGAAATGCCATTATCTACAGTAATTAACAGATCTGGGGTATAGCTTACAAATGCTAAATCAGCAATTGCAGGCGTTAAGCCATAACCATATTTAAAACGATCAGGTACCAGATAATGCACATCCGCACCCATTTCAGTCAGTGCCAGCATCATTAAAGTGGTACTGGTTGCACCATCGGCATCATAATCGCCCACGATCACAATTTTTTTATTTTCATCAATACATTGATCAATGATCTCTATCGCCCGTTGCAAACCTTTCAATGTCGGTGCAAGTAAGTATTTAAGTTTTAAATCTAACTCTTGCTCTGACTGTACCCCTCGTCTTGCTAAAATTTCAGCTGCAAAATTAGGTAGTTGCGAAAAAACACGAGGAGAGCTTAGTAAGGGGCGTTGTCGAATTATAATTTTATTCACTACATTCACATATCATTTCAATTACACAAGATTATAAAGAGTTCTATTTTCATTCAGCAAGCACAGGATTTTTACAGACAACCAAATAGCGAAATATACTGGTTATTTTTCCTTTAGATACTAAATAATTCAGATATTTAGAGTAAAGTATCAAAAAATTTATTCGCAATAATCAATCAGACTTTTTATGACGGGGACACTATGAAAAAAATTCTTTTTGCATTAGGACTATGCAGCCTGCAATATGCACATGCTTTACCTGCTACATTGACTGAAGAAGTCTATTTAAAATCATTCGTTTGCGGTGGTGATAGCTGCTATTTGTCTATGGACATTGCTCAGGTTGATAATATCCAACTTTCTACTTTTTGTGGTGACCGCAAATATTGTAGCCAATACTATTCAGCTTATGAAAACATGATGAAAAATGTCGCTGAAGATGAGTATCAAGAATATGAATTAAATGGACGTAAAGCACGTGTCACACTTAAGTTGGTCGATAATCCTTATTCAGGACAAAAAATTTATGAAACTCAAAACATTGTCTATTTAAAAGATTAAAAAACCAAAAATAAAAAGAGATCATAACAGATCTCTTTTTATCAACGCACAGAGTTTAATAAGACATTTATTTTAATCATATTTCTAAGGCATCAAACGTTGTATTTGCCAAGCTGAATCAATTTTTTCATAGGTCAAACGATCATGTAAGCGATTTGGACGACCTTGCCAAAATTCATAATAATGAGGTTCTAAACGATACCCCCCCCAAAACTCTGGCTTGCTCAACTCTGTTTGCTGCTCAACACGATCATGTAATTCCTGAAAACGTTGTTGTAGCAATTCACGGCTTTCAATCACCCCACTTTGCGGGGTGCTGATATGTGCAGCAATTTGACTATCACGTGGGCGCTTATGATAATAATCCGTTGACTCGTCTACAGAAATTTTCGTGACATGTCCTGAAATACGTACTTGACGCTCTAGCTCTGACCAATAAAATAAAATTTCAGCATAAGGATTAACCGCTAAATCCAAACCTTTTTGGCTGTCATAATTGGTATAAAAATCATAGCCTGTTTCAGTTGCACCACGTAATAACACGGTGCGTACATGTGGGCGACCCTGCGCATCTGCGGTCGCCAAAGACATGGTATAAGGTTCATGTAATTTCGTTGTTAAAGCCAGATTGAACCAATTTAAGAACTGCTCATGTGGATTAAGATCCACCTGATCTTCATGTAGTTCACCTTTTTCATAAGTCAGACGTAGCTCACTTAAATCTTTAATTACATCACTCATGAACCTTCCCCTTACGGATTAAGCGTTGGCATTTTGACGAACTTGATCGGCCAAATAGTTTGCAAGATCAGCCACTTCTTGTTGATTATTACCTTCAACCATAACACGAATCACGGGCTCTGTACCCGATTTACGAATCAAAATTCGCCCACGACCTTTGAGTTGCGCTTCTGCCTTATCAAACTCCGCCACCAACGCAGGCACTGCAAATGGATCGTACATTTCTTCTAAACGTACATTCACCAAAACATTCGGTAAAAGTTTAAAGTCAGTGATTAACTCATCAAGCGCTTTATCTTGTTCAACCATCACCGTCAACACTTGCAAAGCTGCAATGATTGCATCACCCGTTGTACTTTTATCTAAAGTCAAAATATGACCTGAAGGCTCACCACCGATTACCCAATTATTATCTTCAAGGGCCTGTAATACATAACGGTCACCAACTTTGGCACGCACAAATGGAACCTGCGCTTGTTCAAGTGCAAGTTCTAATGCCATATTGCTCATCACCGTACCCACGATACCAGCAGGTTTTGTCGATGCTTGGGTTGCCAAGATATATAAAATCGCATCGCCATCTACCAAATTACCGTGACGATCAACCAATACAACACGGTCAGCATCACCATCAAAAGCGATCCCTAAATCCGCTTGATGCGCGACAACAGCTT
Organism: Acinetobacter sp. Marseille-Q1618; assembly: GCF_902809855.1. Classification (GTDB taxonomy): domain Bacteria; phylum Pseudomonadota; class Gammaproteobacteria; order Pseudomonadales; family Moraxellaceae; genus Acinetobacter. The sequence goes on from NZ_CADDWJ010000002.1 coordinate 531,925, forward strand.
TTTGTAGATTTTCAGGATGGGTTGAACCACAATTTTCATTGATGTTTAAACCTGTTGGCTCGTTATAAAGTGCGATGACTTTTGCACCTAATTCACGAAATACCGCAGGACCTACGCTATAGGCTGCACCATGTGCACAATCCACCACAATTTTTAAATGACGTAAGTTAAAATGGTAGGGGAATGTCGATTTACAAAATTCGATATAACGACCATTGGCATCTTTGACACGCACACTCTTACCTAGATTTGCATTGTCTTCAATGACGATATCATTTTCTAATTCTTGATTAATCGCTTCTTGAATCGCATCGGGCAATTTTTTACCTTCATCTGAGAAAAATTTAATCCCATTATCAAAATATGGATTATGCGATGCTGAAATGACAATGCCTAAATTGGCGTGTAATGCTCGGGTTAAATGCGCAATTGCTGGTGTTGGCAAAGGACCAAGTAAATGTACATACACCCCTGCCGCGTTTAAACCCGCTTGCAAGGCTGCTTCTAAAATATAACCTGAAAGGCGCGTATCTTTACCTAAAACCACAATTGGCTTAGTTTTTGGGCTTAATTGCTTTAATACTTTACCTGCCGCAAAACCTAGTTTTAATGCAAATTCTGGGGTAATTGGGAGTTCACCAAATTTTCCACGAATCCCATCTGTACCAAAATAACTCATTTTTTACCCACTTATTTATCGTGTTGTTTAACAGTTAGTTTTCAATCACATTACTTTACACCAAAATAAAAAAACCGTCATGAAATGACGGTTTTTAAATGCAAAATTACAACGAAAGAATTAACCTACACGATAGTTCGGCGCTTCTTTCGTAATCGTAACATCATGCACATGTGACTCTTGCATACCTGCTGCAGTAATTTTTACAAATTTCGCATTTTGGCGAAGATCATCAATAGTTGCAGAACCTGTATAACCCATAGATGAACGTAAACCGCCCATCATTTGGTGTACGATATTACCCATAGGTCCTTTGTACGGTACACGACCTTCGATGCCTTCTGGTACCAGTTTTTCAGCGCCGGCTTTAGAGTCTTGGAAATAACGATCCGCAGAACCTGTTGCACCCGCCATTGCACCCAATGAACCCATACCACGATACGCTTTGTAGTAACGTCCTTGGAAAAATTCAACTTCGCCAGGTGCTTCTTCGGTACCTGCCATCAATGAGCCAACCATGATGGTACTTGCACCTGCGCCAATCGCTTTTGCCATGTCGCCTGAGAAACGAATACCACCATCTGCAATTAAAGGAATTTGTTCTTTAAGTGCATTAGCCACACTGTCAATCGCAGAAATTTGTGGCATACCGATACCTGCAACAATACGCGTGGTACAGATTGAACCTGGTCCGATCCCTACTTTCACCGCATCTGCACCTGCATCTAACAATGCCAATGCAGCATCACCTGTTGCAATATTACCGCCAATCACTTGGACTTGAGGATAATTGGCCTTAACCCAACGTACACGCTCAATCACACCTGCTGAATGACCATGTGCAGTATCTACAACAATGGCATCAACACCAGCATCAACCAATGCTTCTACACGGCTTGGTGTTTCAATTCCTGTGCCTACAGCAGCACCTACACGTAAACGACCTAAATCATCTTTACAACTGTTTGGATAAAGCTCAGCTTTACGGAAGTCAGTTACCGTAATTAAGCCTTTTAATTCATTGCTTTCACCGACAACGATCACTTTTTCAATACGATGTTGTTGTAAGAGCGCTTGAATGTGTTCTTTAGATTCATTTTCACGAACCGTCACAAGACGATCTTGACCTGTCATGATATTACTTACAGGCTGTTCAAGGTTGGTTTCGAAACGTGTATCACGTCCTGTTACGATCCCGACCACTTTACCGTCTTTGACAACTGGTACACCACTAATATTGTTTGCTTGAGTAATTGCAATCAATTCACGTACTGTGGTTTCTGGTGTCACAGTAATAGGGTCTTTCACCATGCCTGCTTCAAATTTTTTCACACGGCGTACTTCAGCAGCTTGCGCAGCAATATCCATATTTTTATGTAAAATACCGATACCACCATTTTGTGCCATTGCAATCGCCATACGTGACTCAGTCACAGTATCCATTGCTGCTGAAACTAAAGGAATATTCAGTTGAATGCCGCGGGTAAGGCGTGTCTTTAGGGAGACATCTTTTGGAAGGACAGTAGAATAGGCAGGGAGTAATAAGACATCATCGAAGGTAAGGGCTTCTTGAACGATGGTCAACATAACAGTCTCGCTGGTAATTTCCGTGAGCCATTATATACAAATTTCAGTTTAAATTTCATTTTTATTCTAAATAAAGCAGTTTAATTGGGGATAAAACCAATACAAGGCATTGTTATATTGGTTTTATTTCAATATAAAAATATTGATGAACCTTAAAACTGACTATCCATACATCAGTGCAGGTTCTGGACAACGAAATACTCGTTTCTCCATCAAATCTACACCACAAGGCAAATCCCATAGCCAATCTAAAAACTGATCAATGGCTTCACGTCCTACAAAAGGTGCGCCATGTTGCGGAACGATCATCTCAATATCCATATCTTTCACCATATCGACCCAATAACGTAAAATTTTATTGGAGCACATATAGCGTTGATGAAATCCTCGCATACTGGTGAGATGTGCTTGCATATTTTTAACAGGCTCTTCAGGATTCCCTACGATGGATGCCCCCAAATCTCCTGAAAACAGCACCTTAGAAATAGGATCATAAAATTGAAAATTTCCTACAGAATGCAAGAAATGTGCAGGAATACTATATAACTCACTATTTCCCAATCTTAAACTCATTCCTTCATCAGGTAACTCAATCAAACGGTCAAACCATTCTCCTTCCATTTTGTTTGAGGTAAAGGCAGAGTTAAGATGAGGTAAAAATCTTGCCCATAGTTTTGATGCAACAATTTGCGCTTTGGTATGCATCAACCAACGTGGCATAGATGTAATAATATCGGGGTCTTGGTGTGACCCAAATACATATTTAATATTTTCCAAACGAATGTATTTAAATAACTCTATCGTTAAAGGGGTATAGGTCAAATCCCCACCTGGGTCAATAATTGCACCTTCCGCCCCATTAATGATCAAAAATTGATTGGCTTGTATGCCTTCACCTTTTACCAAACTGGTGAATACAATACATTTATGTACCCCATTATCAAACAATACATATGATGTCGTCTTTGACATATTTTTTAATCCTTTTATTCATTATCTTGCGTTAGCTTTATTTTTTACGCAATTTCAGTATAACGAATAATCACATATAAAAAATATGGTTTTAAATATTTGTTACAACCTTATGTAATATAAAAGTTTATACCAGTTCACACTTCAAGTAGTGCTTTAGCAAACTTGATCAAAATCTTCATCATTACTTGGCAGTACAGGCTCAATTTCAATGAATGGGATCAGGCCATGAGCAGTACGGGCTTTATTGCACTGTGCATCGCCTGCTTGAACCTCTTTACAACTTGAGCTGCGCTGTTCATACATCGTGCAACTTACTTGCTGTCCGATCTCACCTGACAACATCACACAACGTGGATTTTTCTGATTGGTTCCTTTCATGCATGAATAAACTGGGGTTAATTCTTCAACTACATCGTTCGGCATGATTTCGCCTTCTGCCCAATAAAAAGACACTCTAAAAAAGGCGCAGCATGCTCCACAGCTTAAGCACGCATCTTGTGCAGGGATTTGAGACAACATATTTTTAAAATTCTCGTGGTCAAAAAAACCTCTTTCACTTTGACGCAGTGAAAGAGGTTTAAAGTAGATTTTGGCGACTCAAATCTTAAAAATATTTTTTATTCAACTCAATCTTTTTTTCTAATTTTTTTGTTCATTTATTGTGGGCACGTAAACACCATTTCATCCATTAAATCGATTCCGCATTGTAAGTTTTCAATCCAGTCTAAAAACTCATTAATCATCTCTTTGCCAACAAAAGGTGTTCCATGTTGCGGCACGATCATTTCCACATCCATTTGTCGTACCATTTTCACCCAAAGGCGAATCACACGATTTGAACACATATAACGCTGATGAAAGCCTTTCATGGTTGGAATATGCTCTGCAAAGCTACTGATTGGGCGAGCAGCATCTTTCACCATTGAAGCACCCATATCCCCTGAGAATAAAATTTTCGCAATAGGATCGTAAAATTGGAAATTCCCAACAGAGTGTAAAAAGTGCGCAGGTACAGCAATAATTTTACTGTCACCTAAAGTAATCGCTGCACCTTGATCAGGAAGTTCAATCAAACGCTCCAACCATCCACCTTTCATGCGATCACTCATAAACGCAGAGTTTAAATGGGGTAAAAAGCGTGCCCATAACTTTGAGGCAACAACCTTGGCATCGGTATATACTAACCAACGTGGCATAGAGGTAATAATGTCAGGGTCTTGATGTGATGCCATGACATAATCAAGATTTTGTAAACGTGTATATTTGTTTAACTCCATGGTCAATGGCACATAGGTTAAGTCGCCACCCGGGTCTAATACTGCCGCTCGGTCATGATCAAGAATTAAAAACTGATTGGCTTGTACACCTTCACCTTTAACTAAACTCGTAAAACTAATACATTTATGTGTACCATTATCGAACAGTACCTGCGATGTGGTGCGATCTAAAGCCATACCCCAACCCCTACAAAATATTCATCTATATCGCTTCTTTCATTTCTCTACAAAACACACGACATTTTTATATCGAAATTTCCTGTACAAAATTATAGATAAAAAAATCCAATGAAAGAATGTGAAAAACATACTTTTTATTCCTTATAATCTATAAGGATTCAAACCAAATTACAATTAAAACCCAATATAACTTATCGAAAATTTCACTTATATGCCAAGTAAAGCGCATCTCCCCCATAAAACAGGCAAATGCACTTTCAAAATGAAGCTTAGAAAAAGTAATGTTGTACTAAAGCAGCTACACCAATGATCAAGAAAATCAGTGCGCCAATTTTATGAATCAGTGAAATCGGTAATTTTTCTGCTAATTTATTACCAATAAATACCGCAGGTGCATTCACCAACATGATGCCGAGTGTTGTACCTAAAGTGACCCAGCCAATACTGTCAAAACGAGCAGCGAGAGCAACTGTGGCGATTTGAGTTTTATCACCAATTTCCGCAAGAAAAAATAAGACAAAAGTTGCACCAAACACCCCATACTTTTGCCATTTATTAATACTTTCGGACTCGTCATCTAATTCATCTGGGATCAACATCCACCCAGCCATTGCAATAAAACCGAGGGATACAATCCATAATAGAACGGTAGGACTTAAAACTGTAGTAATCCATTGTCCAAGTAAAGCTGAAACACCATGATTGACAACGGTTGCCAAAAAAATAGCAATCAGAATAGGGACAGGTTTTCGAAATTTTGCAGCAAGTAATAAAGCAAGAAGTTGGGTTTTATCACCCATTTCAGATAGGGCAACCACCACAAGTGAGATCAAGAAGGCATGTAACATGTCATTTTCTCTGGCTAGCAATATTTACCAATGACTTACCCCTCCTGCTAGCCTATATGAATAGTCGCCTATTCAATGCGGAGTGATAAATCAAAGGTCTTGCCAACAAAAGAAATGCTTAAAATAAGCAAATTGGTTCTTTGCTATGATGACCATGTTCTGTTGAACAATTATGTTGACCATCACCTATTCACAGATCAAGTTGATTGTGAATAGCGGCTACTCCCCAATGAAGTGTGCGTCTATCTTAATGGGCTTCATGTTTATTTTCAATGAAATTCATCTGAAGCTTTTTGATAAACATATTTGATTAAAGTTTAATACATAAAAAACCCCGCCGTAGCGAGGTTTCGATTGATCTTGATGACCTTAACTTAGAGCAAAATATTACGGATATCTGCTAAAAGTTTGGTGAGTTTATTGGTAAAACGCGCTGCGTCTGCACCATTGATCACACGATGATCATAGGACAATGACAATGGCAACATCAGTTTTGGATCAAAACCTTCACCATTCCATACAGGTTGCATGGTTGCAGGAGAAATACCCAAAATCGCCACTTGCGGCCAGTTCACGAGTGGTGTAAATGCAGTACCACCAATAGAACCTAAACTAGTAATGGTAAAATTCGCACCTTGTAAGTCTTTCGGAGAAAGTTTTTTGTCACGGGCTTTTTGACTCAGCTCACCCAATTCAATCGCGATTTGTTTAATCGACTTTTGGTCAGGATTGCGTAATACAGGAACTGTTAAACCATCTGGTGTCGCTACTGCAATACCCATGTGAATCTCATTACGCAGTACTACAGACTTTTGATCATCTGCTAAATGACTTGCAAAATAAGGCTCTTCTTTGAGTAAGAACGCTACCGCTTTAGCAATAAATGCTAAAATCGTGAGGCTAATGCCGTCTTGTTTAAATTTAGCTTTCAATTCACCACGCCAAGCTTCAAGCTCGGTAATATCCGCCAAATCAAACTGCGTCACTTGTGGAATAAAGTTATTTAATGACAACTGAGGTACAGACACTTGCTGCAAACGGGTCATTGTTGCAACTTCACTACCACCGAATGCACTAAAGTCAGGTAAGGCAGGCAAACCCGAAGCCGCCTGTGCAACAGTTGCTTGCGGCGCAGCTTGTGATGCAGTCAGTCGCTGCTTCACATAAGCAAAGACGTCTTCTTTCATGACACGATCATGAGGTCCAGAAGATTCAACTTGCGCAAGTAATACGCCAAGCTCACGTGCAAGTTTCCGTACTGCTGGTCCTGCATAGACTTTGGCATTTTCAGCTTGTTGTTCTTTGCTGAGTTTATCTGAAGTATTTGCCACATGCGCTTTTGGTTCTTCAACTGCTATTTTTTCAGTTTTAGGCTGTGTTTTGGTTTCAGCAGCTTGCGGTGCATTCGTGGCTTTTTCTTTGGCAACTTCTGAAGGCTGCACATCAGCAATCCCATCAATCGTCACCAAAGGCATACCTTGTTTGACTTCTTGGTTATCACTAACATGAATCGCTTTAATCGTACCTGAAACTGTGCTTGGTACTTCAACCGATGCTTTGTCTGATTCAACCACAACCAAACTTTGATCTTTCTCAACACGATCGCCAACACTAACCAAGATTTCAGAAACAGAGGCTTTGTCTACACCCAAATCAGGTACAGCAATTTCGACTGAGCCAGATTGAACAGGTTTAGACTCAGCTTTAGGTGATTCAGTAGCTGTTGACGCTGTTGGAGCAGTTTGTTTATTTTCAGTGCTTGAAGATTTTTCTTGAGCCACAGAAGTAGTTTTTACAGTAATTAAGACCACACCTTCTTTAACACTGTCGCCTTCTTTCACAACAATATTTTCAATCGTACCAGCAACTGTGCTTGGGACTTCAACTGTTGCTTTGTCGGACTCAACCACCACGATACTATCGTCAACAGCAATTTCATCGCCCGCTTTCACTAAAACTTCACCGACCAGTGCTTTTTCCACACCAATGTCAGGTACTTTCACTTCAACTATTTCTGAGGATGTTGCTGCTGCATTTGTATTCTCAGCTTTTGGCTGTTCAGTGCTAACGTGTTCTTGGGTTGATTCTGCTTGTGCTTTTTCTTCACTTTGGGCAGGTTCTGATTCACTAGTTTCAGCTTGTGCAGCATCTGCTTCAACTTCAATCAATACCGCACCTTCAGCAACCTCATCACCTTCAGATACAGCAATACTTTTCACTACACCCACCGAAGTGCTAGGTACTTCGACAGAGGCTTTATCTGACTCAAGCAACACGATGCTGTCATCGATTGCGATCGTGTCACCCACTTTAACCAAAATTTCAGCGACAGTGGCTTTTTCTACACCAATATCAGGAGTTTTAATTTGCATTATTTATTCTCCTCGCTTGATTCAGTATAAGCCGCAACATCTTGTACGGATGGATGAGCTTGTGGCAACCATGCAACGGGACGATCAACATCAAGTTCAAAGGTAGAAATCGCATCTTTAACTAAACGTGCATCAACTTCGCCTTCATCTGCTAGTTTTTTCAAAGTTGCAACCACAATGTGTGCCGCATCTACACCAAAGAAACTACGCAAATTACCACGCGTATCTGAACGACCATAACCATCTGTACCCAAAGTTACATAAGGACGGCTGTCTGGTAAATATGCACGGATTTGTTCACTATAAGCGCGGATATGATCCGTTGCCGCAACCACGATACCATCTGTACCACGAAGTTGTTTTGATACCCAAGACTCTTTACCATCTTCCAGTGGGTGTAAACGGTTATATTCCTCAACCGCCATACCATCACGTGCAAGCTCATTAAAACTTGTCGCACTCCAAATATTGGCATGAATTTGATATTCATCTTTTAAGATTTGTGCAGCTTTAATCACTTCACGCAAGATCACGCCTGAACCAATCAACTGAACGGTTGCTTTGTCATCTTTTTCAAATAAATACAGACCTTTTTTAATGCCCTCAATGGCTTCTTGTGGCAAGGCAGGCTGATCATAATTTTCATTCATCAGAGTTAAATAATAGAACACACGCTCCTGATTTACATACATACGTTGTAAACCATCATGAATGATTACCGCCAACTCATAGCCAAAACAAGGATCATACGCCACACAGTTAGGAATGGTATTTGCCAAGACATGTGAATGACCATCTTGGTGTTGTAAACCTTCACCATTTAATGTGGTACGACCTGCAGTTGCACCAAACAAGAAACCTTGTGCCTGCGAATCACCTGCCGCCCATGCAATATCACCAATACGTTGGAAACCAAACATCGAGTAATACATATACATTGGAATCATTGGTAAGTTATTGGTTGAATAACTTGTCCCTAATGCAGACCACGCACTCATTGCACCAGCTTCGTTGATCCCTTCTTGAAGCATATGACCATCTTTTGCTTCACGATAATTCATGAGTTGCTCTTGGTCTTCTGGCGTATAGTTTTGCCCATGCGCCGCATAAATGCCCAGTTGACGGAACATCCCTTCTAAACCAAAAGTACGCGCTTCATCTGGAACAATTGGCACAACACGGTCTTTAATCGCATTTTCTTTCAATAAAGCTGCAATCAAACGCACCATAACCATCGTAGTGGATTGCTCTTTGCCACCACTGCCTTTTAAGACGCTATCAAAGACAGAAAGCTCTGGAATTTGCAAAGCTTCACTTTCTTTACGACGTGCAGGTAAATAGCCACCAAGTGCTTCACGGCGTGCTTTCATATATTTCAATTCAGGAGAATTTTCACCTGGACGATAGAAAGGTAATTCTTCCAGATCTTCATCTTTGAATGGAAGATTAAAGCGATTACGGAAATATTTTAATGATTCCAAATGCATTTTTTTGATTTGGTGGGTTTTATTCACCGCTTCAATTTCATCAGATAAACCATAACCTTTAACTGTTTTCGCCAAAATTACAGTTGGTTGACCATTACTGGTCATGGCAGCAGCATATGCAGCATAAACCTTGTATGGATCGTGTCCACCACGATTGAGATTATCAATATCTTCATCACTCAAGGTTTTAACTAATTCTTCAGCTTCAGGATATTTACCAAAGAAATGCTCACGGGTATATGCACCACCTTTCACCTGATAACGCTGATAATCACCATCTAGCGCTTCATCCATACGTGCTTTTAATGCGCCAGAAGTATCTTTATCTAGTAGTGGGTCCCAATGACGTCCCCAAACCACTTTAATGACTCGCCAACCTGCACCACGAAATAATGATTCTAGTTCTTGGATAATTTTACCATTACCACGAACAGGGCCATCTAAACGCTGTAAGTTACAGTTAATCACCCAGATCAAATTGTCTAGTTTTTCACGCCCTGCTAGAGAAATCGCCCCCAAGCTCTCTGGCTCATCCATCTCACCATCGCCAAGATATGCCCAGACTTTACGATCTTCTTCTTTGATCAAACCACGATTCATCAAATATTTTTGAATGTGCGCTTGATAGATCGACATGATCGGACCTAGACCCATCGACACGGTTGGGAACTGCCAGTAATCAGGCATTAAATAAGGATGTGGATAGCTTGAAAGACCTTGACCACCGACTTCACGACGGAAATTATTCAGTTGATCTTCAGTCAAACGCCCTTCTAAATAAGAACGCGCATAAATCCCCGGTGCACAGTGACCTTGATAATAGATCATGTCGCCACCGAAGTGATCACTATTGGCACGGAAGAAATGGTTAAAACCTACATCATACAATGTTGCTGAAGATGCAAAACTTGCTAAGTGACCGCCTAAGTCGTCCCCTGTTTTATTGGCACGTAGCACCATCGCTAAAGCATTCCAACGGATGAGTGCACGGATACGGCGTTCCATGTCTGCATCGCCCGGCATAGCAGGTTGTTCTTCAACAGGAATCGTATTTAAGTAGGGAGTATTTAGTCTCTGAATAGACACATGCTTTGCAATTGCTTGTTGGTATAGTTTTTCGAGCAAAAAAGCAGCACGATCAGTTCCCATATGCTGTAACACAGAATCAAAGGCATCTTGCCATTCTTGTGTTTCCTGAGCATCAGTATCACCATAATACGCCATGTTTCACCTACTCCTTAGACTAATTTTCTATATCTTATATGTATCATGTTTTAAGGGTGTTAAGTTATCGTTACAGATGAATGTAGGCATGTCGTATTATTTAGTAACTAAATACACATTGACCAAAGCTTACACAAAGCAACAAAAAACCGCCAATAATGGCGGTTTTTTATACATTTAAAATTTTATTTAATGATAGTGTATTCAAATCAACTGTTAGCGATGAACATCATACAAGCGTTATTGTTGATGCCAATAAATTGAATTCGCTAAATATTTATTATGGCAACATTGCTAAATAAGTTGATGGATTTTTACGTTGGCCATCTTTTACAACTTCATAATGCAAATGAGGACCTGTACAACGGCCTGTACAGCCAACATTGGCAATATGTTCACCTGCTTGCACTTGATCGCCGACACGTGCAATTAGACGTGATGCATGCGCATAGCGTGTGATATAGCCATTACCATGGTTAATTTCTACATATTGACCATAACCTGTACCCCAACCTGATTTGGTCACGATGCCAGAACCTGTTGCATAGATTGGTGTACCACTTGGCGCAGAAAGATCTAAACCTGAATGATGCTCAGCACGACCACCCATAGTACGACCACCAAAGTCGGAACTTACACGTTTCATGTCAGGTAATGGATGTGCCACTAACCATGAATATGGAGAACCTGCTGAATAGCGAGATGCTGTAGATGTAGTGTTTGCAGAAGAGACCGATGCTGAACCGTATTTTTTAGCAATTGTGGCATTGTTGAGCTCAATTGGTTTGTCTTGACTACGCAGATGTGGTTGGAAAGTCAAACTTCCTGGAATGTCCATATCATCTGGATGAGTATAAGAACCTTGAGATACCGTTGTCGGTTGAGATAATGTTTTTGAAAGTTGCTCTAAACGATCTGGAGCTGAAGTATGAGAAGCATCTAATTGAACTAAATCTGCGAATGCAACCGATGCAGCAGAAGCTGCCAAAGAAAATGCCAATAAAATACGTCGCGAATGCATAAAAACCTCTTTTAACTGTTCTTAGTCAAGTTCCTTGAGTGATCTCGTCCTTGATATCTACTGAAACGAGGGCTTAAGATAAGACATAACTATGTAGGAACAATGTATGTCTGAACCTAAAAATCTCTTTTATCAAACAAGACAACACATAAAAACAGGAAACTTATCGTTTCTTAAAAAGCAAGTTGCCGAATGGCAAAGACTTACTAAATTAATTCAACCCTTATTACCTCAACCCGAAGTATGGCAGGTCGTCTGTTATCAATATGGTATTTTGACGATTACCGGTGAAAATCAAGCCATGATTAGTCAACTCGGCTACCTTCAAAAACAATATATTTCTCAATTGTCACAATTAGAGGAATTTAAAGATTTACAAAAGCTACAAATTCGACTGCGTGATAAAACAAAGCAAACTCAAACTTCTTATAAACCTGTTCAATCTCTCGACCCAGCAACGCAGGAAATGTTACAACACGCTGCGAGTTTTGTAGACGATGCTAAGCTTAGCCAAGCTTTATTGCGTTTGGCAAGCAATAAAAAGTAAACAAGAAAATAAAAAACCAAATATTGCATTTACAAAAAGTCAACCAAGTCACATTTTTAAATGTTATCTTATAACATTACTTCCTGAAAGCAATGACTTATAAGACTTGGACATATTGAATAGGACAAGACTTCATGTCATCAAATGTTACAATTTCATAGCTGCTTGGATCATTTTTAACATTGCGTAAAAGCTGATTATTTAAAGCATGCCCTGATTTATAACCATCAAATTTGGCAATAATTTGATGTCCGAGCAAATATAAGTCACCCACTGCATCTAAAATTTTATGGCGCACAAACTCATCGGCAAAGCGTAAGCCTTCTTCATTTACGACACCTGTATCATCTAAGCCTACGGCATTATCCAAACTCGCGCCTAAAGCAAGATTATGAGATTTCAGATAATCCAAATCTTTCATAAAGCCGAAAGTTCGTGCACCACTGACTTCATAAACAAATGTTTCTGTAGAAAAATCAATGGTCGCTGACTGGAACTCTTTGGCAAAGGCTGGATGATCAAAATCAATTTCAAAGTTGATTTGGAAACCGTCATGCGGTGAAAAGATCGCTTTTTTATCATCAATGAAAGCTGAAACTGGTTTAAGCAGACGAATGAACTTCTTCGGTGCATCCTGTTCAACTAGACCGCCTTGCATGAGCAGGTAAATAAATGGACCTGCACTACCATCCATGATTGGAATTTCAGAAGCAGACACTTCAATAATTAAATTATCAATACCTAAACCTGCAATTGCACTGGTTACATGCTCAATCGTGCCGACTTTGGCATCATTTTCCACTAAGTTTGAGCACATAAAAGCTTCTTGTACCAACATTGCATCGGCACGAATTTCTACAGGTGGATTTAGATCAATACGACGAAACACAATACCCCCATCAGCAACATGTGGCAAAAAGTTAATTATGACTTTTTGTCCACTATGCAGTCCGATGCCACTCGCTTTCACGACACGTTTCAGGGTCCGTTGTTTCAACATGCTAATTCGGTCTTCATTCTCAAATCCGCTATACGTTAGCACATTTAGCCATTGATAAAAAACAAAAAAGGCAGTGAAAATGACTACCTTTTTCGATAATACTTATTCTTTATCTAAATAATCAATTACTTACGTTGTTGATTCTTCAAATAATCCTGAATACTCATTGGCGTAGAACGAGGTGATGCACTCGAGCTTGCAGCAGGAACATCATTATTTTGACGCTTGCTGATCGCTGGAATATCATCTTCATCTACAGGATTTTGAGTAGATTGTTGAACATTTGCAGCAACATTTACAGGTGTACGACGTTTTACTTCTGCTTCATTGGCATTGCGTGTTAAACCTGTTGCAATCACCGTCACACGAATCTCATCACGTGCGTCTGGATCAAACACTGTACCAAAGAATACTTCACCTTCGTCAAGGTCTACGATTTGGTTGACAACATCCGTGATGATTTCTGTTTCACGCAAAGTAACATCCGCACCACCAGTGATATTAATCAAGACGCCTTTGGCATTCATGATATTTACATTGTCTAGTAATGGGCTACGAATTGCCAAACGTGCAGCTTCTTCAGCACGATCTGGACCACTGCTCTTACCTTCACCCATCATTGCATAACCACGTGTACTCATCGCAGTTTTCAAATCGGCAAAGTCAAGGTTAATGTGACCTGGACGAACCACTAGATCAAAAATACTACGTACCGCATTGAGCAAAACGTCATCAGCTTTACGATAGGCATCTTGCATAGAGATGTCACCATAAACACTGAGTAAGCGTTGGTTTGGAATAATAATTAAAGAGTCTACATGTTGCTCTAAAGCTTCAATGCCTTTTTCTGCTGAACGTTGGCGACGACGACCTTCAAAGTTAAATGGCGTTGTGACCACACCAACAGTCAAAATACCCATTTCTTGTGCAATTTCAGCAACAACAGGTGCAGCACCTGTACCTGTACCACCGCCCATACCCGCAGTCACAAAGACCATATCCGCACCTTCAAGGTGCTGACGGATCAACTCTCGACTTTCTTCAGCAGCAATTTGACCTACATCTGGATTTGCACCAGCACCCAAACCACGTGTGCTTTGTTCACCAAGTTGGATTTTAAAAGGTGCATTCATACGGTCTAAAGCTTGTTTATCTGTATTTGCACAAACAAATTTTACGCCTTTAATGTCCGATTGCACCATGTGTTGCACGGCATTACCACCGCCACCACCTACACCAAAAACAGTAAAACGGGCTTGACCGTTACTATCGGTTTGTTCATCTTCTAAAAATTCGAATGAGGCCATGACCTTTAGATTTCCTACTTAATGTGTGGCAGTCACTTAAGCCCGTATACTGCCTTGATCTTCAATAAAAAAATTTGTTTTTAGGATGATGCGCATTGTTAAACTTGTCAAGTATAGGACGATACGCTTACAACTTTTTAACAATATTCCCAAAAAACCACACCTAAAAAATACCTTTCAATTTGTTATTCATTGCAGTCCAACCATTGGCTATACGCTCCCACATCGAGCGTTGTTTATTGACTTCTGGTTCTTCTACAGCATCTTGCATGTCACCTTGACTAAATAACAATAAGCCCGATGCAGTGGCATACATAGAGCGACGTAAAGCAGATAGATGTTGGTCATCAGCATAAACATTCACTGTTGGATTGCCTAAATGGGCAGAAACTCCCAACATTCTACGTGCTAACGTTACCATACCTTCAATTTGACATACATCCCCAGTCAGTACCACACCGTGATATAAACTTTGTAATGCACCACGTTGTTCTAACTCATGACGAACCAAGCTTAAAATTTCTTCATAACGCGCGATGATAATCTCAGCAAGCTCAATTCGACTAATCGTCTGTGGTCCATCAATCGCTTCAAACTGAATCATGTGTTCAGGCTTCACCTGATGAATATCTACACACCCATAGAGTAACTTAATTCGCTCTGCTTCTTCTGTAGTGGTTTGTAATACAGCTGCAATATCTCGTGTGACATTTTCACCACCACGTTGTATGGTATGTGCAAGCACCAAATGCCCTTCAATATAAACCGCAATGTTGGTTGTTCCTGCACCAATATCCAGCAAGCATACGCCATACTCTTTTTCATCTTTCAGCAAACTGCCTTCAGACGTTGCCAAACAAGACACCACCATTTTTTCTACAGAAATATTTGCGCCTTTCATCGCACGGTCTAAATTTTGCATGGTCGCAATTGGCATCATCATCAATTGATAATGTGCTGTCATGCTGTGTGCCGTGAGATTAATCGGATTTTGCACCCACTCTGTTGAGTCATCTAACTCAAAGCCAAGCGGTACAGCTGTTGCCAAATAATGGTCTGCCGTCATATGACTGGCTTTGGCTAACTCTAAGGCACGAACAACTTCAGAGGTGGTAATAATTCGATCTGGATTGGCAATTGGGGTACGACCTATCGCATAATAGCTTTGTAATTCTGTACTTGGGATAGATACCCATGCTGAATGCACACGACATTCTGCCATATCTTCTGCTTCTTGCACTGCTTGTTTAATGGCAGTAATTACTTTATCTAGGCTGACTATTTTGCCTTTATTCATGCCTTTATTGCGTGCACTTGCCATGCCAATAACCTGAATATTATCAGGGGCATGTACTTTACCTATTAGAACTGAAACTTTATGTGTCCCAATGTCTATCGCAACAACTGAGGGAACAGCTTCACTCATCACTTCACTACCATTATCTTCATTGTTTATCTTTGGCTTAGCGCCTCTTATAAAGCCATCTATTATGGCTGTACTCCACTTGCATCTGCAACGTTTAGGTCATTGTTGGTTACAACAAATTCACCATTTAAAATTTGTGGTGCTTTGGAACCTTTCCATTGAATCGCAAGACCATTTCTATAGCGTAAATCAATCGCTGAAATATTTGGCCAAACCTGTTTTAAATCTGTTTGTGCCAAATGACTTAAACGTTGTAACTTACTCATGGTTTGGTCTTGATCAACAATAATTCGCAGACCTGAATCAAACTGCATAAACCATGTCATTCGTTCTGTTAAATAAAGTTCTTTTAACCGAAGATTGGCAGGATGAAAAAGTTGATTAATTTCATTATAACGACGCATCATCACTTTAGATTGGCTCAGTGGGCCATGTAAAAGTGGTAAATTGTTATGATTTCGTATTTGTACTTCGCTATACACATCACCACTGTCGCTCAGCAAACGCCCTGTACCCCAACGTGCAATCGCATGACGAGGCATCACTCGAACACGGATACCATTTGGCCATGCACGTGATACAACAACTCGATCCACCCATGATACTTCCAAAGTTCGATCTCGAATTTTTTCTAAGTCAGAAGTGAAGTAATTATCCTTCACCACAGGCGCTAAATGCTGGGACAAAACTTGATTTTCTAGTGCTGAATTTGTTCCTACCACTTGCAAAGTCGCCACTTTGGCATCTGTGACCAGTTTATATAAGCCAAAAAAACCCACAATCAATACCAAGACAGCAACAAGCATTAGTAGCCAACCACCCGCATTGATTAACTTTTCTTTGCGAGTCGGTGGCTTATCATGGATTGATGTAATCGCCGCGCGTTTACGGCGCATGGAAGCAGGTAATTGAGCCATAAATTAGTGTGTATCGCCCAAAGTTTGTTCTAAAATCGCTACGCAGAGTTGATCAAAACTATAACCTACAGCATTTGCAGCTTTTGGCACCAATGAATGGCTGGTCATTCCCGGCACAGTATTGACTTCAAGCAACCAGAAATTGCCTTGTTCATCTAACATTGCATCAATACGTCCCCAACCACTTGCACCAACAGCTTGGAAAGCACGTGAACAAAGTTCTTGTAGTTGTTTTTCTTCAGTTTCACTCAAACCACACGGAATACCATATTCCACATCGTTACGATTGTATTTTGCTTCATAGTCATAGAAAGCAACATCAGCAGGCGGTTGCAGACGAATCACAGGTAAAGCCTGCCCGTTTAAGAAGGCAATAGTGTATTCTCGTCCTGTAATCCACTTTTCAGCCATCACTACTGCATCATGCACAGTCGCTTTTTCTATGGCTGTAGCAAGGTCTTCGGCTTTTTCAACCTTACTCATACCAACACTTGAACCTTCATGCACAGGTTTGATAATTAAAGGTAAACCTAGACTTTCAACGACTTCTTTTAAGTCTGAATCTTTATTGATAATACGATAAGGTGCAGTCGGTAATTCAGAACCTTGCCAAATTTGTTTGGTTTTGACTTTGTCCATGCCAATCGCAGAACCTTGAACGCCAGTCCCTGTATAAGGAATATTTAACCATTCCAAAACACCTTGAATCTGACCATCTTCACCACCACGACCATGCAACACAATAAAGGCACGATCATAGTTTACCAGTTCCGTCACACTACGTTCTTGCGGGTCAAAGCCTTCAGCATTTACCCCTGAACGTAATAATGCTTCTAATACAGCTTTACCACTATCTAATGACACCTCACGCTCAGCAGATTTACCACCAAGCAACACCGCTACTTTGCCGAATTTAGAAGCATTTGACACGTTTAAATCCTTAAACTTATATGTTAGTCAATTTAAATTAAAATACTGGGTTTCACTGCTTTTATGTCAAACAATCAAACCCAACATTGTAAATTATTTTAAATAAAGTTGGTTCTGAGCCAATTCTACCGAAATTGCACCCACGTTACCCGCACCTTGTGTTAATAACAAGTCATTTGCTTGTAACACTTTTTGTATGACATTCTGCAAATTGCCTTCGACAGGATCAATCAAGATCGGCTCAACTTCGCCACGTAAACGAATACTACGTGCCAAGGAACGACTATCTGCGCCTACAATCGGCTTTTCACCTGCTGAATATACTTCTAGTAAAAGCAATTGATCCACTTGCGACAACACATCGACAAAATCATCAAAACAGTCACGGGTACGACTGAAACGATGCGGCTGGAACATCATCACCAAACGACGATCAGGATGGCTGGCACGAGCCGCTTTAATTGTTGCTTCAACTTCTTTTGGATGGTGACCATAATCATCCACCAATTTTACATTGCCTTCACCTAGTGCATATTCACCTTGCACTTGGAAACGACGACCGACACCACTGAAGCTCTCTAAAGCACGTGCAATCGCAGCATCTGAAACACCTTCATCAGTTGCAATACCAATCGCAGCCAAAGCATTTAAAATATTATGCAGACCTGGCAAATTGATCGTTAAACGCAAAGGCTCACGATCTTTACGTAGCACAGTAAAATGTGACTGCATGCCTGTTTGTTCAATCTCTACTGCACGAATATCATTGTCTTCATTAAAACCATAGGTTAAAACAGGACGACCAATACGTGGCATAATTTCACGAATATCTTCATCATCACCGCAGACTACAGCCAAACCGTAAAATGGTAGTTTTTGTAAAAATTTTACGAAAGTATCTTTTAAGTTGTCGAAACTACCGCCATAAGTGTCCATATGGTCTGCATCAATATTGGTCACAATCGCAGCCATTGGCTCTAGATAGAGAAATGATGCATCGGACTCATCCGCTTCCGCCACGATATAACGACTTGCACCTAGAGCAGCATTCACGCCTGTACGATTCAATAAACCACCGATCACATAGGTTGGATCCATGTTTTCTTCTGCCAGCATACAGGTGACAAGGCTTGTGGTTGTAGTTTTACCATGTGTCCCTGCAACTGCAATACCGTGACGATAACGCATGAGTTCACCGAGCATTTCTGCACGACGAACGACAGGAATACGGTTTTCAATTGCAGCTTTGATTTCTAAATTTTCATGGTCGATTGCAGTTGAAACCACCAATACGTTTGCATCTTGAATATTTTCAGCAGCATGTCCGATATAAACTTTAATGCCATTTTCTTCAAGCTGCGCAGTGGTTTTTGAAGCTTTAATGTCTGAACCAGAAACTTTATAGCCTTGGTTTTTCAACACTTCTGCGATACCGCACATCCCTGCACCACCGATTCCCACAAAGTGGATATGTTTAATACGGCGCATTTCAGGAACTTTAATCAGGTTTTTTGCTTTATCAGCAGGGCTTGTTGGAGACATAATCAACTCTAACTTACAAATCTTGAATTAAACCAACCACACGTTGTGTTGCATCTGGTTGTGCTTGTTGACGGGCTTTCACGGCCATTTCCATCAATATTTGACGGTTCATTAATGGCGTGAGTAAATCCTTTAAAGAATCAGGTGTCATGCTGGCTTGTGGGCAAATTTTTGCAGCACCTGTTTTTTCCAAAAATCTGGCATTGGCAGTTTGATGATCATCCACAGCACTTGGTAAGGGTACAAATACTGCTGCCACGCCTGCTGTCGCCACCTCAGTCACAGTCAATGCACCTGCACGACAAATGATTAAATCAGCATTGCTATAAGCGTGTGCCATATCCTCAATAAAAGGCTGTACTTCCACCTGTAAATTTGCAGGTGAGTTGGCATAAAACTGTTGCGTAGCTTCTTGCTTGTTTTGACCACACTGGTGGAAAATTTTTAATGGAACATTTAACCGTTTTAAGGCTTGAGGAACACATTCATTTAACGCTTGTGCGCCTAAAGACCCTCCCACAATTAAAATATGTAATGGTTCATTTGAATTTTCACGCTCTTTATAACGATAGGTCGGATTATAAATGGCGGTAATTTCTGCACGTACAGGATTGCCTGTCGTCACTACTTTTTCACTGGCAGGAAAAGTATCTGGAAATGCCTGACAAACTTTTTTGGCTACACGTGATAACTGTGTATTGGTAAAACCTGCCACAGCGTTTTGCTCATGAATAATCACAGGAATACCCAATACACGAGCAGCCAACCCGCCTGGGCCTGCAACATAACCACCAAAGCCTGCAACTGCATCAACTTTAAGTTGTTTCATATAGCGCATTGCGCTTAAAGTCGCCCTTAAGATTTTGAAAGGTGCGGCAATTTTACGAATCACGCCATTACCGCGAACACCTTGAATATCAATTTGATATAAAGGAATATCATGTTGTTTTAATAAACGGTTTTCCATCCCTGTCGGGGTCGCTAACCAAGACACTTGGCAGCCTTGTTGTTGCAATTCTTTTGCTACTGCCAATGCTGGAAATACATGCCCACCTGTACCTGCCGCCATCATCATGACGTGTTTAGGAGCACTTTGTTGAGGTCTGGTCACAATCTAATTCTTCAATACCGAAAATAAAAATAAACGAGTCTTAAGCAGACAATTGTAATCACAAACAATGAGAGGGAAAAGTTTATTTACTTTTTTTCACCTTTGGCATCATTGTTTTTTTCTACTGATTTGAAAGTTTAAACTAGTTTTGTTATTAATCTATCAGAAAATGCTGATTTTTGTACGATTTATATATTTAAATACAACAATCCTGTATTTAAATAGAAAGCTAAACTGTTTTAAATATATTTTATTTTTCAAATAAAAAACACCAACAAAATTGTTGGTGTTTTGGACATGCTTAGATTAAAAACTATCCGCGACCTGCTTCTAGCACAGCGAATAAATCATCCGCAATAGACGTACCAAATTGTGTATCAATCTCACGGATACACGTTGGACTGGTCACATTAATTTCAGTGACATATTGACCAATCACATCTAGACCGACAAAAACCAAACCTTTTTCTTTTAAAAATGGTCCAACTTTGGCTGCAATCGCCTTGTCATTTTCAGTAAGTGGACGAGCTTCGCCTAAACCGCCTGCGGCTAAGTTGCCACGCACTTCACCATTTTGTGGAATACGCGCTAAGCAGTAAGGAACAGGCTCACCATTGATCATAAGAATACGTTTATCACCATCGACAATCTCAGGGATATAACGTTGTGCCATAATCGGTTGTGTGCCATTTTCAGTTAAAATTTCAATGGTTGAACCAATATTTACCCCATCTTGATACAAACGGAAAATCCCCATTCCGCCCATACCATCCAATGGTTTTACGATCACATCGCCATGTTCTTGTAAAAACTCACGGATTAAGCTTTGTTGTGAAGTCACCAAAGTCGGCACTTGTAACTCAGGAAATTGCGTTGCAAAAAGCTTTTCATTACAGTCACGTAGACTTTGTGGTTTGTTAATAATCCACGCGCCTTCTCGCTCTGCTTGCTCCAAGATATACGTGCTATAAACAAAGTTCATGTCAAAAGGTGGGTCTTTACGCATCAACACCACATCGTATGCTGCGATGGATTCTTTTTGTTTTTCGCCCAACTCATAGTAATGATCATAATCTTCAAATACTTTTAAAGGCGAAATTAAGCCAAATGCTTTACCTTGATCGATATATAAATCTTGTTGTAGGGCGTAACCTAATTCATGCCCACGTCGTGATGCTGCCCATAACATGGCCATGGTTGAATCTTTTTTGAGATTTACATTTTCAATCGGGTCCATCACTACAAGTACACGCATATTGATGCTCTTTTTCAATTTTCAAATTGGTTTTAGTATAGCGGAGATTTTTCTTGCATTTCCCTGATTTTTAGTAAACCTTAGATGATATTGTGCTGAATGTTTTGGAGAATAGGATGCAACAAGCGATTGTTGGTTTTTATTTGGATATTGAAGATCATTGGGTGGCTGATCTTGCATGCGGTCATACGCAACATGTTCGGCATACGCCACCTTGGCAAAATCGCCCGTGGGTCATGACGGAAGAAGGACGAAAAGAAAAAATTGGGATGATGTTAGAATGTAAAGAGTGTGACCGTATTAATGCGTTATACGCTGATCCATAGAAAAATATTTATTTTAAATCAAAACATAAACAGCAAAAATACAAGGTATCCACAATGGCATATTGCTGCTTTTTAATGCGCTCTTTTTACCCTTAAAGATCAAGCATATTTAAAAAATATTTTCATCAAAACGATCTTGATCTATTTTATAAATATGAATACTTTGTTGCACTTGGACTCCTAAACCAAACTCAATCATTAGTGAGGTTAACTTATCCCCATCAATTAAAACAATTCCTGATTTTTTAGCTGATTCACGAGCCTCTTTACTGAAATTTGAAGTAGTGATAAATACACCTTTTTTAGCAACTTGATCTGCCAAAGCACCTTTAAATTGTTGGATTTCAGGACGACTCACCGTATTTTCCCAACGCTTGGCTTGAATATAAATTTTATCCAATCCTAAACGGTCTTCACTAATAACACCGTCAATTCCGCCATCGTTAGTTTTACCAATTGCTTGAGCAGCATCATGATGAGAACCACCATAGCCCATAGCAACAAGAAGATCGACAACCAGTCTTTCAAAAAAAGCTGGACTATTTTCTTTAATTAATTTTAGTAAATCTTTTTTGAGTGATTCTTTTAATAAATCTGTTGTTTCTATAATAATTTCATCAGGAGTTCGAGTTTCTTCTATTTTTTGAATAGCAGTTAAATCATCATTCGACTCTCTTTGATATTTCTGACTTTCTTTAGATATTCCCAACTTATAATTTGCAAAGCTATCAAATTGCATTAAATATTCGATCGTTATATTTGCCATGTTTGACAAATCTATGTTCCGACCAATATCACTTAACTCACAAAAACCGCGCTTAGGTTGACTTATCAACCCTGCTTTCACTAAATATGTTTTAGCCCAACCTACTCGATCATAAAAAACGGTTTTTGTTCCACTGGATAACATTTTATTTAAATCATTAGCATCCAAGCCTGACCGTTCAGCTAAAATTTTAGCAACATCGCTTAACTTCATTGCTTGCTTTTGTTCCGAAAGCAATTTCATTAAGGGCAACATCAATTGATCATAGGTAGGAAAAGTCATTTTTATAAAATAAATTACTAATTTTATAAAAGTATAAATCAAAAAGAGCACCTAAGTGCTCTTTTTCTATTGAATATTCAGACTATTTACTCAAGGTTTTCAATCATAACCACTACAACTATTTATAGAATTTTCATGTATTGAAATCTATAAATGACTTCAAGCATAGCTTTCAGCATAAAATCAGCAAAATGCGGTGTATTTTGAAACCCTGATTTTACTCCCACTCAATCGTCGCTGGTGGTTTAGAAGAAACGTCATACACCACACGAGAAACGTCTTTGATCTCATTCATGATACGTGTTGAGATTTTATCAACCAACTCATAAGGAAGATGTGCAAAACGTGCAGTCATAAAGTCAACAGTTTCAACCGCACGAAGCGCAATCACCCACGCATAACGACGACCATCACCAACTACACCCACAGATTTCACAGGTTGGAACACAGCAAACGCTTGCGCAGTTTTATCATACCAACCACTCGCACGAAGCTCTTGCATAAAGATGTCATCAGCTAAACGTAAAATGTCAGCATATTCTTTTTTCACTTCACCCAAAATACGCACACCCAAACCAGGACCTGGGAATGGATGACGATAAAGCATTTCATGTGGCAAGCCTAAAGTCGTCCCTAAACGACGTACTTCATCTTTAAACAAATCACGGATTGGCTCAACCAATTCAAAAGCCAAATCTTCAGGTAAACCACCCACGTTATGGTGTGATTTAATGACGTGTGCTTTACCATTTTTTGTTGCAGCAGATTCGATCACATCAGGATAAATCGTCCCTTGAGCAAGGAAGTTTACCCCATCAAGCTTACGGGCTTCTTCAGCAAATACTTCGATGAATTCACGACCGATAATTTTACGCTTTTTCTCTGGATCAACTTCACCAGCAAGTGCAGACAAGAAACGATTTTCAGCATCAGCACGAATCACACGGATGCCCATATTTTTGGCAAACATATCCATCACTTGCTGACCTTCGTTCAAACGAAGTAAACCATTGTCAACAAATACACAGGTCAATTGATCACCAATCGCTTTATGTAAAAGTGCAGCAACAACAGAAGAATCAACACCACCAGAAAGACCTAAAAGAACTTTTTGATCACCGATTTGTTCACGTAATTGCTCTACACGTAAGTCGATAATATTTTCAGAGTTCCATAAATTACGGCAACCACAAATACCATGGACAAAGTTAGACAATAACTCTGCACCTTTTGCAGTGTGTGTCACTTCTGGGTGAAATTGCACACCATAGAAACGGCGTTGTTCATCACTTACAGCAGCAAATGGACAACTTGGTGTACTTGCAGTCACTTGGAAGCCTGCTGGAATCGCAGAAACTTTGTCACCGTGACTCATCCAAACATTTAGTTTATGACTATCACTTCCAAAATCAGCATCATTTAAATCGCCAAGCAATTGATCACGAATCAATACATCAACAGCCGCATAACCAAACTCATGCACTGTGCCCGGTTCAACTTTACCACCAAGTTGCTCTGACATGGTTTGCAATCCATAGCAAATACCCAATACAGGAACACCCAATGTAAATACGCATTCTGGCGCACGTGGACTGCCTTCTTCATGCACACTTTCAGGACCACCTGATAAGATAATCCCGTTAGGATTAAATGCACGAATGTCTTCTTCAGACATATCAAAAGCATACATTTCAGAATATACACCAGCTTCACGAACACGGCGTGCAATCAACTGGCTATATTGAGAACCGAAATCCAAGATGAGGATACGATCTTCAGTAATTTGGGTATTGGTCGTCATGGGTCTACAACTATGCTGGCAAACGAATATAAGCGCCATATTCTAGCATTTTTAAAAGCTAGACGCATACCATTCTGCTGAGCTAGAGTTGAATAAAAAATTATTTTTCAACATAAACAAAAAATTCATTGCCTAAACGATCATAGCGAAATGGCAATGCACGCTCTGCAATCCAACGCTCCAAAAGTCTTTCATATACATGTGCTTTTTTGGTAGACGTTGCATGAAATGTCCAATATTGAATTTTATATTTATAAATGATTTTTTCTATCCGTTGACTGATGTGTCTTAAAATTTTTAATGCTGGGAGTTTTAAATCTAAATCTTCATAAATCGGATCATCACGAAACAGTACCAGTTCTGGATTTTTACGATAGTTTATATTGAGTTTTGCACGTGCAGGTCGATTTAGATAAAAGGAAAAACTGTAATGATTAAATTAAAGAATATAATGTAAGTTATCAATATATAGGTCTTCTTTAATAACCACTCTACCTCCTAGAGCCTGATTAGGATAAATTTAATGCCTGTAATATCACTTTGCCTTTGAGCTGCCGTGCCAATCGTGCAAAATTCGTTTGGGGTTCATTGACAACAAGTTGCTGTTCTGCGCAGATAAATCCGATCTGAGCATTATCAACACTAAAATGTTTTCCAAAATATGCGCTCAAGTAAGGAGCTACTTGATCTTTCTTCAGTGATTTTTGGATTACGGTAGATGATTTTAAAACCTGAACATTCACATGAGTATTCATAAGTTCAAAACAACAAGATATTTCTATATGTACATATCGACAAATCTGGACAAGATTTTGTTTAAACTGTTCAGGTATTACATTTTTGGGTTGTATAACCCAAAACAATAATTGTTGGATACTTGATGATGGAAGAGATAGCGTATTTAAATCCGTCAAAACCAATTGTTTAAATGGATAATTTAAAGCAAATAATGCAGCAGCAACATCTATCTTTTGCTGCAAAATAGGCATCATATAAATACTTGCTGTTTCATTTAACTCAGCATCTAAAATCCATGCACCTATTAAATTAAAATCATCACCTAATTTTTGACTCATTATTTTTCTCACTCAAGCATACATTTAAAGCATGCTGTTTTATTCAATCTTTTTCTCAATAATTAATTTAGGATATTAGGCATTTACAAACAAGATACGTACATCTTTTAACGACAAATAATGTCGCTTTCTATAAATCCCCCACTTTTATTTGTATTTTTACATGCTAGGGTTTAATAGAAATTTCAAACTTTTTAATAGGTTTTATCTCCTATTTTTGATGTAAACCTAAATCGGCTTTTATGCCAAAAAATCTTCAACACTGACCAATAAGCTTTATTCTATTTAAAAAATTTAGGTGCTTATGTATTATCAATATTTTCATGAAATTAAAGATTATCATTTTTCAGATCATCAAATTTTAGTGTTTGGGTGCCATGAATTAGGCAAGCATTATTCAGGTTATACACAGACTGCTTTACATCATTTTGGTGCTGTACTAGGTCAAGGTGAAGGCCGTCAAGGGCAGTCTTATGGCATTCCAACCATTGCTGAAAATGGTCAAGTTTTAGATCTCAATGCCATTGAAAATTATATTGAAAACTTCAAAAAATATGCTGTACAACATGCACATTTGCAATTTATGATGACGGAAATTGGTTGTGGTTTTGCAAAATATCATGTTGATCAAATTGCGCCACTTTTTCTCAATGCACCAAAAAATATTCATTTTCCGTTCAGTTTTATGCCTTTTTTAGAACAATTACCTATTTTTAGAATTGAAAACATTGAATTGTTATGGAAAGCAGATGAATGTTATCTAGAGTTGCCTTTGGATTATGCTGTGGTGGCACGTCTAGCATTTAAACAAACAGATCAATTGATCAATCTACCCAATATTTGGGAAAAATATCCTTCAACCTCTCAACAATATTTAAAATTAGATGAGCAACAATTTGTACAGTTACATCACGCCATTGAAAAGTTTAAGCAAGATGAAGCAACACTATTTGCAGGTTTGATATAAGTTTTTATTTTTTAAATACAAATAAACTGTGCCTGAGTATTTTGATTTAGCATGAATAATAAGTAGATAGCCTTATGAAAATTTTTAATAGCATTCCACTTGCGACAGGCGGGACTGAAATTCAACAACACCAAATTAGTCTTGCAACAGACGATGTTCAAACGCTAATTCAACGTTTGCTACAAGCACCTAATCCTCATGAAACAATACTGATGGCTGAGCACCCAACTGAAAATCAATTTGTCTTAGAAAATACGGTAAGACATTGGTTTGGTTATGGTTTATATTATCCTGACGTAGATCAGCTTGATCAAAACCAGTTACATGCTGATTTTCCTAAAATTATTTTACTTAATCCCAATGATCCCATGATTGAAACTTTTACAAACATGGGGCATGTGGTTTTTGATTTTGCTGAATATCAACATCAAATCGCGCAGTTACTGAGTTGGGTACCACCGCTTGAGGATGGTGATTAAAACTATAAAAAGAACATAAATAGATCTTCCGTTTTATCAAGACTCTAAACCAACATGACTATTCTGTTATTGTAGAGCCTTACCAAATATTAATAGCTGAAAGAAAAATAAGAGTTGCTGATCTGATTCGAAGGACAAGCATTAATAAAATGACTTTGCGTAAGCTATACAACGGTGACTTAACTCGCATCGACTTAGAAACGATTGACCGTATTTGTGAATATTTAGACATTCAAGTAGGTGATTTATTTGTTTTTGAAAAAAATTTTACTAATCAAATAAATAAAGAGTATCTTGGTCACCGATGGTCACTTTGAAATCGTGATTGGTCACAAAAGCAGACATTAAATTTGAACGATCGTTAAAATTTATCTATAAAATTTGAATTGCTTTATTTAGAACCTAGATGAATATCTCAAAATGAGCTTTTTTAGGGAAAAATTTTGGTCACCGATGGTCACTTTAGAAAAGTGATTAGTCACAAATTCTAAAAATAAGTTAAAACTGGGAATATAATTCTATTTTATAGACCCAGTTTTTTAGCTTTAGATGATCTAAAAAGTACAAGTGATTGAGTGAAATTTGAGATCATTTAAAGTACTTTATACAGAGCATGGTAAACAATGGTCACATTTTGGTCACCGAACATAGGGACGGCTAATAAAATTTATAATTAGGCTCTAGTAAACAATTTGAACCAGCTAGAAAAATATAAATAAAACCAACAATAAAAACCCCCATCTTTCGATGAGGGCTTTTTGAATCTGGAGCGGGAAAGGAGACTCGAACTCCCGACCCCAACCTTGGCAAGGTTATGCTCTACCAACTGAGCTATTCCCGCGGAGTCTGTCCAATTTTTTAAATAAAAAACCGAATGAAAAAATTTTTGGAGCGGGAAAGGAGACTCGAACTCCCGACCCCAACCTTGGCAAGGTTATGCTCTACCAACTGAGCTATTCCCGCGGAGTCTGTCCAATTTTTTAAATAAAAAACCGAATGAAAAAATTTTGAGCGGGAAAGGAGACTCGAACTCCCGACCCCAACCTTGGCAAGGTTATGCTCTACCAACTGAGCTATTCCCGCATGGGGCTTATAATACATTAAGATAAATTAGGGTCAACAATTTTTTGTTATAAAACCGCTTATTTGCATAAAATTAACACAGATGACTTAATTTTTTGCTAAATCACTCCTCTGCCTACTGTTCATTACTCAAAATAAAAATGCTTTTCTTTGGTTTTCAAAGGAGATTAGGGACAAAAAATATAATCCGCTATACTCAGTTCAAATTAAATACTCGAGGAACTGTAAGATGAGTCTTGAACAGCAGTTAATTGAACAATTAAAAGCTTTAAATCCAACCCATTTAGAAGTGATCAATGAGTCCGCAGGACATGGTGGATATTTTCCAGGAAAAGAATCTCATTTTAAAGTGATTATTGTGAGTGAGGTATTTGCTGGACTGCGTTTAGTACAACGCCATCAAAAAGTTTATGCTGAAGCTAAAGATTTACTCAGTCCAGGTAAAATTCATGCTTTAGCCATCCATGCTTATTTGCCAACAGAATGGCAAGATCAAGCACCTGCAAGTCCAGAATGTGCCCACGCACCAAAGGTATAAAATAAGTTATGGATACACTTTTACTTATGCAAACTGTACATATAGTCAGTGCAGTATTGGCATTGTTGGTTTTTGCATTAAGAGCATTCACTTTATTTGTAGGCACACAAAACCAACAACCAAACCCTAAAGGTCGTGTGGCTTTTGTTGCTGTACAGCATCTATCTTATACTGTGTTGGTTCTTACGGGTGTAGCATTATTGATCATCAATCAATTCCAAGTAGAACCGTGGTTCTATGCCAAAATTCTTTTATTTTTAGTGCTGCTTTCTTCTCAAATCAAAGCCTATAAAAAGGATGATCAAATTTTATTAGCACAGCGCCGCGCAGGTTTAGTGATTGGTGCAATCGTTTTTATTGCCATTTTTTCGCTTATCTTGATTAAACCCGTTTTTGGTTAATTGTTAAACATTTATTTCCTACTTGTATGGAGTCTAGGTTAAACTGCATACAAGTCAAAAAATAATGCATTTGAGGGAAATTATGCTGACACGAGTGGTATTTAACCAAAAAGGTGGCGTAGGTAAGTCGAGTATTACCGTAAATTTGGCAGCGATGAGCGCACATGCAGGTTTAAAAACCTTAGTGATTGACTTAGACCCACAAGCCAATTCTAGCCAATATCTTTTGGGTGATGATGCGACCTATTCTGCGGACAAAACAGCACTTGAGCCTAATATTGAAAATTTTTTCCAAGATGTTTTAGGAAATAACCAACAAAAAGGCTTATTGGGCAATGCGCTAGGCTCTATTTTAAAGTCTAAAAATAAAGGCTTCGATCAGTATATTCATCACTCGCCTTTTGCCAATTTAGATGTGTTGCCTGCTAGCCCGACTTTAGGCAGTTTAGAGCATGCTTTAGAAGCCAAACATAAAATCTATAAATTACGTGATTCGATTCAAACTCTTGCTGGGCAATATGAACGTATTTATATTGATACACCACCTGCATTTAATTTCTTTACTTTATCGGCGTTGATCAGTGCAGATCGTGTACTGATTCCATTTGATTGCGATGTATTTTCTAAACGTGCCTTGCAAACCTTGATTGAAAATGTCATCGAAACCCAAGATGATCATAATGATCATTTAGAAATCGAAGGAATTATTGTCAATCAATTCCAAGCACAAGCGAAATTACCCCGTGAAGTCGTCCAACAATTGAAAGATGAAAATTTGCCAGTATTAGAAAATATGTTGCCGCCATCAGTGATCATGAAAGAGTCACATCATAAAAACTTACCGCTCATCTATTTTGCTACAGATCATAAATTGACGCAGGCATATCAATCATTGTTCAATGAGATTGAGCAAAAATAAGATCGAGATGTAACATGAAGCTAACTCTTTTAAACGGTTTCAAATGGGCTGCCTTAATTCTAGGTTTACCGCTTTTAACCGCATGTGCGACTACGGTAAAACCGAATTATGTTTCGCCAACCCAATATCAGGCTATGAATTGTGCGCAACTGGCATCGGAGTTTCAACGTATTCAACAATACATCAACAATGGCGTACAACCTGCGAAACGTACTGGTGTGGGCGTTGGTGTTGGGCTCGGTGGTGGCTGGGGCAGTGGCGGTTTCGGGTGGGGCTTTGGTCCAAGTATTTCGGTAAATATGGGGCAATCCTCCAATACCAAAAATACTGAACTTGCCAATTTATATGGTCAGCAAGATGCTATTTCTCAGGCTGCCCAATTTAAAAACTGCCCTTATGTCCCTAAACGTCAAGAAGTGAAAAAGTAGAATATGCTGGATGTGAAGCCAAATTTGACTCCACATCCACTTTAATGTTTAGCAAAATATTACAAAACTAATTTAAATAAAAACAATTATTTATATTTAAAAAATTCAAATTAATCGCATTCAAATGAGATAAAATAGCCACTCATCACTTGTCATGGTTTTATATTTTCGTTTAAGGTGTGCGCCTGATTAACTGATTCAAAACACTATATGATTGAAAATTGGCTATTTATTGCAGCAATGTTGGCTGTGCTTCTGATTCCCGGACCAACTAATGCATTATTAGCCAGCTCAGCACATCATCAAGGTGTCTTTAAAACATTCGCTTTGGTTCCTGCACAACTTTTTGGTTATGTGTATGGCATCAGTATTTGGGCATTGCTCATTCATTTAAGTTTACCGATTTGGCCTTTATTGATTGATATTCTACATATCGCCAGTATGGCCTATGTTTTATGGTTAGCATTTCATTTATGGAAAGCATCACATTTACAAAATCATAGCCAATTGCATAAAACTTTAAGCCCTTCGCAATTATTTATTTCAACATTAAAAAACCCAAAAACCATACTATTTGCAGCAGGTATTTTCCCTATAGAAACTTGGGATTCATATTTACATTATTTTATAGTGATCGGCATATTTAGCTTGTGCTTAATCCCGTGTGCGTTATTTTGGATCTATTGGGGACGTACAGTTTTGGCAGGAAATTTAAAGGGTGTAAGTGCCGACCGTTTATATAAAGGATCGGCACTATTTCTAATTTTATGTATGTTGCCTGTCGTGGTTCGATTTTTCTAAGCTTTTTCTTTATTGAAAAATTTATGGCGAATAAAACCGATCAAGCCCGGTAAAATACTTAGGAAAATGATACCAAATACCAAATGTGTGAAGTTATCTTTGACCAATGGATGTGCGCCAAATAAATAGCCCAAAGTAATAAATGAACCCACCCAACAAATCGCACCCACCACATTATAAGTCAGGAAGTATTTATAATTCATACTGCCTGCACCTGCAACAAATGGTGCAAAGGTACGCGCAAAAGGAATAAAACGTGCAAAAATAATGGTTTTTCCACCATGTTTTTCAAAAAATTGTGAAGTTTTGATTAAATGTTCTTTGTTAATAAATCGAGAGTCAATTTCAAAAACACGCGGCCCGATATATTTTCCAATATGATAATTTAAAGTATCGCCCAGTACCGCTGCAATAAACAATAAAATAACCAATAACACAGGATCCATCGCACCTGTTGAAGCAGCTAGCGCACCTGCGGCAAAAAGTAAGCTGTCACCCGGCAAAAATGGCATGACCACTAAGCCTGTTTCAACAAAAATAATCAGGAATAAAATTCCGTAAACCCAATAACCGTAATTTGTTATAAATTCAAATAAATGTTGGTCAACATGCAAAATAAAATCAATGAGATTCATGAAATAAAAGCTAAGCTAAATCGTGTACAAATCCTAGCAGTACGTGTCATGAAAGTCAGTATTAAATAGTAAATAAATGCATGTATTATCGTTTCAATTATAAAAAGGTGAGTCTATTTTTATGTTTGGCAAATTTAAAAAAATCTGGAGTAAGGTTACGAGTCGATTCCATTAATATTTGAGTAGTCTGCTTTCTAAGATGTATAAGTTGTTCAGGAGTTTCTTGTGTCATAATATAAAATGGATCAGCCTCACTATAACTTGTTAGTAACCATTGCATCTGATCATATAAGCCTTAAAATTCTATTTTTTGAGGATGTATGAATGCATTTTCAACATTTTGAATCATGATGATAGATTGATCGTGAATTGTTATCTTGCCCCTATTTTCACAAAAATTAGTTTTTTAAATTTTAATTAACTCTTCTCAAATATCGAACATAACATATTAAACCTTTGATCAACCGACCTAGATTTGCTCTGGACGGGGTTGATTTAAAAATACTGTATCATAGCTATTGTTCAAATGCCCAATGTCTAAAGCCCTAAAACCACGATGATGTAATCTTGCCGCTAACGCTGTTCCTGTTGGTCCTAGAGCAATTAAAAATAAATCGACCTGTTTTTGCTCCATACATTGTTGCATCACATGATCAATCTCTGCGTAGGCATCTTGATTTTTAGAATAAATATAGCTAGCGCATGCGATATTAGAAAAAATAGTATGCGTTGCATTTAAACGGGAGTTTTTTCCTGTAATAAAACAGACTTTTTTACCTTCCCAAATCGCTTTCCATAAATCCACAATCTCATTACCATAAAAGTAAAATGCTTCAGGTCGTGTGATCATGGCATCACCTAACTGTGGCCGTTTTAAATAAAATTTACATTTTGCCCAAAACTCGAGCCAAAACTTATTCCAAAATGAATCTTCAATTAATAAACTCGGGTAACACACCATCAAGCCCATATCATCGCGACTAATATCTCTTAATTCCTGCATTAATTTCCAATCATGCTTTTGAAAAATACATCCGCCTGTGGTCACCATACAACGAATTTCGCCATCCCCAAAACGTGCTAAGCTGAGTTGTTTTTCTTTAATCTGTATTAATGTTTCTCGAATCGTTAAAAACTTATCACTTAAAGTATTTGCCATATCTAAATAAATATCATTGATTTTTGTGGCTTTAAGCTGTTGATTTAACTGTATTACTTGTTCACTCAGTGTATTGAGTAAATAGCTTTGATTTTTCGTATAGTCGAGCAATTGTTGTATAATTTTTTCTATAACTTTTTCAATAACTTGATCTTGCTCTTGTGCAATATTTAAAAAATGCACGAATAGCGTGTTTTCAGCATAAATTTTTAATTTAAAGTCGATAAAACAATGAAAATATTGGGATAAAAATTTCTGTGTTTCTACATTTCGGCACACTAAAAATATTTCATGGTGTTCATTGACATCCAATGCAAAAAATAAATTTTCGGTTTTGATATCAATATACACTACTATTTTTATATATTTCAACACGTTCAACATATTGCATATATAAAAAATTTTCTCGTAATTTATTTAATAAAGCATTTAAAACCATGTTTATTTCACCCATAAAGTAAATAGCGAAAAACTAAAATCGTCTATGATTTCTGTATATTTAAAATCGTATCGGCTTGCTCCATAAACTCCAATTTTTGTAAATTCTGAATCAAGTTTTTGACCTCTAGGTAGTGGTCTTTTTTAATCAAATCTTGATAATGATCGAGTTGATGAATCACACGCTGAACCAAGCCTTGTGAGGCATTTTGGACGAGTGCTTTAAAGGCCGTATAAGCTTGTTCTTTATAACCCAATTGAAATGCATTAATACACAACTCGTAATGACACCAGAACTTATAAATATCCTGATTTAAAAACAATTTATTTCCTGTTGGTAAAGCTAATTTTTGTGCACGTTCGGCATAGCACAGCGCCAAATCATAATTTTTATCCCAATTATTACGGCGTGCAAGGTGATACCAACATTCAGCTCGCTCAGGAACCACTGAAACACCACATTGCCAATAATATAATGCTTGCATGGTCTGTTTTTTTGCTTCAAATAAAGAACCTAAACGCATAAAACTGACATAGACTTCTTCTTTCCAATCGCCCAGTTCCGTACGTTTTTGATACCATTCTATTGCCGTTTCGGTTTGACCTGCATCCTGATAAGACTGTGCACAATAAAAGCTATAACGTGCCTCTAAATCAGGATCTACTTGATCTATGATTGCTTGTTCAAGTAGTTGAGCATCTTTTAAGTATTTATTGGGATCTAAACTTCTATTGCCTTTACGACCTGAAACAACTGCATAATCTCCTTCCACCGTGCCTGTAGAATAATCAGCTTTACTCGATAAAAACTCATGTAACACGCCTTTCCAAAAAAACTGACCATTGTTTTTAATAATGAGTTTTCGGAGATATTTTGTACTCCCCCCTTCATTGGTCATCTTGAAAAAATAGCTGTCTTTTTGCAAAGCAGGTAATTTAAAATTACCTATAAAATGGTCGTCTGCATCAAAAAATAAAATATAATCACTTTTACCGACACATGCCTGCAAAGCTGCATCTCGATTATGACCAAAATTCACCCAAGCTTGATGCTGAATTTCACCTTGAATATTTTTTTGTTTAAAAAAATGCTCAATAATTTCAATGGTATTATCTGTTGATCCTGTGTCTGAAATCACCCAATAATCAAGCGCTATATGCTGGCAAATATTTTCTAATGTTTTAGCAATAATATGACTTTCATTCTTAACGATCATATTGAGGCAAATGGTTGGCATACTTCTTCCCTGATCAATCCTTTATAAAATAGAAAAAGAGGATCTTTTGATCCTCTTTTCTTTTTAGTTATGAATTAAAATAATTGACCGTTATTAATCAATTGATCTAATAACTCATCAGTTTTCGTGACACCTTGTAAAACAAGAAGTTCTGTTGGGTTATAAGTCATATCTGTCGCTGAACCATCACGGTCAATAGAGAGAATCGTATTGCCCTTACCATCATCTTTCACACTAATGTAATCTTTCAAATCAGTACTACTACCTGATAATAAGGCACTGATATTGATCATATCTGCATCAACATCAGTTTTCACATCACCAACATGGAAATCTGCCCATGTATCTTTACCATTACCACCTGTAGCATCAAGACTTTCCAATAATTCAAAAATCAGAAGATCATGCCCCTCACCACCTAAAATTTGATCATTACCCGCACCAGCAAGAATAAGATCATCACCTGCACCTGCCTCAATGACATCATCGCCATTTCCTCCTCGGATCAAGTCATCACCTGAACCTGATTTAATGATGTCATTGCCATCCATCCCATAGATACGCAAACTTTCTGTTGAAAGTGAATGGTCAAGCGTATTTGCTTGTTGATCACCTTCAATAATATTTTTCGCAGCACTATTAAATGACTGTGCATCGAAAAGATTTAAGCCTAACAATTGTGCAACATCACTCGAATTTGAAGCACCTTGTATATCCGTTGCAGTGATTTGAATGCTATTAATAACATCAAGATTCAGCAGACTACCTGTCAGCAATGTACCACCTTGTGCTGTCAGATAAATACTGCTTAATAATTCATTCACTGCAAGGTTATCAATTTTACCACCGTCAATTGCGGTAATGGTTAAAGTTGAACTTGGTGCAATTAAACCTAAAACACCGTCATCATTTTTCAATACAACTTTCAGTCCAAGTTCTGCTGCAAGTGTTTCAGAAGCATGTAGTTCTAAAGGTGTTAAGCTAACGGTCAAGATCGGCTGATATTTCACTTCAACTTTTTCTAAGTTGCTGTTCTCATCATAAGCTGTCAGGTATTGATTACTTAAATTGATCAATCCCAAAGCATCCAAATTAATTAAGCCCAGTAAACTACCAACCTTTGCTTGAGTCACAGGTGCTACATTATTCGGATCAAAAGTTTGGTCTGGAATATTTGAGGTCTCAATCGAAGATTCCCCTGTATGCACCACATCACCATCACCATCTACAACTTCTGCCGAAATGTTAATGTTCTGATCTGTTAATGCACTTGCATCAAACTCAGCAGAATCTACAATCAGTTTACCTGTATTTAATAAATGACTAATAATCTGTTGATCATTGGCAAATTTAGAAATAAGGTCTACACCTTCTAACACAATAACTTGGTCTGTTTGACCAACCAACGAATCATTATAGCCACCGATATAGTTCCCTGCTGTACTGATATGAATTTCTGTACTGACAGTTCCATCTGCATTTGAAACTAACATAAAGTGTAAATAGTTAGTTAAGTTACCTATGCTTGAACCAATACGCCCTTCGCCTTTGAGTAAACCAGATAGATCTAAAATATCACCACCTGAACGAATCGCAGATGTATTAAAATCAAGTACTGTATCTTTACTAATACCCACCTGACCTTGCTCAGGGATATGGTCATCCGCTTCCCACTTAAATACGTCACTGAATTGCTGAGTAGGATTAGCAAGATCATCCCCCACGAGTATGTCATTACCTCGACCGCCAATTAAGATATCTCGACCGATTCCACCTTCAAGTCGATCAGTACCTGCTCCTCCACGTAATAAATCATTGCCAGTTAAACCATATAAAGTGTCATTGCCTGCATAACCATATAAACGGTCATCTTTTGATAACTCACTTTGATCTCCAGAAATTACATTATCTGCTGATGTACCTTCTTGTAGAATGCCTGAAGTTTGTAATTTTACTAACTCACCCAAACCAGCAAGTACACCTACATCTGCAACATTTACAGTGGTATCAGAACCTTGTAAACCATTTTGATCTGTTGCAGTGATACCTTCACCAGCAAGTAACTTAACATCTAAAATTTGTCCTAATCCAGAAACAAGTTTCACTGTTCCCAAGAACTCATTTAAACGATCTAGATCCATCACACCATTTTTAGAAGTAATGGTAATTTGCGCTGGCGTAATCAGTACCGCTGCGATGGTTTTGATCTCAAACCCAAACTCTGCTGCTAAAGCTTTAGAATATTCATAATGTAAACCCAAGTCTAAATTCAGTAATGCAGCCTTATTAATCACGACTTTGGTAATGTTGTTATTAACATCATTCACGGTATAAAGCTGACTACTACTTAAATCGATTAGACCTGCAACATTGAGATTAGCAGTACCAAGCAAGCCACCTTTATTGCCTAAACTTGCAACTGGTTTTTCGTTTTGCTCAGGTGTTACGGTTATACCATTTGCAGCAACTTCATACGCACCTGTTTGCATGTCTACCGTCACTGTATTGCCATGCACTGTTGTTACAGTAAGAAGTTTTGTGCTCTGTGAATAACTATAAGCATAGATATTCTCTGCATTACCATATTGCTGAACAGTATTCGTTGCAGCATTAAAGACATAGGTATTCCCTTCAATCGTTACTGCTTGTAAATGCCCACCATCTATACCAAAACTTTCAACCAATTGACCTTGCACTACCTCCACTTCAGTTAAATCAACTGTCATTGGTGCAGACACCACAGGTACGTCATCATGAATGACGACATTTAACTTACCATTACTTGTGCCATTCGCATGGGTTAACTCAAAAGGAATCTCAATCGTTTCAAGATTTTCAATAAAATGGTCTGCTCCTTTGGTCATCGTGACTGTGTAAACACCTGTCATACGATCTATTTTTACTTCTAAGGTTGCTTGCGACTCACCTACAACTGTTCCTGTTAATGTTTGACCATCTGCAGACACCGTCCACACTAAATCTTCACCAGCGAACTTCGTTGTTGAATTGGTTGGTTCAAGTAACTTGACTTCTGTACCTGCACCAATCGCTAACTGACCTTGCACGGTTGGATAAGTTGTCACTAATTGTTGGATAATATTTCCATTGATATCTTTGACTGGATCGCCATTACTATCCAATAAATCCACCAATTCAACTTTATAATCGGCTTCTTTTAATTCTGCTGTCTGTGATAAATCAACGATTAAGTCTTTCCCGACTGTTGTGAGATTACCCGCAGCATCTGTAGCATTCACTTCAATTGGATATTTATCTGAGCCTAAACCATTTAAGTCCGCTTGTGGAATGGTCAATGTCCATTTGCCATCTGTACCAATGTTCGCAGGATCAACTGGATAATCTTGACCATTAAACGTTAGAACCAATGTTGGCATTGGATCTTCGACTGAAACTGTACCCGAAATAGTCAAATCTGAACGTGCTTCTACTGCATCTAGTACATCATTTCCTGCAATCAGATCCAGTTTCACCACTGGTGCAACAGTATCGATAACCAAATCAACTGTTGCTGCAGTCGATGGGTTACCAGCTTTATCGGTTTCAACAACTTTCAAGTTATATGCGCCATCAGCCAAAGGTGTAGTCAAATCTACACTCCATGTACCATCCGCCTTCACAACAGTTGTCGCGATCAGATTACCTTGCGCATCTTGAATACTTATGATGTTACCAACTTCGTGACCTTTGCCAGAAATACTTGGTAAGTTGTCATTGGTATATTGTGAGCTTAATGGTTTGCCTACATCAAGCTCACCCAACTCATTAATGTTGTCAATAACCACAATATCAGTCGGTTGATTTGGAGCGATTAAATCTGCGGTAAATGTTCGAGTCGTTAATGGACTTCCCGAAATTAATTCATCATAAACTTCTATGGTGTAAGTTTTGCCGTGCTCCAAAGTAGAAATAAATGAATTTGGTAAATCAACTGACCAATTTGTATTATTTGTTACATGTAAATAATCAACAACTCCACCGAGCTTAATTTTCTGACCCAAACTATCTTTAATATAAAGATATGAATAATTATCTAAGAAAGACTTATCAGCAAATGTCCCATGAATGGACACTGCGTTTGAAGCTTTTTCAGCAATATTAATAATATCGTCACCAGTGACTGGAGCTATTGCGATGGACTCCCCTCTCACTAAATCGACATTATGAGTGGTACTGCCTGATTTATTTCCAGCACGGTCTGTTGTAAATGCAGTAATACTCGTTGATGTTGAACCTGAAGATGGGAATGATGGTATTTCACTTTGCGTAAACAAAGCATTCCATTGACCAGAAGCATCTGTTGTTACAATCTTTTCTGTATTACCCCATTTTACAGTCACTGTTGAATACGGCTCAGCAGTACCTGTCACGGCCTCACCATCAACAGCCTCAGCAGATGAAACTTTATTATCACCCGCAACGGTATTAATCGTTGGTGCTGTAGGCACTTGAGTATCTACATTGAGTACAAAATCATTTGATTGGAGTGATTGATTACCTGCCGCATCGACAGCAATTGCATTAATAATATACTGTCCATCTGTTAAAGCTTTATCATTCGGTATTTCAAATGACCATTGACCATTTGTCACAGCGACAATGTATTCTTCACCATTAATTGAGAGAATGACTTCTTTTGCATCAACAGCTGACCCATTTATAATCGGTGTTGTGTCATTGGTAAATGCACCATTACTCAAGTTAATCAGCTGTATTTCATTATTATCTTGAGCATTGATAATTACTGGCGCAGTAGGTGCAACAGTATCTACTTCAAATGAACCAGTACCAATTGATCGCTCCTCACTCACATTACCCGCTTTGTCAGTTTGACGTAAGACAATATCTTCTTTGTTATATAAACCATCAGCTAAAGGAATGACATTTCGAGCATCACCTAAAATCCAAGTACGTCCACCATCAAGTGAGTATTCCCAAGAACTCAACTCTGACTCTAAGCCACTGACTATGAGCTGATTATTGTCTTTACCCGCACCTAAAACTGCTGTAGGTGCATCTGGTGGTGTCAAATCAATAGTCATTGCTTCAAGTTTATGAATACTGCTATTGCCTGCAGCATCGACTTGCATAATTTGTACATCATCTTTGGCAAATGTTTTCGAAACATCTGTCAATTCAAAATGACCACCTGTAAATGCAGTCCATGTCACACCAGCATCTAAAGAGTAGAATTGTTGAGTACCTGATTCTATACCTGACACGCTGATTGTTGCATCGTTGGTATAGCGGTCTTTATTTGAAATACCTGTATCGACTAAATTTTCTGTCAATTGACGTGGTGTAGAGGTATCAATTGTAATGGCTTGCGTATTACTGGTTTCACTGGTATTACCAGCGACATCTTCAACTTTAACAATAATTGAACCCAGTGCATACGTGCCATCTTTTAAATTAAAGCTCGTGCCTGTACCTAACGTCCAATCTTTTCCAGCATTGGTTGAATAAGACCATGTTGCATCTAGATCAACATCTTTAACATTCACCTGCGGATTTGACGTAATACCATCATTGTTAGTACCAACGCTATTAGAACCAATAGTCGCAAATGTATCACTATCTAATTCAAATGTTGGTGATGTAATTTGTGTATCAATTTCAATTTCAAAAGTTTGACCATTGACCACAATTTCAAATGAAC
Organism: Acinetobacter sp. Marseille-Q1618; assembly: GCF_902809855.1. Classification (GTDB taxonomy): domain Bacteria; phylum Pseudomonadota; class Gammaproteobacteria; order Pseudomonadales; family Moraxellaceae; genus Acinetobacter. The sequence continues at coordinate 572,624 of NZ_CADDWJ010000002.1, forward strand.
CATCTGCTAACTCAATTGCAGGTGCTTTTGCTAAATCAAGTACCCATGTTCCATCCGCATTCACAGGCACTTCAATACTATGGAGAACACCAGAAGCATTTTGAATAACCACAGTAATCTTTGTACCAAATTCACCTGTTCCAATAAATGTTGGTGATTTATCATTACTGATACCGCCACTGACGATCATTTCATTATTGGCAGAACTACTGTCATATTCAGGGTTTTGACCTACAGATTCCACATTATCCAATACAGCAATGAGTTTGATTGGACGTGATAGACCAAAACCATGGTTAGCATCCAATTGACTTGCTGTCCCTGCATTCCCTACAAGGTCTGAATAACTAGAACCAGCAATCTCAATACTTGGAGCCTCAGAGCCTTCTTGGGTAAATGTAGCAGTCCAAGTGTTCTCATCAACTTTGATAAAGTTAGATAATTTACCACCAACGACAATAACATCAGCCTCTTCAAAACCATTCACATTTTCATTGAAATTAAAGGTAATTTCTGTTACTCCACCTTCCGTCACTGTTGTTGGATTTGCACTGATCGTTAATGTTGGTGCAATGCTATCGACTCTCACCGTTAAGCTGCTTTCATTAACATTACCTTCTGCATCGGTGTGGCTGACTTGAACCGTGTTTTTGCCTTCTTTTACAACGACATCAACGCTGAGTTTGCCTGCATCAAGTTCTGTTTGCGTTAAGCTGTGATCTTTGCCATTGACGGTGATCACATCACCCTCTTTGGCATCTGTACCTAAAGCAATATCAACTTTGACACTTTGATCTGTGCCAAGTTCTTCTTTGTTGATCTTGCCATCAGTGTTGCTGTCTTCGCCTTGTGCCAAGCTCACATCTGCAACAACATTTGCTGCAATCGTATCTACCGTGACAGTTAAGCTGCTTTCATTAACATTACCTTCTGCATCAGTGTGGCTGACTTGAACCGTGTTTTTGCCTTCTTGTACAACGACATCAACGCTGAGTTTGCCTGCATCAAGTTCTGTTTGCGTTAAGCTGTGATCTTTGCCATTGACGGTGATCACATCACCCTCTTTGGCATCTGTACCTAAAGCAATATCAACTTTGACACTTTGATCTGTGCCAAGTTCTTCTTTGTTGATCTTGCCATCAGTGTTGCTGTCTTCGCCTTGTGCCAAGCTCACATCTGCAACAACATTTGCTGCAATCGTATCTACCGTGACAGTTAAGCTGCTTTCATTAACATTACCTTCTGCATCAGTGTGGCTGACTTGAACCGTGTTTTTGCCTTCTTGTACAACGACATCAACGCTGAGTTTGCCTGCATCAAGTTCTGTTTGCGTTAAGTTGTGATCTTTGCCATTGACGGTGATCACATCCCCCTCTTTGGCATCTGTACCTAAAGCAATATCAACTTTGACACTTTGATCTGTGCCAAGTTCTTCTTTATTGATCTTGCCATCAGTGTTGCTGTCTTCGCCTTGTGCCAAGCTCACATCTGCAACAACATTTGCTGCAATCGTATCTACCGTGACAGTTAAGCTGCTTTGATTAACATTACCTTCTGCATCGGTGTGGCTGACTTGAATCGTGTTTTCGCCTTCTTTTACAACGACATCAACGCTGAGTTTGCCTGCATCAAGTTCTGCTTGTGTTAAGCTATGATCTTTGCCATTGACGGTGATCACATCCCCCTCTTTGGCATCTGTACCTAAAGCAATATCAACTTTGACACTTTGATCTGTGCCAAGTTCTTCTTTATTGATCTTGCCATCAGTGTTGCTGTCTTCGCCTTGTGCCAAGCTCACATCTGCAACAACATTTGCTGCAATCGTATCTACCGTGACAGTTAAGCTGCTTTGATTAACATTACCTTCTGCATCGGTGTGGCTGACTTGAATCGTGTTTTCGCCTTCTTTTACAACGACATCAACGCTGAGTTTGCCTGCATCAAGTTCTGCTTGCGTTAAGCTATGATCTTTGCCATTGACGGTGATCACATCCCCCACTTTGGCATCTGTACCTAAAGCAATATCAACTTTGACACTTTGATCTGTGCCAAGTTCTTCTTTATTGATCTTGCCATCAGTGTTGCTGTCTTCGCCTTGTGCCAAGCTCACATCTGCAACAACATTTGCTGCAATCGTATCTACCGTGACAGTTAAGCTGCTTTCATTAACATTACCTTCTGCATCGGTGTGGCTGACTTGAACCGTGTTTTTGCCTTCTTGTACAACGACATCAACGCTGAGTTTGCCTGCATCAAGTTCTGTTTGCGTTAAGTTGTGATCTTTGCCATTGACGGTGATCACATCCCCCACTTTGGCATCTGTACCTAAAGCAATATCAACTTTGACACTTTGATCTGTGCCAAGTTCTTCTTTATTGATCTTGCCATCAGTGTTGCTGTCTTCGCCTTGTGCCAAGCTCACATCTGCAACAACATTTGCTGCAATCGTATCTACCGTGACAGTTAAGCTGCTTTGATTAACATTACCTTCTGCATCGGTGTGGCTGACTTGAATCGTGTTTTTGCCTTCTTGTACAACGACATCAACGCTGAGTTTGCCTGCATCAAGTTCTGCTTGCGTTAAGCTGTGATCTTTGCCATTGACGGTGATCACATCCCCCACTTTGGCATCTGTACCTAAAGCAATATCAACTTTGACACTTTGATCTGTGCCAAGTTCTTCTTTATTGATCTTGCCATCAGTGTTGCTGTCTTCGCCTTGTGCCAAGCTCACATCTGCAACAACATTTGCTGCAATCGTATCTACCGTGACAGTTAAGCTGCTTTCATTAACATTACCTTCTGCATCGGTGTGGCTGACTTGAATCGTGTTTTTGCCTTCTTTTACAACGACATCAACGCTGAGTTTGCCTGCATCAAGTTCTGCTTGCGTTAAGCTGTGATCTTTGCCATTGACGGTGATCACATCCCCCACTTTGGCATCTGTACCTAAAGCAATATCAACTTTGACACTTTGATCTGTGCCAAGTTCTTCTTTATTGATTTTACCATCAGTGTTGCTGTCTTCGCCTTGTGCCAAAGCTATATGATCAATTACATCACTTGTTGATCCCGTTTCACCGGTAGATCCTGTTTCACCGGTAGATCCAGTTTCACCTGTAGATCCAGTCTCACCAGTAGATCCAGTTTCGCCAGTAGCTCCAGTTTCACCAGTTGATCCCGTTTCACCAGTAGCTCCAGTTTCACCGGTAGCGCCAGTTTCGCCGGTTGATCCAGTTTCACCAGTAGATCCAGTTTCGCCTGTAGATCCCGTTTCACCTGTAGATCCTGTTTCACCAGTAGATCCAGTCTCGCCAGTTGATCCCGTTTCACCAGTAGATCCGGTTTCACCTGTAGATCCAGTCTCACCAGTAGATCCAGTTTCGCCAGTAGCTCCAGTTTCACCAGTTGATCCCGTTTCACCAGTAGCTCCAGTTTCACCAGTAGATCCAGTTTCGCCTGTAGATCCCGTTTCACCTGTAGATCCTGTTTCACCAGTAGATCCAGTCTCGCCAGTAGATCCAGTTTCACCAGTAAATCCGGTTTCACCGGTAGATCCAGTTTCGCCTGTAGATCCCGTTTCGCCTGTAGATCCAGTTTCACCTGTAGATCCTGTTTCACCGGTAAATCCCGTTTCGCCGGTAGCGCCAGTTTCGCCGGTTGATCCAGTTTCACCAGTAGCTCCAGTTTCACCAGTAGATCCAGTTTCACCAGTTGATCCAGTTTCACCAGTTGATCCCGTTTCGCCGGTTGATCCCGTTTCGCCGGTTGATCCTGTTTCACCAGTTGATCCCGTTTCACCAGTAGATCCAGTTTCACCAGTTGATCCAGTTTCACCAGTAGATCCAGTCTCGCCTGTAGATCCAGTTTCACCTGTAGATCCAGTTTCACCTGTAGATCCAGTTTCACCAGTAGCTCCAGTCTCGCCAGTTGATCCCGTTTCGCCTGTAGATCCAGTTTCACCTGTAGATCCTGTTTCACCGGTAGATCCCGTTTCGCCGGTAGCTCCAGTTTCACCAGTAGATCCAGTTTCACCAGTAGCTCCAGTTTCACCAGTTGATCCCGTTTCACCAGTAGATCCAGTTTCACCAGTAGCTCCAGTTTCACCAGTTGATCCAGTTTCACCAGTAGCTCCAGTTTCACCAGTTGATCCCGTTTCACCAGTAGATCCAGTTTCACCAGTTGATCCAGTTTCACCAGTAGCTCCAGTTTCACCAGTTGATCCCGTTTCACCAGTTGATCCAGTTTCACCAGTAGATCCAGTTTCACCAGTTGATCCCGTTTCACCAGTTGATCCCGTTTCGCCGGTTGATCCCGTTTCGCCGGTTGATCCTGTTTCACCGGTAGATCCCGTTTCGCCGGTAGCGCCAGTTTCGCCGGTTGATCCAGTTTCACCAGTAGCTCCAGTTTCACCAGTTGATCCCGTTTCACCAGTAGATCCAGTTTCACCAGTTGATCCAGTTTCACCAGTAGCTCCAGTTTCACCAGTAGATCCAGTTTCACCAGTAGCTCCAGTTTCACCAGTTGATCCCGTTTCACCAGTTGATCCAGTTTCACCAGTTGATCCAGTTTCACCAGTTGATCCAGTTTCACCAGTAGATCCCGTCTCGCCTATAGCGCCAGTTTCACCAGTAGATCCCGTTTCGCCTGTAGCGCCAGTCTCGCCGGTAGCGCCAGTTTCACCAGTTGATCCTGTTTCACCAGTTGATCCAGTCTCGCCTGTAGCGCCAGTTTCACCAGTTGATCCCGTTTCACCAGTTGATCCAGTCTCGCCGGTAGATCCCGTTTCACCAGTTGATCCAGTCTCGCCGGTAGATCCCGTTTCACCGGTAGATCCTGTTTCACCAGTTGATCCCGTCTCGCCTGTAGCGCCAGTTTCACCGGTAGATCCTGTTTCACCAGTTGATCCCGTCTCGCCTGTAGCGCCAGTTTCACCGGTTGATCCCGTTTCACCGGTAGCGCCAGTTTCACCGGTTGAACCATTCACATCAGGTGCTGTAACTTCTATTTTATCCGATACATTACCTGAGGGGTCTTTAGCTGTAACATCTACCTTTTCACCATTGGTGAGGGGATTATCTAATTCGACAGTAAAATTACCATCTTGATCGGCTATAGCTGAGCCTAGAACATTCCCATCTTTGTCTTTAATTTCAACTGTAGCGCCCGCTTCTGCTTTACCTACCACACTTGAACCATCTTCGCTGATCACCACATCTGTTGGTGCATCTGGGGCTGTCGTGTCAGGTGCTGTAACTTCTGTTTTATCCGATACATTACCTGAGGGGTCTTTAGCTGTAACATCTACCTTTTCACCATTGGTGAGGGGGTGATCTAATTCGACAGTAAAGTTACCATCTTGATCGGCTGTGCCTAAACCTAGAACATTTCCATCTTTGTCTTTGATCTCAACTATAGCGCCTACTTCAGCTTTTCCTGTCACCGTTGTGCCGTCTGCACTGATCACCACATCTTTGGGTGCATCTGGAGCAGTCGTATCTTGATTGTTATAATTTTTCTCATGATCTAAAAAGTTGTTTGTAATCCATGCTCCTGTAGCAATTGCACCAGCCACACCTGCTGCAAAAGGCAACACTCCTGTTGCATCCTCGTATAGCAAAGGTTCAATGTGCTCAAGACCAACATAATTAATAGTATCTAATGCAACATGATTTAAATCATTAAATTGTACCCAAAGTAACTCATTATTATTTTCTAGAACTAAACTATTATCTAAAACAAAGAAGTTTTCAATTTGAATTACTTCACCGTTTTTTAAAGTAACAATTAAATGATTACCATTTTTTTCGATATTCTGTATTTCTTCTTTACGATATTTTAATACAATTACAGAAGACTCATTTATAGAAAAACTTGGATTTACAACATCAATTGAATTCCATGTATGTTTAGATACCATTGATATATTCATCATTTTATAATCACCGTTATCAGCCAAGCACTGATTAAAAAAATTATTTAAAATACTAGCACAATATTTTTATTTTAAAATCACACAAAAAAAATACTGATTTAATAAAAATTAATAAACAATTAAAAAAAAATTAATATTAATTTTTTTTAAAAAAACTTTATATATTAAAAACTTAAAAACAAACATTATTATTAATTAATCTTTTTATTATCAATATATTAACACCACATAAACCCTTATAAAATCAATACTATTAGATTAATTAAAAACTCTTAAAAATAATACTAAATATTATTTTTGCAATTTTTACATTTATTCTCCTAAAATAAATACATGAAACAAATCACAAATTTACAAAAATAAAATTAAAACAATCATATTTACTATTGTGTGATTCTTTAATTATAATGAATATAATTTAAATTGCATTTTCTATTTAAGCCATATATTGAATAAATCAAAAAAAGCCAGTATTAAATACTGGCTTTTAATTCCAATAAAATACTCTATTTATCTTTCTCTAAGCGCTTCTTGGGCTTTATTAAATGGTTTTAACAAATATTCCATAATCGTTTTTTGACCTGTACGAATATCAACGGTTGCCACCATACCTGGTGTAATAGCAAAATTTTGTCTTGCTTTATTGACCAATTTATCTGCATCAGTACGAATATACACTCTATAATAAAATTGATCTTGTTTGACTTCATCACGAATCGTATCAGGAGAAATTACCACCACTTTTCCATCTAACCCACCATAAATTGAATAATCATAAGCTGTGATTTTCACGAGTGCTGCTTGTCCAGGATGGATAAAGGCGATATCACGTGGTGAAATACGAGCTTCAATCAGTAATTTTTCATCTAAAGGAACTAAGGTCATGAGTTTACCATTTTGTGGAATGACTCCACCGATGGTGGTAATAGCAAGCTCTTTCACCACACCACGCACAGGTGCATAGAACACTGAACGTTTCACCGAGTCATTACGTCCTGTCACCACTTGCTGTAATGACTTAATATCAGCATTAGCTTTAGCAAGCTCTTCACGAGCTTTCACGTAATAATCATTACGCTTGTCATTGATTTGATTTTCAAAATTATTAATATCACGTTTTAAGCGCAATACTTCCACTTCTGATGCTGCACCTTTTGCAACCAAAGGTTCTGTCATCTGTAATTCATTTTTTACCAAAGACAAAGCATGACCTAAGCCTGCAATCGACTCCTCTAAATTTGAACGTCTAGAGGTATAGAGTGCTGTTTCTTCACTGACTAAGTTTGGAATATCACGCACTTCTTTTGGAAAACTAAGACGTGTGCCGTTCACTTCAGCTTCTAAACGTGCTGCCGTTGCCTGCATCGCACGTAATTTACTTAGACTTTCGCCAACTTGTGATTCAAAACGGGTGGGGTCAATTTGGGCAAGAATTTGCCCTTTTTCAACAATATCACCTTCTTTGACTTCAAGCTTGGTTACTACACCACCATCCAAAGATTGAATAGTTTGCTCTTTCGATGAGGGGATTACTTTACCTGTACCTGTTGAAACTTCTTCGAGTTTAAACATACATGCCCAAACAATAAAAGCAGCCAAGCCTATCGCCACAATCCAAATCACAAAACTTACTTTTGGCAAAGGTGGTTCTGAAAATCTCAAAGCTGAGGGATTACTTGATCGTTTTAACGGATTAAGGGTTTCTTGTTCTGATTTTTCAGGCAATTGTGGTGAACTCATGCTGAAGTTCCTCCTGCATTATTTTGACGAAGATTCAAAATTTCATCACGAGGTCCATCTTTCACAATTTTTCCATCATGAATCACAATAATACGATCGACCAACTGCAATACAGCAGGACGATGGGTCGCCACAATCAAAGTACGATGTGCTGCCCATTGTTTTAAATGTTCAATCAAACTACGTTCAGACACATCATCCAATGCTGCTGTAGGCTCATCAAGCAATAAAATATTTGGATTACGTAAAATAGAACGGGTTAATAGCAAAGACTGGCGTTGGCCACCTGAAAAGCCTGTTCCACCTTCTAGGACAATATGATCTAAACCTTCTTTTTTCTGTTCTACAATGTCGAGTGCATTGGTAATTTTTAAAGCATTTAGGATGTCTTGATCAGTGGCTAATGGTGCGCCCAAAGTTAAGTTTTCACGAATCGTACCGTAAAAAAGTTTCGCATTTTGATTCAACAACGTCATATCACGGCGAATATCATCAGGATCAATCAACGATTGATCTATCCCATCAAGGCTGATTTTGCCTTGCTCAGGAATTTGCATACCCGCTAACAGCTGCAATAAAGTTGATTTCCCTGCACCATTACGACCTAAAATCGCAATTTTCTCACCTGCATTGATTTTGAGCTGAGGAATCACCAAAAATGGACGAGCATCATCTTCAGTATATTTAAACATAACCCCTTTAAACTCATAATCACCTAAAATCACTTTACGATGAATCAGTTGCGCACGATCAGGTCGATCAACAGGTTTTTTCATGAGTTCATCCAAACCCTGTTTTGCCACTTTGGCTTGCTGCCAACGTCCTAACACCCCTGTAATTTGTGCAATCGGGGCAAGCATACGTGATGATAAAATTGAACATGCCACCAATGCACCAGTGGTCATATCCCCTTTCATCACCGCAAAACAGCCAACCAATACTACAATCGCATAGGCTAAACCTTGAATTTTCTGCGTCCACGCATTGAGCCAACCTGTGATTTTACGTTGACGCATACTAATGTCAGCAGACACTTCATTCATGTGATTCCACTGATTTTGAAATCTTGCTTCGGCACGTAATAATTTAATATCTTCAATCCCTTGTACCGCTTCAACTAAAATTGCATTTCGAATAGCACCTTCACGCATACCTTCTTGTGCAAGTTGTGCAAGCTTTTTCTGCGCCATAAAACCTGGAATAATCATGAGAGGAACGACAAATAACATAACCCAAAATAGGTTACCGCCGATAATCCAAAAAATTGCAAGGAACAAGAAGAAGAAAGGTAAATCTGCCATTGCACTGATGGTGGTCGAAGTCACCAACTCACGCACACCTTCTAATTCACGAATCTGTGAAATAAAAGAACCCGTAGATTTAGAACGATCTTTATTCCGAATACGTAAGGCATGCCCAAAAACCCGATCTGAAATTTTTAAATCAGCACGTTTACCAATAATGTCCGATAAATACACGCGTGCAACACGCAAGGTAAATTCGAAAATAGCCGCAATCAGTACACCACCTGCCAATACCCATAAAGTTGGAATCGACTGCGAAGGCACTACACGGTCATATACTTGCATCGAAAAGACAATAGTCGCTAACGCCAAAATATTTGCGACCATGGAAGCCACCATAATATCGGTATAACGCTTCCAATCTTTTAATACGATGTTCCAAAACCAACTTTGCTCATAAGGTTTAATGTACTCATCTACACGAGCATCAGGAATGGAACTTTCAGGGCGAAAAATAAAAATCTGTTTCGCATTTTCCTGTAGTGCTTTTAACGTAAATGTCTGAGATAAACCTTGATCACCACTAAGTTGTAAACTAGCATTACCTCGCTGATCGACCTTTTCAATCACAGCGACTTGACCATCTTTAAACTCAATGACCACAGGTAAACGCCAAGGATTCAGTACATCTTTTGAAAAATCAGCACGGCGATAATTTAAACCCAATTGTTTGGTGACGATTTGCAATAAATCATCAATATTCTGATACTTATTCCAATCCAATTGTAGGCGTATCTGCTCTTCTGAGGGCTGAATACGATAATGTTGGGCAACCGTTAATAGGGCTTGTAGCCAAGGTTGATAATTGAGTGTCTGGTTCATTGCTGTACTTCAAACCCTTGAATTTTCGTATTATTAAGTTGGTAAATATCTCGACTCTTACCCATCACATTGATATACATTGCAAGTGTGTCATAAATATCGTAGCGAGCAGATTCACGTTCAGCCCGAGAACTATGGAAAGACTGTTCAGAACTCAACAAATCTAAAATCGAACGTTTGCCCAATTTGTATTGTTCTTCATATAGCTCACGAGTTTTTGCTGTTGAACGTTCACGGTCAATTAACACCCAAATTTGCTTGTCCATATTTTCAATATTTTCACGCGCAATTTGGCTAGAATCCATAATATTTAAATAAGTTGCATTCAGCTTAGAACGAGCAGCTTGCTCTGCATAAGCAGCAGAACGAATCTGAGAGCTGACAGCTCCTCCTTGATAAAAATTACTCGTCATCGAGATACCAATCGAACTATCGGTATCGTCTTGTTTTCCTGTGCTTGGATTTTTACCATTCAATGCCTGATTTAAAGAGGCAGTTAATGAAACCGTTGGATAACGACTGAGTTCTGTTTGTTTTTTCTGACTTTTGGCAATTTCAATTTCAGCTTGTGCTGCAATCATACTAGGAATAGTATTTAACTGTGGAGCATTATAAAGATCTGATTTCTTTAAAAATTCATCATGAATAATAAAATCTGTACGACTGACATCAAAACCTAATAAAGTTTTTAATTTTTGTTCTTCTTGGCGCAATTTATTTTGCTGTGTTAATAAATAGGTTTTTGCATATTCGACATAACTTTGTGCTTGCACAGGATCGGCATAGCTACTAATTCCTGCATCCGAACGCAAACGAGCAATTTCATGTAAACGGCTTACACCTTTAACCTGATCTTGTGCAATATTCAACAATACCCGATAGCGTAATACAGCGATAATCGAACGTGCGGTTTGCGTTGCAATCTCATCAATATTTAACAAAACATTGGCTTGTTCAGCTTCTAATTTATTTTTCTGTGTATCAACGCTCGATTTTACTTTACCAAAATCATAAAGTAACTGGTTGGCTTCAATGGTATATAACTGACGCCCCCGATCACTCGAAGTAAAGTCACCTGTATTTAAACCTGCTTTTAACTGCGGATAATACTGTGCTTTCGCTACATCAATATTGGCATTTTGTGCCGCTAAATTTGCCAATACCTGAGAAATAGTAGGATTACGTTTCACTGCAATCTGTACTGCTTCTTGTAAACTTAAGCGGCTATGCACTTCAGTTAAATAATAAGAGCTATTTAAACCAACATTCTCAGCATCAGAACTTACACCAACTACAGGTAATTGCTGATAAAGCGGATCAGGCTGAACTTGGAAATTAGACAACTGACTGAATTGCACCTTACTAAAAGATTCATCGGTTTTAGGACGAATTAGATTGCCAATATTTTGTTGAATATCTTTGAAATAACCCGACTGAGTTTCTGCATAAACGATACTGTTTAAACTCAGACTTAGCCCAATATAAATACTCATTTTTTTAAGAGAAAATGTGAAATATTTCGCTTTACACATGTGTAAACTGTACCTAGAAATAATATTGGATTCTCTGTAATACTTAATCAAAATTTTTCGATGTCATATTGCATACTCATCTAAAAATAAAAATACTTTTCTGATTACAGCGCAATGTTGCAAACAGTTTAGCTGACAAGCACTCACATCCAAATCAATATCATAATTATCAATTTAAAAATAAATTCAGTAAAATCTCACCGATTAAATCATAAATTGATTAAAATAAAACCCAAAGTTTAAATATTTATTAGACTTTATAAAACCAATATTCACTTATTATAAAAAATGTGATAAAGATCATAAAAAACATATGTTTATTAATTACACCTAATGAATATTTTATAACTAAAAGTAAGGTTTTTAAATAAATTAAAACGTATAAATTAAAAACTATTAATAGTTTCTGATCAGATTTATTAAAATATCTAGATTTTATTATTTCTAAAAACTGTTTTTAGAAATAATATAGTTGTTTCTTTTAAATATTTCTCATTAAAATATAACCAATATTTTTTGCAATAAAATGAATAGTATTGCGATCTCTATTATTAACTTTTATTTTTAAGTGAAATATAATAAATACTCTATGAAATACTTAATCAGTGCCTGTCTAGTGGGTGAAAATGTCCGTTATGATGCAAAAAACTGTTTGCATCTCGCCTTAAAACAACTAATCGAACAACGACATGCTGTTTGTATTTGTCCTGAGGTTTCAGGCGGTTTATCCACACCACGTTTAGCCGCAGAAATTCGAGGTGGTAACGGTTTTGATGTTTTGGCTGGAAAGGCTCAAGTCATCACTTCGCTCGGGCAAGATGTCAGTGCAGAATTTATATGCGGCGCTCAGTGTACTTTGGCATTGGCACAACATCACCAAGTTAGCCATGTTATTTTAAAATCAAATAGCCCTTCTTGTGGTTCAGATTTTATTTATGATGGCTCATTTACGGGAGAAAAAATTCAAGGTATGGGTGTCACGACCGCTTTGTTACAACAACATGGTTTTGAGGTGATGACCGAACAGCAGTTTATTCAACAACTTTCTACAAACACTCAATAAAAATACAGCAGCTTTTTATAAATTTTAAACATATAAGTCAATAAATTATTTTTAATTAATATCTATAATTTCAAAATAAAATCGGATTTGGAAAATTATATCAAGAATTTTTCATTGAAAATTCACATTTATACACATAACATATGAAATGTTATAACATTACATTTAATTGAGTAATAAAATATATGAACCGCAAAAAGCTAAGCCTGTGTATTGCGCTGATCATGTCTATTCCTACTGTATTTGCCAATGAAAATCAGGTCACGACGTTAGAACCTGTCGTTTTAAGTGCAACTCAAAAAAAATTATCAGCAAACACGGCTGAAGTGGGACAACAACATATCCAATCTGCCACAACGATTGGCGATGCCCTCCAACACGTTTCAGGTGTGCAAAGCAGCGCTTTTGGTCCAAATGCAGGAAATCCTGTCATTCGAAGTTTGAGTGGTAACCGAGTTGGTATTTATGAAAATGGACAACAGCTCAATGGTATGAATAGTTTTAGTGGCAATATCAGCACACCTTTCAGTCCCCTTTTCACAGAAAAAATCACCATTCATAAATCTTCAAATGCCGTACGTTATGGTGGACATGCTTTGGGTGGAAGTGTCGATATTGATACAGGTATTCTGTCTCAAAAATTAGAAGAAAAAGATCATAATTTACAACTCGCTTATAAAAAGGGCTTTAATATGCCTGATGTAAAAGGCATTAAGCTTAATTTTAATAATCAGAAAAATTTAAGTACCAATATTCAATTTTCTCGTCAAGAAATGTCTTCTTATAAGATTCCGGGGCGAAGTAAAGCCGGTATTTGTGAAACAGGAATTTTTTATCCAACAGGTGGGATTAACAGTTCTTTAGCAGACAGCTGTCAAAAAGAAGCGCGAGTGGAAAAAAATTATAATAAATCGCATCAACCTTATATGAATAATTATGTTTTAGCACAAATAGAACAAGACCCTTCCATTTTTTGGGATAATTATGATGGCTTAGAACAGTTTAAATATACACATGAAGCTACCACTAATAAGCGAGGAAAAACTTACCACAATACCCCTAATCCAGATTACAAACCCAACACAGCAGAGTTTGTAGAAGATAAAATCAGTAAAGATGTCACCCCAAATTATGATAAAAAGCTTGGGAATAGTCATTTAAATAATGACAATTTAGCCATTGGTACAACGTATTTCTTAGACAATGGCGGTGCAATCGGCATAAGTTTTGACCGAAAAACCGTAGATTATGGCGTACCGGGCTTTTCATTAGATAATTTGACTTTTCAAAATGTTTATAAAACCAAACCCGTCAGTGTTGAAAATGAACAAAATAAATATACACTTATGGCAAATTTACCTGTAAATTTTTCGATTTTAGATGATGTGCAGTTCAGTGCATCTAAACAAAATTACAGTTCAAGTGAGTTTTTAGGTGCATCTAAAGTGAATACCTATAAGTTTGAGAGCAATGCCGCAGAGTTATTGTTGCATCATTCTGCCTCGCAGCATCTTAAAGGAACGCTAGGTTTTAACTTTAATCAACGTGATATCATAGGCTCAGGTTCACAACGTTATTTACCAGATGTTCAAACGGATCGAACAGCGATTTTTTTAATGCAGGATTTAAATTTTGATCGTTGGGGAATCAATGCAGGTTATCGTTTTGAAACCGTAGATCATCAAGTCAATGCAGACAAGTTTAAACTTTCACGTAATGCTAAAAACACTCAGCTACAAGATCATGATTTTGATTTAAATAGCTATTTTGCAAGTTTAAGCTTACGTCCGACTGAATATTTAGATGTTGTTCTAAAATATAGTGACTCAGAGCGTGCACCTGATATTAATGAATTATATGCCAGTAACATTCATTATTCAGAAATGTTACAAGAAGAAGGTAATCAAAACCTTAACAAAGAACGTGCAAAAAACATAGAATTATCAACTATTTTTCATATTGCTCAAGCACAGCTAACAGGGACAATTTATCAAACCAAATTTGATGATTTTAAATACTTAACTAATTCAGGGATTACTACTTCTGGTAATCGTATTCCTTTAAAATATTGGACAGAAAATAATACACAAATCAATGGCTTTGAGATTGATGCAAGCTATGTTTGGGATTTAGAAAAGTTTGGAAAATTAAAAATGAATGCCTTTGCAGATTTGGTTAAAAACCATATCGACAAATCTGCGGAACACTCAAACAATGATGGTCTCTATTTTTCCAATATGCCCACCAACCGTTATGGCGCAAATCTAGAGTGGAACCATGCCGATTGGTCCGCAAGATTATCCAACATTTATTATGCAAAAGCGCAATATTTGGGTAAAAATATCAACCCTGAAGAGCCGTTACCTGCTTACAATTTAATGGATCTTTCATTAAGTAAAAAAGTCAAACTACAAAATGCCAATGTTAACTTTTTCTTAAATGGGAGCAACTTACTAAATGAAGAAGCCCGACCACAAAACTCAATGTTAAAATACATTGCGCCCTTACCAGGTCGAGGTTTTCAGCTTGGGGTAAACATTGATATTTAATATGTTTTTCGAGTAAGGATCAGTTTTTTACTTTAAAATTCACGCTTAAAATCACAGTGTTCAGGCTCTAACTAATTTTTTATTGATAGTGTTTTATCGGCTTTGGCAGCCCAATAGCTTGCCAAAGCTGGACCTGAAATATTGTGCCATAAACTAAAAATCGCACTTGGCACAGCCGTAACGGGTGATGCAGCAAAATGTACTGCAGCCAGTGCAACACCTAAACCAGAATTTTGCATTCCTACTTCGATTGCAACGGCTTTACTGTCTGCATAAGGCAGTTGAAAGAAGCGACTTGCCCAAAAACCGAGCAAATATCCCAAACCATTATGTAAAATCACTACCGCTAAAATCAAAGCCCCAGATTCTAAAATCGCAGCTTTACTGCCCGCAATAATTGCTGCCACGATTGCCACAATCGCTACCACAGAAATCAAAGGCATCACTTGGATATATTGCTCTACTTTTTGTTTTAATAATGAACGTGTAATAAGCCCTAAAATGATCGGAACTAACACCACTTGTAAAATAGATATAAACATGGATGCAGCATCGATCTGTAACCATTGACTTGCCAATAGATAAAAGATTGCAGGTGTTAATACAGGTGCAAGCAAAGTCGATACTGAGGTACATGCCACAGACAAAGCCGTATTGCCTTTTGCCATGTAGGTAATCACATTAGAAGCCGTACCACCTGGACAACATCCAACTAAAATCACCCCAATGGCAATTTCAGCAGGTAACTGAAAAAGTTTACATAAGATATAAGCCAAACTCGGCATCACGATAAACTGAGCCAACACACCGATGCCGACTGCTTTGGGACTTTGTAATACCCCTTTGAAATCATTGACAGTCATGGTCATGCCCATACCAAACATGATGATGCCAAGCATCCATGTGATATAGGCTTTTAACCAAACAAAAGCGTCAGGTGCCAACATCGCAATACCTGCAAAAAGCACCACCCATAAGGCAAAAGTTTTTTGAATAAATTGGGTAAAGCGCAAAAATGCTGTCATCAAAATCATCCCTAATTCATGGTCTTTTCAACTGCCAAGCCAACAGATTCAATAAAAAAATATTGAACGCCGTCAGCAACAACGCATCATCGCACTTTATCGTAAAAATGGAATTAATAATTTTTCAGTTTTAATCTTGTTTAGTCTGTAAAATATGTGAAGCTACTGTCCGCTTTACCCCATTCGCCAACATCTCTTGCCATGCATGTTGCAATGAGCCATGTAAATCAATCGCTTTGGTTGCATCCGAAATTACATAAGTGTCAAAACCTAATTTTGCAGCATCTATTGCCGACCATGCCACACAAAAATCAGTTGCAATACCCACGATATAAACCGTCTCAATACCACGCTCTTTTAAATAACCTGCCAAACCTGTTGTTGTTTTACCATCTGCTTCCATAAAAGCAGAATAACTATCAATCTGAGAGTCAACACCTTTGCGGATAATCAATTGGGCAGTCGTAATATCTAAATCAGGATGAAAATCTGCATCCTGTGTGCCTTGTACACAATGACTTGGCCATAAAACTTGTGTGCCATAATCCACTTGGATGGTGTCATAGGCTTTTTTATTGACATGATTTTCAGCAAAAGAAATATGATTATGAGGATGCCAATCTTGTGTCAAAACCACATTCTTAAACTTTAAAATAAGTTGATTAATCAAAGGAATAATTTGTTCAGCATTGGCAACAGCAAGGTTTCCACCCGTAGTGAACCCATTTTGTACATCAACCACAATCAGTACTGAATTTTTTTGCATCATCGTTATCTTAAAAATCCTGTTTCATGCCACTTTAACATATCGTCAAAATGAGCGTGTATTGCAATCCCACCACATTTTTAAGCAATTTAAACCAAGCTGTAAAATAAGCTTATTCTTGAAAATGAGCATATAACATTCTGTATTTAGTGAACACCAAAGACATTGCCTATGCAAATTCATTTAAATTTTCAATAAAATAGGGCTGTGCTCAGCAAATAACTGATATTTTTAAATCCTTCCCCTTACGGAACATGTTCCTCACCTTTTTTAAAAGAGGGAAATTTTAGAAGTATATCCGACAACATTGATCAATAAAAAAAACTCGCATGACTGCGAGTTTTATTCAGATCAAAGCATCATTTTAATTAAGCAGTTTGTAAACGACGAATTAAAATCAACATAAAAATTGCTGAAATCACAATGCATGGAATCGCTGCTGAAATTACCCCTGCTGCACCAAAGCCTGCTGCGAGTAACTGACCTGCTATGGTTGGCCCTAACATCGCACCAATACGCCCAACTGCCGAAGCCATACCCACACCCGTCCCACGTACTTCAGTTGGATAGACGATACTTCCAAAAGCATATAACACGCCTTGACAACCGATCACGAAAGCACCCACCAATGCAGAAGCCAAGTACATTTGTGTGAGTGAACTTGCCATATTGAGTGCAAATAAACCGGCTAAAATACCCCCATACATTAAAATAATGACATAGGCTTTTTTCCAACGATCCGTTAACATCCCTAAAATCACTGTACCAACAGTTGCACTTACCATGAAATAAAACTGTGCCGTTGCGCCTTCTTTACGAGTGAAACCTAGTTCAGTAAATAGTGAAGGTAACCAACTCAACATGATGTAAACCACCATCAAGGTAAAGAAGTAACTCACCCAGATCAGCACCGTACGTGCTAGGTTTTGTGTATTAAATAAATCTTTAAAGGATGCTTGTGGTTCTGTGGCAGTTGTACCTACTTTTTCTTGTGCTTTTAAATATTCCTTAGACTCTGGTAAAAATAAAACCATGATTGGAATAACAATGATAGGCAACAAACCACCCAAATAAAAAATATTTTTCCATTCAGCACCAAAACTGGTACTTGCCACCAAAGACAAAATCGCTGCACCCACGGGCATACCACAATACATCAAACCCACTGCTCGACCACGATTTGCAGGTGAAACCGCTTCTGATGCTAAAGTGATCAAAATCGGCATTGCAGCACCTAAGCCTGCACCCGCTAAAAAGCGCACGACCAATAAACTTTGAAAGCTATTCACCCATACCGTACATAAAGTAAAAATCGCAAATACAGCCGTTGACCAGATCAGGACTTTTTTGCGACCAATCCGATCAGCAAAACGACCACCCATTAAAGCACCGGGCAATAGTCCCAAAATGCCTGCACTAAAAAACACGCCCAACTGAGAGCTGTCTAAGCCAAAATGCTCACGAATCCCTGCTGCCGCAATCCCTGCTGCCTGAATATCTAAACCCTCAATTACTGCAATTAAAAAACAAATCAGTACCGTAACTGTCGAATGTTTTTTATCCTGTTGCCTAACCGATATATCCATCTTTGAAAATCCTTGTATAGATGCTGCTGGATCATGAAGATCGCATCATCCCCTACAAGCACAGATGCAATAACTAGCAATAAGTGTTAGAAAATGCAGTAGCAACAAACTAAAAATTTTAAATAGTCTGCTTTATTTAAAAACTTATATAGTCATAAAAACAATAACTTGATTAAAAAACCAACTATTTCACTCAAGAATTACTGCATAATTTTTAATAGATTCTCATGTGGTAATAACCCACCTATACATAATCTATAGCTGAAAACGATCACTCACAGTCTGCATTAGACGTAGTTATAATCTTTTTAAAAGCAGGTTTAAGTCAAAAATCATCTTATACAATCAGTATTTCATCTTAAAATACAACCTCAATCACAACATTTACTCCTCATGTCGTTTTCAAATTGAATTTTTTAGTTTTTTATAATATGTATAAATGATAAAAAACGGCATCATTTTAAACATGCAACAATGACAAACTCACATGTGTTGTATTTGTTGCTTTTTATAAAGTTTTTCATTGCTTTGACTAAAGCATATTGTTCTCAATCGCTGAATCAGTCATAATTTGCATAAGCATTACTCAATCTCAAAGCATGATTGTATTTTGCTCAAATCAAAATACTGCAACCATCCCGATCTTATTTTTAAATCAGTATATGCGGGTGGACACATAGGATATTTTTTCAAAATGACTCAGCAAGCACAGATTCAAGGCTCAATTGTCGCAATCGTCACCCCAATGTTAGAAGATGGCAGCGTAGATTGGAAGGGTCTCGAGAAGCTCGTTGAGTGGCACATAGAACAAGGCACTAATAGTATTGTGGCAGTTGGTACAACTGGCGAAGCCTCTACTCTTAGCATGGCAGAACACACAGAAGTAATTAAAGAAATTATCCGTGTTGCCAATAAACGTATCCCCATTATTGCCGGTACTGGTGCAAACTCAACACACGAAGCGATTGAGCTCACCAAAGAAGCAAAACAACTCGGTGCAGATGCAGCCCTGTTAGTGACGCCTTATTATAATAAACCCACACAAGAAGGCTTATATCAACATTACAAAGCTGTAGCTGAAGCTGTTGATTTACCTATTATTTTGTATAATGTACCAGGTCGTACAGGTGTAGATATGCAAAATGAAACTGTGATTCGTTTAGCGGATATTCCGCATATTGTGGCGATTAAAGACGCAACTGGTGATGTCCCTCGTGGTAAAGAACTGATTGATGGTCTACAAGGCAAAGACATGGTGGTGTATTCAGGTGATGACGCAACAGCATGTGACCTTATTGCAGTAGGTGCAAAAGGTAATATCTCTGTTACAGCCAATGTTGCACCAAAAATCATGAGCGAATTGTGTGCTGCTGCAATTGCAGGTCAGATGGACGAAGCAAAAGCAAAAGATACACAAGTTGCAAAATTAAACAATATTCTATTTTGTGAATCGAACCCAATTCCAGTGAAATGGGCATTACATGAAATGGGATTAATTGGTACAGGTATCCGCCTACCATTAACTCCGCTTGCAGAACAATACCGCACTCCTCTGCGTGAAGAACTCAAAGCAGCGGGTGTCATTTAATAAGAGCTTAGTATTATGCGATTACGTTTTGGTTTAACCCTTGCCCTTTCAGCTTTGAGCTTAGCGGGTTGTAGTTCACTTGGAATCAAAAATGGTTCTTTGGATTATAAAAATACAACTGATGTAGAGCAGCTTAAATATCCTGAAGGCGCAACTGTTAGACCAGCAACGCCATTATATCCTGCTCCTGTGGTTGACCCGCTTGCGATTCAACATGCACCTAAATTTGAAAATAAGCGTGGCAACCGCTATGACGTACCTCGTCCAGAGTCTACGCAAGCAAATTCTGTTCAACAAAGTAATAATAATGCATCTGCAAGCGCAGGTCGCCCACAACTTTTAACCGATGGAAATGGCAATCCATTGCTCAAAGTTGATGGAGATTCTGCTATAATTTGGCAGTATGCATTAGCCACATTGAGTAGTTTAAATTACAACGTTGTGGGTGAAAGTAAAAATGTGACTGAGGTGACATTCAAACTTGACAATACCACCTATGTTTTAAAACTTAACTCAGTGGGTTCAAGCAATACCATTGCTTTGTTTAATGCAAACAATACTTTTGCAGACAAAGAGAAAGCTGCTGAAGTATTGACCCAGATATATCAAAACTGGCCAGCCTAGTCGTTCTAGGCAATTTTTTTTTGCAAAAGGTTCCCCCATGTTAAAACAAACCTTGCTCTATACTGGTAAAGCGAAATCCGTTTATGAAACAGATAGCGCAGATCATCTAATTCTAGTTTTCCGTGATGATGCGTCGGCATTCAACGGTGAAAAAATAGAGCAACTAGATCGTAAAGGTAAGGTGAATAACCGTTTTAACGCCTTTATCATGGAAAAATTGGCTGCAGCTGGTATTGAAACGCATTTTGAAAAATTGCTTTCACCAACTGAAGTTTTGGTTAAAAAATTAAAAATGATCCCTGTAGAATGCGTAATACGTAACTATGCAGCGGGTTCATTATGTCGCCGTTTAGGTGTTGAAGAAGGTTTAGAGCTTGTTCCACCAACTTTTGAATTGTTCTTCAAAGATGATGGTTTAGGCGATCCAATGGTGAACGAATCTCAAGCGATTGCTTTAGGTTGGGCGACTGCTGAGCAATTGGCACAAATGAAAGAACTCACTCAAAAAGTGAATGTCGTGCTTAAAGATTTGTTTGCACAAGGCAACATGCTACTTGTTGACTTTAAACTTGAATTTGGTGTGTTCCATGACCGCATCGTACTTGGCGATGAATTCTCTCCAGACGGTTGCCGTTTATGGGATAAAGACACCAAGAAAAAACTCGACAAAGACCGTTTCCGTCAAGGTTTAGGTGGTGTGGTTGAAGCTTATGAAGAAGTTGCTGCACGTATCGGTGTAGACCTTTCGGATATCTAATTTTTAGATTCTAATTCTTCAAAAAAACCGAGTTTGAATGCTCGGTTTTTTATGTTTCAATTTTTGATTGTTCTGAATTTTTCCAATAAATAATCATATAAATTTTCACGAGATTCTCGTTTAAATCGATTTGCAAATAACGGTACATATTCTTTTAAATTGATTTGTTCAAAACTAACATCTTCAAAATCTTCATCAAAAGCATCTGCATATTGAAGGATAAAAATCATTTCATCGCCTTGCTGATTTTGTAGTTTTCCTTCTTTTCTTAAATCTTGTAATACTTGCATAATTGTATTTTGGTAATGTTGTCGAAGCTCAATATACTGTTCTTCCGTATATTCCTCACCCAATTGTTCATATAATCTTTGAATTTGTTGATGGACATGATTATTTGGACTAGCCCCTATACTCCATTCAGAAATAAACCAAATCAGTTCTTGATCAAATTGACTAAATTCTTCGAGCGTCATCCCCACCACAAAATAACCGCATAAATCCTCAACTAAGCCCAGCCCAATTATTTGTAAATGTTGCCCTAATATCTCTTGTTTGAGTTCTGCACAAGCGTCTTGAATATCTTGGTAAATCGTTAAATACAAATTTGTTTTTTCATTCATTTTTGATAGTTCCTATTTTTATTGATTAAAATAAATACCTTAGTATCAACATTTAAAACCTGTGTTGCATTTTTTAAAGTAATCGCCTGTGATGTCTCCCAGTGCGAATGCCCACAAAATAATAAATTTTCACTGTATTTTTCCAATAAATTTGTAAGCTGAACTTCACCTAAAAAATTATATTCTTCAAAATATGGGGATAAATGGGTTAAAGTAATATCAGGCTTTTGTTTTAGAAATCTTTCCAATATTTTTAAATAATCAGACTCTGAACGTCGAAAATTTTTATCTATACGTCCAATGACGCCACTTAATCCAGCGATTTTGATCCCATCTAATTGGATAATGTCGCTCTCTAAAAAATGTATATTTTCAATCTTTTGAAGCTGATCTAAATCTTGCCCAAAATCATCATGATTCCCTGCGATTCCAATCACATGTTGAAAATGTTTCGAAAAATCCTGCCAGACTTGTATTGGATTACCACTGCTCCCTCGTTTTTCAAGATTGGCATATAAATCACCACATAAAAATGCCCATGATTTTTGAATCTTTAAATCAGGGAAATAAATGTCATACATTGAGGGCAAAATTTCAGCTAAAACTACACCTAAAAGCTCTGAATGTTGATGTTCAAAATGACAAATTCCTTGCAAATCTGAAGTTACAACCATTGAATCAATCGAATGAGACAAGCCTTCAACTTCGCCTTGATAAATCGGAAGCTGAAATTTTTGTGCAGTTAAAATAGCATGAGGAATAGTGAAATATTCTAAATATTCAAAAGGTTCTAGGTTGATTTGTGTAATTTTTATTTTAGACATTACTTATCCAAAGTTTTATTTAATCAATTGCTTAAATATCATATTTACTCAAAATACAAACCATCAATAAGCTAAACAAACAAATTTAAATTATAAAAACATCTTTTTTATAATTTAAATACTAGTTACTATCATCTTTTATTCCGAACAGCACAAGAGATTAAATATTCTTTTTTGTGTATGCCGATCAAAGTTGCGATGTCTTCTAAAATATACCTACCACAAAAACCATCTTATTTTACCGAACTTTCCATAAGTTAGAATTTTTTATAATAATTTAATGGGAAATTATCAAATTTAACTCATCAAATTCCAAAAACCATCACTGTTGTTGCTGATTTTGCTGCCAACGTCTTTGTTGTAAACGCTCACCTTCGACTTCACGCTTATTACGTGCAGATTCATATAATTTTGTACCTTTTAGCTCAGGCGGCATATAGTCTTGTAACACAAAATGCTCAGGATAATTATGCGGATACAGATAATCTACGCCATAACCTTGTTCTTTCATCAGCTTGGTTGGTGCATTTCTTAAATGTAAAGGCACAGCTAAGTTTGACGTTTTTTCAGCGAGTTCAAGTGCTTTATTAATCGCTAAATAAGTACTATTACTCTTGGCACTGGTCGCTAAATAAACTGCACATTGCCCCAAAATAATTCGACATTCTGGCATGCCCACAGCTTGTACTGAACGAAAACATTCACCAGCAAGCAATAATGCATTTGGGTTTGAATTTCCAATATCTTCAGATGCAGCTATTAGCATACGACGTGCAATAAATACGGGGTCTTCACCACCTTTAAGCATACGAGCCATCCAGTACAGTGTTGCATCAGGATCACTGCCCCGGATCGACTTAATAAAAGCCGAAACTAAATCATAATGTTGCTCACCTGATTTGTCATAACGGGCAATATTTTGCTGCGCAACTTTCACCACAACAGCATTATTAACAAAATTTTCAACTTCAGGCTCAAAGGTACTTGCCACTAAATCGATTAAATTGAGTGCCTTACGTGCATCGCCTGCTGCAAACTGAATCAAAGCATCATATTCTTCGATTTGAATATAACGGTCTTTTAAAAATTGATCTTGTTGAAGCGCATTTTTGATTAAAGTTTGAATCGCTTCATCGCTTAACGCATTTAAGGTATAGACTTGGCAGCGTGACAGCAGTGCGCTATTTACCTCAAAAGAGGGATTTTCAGTCGTTGCACCAATTAAAGTAATTTTGCCTTTTTCAACTGCATTCAGTAATGCATCCTGCTGAGATTTATTAAAACGATGAATCTCATCAATAAAAACCACAGGAGTAAGTAAATCACCACTTTGTGCAATCACATCACGCAGCTCTTTCACTCCAGTATTTAATGCAGATAAACTGACAAAAGGTCGATCTACCGCTTGCGCCAACAACAATGCAATCGTAGTTTTCCCAACACCTGGCGGTCCCCAAAAAATAATTGAAGGCAAGTGTCCCTGATCAATCATTTGGCGTAAAGGTGCTTGTTCTCCCAATAAATGATCTTGTCCAATAATTTCAGACAAATCACGAGGACGAAGGCGTTCAGGTAAAGGAATATGGGTGTCTGACATAGTTGTTTTTACAAAATAAGCACTGTCTATAGTCTACTATGGATTAATAGATTGTCGATAAAATTCAAATTGGGCTACAAAAAATGATGATGGTAACTTATATGATCTTCTGTTTTAAATTATAAAATCATACATATTTTATCGGTGCATATTTTACCCAAATACAAAAAGTAGATGACTTATTTTGATTATAAATACTTTATTTTAAAATAAACGGTTATATAACACATCCATCAAGGATGCTTGAAAAACTTCTCCATGACTAAGATTTGGATAAAGTATTAATTTCGTTTGGGCTTTTTTCCTATCCAACATTCGAGTTAGTTGGCGGTTATTTTCAATCATATTGACATCAAAATTCTGACTTTGCTTTTGCCCTATTTCTGTTGAAATATCGCCTTCCATGATCACTAATTTTTTATTTTTTAGTATATGACTAGGTGTTTGTTCTAAGCTTTTTAAGATACGTTGCTCTGCCCAAGACAGTGAAGGACTGGCTGCAAAATAATGACTAAAGGCAGCGTCCTGTATAAAACTATCTAGAACAAATAAACCACCATATGAATGACCCCACAATGCTGTCCGTTGAGAATCTATTTGAATTTGTTGACTCACCCAAGGTTTTATTTGTTTTAAAATTAGCTCACGAAACTGTGTACTGCCACCTGTCAAACGTTCAGGATTCCGTGGATCGGGCTGTATCTTTCCTGTTCTATGTGCAGGCGTATAATCCAATGCTCTCGCTTTCGTTTCAAAAGGTAAATGGGTGTCATAACCTATCGCCACCAAAACAGGTGCATGATCATGTGATAAATCTTTCAAAATATCATCATTTAAACGTGCCATAACAGTATTACCATCTAACATAAAAATGGCAGCATATGCTTTCGAGGTCAGCTGTTTAGGAATACCAAGCCAGACTTTATAGGTTGTTTTTTGATCTGTAGAATAAAACTTTTTAATTTTAAATTGATAATATGCTGAACCTTGATCTGCAATATTTTCACCCAATGGCTGTAAGTTTGGCTGAGCATACAGCGCTACATTTGCAGTAAAAATAAGACTAAAAAGTAAACCAATTCTTAGAATTTTTTTCTGATCATATAAGCTGAACATCTGCAAAACTCATCGGTATAATGCTTTTATTTTAATTGAGTTTAATAATCATTATCAATAACTATCTTACCCAACGTACAATATATTCATCAATTTCTTCCTCATCCACTTCAGTTTCTGAGATACAACGCCCAGCCGCAGATTTTTTCGCTTTTATAATGTTCTGTCTTGAACCTGTATTTAAATAATGCCAAGCAGGTAGTTTTTTACCTTCTTTCAAACGTTGATAAGCACAACTCGAAGGCAACCAATAAATGTGTTCTAATTTTTCAGGGGTAAGTTGAATACAATCAGGAACATGCTGCATACGATTGGGATAGTCGGAACATTGTGCAGTCTGACAATCGAGTAGCTTACACGCCACTTTGGTATACGCCACTTCATTGGTTTCATCATCTTCTAATTTGATCAAACAACATAAACCGCAGCCATCACATAATGCTTCCCATTCACTAGGATTCAGCTCGCTTAATGTATATTTTTTCCAAAATTCAGGACGTAATTGATCAGGCATATTTATCGTTAAACTGTGATTTTCAGATGAATCATAACATTTTTAAATGAGAATTATTTTACATTTTTAAATTACAAATCATTTACTTAAACTAATAACATTTTATACCTCTGCAACAAAATGCAGCTATTCCAACAATTTGTATATTCCTATACTGATAACCGAACAATATAAAAACATGGAGAAAATAATATGTTTCGTTGGGCTATCATCTTTGCAGTCATCGCACTTATCGCAAGTCTTTTAGGTTTCGGTGGTGTTGCAGGACTCTCAAAAGACTTCGCAGTGATCTTACTTGTTGTTGCTGTTATTTTGGCAATCGTGGGATTTATCTCACGTGGACGAGCCTAGATTATTCTATGTAATATTGTAGAAAAAGAAGGAATATTCCTTCTTTTTTTATTGCTAATTTGCAGGCTTTTTATAAAATTTTTTATTTACATTTTTTGCAACGCTGAAACTCTTTGATACGAATCACGATCATGTGATTATTCCAGCAATAAAATCTATCTATACTGCTGAGTATTAAGAATAATAATTTCTCACATTTCTATGCAAATTATTGTGGCTAAAGTCATTTTAAAATAAAAAAACTATGCTTTAATCAAAGCATTCTCATAATTATATAAGGATTTATGGCATGACAATGGCGATTACAACACGTGAAATTTCTTATCAAGCCAAAGACGGAACAACATTGATTGGTTATTTTGCAAGTCCTGTTTCTGATGCACCAGTCGCAGGTGTGATCGTTGCCCCTGAATGGTGGGGACGTAATGCATATACAGAGCAACGTGCACGTGAGCTTGCAGAACACGGTTATGCTGCATTTGCTATTGATATGTATGGTGATAAAAAAACCACCACGAACGTTCCTCAAGCAAATGAATGGATGACGCAAACATTTCAAAATGCTAATACTATCGTTGATCGTGCGCAAGCCGCTTTAGCAACATTAGCGACACAAGCTGAAGTGGATGAAAATCGTTTAGCAGCGATTGGCTTTTGTTATGGCGGCAAAGTCGTTTTAGACCTTGCGCGTACAGGTGCACCATTAAGAGCAGTTGCAACTTTTCATGCTGCCAACGTTTCTCCTCGTGTGGAAAATGATGCTGAAAATATTCAAGCAGAATTACTTATTTTGCATGGTGAAAAAGACAGCATGTTGTCTTTAGACGCAATTGAAAGTTTTAAACAAGAAATGACCGCTGCACAGATCAAACATGAAGTGATTGTTTTTAAAGATGCTAAACATGGTTTTAGTAATGTCTTGGCAGATCAAAGAGCTAAAGAATATGATGTTGATTTGGGATATAACCCCGAAGCAGAACAACAAAGCTTAGCTGCCATGTATGCATTATTAGAACGTCAACTCGGACATTAACTCTATAGAGATAAAGAGATCAGATGATTTTAAGAGGATACTCACATGACTGAACTTAACTGCCCATATTGTAATTTTGACGAATACGATATCATTGATAAAAATGATTTCGGTGTAATTTTACCTGAGCTTGATCCTCTGTCTAAAGGACATTCAGTTGTCATTCCTCTACGTCATGTCACTTCTTTTTTTGATGTTTCTAATAAAGAGCGCAAAAGCTTATCATCACTATTAGAACTGGCTCGAAATGAACTCAAAATTCGCCATCAACCTGAAGGTTTCCATATCGCATTTAATGATGGTGATGTCTTTGGTGATGAGCATACTGAACATTTTCATATTCACATTATTCCACGTTATAAAGATCAAGCGTTGATTTTAGATAAACGTTGGGGTGTGCTTTCTGAAAAATAATACTGTTCTTTACCATAAAGTATGAAAGACGCTACGGCGTCTTTTTTATTCTTACATTCCCTCACGTGAAAGTTGGCAAGATTGGGTATACTAATCCCCTCTTTTAAAATCGAAGCTAGTATGTCGCAATTTTCATTTTCAGATGCTCTCCTGACTTGGTTTGATCAACATGGTCGTCATGATTTACCTTGGCAAGTCGCAGATGATCCCTATAAGGTGTGGGTGTCTGAAATTATGTTGCAACAAACCCAAGTTAAGACGGTTTTACAATATTTTGATCGCTTTATTCAACGCTTTCCAACGGTAGATGATTTAGGCAAAGCCTCTTGGGATGAGGTTGCACCGTACTGGGCGGGTTTAGGTTATTATGCACGTGCCCGCAACCTGCACAAAGCAGCGGCTGTGGTCAGTCAGCAAGGACATTTTCCAGCAACTTTAGAAGAATGGATGCAGCTTTCAGGGATCGGACGTTCCACAGGTGGTGCGCTGATGTCTTTGGGCCTACGTCAATATGGCGTGATCATGGATGGGAATGTGAAGCGGGTTTTGGCACGTTTTTTTGCCATCGAAGATGATTTATCAAAACCTGTGCATGAACGAGCAATGTGGCAACTTGCAGAAAGTTTATGTCCAACTGAACGTAATCATGACTATACTCAAGCCATTATGGATTTGGGCGCAACCATTTGTACTCCTAAAAAACCACTGTGTTTATACTGTCCGATGCAGCAACATTGCCAAGCACATCAGCAAGGTTTAGAAACTGAATTACCTTATAAAAAACCCAAAAAGCCAGTTCCAATAAAAACAGGTACAGTGTTATTGCTTGAGAATGCTGGAGAATGGCTATGGCAGCAACGTCCCAATACAGGGTTGTGGGGAGGGTTGTGGAGCTTGCCTATTTTTGAAAATGACATGGTATTTAGACAAAAGTGCCAAGAATTCAAACTCAATCCAATCCCAAAAACTGCTCAAATCACGCACCATTTCACCCATTTTACATGGATTTTAACCGCCCATATTGTGCATGTAGATACTGATCAAAAAGAGCATCTTCTAGCTGAATTAGGCGGTGAATGGCTCACACCACAAAAAGCTACACAATTGGGTATTCCCACAGCCATGAAAAAATTGATCTCTGTGCTAGAGATATGACATAGTCAGACACGGGTATTCGCTTCAAATCTTCATTTTTAATCTATGCGTTTAAACTTGAAAAATTCATTGTAAGGATTTCTCGTGGCTATTTATTTTCGATATTGCTTGATTCTGTGTTTTGCACTGGTACTTAATGCTTGTACCACAGCGCCTAAAAAACCAACGCCATTGCCACAAAATATTATTTTAAAATTAAAATCTATGCCCATGCCAAACCGCCTACCTGTTCCTGTGGAAGGCGTTAGAGCCAAAAATCTTACAGATACTTGGGGTGCATCACGTAGCTCAGGACGTACCCATGAAGGTATCGATATTTTAGCTCCACGTGGAACAAAGGTATATAGTACGACTGAAGGTGTGATTGCCAGTTTAAAAAGTAACAACTTGGGGGGCACAGTGATTTGGCTAATTGGCCCAAGTGGTGCTTGGCATTATTATGCACACTTAAATGCACATAAACGTGGCTTAAAAGAAGGCGACTATATTCGCAAAGGTGCTTTAATCGGTTATGTTGGGAATACAGGAAATGCACGTCATACTGCACCACATTTGCACTATGGTTTGTACCTGAATGGAAAAGGTCGTGGTGCGGTAAATCCTTATCCATATTTACGTTAATTATTCAGAAAAAAGTTTAGGAAAATTTCATGTCAGAAGCGTTGATTGAGCGTTTAGTTGAGTTTGCAGAATCAGGCAATCAGCAAAAAATTGCTTTAAATGGGCAAGTCTATCAAGGCTGGATCATGGAAATTAGTGACGAAGCTTTACTGATCAGTACAGGCTTTGCCGACAAAACAGGCAAAGATATTTGGGTAAAATTCACTGATTTAACTCAAGCAGAGTTATGGTATTGGGACAATAAAAATGACCAATGGATCGAATTTAAACTTTAGAAAATAGCTTCAGGAGCATTTTAAAATGACAAATAAACGTTGTGGTTGGTGCTCCGATGACCCAATTTATATCGCCTACCATGACCATGAATGGGGGAAACCCAATCGAGATGAACAACATTTATTTGAAATGCTTTGTTTAGAAGGTCAACAAGCGGGTTTATCATGGATTACGGTCTTAAAAAAACGTGAATGTTATCGTGAACATTTTTTTAATCATTCCATTCAGGACATTGCTGAATTTACAGATAATGATTTGGCTGAAAAATGTAAAGATGCTGGACTGATTCGGCATATTGGTAAGCTGACTGCTATTCGAGACAATGCTATCGCATGGCAAAATATGCAATCGCAAGGTATCGACATGGTCAATTGGCTATGGGATTTTGTTGATCAAACCGTGCAAGTCAATGATGTACCTGACTATAAACTTGCACCTGCGCAGACAGAAGTGAGTTTAAAACTTTCAAAACTATTAAAGAAAAATGGTTTTAAATTTGTAGGGCCAACCACTATTTATGCCTTTATGCAAGCGGTGGGGATGATCAATGATCATGAAAATCACTGTACATTTCGCTAAATATTGATACTTAAAAATAAGGACGGATTCATGTCAGAAAATACTATTCATAGCTATGCTGCCCTAGAAGCAGGCGCAGCTCTTACTCCCTATGCATTTGATGCAGGCGAGTTACAGGCGCATCAGGTTGAAGTTAAAGTTGAGTATTGTGGACTGTGCCATTCTGATGTTTCAGTGATTAATAATGAATGGGGCAATGCAGTTTATCCTGTCGTAGGTGGTCATGAGATTATTGGAACAATCACGCAACTCGGCGCAGAAGCCAAAGGCTTAAAAGTTGGGCAACGTGTCGGTATCGGCTGGACGGCGGAAAGCTGTCAACACTGTGATCCTTGTGTCAGTGGACAACAAGTGCTTTGCACAGGTGGAAAAACAGCGACCATTGTAGGACATGCAGGTGGTTTCGCTGACAAAGTACGTGCAGGTTGGCAATGGATTATTCCTCTTCCTGAAGACTTAGATCCTGAAACTGCAGGCCCCTTACTCTGTGGCGGTATCACTGTTTTTGATCCCATTTTAAAACATCAAGTCCAAGCCATACACCATGTGGGTGTGATTGGAATCGGTGGTTTAGGTCATATGGCGATCAAATTACTCAAAGCATGGGGCTGTGAAATCACTGCATTTACCTCAAGTTTGGATAAGACTGAAGAACTAAAAGCGATGGGCGCAGACCATGTGGTGAATAGTCGTGATGCCAATACACTAAAATCACAACATGGTAAATTTGATTTATTGCTATGTACCGTAAATGTGAGTTTAGATTGGAAAGCCTATTTAAATACGCTTGCACCAAATGGCACGATTCACATGCTCGGTATGGTTCTTGAGCCGATGCCAATTCCTGCGGGAACACTGATCAGTGGGGCAAAATCTGTAACTGGTTCTCCAACAGGTTCACCATTTGCCTTGCGGCAGCTTTTACAGTTCGCTGCACGTAAGAATATTGCACCACAGATTGAGTTGTATCCGATGTCAAAAATTAATGATGCGATTGAGCGTTTACATTCAGGACAAGCGCGTTATCGGATTGTGTTGAAGGCGGATTTTTAATAGTCTCCCCTACCCCCTCTTTTCAAAGAGGGGGAATCTTGTGTATCTGATATATATGATTTGCAAGGCTCCTGCCTTTGAAAAAGGGTGGTTGAAAGGGATTAAAAAATGTATGAATCCTAAGCCACTTTATTTTCAGACAATTGCGCTCTCACCCAATCCGCCAACAGCATGATTGCATTCCGAATTTCTTGCGATAATTCATGCCCTGCATTTAAACGAATACAGTTGTTATAACGCCCTTCTTCACCAAATACCAAACCCGGCACAATATTGATACTGTGTTGCTGTGCAAAGTAATACATTGCCAAGCCATCAATCTGTTCAGGAAATTGTAACCATAACGCATAGCCCCCTTGCGGATGACTCAAGCGCATATCGACATCATAAAAAGCTTCAATCAAAAATTGACGATATTGTTCGACTTGTAACATCAATTTTGGACGTAATTCTGTTAAATGCTGCCGATATGCACGACTATAAATCAAATCAACCAAGCCCAATTGTAAAGGTGTATTCACTGCAACATTTTGAGTCATCAAAGCTGCATGCAAATGTTTTAAACTTTGTGGAATGCAAAACCACCCTACCCGATAAGATGCTGACAAGGATTTTGAAACTGAACCACAATAAATCACATAGCCAGCTTGATCCCAATATTTAATCGGCAAAGGTCGCTGCACATCAAAACTACATTCTGCATAAATATCATCTTCGATCACATAACACTGATATTTTGCTGCCAATTGTGCGATCTTTTCCTTGTCTGCATTATTCAAACAAAAACCCAAAGGATTTTGAAAATTTGCAGTCAGCAAACAAACTTTCGCACCTGAATTTTGCATGGCTTGTTCCAAACGCGCCAAATCAAAACCTTCAGTATTGGCTGGAATTTCAATAATTTTTCTTTTCAGTAAAGCCAACAATTGCAACTGACCATTAAAATTTGGTGTGGGTAAAATGATGCTATCTCCCACTTGACTAATATTTTGAATAATCACCGACAAAGCTGGCATACAACCATTGCTGATATAAATATCGTCCTTGGCAATATAAAAACCATCTTCTGCCCAATGTGCTGAAAACGCTTCTCGCAACTGCACATTGCCTTGCCGATCACTATATAAAAAGTCTTCAGGCTTGGTATGTTTTAACGCACGCTGAATAGAACGACGCAAAGCTTCAACAGGCACTAAATTGGGTGAAAGTTGTACTGAGCCTAAGTGGATCAAATCATTATTAATCGCAGCTTCATGAATCTGCATTTGCAGTTCCAAATTAGAGACTTTTCGTGGCTGTGACTGAAAATCTGGATGATTAGGTAAGGCAACTTTCTGTATTTTTTGTTGGATTTTTACAAAATATCCAGACTTTTCTTTGGCATAAATCAAACCCTGCGCTTCTAAAAGTTCATAGCAACTTTTGGCAGTATTCAAACTAATGTTTTGCTGTTTGGAAAATTGGCGGAGTGAGCTTAGTCGTTGTTCTGCAACCAATTCACCTTGATAAATTTTTTGAGCAATTTGCTGCGCCAAGCTTTGATATTGAAACGTCATATCTGTGCCTATTTTTTAATATTTCTTGTATCTGTACCTATTAAACTAACAGATTTATCTTTTCTTTGCAGCGAAATCATCAGAAAAGGAGAGAAAAAATGAGAATAACCGTGTTATTAGCAACTGTATTTTTACTGAGTGCTTGCCAACCACAAACAGTGAATCAAGCAGCGCAACAACAACATTTTATCTGTAAATCGCTGATCGAAGGTTTTTTAAAAACACAACATTTGGGTGAATATCAACTCGATCATTTGCAACCGACTTTACAACATACGGCTGCGAGCAGAGTCTATACTTATCGTGTTAGCAGTGATGTCAACATGCGCATTAACATACCGAAACAGCAAAACTTAAATTTTGAATGTCAGCAAAAATCAGCTCAACATTTTAATGTTCAACTGATCGATCAGAAACAAGGTACAGCACAAAACTTATTGAGTTTAAATTTACCCTCACAAAAAACTATCGATACTTTGACAGCTTTTGCGCTAAAAACTCAATAAATAAACGGACACGTTTCGGCAAATGTTCTTGCTGATAATACACGGCATGGATGCTCTGATTATAGATCTGGATTTGATCTTCAAATAAAGGAATTAAACGTTTTTGTTGAATATCTTGATGTATTAAAAAAGCAGATAAACAGGTAATCCCTAGACCTTGTAATGCCATTGAGCGTACTGTTTCTCCATTGGATGCTTTAATTTTAGGTTGAACAGTCAACTTTTCACCATCCACATAGATTGGCCATGTATTCAAATGGGCAACTTTGCTAAAACCAATTAAACAATGCTTTAAAATATCTTGTGGCTTTTCAGGATAACCATTTTTTTCTAAATATTCAGGGCTTGCCACGATATACAAACGGCTTTTACATAGCAAACGTGCATGCAAACTCGAATCACTAAGTTCCCCAAAGCGAATTGCAACATCGGTTTTGTGTTCCAATAAATCAATAATTTGATCATTACTGTTCAGTTCAATCTGAATATTTGGATATAGCGTGATAAATTCAGGAATTAGTGGCGCAATCACATGCAACACAAAAGGGGTTGCCGAATCCACTCGAATCAAACCCGATGTATCATTGTCAGACTTGAGCAAGGCTTCTTCTGCTTCATTCAAATCATGCACAATTTTTCGAGCTTTATCTAAAAATAACTGCCCTTCTTGCGTGAGTTTCAACTTACGTGTCGTACGCTCTAACAAGGTTACATTCAGTTTATTTTCAAGACGTTGTAAAGTACGACTCACACCCGAGGTCGTTTGCTGTAAATGCTCAGCCGCACCCACAATAGAACCACTATCGACGATATGAATAAATGCTTGTAACTCATCTAATGTTGATTTCATATCCACTCATCACAATTTATTATTGAATAAAAATCAATAATATTTTGCAGAATATTATATTTTTCCACAACAATAATTCTTGCACAATACAGCAAATTTAAATACAAAGTGAAATTCTTATGCGCAAAATCGTTCCCCAATTCGGTGTAGGCACATTCCGTTTAACAGGTCAAACTGTGATTGATTCTGTAAAAAATGCGTTGGATGTTGGCTATCGAGCTGTCGATACCGCACAAATCTACGGCAATGAAGCAGAAGTTGGACAAGCGATCGCTGAAAGTCAAGTCAACCGCAATGAGGTGTTCATCACCACCAAGATTTGGACAGATCATTATGCAGCAGATAAATTAATTCCCAGTCTAAAAGACAGTTTGCAAAAACTCAGAACTGATGCAGTTGATTTAACGCTCATCCATTGGCCTGCACCAAGTACAGGCATTTCTGTCAGTGAAATGCTGCACAATCTATTAGCGGCAAAACAGCAAGGTTTGACCAAACATATCGGTATTTCAAACTTTAATATTGAGCTTACTCAACAAGCGATTGCTGCGGTTGGAGTAGAAAATATTGCCACCAACCAAATTGAACTGAGTCCATATTTACAAAATCAGAAACTTGTTGAATTTTTACAAGCACAGCAGATTGATGCGACTTCTTATATGACTTTGGCATACGGCAAAGTCCTCAATGATCCTGTTTTGCTTGAAATAGCCAATCATCATCAAGCATCTACAGCACAAATCGCTTTGGCTTGGGCGATACAAAAAGGTTTCTCTGTGATTCCATCATCAACCAAACGTGAAAATTTAATTGCCAATCTTAAAGCGCAGGATATCCAATTGTCTGCGGAAGAAATGCAAATGATTGCACACTTAGAACGTAATGGTCGTGAAGTTGATCCTGAAGGTTTAGCACCACTTTGGGACTAATTTAAAATGAAAATTAACCTTCCTCTCCTCGCTTTAGCCATTGGTGCTTTTGCAATAGGAACCACTGAGTTTTCTCCAATGGGCTTTTTGCCCCAAATTGCAGAAAATTTGAATATTTCCATTCCTACTGCAGGAATGTTGATCACTGCATATGCGTTGGGTGTCATGATTGGTGCACCGATCATGACCTTATGGTTTGGGCACTTTTCACGACGAAAAGCCTTGATCCTTGCCATGAGTATTTTTACTGTTGGTAATATCTTGGCGGCAATCGCACCGAGTTATTGGGGCTTAATGGGTGCAAGAATACTCACCAGTTTAAATCATGGTGTTTTCTTTGGGATTGGTTCTATTGTTGCGACCAGTGTAGTCGCAAAAGATAAACAAGCCAGTGCTGTTGCCATGATGTTTATGGGCTTAACCATTGCCAATATCGGTGGTGTACCACTTGCAACATGGGTTGGACAAAATATTGGCTGGCGCATGGCATTTGCAGCCATTGCACTACTCGGTGTCATCACCATGTTGGCTCTCTGGAAAGCCTTACCTGAAGGCGCTGTTGGACAACGTCCAAATGTTAAAGCTGAACTAAAAATATTAACTCGTAAACCTGTGGTGCTCGCCTTGCTTACTACAGTGATGAGCGCAGGCGCAATGTTTACTTTATATACCTACATTGCCCCTACATTACAGAGCATCACCCATGCCAGCCCTAGCTTTATTACCTTGATGTTGGTACTGATTGGTATAGGTTTTTCTATCGGGAATCATTTAGGTGGTAAGTTTGCCGATCTATCACTGACCAAAACCCTGATAGGCTTTTTACTGTTGTTAATGGCATCCATGCTGTTATTTCCAATCCTTGCACAAACTAAAATTGGTGCAGCCTTGGCACTGATTGTCTGGGGTGCAGCAGCGTTTGCCGTTGTACCACCACTACAAATGCGAGTCATGTCCGTTGCACATGAAGCACCTGGGCTGGCGTCATCAGTCAATATTGGCGCATTTAATTTGGGCAATGCTGTTGGTGCAGCTGCAGGTGGTGCTGTCTTGAGTATGGGAATGAGCTATGCAGCCGTCTCGATTACAGGTGCAGTTTTAACTGCTTTGGCTTTACTTTTAGTCTTTGTGCAAATGAAAATGTCAAAGCAAACAGCAAATGAACAACTGTGCTAATTTGCATCAAAAATCCCATCATATTAAACATATTATGGGATTTTTTATCTATTTTGACTTAAAAATTATTTCAAAACTTCAGGTAAAGCAGGCAGTGATTTATTTTTTGCAAGCTCCGCTTTCATTTTTTGCAACATTTGATAAGGCTGTTGTTCAACCAACATATTGGTCACACTTTGCGGAATAGAACCTTCAGGGTCAGCAAATCCTGTGGTACTGACTTTGACTTTATTGGCTGAAATTTTTTGGAAAGTCCAATCACCCTCATAATTTTTTAAGCGCACAAAGTTAGCATCGACAGCTTTGCCTTGTGTAATTGCTTTATTTTTAATGCTAATAATGCCATTGCTGTCTTTAGATATTTTACCTTTGACCACCATATCTCGGTCTTTTAAAGGAAATGGAAAATCTAAAACCATATATAAAGTAAACTCTCCTTTCTGATCATCACGAGAGAGTACTTCAGCTTTGGCGACATTTGGTACCCATTTCGGGGCATTATTCACATCTAAGACCAATGCCACTGCTCGCTCAATCGGAACATCAAAAGTCGTTTCAGCTTTATAAGACATGACCGTATTTTTAGGGTCTTTAAATGTCCATACTCTGATATTGTTTTTGTCGAGCGTCAGTTTTGCATTATTTGGCAAAGCTGCTTGTGCAGTCAGGCTCATAGCACTGACTACACCTGCAAGAAACATCACTGTTTTTTTCATTTTTTTATTCAAATTAATTTGCTTGTTTTAGATCATAACGGATTGTGCATTAAGCTTGAAGATCATTTAAGCCCAAAACATCTTTCATATCGTATTTTTTTGCATCTTTACCCACAACCCAAGCAGCAGCACGAACCGCACCTGAAGCAAAGTTCATACGACTGGTTGCTTTGTGTGTTACTTCAACACGCTCACCTTCACCGATAAACATCACGGTATGCTCACCCACGATATCCCCCCCACGAATGGTTTCAAAACCAATGGTTTCACGATCACGTGGGCCTGTATGCCCTTCACGCCCATAGACTGCTACTTTTTTCAAGTCACGACCTAAAGTATCCGCAACTGCTTCACCCATCATCAAGGCTGTACCTGATGGTGCATCAACTTTATGACGGTGATGTGCTTCAATGATTTCAATATCAACCGTGTCACCAAATACTTTTGCAGCAAGCTCTAACAATTTAATCGAAACATTGACACCTACAGAATAGTTTGCCGCATAAACCACAGGTATTTTAGTCGCAGATTCATTTAAAATTTGTTTTTGCTCATCTGAAAAACCCGTAGTACCAATCACCATCGCGACGCCTGCTTCACGGCAGAGTTTTAAGTTATTTTCAGTTGCCCCAGGTGCAGTAAAATCAATGACTACATCCACGTCTTTAAGTACTTCTTCTAAGCTGCCAACCACCTTGACACCCACTGCTCCAATGCCAGCAAGCTCACCTGCATCTGCACCAATTAATGAACTTTCTGGGCGTTCAACCGCTGCTGCTAATTGATAACCTGCAAGTTGTACGGCTTGGATCAATGTACGACCCATACGACCGCCTGCACCCAAAATACCAATGCGTGGAGTAGCTGACATGTTGATCTTCCTAAATCGATGTTTAAAATTTTATCTACTATAACAAAACTCTGCGATTAGGCTAAGTCAGGTTATTCAAAATCCAGCAAAAATATTTGAATACTCCATAAAAATAAATAGCCTTCAAATATGTATGTTTTTAGCTCGAACCTGCTTGTAAATTTATATGGGTTCTTCTATATTTTTGTCGAAGTTTAAATTATAGACAAAATGAAAACTTCACAATCAAAATAAATATCTAGGAATTCTCCATGAATTTTAAAAAAATTGCATTCACACTTTTCCTTACCAGCATTATGTCAAGCGCTTGGGCAGATGACGCAGTTGATGCGGCTGTTGCTGCGGCAGACGAAGCGGTTGCAGCAGCAAATGATGCAACGAGTACAGAAGCACCTACAATAGAGGACACAACGGATACTACAGCGATTGATGCACCTGTTATTGACGATGCAGCTGAATAAGCATCTTTAAATCTTTTAAAAACTGCTATTCACTCCCTCATCTACGACAAAGAGCATTTCGATGTTCTTTGTTTAAATATCACAAGAATTCTTTTATTGCTGTTGAGTTGTAATCACGCTGCCCTATTTGGATAAGATTCAGTTTAATATATTCAAGGCTCAATTTTTTATCTTGCTTATGCGTCTCGACTTTTTTGACTTACATTTATTTTTGAATATTGTGGATACGGGCAGTCTGACCAAAGGCGCTGAACGTTCTGCGATTTCATTACAAGCCACCAGCGAACGTATTAAAAAACTCGAACAACAATTTAACACGCCACTTTTTACTCGTCATGCTATGGGTGTGAAATTAACTGTTGCAGGACAAGTGTTTACTGAACAGGCACAACAACTGATTCAACAAGAACAACAGCTTCAACAAGCGATGTCACCCTTTGCACAAGGCTTAGCCTCTCAGGTGACTTTATGGTGTAATTCTTCTGCACAAAGTGAATATTTACCGATACTTTTACCGCAATATTTGGTTGAAAACCCACATATTCAAATTGAACTCAAAGAAGCAGAAAGCCGTGATATTATTCAGGCAATTGAAAAAGGAACAGCGCAATTGGGGCTGATTTCGAGCTTTTTTGATTCGAACAGCTTAAATACGCTCGCTTTTTGCAATGACCCTTTGGTTTTAATTTGTCCTCAGCAACACATCCTCACTCAAGAAAAAACGTTAAATTTATCAGAGGTTTTAAACTATCCTTTTGTGGGTTTAATGCAACATCATTCATTACAACAATCCATTGAAACACAAGCCAAATTGCTGAATTGTGCCATGCAATACCGCTTACGCTTGCCTAATTTTGCTGCCATTGCCCAAGTGGTTGCCGATGGTGTCGGTATTGCGATCATGCCAAAACGTGCCGCGCAACATTTAAATAAATTATATAAATTTCACCAAATACAACTGACAGGTGCTTGGGCAAATCGTAAATTACTTTTGGCAGCGCAACAGTTTGATGCACTTCCAACTGCGTATCAGCACTTTGCCCAATTCCTGATCTCACAAAAAAATAAGTTTCTCATGGATTAGTCTGATCTTTTTAAATCACGCCCAACTGATGCAATACCGCATAGAGTCCAAAAACCACTAAACCACAAAAGAAAACCTTACGAAATTTTTGCTCAGGAATTCGGTAACGGATCTTTGTCCCAAACCACATACCAATTAAAGCTGGAATCAAAGCGATAAATGAAAGTTGATAATTGATCTGGGTATGATCATCAACTGGATTAAAATATAAAAATGCAGCCAAGCAAAATGTAGATACTGTAAAAGCGAGTCCTAAAGACTGCACCAAATCATCACGTTTCAATTGGAGTGATTGTAAATAAGGCACAACAGGAATCACCACCACGCCTGTTGCAACGGTTAAAGCTCCACCTAAATATCCAACCAGTGGAGATAACCATTTTTCATACGGTGCAAGATTGGGCATATTTTTGGAAAATAAACCATATATGCCATATAGTGCTAGCATTGCTCCCAATAAAGCTTCACTGTGAAAATGGCTATTACTGTGTCCTAAAGTTGGAAAAATACTCCAAATTGAACCTAAAATAATGCCCAAAAGTAAAGGATAAAAACGACAGATCAAACGCCATACATGACCTTCAGCAAAAAGCTGCCAAATATTGGTTACCAATGAAGGAATAATCAATAAAGTCGCTGCTTGAAATGGGCTAATCACTAAAGTCAACAGTCCCATAGAAACCGCAGGCAGTCCCAACCCAATAGTCCCTTTGATCATGCCTGCAATCGCAAATACAGCAATAACAAATCCAATCATTTGCATGTCTCTTTCAATATTTCAAGCCATGCTATAGAAAATTTATTTGATGAAAAATCACATTTTTTAGAAGTCAGCCTCAAGCAAAAGTTGAGGCAAGCAAAAGCTGCTATCTAATACCAATCAATAAAAGTTTTATAATATATCTTTAGAATGATTTTTTCTGCTTCCAATCATAAATTGAGACTCGAAAACGTCATTCGCAATTGTCTGAGGCAGGACTACCAATGATTGATCATGTTTTTGCAATACGTCAATCAATTTGCGGTATTTGTCGAGTTTTGCGGTGAGAAGCAAAGCTTCGCAAGATGGTTTCCTTGCGCAGTTTCACTGCTCATTTTGTCGAAACAAAAGTAGGTCGAGCCGAAGGCTAGTCCCTAAATACAAACTTTAGATGTAAGACTCCGTCAAAAAACCACTTATATTATGTTATTTTCAAAGAATGGTATAAATTTAGATCAATATATTGATAAACTTTTATAGAAGCTGCTATAAGGCATTGATTGAAAAACAATTACAACCGCAATGAAAACGAAAAATTTGAGCAGGTTGAACTTTTTCACCTGCTCTTTTTACGATTGAATTTTCAATTTCAATCGCTCGTTTAATTGCATTGATTTCTTGACGTGAAAGTCACTTATTGTTTCCTATTGTACTTCTTTCTCTTTTACCCTCGATTTTTCACACCTAACATCAGGTATTTTTCTGAGGCAAGCTTGTGTTTTAAGGTCGAATTTCTTTTAACTCACGTTGAATAAAATGCTGAATCATTTCACGATAAATTTTTTCAACTAAATCTGGATCGGTGTGTAGTTCACTGGCTTTTTCACGAACTTTATTAATCACCTGTTGCACACGTTCAGGGGATTGCACATCTTCGGCAGTACGTTTAAAGCGTGTGGCTTGATCAACATAGAACTGACGTACCGCTATCATTTCAATTAAAGCCTGATCAATTTCATCAATATGCACTCGGGCTTGTTCAAGTGATTCACATTTTTGTTTTTTCATCGCTGAGGTGTTCTGCATCTTTTAGCTCTGCATCATTATCACTTTTGTACTTCTGTTCTAACACATTACTGAAAATACTTTCAATCATCCAAACGCGATATAAACTATTAAATACGTAACGCTTCCCTTCAATTTCTAATTCTAATACAGGAAAATCGGGTTGATGCTTCTCTGCACAGCGTTGATCATTTTCTTGTAATAACGCCATCACGTCCAACTCCGCTAAGTCTTCAATGCCGAGCTCTTGCTGGATGTGTTGCAAATGCTCTTTAAAAGACAAGTCTTTGCCCTTCGTCCATACCGCTTCCAAAATCGTATACATCGCTTCAATACGGTGTTCTTCCACAACGCTATAAAAAAGCTGTGCCATTTTTAAAATACCATCTGCGGTTGGACGACAAAATGGTGTAAATTTAACCTCAGTCCGCTTGGACAAACGCGTTGCCAAACTCCAATCAAAAAAGTCACGCCCATGATAACTTAAGGGGAAAACATGCAACTGAATATTATAGTAATCTGCTAATTCTTCTTTGATATAAGCCAATAATAACCAACTGATGGGATCTTCGAGCGCAATATACAAATTTAGCTCAGGATGCATGGCTTGAATTTCTGTAAGTTCCTCTGCATCACTCATGAGGTGTTCACGCCATTCAATGTGATTAATCAGGAAAATAGGATTATCAATCAATAGCTTTTGTTGTTTTAAACGACGTGTTAAACGTAATAGATCATCTACCGCATGATATTTACGCCCACCAAATTCAAAATAACTTTCTAAAACAGGCGTGTGATCAAAAATTCTTTCTGGAAAATTTTGTGGTTTTTGCTGTTTACTTGCCATCACAAACAACATGCGTAATTTACCGTACTGTTGTTGCCATAGCATGTGAAACACGTCTTCAAGCAAATATAGAAAGTTTTGACCTGTTAAGGGTGTATTTCTAAGAATGGTTTCGGCTTGTTGTAAGGCTTCTTGTGTAGGTTGTTCTGGTTTTTCTTCATCATAACTAAAGCGGTGCTGATTGGCTAAAATCTTGGCATCATTTAAGCTGTAATTTCGCCATTCTTCGATGCTCATGCCATTCGGCGGTTCTGCTGTAGTATCTGAAATAATAATTTTCAGGGGTTTCAGTGCATCACTTAAAATATCATCCAATTGCGTTAACTGTTGCACAGCCAAATAGCTATATACATCATCTAAACGCAAATAAATGCGTAGCCCTTGTTCCGTAGGTAACACCTCTTGACGGGTCGGTTTTTCATAAAACCAACTCGATCGGATCGGATCAAACCAACGGCGTAACAGTGACATGAGAATAGCCTCAGAAAATAAAAACCATATGCGTTTCAATGTGTCTGCTTGAAACGCATACAAGAATAACACTCATTACAATGAGATGCTTTTTAAAATGAAATAAGCCTGCTGCGAAATTTATAACAATTCAAGCTCAAATGTTCAATGCCCGTTTGCTTAAAGCTCTAGGTTCAAATCGGTCACTGCACCTTTCTCTGCACCTGTGGTTAATTTAGCAAACTTCGCCAAAGCACCATATTGATAATTGGCTTTTGGCTTGACCCATGCCGCTTTGCGTGCTGTCAGTTCTTCATCCGAAATATGTAAAGTCATCTCACGTGTTTCAGCATTAATCGAGATTTTATCGCCATTTTTAACCAAACCAATCGGGCCACCTTCATAGGCTTCAGGCGTCACATGTCCAATCACAAAACCATGGCTACCCCCTGAAAAACGTCCATCGGTAATCAGCGCCACAGATTTTCCTAAACCTTTACCAATAATCGCAGAGGTTGGCTTTAACATTTCAGGCATACCCGGCCCACCTTTCGGACCTTCACCACGAATCACCACCACTTCGCCTTCTTGTACTTGCCCATCTAAAATGCCACGCATTGCGCCGATTTCACCTTCAAACACACGGGCAGCTCCTTCAAAATACAGCCCTTCTTTTCCTGTAATTTTTGCAACTGCACCTGTAGGTGACAAATTCCCTTTTAGCACAACCAGATGAGAGTCTTTTTTAATCGGTGCATCAAACGGTAAAATAATTTGCTGACCTTCAGGATAATCCTCAACATCTGCCAGATTTTCAGCCAAAGTTTTACCTGTCACGGTTAAACATGAACCATCTAACATACCTGCATTGAGCATGCGTTTCATCAAAGGTTGAATGCCACCAATCGCAATCAATTCAGACATTAAATATTTCCCAGATGGACGGACGTCTGCGACCACAGGAATGTCCTGACCAATTCGGGTAAAATCATCTAATGACAATTCAACACCTGCAGTATGCGCCATTGCCAATAAATGCAACACGCCATTGGTTGAACCGCCCAAAGCGATCAGAACTTTAATGGCATTTTCAAAGGCAGCTTTGGTCATAATGTCACGTGGTTTAATATCCAAACGCAACAAATTCATCACTGCTTCGCCTGCTCGTTGGCAGTCTATTTTTTTATCTTCGGATACAGCTTCTTGTGCTGAAGACCCCGGCAAACTCATGCCCAAAGCTTCAATTGCCGAAGCCATGGAGTTTGCAGTATACATTCCACCACATGAACCCGGACCTGGTAATGCAACTTCTTCAATTTGCTTGACCTGAATCGCATTGATTTCACCTTTGGCATGCTGTCCAACCGCTTCAAACACCGAAATCATATCAGTATGTCCTGCACCCGGTTTAATCGTTCCTCCATAGATAAACAATCCCGGACGATTTAAACGTGCCAAGCCCATAATACAACCTGGCATATTTTTATCGCAGCCCCCAATGGCAATCACACCATCATATGCCTGACAACCCACTACTGCCTCAATCGAATCGGCAATAATTTCACGGCTGAGCAATGAATATTTCATGCCTTCTGTACCATTGGAAATGCCATCAGAAATGGTAATGGTATTAAAAATAATGCCTTTGCCTTGAGCTGCATTGACACCTTTTTCAACTTCTCGTGCTAAGCCATCAATATGCATATTACAAGGTGTGACATTTGCCCAAGTTGAAGCAATTCCAATAAATGGTCGGGTAAAATCTTCATCTTTAAAGCCTGTAGCACGCATCATCGAACGTGCTGGTGCATTTTCAAT
The DNA here is from genome assembly GCF_902809855.1 of Acinetobacter sp. Marseille-Q1618. Classification (GTDB taxonomy): domain Bacteria; phylum Pseudomonadota; class Gammaproteobacteria; order Pseudomonadales; family Moraxellaceae; genus Acinetobacter. Next base: position 617,097 of record NZ_CADDWJ010000002.1, read on the forward strand.
CCCTTCATAAACAGCGGCTGAATGTTCTCGGAGGTTGTCTTTACTCATTGTTATTCCTTAGCGATGGCTGTCTTTAATTTTCGACATTTAATTTTCAACAAAGTCTTTTGCTTTTATTGTATAGAATTAAAACAGTGTAATACAGTTCTTCACGTATGTTCTAAAACCTGCTTCCTATGAGAAAATATTTGCGTCTGAAACCAGACCGCAATATATCGCTTAAAATGAGTCGTATAAGTGCTTGCATTTACCAATAAAAAAGCACTCATGTTTTGAGTGCTTTTCGATGTTATAAAAATGACTTAAATTTCACGTACTGCGCCTTTTGCAGCACTGGTGGTATGCATTGCATACGCTTTTAACGCTTTTGAAATTTTACGTGGACGTTCTTCAACAGGATGCCAGCCTTTGGCTTCTTGTGCTTCACGGCGTGCTGCCATTGTCACTTCATCCACAGCTAGGTTGATGCTACGATTTGGAATATCAATTTCGATCAAATCGCCATCTTCAACCAAACCAATCGCACCACCTTCAGCCGCTTCCGGTGAAACATGACCAATTGAAAGACCTGATGAACCACCTGAGAAACGACCATCGGTAAGCAAGGCACATTCTTTACCTAAACCTTTGGATTTTAAGTAACTGGTTGGATACAACATTTCTTGCATACCAGGACCGCCACGTGGACCTTCGTAACGAATCACAACCACATCACCTGCTTTGATTTCATTACCTAAAATCGCATCTACTGCTGAATCTTGGCTTTCAAATACACGTGCTGTACCGTTAAATTTTAAGATTGAATCATCAACACCAGCCGTTTTAACGATACAACCATCCAGTGCAATGTTGCCATAAAGTACTGCTAAACCACCGTCTTTAGAGAAAGCATGTTCTGCATTACGGATCACACCATTTTCACGGTCACCATCTAATTTTGAATAATAGCGATCTTGTGAGAATGCTGTTTGAGTCGGTACACCACCTGGTGCTGAACGGAAGAAATTATACACCTCTTCATTTTCAGTACGGATGATATCCCATTTGTCTAAAGCATCTTTTAGCGATTTTTCATGCACTGTACCCACAGAAGTATCAAGTAAACCAGCACGATCAAGCTCACCTAAGATCGACATGATCCCACCTGCACGATGTACATCTTCCATATGCACATCATTTTTTGCAGGTGCAACTTTACACAATACAGGAACTTTACGAGATAAGCGGTCAATGTCATCCATAGTAAAGTCAACGCCTGCTTCGTTTGCAGCAGCGAGCAAGTGCAATACAGTATTGGTAGAACCGCCCATCGCAATGTCCAAAGTCATGGCATTTTCATACGATGCTTTGGTCACCATTTCACGTGGTAAAACACTATAGTCATCTTGTTCATAATGACGTTTTGCCAATTCAACAATCAATGAACCTGCACGTTCAAATAGTTTTTTACGGTTGGCATGTGTTGCCAAAGTTGAACCATTGCCAGGAAGGGATAAACCTAAAGCTTCAGTTAAGCAGTTCATTGAGTTTGCAGTAAACATTCCCGAACATGAGCCACACGTTGGACATGCTGAGCGTTCGTACTCTGCAACTTCTTCATCAGTATAATTATCGTCTGCAGCAACAATCATCGCATCAATCAGGTCAATGGCTTTATCATTACCACGGATTTTAACTTTACCCGCTTCCATTGGACCACCAGACACAAACACCACTGGAATGTTTAAACGCATCGCTGCCATTAACATGCCCGGTGTGATTTTGTCACAGTTCGAAATACAAACCATCGCATCGGCGCAGTGTGCACTCACCATGTACTCAACAGAATCGGCAATTAAATCACGTGATGGCAATGAATACAGCATCCCATCATGCCCCATCGCAATACCATCATCCACAGCAATGGTGTTGAATTCTTTTGCAACCCCACCTGATGCTTCGATTTGGCGTGCAACAAGTTGACCTAAATCTTTTAAATGTACATGACCTGGTACAAATTGAGTAAATGAGTTCACCACCGCAATAATTGGTTTACCAAAATCTTCATCTTTCATCCCAGTCGCACGCCATAAGCCACGTGCACCCGCCATGTTTCTTCCGTGTGTTGATGTTTTTGAACGATAATCAGGCATGTTCTATTTCCAATGAAGTTTATGCTTGAGTAGAGTATCTAAACTTACTCTGGCTAAATAATATAAATATGTGAGCTTAAATCTGTTGAAATTTGGAGCATTATACTACAGCTCTGTCATGAACCCATGAGCAGATCCAGCATTTCAGGACAATGATGTATTTTCATCTTGAATGATTTAAGAAAATATGAGTTTAAAGTTAATATAACGCTATACAGATAAATTAAATACCAAACTTTCATGAATAATTTTTAATTTTTTTATAATTATTAGTTATCAAAGTTCATGAAGAACTTTGATAACTGCATAGCAAATTACGGTTTTTCAGGACGCAGATAAACGGGACAATTTTTTCCCAATGAATCTACACAAAAGTAAATTTTTTCATTTGATTGTTTCTTTAAAAAATTTAATGTCGACGTTCCTGCTTGATTCTCAGTACTACCTGAACAATCTGCTTTTTGATTATCTGTTTCAAACTGAATCGCAACAGCTGGTAATTCAAAAGTTTTTTCAGAAGTGAGTACACTATAACGCCCTGTAATCACTTCTTGATTGCCCTTGATTTCCACTGCACCATCATCTGAAAACTTATAATGCTCAATACATGTTGTATCAGATCGAATTAATCCCCAAGAAGTTGAAGACAACAAAGAGGATAAGGAGGGAGATTGTGTTAATTCAGCAAAACTGACTGAACTCATGAACATTAAACCCAAAACCACCATTAATCGCATCTTTCTCCTCCTTATCACTTTGTCTTATCAAATTACCACTGCACATTTACACGGCGATTCGGTGCTAAGCACTGAATTAAGCCTGCTGTTTTTGCACCTACTTGGCATTGTTGGTAAATCGTGGTTGAACCATTTCCTTGTAAAGAAATAATGTCTGGGTTTACCCCTTGTTGTACCAACAGTTGAGCAACAGTATTTGCACGATTGGCAGATAGTTGTTGATTATAAGCATATTTACCTAAACGGTCTGCATAACCCGAAACTTCTACACGTTGTGGATTGTCTGCCTTGATTTGTTCAGCAATGCTGTATACTGAACTATAACCTTGATCAATCGCTTGTGGATCATGACGGTCAAATGCAAATAATACATTAGCATTTTTACGCTGTTTATCAACAGGATAAACTGTTTGTGGTGGCACTTGGTTATTTGCACCATAAACCATCAAACCCTGACATTCTTCACCTTTCCAATATAAATTTTCAGATAATTTATCTTTATTAAAATCTATACGTAATTGGCAACGCTTATATTGATTGCTATTTGGCTGACGAATATCTAAAACATAATTCCATGTTTTTACAAAGAATAAGCCTTCATTAAATTGAGGATTACCTAAAATAAAACGGATTTGATCCTTAGTTAATCCTTTATCTAAACGAGCGACTTCATCATATTCATAACGATGTACTTGTTTTAAATAACTGTCTTTCACTTCAGGAAAAGTGATTTCTTCTGGTGTGTTTTGTGGATCAATTTCAGCTGCATAAGTCAGGTTTGTCACTAGACCACTAAGCACACTGAACATCAAAATTGTGTTTAATGTTTTCATTTATTTATCTCTCTGAGTATAGGGAAAATAGAGGAAGATCCGAAGAACTTCCTCGTCTAGTGAAATTAGTCAATTACACCGCTGATACCGATACGAACACTTGGATCACCTTCAGTACCTGCTGCAATACCACCAGTTAATGACCAGCGACCATTATCAGCAGTTTTACGTAAGGTCACACCTACAGCGCTTTGTCCACCATGGTAAGCAGCACCTGCCGCATAGGTATATTTACCAGGAATATACGGTGCATTTTCTAATGACATTGCTGCTGCAATACCCGCATTTGCACGTTTTTCAACATCATCAATACGTTGGTTCGTTGAATAGAACGCTTGTTCTAAATTATTACTTACCTGATTGATTTTGTTACCTAGCTCTTGATCTGCTTTATTTAGAGCATCAATTGCACCACCTACATTGTTATACTTGCTGTCACCAACCGTATAAGAAGGTGCTTGTGTAAAGCTGCCTGTAATATTGTCAATTGCTGCACCACCACCTAAGTATTCAACAACTTTTTGGTTTGTTTCGACTTTTTGTGCATGAAGCTGTGAACCATTAATCGCATCTTTTGAAGTTGCATTAATCGCACCATCTTTCACACCAGTGATCACACGATCGCCATCTTTACCAGCCATGTTAACCGTTGTACCACCTGTGTTCTTACCTACAGTGATGTCTGCTTTTGAGCCACCTGTTTGTTGTACTAAACCAAGTGAGCCATTGTTAATCTCATTTTTGATATTACTAATATCAGTCGTGTTTTGATTAACTTTCTGTTCAACATTCCACAATTGACCGCCATTTACAGCATCTTTAGAACCTTGTGCAACTTTACCATCAGCAACATTGGTTAATGTCGTGCCTTTATCACCACCACCTAAAGTGACACTGCCTTTATTTACAGTACCATCAGTATTTTTATCATACTGCACAGCATTGTTATTGGCTTGGTCAACTTTATTGTTAATGTTGGTAATTGCATTGTCTAATTGACCTTTGTTCACAGCATCATTGTCTTTTTGACCTGCAGCAACATTCGTAATGACTTTATTACCTGCATTAATACCTGCTGTTGTTACACTTGGACCATTTTTAATCACAAGCCCAGTACCACCAAGTTGAACGGCTTGACCAATAGATACACCGCCAGTATTAATAATCGTATCACCAGCTTTTAATTGTTCAATGTCCAATTTCTTGTTCAATTGAACAGCTAGCTTCGCATTACCGTCTTTGTCATTGGTTTGCTTCACAGTGACATTATTATCCCCCACAAACTCAACAGATGCTTTTGGTTTAATGGTTTGTGATTGATCACCTGCTTTCACTGTCCAGCCTGCATTAGCAGTCGTATCTACATTAGTAACAGCCTTATTAAGCGCATCTAATGCATCACCAACATTGCTTTGAGTACCGCCACCAACATTATAAGTTGGTCCTGTAATCGTACCATTTTGTTGGTCAACTTTAGCACCACCACCTAAACTGTTTACTAAGCTCTGTTGTGTAGTTGTCACTTGATGATCTACAGCTTTCAACTGTGCAACGTTTACAGCATCTGAATTCGCTGTACCCGCTGCAACACCAGTGATTTGACGGTAAATGCCTTTACTTGCATCACCAACTGCGACAGCACCTGTTGTACTTGTGGTTTTCTTAATTGCATCGCGATCATCAGCTGTTGCCTGAGCCAATGCATAACCTGCAACATTTGCCCCTGTAGTTGCAGCAGACTTGTTACCAAGAACTACTGATCCTTCAACAGTTTGTGTTACATCATTACCCAGTACAAAAGTATTGTCTGTCTTAACAGTATTATTATTACCTACAGAGTAACTATTATTACCATCAACTGTGCTTGGGTCACCCAATGCACCAGAGTTGTTTCCTTTGACAATATTGCCAGTACCAATACTAATAGACTGATTGCCTAGCGCTTGTGCACCATGACCAATTGCAATCGTTGATATTCCACCGACTTTAGAACCAGAGCCTAAAACTACCGAATCTGTAGCTTGAGCAGAAGCTTGGGTATTATGACCAACAGCGACAGTACTTGTTGCTCCATCAGCAATAATAGCATTTACACCAATTGCGGTAGAGTTTTTACCTGCAGCACTTGAGTCATTGGTTTGACCAATTACACCACCTTCAACTTGTTCATCCACTGCATTGGTATGGAAATACTTAGCACCTTTAGTATTAATATTAGTTACTGTTTCAGCAATATTACGACGATCTGTCGTATTTTGTCCTGATACATTATATGTTTCAAACAACTGACTTGGCTTGCCATCTGTGGTACCAATAATATTCGTCACATCATTTTCAATTTTTTGATTTAAGACTTTATTTAATTGGTTCACATTCACAGCATCAGTATCAGCTGTACCAGCTGCAACATTCTTGATCTGAGTGTTTCCAGCATCAATACCTTTATTTGATATTGAAACGTTTCCGACCTTCACTTGATCAAAGTTTACATTTTTCGCAGTAGCAACCGCATAGTTCGTTGAGCCATCAGCGTTCGTACCGCTTGTCACGGTAATATTATCACCTGCTGTTACAGTTGTTTTGGCTTTGTTCGCAGCAGTATTTACATTCTTAATCGCATCATCGATGTTGGTCGCACCTGTTCCACCAATGTTTTGAACAATGTTGGTCACGTTACCTTTGTTGTCTACATACGCATCTTTACCGACCAGATCATGAATCTGACTACCATTCACAACATCTTTCGAACCGGCACCAATTGAGCCTGCTTCAACACCCGTAATGGTATTGGTTTTGCTGTCTGTAACAACATTACCAACCGTTACCTTGTCAAATTTCACATCTTTCTTGGTAGCTACGTTGTAGTCGGTTGAACCATCTGCATTGGTTGTCGAAGTCACAGTAATGTTGTCGCCTTCGCTTACTGTTGTTTTCGATTTCTTCGCTTGGTCTGCTATCGCTTCTGCAATCGTATTGTAGCTGCCACCATTGGTTGTGAATGGACCTGTGATGTTGCCTGCATTGTTGGTTACACCACCACCAATAATATTTTTGGTGCTGTCTTGTGCTGTATTTAACTGGTTACCTGTGATCGCTTCAGTTGAGCCTTTTGCAACCGTACCATCAGCTAAGCCACTGATCTTGTTCGTCGTCGCATCGGTTACAACATTGCCTACAGTGACTTTATCAAAGTTAACGTCTTTCGCTGTTGCAACGGTATAGATCGATTGTCCATCTTTACCTTTTACTTCTGAAACAGTGATGTTGTCACCTTGTTTAACTTCAGTCTTCGCAGCTTTCGCAGTGGTATTTACATTTTTGATCGCATCATCAATGTTGGTCGCACCTGTTCCACCAATGTTTTGAACAGTGTTGGTCACGTTGCCTTTGTTGTCTACATACGCATCTTTACCAACCAAATCATGAATCTGGCTACCATTCACAACATCTTTCGAACCTGCACCAATTGAGCCTGCTTCAACACCCGTAATGGTATTGGTTTTGCTGTCTGTAACAACATTACCGACCGTCACTTTGTCAAATTTCACATCTTTCTTGGTAGCTACGTTGTAGTCGGTTGAACCATCTGCATTGGTTGTCGAAGTCACAGTAATGTTGTCGCCTTCGCTTACTGTTGTTTTCGATTTCTTCGCTTGGTCTTCTATCGCTTCTGCAATCGTATTGTAGCTGCCACCATTGGTTGTGAATGGACCCGTGATGTTGCCTGCTTTGTTGGTTACACCACCACCAATGATATTTTTGATGCTGTCTTGTGCTGTATTTAACTGGTTACCTGTGATCGCTTCAGTTGAGCCTTTTGCAACCGTACCATCAGCTAAGCCACTGATCTTATTCGTCGTCGCATCGGTTACAACATTGCCTACAGTGACTTTATCAAAGTTAACGTCTTTCGCTGTTGCAACGGTATAGATCGATTGTCCATCTTTACCTTTTGCTTCTGAAACAGTGATGTTATCACCTTGTTTAACTTCAGTCTTCGCAGCTTTCGCAGTGGTATTTACATTTTTGATCGCATCATCAATGTTGGTCGCACCTGTTCCACCAATGTTTTGAACAGTGTTGGTTACGTTGCCTTTGTTGTCTACATATGCATCTTTACCAACCAAATCATGAATCTGGCTACCATTCACAACATCTTTCGAACCTGCACCAATTGAGCCTGCTTCAACACCCGTAATGGTATTGGTTTTGCTATCTGTAACAACATTACCGACCGTCACTTTGTCAAATTTCACATCTTTCTTGGTAGCTACGTTGTAGTCGGTTGAACCATCTGCATTGGTTGTCGAAGTCACAGTAATGTTGTCGCCTTCGCTTACTGTTGTTTTCGATTTCTTCGCTTGGTCTTCTATCGCTTCTGCAATCGTATTGTAGCTGCCACCATTGGTTGTGAATGGACCCGTGATGTTGCCTGCTTTGTTGGTTACACCACCACCAATGATATTTTTGATGCTGTCTTGTGCTGTATTTAACTGGTTACCTGTGATCGCTTCAGTTGAGCCTTTTGCAACCGTACCATCAGCTAAGCCACTGATCTTATTCGTCGTCGCATCGGTTACAACATTGCCTACAGTGACTTTATCAAATTTAACTTCTTTCGCAGTGGCTACAGTGAGGTCATTACCACTACGTGTAATCTTAATGTTGTCGCCATCTTTGAATTGAACTGTATCACTGGCTTTAACTGCTGAAGCAGTATCTCCATTCGCTTGCAATTTCCATGTTTGGTTTTGCAAGTTGGTGATGTCACCCGCATTTTTGGTGATGTTAGTGGTATTGGTCGCAACATTTTCGTTAGTAGCAAATAATTGGCTACCATTCACCGCATCTGTCGATGTCGCTGTTAAGTCACCTTTTGCTACATTGGTGATCTTATCACCACCTACATCTAAACCATTCGTTGTGCTGGTCAATACTGTGCTGTTGGTCGCATCGCCAATCGTCACTTTCGGTGTAGTTACACCCGTATTGTTAATAACAGTATTACCTGTTGTAACACTACCCACTGCACCAAGATCAAGTTTGTCTGCCAATGCAATTTCTAGTTTTGCATCGTCATCCGCACCTGTTTGTTTTACAGTAATGTTGCCATTGGTACCTTTTACATCCAGTTTGCCATTCGGTCCAACGTTAGCTTGGTCAGTGCCCGAACCTGTCACATTAAAGCCAGCATTCGCTGCCGTATTGATGTTCTTAATCGCATCATCAATCGTGCTTTGGCCTGTACCGCCGATATTTGTATTGGTCAATGTACCTGTCGTCGGATTATATGCAGTTGTACCACCGATGATGTTTTTAACACCTTCGCCTTGCGCATTTAACTGACTACCATTAATCGCATCAGTTGAAGTTTTGGATACTGTACCTGCACTGAGACCTGTGATTTTTCCGCCATCAATTACAGTGCCATCCACTGTCACTTTATCAAAGTTAACTTCTTTCGCAGTGGCTACAGTGAGGTCATTACCACTACGTGTAATCTTAATGTTGTCGCCATCTTTGAATTGAACTGTATCACTGGCTTTAACTGCTGAAGCAGTATCTCCATTCGCTTGCAATTTCCATGTTTGGTTTTGCAAGTTGGTGATGTCACCCGCATTTTTGGTGATGTTAGTGGTATTGGTCGCAACATTTTCGTTAGTAGCAAATAATTGGCTACCATTCACCGCATCTGTCGATGTCGCTGTTAAGTCACCTTTTGCTACATTGGTGATCTTATCACCACCTACATCTAAACCATTCGTTGTGCTGGTCAATACTGTGCTGTTGGTCGCATCGCCAATCGTCACTTTCGGTGTAGTTACACCCGTATTGTTAATAACAGTATTACCTGTTGTAACACTACCCACTGCACCAAGATCAAGTTTGTCTGCCAATGCAATTTCTAGTTTTGCATCGTCATCCGCACCTGTTTGTTTTACAGTAATGTTGCCATTGGTACCTTTTACATCCAGTTTGCCATTCGGTCCAACGTTAGCTTGGTCAGTGCCCGAACCTGTCACATTAAAGCCAGCATTCGCTGCCGTATTGATGTTCTTAATCGCATCATCAATCGTGCTTTGGCCTGTACCGCCGATATTTGTATTGGTCAATGTACCTGTCGTCGGATTATATGCAGTTGTACCACCGATGATGTTTTTAACACCTTCGCCTTGCGCATTTAACTGACTACCATTAATCGCATCAGTTGAAGTTTTGGATACTGTACCTGCACTGAGACCTGTGATTTTTCCGCCATCAATTACAGTGCCATCCACTGTCACTTTATCAAAGTTAACTTCTTTCGCAGTGGCTACAGTGAGGTCATTACCACTACGTGTAATCTTAATGTTGTCGCCATCTTTGAATTGAACTGTATCACTGGCTTTAACTGCTGAAGCAGTATCTCCATTCGCTTGCAATTTCCATGTTTGGTTTTGCAAGTTGGTGATGTCACCCGCATTTTTGGTGATGTTAGTGGTATTGGTCGCAACATTTTCGTTAGTAGCAAATAATTGGCTACCATTCACCGCATCTGTCGATGTCGCTGTTAAGTCACCTTTTGCTACATTGGTGATCTTATCACCACCTACATCTAAACCATTCGTTGTGCTGGTCAATACTGTGCTGTTGGTCGCATCGCCAATCGTCACTTTCGGTGTAGTTACACCCGTATTGTTAATAACAGTATTACCTGTTGTAACACTACCCACTGCACCAAGATCAAGTTTGTCTGCCAATGCAATTTCTAGTTTTGCATCGTCATCCGCACCTGTTTGTTTTACAGTAATGTTGCCATTGGTACCTTTTACATCCAGTTTGCCATTCGGTCCAACGTTAGCTTGGTCAGTGCCCGAACCTGTCACATTAAAGCCAGCATTCGCTGCCGTATTGATGTTCTTAATCGCATCATCAATCGTGCTTTGGCCTGTACCGCCGATATTTGTATTGGTCAATGTACCTGTCGTCGGATTATATGCAGTTGTACCACCGATGATGTTTTTAACACCTTCGCCTTGCGCATTTAACTGACTACCATTAATCGCATCAGTTGAAGTTTTGGATACTGTACCTGCACTGAGACCTGTGATTTTTCCGCCATCAATTACAGTGCCATCCACTGTCACTTTATCAAAGTTAACTTCTTTCGCAGTGGCTACAGTGAGGTCATTACCACTACGTGTAATCTTAATGTTGTCGCCATCTTTGAATTGAACTGTATCACTGGCTTTAACTGCTGAAGCAGTATCTCCATTCGCTTGCAATTTCCATGTTTGGTTTTGCAAGTTGGTGATGTCACCCGCATTTTTGGTGATGTTAGTGGTATTGGTCGCAACATTTTCGTTAGTAGCAAATAATTGGCTACCATTCACCGCATCTGTCGATGTCGCTGTTAAGTCACCTTTTGCTACATTGGTGATCTTATCACCACCTACATCTAAACCATTCGTTGTGCTGGTCAATACTGTGCTGTTGGTCGCATCGCCAATCGTCACTTTCGGTGTAGTTACACCCGTATTGTTAATAACAGTATTACCTGTTGTAACACTACCCGCTGCACCAAGATCAAGTTTGTCTGCCAATGCAATTTCTAGTTTTGCATCGTCATCCGCACCTGTTTGTTTTACAGTAATGTTGCCATTGGTACCTTTTACATCCAGTTTGCCATTCGGTCCAACGTTAGCTTGGTCAGTGCCCGAACCTGTCACATTAAAGCCAGCATTCGCTGCCGTATTGATGTTCTTAATCGCATCATCAATCGTGCTTTGGCCTGTACCGCCGATATTTGTATTGGTCAATGTACCTGTCGTCGGATTATATGCAGTTGTACCACCGATGATGTTTTTAACACCTTCGCCTTGCGCATTTAACTGACTACCATTAATCGCATCAGTTGAAGTTTTGGATACTGTACCTGCACTGAGACCTGTGATTTTTCCGCCATCAATTACAGTGCCATCCACTGTCACTTTATCAAAGTTAACTTCTTTCGCAGTGGCTACAGTGAGGTCATTACCACTACGTGTAATCTTAATGTTGTCGCCATCTTTGAATTGAACTGTATCACTGGCTTTAACTGCTGAAGCAGTATCTCCATTCGCTTGCAATTTCCATGTTTGGTTTTGCAAGTTGGTGATGTCACCCGCATTTTTGGTGATGTTAGTGGTATTGGTCGCAACATTTTCGTTAGTAGCAAATAATTGGCTACCATTCACCGCATCTGTCGATGTCGCTGTTAAGTCACCTTTTGCTACATTGGTGATCTTATCACCACCTACATCTAAACCATTCGTTGTGCTGGTCAATACTGTGCTGTTGGTCGCATCGCCAATCGTCACTTTCGGTGTAGTTACACCCGTATTGTTAATAACAGTATTACCTGTTGTAACACTACCCGCTGCACCAAGATCAAGTTTGTCTGCCAATGCAATTTCTAGTTTTGCATCGTCATCCGCACCTGTTTGTTTTACAGTAATGTTGCCATTGGTACCTTTTACATCCAGTTTGCCATTCGGTCCAACGTTAGCTTGGTCAGTGCCCGAACCTGTCACATTAAAGCCAGCATTCGCTGCCGTATTGATGTTCTTAATCGCATCATCAATCGTGCTTTGGCCTGTACCGCCGATATTTGTATTGGTCAATGTACCTGTCGTCGGATTATATGCAGTTGTACCACCGATGATGTTTTTAACACCTTCGCCTTGCGCATTTAACTGACTACCATTAATCGCATCAGTTGAAGTTTTGGATACTGTACCTGCACTGAGACCTGTGATTTTTCCGCCATCAATTACAGTGCCATCCACTGTCACTTTATCAAAGTTAACTTCTTTCGCAGTGGCTACAGTGAGGTCATTACCACTACGTGTAATCTTAATGTTGTCGCCATCTTTGAATTGAACTGTATCACTGGCTTTAACTGCTGAAGCAGTATCTCCATTCGCTTGCAATTTCCATGTTTGGTTTTGCAAGTTGGTGATGTCACCCGCATTTTTGGTGATGTTAGTGGTATTGGTCGCAACATTTTCGTTAGTAGCAAATAATTGGCTACCATTCACCGCATCTGTCGATGTCGCTGTTAAGTCACCTTTTGCTACATTGGTGATCTTATCACCACCTACATCTAAACCATTCGTTGTGCTGGTCAATACTGTGCTGTTGGTCGCATCGCCAATCGTCACTTTCGGTGTAGTTACACCCGTATTGTTAATAACAGTATTACCTGTTGTAACACTACCCGCTGCACCAAGATCAAGTTTGTCTGCCAATGCAATTTCTAGTTTTGCATCGTCATCCGCACCTGTTTGTTTTACAGTAATGTTGCCATTGGTACCTTTTACATCCAGTTTGCCATTCGGTCCAACGTTAGCTTGGTCAGTGCCCGAACCTGTCACATTAAAGCCAGCATTCGCTGCCGTATTGATGTTCTTAATCGCATCATCAATCGTGCTTTGGCCTGTACCGCCGATATTTGTATTGGTCAATGTACCTGTCGTCGGATTATATGCAGTTGTACCACCGATGATGTTTTTAACACCTTCGCCTTGCGCATTTAACTGACTACCATTAATCGCATCAGTTGAAGTTTTGGATACTGTACCTGCACTGAGACCTGTGATTTTTCCGCCATCAATTACAGTGCCATCCACTGTCACTTTATCAAAGTTAACTTCTTTCGCAGTGGCTACAGTGAGGTCATTACCACTACGTGTAATCTTAATGTTGTCGCCATCTTTGAATTGAACTGTATCACTGGCTTTAACTGCTGAAGCAGTATCTCCATTCGCTTGCAATTTCCATGTTTGGTTTTGCAAGTTGGTGATGTCACCCGCATTTTTGGTGATGTTAGTGGTATTGGTCGCAACATTTTCGTTAGTAGCAAATAATTGGCTACCATTCACCGCATCTGTCGATGTCGCTGTTAAGTCACCTTTTGCTACATTGGTGATCTTATCACCACCTACATCTAAACCATTCGTTGTGCTGGTCAATACTGTGCTGTTGGTCGCATCGCCAATCGTCACTTTCGGTGTAGTTACACCCGTATTGTTAATAACAGTATTACCTGTTGTAACACTACCCACTGCACCAAGATCAAGTTTGTCTGCCAATGCAATTTCTAGTTTTGCATCGTCATCCGCACCTGTTTGTTTTACAGTAATGTTGCCATTGGTACCTTTTACATCCAGTTTGCCATTCGGTCCAACGTTAGCTTGGTCAGTGCCCGAACCTGTCACATTAAAGCCAGCATTCGCTGCCGTATTGATGTTCTTAATCGCATCATCAATCGTGCTTTGGCCTGTACCGCCGATATTTGTATTGGTCAATGTACCTGTCGTCGGATTATATGCAGTTGTACCACCGATGATGTTTTTAACACCTTCGCCTTGCGCATTTAACTGACTACCATTAATCGCATCAGTTGAAGTTTTGGATACTGTACCTGCACTGAGACCTGTGATTTTTCCGCCATCAATTACAGTGCCATCCACTGTCACTTTATCAAAGTTAACTTCTTTCGCAGTGGCTACAGTGAGGTCATTACCACTACGTGTAATCTTAATGTTGTCGCCATCTTTGAATTGAACTGTATCACTGGCTTTAACTGCTGAAGCAGTATCTCCATTCGCTTGCAATTTCCATGTTTGGTTTTGCAAGTTGGTGATGTCACCCGCATTTTTGGTGATGTTAGTGGTATTGGTCGCAACATTTTCGTTAGTAGCAAATAATTGGCTACCATTCACCGCATCTGTCGATGTCGCTGTTAAGTCACCTTTTGCTACATTGGTGATCTTATCACCACCTACATCTAAACCATTCGTTGTGCTGGTCAATACTGTGCTGTTGGTCGCATCGCCAATCGTCACTTTCGGTGTAGTTACACCCGTATTGTTAATAACAGTATTACCTGTTGTAACACTACCCACTGCACCAAGATCAAGTTTGTCTGCCAATGCAATTTCTAGTTTTGCATCGTCATCCGCACCTGTTTGTTTTACAGTAATGTTGCCATTGGTACCTTTTACATCCAGTTTGCCATTCGGTCCAACGTTAGCTTGGTCAGTGCCCGAACCTGTCACATTAAAGCCAGCATTCGCTGCCGTATTGATGTTCTTAATCGCATCATCAATCGTGCTTTGGCCTGTACCGCCGATATTTGTATTGGTCAATGTACCTGTCGTCGGATTATATGCAGTTGTACCACCGATGATGTTTTTAACACCTTCGCCTTGCGCATTTAACTGACTACCATTAATCGCATCAGTTGAAGTTTTGGATACTGTACCTGCACTGAGACCTGTGATTTTTCCGCCATCAATTACAGTGCCATCCACTGTCACTTTATCAAAGTTAACTTCTTTCGCAGTGGCTACAGTGAGGTCATTACCACTACGTGTAATCTTAATGTTGTCGCCATCTTTGAATTGAACTGTATCACTGGCTTTAACTGCTGAAGCAGTATCTCCATTCGCTTGCAATTTCCATGTTTGGTTTTGCAAGTTGGTGATGTCACCCGCATTTTTGGTGATGTTAGTGGTATTGGTCGCAACATTTTCGTTAGTAGCAAATAATTGGCTACCATTCACCGCATCTGTCGATGTCGCTGTTAAGTCACCTTTTGCTACATTGGTGATCTTATCACCACCTACATCTAAACCATTCGTTGTGCTGGTCAATACTGTGCTGTTGGTCGCATCGCCAATCGTCACTTTCGGTGTAGTTACACCCGTATTGTTAATAACAGTATTACCTGTTGTAACACTACCCACTGCACCAAGATCAAGTTTGTCTGCCAATGCAATTTCTAGTTTTGCATCGTCATCCGCACCTGTTTGTTTTACAGTAATGTTGCCATTGGTACCTTTTACATCCAGTTTGCCATTCGGTCCAACGTTAGCTTGGTCAGTGCCCGAACCTGTCACATTAAAGCCAGCATTCGCTGCCGTATTGATGTTCTTAATCGCATCATCAATCGTGCTTTGGCCTGTACCGCCGATATTTGTATTGGTCAATGTACCTGTCGTCGGATTATATGCAGTTGTACCACCGATGATGTTTTTAACACCTTCGCCTTGCGCATTTAACTGACTACCATTAATCGCATCAGTTGAAGTTTTGGATACTGTACCTGCACTGAGACCTGTGATTTTTCCGCCATCAATTACAGTGCCATCCACTGTCACTTTATCAAAGTTAACTTCTTTCGCAGTGGCTACAGTGAGGTCATTACCACTACGTGTAATCTTAATGTTGTCGCCATCTTTGAATTGAACTGTATCACTGGCTTTAACTGCTGAAGCAGTATCTCCATTCGCTTGCAATTTCCATGTTTGGTTTTGCAAGTTGGTGATGTCACCCGCATTTTTGGTGATGTTAGTGGTATTGGTCGCAACATTTTCGTTAGTAGCAAATAATTGGCTACCATTCACCGCATCTGTCGATGTCGCTGTTAAGTCACCTTTTGCTACATTGGTGATCTTATCACCACCTACATCTAAACCATTCGTTGTGCTGGTCAATACTGTGCTGTTGGTCGCATCGCCAATCGTCACTTTCGGTGTAGTTACACCCGTATTGTTAATAACAGTATTACCTGTTGTAACACTACCCGCTGCACCAAGATCAAGTTTGTCTGCCAATGCAATTTCTAGTTTTGCATCGTCATCCGCACCTGTTTGTTTTACAGTAATGTTGCCATTGGTACCTTTTACATCCAGTTTGCCATTCGGTCCAACGTTAGCTTGGTCAGTGCCCGAACCTGTCACATTAAAGCCAGCATTCGCTGCCGTATTGATGTTCTTAATCGCATCATCAATCGTGCTTTGGCCTGTACCGCCGATATTTGTATTGGTCAATGTACCTGTCGTCGGATTATATGCAGTTGTACCACCGATGATGTTTTTAACACCTTCGCCTTGCGCATTTAACTGACTACCATTAATCGCATCAGTTGAAGTTTTGGATACTGTACCTGCACTGAGACCTGTGATTTTTCCGCCATCAATTACAGTGCCATCCACTGTCACTTTATCAAAGTTAACTTCTTTCGCAGTGGCTACAGTGAGGTCATTACCACTACGTGTAATCTTAATGTTGTCGCCATCTTTGAATTGAACTGTATCACTGGCTTTAACTGCTGAAGCAGTATCTCCATTCGCTTGCAATTTCCATGTTTGGTTTTGCAAGTTGGTGATGTCACCCGCATTTTTGGTGATGTTAGTGGTATTGGTCGCAACATTTTCGTTAGTAGCAAATAATTGGCTACCATTCACCGCATCTGTCGATGTCGCTGTTAAGTCACCTTTTGCTACATTGGTGATCTTATCACCACCTACATCTAAACCATTCGTTGTGCTGGTCAATACTGTGCTGTTGGTCGCATCGCCAATCGTCACTTTCGGTGTAGTTACACCCGTATTGTTAATAACAGTATTACCTGTTGTAACACTACCCACTGCACCAAGATCAAGTTTGTCTGCCAATGCAATTTCTAGTTTTGCATCGTCATCCGCACCTGTTTGTTTTACAGTAATGTTGCCATTGGTACCTTTTACATCCAGTTTGCCATTCGGTCCAACGTTAGCTTGGTCAGTGCCCGAACCTGTCACATTAAAGCCAGCATTCGCTGCCGTATTGATGTTCTTAATCGCATCATCAATCGTGCTTTGGCCTGTACCGCCGATATTTGTATTGGTCAATGTACCTGTCGTCGGATTATATGCAGTTGTACCACCGATGATGTTTTTAACACCTTCGCCTTGCGCATTTAACTGACTACCATTAATCGCATCAGTTGAAGTTTTGGATACTGTACCTGCACTGAGACCTGTGATTTTTCCGCCATCAATTACAGTGCCATCCACTGTCACTTTATCAAAGTTAACTTCTTTCGCAGTGGCTACAGTGAGGTCATTACCACTACGTGTAATCTTAATGTTGTCGCCATCTTTGAATTGAACTGTATCACTGGCTTTAACTGCTGAAGCAGTATCTCCATTCGCTTGCAATTTCCATGTTTGGTTTTGCAAGTTGGTGATGTCACCCGCATTTTTGGTGATGTTAGTGGTATTGGTCGCAACATTTTCGTTAGTAGCAAATAATTGGCTACCATTCACCGCATCTGTCGATGTCGCTGTTAAGTCACCTTTTGCTACATTGGTGATCTTATCACCACCTACATCTAAACCATTCGTTGTGCTGGTCAATACTGTGCTGTTGGTCGCATCGCCAATCGTCACTTTCGGTGTAGTTACACCCGTATTGTTAATAACAGTATTACCTGTTGTAACACTACCCGCTGCACCAAGGTCTAGTTGTTTCTTTAAAGCAAAATCAATAGTTGTTTTTGTTTTACCATTTGCATCAGTAACTTGTGCTGTTGATACATCTAAATTATTTTCAGTAGAAGTTAAACCAATATCAACACTATCACCTGCTTTGATAGCTTTACTTGCAAGATTTGGTGTTGTAGATGTTGTTCCATTAGAACTTGATAAATTCCAACCTGCATCTAATGCAGCAACTGTGGATTTAACATCATTATACGTTTTCCCATTCACCGTATATACAGGAGTTATTAATTTACCTGTCGTTGGATCAACTGGCGCACCAAAAGCATCTGCAAGTTTTTTTGTTGTTTGTTCTAATGCCGTATTTGTTTGGTACAACTGCGAACCATTAATTGCATCTGTACTGCTTGCTGAAACTTCCCCAGGCGCAACGTTAACAATTTGACGCTCTTTACCTGTACTACCAATACTCACAACACCCACCGAGGTACCAGCAAAATTATACGTAACTCCATTAACAGTCTGATTAAACCATTGGTGTTTTGCTTTATCAACAGAGTCTGCACCAAGTACCACACTGTTTGCATTGCTAATTTGAATATTATTACCAATCGCAACAGAATTTGTACCTGCAGTAGAAATTGTTGCATCACCACCTAAAGCAATCGACCCAGTTGCTTGTGCTTTTGCTCGACTACCAATCGCAACAGCTTCAGCTCCCGTAGTATCATCCAATCCAGCAACAGAGCCGACACCAATCGCTACGGTATCTAAGCTTGATGAATTAGCTTTCGTACCTAAAGCTGTACCATTTTCAGCAGCAAGGCTTGTTGTTGCTCCTGTTCCTAAAGCCTGAGATTGTTTTCCATTTGCTTGAGCATTTAGCCCCATTGCCATAGAACCATCACCAACTGCTTTAGATGTTGCCCCAATCGCCACACCACCAGCACCATTTGCATTAGCAGTCATACCAATGGCTGTTGAAAAGTTCCCTTTCGCTGTTGCTGTTGCACCAATAGCAACAGCACCACCACCTGAACTTTCTGTGGAAACGTAAGCACCTGATAAATTATTACCAGTCAAAGCTGTGAACTGACCCTTCATATTCACATCGTTTGTAATACCTGTAATGTCATCCCCACCAATTGCTACCGAGGCATCACCATGAGCACGAGTATTCGCACCTAATGCTGTAGACTGGTCACCAAGTGCTTGTGAGTCAGCGCCAATCGCAACCGATTGTCCTTGCAAAGATAATGCAGAAGATCCTAATGCAATTCCTTGTGTACCACCTGTTCCAGCAGCACCTGTCATTAAACTTTGATAAGCTGCTTGAGCAGCATTCCCTGTAAGATTAATGACTTTTCCACTAGAAGTTGTAATGGTACCTATCATAGCACCACTCACATTTTGAAAATCAAAATTAAAAGTACCAGTTGAACCCCCAGTAGTACCTGTTAATCTTGAAGTTGTATTTGTTGTAATATTTAAGGTTCTTGAACCTGGTGTTCTGCCACCTGTATCACCTACAGCCATTGCATCGTTTTGTCCCCCACCAATTGCAATAGAGCCACTACTTGCAGCGTATGTATTTTTACCTATTGCAGTTGACCGTGAACCTGCTGAATTACTCCCTGCCCCCATTGCAATAGAATAGTCACCTGAAGCATTTGCTCTATCTGCTACTGCTGTTCCACTACCGATTGCAATGCCTGTTCCAGATGCAGAACCTGTTGCCGTTCCACCTGTACCATTTGTACCAGCAACCCACGCCGCAGAAACATCTGCACTAAAGGTCACCATTAAACTTACCGTTGCAGCACCAACGATTTTAGTCACTTTAGAAGACTTGGTTTTGCCTTTTGCAAGCTCAGAAACCGCCACCCAAGTACCCAAGGTTGCATTCCAAATCACTTTATAAATCTTATTCATTAGATATTCCTCTAGGGTGACGCTGAGAGCCTACTTTAGAACTCTTACAAAAGCGTCTATAAATCACACAAAATTAATTACAATTAAATAACGAACCACATCAAAAAGCAATATAATTATGTGACTTTGTTTGCACTTTTTTATATTTTTATGATGTTATTCCAAACCGCTTCTTGCCAGTTTATTATTTAACCATAATTTTATAAAAATAACTATTATTCATATAGTTAAGAATAATTAAAAGTTTAGTTGTTTTTATGCAGAAAAATTAACTTATTGTAATAAATAAATATTTTAATTATTATAAAGTTAGAATTTGATTTTATTAAAATTAACATAACTTGTTTTTTATTATCTTTTAACTTTCTAATTCGAACTAAAATCGCTGAAAAAAGTCTGATTTGATCTAGCTTTGCTATAATTATGCAAATTTTGTCTATGAGTCTAAGCTTTGAAAATCATATTTGCAGGAACACCTGAATTTGCAGCACATGCGCTTGCAGCACTGTTAAAAACAAATCATGAAATTGTGGCAGTTTATACTCAACCAGACCGTAAAGCAGGTCGTGGACAAAAACTGACAGCGTCTGCAGTTAAACAATTGGCTTTAGAACACGATCTACCTGTTTATCAACCTTTAAATTTTAAAGCATCGACTGAAGAGGGTTTAGCCGCTCAGCACGCTTTGGCAAATTTAGATGCAGATGTGATGGTAGTTGCAGCTTATGGCTTGATCCTCCCACAAGCCGTTTTAGATACACCAAAATATGGCTGCTTAAATATTCATGGCTCACTCTTACCACGTTGGCGAGGTGCAGCACCAATCCAACGTGCTATTGCTACGGGTGACAATGAAACAGGTGTCACCATCATGAAAATGGCAGCGGGCTTAGACACGGGCGATATGATGTTCAAAACCATTTGCCCAATTGAAGCGACTGATACTTCTGCGACTTTGTATGACAAATTGGCACTACAAGGAGCGGAAGCAATTTGTACGGTACTGGCTTCTGAGCAAAGTTTACAAAAATATTTAGCAGAGCGAGAAGTACAAGATGAGGCCCTAACAGTCTATGCCACTAAACTGTCTAAAGCTGAAGCACACATCGACTGGTCGCTTGCAGCGGTGGAGATTGATCGTAATATTCGTGCCTTTAATCCTTGGCCTGTGGCATTTACCCCAATCGATGAAAATCATAACTTACGGGTATGGAATTCTGTTCTTTCACCTTTGGATGCGAGCAATAAACAAGCTGGTGAAATCATTGCATTAGACAAAAATGGCGTACATGTGGCATGTGGCGATCAGAAAGCCATCTGCATCACAAACTTACAATGGCCAGGTGGTAAAGCGCTAAATGCCGTACAAATTAACCAAACTCAAAAATTAACTGTAGGACAAATCTTCGCATGAGCCAAAAACATCCCACTGCAAAACCAACAGTGAATTTACGTGCGCAAGTGGTTCGTACTTTACTTTCTGTGCAAGATGGCAAGTCTTTAAATAGCTTTCTTCATCAAAATTTGGAAAATGTAGCTGAACGTGATCGTGCTTTATTTCATGAGTTAGTATTAGGAACTCTACGTCAATGGTATGCACTGAAAGCCATTACTTTACCTTTACTGAATAAACCATTAAATAATGCTTCGATCGAAACGTGCTTGTATCTCGGTTTATATCAGTTGCTCTGTACACGTATTCCTGCGCATGCAGCGATTTCTGAAACCGTGACTGCAACGAAGCAATTAGGTTATGAAGCTATGGGCGGCGTGGTAAATGCGATTCTACGTCGTGTTTCACGTGAAACCTCAGAATTCCAAACTGCGCTGGATCAAGCACATGGCTTGCCAAGTTGGTTATTTAAACGTTTAAAGAAAGATTGGTCTGAGTATGCAGATGAGCTGTGTCATAACTTAAAACAAACTGCATCACTCACGCTACGCATCAATGAACGTCAAGTCAGTCGTGATGAGTATCTAGATATTTTGGATGAGGCTGGGATCAACGCACATGCCTGTGATTTATCCAATGTTGGTATTGTACTTGAGCAAAATACCAACATCACTCATTTACCTGGTTTTGCAGAAGGTGGCTTTTCTGTTCAGGATGAGCATGCGCAACTCTGTGCAACATTGCTTCCCAACTTAGATGGTAAAATCGTGGTCGATGCTTGCGCTGCACCCGGTGGAAAAATTGCACACATTTTGGAAAAATTCCAACCCAAAAAACTGATTGCTCTTGATCATGATACCAAACGTTTAGTCCGTGTGTCAGAAAATTTAGAGCGTTTACAACTTAACACTATCAGTGAAGTGGAAATTTTAACTGCGGATGCTACCACATGGACTGCACCCGAAGCGGTGGACTGTATCGTGTTGGATGCACCATGTTCAGCGATTGGGGTGATGCGCCGCAATCCCGATATCCGTTTACTACGCCAGTCAAGTGACATCCAACAAACTGTCGATTTGCAAAAACAAATTTTAAATCAGATGTGGCAGCAACTCAAAGTTGGAGGCACTTTGCTGTATATCACTTGCTCGATTTTAAAGGCTGAAAATGAACAGCAAATGGTGAATTTCTTTGCCGAACATACCGATGCTCAAGAAATTAAAATTGAAGCAAAATGGGGTTTAAGTCAAATTCATGGTCGTCAACTATTACCTGAAACTGGTTTTGGTGATGGTTTTTATTATTGTAAAATCCAAAAAATTGCACAATGAGTTACTGACTTAAAATTTTATTTTGAAAACATCATAAAAAATGCCCAATCACATGATTGGGCATTTTTTATATTTATTTAATCAATAATTTAATCTTCAGCTTCATCAGGATTTTTAACCAGATGAATGGTTGCGAGAATCAAACCACCCCACAACAACACAATCGACAAAATCATCATCATAATTGCAGAAGTATTCATCTTATTTCTCCTCTGATACTTTGTCTTTCATCATGCTAAATAGTATTGAACCCAGAACAAAGAATACCAATACCGCACCACCAATCAACCATAAAGTTGATGCAGGATAACCGCCATAACCTTCAGTAATGACTGCTTTAATCGTGAGCAATAATGCTACTAATAAAGATAATGGTGTGATGACAGTCAGTAAGAAGTTCCAACCTGTACCCAGTTTAATACTTGAGTAACGGTTTACATGCTCTTGAAGCTGTTTCATCAATGGACGACGGAACCAAGACACCAAGATGATCGACAACAAACCACCGCCCACAATACCAATGTTATTGGCAAAGTAGTCAATGATGTCTACGAAAGTAATCGCACTGTGTGTTGAGAATATAATTGTTGAAATTATCGCTGAACCACCACCAATGATACTGACGGCTTTATTTTTAGACCAACCAAACTTATCTTGGAATGCAGCAATCGGTACTTGTAAAATACTCACCATAGAGGTGATCCCTGCTACAACCAATGAAGCAAAGAATAAGAAACCAAATAAATCACCACCTGCACCCATACTCGAAATGATTTTCGGGAAGGCAATAAAGGCTAAACCGATCCCGCCAGATACTACGTCTTTTACAGGAACACCTGAGCTTTGCGCCATGAATCCAAGCGCTGCAAATACCCCAATTCCCGCCAAGATTTCAAATGATGAGTTAGCTAATGCCACCACAACGCCTGAACCTGTCATATTGGCTTTTTTATTTAAATACGATGCATAGGTGAGCATGATCCCAAAGCCCACAGACAAAGAAAAGAAAATATGACCAAAGGCAGCTAACCATACTTTATAGTTTGTCATTGCTTCCCAGTTAGGCGTAAAGAATGCATTTAAACCTTCTGCTGCACCTGGTAAGCGTATTGCTTGAATTACCAAAATCGAGAATAAAATCACCAGTAAAGGCATAAAGATTTTATTGGCAAGTTCAACCCCACGACGCACACCGCCATAGAGAATGAACATTACCACTGCCCAGACAATCACTAAACCAAAAAATAAAGTAGGTACAAAACCAAACGCTAAGCCATCGCCATTTTGTAAATAGCTTTTAAAGAAAAAGCCTTCAGTATCTGCTCCCCATTGTTGACCAATGGAGTAGAACATATAACTGCCTGCCCATGACAAGACACTGGCATAATAAATCCCAATGACCAAAGTCACCATCACTTGCCACCAACCCAGTGATTCAGTATTCATTAATTTTTTATATGCGGTCGGTGGTGCTTTGCGGTATTTATGACCTACTGCATAGTCTAAAAACAAAAGTGGTAAACCTGCTGCAAAAATTGCAACCAAGTAAGGCACTAAAAACGCACCACCACCATTTTCATAAGCAACATAAGGGAATCGCCAAATATTCCCCAAACCTACGGCTGAACCAATAGCCGCTAAGATAAAGCCTGATCGTGCTGACCAGCTTTCACGATGATCTGACATAAAAAATACCTAAAATTCGTGGGCTCTCCATTGCCGCATATTGTCTTTATCGTGTGCTTGCAAAAAAGAGTCCAATTCCTAAATTCTTTGTTGTTTGAATAAAACAGCACCTTGTGAGCACTTTGTTGTTATCTCAAACCAACACTTTGTCGCGATTCCTTGCTTAAAGTAAATCTTAAAAAATGTTGTTTAATGGCGCAACAATACCTGTTTTCCTTGCCTTTTACTGTAATTTCTACACAAAATTTAACTTGATAATGAACTTTTTTTATTAATTGATTATTTTTTTATCCCTTTTCCTCCTTTTTTATCCTCGTCCATGGCAATGCATCGGTTTCACTTTACATGGTTCGGAATGCGATAATGCCCTGTAATTTTATATTCATGCAAAATATCATTTTCTCGAGTGCCTTGCCCAATATTATGAATAATTAATGGCGTTTTGGAGATGAGTGTGGTTTTATCAGACACTATCCCGATATGCACCAGACCTTTGCCCAAGTCCCATGTGACAATATCCCCTGCCCGATAATTTTGGTCTTGGACTGCATA
Source organism: Acinetobacter sp. Marseille-Q1618 (assembly GCF_902809855.1). GTDB lineage: Bacteria > Pseudomonadota > Gammaproteobacteria > Pseudomonadales > Moraxellaceae > Acinetobacter. Next base: position 641,984 of record NZ_CADDWJ010000002.1, read on the forward strand.
ACCTTGACGTTGAAAATACGTCATGATGTTCGGCACTCGGCGATGATCAATATTTTTATCGGTAGCTTTTAAACCCCATTTTTTTGGATACTTGGAGAAATTAGCTTTCATGTCCTCATGAATACGTTGCTGTAAATCAATGCCTTGGTGGCGTAACGCACGAATGACCACATCAGTGCAAACGCCTTTGATTATGGGGACATCTCCCATTGGATATTTCAATTGGGTATAGGCAGGATCGTAATACAGCGTTTTCCAAATCTGAGAGCGTGCATCTTGTACCAGTTTTTGCGGTTGAAATGCCCACAGCCATGTTGAAAAGCTCAACAAACAAAGTAACGTGAAAGCTTTTAAAATTAATTTTTTCATTCTTTTCATACACCGAAAGAGATAAAGAAATAATGATTTCTTTATCTCAAATGAATTTTATTGCTTAATCACCAATAACCGTTCTTCTTGCATATCACGAATCGCAGACTGAATGCCTTCTCGTCCTAAACCAGAATCCTTCACACCGCCATAAGGCATATTATCGACACGGAAAGTTGGAATATCGTTGATAATCACACCGCCAACATGCAAATGATCCCATGCATATAACATTTTATTCAGGTTTTGTGTATAGACACCTGCCTGTAAGCCAAAACGACTCTTATTGATGATGGCAATGCCTTTCTCAAAATCTTTATATTTTTCTAAAATCGCTACAGGGCCAAAGGCTTCATTTTGATAAATGTCTAAAGATTCATCGACATTTTCCAGTAAAGTCGGTTCAAATAACACACCGTTTAAACTACCGCCACAGAGAATTTTTGCGCCTTTTTTCTCAGCTTTATCGACCCATTTTTTCAGACGTTGTGCTTCTGACTCTTTGATCATCGGCCCAACCAAAGTCGTATCTAAAGTTGGATCGGCTGCTCGAATTTTTTTCAATTTCGCAAGCAACTTCTTTTTCAGCTCTGCATAAATATCAGCATGTGCCAAAATACGTTGCACACTGATACACACTTGCCCTGCATGTCCATACGCCCCACCGATCAAACGATCGACCAATGCATCGGTAATTTCGGTATCAGGCTCGATCAACACCGCAGCATTGCCACCCAATTCTAAAGTGACTTTTTTACGTCCTGCACGTGCTTTCATGTCCCAACCGACCACATCTGAGCCTGTGAAACTTAATAATTTAAAACGATCATCTGTCACTAACACATCAGCATGTTCACGTGGACATGGCAAAACTGAAAAAGCCGCTTTAGGTAAATCCGTTTCTGCCAAAACTTCAGCAATTTTTAAAGCAGAAATAGGCGTTAAGCTCGCAGGTTTCAATACAAATGGACAACCTGCGGCAATCGCAGGTGCGATTTTATGTGCGGTTAAATTTAATGGAAAATTAAAAGGACTGATCAATGATACTGCACCAATCGGTACATGCTGAATCATACTTCGATATGCCGCTGCCGCAGGTGTCACCGCCAAGGACATCAAACGACCATCATCCAACTGTGTCACTGCATCTGCTGCAATCTGGAAGGTATTAATTAAACGCTCAACTTCTGCTGCTGCTGCATTTTTCGGTTTTCCACCTTCAATAATCAAAAGTGTGGTTAATTCTTCTCGAAGTTCATTAAAACGCTTCACACAATGCAAGAGTATTTTTTGCTTTTGAAATGGTTTTAATGCTGCCATTTCCTGTTCAGCCTTAACTGCTGAGCTGATCGCTTTCTCTAAGGTTTTTGCATCTGCCAAGGCAACTTTGGCATAAACTTCACCTGTAAACTTATTTTCAACTTCAAGCCACTGCTGTGTTTTTGTGGCTTTACCCGCTACATATAATGGAAATTCCAACACTGCCATCATTTATCCCCTTTCATTTATTCTGATAATGCAAAATCATTTAAACCTCTATATCATGCCCTCAGTTCGCACAACTATGAAATGTATTTAAGTAACAATCTGCCCCAAAATACATATTTTCAGCCAGAGGATCATATGAAGTTAAAACAATTACCTATTTTTGTTGCTATATTAGGATTAAGCTCATTTGCCCAAGCCGACTTTATCGGCTTAAAAGGTGATATCAGCTATTGGAATGTGGATGGCAAAGCAAATATTGATGAAAAAAATTTAGCAGACCAAGATTTAGATCGTAAAGGTACTGTGCAAGTTTCTGCTGCTTTTGAACACCCTGTTCCAATTCTTCCAAATGTCAAAGTGAAATATACAAATCTAGACACAGAGACAGATCGTAATGAATTAAGCAAAACAGATATAAATTTAGATCATACAGATCTCATTTTATATTATGAAATTTTGGACAATATCATCAAAGCAGATATTGGTGTGGGTGCGACCCGTTTAAATGGTGATGTAAAACAATTTGGTACATCTGTGGATGTAGATGAATATTCACCTATTATTTATGCAGAAGTTGGTGGAAAGCTACCATTTACAGGCTTAAGCGCAAAAGCTGAAGCGACTTATACCAATGTCAATGATGTCAAAATCACAGATGCTCAAGCAGAAGTACAATATAACTTCGTACAAAGCATGTTATTAGATTTGGGCGCAAAAGTTGGTTATCGTGTTATGAATATTGAACTAGATGACATAGATAAACGAGATATGAAGTTTGAGTTCAAAGGTCCATATATCGGTTTAGATGCACATTTCTAAGCGTTTCATATACTAAAGCAAAATAAAAGCAGATCTTATGGTCTGCTTTTTTATGACACTTTGTAGGAAATAACCTACATAAATTACAGGAAATATCGTCTAGTGAAGTTTTTAAAAATTGCCTATTCTATAGACATAGGGAACAGGAAGTTTCCCAGACACAAAACAACAATAATCGGTCTGAGCATCAGGAACGTGAGATTAGACAGGAGTCAAATCTAACTAACCAATACAAAGCAACCCCGTCAGGATGATGGGGTTTCTTTTTATCTTTTTTATCATAATAGAGTTTTTAAATACGCAACTATCTCTTGATTTTCAGCCATTTCTGCAAGCGCCAAAGCAGTATATTGTGATTTATAGTGGAGATCTGCACCTTGCTCAATTAAGAGTTTTACAACATCTAAATGATCATTTTCAGCAGCAGCTTGCAATGCGCTATAACCTTCTTCATCTGTGGTATTTGCATCTGCACCACCAGCAAGACACTTTTTGACTTGCTCCAAATCACCTAAAGATGACCAATAAACAAGTTCAGGAAGATGTAATTCTTCATCATCTTCAGGGATTTGGGAAAATGAATTTAATTCCATTATGGCAACTCAATGATAAGATTTTTTATATTATGTATTTGTTAAACTCAGATCAACATTAAAATTTTGTTGCAACTCTAAGATTCTGTAAAAATTCAATCTATAAAACATCTTATAAATAAAAAACTATTTTTTAAATTCTCTAAAACCAAATCTAAAAATTAAAAAGCCTCCAATATATGGAGGCTCTAAAGGTCAGCTCAATTAAGCTTTTGCAGCAACACCTGAACTTGCACCTATTTTTTCAGATTCATCATCATTCATAATTAAAGCCACAGCGATAGCTGTAATTAACACAGGTAATCCAACTGCAATAAAATTAAAATGCGCAGGTAGGTTCATTCCCAACAAACCACCAATTAAAATTGGTCCAACAATTGCGCCCATACGACCAATCGCTGAAGACCAGCCAATCCCTGTTGAGCGAATCGCAAGTGGATAATATTGCGCAACATAACTATATAGCAACATTTGTGAGCCAATCGACGCTGCACCTGCCAAAAATACTAAAATGTATAACAGGAATTGATTTGATTGGAAGCCCATTAAGCTCATTACAATCGCGCCTACAATACCTAAACACATTAAAACAGGTTTTAAATGAAAACGATCTGCTAAAACGCCACCACCCACAATGCCTACAACCGCACCAACATTCATGACCATCATAAACATGAGGCTGTTATCCATTGAATAACCTGCTGCCATCATTAATTTCGGCAACCAACTACTTAATGCATACATGGTTAATAAACATGTGAAAAATGCTAACCAAAATAAAAGCGTATTTGTTGCTCGCCCACGACGGAACAAACTCACCACATTTGCCGCTTCAGGTACTTCAACTTTAGGTAAAGTAAAAGTTGTATTTTCTGTTAAGGTTAAGTTTGGAGCCAAACGACGTACAATAGTTCTGGCTTTTTCCTGTTTATTTTCTTTCACTATAAATGCCAAAGATTCAGGTAAAAATTTCCAAATCACAGGCAATAAAAATAAAGGAATGCCTGCAATAAAAAACATGATTTGCCAACCAAAACTTGGAGTAAACCATGCACCCAATAATGCAGCCATGACCCCACCCACAGCATAGCCACTAAACATAGTAGTAACTAATGTGCTACGCATTTTCATCGGGGCATATTCAGAAGTTAGCGCAACGAGGTTCGGCATTACCCCACCAATTCCTAAACCTGCTAAAAAGCGTAAAATTGCAAATTCAGTCGGATTAGAAGCAAAACCACCCGCAAAAGTAAGACCACTAAATAACACAATACAAATCATAATGACTTTTTTACGACCGATTTTATCAGCCAAAGAGCCAAAAAACATCGCACCAAACATCATACCTGCAAGTGCTGTACTTGCCAGCATACCTGCTTGTACTGCAGATAATCCCCAATCTTGCATTAAAAGAGGTAACACCACCCCATTAATTGCTAAATCATAGCCATCAAATAAAATAATCAATAAGCACCAAGCCACTACATTGAAGTGAAACGAGGTGAATTTCGCCTTATCGACTACAGAATTAATATCTACGTTTTCCATTGTCATCGTTCTCATCTCCCATGAGTACTTGTCCAAAATTTCACATGAATTTTTTAGTAAAATTCAAAGTTGGCGAAATATACATAAGCCTATTTTTATGGACAATTAGACATAGGGATAATAAAATTTTATAGACATATAAAATACATAAATAAATGATTTTAATATTTAATTTTGAATATATAGATTAGTTAAAATCAGTTAGAGATTTTCTATTTTTATTCTTAACTAACTTCATATTTGATTTATTTCTATAATATTTATCTATTATTTTCTCTAACTTTTTACTCTATTTTTCTAATTTTATCTTTCTCTTTTGCATAAAAAAATCCCCCTGCGCTATAAGCATCAGAGGGATTTGAATAATGAGCTGGCGATGACTTACTCTCACATGGGTAACCCCACACTACCATCAGCGCTAAGAGGTTTCACTTCTGAGTTCGGGAAGGGATCAGGTGGTTCACTCTTGCTATTGTCGCCAGCACAACTGTTTATGGATACTTGCTTAGTCTTACTTGTTTGCTAAGGTTTTTTCCAAAAGAGTTATTAACAGAATTTAATTTGAGCGAAATTGTATGTTCAAGCGTTATCTGAATCAAGTATTTTTAGATCATTTGATCTTTAATGAATCAATTAAGCTTTATACAACAACTGTTTGGGTGTTGTATAGTCAAGCCTCACGATCAATTAGTATTGGTCAGCTTCATACGTCGCCGTACTTCCACATCCAACCTATCAACGTCCTAGTCTTGAACGGATCTTTAGAGGACATAAAGTCCTAGGGAAATCTTATCTTGAGGTAGGCTTCCCGCTTAGATGCTTTCAGCGGTTATCCCTTCCGAACATAGCTACCCGGCGATGCGACTGGCGTCACAACCGGTACACCAGAGGTTCGTCCACTCTGGTCCTCTCGTACTAGGAGCAGATCCTCTCAAATTTCCAGCGCCCACGGTAGATAGGGACCGAACTGTCTCACGACGTTCTAAACCCAGCTCGCGTACCTCTTTAAATGGCGAACAGCCATACCCTTGGGACCTGCTTCAGCCCCAGGATGAGATGAGCCGACATCGAGGTGCCAAACACCGCCGTCGATATGAACTCTTGGGCGGTATCAGCCTGTTATCCCCAGAGTACCTTTTATCCGTTGAGCGATGGCCCTTCCATACAGAACCACCGGATCACTAAGACCTACTTTCGTACCTGCTCGACTTGTGGGTCTCGCAGTTAAGCGCGCTTTTGCCTTTATACTCTACGCGTGATTTCCGACCACGCTGAGCGCACCTTCGTACTCCTCCGTTACTCTTTAGGAGGAGACCGCCCCAGTCAAACTACCCACCAGACATGGTCCTCGCTCCAGATTATGGAGCAGAGTTAGAACCTCAATATTACCAGGGTGGTATTTCAAGATTGGCTCCACCGAAACTAGCGTCTCGGTTTCAAAGCCTCCCACCTATCCTACACAAGTAAGATCAAAGTTCAATGTCAAGCTGCAGTAAAGGTTCACGGGGTCTTTCCGTCTAGCCGCGGGTACACCGCATCTTCACGGCGATTTCGATTTCACTGAGCCTCTGCTGGAGACAGCGCCCCCATCATTATGCCATTCGTGCAGGTCGGAACTTACCCGACAAGGAATTTCGCTACCTTAGGACCGTTATAGTTACGGCCGCCGTTTACTGGGGCTTCGATCAAGAGCTTCGCTTACGCTAACCCCATCAATTAACCTTCCAGCACCGGGCAGGCATCACACCCTATACGTCCACTTTCGTGTTTGCAGAGTGCTATGTTTTTAATAAACAGTTGCAGGGGCCTAGTTTCTGTGGCTGCCAACAGCTCATCCCGCGAGGGGAATCACCACCGGCAGCGTACCTTCTCCCGAAGTTACGGTACCATTTTGCCTAGTTCCTTCAGCAGAGTTCTCTCAAGCGCTTTGGTCTACTCGACCTGACCACCTGTGTCGGTTTCGGGTACGATTCCTGTGTAACTGAAGCTTAGAGACTTTTCTTGGAAGTATGGTATCAGCCACTTTACTGTACAAGTACAGCTTGATATCAGTTCTCAGCATAGAGTACCCCGGATTTGCCTAAGATACATGCCTACAACCTTTCACCTGGACAACCAACGCCAGGCTGACTTAACCTTCTCCGTCCTCTCATCGCATTACACAGAAGTATTGGAATATTAACCAATTTCCCATCGACTACGCCTCTCGGCCTCGCCTTAGGGGTCGACTCACCCAGCCCCGATTAACGTTGGACTGGAACCCTTGGTCTTTCAGCGAACGGGTTTTTCACCCGTTTTGTCGTTACTCACGTCAGCATTCGCACTTCTGATACCTCCAGCAGACTTCTCAATCCACCTTCATCGGCTTACAGAACGCTCCCCTACCACGTATACATTGTATACATCCGCAGCTTCGGCATATAGTTTTAGCCCCGTTACATCTTCCGCGCAGGCCGACTCGACTAGTGAGCTATTACGCTTTCTTTAAAGGGTGGCTGCTTCTAAGCCAACCTCCTAGCTGTCTATGCCTTCCCACATCGTTTCCCACTTAACTATAATTTTGGGGCCTTAGCTGGCGGTCTGGATTGTTTTCCTCTTGACTACGGACGTTAGCACCCGCAGTCTGTCTCCCGGATAGTACTCATTGGTATTCGGAGTTTGCATCGGTTTGGTAAGTCGGGATGACCCCCTAGCCGAAACAGTGCTCTACCCCCAATGGTATTCGTCCGAGGCGCTACCTAAATAGCTTTCGGGGAGAACCAGCTATCACCGAGTTTGATTAGCCTTTCACCCCTATCCACAAGTCATCCCCTGGCTTTTCAACGACAGTGGGTTCGGTCCTCCAGTTAGTGTTACCCAACCTTCAACCTGCTCATGGATAGATCACCCGGTTTCGGGTCTATACCCAGCAACTATGCGCCCTATTAAGACTCGATTTCTCTACGGCTCCCCTATTCGGTTAACCTTGCTACTGAATATAAGTCGCTGACCCATTATACAAAAGGTACGCAGTCACCAAACAAGTTGGCTCCCACTGCTTGTATGCATGCGGTTTCAGGATCTATTTCACTCCCCTCACAGGGGTTCTTTTCGCCTTTCCCTCACGGTACTGGTTCACTATCGGTCAGTCAGGAGTATTTAGCCTTGGAGGATGGTCCCCCCATATTCAGACAAGGTTTCACGTGCCTCGCCCTACTCGTCATCATTATATGTGCCCTTTCGTGTACGGGACTATCACCCTCTACGGTCGCACTTCCCAGAGCATTCCGCTAAAACACATATAACTTAATGGGCTGATCCCCGTTCGCTCGCCGCTACTGAGGGAATCTCAATTGATTTCTTTTCCTAAGGGTACTGAGATGTTTCACTTCCCCTCGTTCGCCTCATATGACTATGTATTCATCATATGATACCTACCTTATGGTAAGTGGGTTTCCCCATTCAGAAATCTCCGGATCACAGGATATTTGCCGCCTCCCCGAAGCTTATCGCAGGCTATTACGTCTTTCATCGCCTCTGACTGCCAAGGCATCCACCACATGCACTTAATTACTTGACTATACAACCCCAAACAGTCGTTAACCCCTACAAGTAGGATTAAGACAATTAAGTAAATAATAAATTATTTATTTAATTTACAGTTCGAAGTACTGTGTATCTAAACACTGTACAGCTTCAATTAGATTCATATACCAAAACGCTTGATTCAGTTTTATCGCTAGTTACTCATTTCATTTAACTTTCACAATTGCTTGCTAAGTTAACTAAAACGAGTATGAACAATTTATTTCAACTCAAATATATTCTGTTAATGATTAACTACCGCCTCGTCAGCAAGTAGTAAACTGTGATAAATCACAGAAATTAATCAATTCAATTTTCATCAAATTCATTAATTTCTATAATCTATTATTTAGCCCGTACTCTTTAAAGTACATGGTGGAGACTAGGAGAGTCGAACTCCTGACCTCCTGCGTGCAAAGCAGGCGCTCTACCAACTAAGCTAAGTCCCCAGTTAAGATCTTAATGTATTCTGCTTTTCTGCACTCTTATCAGTAGTGGTGGGTCTGACAAGACTTGAACTTGTGACCCCACGCTTATCAAGCGTGTGCTCTAACCAACTGAGCTACAGACCCTCAGATACATCAATGAAGAACAACTTGTTGTGGATTCTTACCAATCGTCAATCTTTCGTTAAGGAGGTGATCCAGCCGCAGGTTCCCCTACGGCTACCTTGTTACGACTTCACCCCAGTCGTCGACCACACCGTGGTAAGCGTCCTCCTTGCGGTTAGACTACCTACTTCTGGTGCAATAAACTCCCATGGTGTGACGGGCGGTGTGTACAAGGCCCGGGAACGTATTCACCGCGGCATTCTGATCCGCGATTACTAGCGATTCCGACTTCATGGAGTCGAGTTGCAGACTCCAATCCGGACTACGATCGGCTTTTTGAGATTAGCATCCTATCGCTAGGTAGCAACCCTTTGTACCGACCATTGTAGCACGTGTGTAGCCCTGGTCGTAAGGGCCATGATGACTTGACGTCGTCCCCGCCTTCCTCCAGTTTGTCACTGGCAGTATCCTTAAAGTTCCCATCCGAAATGCTGGCAAGTAAGGAAAAGGGTTGCGCTCGTTGCGGGACTTAACCCAACATCTCACGACACGAGCTGACGACAGCCATGCAGCACCTGTATGTAGATTCCCGAAGGCACCAATCCATCTCTGGAAAGTTTCTACTATGTCAAGACCAGGTAAGGTTCTTCGCGTTGCATCGAATTAAACCACATGCTCCACCGCTTGTGCGGGCCCCCGTCAATTCATTTGAGTTTTAGTCTTGCGACCGTACTCCCCAGGCGGTCTACTTATCGCGTTAGCTGCGCCACTAAAGCCTCAAAGGCCCCAACGGCTAGTAGACATCGTTTACGGCATGGACTACCAGGGTATCTAATCCTGTTTGCTCCCCATGCTTTCGTACCTCAGCGTCAGTATTAGGCCAGATGGCTGCCTTCGCCATCGGTATTCCTCCAGATCTCTACGCATTTCACCGCTACACCTGGAATTCTACCATCCTCTCCCATACTCTAGCTTCCCAGTATCGAATGCAATTCCCAAGTTAAGCTCGGGGATTTCACATCCGACTTAAAAAGCCGCCTACGTACGCTTTACGCCCAGTAAATCCGATTAACGCTCGCACCCTCTGTATTACCGCGGCTGCTGGCACAGAGTTAGCCGGTGCTTATTCTGCGAGTAACGTCCACTCATCTTGGGTATTAACCAAAAGAGCCTCCTCCTCGCTTAAAGTGCTTTACAACCATAAGGCCTTCTTCACACACGCGGCATGGCTGGATCAGGGTTCCCCCCATTGTCCAATATTCCCCACTGCTGCCTCCCGTAGGAGTCTGGGCCGTGTCTCAGTCCCAGTGTGGCGGATCATCCTCTCAGACCCGCTACAGATCGTCGCCTTGGTAGGCCTTTACCCCACCAACTAGCTAATCCGACTTAGGCTCATCTATTAGCGCAAGGTCACAAGTGATCCCCTGCTTTCCCCCGTAGGGCGTATGCGGTATTAGCATCCCTTTCGGAATGTTGTCCCCCACTAATAGGCAGATTCCTAAGTATTACTCACCCGTCCGCCGCTAGGTCAGTTACCGAAGCAACTCACCCCGCTCGACTTGCATGTGTTAAGCCTGCCGCCAGCGTTCAATCTGAGCCATGATCAAACTCTTCAGTTAAAATCATTTGTGCCTTTATTAAAGAATAAGACACCAATTCTGGCTCATCAATTACTGACAAATTCTCTCAAATAAACTTCGAGTAATTTAAACCAATCAATCAATGATAATTATTTCGATTAATCAATCAGTAAAAATCCACACAAGTTGTTCTTCATATTCTCTTAATGAATTATTTATCACCTCGTCAGTGATAAATAAAACGCAATAAACATTTAACAACTTAACCCGTTAAGCTAAGTTCGTTTGCTGTATCGCGTTGGGATGAGCTCATTATAGGGCAATTTCTTACCTATGCAAGTGCTTTTAACTGATTGTTTTATTGAGTGTCTTTTTTTTATGCACCAATATGATGCAATTTCATACTATTTTAAACATAAGTTTTTAATTATAAAGCAGAAATATTAATAAAATATTTCTGCTTTATTTTTAGATTTATTTTTTTGCAGTATTTACTTTTGTTTGAATACTAATAATTTTTACCGCTTGTGTCGGTACATTTTGGTATGGACCAACATTTTGCGTCGGAACATTCACGATTTTATCTACAATATTCATTCCTTGAGTAACTTTTCCAAATACTGCATAACCAGGATTTCCTGTGGCTTTATTTAAGAAGTCATTATTAGCAACATTAATAAAAAACTGACTGGTTGCTGAGTTTGGATCATTGGTTCTTGCCATCGCCAATGTACCTCTAGCATTTTTTAAGCCATTACTTGCTTCATTTTTAATAGCCGCTTGTGTTGGCTTTTCTTGCATATTGCTATTAAAGCCACCGCCTTGAATCATGAAGCCTGGAATCACACGGTGAAAAATCGTTCCATTATAAAATTGACTATTAACATAATTTTTAAAATTTTTTACGGAAATTGGTGCTTGTTGATCATATAGCTCAATTTCAATATCACCCTGATTCGTTTTAATTTGCATTTGCGTATTTGCAAAAAGCTGACTAGATGCTGCTAGAAGCAAAAAAGATAGACTGAGTTTTTTCATTACATATTTTCCTGATTTAGATTTAGGCTTTTCATTCATAGAAACTTATATTAGTGTAGTATTTATAAATAAAAAATTAACATTTATTAATAGAATAGTAAGGGATGATTGACATGGAAAATGTAAAGCACACTTCACTACCTTGGCATTTAAATGGCGAAGGCTTTATTCTTAATTATTGGATTAGTCCTCAATTTACCCACAAATATTCAAAAATGGGAATTTTACCGACAACTTTTGGTCGTTTAGTGCAAGTGATATTAGTTCGTTATCATAACTCTCCTGTTGGCCCTTATGATGAGTTATTGATTTTGGATCATCCGCTTAAAAATATAAATCACTTATCTACTATTCCTAAAATTTATGTTTCTAACCAAATATCTGTAGATGAAGGTCGTCATCATTGGGGTATTCCCAAAGAACTGGCTCAATTTGAATGGCGCCGTCATAATCATCAATTATTTTGTTATATTTCTCATCAAGACCAAGAGCTTTCCTTACATCTTAAATTTTCTAAAAATAATTTCTCTCGTGCAATTTCTTCAAAATTTATACCTGATACATTGTTGAATATTCGACAATACCATGATCATGTTCAATATGATTTTCAACCTCAGTTTTGTGGAACTTTAGGGCTTATTTCTCAAGCACATTGGAAGAATACCCAAGATATTTTCCCAGATTTTTCAAAAGCACGCTTTTTAAAAGGCTTTTATGCACCAAACTTTGAACTTATTTTTCCAGAAGCGATAAAGCAACACTTATTAGTAAAGTGAGCTTTGGTTTCACGTGAAACCAAAACTCACCAGCAGCATTTAACTCATTATTTATATTTATCCCAAAACTTTCTGAAATCCTTACTCATATCAATCACATTTCTTTTTGCCTTACGAGAAATCGGCGTTAAGTTAATGAAACCATGGGTTTGATCTTCATAATCATGATAATGAACTTTCACATTATTTTGACGTAGTTTGTAAGCATAAATCTTACCTTCATCATGCAATACGTCATGCCCTGCCGTAATAATATATGCAGGTGCTAATTTCTTTAAGTTTCCATAAGTCGGTGAAATGATAGTTGCATCCAAAGGTACATTAAATTTTGTCGCATAATATTCAGTGACATGATCAATGTCAGAATTTGTCAAAACTAAACCGTCTTTATACGCAAAAAATGAAGGATGACGACTTTTAAAATCAACTACAGGATAAATTAAAAATTGGACTTCAGGTGCGTAGGTTTTATTAACGGTGCGTTGTGCCAAGACTGCACAGATATTCCCACCAGCACTATCTCCTGCGATAGCAATGCGATTTTTTAAAATTTTAAATTGACGTCGATTTTGATAAACCCATGCCAGTGCATCTTCACATGATTGGATGAGATCATAAGGTCCTACTTCAGGCGCTAATGGATATTCAATACTAAGCACTTGTACTTTGGCGTGTGTTGCAATGAGTCGACACACTTCGTCATGGGTATCTACACTACCCACTACAAAGCCACCACCATGATAAAAAACTAGCATAGGTAATTTTTTACTTGGTGCAGGATGATAATGGCGAGCATAAATACTGCCGCTTTGTAAAGGCAAACGAATATCTTCTACAAATTGAACTGAAGTCGGTCTATTCAAGATAGATTGCATTTGCATTTCAAATTGTTTACGTGAATATTCAACATCTGCACCAATGAAACCTATTTTTCCTTGCTTGATTTGGGCAGCCATCATGCATTTGGTAAAACTATCTAATTGTGGGTATTGATAAGGATAACCTAATAGTTTTGCCAATGACTCTTGTGCAAATTTCGGTAAACGATCCAAAGAACGTGCTGCAGGACCTTGTGCCTTTTCTATTAATTCTTGGATGTTGTTGTTAAAAGCGACCATAGTTCGTCCTTCTGTTTACTTGATTCTTCATATTTTCTACACGATCAGACTTCAGCTGACTATATTCGTATATAAGTCTAGCAATGTATATACAAATATAAAACTTAGATACGCTAATCTGACTTTATAGCGTTTGTCATTCGCTTTTCCGCTTGAAATCTAAATTTTTATGCTATTCGTATTTATCCAATCAAGGAGACAGTCATGATAATGAAGACGATGATTGTATCTATAACAACTGCAATATTGGCTGTTGGTTGTGTCGCTTTTCCTGAAGATGGCGTATATCGTCAAGGCGGTTACTATAGTGGAGGTTATGGTGGCTATAGTGGTTATGATCGCCGTTATGAACGTAATAACGACCGTGATCGCTGGGAAAGAGAACGTGCATATCGCTTACAACAAGCACGACTAGAACAACAACGCCGTCAACAACAAGCTGATCGTGATCGTCGCCAGCGTGATTGGCAACATCGCACAAAACAAGAGCATTTAGATCGTCAACGTAGAGAACGTGAACAGAATCGTTTACAGCAAATCCAAAGACACACTTGGCAGCAACGTCAACAGCAAGGCACTATTTTTGAAAATCGTATGAAGCCTTGGGAGTCTAAAAGCCGTAATTGGGAGCGTCATGAACAACGCAGAGACAATGATAAAAAACGTGATCGTCGTCGTGGTGAAAACGAAAAAGATTAAAATAAAAATAGATGTATAGCTATTTTCACAAACTAAAAACCTGAGCGAACTCAGGTTTTTTTATTTAGATTCTATAAACAACAACGGCATCCAAACTGTTGTTTATAGGGTCTTTAGCGATATTATTGTACCGCAGATTGTTCTACGACATCTGCTTCTGGATTGACTTGCGCAGGTGCGGATTGTTGTAATGTCGGATCAGCTTGTACTGCTACACCTGTTTGAGATGAATGATCTACACTTGCAGCTTGCGCAAAACTATCTGTTTGTGGTGCTTGTTGGGTTGCAGCTGTTTCAGGTGCACTAGTTGATTCTGTTGAGGTACATCCAACGGCAGCGAAAGATACGCCTACCAATAATAGTGAAATTAAACCTAAATTTTTCATTAAAAATACTTCCTTTCTAAAACACTATAAACTTCACAAAGAGTCTGATTCTTTGTGCTGCTTATGATTCCCGATATTTCCCTGCTTTGCGTGTGTTCTTGGTTAGACTTTTAAGCTGATCCAGTAACAGGTTGTAGATGTTTTATTAATTTTTAAATAGGCTTAAATACAGTGAAATGAAACTAAATAATCTGCTGTTTTATAATCAAAATTATTGCAGTTTTCATATGAAATTAGCGATGATTTAACGATTTTCAGTTAAATATCGCAATACAAAACACGATTTACCTTACATTGTAAAATTTCTAATTTAGGCAAAAAAAAGCGTATCCAAGAGGGTTGGATACGCATCGAAAAAGTATTTTCTAAACAATTACAGGATTAACTACACCACAAAGGATACTGCTTTGCTAACAGAAATAAAAAGATTTTATTTTAATGGAATTATTGCTTTTATATATAAATGCCAAATAGTACATCCTCACTCATATTTCTATAGTTTTGTTTGATTTTTATCATTTATTTTTTATTTAAAAATTTGACTTAGATTCAATTTAACTCCCAATAAAAGGCTTCTCATACAATAATTTCTTAAAATATTTTATGAAATTGTAAAAAAATGCGAAATAACAGCAAATAATCACGCTAATCGCTTGAATTTTTTGTTGATGCCCACACTTCTTGAGTATTAAGAAATTAAACACTCATGGCAGTTCAACTGAACACAGTGAACACTGATGCCGAAAAGGACTGTACATGTTTAAAAACCCATTTAAACGGAGTAAATCAATGGCGACTGAGCAAAACCAAGACGCTCAAGATCTTCAACAAGAGCAAGCGGAACAGCAAACTCAAGCTGAAAACGAGCAAGCTGAAGTTTCAGTTGAAGATTTACAAGCGCAAATCACCAATTTAGAAGAAAACTTAAAGCTTGAAAAAGCACGTACTGCCAATGCGGTGTATGAAGCGCAAAAAAGCGTAGAACGTATTCAGCGTGAGTCAGAAAAGCATAAAGACACCGTACTTGAAAAGTTTGCAAAAGAGTTATTAGAGTCGGTGGATAACCTTGAACGTGCTATTCAAGCAGCAGGTGAAGACAATGCTGTGGTTGAAGGTGTAAAACTTACACTTAAGTCACTTCTAACAACACTAGAAAAATTTGGTGTGGTTGAAGCAGATACCACTCAAGGTTTCAACGCAGATTTACATCAAGCAGTGGGTATAGATCCAAATGCCAAAGCCAATGAAATTGGTAATGTATTGCAAAAAGGCTACACCTTAAATGGTCGTTTGCTCCGCCCTGCAATGGTTATGGTAGGTCAATAAGGTCAAAAATATTTGAGCTTTTTAAAAATATTTTCTGAAAAATAACTTGAAAATTTTTGAATGGCTCTCATATCGGATAACAAGCATAAACATATTTGTAAAAAGAATTTAGAGGAACACATTAATGGCTAAAATTATCGGTATTGACTTAGGTACAACAAACTCATGTGTTGCTGTACTTGAAGGCGATAAAGTTAAAGTTATCGAAAACGCTGAAGGCGCACGTACAACACCATCTATCGTTGCGTATAAAGATGGCGAAACGTTGGTCGGTCAATCTGCAAAACGTCAAGCAGTGACTAACCCTAAAAATACATTGTATGCAATCAAACGTTTGATCGGTCGTAAATACGAAGACCAAGCAGTACAAAAAGACATCGGTCTTGTACCTTTCAAAATTGTAAAAGCTGACAATGGTGATGCTTGGGTTGAAGTCAACGACAAAAAACTTGCACCACAACAAGTTTCAGCAGAAATTTTGAAAAAAATGAAAAAAACTGCTGAAGATTATTTGGGTGAAACAGTAACAGAAGCGGTTATTACAGTACCTGCATACTTTAACGATGCACAACGTCAAGCAACCAAAGATGCGGGTAAAATCGCTGGTTTAGACGTTAAACGTATTATCAACGAACCAACTGCTGCGGCACTTGCGTTCGGTATGGATAAAAAAGAAGGCGATCGTAAAGTTGCAGTATATGACTTAGGTGGTGGTACTTTTGACGTATCAATCATTGAAATTGCTGACTTAGATGGCGACCAACAAATTGAAGTATTGTCTACTAACGGTGATACATTCCTTGGTGGTGAAGACTTTGATAATGCATTAATCGATTACTTGGTTGAAGAGTTCAAAAAAGAACAAAACTTCAACTTGAAACAAGATCCTTTAGCGTTACAGCGTTTAAAAGAAGCTGCTGAAAAAGCAAAAATTGAGCTTTCTTCATCGAACTCAACTGAAATCAACCTTCCATACATCACGGCTGATGCAACTGGTCCTAAACACTTAGTGATCAATGTAACACGTGCGAAACTTGAAGGTTTAGTTGCTGACTTAGTAGCGCGTACTATTGAGCCATGTAAAGTTGCACTTAAAGACGCTGGTCTGTCAACAAGTGACATCTCTGATGTGATCTTGGTAGGTGGTCAGTCACGTATGCCACTTGTACAACAAAAAGTACAAGAGTTCTTCGGTAAAGAGCCACGTAAAGACGTGAACCCTGACGAAGCGGTAGCAATTGGTGCGGCGATTCAAGGTGCGGTACTTTCAGGTGACAAAACTGACGTGCTTTTACTTGACGTAACACCGTTGACACTTGGTATTGAAACCATGGGCGGCGTATTAACACCGATCATTGAGAAAAACACCACGATTCCTGCGAAGAAATCTCAAGTGTTCTCAACTGCTGCGGACAACCAACCTGCTGTAGACATTTCAGTTTACCAAGGTGAACGTAAAATGGCTCAACAAAACAAATTGTTGGGTAACTTCCAATTAGGCGACATTCCACCTGCGCCACGTGGTGTGCCACAAATCGAAGTATCATTTGACATTAACGCTGATGGTATCTTGAAAGTATCTGCAAAAGATAAGAGCACTGGTAAAGAGCAATCGATTCAAATTAAAGCAAACTCTGGTTTGAGTGATGCTGAAATTGAAGCGATGATCAAAGATGCTGAAGCAAATGCTGAAGAAGATCGTAAGTTCGAAGAGCTTGCAAAAGCACGTAACGAAGCGGATGCACTCGTATCTTCTGCTCAAAAAGCAGTAAAAGATCTTGGTGAGCAAGTGACTGCTGATGAAAAATCTGCAATCGATGCTGCTGTTTCTGAGTTAGAAGCGACTGCGAAAGAAAATGATGTTGATGCAATCAAAGCGAAAACTGAAGCTTTACAAAACATCATCATGCCGATCACACAACGTGCTTATGAAGCTGCACAAGGTCAGGGCGGAGCGCAAGGTTTCGATCCTAATCAGTTCGGTGGTGATGCTGGTCAACAACAGCAAAAAGCGGACGATGGCGTTGTAGATGCTGAGTTTACTGAAGTAAAAGATGACAAAAAATAATTCGTTATTGAATGTCTAAATAAACCGCTCAAGCAATTGAGCGGTTTTTTTATGCCACAATTTATTTTATATTGATCAGAATCATAAAATGAGAATGACAAGAATGCACAAATCCCCTGCTATCTCTTTACCTGTATTTTATAGTTTGATCATTGCTCAATTTATTTTGCCACTGATTTCTGCATTGGTAGATATATTCAGCCCGCAACCTGAACTTGCATTACTAGACAAAACTTTATATACCGAACCACAGACTTTAGAAACATTCATTATTTGTGGTGCATTCATTATCGTATTAGTCATCACCATTGGTTTATTTTTTCGAAAAAACTGGGCAAGAAAAGCCTATTTATATACCTTTTTTCCAGCTTTTCTACTCTATTTTCTACCTTATATGCATTGGATCTATATGA
Source organism: Acinetobacter sp. Marseille-Q1618 (assembly GCF_902809855.1). Taxonomy (GTDB): domain Bacteria; phylum Pseudomonadota; class Gammaproteobacteria; order Pseudomonadales; family Moraxellaceae; genus Acinetobacter. The sequence continues at coordinate 660,320 of NZ_CADDWJ010000002.1, forward strand.
GCAGTTTTGCTGCCATTTTCAGTGATCTCGCATTTGTTTGTTCAGGTATTTTACTGACTATTTTAGCAATTCCTACTTTGTATGAACCGCTATTTGAAGACCAATAATGCTCAAAGTTGTCACCCTAACTGTTGCGCTTTATCTTTGTTTAGAATTACTGTGTCATACTTTTGCATACTATGTATCTTGGATTTTCAAAAAATCTGCGCTAAAACAAGGGATAGAACATAGGCAAGACTTGGTTTTTATTCGAGATATTTTTTACAGAATCATGCTTTTGATAAGTATTGTATTATTAAATCATGTTTATACTGAAAAAATATTTTATGAGATAAATCCATTTATTCGTTACTTCTGGGCTTTTGCTTTTACCAGTTTTATTGTATTGATCCTGTGGTGGCTCAATGCCTTGATTATCCAATCTACTTTGATAAAACAAAATCAAAAACAATCGTTTAATGCTACATACAAACAAAAGATCAGCTATATCTTGTTGCACCCAAAAGAGTTTTTACATCTTTACACAGCAACAGATTATCTAGAAAAGTCTAAATATTTAAACTACCTACTCAGCATGCTTGCGTTTATTTTATTATTCTTTGATATTCAATTACTTTTTAATGCATAATTTTAAAACATAGACTTGCGCATTTCGTAATTTAAGTTAAATTATTCATATTGCAACTTTCAAATATAAAAAATGCGCTTCTGGTTAATTGTTTCCATCATTGTTTTTACTGTTTATTTTTCTATACAACGCTATTTACACCCTCAGCTGAATCATAATTCTGCGATTGACCGTATTTCTCATCCTCTTGATACGCGCTTACGTTACCGCATCGGTGATGTTGATCCACGTTTTCAGATCAGCCAACAACATTTAGAACTTTTGGCACAACAAGCCGCAGATATTTGGCATCAAGGCACGATGAAAAGCTTATTTGTCTATGATCCTAATGCAAAATTAACGATCAATTTAATTTATGATGAGCGTCAAGCCGAGTCTACAGCTCGCCAACAAGAATTAAATATTTTAGAAAATACGCAACAATATCAAAATAGTGAAAGAAGCAATATAGAAAAATTACGTGCTGAATTAGATCAGTCCAATCGTGAAATAGACATCTATAAAGTTAATTATGAAACCAAAGTCAACCAATACAATCAGTTTGTAGAGAGCATTAACCAATCTAATCAAGCTATACACCCTTCAGTACAAGCCCAGTTGCAACAATTAAAAGATCAATTAGAAACAGAAAAATTTAATTTAAGTCAAAGGCTTGCTTCGCATAATCAAAAAGTTGAGCGACTTAACCAACAGGTCGATATTTTAAATTCAAATAACCAACAATTTAATCATTCAGTCGATCAGTTTAATGCACGCTTTCAACCTCGCCAGTTTGATAAAGGCGTATTTAATGGCAAAAGTATTAATATTTATGAATTTCAATCTGATGCAGACTTGAGAGTAACCATCGCACATGAACTCGGTCATGCGCTTGGGCTATTACATAACACTGATCCCAAAGCACTCATGTATCCAATGATGAAAGAACAAGATTTGCAAAACTTTAGATTAACCGCTGCGGATTTAGCAATGTTAAACTCACGTTAACAAATCGTTTGATGTTGATTTTAAATCCATATTGTAAATAAGTATTAATTTTATTTTGTGCAAATCATGCTATTGTGACAATAGATATTTAAAGGAGATTCCTGTGAGTTATTATCATATTATTCTTGAAGTAAATGATCATATCAGCACGATTGAACAAACACGTGATATTGAGATTTTTGATATTACTGAACTTCAACCGTATCTCCATTCTATTTTATTGCCTTATTTCAATGAGCAACAAATCGAACTCGAAGATGAAAATATCGAGTTTGAGGATATTTTACATATCGAAATCAAACAAACGTTATTGCCAATTCAGCACTTAATTGAAGAAGAACAAAAACAACTACCAAGTGATACCGATGTAACCATTACGGCATATGAAATTTTTAATGATCGGGATCATACACAAGATGTGACAGCAGTGATTTTAGATTTATTAGAAGCTGTGAAGATTGATCAAACTGATATTGAGTAATTTTTAAATACATAAATCCCAAAATATACAAAAGTCTGCACATGCAGACTTTTGTTTTTTAAAATTTAAAGAACATACACGCTATTGCATCATACTTTTTGCAGCTTCATTACGAAATTCTTTTAAAATCTGTTGCCCTGCCCGACCCGATTGATTCAAGCCCAAACGTGCTTGTTCTTGGCGAATCGCTTGACGAGTTTTATCTCCAATCAAACCATCCGCTTCACCAATGTCGTAACCTTTTTTCAACAAATAATTTTGGATTTCACGGCGTTCCGCACGAGAAGTTCCTGCATCATCCGTTGGCCACGCTGTTTGGAAAGCACCTTTACCTTGTAAACGATCAGACAAATGTGCAATCGCCAAAGCATAACTTTCTGCTGCGTTATACCCATAAATTGCATCAAAGTTTTTAAATACCAAGAATGCTGGACCACTTGCGCCTGCAGGCATCATCAAACCTGCCTGTGATGTACTTGATAAATTTCCTTGAATAATCGGCGAACCATCCACACGGGTAAAACCACGACTTTCCCAAGAACTTAAAGATTTTTTATTACGACGACTTTCACCACCCACTGAAGCACTGTCAGGAATTCGCACTTCAAAGCCCCACGGCATACCTGTTTGCCAACCGCGTTTTTTCAGGAAATTTGCGGTTGAAGCTAAAGCATCAGCCGTGCTGGAAACCAAGTCGCGGCGACCATCACCATCAAAATCTACAGCTAATTCTTCATAAGTAGATGGCATAAACTGCGTATGACCAAACGCCCCTGCCCATGAACCTTTGAGTTGCTCTTCACGTAAATCACCACGTTGTAAAATACGCATGGTGGCAAAAAACTCACCTCGGAAATAATCTTGGCGACGCCCTTCACAGCTTAACGTACCCAAAGCCTGTAATAATGGATATTTACCAGAAATATCACCAAAATTACTCTCTACCCCCCAAACCGCCACTACTGTTTCAGCAGGTACACCATAAGCTGCTGCAACTCGGTTTAAAGTATCACGATGTTGCACTAACATCTCACGCCCTTTTTGTACTCGTTCTTCGTCCACCAAACCTGAAAGATAATCCCAAATCGGAGTAGAAAATTCAGGTTGATAGTTGAGTTTAGCGATCACTGAATAATCAGGCGTTAAGTTTTGTGTATAACGATCATAAGTCGTGCCACTGACTCCAGAAGCAATAGCTCTTGAACGCAAATTGGCTAGGCAGCCCTGAAAATCACGCGCTGGTGAATAATCTGAAGTTGTATTTGAAATGACAGTTGTTGAGCTAACAGGTGCTGGCTGACCATTAATCACCAGTTCGGCATTTGCCTGTGTCATGGCTAAAAAAGCCGTACCACATAAAAAAGATAAGCTACGCATACGATCCACAAAATCTTTGTTCATTAAAATTATGTTATTAACATACCATTCTGTGGATAAAATGACAGAAACAAAACGTAAATTTTGAATTCATTTTTCAGTTTTAAATTCATATTTTATTTTTAAATTTAAAACAAGTTATCCACAAACAAACCCTCTCAAAATTTAAATTCAAAAATAGAATTAGACTTTTAAATTTTAAAATAGCAATAAAACTTATCCACATTTTTTAAATTTAAAGGTTGAACAATATCTTTTAAGTGATTTATTTACATAATATTTATTTTAAATTAAAAATTATCTCTATAAATCCAAGGAGAAAAAGTTATGAATTTAAAACAACGCTTTTAAATTCATAGCTTTTAAATTCATCCTTTCAGTTTTAAATTCAAACATGAAATTTTTGTTTTAAATTTAAAACATATATTTGAATTTAAAGTGATTGATGTGCTTATTTTTGAAAATACAGGGTTATAGCCAAACTATTCTATGAGGATGAAAATGAAAGCTGAGCATCATACTGAAATTAAAAAAATAAAAAAGCGACCAAACTATTGATCGCTTTTTTTACATGCAAATTTAGATTTAAATGCTCATATCTTCGCTTAAAGCCAAAGGATTAGGCAAGATCTTCGCCAATTGACGGCATAAAGTCGTTAGTTCAGCACTGTCATTTGGCATCAAAGTGATGTGACCAATTTTACGACCTTCACGCTCAGTCTTATTATAAAGATGTAAATGTGCACCATTTAACGCCAAAACATCTTCAGACTTTGGATATTGTCCAATGATATTGATCATTACCGTTGGGCGAACCACTTCAGTTGAACCAAGTGGTAAACCTGCAACTGCACGAATGTGATTTTCAAACTGTGAGCAGATTGCACCTTCAATCGACCAATGTCCAGAGTTGTGCACACGTGGTGCCATCTCATTGGCATATAAGCCTTTATCTGTCACAAACAGCTCAAGCGTCAACACGCCGACATAATTTAAATGATTGAGCAGGCGAGTAATGTAATCTTGTGCCACAGGTTGTAAATCTGTACTGTTTGGCGCAGGAACAATCGAATGGGAAAGAATACCGTTGTGATGATGATTTTCCGCCAAAGGCCAAGTTTTTACATCACCCTCAATACCACGTACCGCAATAATTGAAACTTCACGTGAGAAGGTTACAAAACTTTCCGCAATGAGTTCACCAGCAGGACCGAGTTCTGCCCAAGCTTGCTCGATTTGATCTGCTGTACGCAATACAAACTGACCTTTACCATCATATCCACCACGTGAGGTTTTGAGCACGATTGGTAAACCAAGCTCCGCTACAGCATTGTTCAACTCATCCAGCGAAGTCACCGCTTTATAGGGTGCAACTGGAATTTCTAATTCATCAAAGAGTGCTTTTTCTGACAAACGATGCTGTGCAATCGCCAATGCTTGGCGTGGCGGATGTAAATCTTTTTGTTTGGTCAATACATCCACATCAATCAACGGCGTATTTTCAAACTCAAGGCTAAAAACATCCGCGCTGGCAATAAAATCTTGCAAGCCATTTGCCGCTTTACTTGAAAATACTTGACCTAATGCCGCAGAAGGACAGTTTGTATTGGCTTCAAAGAAAGTGCATTGAATGTTGAGCGGTAGGGCAGCTTGCGCCATCATACGACCCAATTGACCACCACCAAAAATACCGATGGTTTTATTCATAATCTGTGTCCCGTTTTCAGCTTGGCTTTAGATTTGACCTGGAATGTTTTTGCTTGCTACTTTTTCAGTTTGCGCAGCACGAAAATCTGCAACATTTTTTGCAATTTCTGGACGTGTTAAACCCAAGATTTGCGCTGCCATAATCGCTGCATTGGTAGCACCCGCAGGACCAATTGCCAATGTTCCGACTGCAATTCCCGCAGGCATTTGCACGATCGAAAGCAATGAATCTACGCCATTTAAAATAGACGATTTTACAGGAACACCCAGTACAGGAAGATCCGTTTTTGCCGCACACATACCTGGTAAATGCGCTGCACCACCTGCACCTGCAATAATCACTTGAATGCCACGTTCACGTGCAGTTTCGGCATATTCGAACAAGCGATCTGGGGTACGGTGTGCAGAAACAACTTCCGCTTCAAAAGGAACACCAAGTTGCTTGAGCATATTGGCAGTGTTTTCTAAGGTTGCCCAATCTGACTGAGAACCCATGATAATTCCAACTAGAGGTTGAGCGTCTTGTGCTGCGGCCGCATTCATTGCAAATTTTCCAGAGATTAAAAAAGTAGAGATAAATCTCGACGAGAGAGCCAAGCTTTAATAAGAGCCCCATATTATAGACTGATTTTTCATCTCAATAAAATTTAACGGACGTAGTAGGGCGATATTTTCATTATTTTTTAGGAGAATATGAAAATTATCGAAATGTATGCCTTTATTGATTTCTAAAAACAAAATAAACACAGCCCAATAAACATAACCCTGCCCATAAATAATCTAACTTAAACGGTTGCTTAAATAGAAAAATCATAAAAGGGACAAAGACCAATAAAGTCACTACTTCCTGCGTGATTTTCATTTGTCCAACAGCAAAACCTTGTTGCGCTAAAAGTTTGGTTGCGGGAATCATCAAACTATATTCAAACAACGCAATCACCCAACTGAATAAAATCGCCTGCCAAAGAGGTGCATCATGCGGTAAAAATTTTAAATGTCCGTACCATGCAAGCGTCATAAAACAGTTGGCAAGGATGAGGAGTACAAGGGGGAGCAGCATGTTATTTTAAACACATTATAATGATGCTAAATTACACAAAAATATGAACAAAAAAGAAAGTTATTATTTATAAATTTTTACTGGAAATAGACTTATGAAAGTAGAGCTTGATCTTATAAATTCTCAATTAGATTTTTCACACGAAACTCCTCAATATTCAGAAATTCAAGCCTTATTCAAGAAAAGTTTAATTGAAGGAAATACTGAATATGCACAATCAATTTACTTTCATCATGATCACTTTCAAAATACCTCAAATTCATTCGAGCTGGATGAATTTGCCATCCGTTCTAAAGAGCAAATGTATGTTGACTGGAGAAAAATAGATGCACTAGATGTAGCAGCATCGCCATATAATTACATGTTATTTGCATTTTACTTATATCTTGCCCTGTTTAAACAACAAACGATTACACTTCATTTAAAGCATAAAAATTCTTTTATTGATCAAATCATTATTAAACCTATAGCATTTTATCATTTTGATATAAATATAGAAAAAATAGAATATTCATTTACTAAAATCTATTCATATCTGGATGCTTTATATCAAAACAAGCAAAAATTAGAATTTATTCAAACCTCAGGTCAGGATGAAATCGAAGCACATAAAATAAATTGGGAAAAAGATCGTAAAACTATTCTCATTCAAGGAGATTTTTTTCGAATTTTTCATACCGCTGAATTAATTCTTAATTTTACTCATCCATTAAATACCACTGATGAATTAGAACTAACAGGTGTTGTAGGATATAAAGAATACTTAACAGCATTGAGTGCAAATATTGTTTTTTGGCGACCAAATTCAATCGGATACTTTTTGGATTGGGATAAGGAAGAATAGATCATTAAAACACAACAAGAAAAACTATCATTTTCCCTAAACCCTTGCTATCGTTGCTTTCAAATCGAATTAATCACGACAACAGCACAACAACAACGTGATGTGTCAAAAAGCAGTGGAGTTAGAACGAATGCATCTGCATATCTTGGGTATTTGTGGCACCTTTATGGGTTCATTGGCATTATTGGCACGTGATCTAGGACATAAGGTGACAGGTTCAGATCAGAACGTTTATCCACCCATGTCGACCCAATTAGAAAATGCAGGCATTACTCTAATGCAAGGCTATGATCGTAGCCATTTACAACCTCATCCTGATCTTGTGATCGTAGGTAATGCCATGAAACGTGGCATTGATGCGGTAGAATATATGCTCAATGAAGGCTTACCATATATTTCAGGCCCACAATTCCTTGCAGATCACGTTTTACAAGGCAAACATGTATTAGGTGTTGCAGGAACTCATGGTAAAACGACAACCACGACCATGCTGGCATGGGTACTTGATCAAGCAGGCTTAAATCCTGGTTTCTTGATCGGTGGTGTACCTTTAGGTTTTAGTGAAAGCGCACGCTTAGGTGGTGGTAAATATTTCTGTGTTGAAGCGGATGAATACGATTCTGCATTCTTCGACAAGCGTTCTAAGTTCGTGCATTACCATCCTAAAACAGCGATTTTAAATAACCTTGAATTTGACCATGCTGACATTTTCGATGACTTGGCTGCGATCCAAAAACAATTCCATCATTTAGTGCGTACCATTCCAAGTGAAGGGCGCATCATTGCCCCAATTACGGAAAGCAATATTGATGAAGTTTTAGAAATGGGCTGCTGGACACCTGTAGTGCGTACGTCACTTGAAGCAAATGACAATGCTGAAGTCTATGCAGAACAGCTCTCTGCAGATGGTTCGCATTTTAAAGTACTGCAACATGGTGTTGTAAAAGGCATCGTTCAATGGAGCATGACAGGGCAGCACAGTGTTGCCAATGCGCTAGCGACCATTGCTGCTGCTGAACATGTGGGTGTTTCAATTGAACAATCATGCGAAGCATTGTCGAATTTTGGGGGTGTAAAACGCCGAATGGAGCTTTTGGATACTATCAATGGCATCGAAGTTTATGATGACTTTGCCCATCATCCAACGGCGATTGATACCACGCTTGAAGGCGCACGTAAACGCTTAGGCGAGCGTAAACTTTGGGCGATCATTGAACCACGTTCAAACACCATGCGCATGGGGTCACACAAAGATGGCTTGGCGCATTCTGCACGTTTGGCAGATGAAGTGATTTGGTATCAGCCTGAAGGTTTGGATTGGGATTTACAGCCTGTGATTGAGGCTGCGCCAAATAAAGCCGTTATTGCACGTACCTTAGATGAGATTATCCAAACTGTCGTGGCAGAAGCAGGTGAGGGCGATGCTGTAGTAATTATGTCAAATGGCGGTTTTGGCGGTTTGCATCAAAAATTGCTTACGGCATTAAAAGCAAAATAAGCGATATAAGATTTAAATAAACCCACATCACATAATGTGGGTTTATTTTTTATTGTTCAGGTGACATTGTGCCTGTCTTCTTAAAAGCGTTAAATTTTGCCCAACCTTGTACTGTATCTCCTAAACGCTGGCTGAAATACATCACCGAAACCCAATCTTGTCGACCATCATTATAGACTGTATATGCAGTTACATGATCATTTTTTATAATAAATACATCTTTCATTTTACAAGCGTCATTCGGTGCTGAATGAAAATATACCCTGTGTGGGCTGATGACAGACATTCCCCAACGCGGTATCAGATGTGCTTCTGTTTTGGAGGCTAACTTTTCAATTATTTCGCAATTTACTGCAAAACTTAGATTTGAAAATAAGATCCCTATTCCCAATACACCAATTTTTTTAAGCATATTTTTCCTATTTTGGATTGTTAAAATACCATCAAAAATAATGTTGATAGCCACGATTTTGATAACCAACATGATTTTTTGTTGGTTTTTCGACATTCGCAGTATTTAATAAAATTTCTAAAAATCCACCGATTTGTTCAGCACTTAATAAATTAGGTTCAAACTTATTTAAGCCGATATTTTTAAAATAATCCGAAATTTGGGTATTAGGATTTACATATTTCATTGACCATTGCTTAAAATTCAGTTCAGCAATTGAGGTTATTTTAAATTGATGCACATGAGTATGACGATTATCTCGTTGAATAGATTCAAATAATGCTAAAACTTGATCATTTTCTCCTTCTAAACATTGAAAAAATGAACCTTCTGCATAATACAACACTCCCACAATGCCATGCTGTGCATTAAACTCGCGTGCGGTCACTAAGATGTCACTCAAATCAAGTAATAAATCATTTTCATTTTCTACACGTACACTGGCATAACATAATCGGATCATCAGAAGTTCTTTTAATGTGATAAATTTAACATTATTATCGCTTAAAAATTAAACATTTGTAATTCTTTTCTCACATAAATTATAGATTTTGATGACTCAACAAAATTTATAAAATAGGCAATAATTAACACAATACTTCATACTTCGGTTTTGCCCTTAATTAACTCAATAGTTAGGGGCTTTTTTTTAATTTGAATAATTTTTAGAGATAATAATGACTAAAAATTTAATTCTAAGCCTCATCTTACAAATTTTTTATTTAGGTCTAGTGCTTTTTTTAAACAAACTCGGACTAAATGATTTTATCAATATTGCAAGTATGTCTTTTGTATTGGGCATATGCAGTCATTATTTTCTAGATACTTGGCTTTTTAAAATAATATGTTTAATCGGACTTGGTGCATTATTTATATTTTTAAATAGTTATCTGCTGCTTGCGGTGATGCTGAGTTGTTATTTCTTGGCACTAACTTTAGCGCAATTTAAATCAAGTTATGGTACGAAAAAACAATATGAGCTTCATCCACATTGAAACTCATCATTATTGATCAATATTTTATGCGATCACATCGGCAAAGCTTGGCTCACGTTTAAACATCACATCTACATAAGAACAAGTAGGCACAATTTTAAGCTGTTTTTCACGTGCAAAATCAACCAAAGTATCTAACAATTGACGTGCTATCCCTTGTCCACGTAAAGAATCATCTACCCAAGTATGATCAGCAATAATTTTATCTTCACCACGCCACACATAGCTGATTTCAGCAATGCGTTGACCTTGCTCATTGTCTAAAAAGAACTCACCTTTATTCGAGTTATCAATATGTTGAAATTGCATGTGCTTACCTCATCAATGCTTGAATTAAAGTTTAATTTAGCAAAGTCTACATAACATAAAATTCGACTAAAAATACGCTAAATTATGAGAATAACACATCACGAATAGAAGCATCTTTATCAAAAACAGATTTTGCAAAAGGACAAAGCGGAATGACAGCAATCTTCTTTTTACGTGCAAATTCAACTAAATTATTCAATAACTTACGTCCCACACCTTCACCACGCAGCTCATCTTCTACAGTGGTATGGTCAATAATCAACTTATCTTCACCCGCCCATGTATAGGCCATTTCAGCCAAATGATGACCTTCTTCACCAATATAAAATTCGCCTTTTTTACCATCATCTTTATGTTTGATTTCTAACATTTTTATTACTCTTTATAAAAAACAATTATTTTGCAACATGCCACAGATTTTACACAATTTCTGTTATTTTTTTTATCAATTTCAAATCATCAGTAAAAAATGCAAAGTGAATACAAATATCATCATCAATTCTAAGATAATGTATGAAATGATTTTTTAGATCAATTTTATCGTGTTCCTACCATACAAATGAATGTCTTTACCTGTGTTGCAGGAATAAATTAGCCTATTGAGTAACTCATTTTTTGTGACAAAATCATTCTCATCAAATAATTAAAAATATGCTGAATATCAAACAAATTAAATCAAGATAATTTATTGATATTTAAATTGTATTTTAGAATTTAAATTTTAAAACCTCACCAAATTATGATGAATAACACGTTATAAATTTGTCCGATCTAGAATCTATACATTTTATTTACTTAACAAGTTTGCCAAATCAGCCTAAAATTTAGCATATATCTTTTTACTCATTGACTATGTCAAGTTCTCCCCAAACCCCAGTTCCAGCCTCTACGTCCAACGAAACACAGCAATGGATTAGTGTAATTAGTCTCGCTTTCGCTGCTTTTATTTTTAATACCACAGAATTTATTCCAGTGGCTTTGCTCAGCGATATTGGCAAAAGCTTTGCGATGCCTGCGACCGATGTAGGCATCATGATTACCATCTATGCATGGGTAGTTGCACCGATTTCCTTGCCGATCATGCTATTGACCAAAAATTTTGAACGACGATTTTTATTAATCGCATTATTTTTGGTATTTATTCTCAGTCATACGGTGTCTTATTTTGCTTGGAGTTTTGAAATTCTGTTAGCAAGTCGGATTGGGATCGCCTTTGCACATGCTTTATTTTGGTCAATCACTGCATCTTTAGCGGTGCGTGTTGCCCCTAAAGGCAAAGAGTTTCAAGCATTAGGACTTCTTGCCACAGGTACAGCCTTAGCAATGGTTTTAGGTATTCCTTTTGGCAGAATGATTGGTGAAGCTTACGGATGGCGCAACACCTTTGCCTTAATCGCGATAGGTGCTGCAATTGTCTGCCTTATTTTAGCCAAGACTTTACCCAAACTACCAAGTATCAACTCAGGTTCATTGAGTAGTTTAAAAGTGTTCTTCAAACGCCCAGCTTTGATGATGGTATTTGCATTAACCATTATTGTGATTACTGCACAGTTCACAGCTTATAGCTATATTGAACCTTTTGCGCTCAATATTGCCCACTTTAGTTCAGCACAAACCACGACATTATTGTTGATTTATGGTGCTGCGGGCTTTTTAGGCTCTTATTTATTTGGAAAGTTTGCCCAAAGCTATCCCAAATTACCGATTCCGTTAAGTAGTGCAGTATTAGCACTGTCTATGTTCTTGTTGATGCCACTTTCGACAGATTTCATCAGTTTTAGTATTCTGAGTTTATTTTGGGGAATGGCAATTATCTGTTTTAGTCTAGCGCAACAAGCTAAAACTCTAAACCTCGCCTCTGATGCAACAGATGTTGCCATGGCTATTTATTCAGGACTGTACAATGTCGGTATCGGGGGCGGTGCGTTACTTGGTGGCATAGTCACGACGCATTATGGCTTAAATCATATTGGCGTCATCGGTGGTGTATTGGCGGTATTCGGTACACTTTTTGCCTTATTTTTAGTACAACGACACGATTTTAATCCGAAGAAAGTTTAGCCAAACTATTTGCAAAAGCAAAATAAATGTGAGATTCTTTGCAAATATTAAGAAATAATTGATCAAAAAATTATTTCTTTAAACCTATTCGTTGAACAAGGGGAGTAGCCTCCCATCAGCTTATCGTCATTACGCATTTTTATTTGTAGAAGTAAAAAAGCCGGTAACTGAACATCACCACAGTGCAGTACAAGATGCGGTGATGTAGGCAAGACCTTGATCATGTTGATTCAGATGTTTAATCATCTGGCAACTGGTCATGGTCTTTTTTTATGCCTGATTGATTGCCAGATTTGGAGAATTTTATGGAATCCATCGGCAATCCTTGGCTGTATCTCGCATTTTTTGCGATTGTTGCAGTCATGCTTCTCATCGACTTTCTTGGTTTCAGGCAAAAAGAAGGGCAAGAAGTTCAACTCAAAACTGCTGCATACTGGAGTATTGCTTGGGTCAGTGTAGCGACCTTATTTGGTGCTGGTTTATGGCTTTATCTACAACAGACTGTAGGTATGAGTATCGCCAATGCCAAAACTATGGAATATTTTGCAGGTTATTTACTGGAAAAATCACTTGCGATAGATAATGTTTTTGTGTGGCTGATGATTTTTGCTGCATTTGCGATCCCTCCTGCGTTACAACGTAAAATTTTACTCTATGGCGTACTCGGTGCGATTATTTTACGTACTATTTTCATTTTTATTGGGGCTTGGTTCGTTCAAGAATTCTCTTGGATTTTATATATTTTCGGTGCGTTCCTTGTTTATACAGGCTTTAAATTCCTCAAAGGACAAGATGAAGAAGATAACAATATCGAAGATATGGCGATGCTCAAATGGTTACGCAAGCATATGCGTATCACGCCGCAGCTAGAAGGGGCAAAATTCTTTGTACGTCAAAATGGTCTGTTATGGGCAACACCACTATTTTTAGTTTTAATCCTTGTTGAAGCATCGGATGTGATCTTTGCGGTGGATTCTATTCCAGCAATTTTTGCAGTGACCAATGATCCTTTTATTGTACTTACAGCAAACTTAATGGCGATTTTAGGCTTACGTGCTATGTTCTTTTTATTGGCAGGTTCAGCGTCTAAGATGCATTATCTCCCGTATGGTTTAGGCATTATTTTAGTGTTTATCGGTTTTAAAATGTTAATGTTGGATGTGTTCCATATGCCGATTTGGATTTCACTTGGATTTATTGTCATTGTATTGGCGATCACAGCGTGGTTGTCGATTCGACATAATAAAAAGCAAACACTGAATCCTTAATTTTCCGTGATAAAAACACCCTCCTTTTGTAAAAGAGGAGGGTTGTGAAGGATTTAAAAACATCCATTCTAATCATTAGTCTACAAAATAGCTTTGCCTATGTTTAATCTATAATTTTGAGTTTTTCCCATCTCTGTAAAAATCTTTTTGAACTCAGCCTTTGTATAAACACATCATGACTCACCAAACGATCATTCCAACGTAGTTTTAATTCAAATAAATCACTTAGTCCAAAGGGTGCAATGATCTCCATATCATCATGTTCAATTAAACGTACTGCAATCGCAGTTGCTGTTTCTGGCCAAGTACTTAAAGCCTCATATAAGGACAAATAAGCTGAAATCGCTTGATTTTTTTCGGTTGTATACCATGTATGTACCAAAGCTTGATTAACTACATCCCAATCATTTTCAGGAAATTTTTGTGTTAATTTTCCATAAATTTCTTGTGTGATGTTTTGATTCTGTTCATTCTCATCGAAGAAAATTACATCTATTTCGGTGTTTTTAATTTGATATTGTTGCTGATGTAAACTCGACCAGACCAGATTCCGAATCACACCTGCACTTAAATATGCTTCAACATGAATCTGCTTTAAATAGATCAATCTTTGCATTAAAGCCTGTTCAGCAAAAACGATTTGCTTTAGCTCTTGATATAATTTTGTTTCGTAAATGTCCAATAATTGCATAATTTTAATAAGGATTAGATAAAAGTTTTAGTAAAATCATCACTGTAAATTTTCAATATATACACATTATACAGGGTTCTATTTGTATCTCTTATTTCATTATTTTGAAAGATTTAATACTTTTTCTTCGAAAAGATTTATATATTTTATTGGAAATCTAAAACCCTAAAAATCAGACTTTAAAAAATAGCTTCTTAAACGTTTACACAAAATACAGAAGCATGTAGTTAAATCAGCTACAATCAATCGAAAAAATTCAAAATGCAGGTTCAAAATGTCTTCTGTAGTTACAACGACAGCGATTCGTGGTCGCTTCCTTGATATTCAGAATACAGTTGCCCAAGCACGTGACATTCACGACCAAGTGCGATATGTAGAAGATGGTTTACTTTTAATTCAACAAGGTAAAATTAGTTGGTTTGGTTCTTGGACAGAAGGGCAGGCTCAACTGACTGAAAACCAACGAGTTGAACATTATCCAAATCAATTGATTGTTCCAGGATTTATTGATACGCATATTCATTTCCCACAAACAGAAATGGTAGGTGCATATGGTGAACAATTATTAGAGTGGTTAAACACTTATACCTTCCCAACCGAGATTCAATTTCAAGATAAATCATATGCTGATCAAATTGCGCATTTTTTTGTCAATGAATTACTTAAAAATGGCACCACGACAGCACTGGTGTTTTGTACAGTGCATCCACAGTCCG
Organism: Acinetobacter sp. Marseille-Q1618; assembly: GCF_902809855.1. Classification (GTDB taxonomy): domain Bacteria; phylum Pseudomonadota; class Gammaproteobacteria; order Pseudomonadales; family Moraxellaceae; genus Acinetobacter. The sequence goes on from NZ_CADDWJ010000002.1 coordinate 675,393, forward strand.
TTGACGCATTATTTGAAGCAGCAGAACGTCACCAAATGCGTCTCATCGCAGGCAAAGTCATGATGGATCGTCATGCACCTGAGGCTCTGACGGATACAGCAGAAAGTGCTTATACTGACTCCAAAGCTTTGATTGAAAAATGGCATGGCAAAGGGCGCAATCTATATGCCATCACACCGCGCTTTGCGCCAACCTCAACGCCTGAACAGTTAGCACGTGCAGGGCAGCTCAAAGCTGAATATCCTGATGTTTATGTGCATACCCATTTAAGTGAAAATAAAAATGAAATCGCATGGGTCAAAGATTTATTTCCAGAGCAAAACGGCTATTTGGATGTGTATCATCATTATGGTTTGACAGGGCAGAAGTCGGTTTTTGCGCATTGTGTGCATTTAGAAGAACATGAATGGGATTGTATGCACGCCACTAATTCTGCAATCGCATTTTGCCCAACCTCAAATCTGTTCCTCGGTAGTGGTTTATTTCCATTACAAAAAACATGGGAAAAAAATGTCAAAGTTGGTTTAGGTACGGACATTGGTGCGGGCACATCTTTCTGCCAATTACAAACTTTGAATGAGGCTTATAAGGTACAACAGTTACAAGGTGATAAACTGTCTGCATTTGAGTCACTCTATCATGCAACCTTAGGCGGTGCTAAGGCACTTGATCTAGAGGACAAATTGGGTAATTTTAATGTAGGTAAAGAAGCTGACTTTGTAGTGTTAAATTTACACGCTACAGCTTTACAAAAACTTCGCCAAGAACGTGCTAAAAGTATTGAAGATGCGTTATTTGCCTTATTGACTCTGGGAGATGACCGCAATATTCAAGCGACTTATATTTATGGGAATAAAGCCTATGAACAAACCCACTAATTCACAGCAGCAAACTCACAAAGCGCCTCGTTCCAAAAAGAAAATCGTGCTGATTGGGGTATTTTTTGTGGCGTGTGCATTACTACTCAAACGTGATGCACATTAACAAAATCTACCGTTTTACATATCAAATCGTCAAAAAAGATGCATCTTGGTCTGATATGTTTTAAAATTAACGCATCTTTTAGGTGTTGCTCGTCAACGCCTTTTTTATTTTGCGATATTGATGCTTTAGGTATTTCCCATGACCATTGAAATGAAAGTGATGATTTCGACTGAAGAAATTCAAGCGAAAGTTCAAGAACTTGGTAAAAAAATTGATGCACATTATGCCAATAGTGACAAAGAATTGGTTTTGATCGGCTTATTACGTGGTTCAGTCATCTTCATGGCGGATTTATGTCGTGCGATTAGCAAAGAACATGAACTCGACTTCATGACCGTTTCAAGTTATGGCGGTGGGACAACCTCGAGCCGTGATGTGAAAATCTTAAAAGATTTAGATGGTGAAATTCGAAATAAAGACGTACTGGTCGTTGAGGACATTATCGACTCAGGTAATACCTTGAGCAAAGTGCTTGAAATTCTACAAACGCGTCAACCGAACTCAATTGAACTGTGCACTTTAATTAGTAAACCTTCACGCCGTGAAATTGAACTCGATGTGAAATTTTTAGGTTTTGAAGTCGAAGATAAATTCATCGTGGGTTATGGCTTGGACTATGATCAAAAATATCGCCATATTCCATTTATTGGTGAAATTGGTTTATAAGTCATCTCAAAATTAACACTGATTTAAGCGACTTCGGTCGCTTTTTTATTGCTCATTATTCGTGGATAAGTAAACAAAAATGCAACAACTTGTAGCAAAGTCTGCCTTTAACTCTGTGATGGAATATTTAATTATAAAATACATACAGTTGATTCCTTCACTTTAGATAAAACCAAAAAACAAGGAGAGAGATTATGATGTCACTGATCGGGGCAATCATTATTGGTTTTTTAGCTGGCTTAATCGCACGTGCCATTCATCCTGGCAATGATAAAGCTGGTTTTATTGTTACAACATTACTCGGTATCGTGGGTTCATTGGTTGCAACTTATGGTGGACGTATGCTTGGACTTTATCCTGAGGGTTCATCCGCAGGCTTTATTGCATCCGTCATCGGGGCAATCATTGTATTGTTTATCTACAATATGGTGAGTAAAAAAGCCTAGTACTGATTTACGCAAATTCATTTAAAGCATCTCATCTGAGATGCTTTTTTGTATGTTATAAACCCAATTCTGACCAGATTTTTTCAATTTCTTTGGCAGGATAAGCGCCCATGACTTTTGTTCCATTAGAAAAAATAATTGCAGGCGTTCCCTGTAGACCTAATTTTTTCCCCAGGGCTAAGTTACGCTCAATGGGAGTTTCACAGTTTGCAGCAGCACTCGGTGATATACTATTTTGAAGTAAGTTTTTCCACGCAAAGGCTGGGTTACTGGAACACCAAACTTTCTTAGATGGAATAATTGACTGATTTTTAATAGGATATATAAAAGTATAAATCGTCACATTGTTGAGCTGGGTTAAATTCTTTTCAAGACTCTTGCAATATGGGCAATTTGGGTCAGAAAAGATCGCAAGCTGACGCTTACCATTCCCCCTTACTGTTTTAATGGCATCATTTAAAGGTAATTTTTTAAAATCAACCTGCTGATCTTTTAAAGCCAAATCTTTGGTAAGGTTATGTTGATCCTTTAAGCGAATCATACTGCCCACCAACAAATGTTGTGCATCTTCATTGATATAGACGATTTGCTGATCCAACGTACCACTATACAAACCTTGCATTTCAGTGGTTTGTATATTTCCTATTTTTACATTGGGATAGTTTTTTTCAAGCTTGGCTTTGACTGCATCAACATCTGCAAAACTAAATTGGCTAAGTAATAAACTTAGCCCCAACATCATACTTTTTTTAAACATAAATACCTAACCAAAACCTACATTCACAGCACAGATTTAAACATACCCAAAATCTATTTGTGTTGAAGTTCAGTTGAAATTAAAGCATTCTTTTGGTTTCACGTGGAACAAAACTAAAACTCGCAGCTTGATTGATTTCTACCGTGATATGTACCAATTCCTCATGAACAGATAAAGCGTGTCGAACTTGATCCGCAGTTAAAGCCTTATCACGACTTTCTAAGACCAAAATTACAGAAAATTTACCACGTGCAACTTTCCAAACATGCAAATCGGTAATATTGACGGATACATTTAAACTCGCAATCACGTCACGAACTTCATCCACAACAGGATGATCCATTTCAGCATCCAACAAAGTTTTGCCTGTTTCTTGAATCAGTCCCAAAGACCATTTTCCAACTAAAATTGCCCCCACGATCCCTAAAACAGCATCTAAAAAATCCCATCCAAAATATTTACCTGCACATAAAGCCACAATTGCAAGAACAGAAGTCACCGCATCTGCGACCACATGTAGAAATGCCGCTTTTTGATTTAAATCATGCTCATGATGGTGATCTGATTCATGTGAATGGTGATGGTGATGGTGATGGTGATGGTGATGGTCAGCATCATCATGTAATAACCAAGCGCAAACTAAATTGATCACTAAACCTAAAATAGCAATCGGTATCGCTTCATTATAATGGATCTGGACAGGGTGAAATAATCGTTCAACGGATTGAAAAGCCATAAATAAAGCAACAACCATCAGCAATATTGCGCTGCTATAGCCTGCCAAAATTTCAATTTTCCATGTTCCAAAACTAAAGCGTGTATCTTGGGCATAATGTCGCGCTGCTCGATATGCCATATACGCCAAACCAAGCGCTAACATATGCGAACTCATATGCCAACCATCAGCTAACAGTGCCATAGAGTTAAAAATCCAACCGCCAACGATCTCAAAAATCATCATTGCACCCGTGAGTAAGGTTGCAATTAAAATTTTCTTTTGTGCTAAAGGATTTCCTTGATCAAACTGATGGGAATGTTGGCGCTGAATGGGTTTAAATTGCATCATGAAACACTCAAATATACTCCCCCTTAGTATATGATCAAGTTTTTAAATATACTATAAGGGAGTATATTTTTATGAGAAATGCCCATGAGTCACTTACAACATGACAAAAAAGTTTTAAATAGGGTCAAAAGACTAAAGGGACAAATTCATGCCGTAGAAGATGCTTTGAATCAACCAGAATTATCCTGTATTGATGTGTTACAGCAAGTTGCCGCTATCAAAGGAGCAGTCAATGGTTTGATGAATGAGCTTATCGAAAATCATTTACGCCATCATGTCTTAACTGATACGGAAGCTGTCAACGAGCAAGAATTACAAGAGTTTCTAAAATTACTGAAACGTTATGGCTAATTTCACTGAAATTTTTGAATAATACGATGTTGGATATTGACCTTAAATTGATTAAGTTTTAATCTATTTCACATACTCAATTTCTTCCATGCCAATCACTGTTTTCAGTTCGGATTGGCATTTTTTCCTCTCATAAAAAGTCTTTTATTTATGAATCAACAATCATGGCGACCATTTTTAATGGTTAGCCTAGCTTTGTGTATTGGAACAATTGGGACAGCTTTAGCTAGCCCACTTTACCCGATCTATCAGCAATTATGGCAACTGCTACCCAGCCATATTACCTATATTTTTGTGGCATATATGTTTGGTTGTTTAACCACTTTACTTTTTCTAGGACGTAGCAGTAATAGTTTTGGTTATATTCGCACCTTACAAATCGGTCTATTTTTTGCCATTTTGGGTTTAAGTATTTCTGTTTTTGCCGCTCATGCCTATATCTTAGGTTTAGGTCGTTTTATCATTGGGATTGCATCTGGGTTGATTAGCACCTCGGCAATGTTGGGTTTGATCTATACCATCCCTGACTCACATAAAGCCTCTGCGGCACAACTGAGCTCAATTATTACAGTCTTAGGTTTTGGTTTAGGTCCATTTATTGGTGGCACAATTGCCCAATTTTCCAAATATCCCTTAGTCACGCCTTATTTGCCTGTGATCGTTGCTGCAATACTCAGCTTAATCAGTTTATTTAGTTTAAAAACAGTAAATACGGCAAAACAAAAATTTAACATGGCACCGCATCTGGAATTACCAGAGCCACAGTTTAAAAAACTATTTTATATCACCAGTTTTAGCGCATTTTGTGCCTTTGGTTCTTTTAGCTTATTTGCCTCGCTTGCGCCTTCGTTTATTAAAGATGTGATTCCTTGGCATGGTCCAATGATGAGTGGCGCAACCATTGCCAGTATTTTATTGGTGTCTGCTGCTGCACAATTTATCGTGAAATCTATGCCGATGCATAAAGCATTAAATCTTGGTTTGAGCATGCTCATCATCAGTTATGTGGTTTTAGCTGTCTGTATGCTTATGCATTGGAGTGTATTATTTTTTGTCAGTGTCATTTTTGTGGGAATGGGGCATGGCATGAGTTTATTGGGTGCTTTTGCTTTGATTCACCACATGACCAAAGTGGAAAATCGTGCTGCGGTGGTGTCCACATATTTATTTTTAGCGTACTTAGGAACGATTGTGCCAATCATTGGCGCTGGATATGTGTCTGATCATTTTGGGTTCACTACAGGCGTACTTTCCTTTTGTGTAAGTGTCGGCTTACTCTGTATTTATTTATTAATTTCACATTTAAAAATAAAAACATTTTAAACAAATAGGTAGGCGAAATGCCTACCTTGTTATTTTACAAATTCAACTTTGACCACATCAATATCTGTTGGTTTATAACGATGTGTGTCTACTTCACCTAAGACTTTCACCACAGTCCCTTGTTTAAGTTGTGCTGCAGATGCGAGTTTTTTATCAATTTCAACGGTAATACTCCCCGTAGCATCTTTTAACTCATAATGTTCGTCTTTGACTTGGCGCTGAATTGTTCCAGTTAACATGACTGCAGTTTCATCAGCAGTTTGTAATGCTTCGGCAATTGTGATCGGATGCTTTTGTGCAGCATCAATAATGCGTTGATCATCACTACTTGCCCAAACATTTGCAGTTAATGCCATAACGATGACAGAAAAAAGAAAAGAAGATTTTTTCATGTTTGATACTCATCTCTAAATATTCGTTCATCAGCTTAAAGTAATCATTTGTCGCTGTAAAATGAGCTTACATAAAACTAAGTTTTGATAAAGAAAGCTGACATTCAGTCAGCTTCCTATAAGATTAGATCAATTTTGGTTGTAGCTGATCTTTGATGTCTTGGATTTGTTTTCTCAAGTGCGGTTTGACTACTTTTCCATAATAAATCAAATTACGGCTTGCTAAACTTGCACAATCAGAAGCCTGATTAAACTGTCGACATAATAGATTTAATCGGCTAGATAAATCGAAATTAAGTTCCACTAACGGAAACGTCAACATGCTAATCCATTGATGAATTTCTTCCTCGATCCAAAGTAATCGTTTAGAAATCTTGATACTTTTTGGAAATAAATCATGTGCCATCAGGATTTTTATTTCTGAAGTATTCAGCCCGGTTCTTTGTTGCACTTGTTTTTGACAAATCAAAAGTGAATTTGTGTTTTGCTTAGTTTTAGATATCGTCATCTAAACATTCTCCAATTATGGAAATGCCTAGACACAAAAATAGAAAAATTAGAATGTTTAAGTTTTTAAACTAAGTTTTATCAGTGGGATAGAGTTTACAGCACTATTCAATACGTTCAGTAAGACACAAGGAAGCGTATTTGTAAGTAAACAAGATGTTTACTTTAAACCAAAGGTTCACTATAGTTCTACCTATAGACTAATTTTAATTAGTCATATAAAACTTGTTTTTAAGCTGTTATACATTTCTAAAGTTCCTTTAGGTTTGTGCCTGTCACGGCGGTTTAAAAGGATTGGCAATAGGAAAGGTCGAAGATTCCCAAAGCCACTAGTTCCATAAAGAGGGTCAAGTAAGGTCGAATTTACTTGGCTCTTTATACTCATTGATTGCTTTTGCATTTATACAACTCAATGAACTTTCTGCAACTTTACGGTAAAATTTACGGAGCGACAAGCCATCTTAAGAACAAGTGCGTTAAATGTTGTCGAGCACTATCATCAATTCAAACACTTTTAATAATATTGTTATTCAAATTTGAATGTTTATATTTCAAACTAAAATAAATACTCTTATTTATCCAAGTTTTTGACTTAATTACTAAAAAAATATAGAAAATTCTATATAAGTTGTTCACTTTACTGAACATTTTATTCAAAAATGAATAAATTTAGTACGAATTAATAGTGCTGTTATTAACTTAAAAGCTTACAATTAATTACAATTTATCTTCTTTAAGTCTAATTGTTACATTAATGAATTACTATTAAAATAAAAAGCATTAAGCTATTAAAATTTAATACTTTTTATTCAAAATAATTATGATTTATGTTTTTAAAACATCATTTCCCGATACAAAACGATCCAAAAATCACACCTAACAAATCATCTGCACTAAAGTCACCTGTGATCTCACCCAAAGCATTTTGCGCCAAACGCAAAGACTCAGCGACCAACTCTCCAGCCTGATACACCACAAGTTGCTCATGTGCCTCTGCCAAATACTGCTGAGTGCGCTTCATTGCGTCCAAATGACGAGTTCGTGCGATAAAGGCATCTTCTTCAGGTTGAAAGCCTGCATGTGCTGTAATCGCATCTATGAGCGCTTGAACGCCTGTTTCTTGTTTGGCAGATACTGTGATATGACGAAAACCTTCAAAATCGCTCAATTCAGCAGTTTGATTGGTCAAATCACATTTATTTCCAATCAACATCAAACGTTTCGGTTCTAAATGATCAGCAAAATATTCCTGTGCCAAAGCCAAAGGATTTTCTCCTTGACTCAAGTCATAGACCAAAAGCAATAAATCTGCTTGCTCGATCTCTTTGATAGCACGACGAATACCTTCTTTTTCCACGACATCGCCAGTTTCACGTAAACCTGCGGTATCGGTTAAAGTGATCGGTAAACCATTTAAAGTAATTTTTTCATGTAAAACATCACGGGTTGTCCCTGCAATGTCGGTCACAATAGCACGCTCAATACCCGCCAAAGCATTCAATAAAGAGGATTTACCTGCATTCGGCTTACCAGCGATGACCACTTGTAAACCTTCACGCAAGAGTTGCCCCTGACGTGCAGAAGTTTGGACTTCTGTCACCGATGCCTGCACCCCTTCAAGCAATGCTAAAATTTTGCCATCTGCCAAAAAGTCGATTTCCTCTTCAGGAAAATCAATTGCCGCTTCCACATGCAAACGTAAATGAATCAAGTTTTGTAAAACAGCATTCACTTTGTTAGAAAATGCACCTTGCAAAGAACGCACCGCAGAGCGCGCAGCGGCTTGTGACGTTGCATCAATCAAATCGGCAATCGCTTCGGCTTGTACCAAATCCATTTTGCCATTTTCAAAGGCACGCATGGAAAATTCGCCTGCTTTAGCAGCCGTTGCACCAAGTTCCAACAAACGAGCAAGCAAGGCATTTTGAATGACTGGCCCACCATGTCCTTGTAACTCAACAACATCCTCACCTGTAAATGAGTGCGGATTTGGGAAGCAAATCACCAAGCCTTCATCCATGACTTCATTTTTTTCGTCCATAAACTGACGAAAACCTGCAAAACGTGCTTTCGGCAAAGTTTTGCCTGTTAATGCTTCAGCAATGGCATATGCTTTCGGACCAGACAGACGAATGACCCCCACACCACCACGTCCAGGAGGCGTTGCGATTGCTGCAATGGTGCTTTGGGATACTACATTCGTCATGTAAAGTCTCTATTATCTAATCAATAAAAAAATCCGCCTAAGATTACCATCTTAAGCGGATTTAATCAGCTATTGCTTAATTTTTTAAACTTAAGCTGCTTCTCGTTTTAAACGATCTTTTTCAACAGATTTGTTGATAAACCATTGTTGTAAAATCGTGATCGAGTTGTTCACAATCCAGTAAAGCACAAGACCAGCAGGGAAGAACAGCATAAATACTGTAAACATGATCGGCATGATCTTAAATACTTTGGCTTGCATTGGATCAGCAGGTTGTGGGTTCAAACTTTGTTGAACAAACATCGTCACGCCCATGATCAATGGCAAGATGAACCAAGGATCCATCGCTGACAAATCTTGAATCCAGAGCATCCACGGTGCATGGCGAAGTTCTACAGACTCCATCAATACCCAATACAATGCTAAGAAAATTGGCATTTGTAGCAATAGCGGTAAACAACCAGAAAGTGGGTTGACTTGTTCACGTTTGTAAAGCGCCATCATTTCTTGCGAGAAACGCATACGGTCTTCACCAAATTCTTCTTTCATGCGTTGCATTTCAGGTGCGATCACACGCATTTTCGCCATAGAGCGATAGCTCTTAGACGACAACGGCCAAAGAATCAATTTTACTAAAATGGTGAGTAAAATAATTGACCAACCCCAGTTGCCTACAACGTTATGGAACATTTGTAAGCCCATGAACAAGAGTTTCGCAATCGGCCACAACCAACCATAATCTACAGTTTGGTTCAAACCTACGGCTAAGTCCTTCAATTCAGACTGAATTTTTGGTCCTGCATAGAAGGTTGCATCAATGCTCATCGCTTTACCAGCAGGAACATTAATAGTTGGAGAGGTAAACCCGATGATATTCATACCATCTGCTGATTTACGTGACTCTAATTTTGCAGTGTATTCTTGACCGCCAAAATGACCTGGAATCCAAGCACTCACAAAATAGTGCTGAACCATCGCCACCCAACCGCCTTTGGCTTGTTGATCAAGCTTTTCTTCAGTGAAGTTGGCAAATTTAAGCTTGTTATAATGTTCGTCAGGCGTTCCCCAAGCACCACCTAAGAATGTACCTAAAGTGAAAATACCTTGGTCAGACTTACCTGGGTCTTCTGAGTTGTCACGTTTGAGTTGACCAAACATTTGACCTTGCCAATTTTGTGCGCTGCGGTTGACTACCTGATAGCTCACTTCAATTGGGTAATTACCTTGCTTAAAGTTAAAGCTTTTAATGATTTCCACACCATCAGCAGTCTTGAAAACCATTGGTACCGTTAAAACTTTCGCAGTTTTACCATCTTTATCTTTAACATCTTTTAAGTCTGCTAAAGTATATGCAGTCTTTTCAAACTCATAATTTGGACGACCAGCACGACTACTGTCTGGACCATTTAAGCCAATTAAGCCTGATTGTGCGACATAGGTACGTTTGCTATCACTTTCAAGCATGACAAACGGCTCATCGCTGTTTTTGCTTTGATCATGATTGAGTAATTCAATACGCACAATATCACCACCTTTAGGGCTAATCCAAAGATGATAAAGGTCAGTTTGTACTGAAATCAGTTGTTGATTTGCGGTTGCTGGTGCAGTTGTCGGTTGTTGTGCAGCAGCAATATTTGCTTGCGGAACATCGCTAGAAGCCGCAGTCGTTTGACCATTTGGCAAATCGGCAGAAACATCATGCGCTACCACAGCCGCAGGCTGCGTTTTGGTAGTATCTGCATGACCATAATCTTTTTGCCAAGCCAAAATGAGCAAATATGCGACGACAAACATGGCCCCGAGAATTGCAAACCTGGCCCATTGTTGCATATCTATTACCCCAAGTGGTTAGAGTGATGTTGGTTCGTAAAACGTTCACGCAAGGGTACAGCAACATGAAACGTTTGAGAATCTATTTGCTGAAATGAAATAAAACGAATTGCTTTTTTAGGCACAGGATCATAACCAAATCCTCCCCAAGGGTGACAGCGGCAAATGCGTTTCGTCGCAAGCCAACTCCCTTTAAAGGCACCATGAATATGGATCGCTTCTAACGAATATTGAGAACAAGTTGGAATATAACGACAACGAGGTCCAATGAGAGGACTAATCGCAATTTGATAGAAACGTATCAACCAATGCAATATACGAACCATTGGCTTTCTCTAATTTTGAGGAGAAGAAATTGCTATTTTATGGTGCTTTTTAACAAGACGTTGCAATTTCTGCCATGCAAACTGTAACTGCTGATGTAATTCAGCATTAGGGATTGCTTCTATACCAACTTTAGGCATAACAACAATATCTAATAAGTCAATATTTTGCTGATTTAGGCGAAAACTTTCACGCGCCAAACGTTTTATTCGATTTCTTTCATGTGCACGGCGCACTTTTTTCTTAGCAACAACGATACCCAAACGGCTTTTAGGCTGTTCGGTTACTTTTGCTAAAAATAAGAAATGGGGTTGATGCACTTTAAAAAGCGCACCATCAAATACACTTTTGTAATCTGCAGCACAGTGGATTCTCACCGCTGGACTGAAACTATAAAGTGACATAACACCCAAATCGTATAACTTGACTGTTTATAAAATTAAACAGTTAAGCTATGACGACCTTTTGCACGACGGCGAGCTAATACTTGACGACCAGCTTTAGTAGCCATACGAGCACGGAAACCATGAACGCGTTTGCGCTTTAATTCAGATGGTTGGAATGTACGTTTCATGTTGAAACTCCAATGTTGATCTTTCTCTAAAGGTTCGCGATTGTATTGTGCATTGTTTGTTCTGTCAATGAATATAGGCTTTTCTCTGCATTTTTTTATATTTTTGGCGACCTCTAGATTTAAGAAAAAAATATATTAAATTTTCACTAAATAAGTATTCACAATTTAAGTTATTATTTTATAATGTAATAAAAATTATAAACAATCATATCCACAACTTTATCCATATGAAGGCTTGTTTTTAAATTTATAACCTTGTAGTTTTGAATTTAAATTCATAAATTGCGGTTATCCACATCTTGAGTCGACCTTATAAATAAATTCAAATTTATAAATTTAAATTTATTATTATTAGTACGCTATTTTCTTGAGGAAAACTCATTTTTAATTTTTAAAAATATAAACTTACATTGTGAATAACTTTGGTTTTTAAGTATTGATAGATTGTGGATAAGTTTAAGGTTTATTTTATCCACAGCTTGTGGTAAAACTTATCCACAAGACGTTTAAATTTAAATTTATTTGCGGAAAGTCTTTTTTTTAAACGATTTGCTTTGAATTAGTCATGACAGATGTGGATAACTTGGTTAGAATGGCGACCCCCATATCGCTGGGTCATCTTTTTTAAATTTAAATAAAGGAGTTTCACATGCTTTGGACAGACTGCTTAAATCGCTTGCGACAAGAGCTCTCTGATAATGTCTTTGCCATGTGGATTCGTCCTTTGGTTGCAGATGAGACAGACGATACGTTAAAGCTATATGCACCCAATCCTTATTGGACACGCTATATCCAAGAGCATCATCTGGAACTGATCACCATTCTGGCGGAGCAACTTTCTGAAGGGCGTATTCGTAAAGTTGAAATTTTGGTCGATTCCCGTCCGGGTGCTATTTTGTCGGCAGCTGAGCAGCCTGCCACGACAACTGCTGCGTTAGAGAGTACACCTGTCGTAAATACAAGTACTAAATCTAAAAAAGACAAAGAGTCAGAACTTGTTGCAACGAAAAGTGCGAAAAAGAAATTATTAAACCCATTGTTTACTTTTGCATTGTTTGTGGAAGGGCGATCTAACCAAATGGCGGCAGAAACCTGTCGTAAAGTGCTTACGCAACTCGGTGAATCACAACATAATCCATTATTTTTATATGGGCCTACAGGTCTAGGTAAAACCCATTTGATGCAAGCAGTTGGCAATGCATTATTGCAAGCAAAACCGAATGCGCGTGTCATGTACATGACTGCTGAAAGTTTTGTCCAAGATTTTGTCAGTTCGTTACAAAAAGGCAAAGTTGAAGAATTTAAGAAAAATTGTCGTTCCTTAGATTTGCTTTTGGTGGATGATATTCACTTATTGGCAGGTAAAGAAGCGAGTTTGGTAGAGTTTTTCTATACTTTCAATGCTTTATTAGATGAATCAAAACAAATTATTTTGACTTCGGATCGTTATCCTAAAGAACTTACAGAGCTAGATCCTCGTTTAGTTTCTCGTTTTTCTTGGGGCTTATCGGTTGGGGTTGAACCACCAGACATTGAAACTCGTATCGAAATTTTACTGAAAAAAGCCGAAAGCAATGGCATTGATTTACCAAGAAATTGTGCTTTATTTATCGCTCAACAAGTGGTTGCTAACGTGCGAGAGTTGGAAGGTGCTTTAAACAAAGTTGTAGCAATTTCACGTTTTAAAGGTTCAGCGATTGATTTGGATGTGGTACGTGAATCGTTAAAAGATGTACTCGCTATTCGTGCGCGCACCATCAGCACTGAAAATATTCAGCGTGTGGTCAGTGAATATTTCCGTATTCCACTCAAAGAATTGGTAGGACCAAAACGCACACGAATCTATGCACGTCCTCGTCAGTTGGCAATGGGCTTGGCACGTGAACTGACAGGAGATAGCTTTCCTGAGATCGGCATGGCATTTGGTGGGCGTGACCATAGCACGGTGATGCATGCGTGTGAAAAAGTGCAAAGCTTGTGTAATGAAGACCCGATTTTTAATGAGGATTATAAAAACCTCATGCGCTTACTTCAAAGTTAATTTTTGATCAAACTCTGTTCTTGCAATGCGGTATAATCTACCGCATAGTACAGGGCTAAAAACTATATTATTATTTACCCATCTTCAATTTTAGAGTTTAGAGGAATTCCACCGTGCGTTTGAAAATCGCGAAAGAGAGCTTACTCAATGTTTTATCGAATGTGGTTGGCGCAGTTGAACGCCGCCATACTTTAAACATTCTTTCAAACGTTAAAATCCAAGCAACTGAGCAAGCTTTGACGATTACTGGTTCAGACTTGGAAGTGGAGTTGGTTGCAAGTACCACCCTTGCTGAAGGGGCTTGTATTCAAGCAGGACAAACCACTGTGCCTGCACGTAAGCTTATGGATATTTGTAAATCTTTGCCTACAGCAGCACTAATTGATTTACAAATCACTGAAGATCAGCGTTGTATCCTAAAATCTGGCAATAGTCGCTTTGTCTTAGGGACTTTACCTGCTGAAGATTATCCATTATTGACCACAGAAAATAGTCAAGGTACGCAAGTTCAAGTGACTGAACGAGAGTTAAAGCGTTTATTTGAAAAAACTGCTTTTGCAATGGCAGTACAAGATGTACGTTTTTATTTAACGGGTACTTTACTTGAAATTGATCAAAATCAATTACGTGCAGTGACTACAGATGGTCATCGTTTGGCAATGTGTGAAACATTGGCTGAATCTACTGCAACGCAATTGGTACAAGCAATTGTGCCACGTAAGGCAGTTGCTGAATTACAACGTTTACTCAGTATTGAAGATGATCAATTGACGTTATTGATTGGTCGTGAATTGTTAAATGTGACGATTCAAGCACCAAGCCGTGACAAAGAGCAAGGTGATATCACAGTACGTTTCACCACCAAACTCATTGATGGAAAATTTCCAGATTATCGCCGTGTGATTCCACGTGGTGGTGACAAAAATGTGTTGATTGCACATGATGTATTTAAACAATCTTTACAGCGTGTGGCGATTCTAAGTAATGAAAAATTACGTGGTGTATTCTTAAATTTCAATGCGGATTCTTTGCAATTACGTGCCAATAACCCAGAGCAAGATGAAGCAGTTGAAGATTTGGCGATCCAATACAACAACACACCGATGGAAATGTCCTTTAATGCGCAATATATTTTAGAGGTATTGGGTGTTTTAGATGGTGATGATGTGTCGATGACCATGACGGAAGCAAACCAGTCCGTATTGGTACAAGATCCAACCCAAGACAACCAAACTTATGTTGTCATGCCAATGCGTGTCTAATAACGTACAACGTTTAATATCATGCACATTATACGGCTTAATATACAGCGTGTTCGAAATCTAAAAACGGTTGCACTCCATGAGTTGCAGCCGTTTAATGTCTTTTATGGCAAAAATGGTTCAGGTAAAACTTCTGTTTTAGAGGCGATTCATTTACTGGCGACAGGGCGCTCGTTCCGAACGCATATGCCAAAACATTACATTCAAAATGAAACTGCTGATGCTTTGGTTTTTGCACAATCTACAACTGAAAAGATCGGGATGCAAAAACTACTCAGTGGTGAACAAGTGATTAAGGTCAATGGTGACTCGGTCGCCACCCAAGGACAGTTGGCTAAAATTCTACCTTTGCAACTTATCGATCCTTTAAGTACCGATATTATTGATCATGGGGCAAAACCTAGACGGCAATTGCTCGATTGGCTTATGTTTCACGTGGAACCTGATTTTTATCATGCGTGGCAATATTATTCACGAGCTTTAAAACAGCGAAATAGTTTACTAAAAACACAGCGTAACCTGAGTTTAAGTGATCTAGAACCATGGAATAAAATGCTGAGCGAATACGGTGAAATTTTACATTCACAGCGCATAGAAATCGTTGAACAATGGAAAACCTATTTGGCTGAAGATTTGGCAATGCTATTGCCAAACTTATGTATAGAAATGGAATATAGCGCAGGGTTCCATGTGGAACATGGTTTGGCTCAGGACTTGATTCAATACCATCAAAAAGATGTAGAGCGGCGCTATACCGAGTATGGTCCGCATCGGGCAGACTTGCGTTTAAAAACCCCAACAGGGGATGCAGATGTAGTGTTGTCTAGAGGACAAAAGAAGTTACTCATCATGGCATTAAAACTGTCACAAATTGCCATGTTACATGCCTGTAATAAGGAAACTGTGGTATTATTAGATGATGTGACAGCAGAATTAGATTTAACTGCACAACAGCGTTTAATTGAACGATTAAGCCAACTTGGAAGTCAGGTTTTTTTGACGACTTTGGATCAAGATTCAGTAAAAAAACATTTACATGATTTGTCTATTTCCTACCAATTATTCAATGTTGATAACGGTCAAGTTCAACGTGTTGTGCCATGATTTTTTATTTTACGCTAATTCATTTAGACCTATTTTTCACTAGGGAGAAACCATGAGTTCAGAAGATCAAATCGCTTCTCAAACAGATCCAACCACTGAAAAGGCTTATGATTCCTCTAGTATCAAAGTATTACGTGGTCTAGACGCAGTTCGTAAGCGTCCCGGAATGTATATTGGTGATACAGATGATGGTTCAGGCTTGCACCATATGGTGTTTGAAGTCGTTGATAACGCCATTGATGAAGCTTTAGCAGGTCACTGTGATGAAATTGTCGTAACCATTCATGAAGATGAATCTGTCAGTGTGTCAGACAATGGACGTGGTATTCCAACAGATATTCACCCTGAAGAGGGGGTATCTGCGGCAGAAGTGATTTTAACCATTCTGCATGCAGGCGGTAAGTTTGATGATAACAGTTATAAAGTGTCGGGCGGTTTGCATGGTGTTGGTGTTTCAGTAGTCAATGCTTTATCGAGCAAATTAGAACTGACCATTCAACGTGCAGGACATATTCACCAACAAGAATATAAACATGGTGATCCCGTTTATCCATTAAAAATTATTGGTGATACAGAACTGACAGGAACCACTGTACGTTTTTGGCCAAGTGCGGAAACATTCAGCCAAACGATTTTTAATGTTGATATTTTAGCGCGCCGTTTGCGTGAACTTTCATTCTTAAATGCGGGTGTGCGTATCATTTTACGTGATGAGCGTATCCATGCTGAGCATATTTTTGATTTTGAAGGTGGTTTATCTGAGTTTGTAAAATATATTAACCAAGGTAAAACCCATCTCAATGATATTTTTCATTTCACATCACAAATTCCAGAGTCGGGGATTACTGTTGAAGTGGCTTTGCAGTGGAATGACAGCTATCAAGAAAATGTGCGTTGTTTTACCAATAATATTCCACAAAAAGATGGTGGTACGCATTTAGCTGGTTTCCGTGCGGCATTAACACGTGGTTTGAACCAATATCTTGAAAGTGAAAATATTCTTAAGAAAGAAAAAGTTGCGGTCACAGGTGATGATGCACGTGAAGGCTTGACTGCAATTGTATCTGTGAAAGTGCCTGATCCAAAATTCTCATCTCAAACCAAAGAAAAGTTGGTATCGAGTGAAGTAAAACCTGCAGTTGAGCAGGCGATGAATAAATCATTCTCTGAATATTTATTGGAAAATCCACAAGCTGCTAAATCGATTGCAGGTAAAATCATTGATGCAGCGCGTGCCCGTGATGCAGCGCGTAAAGCACGTGAAATGACACGTCGTAAAAGTGCTTTAGATATTGCAGGCTTACCGGGTAAATTGGCAGATTGCCAAGAGAAAGATCCAGCATTATCTGAACTTTACTTAGTCGAGGGTGACTCTGCGGGCGGTTCTGCAAAACAAGGTCGTAACCGTAAGATGCAAGCGATTTTGCCGTTGAAAGGTAAAATCCTTAACGTAGAACGCGCACGTTTTGACAAGATGATTTCTTCGCAAGAAGTCGGTACTTTGATCACAGCATTAGGTTGTGGTATTGGGCGTGAAGAATACAATCCTGATAAATTGCGTTATCACAAAATCATTATCATGACCGATGCGGACGTGGATGGTTCACATATTCGTACGTTATTATTGACCTTCTTCTTCCGTCAAATGCCTGAGCTTGTAGAGCGTGGTCATATTTATATTGCACAACCACCATTATACAAGTTGAAAAAAGGTAAACAGGAACAGTACATCAAAGACAATGAGGCATTGGAAACTTTCCTCATTTCAAATGCGATTGATGAATTAGAGTTACATATCAGTGCAGACGCCCCTGCAATTCGTGGTGAAGCGTTGGCAAATGTGATTGCAGATTATCAAACTTCTCAAAAGAGTTTGCAGCGTTTGACCGTACGTTATCCTGCAACTTTATTGGATGGTTTATTGGGCTTGGATGCATTTAAGCTTGATCAAAATAACGATCAAAATTATGTGAAAGAATGGGCGGAAAAATTACGTGTAGCGATTGAAACTGCACAACCAAGTTTACGTCCAGAATTTAGCCTTGAAAGTTTTGATCGTGAAGATCCAGAAGGTATTCGCTCAACGGTTTATTTCCCACGTATGACTATTTATGTGCATAATTTGCCACATCATTATTTACTTGATGCTGGTTTATTAGGTTCAGGTGAATATATTCGTTTGCTGAAAAACTCGAAAAGTTGGTTTACCTTGCTTGAAGATGGTGCTTATTTACAAAAAGGTGAGCGCAAAATTAATGTATCCAACTTCCACCAAGTTTGGCAACATATTCTTTCTGATTCACGCCGTGGCATGATGATCCAACGCTATAAAGGTTTGGGTGAAATGAATGCGGAACAGCTTTGGGAGACCACTATGGATCCTGAAAACCGTAATATGCTGCAAGTGACTGTGGATGATGCAATCGAAGCAGATCGTATGTTTGCATGTTTAATGGGGGATGATGTTGAACCTCGCCGTGCATTTATTGAAGAAAATGCTTTAAATGCAGATATTGATGCTTAATTAATTTCTTTGTATTGAAGTTTTATATCCCTTTGAATATTAATATTCAAAGGGATTTTTTTATCTTTTGTATCTATCTTTAGAATCTTTGTATATTCATGATTTTTTTATAAAAATGACTTATTTTTATGTCACTATTGTTTTTTAGATAATAGTATATAAATCAAGAGGCTAGAATTATGGATAATCAGTTGGAACATACCCGTGATATTTGGGTAAATGCCTTTTTTACAGGTAATTATGAAGTCTTGACTCAGTATGAAGATGAGCATTTTAAGGTGATTTATGAGCAAGAAGGGCGTGTAGAAAGTAATTTTACCCGCTATGAGAAGATTGCACATGCTGTCAAAAATGGCGTGTGGAAACCGCAAAAACCCAATGTTCAAAGTGAAGATTATGAGTTTAATCGTGATCAAACTGCATGTTTGGTACAAATTCATTTAGAAGATGAAAGTACAGTTATTCAAGAAAAATGGATATTTCAAGAAGATTGGAAAATTACTGAATTAAGATTTTGTGAAATGGAAAATAGTGCCAGATCATGATATTGAGCATAGTCAAAACAGCACCTTAAATGGAATTTTTAAGGTGCTTTTTTGTTGAAAATAAGACTTAAAAACAATAGTAAATTGATTTAAAAATAATCAAAAAATCTGAAATAAACTGTGGATAACTTTAAAATATCTAGTTAAAATAGCCAAAAATGAACAAAATCATTAAGCAAAAATCTAAAAAAATGAACTTTTTCTTCTGTAAGTATATCGGGTAATTGTAAGTTTTAAGTAGTAATATTTTGAATTTAAAAATATGTGATGGTTGCTTGTGGATAAAATTAATAAATTTAAATTGAAGGAAAGGATAAGTGGTTTTTATTAATATGTTTTATCAATAAACGAAATATTTTCTATATTGGTATTTTAAATATGTTCCACGGATTTAAAATTAAAACATAACTAAAAGTTATGTATTGGGTTTTTATAATTTCAACAAGATTTATAGTATTGAAATACATAGAAAATAAATTATTTTTTAGAGTAAATCCTAATACTTGGAAAATAAAAAGAGAAAGCAGTTCAAAAATACTTTCTCTAGATAAATAACTATTTATAAAAGATTAGTCATCAAAAGAGCTTTCTAGTTCTTCGAGTTCCATCATTAGTTCAAGCATTTGTTCTTCTGATTGCTCAAGTTTATTTTTTAGCTCAGTCTGTTCATTCATCAGTTTAAGTAAATCATCTTTACGACTGGCATCATACAGTGCTGTATCTGCAAGAGATGTTTCAATTTCTGCTAAACGTGGCTGAATTTTACCGATTTGAGCTTCTATTTTCTCGATATTTTTACGAATAGGGCGGGTTTGTTCACGGCGTTGAGCTGCTAATTTGCGTTGAGCCTCTTTATCGACTTTGGAAACTTGGGGCTTTACTTCAACTTGTGATTGCAAAGGAGCAGCAGCTTGCTGACCATTTTTCATCATTTCAGCACGTGCTTGACGTAACCAAACTGCATAATCTTGCAAGTCACCATCAAATTCTTTGCTTTGACCATTGTGGACTAAGATGAGTTCATCACAGACAGATGCGATCAATTGACGTTCGTGTGACACTAGAACCACAGCACCTTCAAAATCTTGCAATGCCATCGTTAAAGCATGACGCATGTCTAAGTCTAAATGGTTAGTTGGCTCATCTAGGATCAGCACATTGGGTCTTAACCAAACAATCAGTGCCAAAGCTAAACGCGCACGTTCACCGCCTGAAAAACTTTCACTTGGTGTATCCATGCGTTCACCGCTAAAACCAAAACTCCCTAAGAATGAACGTAAAGTTGCTTCACTAATTTTAGGATCAGCAATACGTGCCAATTGCAGCATTGGGCTAGCGTTACCATCGAGTGCATCCATTTGATGCTGTGCAAAATAGCCAATATTCAATAATTCTGAAGGCTTGCGGATCCCTTGGATTAAAGCCAAATCACCAACTAGAGATTTAATTAAAGTTGATTTACCAGCACCATTCATTCCCAATAAACCAATGCGACTGCTTGGAGTAATTTGTAAATTAACATTGGTCACAATGAGTTTGTCGCCATAGCCAATATCGGCATGTTCTAATGTCAATAAAGGTGAGCTCATTTTACTTGGCTCACGGAAACTAAAGGTAAATGGTGTATCTACATGCGCAGGTGCAAGTTCTTGCATACGCTCAAGTTGTTTAATTCGGCTTTGTGCTTGACGGGCTTTGGTGGCTTTGGCTTTAAAACGATCAATAAATTTTTGTAAATGTGCTTTGGCTTCTTCTTGTTTTTCAAATGCTTGTTGTTGTTGTGCTAAGCGTTCTGCACGTGTAATTTCAAAAGTTGAATAATTACCTGTATATAAGGTTAATTCTTGATTTTCAATATGCAAAATATGGTCAGTAATCGCATCTAAAAAATCGCGGTCATGTGAAATTAAAATCAAAGTACCTTCATAGGCTTTTAACCAATCTTCTAACCATAAAATAGCATCTAAATCCAAATGGTTAGTCGGTTCATCAAGCAAGAGTAAATCTGAACGGCTCATCAAGGTACGTGCCAGATTGAGGCGCATACGCCATCCACCTGAAAAACTCGATACCAAAAGTTCAGATTGATGCTCAAAAAAGCCTAAACCAGCCATCAGTTGTGATGCTTTGGATGGGGCAGAATAGCCATGAATTTCATCAAAACGACTATATAAATGAGCTAAATCAGTATCACTCAAATCTTTAGGATCATTGAGTTTATGTTGAATTTGCCAGTATTCCTCATCACCAGACAGTACAAAATCAATCGCTTTCATATCTAAGGCTTTGATTTCTTGAGCCATGTGCGCCACTGTCCACACATTTGGACGTGTAAGACGACCACTGTCAGATTCTATTCCACCTAATAATGCAGAAAAGAGTGTTGATTTACCTGCACCATTGACCCCAGTTAAACCAATTTTCCAACCTGGATGAAGTTGCATCGATGCTTTTTGGAATAAAACACGTCCGCCACGGCGTAATGAAAGTTGTTCTAACTGAATCATGAATAAAAACTATACTGGTAAATAGATGTGCTATTTTAATGGATAAATCAGCTTGTACCAAAGCAATAAAACTTTTACTGGATATTTAGTGAGAAAAGTAGCAAGGATTTTACTGCTTTCGTCTAAAAACTTAGATAAATATACATAAATTAATTTTTTTGTGATACAAGTCTTGGTTAAAACGGGATGAAAATTTAAAAAGGAGAAATCGTCTGTGTTTAAAATAAAAACTTTGTACTCAGCGACACTTTTAACCTGCATGTTGGCGCTACCAAGTTTAGCGCAAGCCAAACAAAACGTGTGTGTGTTTGATTTACTTGGAAAAGCAGGCGAGTCTTATAAACTCATGGAAGAATGGGCATTGGCTGCAAAAGGGTGGGGGGCAAATGTTAATCTGATTGCCTATAGATCAGAAGACCAAGCAGATAAAGATTTCAGAACTGATAAGTGTGATGCTGTGGCAATGACCTCTATGCGTTCACGAAAATATAATAAATTTGGTGGATCAATTGATGCGCTTGGGGGAGTTCCATCAAATGAGATTGCCAATAAAGCTATCATTTATGCTTTAGATAAACGTAATGCTAAGCGTTTGGTGTCTAGCCAAAATGGTGTGAAATACGAACTTGTAGGGATTAGCCCTTTAGGAATTGCGTATATTTTTGTTCGTGATCGTGCTGTGAATACACTTCAAAAAGCCAAAGGCAAAAAATTTGCTTATTTACATTATGATGATGCCCAAAAAATGGCTGTTCAACAAGTCGGCTCCGTAGGTGTTCCTTCAGATATTTCTAATTTTGTGAAAAAGTTTAATGACGGACAAGTGGATGCAATTGCAGCACCTGTTTATGCGTTTAGACCTTTGGAAATTTATAAAGGTTTGGGTGATAAAGGCGCAATGTTCACTTTTCCTGTGGTGAATGTGACTGCAGATTTAATTATCAAGCCTGACCAATTTCCACTGGGTTTTGGGGAAAAATCACGTGCATGGTCAGTCCAACAATTGCCAAAAATGTTTAAGAAAATTCAACGAATGGAAGCAGATATTCCTGCTAAATATAAACTCTCTATTTCTAAAGAAGATCAAATCACGTATCAAAAGCTGTTACGTGATGGGCGGATCGAACTGACTAAGCGTGGTGTGTATGATGCAGATATGATGTCAGTATTGAAAAGAGCACGTTGTACAGTGGATCGTACCAATTTCGAATGCTCACTAACAGGTGAATAAAATTGTATTTTAAAATATTTTAATATTTGTATAGTTCTGACATTTAAAATAAAATCCCCAATATTTTTATTGGGGATTTTATTTTAAGTATTTAAATCAATACTCAAACTGAATTAATCAACAAATGTGACTTTTGCAATGGCTTTTTTGCTGGCTTGGATAATCAAAGTCACATTTTCTTTGACCATATAACTCGCATCTACCACTTCCCAATCTACTTTAACGGCTCCACGTGAAACAGCATCTTTCGATTGTGCAGAATTTTTGGTCAAACCTGCTGCACGAAGGATAGAAATAATAGAAACCTCACCGCCAAACTCAGCACGAGAAATGGTGATTTCAGGTGTACCTTCAGGTAACTCGCCTTCAGTAATTAAATTACCCGCACCTTTATGTGCATGTTCAGCAGCTTCGCTTCCGTGAAAACGTTCAACTAACTCAAGCGCAAGAATTTTCTTAATATCTTGCGGGTTACGACCTTCTGCCATTTCTTTTAATAATACTGCGATCTCGTCTAAAGACTTAAAGCTTAATAATTCAAAATAACGTTCAATCAAGCTGTCTGGCATCGACAATACTTTTTGGTACATCGCACCTGGTGCATCAAACACACCAATATAGTTACCTAAAGATTTAGACATTTTATTCACGCCATCTAAACCTTCAAGAATAGGCACTGTGATGCACACTTGAGATTCTTGACCATAACGACCTTGTAAGGTGCGTCCCATAAGTAAGTTAAAGGTTTGGTCAGTACCGCCCATTTCTACGTCAGCTTCAAGTGCAATAGAGTCATAACCTTGAACCAATGGATATAAAAACTCATGAATTGCAATCGGCTGTTGATTGTTATAACGCTTAGTGAAGTCATCACGTTCTAACATTCGGGCAACAGTTTGTTGAGATGCCAATTGAATCAAATCTGCTGCAGTACGTTGATTAAACCATTCAGAGTTAAAACGCACTTTGGTTTTATTTGGATCAAGAATTTTAAAGACTTGTTCTTGATAAGTTTTTGCGTTGGCTTCAACTTGCTCACGAGAAAGTGGTGGACGAGTTGCACTTTTACCTGATGGATCGCCGATCATTGCGGTATAGTCACCGATCAAGAAAGTAACTTCATGACCTAGATCTTGGAATACTTTTAATTTATTGATCAATACAGTATGACCAAAATGCAAGTCTGGTGCTGTCGGGTCAAAGCCTGCTTTAATTTTTAAAGGGCGATTTTCTTTAAGTTTCTTTAATAGATCCTCTTCAGAAATAATTTCATGGGTGCCTCGTTGGATGAGGGCGAGTTGTTCTTCCGCAGGAAGGAAATTAGACATCACAAAATCCAATACATCAGTTATCTCATTTGTGCGATATACTAACATTTTTTCAGCAAAATGCAGGCGAAGAATATCTCATGACAACAATCTATATTGGCGTAATGACTGGAACCAGCATGGACGGCGTCGATTTTGTTGCCGCTTCATTCGATCCTCTACAGATTCATGCCACTTTGACTGTGCCATTTGATCCTGATTTACGTGATGAATTAATGGCATTGACTTTACCGAGTGATAATGAAATTGATCGAATGGGTAAAGCAGATGTTGCGCTTGCAACCATGATTGGAAATGCTATTAACCAACTCATACAAGAAAATAACTTAGATAAAAAAGCCATCAAAGCCATTGGTTCACATGGGCAAACCATTCGTCATCGTCCTGAACATGGTTTTACTTTACAAATCGGTGATCCAAATATTATTACTGAAATTACGCAGATTCCTGTGATTTCAGATTTTCGCCGCCGTGATATGGCAGCAGGCGGACAAGGCGCACCATTAGTTCCAGCCTTTCATCAAGCGTTGTTTCAACATCCAACCATTCACCGTGTGATCTTAAACTTGGGGGGTATTGCCAATGTCAGCTTATTGCCTGCAGGCAATCCAGAAGGTGTTTATGGCTTCGATACAGGACCTGCCAATATCTTGATGGATGCTTGGTGCCATCGTTATACAGGTCAGCCTTATGATGAAAATGGCAATTGGGCAGCCTATGGGCAACCGATTCGTACTTTATTAGACCGTTTACAAGCGCATGAGTATTTTTCAAAAGAACCACCGAAAAGCACAGGGCGAGAAGACTTTAATTTAGAGTGGTTAGATGAACAAATTTTGGATTGGCGTAATGATATTGAATATGATGAGTTGGAAGATACACCTGAAAATATTCAAGCAACCTTAATGAAACTGACCACACGTGCGATCAAAAAAGCCATTTATCGCTCACCATTAGACACAGGTGAAGTCTATGTTTGTGGTGGTGGGGCATATAACTCGCATTTATTAGAACAATTGCGTTGGCGTTTGCGTAAACATAATTGGTCAGTACAAACCACATCTGCCTTAGGTTTAGCACCGACTTGGGTGGAAGCGGCAGCTTTTGCTTGGTTGGCAATGCGTTTTGATCAGCAGCTTAGTGGTAATCTACCTGCTGTCACAGGTGCACATGGCTATCGTATTTTAGGTACGATCACAGCAGTATGATTTTTAAATCTCATTCTTAAGGTCAATGTTGTTGAACAATTTTGACCTTTGCTTAGCGGTAGGTGTGTTAAAAATAATATTTATCTGCAAATAAGAAGTAAAAATGGATATTTCAAAACAACGTATCACATCATTTCAACGAGACGATCTAAGTTTTGATGTGATTGATACAGGACCATTGGATGGGCAAATATTCGTGTTATTACACGGTTTTCCTGAAACCAATAAAAGTTGGCATGAAACTTCAGAAATATTGAATCATCATGGCTATCGAACTTTAGCCGTGAATCAACGTGGTTATAGTTTGGCGGCACAACCGACAAAACGTCGCGATTATCGTGGTTCAGCCTTAGTTGAAGACGTAAAGACTTTGCTTGATCTCATTCAACAACCTGTTTATTTGGTTGGACATGACTGGGGCGCAGTGGTGGCATGGGATGTTGCGCAACGTTATCCTGAAAAAATAAAGCATCTCATTGCCGTTTCAGTACCGCATAAAGCAGCGTTTATGCAAGCGATGCTGAAAAGTAATCAGTTGTTTAAATCCTATTATATGGGTTTATTCCAACTGCCTAAAATTCCTGAGATTTTATTTGAGAAATTTCCAAAAATAGGATTAGGGTTACTCAAAAACTCAGGAATGACTCAGCAGCAATTAGATGATTTTCAAAAACAAATTGTTGACGAAAAAAGATTAACCTTTGCATTAAATTGGTATCGTGGTCTACCTTTTAGTTCCAATAAAACATTGTTGAAACCTGTGACAGTGCCTACCCTATTTATTTGGGGGAAACATGATGTGGCAATAGGTTATAAAAGTGTGGAATTGAATAAAAATTATGTAGATGCACCTTATAAAGAAATTATTATGGATGCAACTCATTGGATTCCTGTGCAAAATGCCAAAGCATTAAGCCAATATATTTTAGATACGATTGTTTAAAAGATTGCTTTTAAAATAAAAATGCCCCCAGATTTGAGGGCATTATAAAAATTTTTTGTCAATTAAATCGAGAATGAAGAACCACAACCACAAGTCGTTGTTGCATTTGGATTATCAACAATAAAACGTGAACCTTCCAAACCTTCGATATAGTCGACTTTTGAACCTACTAAATATTGATAACTAAGTGAGTCTACCAATACTTTGACATCACCATTGCTAAATTCAGCATCGTCGTCATTCATGCTTTCTGCGAAATTAAAACCATAAGAAAATCCTGAGCAGCCACCACCTGTTACATATACACGTAACATAAGTTCTTGATTACCTTCACTATCACGAAGTTGACGAACTTTATTCGCTGCATTATCAGTTAGTTCAAGAGCTTGGGCATTCATGGGGGATATTCCTCAAACGAGTTTGAATAGTGTCTTTCAAATAAAAAGACCATATATAGTATACTCAATATATGGTCAGTCTGTGAACTTTAAAGTGAATTCTGAGTAATTTTGTTGGGTATTAACTCAAATTACTTGTAGTTTTCATCTTGTAAAGCACATTCAAAGTTTTTAGGGTCATTTTTACAGCGGAATTGCCATAATAATTTCATCATTTGTTTATTATAAACACCTTGCTTGGTCAAACTGATACGAGATTCACGCATCAGCTTTTGATAGCCAGGTTTGTCCCCCGCAGGGACTTGCATCCAATATTTTGCAGGAATGTCAGCTTTCATTTTTCCAAGAATCGTAAAAGCGCGTGGCAGTTGTCCTTTCACCCAATCTCGTGATTTTTGTCCAAATCCTTCTGGAAACTTATCTTTACGGATAATCAAGTTACCTGTGACTTGTAAAATTGGATAATTTACAATAGCTCCTTTGCTACCTAAGCCCTTATGCAATTCTAAAGGTTTAAATACCGCAGCAGGCGCACCAATAATATCCACTTGTCCGTTATTGAATTTTGCACCAAAGTTAGTGACATCTGCGCTCACTGCTTGCGCACCGATTTGTTGCACCATGATTTTTTGTGCTTGGTCATAGTCGAGTACTGCTATTTTTTTACCAGCAGCTTTAGCAACCGTATTAATATTGCGGTCATTCACCATTAAGAAGGCATCACCTACAGGAATGACACCGACAACTTCATATTGTCCATTGGTCATATGCTTTGCAAAATTCGGTGAGGTCAAACCTTGCATAACCTTTACTGCAAGATTTAGATCAGGAATAGCTCCAATTGCATCTAAAGAGCCTGTAAAATTATTGAACTGACGACCACGCATACCTGTAACGCTGATCCCATCGCATTTTCCAGCTTTAAAGTCTTCTGCAATCACTGCTTCATTTTGATTGACTTTGAGCTCTATATCAGCGCCCCAAGATTTTGCAGCGAGTTGATAATCTTTCATCAGATTAAAAACATCACCATTTTTACCTACTAGGTCAAATACACACATGACTTGTTTGGCTTGTACGGTAGAGACAGCTGCACATAAACCTGCAGCGACTAACAGGGTCTTGGAGTATTTCATTTTATTTTTCCATTCCATGATCAAATTATTTTTTTAATATGCACTGCGTAAAGAATTTTTTCTTGCTCAGGCAGACCGTATAAGATTAAGTGTTAATGATTTATATAACAATGACTTAAATGACAAATTGAAAATAGAAAAAAACCCAGAATTTATTCTGGGTTTTTCCTTTTAAATCAACATTATTCGCCAGCTAAGCTACATTCAAAATTCGCTTTGTCGACAGAACAACGTGCTTTTTTAAGTACAGACATCATACCAGCATCATATACGCCCATTTTAGTTAACTCTAAACGACCATCACGCATCATTTTTTGATATTTTAATTTGTCGTCTGCAGTTAAGTTTACTTTGTATTTCGCAGGAATTGATGCTTCTAAACGATTGATCATTGCAAAGCTTTTTGGCAAGTTCTTCACAAAATAATCACGCGATTTTTGACCAAAACCAGCAGGGAATTTTTCTGGGCGAATCAAGAAGTCAGCTGTAATTTGCATTACAGGGAAGTTGAATACCGCACCATTTGAACCCAAACCTTTGTTTAATTCCAATGGCTTGTATGCATATGCTGGCGCACCAATCATATCCACTTGACCGTTGTTAAATTTCGCAGCAAAGTTAGAAATATCTGAAATAACGGCTTGCGCACCTACACGTTGAACAATCACTTTCTGTGCTTGGTCATAGCCTAAAACTGCGAATTTTTTACCAGCCGCTTTTTCAATTGAGTTGATATTTTTGTCGCGCACAAAAATAAATGCAGAACCTAAAGGTGCAACACCTGCAACTTCGTATTTTTTACCGCCAAGGTTAGACACCATTTTGCTTGCATTACGTGCATCTAAAGCAAAAGTAATTGCTTTTTGTGCGATCGCATTACTTGGTACGCCACCTAAAGAGTCGATAGAACCCACAAATTTGTTATATTGACGAGCACGCATTGCTGTCATGAATACGCCGTCACATTTGCCTGCTTTAAAATCGTTATCTGCAACAGCTTCGTCTTGTTTTGGAATTAAAGTAACATCAGCACCCCAACCTTTTGCAGCTAATGCCCATTCTTGTGCCATTTGGAAAGATTCACCAGATTTACCTAATAAATCAAATACACAAACATTAATCGCAGCATTTGCAGCTGTTGTACTTAAACCTAAGATTGTCGCCGCAGCTAAAGCTATTTTTTTCATATTTTGGTCCTTGTCAATTATACATCCATAATTGGAGTTTCTTTTAACCGCAATCTTAATCAACTTTATTTAAAAAAAATAGAGCTTTTACTCCATTTTTTTGTATATTTTGAACCATTGCATTATTTTATTTTTACGTTAGCAAAAATGTATTAAACGATTTAAAAATATATTTAAGATTATGATTTCATTCTTATAAATTATTTTATAAAAATGATTATTTTATAAAAATTTATTTTAAAAGGCGTAAGTCAAAAATAAAATGAACGTAACAGTTTATTTTTGATGACATAAAAAGTTTTTTTGGCTTACAGGATATGTCTGTAAAATCAGTCAAAAAAGTAGGGACTTTTATGA
Source organism: Acinetobacter sp. Marseille-Q1618 (assembly GCF_902809855.1). GTDB lineage: Bacteria > Pseudomonadota > Gammaproteobacteria > Pseudomonadales > Moraxellaceae > Acinetobacter. The sequence goes on from NZ_CADDWJ010000002.1 coordinate 704,590, forward strand.
CTGATTTTACGATTATGTCTACATTTTAAATGTTTTAAGTATAAAATTATTCACCCGCCAATGAACATTCAAAATTGGTACGGTCAATTGTACAACGTGCTCTTTTCAATACCGACATCATGGTTGCATCATAAACACCGCGTTGAGTTAAATCGATGCGGACTTCTCTGAGTAATTTTTGATATTTAACTTCATCTTCTTTGGAGATATTAAGCTTATATTTGGCTGGAATTTCTGCCTCTAAACGTTGAATTAATTTAAATGTTTGAGGAAGTCTTTTTAAAGACCAAGCACGTGATTTTTCGCCAAAACCTAGCGGAAATTGATCAGGTTTAATAATAATATCAGCGGTGACATGCATAACGGGATAAGTAAACATTGCACCTTTACTGCCTAGTCCTCGATGAATTTCGAGTGGTTTAAAAGCGTATGCTGGAGATGGAACTGAATCAACTTCCCCAGAGTTAAATCTTTTAACGAAATTAGAAATATCTGAAGGAACGCCAACCGCACCTACTCGCTCTACAGCAGCTTTTTGAGCAATATCATAATGTAAATAGGCAAACTTAATGCCTTTGGCTTTTTCAAATGAGTCAATTTTACGATCACGGACAAAAATATAAGCCATACCTAAAGGACTAATCCCTACAAGTTCATATTTCACCCCATTTTTAACTGAAACTAATCGTCTAGCATTGCGTTTATCTAATGCATAAGTAATGGCTTTTTCTGCAATTGCATAGGTTGGCACACTGCCAACAGCATCTAATGAACCGCCAAATTTATTATATTCACGTGAGCGCATAGTCGTCATTGCTACAGCATCACATTTATTGGTCTTAAAATCACTATCTGCTTGTTCTTCTGATTTATAGGCAATCAGATTGACATCCGCACCCCAACTTTTAGCAGCCAATGCCCACTCTTCCATAATTTTATAGGATTCGCCAGCTTTTCCGAGTAAGTCAAAAACACAAACATTTTGCTTTGCTTGTGCCAAAGGCGATATGAATATACCTAAACTACATATCAAAAATAATTTATTTTTCATTTTTATTTCCTTAGCGTTTTATCCATCTGAATTCACACATTTTTATGTGTTTTAACATAGAGTACGACAGTGATCAAATAATATGCGCTAAGTGGTAGTATGAAGTTCAGCTTAAAAATTTAGATGAAAATAAAATCGTCCTTTTAAAAAAATCTAAATTGTATTGGCTTTAAAACAATTAATTGTAATTAATTTTTAAAATACAAAAACTTAATTTAATTAAAAAATTTTATTTGAAATTCAAAATTTAAATAAATGTTCAAATTACATTCATAAAAGCTAAATATTTGCGCTGCACACTAAATCCAAATATTAAATAGTCTAGAGTGAATTATGCAACATTTATATAAGAAAAAAGTATGGGGAATTTTACCATTATGTGTGATTTTTACCGCATGTAATGACGACAAAGATGTTGTAGTTGTTCAACCACCTGTTGAAAATAAAAGCTTAGAATTAAATATCTTACATATCAATGATCACCATTCACATTTAGATGAAGACAAGGATGGTTTTGCTTTAAAAGCCAATGTAGGTAAAGGGGATGAGGATTTTAATGCAGGCAAAGGCGGTTTTGCGCGTGTCACTGCGATGATTAATCAACTTTCTGCTGAAAAGAAAAATGTCTTTAAAATGCATGCAGGCGATGCGATTACAGGCGATTTATATTACAACTTAACTAATGGTAAAGCAGATGCTGATGCCATGAATACGCTATGTTTTGATACCTTTACGTTAGGTAATCACGAGTTCGATTCGACCGATTTTGGCTTGAAAAAATTTATAGATTTTTTAGACCAAGGAAGTTGTAAGGAAAAAACTAAAATTTTATCTGCCAATGTCAGTTTTGGCGCATCTTCACCATTATACAAAACTAATCGTATTCAAAAATCACAAGTTTTTGAGAAAGATGGAGTGAAATTTGCGGTGATTGGTTTGACCATTGCAGGGAAAACTAAAAATTCATCACAGCCAAATTCAGACACGACTTTCGCAGATGAGATTGTGACTGCACAAAAAGAAATTGATCAGTTAAAAGCACAAGGCATTAAAAATATTATTTTACAAACGCATGTTGGTTATGACCTCGACCAAAAATTAGCGACTGCTTTGACCGATGTGGATGTGATTGTAGGTGGAGATTCACATACCTTACTTGGACCAAAAAGTTTAGAAAAATATAGTTTAAGTCCTGAGGGCGCTTATCCAACCCAACTCAAAAATAAAAATGGTGACGCAGTTTGTGTTGCGCAAGCTTGGGAATACAGCAATATTGTCGGTGAGTTAAATGTGAAATTTGACAAAGAGGGTAAAATTGCCAGTTGTACAGGGACACCACATCTACTTCTAGGTGATGATATTAAACGTACCGCAGACATTAAAAAATATAATGCGGACTTAATGCAATTTAATACAGGTAAAAGTCCAGCACAGCAAAAAGTCTATAATCGCAATGAGATTCCAAACATCAGTGCGGCTGAAAAAGATATGATTTTAAATCAAATTAAAGCAGATCAAGTGCCATTTAATTTTATTCAGCCTGATCCAAAAACTTTAACTGTGCTGAAACCGTATCAAACCCAAAAACAAAAGTTTGCAGAAGAAGTGGTTGGACAAGCGACAGATAATCTTTGTTCACGTCGTGTGCCGGGTACTCAACGTGATGTGGGACGTTCGACTTTGGGTGATGTATGTAATAAAAATATCCATGTCGATCAACATGGCGGTGATATTCAACAGATCATTGCTGAAGCTTTCTTGCAACAAGGTAAGGCATTCTTTGGTGCAGATATTTCCATTCAAAATGGTGGTGGTGTACGAGAGGATGTTGCACAAGGCAATGTCACAGTTGGTAAGATTTACAGTGTTTTACCTTTTAAAAATACTTTGGTTGAACTGCATCTGACAGGTGCAGAAGTGAAAGCAACCTTAGAAGATGCGATCGACAGTGTAATTGCTAATAATACAGGCAGTTATCCATATACAGGCGGTTTACGTTGGAATGTTGATTTTAGCAAAAATAAAGGTCAGCGTTTAACCCAGCTCCAAGTCCGCAATAAAGACGGTAAATATGATGCTTTAGATTCAAATAAAACCTATAAAATCGTGACGATTGATTTCTTGGCAAATGGTAAAGATGGTTATACCACTTTAAGCAGTATCACAGGAGATCGCCGTTCCAATGTAGGTTTGGATTATGCAGAAGCCTTTTTGAAATACACGCAAGGCTTGGCAGGGCAAGTGGGACAAAAGAAAATTAATAAATTGCCAACTGAAGCATACAGTACACAACAGTTTGTAGATGTAGCTAAAACTCAAACTAAATAGATTTAACTTTACAAAAATCCTGCTTGTCAGGATTTTTGTTTTTTATACAGAAAATGACTTGCGGTTTGAAAAATGAGCAATTAATATAACGCCCAAAATTAAGCCATGGTGGCTTAAAATCAATAATGATTCCAATTTTAATTGCACACTGACTGTTATTGATCTTGTAACGTTGCCTTTGACAAGATCGCGATCTCCACTTTACTGGTTGCAGGATGACCATAATATCTTGATTTAACCCGCCTTTTTATTGATCCAAAAGCATGTGTCTATTTGGAGTATTCGGGAGAGAAATCATGTTGTTTATTCAAGTAATCTATGCTGGTTTGCGATAAAACCATATAAAACTAAATGCGCTAAATTGCGCGAAAAACTTAAAAACTTTGAAAGAGTATAAATGTCTTCAGTACATTGTATTGTCTAGAAAAACTGCAATGTACTCACATTTGAAAATTGTTAGTGAACATATGAATACATATATTAATCAACCTTTTGCAGAAGATATGCAACAAGGTGAGGTGGAGAATTTTGCTGAAACTCATCCACTGGCGAAGCTGTGGGCTTTGCGTTTTTTAGTGGAATTGGGTGGTGCAAAAGAGTTTATTTGTGATAATTGTTTTAGTCATCAATGGATTGCAAAACAGTTAGGTTTTTCATAAGGCTTATGCACAGACCAGTTTAATGAGCTATTGGCACATCAAGAGTTAAATCAACTCTATCAAAATATTGAGCAACAACATTTAACAAAACCATTTCAGCTCAGTGCTGAATTGCAATTTAACTTAAAACTTTTACAGCAATTGCTAGATTTGAACGATGTTGAGTGTTTGATATTGGCTTTTGTGGTGTTGTTGAATAGTGAACAATTACTTGATGATATTGCCGATACCATTGGTGAGTTAACGGCATCTAAAACTTTGCGTGCTATGACTGTGGTGTTGAAAGTGCCTTATGATGACATTCGCCAAGCTTTGTCTGTACAAGGACGTCTGCATCGAAGTGGTTTGATTAGCGTACAACAGCATTATCGTAATTATTTACGTGGCAAACTAAGTCTGGTTTCTAACCAACTGGTGGATAAATTATTGGTTCAAGCCAATGATGTGATGGATTTATTTGCTGGTACGATCAATAAAAGTGATGCTGCTGAGTTGACATTACAGGATTATCCTCATCTTGAAAAAGATTTAAGTTTGTTATTAGCCTACTTAAAACAAGTCAAAAATAACAAACAAAAAGGGGTTAATATTTTCCTATACGGCAGTTCTGGTACAGGAAAAACCCAGTTATGCAAAGTGATCGCTAAGCAACTTGCTGTACAACTGTTTGAAATTTCTTATGAAGATGAAGACGGGGATGCCATTTCTGCGACAGGACGTTTATGTGCCTATCGTGCGGCACAGTGTATTTTTGACAGTCAGTCGGCTTTATTGATGTTTGATGAAATCGAAGATGTTTTTAATGACACTGAAAATGGCATGGGCATGAAAAGCACGGCGCAAAGTCGTAAAGCTTGGGTCAACCGTATCTTAGAGCAGAATCGTACACCAACGATTTGGGTTTCAAATTCCGATCAACTTGATCCTGCATTTATACGTCGTTTTGATCTGGTACTTGAAATCAAAGTGCCTCCGAAAAAACAACGACTGCAATTTATTGCCAAACAATGTACTACTGATGACGTTGAACCCCTGTATCAAGAAGCATTTGCCAATGTTGAGCAACTTTCGCCTGCGATTCTAAATCGTAGCTATAAAGTAGCAAAAATGGCAAAAATCCAAAATGAAACGTTGGTGGTACAAGGTAGTATGCGCAAACTTATTTCCAATACGCTGAAAGCACAAGGATTTCAGGCGGTAAAATTGCAAGACAGCAATGCTTTGCCTAAATTTTACGATCTAAATTACATCAATACCAAAGCTGATCTCCAACAGATTGTGAAAGGGATACAGCAACATGGTTTTGGTCGTTTGTGCTTATATGGTGCATCAGGTACGGGAAAAACCGCATTTGCACGTTGGTTGGCGGAATACTTGGATCAACCGCTTCTGGTAAAACGTGGTTCAGATTTGATTTCACCTTGGGTTGGACAAACCGAACAAAACTTAGCAAAAGCCTTTAGTGATGCAGAGGAACAACAAGCAGTTTTATTGCTAGATGAAGTCGATGGTTTGTTACAAGATCGACGACAAGCAACAAAATCTTGGGAAATTTCTCAAGTCAACGAGTTCTTGGTACAGATGGAAAGCTTTAATGGCATTGTTGTAGCAACGACAAATCGCTTTGAAGAATTAGACCAAGCTGCTTTACGCCGTTTTGACTTTAAAATGCATTTTGATTTCTTAAGTTATGCACAGCGTTTGACATTATTAGAAAATGTTTGCGAGCAACTTCATCTTGAAGTGAATGAAGCACAGGTGAAAAACCAGCTACATAGTTTAAATAAACTGAGCGCGGGCGATTTTGCAGTGATTATTCGTCAAGCATGTTTCAAACCCTTTGAACATGTCAATGCAGTTTTACAGCATTTAGAAGAAGAAATGTCTGTGAAATACAAAATATCAGGAAAAATGGGTTTCTAAGTTTTCTGAAAATGAGTTCAACAATAAAAAATCTCGCATTTGTGCGGGATTTTTTTATAAAAATGCTTAAAAAATAGATAAAAAAACCTTTTTTTGAGTGTTTTAGTCGAAATAATGCCCACATGAGCAAAAAGCTTTAAAAAAGGGGTTGCACCTGCTTAGAAATACTGTAGAATGCACATCCATCGGCGGTGATGAAGATTAAAACTTCTGATAAAACAGTAGCTTAGCATGAAATAGTTGAGTTGGGTTTTAGCAGGGAGGATTAAAAATAGTTTTCATTATCAGTTGACTTTCTGATTTAAGAGAGTAATATAGCCGACCTAGCTTGATGCTGACGAAGCATTGAGAAGATCATTAAGAGAATATGAAGAACAACTTGTGTGGATTTTTACTGATTGATTAATCGAAATAATTATCATTGATTGATTGGTTTAAATTACTCGAAGTTTATTTGAGAGAATTTGTCAGTAATTGATGAGCCAGAATTGGTGTCTTATTCTTTAATAAAGGCACAAATGATTTTAACTGAAGAGTTTGATCATGGCTCAGATTGAACGCTGGCGGCAGGCTTAACACATGCAAGTCGAGCGGGGTGAGTTGCTTCGGTAACTGACCTAGCGGCGGACGGGTGAGTAATACTTAGGAATCTGCCTATTAGTGGGGGACAACATTCCGAAAGGGATGCTAATACCGCATACGCCCTACGGGGGAAAGCAGGGGATCACTTGTGACCTTGCGCTAATAGATGAGCCTAAGTCGGATTAGCTAGTTGGTGGGGTAAAGGCCTACCAAGGCGACGATCTGTAGCGGGTCTGAGAGGATGATCCGCCACACTGGGACTGAGACACGGCCCAGACTCCTACGGGAGGCAGCAGTGGGGAATATTGGACAATGGGGGGAACCCTGATCCAGCCATGCCGCGTGTGTGAAGAAGGCCTTATGGTTGTAAAGCACTTTAAGCGAGGAGGAGGCTCTTTTGGTTAATACCCAAGATGAGTGGACGTTACTCGCAGAATAAGCACCGGCTAACTCTGTGCCAGCAGCCGCGGTAATACAGAGGGTGCGAGCGTTAATCGGATTTACTGGGCGTAAAGCGTACGTAGGCGGCTTTTTAAGTCGGATGTGAAATCCCCGAGCTTAACTTGGGAATTGCATTCGATACTGGGAAGCTAGAGTATGGGAGAGGATGGTAGAATTCCAGGTGTAGCGGTGAAATGCGTAGAGATCTGGAGGAATACCGATGGCGAAGGCAGCCATCTGGCCTAATACTGACGCTGAGGTACGAAAGCATGGGGAGCAAACAGGATTAGATACCCTGGTAGTCCATGCCGTAAACGATGTCTACTAGCCGTTGGGGCCTTTGAGGCTTTAGTGGCGCAGCTAACGCGATAAGTAGACCGCCTGGGGAGTACGGTCGCAAGACTAAAACTCAAATGAATTGACGGGGGCCCGCACAAGCGGTGGAGCATGTGGTTTAATTCGATGCAACGCGAAGAACCTTACCTGGTCTTGACATAGTAGAAACTTTCCAGAGATGGATTGGTGCCTTCGGGAATCTACATACAGGTGCTGCATGGCTGTCGTCAGCTCGTGTCGTGAGATGTTGGGTTAAGTCCCGCAACGAGCGCAACCCTTTTCCTTACTTGCCAGCATTTCGGATGGGAACTTTAAGGATACTGCCAGTGACAAACTGGAGGAAGGCGGGGACGACGTCAAGTCATCATGGCCCTTACGACCAGGGCTACACACGTGCTACAATGGTCGGTACAAAGGGTTGCTACCTAGCGATAGGATGCTAATCTCAAAAAGCCGATCGTAGTCCGGATTGGAGTCTGCAACTCGACTCCATGAAGTCGGAATCGCTAGTAATCGCGGATCAGAATGCCGCGGTGAATACGTTCCCGGGCCTTGTACACACCGCCCGTCACACCATGGGAGTTTATTGCACCAGAAGTAGGTAGTCTAACCGCAAGGAGGACGCTTACCACGGTGTGGTCGACGACTGGGGTGAAGTCGTAACAAGGTAGCCGTAGGGGAACCTGCGGCTGGATCACCTCCTTAACGAAAGATTGACGATTGGTAAGAATCCACAACAAGTTGTTCTTCATTGATGTATCTGAGGGTCTGTAGCTCAGTTGGTTAGAGCACACGCTTGATAAGCGTGGGGTCACAAGTTCAAGTCTTGTCAGACCCACCACTACTGATAAGAGTGCAGAAAAGCAGAATACATTAAGATCTTAACTGGGGACTTAGCTTAGTTGGTAGAGCGCCTGCTTTGCACGCAGGAGGTCAGGAGTTCGACTCTCCTAGTCTCCACCATGTACTTTAAAGAGTACGGGCTAAATAATAGATTATAGAAATTAATGAATTTGATGAAAATTGAATTGATTAATTTCTGTGATTTATCACAGTTTACTACTTGCTGACGAGGCGGTAGTTAATCATTAACAGAATATATTTGAGTTGAAATAAATTGTTCATACTCGTTTTAGTTAACTTAGCAAGCAATTGTGAAAGTTAAATGAAATGAGTAACTAGCGATAAAACTGAATCAAGCGTTTTGGTATATGAATCTAATTGAAGCTGTACAGTGTTTAGATACACAGTACTTCGAACTGTAAATTAAATAAATAATTTATTATTTACTTAATTGTCTTAATCCTACTTGTAGGGGTTAACGACTGTTTGGGGTTGTATAGTCAAGTAATTAAGTGCATGTGGTGGATGCCTTGGCAGTCAGAGGCGATGAAAGACGTAATAGCCTGCGATAAGCTTCGGGGAGGCGGCAAATATCCTGTGATCCGGAGATTTCTGAATGGGGAAACCCACTTACCATAAGGTAGGTATCATATGATGAATACATAGTCATATGAGGCGAACGAGGGGAAGTGAAACATCTCAGTACCCTTAGGAAAAGAAATCAATTGAGATTCCCTCAGTAGCGGCGAGCGAACGGGGATCAGCCCATTAAGTTATATGTGTTTTAGCGGAATGCTCTGGGAAGTGCGACCGTAGAGGGTGATAGTCCCGTACACGAAAGGGCACATATAATGATGACGAGTAGGGCGAGGCACGTGAAACCTTGTCTGAATATGGGGGGACCATCCTCCAAGGCTAAATACTCCTGACTGACCGATAGTGAACCAGTACCGTGAGGGAAAGGCGAAAAGAACCCCTGTGAGGGGAGTGAAATAGATCCTGAAACCGCATGCATACAAGCAGTGGGAGCCAACTTGTTTGGTGACTGCGTACCTTTTGTATAATGGGTCAGCGACTTATATTCAGTAGCAAGGTTAACCGAATAGGGGAGCCGTAGAGAAATCGAGTCTTAATAGGGCGCATAGTTGCTGGGTATAGACCCGAAACCGGGTGATCTATCCATGAGCAGGTTGAAGGTTGGGTAACACTAACTGGAGGACCGAACCCACTGTCGTTGAAAAGCCAGGGGATGACTTGTGGATAGGGGTGAAAGGCTAATCAAACTCGGTGATAGCTGGTTCTCCCCGAAAGCTATTTAGGTAGCGCCTCGGACGAATACCATTGGGGGTAGAGCACTGTTTCGGCTAGGGGGTCATCCCGACTTACCAAACCGATGCAAACTCCGAATACCAATGAGTACTATCCGGGAGACAGACTGCGGGTGCTAACGTCCGTAGTCAAGAGGAAAACAATCCAGACCGCCAGCTAAGGCCCCAAAATTATAGTTAAGTGGGAAACGATGTGGGAAGGCATAGACAGCTAGGAGGTTGGCTTAGAAGCAGCCACCCTTTAAAGAAAGCGTAATAGCTCACTAGTCGAGTCGGCCTGCGCGGAAGATGTAACGGGGCTAAAACTATATGCCGAAGCTGCGGATGTATACAATGTATACGTGGTAGGGGAGCGTTCTGTAAGCCGATGAAGGTGGATTGAGAAGTCTGCTGGAGGTATCAGAAGTGCGAATGCTGACGTGAGTAACGACAAAACGGGTGAAAAACCCGTTCGCTGAAAGACCAAGGGTTCCAGTCCAACGTTAATCGGGGCTGGGTGAGTCGACCCCTAAGGCGAGGCCGAGAGGCGTAGTCGATGGGAAATTGGTTAATATTCCAATACTTCTGTGTAATGCGATGAGAGGACGGAGAAGGTTAAGTCAGCCTGGCGTTGGTTGTCCAGGTGAAAGGTTGTAGGCATGTATCTTAGGCAAATCCGGGGTACTCTATGCTGAGAACTGATATCAAGCTGTACTTGTACAGTAAAGTGGCTGATACCATACTTCCAAGAAAAGTCTCTAAGCTTCAGTTACACAGGAATCGTACCCGAAACCGACACAGGTGGTCAGGTCGAGTAGACCAAAGCGCTTGAGAGAACTCTGCTGAAGGAACTAGGCAAAATGGTACCGTAACTTCGGGAGAAGGTACGCTGCCGGTGGTGATTCCCCTCGCGGGATGAGCTGTTGGCAGCCACAGAAACTAGGCCCCTGCAACTGTTTATTAAAAACATAGCACTCTGCAAACACGAAAGTGGACGTATAGGGTGTGATGCCTGCCCGGTGCTGGAAGGTTAATTGATGGGGTTAGCGTAAGCGAAGCTCTTGATCGAAGCCCCAGTAAACGGCGGCCGTAACTATAACGGTCCTAAGGTAGCGAAATTCCTTGTCGGGTAAGTTCCGACCTGCACGAATGGCATAATGATGGGGGCGCTGTCTCCAGCAGAGGCTCAGTGAAATCGAAATCGCCGTGAAGATGCGGTGTACCCGCGGCTAGACGGAAAGACCCCGTGAACCTTTACTGCAGCTTGACATTGAACTTTGATCTTACTTGTGTAGGATAGGTGGGAGGCTTTGAAACCGAGACGCTAGTTTCGGTGGAGCCAATCTTGAAATACCACCCTGGTAATATTGAGGTTCTAACTCTGCTCCATAATCTGGAGCGAGGACCATGTCTGGTGGGTAGTTTGACTGGGGCGGTCTCCTCCTAAAGAGTAACGGAGGAGTACGAAGGTGCGCTCAGCGTGGTCGGAAATCACGCGTAGAGTATAAAGGCAAAAGCGCGCTTAACTGCGAGACCCACAAGTCGAGCAGGTACGAAAGTAGGTCTTAGTGATCCGGTGGTTCTGTATGGAAGGGCCATCGCTCAACGGATAAAAGGTACTCTGGGGATAACAGGCTGATACCGCCCAAGAGTTCATATCGACGGCGGTGTTTGGCACCTCGATGTCGGCTCATCTCATCCTGGGGCTGAAGCAGGTCCCAAGGGTATGGCTGTTCGCCATTTAAAGAGGTACGCGAGCTGGGTTTAGAACGTCGTGAGACAGTTCGGTCCCTATCTACCGTGGGCGCTGGAAATTTGAGAGGATCTGCTCCTAGTACGAGAGGACCAGAGTGGACGAACCTCTGGTGTACCGGTTGTGACGCCAGTCGCATCGCCGGGTAGCTATGTTCGGAAGGGATAACCGCTGAAAGCATCTAAGCGGGAAGCCTACCTCAAGATAAGATTTCCCTAGGACTTTATGTCCTCTAAAGATCCGTTCAAGACTAGGACGTTGATAGGTTGGATGTGGAAGTACGGCGACGTATGAAGCTGACCAATACTAATTGATCGTGAGGCTTGACTATACAACACCCAAACAGTTGTTGTATAAAGCTTAATTGATTCATTAAAGATCAAATGATCTAAAAATACTTGATTCAGATAACGCTTGAACATACAATTTCGCTCAAATTAAATTCTGTTAATAACTCTTTTGGAAAAAACCTTAGCAAACAAGTAAGACTAAGCAAGTATCCATAAACAGTTGTGCTGGCGACAATAGCAAGAGTGAACCACCTGATCCCTTCCCGAACTCAGAAGTGAAACCTCTTAGCGCTGATGGTAGTGTGGGGTTACCCATGTGAGAGTAAGTCATCGCCAGCTCATTATTCAAATCCCTCTGATGCTTATAGCGCAGGGGGATTTTTTTATGCAAAAGAGAAAGATAAAATTAGAAAGTTTAAAATTTATATCTATTTACTTGATCAATTCACATAAATCAGTAGAAAATTGTCGAGTATTAGACTAAAGATCGACCAATTATTTTTGTATTTTTTATTTTGCAAGCTAACTAAAGTCTAATAAACTAGATAAAATTATTTAAGTAATTGTTATTTATAACTTTGTTTATTTATAAAATTACTCTTTTTTAACAAAACCTATAGCCTATTGATATTTTATATCAATAATAGGTGGCATTTTATACCAAAAATTAATTTCTATACTCTTAAGGTATATATTTATGCTGATAAGGTTTTAGACAAAAAATGAACAGCCATTCATTGTATGTTGAAATATAAGTCTCACAATTGGAGGTGAGTAAAATGACAGCGCAAACAATGAATGTAAATGCTGTAGTAGATCGTGCGAAGTTTAAGCCCTTCCACGTCAATATTATTCTTTGGTGTTTATTCATCGTCTTATTTGATGGATATGATTTAGCAATCAATGGGGTGGTTTTACCTTTATTGATGAAAGAGTGGGGCATGACTGCAGTGCAAGCAGGTATGCTGGCAAGTACAGCACTCGCAGGTATGATGTTTGGTGCAATGTCATTTGGGATGCTTGCAGATAAAATTGGACGTAAAAAAGTTATTTTAATTTGCGTTTCATTATTTAGCTTTTTTACTTTTATTGGTGGTTTTGCTTCAAATCCGACTGAATTTGCAATTTTACGTTTTATCGCTGGTTTAGGAATTGGTGGAGTATTACCAAACTTAGTGGCTTTAACTGCAGAATATGCACCGCAACGTTTAAAAAGTACTTTAGTTACCACCATGTTTAGTGGTTATGCCGTAGGTGGCATTATGGCGGCATTGTGTGGTTCATGGTTTGCAGCAGACTATGGCTGGCAAATCATGTTCTATATTGCTGGTATTCCTTTACTTTTTGTACCTTTATTTTGGAAGTTTTTACCAGAGTCTTTAACCTTTTTAGTAAAAGCTCAGAAAATGGATCAAGCACGTCATTTTTTAAAGCAAGTTGAACCTACAGCACAAGTAACAGCTGATACACAATTGGTTTTATCAACGGATGATCAAACCCAAAATGCTTCTGTAAAAGCTTTATTTACTGAAAACCGTGCTGTTGGTACATTATTGTTCTGGTTAGCTTTTTTCATGTGCTTACTGATGCTTTATGCTTTAGGCAGTTGGTTACCAAAATTAATGATGGCAGCAGGATATTCACTCGGTAGTAGCTTAATGTTCTTAATGGCATTGAATATTGGTGCAGTGATCGGAACTGTTGGCGGGGGAATTTTAGCAGATCGATTTGATTTTAAACCTGTACTGATTAGCATGTTGATCGTGGGGATCTTCTCGTTGGTTGGGCTGGGTTTTAATTCACCTCAACCTATTATTTATCTATTGGTAAGCTTGGCAGGTGCATCCTCTATTGGTTGCAGTATCTTATTATATAGCTATGTTGCGCAATATTATCCTGTTGCAGTGCGTTCTACAGGGATTGGTTGGGCATCAGCGATTGGACGTACTGGTGCGATTGTAGGACCAATTTTAATTGGTTATTTGCTTGGTTTAGAGTTACCTCATAAATGGAACTTTATTGCGGTTGCCATCCCTGGGATTATTGGTGCAATTGCGATTTCATTTATCCGTATCAAAAAAGCAGAAAGTAAAATAGAAGTGAAAGCTGCTGCTATTTCCACGAATTAACATAATTCATTTTAAAACCTTGGTTAATAAGCTAAACCTCAAATCTGGGACAGTTTATTTAGCCAAGGTTTTTTATTGCACTTTATAATGCATCTTTTAGATGGCTACGATGTTTTTTTACTTCTCTTGCATATTTTTTGCCTTGTCGTTTCATTTTCCAACTGGACTGATAGCCTGTTGGGCCAACGTTATAATAAGCTAATGCTTTTTTCCAACTGCCTGCGGATTGGTTATATTTGGCTAAAATATAGGTACCACAATGAATATTGGTATTTTCATCCAATAAATCACCTTGGCAGCTCTGTTGCCAATAGCGTGGAATGATTTGGGTTAGTCCAACCGCACCTGCAGGTGAAATAACATAACTGCGATAGCTCGATTCTTGGCGAATCATTGCAGCTAAAAGTAAAGGGTCTACACGATATTGTTCTGCATTTTGTACAATCATGGGTGCAATACGTGCTGCAGTATTACTTTCTACCGAATACGCTTTTTGAATACCTTGCGCTAATTTGGCTGACCGTTTCTCAATAGAACCGCCACCAAGGGTGGAACAACCTGTTATCACGATAGTACTAATCACTAATGCAACTTTTAAAGTACTTGAATAAGATCCTAATAAACTTTTAAACATTTTCGGAAAATAACGAGGAATCAACAAAATACGACCAATATGAAAAATATTTATAAATGATGTTAGGTAGCGTTGTAATAAGAGTCAATGTTGAATAACTTAAGTTTTGCAAAAGAATGTAAGAAGCAATAAAAAACAGCCCAATCATCCTGATTGAGCTGTTTTGTATCGGTTGTTTAGGTATAACTCCTGTCTTACCTCACGTCCTGATGCGAGAACTTGATTATTTTTGTTTTATGTTCTGGAAACTTCCTGTTCCCTATGTATGTAGAATAGGATAATTTCCCTATCTTGAAAATGCGTCAATAACCGCATTTTTTGTACGCTTTGACGTACAATTAGACATTGCTATATTGAATTAATTTATCAAAGCTGGTTTTTAAGGCTTTTTCATCAAATTCGTTGCTTTCAAACTCTTCTGCTTGACAACGCTTGGAAATATCGCGAATTTCGATGATTGCGTTGCTATCGATCATTCCTAATTGTGTACATACTTGACGAATTTGATCGATTGAACGTGAACCATTGGTTGAACCATAACTCACATATGCCGCAGGTTTAGCACGCCATTCTTTGCCAATATAATCCAACGCATTCTTTAATGCAGGGCTATAGCCATGATTGTATTCAGGGCTAATGAAAATAAAGGCATTGGCTTGTGCAATTTTATCTGCCCATTCTTGTTGTTTGGGTTGGTCATAAATACCTGAAAGTGGCGGATGCGCACCTGCAAAAAGTGGTAAATCCCATTCTTTTAAATCCACAATTTCAGTTTGAACCGTACTGTAATCAAAATTTTTAATTGTTTTCTCAGCCCAGCGTGCAATTTTAATTGCTGTGCGTCCTTCACGTACACTGCCAACAACGATATAGATTTTCATAATTAAGCCTTTGTTTTTTATGTTCTATTAAATTAAAGCGATGTCAGCTATTTGCATAGAGGGCTTTTGTATATTTTCCATTATTTTTATATTTGAGTGTAGAAAAATAAAAAGCTCCCTCAGGAGCTTTTTCAATGTATTTTAGGATTAGATATGATGAAGCATTACATCAATTTTACGCCTTGCTGACCCGCAGGGGTAACTTTGAAAATTTCCACTTCAAAAGTAATGTTTTTACCTGCCAACGGATGGTTAAAGTCAACTTCAGTGATGTCATCACCCACCGTTTTAACCACACCAAATAAACTTTGTTTGGCTTTGTCTTCAAACTCGATCATGTGACCTTCAACAGGACGTTGTTCAAATTTCACTGTATCGAATTTTTGAACATTTTCAGGGTTCCACGGACCGAAAGCATCTTCTGGCGGAAGACTCACTGTACGGCGATCACCTGCACGCAAACCAAATAAAGCTTTTTCAAAACCAGGCAGTAAACTACCATCTCCGATGACTAAACTGACAGGTGCCTCACGGCTACGCGTGTTGTCAATTTCCACACCACTTTCAATGGCAACTGAAAAATGCAGGTCTACCTTTGATCCATCCGCAATACGGGTTTCTTCATTGGGATTAATTATTTCTTCATTCATTTTGCATTTTCCGCACGTTGAATACGCTGCTTTTCTAAAAAGAAGGTATCAATTAACAATAAAATAGTGCCTAGCGTAATCGCACTGTCTGCAATGTTAAATGCAGGGAAGTGATGATTTTGGTAAAATACATGAATAAAGTCAACTACATAACCTAAGCTGACTCGATCAATTAGATTACCAATTGCACCACCTAAGATCAGTGCAATCGCCATCGGTAAAATCACCACTGTTTTTGGCATGCGTAACAGCCAAAAAATAAAGATAATTGAAACGATGCCTGCAAGACCTGTAAATAAATAGTGTTGCCATCCACCTGCATCGGACAAAAAGCTAAAGGCTGCACCATAGTTATGCAGCAATGTCCAATTTAAAAAGGACAACACAGGTACAGGATCTGCATAGGTCAGATGTGTACTTGCAATATGCTTAGTCCACTGGTCAATGATGATGGCAAGCACAGAAAGTCCAAGCCACATCACGTTATGCGGATAAAACTGGAATAAGCCCTTTTTATTTTGTGGATTAGGCATATTTTCTCTCTTCGCCTTGACCTGTAGGAAGGTTAATAATACAACGAGAACAAAGGCCTGGATGTTCTGAGTGTGTATTTACATCAGGAAGAACATGCCAACAACGTGCACATTTTTCACCTTCAGCTGCAGAAACTTTGACACGTAAACCTTCTAGATCACTCGCTTCACCTTGTGCTTCATCAAAGTTATTGACAGCCACTTGAGAAGTAATCAAAACAAAACGCAGTTCATCACCCAGTTGGTCTAATACTGTTTTCAGTTCAGGATTTGCCCAAAGCTCAACTTTGGCAGACAAGTTAGAACCGATCAGTTTGGCATTTCGTGCCGCTTCGATTTGCTTATTCACTGCTGATTTAACAGTGATCAACGTTTGCCAATCAGTTTCAGAGATTAAGTTTGCAGTCGATGCGACAGGGATGTTATACCATTCAGCCGTAAAGACATATTTTTCAGACTGTTCAGGAATCAGTGGCCACGCTTCTTGTGCAGTAAAGCTTAAGATTGGTGACATCCAACGTACAAATGCTTGTACCAAATGATACAGTGCAGTTTGTGCAGAACGACGTGCTTGAGAGTCTGCTTTGGTGGTGTACTGACGATCTTTGATGATGTCTAAATAGAAACCACCCAAGTCATTGATACAGAAGTTCGTCAATGCATTGGTCACGATATGGAAATTCATATCTTCATAGGCTTGCTGAATGGTTTTTTGTACATCTGTTGCACGCTGCAAGATGTATTGATCAAGTGCGATCAATTGATCAACAGGAAGTGCATCTGTCGATGGTTTGAAACCATTTAAATTCGCAAGCAAGAAACGTAAAGTATTACGGATACGACGGTAACCATCAGACGCACGACTGAAGATCTCTTTACCTGCTGTCATTTCATAACGGTAGTCGGCAGATGCAATCCAGAAACGTAACCCGTCTGCACCCATATCTTTGATGATGTCTTGAGGGGTAATGATATTCCCAATCGATTTAGACATCTTACGACCTTTCTCATCCACGACAAAACCGTGAGTAAGCAAGCCTTTATATGGCGCACGTTTATTGATGGCAATCGAGGTCAACAATGAAGATTGGAACCAACCACGATGTTGGTCTGAACCTTCAAGGTACAAATCTGCTGGGTCAGTGAGTTCTTCACGTTGGCGAAGCACTGCATAATGGGTTGTACCAGAGTCGAACCAAACGTCTAAGGTGTCACGTACTGCATTGTATTGCTCTGCATCTGCACCGATGAAGTCGCTTGCATCACGGTTATACCAACCATCAATCCCTTCTTTTTCGATCAGTTTTGCAACTTCTTCGATCAACTCTGGTGTGCGAGGATGTAATTCGTTGGTGTCTTTATGTACGAAGAATGGAATTGGCACACCCCAAGTACGCTGACGCGAAATACACCAGTCTGGACGACCTTCGATCATCGCTTCAATACGGTTTTTACCCCAATCTGGTACAAAGCTGATGTCATTTTCAATTGCATTCAACGCATCTTGACGTAAACCTTTGGCATCCATGCTAATGAACCACTGCGGTGTGGCACGGAAGATAATCGGTGTTTTATGACGCCAGCAATGTGGATAGCTGTGTACGATTGGTACATGCGCCCAAAGTTTGCCTGAAGCGCCTAAATTTTCAATGATTTGAGGGTTGGCTTTATAAATGTGCTCACCTGCAAAAATCGGTGCAGTGGATAAATACACACCATTTCCACCTACAGGATTGTCCACTTTTAAATTGTACTGTAAACCTACTTTGTAGTCGTCTACACCATGACCGGGTGCAGTATGTACCGCACCTGTACCACTGGTTGCAATGACGTGCTCACCTAAAATTACAGGTACTTGACGATCAGTAATTAGTGGATGTTGTAATTTTAAACCTTCAAGTTTAGCACCGACAAAGTCTGCTAAAACTTTTGGATTTTCAAGTTTATAACGTTCACAAGCTGACGCCACCAAATCTTTAGCTAAGATCAGATTTTGTGTACCACGTTCAGTTTGAACTTCAACCAATTGATATTCAATTTCAGCATGGAGTGCAACAGCTTGGTTAGCAGGAAGCGTCCAAGGAGTCGTCGTCCAGATCACGATATCTGTAGGATTTGATACCGTAGCACCGACTTTTGCTGATAAATCCGCAAGATCGACCACACCAAAACCAACATCAATCGCATCGGACTTTTTGTCTTTATAGTCGACTTCAGCTTCTGCCAGTGCAGAACCACAGTCTAAACACCAGTTCACTGGTTTAAGTCCTGGTTCGATATGACCTGCTTTGGCAATTTCACCCAGTGAACGCACGATATCGGCTTCTTGTTGGAAGTTCATGGTGAGATATGGATTGTCCCAATCACCAAACACACCCATACGCACAAAATCTTTTTTCTGTAATTCGATTTGTGTATTGGCATATTCACGGCATGCTTTACGGAATGTAGAGGCATCGACTTTCACGCCCACTTTGCCGACTTTTTCTTCTACTTTCAGTTCAATCGGTAGACCATGACAGTCCCAACCCGGAACATAAGGTGCATCAAAGCCATCCATCACACGACTTTTGATAATGATGTCTTTGAGGACCTTATTGACCGCATGTCCTAAATGGATCTGACCATTGGCATATGGAGGGCCGTCATGAAGGACATATTTTTTCTTGCCAATACGCGATGCACGAATCTGCTGATAAATGTTGTCCGCATACCACTCTTCTAACCATTTTGCTTCACGTACTGCGAGATTTGCTTTCATCGCAAATTCAGTACCTGGGAGGTTTAGCGTGGCTTTATAATCCACAGCATTTTCAGGAGTTTGCTTATCGCTCATGCAAGTTGTCATCCAATTCTATCAGCCGTATTTGGCTGACGCGTTTTACATAAAAAGTTGAGTTTAAAAGGGGAACTTGGGGGTGTTTTGCCGAAACTCAAGGAGTTCCACCACATCATTATCAATCCCTGCTTGAAGTGCTTCAAGTGACGAATAATTCTTTTCACCATGTAAATAGTGCAAAAAAGTCACCCGCATTAACAAGCCATACAGATTAGCAGAAACATCAGGAAAATGAACTTCTAATCGCCATTCGGGATGTTCTTGTTGGATTGCTGGTCGTGTCCCCACATGCCCGGCACCAAATAATGCATCGGTTTGATAACCTAAAATACCTGTTTTGGCAGGATTTTCAGCTTTAACTTTTTCAGTCAGTGATGTACTTTCACAAATCACTTCAACACTATATATGCCACTTAAACAAGGTCGATGTCGACCTACACGGACATTAATGGTTGGGAAATTCAGTGTACGTCCAATCTGATCGCCATATTGTACACGACCAATCATGCTATATGGGCGTCCGAGCAGTTTGGCCGCCAGTGCTAAATCACCTGCTTGTAAGACTTGGCGAATACGTGTTGAACTGACACGTTCACCATCAAATTCAACGGTATTTAAATTGGTAACTTCAAAGCCATATTGTTTTAAAAAGTCGCTATTGCCTTGACGATTTTTACCAAAATGAAAATCATCGCCTAACACAAGACTTTGAGCATTAAGTTTATTTTTTAATAAATCTGCAAATTCTTCAGCACTTAAATTACGAAAATGATCATCAAACTTGGCAATAGCAATATAGTCCACGCCCAGTGCTGTGAGATATTCTACTTTTTCTCTGAGCGAGGTAATGCGTGGAGGTGCTTCATAACCTTTAAAAAATTCTAAAGGCTGTGGCTCAAAAATCATCACTAAAGTTTTTAATTGTTTGGTTTGAGCAACTTCTTGGAGCTGAGAAACCATTGCTTGATGTCCCAAATGGACACCATCAAAATTGCCAATCGTCACTGCGGTTTGAGGCAATTGAAAATTCGGTGCGAGAGCATTTAGACGTAACAGCTGCATGATTTCAAAATAAGCTTAAAATTTGAAAGGTATATATTGCCATAATCTCACAGTTTCGTCTTTGTTGTTGCGTTTTTATCCAAAAATATTTTATAAAAATGAATTTTTATTCTTAAATGAGAATAATTATGCGCTTTTAAATGGTTTAAGAATAAGATTTAAGAGTGATAAATAGGGATAAGTATATAGAAAATTGATATTCATGAAGCTTTTTGAGGTGGAGTAGTTTTGAATAAGTATTTTTAGAACATTTTACTGCTTACTATAACAAATAGACTGTATATATGCTGCTAATCATTGATTATTAAAATAAAAAGCAGTCTTTCAACTGCTTCAAATATCTTAAATTTATTATTCTGATGGATCGTTTAAACTAAAGAACCAATTTAAAATCAACGCAGCAAACGTTGCAGTACCGATACCACCTAAGTTGAAATCACCGAACTGTAAGGCGAAGTCACCCGTACCTAAAATAATCGTAACCGCAGCCACCATTAAGTTTTTATTTTTAGAAAAATCAACTTTGTTTTCGATCCAAATCTTCGCCCCAGCAATGGTAATCAAACCAAATACTACAATGGATGCACCTGTTAAGATCGCAGTAGGAATGGTATGAATAATCGCTCCAAACTTAGGCGAAAAACCTAAGAAAATCGCAAAAACACCTGCAATCACAAAGATAATGGTGGAGTAAACACGGGTAACAGCCATCACACCAATATTTTCACCATAGGTCGTCATACCTGGCGCACCGACACCACCAGAAAGTGTGGTTGCGATTCCATCCGCAACAAAGGCCTTACCAATATGCGGATCAAGATTTTCACCAGTCATGGCACTCACGGCTTTGATATGACCTAAGTTCTCAGCCACTAAAATTAACGCAATTGGCGCAATGATGAGCATCGCATTGACATCAAAAACAGGTGCATGGAAAGTTGGTGTACCAAACCAAGCTGCTTGTTGAATCGGTGTGAAGTTAATCGGTGTACCATTGCCCATGACATTAGCAACGATAAAATAGATCAAATATGCAGATAATAAACCCACCAAAAGCAATAAACGTTGCAATAAACCTTTGGTAAATACGGCGATTGAACCCATACATAGTACAGTCACCAACGCCATCCACATATTAAAGTTATTGCCTGCAACGCCTTTCACCGTTACGGGGGCAAGGTTGAGACCGATGATCATCACTACCGCACCTGTGACTACAGGTGGCATGAGTTTCTCAATCCATTTGGTACCTGTTGCCATCACAATAAAACCGAAAATGGCATATAAAATTCCGCATGCCATGATTCCGCCCGCAGCATTCGCGATATTGATATTCGGCGCACCTGTACCAGAAGCGGCATAACCTGTTGCGGCAATCACCACACCGATAAATGCAAAGCTCGAACCTAAATAACTTGGAACGCGACCACCTGTAATGATAAAAAACAGAATCGTACAAATCCCTGACATTAAAATCGCAAGATTTGGATCAAAACCCATTAAAAAGGGGGCAAGAACAGTGGCACCAAACATGGCAAACGCATGTTGAATGCCTAAGACAACACTTTGGGCAGGAGGGAGATATTCATTGGTGCCGACAGGACGAGCATCAATGCTGCCAGTATAAGGACGCCATTTGGGAAACCAATTGGACATAAAATGAGCGCTCAAAAATCAAATTGTGCATATCATACGCTTTCTTTTATTGAAGTTTCATCTATTAAGTAAAATTAAGGGTTTGCTATTATTCAGCTTTATTTTTATTTATACCAATTGGTAAAAAATTGGTATTTTGTAAATAAACAAAATCAATATATTAACTAAGTCATTTATTTTTACTCATGAAAATAGTGTATTTTGCAATTGCATTTATTTTTGAATAAAAAAGGAGATGCGAACACCTCCTTAAAAATGGGTATTGAAAAAATTAGCCTGTATTACGTAAACCCGCTGCAATCCCTGCAATACTCACCATGAGCGCATGATCAACAGGGGTATGTTCTGCGTGTTTTTCTGCCAAATAGGTACGACGGCGTTTCATTAACTCTGCTTGTAGTAAATGCAGCGGTAATAAATATGGTTTACGTACTTTCATGGCTTGATCTAAGACATCATTTGAGCTTAAAAGTTCTGACTCCCCTTTGAGTGCCAACAATGTTTGTACGGCATCATGTAAGCGTTGACGTAGCTCTGCACCTAAAACTTTTAGGTCTTCATCATCGGTTAGATGTGATTCATAGTATAAGGCAATATTTTGATCTGCTTTGGAGAGCACCATTTCTAGCATATCAATCAAGGTTTGGAAATATGGCCATTCTGCTAACATTTCATCTAACTGTGCTTTTTGCCCTTGATCAATGACTTGGTTAATCGCAGCCCCCGTTCCGAGCCATGCGGGCAACATTAAACGAATTTGTGTCCAAGCAAATACCCAAGGAATGGCACGTAGAGATTCGATACCACCAGTGACTTTACGTTTAGCAGGGCGTGAACCGAGCGGAAGCATTTGCAACTCAAGCTCAGGCGTGACCGTACGTAAGTATTTCACAAAATGTGGATTTTCCCGTACTGTTTGACGATATACCTGCACCGACAAATCGGTCATGCTATGCATCAATTCACGCCATTCTGGTTTTGGAACAGGTGGCGGAAGTAGGGTTGCTTCAAGTGTTGCAGCCGCATAGATTTCTAGATTTTGCAAAGCAATTTCTTCTAAACCGAACTTAAAGCGGATCATTTCGCCTTGTTCTGTGACACGGATTGCACCCGAAATAGAACCTGGCGGTTGTGAGAATAATGCTTGCTGGGTTGGTGCGCCACCACGACTGATCGAACCCCCACGTCCATGAAACAGCGTTAGTTGTACACTATGCTGCTGCGCAACTGCGGTGAGTTCTTCTTGTGCTCGATACTGTGCCCAATTGGCTGACATAAAGCCTGCATCTTTGGCAGAGTCAGAGTAGCCAATCATCACTTCATGTTTGCCTTGAATATGCTGTTTGTACCAATGCATATTGAACAAAGTATTCATGGTTTTGGCTGCACCATCCAAGTCTTTGAGTGTTTCAAATAACGGTACAACCCGTAATGGATGTTCAATACCTGCTTCTTTTTGTAATAACAGCACTGCCAACACATCACTTGGATATTCCGCCATAGAAATGATGTAAGCACCTAAACTTTCTTTCGGTTGTTCTGCCAAAGTCCGCATGGTGGCAAAAACTTCTTGCACATCGGGATGTTCAATCAAACTATCGGTAGGTTCATTTAAATGCTTTGGTAGCAACGGACGTTTGCTTTGTAACTCTTGCAATAAGAAATTTTGGCGTGCTTGTTCTGTCCACGTTTCAAAATTACCCAAACCTAAATATTCAGTAATCGCTGAAATGGCTTGACGATGACGACCTGATTCTTGGCGAATATCCAATTTGAGTAACTCAATCCCGAAACAATTGACCCGATAAATAAAATCGAGCAATTTACCATTGGCAATTTCAGGTAAATTACTGTCGATCAATGAACGATAGCAAAGCAGAAGTGGTTGTAATAATTCATCTTTATGACGAATGATCAAACTGCGGTCTACATCTGAGTGTTGCCCTTGCAGTTTATTGGCGAGCCATTGACGCGTTGCTTTTAAGCGTGTGCGTGTTGCACGTAAATACTCACGATAAGGTTCAGGATGTTCACCACCTAAAGCGTGTTTAAGTTCATCTGAACATGCTGCTATGGACAACTCCCAACGTAAGTCTTCGATGTCTCGAACATATAAATCGGTTGCTTTCCAACGAGAGAGCCACAACACTTCTTGGGTAATGTTATGTGTCACGTTTGGATTGCCGTCACGGTCACCGCCCATCCACGAAGCAAAGCGAATTGGCGAAATATCCAAAGGCAAAGCTTTGTCACAATTTTCTTGAACTAAATCATCCAATTCACGGATGAATTTTGGTACAGCATTCCATAAAGTCTGTTCAATCGTAGTGAAACCCCATTTTGCCTCATCGACAGGCGTTGGACGATGTTGACGGATTTCATCGGTTTGCCATGCAGAACAAATCAATTGTTTTAAGTCTGCTAGAACTTCTGCACGTTGTTTAG
This sequence comes from Acinetobacter sp. Marseille-Q1618, assembly GCF_902809855.1. Lineage (GTDB taxonomy): Bacteria > Pseudomonadota > Gammaproteobacteria > Pseudomonadales > Moraxellaceae > Acinetobacter. Next base: position 728,932 of record NZ_CADDWJ010000002.1, read on the forward strand.
GCGTAAGTTTTTGTTGGTCAAACTTGGATAAACAGTTATTAATGCCATCATATTTTTGAATCAGCGTACGGCGACTGACTTCTGTTGGATGTGCGGTAAGCACCAATTCAATACTGAGTTCACAAACTTGTTGGTAGAGTTGTGCTGCGCTGATATTTTTATTTTTAAATTGTTCAAATAAAGGCACCAGAACATTGGGTGAAGGCGCATTTTCATCAAATTCACTTTGGCGACGACTACGCACCACATGGTACTGTTCAGCAATATTAGAAAAGTTTAAGAAATGTGAAAATGCACGGGTCAGTGGCAAAATCTCATCATCTTTGAGATGAAGAAACAATTGTTCGAGTTGTTTTTCTGCTTCAATTTGACCATCACGTGCGCCTTTGGCTAAGGCACGAATTTGTTCAATTTGATTAAACAAATCTTGTCCTGCTTGTTCTTTTAAAGTTTCCCCTAAAAGATTACCGAGTAAACGTACATCCTCACGCAGTGGAGCATTAATTTGTTGAATCATTGCTATTCTCCAGTTCTTATCCTTATGACTATAACGCGCTATGCTGACATTCCAACGACACCCCTACAAAAGTAGAAAAGCGGTCGGCTATTTCAACAACAATTTATATCGTTAAAAACAGTATGCCGTAAAAAAACCAGAAGTATTATTTAGAAATACAATACATTTACACAAAGCTATAGCGTAAAAGGAATAAATCGATACTGTCTTGAATGATCAGCTGTTTTTCATGTTGATCAGGCGAAGGGCGAATACCGAGTAAAACTTCATGATGACGCACTCCCAATAACAAAGACAAGATGAGATCAGTTTGTTTCTCGATAACATCAGCGCGAATAAATTTAAACGTAGTGGCTTGTTGAAAAAAGTCTTGCCAAACACTGCACATGCGTTGGTGCGAGACATTATAAAATTGTAGTGCCAGCGGATTTTTTTCGGCAGCCAGTTCTAACAATAAATGATCGAGTTTAATCGCTTCAGGTAAATAGATAATATTCATTGCCAATTCACAGGCTTGATAAAAACAGGCTTTAAAATCACTGTGTGCGTTTAGACCTAATGGTCGGGCATTAATGGATTGTTCGCAGGTTTCTTCAATGGCACAGGTAAATAAATTTTCTTTGTCTTGAAAATGATTATAAACCGTTAATTTAGTCACACCTGCAGCTTTGGCGATTTGGTTCATGCTTGAACCATGATAACCATGTAATAAAAACAAAGCCTTAGCTGCTTCTAAAATCAGTTTTCGCTTTTCTAAGTCCTTTGGACGACCAACATGTGCTTGCACTAAATTTTCCAAAAAAAAGTCAAATAGGTCATTTACTTTTGTTGTTATTTTTAATTAATGTACCTTGCGGTATATTAATTAAAAAGTGAACACTTTATGTGTGTAATTGAACGTTCATCGCTATGTGACCAATCACGAGATAGATAAAACATTCATTTGCCTCATCTCTATTCTGCCCGAAAAAAAACGTTTCAATAAGAGCCTTGCGTATGAGTATTTTAAAGTCAAGCATTATCAGTATGATAGTGATCTGTAGTGTAGTTTTGGTGGGATGTCAAAAGCCTGAACCCGAAGCAGAACAAGTCCCTTTTGTTATGGTGACTCAACCGATCACCTCGCATGAAGAGCAAAAAAGTTATGCGGGTGATGTGCAAGCACGCCAGAGTACCGCATTGGCTTTTCGGGTAGGTGGACAAATTACAGAACGTTATGTCGATGTTGGAGATCGGGTCAAAGTCGGGCAGACTTTGGCTAGACTGGATGTGAAAGATGCGCAATTACAGCTTAACTCAGCCAAAGCTCAACTGGAAAATGCACAATCTTCAGTCAAAATCGCAGGCGATGAATTTAAACGTTTTCAACAACTTCTACCAAGCAATGCAGTCAGTCGTTCACAATATGATGCAGTCAAAAATCAATATGACGCTGCTGCATCAACATTGAAACAAGCACAAGCCAACTATCAAGTGGCTGCAAATCAAACCCAATATAACCAATTACTTGCCAATAAAAATGGGGTGATTACCCAGCGTAATATTGAAGTGGGTCAAGTCGTTGCAGCAGGGCAGGCAGCTTATCAATTGGCGATTGATGGTGAGCGTGATGTGGTGATTGGGGTTCCTGAGCAAGCGATTGGGCAAATCAAAGTTGGACAAGATGCATGGGTGACCTTATGGTCAAAACCGCAAGATAAATTTGCAGCCTATGTCCGTGAAATATCACCTGCGGCAGATCAATCTCGTACTTTCAGTGTCAAAGTAGCACTTAAAGAAGCACAATCGATGATTCAACTTGGGCAAAGTGCGCGGGTATTTTTTAATCAAAATGTAGGTAATGTCCTGAGTGTGCCGTTATCCAGTGTTTCAGCAAATAATGATCAGCCTTATGTTTGGGTGGTCAATAACAACCAAACCATTCGTAAAGTAGCTGTGCAACTCGGTGCATATGGGCGGGACAGCGTACCAATTTTAACAGGTTTGAATGCAAATGATTGGGTGGTGATTGGCGGTGTGCATTTACTGCGTGAAAAACAAAAAATAAAACCAGTCGATCGTGAAAATCGTGCGGTTAATCTTCAAGCAGGAGCGAAGTAATGAGCCAAAGCATGAAGTTTAACCTGTCTGAATGGGCGCTCAGAAATAAAGGCTTAGTTCTTTATTTTATGATCCTACTCGGGATTGTCGGCATATTTTCTTATTCTAAACTTTCTCAAAGTGAAGACCCCCCATTTACCTTTAAAGTGATGGTGGTACAAACCTATTGGCCGGGGGCAACTGCAGAAGAAGTGTCTTTGCAAGTTACCGATCGGATCGAAAAACAATTGATGAGTACGGGACTATATGACCGTATTGCTGCTTACTCTCGTCCAGGAGAGTCGATGGTGACTTTTGTTGCCAAAGATTCTTTAAAGTCCAATCAAATTCCTGACGCTTGGTATCAAGTCCGAAAAAAAGTAGGTGATATCCAACATCAACTGCCGAATGGTGTACAAGGTCCATTTTTTAATGATGAATTTGGTGACACCTTCGGTAATATTTACGTTTTAACAGGTAAAGATTTTGACTATGCCACTTTAAAAGAATATGCGGACCGTTTGCAGCTACAACTACAACGGGTCAAAGATGTAGGCAAAGTTGAACTTGTCGGCTTACAAGATCAAAAAATCTGGATTGAACTGTCCAATACCAAAGCTGCACAACTGGGTATTCCTATCACTGCCATTCAAGATGCTTTACAAAAACAAAATAGCATGGCGAGTGCAGGCTTTTTTGAAACAGGTTCAGACCGTATCCAAGTGCGTGTTGGTGGTGCTTTAAAATCCGTTGATGATCTCAAACAAATGCCACTTTTGGTGGGTAATAAAACCATTCAATTGGCAGATGTGGCAGAGGTTTATCGTGGGTTTAGTGAACCTGCCCAACCTCGTATGCGCTTTAATGGCGAAAATGGTATTGGCATCTCAGTATCTATGCGCAAAGGCGGTGACATCATTGCCTTAGGGAAAAATCTTGAAGCGGAGTTTAAGCATTTACAAAAAACTTTACCGCTCGGCATGCAACTGCAAAAAGTATCGGATCAACCTGTGGCGGTACAGCGCAGTATTCAAGAATTTATCAAAGTCTTGGCTGAAGCAGTCATTATCGTATTGCTGGTGAGTTTCTTTTCACTGGGTTTCCGTACAGGTTTGGTGGTGGCATTCTCCATTCCATTAGTTCTTGCCATGACTTTTGCAGGCATGAATCTGTTTGATGTTGGACTGCATAAAATCTCCTTAGGAGCGTTGATTCTCGCCTTAGGTTTGTTGGTCGATGATGCTATTATTGCGGTTGAAATGATGGCAATCAAAATGGAACAAGGCTATAGCAGGATCAAAGCCGCAGGCTATGCTTGGACAAGTACCGCATTTCCAATGCTGACAGGCACGTTGATTACTGCGGCAGGCTTTTTACCGATTGCAACCGCAGCATCCAGTACAGGGGAATACACCCGTTCGATTTTCCAAGTCGTGACCATTGCTTTGATTGTGTCTTGGGTGGCGGCAGTGGTATTTGTGCCGTATTTGGGTGATAAACTTTTACCTGATTTTACTAAGGAAGCACAAAAAGCACCGTGGTATCAACGTTTATGGGCACGTTGGCGCAAACAGCCTGAGCCACAAGCAATCGTGCATCATGTGGGTGAGCATTATGATCCTTACCAAACCAAGTTTTATCAAAGTTTTAGAAAGCTAGTGAATTGGTGTGTGACCTATCGTAAAACCGTGATCGCCATTACAACCGCTGTATTTGTTTTGTCTGTGATGATGTTTAAACTCGTGCCACAACAATTCTTTCCGCCATCCAATCGTGCTGAAATTTTGGTGGATTTAAAATTGGAAGAAGGTGCTTCTTTGCTGGCAACTGAACAAGCGGTGAAGAAAGTTGAGGCATTCTTAGCGAAACAAAAGGGTATTGATAATTACGTGGCATATGTGGGTACAGGTTCGCCACGCTTTTATTTACCTTTAGACCAACAGTTACCACAAGCGAGTTTTGCACAGTTTGTGGTTTTGGCATCTTCATTGGATGATCGAGATGAGATTCGTAAGTCTTTAGATACGCAAATTCGTCAATTATTACCTCAAGTGCGTACCCGTGTGTCTTTATTGGAAAATGGCCCGCCCGTAGGTTATCCGATCCAATATCGTGTTTCAGGTGAGGATTTAAATACAGTACGTCAACTTGCACACCAAGTATCAGCTATTGTTGGGCAAAACCCAAATACCACCAACGTACATTTAGATTGGGGTGAACCAAGTAAAATTATTTCTTTACAGATCGACCAAGATCGTGCCCGTCAAATGGGTGTGAGCACTGTTGATATTGCTAATTTCTTAAATAGCTCAATCAGTGGTGTAGCCATTCATCAATATCGTGAAAAACGAGAATTGATTGATATTCGCTTACGGGGAGATCAAGCAGAACGCATTGAAGTTGGTGCATTGGCAAATTTAGCAGTACCTACGACGAATGGCGGTTCTGTACCGTTATCACAAATTGCCAATATTCAATATAAATTTGAAGATGGTCTGATTTGGCATCGCAATCGTTTACCAACCATTACGGTACGTGCGGATATTCGTACGAAATTACAACCTGCAACGGTGGTGAATGAACTTTCTGAAAAAATGGATCAACTGCGTGCCGAGTTACCGAATGGTTATTTGGTTGAAGTCGGGGGTACGGTGGAAGAGTCTGCCAAAGGACAAAACTCGGTGAATGCGGGAATGCCATTATTCTTGGCGGTGGTGTTTACTTTGCTGATGATTCAGCTCAAGAGTATGGCACGTTCATTCATCGTATTTTTAACTGCGCCATTGGGTTTAATTGGCGTGGTGCTATTCTTACTGTTATTAAATAAACCGTTTGGTTTTGTGGCGATGCTCGGTACCATTGCCTTGTCAGGCATGATCATGCGTAATTCGCTGATTTTGATTGATCAGATCGAACAGGATATCCGTTCAGGACAAGATCAGTGGAATGCAATTTTGGATGCCACAGTGCGTCGTTTTAGACCGATTATCCTCACGGCACTGGCTGCGGTTTTGGCAATGATTCCATTATCTCGAAGTATTTTCTTTGGGCCAATGGCAGTGGCGATTATGGGTGGTTTAATAATTGCGACACTTTTAACATTATTTTTTCTACCAGCGCTTTATGCTGCATGGTTTAAAGTCCAAAAACACGCAAAATCTTCTTAGAAATGTGTGAAATTTAGGTGCGAAATTTTGAAAAATTCAATATAGTAGCACCTAATCTTTTACAGTAAGTCGCATTAGACGTTTCCACACTAGACATGTAAAAATAATGTGATGGATTGAGGTATAAAAATCACCTATGGGGCAAGACAATCTCAAACAACATCGTCGTTATATGACGATTTCTTACGTCTTTATGTTTCTCGCATTATTTACCATCATTAGCGCTATTTTCTCGTATTTTTTAGCCCGAAAAGTTGCTATGGCTGAACATGCTGAAGTATGGATTCATGCACAAGCCCTATGGGTCATGCGTAGTGTGGTGATTTTTTTGATCTTGGCTGCATTTGCTGCGTTGTGGTTTATTCCTTTGATTTTCTTTTATTGGGATTCTATGCTTTGGGTAAAAGCATGTACCGTTATTGGGGTCATTTTTAGTCTTATTTCATGGTTATATCTACTCAATGCATGGCTCAAAGGTTTTAGTAAATACTTAAAAAGTAAAGCCGCATTCTAATTTTTTCTTTCAGTACGCTTGTAAAAGTGGATGGTCGTCCCCATTCTACTTGGCAGTAAAGATTTATCAAATTTTGTGGAGCATCGCCAATCATGGCTAAACGTGATTATTATGAGGTTTTAAGCGTTTCTAAAACCGCTAGTGATGATGAAATTAAAAAAGCCTACCGTAAGTTGGCGATGAAATATCATCCAGACCGTAACCCAGACAACGCTGAAGCAGAAGAAAAGTTTAAAGAAGCTGCTGAAGCCTATGAAGTGTTATCTGACAGTGAAAAACGCAGCATGTATGACCGTATGGGGCATCAAGCCTTTGAAGGCGGCATGGGTGGCGGTGGCTTCGGTGGCGGTTTTAGCGCAGAAGATATTTTTAGTCAGTTCGGTGATATTTTCGGTGGCGCTTTTGGTGGCGGTGGTCGTAGCCAACAACGTCAACGCCGAGGCTCGGACTTACGCTATGTGATGGAGCTTACTTTAGAAGAAGCAGTAAAAGGGGTGAAAAAAACCATTACTTTTACCGCACCTGCACCATGTGAAGTTTGTGATGGTAAAGGTTCTAAAAATCCAAATGATGTTGAAACCTGTAAAACGTGTCATGGTACGGGTCAAGTCCGTATGCAACAAGGTTTCTTCTCTGTACAGCAAACCTGTAGCACTTGTCGTGGACAAGGTAAAATCATTAAGAATCCATGTAATTCATGTCATGGCTCAGGTGTCAAAGACCGTCAGCAAACGCTTGAAGTTACCATTCCAGCGGGTGTGGACAATGGCGATCGCGTTCGCTTAACAGGTAAAGGTGAAGCGATTCGTGATGGTCAAGCAGGCGATTTATACGTTGAAGTTGTGGTGCGTGAGCATGAAATCTTCCAACGTGACGGTGCAGACTTGTATATGGATGTGCCTGTAAGCATTGCAGATGCCGCTTTAGGTAAAGAAATTGAAATTCCGACTTTAGAAGGTCGTGTCAGTTTGAAAATTCCTGAAGGCACACAAACAGGTAAAATGTTCCGCTTACGTGGTAAAGGGGTGAAACCAGTTCGCCATAATATGCAAGGCGATTTACTGTGTCGTATCGTGGTTGAAACACCTGTGAATTTAACAGCACGTCAACGTGAGTTATTGAAAGAGTTACAAACCACAATGGATGGTGATGACAATAAATCATCGCCTAAGAAAAAATCATTCTTTGATCGTTTATTTGACTAAAATAACGGATAAACAAGAAAAAGCCAGCTTTATTTAAAGTTGGCTTTTTTATATGTAAGTTTTTTATTCCACTGATAAAGTATTGATGTAAAAGTATGAAACAAGATTTAGCCTTAGTCATGGCATTGGCGAGTGAGTCGAAGGGCTTATTTGAACAGGAAAATATTGCTGTGCACTATAGCGGTATTGGTAAAGTGAATGCAGCATTTAAAGCATTTGAAATTATTCAACAAACCCAGTGTAAAACTCTGCTTAACTTAGGCACAGCAGGCAGTTCAGTATTTAATGCGCATGAATTGGTAGAAGTCACGACCTTTGTGCAACGGGATATGGATGTTTCGCCTTTAGGTTTTGAAGTCGGCGTAACGCCAATGGATGAACATTTTCCGAGTGCGATTCAGTTAGAACCTTATTTTCAAGATTTACCTAAAGGTATTTGTGGTACAGGTGATAATTTTGAGGTTAATTTACCTAAAGTAGCTTGTAACTTAGTCGATATGGAAGGCTATGCTTTGGCAAAAGTTTGTAAAAAATTAGGCGTTCGTTTGATTTCTGTGAAATATATTACGGATGGTGCCAATGAAACCGCACATTTAGATTGGGAAGACAATCTATTGTTAGGTGCACAAAAACTATTAGGCTTATATCAAAGTATTTAAAATATAAAGATTCTGGCGACCATAGCATTCTATGGTCGTATGCCAAAACAAAGTTTCGCTTGCAGTCTAAAATTAGCGTGGAATAACACCATATAAAATCATATGAATTGTGTGTTCAATCGCTCGTTGACACATACTTTTATTTCTTAAAGTCTTACCTGTCACCATCTCCATTTGCGTAGCAAAATCTGCATAATTTTGAGTTAAACCCCAAATATTAATAATCAGCAGTTCAGGATCAATTTGATCGGAGATTTTACCTTGCTCTTGCCAAGTCGAAATTACTTTTGCTTTACGCTTAAATAATTTTTTCAGTGGACCTTTCAAAATCGGTAAAATATGAGGCGCACCTTGAATAATCTCTAAGGCAAAAAGTTTAGAGGCTTTTGGCTGTGTACGAGAAATTTCAATTTTCGTCATCAAATAATGACTTAATGCTTCAACAGGTTCTAAATCTGCTTCTAACATTTGTAAAGGTGCAAGCCACTTTTGCATGACAGTTGTCAAAACTTCAACATACAAGGCTTCTTTATTTTCATAATAATAGAAAATATTGGATTTGTGCATTTCGGCAAGCTGAGCAATTTCCTCAAGACTTGCACCATTAAATCCGTAGATTGAAAATACGTCTAATGCTGCATTGAGTAACTGCTGTCTTTTTTGCGCACTCTTTTTTTGTTCCATCGCATCACTGAGTCAAAAAAATAACGTCTAAATTGTACGGTAAAATGTCTGATTTGTGCACAGGTCTGGTCGACTATTTTTAAATATTCTTGGTTTTTATTATAAAGTTTTATTATGTAATAATATAAGTACATTTTTTAAATTTATATTCAGGAAAGTAAAACTAAATTATTGCACGATTTAATCAAGCAATTGTATTTTTTTAAGATTATTTTAATTTTAATTTTTTTGAAGCATTTAACACTATTAAGAGAATTTAACAAATTTTAAGCATAGACAAGCAACAACTTGATGCTCAATTTAAGTTGTTGCTTTGTAATTAAGTCGACAATACAGCCTGTAAGATTTGTTGCTCAAGTTCAGCAAATTGAGCACCTTTTTGACGAGGGCGCGGTAAATCCACCTTGAATTGTTGTGCAATATGTCCCTGATCTAGCAAAATGATGCGGTCAGCGAGTTGAACTGCTTCACTGACATCATGCGTGACTAAGATTGTGGTAAAACCTTGTTCAAGCCATAATTTTTCAATGAGATTTTGCATGTCTAAGCGGGTGAGTGCATCTAGTGCGCCCAAAGGTTCATCCAACAATAGAACACGAGGTGTATGGGACAAAGCACGTGCTAAGGCACTACGTTGACGCTGTCCACCTGAAAGTTGTGAAGGCCAAAGTTTGGCTTTTTCTTTTAAGCCGACTTTTTCTAAGAGCTGTTCGGCTTTGTCATGCTGTGTTTTGTCTAATCCGAGTTGCACATTATCTAAAATATTTTTCCACGGTAAAAGGCGAGGGTCTTGGAACATCACACGAATATCATCAGAGGTAATGCCTTCACGAAAATTTTGCAAAGATTTAAACTTGATTTCGCCATAACTTGGCTGTTCTAAATCTGCAATGAGTCGTAATAATGTACTTTTACCACAGCCACTACGCCCTACAATAGCCACAAACTCCCCAGCTTCGATATTGAGATCAAGGTCTTGTAAGACTTTAACTTCATCATAAAATTTGTGCAGTTGTTCGATCTGAATTTCTGCACCTGTTTTCGCTGGGCTTGGTTGGGTCTGTTCTGTGATATTTAAATCATTTACATATTGGCTGATACTTAAATCCGTCATGATCTTGTTCCTTATTTTTGATAACCTGAATGCCAACGTAATAAATAACGTTCTAATAATTGCGCCAATACATCGGCTAATTTTCCTAGTAGCGCATAGAGTAATATGCCGACTAAAACGATATCTGTTTGTAAAAACTCTCGTGCATTCATGGTCATATAACCAATGCCTGACTGTGCGGAAATGGTTTCAGCAACGATCAGAAGAACCCAAACTAAACCTAAGGCGAAGCGAAGTCCGACCAAAATAGAGGGCATAGCACCAGGTAAGATAATATCTTTATACAGTTGCCAACGTGTCAGACCATAACTTTTACCCATTTCGATCAGCTGTGGATCAACGGAACGGATGCCATGATAAGTATTAATATAAATCGGGAAAAACACCCCTACAGCCACCAAAAATAATTTGGCTGATTCATCAATTCCGAACCAAAGAATCACTAAAGGAATCAATGCTAAGGCAGGAATATTTCGGATCATTTGTAGAGTAGTATCCAGTAGATTTGAAGCGACTTTAGATGATCCATTGAGTAGCCCAAGCAATAAGCCCAAACCACCACCTACTAACAAACCGAGTAATGCACGACCAGCACTGACTTTGACATGTTGCCAAAGCTCGCCACTTACCAGTAGCGTCCAAAATGCGCTCACCACCGCACTGGGTGCTGGTAGCACACGGCTTTCGAGCAGTCCTGTTTTTGAAGCAACTTGCCAAACAATAATCAGTAGAATTGGCACAATCCAAGGCAGCAAACGCTGCCCGAATTGTTGTGTTCCACGTGAAACTGCATTGCGCTTATTTTGAGTTAAGGCAGTCATGCAAGCTCCTTTTCAGGTTTTTTATGTTTAGTTTCTTCGGGAACATAGTTATTTGCCACGATTTCACCAAAAGGACCTGTTAAATTCGGTTGAGCAAGTTTTTCACGTGTTTCTAATGGCAACAATGGGAAAACCAACTCAGCAAAACGAATGGATTCTTCCAAATGCGGATAACCTGAGAAAATAAAGGTACTGATACCCAGATCAGCATATTCTTGGATACGATCGGCAACAGTTTGTGGATCACCCACCAAAGCCGTTCCTGCACCACCACGCACTAAGCCGACACCTGCCCATAGGTTAGGCGATACTTCAAGTTTTGTGCGGTCACCATTATGCAGCTCAGCCATACGGCGCTGACCCACTGAATCCATTTCTTTGAATTTTTTCTGTGCAGCAGCAATGGTGGCATCATCGACATATTGAATGAGCTCTTCAGCAGCTTGCCATGCTTGTTCATTGGTTTCACGTACGATGACATGTAAACGAATACCGTAGTTGAGCGTGCGACCTTTAGCATCTGCCTTAGCTTTGACAGCCGCAATTTTTTCTTTGACTGCAGCAGGTGGCTCACCCCAAGTGAGATAGGTGTCAACTTGTTCTGCTGCAAGTTCAATGGCATCCTCAGAAGAACCACCAAACCATAATGGTGGATACGGTTTTTGTATTGGCGGATAAAGCAATTTTGCATCATCTACACTTAACTGTTCACCATGAAAGGTAAATGCTTCACCAGTATGGGAGCGTTTTAAAATTTCACGCCAAATGGTGGTATATTCGGCAGCAGTTTTGTAGCGAGTAGCGTGGTCTTCATATAAACCATCGCCTTTAAGTTCTTGTTCATCACCACCTGTGACAAGGTTAAGTCGAATACGCCCATTCGATAAACGATCAAAAGTTGCCGCCATGCGTGCTGCAAGGGCGGGTGTGGTCACACCTGGACGTAGCGCCACCAAGAATTTTAAATTTTTTGTCGCATCAATCAAACTCGCTGCTGTAATCCAAGGGTCTTCACAAGAACGGCCTGTAGGAATAAGAACACCTTCATAACCGAGATTATCGACTGCAACAGCGATTTGCTTCATATAAGCATGGTCAACTTGGCGCGCACCTTTACTTGTACCTAAATAACGACTATCACCGTGCGTTGGAATAAACCAAAAAATTTTCATGACTTGAATCCTTTTAAATTATTTGCCAGTCCAAACGGCTAGCTTAATGTTGATCGGTTTGGGAATAATCTTGAGTTCAGCAAAGCGGTTCGCTAACTGTTGCTGATCTGCAATGACTTTGGCTGTCAAAGGTGCAGCAGCAGAAGGTCGTGGGCGGCGGTCAATAAAAACCTGACTTACATTTGGTTTTAAACCTGTGCTTTGTCCGATCAATTGTGCTGTTGCACTTCGATTTGCTTGTACCCATTTATCGGCAGTATTGATTTGTTGAATAATGCCTTTTACTGCCTGAGGATGTTGTTTAACAAAAGAGGTAGATGCCAAATAAAAGGTATAATTTGGACTTAAACCTTTACCTGAAACCAGAACTTTGGCTTGGTCTTCTAGTTGCGCAGAAGCAAAATAGGGATCCCAGATCGCCCAAGCATCAATTGCACCTTTTTGGAATGCTGCACGTGCATCAGCTGGTGTCAGCCAGATCGGTTGAATATCTGTCCATTGCAAGCCAGCTTTGCGAACGGCTTGTACCAGTAAATAATGCGCACTAGAGCCTTTTTGTAAGCCTATACGTTTGCCCTTTAAATCACTTAACTGGGTGAGTTTTGAATCCTTAGGCACTAAAATGGCTGAAGCCAAAGGCTTTGCTGCTTCATAGGCGATATAATACAAAGGTTTATTGGCAGCTTGTGCATAAACAGGTGGTGTGTCACCTGTTACGCCCACATCGATTGAACCTACTGCCAAAGCTTCTAAAATCTGTGGGCCTGCGGGAAATTCATTCCAAGAAATTTTGGCATTTGGAAATTCTTTTTCATACAGTTTTTGCTGTTTGGCAACGGCAAAATTAATCGAGCTTTTTTGAAAACCGATGCGTAATTGTTGCACGCTTGGATCAACTGCCCAAACGGCTGTTGAACCCAACATCGCACAGGCAAGTAACATGGCGGTCATGCCATGACCTGAAGCGTTTAACCATGATGTTGCGTGTGTATTTTTTTGATGTTGGGTCATGGGTGTATCCTCTATAAATGTTATTTCACATGAATTTAATTTGCCAAAATGGCAGCTTGGATATTGATTTTGTTTGGAATGAGTTTTTGTTGATAAAAAGCATCCGCGACAAACTGTTGTTCTTTTGCAACGTCATTGGAAATTGGTTTCACGCCAAAACCCATACGAGAAATCGAAGTATTCAACACATCTAGGGGTAAACCTGTTGGTTTTTCTAAGAGCTTGGCTGCATCGACTTGATGCTGAGAAACCCATTGCGTGGTGGTATTTAATTCATTGACCACAGCTTTTAAAATCTCAGGATGCTGCTCGGCAAACTTACGGTCTGCGAGATAGAATTGATGGTTGCTGACAAGATTTTCTCCCGTTGCCAAAACTTGCGCACCGAGTTGTTGTTCTGCTGCTGCAAAGAATGGATCCCAGATTACCCAAGCATCGACTGCACCTTTTTCAAAAGCAGCACGTGCATCGGCAGGAGGTAGGTACACCACTTCAATGTCTTCAAGTTTTAAGTTATTGGCTTCTAAAACTTTTAACAGTAAGTAATGCACGTTAGAGCCTTTATTTAAAACAACTCTTTTGCCTTTTAAGTCTTGTACAGTTTTAATCGCTGAATCTTTTGGAACGATCAACGCTTCTGCTTTGGGTGCAGCAGGTTGATTGGCGATATAAACCAAGTTTGAGTTTGCCGCTTGTGCAAAGATTGGTGGCGCTTCACCTGCTTCACCAAAAGACACGCTACCGACATTTAAACCTTCAAGCAGTTGTGGGCCCGCAGGGAATTCGACCCATTTCACATTAACGCCTTTTTCTTTCAAGGCCTTGTCTAAGTCACCACGTGCTTTGATGATCGGTAACAAACCATATTTTTGATAACCAATATTTAAAGTCGTGGTTTCCTGTTGTTTTGAACATGCAGAGAGCATCATGATCGCAGCAAGACTACTACCGAGAATGGTGATTTTTTTCCAAGAAGGTTGAAAAATATGCGCCATGAACGAGATGCTCCTAAAACTTTAAATCGTAAAAAAGTGAATGAGCATCAGCTTAGAGAAAATCGTATTTTCAAAAAAATAAGATTTCGATGATTAGACATGAAAAAAAAAGATAAAAATAAAAATGGAAAAGTTATCTAAAATTATGCAAATAAAAAACAAATTTAAAATTTAAATTATTTTTATAAGTTATTGAAAATAATAATTTAAATAATTTTATGAAATAAAAATATATACACATTCGCAGATTTGCTAAGGATAAAATCAGCCATTTTATAGTCTTAAATGAATATCCTTAGCAAAAATGAAGATAAAAACCCAATGTTTTAGGCTTAAATCCGTTTATTAAACACCATTGAATTACGTTGATAATTATATAAAGCTTGGCGTGCTTCAGGTAATTCATCAACATTGGCAGCAGCAAAGCCATGCTCTAAAAACCAATGTGCTGTGCGTGTGGTTAACACAAATAACTGCTGAATTTGCATTTGTTTGGCTTTTTCTTCTAAGAAATGCAGAATTTGACTTCCACGATTAGATTTGCGATAGCTTGGATGGACTGCAACACAAGCGATTTCAGCAGATTTTATTTCATTTGCTGACGATGGAATTGGATACAGTGCAGCACAAGCCAAAATTGTTCCATCTCGCTCAATCACAGCAAACTGTCCGATTTCGTTCTCTAAACGTTCACGGGAACGATAGACCAAAATTCCTTCTTCTTCGAGTGGTCGTAGCAAGTTGATCAAACCACCTACATCAGCAATATTTGCCATACGCACTTCTTCATAATGCGCATCGGTGATCATGGTGCCATGTCCATCACGAGTAAATAGTTCTTCAATCAATGCGCCATCATAAGCATAAGACAGCAAATGCACACGATGAACGCCTTTAAGCGAGGCTTCTTTGGCATTTTGTAAATGCAAAGCAATTTCATCATTTGAATTTTGGTATTTCAAAATATGTTGATCAAGCTGGTGTGGCGTGATTTCACGTAATAATTGTCCCTGTTCATCCAACAAACCTTGCTGGTTGCCCAAGAAAATCAGTTTATCTGCTTTTAAATGAATGGCTGTTTTGGTGGCAACTTCTTCTGCCAATAAATTAAAAACTTCGCCTGTGGTGGAATAACCTGTTGGACCTAGAACCACGATATTATGGTTTGCTAAATGACGTTGAATTGCTTCCGTGTCGATGCTACGCACTTCGCCTGTAAGTTGAAAATCCACCCCATCACGAATGCCATAGGGTTTTGCGGTGACAAAATTACCAGAGACTACATCGATCCGTGCGCCAAACATGGGTGAGTTAGCCAATCCCATCGACAACAATGCTTCGATTTGCAAGCGAATAGAACCAACTGCATTCATTACAGAGGCTAACGATTCACGTGTGGTTACACGGCGATTGAGATGAATCGGGCTTTGAATACCTTTTTCTTGTAAATTTTGTGTGATTTGTGGGCGTGCGCCATGCACTAAAATTAAACGAATTCCGAGTGAGTGCAGAAGGGCAATATCATGAATAATATGTTGGAAATTTTCATGTTGAACTGCTTCACCACCAAACATCAGCACAAAAGTTTTACCACGATGAGCATTGATATAGGGCGCTGAATGGCGAAACCAATGCACATATTGTGGTGTTGTGCCGTGAGTGATTTCAGAATGTTCAGGTTGCATGTTGCCTATCTCAATGTGTCATGTTCAATCGACAATTCTAAACAAAAAATGCAGGCTCGGCATAGCCTGATAAAAAAACACCTTATGTTCTTTGGGAAAAACATAAGGTGTTGGGAGAGTATTTTAAATTAGCGGATAAGTTTGACAGTTTTGTGATCTGTGACTTTTAAGACTCTCTATGTGTAACAAAGCCCAAATAATTGGGCTTTACTTGATGTAATTTTGATAATACGCAGATTAGCCAATAATACGAATAATACGGTTATTGCGCTCATTCACTAATACATAATCACCATTCACTTTGTACCATTGTTGATATTTGCCTGGTTTAGACAAATGGCGATAGTTTTTATAATTTACTTGATAACGTGATGAGCTGAACTGGCTTGGTAAATACTGCCCTGAGCGCCATTCACGACTTGGATTTACGCGTTGATTACGCTCATAGCGATCATGGTGGTTGTTTTGATTCCAACGGTGATCATGTTTTTGATCCCATTTTGCTTGCTGGGCATAGCGATAATTGTTTTGATGGTCATGGGGTGCAGCAATTGCTGAGGTCGCAATCAAGGCACTGATCGATAAAGCGATGCTGGTAAATACTTTGTTCATGAGATACTCCATTTCATTTAGATTTATTTCGATGAAATAAAAGTACGAAAAAATTGGAGATAAATGGTGAGGGAGATTTAGTTGAATTGTGAAATGTATGAAGATTTGATGAAGAGTATGATTGTGCTTGCGTAGATCTTAAGTTAATCCATCCAAAATAATTTTGGGTGTGTTATTTAGGACTCTCAAAAAACAAAAAAGCCCAAGCATAGACTTGAGCAAAAGAGTAAAAATAACAACTACATACCACGAATACCGACAATATTATTATTCTCAGAATCGACTAAAATATAATCATTGTTAACCTTATACCATTGTTGATTACGAGAAGGCTTTGGAAGGTTATTGTCTTTATAATCGACTTTATAACTATTACCACGATAATGCTGCGGCATCACATAACCTGTTTGCCATTTATGCTGTTGTAAACGACGAACACCTCGTTCTTCACGTTCACGACGTTGTTCTCTGACTTGGTCTTCATCCTGTTGAAAATCACGAAATCCTTTTTTATGACCTTGACCACGTTGTTCATAACCATCACGATGTGGACCTGCATGCGTCATTGTCGTTGTTGTAGCCAAAACACTGAAAGAAATTGCTAATGCAGTCAACATCTTTTTCATGATAAGCCCTCTTGAATATCGTTATTTTTACTCTGATTACTCTACAAGAAAATTGAAGAGAAACTGTGAAGAAAAATTGACTATTCCTTTAAAAATACAGAGATAATAAGAACAAATAAGATTATTTCCGAGCATCATATAATAAAAAGACGGCTTACGCCTATGTTCAATCCTGTTTTTAGTCGACAAGTTTTAAAAAAATATGTCGAGTGTATCTATAACAGATCAAACAAAATAGATTTTAGGCTTCAAATGTTAGATAACATATTTTTAATACCATTGTGCTGACATATCTTCTAAACATTGTACTGCTTCAATCACCAGCGCGGCTTGCTCAGCATCATCCAAAGCCAAAATGAGATGACAAGGAAGCTGAAATTGTTCGATACGTTGGATTAATTCTACTTTACGTTTTTGATCTGCCATAAGATGACCTCATCTCTAAATATTTAAAAGATGATTGATGATAAGAACATTTGATTAATTTGAAAAACCGAATAATTTTATATTTATGATTGGGAAAATAGATTTTAAATAAAAACACCCACCATTTCTAAAATAGCGAGTGTTCGGATGATTTAAAAGAATTGGCTTTTAATCTTGTGCATCAATACTTTGACCATTCATATGAATACTGTCTTCACCCATCAAATATAAATAAGCCGGCATGATGTTTTCAGGTGTTGGTAAAGTTTTCGGATCTTCTGCTGGGTAGGCTTTGGCACGCATTGCTGTCCGTGTGCCACCTGGATTAATACAATTAAAACGAATATTTGGATAAGTGCGTTCTTTTGCAAAAATTTGGCTGACAGCCTCAATGGCAATTTTTGAGACAGAATAAGCACCCCATTCAGCACGTGCTTCACGTCCCACACCAGAACTTGCAAAAACGACAGAGGCATTTTCAGATTTTTCTAAAAGCGGCATTAATTCTTGGGTCAAAATAAAAGGCGCACGTAAATTCACAGCCATCACATCATCCCAAACTTCTTCTGGATAATGCGCCAGTTGTACACGTTCGCCTAAAATACCAGCATTATGCAAAATACCATCTAAACGACCAAACTGTTGCTCTAAGGTCTGTACCAGCAGTTCATAATCTCGAGGTGATGCGGTCGAGAGCTGTAAAGGTAAAATTGCAGGTTGTGGCGCGCCTAAAGATTCGATTTCATCATAAATCACTTCGAGTTTGTTGAGCGTGCGACCATGTAAAACCACGGTTGCCCCATGTAGGGCATAACTCAGTGCTGCGGCACGTCCAATACCGTCTCCCGCACCCGTAATCAGAATAATTTTATCCTTGAGTAAATCTGGGCGAGGTTGATATTCAGAATATTTCATGGGAGACCTCCTATAGTTGTTATGCTGTCATTATATTTTTGCATTCCGTTCGATACCTACTAAGGTATTGATGGCATGATGTAGCTCAGTGACATTATTGACAATATCATCAGCGTGCCATGCATTTAAATCGTCTTTATGTTGCAAAGGTAAATACCCATAAGCCGCTAAAATGGTGTACATCTGGGCATTACGACCTGCATCAATATCTCGTGGATGATCACCTACATAAATAATCTGTTTCGCATCAATCTTCAAGTGCTTTGCAGCTAAATACATCGGCTCTGGATCAGGTTTGGTATGTTTGACATCTTCAGGACATACCAACACTGCACAACGCTCAGTTAAATTTAAAGCTTTTAGCAATGTTTCACTGAGCCAACGCGGTTTATTGGTGACAATACCCCACGGAATTTGATGTTGCTCCAAATCCTCTAACAACGGATACATGCCTGCAAATAAGTCAGTATCTACTGCAATATCTGCGCCATAAATATCTAAAAAGCGTTGACGATGAGCTAAAAATACAGGGTCATCCACTTCTAGTTCAGGATAAACCAGTTTCACCATTGCTCGTGCGCCTTCAGACACTTGCGTGCGGATCAAGGCAGCATCAGCAATCTCACAGCCTTTTTCATAACACATATTTTGAATAATGCGAATAAAATCGGCTGCGGTATCAATCAAAGTTCCATCTAGGTCAAACAGTACTGCTTTCATTGAGCAGACTCATTGATCGTATACACCATATAGTTGACATCCACATTTGGTGCTAACCAATAATGTTTGGTCAATGGGTTGTAGTGTAAACCTGTCATATCTTTGAGTTGTAAACCTGCATCACGGATGTCATGTGCAAGCTCAGAAGGCTTAATGAATTTATGATAATCATGTGTGCCACGTTTAAGTAAACGTAAAACATACTCTGCACCAACAATGGCAAATAAATAAGATTTTGGATTACGGTTAATGGTCGAGAAGAACACATGACCATTCGGTTTGACCAGTTTTTGACATGCTTGAATGATCGATGCTGGATCAGGCACATGCTCCAACATTTCCATACAAGTCACGATGTCATATTGACCTGCTTGTTCTTCAGCGAGTTGTTCTACAGGGATTTGGCGATATTCGATATTCTGTACATTTTCTTGTTCTGCGTGTAAACGAGCGACATTCAAAGGCGCAGCGCCCATATCGATACCAAGTACATCTGCACCACGACGTGCCATGCTTTCAGCCAAAATACCACCGCCACAGCCGACATCAAGAATTTTTTTACCTGTTAAACCGCCCGCATGTTCATCAATCCAGTTTAAACGCAGTGGATTAATTTGGTGTAATGGGCGGAACTCTGCGTGCTGATCCCACCATAAGGCTGCAAGTGCTTCGAATTTTGCAATTTCTTGTGGATCAACATTGAGTTGCGACATGGGAGCCACCTCTGGGTCATTTGTTTTAATAAAAAATTAAGTTTAACTATGCTAGTGTACCCATAATTCTGAAAAAAGCGATGAATCGTGTAAAAAAGTTCACAGAAGGAAAACGATTTTCCCATATTTGTTTTATAGTTACTGCATAAGCTAGACAAAATGATATTAGAGGACAAAAACTGAAATGAAAAAGTTAATTTTAAGTAGTATGACGACCATGCTGATGGCATTTTCTGTAAATGCTATGGCGGCCGATTTTGTTGCTGGAAAAGATTATACCGTGGTGCAAAATCCTGGCAAAGTCGATGTGCCTGGCAAAATCGAAGTGCGTGAATTCTTTTGGTACGGTTGCCCACACTGCTTTAAATTAGAACCATATATGCAAGCATGGCTGAAAAAAATTCCTAAAGATGTAAACTTTGTGCGTACACCTGCTTCTATGAATCCACTTTGGGAACAAGGCGCTCGTGCATACTTTGTTTCTGAAGCACTTGGCGTGCGTAAACGTACCCATTTACCATTATTCCATGCCAATGGTACGGGTCAGCAAATTCTACAAAAAGATCAATTTGCTAAGTTCTTTACCAAATATGGTATTCCTGAAGCGAAATTTAACAGCACTTATAATTCATTTGCGATCACTGCCAAAGTATCACAAGCGAACAAACTGGCGCAGCAATATCAGCTTAGCGGTGTCCCAGCAGTCGTAGTGAATGGTAAATATGTGGTACAAGGTGAAGACCAAAAAGTCGTGCAAGTGGTTGAATACTTAATCAATAAAGAACGTAAATAAGGGTTTAAAAAACCAATAAACCCGCAACAAGCGGGTTTATTTTTATGATTGGGAAATTGAAGCTTCGCATTAGCTCCTTTTAGCGCTTTCCCAATTTAAAATACCTCTAAAAATAAAGCGGATTTGAGTCACAGACTGCTTCTTAAACACCATTTTTTGTAATTCCAACTCAATTCCAGAATATTGTCGACTTAAGCTGAGCCATGACATTGCCCATGTAAAAGAAGAGTTGATCAGTAAACTGGTGAAAACATGTAGGTCATCTTCGTTTTGGAAATGTTCAAAAATTTCTAATTTTTTTAAATTGCTGCTGAGGTCATCATTGAGATAATGAATTTCTCGCTCAATCGCATGTCGTACAGCCTCTGAACCGCCCCAACGTTCTGCAATCATAAAAATCCACTGTTGCGGATGTTGTTCAACCGCTTCAAAAAATAAATCCATCGTGGTTTGGGTTTTAGCTTCAGGCAAAGCCAAACCTTGGGCAAGTTGATGCAAAACATTTTTTAAATACAACGCCACTTGGTCGACCAACTCTTTGCCTAGTTCTTCCATGTCTTGGAAATGTCGATAAAACGCTGTAGGCACTAAACCCACTTCACGTGCTACTTCACGCAAGCTGATACTCGCAAATGAACGACCTGATGTGCTTAAGCTAAGCGCAGCATCAAGTAAAGCCTGACGACTTTGCTGTTTGCGTTCATCCCGAATTGACATTGTTTCACCTTCATTTTTGCGATGACAAGAGTTTAGCAAATAAAGCTACAAATTAAACGACGAATGTCAGTGAACAGGTGTTGACTGAATTTAAAAATAAGTATAGTTTACGACTGTTCACTAAAAGAACGTATGTTCACTCAATAAATAGCCAGCATAAAGAGGAACGCAACATGAGTAAACCAATAGCAATGCAAGCGATGTCATATCAACCTGAATGGGTGCGTGAAGATTTCGTTGATTTTATCGCAGCAAAGATCAATCCGCTTTGGGCGTGGAAAAAAGTCAAAGCTTCCATCGTCAAAACTCGGGCACTTAGTCCTGATTTTTATCAAATTGAGCTACGTCCAAACCGTAATTTTAAATATCAACAATTACAAGCAGGGCAAAGTGTTTTAGTCACAGTGGTGATTGAAGGTGTACGTCAGCAACGTCATTATTCCATCGTCAAAATTTTAGCCAATGGTGACATTATTTTGGCAGTGAAACGTCAAGGAAAAGTGTCCAAAGCGCTTTCTGAGCTTGCATTTGGCAGCATTGTAGAAATTTCACAAGCACAAGGTGAATTCACGCTAAGCCAAGATCATACCGCATTATTATTGATTGCTTCAGGCAGTGGTATTAGCGCAATTTATTCACTCTTACAGGTCGCTTTAAAGCAGTCAAAGTGTGAAATTTCGATGTTGTATTTTAGTCGAGATGAGGCATTTCATTCAGAATTACAACAACTGGCGACACAATATCCCCAGCTCAGCTATCAACATTTTAATACCTTAAAAACCCAACAACATTTAAATGTTGAACTGCTTGAACAATACGTTGCTGATTTTAAACAGCGTCAAACCTATGCTTGTGGTGCAAACAGTATGATGCAAAGTCTTCAGCAGATTTATACTGATTTAAAAATACAAAATCAGCTCAAACAAGAATATTTTCAAGTGCTTGCAGATGAAAGCTTAGCCGAACAATCCGTGACTTTCTTGCGCTCACAACAACAATTTTTAGCCAAAACCAATCTACTTGAAAGTGCTGAACAAGCAGGCTTAAAACCTACACATGGTTGCCGCATGGGGATGTGTAATACCTGTACCTGTACCAAAGTCAGTGGTTCAACGAAAAATATGCTCACAGGTGAAATCGACCATGCTGCCAATACCCAAATCAAGTTGTGTATTAGCCAAGCACTGAGTCCAGTGGTCATTAACCTTTAATCAATTTATCGCAGTATTTAAAAAATCGGGAGAAAAACAATGAATATGTCCGTAAATTTTGAAAATTCCTCTAAATCTAAACACTTAAACCCTGAACAAATCATTGAGTTTGGTCAACGTGTCGATGAGATTCGCCGTGAAGTGATGGATAGTTTAGGTGAACAAGATGCGCAATATATTTATAAAATCCGTAATTTTGTCCGTTATAGTGAAATTGCTTCACGTGGCATGTTGATGTTTGCAGGTTGGTTACCCCCTGTGTGGGTAATTGGCACAGGCTTATTGGGTATTTCCAAAATCGTGGAAAATATGGAGCTTGGTCATAACGTGATGCATGGTCAGTTTGATTGGCTCAATGATCCAAGTTTGAATGGTGCAAATTATGACTGGGACACCATGGCGACAGGGGATGACTGGAAATATACGCATAATTATGTGCATCACACCTATACCAATATTGTCGGTATGGATCATGATGTGGGTTATGGTTTACTGCGTGTGAGTGAGTCGCAAAAATGGGAACCACGCTTTTTATTTAATATTCCTTTAGCGATTCAACTCATGGTGTTTTTTGAGTGGTATGTGGGGGTGCAAAATCTGCATTTGGAAGATGTTTTGGTTTATAAGACCAAGACTTGGAAGCAAGTGTGGGCGGATGCTGCAAAATTTCGCAAAAAAGCTCGCCGTCAAATTTTAAAAGATTATGTGTTTTTTCCTGTAATTGCGGGACCAAATGCAATTCCAGTTTTTGCAGGAAATGTAGTCGCAAATATCATCCGCAGTTTATGGGCATCAGCAGTGATTTTTAATGGGCATTTTACTGAAGATGCAGAAACATTTGAGTCTGATAATACTGAAAATGAAACACGTGCCGAGTGGTATTTACGTCAGATTCGTGGTTCAAGTAATTTTAGCGGGGCAGAGTGGTTACATATTTTAAGTGGGAATTTGAGTCATCAAATTGAGCATCATTTATTCCCTGATATGCCTGCCAACCGTTATGTGGAAGTTGCACCGAAGATCAAGGCTTTATGTGCTGAATATGGTATTCACTATAATGAAGCAAATTTCTTTCAGCAGTTTTGGAGTGTTTGGATGCGTTTAGCCAAGTGTTCTTTGCCAAATAATATGACGACTAAAATTACACAGTCTTTTGCGAAGGTGAAGGGTATTTTTGCTTAGTTTCGCTTAAGAATACTTTGAAAATTTAAGTTACAAATATGCGTGGAACGTGAAAAAGATAGGAAAAAGCCTAGTTTAACTAAACTGGGCTTTTTATAGGGTCTCAATATATTGATTGATTTAAATTTATGCTATTTATTTCACATACATGCGTCAGAACCCAATTTAGAATGTCACCTAATGCTTTAATAGCTTTAACATTTGTCTAAACGAAACAAAGAAACCTAACATTCCGTTGGGTTTCCTGATATTGAACTTTACCGTATGATTTTCATCAGTATACTGCACAGATTTAGATTACTTTTCGATCTGAACACCGTTAAAAATCAGTTTATCTTTTTTTGGTGTTTCGATAATGAGTTGTACCTGTCTCTTACGAGATTGAAGATACAATGTAGGATCATTCACCAGAATATCTATCATCGTAGTTTCACGTAAGGTGATATCATCAGGACAACCCATCATTGTGGCAATAATCGGTTGTCCAACATATAAATGATTGTCCTTAAAATGAATACCAATCGAATTTATATTACAAAACAAATGATCAATATACAGCGTCTTATTTGCAAATTTTAGTGTGATGGATTGGTCTGGTTTTGAAGTCAAAAATAACGCATTTATACGTTGACCATTCGCATCTGTTGCCTCGACCAATTGCCAAGAAAATTGCGCCAAGGTCTCCTCACTAAACGACATCGCTTGTAATTCTTGCATCTTTAACTGATCGGCTGATGAAGGCTTATGACAAGCGCTCAAAAGCCCAATGAGGAATGCCAGTAGAAATATTCTCGTCATTGTTATTGTCCATATAATAATGAGTAATCGTCTTTTTAATGGAATATGAGTGGTTGCATATTTTAAGTGGTCATTTAATCCATCAAATTGGGCATCATTTGTTCCCAGATATGCCTGTTAATTGCTATGCATAGCTCGCACCAAAGATTCCGACTCTATGTATAGAATATGGTATCAACTATTATAATGAAGCAAATTTCTTTCAACAGTACTGAAGTGTTTGGGTGCGTTTAGCCAAGTGCTCTTTGCTAGATGACATGCGTTCTAAAATCATGCAGTCAGTGCAAAAAGTGAAGGGATATTTGCTTAGTTTAACTATCTTAAAAATGCTTTGAAGATTTAAGTTACAAGTACGCGTGGAACATGAATAATCCATAAAAAAACTCAGATTAGTAGATTTGGACTTTTTAAATGCGCCATAAGGCTAGGATTTATAAAAAATTAAAATTATTTCGCATAAGGTGTATTATGTTAAATGGAGGGTATTTCAATTACTTCATTTTCAGATGCTTCTCTTAAAATAGCTGTTCCACTAGAATTTGTTATGTATGGTTTAAAGCGGTCACTATTGATAAATTGTATAAGTTTTTCAACATGTTTATTTTCGATTTCTCCCTCACCAATTTGACGAACCCTATGTCGAGCAAGATACAATCTTATTCCAACTTGAGCGATATGATATTTTTTAGAAAAATACGTTCCGAGAATGAGCATGCTCATCAAATAACGAATATAAATAGAGTGATGTTTCGGACATCTTAGGATTTTTTTAAGCCAATTATAGTTTTCTGATAATCTTAGATATTTATGTGTATCTATACGAATAACAATATGAAAATCACAATCTGGACTTTAAATTTCTAGAACTTCAATTTCATCATTATCAAAATTTAATCCATGTATTTCTTTGAAGTTTAAAGTTTTATAAGTAGTCCAATTATATGTTAATCCGCAGACCTTTATAGTTTGCATATCATTATACTCTTACATATTAGAAATTCTAAAATTAACATAATGGCGCTTATGCGAAATTTAATTATTAATCTTTATCACATGTTACCTAAGGCATAAGTTTTATACTGTATCTTTGTCTGAGAAATTTTAGATAAACTGTATTTTTATTTCCCCATGCCAAAAACACCATCTTGTAACAAAACCATCTCCTTATCATCTGCTATACTATGTCGCATTATTTTTCAGTAAACGAAGGATTTACTATGCGTCTTGACCAACGTGCATTAGACCAATTACGTGATGTCAAAATCACCCGTAACTACACACGTTATGCAGAAGGTTCTGTATTGGTTGAATTTGGTCATACAAAAGTGCTGTGTACTGCGAGTATTGACAACTCAGTACCACGTTTCCTTAAAGGACAAGGACAAGGTTGGGTAACTGCAGAATACGGCATGCTACCACGCTCGACTCATACCCGTAGTGACCGTGAAGCTGCACGTGGTAAACAATCTGGACGTACGCAAGAAATCCAACGTTTGATTGGTCGTAGCTTACGTGCGATGGTTGACCTTAAAAAACTGGGCGAAAATACCATTACCATCGACTGTGATGTGATCCAAGCCGATGGTGGCACACGTACAGCATCAATTACAGGCGCAGCAGTGGCTTTGATTGATGCCATGAACGTATTGCTTGAAAAGAAAAAAATTAAACAAGATCCTTTAAAAGGTTTGGTTGCGGCAATATCTGTTGGGGTTTATAAGGACGAAGTCCTACTTGATCTTTGCTACGAAGAAGACTCGAATTGCCAAACAGACTTAAATGTGGTGATGACCCAAGCAGGTGAGTTTATTGAAATTCAAGGGACTGCTGAAGAAAAACCCTTCACCCGTGCACAATCAAATGCCATGCTCGAAATGGCGGAAAAAGGTATTGCAGAACTCGTGAAAAAACAACAAGAAGCATTAGGTTGGTAATTTCATTCGCTTGAAAATGAACGCATCTTCGGATGCGTTTTTTATTTGCGGAATGAAAAAACAACTTCATAAAACTGACATTAAAGTTTCACCCTATTGTCATTGCTGTCCTATTGACTATGCCTATCTTTAATTCATGGATAGACAAATGCGAAATATCTTTCTCGTGTTAATTACAAGTATGAGCATGTTACTCAGTGCATGTAATGATGATAATGACGATCATTCGACAACACCTCAGCCACCAAAACCATCCACCTGTAAAGCACACTGTGCACCATAAAAATAACTAAGGTAACTCAGATGAATCGTCGTGATTTTTTAATTAATTCCACCAAAACTATGTTTGGTGCTGCTGCACTTGCAAGCTTCCCTGCCAGTATTCAAAAAGCTTTAGCGATTGATGCCAAAGTTGAAACAGGCACAATTCAAGATGTTAAACATGTGGTGATTTTGACTCAAGAAAATCGTTCTTTTGATAATTATTTCGGTACACTAAAAGGTGTTCGTGGGTTTGGTGACCGTTTTACCATTCCATTGTCAAATGGGCGTAAAGTTTGGGAACAATACGATAAAAACAAAAATAAAATTCTGCCTTATCACTTAGATAGTAAATTAGGTAATGCACAACGTGTCAGTGGAACGCCACATTCTTGGAAAGATGGTCAAGATGCGTGGGATGCAGGACGTATGGGCAATTGGGTGGAACATAAGCAACCACAATCGATGGGATATTACAAACAAGTCGAATTAGAATATCAATTTGCGCTTGCCAATGCGTTTACCATTTGTGATGCCTATCACTGCGCAATGCATGCAGGTACTAACCCGAATCGAAAATTCATTTGGACAGGAACAAATGGCCCAACAGGTGCAAATGTTGCAAGTGTCGTGAATGAGTTTGATGCAATTGGCGCATCTACAGTTGGCTATGATTGGATGACCTATCCTGAACGTTTACAACAAGCGGGTGTGACATGGAAAGTTTATCAAGCTATGCCGGATAATTTTACCGACAACCCGTTGGCAGGTTTTAAACAATACCGTCGTGCGAATGAGTTATCAGGTCAACCTGTGAGTCATGATGATGTGAAAAGCCCAGCTTATGATGAAAAAATTGATGTGACTCAGCCGTTATATAAAGGCATTGCTAATACCATGCCAGATGGTGGTTTTTTACAAGCCTTAAAAGACGATATTGCACAAAAGAAATTACCACAAGTGAGTTGGATCGTTGCACCCGCAACTTATAGTGAACATCCTGGACCATCAAGCCCAGTACAAGGGGCGTGGTATATTCAAGAATTATTAAATGCATTGACTGCCAATCCAGAAGTATGGAGCCAAACCGTACTTTTGGTGAATTTTGATGAAAATGATGGATTCTTTGATCATATTCCATCGCCAAGTGCACCATCTCGTGATGAAAAGGGTAATCTTCAGGGTAAAACCACATTAAGCAATAGCCAATTGGCGTTTGAATATTTTGATCATGTTGCAGTGGCTGGATCTAAATCTCAACCTCAACCCGATGGTCGTGTGTATGGGCCTGGGGTTCGAGTACCTATGTATGTGATTTCGCCTTGGAGTCGTGGTGGATGGGTCAACTCTCAAGTGTTTGACCATACTTCCGTGATTCGTTTCTTAGAACAACGTTTTGGAATCAATGAACCGAATATTAGTCCCTATCGTCGTGCGGTTTGCGGTGATTTGACCACGGCATTTAATTTTAAAACACCAAATACATCGGCTCTACCTACCTTAGCGGGTCAAAAAACCAAAGATCAAGCAGATGCAATTCGTCAGGCACAAGCAGTTTTACCACAGGTGGCTCGACCAAATTCGGTGATTTTCCCTGAACAAGAAATAGGAGTACGTCCATCTAAAGCATTGCCTTATATTTTACATACCAGTGCCAAAGTTGATGCAGCAACACAAAACGTTAAATTGATGTTTTCAAATACAGGCACACAAGCTGCTGTATTTCATGTTTATGATCGTTTAAACCTAAGTGCGATTCCAAAGCGTTATATGGTCGAGGCAGGCAAACAACTGGATGATGTATGGACGAGATTAAACGATAAATATGATTTATGGGTGTTGGGGCCAAATGGTTTTCATCGTAGTTTTACGGGTGATTTAACTGAAAAACATCAGCAAGAAAGCCTACCTGAAATTCGTATTTGTGTAGAAGAGTGCAGTTATAAACTTACTTTAAAAGTGCGTAATGATGCCGCTAAAACTGCCAAACTCATCGTGAAAGCCAATGCGTATTTAGTGAATAAAACATGGGAAATTGAAACCAATGCAACTGAGCAATCTTTAGTTTTAGACATGACTGAATTTGGCGGTTGGTATGATTTCACTGTGAGCATGCAGAATGATCCATCTTTTAGTCGTCGTTTTGCAGGTCGTATTGAAAATAATAAGGATTCGATTTCAGACCCATATATGGGGATTCATCTTTAAAATCTATATAATTCAATAAGGTGCTACGGCACCTTATTTTTGTTGAGTGAGTTAAAAATGTTTAAGATTTACATTTCCCCTCATAAAAATACGGTTGATGTAACTTTTTCTCAAAAAAATCAGCATGCTTTATTTTTAGACTAGTTGCCTTTAGAAATGACAAGGTGAGGGACTATGAATTTATTAATTATTGCATTGATGGTGGCGACATTTGTTTTACTGGCTACAGCGCCGCGTTCTGAGCAAGACTTTGAACAAATATCTGGACAGCAACATTCTTCTCAACAAATCAAAGTATCAAAACAACAACAGCAAAAAGCTTCTGAAAATCCAACTAAGAATTCTGAAGCTTAATCGCAAAATATTTTTATAATGCTGCTGTATGTTTTTCTAAACTCGGACGCATCATCTGATAACTCAAGTTTTTCCCATCTAAAACATCAAGATTGAGAGTTTTATAATCATTTAATAACTGTGCTGCATGTCCATCACAATTTTTAGTGGTGTGATTGCCTGTTTTATGGATTGCTGCATAACACGTATTCACTTTTTGAATAAATTGATAGTATGGTGACAGTGGCACATGAGCTGCTTGTAATACGCGTGGTGCAAGAAAATGCGCTGAAATAAACGGTTCAGTCCATTGCTTTTTATCTAGTGGGAAATTGCTCCAAATCGCCAAAGGTGTTTCATAAAAACGGACATCATTTTTTTCAGTTTTGGCTTGTTCAGAGCCCCAAAAGCCATACTCATCATAGACGTTTTGTAAGTTAGGTAAATGATCGCCAAAGAAAATCACAAGGGTTGGACGTTCTAACTGTTTGGCAGAATCAAGTAAGGCTTTTAAGTGTTGATCAGCACGTTGCATACCTGATAAATAGGTATTTAAAGCACGTTTTGATCGATCACTAATACCAGACTTGGTAATTTTAAAATTATTTGCGCCAAAACGGTCATCATTATACATCGGATGATTTTCGACACTGATGGCATAAATAAATTGTGGTTGATCCTGCTGTTTGAGTTGTTGTTGAATACTGTTGTAAATCAACTCGTCATTCGCCCAACCTGCTTGGTTGATATATTTTGCACGCTGTGCAGCGCTAACCATATTTTCAATCGAGGTAAATTGGTTAAAACCTAAGTTTTGGTAAACGCTGCTGCGATTGTAAAAATATTTACCATTGTTATGCATAGCAGTGGTGTTATAACCCAAACTATTTAGATACATCGCCAATGAATAGGTTGGACGTTTTAATTTCGCTACGTATGCCAACTGATTTTGATTTAAATGGGTGTTTAAACTGGTCAATACTTCAAATTCGACATTGGCAGTACCGCCACCAAAACTTGGCGACAATAACTGACTGACCTGATTTGTTTTAATGGTTGGGGTGATGTTTCTAGGAATTGATTGATCAAGTTTGGTTGCATCCCAATGCGATTCACTCATGACAAAAATGATATTAGGCAATAGTTTTTCATCAGAAATTTTATTATTTTCAGGTGTTAGCTCTACTGCTGATGGTGCTAATATCGCTTGAATTTTTGTTTCAGGAATATTTGCAGTATTGGAGACTTTGGCTTTAATGCCATCTACAGTTTTAGAAAAGAAAAATGCACTAAAACCAAGTTGGCGAATATTCATATGATCGCCGACCCAATCACTATGCGTGTTTGGTAAATAAATATTGTATTTACATAGACTTGGTTTATTTTCACCTGAACAGATTTCACTAAAATTATTTTGAAAATTGGCTGTGACAAAAAAACCTAAAATCGACAAAGATAAAACTGCATTTACCCAAAGTAATGTATTTTTTTCTGCACGTTCTTTTTTATATAGCCACCACATTAGTGCGATACAGATGATCAGTCCTGCAAAAAAAGCCAGCTTTAAGAGCATTGGAGATGCAATTAAGGTTTCTTTTAGTAGTAAAAAATCACTCGGAATCAAACTTGCAGACAGGTATTGTTCTTTTTTGATATTGATCAAAGTTAAAACAAAAATCAGCACTTGACTGACTAAAATCGTGGCAAAAGTACGTCTTAAAACTACATAGATCAAACTAATCAAAGCATAATTTAAGAGTACTGAAAAACCATATTTAAATAGACGTAACTTTCGATAAGCCTCAGGCAAGTTCAAGAAATGTTGAATATTTTCTTGATACAGAAAAAAAGCCAATACGGATACAAAAGCCACAAGTAAAAAAAGTACTTGTTGTCTTAAAGTCTTCATTTGCAGAGAGAAGTTTGAGTTTAGCAGGATCGCAATTATAAGCCGATGGATTAGGCTTTCAAAGTATTAAATGGATTAAATTGTAATCAAAATGCAATGATTATTTCTCCTTGGTTACATCTAGTTCCAAAGAGAAATTAATCATACTTTAAAAAGGTTTTATGCATTAAAACGCATAGACAAATCAACGGCTTTGACATCTTTAGTTAGCACACCCATCGAAATATAATCTACGCCTGTGCTTGCCACTTCACGTAAATTTTCAATGGTAATATTGCCTGATGCTTCTAATTTACAACGCCCTGCAACATGCTTAACCGCATCAATCATTTGTTGTTGACTGAAATTATCTAACATGACAATGTCTGCTTTGGCTTCGATGGCTTGATTGAGCTCATCCCACGTTTCAACTTCAACTTCGACAGGTTTATTCGGTGCGATTTGATGTGCTTTGGCAATGGCTTGTGCGATTCCACCTGCTGCCATGATGTGATTTTCTTTAATTAAAAAGGCATCAAACAAACCTAAACGATGGTTTTGACCACCACCCACAGCCACAGCATATTTTTGTGCGATGCGTAAACCCGGTAAGGTCTTACGGGTATCGAGCAGTTTGGTATTTAAACCTTCCAGCTGTTTGACATAGTCTGCTGTTTTGGTCGCCACAGCCGACAAGGTTTGTACAAAGTTTAAAGCTGGGCGTTCTACAGTGAGTAAGCTACGGGCTGAACCTGCAAGTTTGTAAATGGTTTCATTGGCTTTGACCAAGTCACCATCCTGTTTAAGCCATGTAATTTGTACGCTTGGATCATAAGCTTGAATTAAAGCATTCACCCACGGTTGACCTGCCAAAATCATATCTTCACGTGTGATGATGGTTGCGGTTGCTTGCTCATCTTCAGGGGTTAATAGGGCAGTGATATCGGCATCACCCACATCTTCTTGTAGTGCTTGTTGTATATTGATAAGAATAGATTGTTCAAGCAAAGACTGAGGTATACTCATAAATTCCCTATATATTCGCTCTTAAAATTGAGCGATATATTAACATTGTCCCTGAATGTTTGGAGAAGTTTTTATTTTAAGTTTGATCGGAGTAAACTATCCCACACAATTCAAACCCATACTTGAATGATGTTATAGGAAAAAATTATGCAGGTAGCACCACAGTTTCAAGTTGTAGATGGGCAGCTCTTGGGTGCTCGACAAGTCGCTTCTCCAAATTTTAACCAACGTCCTGAAAATACAGAAATTCAACTGATCGTCATTCATAATATTAGTTTGCCGCCTTCACAGTTTGGTGGAGGATATATTGAACAATTTTTTCAAAATCAACTAGATTGGTCAGCGCATCCTTATTTTAAAACTATAGAAGGCATGCAGGTTTCGACACATTTACTAATTTTAAGAACAGGTGAAGTATTGCAATTTGTCAATTTTAAAGATCGGGCTTGGCATGCAGGACGTTCAAGTTATTTAGGTAAGGTGGAATGTAATGATTATTCGATCGGGATTGAGTTAGAGGGCAGTGATGATCGAGAGTTTGAACACGTGCAATATGATGTGCTTGCTCAAGTGGTTGCAACATTACAAAAAGCCTATCCCAAAACTAGCCAACATCTCGCTGGGCATTCTGATATTGCGCCACATCGGAAAACCGATCCAGGCCCACATTTTCGATGGGACGATTTTAGAACACGACTCCATAAGCAAAAACAATAAGTCATTTATGATTTTACAACGATATTTGTTTTGAGTTTATTTACAATAGCGACTTTATTTTAACTGGGTGAATGCAATGGCGCTGTGGCGATCCACCTTTATTGTCAGTTCGATGACCATGTTGTCACGGGTCTTAGGACTGGTACGAGATATGGTGTTGTTAAATGTCTTTGGTGCAGGTAAAGACTTCGATACTTTTGTTGTTGCATTTCGTATTCCCAACTTCTTTCGGCGGCTATTTGCTGAAGGGGCTTTTTCGCAAGCGTTTATTCCGATTTTAACTGAATATAAAACCACAAAATTACATGCTGAAGTGCAGATTTTGATTAGTCGGGTGTTTGGCTGTTTGTTGACAGTGATGTCCTTGCTGACTTTATTTTGTATGATCGCTGCGCCAGTGATTTTGTATGTTTATGCGCCCGGTTTCCATAACGATCCAGCTAAATTTGATTTAGCGGTTGATATGTTCCGTTTAACCATTCCCTATCTAATGTTTATGTCGCTGACGGCTTTTGCCAGCAGTATTTTAAATAGTTATGGTTCCTTTGCATCTCCTGCATTTTCACCTGTGCTATTAAATGTGGCAATGATTGCAGGTGCATGGTGGCTTGCACCTCATATGGCTGAGCCGATTATGGCACTGGGTTGGGCGGTGGTTGCAGCGGGTATTTTACAACTTGCGATTCAAATTCCTGAGTTATGGCGTAAAAAGTTACTGATTCCGCCAAAAGTTGATTTTAAACATGAAGGTGTAGAACGCATTTTAAAATTAATGTTGCCTGCATTGTTTGGTGTATCGGTGACCCAGATTAATTTATTGCTAAATACGATTTGGGCATCGTTCATGCAGGATGGTTCAGTGTCTTGGTTATATAGTGCTGAACGTATGACGGAATTGCCTTTGGGGTTAATTGGTGTCGCGATTGGTACGGTGATTTTACCGTCCTTGTCTGCAAGTAAGGCAGAACAAGATCAAGAAAAATTTAAAAAAATGTTGGACTGGGCGGCACGTGTAATTGTACTGGTCGGTGTGCCTGCAAGTATTGCATTATTTATGTTATCTACGCCTATTATCGAAGCACTTTTTCAACATGGTGCTTTTGATGCACGTGATACACAAATGACCGCAATGGCTTTGCAATGTATGAGTGCTGGGGTGTTGGCATTTATGTTGATCAAAGTTTTTGCCCCTGGTTTTTATGCAATCCAAGATACCAAAACTCCTGTACGTGTCGGTTTAATGGCGGTTGCAGCCAATGCCATTTTGAACGTGGTCTTTATCGGAATTTTTAAGCTGATTGACTGGCAAGCAGAACATATGGCGCTTGCGATTGCATCATCTGGTTCTGCCTTGGTCAATGCCGGCATGCTGTATTTTTATTTACATAAACGTAATATTTTTCGCTTTGGCGCACATTGGAAAAAGTTGTTTATACAGTTCCTGATTGCGAATATCAGTATGATTGCTGTACTTTGGTATGCGTTGACTTGGTACGATGAGTCATTGGCTCAATGGCTTCGTATTCTTAAAGTGGTGGGTTTGTGTGTTGCAGGTGTTTTGGCTTATGGCATTGGCTTATTGGCAAGTGGTTTTAGACCACGTCATTTAAAGCATTAAATACAGTGATAGTCCATAAAAAACATCGCTAAATTGCGATGTTTTTTATTTTGAATGGTTTTATTTTTATTAAGGCAAAACTTTTAATAATTCGACATCAAAAATTAAAGTACTGTTTGGGCCAATCGCATCACCTGCGCCAATTTCACCATAAGCGAGTTTTGCTGGAATAAAGAAGCGATATTTGGCACCTTCTTGCATGAGTTGTAAACCTTCAGTCCATCCAGCAATCACTTGGCTGACTTGAAAATCAACTGCTTGTCCACGGGCGATAGAGCTATCAAACACGGTGCCATCCAGTAAACGACCTTCATAGTTAACTGAAACTTTCGATGTTGCACGTGGCTTATTGCCTTGACCCGCTTGTAAAACTTGATACTGTAAGCCAGATTTGGTCATGATTACACCAGATTTTTTTGCATTTTCAGCTAAAAAAGTTTCACCTAATTTGGCATTTTCTTGGGCAGTTTTTTGAAATTCTATCAGTTGCTTGGCTTCATTGCGTTGTTTGTATTGTGTTAATGCTTTTGCCATTTCTTCGTCAGTTAAGCTGGCTTTTTGTCCTGCTGCACCTTGTTTTAATCCTTGAATAAATGCATCTAGGTCGATGTCTTTTAAGGTTTCGGCATTATTTTTACCCATGACATAGCCATAACTATAACCAAGCTGATCTTTTTGTGGGCTTTTATTGTGAATGGTTGCTGCCTGACTTGTCGCAACCGTCATCATTACACTCAGGCATAAAATCTTTTTTTTCATCGTCAAAATCCAAAAAGGAGAGCAGATGCTCTCCTTTATTCATTATTTTACTTTAATTAATTCAACATCAAAAATTAAGGTACTGTTAGGAGGAATGGTACCAGGCACGCCTTGTTCACCATAAGCCAATTTAGATGGAATATATAAAGTTGCTTTTCCACCTTCTTTCATGAGTTGCAAACCTTCAGTCCAACCAGGAATCACTTGGTTGAGTGGGAATTCGATTGGTTCACCACGATCGTATGAACTATCAAATACTTTGCCGTCTAATAACTGACCTTTGTAATGTACAGTAACCACAGATGTTGCTGTAGGGGCTTTACCAGTGCCTTCTTTAATTATTTTATATTGAAGACCTGAAGCTGTGGTTTTAATGTCTGCTTTTTTCGCATTTTCAGTTAAGAAATTATCATTTTTAGATACAGCTGCTTGGCTATCAGCAAGTTGCTTTTTTTGCATTTCTTTTTGAAATTCCATATAAGCCGCTTGTAATTCTTCATCTGTAAATATGCGCTCTTTTTTGGCATGTGCATCACGAATCCCTGTAATAAATGTATCTACATCAACTTCAGGTGGTGTTTGGCTTGCGACTTCATAGCCTAAAGCATAGCTAATTTTTTCGACAGGTTTTGCTGTTTTTGAAATAGAACTTGAATTTACGTCAGCAGGATGTTGAGTTGCATAGTAAACAGGAACAAGTGCAGCACCGCCTAAAATTACAGCAACAGCGATGGGTAAGGCTTTACTCATGATATTTCCTAAAATTTTTATCTTGCAAAGAGCGAATGGCTAAATTATAGCTTGAATTGTGAAAGCATATAACTTCTTTGGTTGAAACGATATACATATTCAATGAAATCAACGAAAAATATACAGGGATTGAGAAAAAAAAAACCAGATCATTTGATCTGGATTTATATACTAAAAAAGCTTAGTCATCTTTATGGGCAGTATAATTATACGCATAATTATAACCATAACTATAACCACCTGATGCACGGTTAATATCATTGAGGATAATACCGTTGACTTTAGTCCCTGCTTGTTCAAAACGGTTGACTGTTAACTCAAGCTCTTTGATTTGTGTCTTGGCATAGCGTGCAACGACGAGGTTTACACCAGCATATTGTGAAATAATAATACCATCAGTGACAGCTAGTACAGGTGGCGTATCCAAAATAATATGATCATATTGCTGAGAAAGTTGCTCTAACAATTGTTTAAACTGTGCTGAAGCCAACATCTCAGAGGGATTGCTTTGATTTTTACCACGTGCGATAAAGTCCAAATTCGCTACTTCAGTTTTAAAAATCGTTTGTTCAACAGAGCTTTGATTACTTAAAAGTTCAGTTAAACCTGGTGTGGTTTCACGATTGAAATATTTATGTAAATAACCACGACGAATATCGGCATCAATCAATAACACACGTTTATTACTTTGTGCAAAAATCGTAGCAAGGTTTGCAGAGATAAACGACTTACCTACTTCTGGTGCAGGACCTGAGATCGCAATAATATTATTTTTGGCATTTGCCAATGAGAAGTGAATGGTCGTACGAATACTACGTAAACTTTCAATCGCAATATCATTATTATTTTTTACCGCAAGAATAGGAATAGATTTCTTTTTCTTAAGAATTTGAATACGACTTTCTTGAATAGGTGAACGAGGTACTGTCGCATATACTGGGAGGTCCAACTCATTTTCAATTTGAGTTGAGTCCTTAATACCTGTATGCATCAAGTTACGCAATAAGGCGATGAGTACACCAACAAAACCACCAACAAAAATCGAGAGAATCAAAATAATCAATTTTCGTGGTTTAATTGGTTCAATAGGTTCAGCTGCCGTATCAATAATACGGACATTACCAATTTCACCTGCTTCCGCAATCTTTAATTGTTGGTAATTATTAAGCAGTGAAGTGTAGAGTTCGCTATTTACTTTAACATCACGATACAATTGTAAATACAAACGTTGAGTTTCAGGTAAACGTTTTAAGGCTTGATTTAACTCATTGGCTTTTTTATCAATGGTCGCTAACTGTGCATTAATTTCAGCCATAAGTGGGTGGCTAGAGGTATATTTAGCAGAAAGTTCAGCTTGTTTTTGTTTGAGTTCGATGCGGGTTTTTTCAAGTTCAACATTTTGTTTGAGCATGAGCTCTGACTCTTGCGTAACATCAATGGTATTGAACTGCTCACGGAATTTATTGAACTTAATTTCAGACTCTTCAAGCTGTTTTTTAAGCTCAGGTAATTGCTTGTCTAAAAATTTTAAAGTTTGTTTAGATTCTAACGTCTTACGCTCAATATTTTGTGCATGATAAACATGAAGAATACTGTTGAGGACTTCAGTAATATGTTGTTTATCTTGTCCTTGATAAGCGAGACCAATAACGCCAGTAAGTTTGCCTTTTTCTGCTACAGAATAATCAGCATTTAAAGAGCTAACAGCAGCAGGTAAAGACTGTTTAACTAGAGTAAAGGTTTGTTTAAATGGTGCTTTGCTCTCAATAAAAACTGACCAAGTTCCATAACGATCTATATTTTGATTGGCTTGATTCAATTTACCTGTAAAAACAACTTGCTCATTTTTTATGTCAATGAGTTTAAATTGATTCGGTATTGTTAAATCTAAAGTAAGCGCTTTATTTTGAAAAGCGGTAGGAATATTAAACTCTTTAATTAAAAAATTAGACTGATTTTTTTGATAAAAAACACCATCTTTTCGATAATCTAATAAAATATCATCTTTGGTTAAAAGACGATGTAATTTACCATCCTCATCATCTTGGATTTTAATATTAAGATTTAAATCTTGAATGACAGTCCCCAAGACCATGCGGGACTTTAGGATTTCAATCTCTGCTTGAGCTGGAGATTTTTGCTCAACCACAGAGGATAAATCACCTAGCAGCGCAGCAGCACCAGCGCCTTTACTTTCCTCTACTTGAACCATAGCATCAGTAGAGTAAGTGTTTGGTGTGATCCGTAAATAGAGCAAGGCACAAATCAAGCTTAAAATGACACAAAGGGCAATCACTTTCCATTGAGCAATTAAGGAAAAAAATAGCTCTTTTAAGTCGATCGTATCATCATTCGTTTTTGAATTTTGGTTCATATGACTACAACTAATTAAAATTTAAAGATGTGATTGCCAATCAATGACATAACGTTGAATATTATCGCATGTCTCAATGAAAAATGCTTGATCATGCTTATAAGGATCAGGCACATTAATGTTCTGCCAGTGCCCGAGCATAAAAACTTTACCTTTTGCAAATGGCCAAGTTTGTTCAATATGTTTTTGTTGATTATGACTCATGACTAAGATCAAATCAGACTTTTTAATCAGTTCAGCGTTGATTTGTTTGGCGATATGCGCACGCATGTCTATATTTTTATTGTCCATACACGCAATAGCTTTATCATCAGCTTGGTGTCCTACCATTGCAGACAAACCTGCTGACTCAACATGTAAGTCAGGGCGAGCATTTTTTAAAAAATACTCTGCCATTGGACTTCTGCAAATATTACCCACACATACGACAAGAATATTTTGAATTTGCATTATTGTCCTAACCGATCAATATTATATAAAGCATTAGAGAAAGGAATAATTTGATTGATTACACGTTGCCAGCGTGTTAAACCTGTCGCATCGACATAAACAATATCATTTTTTTGCATCGCAAACTGATTTGCTAAAGCAAAATTACCAAAACTACTTAAGTCAAGTTGATAGACTGTAGAACCTTTAGTATTAAGGTCGGTACGCATTACATAAATTCGCGCCGCACTGGCAGAGTTTGGATTAATCCCGCCACTTTCACCTAGTACATCACTCAAGGTCATGCCTTGATCTCGTAAGTTAATGGCTTGGGTGCGGCTTGATTCACCAAGAACATAAAGTTTTTGATCTTGTTTAGTATTTACAAATAAAGTGTCATTCGGCTGAATGAGCAGGTTATGTAAAGATAGGCCTTGTTTTTCCAGCGCAATGGTATTTAGATTATAAGTTTGACCATTACGGATCAGTTGGATATTGGTATTGTCACCTGTTTGTGAATTAATACCACCTGCTTGACCTAGCGCTGTATAAATACTGATGGGTTGATCATTTAAAGTATATTGCCCACTTTTCATGACTTGACCATTCACAAAATAACGCTTTCCTTCATAAGATAAAACACGCACAACCACATCAGGTGTTTTAAGATATTTAGCAAATAATCCACGCATTTCTTTATTGATTTGCGATAAGGTTTTACCTTCAGCGCGGTAAGTACCAATGAGAGGTGCCTGAATATACCCATTTTGATCAATACGATAACCATTGGCGAGTACAGAAGTATCATTGGTCATCTGTGTAACGGGTGGGGTAATTTCTGGATATGCCCAAAGCTGAATAGATAAGATATCCCCTGCACTTAAACGATAAGCTTTATTTTGATTCTGAAATAAGGAATATAAATTTTGGGATTGAATATCGCTATTCGTTAAAGTACTTGGTAAGGTTTGTTGCGTAAGTTGAACAACATTCAGTTCTGCACCTTGATCCGTTTGATATTGTCCTTGTTCTGGCACATCATAAGTCTGCAGACCAGAAGTCATTGCGCAACCAGTAAATAAAAACGAAACTGCTAAAAATAGTGAGGTGCGAGGATACTTCACATTCAAAACCCTTAATTGTATTAAATTGTAACTTAGAATTACCTTATGGAATGAATTGTATTCTATTACAGCTTAAATTCCTACTAGACTTAATTATGATAAATATAATTAATACATAAATCTTAAGGTTTTTAGTTAAAAACATGTAACTTGGGTTAAAGTTTATAAGGTTTTCATTTAGAATACAGTATTGTTTTATATATTATAACGAACTGAATATATCAGTATTGGACTTTAAAGCATGATTCAACTTGAACAACTTCAAATAGCAATTATTGGATTAGGCTATGTCGGTTTGCCTTTAGCAGTTGAATTTGGTAAAAAAGTAGCTGTTGTTGGATTTGATATTTATCAGAAGCGAATTGACGAGTTGAAAAGTGGGCAAGACCATACTTTAGAAGTTAGTCCTGAGGAATTAAAAAAAGCAGAGTTTTTAACCTATAGTTCTGATTTAGAAGATTTAAATAGTGCTAATTTTTATATCGTAACAGTTCCAACACCGATTGATGATTTTAAACAACCAGATTTAACTCCTTTAATTAAAGCTTCAATGACTATTGGTAAAGTGTTGAAAAAAGGAGATGTTATTGTCTATGAGTCTACAGTTTATCCTGGTGCTACAGAAGAGATATGTATCCCTGTATTAGAAAAAGAATCAGGGCTTAAATTTAATATAGACTTTTTTGTCGGTTATAGTCCAGAGCGCATTAATCCTGGTGATAAAAACCGTCATGTCACTAATATTTTAAAAATTACTTCAGGGTCTACGTCTGAAATTGCTGATTATGTAGATCAGGTTTATAACCTGATTATTAAAGCGGGCACTTATCAAGCACCAAATATAAAAGTGGCAGAAGCTGCTAAAGTGATAGAGAATACACAACGTGATGTAAATATTGCTTTAATTAATGAGTTGGCTCTTATTTTTAATAAAATGGGAATTGATACTGAGGACGTCCTAAAAGCTGCAGGTACAAAATGGAACTTTTTACCATTTCGACCAGGCCTAGTAGGGGGGCATTGTATTGGTGTCGATCCTTATTACTTAACACATAAAGCGCAATCTATAGGCTTACATCCAGAAATCATACTTGCTGCCCGACGTTTAAATGATCGTATGGGTGAATATGTTGCGACTCAATTAATTAAAGAAATGGTGAAGCAACGTATTCAAGTGGTTGATTCTAAAATTTTAGTGATGGGTTTAAGTTTTAAAGAAAATTGCCCAGATATTCGTAATACCAAAATTGTAGATATGGTCAAAGCGCTAAAAGAATATGATCTAGATATCGATATTTATGATCCATGGGTAGATGTAGCAGAGGCTGAGCATGAATATGGTCTTGCCCCAATTCAGGCTTTAGATGCTTCAAGTTATGATGCTATTGTGATCGCAGTTGCACATGAGCAATTTAAGGCAATGCCAATTCAAGAATTTCATGCTTTAGGAAAAGAAAAGCATGTGTTGTATGATTTGAAATATATATTGCAGAAAGATGAGTCTAATATTAGGCTTTAATTTATATAACTTTTTTAATTTGAAACAAAGCTAGAGGAAAAAATGCTAGAAGGCTCAACAATATTAGTAACAGGTGGTACAGGATCTTTTGGTAATACATTTGTACCTATGACATTGGAAAAATATAATCCTAAAAAAATTATAATTTTTTCTCGTGATGAGATGAAACAATGGGAAATGGCTAAAAAATTTAAAGATGATCCACGTGTTCGTTTTTTTATTGGCGATGTACGTGATAAAGAACGTCTATATCGTGCTTTAGATGGCGTGGATTATGTTGTACATGCTGCGGCAACAAAAATTGTACCAACTGCTGAATATAATCCTTTTGAATGCATCAAAACAAATATCAATGGTGCTATGAATTTGATTGATGCATGTATTGATAAAAAAGTAAAAGGTGTTGTTGCACTTTCAACTGATAAAGCAAGTAGTCCAATTAATTTATATGGTGCAACTAAGCTTGCATCAGATAAGCTTTTTGTTGCAGGTAATGCTTATTCTGGCGAACATGGTACGAAATTCTCAGTTGTTCGTTACGGAAATGTAATGGGATCTCGTGGCTCAGTAATTCCATTCTTTATGTCTATTAAAGATAAAGGTGTATTACCAATTACTGATGATCGCATGACACGTTTTATGATTTCTTTAGAGCAGGGTGTTGAGTTGGTTTGGCATGCTTTTGATGATATGGTCGGTGGTGAGATTTATGTGAAAAAAATCCCGTCTATGAAAGTAACAGATCTAGCATCAACTGTTGCACCAGAGGCTACGCAAGAAGTTGTAGGTATTCGTCCAGGTGAAAAACTTCATGAACAAATGATTAGTGTGGAAGATTCATACTATACATTTGAATATCCTGAACATTATAAAATTTTACCAGTAATTAATGATTGGGCTGAGTCAGCAGAACGTATTAAAGATGGTAAAAAAGTACCAGAAGGTTTCCATTATTCAAGCGATAACAATGTAGATTGGATGAGTTCAGATGATCTTCAAAAATGGTTAGTTGCAAACGCTGAAAAAATAGGAAATATCTAAAAATGTTTATCCCATACGGCAAACAAAATATTAGTCAGGCAGATATAGATGCTGTGGTCGATGTCTTACAATCTGACTTTTTAACACAAGGTCCTCAAGTGCCTACATTTGAAAAGTCAGTGGCACAATTAGTTGGGGCAAAACATGCTTTAGCGGTTAATAGTGCAACGTCTGCTTTACATATTGCTTGTTTGGCGTTGGGATTGGGTAAGGGAGATATCCTGTGGACATCTCCTATTACTTTTGTGGCTTCATCAAACTGTGCATTATATTGTAATGCTGATGTTGATTTTGTGGATATTGATCCTCAAACATATAACATATCTGTAACTGCTTTAAAGCTGAAATTAGAACAAGCACAAAAAGACAATAAATTACCTAAAATTGTTGTACCAGTGCACTTATGTGGTCAACCTTGTGATATGGCAGAAATTTATGCACTTTCACAAGAATATGGTTTTAAAATAATTGAAGATGCATCACATGCGATTGGTGGTAAATACCAGGAGTCTTATGTAGGTGCAGGACAATATTCTGATATTACTATTTTTAGTTTTCATCCTGTAAAAATTATTACTACAGCAGAAGGCGGTATGGCATTAACAAATAATGCTGAACTTGCTCAAAAAATGGATTTATTTAGAAGCCATGGTGTAACACGTAATCAAGAATTAATGAGTAAAGCACCTGAAGGTCCTTGGTATTATCAGCAAGTTGATCTTGGTTTTAACTACCGTATGACTGAACTGCAGGCTGCATTGGGTGT
The DNA here is from genome assembly GCF_902809855.1 of Acinetobacter sp. Marseille-Q1618. GTDB lineage: Bacteria > Pseudomonadota > Gammaproteobacteria > Pseudomonadales > Moraxellaceae > Acinetobacter. The sequence continues at coordinate 772,015 of NZ_CADDWJ010000002.1, forward strand.
TTCTCAGATGCATCGCTTAGAACAATTTGTTGCTAAGCGTCATGAGATAGCAAAAATATATAATCAAATTTTGAAAGATTTACCTGTTATTTTGCCATATCAATTGCCTGAAACATATTCAGGATTACATTTATATGTAATACGATTGAAGCTTAATGAAATAAGTAAAACACGTAAAGAAGTATTTGAGCAATTACGTGAGAAAGGCATTGGTGTAAATGTACATTATATTCCTGTGCATACTCAGCCATATTATGAAAGCCTTGGATTTAAGCAGGGTGATTTCCCTGAAGCAGAATCATATTATGCTTCAGCAATTAGTTTGCCAATGTATCCAGATTTAACTCAAGAGCAAATTGATTATATTTACCAAACTTTGAAAGAGGTATTGGTCTAAAATGCAACTCGCTGTTATTCCTGCGCGAGGCGGAAGTAAGCGCATTCCTCGTAAAAATATTAAGCTATTTCATGGGAAACCAATGATTGCTTGGTCTATAGAAGCCGCATTAGAAAGTAATTGTTTCGATGAGGTATGGGTGTCTACTGATGATGCTGAAATTGCACAAGTCGCGCAGGAGTACGGTGCGAAAGTTCCATTTTTAAGGCCAGATGAGTTATCAGATGACTTTGCAACTACTGCTGATGTTATGCAGCATGCTGTAAAGTTTTTTGAAGAAGAAAAGCAAGTTTGCCCAGATTATGTATGTTGTTTATACGCTACAGCTCCATTTGTTATCCAGCAAGACTTGTTGAGTGGCTTGAATCTTATTCAGTCTGAAAAAGTTGATTATGTATTTAGTGCTACGACTTTTCCTTTTCCAATTCAACGTGCAATAAAGTTGACGGAAAATGATCGTGTTGAAATGTTTTCACCTGAGTATTTCAATACACGTTCGCAAGATTTACAAGAAGCTTGGCATGATGCTGGACAGTTTTATTGGGGAACAGCAGAGGCTTGGCTGAGTAAATCTACTGTATTCTCTAATAAATCAATGATCATTGAGCTTCCTAGATTTAGAGTACAAGATATTGATACTCTAGAAGACTGGAAAAGGGCAGAGTTAATTGGTCAGGCGTTGTTAAAAGAATAAGGTTATACCTTATTCTTTTTAAAAATTGTGTGTTGCACAAGAGCTTCGCCTGTAATGACTATATTTCCATTAGTGTCTAAAATATTGGTAGATATTTTTGCACGACTTTTATTTTCATCAATTTCAAGTACATCTACTATTGCTGTATAAGTTGTGTTGATATACATTGGTCTTTTAAATGAAAGAGTTTGTTTTAAATAAATAGTGCCTTCGCCTGGAAAGTTAGTTCCTAAAATTTTAGAAAAAATACTACCACCTAGAAAACCATGAATAATTTTTTGTTTAAAAATAGTATTAGATGCATATTTATCATCTAAATGAATAGGGTTTGTGTCTCCAGAAGCCTCGGAAAAAAGGATTACATGCTCTTGAGTAAAATGGAAATCTTCACGGTATTGATAATTTAATAGGTTATCCATAAATTTTCTCTTTTAATTGCTGTTTACATTTTTCCCAATCACTTTTGATGAGTCCTAGCCCAACAACATCAATTTTTTCTCCATTTTTAATACAATGTTCTCTAAAAAAAGCCTCTTTAACAAAGCCAAATTTTTCATGCATTGCAATGACTTTTCCATTAAAAGAGAAAACTTCACATCTTAATTTATTTAAATTAAGTTCATTAAACACATACTCAATAATATTAAACTCAACTTTTGAACCAATTCCAGCTCCGCGTACAGATGTATCACCTAAGTAAAAAGCCCAAAAACAACTACTTAAGTTTCTATTGATTTCTGAAATACTTGCCAAACCTAAGGGCTTTTCTTGATACTCAATAATCCAGTATTTAGAAGTAGGATCATCTTTAACCTTATTGAACCATTTTTTTTGATTTTCTTCAGTAATATAAGTATCAGTATACATATACTTGGAAACATCTGATGAGTTTCGCCAATTTCTTACCAGTTCTAAATCTGAGGCAGATAAAGGTTTTAAAGTAATGTCATTCATTTGTATTTGAAATCTTTAATTAAACTAGAAAATGTTAATATAGCTTAAAATTTAATATTAGGGTTAAAAATGAATTTTTTTTTTAGATGTGATGCTTCGATCAGTATAGGAAGTGGGCATGTAATGAGATGTTTGACTCTTGCTAACCTATTGAAAAATAAAGGTGAATCATGTAGATTTCTCTGTAAAAATTTGGATGGAAATTTGATTCAATTTATAAAAAGAAGTGGTTATGATGTAGATGTAATTGAACCCGAAATAAATTTTCAAAATAATGAATTTTATCATTCAAGTTGGTTGCAAAGTACGCAAGAATATGATGCAAAACAATGTCTAAGATTTATTCAGGGAAGCGATAGAGACAATAATATTGTAATAGTGGATCATTATGCTTTATCCCAATCTTGGGAAAATATTATACGTTCTGTTTCGCATAAAATGATAGCAATTGATGATTTGGCAGATAGAAAACATCATGTTGAATTATTAATAGATAGTGGGCTATCTCGTAAAGATAAAGATTATGATGGCTTGGTTAATGAAACATGTCAGTTGTTAATAGGTGTAAAGTTTGTACCCTTACGTCCAGAGTTTACATGTTTTCATAAACTAGCAACTAAAATAAGAAATCCAAATGATATTAAAAAAATTTTAATTAACTTAGGTGGGGTGGATAAAGATAATTTGACTTCAAAAATACTTCAGATTTTGGAAAATGACTATAATAAAAAAGATGTGATTTTTGACGTAATTTTGGGTACTACTTCCCCTTGGATTGAAAGCATACAAAAAATGACAAAAAATATGAAAAACAAAATAAATATTCATGTAGGAGTAAGTAATATTCATGAATTCATGCTAAATGCAGATATAGCAATTGGTGCTGCTGGAAGTACCTCATGGGAGCGATGTTGTTTAGGTTTACCTACAGTTTTAATATGTATTGCACAAAATCAAATTCAATTAGCAAATGACCTTGATCAATTGGGTGTTGCAAAAATGCTTAAAAGTGAAAATTTAGAAGAAGGATTGATTTTAAAGATACAGGAATTATCAAGTATGCGATTACGAGAAATGAGTCAGCGTTGTCTTCAGTTGATTGATGGTCAGGGTGCAAATAGAATTTTATCTGCTATAGAGTTGTTATATAGATGAAAGCTGAACTTAAAAAAATAGAATTAAATGATTTAGAAATGCTATTGAGTTGGCGAAATGATGTAAGTGTTAGAAAATGGATGTATTCTTCACAAGAAATAAGTTTAGATCAGCATATAAAATGGTATAATGACTTAAGTACATCTCAACAGCAATTAGGTTTCATTTTTTATTATAATAATGAGCCAATGGGATTTGTTTCATTTCATCTTGATAAACACTTTTGCGAATGGGGGTTTTATATTAAACCTAATGCTAGGAAGGGTGTGGGTATGATATTGGGACAAACAGCAATTCAATATGCATTTGATATTTTGGGTGTTCAGAAAATATTTGGGCAGGTTCTAGCTTTTAATGAAAGATCAGTTTCTTTTCATTTGAAGTTGGGATTTAAACAAGAAGGTTTGCTTAGACAACATTTTAAAGATAGTCGTGGAGAGTTTGATATTTTTCAATTCGGGCTATTGAAATCAGAATGGTTAGAGAGATAAAGATGAATAAAAAAATTCAGATTAATGGACGAGATATTGGAGTTGATTTTCCTCCATATATCATTGCTGAGCTATCTGCAAACCACAATGGTAGTTTAGAGACTGCTCTAAAAATTATTGAACAAGCCAAACTTTGTGGTGCAGATGCGATCAAACTACAAACATATAAAGCAGACACTATTACTTTAGACAGTCGTAATGAAGAGTTCATGATTCGAGGCGGTCTCTGGGATGGGCAATCATTATTTGAGCTTTATGAAAAAGCACATATGCCTTGGGAATGGCACAAACCTTTATTTGATTATGCACGTAAATTAGATATTACGATGTTTAGTTCACCTTTTGATCGTACAGCAGTGGACTTATTAGAGGATTTAAATGCGCCTGCTTATAAAATTGCATCTTTTGAAGCAATTGATTTGCCTTTGATTAAATATGTTGCATCGACAGGCAAACCTATGATTATTTCAACGGGTATGGCTGATGAGGCAGAAATTTCAGAAGCAATTCAAGCTGCTTATGATGGTGGTTGTAAAGAACTTGTCGTTTTACATTGTGTGAGTGGTTATCCTGCTCCTGCAGAAGATTATAATTTGTTGACATTGCAAGATATGGCAAAGCGTTTTGATGTGCCAGTTGGTCTATCTGACCATACTTTAGATAATACAACTGCCATTGCTTCTGTCGTGTTAGGTGCTTGTGTAATAGAAAAGCATTTTACTTTGGATCGTAATGGTGGTGGACCAGATGATAGTTTTTCACTGGAGCCTGGTGAGCTGAAGCAACTATGCACAGGTTCAAAAACAGCATGGCAAGCGCTAGGTAAAGTAGATTATGGTCGTAAATCAAGTGAGCAAGGCAATGCACAGTTCCGACGTTCTCTTTATTTTGTAAAAGATATGAAAGCTGGGGAAGTTGTTGATGAATCTAGCATTCGTAGTGTCCGTCCTGGCTTTGGCTTAGCCCCTAAGTCTTATGATGAAATTTTAGGTAAAACTTTAGTGCAAGATGTAGAAAAAAATACTGCGACACGTTTAGATTTATTTAAATAATAATGCGTATTTTAAAAGACAGTTTTATTTATTTAGCGGGGGAGCTTTTTGCAAAAAGTCTCCCTTTTCTCATGTTGCCTTATTTAACCCGAAAATTGGGACCTGAAGGCTTTGGTGAGTTATCTTATTATCTTACTTGGTTGGCTTTATTTGGAATTTTTATTGGGCTAAGTCAGGAAGGGGCGGTTACTCGTTATTTTTACTTTTATGGTGAAAAAGCTTTAAATACTGTAGTTACAGCAGGTTATTTATACAATGTTGTGATTTCAGCAATACTACTTTTAGGCTGTTGGTTTTTCCAAGCTGAAATTATGGCATATATTGTACTCGCAACCATGTTTCAGTCTTTTGTTAATGTACAGTTGGCCTTGCGTCAGTGCCAAAAACAACCTTTCAAATATATAACAATCCAAATCATACTTTCCCTTACTAATGTTGTTTTTACGGTGGCTGCTTTAGAGCTATTTAGTGAAGACTTAGTTGCCTATCGAATTTTAGCAATTGTTGTTGCAAATGCATTAACATTCTTTATTGCTAGCGTTGTGCTAGGAAATTTATTTTCTACTGAAAATAAACTGACAGTAAACCGACTAAAACTCAGTGTTTTGTATTTGTTTTCTTTTGGTGTGCCGCTGATTTTGCATCAATCGAGCTTTTTTATAAAAGGACAGTTGGATCGTTTGTTTATTTATGAACACTACTCGAAAGCTGAGTTGGGAATTTTCTCGGCGGGAGTGCAAGTGGCTGCTGTGCTACCTATTGTATTAATGGCTCTAAATAAAGCAATAGTGCCATATTATTATCAAAATTTAAAAGAAAAAAAATTATCTATACAAACTATCAAGAAATACACACTTCTTTGTATGCCATTGTGTATAATTCCTGCCTTAATTGGTTTTGTGTTACCCGAAAGTTTTTATGTATGGTTTTTGGGTGAAAAGTATGTAGAATCAAAGTATTACGTGGTAATGTATTTGTTAGGTTATGGTGCGAATTTACCTTATCTAATGCTAGTTAATTATTTGTTTTTTCATGCTAAAAATAAGTTAATTGCTAGCGTTACTTTTATAAGTTCAATATTCTATGTGGTTCTAATGATTGTTTTAGGACAGTATTCTATAGAATATATTCCTTATGCGCTAATCTTATCAAATCTTTTAATGGTTGTGATGTTATGGAAATATGTAATAAAGAAAAAATAATACTTTTAGGTTTTTCAATTATAAGTCCTTTACATTTAATGAATTTCATGACTATTTATATGGCTAATAGAGATTCATATGGATCGGCTTACGTTGGGCTTTCAGGTTTTTTAAAGTCTAGGAATGTACCAGAAAGATATTTAGATTTTTGTAGAAAGCAGGGTGTTACCTTTTTTGAAATTAGTGATATAGATAGTATTCTATTGAATAATAAAAAAATGAAATTTGATTTTGTTTTTATTAATGCATATGCTTTTAAAGCAGTATTAAAAAAACTATATAATATAAGAAATATTTATTTTATTGATGAAGGAATATCAACATACTCAACTAAAAAACATTTAATTAAAATAAATAAAATTGAAAAAAATTTTGTCTATTATAGAAATTATTTTGTTAAGTTTTTTCTTAGTATTTTTTTTGAAATATTTTTTTTTGGCAGAATTAAAAAATTAAACTTTTTTAATAAAGAAGACTATATAGTCAATATTGATTTTAAGAATGCGTTTGTGAATGTTTTAAAAAGAATACCTGATGAAGAGAGGTTTTTGAAAAAGGAAAATGTGGTTTTGTATTGTTCACAACCTTTTTTAGAGCTAAATAAAGTTAGTGAAATTGATTTAAAAAAATCTTTAACTTCAATAAAAAGTAAAGTAGAAGATAAAGGTTATTCTTTATTAATAAAAAAACATCCTGCGGAACATATGTTTGATTATGAAAGTAATGGATTTGAGGTTTTAGAATTTGATGGGATGTTGGAGGAATATATAGTGAAGTATCCTATTATATCCTTAATTTCTAAGAACTCTACAAGTTCACTTTTGGCGAATGCTTTAATTAATATTCCTAGTTATATTTTAGATTATAATGACTCTGAAAGTTTAGATGAAAATTTAAAGGTATTATTCTCAAAGTATTGTATCCCTTTTGAATTATTTTAAAGAGTTAAATTAAATGTCTAGCATAGCTTTTTTAATTGGTAGTATAAATCATTCAGGCGGTACAGAAAGAGTCACCACTTTAATTGCAAACGAACTAGCGAAAGCTAATTATGAGGTTTCTATTCTGAGCTTATGGGATGGCGATCAATCTTTCTTTGTTTTAGATAGTAAAATTAACGTTACCTCACTATTTCCACAGCAAATTTCAATGCGGAAAAATTTTTTTTCAGCAGTTTCAAAAATACGCCAATTTTGTATCAATAATAAAATAGATACCTTAATTGTTGTAGATAGTATTTCTTGTGTTTTTACTGTTCCTGCATTGTTAGGGCTGAACATAAAGCATATCTGTTGGGAACATTTTAATTTAAAAGTAAATTTAGGTTCTAAGTTTCGCGATTTAGGACGTTGGATGGCATCGAAGTGGTGTGATAAAATCGTTACATTAACAGAGCGTGATAAGAGCTTTTGGGATGAAAATTTTGGGTTGACGTCTACGAATAAAGTCATTGCGATCGCTAATCCTAGCCCCTTCTCACTACAAGATAATGTACCATCATTAGAGTATAAAAATATTTTATGTGTAGGACGGCTGACTTATCAAAAAGGTTTTGATCTGCTTATTCCTGCTTGGGCCAAGATTGCTGATACGTTAGTGGGTTGGAAAATTACGATTGTGGGCACTGGTGAAGATGAAGAAATGCTTAAACAGATGGCGATTGACTACAAGGTAGATCAATCTATTGATTTTGTTGGACAACAAAAGAATATGGATCAGTTTTATAGAAAAGCTTCTTTTTTCTGTATGAGTTCTCGGTTTGAAGGATTGCCAATGGTCTTGTTGGAAGCGCAAAGCTATGGCTTGCCAATTGTAGCATTTGATTGTGATACTGGACCTGCTGAAGTTATTGTAAATAGTAAAAATGGTTTTTTGACTAAGAAAGAAGATATTAGGTCACTTACAGAAAGCATTGTAAGTTTAGTCCATACAGATTATTTTGAAAGCTTTATTCAGGCTTCATTTGAAAAAAGTGATGGTTTTAATATTAAAAATATTATCCAGCATTGGAGTAAAGTAATTGAAGATTGATAATAATTGGAAGTTTACCTATCTTCAAGTGATTAATTTTCTGATTATTTCACTGGTTGGCATATTGTATATTCCTTTTATTACATTAATGCCAAATGATTGGTTTAGAGATAGAGATAATTATCTTATCTATGCAAATATGGCCAGTATTATTAAAGATAAGTATGAGGGTATATCGTTATATTTTAATGAGCCAATTTTTTTATTAATAAATGATAAGCTATCATTGTATTTTGATGTGGAGATAATACCACATATTTTTTCTTTTTTTTTAGTGTTTTCTTTTTTCATTGGTTTGGCTTATTATTCAAAAAATATATTAATGTTTTTTTTAGGCTTGATTTTATCAATACTTATTCCATATATGTTGCAAAGTGAGCTTGTTGTATTAAGACAAGGAATGGCTACAGGTATATTTATAATTTCATTTCTTCTAGTGAAAAATGATAAAATTATAGCAGCAGTTTTGTTTTTCTTAGCTTTTATTCACTCTATATTTTTTATATTTTTTATATTTTTTATTCTTAACTTCATATTTTTTTCGAAAATTGATTTTAAAGTTAAATTATCCCTAAATTTTATTTTAATGGCTACAGTATCAATATTTTCAATTTTATTAGCACAGTTTTTTGGTTTAAGGCAGGGGGATGAATATCAACAAAACATGGAGGTAAGTCGAGGCGGAGGCGCTTTTTTACTTTTCTTTGTTTTAGCTATATATTTATATTTATTTGGTGAGAAAAAAAATAAAAAGTTATATGAGTTTTCCTTAATTGGATTGGTGATGTTTTTAACAGCCTATTTTTTAACCCCTATTTCTGGTCGTTTATTTAATACTATTATTCCTTTTGTTTTATTTTTATTAATAAGTCGTGCTAGGTTACAAGATTATTTAATGGTTTCTATTGTTTTAATAGTTTTTTTATTCTTATTTTTAAATGGCTCTTATAATGATTTATTGGTTATACATGAGTTGGAAGCAAAAGAAGAGTTTTTAGAATATTGTAGAGATTTCTTTAGTTTATGAAAATTTTATATCTGATTACAGGTCTTGGTGGTGGTGGTGCTGAAAAAGTAGTTGTTGATCTCGCTGATCAGATGCTTAAATGTGGACATCAAGTAAAAATTGCCTATTTAAAAGGAGAGGTAGTCGTAATTCCACAAAATAAGGCAATTGATCTAGTTTATTTAGAGTTTGAATCAATAAAAAATATTAAAAAAGCATACAAAAATTATAAAAAGCTTATTCAAGTATTTCAGCCTGATGTTGTGCATGCACATATGGTACATGCAAATATTTTTGCACGTATTTCACGAAAATTTTTCTCTGTTCCAAAGCTAATTTGTACAGCTCATAGTAATAATGAGGGAGGGAAGTTAAGAATGCTGGCTTATAAATTTACACATCATCTAGCAGACCTTACAACAAATGTAAGTACATCTGCTGTTAAGAGTTTTGAGCAATTAGGTGCTGTTCCACAAGGACAAATGCAAACTATTTATAATGGGATTGATTTAAATCGATTTAAGTATGATGAATATGCAAAACAATCTTTATATCACGAATTAAATATTGAAATAGAGCATCCTTTGATTTTAGCTGTAGGGCGATTTCACGAGGCGAAAGATTATCCTAACTTATTGAAGGCATTTCAATTATTAATAAATAATAACAATATTAAAGAAATACCTTATTTAGTTATTGCTGGAGATGGTGAACTTCGTCCAATAGTAGAAAATTTAATTGAAAAACTTCAGTTGTTTAATCATGTTAAATTATTAGGTCGCCGTGATGATATTCCGACTTTAATGTCAGCTGCAGATATTTTCGTTTTATCTTCTAAATTTGAAGGCTTTGGCTTAGTTGTAGCTGAAGCGATGGCTTGTAATTGTTTTGTTATTGCAACAGATTGTGGTGGAGTGAAAGAGGTTATGGGGGGATACGGAATTTTGGTTCCACCGGAAAATTCTGAAGAATTAAGAAAAGCCATTGTTGGAGCGTTAAATAAAGATACAGAAGAGTTAATTATAAATAATACAAAGGCATTAGATTATGTTAAATCTACTTATGCATTAGATAAAATTTTAAACCAATGGATTGAAGTTTATGAAAAATAATAAAAAAATTGCATTCGTTGGTACGACAGGTTCAAGTTTTTATGGATTTAGAGCAGATTTAATTAAAACTTTAGTTGCACAAGGACACACAGTTTATGCTTTAACATCCGAATATACAGATCAATGCTTAGAGAAAATTAAAGCTTTAGGTGCAACACCGATTACTTATCAACTTAGTCGTGGCGGTTTAAATCCTTTTGCTGATATTGCCTCATTTTTGCAACTCAAGCGTATACTCAAAGAGTTACAACCTGATGTGGTTTTTTCATACTTTGCAAAACCTGTGATTTATGGTGCATTAGCTGCAAAAGCTGCAAAAATACCAATAAGTATAGGGATGCTTGAAGGTTTGGGGTATACATTTACAGACCAACCTGAGGGACAAACAACCAAAACTAAAATTATTAAAAACATACAAATTTTACTTTATAAAATCTCAGTTTCCCATTTGGATAAAATGATTTTTCTAAATCCAGATGACCAGAAGGACCTAATTCAAAAATATAGAATAGAAGTTCCACAAGTACATATTTTAGGTGGAATAGGTCTGAATCTAAAAGACTATCAGTATGTTGTTGCAAAAAATGACCCGATTCGATTTTTATTCATTGGTCGATTGTTGAAAGAAAAAGGGGTATTTGAACTTATTCAAGCAATTCGAATTGTAAAGCAAAAATATCCTAAAGCTCATTTTACTATTTTAGGTTCAATTGATCATGAAAATATGGGTGCCTTAAAACAAGAACAATTAGATCACTTCATTAAAGAAAAACTATTTGAATATCCTGGTTATGTAACAAATGTAAATCAATGGATAACAGACTCTAGTGTATTTGTGTTGCCATCATATAGAGAAGGAGTACCACGTAGTACGCAAGAAGCAATGGCAATAGGTCGCCCAGTCATTACAACAGACGTACCTGGTTGTCGTGAAACTGTATTAGATGGTGTCAACGGTTTTCTTATTCCGAGATGGGATGCGGAAGCATTAGCAGAAAAAATGTGTTATTTTATAGAAAACCCTGATCAGGTAAATATAATGGGTTTAGAGAGTTATAAAATAGCTCAAGAAAAATTTGATGCAGATAAAGTAAATTCCAAACTTATAGAGATTATGGGTTTAAAGGAACCAAATGAAAAGACTAATTGATATTATTATTTCTTTGATGGCATTAATCATTTTGTCACCTATTTTTTTATTGGTTGCAAATAAAGTTCGTCAGAACTTAGGTTCTCCTATCTTTTTCTATCAAGAACGTCCAGGTAGAAATGGGAAATTATTTAAAATGATTAAATTCCGCTCCATGAAAGATGCATTTGATAAAGATGGTAATCCCTTACCTGATGATCAACGCATTACGCCTTTTGGACAGAAACTACGCTCAACGAGTTTGGATGAGATGCCGCAGCTCATTAATGTTTTAAAAGGTGATATGAGTATTGTTGGTCCGCGCCCACAAATGAAAGAGTTTTTAGATCACTATACACCACATCAAATGCGTCGCCATGAAGTAAAACCTGGAATGACTGGATTGGCACAAGTGAGTGGGCGAAATAACTTATCTTGGGAAGAAAAGTTTGATCTAGATGTTGAGTATGTAGAGAGGCAGTCAACATTATTGGATTTTAAAATTATGTTTAAAACAGTAGAAGTTATGCTGAAGAAAGAGGGAATTAATGCACCTGATCAGCAAGTGGGTGCTGAACGTTTTTCTGGTAGTAATAGTTCTTCAAATTCAAAACCGCATTCTCACCAATAAGTTCAAGTGTCAGTAAATTAAGTTATGATCAAAAAAGCAATTCTTCCTGTGGCAGGTTTAGGTACGCGTTTTTTACCTGCAAGCAAATCTATTCCTAAAGAAATGGTGACAGTAGTTGATCGTCCAGCCATAGAATATGTGGTCAAAGAGGCAGTTGCTGCTGGGATCGAACAAATTATTTTGGTAACACATTCATCAAAAGCGTCTATTGAAAATTATTTTGACCGTAATTTTGAGTTAGAAACCACTTTAGAAAACAAAAAAAAATATGATTTACTTAAAGAAATTACAGATATCTTACCTAAAAATGTCAGTGTGGTGAGTGTACGGCAACCTCAACCGCTAGGTTTAGGGCATGCAGTACTGTGTGCTAAAAATATTGTTGGAAATGAAGCTTTTGCGGTATTGCTACCTGATGTATTGGTAAAAGATACAGACGATAAAAATGATTTATCTTTAATGATTCAACGTTTTGAAGCCTCTCATGCTGCGCAAATTATGGTTGAAGCAGTGCCCGATCATTTAGTAGATCAATACGGAATTGTAGATGTTGCTCAATCACCCAATGAAGGTGAAAGCATTGTAATGCAAGGGATTGTTGAGAAACCTGCGGTAGGCACTGCACCTTCAAATTTATCTGTTGTAGGTCGTTATGTTTTGCCTGCTGAGATTATGCAGCTTTTAGAAAATACACCAAAAGGTGCAGGTAATGAAATTCAGCTGACAGATGCAATTGCTGCATTACAAAATACAGCAACCGTTGAAGCCTATCGTATGAAAGGTCAAACTTTTGACTGCGGTAGCAAAATTGGCTATTTAAAAGCAGTTTTACATTATGGTGTGGAACATCCAAAGTTAGGTGCTGAATTTAAACAGCTGATTCAAGAATTAAAGCTATAAATATTTAAAAACTCAGGTGAGCAATGAAAATTAGTGTTTTTGGTACGACTTTACAAGCAGGCGTACTGGCAGGTTTGATGGCGGAATTTGGACATCAAGTTTCGTGGTGCTTAAACTCACAAAAAACACTGAATTATCAGGATGAGCAAGTCAATCAATTGATCGAATGCCAAGTTCAACTTGGTTTTTTAAGAATACTTGCGTTTGACCAACTTAGTCTAGATCAAGATGTTTATTTATTTTCATTTACTCCTACAGAAGTAGATATTGCTTTAGAAATTGCAAAAAAGATCCATCTTTCAGCACTAATTCATCCTAAGTTGATGATTAATGGTTCAACATTTGGCTTGCAGGGCACTCAACAATTAAAAAACATTTTATTGAATGACCATTGGGCGTATTTACCTGATGTGATTCAAGAAGGCAATGCAGTCCAAAGCTTTACCGCACTTAAACAGGTCATTGTCGGCGTAGATCAAATTGAAACACAACAATTGATGAGCGAATTACTACGTCCAATTTTTCAAGCTAAACATCAATTCTTGTTTATGCCAATTTTAGATGCAGAATTTACCAAACTAAGCATCTCGGGTATGTTGGCGACACGCATTAGTTTTATGAATGATTTGGCTGCTGTTTCAGAAAAATTAGGTATAGATATTAGTAATGTGCGTCAGGGTTTAGCTGCTGATAGTCGGATTGGTGCAACTTATTTATCCCCAGGTACAGGCTTTGGTGGTGAAAACTTTTCACATGATATTTTGACTTTATCCAATACGGTGTCTGATACAGGTGTACGTAGTCATTTGTTAGAACAAGTGTGGAATATTAATGAGCAGCAAAAAGAAGTTTTATTTAGAAAGTTATGGAATTATTATCATAGTCATTTAAAAGGTAAAACTGTGGCGATTTGGGGTGCTTCTTTTAAAGAAAATACTTCAAGTATTCAAAATGCACCGATTCATGTGATGCTACAAGCTTTATGGGCGCAAGGTGTTACTGTGCAATTACATGACCCCCAAGCCTTAAAAGAAATTGAAAATATATATGGAACTCGCGCTGATTTAATTTTATGTCGTGATCAATATCAAGCCGTTGAAAATGCGGATGCACTTTGTTTGATGACAGCATGGGCGCAATACTGGAGTCCAGATTATGCACAACTTAAGCAGAAAATGCGGCATCCTTTAATTTTAGATGGTCGTAATATTTACGATCCCGTATATGTCAAAGCTCAAGGTTTTGCATATCAAGGAGTGGGTCGTTCATGAGTAATATTGAGCAATTTCCTTTGCAAGCAGATGTTGGACAGCAATTAAAGCTATTGGCTGCGTTACAAAAAAATATTCACTTGAATGAGTTATTTGCAAGTGAAAAGAATCGTTTTGAACAGTATTCCGTACAATGTCAAGATCTCACCTTTGATTTTAGTAAACATCGTATTGATCAAGCTGTACTTCAGACGCTGATTCAATTTGCGAAATCTAAAGATTTAGGTCAATGGATCGAACGTTTATTCTCCGAAGAACAGATTAACTATACGGAACAACGTGCAGCGATGCATTGGGCGTTACGTCAGCCGATACAAAATCATCATCATGTTGTGAAAGCGGTACATGAACAACTAGAGCGAATGTATGCTTTGGTTGAAAAAATCCATGCAGGGCAATATCGTGGTGTGACAGGTGAAGTCATTCAAGATGTGGTCAATATCGGGGTTGGTGGTTCAGATTTAGGTCCCCTTATGGTGACACATGCGCTTTCAGACTATAAAGTGCATACTGCAAAGCCTTTAAATGTGCATTTTGTGTCTACGATGGATGGTAGCCAGCTTTCAGAACTATTACATCAGTTACGTCCTGAAACCACACTCTTTATTATTTCATCAAAGTCTTTTGGTACGATTGACACATTGTCGAATGCCCAAACAGTACGTCAGTGGCTTGAGAAAGCTTTGGGACAATGTGAAGGGATTTTAAAAAATCATTTCATTGGTGTGTCGACCAAACCTGAGAAAATGTCAGCGTGGGGCATTGCGCCTGACAATCAATTTTTACTTTGGGATTGGGTCGGTGGTCGCTATTCACTCTGGTCTTGTATTGGTTTGCCGATTGCTTTGACCATTGGAGTAAGTGGATTTAAGCAATTGTTGGCAGGTGCTTATGCGATGGATGAGCACTTTCAGCAGGCTGATTTTTCAGAAAATTTACCTGTGCTTATGGCTATGCTAGGTGTGTGGAATAATAATTTTTTAAATATTCAAACGCATGCCGTACTTCCTTATGATGGGCGCTTAAAATATTTTGCTGCTTATCTACAACAATTAGAAATGGAATCGAATGGTAAATCCATTCAGCGCAATAATGAAAAAGTGGAATACGACACTTGTCCAATTCTTTGGGGTGAAGTGGGTCCAAATGCACAGCATGCATTTTATCAGTTATTACATCAGGGAACGCACTCGGTCAGTTGTGATTTTATTGCTCCTGTCAATCGTTACAATGCTAATCAATTTACCTATGCGGAAAATGCGGATGCATTGGTTGAACAGCATCATTTGGCACTTTCTAATTGTTTAGCGCAATCTCGTTTATTGGCTTTTGGGAATCAGGCACTTAATCAAGAAGAGCTGTCGGATTTACCAAAATACAAACAATATGAAGGCAATCAGCCGAGTACTACGCTACTCATGAAAGAATTAAGTCCTTATAGTTTAGGGATGCTGATTGCGTTATATGAACATAAAGTTTTTGTTCAGTCTGTGATGTGGAATATTAATCCATTTGATCAGTGGGGTGTGGAAAAAGGTAAGGAAATTGCCAATCAATTACTGCCAATTTTAAATCAGCAACAGCATGATTTATCTGCCTTAGATGCATCAACACAGGGCTTGATTAAAATTCTTCTTCAAAAATAATAGAGTTTTCATTATGGCAAATATTTTAGTGACAGGCGGTGCAGGGTATATCGGTTCACATACATGTGTGGAATTACTCAATGCGGGCCATTCCGTTGTGGTATTTGATAATTTATCCAATAGTTCAGAAGAAGCATTGGTACGCGTTCAAGCACTTACGGCAAAAAGTTTAACTTTTGTTAAGGGTGATATTCGTGATGCGAATGCCTTAGATCAAGCTTTTGCGGCACATCAGATTGATGCTGTGATTCACTTTGCGGGTTTAAAGGCAGTAGGTGAAAGCCAGCAAATTCCATTGGTTTATTTTGATAATAATATTGCAGGTTCAATTAGCTTGGTACAAGCGATGCAGCGTGCCAACGTTTTTAATTTAGTCTTTAGTTCATCTGCAACGGTTTATGATGAAGCCAATATTTCACCACTCAATGAAGATATGCCTACCGGTATGCCAAGTAATAATTATGGGTATACCAAACTCATCGTTGAGCAAATGTTGCAAAAATTAGCGATTGCAGATGCACGTTGGTCAATTGCTTTGTTGCGATATTTTAATCCAGTGGGTGCACATAAGAGTGGTCGTATCGGCGAAGATCCACAAGGTATTCCAAACAATTTAATGCCTTATGTAACACAAGTGGCTGTAGGTCGTCGTGAAAAATTGTCTATTTTCGGTCAAGATTACGATACAGTCGATGGTACAGGTGTACGGGATTATATTCATGTAGTGGATTTGGCGAATGCACATTTATGTGCTTTGAATAATCGCTTAGAGGCTGTAGGTTGCCGTGCATGGAATATTGGTACAGGTAATGGTTCGTCTGTACTAGAAGTGAAAAATACTTTTGAACAAGTCAATGGTGTGGCTGTTGCATTTGAATTTGCACCACGTCGTGAAGGGGATGTTGCAACTTCTTTTGCAGACAATGCGCGTGCAGTTGCAGAGTTAGGTTGGAAGCCACAATACACACTTGAAGATATGCTTACAGACAGTTGGAATTGGCAAAAGCAAAATCCTGAAGGATATAAAATTAATGAAAACAATTGAATTAATAAAAAGTGATCTTTATAGACATAGTGCTGTCATAAATCTAAGAAGTTTTCTAATTAACTTTTTAACAAATCGCGGTTTTATTTTTATGTTTTGGTTTCGCCTATCGCAATCACCCAATAAATTAATAAGTACATTAGCTTATCCAATATGTTTTTTGAAAAATCGTAAATTTCAAATTCATATGAATCCTAAAAGTGTGAAAGTTGGATATGGATTTTATATTGGTCATGGTGGACCGCTTATTGTACACCCAAAGGTTATTATAGGTAATAATTGTAATGTATCTCAATTTACAACTATTGGCTCAATAAGTAGTGAAGCTGCAAAAATAGGTAATTGTGTATGGATTGGTCCGAATGTTGTTATTAGTAGTAAAATTAATATAGGGGATGGTGCTGTGATTGGGGCTGGGAGTATAGTCTTAAAAGATGTCGATGCAAATACCACAGTTGCTGGAAATGTTGCATTCAAAATTTCTGATAAAAATAGTGCAAGATTATTAGGTAGTATTTATCAAACTCAATAATTTTATATATTATCCTCTTAAGATAGTAATATAAAATTTTCATTTAAAGATTAGATGATTTAGAAAGATGGGGGTGCTAATGGACTACAATAAAAATATAGATGATTTTGCAGTTATTACTGTAGAGGATGTTCAAAATTTAAAAATGATTAAGCCGGCACCTTCTCAAAAAGTCTATGTGAAAAAATATCAGCAAAATTTTACATTTCAATCAAATAATAAAGAACCTGACAATGGTGTAACTGTGATTGGTAATTGGGTAATGGATACGCCAGAAAGCTATAAAGCATCATGGTTTGCATCACCTTATAGTGTTTCTTCACAAGCTATTAATTTGCAAAAAGGTTATGATTATGCGACTTTAAAGAAAAAACCTTTTATTATTGATGGTGAGTTTTTTGTAGGGGGGCGTGATCAACAATTTGATTCAGTTCAAAATGAAAAGACAGCATTAATACTGCGATCGGATTCTATTTTAAAGTTTTCTCCAAATGCAAAACTTAAAGTTATAGATAATAATTATACAAATTATAATGTTTTAGTTGCTAGGAATGTATTTAATGTACAAGTTTTAAATGCAAAACTAGTCGGTGATCGAGTGAAGCATACATATACTTCAGGTAGTACACATGAGTGGGGGTATGGGATAGCATTATATGATGGTATTAAGAATATAAAAATCATAAATCCTATTATCCAAGATATGACAGGTGATGGCATATATATTGGTAGAGAATGGGGAAGTAAAAATACTTCTCATCCTAAAAATGTTGATATTATCTCTGCTACAATAGAGCGTGTTAGACGAAATGGTATTACATTATCTGCCGGTGAAAATGTTAAGATAATAAAACCACTAATAACTGATGTATCTTTAAAATATAATAGTGTTGCACCGTCAGCAGCTATTGATATAGAGCCAGAAGAATATCAAAAATCAACTCCATCAACTTTAAAAAATTGTATAATTGATTCATTAACAACAGTTAGAGTAAGATCTCCTATTCAAGTGAATGTAAGCAAAATGGGACGGTTTATCGATGTTAATTTTATTGGTAAAACCAAATTATTAGATAGTGAATCAAGTGCTGTAATTTTTTTATATGATAAAACGAAAGAGTCTAAAAGTACTAAAGGTCGTATTATAATTGATGATTTAAATATCAAAGGGAGTCACTTTTCACCAAATTTTGCTTTAAATCAAGAAAATTTTAAGTTTATTATAAATAACTTAACAGTTGAAAAGGATATTACAATGTA
The DNA here is from genome assembly GCF_902809855.1 of Acinetobacter sp. Marseille-Q1618. Taxonomy (GTDB): domain Bacteria; phylum Pseudomonadota; class Gammaproteobacteria; order Pseudomonadales; family Moraxellaceae; genus Acinetobacter. Next base: position 790,523 of record NZ_CADDWJ010000002.1, read on the forward strand.
TATGTTGGATAATTCCACTCGAAAATATAAAGGTGTTTATATAAAAAATATTCATACGAATAAGGATGTAAAGGCTATTTATAATTTTGATTATTCAAAAATTAAGCCAATGAAACCTAATTATTATATTAATTATCCAGTTAGTCTGAAATTAAAATAATTTCTGATCTCGCTTAATTCTACTTCCATTTGAGCAATTAAAAAACTTGAATTTGGCTTAAGCAGATTTTAATTCAATAGGTTTTAAAATCTGTTGAATTCCTGAATTATATCCATTCACGAGTACCAAAGTATATAGAGTGATAGCCGAAAATATTGTAGTCAGTAATCCTATTTTTGATCTGTGACGAGTATGTTCAAGATCAAATTGACTTTTCATCAAATTGAAAGGGGCTTCAATAATTCCACGTTTTTTAATACGGCATGATCAAATGGGTCTAAAAATTGTGGTTTCATATTTCTTTTTACACGTGTAATCAGTTGAACACCTACTTCTGCAAGGCGAGCTTTCCAATTCTTACCAATATAGCCACGATCCCCAAACAACTTACCTTTGAGTTTTGAATGTTCTATTCACTCAGGTAATACCTTTCGATCATCAACATTACCTGTTGTTATACAATAAGAAACTAAACGACCAATATGATCGCAAATTAAATGAATTTTAAAGCCATAAAACCAATCTACTGAAGTTTTTCCTCGACTTGCACTGTCTGCAAATACACGATGTTGCTGAATACGTTTATTGTGGTATACAGCAAGTTTAGTTGAATCAATGAAAGCTATTCCCGATGACCGCACTTTTAAGCTTTCAATGAGCGCAAAAAAATACATTATATATTTGGCTTTTAATTTGATGAATCGACTGTAGCTAGGTAGATTTGGGAAATAAGAGCAAAGAAAAGGTTTTGTCCAATAAAGATAAAAAGTCTTGAAGTTTCGACTACCTGTTAAATGAAACTACAACAATAAAGTGATTACTTCTGATGCACGAATTTTACTTCGCCCATAAGAAAGCATATATTGTTCAATCTCGTTGCTAATATCATTAAAAAATCATCAATTAAACAAAAAGTGTTGTAAGCTGTGTATCGATAGGCATTTGAGATCATTCATTTTTTTTGTCGTGATTAAATTGTGACTTAAATGCCTATTCTTTTACAGCTTTCTTATCCCGAATTCACGTTAAAAAGAGATCAGATTGTTAAAACTCAATATATTGTATAGGTTTTAGCCTTTAATTAAATGTATTAACTCATCGACATAATCTTGCATGGGTTTAGGATCTTTATCCTTACGGCTCTCGATGTTTAAACGTAATAATGGCTCAGTATTTGAAGCACGTACATTCAAACGCCATGCACCAAAGTCCAAACTCACACCATCAGTTTGATCAATAGCAGGTTTTTGATCTGCAAAATGATCAAAGATTTTTTGAATGGTTTGCTGTGTATCTGCAACTTTAAAATTAATTTCACCACTGCATGGGAATTTTTCAATCATATCTTCAACGAGAGTTGATAAAGACTGTCCAGTTTCAGAAACGACTGAAATTGCCAATAGCCAAGGAATCATGCCACTATCACAATAGGCAAAATCACGGAAATAATGGTGGGCGCTCATTTCACCGCCATAAACAGCATTATGTTCACGCATCACATCTTTAATAAAGGCATGTCCAGATTTAGATTGAATCGCTGTGCCTTGATATTTTTCAACAATATCAAAAGTATTCCACACTAAACGTGGATCATGCACAATTTTCTCACCAGACTGCTTGAGTAAAAATGCTTGAGCAAGTAGACCAACGATGTAATAACCTTCGATAAATTGACCTTTTTCATCAAATAAGAAGCAACGGTCAAAGTCGCCATCCCACGCAATTCCCATATCGGCTTGGTGTTCAAGTACGGCATCACGCGTACTATCACGATTTTCGATCAAGATCGGGTTAGGAATCCCGTTAGGGAAAGTACCATCTGGGTTGTTATGGATTTTGATGAATTCAACAGGAATATTGAGCTGTTTAAATTTATCTTCAATGGCATCAACCACATGACCCGCAGCACCATTCCCAGCATTCATCACCAACTTTAATGGACGAATTTTGCTTGGATCAATGTATGTCATTAAGTGTTCGATAAATTCAGGCAATATATTATATTTTTGCGTTGAGCCTTTTTTGGTCACTTCTAGAAATTGTGCTGTTTCGACTAAGGCTTGAATGTCTTTTAAGCCTGTATCTGCACTGATTGGGCGTGCATTTTCACGAACCAATTTCATGCCATTATAATCCATTGGGTTATGGCTGGCAGTGACTTCAATGCCACCTTGTACATCTAAATGAAAAGCACCGAAGTAAACCTCTTCTGTACCTGTCATACCCAAATCAAGCACATTCACACCAGCATCATTTAAGCCACGAATAGTGGCTTGTTTAAGTTCCTCACTGGTTAATCGGACATCACAACCTACCACAACGGTTTTAGGTTGATATATTTGTCCATAGGCACGACCAATTTTATAAGCAATATCATTATTGAGTTCTGTACCAAGTTTGCCACGAATATCATAGGCTTTGAAGCAAGTAAGTTGGCTCATATTTTCTCTCATTTGATAAAGAAAAGGCTGGTGTACGCCCAGCCTGTATCAGAGTAATTTTTCAGTATTTCTCAATTATTCCACAGTTACTGATTTTGCCAAGTTACGTGGTTGGTCTACATCTGTACCACGTAGTACTGCAACATGGTAAGACAAGAGTTGTACAGGAATACTATACACAATTGGTGCTAACCAGTTATTTGTGGTTGGAATATGTACCACATGTTGGCGGTCTTTTTCTGAGATACCGCTATTTTCATCAGCAAAAACGAAGAGCTCACCACCACGTGCTTGAACTTCTTCCATATTCGATTTTAACTTATCCAACATGTCATCATTCGGTGCAAGAATAACAACCGGCATATCATTATCAACTAGCGCTAATGGTCCATGCTTAAGCTCACCAGCCGCATAACCTTCTGCATGAATATATGAAATTTCTTTCAGTTTTAAAGCGCCTTCAAGTGCGATCGGAAACTCTGTGCCACGACCTAAGAATAAACAATGCTGTTTTTCTTTGAACAGTTCAGACAAACGTAAAATAGCCTTATCACCTTGTAAGGTATCTAAAATTACTTTTGGTGTATGCCATAAAGCAGTAGTAATTTCAGCCAGATTCTCAGCAGAAAGCGTTTGTTTAATTTGTCCTACTTTTAAAATTAATAACATCAATGCAGCAAGTTGAGTGGTAAATGCTTTGGTTGAGGCAACGCCAATCTCAGGACCCGCAAGAGTCAATAAATGATGATCTGTTTCACGTACCATAGACGATGTTGCAACGTTACAAATAGTCATGGTGCTGATTGTTAAGTTTTTAGCAGCCGCACGTTTTTGGGTATCACGTAATGCTGCCAAAGTATCCGCAGTTTCACCAGATTGTGAAATACAGACATAAAGTGTATTGCCTACGATCACAGGGGAGCGATAACGGAACTCACTGGCAATTTCAACTTGGCAAGGCAAATCAATCAGTTGTTCAAACCAATATTTAGCGATCATGCCTGCGTGGTAACTGGTACCACACGCAATGATTTGGACTTGTTGAATGGTATTAAAATCTGCTTCCGCACTTTTTAAGAAATCATCACGTAAAGCATTGCCATTCAGTGCTTGAGAAATGGTTTGTTGAATCGCTTCAGGTTGCTCATAGATTTCTTTGAGCATGTAGTGCTTATATTCACCTTTAGAGGCATTGCTGACGGCTGCATCAAGCTCTTTGACAGGGCGTTCAACCAATTGACCATTCACAAAAACTTCAATACTGTCACGTGTTAAGCGTGCAATATCACCTTCTTCAAGGTACATAAAGCGATTGGTAATTGGAAGAAGAGCCAATTGGTCAGAACTGATAAAGTTTTCACCAATTCCCACCCCGATCACAAGAGGAGAGCCTTCACGGACTGTAATTAGTTCATCAGGGTGTGCAGTGTGTACAATGCCAAGTGCATAGGCACCTTTAAGCTGCGGTACAATACTTTCTACGGCTTTTAATAGATCTGGTGTGGTTTTTAAAGCTTCATGGACTAAATGAGCAACCACTTCCGTATCAGTCTGTGAAGTAAATACATAACCTAAAGCTTGTAGTTGTTCTTTAAGTTCTTGATAATTTTCAATAATACCATTGTGAACCACGGCAACATCACCTGAAATATGCGGATGTGCATTATTTTCAGTCGGTTTACCATGTGTCGCCCAACGTGTATGTGCAATCCCAAGTGAACCGATAATATCTGCTTCAGTCACGGCTTGCTCAAGGTTTGCAACTTTACCTACACGACGTTCACGTAAAATCTGACCACGATCAACCAGTGCGACACCAGCTGAGTCATAACCACGATATTCTAGACGCTTTAAGCCTTCGATTAAAATATTTGTAATGCTACGTTCAGCAACGCCACCAACAATACCACACATAGTTATATCCTCTTATTTATTGACCTTTTGGGGACGTTGATAATTTTCTTTAGATACTTGTTTCGCACGTTCAAATGCAAGCGCATTATCTGCAACATCATGGGTAATGACTGAACCTGCACCAGTGGTTGCGCCATTGCCAATTTTCACGGGAGCAACCAATGAGTTGTTGGTGCCTACAAAGGCATTGTCACCGATAATGGTTTTATGTTTGTTGGCACCATCATAATTACAAGTAATGGTTCCTGCACCAATATTCGATTCTGCACCGATTTCAGCATCGCCTAAGTAAGCAAAATGATTGGCTTTTGATGCAAAACCGATTGAGGTATTTTTAACTTCGACAAAGTTGCCAATATGGACGTCATTGCTTAGTTTTGCACCTGGGCGTAAACGTGCGAATGGTCCAATTTGTACATTTTCACCAACAATGGCATTATCAAAAACGCTATAAGGTTGAACTTTTGTGCCTGCCGCAATCTTAGTATTTTTAATAATACAACCTGCACCAATTTCTACATTGTCACCAAACGCACAGTCACCTTCGATAATGACATTGATATCAATACGAACGTCATTGCCTACCGTCAATTTGCCACGCAAATCAAAACGTGCAGGATCAATCAAATGCACACCTTGTTGCATCAATTGCTTGGCTTGATAGTTTTGAAATTCACGTTCTAACGCAGCCAGTTGTACGCGATCATTCACCCCTTCAACCTCAAAAGCCAATTCAGGTTGTATCGAAGCAATCTCTAAACCATCTGCCAAAGCCATTGCAACGATATCAGTTAGGTAATATTCACCTTGTGCATTATCATTGCTGAGTTTTGGTAACCATTCATGTAGTTTTGCATTGCTAACACAGTAAATCCCTGTGTTAATTTCTTTGATTTGACGTTGTTCTTCAGTGGCATCTTTATGTTCAACGATGGCTTGGATTTTTCCATCTTTACGCACGATACGCCCATAACCTGTAGCGTCGTCTAAGGTTAAAGTTGCCAAACCAATGCCTGTCGTATTTGAGGCATCGATTAATTTTTGTAGGGTACTTTGTTGAACGCAAGGTACATCACCTGACAAAATTAAAGACATGCCTTGTTGTGGAAGTACAGGTAAAGTAACTTTGACCGCATGTCCTGTGCCGAGTTGTTCAGTTTGCTCAACCCATTGGATATTTTCTGTAGTAAATGCATCTTGGACTAAATCACCGCCGTGTCCAAAAATTGTAATTATATTTTTTGCTTGTAATTGTTTTGCTGTTTCAATCACATGGCCAAGTAATGGATGTCCTGCTAAAGGTTGTAATACTTTGGGTAAGCGAGAACGCATTCGGGTTCCTTTACCTGCAGCAAGAATGATTACAGTCGTAGACATATAACACCTGATATGAATTTAAATCATTTAAAATAAAAGTAAATCAAAATACACAACGCAGCCCATAAGCCTGCAATGATATCATCAAACATGATGCCAAAGCCGCCATCTACTCGTCGATCAATGACACGAATCGGCCAAGGTTTCCACACATCAAATAAACGGAATAATGCAAAACCAATCAATGCCCACAGCCAATTCATTTGTCCTAAATAAATCAGTGGAAGAAAGGTAATAGATTGACCTGCAAATTCATCCCAAACAATACGCCCATCATCGTGTACATGAATAATTTCAGCAGTTTTTCCACAAATCCAAATGCCAATCAATGACATGACAAGAATTGCCGCTACAGAAGCATAAAAGCCAAGTGCGAGCCAAAGTGGAATAAATAATAATGCAAATGCTGAGCCGAATGTTCCAGGGGCTTTAGGTGCTAAACCTGAGCCAAAACCAACACCACAGAACACAATGAAGCGTTCAGACCATGTCATCTGGTTAAAGATAATCGGAGGTTTATGCAAAGTGTTGATACCCATGAATGTGAAGAGGATGATCTAAGCCATCTTTTTCAAAAGTTAGTCCGTGTTGTGTGTTAATTTTCCCGATGATTGTAGTTTGAACATTGGGTTGTAATTGCAAAAGTTTTTGGTAATTTTGCTGGCTTATTGTAAAGCATAACTCGTAGTCATCGCCACCTGAAAGTGCATATTGCCATTGTTTTTCTAAAGTTAAATGGCGAAGTGGTTCGCTGATTGGCAGTTGATCAAGATTGATGACCGCACCAACAGCCGATGCTTTTAAAATATGTCCTAAGTCTTGGGCTAAACCATCTGATACATCAATCATGCTTGAGGCTAAGCCTTTTAATGTCTGTCCAAGCTCACAGCGTGGTGTTGGATAATCCAAACGCTGTTGTAACGGATGACCTAAATGCGCTAAAGCAAATGCTGCATCACCCACAGTGCCACTCACCACAATCAGGTCGTTAACTTTTGCACCTGAGCGAGCAATGGCTTGACCAGTTTCAATCCAGCCGAGTGCCGTAACACTAAGGGTCAAATGTGGGCTTTGTGTGGTATCACCACCGATTAAAGCTACACCAAATTGATCGCAACAATCATATAGACCCTGACTAAAGCCTTTGAGCCAGTCATGATTAATTTGGGGTAGACTTAACGCAAGTAAAATACTCTGTGGTTTAGCGCCCATTGCTGCAATATCAGACAAATTAACAGCAACTGACTTCCAACCAATCGCATAAGGGGAAGTTTCTAAAGGGAAATGTCGACCTGCAACCAGTGTATCTGTACAAATCACCAACTGATGATTGGGGGGAGGACTGAGCAGGGCTGAATCATCACCGACACCTAGATCTACATCAGCAGATTGACGTTTAAAATAGGTGTCGATAATTGAAAATTCAGCCATCGCCGCAAGTTATTTCGCTTGTTGCTTTTCTGCTTCACGCAGGCTATTTGCTAAACGGTCTAATACACCATTGATGTATTTATGGCTGTCAGCACCGCCAAAGTGTTTTGCAAGCTCAATTGCTTCATCTAAAACCACACGATATGGAACTTCAAGATGGTCTTTGAGTTCGTACGCGCCTAAACGCAAAGTTGCAAGTTCAACACCATCGAGTGCTTCGATCTCACGATCAAGAACAGGAATAAGTAGAGCATCCAATGCTTCATGGTTGGCAATCACTTGAGTCAGTAACTCATGATAATAGCCGAGATCCACTTTATGCATGGCATTATCGGCACGCGTACGTGCTTCAATTTCATGCACAGGGTTGTGGCTCATTTGCCATTCATAAATCCCTTGTACAGCAAAACGACGTGCTTTACGTTTTGCTGCATAAGTAGCTTGGAGTGTTTGCGACATGCTTTAAATTGCCTTTAACAGGTTAACCATTTCAATTGCAGTAAGGGCAGCTTCACCGCCTTTATTCCCTGCTTTTGTACCAGAGCGTTCAATCGCTTGTTCAATACTGTCCGTAGTCAATACACCGTTGATCACAGGTAAGCCCGTATCTAAACCAACCACACCTAAACCTTTGGCACATTCACCTGCAACAAAGTCAAAGTGTGGTGTACTACCACGAATCACTGCGCCAAGTGCAATGACTGCATCGAATTTACCAGAAGCAGCGAGTTTTTTAGCAACCACAGGAAGCTCCCATGCGCCAGGTGCATGAACGACAGTGATATTATCGTCGCTAACACCATGACGATGCAATGTATCAATTGCACCTTCTAATAAATGTTCAACAACAAAGCTGTTAAAACGACCAACTAAAATCGCATAACGGTCTTCGCTTGCGAGATGTAATAAACCTTCAATTCGGCGAATCGCCATAGCAACCTCGATGATTTAACAGATAAATATTCTAAACAAGCAGGGTTTTAGGCTTGATCAGCGGTAACGTATTCTACCACTTCTAAGTTAAAACCTGATAATGCATTAAAACGTAATGGCGAGCTGAGGAGTTTCATTTTCTCAACACCGAGATCACGTAAAATTTGTGCGCCCACACCAATAGTTTGATATTGTTGTGAAAGAGCAGCATTGGATTTGGTCGGTTTTGGTTTACTTAATGCTTCTAGCGCAGGACCTAAGTCAGACAAATGACGTTGACCGATCCACACCAAAACGCCACGCTCACTTTTGGCAATGGTTTTCAGTGCTTTGTCTAAATTCCACGCAGCTTCACCATCTTTTTTATTGAGTTTCAATAAGTCACGTGCAGGATTGAAACCATGTACACGCACAGTAGTTACACCGTCTTTCGGTTCACCTTTAACCAAAGCAAGATGAATGTCTGGATTCCCAATTTCACGATAACGATGCAAATTGAAAGTACCGTACTCTGTTTCAATCTCTTGTTGGTCTAAATGCTCAACGGTTTGTTCATTGGTCATACGATAATGAATTAGATCCGCAATCGTACCTATTTTGATGCCATGTTTTTCGGCAAATACTTCAAGATCAGGACGACGAGCCATCGTACCATCTTCATTGATAATTTCACAAATTACAGAGGCTGGTTCAAGTCCTGCCAAACGTGCTAAATCACAACCTGCTTCAGTATGTCCTGCACGATGCAGTACACCGCCTGGTTGTGCCATCAATGGGAAAATATGACCTGGTTGAACAATGTCTGCTGGTTTTGCATGAGCAGCAACAGCCGTTTGAATGGTATGCGCACGTTCTGCAGCAGAAATTCCTGTGGTAATACCATCAGCTGCTTCAATCGACAAGGTAAAATTGGTACCGTGTTGTGCGCCATTGCTATCCACCATTAAAGGTAGATCTAATTGCTTACAACGATCACGACTTAAAGTTAGACAAACCAGCCCACGTGCGTGGGTAATCATAAAGTTGATGTCTTCAGGGCGTACATGGGTTGCAGCAATGACCAGATCGCCTTCATTTTCACGATCTTCATCATCCATCAGGATAACCATTTTTCCTGCACGGATATCTGCTACAAGCTCTTCAACAGTATTGAGCGGCATCAAGCTTCACCTTTTTGTTCTGTCTATGTGACATTTTCATTTAATTCATTGGGCATAGTCTACCGTGTTTTATGGTCGTTTGCCTATGCTTATCATATTCCTTTGAGAAACATAGTTATACACAAGGCTACAGCTAAATGGAAACCACGCACTTGTATTTTTATGGCAATTTCGCTTAATTGTTCAACAGATGTTTAGCAAAATTTCACCATTTAACATCGCAAAAATATATATCTATAAAAAAAGCACTTTTATTTAAAAGTGCTTTTTAAGTTTGGACTTACACGGATTTATGAAACTGAAACACGATTATCATCATTAGATGCTGTATTTTTCTTTTTACCTTTTAAAATTTCAGTACGTAGATTTTGTGCAAGTTCAGCAGATTCTGCATTCATGCCATTGATCATAAAGGCATGTCGAGTCAGAACATTGGTTGGGTTTGGCATCGACACCAACTGATAATTTTCACCAATTTGCTTGAGTAAATCATTACTCAAATACAACGCCATTTCTTTAGCAATCAAATGATGGGTTAAACGATCAGCAGCTTGCATCGCGTCAAGTTGCATGGCTTCTACTTCAGTGGTCACTGCACAGCGAGTCTGTAGTACAAAACGTTTGTCTTCACGATAACGCTTATACAAAACATCTGATAACAGTTGAAAAACTGAGCCAATCATTAAAATACAATGCGCAGCATTCGGTTTGTCTGCTGCAATGGTCACCAATGCACCTTGTTGATTAAATTCTTGATGAACAATAAAATCTTTAGAGTTCAGCTTGAAGTGTTGTGCTGAGAGTTCGATGCTTTTATTTAAGAAAATTTGGCATAAATTAAAATACGGCACAGACACAGATTGACTGACTGTATTCATCAATTGTTTTGGATCGTAATACTGAATATTTAACGCAAGCGCTGCTTGTTCTTGGTCAAATTCAACTGGTCGCTCAACTTTTAATGGTTTTGGCTTATTGGCTTGTTGTTTGATTTGTGCGATTGCCAAAGTTTTATCCGCTTTTTCCGCTTCTAAAGCTTCCATGAGTTGTTGAATTTCATGTTTTAATCGTGCTTCTTTATTTAAACGTGCAAGTAATTCACTACGTGTTGGGCGGGCAATGGCACGATATGCTAACCAAACCAGAGCATGAATGATGAATGAAACTAAAATTGCCAACCATTGGGTTCTTAAAATTTCACCAATACTTGGTTTAATAAGGGTAATTTCGATACTACCGACTTTTTTCTCATTTTGCAGTGCATCACGAACAAAAACTTCGCCTTGACGAGTTTTGGCTAAGCCACCTGTTGCAAGTACTTGTTTTTGAGCATCTAAAATACGAATAGATGCCACACTTGGATTGGTCGCATAGCGATTTGCTAGCAATGCCAGTGACACTGTATTGGCTGGTTCAAGTTCAGAAAGGCTGTCCGCAACCAATTGACTGGTCATGAGTTGACCTTGGCTTGCACGGTTCTCATTGAGTTGATGAGTTGTTGCAATTACCAACAAAAAGGTATGTAAAGCAAAACTTATAATCAGTAGGCTAGCAAATAGCCCTTGTCTTGGCGCATTCAACGTAAACTTCCAAAGAAAAAATATTCGATTTCGATTATGATTCTAACAATAGTTGTAGCTCAGACCCGAGTCAATTCATGCGAGAAATCATTCTTATATCATTTTTAGGACCTGACCAACCCAATCAGTTTACTCGATTAATGCAAGTGTTGTCCGTACATTCTTTGCAAATATTAGATGTAGGGCAGGCAGTCATTCATAACCAATTGACTTTAGGGATTGTGGTTTCGTCAGATGACCAAACCGCCACGGCATTAGCCATGAAAGATATCCTTATTTTAGCACACGATATCGGATTAACCGTTCGTTTTAAACCGATCACAGGTGCGGAATATGATCAATGGGTCGGCGAAGGAGGTAGAACCCGTTATATTGTAACGGCTTTAGCACCTGAGCTGACGGCTGCACATTTACAAGCAGTAACAAATATTGTGTCCAGCCAGGGTTTTAACATTGAAACAGTAACCCGACTTTCAGGTCGACCAGACCGAAATGGACTGGAAAATGAACCAAAACGTTCATGTGTCCAGTTTGGTTTAAGCGGGCAAATGTTAGATGCACAAGCCATGCGTGCTGCCTGTCTGCGTTTGTCTGCTGAGTCAAGTATTGATGTTGCAGTGCAAGAGGACAATGCTTACCGTCGTAATCGCCGTCTGGTTTGTTTTGATATGGACTCAACCCTAATCGAACAAGAAGTCATTGATGAACTGGCGATTGAGGCAGGTGTGGGTGACCAAGTGGCTGAAATTACTGAGCGCGCCATGCAAGGTGAGCTTGATTTTCAACAAAGTTTCCGTGCTCGTGTAGCATTACTCAAAGGTTTAGATGCAGCAGTTTTACCTAAAATTGCAGAACGCTTAACGGTAACAGAGGGCGCTGAGCGTTTGATCAGAACCTTAAAATCACTGGGTTATAAAACTGCAATTTTATCAGGTGGTTTCCAATATTTTGCTGAATATTTACAAGCAAGATTAGGCATTGATGAAGTTCATGCCAATGTTCTCGATGTCGAAAATGGTGTAGTAACAGGTGAAGTCAAAGGTCATATTGTGGATGGTGCACGTAAGGCATTATTACTGACCGAACTTGCTGAAAAAATGGGTATTTCATTAGAACAAGCAATTGCTGTAGGCGATGGTGCAAATGATTTACCGATGCTGTCTATTGCAGGTCTAGGTGTGGCGTTCCGTGCGAAACCCCTAGTGCGCCAAAATGCCAATCAGGCGATTTCGAGTGTCGGTTTAGATGGTGTTTTGTATCTTTTAGGGGTGCATGATAAAGACTTAAATCGTGCTTGAAATTCAACATTAAAAGATGTCAGTTAGATGAAAAAGAGTGGCTTTGTGTTGCTCTTTTTTGCTTGATAAATAATATTTTTTATCTTTTCGAAGTGAAGAAGGTAGGTATTCGCTTTATAGATTAAAGAGATCGAAAAAAGTTGTTTTTGTATAAAAATGGCAGTGTATTTTTTTGTAATGACAAGCAAAGACTGATGCGGATTAGAAACTACTAAAATTTAAAAATAAAAAAATGTAATGACAAAAGAATATAACGACAAAGTGTGTCGCTTTACCTAAAAACAGGTATTTTATTCTTAAAAAAAATCGCCATAATGCACAACATAAGCGTTAGTAAGATTGTAAAGAAAAAATATTGGCTTGATGAAAATTGTGGTGTGCTCCCTTTTTCAAAGGTGAGGACTTCATTTTGACGGAGGTTTTTATGCTAACAGCGACATGGGCAACATTGATTGGATTTAGTCTGATTGCCGTAGCGTTGACTGCTGTGTTCTTCTCTCCTTATCGTCATTGGTTAGGATTTATGTTAGCTGGGATGGCTTTCTGGGGCATATTAGAGACGATACGGTTTAACGTACAGAATTTTTTTGATTTATCGGTTCCTTATAGTTATTTAACGGCAATTATTGTGTCAATGAGTGGGTTGATTGTTTTGCTATTGCGTGCTGATAAAATGGCACAAAAGGCACTCCAAAATCGCCAATATATTGAACATACACCTGTTTATGAAGATGAATAAAAAATGATATTTCATACGAATAACTGACTTAAGCGTTCAATAAAATAACCAAAAAAGACATTTTCAAGGTATATCGAATGATATACCTTTTTCTGCGTATCGTTTTGTTAGCAACCTTGTATTACAAATACCAAGTTATGCTAGGATGATGAGTAAATTTTTTATATTAAAACAACAGGCTAAAATGTCATGAAACTTTCTTCAATACCCGTTGTAAAGTTACCTATTGTTGATGCAAGTACTGATCCTTTAGATCTATTGGTACTGGGCTTAGCATTGCGTATGAAACAACTGGCACGTACTAGTCCGAAATTTATTGAATTGACCCATGATCGTCAATTCCGTATCCAAATTGGTACTGATCTAGGCGTGGCTCGTCAAATTATTGTCAATAACGGTCAAATCGAATCAGTTTCAGGTGATGCAGAGAAAGCAGATTTTATTTTGCAATTTGCTGATAGCGAACAAGGTGTCAAAACCTTAGTTAAAGGTGATCCAAGTGCATTTATGACAGGTATGCAAAACGGTAGCATCAAAATGGAAGGTGATTTCAGCTTGTTGGTATGGTTTAACCAAGTTGCGAAATTGATTCCACCAAAAGTACCAAAACCTGTAAAAGAAAAGATTGCTTCAGCACGACAATTCTTAAAAGAAAAGACAGGTCGCTCATTTTAAAAAAATTAAAACTGATGTTGATCTTCAACATCAGTTTTTATGAGCGAGCAAAGGATGCGATAATTTAAGTTTTCTAAGCGCAAAACTACTCGTTAAATTAAATTATTTTTACATTGTTCTAAGGAGTGGTTCTTAGCTAGACATTACTACCCGTAGAAGCTTTAACAAGAATAATGCTGAGTGAATAAACAGCTTATTCCACCTCTAAACTAAAGGTCACAGGACCGTCATTAACCAAATGCACCTTCATATCTGCCGCAAAAATACCTGTTTGCACATGATTAAATTGAGAGCGAGCATATTCAACCAATTGTTCATAGAGTGCTTGAGCTTCCGCAGGCGGCATGGCAGGGCCAAAATCGGGACGTAAACCTTTTTGAGTTTGTGCCATTAAGGTAAATTGAGAAACCAATAAAATTTCGCCACCTGCTTGGCTGACATTCCAGCCCATTTTGCCTTGTTCATCATCAAAAAAACGATATTTTAAAATTTTATCGATCAGCTTTTTACCTTTTTCAAGGTTATCTTCTTTGCCAAGACCTAAAAAAACTAACATTCCTTTTTCAATTTGACCTGTTACTTCACCTTCAACGACAACTTTTGCCTCTAAAACCCGTTGTAACAACGCACGCATAACATAACCATTTGATATTTTCTAAATATTCGAATTCTAGCAAACTTATGTATGGATATGCTGAGCATGTACTTTAAATGATCTTACGATGCTGACTTAAATTACATGGTTTGATTTAGGAAGAAGATGGTATTTGCTATCGGTTGATCATATGATACGAGATATAAAATGATCAGGCTTATAAAAATGTGAATAATACAGAGAAAAGTAAAATTAAAAACCAATAAAGTGGTTTTGATAAATATAAAAGCTGATTTAATAATGCATTATTTAAAATAAGTGTAATAAAATTTCAACTAAAATGGTCTGTATAGTTTAGTTTATTTAATATATTGTAATTATATTATGTAGTAGAGTATATTGTGTTTACTATTTACTCAAAACTAATAATTTTTGATGAATTTTTATAATAGTTTAATTATAATTCCATGATAATAAACTCCAATAAGGAACTGTTGTGGAAAATAAAACTGCACGATTAACAATTTTAATTGACCCAGTCAAGAAAAAGGCTTTTGAAGAATTATGTAATCAACAAGATATTACACCCTCACAAGTGGTGCGACAATTGATTCGTGAATATTTACAAGCGCATGGTGTTGAATATGCCACTAAATTGAAAAACAATACTGCGGGCAAAAATGAATAATAAGGTGGAAATAGTTTGAATTAATAGCAGACATAAAAAATACTGCCAGCATTGTGAAGTGCTGGCAGTATTCATAACATTATGAAAAATCAAGTTCTTTTTCAAATGCACGTAACTCATGGCGAGCCATAGCTAAGTTTGATTTTTGACGATCTAAAACCAAATATAAGAATAACTCATCATTACGATCTAATGGACGTAATAAATGATATTGCTTACCTAAAGTAATTAATACATCTTCAATTTTATCATTTAGTTTTAATGCATTTGCCACTTTACGTTTTGCACGAATAACTTCTGTATTTCCTGCCGCTGCAAGTTCTAAATCTAAACCTGATCCAATCGCAGCAAGTGCTAAACCACTTGAACTATCAACTAAAGCTGCTGCAACTACACCATCAATTTCATTTAATGCATCTAAATTAAGTTTTGCCATAATAGACTTCCTAAACTTTCCCATTGTATTTTGAAATATAAAAAGTATTTTTTAGTATTTTTTAAAATACATTTATATCGTATTAAATGTTAATTAAAAAACTTTTTTATTTCAATAAATATTAATTTTAATTTATTAAATAATATTTAATTATAATAAAATGTTAATAATTTAAAAATAAACTTGGATGAAACTTGTCAGCGAAGTCGTCAGATTTTTGTAAAAAAAACAGTCAATAATCTATTTTTTGATTTGCAAGTTTAGATTTAGTTTTTATAGTGAGAGCATACAGATTAATTGGATCAAATATGCAACCCATCATTCAGTCATTGCTTGATACGGATTTGTACAAGTTTACAATGTTGCAAGTGGTACTTCATAAATTCCCACAAACACACAGCGTATATCATTTCCGTTGCCGAAATTTGCAAGATACCGTGTATCCATTGACGGATATTTTAGATGATCTGAATGAACAGCTAGATTATCTTTGTCAGCTGAACTTTAAAGAAGATGAATTACAATATTTACGCAGCTTGCGTTTTATCAAAAGTGATTTTGTTGATTATTTAGAATTATTCCAATTAAAACGCCGTTTTATTAAAGCAGGAATCGATGAACAAGGTCGTTTGGACATTTGGGTGGAAGGTCCAATGGTACAAGCGATGATGTTTGAAATTTTTGTATTGGCAATTGTGAATGAACTGTATTTCCATCGTATTCGTTCTGACGCAGTTTTGGCAGAAGGTGAGCGCCGTTTACAAGCTAAAGTTGCGTTGATGAAGAAATATGAAGCAGAAATGCAACCAAATGATCCACCATTTTTGGTATCAGATTTTGGTACACGTCGTCGCTACAGTTTAGCGTGGCAACGCCATGTCATCCAAACTTTCCATGATGCTGTACCAAATGTGTTTCGTGGTACCAGTAACGTATTGATCGCAAAAGAATTAAAAATTTTCCCGATCGGCACAATGGCACATGAGTTTTTACAAGCGTTTCAAGCCTTAGATGTCCGACTAAGAGATTTCCAAAAATCAGCACTTGAAACTTGGGTGCAAGAATATCGTGGTGATTTAGGCATCGCACTCACCGATGTGGTGGGAATGGATGCTTTTTTACGTGATTTTGATTTATATTTTGCGAAGTTATTTGATGGCTTGCGTCATGATAGTGGTGATCCATTTGAATGGGGAGATAAAGCTTATCAGCACTATCGTAAACTCAAAATTGATACCAAAACCAAGATGCTGACATTTAGTGATGGTTTAGATTTAGAACGTGCTTGGGCGCTGTATCAATATTTTAAAGACCGTTTTCAAGTTAGTTTTGGTATCGGTACCAACTTAACCAATGACATGGGACAAACGCCGCTGAATATTGTTTTAAAATTAGTCGAGTGTAATGGTCAGTCGGTGGCAAAAATTTCAGATAGTCCTGGAAAAACCATGACAGACAATGACACTTTCCTTGCATATTTACGCCAAGTTTTTGAAATTCAAGAACCAAGCGTTGAGTAGAAAATCTATAGCTGATTTTTTGCTAAAGAAAAGCAGAAAATCAGCAAAACTGTAAAAAAGACTATGCTAAGATCATTCTTATAGACCTGTTAAAATTCAAAAAAGCTTATGACTGCCTCACCTTTTAATTTTGATTTGTTGATCGAAGCTGAACAATTAGTTCCTTATCTAGGACATGAACAATTACGCATTGTTGATTTGAGTCGAAGTTCAGTCTATGAACAATTACATTTACCGCATGCTTTACATTTAAAACCACAGCTTTTGGTTCAACAAGAAGAACAAGCATCAGGTTTATTACCTGATGAGCAAGGTTTGAAGGCATTCATTGAATACTTAAACATCTCTCCTGAGCATCATGTGGTGGTTTATGATGATGAAGGTGGGGCATGGGCAGGGCGTTTGATCTGGAATTTACACTGTTTGGGCTTTGAAAATGTCAGTTTGCTTAATGGTGGGATACATGCATGGTTGGGCGCAGGATTACCTACTTCATCGGAAGTCGAAGAATTTAAAAAAGTGAAGAACTTAGTTGAAATAAATCTTCAAAATATTGAAAAATATAGAATAAAATATAATGAATTGTTAGAAAAAGTACAACAAAATGCGATACAAGTTTGGGATTGCCGTACCACAGAAGAATATACAGGACAGCGTTTAGCCGCAAGACGTGGCGGTCATATTCCAAATGCCTTACATTTTGAATGGAGTACTGCAATTAATCGTCAAAATCATTTAAAATTGCATCCTTTAGAACGCACGCAACAACGTTTAGAACAATTGGGCTTTCATTTGGATCAACCTGTGGTGGTGTATTGTCAATCACATCATCGTTCAGGATTGGCATATATCTTAGGTCGATTACTCGGTTGGAACATTCAAGCTTATGATGGTGCGTGGAGCGAATGGGGCAACCGCCTCGACAGTCCTATTATTAGTGGAGAATCACCTTCGTGAGTCTGACCTCAAACTTAAAAAAACAACTTTTTATTCGTGCTCAAAATTTAGTACCACAGCAACAACTTAGCCGTGTGGTAGGCAAACTTGCTGCCAGTGAAAATCCATTGGTTAAAAATGTCGTTATTCAAGCCTTTAAAGCACAATATGGTATTGATATGTCGATTGCACAGCAAACCGATGCGTTAAAATATAAATCGTTTAATGATTTTTTTACTCGTGCTTTAAAACAAGGGGTACGAGAAATTGATGCAGATACAAATAGCATCGTATCACCTGCGGATGGGGCAATTTCACAATTAGGTCAAGTAAAAGAAGGTGATGTATTTCAAGCCAAAGGTCAAAGTTTTTCAGTTGAAAAATTGATTGGTGATCCACAGCTTGCAGCACCATTTAAAAATGGTCAATTTGCCACAGTTTACTTGTCACCACGTGATTATCACCGTGTGCATATGCCTTTTGCAGGTACTTTGACTGAAACCCTGTATATTCCAGGTGAACTATTTTCTGTAAATCAAACTACTGCAGAAAATGTACCGGGTTTATTTGCCCGTAATGAACGTATGGTTTGTCTATTTGATACTGAACTCGGTCGTATGGCAGTCGTTTTAGTGGGTGCAATGATTGTGGCAGGGATCGAAACTGTCGCAACAGGTAAAGTGAAACCATCGGGTCGCTTAGAACTCAACCACCATGACTTAAAACTTGAAAAAGGTGATGAATTAGGACGTTTTTATTTGGGTTCAACTGCGATCGTTTTATTTGAACAAGATAAAATGAATTGGGATGCGCAATTTAAAGCGAACTCAGTTGTAGTCATGGGCGAGGCTTTAGGGCATACCTTATAAGCATTTAACAAACAGTATGTTTGAGTAAAGGTGAAGGAAGTCATATTCTTCACCTTTTATTTTAAGATTTAAAATCAAACACAAAAATTATTCAGGTTTATATAAACGTTCTTTGGGAAATACCACTCTAAAGGTAGAACCTTGATTTTCAATAGAATCAATTTCTAAATAAGCATTATGCTGCATCAATACATGCTTCACAATCGCCAAGCCTAAACCTGTACCGCCTGTTTGACGACTGCGTGCGCTGTCGACACGATAAAAACGCTCAGTTAAACGTGGTAAATGTTTTGGGTCAATGCCAATACCTGTGTCTTGTACTGTAAAATAGCCATGTTGACCATCATCATGCCAACCCATAGTCACTGAACCACCTTTAGGCGTATATTTAATCGCATTGGTAATTAAGTTACTAAAAGCACTGGCAAGTTCAGTGTCTGAGCCGATGAGATCACAATGGCTATCGATATCCAAATTTAAAGTATGCCCATAATCCACATTATAAGCTTGGGCATCGTCAAACAATTGATTCATTAGACTTGGCATTTCAATAATTTGATTTTTGGCAATTTGTTTATTGCCCTCAAGTCGTGACAAGAGTAACAAATCATTGACGAGCGCATTCATACGTCGAGTTTGCGAGTGCATCTGATCAAACGCACGTTTCCAACGAGGATTTAAGTCTTCTTGGTCGGTAAATGTTTCGATATAACCACTTAACACTGTCAGCGGTGTGCGTAATTCGTGTGAAATATTATCCACAAAATCTTTACGCATTTGTTCTAAATTATGCACACGTGTGACATCGTAAGCGACCAATAAACGGCTTTCGCTACCAAAACGCGTCAGTTTGATTTGTACATAATGCTCATCATAAACCGTTGATTTTATTTTAATACCATCGGGTGACTGATCAATATTATTAAAATACTCAATAAAACTCGGCTGACGAAGAATGGTTAAAATATTGCGACCACGATCTGACATTTGGATGCCAAGTAATTTTTCGGCAGCAGGATTCCACCATTCAATTTGATGTAATTCATCAGTTAAAACAACAGCTTCTGCTAATGCCACCAAGGAGGATTGTGCTCGGTCAATTAAACCGACCATTTCTGCTTGTACAACACGTTCTTGACGCTGCGCCCGATAGACATTGAACAGTAATGCACCCCATATTCCACTTAAATTTGGGGGAACATCGTATGGGCGATTGGAAATCCATTCATTGACCAAATACAAAGAACGCAGTTGGAAGATAAAAAAGATCGCAAATGCCAGTGAAATGCAGATCCAAAAATACCCAATCCCAAAACCTATAAAACATCCGATGACTAGAAGAAATGCAAGTAGGCGTAAATCTTGTTTGGCAAATGTCCACAAACTGCTGTAGCGAAACTTTTTATGGTCACGAGCAAGATCAGGGACGGGATAGGGTTCATACATAAAAAAATTGACCTAACTAACCTAAGGCAACATCTGCACGTGTAGAAAAACGATAACCTGTACCACGAACAGTTTGTACATAACGGTCAGCACCGTACGGTTCTAACACTTTACGCAAACGGCGAATATGCACATCAATGGTACGGTCTTCAATATACACATTACCACCCCAAACTTGGTCAAGTAGCTGAGCACGTGTATAAGCACGTTCTGGGTGCGTCATAAAGAATGCCAAAAGACGGTATTCAGTTGGCCCCATTTCTAAAATGCTATCGCCAAAACTCACCCGTTGGCTAACAGGATCTAAAATTAAGCCATTGGCATCAATTGATTTTTCACCGCTCAGTGCATTGGCACGGCGTAAAACAGCTTTAATACGAGAAACCAATTCACGGGTTGAAAATGGTTTGGTCATATAATCATCAGCACCAGCATCTAAGCCTTGTACTTTATGATCTTCTTCACCGCGTGCAGTGAGCATAATCACAGGAATTTCTGCAAGATTTTCATCACGTTTTAAGCGACGACATAAGTCTACGCCACTTACACCACCTGGCATCATCCAATCCAATAGGATCAGTGCCGGTCGTTGGTCTACGATCATTTGATGCGCTTGTTTGGCATCTTCAGCTTGTAAGCATTGAAAGCCAGCCATATCTAATGATGTATGGATCATCTCTCGAATCGGAAGTTCGTCATCGACGATTAAAATATAGTCATCTTTCACAACGCAATATCCTATGTATGAACGGTGTACCGTTTTATTATTTATGACAGGCTTATTACAAAGATTAATTATGACAGTATCATTGCAAAAAAAAGATATCGGCTATTTTTTGCAAAACTTTGTGACAAAACTTGTGAAGTTATATGAACAATCAATGAAATAAGCATGATCTTTTATTTTTACGATTTGATTAAAAAATAACAGTACATACAAATTTCGGTATATTTAAGCACTTTGTTTTTCAGAAAAAGAATCTAATAACGATAAAAAAACTGCTTCACAAGCAAAAACCACTTGTTCTACTGAAAGTTTAAATCCACCCATTACCCAGCGGACTGCAATTTGTGTCACATACCCATTTAGCCCTGTCGACACCAAAGAAATTTCCTGTTCACTGTAGTTAATCCGCGGCATCATAAGCATGACAAAAGCATGAATCATGCGATCAAAACGTCCCATAGTTTCGTGAATTGTCGCTTGATTATGGAGTTCTTGCACCAACATCGCATCTACATAAATAATCCGTGCCATGCGAGGATCCGCTTTTAGCATCGAAAATAATGCAAATAAACCTGAATGAATCATTTTTTTAGGATCAGGAGATGCTTGCATCACGCCTTGCATCACAGTTTGTTGTAGCTGATCAATCAGCTGTAAAAATATGGTTTGGAATAGTTCCTCGCTTTTCTTAAAAGATTCATAAAAATAACGTTCAGTGAGTTTTGCTTCATTACAAACATCTTTCACAGTCACAGAGAAAAAGCCTTGTGTACCGTAGGCTTCAATTCCTGCCTCAATCAGTTTTTCACGACGAGCCAACTTTCGCTCAGACAGGGACATGCCTTTAAATTGTCTTTCTTTCACCAATTTTTTAGATGCATTTTGTTGTTGCTGTTGTGGGTTGGGATCATTTAAAAAGTCTTTAGTCATATGAATTTGTGCCAAATTAAGTGTGCAAATAGCAATATTTGATCAATAAAAATAGTTGAAATTTACGTCATACTTCTGAGCAACTCATCAACATTGAAAAGCTTAACATATTATATTGACAATAGTCATTGTCAAAATTATAGTGTAGCAGTGAGTGTATGTATATAAAATGCATACGTAAAGAATTCAAACAAGGAAACTCAATGAAAAATTTTAAAAATAAAGTCGCAGCGATTACGGGTGCAGGCTCAGGTATGGGGCAGCAATTGGCAATTTTATTGGCAAAACAAGGCTGTCATTTATCGATTAGTGATGTAAATGAAAAAGGTTTGGCTGAAACTGTAGAATTGGTAAAACCTTATGATGTACGTGTAACGTCTAAAAAAGTAAACGTTGCAAAACAAGAAGAAATGAAAGCTTGGGCAGAAGAAACTGTTCAAAATCATGGCTCTGTAAATATGATTTTCAATAACGCTGGTGTAGCACTCGGTGCAACAGTAGAAGGTGAAAGTTATGAAGAGCTTGAATGGATCGTTGGCATTAACTTCTGGGGCGTGGTTTACGGCACCAAAGAATTTTTACCATATATTAAGAAAACAGGTGATGGTCACATCATCAATACCTCAAGTATCTTTGGTTTAACTGCGCAACCAACGCAGTCTGGCTATAATGCGACTAAATTTGCGGTACGTGGTTTTACTGAATCATTACGTCAAGAACTTGATATTGAAAATTGTGGTGTTAGCGCACTTTGTGTACACCCAGGTGGTATTCGTACTAACATCGCAAACGATGCACGCATGAATGACAGCTTAAAATCTTTGGGTATGAATCCTGATAAATCTGCAAAAGCATTTAATAAACTATTACGTAAACCTGCGGTAGAAGCGGCACAAGAAATTTTGGATGCAGTCCTTGCAGACAAACGTCGTTTATTGATTGGTGGTGATGCGGTGATTGTTGATTTGGCACAACGTTTATTACCTGCAGGTTATCAAAAATTGGCAACAGGTTTGACCAAATTAACCAAGCGTTTTGAACCAAAATAATTGTTTTATACAATACACAATAAAACCGTCATTTATGGCGGTTTTTTATTGCTTAATACTTTTAAATTGAATTACTTAGATGACCTACAGGTTAAAAATTTATTGTGGATATTTTCTTATAATAAATTGAATTGATAGTTTTTTATTTATTTTTCTTTGTCTTAAACCATGCAAGGAAGAAAGTAAATGAAGGCTATTTTTTATTGAATAGTTATATATTTTTATTGGCTAAAGCATTTTAAGTTTCTTTCTTATCTAAAATAGAGAATAAAAATGTCACTTATTTGACAGATTGGAATAAGTGAATTTGACAATATAGCTCCATCAGCAGAAATGCTTTGATTCAGATATTTACAAATAACAATATTGAGGAAATAAACATGAGCTATAGCTATAAACATATTCAGGTAAAACCAATTACAGGGCGCATTGGTGCAGAAATTGAAGGTGTAGAGCTGTCATCAAAGCTTGATGAGCAGGTGATCTATGAAATCAATCAAGCATTATTACAATACAAAGCCATTTTCTTTAAGGCTCAGCATCATTTGGATGATGTGGAGCAAGAAGCATTTGCAGCACGTTTAGGAACACCCTTAAATCATCCAACTGTTCCTGTGAAAAATGGCTCTAAACATATTTTAGAACTTGATTCTTCTCATGGCGTACGTGCAGATTCATGGCATACGGATATTACCTTCTTGGATGCTTATCCTAAAGCTTCAATCTTACGCAGTATCGTTGCCCCAGCAGCAGGTGGGGATACGGCTTGGGCAAACACCACTTCTGCTTATGACAGTTTACCTGAACCACTTAAGGCTTTGGCAGATAAATTACGTACAGTGCATAGCAATGATTTTGATTATGCCAATACTGATCTGACCATCAATAAAGAAACTTTGGCGAAGTATCGTAATTTCTTCAAATCTACCGAATATGAAACTGAGCATCCATTGGTGCGTGTTCATCCAGAAACGGGCGAAAAAACTTTATTACTTGGACATTTCTTTAAGCGTTTTGTTGGATTTAACAGCACCGATTCCAAAAAACTGTTTGATTTATTCCAAAGTCACATCGTAAAGCAAGAAAATATTGTGCGTTGGCGTTGGGAAGCTGGTGATGTCGCGATTTGGGATAATCGTGCAACACAACACCGTGCCATCAATGACTATGGTGA
This sequence comes from Acinetobacter sp. Marseille-Q1618, assembly GCF_902809855.1. Taxonomy (GTDB): domain Bacteria; phylum Pseudomonadota; class Gammaproteobacteria; order Pseudomonadales; family Moraxellaceae; genus Acinetobacter. Next base: position 814,601 of record NZ_CADDWJ010000002.1, read on the forward strand.
TCAGCGCCGTATCGTGCGCCGTGTTACTTTAGAAGGTGATATTCCAGTAGGGGTGGATGGTCGTCCGAGTTTGACTCAACACAAAGAAGAAAAATTTGATATCAAAGACTATCGTCAGACTGAAACAGGTATATATGAAAAAGTTTCATAAGAAAATTGGTTTTTCGATAAAACTATGCATAAAAGCTTAAAAGTTTTGCAGAATAAATCATTAGCTCTAACGATATTATCCATCTAATATTTATTTAAAAATATTAGATGGATTTATTATGCAATATTATGATTTAAATTACACATCAAATCATTATGTCTTAAAGAATATATTTAAAAGTTTATCTTTGGATAGAATTGAATATATTTTAAATCAATCAATAATTAAAAAGTTTAATAAAAATGAACTAATCTTAAATAAAGGTACATGTTCGGATGCATTATATATATTGCTCGATGGGATTATTCACATTGGGTATTTAAGTACGTCTGGACGTTTTCATGCTTTTAATTTCTTCTCAGAAAAAAACCTGATTAATCTATTACCTTGTTTAAAGGGTCATGTCATTGATTATGATTATTATGCCTTTAATCAAGTTCGTGTATTGATCATTCCAAAGCATATTTTTCATCAAGAATTAAATGATAACAATAAGTTAAATGAAGACTTGCTAGATATTGTTGCCTTTCGGATGCATCATCTTATTGAAGAGGTGAAATTTTTGCATATTGCTAATTTACATCAAAAAATTTGTAAAACTTTGCTGAGTTTGTCGAAGCAATATGGCATCCATCATGCACAAGGGATAGAAATATTACTAAAGATATCTCAGCACGATTTGGCAGATTTATTATCTTCATCAAGACAAACAGTAAATAAGGAGGTTAAAAAATTGGTGAATTTAAATGTTATTGAATGGCAGTATGAAAACATTATTGTTAAAGATATTGAGTATTTTAAACGAGTTTTAAATGATATTTAATTGATTGTTTTTTATTTTAGTAAAAAAGATATTTAAATCGTTTTATATTATTTTTTAATGTGAAAAAAATATTACATATTATTTTAAAAATACACACAGAGATTAATAATGACGATTCAATCTATCAATGTTCGAAATCAGTTAAAAGGCACTATTCAGGACATCATCCGTGGAGATGTTGTATCTGAAGTCGATGTAGTTACCGCTTCTGGTATTTTTACCTCGGTAATTACCACGCGTTCTGTGGAACAGCTTGATTTACAAATCGGCAGTCAAGTGATTGTGCTGATTAAATCAACTGATGTCTCACTTGCTAAGCTGTAGGTGTAGATGTTTTATGAAGCAAAATTTTAAATACGTATTTGCTACCGTGAGTTTGCTGAGTGCAAGTATTTCACTCAGTCATGCAGATACAGATGTTAATCAATTACAGCAACAGATTTCTGCGTTGGAGCAGTCTTTAAAACTGGTCAAAGGTGAGCTTTCAAGACTCAAAGCACAGCAAAGTTCACATGAAATAGACACCAGCTCAAATGATACTGCATCGGTGCAAGATCAGGATTTAAACGCAGAGAGTAATGAAAATAATCCTGATGAAAGCTATGTCACCCAAGCTGAATTTCAAGGTATGCAAAGTGACTTGGAGAATTACAAATATCAAGTTCAACGTGAGCGAGATACCAAAACAGCGTTGTCTACTCGCCAATTATTGATTAATGGTGTGGTACAAGCCAAAGCTTCTTATATTGATGAAGCACAACGCAGCATTCCAAATGGTACTAATACCAATACCGCAGTGAATGATCGCCATTCTTCTTTTGATCTTGGCGCAGTACAAATTGGTTTTAATGGCAATTTGTATAAAGACTATGATCAGGGGCGGAACCTTGATTTTAATTTACGTTTTGGTACTTCACCGCAATCAGGCACCAATAACAGTTATTTAAACTTACTTGATGCCCAGTTGATTTATAACGTATTGCCAACTTTAAGTTTAGATAAAGGGCGACTATCGGTCACCTTAGGTCAACAATTGTTGCCATTTGGTCAAGAAGTACAAGCGACTGAAGATTTAAAACCAACCATTAACAATGCTTTATTTAGCTTACCTGGTTATGGCTATGGTTTGGCGTTACGAGAAGTAGGCTTAATTGTTCGTGGTGATGCTTTCCCAACCGTAGATTATGGCTATAACTACCGTTCTCCGATGCTCAGTTATGCCTTTGGTTTGGTTAATGGCAATGGTGCTAACAAGTCAGATGACAATGATGACAAAAATTTTATCGGACGTGTGCGCTATACCTTACCTGCGGAATACAACTCATGGCTACGTGAGCTCAGTTTTGGTTTGTCTTGGTATCAAGGCAAGAGCAATTTATTTGATTTAAATGGTGCACAAGCCTCATTTGCAGGCAAAGGTGATGTGCTACGTAAAGGTTTCGATATTTACTATAACCACCATCCTTTCGGTGTGACTTATGAATATGTGCAAGGTGAAGACGATACTTTTGTACAAGCGACAGATACGGTCTACAACCGCAAAAGTGAGTCACATACTGGCACATTATTTTGGAATTTTGGTGAACAATTTGTCAAAGGTTTCCGTAATCAAGGACGCTATGACGACTGGTGGCCTAAGTCTTATCAAAGTTTCTATCGTTACGACAGCATTGACCGAGATACAAGCAAAGACAATCAAAAAATTGATATCCATAGCTTAGGTTTAAATGCTTTCTTTGCTGAAACCACTAAATTTCAGCTCAATTTTAATCACGTCAACAACGAGATTATTCATCAGAAATATAACGAACTGGTTGCACAGTTCCAATACGGCTTTTAACGCAATTTTTAAAATTTAAAGAGGAAATATTTATGTCTTCATGGTCAAAATTTTTGCTGACAAGCTTAGTCAGCACAGCCAGTTTATTTTCAACTGTACAAGTCATTGCAGCAGAAGCAAAACCAACAATTATTCGTTTTTCAACGCCTTATGTGGGAACAGGTAATCGACCTGTCGGCTATAGTAATTATTATTCAACCACGCAAACATTGGGTTTGATTGAAAAAGAATTCCAAAAAGATGGTATTAAGATTCAATGGAACAACTTTAAAGGTGCAGGGCCTGCAATTAATGAGTCATTTGCCAACGGATTGGTTGATATCACATGGATCGGTGATTTACCTGCCTTGATTGGTAAATCTAGCCGTTTAGATACACGTTTAGTCGCAATTGCTGGAACCAATGATAATGCTTACTTGGCTGTTCCGACCAGTTCAACCGCAAAGTCATTTGCAGATTTAAAAGGTAAACGAATTGGTTTTTTCAAAGGGACAAATTTACATCTATCGATTATTAGTACGCTAAAAAGACAAGGTTTATCTGAAAAAGACTTCCGTTTTGTAAATACTGATGGCGCAGTCGGCTATGCTGCTTTAGCGAGCGGCGACTTAGATGCGATTTGGAGTAACCAAACTTTATTTCCTGTGGTTGATCGTGGAATCGCAAAAATTATTTACAGTACTAAACAAGAACCGACTGCGAACCAACTTTCAGGTTATGTCTTGGTCAATTCAAAATTTGAGCAAAAATATCCAGAAGTCGTACAACGTGTCGTCAATGTATTGGTAAAACAGGCCGCTTGGGAAAGTAACCCAGCCAATAAGAACGAGTTATTTAAAATTTGGTCAAAATCAGGTTTGCCTTATGCCAACTTTAATAAAGCCTATGCAGGTGTGGATTTAAAACGACATAGTGCGCCAATTTTTGATGCCTATAACGTCAGTTTGATCAAACAAAAACTGAAAGCAGGGCAAGACTTAAAGTTAATTCGGGGCAATATCGATGTGGATCAATGGATTGAACCAAAATATGTCAATAACGCTTTAAAGACACTGAATTTACAAGGTTTTTGGAAGCCATTAAATGCCAGTGGCAAATAAGTCCTGATCTTAACTGAGAGGAGATTTAGAGATGGCACAGGAAATTATTGTTGAACAGACTTCAGAAACCAAAACATTCAGTCAGTCCATCAAAGCTACTGCGATAAGTCAATTTATTAAAAATCATGTGCGATTGACAGGATGTATTGGTGTGATTTTTCCACTTATTTTACTGTTTCTTTGGCATGTTTCTGTCGAAAAAAATTGGGTAAATCCCTTGTTATTACCCGCACCTGATTTGGTCTGGGTAGCATTGAAAGATTTATATGCTAGTGGTGAGTTGTGGAGCAATCTGAGCGTCAGCCTGACACGAATTGCTTATGGTTTCAGTATTGGCATTAGCCTTGCCATCGTTTTAGGTTTATCCATGGGACTTTCTCGTCGTGTGGAAGCCTATGTTTGGCCAACTTTTAAAGTGATCAATCTTGTTCCTGTCGTGGGCTGGATTCCTTTACTGATTTTATTGGTGGGAATTGATGAAGCACTGAAAATTATATTAATTGCAAAATCAGCATTGGTACCGATGACCATTAATATCTTTAAGGGTGTGCGTAATATTCCGACAGCTTTAACAGAGGTTGCGAACGTCTACCAATTAAGTACTTGGTCAAGATTTAAAAATTTGGTTTTGCCTGGTGCATTTATGAGTTTTATCGGTGGCTTGCGCTTATCACTTGCCAGTGCTTGGGGAGCTTTGGTCGCTGTGGAATTGTTAGCATCCAGTGAAGGGATTGGTTACCTCATGGTCTATGGCAGACAAATTTTCCAATTAGATGTGGTGATGGCCATTGTGATTGTGATCGGTGTTGTTGGTTTCTTCTTTGATGTGATTATTCGGCTGATTCAAAAAAGATTTGGCGCTTGGAATACACAAAAATAACAGGAATAGACATGAAAAAATTAGATTTGAGAGGTTGGGCGATTCCGCTTGTACTTTTGCTGTTGTGGACAGTGGTCAGTGAAAGACATTGGGTAGATCATGCACTTTTACCACCACCCCGTGATGTTTGGAACGTGTTTATGGAAAGTTGGCAGTCTAAGGAGTTATTTGAAAATATTGCCTATAGTCTGGCACGTAATATCACAGGTTTTGTTGCGGGCGGTGTGATCGGTGCTGCTTTGGGATTGTTATTAGGACTCAATCTATGGGCTGATCGTTTTTTATCACCGACATTAAATGCAATTAAACATGTTGCTGTATTTGCATGGATTCCTTTAATGATCATGTGGTTTGGCAATGGCGAGTTGTCGAAAATTATCTTTATCGCTTTGGTGGTGTTTTATCCTGTGTTTTTTAATACCTATGATGGGGTAAAAAATGTGTCTGAAAAAAATAAAGAAGTTGCCAAAATCTTTCAGCTTGGCGCATGGGGAACATTTTTCAAAGTCATTTTACCCTCTGCTGCACCAAGTATCTTTGCAGGGCTGAATATTGCTTTAGTTTTTTCATGGGTTGCAACCATTGGCGCAGAATATTTCTTCGTTGCTGCCCCAGGCGTGGTGAATCCTATTTTAGATGGGCAAAACCTATTTAAGATGGAAATTGTTTTATATGGCATGGCGATTATTGCCTTGGTTGGTTTAGCTTTCTCAAAAGCTGCACATTATTTTGAAAATTACAATTTGCGTTGGCGTCAAGGTTCACATAAATAATTGAAAATAGGTTATAAAATGAATGAAAAAATCCATACTCATGGGCAAGTGAGTATTCAAAACTTAAATAAATATTTTGCTTCGCAAACTCAGCCTTTGCATGTCTTAGATCAGATCAATTTAGACATTGCTTCAGGTGAATTTATCAGTATTGTTGGAAACAGTGGTTGTGGTAAATCCACTTTACTGCGTTTGTTGGTGGGTTTGGATGCTGATTTTGAAGGCTCAATTCACATTAATCAGCAACCAATCCAAGGCACAAGTTTAGATCGAGGTATTGTTTTTCAAGATCATCGTTTGTTCCCGTGGCTCAATGTCGAACAAAATATTGCTTTAGCATTGGAAAAAAGCCCATTGTCCAAAGCAGAGAAGCAAGAACTGATTGATTACCATCTAGATCTAGTCAAACTCAGTGCTTTTAAACACGCATATCCAAGCCAACTTTCAGGTGGCATGAGCCAACGTGTAGCAATTGCACGAAGCTTGGTTAATCGTCCACAAATTTTGTTATTAGATGAGCCTTTTGGTGCGCTGGATGCATTGACTCGGGCAAACTTACAACAAGAGTTACAACACATCTTGTCTTCTGAAAAAGTTACCACGATTTTGGTGACGCATGATGTTGAAGAAGCGGTACTTTTGGGGGATCGTATTGTGGTGATGCAGCCAAATCCCGGTCGGATTAAACGTATTGTACCTGTTGAGCTGGAACGCCCACGCAAGCGCGAAGACTATCGTTTGACTGCAATAAAAAATGATATTTTACAAGATTTTAAAGATCAAAAAGTGATTGTTAAACCGCATGAATTAGAACATTATGGATTAACTTGGTGATCTCTCTTAAAAAAGCCCATGAAAGGTAAATGTCTGTCAGTTAAGAGTTTCTAGATGTGTATCCAAGATGACTTAACTGATCAGCGTTACCCTACAGGGGCTTTTTTTATATCTTATTTTTTTGTGTTGAATCTAAGAGGCTTGTTGAGAGTTTTTTCGTAAAACATGCTGATTTTCAGGGCGAGTTAAACCTAAATTTTCTCTTAAGGTTTTGCCTTCATAAGCTGTTCTAAATAAGCCACGTGCTTGTAATTCAGGAACGATTAAATCTACAAAATCATTTAATCCTGCTGGTGTTGTAGGGGGTAAAATATTAAAACCATCAGCTGCTTCATTTTCAAACCACTGTTGTAACTGATCAACGACTTGTGTAGGTGTCCCAATCAAAGTCCAATGACCACGTGCCGAGGCAATGTGTTCATAAAGCTGACGGATACTAAACTGATTTTTTTCTGCAATTTCGATCATCATTTGCTGGCGACTAGAAAAATTAATTTCTAAATCTTTCAGTTTCGGAAATGGCGCATCCAAATCATACTGTGATAAATCAATACCTCCCGATAAACCTGTTAATAAACCTAACCCAACTTCAGGATGCAGCAACGCATTCAGTTGTTGATATTTTTCAATGGCTTGTTGTTGGGTTGGTGCAACAAAAATAGAGACACCTGGCATGATTTTTACATCGTCAGGATGACGTGAATATTTGGCTAAGCGTGATTTCACATCACGATAAAATGCCTGTGCATCATTTAAATCTTGCTGTGCAGTAAAAATCACTTCAGCATATTTTGCCGCCAATTCTCGCCCATCTTCTGATTGTCCAGCTTGCACAATCACAGGATAGCCTTGTGGTGGGCGAGGTATATTTAAGGCACCTTGAACATTAAAAAACTGTCCTTGATGTAAAGGTTCATGAAGTTTGTTTGATTCAAAAAATTTTCCAGAATTTTTATCATGGACAAAGGCATCATCTTCCCATGAGTCCCACAGTTTTTGTGTGACTTCAATAAATTCATCTGCGCGTGCATAACGTGTTTTCGCATCAGGGTGTGCAGTAAAATTAAAATTTCGTGCAGTATCTGCGGAAGAAGTAGTGACGACATTCCATGCAGCCCGACCTTTTGAAATATGGTCTAAAGAGGCAAATTTACGTGCTAAAAGATAAGGCTCTTCATAGGTTGTTGATGCAGTCGCAATAAAGCCAATATGCTGGGTCACTGCCGAAATTGCAGCAAATAGGGTAATGGGTTCAAAACCTACGGATTTATCACTTAAACCTAAAGTATTTTTATTTTTTGATGCGCCGTGACTCCAATTAACCGACAGACCATCTGCTAAAAAATAGGCATCAAATAAGCCCTTTTCTGCAGTTTTTGCGAGTTCAATGGCATAGTCGACACTGAGATGGTCTTGTGGGCGAGATTCAGAATGACGCCAGCCTGCTGCATGTTGGGAAGTGGTGGGAATAAATGCACCGAGTTTAATTTGTCTTTTCGTCATGAACTTTACCTTGTTTTATTTAATCTATAAAAATGTTTATAACAAGGTAAAAAGCCAATGAAAAATATGATTAAATTAAATCCTTATAAAAATTATGTATTAAGTGAAAATACCTCTCAGGCTTTCATTTTTACTTGGTTTTTTAGTCATTAGATCAAGACCTTAATGGTTTTTTTCTTCCAGAAAAATTGATAATAAGCTGCTTGCATCAAACATAAAGATACAAAAGCCAGCGCATAGGCATACCAAATACCTTTCAAGCCCCACCACTCACTAAATAAATAAGCCGCAGGCACTTCGATCACTAAAATGGCTGAAACATTTAAAATCATAGGGACAGTGACAGTCCCACTGGCACGCATGATCGAAGCAAAAATAGAACCTGCGCCAAAGAAAATAATCGACCATAGTACAATGAACAATAAATTTTGCCCAAGCTCAATCACAGTTGGATCTGTAATAAACATCGCCATTAAATATTTAGAAAATAAATAACCTAAAATCACCAAACTGCCTGTGATCACAATATTCATGCTGAGTGAGGTACGAGTGACCTTTGCCAAGAGTTCTGATTTACCTGCACCAATGGCTTGTGCAGCAAAGATCGAAGCCGCGATTGAAATCGACAAGGCTGGAAACTGAATATAATTTAACACTTGATTGACTGCGCCATAGGCAGCTGTGGCATGTGAACCATAATGATTTACAAGTCCAATGATCACTAAACCTGCGGCAGAAGTGGTGACCATTTGGATGCCTGTTGGAATTCCCAAACGTAAAATAATTTTGGTGAGTTCAGGATGATATCTAATATGGCGTAGCAATGCCATGTCAGGCTTTAAAGCATGATCTCTATAATTTAAATAAAAAGCTAAAAATCCTAAAACTGCTAAATAACCAATACTGGTAGCGATGGCAGGTGCAATAATACCAAGCTTAGGAAAACCAAAATAACCTGCAATTAAAATGGGCGTGACGATCACCCCAATAAGAATCGTCATGCTTGATGCAATCAAAGGGGTGGTGCTGTCACCTACACCACGTAAAATCGAAGTATAAATAATATAAATAAACAGCAGCGGGCTACCTGCAAGCATCCATTGCACATAAGGCAAAGATAAATGCATCACATCGGGATCAATGCCCAAAAGTAATAAAATTTGTTTGGCGAAAACCACACCCAGTAAAGCAATAATACAACCACCGATGAGGGTCATAAACAGCGTCGAACCCACCACCATTTTGACTTTTTCAAGGTTTTTTGCTCCCCACGCCTGTCCCACTAAAACAGTTGCACCTGCGGAAAGCCCAATCACAAAAGCCAATAAGAAAAACAAAATCGGAAAAAATACTGAAATTGCAGCAATCGCATTCACACCCATCATCTGTCCGACAAAGATCGTATTAATCGTGCCTGAAAGGTTTTGTAGAATATTGGTCGCAATCAACGGCACTAAGAAGATTAAAAATCCTTTCCAAAACTTTTGATGATGCAATAAATTATCTTTTGCTGACATTTTTACTATTTTGTCCAATCCATTGAAATTGTTTTATTCTTCAAAATATCATAATTATAGAAAAAAGCCTTAGCTTTTAAGTAACTAAGGCTACAAATTTAAAATTTGAGATATTTTTTAAACCTGATTTAGAATCTCACAAGCATGAGTCAGCGTTTCTTGTTTTTTGGCAAAACAAAACCGAATTAAGCGTAGATTTTCAGGTGCTTGTTGATAAAAAACCGATACAGGAATGGCGACAATTTTATGCTGTTCCGCTAAAAACTTACACATTTCAACATCATTTAAATCAGGGCGAATCTCAGCATAATCTACATTTTGAAAATATGTGCCTTGTGAGGGCGTAAATTTAAAACGAGATTGCGCTAAACCGAGATGAAAGAAATCTCGTTTTTGCTGATAAAAACTGGCTAAATTTTCAATATGTTCAGGATGTTGTTGCATAAAGTTGGCAAGAGCGATTTGTATCGGTGTCACGCCACAGAAATTGGCAAATTGATAGACTTGACGAAAGACTTTCATCAGCTCAGGCGCAGCCACGCAATAACCTGTTTTCCAACCTGTGACATGAAAAGTCTTACCAAAAGAGCCGATCACAAAACTACGTTCTCTCAGTTCAGGAAATGACAGTGCAGAATAGTGTTGTTGTCCATCAAAGACCAAGTGTTCATACACTTCATCGGACAGCACCACAATATTTTTATCTTGAATTAATTCGATTAAATTTAACCAATCTTGTTTTGACCAAATCGCTCCTGTTGGATTATGTGGTGTATTAACAATAATCATGCGAGTTTTATTCGTAATCGCAGCTTTGACTTGATCCCAATCTACTGAAAAATCAGGTGTTGTTAAAGGGATATGAATTACTTTAGCCTCTACAAGCTGAACACTTGGCGCATAGCTGTCATAACTTGGATCGAAAATAATCACTTCATCGCCTGCGTGGACGATGGCTTGAATCGCTGAAAATATTCCAATGGTTGCTCCAGGTGTGATGGTGATTTCAGTCATTGGATCGAGTTGAAGTTGATCTCTTTTTAAAAATTGTTGTGCAACTTGTTCCCTTAATGCCAGTAAACCATCACCTGCAGCGTATTGATTGTTGCCTTCTAACGTCGCTTGACTCAGGGCTTGCAGGAGTTCAGGGGGTGCTGCAAAGTCTGGAAAGCCTTGAGATAAGTTGAGGGCATTTAAGCGTTGTGCCATTGCACTCATGGTACTGAAAATCGTGACACCTTGGGCAGGGAGTTTGGAATGGATTTTGATCATGATGCTGTGAATTTCTAATGTATTTCAGTGAGTGTATCAGGTCATTTTTGCGAGCTAAATAGTTATATTTTTTGGTTCTTGAATAAATGGTTCTATGACCAAGAATAAAAAAACCTCGACATCCTGTCGAGGTTTTCGTATTTGATGCTTGAGGTATAACTCCTGTCGTACCTTTAACATTCCTTGTTGTTGCGTTTTTTTATTGTTTGGAGCATCCTGCTCGCTATAGATTTATGATAGGAAATTATTCAGAATCTGCCTATTCGGCAAAACCCTAAATCATTGTGCGCCAAAGCGTACAAGACTAAATAAGATTTATCGTAATAGTTGTCCGCAGAAAATGGGGATAAAATTTTCGCTGAAATACTTATTTTTTATATGTAATTATGATTTTTACTGTTTTTTAACCAAAATCATAGGCAAAAAGTGACAAATTTGTTTAAAAAGCGTTCAAGATGTATCGGTGGGGTGTTTTAGGGAGCACTGACTGACATAATTAACTATAAACTATTGAAAAATAATTTTTTAAAAGAGACTTAACATAATGCCCATTATGTTAAATAGAGGGTTTTTATTATTTACCAAGTCAGATATCCCAAGGAAATCCAACGAAATAGGATAAAAAAAGCAGTAGGATAAAATGCAAAAATATAAATATATTTCATATGATTTTGTTGTAATTGATTTTTAAATATTATTTTGACTACTCTAATTAAAATTAGAGATAGAATTATTCCAGTCAAAATAAATACAATATTTGCCATTTCAAAATCATGTAGTTCTTTCTGAAATAAAATTTCGTTTAAATAATTAAAAACACTATCAATTATTGCTACAGATGGAACATATAAAAATAGATTTAAAGTGAAAATTAAATTAAAAATAAGACGCTTAGAGTTAATTATTAGGATAGAAAAAAGCCAGACTATAGGTATCAATAAAAATAGTAGTAAAAAAAAACTGCCCCCCCCTGCACCAACAGTCATACAGATTTTCCTTATTATTAAAGTGTTCTAAAATTAACATCATACGCCTTATGCGAAATGATTTTATTAGAATTCATTAAAATTTTCTCATAATCATCAATATCTTATTCAAGTTTGTTCTAGACCTAAACCACTAGAATAGCTTTTTAAATCAATATTCACATTCCACATTTATAAAATAAACAATGTTCCACAAAAATTAATTAGCACTATTCAAAGCTCAAATCAAATAATCAATCACCGCTCGAATCACACCCAAAGTCAGACCAATGAATGCACCAACTACAACGCCATTGACTCGAATCATGTGCAAGTCACCACCGACTTCACTTTCGATCTTATCAATCATTTCGCGAGAGTCCCATTCATGGATACGCTCACTGATAAACTTGATTACTTTTTCACTGTATTGATCACTTAAATTAATCGCCATTTCACTCATACGCTCATTTAATAACTGGCGGACAGACTGATTTTCAATTAAATTTTCACCAACTTGTTGAATAGCAACACGTAAATTCATCGCAATGCCAGAGTCTTCTTTGGTCAAGTCAGCTTTGATCGCATCACATAAAATCACAACTGCACCTGTGATGAAATTGAGTACAGATTCACTGTCTAATAACGCATTTTTAGTTTCATTTAAGCGGATACTGACAGCACTTTGATTGTCAGCCAATTGCAACATTAAATCATGGGCTACTTCTTCAAGTTTTTTACGAAATGGATGTTCAGGGTCAGCCAAAATGGCTTCAACTTTTTCTAATAATGAATCAATCGTTCTTTGCTGAACATCAATCCCAATCCAACTCGCACCTTTAGCCAGTTTCCAAACCCCCAGTTCCTTAAATAAACGACGCGTTAAATCTTCCGTTTGTTCAGGATGATTGATCATCCACTCATGTGCCATGTCTAAACCGCGTTGTAGCACATCTTGATGGAAATCATTTTCTAAAACAGCACGTAACATTTCACTGGCTAAGTGATTGATACGGGTATTTTTTACCCATTGCACACTGTTATTTTGAATAAATTTCCCAATCTGCTGCTGTCCCACAAAATCAAAAATTTTCGGTACGGTTTGTTGAATCACATCGGTGACTTGGCTGTTATTTTTAGGATGAGCAAGCCATTGTCCAACAGCTAAAGTGAGATCGGTTTTTTGTAGACTTTTTTCCACAATTTGTGGAGAAAGAAAATTTTCCTGTACAAATTTACCCATTGATTCAGCAATACGGGCTTTATTGCGAGGGATAATTTCAGTGTGGTCACGTAAAAATTTTGGAATGGGAATTTTGCCAAAAGGATTACGAAACAGTACGGTAATGGCATACCAATCCGCTAAGCCACCAACGACGCCTGCTTCTGCACCCAACATCAAGATGTGAATGAACCAAACATATTCAGGTAAGAGTTTGGCTGAAATAATTAGCGCAATCCAAATCACGACTGCTACAACTAAAGCAATCGTGGCAAAGCGTTTACTGCGATTCAGACTCGGTACATTCACTTCTTCGGTTTGGCGCATGCAACACCCTGAAAATTATTATTTGTTTGATGATACATCAGTCGGTTGTGGTTGTAATACTTGTCCCGTCGGACTAACACCATATTTTTGCCCTAAGGATTGTAAAATCAGACGCGCATCAAAAGCATCATTCGGTGCTGATTTTTTGTCTTTATAACATTCAATGGTGTATGCAACTTGTGTTGGATCGAGTGTGACGACTTGTGGCATATCATAAAATGGGTCAAAGAAAGCACCATGACGTCGATAACCATATGGATAATAGTTTGGTGTTGGATAAACTACGGCTTTACGTGGTGGTTGCTGTGTTCGATTACTTGGATCATCAACCACTTTAAAAAATTGAAACCCGTTTTGTACTGTAGTTTGCGCTGCTTTAAGTAGAGTAATTTCTTCAGCAGTCCCATAGCTCATGTTACGTGTTTCAAATCCGATTCTAAAGGTATTTGCATTTAGGGGTAATGTTGAAAACTGCCCAAGTTGATCAAATGTACGCGGTTTTGATGGGGTAGAGGCACAACCTGTCATTGTTAATATTGCCACCATCGTTAAACCGATGAGCGTCTTTTTCATGTTTCGCTCCTTTGTATGGCTCAATAAATCTTGGTCTTCTATATTGCCTGAAATGGGTAGATAAATGATGTATTTCAAGCAGATTTTTGTTAAATCCATTTGAGGTATAATCATTTTAAATAACAGAGAAACTGAACAGAATAAAATGAAAAATATTGATTTTGAATTGGGGCATTTGGCTGGCATTTTAGATACATTTACATTGCTCAATACCAAGACGAATCATGATGATAGCTTTCAAATTATTAATTTAAATACAGCAGATCAAAGTCAAGATGGAAGTATTTCCCTCCATCTTGGTGTGTCCGATTAAGCAATGGCTCTATCTTAAAAACCACTATTGGGTTGTTTTAAAAACTCAATTTCTTGCGCAGTAGATTCTCGCCCTAAGATCGCATTGCGGTGCGGATAACGTCCAAAACGGTCAATGATGACTTTATGTTTTTGTTCAAAATCAAGATTAACAGGATTTGCCAAATCTTCAAAAAGTTGAAGAGCTTGTACATGAATCAGTTTAGACTCGCTGTGCATATACGGCATATATAAAAATGAGCGTTGTTCAGGACGTAAATCTTGGTCTAAACCTAAACGAATCGCTTCTTGTGCAAGGGTTAAAGCTTGTGCATCCTGAGCAAAAGCAGCCGCTTGATCACGGTAAATATTTCGAGAAAACTGATCAAGAACAATGATTTCAGCCAAACGTCCTTCAGCATTTTTACGCCAAGTATAAAGTTCAGCTTGTTTGGCTTGTTGTAAAATATCTGTAAAACGTGTTCGAAGTTGTTGATCAAAGTCATCACTTTTTGCAAACCAAAACGGTTGTGTTTCTGGGTTAAACCAAAAATCGAGTATTTCTTGATATTTCATAAAGATTCATATTCTTAACAATAATTCTTTCATCAAATCACAAATTTCACATGTCTAAAAGTCTAAGTTTGTGATAAAAAATTGCCGAAAAATGAATATTCCTTCTAAAAATACTTTGAGTATGCATGTATATCGATAATTCACGTTATACTTGCCGCCATCAAAAATATTTTATTTTAAAAACGTTTTTAAGATAAGCGAGTAAATGATGAGTCAATCTGAAGCCAATTCTCAAGCCATTCTGCCAACTTGGGTAAATGCTGAATTATTTCAAGGCATGTTACGTGGCATTGAGCGTGAAAGTTTGCGTATGCAAAGCAATGGCTTCTTATCTCAGGCAGATCATCCCAAAGCTTTGGGTTCTGCGTTGACGCATCCACATATTACGACTGATTATTCAGAAGCATTGATGGAATTTATCACGCCACCGAAAGCGAGTATTCCTGAAGCGTTAAATTATTTGGCAGATATTCATGCGGTGGTGCATCGTCATTTAGAAAATGGCGAAAAATTATGGCCTTTGTCGATGCCTTGCATGTTGGATGAACAAGAAGAAAATATTCGTTTGGCACAATATGGTTCATCAAATATTGGTCAGTTTAAAACTTTATATCGTCATGGTTTAGGGATTCGATATGGTCGCCGTATGCAAACCATTTCGGGTGTGCATTATAATGTGTCATTTCCAGATCATTTATTTGAACAATTACAACAACATGAAACAGATGAAAAATTAAAAGCTCTCAACTTACAGGATTATCGTAGTCATCGTTATTTGGGTTTAATTCGTAACTTTATTCGTCTTACGCCATTGGTCACGTATTTGGTCGGTGCAAGTCCATCTGTTTGTAAATGTTTTATGACTGGGCGTGAGCATCATTTATTGCCATTGATCAAAGGCACCTTGTTTACGCCGTATGCGACTGCCTTGCGTATGGGGCGTTTTGGTTATCAAAATTCTGCACAAAAACAACTGGGTATTCATTATAACAATCTTGAATGTTATGTTGCTGAGTTGCAAAAAGCAGTACATACCCCGTATGCACAATTTAGCCATTTGGGTTTAAATGATGAAGATGGTAAGCCGATTCAGATCAATGACCATGTGCTTCAGATTGAAAATGAATACTATAGCTTGGTTCGTCCAAAACAAGTTCCTCAAGCAGGGGAAACACCTTCTGAAGCTTTGGCAAATCGTGGTATTGGTTATGTTGAATTACGTGCGGTAGATGTAAACCCTTATGTAGCAATCGGGATTAATGAAACCACAGCAGGTTTCTTGGAAGTATTGGCGCTCTATTGTCTACTGAAAGATAGTCCTGAGCTTTGGGAAGAAGAGCAAGACCTGCTTGAACATAATCAAAATGAAGTGGTCAATCGTGGACGTGCGCCAAATGCAACCATCCAAGAAGGTGGGCAAGATTATCCATTAGCACAATGGGCAGAGCATCATCTTCAAGAAATGTTCGCTTTAGCGGATATGCTCAATCAAACTTATGCAACTACATTGTATTCCGATGCTTTAAAGGTCATGCAGGAACGTGTGCAAAATGTAGATGCGACCTTGTCTGCACAAGTGATTGAGGATACCTTACGACATGGGGGTACATGGAGTTTTGGTAGTGCTATGGCACATCAGCATGTAGAAAATTACCAACAACATGTATTAAGTCCTGAAACTTTAGCGTATTTTGAAGAGCTTGCGACATCATCATTGCAACAACAACAGCAACTTGAGCAAGAAACTGATTTGAGTTTTGATGATTATCTAGCCAAGTTTAGATGATGTGAATGAAATCAAAAAATTAGAGGAACAGCCATGCAATGGCATCGTTATCGCTTCGTGAGTGGTTTTTTATTTTTAGCAAGTGTGATCGGAATGGCATTTGCTTTGTATTTAGAGCATGTACAAGGTTTAGAGCCATGTCCTTTATGTGTATTCCAACGGATTGGTTTGATTGGTTTGGGCTTAATTTCCCTCATCGCATTTTTACATAACCCTAAAAGTAATGTTCTCAAGCGTATTTATGCTTTTTTAGGCTTGGCTGCAATCGGCTGGTCAGTTGCCATCGCAGGACGTCATGTATGGTTGCAAAATTTGCCACCTGACCAAGTCCCTAGCTGTGGTCCTGGCTTGGACTATTGGGTAGAAACATTACCGCTTAAAGCAGTGTTTGAAAATGTCCTGAAAGGTTCTGGTGAATGTGCCTTGATAGATTGGACATTTTTAGGACAATCTTTACCTGTATGGTCGCTGACATTTTTTAGTGTGTTGGCACTGATCAGTTTGTGGCAATTGTTTAGAAAATATCCTGCGTAAAATAAAAAATGCCAACGTCAATGTTGGCATTTTTTATTGATATTGTGCTGTTATGAATTTGGCTTAAGTTTCCACGATTCCTTGTAAACTTTCCAATTTAATTAAATATTTACGAATCTGTTCTTCTGCAATCTCATCATGATGTGGATAGAACCATTTGGCAATTTGTTCAGCCACATGCGGATGATACTGCAATTCAAAATGATTTAGACCATAGAAGACAGCTTTGTGGGATTCAGGCAATTTCAATTGAAATTTTGGGTTTGGATGTTCGCCTAGCGCACTTTTGACACTGACTAAATAATCGCCAATCACTTTTAAGGTACGATTCTTACGATTTTCAAACTCAAGCGTACCTGCGATTAAAAAAGTATTGATATAAGAAGGTAACGGTGCAGGTTTACGGTTGTCATCCATCAAGCCGATTCGTGCGTGATTATGCTCCCAATCATCATCACGGACACTACCAAAACGCAAATCTAAAATCCCATTACTGCGAATATTGACCACATGACTGACTAGTTTGACTAAGGGGAAATGTCCAATTTTATCTTGTAATGCAAAACCAAAACGTTCCAAGACCGCACCATGATGTGGCGAACCTAAACAGACCAAGTTTTCAACCATATGAATCCATTGGTGCATGTTTTGTTTACCATAGAACAATGCACTACGAGAAACTAAGCCGCCCATACTGTGTCCGATCAGATCAATACTGGTAATACGTGGATTATTTTTAACCAAATCCTCAAGCATGTTGGCTAAAGAACGACCATTGGCAGAAATACGGCGACCTGTATTGTAGTGCACATACAGCATGGTGTTATTGTCGCGTTGAGCAAGTAATTTTTCACCAATTCCGCCATTCCCACGACTACTCCAGTCTAAATGATTCATGCATAAACCATGCGTAAAAATCACCATACGACCTGCTAAGTCACCTTGTTGCACCGCACCATAATGGTCATATAACACAGTAGATAAGGCTAAGGGGTTGTGGGTTGCAAGTAGATAGTCACCTAAGACACCATTTAAGGCACTGACTAAAAAAGTGAGTGTTGGCGTTAAAGGTTTATTATGTAATTTTGGAAAATGTTCAATGACCTTACGCAAACTAGGCGCTAAAAAATAATGACCATAATTTTGTAATGAATTAAAACCAAATTGATAGATTTTCTCAACATAAGGGCGTGCTTGAAAACGCTTTGCCTTTTGCTTGCTTAAACCAAAAACACTCAGTAAAACTTCACGTTGCAAGGATTGAATCAAATCTTGTACAACGCCATTTACAGGGGTGCTTACCAATTGCGCCAAACCTTCTAATACATCCGCTTGGCTCGGAGGAGAGCGATCCCATTTACAATATGTTTCGTGTAGTGGTGTTAAACTTGCCATATTTTGTTATCCTCCATACGATCAAACCCATAAAAAGCATGCGTGAGATCAAGGCTTATATCCTTATGATGTCATTCTATTAATCATCTTGAAACCTATCTAGGATACTGTTTCAAGTTATAACGCAACGTTTTTTTGTCGGACAATAAAAACAGCGTTACATAATTTATAACATTTTGTGACTCATGTCACATTAGAAATTATATGAGCTTTTTTAGATTTGCAAATGGTTTTAGATGAATATTATCTATTTACACGGTTTCCAAAGTAGCCCCCTTTCTATAAAGGGGCAACAGCTTTATGAATATAGTCAATACCTTAGTCAATGTCAGGTGCATTTACCAGATTTAAATTACCCTCCCAATCAAGTGACAAATTTTGTCTCTAAAATGATTGAGGAGCTGGATGACGTTGCTTTGGTCGGGAGCAGTTTAGGTGGTTTTTATGCAACACAACTCGCTGAAAAATTTAATATTCCTGCGGTATTGATCAATCCTGCTGTACAGCCTTGGGTATTATTTAGAAAATTATTTGGAATAGAGCAGTTACCTTATCAAGTCAATGAAAAATGGACTTTAGATAATACACAGCTTAATTTCTTAGAGCAGACGGCGATAAAAAAATTACAACATTCTGAAAATTTTTTAGTGTTATTACAACAAGGTGATGAAGTTTTAGATTATCGTGAAGCACAAGCTTTTTATAGACCAAATGCTTTTGTGATTACAGAAATGCAAGGCAACCATGCCATGGAGGATTTTGCAGAAAAAATCCCGATGCTGATCGAGTTTTTGTCTGGTTTTTATCAAAGTTAATTCTAGAAAATATAGGCTTAGTTGGACTGTTATTACGTCACTGACTGTCGTATTAAGCAACGAAGATAACAATCAAGGCTGTTTTTTTAGTAAAAATACGATACTGTACGCCCTATACTATTTTATTGAATTTGAAAAAGGGAAACTTGCAACGTGACGCAATATACAGCCCAATCTCTTGAAGTTTTATCGGGTTTAGATCCTGTACGCCGCCGTCCGGGAATGTATACCGATACCACACGTCCAAACCATTTGGCACAAGAAGTTATTGATAATGCTGTGGACGAAGCACTTGCAGGGCACGCCAATAAAATTACGGTTACCGTTTATAAAGATGGATCATTGTCCGTAGAAGACAATGGACGCGGGATGCCAGTTGATATTCATCCAGAATATGGACAAAGCGGAATTGAAATTATCCTCACCAAACTGCATGCAGGCGGTAAATTTAGTACCGATAATTACCAATTTTCAGGCGGTTTACATGGGGTGGGTATTTCAGTTGTAAATGCTCTATCTGATCGTGTCGAAGTAGAAGTTCAACGTCAGGGCAATCTCTATAAAATGGCGTTCGAACATGGTGAACCTGTCGCGGCACTTGAAGTTTTAGAAGGCAAAGCGCCTAAACGTGCATCAGGTACAATTGTTCGTTTTTGGCCTGAAGCAAAATATTTTGATTCACCGAAATTTGCACTGAAAGCTTTAAAACATAATTTAAAAGCCAAAGCTGTATTAGCTGCTGGTTTAGAAATCAATTATGTTGACCAAATCAATGATGAAAAAATTCAATGGCAATTTGAAAATGGTTTAGTCGACTATTTGATGGATGAAGTCCAAGACCGTGAGATTTTGCCAAATCCTGCTTTTGTCGCCAATGGTGAAGCAGAACGTGCCAGTGCTGAGTTTGCAATTTGTTGGAATGTAGATGGTGGCGAGCAAATTCAAGAAAGCTATGTAAACTTGATTCCTACTGCACAAGGCGGTACGCATGTGAATGGCTTGCGTTCAGGTGTCACTGAAGCATTACGTGAGTTTTGTGAATTGCGTAATTTATTACCCCGTAATATGAAGCTGTCTGCTGAAGATGTGTGGGATGGTGTCAATTATATTCTGTCGTTGAAATTGCAAGAACCGCAATTTTCAGGGCAAACTAAAGAACGTCTGTCGAGCCGTGAAGCATCGAATATTGTATTAAATATTGCCAAAGATGCCTTTACTTTATGGCTCAATCAAAACTCAGAAACAGCAACACAACTGGCTGAAATGGCGATTGCCAAAGCAGGTCGTCGTTTAAAAGCAGCGAAAAAAGTTGAACGTAAAAAAATCGTTTCAGGGCCTGCTTTACCAGGGAAATTGGCGGATTGTGTCGGGCATACTTTAGAAGAGTCTGAATTGTTTATTGTGGAAGGTGACTCTGCGGGTGGTTCAGCCAAACAAGCACGTGATAAAAATTTCCAAGCGATCATGCCGATTCGAGGCAAGATTTTAAATACATGGGAAGTATCTTCGGATGAAGTTTTGGCTTCTCAGGAAGTGCATGATATTGCGATTGCCATCGGTGTAGACCCAGGCAGTGATGATTTATCAGAATTGCGTTATGGCAAAATTTGTATCCTTGCCGATGCTGACTCGGATGGCTTACATATTGCGACTTTGTTATGTGCCTTATTTGTTAGACATTTTCCAAGTTTGGTGGAAGAAGGGCATTTGTTTGTCGCCATGCCACCATTGTTCCGTATTGATGATGCCAAAGATGTGCATTATGCACTTGATGAGGATGAGTTAGAAACGATCTTAAAGAAAGTAAAATCTAAAAACCCACAAATCACGCGATTTAAAGGTTTGGGTGAGATGAATGCGAGCCAACTTCGTGAAACTACGATGGATCCAAATACTCGCCGTTTGGTGCAGTTAGATTTGGATGATAGTCAGTTTACTGCAGGCTTGTTGGATAAACTCCTTGCGAAAAAACGTTCTGCGGATCGTAAGCATTGGTTAGAACAGAAAGGTAATTTAGCGGATTTAGCCGTTTAAAATTGAAAAAGCCCGAAAGGGCTTTTTCTAAATATCCATGTTTTCAGACCATAAAAAATAGCCACCATATTGGCTTGATCTAAATTCTCCACCAATATTTTTACCTTGATCTGTTAAATAGTGTTTACCATTTTCATTCAATGTCAGAAAACCAAGTTCAACAAATTTATCTAAAAGCTCATTGGTTTTAATTTTATGTTTTGCTGCAAGTTTGGAAGAGGTTAATTTACCTATATTTTCACTTGGAGTATTTGAGTTTGGCGACTCTTCAACTTTTTCTGTTTTCACTTCATCCAATGAAATGCGGACTTCATCACTGATTCGAATAATACGCTGTGCTTCTTCATAAGCATCTTTGTATACATCAATATCATCGTCTTTTTTAATAAGAATACCCATTTCATTGTTATTTACTTGGCTAAATTCATATAAGTTTAGACTAGAAATAATACAACTATCTTCATTTAAATAGCATTTCGCATGAAGATTTTTGCAAAAACTAACTCGAATATAATCAAGTTGTTGCATCCACTTTATTTCATCAGGATGTAAATCACTTTTGCCATAAACGATACGAATATCAATTTTTAAACGATTTTTATCTTCTAAAAGTTCTTTAATTCGATCATTTAAACGTAAATATGGACTGATTAAAATTAAGCGTTCTTTTGCATTTTTAATCAATTCTTCTAAGAAGAAATTGGTCGCACTGGTATTTAAAAACTTTGCCATGTGTATCCCCCTGCAATTTTAAATTATTATGTTGCAATTAAAGCATATTTTCTGGGGATTCACTTATAGGGCAATGGATTTAAATTTATTTCTCCACTTTATAGTATGTACCACCTGCATAAACATTATGTCCAAAACCACAACCTGACTCACCATCAACCTGTTTAACTTCAATATAATTCCCTAAATTTTTATCTGCTTTAAAATCAAGCTGAATTGTACAATCTTCATATTTATAGATCGCACGTTTTTGATTTAAAGCAAAAGTCGTATCAAACTCACCCATATTTGGGCCATAAATAAGACTTCTTAACCCCATATATACGCCCGAATAGCTTACGTTGTAGCCTTTTTTGCCACGTTCAACTGTAATATGATCCCATTCACCAAAACCTGCATAACTGACATATTCCCCTGATAAATCATTTGAAATTTTAGGTTTCACAAGATTTTTTAAATTAAACTGATTGGACTTTGCATTTTTGTTGATCATTAGCCATGTTCTTGCCCACATGGGTTTTCCTAATTTGGCATACGTCAGTGCCACATTATTTTGTGCCGTAATCACATTATTTTCAGAAAATTTAACAGAGGTTTCATCTGCATTACTCAGACAAAAAGATGTCCACGCTGCTTGGGTTTGAAAATGTTCTAAGGCTTTTTTATAATTTTTTTGGTCATATAATTTTTTGCCTAATGCTGCTTCAGTCTTTACTGCTTGGCATCCTTGCTGTAAGTCTTGTTGAAAAGAGGAAGATTCAGCATGTGCATTTTGCAGGACAGAAAAAGAGAATATAGCACTCGAAAAAATAATGATTTTTTGCATTTTTATTCAACATTAAAAATTTTAAATTGATTATTTATAGCAAAATATCTGAGCTTATACTGTCAAAATTTGAAAAGACAATGAAGCCCTTAGACTTCATTGTGGGGAAAGTTACAGCCTAAAAATTTTAAAATTTATAACCGAGTGTCAGTGTATAGAGCATTGGATTAACATCGCCACTACCGACCTTAGTACCATTAATTTCAATATCAGAATTGACATCAATATAGCGAATTTCTGTACCTAAGCTTATATTTTTATTGATGTTATAATCCATACCCAGCGTTGCGGCATAGCCAAAAGAATTACTGATATTGAGCTTGTCATTGCTGATCAATTTTTCATTGAAGTAATAGGTATAATTGACCCCAGCACCGACATAAGGATTGAATTTTCCATCTGGATTGAAGTTATATTGCACGCTCAAGGTTGGTGGTAAATAACGGGTATAACCAATTTTTTCACCATTGCCATAGATACGATGCTTTGGTGCAGTTCCAACCAAGAGATCTACAGCGACATTGGGGGTGACAAAATACAAATTAGATGCAGTTAACGCATAACTTCGCGAAATACTGGTGGCTGTACCATCGTATAAATTGCCTGGGTGGTCTTTTGGCTCAATCAGCGTCACCCCTAAACGTGCTTTAAATTTACTCAGGTCTATTTCAGCATAAGTATTGGAAAATGCAGTTAATCCTAGGCAGAGTAAGATACATTTTTTCATTGTCATCTCCATGAATATCAAAAAACAACGATGGATTCCTTATCGTTGTACGTTTAGATAGTCAAGAAACATGCCATAAATGTTATTTAATAAAAATCAGTAGCTTATATTTTATATAAGACAATTCTCTAAAAAATAATTCAGCAATTGCTGAAAGTGATTTTTTTTATTTTCATGCTTTGCTGAATTTAAAAAATCAAATCATTTCAGTATCTAATACGAGTTGCATTAAAACTAAATCACGCCATTGTCCAAATTTTTGTCCAACTTGCGGCATATAACCTGTTTGTTGAAAGCCTAAAGTTTGATGCAGTTGAATAGACGCGACATTTTTATGGTCGATTGCTGCGATCATGACGTGAATATGGTTTTGCTGCGCATGTTCGATTAGCTTTTTTAATAACAGTTTGCCTAAACCTTGTCGTGCAAATTGTGGGTCAATATAAACTGAATGCTCAACTGTTTGTTTATAGCCGTGAATTGCTCGAAAACTGGCATAATCTGAATAGCCTGCAATACGTTGAGTTGAAATTTCTTCCGCAACAAAAATAGGAAAATTTTGGCTTTGTAATTCATTCCACCAGTTTTGATAATCCTCTAGACTTTTCTCTTGACTGTTCCATGTCGCTAAGCCTGTCGCGATTTCTTGATTATAAATTTGCATAATATGAATTAAATCGTGTGCTTGGGCTGGGCGAATTTGAAAATTCATAGCAAATGAGAACAATAAAAAAATAAGGGATTCAAAGATTTTTACGCTTTTGAAAATAAAAAAGCAAGATCGAAATCTTGCTTTTAAATCAGAATATTGTGTGAATTAGAAATGATATTTCACTAAGGCACTTACGTCATTTTGGTCAACGCCTTTGATACCGTATTTGTTATTCCAAACAGAATGTTCGATACCAACATAAAGTTTGGTTTTAGGTGAAATGTGTTTACCTGCATTCCATTTCCACTGCGTTGTCCAGTTGAGTTCGCTGGCATGATCATCTTCAGCAGTTGACCAGTCTAGGAAGCCATCAACAATGAAGTCTTCTGAACCTAATTTAAATGGCACGCCATAGGTGATGGTCATTTGATAATCATCATCTTGTTTGTCATTGTCAGCTTTATAGAAGTTAATGCTAGCAAACTGTGTATAAGGAATAGCAAGGTCAAAACCAACACCATATAAGAAGTTGTTGAATTCTTGGTTAAGGTCGTAGCCTGCGTTATGTTCCCAAGTCGTTGCGATGAGTACATCTTTGACTGGACCAAAAGACATTTTTTGACCTGTTACTTCACCCAAACTTAAACGAGGTGATAATTCAAAATAGGTATTTTGTTCATCATCGCCATCGAGTTGGTGATCTACGAAGAAAAATACATCAGCATATTTCAATTTTGCTGCGTATTCAGCCGTAACCGTTGTACGATCTCCAGTACCTACTTCATAGTTTTCACCATAAAGACCAGTTAAGCTGAAATCTTGCCATACAATAGGATTAGCCTGAGCCAAAGTTGCAGTTGAAGCCAGTGCGCATAGCGCAGCAAAGTGTGTAAATTTCATGAAAATATCTTCCCCCAAGAAAGCGTAACAAGGATACAGATTCTTAAGCAAAAATAAAGCCGAAATGCTCGAAAAAGTGAATTATTATGTAATTTTCGAGCTTTTAAAAAGCCCTAAAAAAGGAGAATATTACTCGGATATTAATACCTGTTAAACTGCGCAAGTATGTTTTTTAAACGATTTTTAAATGTGTGAGAAGTGTAAAACTATAAAGTAAAAAAGATAATTAAATCATTAAATTAGAAAATAAAGTAACAACTTGTCATTTTTCATATTGTTTTCATAAATATTTTCAAAATCCCCTTGCATATTTTTCAATATAGCCCGATATTGAAGATATAAGGACACGGAAATTTCTCCAAAGTGTTCATCATTCATGATGGAGGTTGCGACCAAAATTCAAATGAAGATGTACTCAAAGCTGAAAGATCAGCAAGAACCCAACGTGCCAACATAAGAAAGTTTTGCACATACACATAAATGATTTTTTAAATTTATTGAAAATATAAAATTGTTAGAAGAGGTTGATATTTATGAACATTGAAATCCGTACAGATAAAAATATTCAAAATAGTGATCGTTTAATTACATATGTGCGCGACGAGTTAAATCAAGAATTTCAACGTCATAGTGAGCGTATTACACAATTTTCGGTTCATATCAGTGATGAAAATGGGGACAAAGGCGGTGATGACGATATTCGTTGCATGATCGAAGCGAAAGCTGCTGGCTTAAAACCTGTTGTTGTTACACATAAAGCTAAAAATATTGATCTTGCATTACATGGTGCGATTGATCGTATTAAACGTAGCATTGAACATGTGCTTGAGAAAAAAGAGAACCCTCGTGGTGGAAAACTTGAATTTAGTGATTCTGATTTAGAAGCTGGTGAAGCTTAGTGAAGAAGCCCCGAAAGGGGCTTTTTTTATGGCTGAATTAAAAGTTTTGGTCATAAAGCAACAAAAAATGGCATAAAATTTTACAAAATCAGCAGGCTAATAATTACTTGAACTATCCTTTTTATTTTTCGGCATAATAGTCATATATTGAAACCCAAAATGAGATAAGCATATGCTGACTGCGCCACAACAAAACTTTTTACAGGCTATAGAAGCATTAGACCTTGAACAAGTAAAGCGACTCTTGGCAGAGGGTTTAGACCCTAATTTTATTGAACCTGAGAAAGGGCCAGCAGTATCCGTTTGGTCAGATGGTTTATTTCAATGGTGGGAAGTTGTATGCGAGGCTTATGAAGCAGGTCAACCATTAAGCGCAGAGCAAAAACAAGCACAGTTACAAGTTCATTTAGATATTTTAGAGCAACTCATTCAAGCGAAAGCTAATTTTCATCTTTGGGACGCAGAAGAGTGTTATGGTCCACTTTGGGATGCTGCAAGTGCTGCATGTGTTCCTGCGGTGAAACGCTTGCTAGAACTCAAAGTTGATGTAAATAGCAAAGATGAAGAGGGAAAAACGATTCTTACTTCGATTTGTGATTTATTTTTTGATCAAGATTTTGATCAAATTGATTGGTCACAGGCTTTACCTGAAGAGAAAGAAACTTTAGAGTTATTGCGTAGCCACGGCGCCAAAATGTCTAAAGAATTAGCTTAACTGAGTAACAGTATGACAATACCTAATAAAATCATCATGATGCTTGCAGCAAGTGTGAGCATGAGTAGCTTTGCTGCAGAGTTTTCATTTGACCGTCCTGGTGCTGGTTTTAGCACAGGCATCACCCCAGTCGGCCAAGTGGCTTGGGAACAGGGCTTACCGACTGCAAGCTATACAGAAACTACGATAGATGGCGCAAAGGCAAAAACGGTAACCTTAAATGGCGATATGTTACTGCGTACAGGTTTGGCATCAGGTTTAGAGCTCCAATTGGGTTGGGCAGGACCTGCATGGACACAAACTAAGTATAAAGGTGAAAAAATTGATGATGATGGTTTGGGTGATGTCAGCATCGGTTTAAAGAAAGCGATTGATTTAGACGATGACAAACTGTCTATGGCTGTCTTAGCGCAAGCGATCATCGCAACAGGCAATGACGGTTTTAGCAACGAAGATGATATTTATAGTGTAGGTACTTCACTCGACTATAAATATAACGACTTAGTCACTACAGGTATTACCATGAACTATGCTGTACAAGATAGTGACTGGTCTGTGACTGCGATTCCAACAATTGGTTATAAAATTGCAGGAAATTTATCAGGTTTTTCTGAGTTTATTTACCGTAAAGGTGAGAGCGAAGATTACCAATATGGTTTGGCTTCAGGTCTGATTTATACGTTGAATGATCGTACTCAACTTGATGGTAGCATCGGAGTGGATTTAGACGGTCAAGATCGTAGTTATAATGCAGGATTTGGTGTTTCATTCTTGTTCTAAATAAGCACTTGCAATGCAAATTTAAACAGAGCAGCATGATGTTGCTCTTTTTATTTATCTAAAAATATCAAAAATAAAATATAGGAAAATAAGATGGATTTATATATTGGAAATAAAAACTACTCGACTTGGTCGATGCGAGCGTGGTTGGTACTCAAACATTTTAAAATCCCATTTACTGAACATGTTGTTCCTTATGATGATTTTTTACCTGAACAAAATTTCAAACAAACCTTAGCGAAAATCACACCTGTAGGTAAAGTTCCTGTCTTAAAGCATGAGGATTTGATCATTTGGGACACGTTGGCGATTTGTGAATATTTAGCAGAACGATTTCCTGAACGGCATTTGTGGGTGGATGATTTTAAAATGCGTGCTTATGCACGTGCGATTTGTGCGGAAATGCATAGTGGTTTTATGACCTTACGTAACTTTTGCCCAATGAATATTGCGCAAGATTTAAGTGGGCTTGGGCAACAACTTTTTCATGCAAATGTAGATTTACAAGCAGAGATCAAACGTATTGATGAGATGTGGTCACAACGTCCAAATGAAAATGGTTTTTTATGTGGCAATGAATTTAGCATTGCAGATGCTTTTTATGCACCCGTAGTCATGCGTTTTAAAAGTTATGGCTTACCTGTTAGTGAAAGTAGTCAACACTATATGCAAACGATTTTAAATGTACCCGCCGTACAGACTTGGATGAATGAAGCTTTAAAAGAAAGTCTGTAATTGATTTTATTATTCTAAAAAGCTCTATTGTTTAACCAAAAAAACGATATAAATATTTAACTCATATAAAATTTTTATTTGCTGACTATTGCAACAACTAGATTAATAATGTTGTAAAAATTTAGAGAAATGATTAAAACTTGGGGAAAATAATGCGAAATCGAATCACTGTAAAATATAGACAAACCTTTATTTTAAGAATTATGGCAACGAGTATATTGTTGTTCATCGCTTTTTTAGGGTCATCAGAAACACTGGTTGTGGGAGTGAGTATGTTGAGTCTTATATTGGTTTGGCTGTGGGGTTTTAAAGAAAAAATTATTTTGTCACCCCATGAACTGCGTAAAGAGAGTTTATTTGGCAGTATTTCTGTACCATTAAATGCACGAACTGAATATTTTTATAAATTTGTACAAGTGAATATACAAGGTATTCCTACAGGTCAGCATACTTATATTACTGTGAAAAATGGTCATCAACAGGTCAAAGCCAACAGTAATATTAAAGATGTGGAGGACTTGAGAGAACGTTTGATCCAAATCGAGTTGAAAAATTTACAACCGCAAATTGAAAAATCCCTACAGGAAAAAAGTAGTCTAACTTTTGGTGCGTTAAAAGTTTCAGCCTCAGGCGTTGCCTATAAAAATAAGATGTTAACCTATAGTGAAATAGAAGATTTCGGCATTGAGAATGGCTTTTTCTATATACGGAAAAAAGCTGTGCGAGGTAATTTTTTTAAAATTGCAGTATCTGAGATTCCCAATATGACCACTTTTTTTGCCTTGTTGGATTATTATATACAACAGAAAATGGTGGCTTAATCTCTAAACTGATTGAGTTAAAAATGATCTATATTGTATCAACTTAGGTGAATAGATTAACAATTGAATAATGCTCTGTTATATTTGCCCCTTGATCTTTATGTGAGAAATTTTGCTTGGCTACTCCTTTTTGGTATAACACAGCGCTTGCGATCGTCAAACCTTTGTATCAATGGCGCATCAAAAAACGTGCAACAGATTTGGCAGCATACCAACAGGAATATCTTGAGCGTTTTGGTCCTTTTCAAACAGTAAAAAATACCCAAGCAATCTGGTTTCATTGCGTATCAGTGGGCGAAACCAACGCAGCACAACCCTTGATTGAGCATTATTTAAAACAAGGACATGCTGTTTTGGTCACCAATACCACCAAAACAGGTCAGGCACGTGCTAAATCCTTATTTTTAAAACCACCTTTTGAATCATTATTTCAGGCTGTCTATTTACCTGCAGATCAAAAATATCTAATCGTTGATTTTTATCAAAAATATCAACCGAAATTATTAATTTTAGTAGAAACAGAACTTTGGCCAAATTTGATTGATCAAGCCAAACAATTTGCTGTGCCATGTTTACTCGTCAACGCTCGACTTTCTGAGAAATCAGCCAAAGGCTATGGCAAAGTCCCGAGTTTGATCCGTCCAATGCTGCAAAAGTTAGATCGTGTATTGGCACAAGATGCAGCAACGGTACAGCGTTTTATTGCCTTAGGTTTATCTGAGAATGTTGCCAATGTCGTCGGCAGTATTAAATTTGATATTTCAGCACCTGATATTTTTATTGAAAAAGCACAGCAGTTACAGCAAGAGTGGAATTTAAATTCACGTAAAATGATCACCCTCGCCAGTACCCATGCACCTGAAGAACAAAAAATACTTACAGCTTTAAAGCCATATTTACAACAACGACCTGAATTAGTGTGTGTGGTCGTGCCTCGTCATCCTGAACGTTTTGATGAAGTTTTTGCAGTTGCACAAAGTTTGGATTTAGTCACACAACGTCGTAGTTTACATGAGAAGATTCAAACCAATACGCAAGTGTATTTGGCAGACAGTATGGGTGAGTTATGGCAATGGTATGCTTTAAGTCAAGCCTGTTTTGTCGGTGGTTCTTTGAATGAGCCGGGTGGAGGGCATAATATTTTAGAGCCGATGGCGCTACATGTGCCGACTGTGATAGGCGAAAATTATTTTAATTTTCAAGTCATTGTTGATGAGTTTTTACAGGCAGATGCGGTCAAAGTTGCAGCGTCTGTTGAAGATGTAGTAGCTGTACTTTTGCGTTGTGTCGATGAGCCAGCGTTTGCACAACAACTCACTCAGCATGCAGATCGTGTGTTGAATCAAAATAAAGGTTCTTTGCACAAGCATATTGCAGTGATCGATACCTATTTATGAATATCGTCTTATTAGACCCACGACAAACGCAGTCTGAAACATGGACGATCACCTCAAAAAGACAACTTGAGCATTTACATACACATGTTGGGGTTCAGGTTGGAGATACTTTAAAAGTTGGTATTTGTGAAGGGAAACGTTATTTAACTGAGATTGTAAATATTTCAGAAAACACTATTAAAATTAAACCGATTGAACAGCAAAGTGTTCCTGCTAAATTACCTGTAACTTTGATTGTGGCAATGCCTAGACCCAAAGTTTTGCGCCGTTTGATCATGGATGCTGTGACCTTAGGTGTAGAAAAAATCATTCTCCTACATAGTTATCGGGTGGACAAAAGTTATTGGCAAACGCCATTTTTACAACAACTTGAGCATTATGTAACTTTAGGTCTAGAGCAAGCAGGCGATACCACAGCACCGCAAATTGAACTGCATAAACGCTTTAAACCTTTTGTCGAAGATATTCTACCAACTTTAATAACTCAGGAAAAACCTGCTTTTGTGGCGCATCCTTATGTCACAGAAAAAATGCCTAGTGCAATTGATCATGCATGCACGATCATCATTGGACCTGAGGGTGGTTTTATTCCATATGAGATTGATTTACTGATTAAAAATGGCTGCCAAGCTGTGAGCTTAGGCAGCCGTATTCTCCGTACTGAAACTGTGATTGCTTATGTGTTAGGGCGTTTGTTTGGCACGACCTGAATCATCATCTTGATCCGTTTCACCACGATAGACTTTGACTTCCTGAACAGGATAAGGAATTGAAATATTATGCTCTGCAAAAGAGCGAACCACTTCCTCTTGTACTTTGCTTACGGATGCAGAGGTCGTGGTTTCAGTGGTATTCACCCACCATTGTACTTTTAGATTTACTGAAAAATCTGCCAAAGCCGTGACATTGACACTAAATACAGGCTGGCTAAGAATGGTTTGGTCATGATCCAAAATTTTCAGGATAATGTCTTTGGCTTCTTGAACATTATCTTCATAGCCGATGCCGACCACAAATTCACAGCGACGACGTGCATAGGCGGTATTCACAATAACAGCACTGGTATAAACCGTTGCATTTGGAATCACGATACGGCGACCATCGGGAGATTGTAAAAAAGTCGCACGAATCTGAATATCTTCAACCGTCCCTTCCATGTTATTGACCACGATGGTATCGCCAATTTTAAAAGGTTCACCTAGTAAGATCAAAATACCTGACAACATGTTTTGGAAAATGTCTTTGAAGGCAAAACCAATCGCAACTGAACCAATTCCCAAAGCACTCATTAATTGACCGGGGGTAAAACCAGGAATGGCAATCACCATGGCGATCAGAAAACCAAAGAAAATGATAAAGGTACTACCGACCCGATTCAGTACCAATACTAAATTTTGTCGAGTATAAGAGCGATTTTCTAAAGTTTTGCGCACAAAAAATTTAAATACTTTTGAAAGTAACCAGAAAATAATCAGTACCACAAACGCAATGCAGAAATAAGGCACACGCTCCCAAAAACCATCCATAATCTTGTCGATGGTGGTATAGGCATCATTATATTTTGCGGTATGTTTAATGACCGTTGCAGCAGTTTTTTCACCTGCATCATGTAGCAGTTGCGTAGTGTCTTGGGCGACTTCACTTAACTTGGTTGATTCTTCAGCCACTATAAAATCCAATAAGAAGGTTAAATTATTCTGTCTTAAATTTTGACAAAATAAACTGTAACAAGGGGAGTTTTGACAATCAGTCGAATAACTGTTGTGTTTCGTTAAAAATACGCTGTGCCTTGTTGAATGATTTCACTCGGGTTCTCAAGTTCACCCGTGCCAATAAAATAAGAAATGGCACTGCCTATCGCTAAAATACTCAAGAGACTGACTAAAATCAGCAGCCAAGCAATCAGTTTTTCAATCCCAGATGAAGGACGTGGATGTCCATAGCGATTATCATTTGGATCACCTGATACAAACAGTAAATACAGCGCAAAAAAGAAATTCACCACAGGTAAAAATAACAACAAACACAACCAACCTGAATGATTTCGATCATGTAATCGACGAATGATGATCACAAAATTGAAATAGATGTATAGGAGCAATATAGCCCAATATCCTAGCCCAGCTAAACTGGTTAAGGCATTGAAATGATTTGCATTGAATGCCAAACTATTAACGTTAAAAATTCCCAAAATTAAGCTGAGCAGCAACAGCATTGTCATAAAAATAAAATGCAATAAGCCATACCATGCAATATAACTTAAGCGATTAAAGCGACCATTTACAGAAAAGGGGCGATCTACAGGCGCATTTTGCTGTCGAGAAAAAAATGGTGCAGAATTTTGAGAGGGCATAATAAAACGTCTTCAAAGCACAGTTGAGTAAAAAAACATAACAATTCGCGGGTACACACGAATAGCGCTAAATTATAAGATCAAAAAAGTACCAGAGATATTGAAAATTCGGATGTTTTTGCAAATGACGCAGCAATTTCCGATGATTAAAGTGGACACCCCATCTACGACCAAAGCACAATTGCTATGCAAAATATACTATCGTAATACTGAAAACATGCAGCAAATAAAACCAATAACGTAGGCATACATCCCGTGATGGGATGACAATATCAAGGAAGGAAGTAGAATATGAAAGAGATCTATCCTGTACCAGAACAATTTGTAAAAACAGCAAGAACCAATGAACAGCAGTATTTTGAACGTTATCAACAGTCTATTGATGATCCTGATACGTTTTGGGCAGAAGCTGCAAAAAAACTGGATTGGATCAAACCATTTACCAAAGTCAAAAACACCAGTTATGATCAAGATAATTTTAAAATTGAATGGTTTGCGGATGGACAGCTCAATGTCAGTGCAAACTGCTTGGATCGTCATTTAAAAGAACACCCACTGAAACCCGCTATTATTTGGGAGGGCGACCATCCTTCACGACATAAAATTATTTCTTTTGAAGAATTGCACGATGAAGTGTGTCGTTTTGCCAATGTCTTAAAAAAACATGGAGTTAAAAAAGGTGATCGTGTCGTGTTGTATATGCCAATGGTACCTGAAACGACCATTGCAATGTTGGCATGTACACGGATTGGGGCAGTGCATTGCGTGGTATTTGGTGGTTTTTCACCAGATTCATTGGCAAGTCGAATTGAAGACAGTCAGGCAAAATTAATTATTACTGCGGACTCAGGACTGCGTGGTGGTAAGCCTATTCCGATCAAAGAAAATGTGAATGCCGCTTTGAATTTAAAAGGAACGGAATCGGTTGAAACGGTGTTGACGGTATATCGCACAGGTGAGCCAATCGAGATGAAAGAAGGGCGTGATTTGTGGTATCACATGGAAATCATGACAGTGACCGATGACTGTCCACCTGAACCGATGAATGCTGAAGATCCGTTATTTATTCTGTATACATCAGGCTCAACAGGTAAACCCAAAGGTGTATTACACACTACGGGTGGTTATCTGACTTATGTAAATTGTACCTTCCGTGAAATTTTCGATATCAAACAAGATGATGTGTTTTGGTGTACTGCTGATGTGGGATGGATTACAGGACATTCCTATGTGCTGTATGGACCGCTTTCTAATGGGACAACTACTTTAATTTCTGAAGGTGTACCACAATATCCAACATGGGCACGTACAGGGCATATTGTCGATAAACATCATGTCACTATTTTATATACTGCACCAACAGCCATTCGCGCAATGATGCGTGAGGGGGATGCATATATTCGTGAAAGTGATCGGAGTAGCTTACGTTTACTGGGTTCGGTAGGAGAGCCGATCAATCCAGAAGCATGGAATTGGTACTATACGGTGGTGGGAGAAAGCCGCTGTCCGATTGTGGATACATGGTGGCAAACGGAAACAGGGGGTATTCTCATTTCACCTTTACCGGGTGCAACTGCACTCAAACCGGGTTCTGCGACACGTCCATTCTTTGGTGTCCAACCTGCTTTGGTGGATGCTGATGGTGTTGAGCTTGACGGCGAAGCGGAAGGGAATTTAATTATTAAAGATTCTTGGCCGGGGCAAATGCGGACCATTTGGGGGGATCCTGAGCGTTTTATTGAAGCATATTTTTCTACTTATCCGGGAAATTACTTTACAGGTGATGGCGCACGCCGTGACAAAGATGGTTATTACTGGATCACAGGACGAGTAGATGATGTACTGAATGTATCTGGGCATCGCTTGGGTACAGCAGAAATAGAAAGTGCGTTGGTTGCGCATGCGTTGGTTGCGGAGTCGGCTGTGGTTGGTATACCGCATGATATTAAAGGTCAGGGTATTGCTGCGTATGTAACTTTACAAGCTGATGCGACCGAAACTGATGAGTTGCGTAAAGAGCTGGTGGATTGGGTACGTAAAGTTTTAGGACCTGTGGCAACACCTGATGCGATCTATTGGGCACCTGCACTGCCTAAAACTCGTTCAGGCAAGATCATGCGTCGTATTCTGCGTAAAATTGCAGCCAATGAGCTAGACAGTTTAGGCGATACTTCGACTTTGGCTGATCCAAATGTGGTAGACCAATTAATAAAAGAAGTACAAGCACATCCATAATTTTAAAGTTTAAATCTGTGTTGAATACCGTTAGAGCATTTCTAGCGGTATTTTTTTATAGCATATTTTATAATTTTAGAGGTGGAACATAGCTCAAGATCACACCAGTTTTAGATACGTGTATCATTGATTTAATTTTTTGTAAAAATCACACAACTATTTAAATAAATTACTAAGAAAAATACAGGATGTAACTTACACAACAGCCAATGTTTGTTTTTGTACTGATGTAATATCTTGTTTAAATTTTAATATTTTAAAATCAGACAAAACTAGTCGGAATTTCATACGTTTACAAAAATTTATATAACATCATAATTTTTTTAAATTTTCATTTTTGCATAGAATTATTTTATTAGATAATAAAGATAGTCTCATAAAAATGAACAAATGTCTTTTAAATTGACCTACAAAAAATTCAAGTTTAAAAAGAAAAATAATATATTGTTATAATCAAATGTGCGTGAAAAGTGCCATTTATTTCAAGTAAAAATAGTCTCTGAGCATGAAAGATGAGGAATAAATGAAAGAACAAGCTTTATTAGAGCGAATATTTCCCAGTAAAAAACACGAGGTCAAAAGAGCGATACTTTATGATGCACTGAAATGTTTTACTCAATTTGGTGCAGATAGCACCACGATTGAAATGATCAAACAACAATCTAATATGAGTATTGGTTCGATTTATCATCATTTTAAAAACAAAGAAGGCATTTTGGCTGCATTATTTTTTGCTGCGATTGATGATCTCAATCATCTGAGAGAGCAACAACTGATTCAATCTCAAAACTCTAAGGAAAGTGTGATTGCCGTTATTTTTAGCTATATTGATTGGATTGAGGATCATCCCCATTTCGCTGAAATTATGCTGACACGCGAATTGGATATTATGCATAGTGAACATGCTGAAAGGTTTAAAAAAAGAAAAAGTATGTATAGAAAACGACTGATTAATTGGTTTTCTATTCCTCAAAATATACAAGATGTGCAACATGTGCCTAGAGAGTTGATTCCTTCTCTTATTTTGGGTGTAACCGAACATTATGCGAAAACATGGTTGCTTGGACAAACCAAGTCCCAGCCTAGTCAGTTTAAAGAGGAACTAGCGTTAATGACTTGGGGATTATTAGAATCCTATCAATTTTAAATTAACAGCATAATTATGTGAAAATTTATATAACAATTGGTTTTTAAAATATTATTCTAATTTTTTTGTTAAACTTAGACTATTTTTATATCATAAATTTATATATTATTAATAAATAATATTTATTTACATTTTAATTACTTGAAAACATAAAGATATAAAATATTGTAGATTATTTTTTATACATATTTTATATGAATAAAATGTTATCTAATGTTAATCATATTGAAATACGTCACACAACCACAAAATAATACTATACAGATAACACATTTTTTACCTAACTACAGGTGATTTTATGAAAAAAACTCATATTTTGGCTTCTGGATTATTCATCGCTTCTTCATTACTTGCAGCGCCTGCGATGGCAGCGATTACAGGGCAAGTAGATGTAAAATTAAAAGTTTCTGCAGGTTGTGTTGTAGAAAACTCTGAAGTTGAAGGCGCAATGAACAAATTTGGTGTACTAGATTTTGGTCAAACATCATCAACTTGGTCTAACGTACTGACGGCTGAACTTGCCTCTGCAGGTGATGGTGGCGACTTAACCGTTATATGTGATGAGAGTGTTGGACAATTTAACGTGAGCGTAAATGGTGGTGAACGTAGTAATCGCACATTATCAAATGCGGCAGATACCGTTAACTATAATGTTTATCAAGATGCGGGACGTACTCAACTCTACGTCATTGATCAAAATGTACCATTCCCTGTAGGCGCTAATAATACACCAGTAAAAGTCCCAATGTTTGGTGCAGTACCAGCAAATGCGACTACTGTTTCAGAAGGGGATTATAAAGATACTTTGCTTGTAACTGTTTCTTTCTAATCAAAGAATGGTGAGGAGTTTGGCATGTTTAAAAGCACGGTACTCAAAACCCTCTGCTTGAGTGGATGTGTTTTTTTACATACCAATCTTGTGTATGCAGGTTCTGGAAGTGTGAACTTAACCAGTGAAATTACTCTAGAACCTGCCTGCCTGATTAACCAAAACAGCACTTTGCAAGGTGAGGATATTTCTCAACTGGGGCAGTTGGATTTTGGTGAACAAGGTTCAGGTTTCACCCATGCATCAGCAATTTTAAGTAATGAATCCAATAATGCGATCTCTATTTTATGTCCTGAAGGGAGTCTGGTAAAAGTCGCTTTTAATGCAGGATTAAATGCAACTCAAGTTCCTCCTCAGTTTGCTGCTGAATATCAACGTGCAATGGCAAATGGGGCTGGAG
Organism: Acinetobacter sp. Marseille-Q1618; assembly: GCF_902809855.1. Classification (GTDB taxonomy): domain Bacteria; phylum Pseudomonadota; class Gammaproteobacteria; order Pseudomonadales; family Moraxellaceae; genus Acinetobacter. The sequence continues at coordinate 851,960 of NZ_CADDWJ010000002.1, forward strand.
AATATATTGCATATCAGATTTATGAAAATAATAAAGCTGGAAGAGTCCTTACACCCGAAGCATCGCTCGAGTTTTTAGGAGGTGCTGAATATGTCTTTCGTATTTATGCAGAAGCTGTAAATTTACAGTTGCTTTCGAAGGGTGAATATAGCGATCAAATCACGATTACTGTTAATTTTTAACGACTAATTTTTAATAGTAGGGTAGATGTCTATGTTTAAACAGCTATTAAAAATAACAACGCCTATTTTTTTATTAGTTTATTCAGTCGCATGTGTTGCTGAAACATCAGCCACGATTGAAGTCAGTGCTGAAATTGAGGCAGGTTGTGTTTTTCAACAGTCACCCATAGGACTGAATTTTGGGATACATGCCTCAACCTCTCAAGAAAGCGCAGTTACAGCAAATATAAGTAATACACAGGAAACATGGAAAATCGAGTGTACGCCGAACACACCTGTCAATATCACTTTTGGAAATGGCAAAAGTATAAATAGCAATACACAAAATCGGCGACTTAAGCATGTTTCTGCAGAGCACTATCTGGATTATATGTTGTACCAAGATGCCAATTTAAGCCAACCCATAGGTACCACAACTACCAATACTTTAACCAAGCAAAGCACAGCACAAAATTTATTACTCGACTTCCAGATTTATGGTGTGGTCGATTTGAGTCAAGGCGCAGTAAACAAAATGCCTGGTCAATATACCGATGACGTTTTAATTACGATTACATGGTGAGATTTATGAAAAACTTTTTTAAACAAAACTCTTCTATTCACCGATTATCGACACACGTTGTCGCTGTTGCTGCGATGTTGAGTCCTGCTGTGGCATACAGCCAAGCAAATTTTCTCATTTGGCCGATTTATCCTGTAATTGAAAATAATCAAAAAGCAGTCGCTGTATGGTTAGAAAATGTCGGAGATAGTCCTGCAACGGTTCAAGTCAGAGTATTTAAGTGGAGTCAAGATCAACACAAAGAACAATTCTCAACCCAACAAGAAATTATCCCAAGTCCCCCAATCGTAAAAATTCCTGCAGGGACGAAGCAAATGATTCGTTTGACGCAGGCAGTGGCGACGCCTGAACTGAAAGAAAATGCTTATCGCGTCATTGTAGATGAGCTTCCTGTCGCAACGGATGACCAAAATAAAGCCAGTAGTGTGAATTTTAAAATGCGCTACTCCATTCCATTATTTACCTATGGTCAAGGGATGGGGAGTGGTTCAAATCAAGAAACTCACAAGCAAAATGCAAGAAATCCATTGGCAAAACCTATTTTAAAATGGAATTTGGCGCAGCATGAGGCTAAGGAAGTTCTTGAAGTGAGTAATTCTGGGGCGATGGTCGCAAGAATTACTGAGTTTAAAAGCGCAGGTCAGTCTTTTAAAGCACAGGCAGCAAATAATGCCTATGGCTATGTTCTGCCTAATAGCAAAATTTATTTTAATTTAAATGCTGATCTAAAAAATCAACTTTTAAAAAATAATGTCTTAGAAGCTGTAGTGGGTTCAAAGAAAGAGACGGTGACTATTGAAAAACAATAGGTGTTTGCCAAATGAAAGATTATGTGAGTTTTAAGCGAAGTACGCTTGCCCAATGTATCATCATTATTTTTTGTGCACCAAGTTTTCATTTGCATGCTGAAACTTTTTCAGAAATTCCAGATGCAGTTCAAACCATCCAAGAAATTCCACCGATCAAGTTATACTTGGATTTGGTGATTAACTCCTATTCAACTCAAAAAGTTGTCACTATCATCGCGGTTGATGATCATTACTATTTACAAAAGATGGTATTGCATGACTTGGATATTAATCCTGAGCATTTTCATACGCAGCAAGCGCTGAAAAGTGAAGATTTACTTCATCTTGGGATTAATTCTCAGCCTGATGAATGGGTGCAACTTGATCAGCAACCAGAAATCAAAACCGCTTATAACGCAAGTCAGCAACAAATTTTATTGGAGTTCCCATCAAATTGGTTACCTGAGCAACAATTAGGTAAAGACTATTGGTATAAGCGTACAACGGCACAAAGTGGAATGGGGCTGTTAAATAACTATGATATTTATGTGCAGAAACCACATGATCAATCAACGTCATATCATATTTTTACTGAGCAGCGTTTTTTTAGTCGCTACGGTTCTTTAAAAAATACAGGTAACTTTAGATCCTTTAAAAATTCGCTCAATCAAAAGACCGAAAATGATTACATTCGTTACGATACACATTGGCAATTTGACAGCGAAGATAATATTGCAACCCTAGAAATAGGTGATATTTATTCTGCAAGGAAAAACAGTTGGACGCAATCTGTACGTCTTGGTGGAATTCAGTTGAGGCGAAATTATAGTATTCGTCCAGATTTAATTACTTATCCTTTACCACAGTTTACAGGTGAATCAGCCTTACCCAGTACAGTGGATTTATTTATTAATGGTTTAAAAAGTTCAACCGATCATATTCAGCCGGGACCATATGTTTTAAACAGTGTCCCCTTTATTAATGGTCGTGGTGAGGCGGTTGTCGTGACGACGGATGCGGTTGGACGACAAGTTTCAACCACGGTTCCTTTTTATGTTTCAGGTGATTTACTTCAACCTAAACTTTTTGATTATTCTATTTCAGCAGGGAAATTGCGTGAAAATTACGGCATAAAAAACTTTGATTATGGTGATCTTATTGCAAGTTTTGATGGGCGTTATGGGATCACTCCTTGGTTGACCGCAGAAGCACATGCTGAAGGGAATAACGATGTATGGAATATGGGGTTTGGACAAGTGTTCAAACTTTACAATTTTGGTATTTTGAATACCTCTTATTCATATAGTCAAGCCAACGCCAATCAGCAAAATTTAGAACGTGATGTCAGTGGGCATCAGTGGACGGTTGGTTATCAATATCAACAACCTCATTTTGGTTTTAATGCATTGCATTCCAAACAAAGTGAAAACTTTAAAACAGTTGCCAACTATTATACAGATGGTTTGATTTCGATTAATGCACAAGAAAGTACTGTTGCCAATATGCACTTTTCCACCAAAAAATCTGGTGCGTTTGGTATTGGTTATTTTGGCATTAAACGTGATGGTTTTGATGACTCAGAGTTATTAAGTTTATCGTGGGCGCCTGTGTTGCCAAGTGAGTTAAAAGGTGCAACTTTGTCTTTATCTGCCAATCGAGATTTAAAGCAAGATACTTGGAATGCAGGTGTTCAACTGACCATACCTTGGGGACAAACACGAAGTTATTTAAATACAGGCTATCAATATCAGCAAGATGGGCGTAACTCTGCTTATGTAAATTATAATTATCAGATGCCTACAGAAGGTGGTTTTGGTGTCAACCTAACACATCGTTATAACGAAGGCTCAGATGGTTATAATCAGGCTCAAGTCAATTATCGTAACCGTTATTTTAACCTTCAAGCGGGTATTTCTGGAGATGATGATTATGATCAATGGTATGGTTTAGCAGGTTCTTTGATTTGGATGAAGAACACTGTTTTTGCAGCCAATCGACTTGGAGAATCATTTTCTCTTATCAGTACCAATGGACATGCCAATATCCCGATTCGTTATGAAAATAACTTGATTGGTGAAACCAATAAAAAGGGATATTTATTTGTTCCAAATGTCACGCCTTATTACAGTGCTAAATATTCTATCGACCCACTCAATCTTTCTTCAAACTATGCAACGCCTGTGGTAGAGCATCGTACAGCTGCCAAGTTAGGTACAGGAATCGTGGTTGATTTCCCAGTTAAAAAAGTACAAGCAGGTAGTATTTACTTAAAGCGTGAAAATGGTGAGCCCTTACCTGCAGGCGCTGTGGTTTATCAAGAAGGTCGTCAACCTACCTATGTGGGTCTAGACAGTATTGTTTATATTGAAGAATTGGAAAAACAAAATATTTTAAAAGTAGATTTGGGGTATGGGCAGTCCTGTACAGCCCAGTTTGCCGCAGAGTTAGATCAAGAACAGATCATTACCATTTCAGATGTTGTGTGTAGGTAGGAGATGAGGGATGAAGAATAAATTACTTTCTTTGTTGGCTGTGGGATTCTTAGGTTTACCTGCACAACAAGTATTTGCACTAGGCTGTTCAACTTATACATCTGGCGCACTTTTGGGACCTGTGAGCTCTTTTCAAGTCCCTTCTATAGGAGAACAAATCATGTCAGGAGGATTATCCTGCGAGATTATAGCGAATCTCCTTTCAACACAATATATAAAATATAAAGTTATGGATATTCCTGCAGCTTTGATTCATGAGAACGGAATAAATCAGGCAAAGATTATCATTAGAGATTCTCAAAATACTATTTTAAGCAATGATTTTGAAAAAGATCTCAGCGAATGGGATTGGCTTTCTATATTTGGGGGACCTGATAATAGTATTCCTTTTAAAATCACTGTTAATGAAACAACGAATTTGAAACCTGGAGTTTATAAAGGTGTCTTAAAAATGAAGTGGTATTACCACATTGGTGCTATTGGGATTGGTGGTGTTAACCTTTGGACCTATCATAGTCCTGGTACTTTATGGTTGCCTCTTGCAGGATTGGTGCGATGGGGTACGGGTGAAGATTCTAACGTTCCACTTCAATTAATCGTAGAAAAAGACTGTAATATTAATGCACAAAATATTAATTTTGGTAAGGCTCCCCTAGTTTCAAAGTTTGACCCTGTGACAGGTACAGTACAGATCACTTGTTCAGCAGAAACGCCTTATAGTGTTGGGTTGAGTGATGGACAAAACTTTGATCAAACCAGACGTATGCTAAACACAACAGGCAGTGGTTATTTACCTTATGAAATTTATAAGAATACTACAACTGATCGCTGGGGGCATTTAGGCACTGAACGTTGGTCTAGTGCAGATGCCACATTAAACCCAGGTAAGTATGATGGTTCTGCTGCTCAAGGCTATGCGTATACTGCTAAAATTATCGATGATGGAAGCAATCCTTCAGTTGTAGGTACATATAAAGACACACTTACTATAGAAGTGGCTTTCTAGTGTGAATAAACACAAGAGTTTATAATTGTAGGAGCGTAAACACTTCTGCGTTGGAAATAAAAAAATCCCTCAAGCCGAGTCAAGAGGGAAAAGTTCCACAACTTTTTGATTATTTATTGTTGTTTTAACATCAAAATTAAGCTGATTTTGCGTTGATTTGATTATTTTCTGCCTCCTCTAATTTACGAACTAAAGGTAGAACCTTTTCACCAAAATATTCAACTTCTTCGATAAAGTGTAGAAAACCTGAAAGTACTAAATCGACACCGACATGTTTAAGTTCAATAATACGTTCAGCGATTTGTTGCGGTGTTCCTATCAGGTTGGTTTTAAAACCATCGTTGTACTGTACTAAATCCTCAAAAGTTGATTTCGCCCAGTTGCCTTCACCTTCGGCTGTGGCTGCACCTGCTTCACGTGTGGCATCACCAAAAGCATTGACGGCTTCGATATTGGCTTTGTCAATAATTTCTTGCAGCACTGCTTGCGCTTCTTCTTCGGTATCTCGTGCGATAATAAAAGCATTTACTCCAATCTTCACTTGATGATTATTGGCTTTGGCTTTTTCACGGATATCATCAATTTGCTTTTTCAGCTCAGCAGGGGTGTTGCCATTGGTAAAATACCAATCTGAGACACGAGATGCCATGTCACGTGCTGCACGAGAACTACCGCCTTGGAAGATTTCAATATGCGGTTTTTGTACAGGCTTAGGACTTAATGTGTAGCCTTTAAACTGGTAATATTTCCCATTAAAACTAAAATTATCTTGTGTCCAAATGCCTTTTAAACTGCGTATAAACTCTTCAGAACGTGCATAGCGTTGATCGTGTTCAGGCCATTCCTCACCTATGGCATCAAACTCACCTCTAAACCAACCACTGACCACATTGATTGCAATACGTCCATGGGTTAAATGATCAATGGTTGCAAGCTGTTTTGCAGCCAGTGCAGGTTTCCAAGGACCAGGCAAGATGGCAGCAATGACTTTTAGTTTTTCAGTTTTCGCTAAAATACCATGACTAAAACTGACGGACTCATGCTGATTTTCTGCATTATATCCCGCAGTAAAACGAATTTGGGTTAGGGCATATTCAAAGCCATTTTTTTCAGCGGCTTGAGCAAGGCGTACATTGTAGTCATAACTCCAATCTGTACGTTGTTCAATTTCACTGACCACCAAACCGCCACTGACATTGGGTACCCAATAGGCAAATGTAATGTTTTTATCATGTTGTGACATAAGCAGATCCTCAGAATGATAAATGATTAAGCCACGTGTGTTTTCGGCTTTTTATGATGTATACGTGCTTCTGCTGCATCTAGGCTTGGTACTGCAGCAGACGGTAAAACTTCCTCTTGCTCGATTTGTTTGTTAATACCTAAGTTCTGCGAAGCTTGTTGTGACTTTTCTTTGATCACATCAGCACGTTGACCTTTGGCAGGTGCCCATTCCAAAATTGGTAGCGCACGTGCAACAGCCAGCGTGATACGGTCACGTAACAATTCACTCTGAATGGTGTATTCAGGCGTAAAATCACGATCTGTCGCATATACGCCGATCGGTAAAGTTTGTGCTTGGAAAAAGCTAAATAAAGGACGTAATTGATGTTCAAGCACTAAAGCATGACGGTCTGAGCCACCTGAAGCTGCGAGTAAAACAGGGACATCGACCAATGCCGTCTGTTCAACAAAGTCAAAGAAATGTTTGAATAATCCTGTAAATGACGCACGATAAACAGGCGTACCCACAATCAAAGCATCTGCCGCTTCTACCGCGGCTAAGTCATCTTGCACACGTTGTGGCAATTGATTACGGTAAATTGCACCGCCTAACAACTGTCCAATTTCGCTAAATTTAATGAAATGTACATTGATCGGGGTTGCTTCGCCCAATTCATCTAAAATCGCTTGTACTAATGCTTCTGTTTTTGATGGATGATTTAAACCGCCTGACACAGCAACAATATTTAAAGGCTTGTGTTGAATAAATGACATGTCATTAACCTAAAATTTGAATTTCGTAATGACATTTATTAATCAATATTCAATATATTCTGTAAAATAAGCAAAAACAGATTAATTATCAGATTTTTAGATATAAGTGAAAAATAAAAATTTTATTGGCATTTTTATTTTTAAGCGATTGATATATTTGTATAGTTTTAATGGGAATAAGTAATTCGCTGATCCAGCTAAAATTTATATTTAAAAATGATAATGAAATATAAAATGATAAATAACATAAAATGTGTAGGGATTTTATATTTAAAGCGACAAAATTATTAAAAATTCGTTATATTTAATTATCTTTAACAGCAATAGTACGGTTAAAATGAAAGACTGTGCTAGAGAGCTCTCACTTCGCTTATGAATATTTTAATCGTTGATGATCATCCACTGTTTCGCCATGCCTTAATTCAAGCGGTGCGTTATAGTTTACCCCAAGCTCAAATTCATGAAACTGCAGCAGTGAATGAATTTTATGAGCGTTTAGAGAATGGTCCTGAACCTGATTTAGTTCTGTTAGATTTAAATTTACCGGGTGCATCTGGGTTTTCTGCATTGGTTCATGTGCGTGCGCAATATCCATCATTGCCGATTATCGTGGTTTCGGCACATGAAGAAGCCTCGATTATCCAACGTGCAATTGCACATGGTGCAATGGGCTATATTCCAAAATCAGCGCATCCAAGTCATATTGGTGAAGCGATTCGTCAGGTGTTAGAAGGTGATATTTGGTTGCCACCAAACTTACCTGCCAATATGAATTTTGACCCTCGTGCAGCCGATGAAGCTGCTTTGGCAGAACGTATTCAATCTCTTACTCCACAACAGTTCCGTGTGTTGATGATGGTGGCAGAAGGTTTGCTCAACAAACAAATTGCTTATGAGTTAGAAGTGTCTGAGGCAACGATTAAAGCGCATGTTACTGCAATTTTCCGTAAATTGGGCGTGCAAAATCGTACCCAAGCGGTATTGGCGATCAGTGCGCTCAACATCGAAGAGAAAAAAGTTTAGCTGTCATCTTATACTGTCAAAACCAGTCGTTTAGACTGGTTTTTATTTGCGTAAATGAGATGGGGCATAACCAAAATATTGCTTAAATCGTGCGCTAAAATGGCTTGCTGAACTAAATCCACAGCTTAAAGCAATCTCAATCAAGTCTTGCGAGCTATGTAACACCAAGTCATGCGCACGTTTTAAACGTTGTTGTAAAACGTACTGGTGCGGTGAAATGTGCATGGATTGTTTGAACATATGTGCAAAATGATATTCACTCAGTTCAACTTGCTTAGCGAGATCAGCAATGGTTAAGGGTAAATGCAGCGATTGTTCAATCCAATCTTTCAAACGTTTTAGTTGGTGCGGTGCAATGCCGCCTGTAATACGCGGTAATGCCCATTGCACATTACTATAATGTTGTAATAAATGGTTGAGTAAAAGATTTGCAGCACTGCTCAGTTGTAGTTGATTGCTGCTTTCTTGCCAGTCACAGCCCAATAAAAAATGTCGATAAGCCGTACTAATCATCGGGTCTTGGGCAAAGTTTTGTTCATTCAATTGGATCTGAGAAGGCTCTTTGTCCCACACGTTTAGCGCAATATTACGCAGATGTTGGTCGGTATAATATAAATGTACGAAATCTAAATCGCCTCGAATATCCCAAACCGACTCTTGTCCTTTTGGCATCAAGCAAAAACGATCAGGCGCACCACCATTTTTCCAACCCGACTGGGTTTTGCGATAGCTTTCATAACCACCACGCACATATAAACTCAAGGTGTGATGATTACTACATACGCTTACCGTGTCATGGCGATTGCTCCAAGCGGCTATTTGCATACCTGAACCGAGCGTCACAGTATCTAAGAGTTGGGTTTTATGCTGTTGTAGTTGCTCAATGGTTTTATATTTCATTTGACTGAACAAAGAGAAAGGTTTTGACTTGAGTGTAACCATGAATATATTTCAGACAAAATATTTTTGATAAAAAAGCGCAAGAATATATAAGTCAGCCCAAGAATATGGACGCTAAAATTTAGAAAAATTTACATACTGAGCTCATTAAGTTTGACAGAGCATATAGCGTGAATGGCGTACTTTATTTGGCGGTTGTATTAATTTGGGGAACCACATGGATTGCCATTACGGCACAGCATGGTTTATTTAGTCCTGTCATTGCAGTGTTTTGGCGTTTTGTGATTGCAGCAGGATTGTTGTTTTTATTTTTACTGTGTACAGGGCGTTTAAAAAAGCTCGATATTCAAGACCATGTATTTTGTGCGTTACAAGGACTGTGTATTTTTGGGTTTAACTTCATCTGTTTCTATACCGCGATTGCATATATCAACAGTGGTTTGGAGTCGGTGATATTTTCCATGGCGGTTTTATTTAATGCCATTAATAGCCGAATCTTCTTTTCACAAAAGATCTCCGCTTATTTTCTGCCTGCAGCCAGTTTGGGCTTTTTTGGTATTGTGGCGTTGTTTTGGCATGATGTGGTGAGTACTCAAGTGCAATGGCAAACTTTATTTGCGATTGGTTTATGTATGCTTGGAACGTATGGTTTTTCTTTGGGAAATATGATCAGTATTCGTCATCAAAAGAAAAAGCTAGATGTATTTACCACCAATGCTTATGGCATGCTGTATGGCGCAGCATTGATGGCAATCATTGGCTATGTTCGTGCAGATTCATTTTTACCAACCATGATGAGTACACATGCTTTGGGTGCATTGATTTATTTGGCAGTCGTGGGGTCAATCGTTGGTTTTAGTGCATATTTTATCTTGATTAAGCGTATTGGGGCAGGGCAGGCCGCATATAGCACATTGTTATTTCCCTTGGTAGCTTTAGTTATTTCAACCATTTGGGAAAACTACCAATGGCATTTGGGCTCATATTTGGGTGTGATTTTTATTTTATTGGGTAATTATATTTTATTTAAACAACCGCAGTGGTTACGACAACTTTTACATAAAGGCAAAGTTGCTTAAACATAAAAAGCAGCCTGTTTTAGACTCATGCTGATTAGTTAAGCCAAATAATTGGATAGATTCCTAAAAATCTCCCCTCTTGCGCAGCATTGCTGCTCATCTTTGAAAAAGAGGGGAACTTTCAGTAACTAAAGTAATTTTTAGTAATCTTGCTTAGCAGTGCTACTCATCCCTCCTTTGAAAAAGGAGGGATGGGGGAGGATTAAAAAATAATAATTAACGCTTCACTACGATTGAATCAATACCACTGTGTTGTAATGTTTGTTGTGCAATCACGGCTGCATTTTGTGAATCATAAGGGCCAGAAATTACACGATACCATGTTTGTCCACCTTCCGTAGTTTTCACTACATCTGCAGATAGACCATTTAAAATAATTTCAGCACGACGTGCATCGGCACTGTCAGGGTCAGGATAACTGCGTACTTGTAAAATATATTCAGGTTGTACAGGCGCAGCGACTTGTTCAGATACATCTAAACCCACATCAACTTCTTCATCACGTGGTGTCGCTGGAGCTTCCACAATCACAGGTTGAGATTGGGTTTGTGTTTCAGGTACAGCTTGTTCAGGAATGGGTGTCACTTGTTGATTTGGTAAGAGGTCGTAAAAACGGTAGTCTTTATTGGTATCTTCTTGATAATGATCCGAAGTGACTTCATTGCTACGTGTTGTTACGGGAGCCCATGGTTTCCAAAGTAGCAAAGCTACAGCAAAACTGAGGATGATTAAAATGACAACAAGCATCCCTAACCATTTTGGAATCAATGGTTTTTGGGGTTTGTTTGGTCGTTCAGACACGCCGCGTTGCGTTTTTCCAAACACGTGGAATTCCTCTTACTAATAAACAACGTTATATATGACAACGTCTTTGAGTACCGTCACGGTGGGCAATACTCAATAGATTTTTACAGTATTTAAAGTGTATACCTTATTACATTGCCTCTGGTGCAGAAACACCAAGCAACTCTAAGCCATTGCGTACTACTTGTTGAACATTTTTAGAGAGTAATAAACGTGCTTGGGTTAATTCAGCATCGTCACTCAGTACTTTATGTTCGTTGTACCAACCATGGAATAAAGCAGCCAACTCTTTTAAATAATTCCCCACTTGATGTGGTTCATAATTATTCGCAGCACGTACCACAATTTCTGGATAAGCTGCGAGTTTTGCTAAAATTTCTGTTTCTGCATCAAGTTCTAATTTTGCAGCAAACTGACGTGCATTTACTGTATCAAAATTGATACCAGTTGCTGCGGCTTTTTCAAGCATACGACAAATACGCGCATGTGCATATTGGATGTAATACACTGCATTGTCCTTACTTTGTGATACAGCAAGGTCTAAATCGAAGTCGATGTGCTGTTCAGATTTACGCATTACATAGTAGAAACGAGCAGCATCGTTACCGACTTCTTTACGCAGATCACGCAGAGTCACAAACTGACCTGAACGAGATGACATTTGCACCATCTGACCGCCACGCCATAAGCTTACAAACTGGACTAAAAGCACTGTTAGTTTTTTAGAGTCATAACCCATTGCATCAATCGCTGCTTTGACACGTGCAATATAGCCATGATGGTCTGAACCCCAGATATCAATGATATCGGTATAACCACGTTGTAATTTATTTAAATGATATGCAATGTCAGAAGCAAAATACGTGGTTTGACCATTACGGCGTTTCACTACACGGTCTTTTTCATCACCAAATTCAGTTGATTTAAACCAAATATTGCCATCTTTTTCATAAAGAAAGCCACGTTGATCTAAAGTTTGTAAGGCTTCATCAATTTTTTCAGTTAATGTCGCTTCACTGAACCATTGATCAAAAGTCACACCAAACTCACCAAGATCATCTTGGATATCATCTAAAATGGCATGCAAAGCCGCTTGATGGAAAACACGATATGCTGTGCCTAAATGGTTTTGAGAGTTGTGAATTAAACCATCAATATGTTTTTCTTTATCGCCTGAAAGTACGACTTTGTTGCCTTCAGCATCAAGTTCTTCGGCGTATTGCACATCTTCAGGGACATCTTTATAAATGTCTGCAACAGCGCGTACATGAGCATCGCCATCTTTGTCGATAATGCTTTGTGCGATTTCTTTTACATAATCGCCTTGATAAGCATTTTTAGGGAAAACTAAAGTTTGTCCAGTCAGTTCTAAATAACGTAAATACGTTGAAGTTGCCAAAATGTCCATTTGACGACCAGCATCATTGACATAGTATTCACGGTCAACTGTAGCACCTGTGGCTTCAAGCAAGTTTGCAACAGTCATCCCATACGCAGCCCCACGACCATGACCCACATGCAGACTTGAAGTTGGATTTGCAGAAACAAATTCAACTTGAACTTTTTTAGCGGCATTGGCTTGGGTTTTACCATAATCTGCTTTTTGCGCTTCGATACGATCTAACACGGCAAAACGCTGATCTGCATTTAAAAAGAAATTAATAAATCCAGGCCCTGCGATTTCAGCTTTACTGATGTCAGCAACTTCGGGTAAATTTGCCAAGATTTTTTCTGCAAGATCACGTGGCTTCATACCTGCAACTTTTGCACCCATCATGGCAATATTTGACGCAAAGTCACCATGGCTTCGGTCTTTGGTTCGCGTTAACACGCTGGTATTGTTCCAGTCAGATGGAAGGGTCCCTTCAGCTTTTAGGGATTGCACTGCATGATCAAGAGCTGCTTGTATTGCCGTATTCATAATCTATCGAGAAATAAATGTCGCAGAAAAACAGCAAATATAGCAAATTTCCGAGTCTTTAGGTAAAACCATTTGTACGGAAATATCAAAAGATCAAGTAAAGCTTTTGTTTAAAATATAATAAATGCTTAAAAGTATTCAAAAGTTAAATACTTTCAATTATTGTATAATGTTCTTACTCACTAAAAAGATAACATGATGAACCAGAACAAACCTATGATTATTGGCAATATTCCTAAACTTCCAGGCAAATATGCAGCTTGGATTTTACCTTTATTTTTATCAGGACTAATGAGTGGGATCATTTCATTTATAAATACTGTGAAAAACTTAGGCTGGATTGAAAATTTATTCTCTATTTTCTTTTCTGCATGGATGATGTCTTGGTTGGTTGCTTATCCTATCATCTTGATCATATTACCAATTGTGAAAAAAATAACAGGATTATTTGTGGATATGTCACCTAATCAGCCACACAAGTAAGCTGATCTATTGTTTTTAAAGCGCTATTAAATGCCTAAATCTATCCGATATCATTATAAATTTGCTAAATGCCAAAACCTTGCAAAAAAGGACTAATCTATACGCTGATACAGATAAAACTCTACTATTTTTGTCGGGATTTACATCTAGATCTAAACATAATGAGATAGGACATGACCGCAGAAAATTTGAAAGCTAAAAAACCTTTATATCTCCCTTATGCAGGGAATACCTTACTCGAACTCCCCCTTTTGAACAAAGGTTCAGCCTTTTCAGAAGAAGAGCGTAGCCGATTTAATCTGGATGGTCTAATTCCACATGTGATAGAAACCATTGAAGAGCAAAGCCAACGCTCATATAAGCAATATTGCGATTTTAATGATGCAATCAATAAACATATTTATTTAAGAAATATTCAAGACACCAACGAAACTTTGTTTTATCACCTCATTGAAAATCATCTCAGTGAAATGATGCCGATTATTTATACGCCTACGGTCGGGGAAGCATGCCAGCGTTTTTCGGATATTTATCGTCGCCATCGTGGCATTTTTATTTCTTATCCTGACCGTGATCGTATTGATGATATCTTACATAATGTGAATAAAAAAAATGTCAAAGTCATTGTGATCACAGATGGTGAGCGTATCTTAGGTTTAGGTGATCAAGGCATCGGTGGGATGGGCATTCCAATTGGAAAATTGTCCTTATATACCGCATGTGGTGGTATAAGCCCAGCCTACACTTTACCGATTACCTTGGATGTGGGAACCAACAATCAACAGTTGTTAAATGACCCAATATATTTGGGTTGGAATCAGCCACGTATCGGTGGGGAAGAGTATTATAGCTTTGTTGATGCGGTGATCGCAGGAATCAAGCGCCGTTGGCCAAAGGCTTTGATTCAATTTGAGGATTTTGCACAAAAAAATGCAATGCCTTTATTGGAAAAATACCGTAATGAAATTTGCTGTTTTAATGATGATATACAAGGAACAGCCGCAGTTTCAGTTGGAAGTTTAATTGCTGCAAGTCGTGCGGCAGACAAACAACTCAAAGACCAAAAAGTTGCCTTTTTAGGTGCAGGGTCAGCAGGTTGCGGTATCGCAGAGCAAATCATTGCACAAATGGTGGCAGAAGGTTTGACCGATGCACAAGCACGTGCGCGTGTATTTATGGTGGATCGCTTTGGTTTAATCACTGAAAACCAGCCAAATTTATTGGATTTCCAACGTAAGTTGGCACAAAAAACTGAGGAAGTTGCACATTGGGGCAATGCCGAGTCAGTGATTTCATTACTTGATGTAGTGAAGAATGCTAAACCGACAGTTTTAATTGGGGTATCTGGTCAGCCGGGTTTATTTACCGAAGAAATTATTCGTACTTTAGCCGCAAATTGTGAACATCCGATTGTATTGCCATTATCCAACCCAACTTCACGTGTGGAAGCTGTACCTGCGGATATTATTGAGTGGACAGAAGGGCGAGCATTGATCGCAACAGGGAGTCCATTTGCGCCTGTGAATTATCACGGTCAGATTTTTAATATTTCACAGTGCAATAACTCGTATATCTTCCCCGGTATTGGTCTAGGAATCGTGGCAGTGCAAGCAAGACGTGTTACAGATCGTATGCTTATGGCATCCAGTAATGCGTTAGCAGATTGTTCACCGAAACTACAAGACATTCATGCAGATTTATTGCCCGATCTGAATGAACTGCAAAAAGTATCTAAAATCATTGCTTTTAAAGTGGCGAAAGCGGCTATTGAGGATGGTGTGGCATTAGCGATTAGTGATGAACATTTGCAGCGTCGTATTGAGGAAAACTTTTGGACACCTGAATACCGTCAGTATAAGCGCATTCCTTTTTAAGTTGAATTTGCTATAAAATTAAATAAGATGGAGTCTAGATAGACTCCATTTTTATCTTTTAGTGCAATATTTATAGTGATTAATTCATGAAAAAAATAATTTTAGCCATCAGCACCAGTTTTCTCGTTTCTAACGTCTATTCACAAGAAAATTTATGTGAAAAATTGTGGCAAGTTGAACAAGCAAAAACTATTCAAATACAAAAACTAAAATCTCAAACATGTGCTTTTATTTGGGATGATGCAAAAGTAGTGCAATTATTAAAGAAACTGCATTTAAATCCTGATAATCCACAATGGATGGCAACAGATGACTGTGATGTGATCCAAGTGGGGCAGCAAAAATATACGCTTTATAAAGGCTATTATAAAAATGATTTGAGTGATGTTAAAATTATTCGAGATTCATCCAATAACTTATATGGATTTTTCAGAGATTTAGGCAAATATTCCTTTATAGATGATGCATTTAAACCTACAGCAACTGCAAATAAACATGGGGTGGATTTAAAATGTGCGGCTATAGGCAATAATCCAAAATTACCTAATATTTTGATTCAATATATTTTTCAAAAGGGCATAGATTTAAGTCAATATTCACATCACGACAATGAAAAATAAAACATTAAAATTAGAAAAATAGTTTATTTATTTGAATGCATTAACAATGATAACGCTTGTCTGAAATAAAAATAAATCTAAAGCTTTATGATTGAAAAATCTCTCCTTTTTCAAAAAGGAGAGATAGATAAGACTTTAAAAATTATTCTGTGTCTAAAATTTCTTCGAGTAAGTCTTCATTAGGTGCAAAGAAATATGCGCCATCGACTGCGGTGACAAAATGCAATAAACGATCATGAATACCATCACCGCTGGTACCAAACATACGCAGCAACATTTTATCAATACGAGTTAAATCTTTGGTATAGGCGATAAAGAATAAACCTTGCTCACCTTGACCATCGCCATAAGGTAGCGAATGACGTAAGATTTCTAACTCTTCGCCTTCATCATCTTCAATCACTGCACGGGCAATATGTGCATTTTCAGGTTTCACATCATCATCAAGTTCAATACTTTCTAATTTGGTTCGTCCGATTACATGCTCTTGTGCATCGACTTTTAAACGTTTCCAGCTTTCTAAGTTATGAACATAACGTTGTGCAAAAACAAAAGAACCATCCGTAAAAATGCCTGCATCGTCACCTAATAGTGCTGTCTCACCGCGATCATCAGGGAATTGTGGATTTTCTGTACCATCAATAAAACCTGTTAAATCACGCCCATCTAAATAACGGAAACACACCCGTTCATCTAAAACTTCAACTTGGTCTTGAATACCATCAAAAAAAGACTGACTTAAGGCAAAGCAAATATCGGTACGTGCCGATGCAATGTGAATTAGGAGGTCAGCAGGAACAACAGGCATCGTAAATGAACCTTGAATTGGTTCAAGTTGTTTAAAACCTGCTGGATTTTGCGGATAAAGTTTTGCCCAGAGTTCAGGACCAAAAGCGACAGAGGTTTTAATTTCTGCATCAGGATGTTGGGTGATTAAACGATCTCGTGTGGTAAAAAAATCATTCAGTTGTTCTTTTAAAGCATCAATAGAGAGATTTTTTAAATTTAAAACAATAAAACGTGCATGATTCGAAGGTAATGGCAAAATTACGGATTGGGCTGTCATTTTAACGATGGCTCCTCAAATTATTGTGTATTCTCATACTATTGTGCATGATCCAGTGCATACAAGGTAGTAAAGAGTGATACTTTTTACCGATTAAATTAATCGAAAAGTGTTGTATCAAAATCGTTATAATACGCTTTTTAAAAAATGCACTAACATTGTTATGTCCTATCAAATTTGGTTTGCCTATATGTTGGCATGCTGGGTGATTAGTATTTCTCCCGGTGCAGGTGCGATTGCCTCGATGTCGAGTGGTCTAAGTTATGGTTTTCGGCGTGGTTATTGGAATGCAATTGGCTTACAACTGGCACTGATTGTACAAATCGGCATTGTGGCGGCTGGGGTTGGGGTATTATTTGCAACAACGCCTTGGGCATTTTTAGTGGTGAAATGGTTTGGCGTATTGTATTTGCTGTATTTAGCCTATCTACAGTGGAATGCCCCAATTCAGTCGATCGACATTAAAACCGAAACTAAGCCAAAAACCATTCCTATGCTGATGTTGCATGGTTTTTTGGTCAATATGAGTAACCCTAAAGCAATCGTATTTTTATTAGCAGTATTACCGCAATTTTTGGATTTATCAAAGCCACAGTGGATTCAATATGTGATTATGGCGGTGACCATGATTACGATTGATTTGATCGTGATGGCAGGTTATACAGGTTTGGCAGCCAAAGTGTTACGTTTACTTAAATCACCTAAGCAACAGAAATATATGAATCGAACTTTTGCTGTATTGTTTAGCTGTGCCGCAGGTTTGTTGAGTTTGGTGCATCAATGATTAAGTTGAAGAATCTTGTGATTTTTTACGAAGAATAAGTCGATGTTTATGCCAAAATTTAAGTTGATCATTGGCTAATGGATATTCGCCTAGCATTTCTTCTTGATGCAGTATTTCAAAATTCTTATTGAGTAACAACTCAAGTTCGGTTTGGCTAAAACCAATAAACTGTTGTGGACTGTGTTTAACCCAAGCATCTTGATCACCGAGAAGATCGACAACAAAAATACCATTTTCAAATAAAGCATTACAGATGTTTGTTGTTAAAAACAGTTTGAAAATTCTGAGGTTAGCAGAAAAATAAACTCAGTAGGGCAACAATTAAACTGGCTTTAGGAAATTGATACTCCTCAAAAGTCTGTTTTGTAAAATAATAGCTTTGATGATTTTGAAAACGTGTGAGACAAATATTTTCTGAGATTTCAGCGGCATCAAAAGCGTAAACTTGATAATTTTGACTCAGTAAAAATGCAGATTGATTGCCTGCGCCACAAGCACAATCGACTGCAATCAATGGTAATTCTTCTACGAATTGAATTGCTTGTTCCATGATAGGCTGATGCGTTTGATTTTGAGTAACTTCAGTATGTGTTGGCATATTGGATCAAGTTTTGAGTTTTTATGATTGCACAGGATAAGTGACAAAGTGTTTAAGTCACTTTTTTAACTTTTTGAATAATAAATACAGCCGCAAATAAAATCGACATGGTTAAAACAATGCTTAAACCTGTGGAAATATTTAAGCCTGCACTCGACCATAAACCGACAGTAACTCCGATTTGCGCAATGATAAAAGCAGCGATGACCATTTGTTTAGGAGAGTGAGAAACTAAACGTGCGGTTAATGCAGGAATGACGAGTAATGCACCCATAAGTAAAGAACCTACCGCACGCAGAGCCAAAACGGTAAATAAAGCCAAGAGCAACATAAAAATTAAACGTTGCCATTTCGCATTGACACCTTCACTGACAGCAATGTCAGGATCAATAGCAATTTGAATCTGTGCTTGCCAATATTTAAACAACACAGCCAATGCAGCAGCAATTATCAATACAAAAACAGGTAAATCCGACCATTCAATTGTGAGTAAATCACCAAATAAATAACTCAATAATTCAGGTCTTAATGCAGGCAGATGTTGAATCAACAGTAAACCTGAACAAAGTAAAGTCGCAGAGCATAAGGCAAGGAGTGCATCATTCGGTAAACGAGGATCATGTAAAACCCAAAGAATCGCCACCAAAAGAATCGCTGTAAAGCTTACGCCAGCCCATAGTGGCAAAGTCAGTACAGCAGCCAAAGCCACACCTAGCAATGTTCCATGTGCCATGGTATCGGCAAAAAAAGACATTCTGCGCCAAAGCATTAAACAACCTAAAGGTGCAGTTAAAAAAACCAAAAGCGTGCCCATAATCCATGCAGGTAACAGCAGTTGTAACCATTCCATCATGTTTTAGGCTTCCGGTTCAGGGTGAATGTGTGGGCGAGCATCATGTTCACAGGTCTTAGCGGTATCGCCATGTGCACAATGATCATGATGATGTTGATAGGGAACACGATTTGTGCCGAAAATCGCTTGATACTCAGGATGTTGCTGAATATTTTCAGGTAAGCCACTACAACAAATATGTTTATTTAAGCAAATCACACGTTGTGTACCTTGCATGACCCATTGCAAATCATGCGACACGATTAAAATCGAACAACCATAACGCTCAGGTAAACTCCGCACATAATCATAAAGCTCCGCTTCAGATTGAATGTCTAAACCTTGCATAGGTTCATCTAAAACCAAAACATCAGGTTGACGTAACAAAGCACGTGCCAAAAGTACACGCTGACGCTCACCCCCTGAAAGCTGTTGTACTTTTGAGTCTTTTAGTTTGGCAATGCCAGTATCTCGGATAATTTCAGCTTTGATTGCTTTGTCGCATTTTTCTAAATTCAATAAATCTTTTACACGTAGCGGTAGACTATGCGAAGGATTGAATTTTTGTGGTACATATGCCAATTTTAATTTTTTAGGACTAATGATTTTACCTGAGTTGGGTTTGACAATCCCCAATAACACCTTGATCAGGGTGGATTTACCTGCACCATTGGGACCAATCAGCGTGACAATTTCTTTCTCATGTAAAGAGAAATCAACATTTTTTAAAATATCACGCTCATCAATTCGAACATTGATTTGCTGTAATTGAACCAGCGTTGGCGTTAAGCCTTGCTCGAGCACTGCTGACATAGTCCAGAAATCTCAATAATACTGTGATGCGCTTTAAATCCGTCAGAATCCGCAAGTTGGTCAAGTTGCTCGATTAAGCCTTTTGCTGAGGCTTCTTTCACCGTATGACAGCCTGAACAAATCAAAAAGGCCGCTTGATGTCCAGCACGAGGATGACAACACGGAATATATGCATTGATCGAGGTTAAGCGGTGAATAAAACCTTTTTCTAATAAAAAGTCTAAGGTTCTATAGACGGTAGGTGGGGCAGCAGGACGTTCAGAGGCACCTTTGAGTTTCGCCAATAAATCATAAGCACCCACAGGACCTGTTGCATTCAAGATCAGTTCCAAAACTTCTTTTCGTAAAGGTGTGAGACGAGCGCCCGCAGCAGCACAAATACTCTCGGCTTCCAATAAGCGAGTTTTGACATTTTGATGGTCATGTACGCCATGCAAAGTATCATGATGCTCGTGTGAACATAGGTTCATTACACACCTCGAAAGACATTTTAAAGAAATGGACAATCACAAATAGTAACATGAAGCCCGATCATGTTACGAATACCATAGGTTTTTTTTAATATTTGTTATAATATAACATTTAAACATCTTGGATAAAACTCTCCGCATGAAACGCTTTTTTGCTTTGTGTATTGGTGCATTATTTGCAGGTATCACTTGGGCGCAAGCACCTTTGGTCGTGTCTACACATCCTATCTATTTGATTTCAAAAAAAGTTACACAAGGTATAGAAGAACCTGTATTGCTTTTGGACAATCAAAGCGGACACGATGTTCAACTTACACCACTCAATCGCAAAACCATGAAAGAAGCGTCTTTGGTGATTTGGTTGGGCAAAGCCCATGAAGCACCTTTAGAAAAAGTGTTGAAAGACAATCCGAATGCGATTTCTATTTTAGAGTCAGGAATTATTCAGGCATTGCCCTTAAGAAGTCCACGTGGCGCAGCCTTAAAAGATACGGTAGATACCCATGTTTGGCTTGATCCAAACAATGCAGTACGGATTGGCTTTTTTATTGCCGCTCTGCGTTCTCAGCAACATCCTGAAAATAAAACAGCGTATTGGAACAATGCCAAAAAATTTGCTAACGAAATGCTGCTTGCTTCGCAAAAATATAGCCGAGAAGGGGTAATGCGACCTTATTGGGCATATCATGATGCCTATCAATATCTAGAACGTTCATTAAATCTAAAATTTGCAGGTGCAATGACGGATGATCCGCATGTTGCGCCGACCATTGCACAGATTAAATACCTAAATGACAATCGCCCTTACAAAAAAATGTGCTTACTTGCAGAAGCCAGCGCGAGCCCGAGTCAATATAAAAAATTAGGGGCAATTTCTTTTCAATCTGTTGATGAATCTTTGGCAAAACAACAAGATTTTGTGGTTGCATGGCAAACTTTGGCAGCACAAACACAAGCATGTATACTAAATGCACGAAAATGATGCAAATAATAAGCAACTCTTGTACAGATCAAAAGCAGTTGAATATGTGAAAAAAACACGACTAAGGTCGGGAAAAGATTGCATGTTCAGGGGTGTAACTCTATAATGCCTGCGATTAAAAACGATCATCAGCTAAACTTGTCAAGCATTTATGCTGTAAGTGGATAAAAAATGAGCCGAACTAGTCGCATGATTGACCGACGATTAGCGAAAGCTTTGGTCTATTTACAAGCGTTAATGATTCCTGTTTCAGCCTTGATAGGGTGGGTCTTGAAAGACTCGACTGCGGCTCTCAGTGCAGCTTTGGGTGCATTCTTATGTTGGCTAGCCAGTTGTTATTTTTCTTGGCAGTCATTTCGAGCAGCAGGCGCGCGAGCATCGAAACAAGTTCTTTCGAACATGTATCGGGGCATGATGGGCAAATTTGCAATCGTGATCGTTGGATTCATTTTAATTTTAAGCAATGTCAAGCCGTTATCCCCGGTTGCATTGTTTTGTGGTTTTATACTTGTACAAGCCATGACGTGGATCGCTCCTTTTTGGGCAACCCGTTTACAAAAATGAGTATAAGCACAGCAAAAATTGAAAAGTTTTTCAGGAATAGGCGAGATATCAAGCAGCACGCGATATTCGTTTTATTCTATTAGTTTTTTTACATTGACCAGGTGTGATTTATGGCTGCTGAAGAACATGCCCTTACTTCGACCGAGTATATCAAGCATCACTTGACCAATATGACCTATGGCAAAATGCCAGACGGTACGTGGAAATTGGCTGAAAGTGGTGCTGAAGCTCAACAGATGGGGTTCACTGCTATTCACTTGGATTCAATGGGTTGGTCTATCGGACTTGGTTTAATTTTCTGTTTGTTGTTCTGGTGTGTAGCGAAAGCTGCAAACTCTGGTGTTCCAACCAAGTTCCAGTCTGCAATCGAAATGATTATTGAGTTTGTAGATTCAAGTGTTCGTGATACTTTCCACGGAAAGTCACGTTTGATTGCACCTTTATCTCTAACCATCTTCGTGTGGATTTTCCTCATGAACTTGATGGATTTAATTCCTGTTGACTGGATTCCTTATCTTGGTCAGCATGTATTTGGAGCGATGTTGGGCGTTGATCCGCACAGCGTGTATTTCAAAATTGTACCTACTACAGATCCTAACATTACCCTCGGTATGTCTTTATCTGTATTTGCTCTCATTATTTTCTACAGTATTCGTGAAAAAGGTGTGGGTGGTTTCGTAGGTGAATTAGCACTTAATCCATTTAATCCTAAGAATCCAATCGCTAAAGCGCTTTTAATTCCATTTAACTTGCTTTTGGAATTGGTAACTTTCCTTGCACGTCCAATCTCTTTGGCTCTACGACTATTCGGTAACATGTATGCAGGTGAGTTAATCTTCATCCTTATTGCATTATTACCATTCTGGATCCAGTGGGCATTGTCTGTGCCATGGGCGATTTTCCATATTTTGATTATCACCCTGCAAGCATTTATTTTTATGATGCTCACCATCGTTTATCTAAGCATGGCAAGCGAAAAGCATTAATGGTATTACCTAACTATCAATCGGTGGTTAGGTACAGTTTTTTTAACTTAATTTGGTATAAACCTAACCTCTGAGGAATTATCATGGAACTCACTTTAGGTCTAGTTGCAATTGCATCTGCTATCTTGATCGCTTTTGGTGCTTTAGGTACTGCGATTGGTTTTGGTCTTTTAGGCGGTCGCTTCCTTGAAGCTGTTGCTCGTCAACCAGAATTGGCTCCACAACTTCAAACTCGTATGTTCTTAATTGCGGGTCTTCTTGATGCTGTGCCTATGATCGGCGTTGGTATTGGTTTGTTCTTCATCTTCGCAAATCCATTTGTAGGTTAATCAGCTTAATTCCTAAATTAAACCATTGAGGAATTTGCAATGAATATCAACCTCACATTGATTGGCCAAGCGATTGCATTTGCGATTTTTGTCGCATTCTGCATGAAATTTGTATGGCCACCACTAATCAATGCGATTAGTGAGCGTCAGCGTCGTATCGCTGATGGCTTAAATGCTGCTGAAAAAGCAAAAGCTGACCTTGCCGATGCGCAAGCTCAAGTGAAGCAAGAAATTGATGCAGCAAAAGCACAAGCGGCTCAATTGATCGAACAAGCGAACCGTCGTGCAGCACAATTGGTTGAAGAGGCACGCACTCAAGCATCTGCTGAGGGCGAGCGTATTCGTCAACAAGCGAAAGAGTCTGTTGATCAAGAAATCAATTCTGCACGTGAAGAATTACGTCAACAAGTTGCTGCTCTTGCAGTTGCTGGTGCAGAGAAAATTCTGAACCAACAAGTTGACGCAGAAGCTCATAATGCCATGCTGAATCAGCTGGCTGCTAAACTTTAAGAGAGGCGAATATGGCTGAACTCTTGACGTTGGCACGCCCGTACGCTAAAGCAGCTTTTGCTTATGCATCTGAACAAAATGCAACTGACGTTTGGTCAAATGCATTACAGATGCTAAGTGCTGCGGTGCAAGACGAAGCATTTTCCGCTTATTTAAATCGCCCTGAGCTGACTCCTACTGAACAAGTAGGTGTGTTCTCTAAACTTTTAGGTGACGTACAAACGACGCAAGTGTCAAACTTTTTGACCTTACTTGCTGAAAATGATCGTTTGCTTCTGCTTCCTGAAATTGCTGAAGAATACGAACAGCTTAAATCACAGAATAACAATACTGTTGATGTTGTTATTGAATCGGCTTTTCCGCTTGATTCAGTACAAGAACAAAAACTTGCACATGCACTTGAAAAACGTTTTAACAGTGCTGTGAAAGTAACAGTGGAAGTCAACCCGGCTTTAATCGCTGGTGTTGTTATTCGTGCAGGCGACCAAGTGATAGATGATTCTGCGCTTAACAAGCTTGAAAAAATGCGGACTCGTCTTCTTGCGTAATTATTTATAAAGAATTACAGCGTAAAAGAAGACTGAACTTAAAAAAGATTGAGGTATAGCGCAATGCAACAACTGAATCCATCCGAGATCAGTGCGCTCATTAAACAGCGTATCGGCGATCTGGACACCAGCGCGACCGCTAAGAACGAAGGAACCATTGTTATGGTTTCCGACGGTATTGTGCGTATTCACGGCCTTGCTGATGCAATGTACGGTGAAATGATCGAATTCGACGGCGGCTTATACGGTATGGCACTGAACCTAGAACAGGATTCAGTGGGTGCCGTTGTTTTAGGTAACTACTTAAGCCTTCAAGAAGGTCAAAAAGCACGTTGCACAGGTCGTGTATTAGAAGTTCCAGTTGGTCCTGAACTTCTAGGCCGTGTAGTAGATGCTTTGGGTAATCCAATTGATGGTAAAGGCCCTATTGATGCAAAACTTACTGATGCTGTTGAAAAAGTAGCACCAGGCGTAATTTGGCGTCAATCAGTGGATCAACCTGTACAAACTGGTTATAAATCAGTAGATACAATGATCCCAGTAGGTCGTGGTCAACGTGAGTTGATCATTGGTGACCGTCAAACTGGTAAAACAGCAATGGCGATTGATGCGATCATTGCTCAAAAACAATCAGGCATTAAATGCGTATACGTTGCGATTGGTCAAAAACAATCAACAATTGCAAACGTAGTGCGTAAGCTTGAAGAAACTGGCGCAATGGCGTACACCACTGTTGTAGCAGCTGCTGCAGCTGATCCTGCAGCAATGCAGTATTTAGCTCCATATGCTGGTTGTACAATGGGTGAGTACTTCCGTGACCGTGGTGAAGATGCGCTTATCATTTATGATGACTTGTCTAAACAAGCGGTTGCATATCGTCAAATTTCATTGCTTCTTCGTCGTCCACCAGGTCGTGAAGCTTATCCAGGTGACGTGTTCTATCTTCATTCACGTCTACTTGAGCGTGCTTCTCGTGTATCTGCTGACTATGTTGAGAAATTCACGAATGGTGAAGTTAAAGGTCAAACTGGTTCTTTAACTGCATTGCCAATCATTGAAACTCAAGCGGGTGACGTATCTGCATTCGTACCAACCAACGTAATTTCGATTACTGACGGTCAGATCTTCTTAGAAACATCATTATTTAACGCAGGTATTCGTCCTGCTGTGAACGCAGGTATCTCTGTATCACGTGTTGGTGGTTCTGCTCAAACGAAGATCATCAAAAAATTGTCTGGTGGTATCCGTACCGCTTTAGCGCAATACCGTGAATTGGCAGCGTTTGCTCAGTTTGCTTCTGACCTTGATGAAGCAACACGTAAGCAACTTGAACATGGTCAACGTGTAACTGAATTAATGAAGCAAAAACAATATGCTCCATATTCAATTGCTGACCAAGCTGTATCAGTATATGCATCTAACGAAGGCTATATGGCTGACGTTGAAGTGAAGAAAATCGTAGACTTTGATACTGCGTTAATCTCTTACTTCCGTTCAGAACATGCTGCGTTAATGCAACAAATCGATGAAACTGGTGATTGGAACAAAGACATCGAAGCTGCATTCAAAGCAGGTATTGAAAGCTTTAAAGCGACTCAAACTTACTAAGATTCAATCAGATTGAATCTAGTTAAGGTTTGGTTCACGGATCAACCTTCGGAAGCTCGAAAGGGCTTTCGAATACTAGGTTAAGCGTATGGCAAATTTAAAAGAAATTCGCGCCAAAGTAGCTAGTATCAAGAGCACGCAGAAAATTACTCGCGCGATGCAAATGGTAGCAGCTTCTAAGATGCGTCGTGCGCAAGAGCGCATGGCTCAGGGCCGTCCGTATGCCGAAAATATGCACCGTGTAATTGCTCATTTGGTACAAGCGAATCCTGAATATAAACACCGTTATATGGTTGAACGTCCTGTAAAACGCGTTGGCTATATCATTGTGTCTTCAGATCGTGGCCTTGCTGGTGGTTTGAACATTAACTTGTTCAAGAAAGTGGTCAAACATGTCCAACAGCAACAAGAGCAGTCAATTGAAGTTCAATTTGCTTTGATTGGTCAAAAAGCGGTTTCGTTTTTTAAAAACTACGGCGGTAAGGTACTTGGTGCGACAACACAAGTTGGTGATGCTCCAAGTCTTGAACAGTTAACTGGTTCTGTACAGGTGATGTTAGACGCATTTGATAAAGGCGAATTAGATCGTATTTATCTTGTGTCAAACGGCTTTGTCAATGCCATGACTCAAAATCAAAAGATCGAACAACTTGTTCCTTTGGCTGCGGCTGATACAAGTGAGGATCTAAACCGTCAATACGGTTGGGATTACCTCTATGAACCAGAAGCTGAAGAGCTTTTAAATGGTTTATTGGTTCGTTACATCGAGTCGATGGTGTATCAAGGTGTGATTGAAAACATCGCATGTGAGCAATCTGCACGTATGGTAGCAATGAAAGCTGCAACGGATAACGCAGGTGAGCTTATCAAGAGCCTACAACTCATTTATAACAAGCTGCGTCAAGCCGCGATTACTCAGGAAATTTCTGAGATCGTTGGTGGTGCCGCTGCCGTTTAACATTATTTTGAATTGAGGAGACAGCAATGAGTAGCGGTCGTATCATTCAGATCATCGGCGCGGTTATCGACGTCGAGTTTGAACGCAACAGCGTTCCTAAGATCTATGACGCTCTCCACGTTGACGGTACTGAAACTACGTTAGAAGTTCAGCAACAACTTGGTGATGGCGTAGTTCGTACTATTGCAATGGGATCTACTGAAGGTCTTAAACGTGGTCTAAACGTAACAAGTACTGGTGCACCTATTTCTGTACCTGTAGGTACTGCATGTTTAGGTCGTATCATGGACGTTCTTGGTCGCCCGATCGACGAAGCTGGTCCAGTTGCAACTGAAGATCGTTTACCGATTCACCGTCAAGCACCTTCTTATGCTGAACAAGCTGCGTCTACTGACCTTTTAGAAACAGGTATTAAAGTCATCGACTTACTTTGCCCGTTTGCGAAAGGTGGTAAAGTTGGTTTATTCGGTGGTGCGGGTGTTGGTAAAACCGTAAACATGATGGAGTTGATCAACAACATCGCTAAAGCGCACTCAGGTTTATCTGTATTCGCTGGTGTTGGTGAACGTACTCGTGAAGGTAACGACTTCTATCACGAGATGAAAGACTCTAACGTTCTTGACAAAGTAGCAATGGTCTACGGTCAGATGAACGAGCCACCTGGTAACCGTTTACGTGTAGCGTTAACTGGTTTGACGATGGCTGAGTACTTCCGTGATCAAAAAGACGAAAACGGTAAAGGCCGTGACGTATTATTGTTCGTAGACAACATCTATCGTTATACACTAGCGGGTACTGAAGTATCAGCACTTCTAGGTCGTATGCCATCTGCAGTAGGTTACCAACCAACACTTGCAGAAGAAATGGGTGTTCTTCAAGAACGTATTACGTCGACTAAGTCTGGTTCGATTACATCTATCCAAGCGGTATATGTACCAGCCGATGACTTAACGGATCCATCTCCAGCGACAACATTCGCTCACTTAGATGCGACTGTAGTATTGAGCCGTGACATCGCTTCTCAAGGTATTTACCCTGCGATCGATCCACTTGACTCAACTTCACGTCAGTTAGATCCATTAGTTGTAGGTACTGAGCATTACGAAATCGCGCGTTCAGTTCAAAATGTTCTTCAACGTTATAAAGAATTGAAAGACATTATCGCAATTCTTGGTATGGACGAATTGTCAGAAGAAGACAAACTTACTGTATACCGTGCACGTAAGATCCAGCGTTTCTTCTCTCAACCGTTCCACGTAGCTGAAGTGTTTACTGGTGCACCTGGTAAACTTGTACCACTTAAAGAAACGATTCGTGGCTTTAAAGGTCTTTTAGCTGGTGAATACGATCACATCCCAGAACAAGCGTTCTATATGGTTGGTGGTATTGACGAAGTGATTGCTAAAGCTGAGAAACTTTAATTAGTTCCCTAATTTAGGAGATTCTCATGTCTACAATGCAATGTGACGTTGTGAGTGTAAAAGAGTCTTTGTACTCAGGCACTGTAACAATGCTGATCGCAAAAGGTGCTGGTGGTGAACTTGGTATTATGCCTGGTCATGCGCCGCTAGTGACTTTACTTAAGCCGGGTGCAATTCGCGTTCTGCTTGAGAACGGTACAGAAGAGTTAATCTATGTATCTGGTGGTGTACTTGAAGTTCAACCGCATGTGGTTACGGTTCTAGCAGATACTGCTGTTCGTGCTGAAAACTTAGATGAAGCTGCAATTATTGAAGCACGTAAAAATGCTGAACAATTGCTTGCAAATCAAAAAAGCGACTTGGACTCAGCTGCTGCTTTGGCTGCACTTGCAGAAACTGCTGCACAGTTGGAAACCATCCGCAAAATCAAAAACCGCGCAATGTAATTGTCGGTTTGAGATTAAAGAACCACCCGAAAGGGTGGTTTTTTAATGTAAAATCGATGCAAAGCAGAGATCTATAGAAATTGTCTCTGTATAAACCGACTATACTCATCACCTAAAGGTAATTCATAATCCTTAAAAATTTGTCGTCGAGTTGAGGTTATAGGTTGATTCGTTTGAGGATTAAAACCTTCTTTTATCATATTTTTCCAATACAAACCTGTGCCACGTTTTTGCCATGCAGGTAATTCATTAAAATTAATATCTCGGCTAAACAACAGATCATGCTTTTCTTGGCGAGATAAGCCTTTTACTTGATTGGTTGCTTTATTTATATTTTCACCTTCTTTACGCAGCATCCAATAACAATGTGCATTTAAAGCATTACGGTGCGCATCTTCATGTCGCCAACGAAAATAATCTTCCACAATTTTTGCAGTGGGTAATATACAAATGCGAGCATCAAAAGTGGCTATTTGCCCATGTGAAATACTAAATTTCGCACTGGCTTCAGCAGCCAAAATCGAAATAATTTTTCGGGTTTTACGGTTAAAACTGTTTTCATCTAAATGAAAAAGTAATGAAATTTCATCACTTTGGGTATAACCATAAATGATATTAAAACCACATTGCATCAAATGTGCAGTCGTTTCAACCATTAAATCCCTAAAACGAATATCAAAAGGTGCTTCAAATTGCCAAATATCTTTGGTTAGCCGTGTAAAACCACGTCCATCTAAACGCACAATAATATAATGTTGTGGTGGTACACAAAAGTCATGTGCAGTTTCAAATATTCTTAAACTTTGATCTAGTTCATCAAATCTCATGCTATTCTTCTTTGGTTTCTAAAAGCTGTATAGAAAATTGCTGATTTTCTATAATTTTAACTTTATAAATTTCATCAAAACCTTCTTCAATTGAAGGCGGTTCAAATTTTCTGGCGGTTGCACGTACACCTTGATCTGGGATTCGCTCTTTACCTTGTCGTTCTCTGTTATGTTCTAAAGCACAGTCTAAATCTGTTTCGAAATAATAACTCACAATAAGAAAACCAGCCTCTTTTGCCATTTGAATATAACGACTGCGGTCTGTTTTACTCATATTGGTATTATCTATTACACATTTACTTTTACTTGCGATACAGGCTTCAAACAATATTTTTTCACGATGCCGAGTTTTTAACATATCTAAGTTGATACGCAAGTGAGTTTTATAAAAATATTCTTTATAAAATGTCGACTTACCCGATGCTTGTACACCTATGAAAATAATCAGTTGCATGGTTAATTTCAGTCATTCTTATATATTGAGCATTAAAACATACACCTAATTATAAATACAATGTAAGCTTGAAAATGTCCGTTATACCGCTAAAGTTGCATTGGACGCTGAGGCGTTTGCACGTATGTTAGAAAAAATAGTAAAAAGTAGAATCTCTTAGGATGAAAATAATCGAACAACAAGCACATTTTTGGGAATTGTATCAGGACGATGCACAGTATTATTTTGCTATTGCCATCGATATGAGTTCGGTGGTGTCATGTTGGTATATCCATTTAAATGCCAAAGAAGCAATGTTATATCAACAAAATGGAAGACAGTTTCTGCATGATCTTGCACAAGAAATCGTTCAACAAAGCTATCGTGGTGATTTCTCTTTTTTAGAACAACGTAAGGTTTCTAAGCAAATTCAACAAACCATGCAACAAGCATTTAAAGCACAAAACTAAATTTAGAATTTGAAAATATTATGAGAATAGGATATTCAGCATTGAAGCGGATATCCTATTTTAAAGAAGATAAATTTGGATATGATGTAAAATTAACTATTTTGACTGTCTGTAGATCCACCTTTAGGAATCATCATTCCTGCCAGCTTGATCATTTCAGACTGGATTGTTCCCATTTGTTTTTCGATTTTATCAAAATCAATTTTTGTAAAATCAACTTCACCATTTAACAGCGCAGAGTTCAAAACTTGTTTATTCGCAGATAAGACTTGTTGGCGTATGTTGTCGATCTCTTGGCTCTTTAAATCTAAAGAAATCAGTGCAGTATTAAAACCTTGTAACTCACGGCTTAAACTTTTAGCTGTTTCTTGTAATTGCTGTTGGTCTTTGTTGTTGATTGCAGTTTGTAAGTCTGTTTGCGCTTGTTGTAATTTTTCGATGTACGTTCCTGTTTTGAGCTGAACATCCGCAACGTCACGCGCAATATAAAACATATTACCGCTTTTTAAATTTTCATTCGTTTGTACTTGCGTAGCTTCATTTTCAACTTCTGTCGCTAAAGAGGCATTTGCATTGGATTTATCTTGTAAAGTTTCAGCTTGTTCAAAGGATTCAATGTGCTCTTGTGGCTCAGCAGCTTGATTACAGCCAAGTAAAACGATACCCGAGCTAAAAATAACAAAAGGGAGCAGGGCGCCTTGAAGTAGCTTTTTCATAATATTCAAATTCACAAATAATCTTATGATTTTTAATATAAAACTGAACTATGGATAAATATAGGATTATTGCAAATGAATAACAGTTTATTACTTTAGTTATATTTTAGGGATTCGAAAAACTGAAAAGATGACCGTAGTCATCTTTTTGAGTAGGTGAGTAATTATGCTTTGGAAAGTTCCGCTTCGATCACTTGTACAATACGTGGGTCATCGGCGGTAATATCTGGGGCAAAACGTGCCACGATTTCACCATGTTTATTGACTAAGAATTTTTCAAAGTTCCATAATACTTCTGGTTTTGGATTTGGCGTTAAACCATAGTCCACTAAGTCTTTCCACCATGGTCCTTCACCAATACGTTCAGGAATCGCGTGAATCAAGGTGTCGTACAGTGGGTGTTTGTCATCCCCTGCAACTGAGATTTTAGCAAAAAGTGGAAAGTGTACATCGTAGGTTAGTGAGCAAAACTGTTGAATCTCTTCATTTGTGCCAGGCTCTTGTGCCAAGAAGTTATTGGCAGGGAAGCCTAAAATTTCCAAGCCTTGTTGTTTTTTGTCCTGATAGAGTTTTTCTAAACCTTCGTACTGTGGTGTCAATCCACATTTCGATGCAACATTGACCAATAAAAGGACTTTACCCTGATATTGATTTAAGGTGACATCTTCACCTTGAATAGTTTTGACAGGAATATCGTAAACAGATGCGCTCATATTGTTGTCCTAAAGTCATTTTGAAAATGTTATGGGTTAATGTTTTAGCGACTATTCACATTTTCAGCAAGATCTAATGATTAGAATCATACAATTTAAGACAAAAAAGCAGATCATTTGATCTGCTTTTTTCAGAATTAAGTCGATAAAAGACTCATTCTTAGAAACGGAATTTTGCATTCACGCCAACAGTTTGGGTGTCATTTGCAGCTTTAGAGTTTGCATTTACGTAGCTTGCACCCACTGCAATTGCAGGTGTGATGAAGTAATTTACGTTTGCGCCCCAAGCTGAATCAGGTGTAGCATCAAAGCTAGATTCTGCATAAGATGCACCAACACTTAACTGTGAGTTCAAATACAAATCAGTTTTAAATTGATACGCAGTATCATCGCCATAAACGATACCTGTTTCAAAACCAACCGCCATATTTGTACCATCGATGTTGCCTACATATTTAGTACGTGCAGTCAAAGCATCTTGGTCTTCACCAATTGTTGCTGCTTCTGCAACAGCTTTTGCAACACCATTGCCCATGACATTGAATGCATCAAGCGCAGTTTGGTCTGCAACACTTGTATAACCTATAGCAACCAAGAAGTTTTTAGTTGCAAGCGCACCCACTTCTAATGCATAACGGTCACCATTGTCGTCAGTACGATTTTGGTTTTTGCTGTCTAAAATAGTGTGGCTATAAGCAGCACTTGCATAAACTGGTACGAATTTTGTTGGAAGATATGCTTCCGCTTTAGCACCAAAGTTATGTGCGATGATGTCAACACCATTTGAACCCACTTCGCCATAGTTATAAGCAAGCGAAATGTTAGAAGCTTGGTTTAAAAATGCAGCTTCAGCCAATGGACCTTTTGAAGAGTCAACATCTTTTAGGTAAACAGTAGCTTGAATACCACCTGTAAAATCTTTGTCATTTACAGTTGTATCGATGTATTCAGTTTGACCTTGAACTTCAAATTGATACGCTTGAGCACCGGTCATGGCTAATAATAAAGCAGTGGCTAAACCGAGTTTTTTCATAATCATTTCCAGTTGTTGAAATGGGATAAACTTGCTGCATTGTATTGTAACAATATATTAAGTCAATGATGTATAAAGATATTATATTTTGATTTGAGCCAATGAATATGCTAAAGATTAAAAAATGATCAAATGGCAGAATTTAAGTCAACCGAATAAAAATATCAATCAGAACAAGTAAATAAATAGTGAAAATTCACATAAGATGGGGAAGTATTCAATGAATTATCATTATATGTTAATTGTTTTTATCTATTAATATTTTATTTTCTATTGAAATAATTAATTATTTCAATTTTGTTTTAATGAGTTGTTGAAATATTTATAAATATATTTTTTTGTAAATTTAACACATGATTTTTGCAATAAAATGACACGTTGGATAAAAAATAGTCATATAAAAAAATATAGGTGATAAATATCACATTTTTTATTTTGAATGTGCGATATGTTAATTCATACTAAAATAATCGGCTTTACTTTATCGATTATTTTTTACATAATTGTTATATCAAATTTATATAAAAAATTTGATTACTTTCTCCATGGTTTTACTTTTTAATGCCCGATTTTCCCCAAGATTGGGCTTTTTTTTTCTTTAAATTTGAATTTAATTAATATTAAAAAAATATAAATAATAGAAGTTATTTTAAACTTTAAGTTAATAAATTGCTCAATCTAGATTTAGAAATTAAAGGAAGAATTGATTTAAATTTTTAATGCTTTATTTTGGTGCAAATAAAGGACTAGAGCATTTTATTTTGACAAAAAAAATCCCAATTTTTTATCAAAATTGGGATTTTTCGCCAAAATCTTCGGAAAATTTAGAAATTCTGCTGAGGAATATTTCTAAATCGCCCTAATGGGGTGCATTATGCACTTAATTGTTGCACTTGTAAATATTTTCTTACATCCTGTTCTGAAAAACACGACATTCTTTCAAATCTATGCAAGCTATGATGCGGATATATACCAAAATGATGGAACAATAATGCGCGGTATCAAGCAAATTGCTATTGTGAGCCTGATAGTATTAAGCACTGCATGTGCACATCAAAGGTTAGTACATCATTCACAAGAGGCTATAAAGACTCCTCCCGATCAAATTAATACTCGAGTGCAAGATATTCCTCATCTATTTGACGAGGCAAAAACCCAAGCAGTTGTGGTGCTTTATGATGGACAGCAGTTTCAACAGGTAGGTAATGATTTAAGCCGAGCCAATACAGCATTTATCCCAGCATCTACTTTTAAAATATTAAATGCCTTGATTGGTTTACAATATAACAAGTCTAGCGTAACTGAGATCTTTAAATGGGACGGTCAAAAACGTGCATTTCCGAGTTGGGAAAAAGACCTGACTTTGGCACAAGCAATGCAGGCTTCTGCTGTACCTGTATATCAAGAATTAGCCAAACGTATTGGCTTAGACTTAATGCAAAGCGAAGTCAAACGAGTCGGATTTGGTAATGCTGAAATTGGTACACAAGTTGATCAATTTTGGTTAAAAGGTCCTTTAAAAATTACACCACAACAAGAAGCAGAATTTGTCTATCGTTTAGCCACTGAACAATTGCCGTTTGATATAAAAGTACAGCAACAGGTAAAACAAATGCTTTTGATAGAGCAACGTGGTGACTTAAAACTCTATGCTAAAAGTGGTTGGGGAATGGATGTTTCGCCACAAGTGGGTTGGTACAGTGGTTGGGTAGACAATGGTCATGGCAAAATTACTGCCTTTTCTTTAAATATGCAGATGCATGCAGCAGATAATGTGGCAGAACGTAAAGCATTAACCTTAGATGTATTAGATAAGCTAAATATTTATAGTTACTTAAGGTAAAAGCGTAGGCAAAAAAATGCCCAGTCGATAGAGGTGACTGGGCTGAAAAGGGTATAACAAGAAACTTACAGCGCGATATATAAAAAATAATTTATCAATTTGATGTGATAACTATATTCAGTTTATTGATATCTGTAAAACAGAGAATTTTGATCATTAAGATTCGAAAAAACGATAATTATTTAATATGGCTAAACAAAATTGACTTTTATTTAAAAATATCAGGTAATTCATCCATTCTGAGCGATGCTAAGTGTTTCACAATGCTCAAATATGTTTTACATTACTTTGATATATTGTTTATTTTTTGACTGCATTCATTCATTTTTTTACTCAAAGGAAAGCATTTTTCAATGTTTAATCGACATTCTGAACAAATAACGAAGCGATTAATGCTGTCGATGCTCATCATTATCGTCTTGTTTTTATCTATTTCGATTCCTTTGATTGTAAATAGTTTTATTGAATATCAAAAAGCGCAAAAAACATTGGTGGAAATTCATAACTTAAGTGTGGTGGCTGATTTAGCCAATAAAATATCGCGTGAACGTGGCCCTTCTAATGTTGCGATGTCGAGCGCAGCTGCGGATCAGCAAAAAAATATTCAAGAATTGGTTCAATATCGTCAGACCGTGGATGCACAAGTTGTATCTACCTTAAATAGTTTACAAGCATCTGGAGCAACGGCATTGGCGGGGGAATTAAAATTAAAAGTACTCCCAAGTTTGTTACAAGGTCGCCAAGCGGTAGATATATATCTGGCTATGGATGCACACCAACGTAATGCAAATCAATATGATCATGCCATTCAAAGCATGTTTAGTGCGTGGGATCATGCGTATAGTCTACTTAAAAATGTGGTCATGCAGTCTCAAAATAAACAAGGCGAGGTCTCGAATTATTATACTTTGACTTTAATTTTAGCTGATTTGCGTGATCAGGCTGGGCGAGTTGCTTCTAATATTATGGCGTATGTGTCTTATCAACAGCCATTACCGAGTAATAATATTGCCCAAGCGTTACAAACACAGAAACAAGTTAATTATTTATGGTATTTGGTCAATGCGGTTCAGCTAGAAAAATATAAAACACCTGAATTTGAGCAGCGTTATCAATTGGTAAAAACACAGTTTATTGATCAAGGGATTCCGATCATTATCCAGTTAATTGAGGAAAGTAACCGTAAAGTGCCTTATCACATGAATGGAGTTGAGCTCAGCCATGCCGTCTCAGATAAATTTTTAACGGTTGTCGAGCTGCAAAAGTATTTATTAACGCAAAGTGTTGAGGTTGCAAAGCAGCAAGAATTTCAAGCACAACAAAAATTAATCTTGGTGAGTTTGATCTCTATGATTTCTTTATTTGCTGCATTATTTACCATGGTTTATGCACAAAAAAGAGTATTTTCACCGTTGATCCATGCACGTGACAAAATTTTGGAACTGATCCAACGTTATGATATTGATACAGATGTAGAACAAAAATTAATGACATCGCATTCGTTGAATGAAGCTGTTGATCGGTTAGGGGATATGTTAAATCAGCGTGCCGAATTTGAGTTTCAACTGAAAAATATGGCAAATACAGACAGCTTAACAGGTGTATCCAATCGTTTAGCATTGGAAAATTATCTCAATACTATTGCGATCAATCCAAGCCAATTTTCACAGTTAGGTTTGATTATGGTGGATATTGATAATTTTAAAACGGTAAATGATCACTATGGGCATATTGTGGGGGATTGTGTGATTGAGCTAGTAGCACATACTGTCCAACATAGTGTGAAAAATGCAGATTTGATTGTGCGTTTTGGTGGTGATGAGTTTTTAGTCTTGGTTCAAGGGCAGCCTTTGGTGCAATTACTTGCACTTGCTGAACAGATTCGTTTTGCTATTGCTGCTTTAAAAATTTCTATTCCTGATACAGATGAAAGTATTCATATCTCGGTGAGCCTTGGTGTTGCTGTAGGGGCGAGTTCATGGAATGAGTTGTTTATGCAGGCGGATCAGTCTTTATTTCGTGCAAAAGCACAAGGTAAGAATGTGGTGCATGGGTGAGGATGGAAAACCTCAAAAGAGGTTTTTTTGATCATTTTAAAATATAGTTATTTCGTTTTTTCAATGAAGTAATTGATGAAATTAGTACATGCAACGAGCATAAATTTAGCATCGATATATGTTAAATTAGATTCTTCAAGCATTGCATGACGGATACCATCACTATCTGATGTGTAGCCATAAAGTTGGCTTAAACTTCCTTTGAGCGCAGGGTGTAAGCCAAATTTATCCTCAACAAGTTTTAAAGCTTTTCCTAAAGTAGCTTTTTCGTCATGAGTCACAATTTTACAGATAGATTCAACGGCACTGATGGATTCTTTAATTGAATTTCGATAGTCAGGGTTTTGACGATCTGATATCAATTTTAGAGCTTGATTTAAGTGTTGTTGGACCCCTGAATATGGACTTGTATTTTCTAAAGCTTGTTCAATAGATTCGATTTCTTGTTCTGAGGTAATTTCTGTAATTTGATTGTCGACTATTCTATAAGCAGAGTTTTCAACTTCTAAGCAATCATTTAATAAAAGAATGAAATCTTCTTTATTTTCATCAAAAGGAAAGTATTGAATGCAAGCTTCTATAAAATCATAAATTTCATACCAACGGTATTTTTTGAAAAATAAAGTGTCAATTTCTCCAATAGTGGCTTCTATCAAATATGGAATTTGATCAATTCTTTTTTTGAAGCAACTATGGAATAATAATTTAAAAAATGATTCTAGGTTACTTTCTGATATAAGATTAGTTCGAGCAATATAGGGGGGAGAGTATTTTTGAAAAATGCATTCACTAATCGCATTCCATAATCCATTTTTTAAAGCATCATCCATACTTTATTTTTGAATAATTTCCCGAACAGGTTTATATCCGTATCTTTCTGAAAAGCGCATTATTTCCCCAATAAAATTTATATTTTTCAATCTTCTTTTTAATCTCCCCTGACCCCTCTTTAAAAAGAGGGGAACATCATTTTCAAATAATGGCAGGGGAAAAGTCTTACTTCAACATCGGCTTTAAAAACTTCGCTGTATGAGAAACTTTCGATTTCGCCACGTGTTCAGGTGTACCTTCCGCAATAATTTCACCACCACCAGCACCACCTTCAGGACCTAAATCCACAATCCAGTCCGCAGTTTTGATCACATCCAAATTATGCTCAATTACCACGATGGTATTCCCCTTATTGCGTAACTCATGAAGAATATCCAAAAGTTTTGCAATATCATGGAAATGCAAGCCAGTGGTTGGCTCATCTAACACATACAAGGTCTTACCTGTATCACGTTTTGCAAGCTCACGTGCGAGTTTGACACGCTGCGCTTCACCTCCTGAAAGTGTGGTTGCAGACTGACCCAAACGAATATAGCCTAAACCCACTTGGTTTAAAGTTTCCAAACGACGATGGATCACAGGAATCGCATCAAAGAAATGCATTGCATCTTCAACCGTCATTTCCAACACATCAGAAATATTTTTGCCTTTATAGCCGACCTCTAAAGTTTCACGGTTATAACGCTTGCCATGGCACGCATCGCAAGGCACATACATATCTGGTAAGAAATGCATCGCAACCTTGATCATACCGTCACCTTCACAGGCTTCACAGCGACCACCTTTCACATTAAAGGAGAAACGACCTGCTGCATAACCACGGGCTTTGGCTTCAGGCGTTTGAGCAAAGAGTTCACGAATCGGAGTAAATAAACCTGTATAGGTTGCAGGGTTGGAACGCGGTGTACGACCAATCGGACTTTGGTCAATATCCACGACTTTATCAAGGAACTGTAAACCATCAATCGAGTCAAACTTTTCAGCCGTTAACGTTGTTGCACCGTTAAGTTGGGTCGCAGCCAAAGGCAATAAAGTACGGTTGATGAGCGTTGATTTACCAGAACCTGACACGCCTGTGACACAGGTCATCACACCCAAAGGAATCGTCAAATCGACATTTTTCAGATTATGACCTGCTGCACCCATCAGTTTGATTTGCTCTTCAGGCTTAGGCGGTTGCACACGGGCTTTCGGGACTTCGATTTTTAATTTTCCAGATAAATATTGCCCTGTGAGTGAATCTTGATTCGCAGCCAATTCATCATAAGTCCCTTCGGCAATCACATGACCACCATGCACACCTGCACCTGGACCGATATCAATAATATGATCTGCTGCACGAATGGCATCCTCATCATGCTCAACGACTAATACCGTATTGCCGAGGTCACGTAAACGCACGAGGGTTTCAAGCAAACGATCATTATCACGTTGATGCAAACCAATAGATGGTTCATCGAGGACGTACATCACGCCCATCAAACCAGCACCGATTTGCGAAGCCAGACGAATACGCTGCGCTTCACCGCCTGACAAGGTTTCAGCAGAACGAGAAAGGCTAAGATAATTCAAACCCACCGAAACAAGGAAATGCAAACGCTCACGGATTTCTTTAAAAATCTTATCGGCGATTTCACCTTTTGCACCATCAAGATTTAAATCTTGATAATAACTTTCCGCATCACCAATCGACATTTTGGTAATTTCGGCAATGGTTTTGTCTTTGACACGCACATGGCGTGAAATTTCATTGAGACGAGAACCACCACAAGCATCACACGCTGCATTGGATAAATATTGCGCCAAGTCATCACGGACATAATTTGACTCTGTTTCACGATAACGACGTTCTAAATGCGGCAAAATTCCTTCAAAGGGCTGTACTCGATTATGTTTGCGACCACGCTCATCGACATAACTGAGGTCAATTTTTTCCTTGCCTGTACCATAGAGAAATTTCTTTTTGGTATCGGCATCGAGTTCATTCCATGGCGTATCCAAAGAAAAACTAAAATGATCCGCTACTTTTTGAATCATTGAATAATAATATGGACGTTGTCTGTCCCAACCCCGAATCGCACCTTGGCTGACAGAAACTTCAGGATTTGGAATTAATTTTTCTGCACTAAAATGGCTACGTGTACCTAAACCATCACAAACAGGACAAGCACCAAATGGGTTATTAAAAGAGAATAAACGTGGTTCAAGTTCAGCCACAGCGCGGTCACATTCAGGACATGAATGTTTTGCTGAAAATACACGGTCAGGTTGTTCACCTTTCATCCACGATAAAATTGCAATATCGCCACCTAAACGCAGGGCTGTTTCAAAGCTTTCTGCAATACGATTACCTAAGTCATCACGCACTTTAAAACGATCCACCACCACTTCAATGGTGTGTTTTTTCTTTTTATCCAATTCAGGTGGTGTGTCAATGTCGATCACTTCACCATCGACACGAGCACGTACAAAACCTTGACTTTGTAATTGCTCAAAGAGGTTACTGTATTCGCCTTTACGCTCACGGACTACGGGCGCAAGCAACATGAGTGCTGTACCTTCCTCTAGGGCTTTTACAGCATCGACCATTTCCGAAATAGTCTGTGCCACCATTGGCAGATCATGCTCAGGACAGTAGGGCGTACCTACACGTGCATAAAGTAGACGTAAATAATCGTAAATTTCCGTGATTGTTCCGACCGTTGAACGTGGGTTATGGCTGGTTGACTTTTGTTCGATGGCAATGGCTGGACTTAAACCTTCAATCGAATCAACTTCAGGTTTTTCCATTTGTGATAAAAACTGGCGTGCATAAGCAGACAACGATTCAACATAACGACGTTGACCTTCAGCATATAAGGTATCAAAAGCCAGAGATGATTTACCTGAACCTGAAAGCCCCGTAATCACCACAAACTTGTCTCGTGGAATATCAAGGTTCACATTTTTTAAATTATGGGTACGTGCGCCTCGAATACGGATATGACTTTGGCTCATAAAGACTTTCTCGGAATTGTGCAAATGTAGGGTGTATATGATAGCGATTTAAATTTGTTCAAGTTGTATTAAATCATTTTTTAGCGTCAATTTATGTCAGTAGCATGTGAAAAATACAATAATCAAAATGAAGATGTAGTCTGAGAACTCATGATATTTCGACTTATAACTATGTATTTGAAAAGTTGAAGCATAATATTTTTAAATAAAAGTGGTCATAAAGTGACTAAAATTTATCTCGGAGTATAAGTTAAATAAATATTTAATTTTTATAGTTTAAAAAATAATAAAATAATAGATGTGAGACAAAAAATTAGAAACAACGAGTATATAAAATGCTAAAAAAGATATGTGTATTGGGAATGGGGTTGCTGTTAAGTTGTAGTATTTTTGCACAAGAAAGTAAAATTGTGACCTTTGAGCAATTTCTACAATTAGATGTAGAACATGCGGCTCAAATGGAATTTACCGATGTTACCCCAAGTACCCAAGCGTGGACAGCAATTTATGTGATTGGTAAACAGACTGTACCTGACCGTACAGCCCAAATGAATTTAGTGATTTTACCTGAAGGTTTGATTAATAAAGCCAATCCCACTGAAAAATTGAGCCAAACGCTATTAGTTGCAGATGATTTACCATTACGCAAAAAATTTTCATTGAATGAATTTGATGATATTGCAGATGAAATCGAAGACCAAACGGATAAAAAAATTCAAGATCCTGTTGTAAAGGATGGTGATGTGATCCGTACCTATGCACAAGTGATGGACTGGGTACCTGAGTATGGTATTCAAGATTTTAAACTCAGTATTGGTGTGCCTGAGCAAAATGGTTTTGAGCCTCTTGCGATTTATATGATTGTTGGTGAAGGGGATAAGCCTCAGCAAGTCATTGATCTGATGAACCAAAATAGCAACTTAACTAAAGAAGAAATGCAAGATAAATTTAGAGCAACCAGTAATAGTCCTGAGAGCGGTTTGATAAAAATGGAAACACGACTCATGATTTTTTTAGTAATAGCTGCCTTTATGATGTTTCTCTATTGGGGAAAATGGCGCAGAAATTAATATCATTTAATTTATAAAACGAAGTAGAGAAAAAGTATTTTAATACTTGTACTTTCCTCTACTTTTTCACAAATATATTTAACAGGCAATCGGATAAGGTCTTTCAAAAATAGAATCAAGCTCCTCAAAAGCAAACTGACGTGGGATATCATGATGCTGTCTGGCATAGAAATTTATTTCTTTTTCAAGTAGTTGTAAAAAATCATTATAGTGATCTTCAAAATCATGCAGATCCAACAAATCCCAACCTTGGGACAGATGACAATGATATTGTTCGATAAATGCCAACATCATTTTTTGGATGTGTGAATTGGTGAAATAAATCAAATACGTCGCAGCAGCACCGCAATGTTGGCAACCTTTTTCAAGATAAATTTCCTCGTTATTTAACCAACAACATTGTAAAGTAAAAAATGTGCGAATCGCCTCAGTACCTAAAGTCGGATTTTGCATATGGACCTCGCAATTGACCAAATATAAAATTGATAATGATAATTATTATCAATAATTATCTGTGAATTTTAGTCAAATGTCTAGTCA
This sequence comes from Acinetobacter sp. Marseille-Q1618, assembly GCF_902809855.1. Lineage (GTDB taxonomy): Bacteria > Pseudomonadota > Gammaproteobacteria > Pseudomonadales > Moraxellaceae > Acinetobacter. The sequence goes on from NZ_CADDWJ010000002.1 coordinate 894,137, forward strand.
TGAGTTTTTAATTGGATGTTTCCTACTAAATTTACGCATAAGAAAAACATTGCGTTAAAATTTGAATATTTAAAATTTTAGGTTCAGAGCAATATCGAAATGCTGTCTTTATTATTGAAATGTGTACTTGGGGCAGCAGTGGTGTTATTGATTGCTTTACTGTCTAAAAGCAAAGTATTTTATATCGCTGGTTTAGTCCCCTTGTTTCCTACTTTTGCATTGATTGCACATGTGATTGTGGCACATGACAAAGGTGCAGTTGCATTGAAGCAAACCGCATTATTTGGAATATGGTCTTTAATTCCTTATTTTATCTATCTCATCGTTGTGTATCTGTTGGCAACTAAAATGCCTGTGTGGTCATGTTTAAGTGTAGCAACACTGGGTTGGGTGATTGCCGCAGCAGCTTTGATTTATGGATGGAATTATATTTATTCTTGAGAAATTCAAAATAAAATAGAAGGTTAAAATCTGAAAATCTAAAAGAGATTTAAGCTGCTTTGAAGTGATGTTGACGTTCCTTCTCCTTTGAAAGGAGAAGGTCAGGGACGGAATATCTGCTACAACTTATTGCTCATCTAGACTCAACCATTGTCTTTGATGATAAGCGCTATCCCAAAATAAATATTCAAGTTCAACACCTTTGGTATAGGCTTGATGCATTTTCTCAATGGTATCAGCATCACAACGTGCTGCAATACGGTCAATGGTGAGTAAAACATTTTTCACTGCTTCATTAAACTCTTCACCAGAATACGTGTCGACCCATGCTTGGTATGGGTTGTTTTGGGATGATTTATTGACAATATCTTTGCCCACTTCTGCATAAATCCAGAAACAAGGTAAGAGAGAAGCCAAAACCACAGGATAGCTTTCTGACCAAGCTGTTGCTGTTAAAAATGAAGTGTAATGATGACATGCCAAAGTCAAAGGCGTATTTTCAAAATCTTGTTTGCTAATACCAAAATCTTGCATAAAACCATCATGCAAACTGCGTTCAACCACAATGGCTTCTTTTGCACCTTGGGTAAATTGGATAATGTCATCGGCAGCATAGGCTTTGGCACCGCAGACTGCTAAAGCACGACCATATGCCACTAAATAATGAGCATCTTGAATAACATAGTGACAAAAAGCCGCTTTGTCTAAAGTACCTGCTGCGAGTTCTTGGTTAAATGGTAGTGCCAAAGTTTTTTGATAAAGTGCTTGATTACGCTGCCAAACGTCTTGAGAAAATGACATACAATGATTCCAAATTGTTTATAAAAAATGGATTAACTATAACAATAAATAAAAAAATTACGACCTGAAAAACCGTTTAAACCAAAGAGAACATTTAAAAAAATCATACCAAGAATTTAAGCATCCTAGACAAAAGTTGTCATAATTAGCCTATCTCGCTTAAACCTGCTTTTAAGTACTCTTCGTTTATCAGTAGATAAAAAATTATTCATAGGTCGATCTATCATGTGGAAACATTTTGGTTTCTCAATCATCTTTACGGTCGTGTGTCTGGCTATTTCTGCATATTGGGGTTTTCACCATGGTCCAGAAGCTGGCTTAAAGACAATGTTCACGGCATTAACCATTACTGCGATTTTAGCGGTGATGGAAGTTTCACTTTCATTTGACAATGCTGTCGTCAATGCTTCGGTTTTGCGTGGTTGGGATCATTTTTGGAAAATGATTTTCTTAACCGTGGGTATTCTCATCGCTGTTTTTGGGATGCGTTTGATCTTCCCGATCGTGATCGTGGCTGCAACAGCAGACATGGGCATGATGGAAGTGGTGAATATGGCACTCAATGATCCGAAAAATTATTCAGAACGTCTGATTGCCCATCACGCTGAAATTGCGGCCTTTGGTGGCGCATTTTTATTGTTGGTTTTTCTAAATTTCTTCTTGGATGAAGGCAAAGATACCCATTGGTTTAAATGGCTTGAAGCACGTTTAGCCAACTTAGCCAATGTGCCTGCGATGTCTGTTTTCTTAGCATTGATTGCTTTATTAATCATGGCTGCCAATGTTGAAGAAGCCAAGCGCCTTGTGGTTACCATGGCAGGCATTTGGGGAATTGTGATTTATATCGGGGTGCAAGTACTCAGTCATTTACTTGGTGGTGAGCCTGAAGTGGATGAAGAGGGCAATGCGATTGGTCATGATGCTTCTGGCGCACCAACGGGTGCAATCAAAGCAGGGATCGGTGGTTTTATTTACCTCGAAGTTTTAGATGCTTCTTTTAGTTTTGATGGCGTAATTGGTGCATTTGCGATTACATCAGATGTTGTGATCATCATGCTTGGTCTTGCAATTGGTGCAATGTTCGTACGTTCGATGACCATTTATTTGGTTGAAAAAGGTACTTTAGATGCTTATATCTACCTTGAACATGGTGCGCATTATGCAATTGGTGCATTGGCATTTATCATGATTGCCAGTGGTACAGGTGTGCATGTGCCTGAAGTGGTTACAGGTCTGATTGGTGTGGCATTTATTGTGTGGGCGGTGATTGCATCGATTCAATACAATAAACGCGTTGCACAGCATTAATGCTTTTTTAAGAAAAATGAATATCATGAGGACGTATTTATACGTCCTTTTTTATGCGTAGAACTCCCACAAACTGGTGGCAATATGCGATGATAGGGCACAAATAAAGTGAAAAAAGTTTTGAAAAGTTTATTGATATGATGAATTCCATAGAGCGTCGTTCCACTTTTGCATTAAGTAGTATTTTTGCCTTACGCATGTTGGGGTTGTTCATGATCATTCCTGTCTTTGCCATCGCAGGACAGTCATATCAATATGCAACGCCAACATTGATCGGTTTGGCAGTGGGGGTGTATGGTTTAAGTCAGGCACTTTTACAAATTCCTTTTAGCCTTTGGGCAGACCGTTTTAGTCGTAAACCACTTATTGTCTTTGGTTTATTATTATTCGCCTTAGGTGGGGCTGTGGCGGCGATGTCTGAAACCATTTATGGTGTGATTATTGGTCGTGCTATTGCAGGTGCAGGGGCAGTGTCAGCAGTGGTGATGGCACTTTTAGCCGATGTCACGCGTGAAGAAAACCGAACCAAAGCCATGGCGGTGATGGGCATGAGTATCGGTTTATCCTTTACAGTTGCTTTTAGCTTAGGTCCTTGGCTCACCACATTGGTCGGAATTTCAGGTTTATTTTGGGTGACGACCTTGATGGGGTTGTTGGCGATTTTGACTTTATTTTTAGTGCCTAAAACTACACGTCATCATAGAAACTTTAAACAAGGCTATATCAAACAACTCAAACAAGTCTTGAAAATGGGTGATTTAAATCGTCTGCATGTGTCGGTATTTTCATTACATTTATTACTCACAGCGATGTTTGTGTACATCCCTTCACAGTTAATTGATTTTGCGAATATTCCTTTATCAAAACATGGGGTTGTATACTTGCCCTTATTGGTGGTGAGTTTATTCTTTGCATTTCCAAGTATTATTTTGGCTGAAAAATATCGCAAAATGCGGGGGATTTTTCTGACAGCGATTGCTGGGATTATTGCAGGTTTAGCGATTTTAATTTTTGGTTACGAATCTAAATATATTCTGTTACTGGGTTTAGGTTTATTTTTTATTGCTTTTAATGTCATGGAAGCATTATTGCCATCTTGGCTCTCTAAAGCTGCACCGATCCAGTCCAAAGCAACAGCAATGGGTGTAAATGCCAGTGGGCAGTTCTTAGGCGCATTTTTTGGGGGAACTTTGGGTGGTCAACTGATTTTGTTAAATAATACCGCGATGGGTTGGAGTGTCTTAACTGCTATTGCTATAATTTGGCTAATAATCAGTTTCGGTTTGGCACAACCGCGTTATTTAACCTCAATTGTTTTGCGTTTACCTGAGGATAAACAAACCGATGATTGGACTTCTCAATTGCTGGCAATTCGTGGTATTGAAGAGGTCGTGGTGATGTCTGATCAACAAGTGGCATATATAAAGGTTGATAAACAGCAAATTGATGATGCTGGGCGACAACATTTAACGCACTTGTTTGGCAAAGAGGTAGCCATTTAAACATAACTCTTATAAAGTAAAACATAGAATCGAATAGGAAGATAATATCTGATGCGTGGTGTAAATAAAGTCATTTTAGTGGGTACATTAGGTCGTGATCCTGAAACGAAAACTTTCCCAAATGGAGGCTCTCTCACTCAGTTTTCAATTGCGACAAGTGAATCTTGGACAGATAAAAATACGGGCGAAAGAAAAGAACAAACAGAATGGCACCGTATCGTATTGCACAACCGTTTAGGTGAAATTGCACAGCAATATTTACGTAAAGGTTCAAAAGTTTATATCGAAGGTTCATTGCGTACTCGTCAATGGACAGACCAAAATGGTCAAGAGCGTTACACGACTGAAATCCGTGGCGAACAGATGCAAATGCTTGACTCACGTCAACAAGGCGAACAAGGTCAAGGCTTTGGTGGTGATAATGGCGGTTATGCGCAACCACGTTTTAACAACAATAATCAGCAAGGTGGTTTTAATAACAACCAAGGCGGCTATGGTAATCAAGGCAATCAAGGTAACTATGGCAATGCAGGCAACAATGTTAATCAAGGTTTCCAATCACCTAAGCCAGCAGCACCTGCTGCGACACCTGCACAAGCACCTGCTGATTTAGATGATGATCTTCCGTTTTAAGCCTTAAAATGGTAAATCATTATCCAAACCCTCTGTAAAAGCAGAGGGTTTTTACTTTGTAGTGAACGCTATTTCTTAGCTGATACCCACATCGTAATCACCGCATTAAACACTTTTTCATTTGCCGTATTGCGAACTTCCACATTCACCAAATAATCACTGCCTTGATTCCATTGAAAATCTGCCTCAACAGGCGTGGCAATGGCAGTCAGATCAGTTTCAGCTTTTTTCAAATATTCAACCGTCATGCCTTTAGGAATCCAACGGTGGGTAGAGGGAACAGTAGCATCGGTCATGGTGCCGCCTGCAAGTTCAGCCATATTACACATCGCAATCGCATGCACCGTTCCGATATGATTAAGTACGGCACGCTGTTTCTTGATTTTAATTTCGCAATAATTTGGTCTTAGTGTTTCAAATACAGGTGAAATACTACTGAAATAAGGGGCTTTTAGACAAATCAGTTTGGAAAAAGTCCATTTTCCAGCAGGTTTGTTGGCGAGGGTTTTCCAGATTTTTAATGCTTGGCTCATTGTTATTTCCTATTTTCATTGCATATCCGATATGATTCTAATACAGAATAATATTCTGTTATTGGCTTGGTAGACAAATTTAGCTTAAAGTTGGTCAAAGCACAGCGGTGGAACTGAAGATTGGAAAATATAGAATTATTAGAGCGCGTTTATACTGGGAAACGTGCGCACTTAAAACGCCAAATTCTAAATCAAGCTTTGTACTGTTTTTTGGAAAATGGGTTAGAAACGACCACCATTGAAATGATCCGTGAACAGGCAGATGCCAGCGTCGGGGCTATTTATCATCATTTTAAAAATAAAGAAGGCATCATTGCAGCGTTATTTTTTGCAGCGTTAGATGATCAAGCTCAGCGCAGAGAAGATGCTTTGAAAAATGCTGAAAATATGCAACACGGTATTATGGCAATGGTAGAAAGCTATATTGATTGGGTGACGGATTACCCTGATTTTGCTCGTTTTTTATATGCAGCCAGATTTACAATAACGCAAACTGCACAAGATCAAGATTTGCAACAACGCAATCAATCGCGTAATAAAAGTCTATTGCAATGGCTACAACAACAAGAGGATTTCCAGCTTTTAGCCCATATTCCTCATGATTTGTTACTGTCTTTGGTGATCGGTTCAACAGAGAATTATTGCCGTGCATGGTTATCTCATAAAGTGAAAAACTCACCGCAAGTCTATAAAGATGTATTCGCAAAAACCGCATGGAGTGCGATTGCTTATTTTCCCAAGTGATCTATGAAAACGATCAATCTTTGTATTTATGATCTAAAAAATAGATTAATTTAATAAAAAACTTCTGTTTTACCGATTCAACGATTTTTCGTATTCTAGTTTCACAGACAAGCAATCCCTGAAACGAATTGAAGGAAAATAACATGAGTTTGATTAATACTGAAGTAAAACCATTTAATGCAACTGCTTATAAAAATGGTGAATTTATTGAAGTTTCTGAAAAAGACATGATCGGTAAATGGTCAGTGGTATTTTTCTATCCTGCTGATTTTACTTTTGTTTGCCCAACAGAGTTAGGTGATTTAGCAGATAATTATGCTGAATTCCAAAAAATGGGTGTAGAGATTTATTCAGTTTCAACCGATACCCATTTCACCCATAAAGCTTGGCATGACAGTTCAGATGAGATTAAAAAAATTCAATATACAATGGTTGGCGATCCAACATGGACATTGGCAAAAAACTTTGAAGTTTTAATCGAAGCTGATGGCTTGGCAGATCGTGGTACTTTTGTGATTGATCCTGAAGGTAAAATCCAAATTATCGAAATCAATGCAGGCGGTATTGGTCGTGATGCGCAAGAGCTTCTTCGTAAAGTAAAAGCAGCGCAATATGTACATGCACATCCAGGTGAAGTATGTCCTGCAAAATGGAAAGAAGGTGATGCAACGCTTGCACCATCAATTGATTTAATCGGTAAAATCTAAACTTAAGTTTTAAAAGTACAAATAGTTTTAAACATAAAAATCCAGAACAAAGTGTCTGGATTTTTATTTTTGCTCGGATGATTCTTAGCTTAAATAACCTTGATGTTGCTGCGCATATTGGCGCATTCCTTCAATAATATGCGTAATAAATTTGTCCATCACGACACGTTGTCCTTTACGTGAAGCATACACCAATTGTACGGTGCCAATATTAGAACACCATTCAGGTAATATATGGATGAGACGACCTGTTTGAATATCTTTTTCAACAGCTAAATAGGGCAAATCTGCAATGCCCAAACCCTCTAAAGCTGCAAAATAAACACCTGATAAATCATTACTTTTTACACGTGGTTGTAAATGAATATCAATTTGCTCAGCATGCGTCAAATTATGTAAATGCCATTGATTCTGCTGTTTTTGCATGCCTAAAGCAACACTTGGAAATTCGTATAATTCAGTGATATGTGTCAGTTCACGTCCTTGCAAAAGTGTTGGACTTGCGACTAAGCAATGCGTAGTTTTAATAACATCTCGTACAATAATACTAGAGTCTTCATTTTCAGAAAAATTAGTACGAATCGCCAAATCAATATCATCATTTAGCACGTCTACTCGGCGGCTACTCAGTTCCATCTCAATATTTACTTTTGGATATTTATTCATAAACTCCGTCAGGAGGGGTTGAATTTGTCGTTCCATCATCATCGGAGGGCAGCTAAATTTAATTAAACCTTGAGGTTCAACATTTTGTTTTAATAATATATTTTCAATATTGTCTGCATGTTCGATGATTTTTTTACATTCTTCAAAAAACTCTTGTCCCAAAGGCGTAACTTTAAAGTGACGGGTAGAGCGTTGAATCAAGGTCACATTAAATTTGGCTTCTAAATCTAAAATACGTCGACTTAATTTGGATTTGGTAATCTCAGTAGCTTCACTGGCAGCACTAAAGCCACCGTATTTGACGACCAAATAAAAATAATAGTAATCATCAAATGAATGCATGGATTATCCTAAATTTAGTAAAATTTAAATCCTATCATAACGGATAAATTACAGGGTGTGATTTAACCGATAAGCCATCAGATCACTAAGAAAAAGCGACCCGAAGATCGCTTTATAAGATATCAAATGATGGGTTATTTATCTGCGGTATTAAAGCTATAGCTGTTCATCAAGTTGCGATAATCAGGGATATGATTTGAAAATAAAGCCCCTAAACCTTCGACATCATTACGCCAATCACGGTGCAATTCACATGCCATACCAAACCATGTCATAAGTTGTGCGCCTGCATTTGACATACGATCCCAAGCAGCATCACGTGTTAATGGATTAAATGTACCTGAAGCATCGGTGATGACGAAAACTTCAAAGTCTTCCTCAAGTGCTGAAAGTGCAGGAAATGCAACACAAACTTCGGTGACTACACCTGCAATAATAAGCTGTTTTTTACCTGTTGCCTTGACTGCTTTTACAAACTCTTCATTGTCCCATGCATTGATTTGACCTGGACGAGCAATAAAAGGTGCATCTGGAAACATTTCTTTGAGTTCAGGCACCAGCGGGCCATTTGGGCCATTTTCAAAACTGGTGGTTAAAATAGTTGGTAAATTAAAGTATTTTGCTGCTGCTGCAACGGCTAAAACATTAGTTTTAAATTTGTCTGGATCAATATCACGAACCAATGATAAAAGACCTGTTTGATGGTCAACGAGTAATACTGCAGCGTTGTCTTTATCTAAACGTACGTATGGTTTTCCCATTAGAATTCTTCCTGATTGTGATGAAACAAATGAGATACTGGGCAAAGATTTTGTCAGTATCTTTGTGAATACCGTTTTATACTAGGGCTTTAATATTTAGAAATGAAGACGCTTTGATAAGACAAATTATCTTATAAATAAGATAATCGGCTAATGGTTTGAATCTCTTCTTAAAATGGTTATTTTACTTTGAATTGTCCTACCGATGAGATAGAGCGTATCGGCATAGCACTGGGTAATCAGATTGAAAATAATTAAGATAAACCCATGTTTAGTCCTAGAGATAGGAGTTTGAAATGAAGAAAGTTATAGGCGTTTATCGCAATAAAAATATGCATTGGGTTGGTGATGGTTTTCCAGTAAAAAACCTATTTTCTTATGATCGCTTAGGTCAAGCGATTAGCCCATTCTTATTGTTAGATTATGCAGCACCGTATCATTTTGATGCAACGACTACACAACATGGGGTAGGTTCCCATCCGCATCGTGGCTTTGAAACAGTTACTATTGCTTATCAAGGTGAAGTCAGCCACAAAGACTCTGCGGGTGGTGGTGGAACCATTAAAACAGGTGATGTACAGTGGATGACAGCAGGGGCAGGTTTAGTGCATGAAGAGTTTCATTCACACGATTTTGCTGAAAAAGGTGGTCTGTTTGAAATGGTACAGCTTTGGGTAAACTTACCTGCGGCGGATAAAATGACTGCACCAAAATATCAAGCGATTGAAGCTAAAGATATTCCTGTGGTGAAATTTGACGATAACGCAGGACAACTTCGAGTGATCGCAGGGCAATATGCTGGGCATCAAGGTGCAGCTTCGACCTTTAGCCCAGTCAATGTTTGGGATGTTGAGCTAAATACAGGACATGTTGAAAACATTTTTGTGCCTGTGGATCATAATACGTTGCTTGTAGTGCTTAAAGGTGAGTTGATGATAAATGCAACTCAGCATGTGGAAGATCATTCGATTGTGATGTTTGCAAAAGATGCTGAAGCACATATTCAAATTGAAGCGACCCAAGATGCTAAATTTTTGGTGTTAACAGGTAAACCTCTGAATGAACCAATTCAAGGTTATGGTCCATTTGTGATGAATACGAAAGATGAAATTATTCAAGCATTTAGTGACTTTAATAATGGCAAATTTGGTGCAATTCCTGTACAAAGTTAAAACTAAGGCGGATCAAATGATCCGCTTTTTTTATGTATCAATACTTAAGTTCTAACAGATGAAATTTTTAGATAAAAAAAAGAGCTTCTATCCCACACTATAGAAGCTCTATTACGCTGTAAGTTATCTTTATACTTTTCACCTATTTATCAAAATAAATGTGTGAAGTAGTTATCATTTATGCCGCTCATCATACTGAATGTGTTTTTATTTGTAAATAGAATAAAGGGTAAAAAAGTGAATTTATCTGCATATTTTTAAATGGATTTTATTCTAAATTGAAAAATATCTTTATAAAAAAATAAGTTATCCTTTATTTAGTGGAAATTTAAACTAAAATATTTTTCTAATGGTTGAGTTAAAAATGGTCTAAAAGTGAAAAACTGCGAAAACTGGAACTTTTTAATAGCCTATTTTTAAGGTGCTTCATTCATAATAAAAAAAATGGTTAACGCTTGGATAATAACTTTGAATATTGCAGTGATTGGTAGTGGCATGGCTGGGCTTGCTACCGCAAGAATTCTGAAAGATGCAGGACATAACATTACCATCTTTGAAGCTTTACCTGGTCGTGGAATGGATAGCCATAGTCTAGCGTTTGAAGGTGGGCTGATTGATGCGCCATTACGTGTGATGAACCCACATTTATGGAAAAATACTTTAAGTTTAGCCACACATTTGGGTATTAAAACATTTCCTGTACGCACATTTATGGCATGCAGTTGGTTATTTGAAGATAAAACTGAAACATGGTTAACCACTACACGTTCACGGATTGGTAATTTTCCGATTATCAATAATCGCAAAGGTATTAAGCAATACGGCTGGCGTTTGGTCAAAGGCATGTTGCAACTCAAAACAGCGATTCACCAATTTTTTAAATCCAAAAATCAAGATATTACGTTGGCTGAATTTATTAATCATAATGATATTGAAGAAGTATTTTGGCATGGGGCGGTGATGCCTGTGCTGTATACCATTTGTACTTGTGATCCAAAAACTATTGGTGAGTGGCCTGCGAAACCATTGTTGGTATTTTTAAGACAACTGACGGATGGTGATGCTTTATTACGCTTACATGGTGGGACACCTGCTTTGGTGGATAAGTTGGTAGAAGGGATTGATGTTCATAGTGGTTCAGCAGTATCCAAAGTTGAGCAACAAGGTGAACAAGTCTTGGTAGAAAATGAGCAGGGTGAGCAGCTTTATTTTGATCGTGTGATCGTCGCCACCCCCACCACAAAGTTAGAAAGCTTTTTAAATGCTGAACAATTTGCAGAAGACATTGCCTTATTAAAACAATTCAAGTTTGAACAAGGTAAGTTGGTCATGCACACCGATGCAACAGTGATGCCACCCAACCGCAAAGATTGGTGTGTGCTCAGTTATATGATGGACCGTAAATTTACCAAGCAACAATTTACAGTATGGTTAAACTCAGTTGAGCCGAGCTTGGTTGGGAAGTCTGCGGTGTTCCAAACTTGGCGACCAATTACCCCAATTGATCCGAAAAAAGTCATCTCAAGTGTGACTTTGAGCCGTGCAGTGGTGAACTCTGAAACAGTGGCATTAAACAAAGAGTTGCAACAACGTCATCATCAAGTCAACCGTAAAGTCTTCTATTGTGGTTCTTGGTCATGTGATGGTTTACCGATTTTAGAGTCAGCAGTCACTTCAGCGATGCATATTGCAGAAATTTTTGGTGCGCCATTGCCATTTGTAGGCTTAAAACCTAAAGTTGAGGTTGCACCACAACTTGGCTACTGATGTGTTATGAACTGGATTCAAGCAATACAGCAACAATTTTCACAACATAAATATGCTATTAATGCAAAAATCTTAGGTGATGATGCGCTGTATGCTTGGACAAATTTAGGATATTGGACAGCAACCACGCAATCCTATCCACAAGCTTGTCGCCAATTGGCAGATCAGTTGGCGCAAGCAGTTGGTTTAAATTCAAATGATGAGGTTTTAGATTTAGGCTGTGGACGAGGTGCAAGTATTTTGCACTGGAAAAATCATTATAAAATTCAAAAACTCAGTGCAGTAGACATGCAACAACATTGCATAGATCAGCTACGACACAATCTAAATTCAAACATTAAGTTTTACTCAGGTTCATTTTTAAATTTAAAAAATATTTTACCTGATACGCATTTTGATGTCGTGCTTTGCATTGATGCCGCTTATCACAGTAATTTAAATTTATTTCTAGCGTCTGTGCGACCTTTTTTAAATTCAAAAGGGCGAATCGGTTTTCATTACTTAATGTTGACCGACAAATGGCAAAACTTGTCTAGCTTTGAACAAGAAAAATACCGTTTGTTGCTGAAATCAGCAGATGTTCAGATCGAACATTTACATACTCAGACTGATATTCAACAGATCATGCAGCACTATCAGTTTGAGCATATACAGATTGATGATTTGTCTGAGCGTGTTTTACTGGGCTTTGCTGACTATATGTCACAGCAAAAACGTTCTGGAAAATATAAGCATTTCCTCGATAGTTTTAAAATAAAAATGACCGCCAAGCTCTGTAATAAACTGCATGCGGATGGCTTAGTACGTTATATTCAAATTACAGCTCAAAATGAGCAATGAGAATAACAAGGGCAATAACATGTCAGTAAAATATTCAGGTGGTTGTTTGTGTGGTGCAGTTCGTTATCACGCCGAAGTTGAACCGAAAGTCAGTTTTAATTGTCATTGTCGAGATTGTCAAAAGTCGAGTGGTGGAGCCTATGCACCAATCGCATTCTTTGCTCAATCACAACTCAATATTCAGGGCGATGTAAAGTATTATCAATCTTTGGGTGTTTCAGGGAAAATGATAAAACGTGGTTTTTGTGGCAATTGTGGTTCAAATTTATTTGGTTTACCAGAAATTGCGGTAGAATTGATTTCAATTCGTGCCGGAACTTTGGATGATCCTAATATGTTTCGACCTAAATTTGAAATATTTACCAGTCATGCAAATCAATGGGATATTTTAAATCAAGATATTCAGCACTTTACACATGCCATAGAAAAGAAAAAGTAAAATAAAAACCAGTCTTCAAAAACAACAAAACCTCACTAAAAAGTAAGGTTAAGTAAAATGGTGCCGGCACACGGATTCGAACTGTGGACCTACTGATTACAAGTCAGTTGCTCTACCAACTGAGCTATGCCGGCAATGTGGCGAGAATTTTACAGAAAAATGACGATATTGCAAGCCAAAAAATAAGCACTTGAATGATGTGAATGATTTATTTTTGACTATGTATTTTAAAAGCTAAAATCATTGAATGCATGATTAAAACTACATGAAATAAAATAGCCCTTATTTTCATAAGAGCTATGTTGATATTTAAGTCATTTTAAACTGTTTAATCAAAAAATAGTCAAGGATGCTTTAAAAATAAAGTCAGTTGTCAAAATCATTAAATTCGGCATTTATTTGCTCCTTAAAACTTGGTCTAGGTCTTGAGCGCATTCTTCTAGGGTGAGTGCCATGTCTATTTGCATTTGTGGCTTCAGCTCATTTGCCAGTTTTCTCCATTGTTCAATTAAGCGGATGGCTTTTTGTACTTTATGTTTATTGATGTCCTTTGCGATGGTTGGGGTGTATCCACCACGTTTAGCATTTTTGATTTGTTTTACATAATTTGCGCTGTTATTCATTCTAACTCCCGAATACCAGAATCTATGTGTTGAGTCTGCTTTTTTCGCTTGTTGGTACCGCATCTTTGATAGTAGTCATGAAACATTGCATCTAAATGATATTTAATTCGATTTTTCTCCTAAAGGCTGTAGTTCATACTAATACCAAAATATTTATTTTAATCAACTGGATAACATTAGTTTTTATAAAAATGATTGTCTTTTTAAGCAGTTAAGGCATAGGATGATTTGTATCTATATATTTAATACATTTTTTAAGTAAGTAAGGCATAGGTATCTGTATAAAAATAAAGAAATTGAGTGAGTGATCAAAAATTAAACTTTAAAATACATTATCTAAATTTTTGTGCTGCAAGTTGCTCAACTAAATAGTCTAATAACAGCCGAACTTTATGCGCTAGAAAATGATGGTGAGTAAATAGCGCATAAATTGGTCTGGCTGGACGCTGATAAGTGGGCATGAGCGGTATAAGTTCACCTTTTTCGATATTTTCTTGAATGAACCATTGTGGTGTCATGGTTAGCCCAATACCTTTGAGCGCTGCTGCAACCACCGTGTCCAAGGTATTGGATCTCATTTTTACAGGGACTTTAACTTTAAGTTTTGTTTGATGATCGAGAAATTCCCATTCATTGGCAATTTTACTTTGACTATAAATTAAACATTGGTGTTTTGATAAATCTAGCGGATGTTCAGGTATTCCATTGTTAGCAAGATACAGGGGTGAAGCGCATAAAACCCATTGAATCTGTCCTAATTGTCGACATAGTAATGAAGAATCTTCAAGTTCTCCAATCCGTATAGCGAGGTCGATGCCTTCATTTAACATATCTACAGGTCGATCTAATAAAGTGATTTCTAAATTAATTTTAGGATAGCGCAACATAAATTCAGTCAAAATTGGGACGAGGTAGTGACGTCCAAATAGTGTGGGTGCACTGATATGTAAATTACCTGAAGGCTCTTGATGATGCTCTTTGAGTTGGCTTTCAACTTGATTTAATTCATTTAAAATCTCTTTGACTGCGGCATAGTAAGCACTGCCATCTTCGGTTAAAACGATTTTACGCGTGGAACGAATCAGTAATTTTAAACCTAGCCGTTGTTCTAGGGCAGTAATCTGACGGCTAATGGTTGAGATAGATAAGCCACTTCGCTTGGCAGCTGCAGATAGGCTGCCTGTTTCTACAATTTGAGTAAATAATTCAATAGCATCGATTTTATTATTCATAGCTCTATCTATTTTTGCATATTTGCAAAAGTATCATTCAATTTTGCCTATTATCACAACATAGCCAACATGCTAATTTAAATCAACACTGATTGAAATGGTGTCTCGCCATGTCTTCATCTGAAAAATCATTTTCCGTTATTTATTCTGTTTTAGGTCTAAGTTTGGCGGTATTTATTGCCAGTCTGGATAGCTCAATTACCAATACTGCGTTACCACAAATCAGCCAAGCCTTGCACATTGTTTTTACTGATGCAATTTGGATCGTAAACAGTTACCAATTGGTGATGGTGGCGCTCATATTACCATTGGCAGCACTTGCCGACCAAGTTGGTCATAAAAAGATCTTTTTAAATGGCTTAGTGATTTTTATAGTGGCATCGTGGTGCTGTGGTTTAGCAAGTTCAATCGATCAGTTAATTTTCGCAAGAGCTTTGCAGGGCGTAGGTGCAGCCGCAATCTTGGGGACTAATATTGCCTTAGTGCGATTAATTTATACAGCTAAAAATTTAGGTGTGGGCTTAGGCATAAATGCACTTATCGTTGCGCTTGGTTTGGCGGGTGGCCCGATGATTGCGTCAGTTATTTTGTCTAAGCTAACTTGGCATTGGTTATTTTTCATTAATGTTCCAGTGGGTGTATTGGCTTTGGTCGCTGCATACGCATTGCCAATCTCTAACAAACAGAAAAACCAAGCTTTTAATTTTATTTCAGCGCTTTTAAGTATGGTGATGTTTGCAAGTATTATTTATGCACTTGCAGCGTTTGCATTATCTGGTTCGGTTTTATTATTTTGCTTATTTATGGGGCTGGGGGCCTTATCTGCAGTTGTCTTATACATTCGTGAAACTAAACAAAACTATGTAATTTTTCCTTTTGATTTATTTCAGCATTCTATTTTTTCACTTTCAATTTTAACTGCATTTCTTGCTTTTATTGTACAAGGACTGATGTTAATTGCTGTGCCTTATATTTTATTTCGATCTGGATATTCAGTCGCTAAAATAGGTTTTTTGATCGCCCCTTGGCCTGTCATGGGAGCAATTATGGCACCTGTTGCAGGGATATTATCTAATCGAATTTCATCTGCATATTTGGGGGCAATTGGATTGGTGATTTTAAGTGGGGCGATTGTTGTATTGATTTATTTTCAGGCAAATCTTACACATGGACTAATCATGTTATGTATGGCGTGTTGTGGCATAGGTTTTGGTGTGTTTTTAACACCTAATCAACGCATGTTAATGGCAAGCTCACCAATACAACGAAGTGGGGTCGCTGGTGGAATGCTGAATATTGCTCGCACTACAGGACAGGCTGTAGGCGCGGCACTAGTTGCTGTATCTATTCAGTTCACTGAAAAAAGTGACAGTATGATGTTATGGCTTGCTGCGCTGCTTGCTTTATTGGCAGCAGTTGTAAGTTTTTATCGTAAATTTAATTTGGAGAATGATCAGGAATAGAATTTTCTATATTAGACGTCGATGAGGAGAAATGTCTTTTTATCAGTGTCTTCTAATGTGATAGATAGCCTCCTTTTAAAACTAAAGGTATAAATTGTCAGACAAAATCGAACATCTTTTATCGGTAAAAGTTGAATCTTTTTATAATTATCGTTATAAATGGTAGAAGAAATAGTCATCTCTTTGTCATAAGAAATGAGTATTTTTAGCTTGGGAAATATACTTGTGAAATAGCGAAACAAAATTCTTATTCACAATAAGTCAATCGTCTAATTTAAAAGCGATGATAAACTTTGCTAGTTTAGCTGAATAATTCAACTTATTTGTGGAAAAGTGAAATAAAAAGCGGTATAAAAAGAGACAAATTATAAAAATAGATAAGGAAGGCAACTCATGGATTTAATGTTTCTTGCGACACTCGCCATACTTGCAGTAGTCAGTATGATTGCTTATAAGGGACTGAAAAATAAGCAGAAACTAGATAGTGCTTTAAGACAACGTGCGGTTTTTAATTCAAATGAATTAATAACTTATGCGCGTATTAAAGAAATTTTACCGACTGCAAATATTTTAGCGCATGTATCTTTCGATGCATTGCTCACCACAAAATATTTGCATACCCGTCGTAAATATCAAAAAATGTTTGCAGATTTTGTAGTCTTAGATCAAGAGTTTAAAGTGATCGCAGTGATTACTTTAGATGATCCAAATGCGATGAAATGGATAAATACCGATCGAAATCAAGACACTCTGCTAGAAATGGCAGGTTATCGTGTGATTCGCTATCAAGGTGTGCCAGAGTATCAACAATTACGTGAAGATTTTATGCAAGATTATGCAAATATTCACGATACATTAACCACCCAAGCTGCAGTCAATCTAGAAGCTTATGCAGAGCGTTTAGCACGCTCACGTGTTTATGGTTAATTGTAGATAGCGCATGTTCATCATGCGCTAAGTAAGTGGGTGATTAGTGAGCAAACTCAGAAAATAAAATTATTTTAAATACAGTGCTTCAACTAAGGTTTAACCGCAACTACTGTCATTTCAACTAAAACTTCAGGTTTATACATTTTTGCTTCAACGCAAGTACGTGGAAGTGTTTGGATATCAGAACACCAAGCATCCCAAATCTCATTCATATCCGCATAATCATTTTCGATGTCTTTTAAAAAAATCATCACAGACAGGATGTGACTTTTATCTGTGCCTGCATCTGCAAGAAAAGAATCAATTGCAGCTAAAGTTTGTTGTGTTTGCCCTCGGATATCGAGGCTCAGATCAGTGGCCAATTGACCTGCTAAATGAACTAAATTTCCCGAAATTGCAATTTCTGAAAAGCGTGGGCTAACGTGCATACGTTGTACAGTCATGCGGATTCTCACAAATTTTTATTGTTAAAGTTTACGTGAACATGCTCCGCATGAATATGGTTTTTTATGCAAATTCATGTAGTGGTTGTATTTGCTTAAGGTATTTTGCTTGAAAAATGAGGATCAAGCGTTGTTCTGGGCACACCACAATATTACCTAAATTTAAAAAGGAAATTTGGGCTTGGCGAAGCTGATTTAAGCAAAATGCAATGGAACTTTGAATAGGACAAAGTTGAGGAAGTACTGCTGTATTGGTGCTATTTAAAGGTATATTTTTCATGTTCTCACCTACAAATGAAATGGAAATGGATGCGAAAACGCATCCATCTTTAACTGTTTTTAGTACTGTGAAGGGGTGTAATTTTTAAGCTCAGATTTGGGTTTTGTACCGACTTGATACCAGTCGATATGTCGGGTGATGAACATCACAGCAGCAAGCACAATGAAGGAAATCACTGAGCCGATGAGGAAGGTTTTTCCTGATGATTGCAATAATAAGTACATTACTGCATAAAGCGTACTTAAAATCAGGCTAAAGATTGCAGCAGCTTTGATTCCTCGCATCACGAAGAATAGATACCATGTCATCAAACCTACACAGGCGATTGCTGCGACTATATAAGCCCAAGCAAAGGCATAATATTCACTAATTGAGAGTAATAGCACAAAGAAAATGCCTTGTGCCATTGCCACTAAAGCATATTGAATTGGGTGGATTCGCAAGCCTTTCATGACTTCAAATAAGAAGAAACAGCCAAAAGTAATGATGATAATAACGATACCGTATTTAATTGCACGGTCAGTTTGGGTGTAGACATTGACAGATTCTAGAAACTCGGTTGAAAGTCCAATTTTTTCTATATTTTGTCCACTTTCATAGGCTGCAACTGCTTCATTACTACTGCGAGTTAAGTAAGCGTGACTGAGTTGGCGCATACAATCACTATTTTCACAATTGGCGATTTTATTGAGATTTTGTTGTCCCAGTGCGATATTTTTCCACTGTGCGCTAAATTGTTCAGTTTGACTCATTTTTGCGTAAGGTAGGCTTTGTCCATCATATTTGGTATCTGCCCAATTACCTTTTGCGTTATAAGTGACGTGATGACTGGTTGGAATCAAGTTGAATTTACTTAAACCCTTCGTTTGAAGTTGTAAGTTAAATTCAAAACCATTTTGAATCGCTTGCAAGATTTCAGGATGTTTTTGCACAGAAACTGTCATAAAATCAAAGCCTGATTGATCCTTCGCTTGTTCGTTTATTTGAAATGTGTAATTTTGATTGTTAATTTTAATGGAAGGCTGTTTTTCTAAGCCACGTGGATCATGTATAGGAAAAATGATTTGTGCTTTATTCCATTCATAATTTTTTTGATCCAGTTCAGGTTTATAAAAAGCACCTTTCGCCGACAAATTTGCTTGATAATCAATCGCACGATAAATCGTTCGTCTGTAATTGCTATCCGATACATTAAAATTAGCTGTCCAATCGGTACTGTCAGCACCTAAATACATAAAATATTGTTCGGTACATGGAAATGGCTTTTTTTGATCATCCAGGCAGGTTTTTTGTTCTGTATAGGGAACTTGCACATAGGGCGCAATAATGGTTTGTGGTCTAATTTGAGTGCTGGAAATATCTCGAATGAAGTCTTGTTGATAACTTTGACGTTCGGAAACGAGGTTTTGGATAAAAAGTAAACCAATGCCAAATATGCCAATCAATATAAAAATGGCAATGATTTTAAATGTAAGAAAATGAGATCTCATCATAATTTCCTTAAATATATGTAGATCTCAATAGTGTGTAAAAAGTAGATGTTTTTTATTTGAGTTGCTTTTGAGTTTTATGTGAAGTCTAGGTGAAGTTGAAAATGATGCATGTAGGCATGAGCTTAGAAAGACATTACAAAATCAAGTTAGTCGGATGGTGACACAAACACCTTGCTGATGGGGCTGGATTAAATCAATTTGATTTTCATCAATATTTTCAATCTTAATTTGTCCATGATGTTGTTCAATCACTTGTTTCACGATGCTTAAGCCAATACCTGAACTGCGTTGTTGTGAAACAGGGCGGGGCAAGGAAAAATAAGTATCAAAAACTTGTTTGAGGGCATATTCAGGAATCCATTCACCTTCATTAAAGATTTTAAATTCAATAGTTTGTTGCTGATTTTTATGCAATTGAAGCAAAATTTTGCCTGAATGTGGAGTGAAATCCAAGGCATTATCCAGTAAGTTTGCAAAAGTTTGTTGTAGCCAAAAACGATCAGCCTGAATCAAGCATTCATTTTCAATATCCAGTAAACACTGGATTTTTTTATTTTGAATTTGACTGGCATATTGGTCTAAAACGTGTTTGATCAGTTGTGAAAGATCAAAATTTTGTAGCTCAAGTTGATGTTTGGATTTTTCTAAACGTGTCAATAGTAACATCCGATCAATCAAGGTTTTTAAGCGTTGGCTTTGTTCATGAATATGTGTGGCAAATTGTTGTTGATCTGCTAAAGGTAAGTCTTCTTTGAGCAATTCGGCACTGGCTTGAATGGCGGTGAGCGGGCTTTTCAGTTCATGGGTCAACGTGTTGACATAGTGTTCAACATAGGCACGATCTTCAAGTTTTTCTCGCATGGTTTCAATCGCTTGTGAAACCAGATTAAGCTCTTGCGCAGAACGAAAGTGTGGCGCTTGATTGACCGGTGCGAGTGCTTGGGCATATTTACGGACACGGTCAATACTGTGTTTTAGCCAATACGCCACCAAACTGGCAAGAAACAAACTCAATAATGCGATCCAAGCTGCTTGACGAAAAAGCTGATTTTCTGAACGTTGAATATAAGGTTGTACAGAACGATTGGGCTTGCCGATGCTCACCACACCGATCAGTTGCTGCTGTTGATTGACCTGATAATAAATAGGTGCTGCAATAAACATAGTGCTGTGATTGCTCCCCAAATCATTGCCTTTCAAGTCATAACTACGTGTAGAACGTACACCGTATTTTCCTTTTAAAGTCAGATAAATATCATTCCATTGTGAATAATCCTGCCCCGTGGCAATCCCTTGTGAATCATAAATGACAATGCCTTTTGCATCAGTAATATAGATTTGTTGGTTAATTTCCTTTTTATTATGTTGCCAAATCGTGGCATTCAGTTTGCGATTTAAAGCTTGTTGAATTTTTTGATCAAATTGGGGCGTACCGACTTTATTTTCATGCACATCTTCAGCCACCAACATCGCAATAATATTGGCATTTTCAGCGAGTGTATCTTCAACCACTTGGCGCACATTGGGTTTTACTTGCTGGTTAAAAGTGTAGGACATAAACCACA
Source organism: Acinetobacter sp. Marseille-Q1618 (assembly GCF_902809855.1). Classification (GTDB taxonomy): domain Bacteria; phylum Pseudomonadota; class Gammaproteobacteria; order Pseudomonadales; family Moraxellaceae; genus Acinetobacter. Next base: position 914,822 of record NZ_CADDWJ010000002.1, read on the forward strand.
GTCCGAGCAGAATGATTAAACCAAAGAAAAACCAGATGCGTATAAAAATGGACATCGCGCATTACCCATTTAATTTGATAAATAATTCAAATAAACATCGGATATATTTATTCACTTTTGAAATATCCCCACAATATCCATAGTGGTGCAAGTATCAGAAAAATTGACAGTAAATAAAATGCCTTGAAATACATGGCTAAAGAAAAAATAAAAGCACTTAAACAACACGCCACAAGACTAAATTTAAAAGCTTTATCCATGAACTTTTCCATTTTGGTTTGAGGTGGTTCTTCATCATCCTCAAAATACCAATCCTCGTTATACACTTGCGAGATAAAAAATAATAAGCAAATGAAAAGGCTAGAAAGTGCAGGAACTAAAATACATAATCCAAGATTCATCAAATCAATAGCCACTTTTATCTATCCTTTGACGAATATTTTAATCCATTCTCTTTAAGCTATAACCAAAGCCTCGATGGGTTTGAATCGGGTCGTGTTCACTTGAAATGTGTTTGAGTTTTTGTCTTAAACTTTTGATATGTGTATCTACAGTACGTTCCAAACTATGCTCAGGATGTTCCCAAATATGATCCATCAATTGTTGACGGCTAAACACGTGTTCAGGATGATCAATTAACAATTTTAACAAACGATATTCATAACGGGTCAGTTGCAGCAACGTACTAAAATAATGAATTTGTAAGCACTCTTCCTGACATTGCCAAACTTGAGATATTTGTTTTGGATTGTCTTTTATCTCATTGGCTTGAGAGTTTTTTAATTGATTTTGAATTTCCATTCTGCGCCAAATGGCTTTGATCCTTGACACAATTTCTCGAGAACTAAAAGGCTTAGCGCAGTAATCGTCAGCACCAATTTCTAAGCCTATAATTCGGTCAATTTCATCATCATGTGCTGTTAAAAAAAGCAAAGGCGTATGGTTAAAATGGCGAATTTTTTTACAGACGTCAAAGCCATTGAGATCGGGTAAACCCACATCTAAAATAATAAAATCAAAGTTTTTTTCTTGAACATAGTCAATCGCCTGTGTACCTGTATTTGCCCAAGTCACTTGCCAATCCTCACGCTCAAGCGCATAGCGTAAAGGCATTAAAATTGCGGCATCATCTTCAACACACAAAATATGTTTTTTATTATTCATCGGATTTCAAATTTCACGGCATCGTTTTGAGTGTACTGAAAATCAGACTTTTAGGCGAATGAAATTTAAGTGAAGTTTATGTGAACTTTGAGAGAGGGATTGTGCAGCGTTTGAAAAAAGATGAGGGCAATTATTCATGTGACATTCTGAGCGCCCTGTAATATTCGGATTTGATCGTCACGCCAATCACAGGACAGCAGGGCAAAAGTATTGGTGACTTTTACTCACTCAGCAGATACATGGATAATGTATTGCGGGAAATAGAGTACTCTAATTTTGGCGAAGGTGGGAGAATATTTGATTAAAATTAATTCTTTTGTTTGAAAAATAAACGAATTCTTTTCACTTCAATATTTATAGATAGTTCACCACAATGAGAGTTGTGACTCATCTTGCTGTTCGGAGAGTTGGTACAGCCCTACACCGATTAGACGAAATTGAAAATGTTCAGGTATTTGCATTTCTGATAAAAGGATGTGTACCACTTTTTGCATATCTTGTTGTGAATTTAATGCATGTTTAAAGCTTTTACTGTGTTGAAGAACTTGGAAATTTTTTAATTTTAATTTGACCGTAACTCCACGTGCTTGAATTTGCTTTTTGGTTAAACTTTGCCAAACACGTGCAATTAAACCCTCCCAATAGGGCGTACATTGCATCAACGTAAAATCATCATCAAAGGTGATTTCTTTTGAAATTTGTTGGCGTTGTCGTTCTGCTTGTACAGGACGTTCATCAATGCCTTGCGCATATAAAAACAGTTGCTTGCCATATTTTCCAAAATGCTGAATCAAAAAAAATTCATCAATTTGTTGTAAATCTCCCAATGTTTCTAAATTCAAACTTTTCAGTTTTTCTTGGGTAATTTTACCCACACCTGGGATTTTTTTGAGTGGAAGATCGCGAATAAAATGTTGGACTTGGCTGGGTTTTATGATGCAAATACCATTGGGTTTATGCCAATCTGAGGCAATTTTAGCAAGGAATTTGTTGGGTGCAACACCTGCGGAGGCGGTCAGTCCTGTATGGGTAAAAATATCTGTCCGAATGCGTTCAGCAACTTCAGTTGCACTTGGGATATTTTGTAAATTTTCAGTGACATCTAAATAAGCTTCATCTAGGGACAACGGTTCAATCACAGGCGTGTAATGTTGGAAAATATGGTGAATCTGTGCAGAAACTTCCCGATATTTATCAAAATTTGGTTCGATCACGATCACGTGGGGACACAATTTTTTGGCTTGTGACATAGACATGGCAGAGCGTAAACCAAACTCACGTGCAGGATAAGATGCAGCCGCAATCACTGCGCGTGGATGATGCGAGGCAATCACCACAGGTAAATGTTTTAAGTCAGGACGTTCGCGTAGTTCTACTGAAGCGTAGAAAGCATCCATGTCGATATGAATGATTTTTCTCATATTTTCGAGTCAAATTGACCAGATCATTTTTATCTTAACTGAATTGGAGAGCGGACTCATCTTTAAATCTGATTTAAAAAAATTTCTGCGACAAAATACGACTTTAGATCTTCATCTCAAGGTTGCAGATGATTTTACTGCAAAAATTTCTGCCATTGTTTTTCATCACCATAAAATACATTTAAATCGACATTTTTATGTATCCCTGAAATCTTAGCTTGATTGGTCTGTTGCCAAAATGTCCAAGCCCGTTGGTCTTTCAAATCTGGCTGATCGTAATATTCACGAATCCAAATTGGCGTATTTTTAAACTCACCAAGCAAAATAATGTTATAAAAATTTTTTGAGGTATAAAAAATTGGTTGTTTGCCATAATGAGCTTGCAAACGATCATGCATGATTTTGATTTGTTTCAGTAATTGTTCTTTGGTAAAGGTATTAATGCACTTGCTGTCATATTCTAAATCCATCACAGGCGGTAGTGCATCGGGTTTATTTGGCACAGTATTGATAAAATTTTGCGCTTGGATGTCGCCTTCACGACATAAACGAAAAAAATGATAAGCACCTACACGCATACCACGTTCACGTGCTTCGAGCCAATAATTTTGAAATAACGTATCTTTAAAATCCCCACCTTCAGTGGCTTTCAGATAGACAAATTGATATCGCTGCGGAGAAATTTGTTTCCAGTTGATTTGACCTTGATGATGTGACACATCAAAACCTTTGATTGGATAAGGTTCAGCAGAAGCCGCATTATAATGAACAATTGCCAAAGCCAAACTGATCAGGCAGCCAACGATCGCAATCGTCAACGCGACACGATTGCGACTAAAATTTGCTGAAATCTTGGTTAAATGTTTTGGCATCATCATTTTAAATAGAGAGAAGTAATCATTTTAATGTGAACTTCATCGCAAGACTATGCGAGATATGTGTATATTTTAAATCTCTTGGTCTTTGGGAATCTGATAGAAAATAATCGCAGTAATAATGTTAATTAAACCTAAACAAATCAAGGTGTAATGAAATGCTTGCGTGATTTGTGCTTCACCTAAATGGTTTGTAAATACATTCAGTAAAGTCCCTGCCAATGCAATTCCAATACTCATCGACAGCATCATAATCATCGACAAAAAGCTGTTGCCACTACTGGCATCTTGTTGTGGTAGGTCTTTGAGCGTTAATGTATTCATCGCAACAAACTGTAAGGAGTTTAATGTTCCAAATACAAAGAAATGCAGAGCCCTAAGCCACGTTGGGGTATCTGCTGTAGTCAGCGCAAAACTTGCAATACATGCCCCGACCAAAAACGTATTGATCAGTAACAGTCTACGATAGCCGACTTTGGAAATAATCGGGCGGATAATGGGTTTTGAAAATAATGAACCTAACACCATAGGCGTTAGCATGATGCCTGTCATGAACGGCTCCATCTGAAAGGCAACTTGCAACATCAAAGGCAAAATAAACGGAATAGCATTACTTCCGAAACGGGCAAAAAAGTTACCTAAAATCCCAATGGCATAGATTCTGTTTCTAAATAACTTACTACGAAACAAAGCATTTTGATGAGTATGTGCATGATAGGCATAGATCAGCGCAGCAATAAAGCCTGTGATAAATAAACTAAGACTAAAGCTTCTGGATACCTCTCGACTGGCAATATTTTCGATGCCCAACGCCATCCCGACCATCGCAATCACCAGTAAAATAAAACCACTCAAGTCAAACTTTTTCACTGAGGGTTCGGTGGTATTTGGCATGGCTTTAAAGGTCACAAACATTCCCAATAGCCCAATGGGGAGATTGATCAAAAAAATCCAATGCCATGAGGCATACTCAACCAACCAGCCACCCAATGTTGGTCCCATTAAAGGTCCCATTAAACCCGCCAAACTCATTAAACTCATTGCGGACAAAAATTGTTCACGTGGAATAATGCGTAGCATCGCCAACCGCCCGACAGGCAGTAACAATGCACCACCAATACCTTGTAATACGCGAAATGCAATTAATAGATTGAAATCATTGGATAAAGCACAGCCAAGAGAGGCAAGGGTAAAAATCACGATGGCAGCAAAAAAGGTATTTCTTACCCCAAAACGATCGGCGAGCCAACCACTTAAAGGAATACATGCGGCTACAGAAAGTACATAACTGATCACCACACCATGCATACGCAAAGGATGTTCTTGCAGACTGGCCGCCATTGCAGGTAGGGCAGTATTGATAATGGTGGTATCTAAACCTTGCATGAAAAAGCCAATGGACACCAAAAAGACCAATAGGTAAAACTCGGGTTGTAATTTTTGATGTAATGGCGTGGCTGTCATGTCTCTTCAAAAGTTTAATTTTTCAATATTCTAAAGTAATCGTCATTTTAAATCTGTAAAAAGCTTGTTTTGTTGTTGGTCAATAAACTGCAATCATTTTGTCACTGATCTGTCATAAGAATTTCATTCAAGTTGCATAAATTACTGAAAATTTAAACGAAGAATGGAAAAAATTAAATGAAATTTAAAATTTCAGCATTGTGTTTGGCAATGCTTTCGATGGGGTTGGTGGCATGTAATGATGATAAAGACAATTCAACCCATGACAATACCAAGCCGCCTGTCGTTGAAGAAGTAACACCTGAAACCATCAGTTTAAGCCGTTTAGGTCATTATGAAACGGGTGTGTTTGAAGAAAGCGCTGCAGAAATTCCTGCATACGATGCTGCATCAAAACGCATTTTTGTTGTGAATGCTAAAAAAGGTGTAATTGATGTTTTAGATGCATCTAAACCTGAACAGCCAGTACATATCGGTGAATTATCAGCACGTGAACATTTGGCAAATTCTGAAGTGAATTCTGTTTCTGTTAAAAATGGCATTGTAGCGCTGGCAGTACAGGCTGAAAAGAAAACTGATACAGGCATCGTGGCATTTTTTAGTGCTAAGGATTTGAAGTTTATTAGTAAAGTCAATGTTGGGGCATTGCCCGATATGTTGACATTTAGCCCAGATGGTAAAACGGTATTGGTTGCAAATGAAGCGGAACCGAATGATGACTATAGTATTGATCCAGAAGGTTCGGTGAGCATTATTGATGTTTCAAATATCAATAAACCTGTGGCGAGCACTGCTGACTTTAAAGCGTGGAATACCAAAAAAGCAGAATTGATCCAATCAGGCGTCCGCATTTTTGGACCCAATGCAACTGTTGCACAAGATTTAGAGCCTGAATACATTACCATTAGTGATGATGGCAAAACAGCTTGGGCAAGTTTGCAAGAAAATAATGCGATTGCAAAAATTGATATTGCAGCAAAAAAAGTGACAAACATTTATCCACTGGGTTTTAAAGATCATGGGCTGACGGCAAATGCTTTAGATGTTAGTGATAAAGACAAGAAAATAAATATCCAAGCGTGGCAAGGTTTGGTCGGCATGTATCAGCCTGACGCAATTGCACAATATACTGCAAATAATCAAACCTATTTAGTTACGGCCAATGAAGGCGATGCCCGTGAATGGCTCAGTGATGAAGCTGCCTATTTTGCAGGAGATGCGAGCAAAGGCTATGTTGAATCCATTCGTATGAAGCACTTATTTAACAAAAAAGGTTTCAATGCTGAAGGGGATTATCCTGCACATCTCGCACAAATCGCCAAGGGGGCAAAAGGTGCAAAACTCGATCCAACGATTTTTGCATATTGTGGTGCAACAGCAAATGAAGCAGGTAAATGCCGTGATGATGAGCAACTTGGACGTTTAAATATCGCATGGAATATGGGGTATGAAACCAATGCGGATGGTTCGCCAAAATTAGATGCAAATGGATTATTAACCTATAAAAAGCTTTATGCCTATGGCGCACGCTCATTCAGCATTTGGGATGCACAAGGTCAATTGGTTTGGGATTCGGGGAGCGAGTTTGAGCGTAAAGTAGCTGAACTTTTCCCAAATACTTTTAATACTGATCATGCTGCTGTGGCATTTGATGATCGTAGTGACAATAAAGGGCCTGAACCAGAAGGTTTGACTATTGGTAAAATTGGCAAAAAGACTTTTGCTTTTATTGGCTTAGAGCGTCAAAGTGGCATTATGGTGTATGACATCAGCAATCCGCAAAAACCAATGTTTGTACAATACTTTAATGATCGTAGCTTTAAGCAAGATCAAGTACTCAAAGACAGCAAAGGTCAACCGATTTTAGATAAGAAAGGCAAACAGATTTTGATTGAAAAAGGTGACTTGGGACCAGAAGGTTTAACTTTTGTCGCAGCCAAAGATTCACCAAATGCTAAGCCAATGTTGATTGTGGGCAATGAAGTCAGTGGTTCTACTGCGGTGTACCAAATCAATCTAAAATAAGCTGATTAAAGAAACATTCATAAAATAAAAATCGAGCTAAATGCTCGATTTTTTATGATGTGTCGTTTTAGATCACAAATCTTTTAGGTGTATGTAAATTTCGAATAGCAGAGAAAATCTCATCTTCCGTTTCACATACGATTAATTTTGCCCGATGCTGCGGAGGTAAAAAACCTTCCTGAACCGCATGATCAAGTTGGGCGATCATATGGTTATAAAAGCCATTTACATTATAAAGCATCATTGGTTTTTGATGCTGATTCAGCTGTCCCCAAGTGGCAATCTCAAGAATTTCTTCAAAAGTACCTAAACCACCAGGAAGCGCAACAAAAGCACTGGCACGTTCCGCCATCATGGCTTTTCTTGCGTGCATATTGGTGACAATGTGCAGCTCAGTTAAATTTTTATGGGCAACTTCATAGTCCAACATAAACTCAGGAATGACACCAACCACTTCACCGCCATGCTCGGTTACGGTATCAGCGACTTGTCCCATTAAGCCAATACTCGCACCACCATACACAATCCCAAAACCATGTTCAGCAATCCCTTGTGCCAATTGAATCGCTGTTTCTTGATAAATGGGATTATTGCCAAAACGAGAGCCACAATATAGGGCAATGAGAACCTGAGTTGCTTTATTTTCTGTGGTTAAAATAGTTTCTAACGGATTCATAAATGCATTATTCATAAATTATTCTTTCACCTTCATGATCATTAAATCTTTATTTTTCATTATGATTCTACGGCATAAATATGACAAGGTGAGATATGGTTATGTTTTGTTTGCAATGTTTTGTAATGTAAAAGGCTGCAATACCTGCGATTTGCTGAGATTTTTATTGATTTTGAAAAAAAGGATGAATTCCCAAATAGTCTTGATATAATTGAAATCTGTTTTACAACAAACAAATGAATCAACATGGGTAGTGGTTGTCGTCGCTCCGAAATAATACATTTTTCTCATATAACAAAAGCATTCTATCAATTGAAGCTCACGTCTATTTTATTCAACAGTCGCTTGTCTCTCTTGAATAGGGAGGCGCAATCATGATTTTAGAATGGATGTCTGACCCATCGGCATGGGTGGGCTTGGCAACACTGGTAATTCTAGAAATCGTTCTTGGGATTGATAACCTCGTTTTTATTGCCATTCTTGCGGAAAAATTACCGCCTGAACAACGAAATAAAGCACGTATTATCGGTTTAATGTTGGCACTCTGTATGCGTATGGTGCTGTTAGCATCTATTGCATGGGTGATTACACTCACAAAACCTCTTTTTCATATTTTGGAACATCCATTTTCAGGACGAGATTTGATCCTGTTGTTTGGTGGTATTTTCTTATTGTTCAAAGGCACGATGGAGTTGCGTGAACAGTTGGAAGGGCATGGTCCGATTAAAGAAGAAAACCCTGTGCATGCAGCTTTTTGGATGGTCATCGTTCAAATTGTGGTGCTTGATGCCGTATTCTCTTTGGACAGTGTGATCACTGCTGTGGGGATGGTCAAAGAACTGTCAGTCATGATGATCGCTGTGGTGATTGCAGTGGGGATCATGCTGTGGGCATCTAAACCATTGATGGAGTTTGTAAACAAACATCCAACCATCGTGATTTTATGTCTATGTTTCTTGATGATGATTGGTTTCTCACTCATTGTTGAGGGCTTTGGTTATCATATTCCGAAAGGTTATTTATACGCAGCGATTGGTTTCTCAGTCATGATTGAGTTCTTTAACCAAACCATGCGTAAAAACCAAGAAAAAACAGTTACCACCACAGACTTGCGTTTCCGTACTGCATCGGCTGTGATGCGGATGTTAGGTGGCAAAAGTGCTGCAAGTTCTGATAGTCAAAACAGCAAGTCTGAAGATGTTTTGGCGACACAAGCTTTGGCAGATGAGATTTTTGACTCTGAAAATAGTGCATATCATAGTGTGATGGTACAGGGTGTTTTAGGGTTATCGGAACGTCCTGTAAAATCGGTGATGACCCCTCGTCCAGAATTGGAATGGTTAGATTTAGATGAAGATGAAGCGACAATAAAAGAAAATTTAATGTCGATGGCGCATTCGCGTTTAATTTTAGCGCATGGTGAGTTGGACAATATCGCAGGGATTGTACCGACACATAAAGTGTTGAATGACTATATTGAAACAGGTGTGTTGGATTTTGACAAACATCTTCGTGAACCCGTGATTGTGCATGAAAATGCGCAAGTACTCATGGTGATGGAGCAACTCCGTCAAGCCCCACTACAAATGGCGATTGTACTGAATGAATATGGCTCAATTGAAGGGATTGCAACCCCGATTGATGTATTAGAAGCGATCGCAGGTGAGTTCCCTGACGAAGATGAAATGGAAGCTGCTGCTGAAAGCTTGGAAGATGGTTCATTGATGCTTGAAGGCTCAACAGATATTCGTCATGTTTCTTTACTTTTAGGGTGTGATTTAGTCGATGAGTCTGAACAATACTCAACACTTTCAGGTTATATCTTATTTCACTTAGGTCGTTTGCCTGAAAATGGTGTAAAGTTTGAAGCAGATGGTTATCTGTTTGAAGTCGTCACGATGGATGGGCATAAGATTGATAAAGTCCATATTGTTGCTTTGCAAAAACCACAAGATGATGACTAACAGGCATACTGTTTAAAAAATAGGATTGATTAAATAAGCTGCATTATGCAGCTTATTTTTTGTCGATGGAAAATGTTTTATCCATTCTTATTTTTCTTAGGGAATTAATGAGAAAGCTTCATCTTTTAACTTATTTGGTTAAATTAAATGAGATAGCTACATTAAATAATTTCTAAGCGTAAATTAGCCTATTTACAAATCCTCTTACAGAAAAAGGCGGAGAAATAAAAAGAGCGTATATCAAATACGCTCTTTTTGCGGATTATTTTAAAAAGCTTTATTGCACTTCATTAATCAAACTTTCTAAAGAATCATGAGGTTCTTGTCGAGGTGTCGTTGCTTGAGGACGGTTATTCATTGCTGGTGGTGCCTGACGGGTTGGATTCAGGATTTTTTCCACATCATTGCTTTCACCAGGCAAATCATCAAAGTCATTCGATGGATTGCGTGCAGGTGCAACTGGCGCAGGACGATAAATTGGTCGTGCCAATGGTGGTGAGGTGCGATATTCATCTTTCTTCGCTTGAGATGTGTCTTCTGTTGCAACATGACCACGTTGTTCTCGTGAAATAGGATCTTTGGCATTTTTATCAAAATGTACCCAAGCTGATGGTGTCCCTTCAAGCGCTTTACCCATAAAGTTTGTCCAAATTGGTAAGGCTGCAATCCCCCCATATTCACGACGACCAAGCGTTGAAGGTTTATCAAAGCCAACCCAAGCAATCGTCACCAATTTACCATTAAAGCCTGCAAACCATGCATCTTTGGCATCATTGGTTGTTCCTGTTTTACCACCGATGTCACTACGACCAATTTTCAAAGCCGCACGACCAGTACCATGTACAATTACGTCACGTAGAATATTAGCCATATCATAAGCAGATTGTGATTTTAAAATACGTTGTGCTTGGCGGTACTGGCTTTGTTCTTCTTTGCTTAACGCTTTGGTGTTTGTTGGTTCAGCTTCTTGTTCCAGTGTTTGATTGGTCATTTCAATAACTTCATCATCTGGTGTGGTTGCTTCGGTATCTGCTACATCATCTTTTTCATTAATACATGAAATACAAGCATACTCAGGTTTTGCTTCATAGATAGTTTTGCCATATGCATCTTCAATACGACTGATGAAATGCGGTTGTACACGATATCCACCATTGGCGATTGCTGCATAACCTGTGGCCATTTGTACAGGTAAAACTTGCGGTGTACCGAGTGCAATCGTGAAGTTACGAGGAATTTGATCTTCTTGTAGACCAAAGTCCATTAGCAATTGACGTGCACGTTCTACACCCACGCTTTGCAATAAACGTACTGAAACGGTATTTCGTGACAAATACAAAGCTCGGCGTAGTGGAATCATACCCAAATAACGACCATCAGAGTTTTTAGGTGTCCAACGTCCAATCGTGATTGGATTGTCATTGACCATGCTATAAGGTGTCATACCACGTTCAAGCGCTAGCGCATAGATAAATGGTTTAATGGTTGAACCCGGTTGACGCCAACCTTGTAATGCTCGGTTAAATTTAGACTGATAAAAATTATAACCACCCACAACAGCTTCAATTGCACCGTCGTTTGGATTAATCGCAATCAATTGTCCTTGAACTTTAGGTACTTGAACCAGTGACCAAGCGGTTTTTTCAGCATTTGGTCGCAAACGGATAATATCTTTGACTTTGACAATTTGTGAAGCACGACTAAAACCACCACCGACACTATTAGCATTATGGTATGGACGAACCCATGACATACCTGACCACGGTACAGTAACCTTAGAGCCATCTTGCATTAAGGCATCAAAGCTATTTGCATAAACTTTTACGACTTCTGCAGGATAGGTGTTGGCATAAGGTAGAAAATCTTTCAGCGGTTTGTCATGCGCTTCAGGGCCACGCCAACCGTGACGGCGGTCATAATCCTCTAAGCCTTTTTGTACAGCATCTTCTGCATATTGCTGGCGTTTACTGTCAATCGTCGTATAAACCTTATAACCTGAGTCTATTGCAAGCTCGCCAAATTTTTCTACCAGTTCAGAGCGAACCATTTCGCCCACATAAGGAAATTTATTGCTTATACCACGGTCAGGCATACTTAAACTGACAGGTTCAGCAACGGCTTTATTGTATTGTACTTGGTTGATATAACCCAGTTGTAGCATACGACCCAAAATCCAGTTACGGCGTTCTAAGGCACGTTCAGGGTTGGCGACAGGGTTGTATTTTGAAGGTGCTTTGGGTAAGCCTGCAATCATTGCCATTTGGGCAATGCTAAGCTGGTCTAAGCTTTTGTCATAATAAATTTTTGCAGCCGCCGCAATACCATAAGCATTTTTACCTAAAAAGATTTTATTGACATAGAGTGTCATAATTTCTTCTTTGGATAAATTTTGTTCAATTTTTCTTGCTAAAAAAACTTCTGTTAATTTTCTCTTTAATGTTCGTTCAGGGGTTAAGTAATAGTTTTTTGCAACCTGCATGGTGATGGTTGATCCACCAGTTTGTGCACCACCAGTTACAGACTCACTTACTGCACGTCCTAAACCTTTAAAACTTACACCACTATGTTCAAAAAAAGATGAATCTTCCGCTGCTAAGAATGCATGAATAAAATTTTTGGGTATTTGGTTGTACTCAACAGGGACAGAAAGTTTGCCTCCATATTCCGCAATTAATTGATTATCCGCAGTATATACTTGCAAAGGCTTAAGTAATGGCGCCTTTTTTAAGGAGCTCATTTCTGGTAAAGATGGTGCAATATAGAGGTACATTCCATAAAAACCCATCGGTATTGCTATTAAAATAATGATAATCAGCAAAAAAAATGGGTGAACATACCCTGAACGAGATAGCTTTTTCATAACAAGTAAGTTTTAATAAGAGCTAATAGCAAACTAATTGACGGTCAGTATAGCTTTTCATTTAGCAGATTGTTAGATGACTTATTGTATCTATAAAAAATTTAGACCAATTGCAATCAGTTTGTGACGTTTTTTGGGGATAAAAATAATAGGAATTTAATCGTGCTTAGAATCAGTCGTAAGCAAGCTAAGGGGCTTATAGGGGTAGATATTAGTTCGACCTCTGTAAAGATATTAGAACTCTCTGTTAAAAACGGTCGTTATTGGGTGGAAAGCTATGGATTAAGTCCATTGTTAGACGGAAGTGTGGTAGAGAAGAATATTCTCAACCCAGAAGCAGTATCGGATGCTTTAGAGCGTGCGATTAATATTGCTAATCCCCAATCTATGAATGCGGCTGTTGCAGTAACCAACTCTATGGTGATTCAAAAAGTCATCGAGATGGATGCAGACATGAACGATGAGGAACGTGAAGTTCAAATTCGTATGGATGCAGAGCAATATATTCCATTTCCATTGGATGAGGTGAGTCTAGATTTTGAAGTTTTACCTGACAAACTGCCTAATCCAAATCGAGTCAATGTTGTACTTGTCGCAACGCGAACCGAGAATGTAGATTCACGGGTTGAAGTGCTTGAGATGACAGGTTTGACCGCAAAAGTTGCTGACACAGAAAGTTATTGTATTGAACGTGCTTTTGAAGTGTTCTCAGATACGCTACCAATCGGTGCCAATATGGTAGGGATCTTAGATATCGGTCATACTATGACCACGCTTTCGGTCATGCAAAACGGCAAAATCATCTATACGCGCGAACAAGTCTTTGGTGGCAAACAGCTCACTCAGGATGTACAAAGCCGTTATGGTTTGTCTTATGAAGAAGCGGGTCGTGCGAAAAAAGATCGGACCTTGCCTGATGATTATGAAACTGAAGTCCTCATGCCATTCTTGGATGCTGTCGTTCAACAAGCAGCTCGCTCCCTACAATTCTTTTTCTCCTCTTCGCAGTTTAATGAAATTGATCATATTTTGCTGGCAGGAGGAAATGCTAATATTCCAGGACTTGCAAAATTATTACAACAAAAACTAGGTTATCGTGTGACTGTGGCAAATCCATTTTTACAAATGGGCTTTTCACCACAAATCGACCTGAAAAAAATAGAAAATGATGCACCATCGTTAATGATTGCGTGTGGCTTAGCAATGAGGAGTTTTGATTAATGGCAAAGATTAATTTACTCCCATGGCGTGAAGAACTAAGAGAACAACGAAAAAAACAATTTGTTGCGATTAGTATTGGCATCGCTGTATTGGGGTTTATCATTGTATTATTGGCTTGGATGTATTTTAATCAACGATTAGAAGACCAAGAACAAGCAAATCAGTTGGTTGTAAGTACCAATCAAAATTTAGACACACAACTGAAAACACTAGATGGGTTACAAGAACAGCGTAATGCCATTATTGAACGTATGAAGTTAATTCAAGGTTTACAAGGTCAGCGACCTGTGACTGTACGTTTAGTGGATGAGTTGGTACGCGTGGTTCCGCCAGCAATGTATATCACTAAATTTAGCCGCACTGGAGATAAATTTACCATTGAAGGGAAAGCGGAGAGTCCAAACACTGTTGCAGATTTATTGCGTGGTTTAGAAGCATCAGAATGGTATAGAAATGCGTTCATGAATTCGTTCTTGGCAGCAGAAGAAAATAAAAATAAACCAGCAACTTCAGTGGTACCACGTGCTGAAGAGTCTTATGGAAGTTTTGTTGTGAGCGTTGATATTGGGGAAATTGCACAGGCAGCGAAACCTGAGGCAGATCAAGCGCAAGCGAATGGGGGTGCTAAATGAGTCGTCTAGATCTTGAAAAAGCAGATTCAGTCAAAGATGCACCACCAAAGAAAAAAATGACGGTAGATAAATTCTTCCAGCAATTTAATACCTTAGATATGAATAACTATGGGAGTTGGCCAATATCGGTCAAGATTACCTGTTGGTTATTTATCTTATTCGTAGTGGGTGCAATCGGTTATTTTCTTGTCATTAAACCAAAGCTGGATGCCATAGATTCAGCACGTGCACAAGAGCAAACTTTGCTGAATGAGTTTAAGGAAAAAGATTCGAAACTTAGAAATCTTCAGCAATATCAAGCACAGTTACAACAAATGCAAATGGACTTTACACAACAATTGGAACAGTTGCCAAAAGAAACTGAAATTCCAGGTTTGGTTGAAGACATTAACGTGACTGGTGTAAGTTCAGGTTTGAAATTTAAAAATATCAAACTAGAAAATGAAGTACAGCAAGAATTCTTTATTGAGCAACCCATTTCAATAGAAGCAACAGGGGATTATCACTCATTTGGTGGTTTTGTGAGTGGAATTGCAGCTTTACCACGAATTGTTACTTTGCATGATTTTACTATTACAGCTGAAGCACCAAAAGATGCCAAATCTGATGTACCTTTGGTAAATTATACTTTAAACGCAAAAACCTACCGTTATATCGGTACAGATGTTGAAACAGCAGAAACAGCAACAGCTGAAAATACTTCACAAAATACCAATGCAGTGGCTACAGGTACAGCTTCAAGCTCAAATAACTCTTCACAAACAACTAGTAAAAAGGGGAGAAGATAAGCATGAATTTACTTAAATTAATGAGCGGAATCTCTCTTGTTGTTTTACTGGTCGGATGCGATTCAAGGATTGATGCAGTCAATCAGGAAATGGCAACAA
This sequence comes from Acinetobacter sp. Marseille-Q1618, assembly GCF_902809855.1. Lineage (GTDB taxonomy): Bacteria > Pseudomonadota > Gammaproteobacteria > Pseudomonadales > Moraxellaceae > Acinetobacter. Next base: position 930,011 of record NZ_CADDWJ010000002.1, read on the forward strand.
TCCGTAGTCAGCCGCCTTTACCGATTGAACCTGCACCGACATTTGATCCTGTGCCAAGTTTTAATTATTCAGCACAGCAATTACGTAGCCCATTTTTACCAAGTTCATTGGCAAATGAGTTGAGAATTATGTCAGGGAAACGTGTTTATCCAAACTTCTCTAGACAGCAACAACCTTTAGAAAATTATGCGCTTGAAACTTTGAGTTTTAAAGGCAGCATGAAATCAAACAATGGGCAAATTGTTGGTCTGATTCAGACGCCAGATAAAGAAGTTGAGCGTGTGCAAACAGGCAACTATTTGGGGATGAATCAAGGGCGGATTATTTCAATCACTCCAACTCGAATTGATCTTTTAGAGATCGTACCAGATGGACGAGACGGGTATATCGAAAGACCACGAAGTCTAGTATTGATCGGTCAATTAGATTGAGAATGAATGAAGGAATAAAAATGAAAAAGAGCATTAAAAACTTTTGGGGTGGGGACGGCATCTTTATGAACACTTATTTACGTCAATTTTCAATGGCGGCAGTATCGATTGCGGTGATGCAAGCCGCAGCTGCACAAGTGACAATGACCAATGTGGTACCAATGCAATTAGCAGGACAAGGTACTGAGGTGCGTGTCATGTTCAATGGTTTACCTCCACAACCACAAGCGTATCAATTAGAATCGCCTTCTCGTTTGGTGCTGGATTTTAACGATACAAAACTAGGTCTAACACAAACCTCAATTCCAGTGTCAAGCTCAGAAGCGTCTTCAATCAATGTCGCTTCGGATGCACAGCGCTCACGCTTGACGGTAAATTTAAATAATAGTGGTGCTTTTACTACTCGCGTAGAAGGCAATACATTTATTTTAAAAATAAATAATGCAAACCAAAATGGTAGCCTTGAAAACTTAGGACCAACTACGGTTGCTAAACCTGCTCAAGGTGTAGCAGATATTGGCTTCCAGCGTGGCAGCAAAGGTGAAGGTCAGGTGAGTATTAATCTAGCAGGTGTGAACACTCCTGTGGATGTACAACAACAAGGCAGTAAAGTTGTGGTGCGTGTATTGGGTAATAAAATTCCAACACATCTTATTCGTCGTTTAAATGTCAATGATTTTGCTACACCAGTTGCAACGATTGATGCGCATAATGATGGCAATAACGGTGTGATTACCATTCAGTCTACAGGTAGCTATGAATACATGGCTTATCAAGCTGAAGATAAGTTAACGATTAGTTTAAAACGCCCAGAAGATACTCGTCCAAATAAACCTGCATCAAGTCAATCTTATACGGGCAAAAAAATCTCACTAGATTTCCAAGATATTGAAGTGCGCCGAGTATTACAGTTATTGGCTGATTTTACTGGAGTAAATATGGTTGCTGCCGATTCGGTACAAGGCAATATTACCTTACGTTTAAAAGATGTTCCTTGGGATCAGGCACTGGATATTATTCTTAAAACGAAAAATTTGGATAAACGTCGTAATGGTGATGTGATCTGGATAGCACCCGTTCCAGAGTTGATTAAATCTGAAGAAGATGAAGCCAAAGCGATTGCGCAAAGCGTTAAACTTGCACCAATTCAAACGGAGTACATCCAGTTAAGTTATGCCAAAGTGGCTGATGTATTGAAGCTTTTGGAAGATTCCCGAGATGCAAAAGGTGCCGAAGGTAATAGAACTGCCAACACAGATTCACTGGCTCTAGAAAGCTTACTCAGCTCACGTGGTAGTGCAGTGGCTGATATTCGAACCAATACTTTAATTGTTAACGATACTGCAAAGAATATTGATAAAGTTCGAAAAATGGTGGATTTACTCGATGTTTCAGTCAAGCAAGTCATGATTGAGGCACGTATTGTTCGAGCTTCCACAGGTTTTTCTAAAGAAATGGGCGTAAAATGGGGGATTTTATCGCAAGGCGTACCTCGTAATAATGATTTGTTGGTTGGTGGGAGTGACCAATCGCTTTGGGATTTAAAAACCCCTGATGATGATGGAAAAATTACCGTTACTCGTCCAGATAACCTAAACGTTGACTTAGGTGTGGCCAATGCTGCAGGTAAAATCGCTTTTGGTCTCATCAGTTTATCTGATTTTATGTTAGACCTTGAGTTATCTGCATTACAAGCAGATGGTTATGGTGAGGTAATTTCGACACCAAAAGTGATGACTGCAGATAAACAAAAAGCCAAAGTATCTTCAGGTCAACAGATTCCCTATACCACTACCACAAACTCTGCAGCTGGTTCAACAGCAACTACTGAATTTAAAGATGCATTGTTAAGTTTGGATGTAACACCAAGCATCACACCTGATGGTAAAGTACAAATGCAATTGAATATTAGTAGCGACTCTCGCGGGGATACTGCACCCAATGGTGAAGTGATTTTGAATAAAAACGAAATCAATACCAATGTCTTGGTTGATAATGGTGAAACTGTGGTACTTGGTGGTATTTTTGAGCAAGAAACCCAAAATACAACAACCAAAGTTCCATTCTTTGGTGATTTGCCATATATCGGGCGTTTATTCCGTAATGATGCCAAAGTTGAAAATAAACGAGAGCTGTTAATCTTTGTAACACCTCGAATTATTAATGACAGCAGTGCGAGAAATCATTAATATACTTTTAATGAAAGCAATTCAATAGGTGACTCCTTGCCAAGCAAAGAGTTTGATTCCCTACCAAATTTATATTTGGTAGGGCCCATGGGAGCAGGAAAAACCACTGTTGGTCGACATTTAGCTGATCTGTTAGGTCGTGAATTTTTAGACAGTGATCATGAGATTGAGCGTAAAACAGGTGCAACGATTCCTTGGATCTTTGAAAAAGAAGGTGAGCAAGGATTTCGTACCCGTGAATCCGTTGTTATTAATGAGTTAACCACTAAGAAAAATTTGGTACTTGCTACAGGTGGTGGTGCAGTCACACAAGCAGTAAATCGAGAATATTTAAAGCAACGTGGAATTGTTATTTATTTATATACCCCTGTTGAACTTCAATTACAACGCACATATCGAGATAAAAACCGTCCTCTATTGCAAGTTGAAAATCCTGAGCAAAAATTAAGAGATCTTCTAAATATTCGCGACCCTTTATATCGTGAAGTTGCACATTATATTATTGAAACCAATCAAGGTGCAGCACGAGATTTAGCGCAACGCATTTTACAATTGATTATGTCTAAAGAAATTATTTAATACTGCTGGTTAGGTATAGGTATTCATGCAAACTTTACATGTTGAACTTGGTGATCGTCGTTATCCTATTTTTATTGGGAGTTATTTAAAACCTCAAGAATTACTCGCACCTTATATTAAAGGACAGCAAGTGATGTTGGTAACCAATACAACTGTACAGGCTTTGTATTTGCAGTATTATGTTGAGTCAATTGAAAAATTAGGTAAAAAAGTTGCGACGTGTATTTTACCAGATGGTGAAAAGTACAAAAATATTGAACACTTAAATTTAATTTTTGATGCTTTGCTGGAAAATGGATTTAACCGCGATGCAACTGTGTTGGCATTGGGTGGTGGTGTCATCGGGGATATGGCGGGCTTTGCTTCCGCATGTTTCCAACGCGGTGTCTATTTTATCCAAGTGCCAACCACATTATTGTCACAAGTTGATTCGAGTGTGGGCGGTAAAACAGGGATTAATCATCCGCTTGGAAAAAATATGATCGGGGCTTTTCAGCAACCGCAAGTCGTTTTAGCAGATATGGCACAACTGCGTACTTTAGCTCCGCGTGAGTTATCAGCAGGTTTAGCGGAAGTAATTAAGTATGCCTTGTTAGGTGATGCAGAGTTTCTACTATGGCTTGAACAGCATATGGAGGCTTTACTTGCGCAAAATGCTACATTATTGGCAGAAGCAGTTTATCGCTCATGTGCGCATAAAGCACGTATTGTGGCCAATGATGAAAAAGAACAAGGCGAGCGTGCATTATTGAATCTAGGTCATACTTTTGGTCATGCGATTGAGTCATATTTAGGTTATGGGGAATGGTTGCATGGGGAAGCGGTCGCAACAGGTATGGTGATGGCTGCTGATTTATCACAGCGTATGGGGTGGATTTCGCTGGATGATTTAGAACGTACAAAAAAAATCATACAACGTGCAAAATTACCTATAGTATGTCCTCAAATTCCACTTGATGAGTTTTTAGCATATATGTCTCATGACAAAAAAGTGCTGAATGGTCAGTTGCGTTTGGTGTTGATGAAGCAACTTGGGCAAGCGGTAATTACTAAAGATTTCGATGTGGAATTGATGAAACAAGCAATTCTTGCTAACCAAGCGTAAAAGGTTAAAGTAATGGCAGCAATTCGTTCAAATTGGCAAAATATTCAACAATATATTTGGTTAATTCTAGGATTGCTGTGCTTTCTTGCAGCAGTCATTTTTTGGGCAATGACAGACACCAAAGAGTTGGTTGAGGTCAGTAATCCTATTGAAGAAACTCAAGTACAGATTCAGCCTGAAAAAGTGGCAGCAACGACCCATCTTGGTGCATTAATGGATGAAGTCCGACCGCTTGAAATGACAACACGTGTGGTTGCATCAGGTAATCATGAGCCTGAATTTCGAGGCACTAAATTTTTTGAAGAAAATAAGAAAAACTATATTGTTGAATTATTCAAATCATCGAATGAAGACGTAATTCGTGGTTTTTTAGTCAAACAAGCAGACCGTAAGAATTTGATTTATTTCCGTTTAAGTGAAGAAGATCAAGCAGAGCAATATGTGATGGCTTATGGTGTTTATAAAAATGCCGATCTTGCGAAAGCTGCGTTACAACAACTGAATACATTAAAATTACCAAATACCATTCAACCTCAAGTGATTCACTTAGAGAAATATGCAAGTTTAGTGAATGACTTAGGTTCAGAAGAAATGCTAGGTGGCAATAAGCTTTATGGGATTAATTTAAAACCAGCAGCTTTGCCTATTATAGATGAAACACTACTTGTACAGCCTAAACCAGTGGTGCAACAACCACAAACCATAACTCAACCAAGTTCTTCGACTGCGACCACTCCAGTAGCGTCAGGTGGTACAACAACAGAACCAAAACGTCCTGCAACCACAAAAGCACCAACGACCAATACAACAACAGCACCTGCTACCACGAATCCAACACCAACGACAGAAAGAAAACCGAGTAATAATGAAATTAGTGACCCATTTAACTAAATGGTACTAAAATAGAGCGAAATTGAAGTGAAATAAAAATATTTGCACAGCATTGGTGCGATATTGTATAAACCGATTTAAAAAGAATTTTTTAAAGATGCTTTATTTTTATAAGATTTACTTTATTTAGTGAATGAAATAAGTTTTGGCATATTTATTGCTTTATTGGTGCGCTAATTGAGTGAATTGTCCCTGTTTTGGCGCAAAAGAGTTGAATTAGTGTTTGATATAAACCAGTTGTATTGCTTTAAATAAGTGCAAAAGTCATATCATAGAAACGCTTTGCAATTAAATTTAAAACAGACTGGACGTAGTAATAACCGAAAGTGTATGACTAATGATTAGCCAATACTCTCACTGGTTTTAGATATTAGAAATTTGCCCTGATGGGCCTCTGTTAAAAGAAGGGTACGCTATGCACATGCCATCGCCTAATACTGTAGCTCCCGCTCAAGGTTTATACCAACCTGATGAGTTTAAAGATAACTGTGGTTTCGGTTTGATCGCCCATATGCAGGGTGATGCAAGTCATGACTTAGTTAAGACCGCAATTCATAGTTTAAGTTGTATGACGCATCGTGGTGGTATTGCTGCAGATGGTAAGACTGGCGATGGATGCGGTTTGTTATTGGCTATGCCAAAAGCATTCTTCCGTGAAGAAGCAAAAAAAATCAGCGACATTACCCTAACGGAAATCTTTGCTGTAGGCACAGTATTTTTAAATTTAGATCCAGCACTTGCTGCACACGCAAAACAAGTATTAACCAAAGAAATCGAAGAAGAAGGTTGTCGTGTCATCGGTTGGCGTGTTGTTCCAACCAATAATGATGCCTTAGGTTCAATTGCGATGCAGTCTTTACCTGCATTTGAGCAAATTTTCGTGAACTGCCCAATGGGCGTAAATGAAGTTGAATTCAACCGTAAGTTATTTATGGCACGTCGTCGTGCTGAACAGCAAATTAGTAATGATCCATATTTTTATGTGACTACTTTATGTTCAACAGTGATCAGTTATAAAGGTTTGATGATGCCTGCATATATTGCAGACTTCTATACAGACCTTGCAGATGAACGTTTGGATTCACATATTGTGGTATTCCATCAACGTTTCTCGACCAATACCTTACCACGTTGGCCATTGGCACAGCCATTCCGTTATTTGGCACACAATGGTGAAATCAATACCATCACTGCCAACCGTAATTGGGCAGCAGCGCGTACGCCAAAATTTGAAAATCCATTATTACCAGGTTTGACAGAGCTTAATCCAATCGTTAACCGTACAGGCTCAGACTCTTCAAGTATGGATAATATGCTTGAAATCTTAGTTGGTGGGGGCATGGACTTGTTCCGTGCGCTGCGTATGTTAGTGCCGCCTGCTTGGCAAAACGTAGAAACTTTGGATGCTGACTTACGTGCGTTTTATGAGTTTAACTCAAAACATATGGAAGCTTGGGATGGTCCAGCGGGTCTTGTGATTCAGGATGGTCGTCATGCAATCTGTATGCTGGATCGTAATGGCTTACGTCCTGCACGTTGGGTGATTACTAAAAATGGCTATATCACACTTGCATCAGAAATTGGTGTATGGGGTTATGAGCCTGAAGATGTGGTGTCTAAAGGTCGTGTGGGACCAGGTCAAATTTTAGTTGTTGATACTTTTACAGGCAAAATGCTGGATACCAAAGACGTCAGCAATCATCTGAAAAAAATGCGTCCATATCGTGAATGGTTGCGTGAAAACTCTGTACGTGTACAAGGTAGCCCAGAGTTAGAAGAATATTTATGTGACCAAGGCTTAAAAGGCGATGCTTTAAAAGCGGCACAAAAAATGTTCATGGTGACCTTTGAGGAACGTGATCAATTACTTCGTCCAATCGCTGAAAGCGGTCAGGAAGCCGTTGGCTCAATGGGTGATGATACACCTATGGCAGTATTGTCTCGTCAAGTACGTCATGTCACTGATTATTTCCGTCAGCAGTTTGCTCAGGTAACCAATCCACCAATCGATCCATTACGCGAATCAATCGTAATGTCATTGGAAACTTGTTTAGGTCGTGAGCAAAATGTCTTTGAGCAAGGCCCTGAACATGCAGACCGTTTGATTATTTCAAGCCCTGTATTGTCAAATTCAAAAATGCACCAAATTCGTACTCTTGGTCGTAAAGGTTACGAAATTGCAGACATTGATTTGAACTATGCTGAAAATGAAGGCTTGGAAGCTGCAATTACACGTATTTGTGAAGAGGCAGCACAAGCCATTCGTGATGGCAAAACTTTATTGGTGATTTCCGATAAGAAAATCCGTGAAGGTTTCTTACCTGCCAATGCAGCAATGGTGACAGGTGCGATCCATCATTATCTGATCAGTGTCGGCTTGCGTACAGATGCCAATATCATTGTAGAAACTGCGCTTGCACGCGACCCACACCAATTTGCGGTGATCTTAGGTTTTGGTGCAACTGCGATTTACCCTTACCTTGCTTATGATGTGATTAATGATTTGATTGCCAAAGGCGAATTGTTAGGTGATCCAATCCATGCCCAAGCAAATTTCCGTAAAGGCATTGAAAAAGGTTTATTGAAAGTCCTGTCTAAAATGGGCATTTCAACCGTTGCTTCTTATCGTGGTGGTCAGTTATTTGAAGCAGTCGGTTTATCTGATGAAGTGGTTGCGAAATGCTTCACAGGCGTGCCAAGCCGTATCAAAGGTGCGACATTTGTTGACCTTGAAAATGATTTGAAAAAACTCGCTGAAACTGCGTGGAAATCACGTAAACCAATCGATCAGGGTGGTTTGCTAAAATTCGTATTTGACAAAGAATATCATGCGTTTAACCCTGACGTGATCAATGCTTTGCATAAATCTGTACGTTCAGGTAACTATGCTGACTTTAAAGAATATGCAGAACTTGTGAATCAACGTCCGATTGCGACTATTCGTGATTTATTTAAATTAAAAACAGACAATTCTATTCCTTTGGAAGCGGTTGAATCAGTTGAAGAAATTCTGCCACGTTTTGACTCAGCAGGAATGTCTTTGGGTGCTTTATCTCCTGAAGCACATGAAGCGATTGCGATTGCTATGAATACCATCGGTGGTCGTTCAAACTCAGGCGAGGGCGGTGAGGATCCTGCACGTTATGGTACGATTCGTAACTCAAAAATTAAGCAAATTGCATCAGGTCGTTTTGGTGTAACACCTGCGTATTTAACTTCTGCTGAAGTATTGCAAATTAAAGTGGCACAAGGTGCAAAACCGGGTGAGGGTGGTCAGTTACCGGGTGGTAAAGTGAATGGCTTAATTGCGCGTTTACGTTACTCTGTTCCGGGCGTAACCTTGATTTCTCCACCGCCGCATCATGATATTTATTCAATTGAAGATTTATCACAATTGATCTTTGACTTAAAACAAGTCAATCCTCAAGCGATGGTTTCAGTAAAATTGGTTTCTGAGCCGGGCGTGGGCACAATTGCTGCGGGTGTTGCGAAAGCTTATGCGGACTTCATTACCATTTCGGGTTATGACGGTGGTACAGCGGCATCTCCATTATCATCGATTCACCATGCAGGCTCACCTTGGGAGTTGGGTCTTTCAGAAGCCCACCAAGCGCTTCGAGTCAATGATCTACGTGGTAAAGTTCGTGTCCAAACTGATGGCGGTTTAAAAACAGGTTTAGATGTCGTTAAAGCAGCGATTTTAGGTGCAGAAAGCTTTGGTTTTGGTTCTACACCAATGATTGCTTTGGGTTGTAAATACCTGCGTATTTGCCATTTAAATAACTGTGCAACCGGTGTTGCAACTCAACAAGATCATTTACGTCAGGAGCACTACATCGGTGAGCCTGAAATGTTGATCAACTTCTTCCATTTTATCGCGGAAGAAACCCGTGAATGGTTAGCAGCATTGGGTGTGGCAAGTTTAAAAGATTTGATTGGTCGCACAGATTTACTTGAAGTTTTACCGGGCGAAACTGAGAAACATGCACATCTTGATTTAAGTGCATTATTAGAATCTCATCCAGCCGCAGACGGCAAAGCACAATATTGCCAAGTACAAGGCAATGCACCGTTTGACAAAGGTATTCTTGCTGAAAAAATGGTAGAAGAAATGCTACCAGCGATTGAAGCAGGTACAGGTGGTGAATATAGTTTCACAATTGGTAACTGTGACCGTTCAATTGGTGCGCGTATTTCAGGTGAAATTGCCAAACGCTATGGCAATTTGAGCATGGAAAATCACCCAGTTAAAGTCAAATTAACAGGTACAGCAGGTCAGTCTTTAGGTGTATGGAATGCAGGTGGTTTGCATATCAAACTTGAAGGTGATGCCAACGACTATGTCGGTAAAGGTATGGCAGGTGGTCGTGTGTCGATCTTCCCACCAAAAGGTTCGCCATTCCAAACACAAGAAACTGCAATCATCGGTAATACCTGCTTATATGGTGCAACAGGCGGTAAATTATTTGCTGCGGGTACAGCGGGTGAGCGTTTTGCGGTTCGTAACTCAGGCGCATTTGCGGTAATTGAAGGTGCAGGTGACCACTGCTGTGAATACATGACAGGCGGTATCGTGACTGTACTAGGCAAAGTCGGACATAACTTCGGTGCAGGGATGACAGGCGGTTTCGCTTATGTGCTTGACTTGGATAATGACTTTGTTGACCATTACAATCATGAATTGATTGAATTAAATCGTATTTCAACTGAAGCGATGGAAGAACATCAAGAATTCTTAACTCGTATTTTAGATGAACATATTGCTGAAACAGGCAGTGCTTGGGCGTATAAGATCCGCAATGAGTTTGATTTCTATAGCCGTAAATTCTGGCTTGTGAAACCAAAAGCTGCTAATTTGCAGACTTTGTTAAAAACAACCAAAGCTGATCCACAATAATTCTACGACTGCAGACAACTAGGCAGGTGCAGCATCAACACTGCGCCTACCCACGGAGAGAGACATGGCAGAGCGCCTAAACAATGACTTTCAATTTCTGGATGTAGCACGCCAAGATCCAGAGAAAAAAGATCTAACTGTCCGCAAAGCAGAATTTGTGGAAATTTATAAACCTTTTACTGCAGAAGTGGCTGCAAATCAGACACATCGCTGTTTAGGTTGTGGTAATCCGTATTGTGAATGGAAATGTCCAGTACATAATTACATTCCAAACTGGCTAAAATTGATCGCTGAAGGACGTATTTTCCAAGCAGCAGAACTTTGCCATCAAACCAACACTTTACCAGAAGTGTGTGGTCGTGTTTGTCCGCAAGACCGCCTATGTGAAGGTGCATGTACCTTAAATGATGGTTTTGGTGCAGTCACGATTGGTAATGCAGAAAAATATATCAACGATACGGCCTTTGCTTTAGGTTGGCGTCCAGACATGTCACATGTGAAATGGACCAACAGAAAAGTAGCGATCATTGGTGCAGGACCTGCGGGCTTAGGTTGTGCAGATATCCTTGTGCGTAATGGTGTTAAGCCAGTTGTATTTGATAAACGTCCTGAAATCGGTGGCCTGCTGACTTTTGGTATTCCAGAATTTAAAATGGAAAAAGATGTAATGAAACGTCGCCGTGAGATTTTCTCAGGAATGGGCGTAGAGTTCCGCTTAAATACTGAAATTGGTACAGATATCACCATTGATCAACTACTTGCAGACTATGATGCTGTATTCATGGGAATGGGAACATACACCTACATGAAAGGCGGTTTTGCTGGTGAAGATTTGGATGGTGTGGTCGATGCACTGGATTTCCTGATTGCTAACGTTAACCGTTGTCAAGGTTGGGAAAAAGACCCATCAGAATACATCAGTGTTGAAGGCAAAAAGGTGATTGTACTGGGTGGTGGTGATACTGCGATGGACTGTAACCGTACTTCAATCCGTCAAGGTGCTGAGTCAGTTGTTTGTGCTTACCGCCGTGATGAAGAGAACATGCCGGGTTCACGTCGTGAAGTAACCAATGCGCGTGAAGAAGGGGTTGAGTTCCAATTCAATCGTCAACCTATCGAGATCGTGGGTGAAAACGGCAAAGTCACAGGTGTGAAATTTGTCACAACCCAACTCGGTCAGCCTGATAGTCGTGGTCGTCGTAGTCCAGAGCCTGTACCGGGTTCAGAGGAAATTTTGCCTGCTGATGCTGTGTTACTGGCTTTTGGTTTCCGTACTTCGCCAGCAGATTGGTTTACCACTTCAAATATCAATCTTGATGGTTCAGGTCGTGTGATTGCTGCTGAACAGCAACAGTATAAATTCCAGACTTCAAACCCGAAAATTTTTGCGGGTGGTGATATGGTGCGTGGCTCGGACTTGGTAGTGACTGCTATCTGGGAAGGCCGCCAAGCAGCAGAAGGTATTTTGGATTACCTTGACGTTTGATTGGAAGATAACGTTTAAATTCCAAAGACCCATTTCCAAGACCCGCAGTAATGCGGGTTTTGTTTTTTACGATAAAAGGTCAGGTAAAATGTAAAAATATTTGCACCTGAATATTTTATAAATGATTTTTATTTTCAATGGCTTATATTTTTAATTCTAAGAGAGTAAATAATACTAAATTGGCTGAAATGACAAAATTAACATTTTGGTCAATTGTGTGATCATTTCGGCAATATACAATTTTAATTGATCTGTCAGTATAGGTTTAAATTCCAACAAATGTAGGATTATCCCGATGACAGTTGCACAAGTGGCGAAAGAAAAATCATATTTAAACCGCCCAAAAGCGATTGGGATTAAAGTACGCAAGCCTAGCTTTAACCCTAAAAACATTCGTAGACATTTCTTTGCGAACTCTCCAGTGATGTCGCATTTATTGACTGCACTTTCCTCAACATTTCCGATTGGTGAGCAGTTTTTTGTGCATAGCGTGCGTAATGTACGTGACAAAATCACTGATGAAAAGTTGCAAGCTGAAATTGCGGCTTTTATTGGACAAGAGGCGATGCACTCTAAAGCACATGCCGAGTTTAATGATGCTTGGCGTCGTGATGATTATAATCTAGATAGTTTCCAAGCATGGTTAGGTCGTCGTGATGCATTTATCAAAAGTGTTCATCCGAAACTACAGTTAGCCGTGACCTGTGCTTTTGAGCATTTTACTGCATTATTAGGTGGTTATATTTTACGTCATCCTGAAGTGTTGCAAAGCTTAGATGAAGATGCGATTAAACTTTGGGTGTGGCATGCGATTGAAGAAATTGAACATCGTGCAGTCGCTTTTGATGTTTATCAATCTGTTTATCATGATGATAAAACGCGTCGAGTGGTCATGCGTAATGTGACAACAGGTTTTGCAAGTTTAACTTTCTATTCTGCAACACGTTTGTTTATGCAGGATTGGCGTAAGAGTTTGCCGAAAGTGACACAAAACGCATATGGATTTTATATGATTTCAAAAATGTTGATTTCATTGATTCCTGAGTATTTGTCTTATTACAAAGCAGATTTTCATCCTTCAGAGATTGATTACAGCAAGATTGTGGCATATTGGAAGGAAAAATTAGCAGATGAATATCATATGGAAAGTTTCCAAGAAGAAGTTCATCCACCTTTGTACAGCTAAGATTTTGATATAAATATTGATTTAAAAAAAGCCAATGTTGTTCATTGGCTTTTTTGTTTGAAAGTTTAAAATTCGATGGAATGAGTTAAAGCTCATCATCCTTAAACTGTTTGATTTTACGTTGACGTTGCCAAGGTAGAGGGCGATCAAGCGCTTCAGGAACGTCCCCCGAAGTTGAACGTAAGCGTAAATGAATCGCTGCTTGCGCAATTAAATTTGCAGATACGGGTGCGGTAATAAAAGCAAATAAGGTAATCAATAACTCCGCAAAACCAAAACGCCCTTGAAAAGCAGCATAAATCATCGCTGCCAATAAGAAACTCCCTAATCCTAAAGTACTGGATTTGGTCGGGGCATGCAGTCGCATAAATAAGTCGGGTAATTTAACCATACCGATTCCTCCAACCAAGAGGAAGAATGCGCCTACAATTAAGAAGAACGATACGATAATTTCCATGATTAGTTGCATATTCATCATCATTTGCTCCTAATCGATCACATGACCAATGGTAAAATAGCGTGCCAATGCTGCGGTTGAAACAAAACCAAGCATCGCCACCAATAACGCACCTTCAAATAAATTGGTACTTGCCCAGTAAATACCTAAAAGTACCACCAAACAGGTTGCATTTAAAAATAAAGTATCCAAGGCTAACAAGCGATCAACAATAGATGGCCCAATAATTAAGCGATACAGACAAAATAACATGGAAATGGTCAATGCCAATAAACTAATTCCCAACGCAAATGGCAAAATAGTCATGAATTATCTCCTTGATTTGCATTGAAAATGGCAATTAAAGGCATTTCATAACGTGTTTTAATATCATGGATTTCAGCATCAGGATCATCTGAGCTTAATGAATGAACCAGAATATCACCACGTTCTTGATCAATTCCTGCAGTCACTGTGCCTGGCGTTGTGGTAATGATCATCGCCAGCAAAGTATTGACATGTTCATGATCTGTGTCTAAAGGCACACGGTACCATTTTGGATGCAGATTTTTGGTTGGGCCAAGCACCTGTTTCGCTACACGAATATTAGAAATAATAATATCCCACAGTACGACGAAAAACAGTTTTGTAGCTAAAACCCAGTGAATATTAGGTGTGCGTACAATAAAAGGCTGTACCAATTTAGGAATAATCACCCCTAAAACTAGTGCACAGAAAATATCAAACAGCTCAAAACTATGTCCAAGCATGAGCCAACTTAAAGCCACCACCAATGAAACAAAAGGATGGGGAAAACAACGGTCAAGGAATGAAACTTTATTTTCCATTTATTGCTCCATTGGCTGTAGTTTGCTGTCACCAAGTGGTGTTTCTTCTTGCGCTTGGTGCTGAATTTGACGTTTTTTATACTCAGAAATATGCTCACCTTCTAATGTATTCGGTGAAACGATATGCGGTATAACGTGAGCATTGGCATCAGGGCTTTCGCCACCATATTTGGTTTCTGGTAAATAATTCGGATCAAATGGCTGTACGCTAATAACTTGATTTTTTTCATCCGTTTTTAAGATGCTATGTTGATATAACTCTGCATCTTTTAGCTGTTTTGCAGTTAACTCTAAATAGTGCACAATCGGCTGCGCACATGCCACATACAAGATCAAACCCAACAATAAAAGATAAATGGTTTTATCATTTCGTGCTGGCGCTTTTTCAGGTAATTGTTGATAGGCTGCAAAGGCTTCTTCTTTGGGGTTATTTTCAGGTGTGGTTGCTCGCCAAAACAAGATAAAACCGACACGGGTAAAAGCTATGATACTGAATAAACTTACCAAAAGAATAATCACAATAATCCAGATTTGATAAGCAGAATCCATAGTCGCTTGTAAAATAAATACCTTACCTAAAAAGCCACTAAAAGGCGGTAAGCCTGCCATCATCAGTGCAATGATAAAGAAGCTAATAGACAGCACTTTTTCTTGCTTCATTTTAGGCGCAACTTTCAAATGATCTTTGAATGAGCCGCGTTGTGAGGTGATCCAGCCACAAAGCAGATAAAAAGAAGCGGCAATGATGGTACTGTGTACCATGTAGTATAAGCCTGCTGACCATGCTGCTTCATTTAACAATGAAACTGCAACGAGAATCGTCCCCACTGAAGACAAAATCATAAAACCAACAAAGCGTCTTAAGCGTTCCGCACCAATGGCTGCAATTGCACCATATAACGAGGTAATCAGTCCGATAGGCAGTAAATAATTACTGAAAATTTGTTGTGCCCACGCATCCTGAAAAACTGTACCATTTACCCTTAAGATCGAATAAATTCCAACTTTGGTCATGATGGTAAATAATGCGGCAACAGGTGTTGCAGCAACAGCATAGGTTTTAGGCAACCAAAAACCGACAGGCAACATCGCTGCTTTGATACCAAAGACCACAAACAGTAGTAAACCACCTGCAACAGCCAGTGTATGTTGGTCATTTTCCAGTGTTGGAATAATACGAGCAACATCTGCCATATTTAGGCTACCCACGCTGCCATAAATCACGCCTAAACCAATCAGAAACAGTGCTGAAGCCAAAAGGTTAATGGTGACGTAATGAATACCAAGTTGGAAACGTGCTTTCCCTTGCCCATGTAACAATAAGACATAAGATGCCATGAGCAAAATTTCAAAAAAGACGAATAAGTTAAATAAATCGCCTGTTAAGAACGCCCCACACACCCCCATAAGTAACAGATGTGACATGGCATGGAAATAACGTCCACGCTCATCCCATTCCTTACTTGCAAACCAGAGGAGTGGGGTAGCAAGTGCATAAGTTAACACCAGCATTAAAGCGGATAAACGGTCTAAGACCAACACAATCCCAAATGGCGCAGACCACTCACTGAGCTGATAAACAAAGATTTGTCCAGTATTTGCTTGATAGAGATAGTACAGTGCGGTGGCAAAACCCAACACTGCAGAAATTAAACTGATACTGCGTCGCCAAGGTTGTCGCCAATCATGGGCTAAAGAGCCAGAACCAGGATTGCCTAATAAAATCAGGATAAAGCCTGTAAATGCAGGAATTAAAATGCTGAAAATAGGAGTATGAGACAGCCAAAAATCAAGAAAACTCATTATGGCGTATCCTCACGTGGGTCAAAGTTACTCGGTTCATCTTTGGAGTCCACATGATCTGTTCCTGATTCATAACGACTACGTAAAGCAAGTTGCACGATATAAGCAGTCGTGGCAAAACCAATCACAATTGCAGTTAAAACTAAAGCTTGTGGTAAAGGGTCTGTGATTTTTGATGGGTCTGTTAAAACCGCAGGTGCATTGATATGTACTCTGCCCATGGCAAACAAAAATAAGTTCACAGCATAACCAATCATGGCTAGACCTAAAACCACAGGAAAGGTACGCGCACGTAACAGTAAATAAATACCAGTGGCGACCAGTAAACCGATAGAAGAAGCGAGTAAAAATTCTAAACTGATCATGATTTACTCCTTAGGTACAGGGCCAGACATGCTTGAATGTCGAGAGTCGCCAAGAACTGAGATAAGCAACATTGTTGCACCTACTACACAGATGTAGACCCCTAAGTCAAATGCTGCTGCGGAAGCGAGATGGAATTTACCGAAAATACTGGTTTCAACATAAATATGCGCACTGGTGAGAAATGGACGTCCCCAAAGCCATGCGGCAAGTCCTGTTAAACCTGCAATCACTAAGCCTGTACCAATCCAGATTTCATATAAACGACCTGACTTAGCGCGCAATAATTGCTCAGCTTTGTCTTGCCCCAAACCGATATATTGAATCACCAATGCCATCGAAGTAATCAAGCCTGCAATAAATCCACCACCTGGTAAGTTATGTCCACGTAGAAAAATATATAGACTTACAACCAAAGCCAGCGGCAATACCCATGATGCAGTCATACGAAACATTAACGGTGAAGGATTAAAGCGGAAAGTTAAGCCTTGGGTCATGGTTGTTCCGTGTGCACGCATACCATCCATCAAACACAATGCACCAATCGCAGCGATGCCCAGTACTGTTATTTCACCGAAGGTATCGAAACCACGGAAATCGACCAAAATGACATTGACGATATTTGAACCACCGCCCAATGGAATCGATTGTTGTGCAAAGAACCAAGAGATCGAATTATGGTCACGGGTTAAAAGTAACCACGCAATCCAACCCACTCCTAAACCACCACCGATGGCTAAAATAGCATCTCGCCAACGACGTGTACGGCTTGATTCATAAGGCGTGAGCTGTGGCAATAACGATAAGCTCATTAATAAAAGCACTGTGGTCACGACATCAACTGTGATCTGCGTCAAAGCCAAATCAGGTGCAGACATCGTGACAAAGACGAGTGTCACCACTAAACCGACTGCACCACTGATCAAAACAGCTTTGATGCGCTCATGGTGAAACCACAACATCATCCAGCAACCCGAGAACAACACTAACCACAATACAATTGCAACAAATGGTGCATGGGTCAGCTCTCGTGTTCCTGTGCTTAAGCCTTGATTTAGCATCGGTGTTGCAACTGAAACAATACTAAATGCCACAATCCAAAATAAATATGTTTGTAGCGAACCTGTTTCGGTAACACGTTTGATTTTTCGAGCATAAAGCAATAAATGCTTTAGGAAATTTTCAAAGATAAAAGCACCTTGTAGTGGGCCAAGTTTTGGATCAAGGTCAATTTCACGGATACGACTGCCTTTTGCCAAAGCAAAATAGAAAATCACTCCACCGACTAAGGCGATCGCACTCATCAGTAAAGGTAAATTAAAACCATGCCAAATTGCTAAATGCACCCCCGCAAAATCAGTTGCTTGGGTGCTAGCACGTGTGCCAGCATTGACAATATTTTCAACCAATAACGCAGGTAATAAACCCACTGCAATACATAAAATTGCTAAAAGTGTTGCAGGTGCGCGCATACCAAATGCAGGCTCATGTGCATCTTTATTGGGAACATCTTTGCCTAGACCGCCATCAAAAAATACGCCATGTACTAAACGTGTTGAATAGGCGACGGCAAATAAACCTGCTAAGGTTGCAACGATGGCTGCCAATACCACATAAGCCCCAGAAAGATTGGCTAAAAGTTCAGTAAAGAACATTTCTTTAGACAAGAAACCATTGGTCAGAGGTACACCTGCCATTGCGGCAGCGGTAATCATGGTCAATGTGCCTGTAAAAGGTAACAACTGCCACAAGCCACTGAGCTTTCTTAAATCACGAGTACCTGATTCATGGTCAATAATGCCTGCGATCATGAATAACGCAGCTTTAAATGTTGCGTGGTTAATGATATGGAAAATAGCTGCGGCAACTGCAAGCGGTGAACCGATTCCAAGCAAGCAAACAATTAAACCTAAATGGCTGATGGTCGAGTAAGCCAATAAACCTTTTAAATCTTCTTTGAAAATGGCAAAAAATGCTGCCATACACAGAGTAAATAAACCAATGCTAGTCACGATATTATGAAACAGTGCCGAACCAACAAAGATCGGTAATAAACGAGCTAATAAGAAAATCCCTGCTTTGACCATCGTTGCAGAATGCAAATAAGCCGAAACAGGAGTAGGTGCTGCCATGGCATTTGGCAACCAAAAATGAAAGGGAAATTGCGCACTTTTGGTAAATGCGCCAAGCAAAATTAGCAATAAAATAGGAACAAATAGATGACTATTTTGAACGGTATCAGTCATCGTTAAAATTTGGTCAATCTGATAGGTTTGTGTAACTTGACCGAGCAGAACAAAACCACCTAACATGGCAAGACCGCCCATGCCTGTAATGGTCAGCGCCATACGTGAACCACGTTGCGCTGCTTCATAATTACTCCAGTACCCAACCAATAAAAATGAAGAAATACTGGTAAGCTCCCAAAACACCAATAAAATAATTAAGTTATTTGATAATGAAATACCCAACATGGCTGCCATAAACAGCATGAGTAAAAAATAAAGTTTACTTAAAGAATTTTTAGGACTTAAATAATAATAAGCATAAATATAAATCAGTGTGCCAATCCCAGTGATCAGCAGCGCAAAAATCAAACCGAGCGCATCAAGACGGAAACTTAAATCAATCCCTACTTGCGGCAACCATTGCCAACTTTGTGAAATCACAGAACCCTGAAAGACTTGCTTTGCTTGAGTCAGTAACAAGATGAAACTGGTTAAACTGACTCCTATTGCCCCTAAAGCTGTTAGCCCACGAGAAAAGCGCTTCAGCCATGAGACAAGGGTAGTGCCGAGTATTAACGGTAGCAAGATGATAATCGGTAGCACACGTATGTCCATTGTCTTGAATAGGTGATGAAACCTATAGTGAATTTTATCTTTCAAGGATTTGAGGAAAGCAAAGAACTATCCAATGACTTAAATCTTGAAAGCCGAAAAATATGTTAGAAAAACAAAAAAATAAGTTGTATTGCACAACTTGATAAAACGATTGAAAAATCGATATGAATTGAAAAATCTAATTCATATTGATTTTTTCATCTTATTACATGAGCAGTTCAACATCAATTTATTTTGTTAGTTTTTGCACAAACACGTATGATTATACGTCTTATGCAACAATAAATTTGTTTAAAAATTATTCAACAAGCGTAAAGTTTTAATGTGCTGTTGCCAAAAGTTGATTTTTACTTAGCGCAACTGTCTCTCAGGCGATATTCATGATTTGAGAAATAAGCCTATTTCTTTCATTAGAATATATCAATTACAACACTGACTTTGGCGAAGTCTGGTCATCATCAATGTGCAATAATGCACGCAATTGTTGCTGCTCTTGGGCTGACAGTTTTTGGAATTGAGCAAAAAGTTGATCTACGGCTGATACGGTTTCTTCTTCAATAATAGTTTCTGCTTCATTATCTTCAGAAGCTTGGTCTTGTAAACTGACATAAAGCTGTTCTAAATCTGCCTGATATTGTTCCAGTTGAAGTTCTTGAATTTTTTGTTGTTGAAGTTGCAAGCACTGTATATTTTCACCAGATTCAAATAAATATTCATGCAGGGTACTCGTAATAATTTGAAGCTGTGGAAAAGCTTGATGCAAGCGAGGCAAAATCAGTTGCGCATGATCTTGATCTAAACCAATGTCAATCTGGTCAATCAATAAAATCCCATCACCTTCTAAACATGGATATAAACTCAAAGGATTAAGCAAACATAAGCGCCGTACAATATCACCGACTAAAGCGATCCAGTTTTTAATACTGTTCGAAAGTTGCTGAAAAGGTTGGTTTTTATGTTGATAAGTCACCATTAATTGCAGTTTTGGTTGATATTCTATAAAAATATCAGTGAGTTCAGGCAGAACGGTATTTAAACTTTGTTTAAGTGCTTGCAGGTTTGGGCTGTGTAAATGACTACGTGCTTGCAACAAAGCGCTTTGAAAATTTGAGTCGGTTTTAACTGAATCACTTGGCAGCGTTGAACGCTCACTTTTATTTAAAATTTGCTGAAATAACTGTGCTGCTTGTGCATTTTCAATATCGCTGATTTCTCGAAACCACTCAAAAAAACGTGCAAAAGTGGTAAATGGAATCGCTGTTAATTCATAGGCTGCGCTACTTTGCATCACTGCAGGATTGTTTTTATTGAGTAAATTAACCTCATTAATAAAACGATCTACAGGATAATAGGCAATCATGGGTAAACCCTGCAAAGGGTCTTGCTGAATAGCTTTTAAATATAAAGCGACCAATTGTTCAAGCTGAGTAATTTCCGTGCGACTGACACCTACGCCATTGGCATTTAAGGTTTTATACAGTTGCCATGAGCAAATCGAATGATCTTGTGCGTTTGAATCACTACTTTCAGGCAATCTGCCTAATTCATGCGGAATTTGGATCGCAATATCGATTTTAGCCTGTAAGCGGTTTTGCATAATGTCTTGATCTAACATGACTACGCCGGGTGTGCGTAAATCTTTAAAACGAGCTGCAAACCATGTTAAAGATTGGTAGATATTTTTTAAAATGGCTGTCTTACCCGAAGCCTGCGCACCTAAAATGACAGTAAGTGGTTGCTGTGCTGGGCGCAACTCTAATTTTAGATCTGCAAAATGATAAACGTGACGCAGATGAATGGAGAGAAGTTTCATACTATACCTGCAAATATCAATGAGCGTTTTTAAAGGCTATGCAGTCGCTTGATTTCTTAAAATTAACGGACTTTTGATTTTTAACTGTTGAATCAGGTCATAAATGTGATGAATATTCAAACTCATTTTGGCACGCGTACAGGCAACGTACAATAAACGCAGCTCTTCATCACTGATTTTATGTTCAAGTCCATTGATTTTAAACTGGTAATCATCTTCAAGATGTACCCGATTCCATTCCAAACCTTTGGCTTTATGGGCAGTCGAAATGACATAATCAGCTTGCTCTATCGGGGTGATTTTGGCAAGTGCTTTTTTGAGTGGGTCTGTACCATGATCATCAACCAATTTCACTAAGGGCTTGATATCACTGCCATCGTTGGTTTCACAATATTCATGTACATCATGCCAAGAATTAAACCACGCCAATTCAGGTACATCGGTAACACGTTTGCCTTGTTTGAGCAAACTTGCTGCATCCACAAAACGATTTAGGCGTGCATGATCGGCTTGTAAGCTGACTTTGTCACCTTGTACCAAACCTGACAATAACAACTCCATCGCACGGGCATTGGTGCGACATAAAATTGCATCACGCATTTTCGTATGTGGTTTATTGACCACAGCCGATTTTAAATCTGGATTGCCCAACAACGGGACAGTTTCATTCAATGCACCCAGTAAACTATTGGCAACGTCGGCAACCGATTCACCAAAACGAAATGAGGTGGTTAAGCGAGATGCAGGTAAAGGCATTTGCTGCATGGCATTTACAGCACCACGCCACGCATAGATTTGTTGATGGGCATCGCCCACGTAAATCACTTGGGTACTGCGCTGACGCAATAAAATACCGAGCATAAGAGGGTCTGCATCTTGCGCTTCATCAAACAACACATAATCCGCAGGAATAACAGGATCAGACAACGCCCATAATTTTAAATAAATGTCATGTCCAATACCTGCTTGATGATTTTGATCAATCGATTCCAACCAACGACGTTCAACAGCAGGATACAAATGCTTTTGCAAGCTTTCCACATCATCAGGATGCAACCAACTCGGTGCTTGAATATGTCGAGGAGCGGGGTACTGTGAACTGGTCGAACAGAAATAGCTAACGGCATTGGCAACCAGACTCGCCAAACGGCTCGGCATCAGAACATATTTTTCATAACGTCCACCCATCATTCTGCGTAATGTAATCGGCTCTAAACGATATTCTTTGGCAATAAAACTTGGACTCAAACGAGGTAAGCGTAGTTTATCGGTGACTCCACGTGGAACGCTACGAAAAGCCAAAGAGTGAAAAGTACGACAGTCGACATTGCGATGAAATTTATGTTGCGCTTCACTGGCAATGGCTTTGTTAAACGCCAAATACATACCACGACGCTGTGGCATGGCATCACTGATCAGTTTTAAAGTGGTGGTTTTCCCTGTGCCTGCATAAGCAATCACTTTAAAAGATTGACCTTTTTGAGCTTCTGCGATTGCAAAATTTTGTTCAGAGGTGGGTTTGAAAATATCAGGCACAGTATTAAAAATTCTTTGAATGATGCAAAAATGGAATACACCATCATAGCAAAAATTAACCAAGAAGAATGCTTAAATTTGATGAGTGCAGTACCCCCAGATTTAAACAAAAATAATAGTTCTTAAATTTAGGCTAAGATCAGTTATCGCTGAAAGGCACGTGGTTTCTTTCTACGGATATAAATGGTTTTATGCACTTCAGCGATTCTTGAGCCTGATTCATCAAAAATATTCAATACATAAGTACGATGCACAGGTGCAAAATTTTCAGCCAAAGATTTAACGTGTTCAATCTCAGCAAAATCTAAGCGAATATCTGCAAAAACGGTGCTGCGTCCCGGCAGTAAAAATTGAATAGTCGCAGACTTGTCCCAAACAATATATTTATCACCCAAGTGATGCATCAAGATCAGCATATAAAATGGATCGATCATCGAATACAAACTACCACCAAAATGTGTACCGACAATGTTTTGATTTTTATGCGTTAACGGCATTTTGACCCGAACATAATAATTTTTAAGATCAATCTTTTCGATCTCAATCCCTGCACCTTTATAAGGTGAATAATGATTGAGAAAAAATTTAGCAACCAGTGGGATTGTCTGTAGTTTCTTGATAACGTTGATCATGGTCAATTCTAGTTTAATATTTTTAGACCATAATAAATAATCAATGCTGATGTGACATTGATCAAAATGCACCATATTGTTATTGCTCAGTCAATGTGAAAATAAAAAGGTATTTTTAAATGCAAGCACAAACTCACTGGATTTCGACTCAGGATCAACAAAAACTTTTTGCAAAAACATGGGGTAAGCCTGAAAACCCTGCTTTGGTTTTGGTGCATGGTTATCCAGATAATCAAGAAGTATGGGAACCAATTATTGAACAATTAATAACAGATTTTTACATTGTGACTTATGATGTGCGTGGTGCAGGACAGTCTTCAGTGGCAAAACGCATCCGTGATTATGCTTTGCCACGTTTATCTTTAGACTTAGAATGTGTGGTCAATGAATTATTACCAAATCGTAGTTTTCACTTGGCAGCGCATGACTGGGGTTCGATTCAGTCATGGGAATCAGTGACTGAAGCAAAATTTAAAGATCGCATCTTATCCTATACCACTATTTCTGGGCCGTGTTTAGACCATGCTGCATTTTGGATGCGTGATCAATTTTTAAATGAAAAAAGTAAATTTTTCAAACAATTATTTAAATCTTGGTATATTGTGGCTTTTCAACTACCTGTACTCGCACCAACCGTTTGGCATTTCTTTAATCCTGAGCGTTGGGGCATGGTGCTGAGCCAATTAGAGAAAACTAAAGATCTACCACTCAATCCAAATATTTCCAAAGATGGTGAACACGGCATTGCGCTTTATCGTGCTAATTTTGCGCCACGTTTACTTAAGCCTCGTCAACGTCATGCAGTATGTCCTGTGCAAGCAGTGGTGTTAAAGCGTGATAAATTTGTGAGTCCTGAGCTGATTGATGAAATGCCAAAATGGGCAAGTCAATTTGAACGTGTAGAAGTCGATGCTAACCACTGGGCTGTACTGAGTCGTCCACAAGAGATTGCGAATTATATTCGTAATTTTGCACAAAAAAATTAAAATTAAATCTATAGTTTGGTTTGTAAGTATTTAATTTAAATGTGCTTTACAAACCAAACTGATAATTCAGCTAAATTCAACTCGGAATATCTCTAATCTGTTAAAATAGCCGCTTCGAAAATTCTGAAATTTTTCCCATGAATGCTGTTGTTATTGCAATTGCCGTGATGTTTATACTGTCACTGGCACGCGTTTCTGTTGTTTTGACTTTAGTTATTTCAGCAATTGTAGGTGGTTTGGTTGCAGGTCTGAGTTTAAAAGAAACTGTAGAAGCTTTTAATGCAGGCTTGGGGGATGGTGCTGAAGTTGCACTTGCTTATGCTGTATTAGGGGCATTTGCTTTGGCTCTATCAAAGTCTGGGTTGCCTGACTTATTAGCACATAAGTTAATTGGCTTATTGGGTGGGGAAGCGACCCATAGTAAAGCACGAAAAGTAAAATATTTATTGTTATTTATCTTGCTGATTTCTGCGATTTTTTCGCAAAACTTAATTCCTGTACATATTGCCTTTATTCCTGTTTTAGTGCCACCACTTTTAAAAGTGATGAATCATTTAAAACTAGATCGTCGTGCAGCAGCATGTGTGTTAACACTTGGTTTGGTTGGAACCTATATCTTTTTACCTGTCGGTTTTGGTGCGATTTTCCTTGAACAAATTTTGATGGGAAATATTAACAAAATTGGTGCAGCATATCATTTGCATGTAGACCGTTGGATGATGCCAATGGGTATGGCGATTCCTGTTTTAGGTATGGTTATTGGTACATTGGTGGCAGTATTTATCAGTTATCGCAAACCAAGAATATATGTCGATCGCCAAGTTAAAACTGTACAAAATATTGACTTAGATAAACCATTACGTGCAGTGAATGCTGATGAATTAAAAGCAGATGCCATTGAACTGCAACATGAAGCTAAGCAAGCACCTAGTGTTGCACCAAAAACTATTTTTATGGCAGTACTTGCAATTGGCTTAACCCTAGCAGCACAGCTTTATTCAGGTTCGATGATTTTGGGTGGCTTAGTTGGGTTTGCTGTTCTTTCTGCATCAGGTATTTTTAAATGGCAAGACGCAGATGATGTCTTTGTACAGGGCATGCGCATGATGGCATTGGTTGGATTTATTATGATCTCAGCCGCAGGTTTTGCATCAGTGATGACCCATACAGGGGATATTAATAGTTTAGTCAATGGCGTTGTAAATATCATTGGCGATAATCGTGCCTTAGCTGCCTTTTTAATGCTATTTATTGGTCTGTTTGTAACGATTGGAATAGGTTCATCTTTCTCCAGTGTACCTGTGCTTGCCGTGATTTATGTACCTTTATGTGTGCAATTCGGTTTTTCACCTTTGGCAACGGTGGCTTTGATTGGTACAGCCGCAGCTTTAGGCGATGCAGGCTCACCAGCCTCTGATTCAACTTTAGGACCAACAGCAGGTCTAGGTGTGGATGGTCAGCACGATCATATTTGGGATACTGTGGTGCCAACTTTTATCCATTTCAATATTCCATTGTTGATTTTTGGCTGGATTGCAGCCATGGTGCTATAAGCCTAGAAATACTATGAGAATAGGAGATGACTTTTTTATTATTTTTTGATATAAGATATTGAAAAATATTTATAGAGGAAGTCATCTCAATTAATATAATCATACTTAATTAGCTTTCAAAATATAATAATAAAGTTTATTAAAACACTAGGAATTAAAAACCAACCTTTAAGCTATGAATTAAATATAATTTTATATTTTTCAATATCTTGAAAATATTATTTCAATTTATTTTAAAATGTTGCTTGCAACATGACTAAATGCTGTGTTTAATAATGCTAAGGGTTATTTTTTTCTTGGGGTGTTTAAAAATGTTAAAACAAATTGCTCTAGTTTCTTTAATGGGAATTTCAACTTTATCTTTTGCTGATTGGCAAGTAAAAGTGGGTGGCTCTGTTATTTCTCCTACTCAAGATACGAATACAGCTTTAGGTGTAGTGAAAGCTGATCATGAGTTTGCATTTACGCCTTCAGTGGAATATATCTTTGGTGAAACTCCATTCTCTGCTGAAGTGTTATTGGCAGCACCAATTGGTCATGATGTTTTATTAGATGGTAATAAAGCTGCGAAAATTAAACATCTTCCACCAACAGTGACTTTCAAATATAACTTGAAGAACTCTACTCCATTCACACCTTATGTTGGTGTAGGTGGTACTGCTTTTATTGCATGGGATGAGTCTGGTGCTGCGAAGAAAGTAAAAGAAGACTTTGGTTTTGCAGGTCAAATTGGTGTGAACTTTAAACCTGCTGATGCGAAAAACTGGGGTGTATTCTTTGATGCCCGTTATGCACAATTAAGTCCAGAAGTGACTTTAATTGATGAGTTAGGTGGTGGTAAATTTGATTTAGACATCGACCCAATGGTATATACATTAGGTTATAGCTACAGATTCTAAGTCTTAGAATTAAGCTGCTTCTCAAAAAACCTCAGATTTTTCTGGGGTTTTTTTTATGAAAGGAAATTTAAGCAATTGAGTTAAAACTACTAGAATGAAACAAAAAATCATATTCAAAAACAATGAATTTTCTTATGCTAAATTCAATAATTTTTGAAAAGAGCACTGTGAAAATGATGAATAAATTTTTAGGTATGACTGTGCTATTAAGTGGCTTATTTTTATTTTCCAATACACAAGCCGCAAGTTTTAAATGTGAAAATGCACATACCAAAACAGAACATGCCATTTGTGAACATCGTACTTTAAATGATGCTGATGTAAAAATGGCAACAACCTATAACATCATTAAACGTTTAGTGCCGATGGGAACGCGTGGTGTGATTCAGGATCAGCAAGTCAAATGGTTACGTTTACGTGATCAGTGCCAAGACAATGTGACCTGCTTAAGTGATGTCTATAAAATGCGTCAACAAAAACTCGATATATACATGGAACGTGTCTATCAACAAGGACCATTTTAATTTTTTTTAGCTTGTGCTATTGAAATATTCTTAAGTCACTCCATTTCTAAAGCATTCAATAAAAAAGTGTTATGAATTTAAGGAGTGATTTATGAGTGAGCAAAGCGCACAAAAGCATAGTTTCCAAGCTGAGGTTGCACAGCTTTTACATTTAGTGACGCATTCACTTTATTCAAACCCTGAAATTTTTCTACGTGAATTGATTTCAAATGCTTCAGATGCATGTGACAAATTGCGTTTTGAAGGTATTAATCATCCTGATTATTATGAAAATGATCCAAATTTGCATGTCCGTGTCAGCTTAGATAAAGAGGCAAAGACCATTACCATTTCTGATAATGGGATTGGTTTAACTCAACAAGAAGCGATTGATAACTTAGGAACCATTGCAAAATCGGGTACCAAAGACTTTATGTCAAAACTTACTGGTGATCAGAAATCTGATGCGCAGTTGATTGGTCAGTTTGGGGTAGGTTTTTATTCAGGTTTTATCGTTGCTGAGAAAATCACAGTAGAGTCACGCCGTGCAGGTGAGCCAGCGACTGATGGTGTGCGTTGGATCAGCACAGGAACAGGTGATTTTGAAGTTGAGCAAATCAACAAAGAGAGCCGTGGTACAGACATTATTTTACATTTACGTGATGATGCACTTGAATATTTAGAATCTTATAAGGTTAAACAAATCATCAATAAATATTCTGATCACATCAGCTTGCCAATCGAAATGCAAAAAGAAGTTTGGCAGGAAGAAGTTACCGAGGGTGAGGAGGATAATGCTACAAGCGGCGGTCAGTATGTAAAAACTGATGAGTGGGAAGCGATTAACTCTGCAAGTGCATTGTGGACACGGAATAAAAATGAGATCAGTGAAGAACAATATGTCGAGTTCTACAAAAATTTAACGCATGACTTTGAAGCACCATTGGCATGGGCGCATAACCGTGTCGAAGGCAGCACGGAATATACACAATTGCTGTATGTGCCGAGCAAAGCACCAGGTAATCTTTTCACGCGTGAAGCCAAAGCAGGGATTAAACTCTATGTAAAACGTGTATTTATTATGGATGATGCGGATAATCTGATTCCAAATTATTTACGTTTTGTACAAGGCGTGGTGGACAGTGCTGATCTTCCGCTTAACGTCAGCCGTGAACTTTTACAAGAAAGTCGTGATGTTAAAACCATTCGTGAGGGAAATACTCGTCGTATTCTTACCATGTTGGATAGCTTGGCAAAATCAGACGATGAAAAAGACCAAGAAAAATTCAAAACCTTCTATGCTGAGTTTGGTTCGGTAATTAAAGAAGGTTTGGGTGAGGACTTTACCAATCGTGAACGTATTTTAAAATTATTACGTTTTGCAACATCAAGCAATGATGAGGTTTCGACTTCATTAGAAGCCTATAAATCACGTATGAAAGAAGGGCAAAAAGCCATTTATTACGTGACAGCAGATAGTTTGGCTGCAGCGAAGAATTCTCCACAGCTTGAATTGTTCCGTAAAAAAGACATTGAAGTCTTGCTCATGGCAGATCGTGTAGATGAATGGGCAATGGAGTTTGTACATGAGTTTGACGGCACGCCAATGCAAAATGTGGCAAAAGGTGCGGTGGACTTAGGTGATTTACAAGATGCAGAAGAGAAAAAAGCGCTTGAAGCAGCAGCAGAGCAATTTAAACCTGTCGTTGAAAAATTGTCTGATTCGCTTAAAGCAAAAACCAAAGAAGTGCGTGTTACGACACGTTTGGTTGACTCACCAGCATGCTTGGTGACCAGTGAGGGTGAGCTTTCTCCACAATTGATTCGTATGTTGAAACAAGCAGGTCAAGCTGTTCCTGAGTCAAAACCGATTCTTGAAATCAATCCAGAGCATCCATTGGTGAAGAAATTGAAAGGTTCAGCACAGTTTGATGATCTTGCCAATGTGATCTTTGATCAAGCAGTAATAGCAGAAGGTGGTTTACCTGATGACCCTGCGGAATATGTAAAACGTATTAATAACTTATTGTTAAAATAAACGAGTTATACTGAAAGAAAGCCTGTCGTGAGCGATGGGCTTTTTTTATGTGTTTCCATTAATTTATGTTGAAAATTTAAGCAAAAAAATGCAATTGTGGATAACATAAAAAGATCAGTGGATAAGTCTTCACTTATCCACAGCTGCTCAAAATAGCTTTTAAAATAATGCTTCTAAACGGACTAAAGTGCTTAAATAATGGCTTTTGTCTTCACGATGCTCATTGAAATAGTTTAAATCACCTTGGATATAAAACCATTCACGCCCTAAAGGTTGGCGCCAAGAAACAAATGGTCCCCAACTATTTAAACGTAAATCGTCATTATTATAAAAACCACCTGTATAAATCCCGTAGTTAAAACGATTGCCTTTAAAAAATTGATGTTGGCGATACGTACGATTATCCCAAGTCAAATCATCATCTTGTTCATCGGCATAAGTAATATAAAACTGATTAGATAAAAACGCCTGATTGGGACGTGCATGAGTTAATTCTAAATTGGTACGCAGATAATTTTCACTGTCGATGCCATAGCGATAAATTTGTTCAGCATGAAAAGTAAAATCATGACTTAATTGCCAGTCTTTTTCTGCTTTTAAGCGTGCGTAAACGTCATCACCAGAGCGGATACCAAGATCGGCATCGAGATCAAAAGGTAATCTTTTCGATAGCTGCGACCAACGTAATGCAATAGAACTGTTGTCATCACGGATGCGTTTACCGTCCACAGATTTATCTGGATTGCCACTAGGGTTTTCATTGGTAATGGCAATATTGTTCGTCATTTCATTGTCTAATGAGTCATCACCAAATACCAAACTCAGACGATTTTCTAATGCAGGTAGTTTTATTTTTCCTCGAATACGAGGTTTGATTTCATAACCATCATGCTCATTCCAACGATTATCGAGCAAAATTCGTAAAGTGGCTGATGCTGGATCACTTGGATCGGTTTCACCAAACCAATTATTCATTCGATCTGCTGTTCGATCAGCCCAATTTCGAATACCTTTTTGCTTTTGATCCACCCATGTGGCATTTTCTGTTTCTTGTGTAGAAGGGACGATAGGTTCATCTGATTGTTCAGGCAGCAGGGTAGGCGTAGCATCTAATAGCTTTGGAATATATTCTAATACATTAAAATCACGTTCAAACTGTGGAGAAGGGATATAAATCGGTGCAGTGTTACTTGCCGCCGTTGAGCTTGTATTTTCCGCGTAACCGTATGTGCTCGCTATACAAGCAAGTAAAAGGATAGAGCTTTTATAAAATGGAACCGAATATATAATTTTTTCCATAATGTTCTGTATTCAACGCTTTGATTTAAAAATAAATATGGGTTCAATCCAAGAATTAGAATGAATACAGAAATTATAGTTGATTTTTCAACCAAGTATTGAATAATTCCTTACAATTTGCCTGTTGGTTACAAAACTAGAACCTTCGTTGGGATTTAGTCTATAAAAAACCTCTTATGTTTTAAATATAAGAGGTTTGGTCGAACCAACAACTTTTAAAAGCTAAGCGGAATGAGGGCAATATTTCTTTTCATAAACTTTGCCTGCAATACCTCCCACCAATGCACCACTAAATGTGCCAAATACAGGAAGAACACTCCCCGCAACTGCGCCAATTAATGCACCTTTAACTGTTGGTGAAAAACGTGATTTCTTATTGGGCTGTGTGCTTTCTGAGTTGGAAGTATGAGTTGAATCTGTGGTCAATAGATCTGAATTTGGATTTACATCAGTCATAATATCTCTCTTCGTTAATGGATGAAAAAATTTCATGCTGAGATTGTTATTCACATGAACCGATGTAATCAGCATAAGATGAAATGGACTTACTAAGCTGTAGTTTAGCTGTAAGTTATTCCGCCTTTTGGTTAAGCTAAATTGCATTGCGTAAACAAGATATATAAAGCTGTAAAGATCATGAATACTATAAATAAAGCAAGTGATGATTTTTATTTTAAAAGCGTAGAAACTAAAAATCCTCCATAAAGGAGGATTCATAGTCTTATAAAATAAGAAAAAAATAAAAGAAAACTTACAGCGCATGAATTTGGTTAACTAAATTCTGTTGCATAGAATATATCAACTTGCATGTGATGAACAGTCTTAAAAATGTTCATCAATGTTGAATAAATGGCGAGAACTGACAAATTTCAGCAATTTTTGGCACAATAGGAAAATGTATTTTAGATATATATTATAAAAATATAGTTGATTTAACGATGTTTTTTTATAAAACTCTATTTTAAAAGTTATTGTTATTTAACAAAATTTTGTTGCAATCTGACCAAAAAAAGCACATTTATAAAAAAATCAATTGCATACTAAATGTACAATTTGGTCGTTTAACTTTACATAAAGATGGCATATTTGAGTTTATGTGACAGTCTTGTTGCTAAAAAGTGTTTATTTTTTAAACAAAATAAAAATAGCAAAACAATCGATTATGATAAGTTTTTATCAATAAAAAAAGTGAGTATAAATCATGGCAATAGCAAAAGTTGTTGAAGTAAATTCAAGTAGTAATAAAAGTTTTGAAGATGCTATTCAAACAGGTATTCAAAAAGTCACTGAAACTGTAAAAAATGTCCAAGGTGCTTGGATCAACGAACAAAAAGTCATCGTGAGAGAGGATAAAATCACTGAATATCGTGTGAATTTAAAAGTAAGTTTCTTGGTTGAATAATCAAATAAATACCAAAATGATTTTGAACATCAAGCCCACAATTTTGTGGGCTTTTTTGATTATACGCAGTTAGATTATTTTTGATCTGGTATCTCACAACTGTCATCATTGCAAACAGCGCCTTGTGCGTTTTCAATCTCTTGTTTTGGCGCAGTGGAGAGTGCTTGTTGTAAAACTTGTAGAAAAACCTCAGGAGGTTGAGCCCCTGATAATGCTAAGCGTTGATCAAATACAAAAAAGGGAACACCTGTGACTTTGAGTTGCTCATGTGCGATTTTTTCATCATGACGAACAAAATCTGCAAATTCTTCTGAGTCTAGCACGTAATCGACTTCGTTATGATCTAAACCAATACGTGAGGCAATATCTTCGATAATTTCACGCTCACCGATCGCTAAACCTTCAGTCATATAAGCATGAAAAAAAGCTTCTTCTGCTTCGTTTCCTAAACCTTTACTTTGCGCCAAGTGGATAATACGATGCGCATTAAAGGTATTGCCTGAATTGGCTTTTTCCCAATTAAACTCAATCCCTTCACTTGCTGCAATCTCTGCAATATTTTTTTGTGTTTCTACGGTTTGCTCAATCGTACGTCCGTATTTTTTCGCTAAACGCTCGGTATTGCTACTATCATGTTTGATAGGTGCATCAGGATCAAGTTCAAAACTGTGCCAAATAATGTCTAAATCTATGCCTGCATCGTTGGCAACATGTTCAAGGCGTTTTTTACCAATATAACAAAAAGGACAGACCACATCTGACCAAATATCTACACGCATGGGAGTTCCTCGTATTTTTGTCTTGGCTTTGAGGGTAGCGTTATTATCTTTATATTTAAAGCCTTTTTTGGTTAGCTGGGTATTATTAAGAATAAATAATATGAAAATAAAAAAGTGCATAAATATTATACAAATAAAAGAAAATATCAGTTAATCTAATGCTAATCCATTGTTGTAGAGTCATTTATGCGTCGAGTCATTTTGCTTGTTATTGTGATTTTGTTCGGTATTGCTGCGTATTTTTTTTATGAGCAGACCCAGCTAAAAAAGCATGAGGCGCAACGTCAAATGTTTGATGTTGTGATGACTGAAAAAATGCAACAGTTGTATGATAAAGCTCAGGATTGGTCAAAACCTGTCAGCATGGATGTGCATGATCCACGTTTAAGTGGTGATTATAAGATTTTGTCTGAGTTTGTTTTAAATTATTGGCTAAAAAATATTGAAACACGTAATATTTATTTGCGTGATCTCGAGGCTGCAAAGTGGAATCATTTTTTAGATGTAAATCGTCTGGATAAGGACCGTAAGCAAAAATTTGTTGAAACTGAGCAGATGTTAGAGGTAGTACGCAGAATTACCACGCAGTATCAGAAACAAAATCAATTAGATAAGCAAGAAGCTTTGGCAAAAGTAAAAACTTTAGATATTGATAATGATTTGCAGCAGTCTATGCAGGAAAAGTTAGAGCAAAATTTAAAAGTGGATCAGGAAAGTGCTTTAATTTTGTTAGAGTTACAAATCTTGGATAAAGCGGAGCAGATGTTTGCGTTATTGAAAGAAAATGATTGGCATAAGGAAAATGGCAAAATCATGTTTCAAAAGGATGCAGAGGTAAAGCAGTTTAACGCGTTGTATCAGGACGTTTTAAAGTTAAATAAAGAGATTGAGCAGAAGAAAAAACAGAATGCAGCAGAGATAGAAGGGGAGTTGTAAAAATATAGAATTTTTAATTCAGTTGTTGATCCAATTTATCATTTCTATGAAATAAGATCACGGATTAAGATGAAAGAGGATTACTTTTTTCTAAAAATGAAATAAGTAGAGTATGTGAATGTGTTAATCGTGCTAATTGTTGAGTGAGTTTTTCAATTTCTTGTTCTAATTTTGCTTTTACTACAGGACACAATAAAAAGTTTTGTTGTTCTATATCAAAACAAGGCAATAATACACGGATATCATCTAATGTGATTCCAGCATCATTTAACACCTTAATTTTTAAGATGGTTTGTACATCTGATGTGTTATAAATTCGATAGTTTTTGGCAGTTCTTTTGGGAAAAATTAAGCCTTGTTCTTCGTAGTAACGGAGCATACGAGGGCTGATCTGTGTGAGTTTGGCAACTTTTGCAAGATACATCAGGATACCTATTGACCTTAACAGTACTGTCATAGCTTAGCATGATGATAATTTAATCAGTATGCAATGGCTAGAAAATGAAAAAAACAATATTTGCTTTGATTGCGATCAGTAGTTTGGCATTTTTTCTTTCCAAATCTTATGCGGAAAATACAGAAAATATTCGTCAAGTTTATGTTTTACATGGTTATTCAGCATCGGTAGATGATCATTGGTTTCAGTATTTAAAACAACAGTTAGAGGAGGATGATCGTACACATGTTACTTTGATTGCTTTCCCTGATTCAAAATATCCTGATATGGAAAAATGGCAAAGAACTTTGGATCAATCTATTTCCAAAATTGATCAAAATAGTTATTTCATTGCACATAGTTTGGGAGTCATCACTTTATTAAAATTCTTGGAACGACATGAAACCACTGAGATTGGCGGCGTGATTTTGGTTTCAGGTTTTTCTAAACCGATTCAAGGTTTTGATACTTTAGATGAATTTATTGTCAAGAGTCAGGTAGATGTTTCTAAGCTCTCGAAAATTAAACATAAACATGTATTTATATCGAGTAATGATAGTATTGTACCGATGTCTTATAGTGTGGAATTGGCACAGCAGTTAAATTCTGCCTATACCGTGATTCCTGATGCAGGGCATTTTTTAGCAAGTGATGGGTATGTGGAGTTTCCACAGGTAGAACGGCTGTTAATGCAGAAGCTAAATATTAAAATCAATGGTAGACTATAGTAAAAAATTAATACCTTTAGATATTAATTGATTTTTCAAATAATAATTGAGTACTTAACTAAATATTAATAAACTTGCAGAATTGCGCAAACTGAAGTATCTTTTATCTTATGAGTATAAATATTGAACAATACCGCTCTCCTGGGCAATTAATTCATTCTCTTCTAGAAGATAAAGGCTGGAACGGAAGAGTTTTATCAGGAATTCTCAAAATTGATGAGTCTGGTGTAAATAGGTTGCTTCAGGATAAAAAAAGTGTAAATGCGCAGTTAGCAATAGTTCTCGAAGATATTTTTGGAATACCTGCTGAAAATTTTCTGACATTACAAATGAAATATGATTTAGCAAAGGCAAGAATAAAAGATATACCTGATCCTGAAAGACAATCGAGAGTAAAACTTTTTGGTAATTTACCTATAGCTGAAATGATCAATAGGGGTTGGTTAGATGTTGAAAATAAAAAAGATTTTCAAAAAATTGAAAAAGAGTTATTAAAGTTTTTCAAAGTGAATTCTTTAGACGATATTGAAACCAATTTATTGCATTCAGCTAAAAAGACCAATGAATTGGATAAACCTACTCAAATTCAATTAGCTTGGGTTAATAGAGTAAAAAGAATAGCTGAAGAGATGATAGTTGCTCCGTACTTGGCAAGTTCGGCTCAGAAGGCAATTGATGAATTGAAATCATTACTTTGGTCAGCTGAAGAAATTAGAAAAGTTCCTAGGATTTTGGCTGAGAATGGTATTCGATTTGTATTAGTCGAACCTTTAAAAGGTTCAAAAATGGATGGCGTATGCATGTGGCTTGATCAAACTTATCCAGTCATTGGTATGTCTTTAAGATTTGATAGAATCGACAATTTTTGGTTTGTATTAAGACATGAGCTAGAGCATGTCCTGCAAGGACACGGTAAATCTCATATTAAAATTGATTATGATTTAAAGCAGTTAGATATGGATGATGAAGAAGAAAAAATTGCAAATCTTGCTGCATCAACATTTGCTATATCTGAACAAAAGTTAAATAGTTTTATTGCAAGAAAATCTCCGTTCTTCGCTGAAATTGACATTATTGGATTTTCAAACACTCATAGAATCCATCCTGGCATTTTGGCTGGAAAACTACAACACTACACACAAAAATACAATTTATTTCGTAAACATTTAGTCTCGATTCGGAACATCGTGATACCAAGTGCGATGAGTGATGGATGGGGTAATGTATATCCACTTGATGATTAAAAGGAGTATGGATGGTTACACAAAATGAGGCTTTTCAACAAGCCATTAGATTATATAAGGCTAAAACTGGTGAAACAGAAGTTGACCTAAAAAAAGTCGCTAAATTTATGGTTGATCATTTAGGGTTTAAGTTACCTGAACCGACTGATCCCTTTGATGTACTAGCGAAAAAAATTAGTATCGCTGCTCGTGAAGAAATGCGTACTGATAAAAAGACAGGTAGAACTTATAGAGCAAATCATGCTGTCCAAAAAGAAGGATCTCAGCAGTCTCTTTGGATTGATATTGATGAAGCACCAAGGAAACTTATGCATAAATCATTAATTAAGAGGCGTGATCAAATTATTGGCGATGCTTACCAACTATCACTTGATCTAGATCACTGGAATAGTATTAATCCAACTGAAGAACCAATTAATATTCCTTTAGATTTTACTGAAGACGTTGAAGAGAGAAAGAATGCAACTGTACCCTTAAAGCAACAAACTGGAAATGAAAAACCGATATAAAATATTTTTATATCGGTTTTCATGGTCAAAGCCTGAGAATTAAAAATTCCAGAACTTTAAAGATAAAGCTTGAGAACCTATATCCTATAATTTTCTGAGAATTCTTTCAATCTCATAATTAGTACTTGTACGCTCGTATGTGTGTGCAAATAGTTTTTTACGGTTAATTTTTTAACTTAGAATACTATCAGGTCTAATATGAACAGACAAAAAGTGTTATCTAGTAATATTTTTTCTATAGGATATGAAGTTGAATCTTCAGTGTTGGGTGTTGGAAATCCAATTTCTGAATGGCAGTCTATATCAGTATTTTAATATATCTAAAAATCTTTTTTTAGAGTAAATGAGTGCATCCTCACACGGCAAATTTTTTGAAAGATATATTAAAAAGGCAGGATATAGGATGCATAAAAATCACTTGATTACAATAAAAAACCCCGCAATAAGCGGGGTTCTTTTTCTCACGTATTTAAATCTTAAACACGTTCGATAATTGTCGCGATGCCTTGACCAAGACCGATACACATGGTCGCAAGACCGATTTGCGTATCTTGTTGTTCCATCACGTTTAATAATGTCGTTGTGATACGTGCACCAGAACAACCTAATGGGTGACCAAGCGCAATCGCACCACCATTGTGGTTGATGATGTCTTGCTTATTATAAATGTTCAAGCCCTTCATAACTGCAAGACCTTGCGCAGCAAAAGCTTCGTTCAACTCGATGGTTTGGATGTCACCCATACTCAAGCCAGCACGTTTAAGCGCTTTTTGCGTTGCAGGAACAGGGCCATAACCCATGATCGCAGCATCACAACCTGCAATCGCCATAGAGCGAATCACAGCACGAGGCTTAAGACCTAAAGCTTGCGCACGTTCAGCAGACATAAGTAACATCGCAGATGCACCATCAGACAATGCAGAAGAAGTCGCAGCCGTTACTGTACCGCCTTTAGGATCAAACACAGGACGTAACGCTTCAAATGCAGCTAAGTTTGCATCTGGACGAATCACTTCATCGACATCACAAAGGATTTTGAAGCCATTTGCATCATGACCTTCAATACCAACGATTTCGTTTTTGAAACGCCCTTCTTGTGTTGCAGTCCAAGCACGTACGTGAGATTCAACACCAAACTTGTCTTGCTCTTCACGGCTAATGCCATTCATACGACCTAACATTTCAGCAGTTAAGCCCATCATATTAGATGCTTTTGCATAGTGTTTAGATGCTTCAGGGTTGAGGTCGATGCCGTGCATCATGCCTACGTGACCCATATGCTCTACACCACCGATGATGAAGATATCACCTTGATTCGTTGCGATCTGAGCAGCAGCAGTGTGGATTGCTTGCATAGATGAACCGCATAGACGGTTAACCGTTTGACCACCAACAGTTTTAGGAAGATCAGCTAAAAGCACGATGTTACGAGCAATGTTCATACCTTGCTCTAAAGTTTGGTTTACACAGCCCCAAACGACATCTTCAACTTCATTCACATCAAACTGGTTACGAGCAACTAAAGCACGTACTAATTCAGCAGATAAGCTGTCAGCACGTACATTACGGAACATACCGTTTTTGGTTTTACCCATTGCAGAACGTACGCCATCAACGATGACAACGTCACGTGGATTTAAAGTAGCCATTCACGTTGCTCCTTAACCGTAGAATTTTTTGTTGTTAGCAGCCATGTCGCGCAACATTTGTGGCGCTTCATAAGCTTTACCTAAGTGTGCATATTTGTCGCAAAGCGCAACGTATTCAGCAACACCTGTTTGGTCGATATAACGGCATGGACCACCACGGAATGGAGGGAAACCTACACCCATGATCATCGCCATATCTGCTTCAGAAGCCGTTGCTACGATGTTGTCTTCTAGGCAACGTACTGTTTCGTTACAGAATGCAAGCATCATGCGGTCAACGATTTCTTGTGGATCAAACTCATGCTTTTCAGTTGTTGCCATTGTTGCAACAAGTTCATATGCCGTTGGATCAACAGTTTTGGCTTTTTTGCCTTTACGATCTAACTCATATTTGTAGAAACCAACGTCATTTTTTTGACCAAGACGTTTGTTTTCATACATGATTTCGATCGCACCTTTGAAGTCTGGCTTCATACGGTCAGGGAAACCTTCTGCCATTACTTCTGCACCATGCACACCTGTATCGATACCGACAACATCGATCAAGTAAGCAGGACCCATTGGCCAGCCGAATTTTTCCATCACTTTGTCGACTTGTTGGAAGTCAGCACCATCTTTCAGAAGAAGGTCAAATGCACCAAAGTAAGGGAACAATACACGGTTAACAAGGAAACCTGGGCAGTCATTCACCACGATCGGTGTTTTACCCATTTTTTGCGCTAAAACAACAGTCGTTGCAATGGCTTCTTCAGAAGTTTTCTCACCACGGATCACTTCCACCAAAGGCATCATGTGAACAGGGTTAAAGAAGTGCATACCTACGAAGTTTTCAGGACGAGCCAATGCATTTGCAAGACGTGTAATTGAAATCGTCGACGTATTTGATGCAATGATCGTGTTTTCACGTACTTTTGCTTCTGTGTCTTTTAATACAGCTTCTTTAATTTTTGGATTTTCAGTCACTGCTTCAATCACGATGTCCACTTCTTTAAACTCATCGTAGCTTAAAGTTGGACGGATACGTGCAAGGGTTTCACCCATTTTTGCAGGTGTCATCTTTTTACGTTCAACTTGTTTAGTCAACAATTTGTTCGCTTCAGACATACCCAATGCAAGTTGTGGGTTACCGATGTCTTTCATGATGATCGGTGTGCCTTTGCTTGCCGCTTGGTAAGCAATACCACCACCCATGATGCCCGCACCAAGAACAGCCGCTTGGTTTACAGGATGTGCACCTTTTTCATGTTTTTTCGATGCTTTTTTCACAACTTGGTCATTGATGAATAAACCAATCAATGCGCCTGCTTGTGGCGTTACTGCAGCTTTAGCAAATGCTTC
Source organism: Acinetobacter sp. Marseille-Q1618 (assembly GCF_902809855.1). Taxonomy (GTDB): domain Bacteria; phylum Pseudomonadota; class Gammaproteobacteria; order Pseudomonadales; family Moraxellaceae; genus Acinetobacter. The sequence continues at coordinate 969,348 of NZ_CADDWJ010000002.1, forward strand.
AGCTTCAACTTTTAACGCTTCATCACGTTTTTGGCTAACACCCGCTTGAAGTGAATCAAGAAGAAGTTTTGGTGCAGGGTATTGTGCAGGATTTGCTTTTGCCAGTACCACACCTTTAGATGAATTAAACGCCATCATTTGTTCAAGCATGTCGAGTTTAACAGGCTCTAATTTTTCTTGACGTTTTGCTTTCCAGTCTAAACGGCCAGAGATAGCTTGTTTTACAAGATCAATCGCAGCTTCTTGTAATTTATCAGCAGCAACAACAGCATCTACAGCACCATCTTTTAATGCAGCATCAGGACGTTTGTTGGCAGATGTTGCAATCCACTCAACTGCATTGTCGATACCGATCACACGGCTTAAACGAACAGTACCACCGAAACCAGGAATGATCCCGAGTTTAACTTCAGGTAAGCCTACGGTTGCAGCTTCTGACATCACACGATAGTCACAAACTAAACACATTTCAAAACCACCGCCTAATGCGATGCCATTGATTGCAGCAACTTTAGGAATTTCTAAATCTTCAAAAGCATTGAAAATGTCGTGTACAGGCATCGCCCAATCGACAATGGCTTGTTCGCCTTGTGCAAAGTTTTCACCAAATTCAGTGATGTCTGCACCCACGATAAATGTAGATTTGCCACTTGTTACGATTAAGCCTTTTATTTCGCTGTTATTTTTTACAGCTTCGATAGCAGCTTTAAAGTCTTCAAGCGTTGCACGGTTGAATTTGTTAACCGACTCACCTTGTAAGTCAAAGCGGAATTCTGCAATTCCGTCCGAAAGCATTTGGACGGTAATGGCATTGCCAGCGTGGATCATGCCCTGATCTCCTTTTTTTGGAGGACTTCTAAGTTGATGTTTTGAAGTGCGTGTGTGTTTTTTCTACACACATTTCGACTTCTCTAATCTTACGATAACTATATCCAAAAATAACCTAACAAGTTGTATCAAGCCGTGACGCAAGGGTCATGAATTTTTTTATACTTTTTAATTGTAGTTGAAATTATGGTTAAGTTGTGGAATAGCTTTCTAGTTTTAATAGCTTATTTTTATTGCAAATTTATGGGTTTTAAAAATGAATTTAAGGTTTTTTCTACATGCAATACTGGATATTTATTTATCTTGTGCCAGTCATTTAGGTCAATATCAGATACAAAAATAATGTCTTTTTATTAAGAAAATCTAAAAATTAAATTGTACTTTTTTTGTGACATATATATTATTTTATGCTCAATAACGAGAATTATGTTGAATGAAAATGCCAGTAAAAAAATTATTGCTTTCTATGGTCGCTACCTCATTAATTTTAACAGGCTGCGGGGGCGGCGGTGGAAGTGACTCAGATGATCATTATTCATCAGAATCAAAAGATTCTCTTGCAAATGGTACACGCTACTATTATGTAAATTATTCTACTTCTCACATAACGGATAAATTCAAGGTCTCGTATGTTGAAGTTCAAAATAAACAGTTTAAAGACTTACTCAGTAATAAAGCATTAAATCATTACATATTGACTGAAACGAAGCTCTATACGCCGAATGATATTGCACAAAGAACGATTGACTTAGATGGTTTAACACATTGGACACTAAATTTGATTGGTAATGTTAAATCAGATTGGCGGTTAGAAAAGGTTAATTTATCTGGTCGCAATATGTTTGATACGGTATTACCTGGTTATCGTCAGCTCGGTTTTGATCAAGAAAATACTTATGCTAATGCTCGAGTTTTCTTAAATGCCTATGGAAAAGAAAAATTTCCAAATGGTAGTAGTTGTTATCGAATTGTGTCACAAAAAAATCTTGTAGATTCGTTAAGTTTTGATGTCGGTGCTGATTATGAAATTAATCAGTCTTTCGAAGATTTTGATGATGACAATATGATGTATGTTGACGGTTTAAATGCCGAAAATAATGGTCTAAGTTATCGCTACGCAAGTGGAATCTGGCAGTCAATTCCTTGGTCAACAATTTATGATCTTGATTTTGGAATTAACCCGAATGAAGGTACTGCAGTTGAATTTCAAAATAAACTGTATCAAGCTGAATTTACACCAAATATTGAAAAGAAATCAGCCCAAGAGTATAAGATTTTAGGTGAATTGCTTACTACAAATATGGATAAACAGAAAAAACGTGAGATTCAATTACGTATGGCAAGTATCCAATCAGGTTGCTACATCTATAATGAAACTGCAGCAAAATCTTTGGTTAGCTTAAAAGCCTTAGATTGGTAATATTTTAATCATTAAATTATGATGAAATTTTGAAATAAAATCCTCATTTCTAAGCCTAGAAATGAGGATTTTTAAATTTATTCTCTCTGGGTGAGAAAATAACTAAGTTTTAATTTTTTAGTTTTGCTAAAATTTGTATACTTTGGGTTTAATATTTTGAACTCTTGTCTTCGTTTATGATGAAAGACACCCCCTGAATATTTGAAAAGAGTACGTTATGATTAAATGGATCATATTGGCGATTTTTGTGATTTCAGCGCTGTATATTCAAAATCGCGGAAAAGTGCGTCATTCGTTTTATCGTCAATTTTTTGACCATTCTACGCTCCTCGCACCAATTAACTTCTTAATGTATATGTTTTCGAAAGTACCGAACCAACCCTATATCGAAACACAATATTTTAAAGACTTAAAAGTACTTGATGATAACTGGGAAATGATTCGAGATGAAGCTCAAGCTTTGTATGCGCAAGGTGGAATTAAAGCTTCAAGTAGCTATGACGATCTAGGTTTTAACTCATTTTTTAAAACAGGTTGGAAGCGTTTTTATCTGAAATGGTATGACTCGGCACATCCATCAGCAGCAGAACTCTGCCCTAAAACCACTGCACTATTAAAAACCTTACCGTCAATCAAAGCGGCTATGTTTACTGAACTGGCACCAGACAGTCGTTTAGTACGTCATCGTGATCCATATGCAGGCTCATTACGTTACCATTTAGGTTTAATGACCCCGAACGATGATCGTTGTTTTATTGATGTGGATGGTCAAAAGTACTCGTGGCGAGATGGTGAAAGTGTGGTATTTGATGAAACTTATATTCACTATGCCGAAAATAAAACCGATCAAAATCGTATCATTTTCTTTGCAGATGTTGAGCGTCCATTAACTGCGCGTTGGATGGAAGCTTTTAATCATTGGTTTGGTAAAAAAGTTATGACTGCGGCAAGTTCGCCCAATGAGGCTGGTGATCAAACAGGTGGTTTAAATAAAGTTTTTGGTTATGTTTATCAAATTCGGATTAAAGCCAAAGCATTGAAAAAAGCCAATCGTCAACTGTACTACTTTTTAAAATGGTTTTTGATGTTGGGTTTATTCTTCCTCATTTTTATTCGCCCTTATGTATTTGACTAAATTGATCTTTATCATTGAAACGCCTTTCGGGGCGTTTTTTTATGAATTTTTATCACTTTAAAACCCACATAAATGAATAACAATTATCCACTTGAGTGCGCCTAAAAAACTGCTAAATTTTTAAGACAAAGCAATAAGATGGAATCTGTACATGTTTAAAAATTTAGCCTCTGAAGTCATGGGAACAAGTGATATTGGGGTCATTGTTGAACCACATGAGTTTAATAAAACCGATATTGATGATTATATTTTTCATGAAGATAACGAAAAGATTTTCTTTGTGATCAAAAGTAAAACGGATGAATATTGTTTTACCAATGTTGCGTTTATGCATCTAGATGGTAAAAGTGCCATGAGTAAAAAACGGATGTTGTATCGTTATTTATATAAGCATCATCCAATCAAAAATGTACTGCTTGAAACAGCGGGTACAGTCGATTTGGATGCAGAAATCAAATTTCAATTGGGTGAGCAAACTTTCTCGATTGATATTGATAAAAAACAAATTGAAAAAATACGTGATTTGTACAAGGCTTTATTTACCATCGGTGAAACCTGTCGAGAGATCAATCGTAAGCGTAATATTTTGCTGCAAAGCAATGAAAATGTGCAGAAAATGTTTAATCTACGTGAACTGAGTGAACAGGTGATTTTAAATTTACCTGAAATTATCAATCAGACTTCACATCAAGTTGAAGACTATGCCAATCAACGTATTAAAGAAATTGAAAATTACGATTTCTCTGAAATTTTTGAGCGTTATTTAAAAAATTAAGTATTCAATAGAACCTAATGAAGATGCCCGAAAGGGCATTTTTTATATTTTAAATGGTAGATACGGACTTAAATAAACCCATGAAAATATTAAGGGATTTGGGTAGAATAGAGGTATTGAATATTTGATGATGCCAATAGAGCAAAACAACATGCAGACATTTCGAAGTAAAATTGATTGGTGGGTTTTAGGTTTTATTATTGCCATGACGGGGTTGTTACTACAGCTTTTGGTGACCATGTATGCTAAGGGGACGATGCAGGAATATACCGAACATACCGCAGTGTATATCCTAACCATTGCTGTACTGTGGTGGCCTATATTAAATACACGTTATGTCGTGCAAGAAGATACTTTAATCATCCATTGTCTGTTGTTTAAATGGGTGATTCCTGTCGTAAGTATTGAAAAAATAACTAAAACTAATCATTCGATTTCCTCTCCTGCGTTGTCTTTAAATCGTTTAAAAATTGAATATTTAAAAGAGGGTAAATCCAAATATATTTTAGTTTCTCCTCGAAACCAGCAAGGCTTTTGCCAAGCATTACAGCAGAAAAATTCCAAGATAGAAGCGACTGTATAAAAGATTTTCTAAATCAACATTTTGTAATAATACAGCTTATTTAAGCGCTAAATTTAGCTTTATAAGCTCCGAATATTTTAAGAGCTGTTTTAAAAAATACTGGATTGGTATCCAAAATAGAAAAGTGTGATCTAGCAATGAGTCTGTTCAAGCCTTGATAAAGCATCTAAATTTTTCATATTGAATCAAAATGATTATTTAGGATTTTAAAAATGAAAAGTACGATATTAGTTGCACATGAATATGGCTCATCAGATGTGCTTGAGTTTCAGCAAGTTGAATTACCTGAACTTGCAACAGGAATGGCACGTATTCAAGTGAAAGCTGCGGGTATTAATCCTATTGATGCACGTCGTATGACAGGCGAGTTTAAACATTCGGCATTGCCACAAACTTTCGGTACTGAGTTTAGCGGTGTGATTATTGAAGTTGAAGAGAACTCTCAATGGTCTATCGGTGATGAGGTATTAGGCTCAGGCGGTGCTTTTACTCATGCCACAGTGATTGATGTGCCGATTGCTAACTTGATTAAAAAACCTAACAATATTTCATGGGCAGTAGCAGGATCATTTGCAGGTGTTGCTCAAACTGCAATGACGATTTTAAATGAAATGGGTGAAGCCAAATCATTATTAATTCATGGTGGTGCTGGTGGTGTTGGTTCTGTCACAGTGCAGTTAGCCAAAGAAAAAGGAATGGATGTTTATGCCACTGCATCAGAAAAAAATCAGGACTATCTCAGAAAATTAGGTGCAACTCCTGTTGTTTATGGCGATGGGCTGATAGAGCGTTTAAAAGCTGTACATCCAAATCTATTTGATGCATCTATTGATATGGTGGGAAGTGAGGAAGCAACCCAAGCAAGTTTGGCGACAGTAAAGGCAGGCGGATTTATGGGAACAATTGCAGGACGTAAATTATCCTCAGCATTGATTCAACCGATCTGGGTTAAGCGTAATCCTGAAAACTTAGCTTATGTGGTTAAAGGTGTTGCTGATCAACGACTAAGTTGGAAAGTAAGTCGTGAGTATCCATTTGAACAAGCAGCACAAGCATATACAGATATTTTACAAGGACATACACAAGGTAAAAGCGTGTTGATATTTTAATCGCTTGCTTGTATTAAACTCGCCATTATTTTAATTCAACAATAGCTTAGCTAAAACTTTAAAGCTCAACACATCTTTGTTGTTGGGCTTTATTACATGTGGAATTATTAAATTAAAATAATTAAGCTTTTGATTGTTAATAATTATTTATCTATAAAAAATAATTAACTTATGCTTTTTATTTTTATATTTCGTGTGAACTGTTTAGGATATTTTTTAAAAAATCGCCTTTTGAATCAATCAACTCTTTGAGTAAATAATATTGATTGGTGTCTGCAAAAGTGGTTTCATATTTCGAGTTTGACGTGATTTGCAGTAATGTTGCTTCTGGTATTGCCATAATGATTGGGGAATGCGTTGCTATAATAAATTGGCTACCTTGCTGGCTAAGTTGTAAAACGCGTTCTGCAAAGTTTATTTGATTCGCAATAGAAAGAGACGCTTCTGGCTCATCTAAAAAATACAAACTTTGATCTTTAAAACGATGAGAATAAAGCGCAATCATTGATTCACCATGCGAAACTGTATGTAAATCACGCCCACCATAATAGGTGTTTATTTTACTTCCTCCAAAGGGTTCATTATCTAAACGACGCATTTCACTTAAAAATGTATAAAAAGTTTCTGAACGATAGAAAAAAATATCTTTAATTTTTTTACCATTTTTAGCGATACGTAAATGCTGGGTATAGTCTAAATGAGTATTCTCTGTACTAAAGTTAAAATTGACCGATCCTCCTTCTGCTGGACAGCCAAATTTAACAGCAAGTGCTTCGAGGATGGTTGATTTACCGACACCATTTTCACCAATAATAATCGTAATATTTTTCTTAAAGTGTAGTGGGTAGAGGTGTAAAAAAGGAAAATCATTTGGAATAGACTGAAGCAATTCAACTTTCATCAATAATGGAGAGTTTTGTAGCATAGGATTGTCTGTAAAATATACAAAAAGCGATTTTAAATTATCAGCTACTTAGTCTTTCAACAGTAATTTTTCTGTATCGGCGTCTATGCGAAGAAGCATTTTTTCAGGATGCTTTAAAAAATAAAGCGCTAAAATCGGTTCAAGCTCAATACGCATTTTTCGAGCTAAATGCCGTGCGCCAAAACGAATATCATGATCTTGATAAAAATAGGCTTTTGCTGAGTCTGTCAAAATGACACTGCGTTTTTGATGTTGCAAGCGTTGATTCAATTTTGCGAGTTCAATCTCAACGAGCTGAGGTAAAGCATCCGCCTGCACGGCTTGGTAATGTAAAATGCGATCAATCCGATTTAGAAACTCAGGATCAAATTTACGATACATAACCTTTTCAATCACCGTTTGGGTCGGTATTCGTTTTAAGCAAATATCTTGTAATTTCTTCGGTAAAAACTGCAATTTTTCTAAATAGTGTTGTGCTGCGTGTGCTCCAACATTGCTGGTCATAAAGATCATACAATTACGAAAATCAATGCTTTTTGTCCCTGCAGTTAAAGTCAGTTTTCCTGTATCTAAAATGTTCATCAAGCCACGAATCACTTCAGTGGATGCTTTTTCAAGTTCATCGAATAACATAATACCGGGGCGGGTATGTGAACCCGCAATGGCAGTTTCATCAAATAAACTATGACCTTCTTTGGAGCCGACATAACCCGGAGGTGCGCCTGTGATTGCTGCTGCATAATGCTCTTGTGCTAAAGTGTTCATGTCGATTCGGCAAAAAGCATCAGGGCGACCATAGATTGCTTCGGCAATTAAGCGCACCGTTTCGGTTTTTCCTACGCCTGTAGGTCCAAGTAGCAGCGTCACTGAAAGTGGTTTGTCTGGTGCAGAAAAGTCTGCTTTGACCACGTGTAACATTTTTTCTATTTCATTCAGTACTGCATCTTGTCCAATAATTTTTTGACGTAACTGTTGCATGACCTTCTGTGGTTCAAAATGAAAACGCGGTTGTCCCATCAAATGATTTTTTTCAGACTGAGTTTGGTTTGAGGGGGGTGATTTGACGAAATGAATAGCAGCATTTTCAATGGTCATTCAGCGTTGAACCTAGGAGCAATCGACATGCTCAGCATAGCAAAATTATTTTTTGATACTAATAGCTTGTAACAATCAGATCATTGCTAAATAGTTTGACTCTACAGCGTTTATCAATAAAGCGCTTGAAATTGGATTGAAAAACATCACATCATGAGATGGAATTGAAAAGAATAGGTCGACAGTGAACGAAAACGCACGAGAAAATATCGAAAAGATTTTAGCCAATATGACTACTTTGCCGGGCGTTTATAAAATGCTGGGCAAAGAGGGCGAGTTGTTATATGTTGGCAAAGCCAAAAACCTCAAAAATCGTGTGTCCAGTTATTTTGTCAAAACGATTGAGCATCCCAAAACACAGGCTTTGGTTGCTCGAATTTATGATATTGAAACTTTGGTGGTGCGTTCTGAAACCGAAGCATTATTACTTGAACAAAATCTAATTAAACTGCATCGCCCACCTTACAATATTATGCTTCGAGACGATAAGTCTTACGTTTATATTTTCGTTTCGGCGGATCAGCCTTATCCACGCATCGCATCAGGACGTGGCAAAGGCAAACATCAAACCGGTAAATTTTTTGGACCTTATCCGAGTGCTTATAATGCTCGAGATACCTTACTGGTTTTACAAAAATTATTTAATGTACGCCAGTGTGAAAATAGCTATTTTTCGCAGCGTAAACGCCCATGTTTACAGTACCAAATCAAACGTTGTACTGCACCTTGTGTCGGATTCATCAGCCCTGAAGAGTATCAGGAAGATGTAAAAAATTCGATTCGTTTTTTAAATGGTGATACCAAAGAGCTGAACCAAGAATTAATTCAGAAAATGGAGCAAGCTGCTGAAAAACTAGAGTTTGAAAAAGCAGTATTTTATCGTGACCGTATGGCTTTATTGCGAGATGTACAGGCACAACAAGCGATTTATAAAGTCAAAGGCGAAGCAGATATTTTGGCGATAGCCTATCAAGCTGGAGTAACTTGCGTCCAGATCATGCATGTGCGTAACGGAAAAATGTTGGGTGGGAAAAGTTATTTTCCAGATATGCTGGGCGATGATCTTGGGCAAATGTTGTCTGATTTTATGGCGAATTTTTATTTCCAAGTCGCCGATGAAGTGCCTAATGAATTGATTATTAATGTTGATTTGCCCAACAGAAAAGAAATGGAAGCGGCATTTCAGCAACAATTTGAGAAGAAAATTCAAATCAAACCCAATGTCCGAGAAACACGTGCAGAATGGTTAGAACTTGCTGAAATGAATGTTCAGCATGCCATTAAAGGTAAATTAGCCAATCACTTAGAGCTGAATGAACGCTTTCATCAACTTGAAAAAGTCTGTGCCCGTCCAATTGACAGCATTGAGTGTTTTGACATTTCCCATACCATGGGTGAGGCGACGATTGCGTCTTGTGTGGTCTTTGATGCAGGGGGTGCAAGGAAGCGGGATTATCGTCAGTTTGCAATCAATGACATTACCGCAGGTGATGATTATGCGGCAATGCGTCAAGCCTTAACCCGACGTTATAAGAAAGCCATGTTGCCTGACTTGCTTTTAATTGATGGTGGTAAAGGACAGTTACACATGGCAATGGAAGTCATGCAAGATCTTGGTTTAGATGCTTTTATGCTTGGAGTTTCCAAAGGTGAAGGACGTAAACCCGGTCTAGAAACATTACATTTTACTGATGGTACAAAGATTCAATTACCTGAGGACAACAAAGCCTTGCATTTGATTCAACAAGTCCGTGATGAAGCGCATCGTTTTGCTATCACACGTCATCGGGCAAAACGCGACAAACGTCGTGGTGGGTCAGTGTTGGAAGCGATTCCCGGATTGGGGCCAAAGCGTCGTCGAGATTTGTTGACCCATTTTGGTGGGATTCAGGGGGTGTTAAAAGCCTCTGAAAATGATCTGAAACTTGTTCCGGGCTTAGGTGATGTCATGGCGAGAACGATTTATAAGGTTTTACATGAGTAAAGCTGTCATAATTATCGATCATTAGATGCATTTAAGAAGCTAATAGTAGTAAATTCTCCGCCATATCGACTTACATAATCGTAATGCTGGTGAGAGAGTTTTATTTAAAGCAATTTTTCATTAAGTTAATTTCCCAAATTGCGATAAGGTTTTATTGTGTAAAATTTACTGTGTTGATTCATCCTATTAGTTAGCACCATGTTTAGCTTTAAATTTAGACCGATTGTAAAAATGATTTGCCATAAAGTGCATTGACTCAGCAGTCATTGATCATTCACAAGTAAAGTTTAAATAGGCAAGATGTCTAGCAATAAAAATGCAATGAGAATGGTCATGCAGTTAAAGGATTTATTTACTCAGATCGAACAGCAAGAATGGATTGAATTGCCAACAGGATGGTTACAAGGGCGTACTATTTTTGGTGGTTTGGTTGCAGGCATGCTGATTCATAAAGCCACAGTCACGATCAATGATCCATTGAAAAAACTATTGAGTTGTAGCATCACTTTTGTTGGGCCTGTGGAACAAGCGCCTGTAAAATTAAGCGCTGAAATTTTACGACAAGGTAAATCTGTCACCAGCATTGAAGTTCGACTTTGGCAAAATGATGCGGTACAAAGTATTTTAATTGCCAGTTTCGGCAGTCAGCGAGAGTCACAAATTCATGTGGCTTTAGAGCCACAAATACCTGATTTTCCGGCATTAGATCAGATTAATATTGTACCGAAATACTTACCCTTTCCTGAATGTGTGCAAAATTTTCAATTGGCTTGGACACATGGTAATTATCCGATTACTGCCAGTAAACAACCTGATTTTGCGGGCTGGTGTCGTTTTGATCCTGAACGACATTCACAACGCAGCATGACCCTTGCCGATATTGTCAATTTAATGGATGTATGGCCACCGGGAGTATTGCCTATGTTTAAACAACCTGCACCAGCAAGTAGTTTAACTTGGCACCTAACGTTTATTGAACCGTTGCAACATCAATTGCATGATTGGTTTAAATATCAAGTGATCACAGATCATGCAGAGCATGGTTATGCGACTGAACACAGTTACTTATGGGATCAAGAAAATCGCCTGATTGCGATTGCAAGACAAACTGTTACTGTCTTTGTCTAGTCGACAGTTTCATGTGAATCGTTTAAAGTATGAGTACAAATAGAGCTTCACTCTACATGATCGTTTGCCTTGTTCATAGGTAAATAGGGGACTTACTGGCGGTGTCTATGACTACAGGTCGTATCCTGAATATTCCAAATATCTTGACGCTGGCACGTATTGCGTTAATTCCAGTTTTTTTGTTGATTGCATATTGGCCACCTGCGATTGGGGTCGGTGGGCACGAGGGTAGCATGACACGTCATGTTATTCTTACCGCAATTTTTGTGATTGCAGCAGTCACAGATTGGTTTGATGGCTATCTGGCAAGAACTTTAAATCAAACTTCTGCATTTGGACGTTTTTTAGATCCAGTGGCAGATAAGTTGATGGTTGCCGCAGCTTTAATCGTTTTGGTGCAATGGAAACCGAGTATTGCGATGGCATTTGCTGCGATTGTGATTATTTCGCGTGAAATAACCGTATCTGCCCTGCGTGAGTGGATGGCAGAATTAGGTGCACGTACCAATGTTGCTGTTTCAACGGTGGGTAAATATAAAACGGCCTTTCAAATGATTGCGATTACGGTGTTTTTATTGAATTGGCAACCACTTGAATTGGTTGCTTATGCATTATTGTATACCGCAGTCATTCTAACTTTGTGGTCGATGTTTATTTACTTAAAAGCAGCTTGGCCGTATTTAAAACAACCTTGATATACAAAGATTCAAAAAAGCCCTTATTCCTAGAAATAAGGGCTTTTTAATTATGTGGTAGTGCGTGGTTTTATTTGAAAATATCAGTTAATTGCAGTACATCAACTATGCGTTTCCTCTTCAGCATCATCTTCAAAAGTTTTGGCAATTTTTTCGATATTTAAACTCTTTGCCATCGCATCAAAAATTTCTTTATAAGCACCATCTTGATGATACAAATCATCATGCTCGCCATGTTCTGCAATATGTCCTTCTTTCATGACATAAGTATAATCAGCATCAATAATCTGCGACAAACTATGTGAAATAATAATCACTGTACGTCCTTGTTTGATCTCATCCAAACTTTGCTTAATTTGCTCAGCCGCAATTGCATCTAAACTTGCAGTCGGTTCATCAAGGAAAATAATCGGTGGGTTTTTCAAAAACATACGAGCCAATGCAATCCGTTGCTGTTGTCCACCTGATAACATCAGGGCATCTGCATCATAAGCATGTGGAAGCTTTAAAATCTGATCATGAATCGAGGCTTTTTTGGCTGCTTGCATCACATCTTCAAGTGTTGCATCGATTTTACCATAACGGATATTGTCAAAAATAGAGCCTTGGAAAATATGATTTTTTTGTAGTACCAAACCGATATGATCACGTAAGTATTGGGTATCAATATCTTCTAAATCAATACCATCAAGACGAATACAACCCGATTCAGGTACATAAAACTTATCCAGTAAACTGATTAGCGTTGACTTGCCCGCACCCGATAAACCAACCAAGGCGGTGATTTTATTGGGTTGAATATTCATATTAATATTATGCAAAGCTTGATGTCTGTTTGGATAACTGAAATTGACATTTTCCAAAGAAAACTTGCCTTGAATTTGTGGTTTCAATGAACCACTGGATTCAATTTCATGATCAGCTTCCAAGATTTTGAAGAAGCTTTCGGAATAAATCATCGCATCGTTCACCTCATCATAAATACGATGTAACGAACGAATCGGCGCAGATACATTATTAAATAACAGCACATGGTACATGATCATGCCGATACTCATTTGCCCATCCAAAACAAAATAAGCGGTCAGAATAATGATCAGTACAATACCAATTTGCTCAATAAAAGTTTTTAAACCGTCAAATATAAAACTGGTCTGACGGGTATGCATTTGGTTTTCAGTCAGTTCTTTTTGTAGTTTAAGCTGTTTTTCTGCCTCGATCGACTCACGGTTAAACGACTTAATCACGGTAATCGAGTTGATAATACCTAAAATTCCCTGACTTTTCTTTTCTCGACCATCACGTAAGTTTCTACGCCAGCCACCAAGTTTTTGGGCTTGTTTATAGGTCAGCCAAAAGTAAATCGGCACAATCGCTGTTGCGACCAAGCCGACCCAAAAGTTGGCATAGTACATTAGCCCCAATGCCACAATCGCACTGGTAAATAACGGTAAAATATCAATAAAAAAGATTTGCACCAAACGTGTTAGTGAACCTATACCGCGGTCAATACGGGTCTGTAATTTACCTGCTTGGTTATTATCATCGTTAAAAAAAGCCAAACGATAAGTCAGGAATTTTTCAATAATGCCTTGTGCCAAATCTTGCGACACTAAAATTCGCAGCTTTTCACCATAAAATTTTTGTCCAAACTGCACAATTGCACTAATAATTTCTTTGCCCAATAAAATCACTGTGATGGTGATAAGGATATGCCAGCCTGCATTAAGCCCTTGTCCTGCTTCAACTAATTTATTGATGCTATCAACTGCATATTGCAAAGTTAGGGCATTCACCTGAGCGGTGAGTGAGCCAATCAGCGTCAAAATTAGAGTAGCAACGACTAACCAACGATAAGGTCTGACAAAAGGACGTAATTTTTCAAATAATTGCCAAAGGTTCATAGACACTTGTTTTTATTGGGATGTGTTTTAGTCTAATTGTGAACGTATTTTGTCACAAGCATCTACAATGTTTTGAATTGTGAATGAAATCATTCAACCCTAAATTTTCTTGATAATTTCCGATTAATATTTTGAGCAAATCCAAGACATTTTTGAAAGTGTTATCAATCCTAAGCCCTAGCAACATCCATGTTGCTTCAATGGCATTGATTTTTTTTAAAATTAAATAGTTAGAAAAAGAAGTTAAGCTCTGGTTAATGGATAAAGCTTATCATCAAACTGCTCTAAAGTTGGAAATTCAATCGGCTGTAGATTTTCAAGATTTTGTAAATGCTGACGATAATCTCGCAACATTTGCTCACGGGCTTCCTCAGAAATATATGGCACATGATAGGCAATAAAAGCGGGCAATACTTCATAACCGACATAAGCCAAAGTCCCCCGTTGGATTGGAATCAAAATATTGTCCATGGCACCATGAATCGCAGTTTCTCCAAACATATGATCACGTCCACCTAATGTGAAGCATAGCATCGCTTTTTTGCCAGCCATGCCGCCATGATTATAAAAACGTTTACCGCCATAAAAAATGCCTGACACAAATACACGATCAATCCAACCTTTCAACAGGGCAGGCATCGACATCCAATACATAGGGAAATTTAAAATCAACAGATCTGCTTTTTGAACTTTTTCAATTTCAGTTTGAATGTCATTTACCAAAACATGATGTTTACTGGCATGACGCTGTTCTAAAGCATAATTTAAATAATCAGGATTACCACGTTCAATAAAATCCGCAGCAGATGCCACAGGGTTGAAATTCATGGCGTATAAATCAGAAACTTCAACGTCATGTCCAAGTTTTTGTAATTCTTCAATGGCAGTCGTTTTTAGCGAATTGGTAAAAGAAAGCGGCTCAGGATGAGCATGGACAATCAAAATATTCATGAGCTGTATTTTCCGAAAATTTTATAGACAGTGTTGTTATTGCTTGTTGGAATTATTTACCAAATTATCTAAATCGCCAATTACCCAAAATTTATTTTCAAAGTCTACAAGGTAAATTACGACATTCTCAAGGCATATAGTTTTTAGTACAGACATAAAAAATGCCAGTTAATTACACATCAACTGGCATTCCTCTGAGTGCGAATTATTTCCGTAAAAATAATTTCGCTAACTTTATAAACTGCTGGAGAACAGAATCATAGTATGAGAATTAGATTGATTTTACAATCTTATAAATTGTAAAATTTCTTTCGATTATCAACTCACACCTTAAATGTTGACTTGAAAATGTTTCGGTGTGGGGTTTAATTCAGACAATTGATCATTTTCAGACAAGGCTTGATAGCGTTTCTCGATTTGTTCAGCCGAGTCTTGTAAAGTTTCAATTAACTTTTGCAAATTTAAAAAATCAAAGCGATTTTTAGAGGCTAAAACAGTTAAAGCCAAAGGCGCTTCTTTGCTTGAAAACTTAATTGGAATCGACAAACCAGACACATTTGGATCAAGTTCACCTTGAGAAAAATAGTAACCTTGTTTTTTGATTTTCTTCATTTTTTGAATGAAAATATCTTCGCTCTCGGCAAAGCCGACTTCAGCGAGTTGTGCCTGAAAACGTGCATAGTAATTTTGAATATGATGCTTTGATAAATGCGCCATAATCGCTTTTGGCGATGAACCCATATAGACAGGACGTGGACAACCACGACCATAGGTTAATAAGGTTTCATCACGGTACACTTCATGATGCACATCAATACAATAATGATCATTGAGTTGGGTCAGTAGGCAGCATAGTTCGGTACGTTCAGAAATTTCCTGCATAAAGGGTTTGCTGATTTGGACTAAAGGATCAGTAGTTCTGGAAATATAATCCATCACTGCAATTTTAGGACCTAAGGTGTAGTCCCCTGATGTGCCACTCAAGCGCTGTAAAATATCTGCTGAAACCAGTTCTTTTAAATATCTATAACTTGTTGGTTTTGATAGGTTTAATTCTTGACAAATGACATCAACATTAATCACTGGGCGTGACACCGAGAATAAATCCAATACGGTGAGAATTTTACCAAAACTTGAAAGCGCCATTGATTACCTACTTAGTACCTATAGACCAAAAAAGAAAATTTATCATGTTACTTTATAACAAAAAAAAATGAAAAAAAATTGAATTTCATCATAAAACGATCTGATTTAGAAAATCATCACAAATTTAGCCAAAAGTATGCATTGTTATTTACCGCACTCAACTGCTTTTTTTGAAAATATAAGAAAAATGCAGTTTATGCATAAAGGCAAGGTATTTGGATAAATTTACTAATAATTAATCATTATATTATCACTATAAGATATTTTTATTGACTAAATATATTTTTTTTGAAAAAATAACTTTAAAAATATCTCATCATGAATTTTGTGTTTAATTAAATATTGATCATGGTGTAGCGCATATTTTTCCCTCCTCGTAATTCAACCTTATCGTTTTGCTTATTTAGGCTCATGATCTCGGCTTTATAGAGCGGTGCTTGAGTGGCCGATACAAAACGTAGGGAGGTGTATTCACTGGCATTTAGTAAATAAAGGATGACGATGTTATTTATTCGACAGTTATTGGCTTTTAGACCCAATAAATTAGATTGGATTTTTGCAACTAAAACCTTTATTGCAGCAATGCTGGCTCTATATATCGCATTCTCATTGAACTTAAGTTATCCGATGTGGGCGATGGGTACGGTCTTTGTGATTGCTAACCCTTATTCAGGTATGACTGCCTCAAAAAGTATTTATCGGATTTTGGGTACTTTAGGTGGGGCATGTTTTGCTGTCGCTGTTACGCCTTATCTGATTAATACACCGTGGTTATTTAGTTTTGTTTTGGCGAGCTGGGTGGCGCTGTGTTTGTATATATCTTTGTTAGATCGTACACCACGTAGTTATATTACGATGTTGGCAGGCTACACCGCTGTTATTATTTGTTTTAATGCAGTTTTTTATATTGAAACTGTTTCAATCTTTGACATGGCGCTTGGGCGTTTCTTAGAAATTTCTCTAGGCGTCGTGTGTAGTGCTGTAGTCACTACAACGATTTTCCCCATGAATATTGGCCCTGTGGTGGAAATGCGGGTCAGCAAAAGTCTAAAAGACATCAAAAGCGTTTTTGATGCAATTTTGTCAGATCCGAAGCATCAGGATAACTATACTCAGTTATTGGCAAGTATTACCCGTGATACAACCGATATTCACACCATGGCGATTCACTTAAGTTATGAAAAATCAAAACTTAAGGGGATGACCAAGCCTTTGCAAGAGTTACTACATCAAATGACCATGTTGCTTGCAAACTTGGTGGCGATGTCTGAACGGATTAAGCAACTCGATGAAATTGATTTGGGATATCGCCAATATTTACAGCGTTTTCATCAACAGGTGGATGCTTTCTTAGATGCTCACCATACGATTCAGCAAGATCAATTAAAACATCTGCCAGCAGATTTTGATCAAGCATTTGATGAAATTGTGAAACATGCCAAAGCAGAGCAACGTATTGTTTTGGGGAGTTTGAAAATGGACATTCGTCACTGTATCCAAAATGTGCAAACGGTGCGTTTAATTTGGCAATACATTCAAAATGGACAAACAACCTTACCTGAGTCTGTAGTCAGCCTGACGACCACTTATCCGAGTTTACATCGTGATTATGGCGTGGCAATTCGTGGTGGTATTTCTGCTTTTCTTACTATTCTCATTGCTTGTGCTTTTTGGATTTTAAGCGGTTGGAAATATGGCTTCATGATGGCGGAGATGGCAGCAATCAGTGCCTGTATTTTGACATTTTTAGATAATCCTGTGCCTGCCTTGAAAATGTTTATTCAAGCGACAACGGTGGCAGCGGTATTTGTTTTTATCTATGCCTTCGGCATATTTCCACAGGTCGGTTCATTTTTTGAATTGGTATTGGTTTTTGCACCATTTTTAATGTTCTGTTTGTTGTTGTTTTTACATCCGCCTTTAAATGGTTTTGGTTTGCCTTTGATTATGGGCACAGTGATGGGATCGAATGTTCAAAACCATTATTTTATGGATCCCAACTTGGTATTGGACTTTTCCCTCGGAACCATTATTGGTCCAATTATTTCGATTTGTGTGGTGCATATGGTACGTGCTATGTCGCCTGATATGACCGTGCAACGGATTTTGGCATTGCACTATAAAGCTATACGAGAAACCATTTGGATGGATTATGGAATTGGCTTTCGGATTCATCTACGGAGTATGTTGGATCGTATCGGGGTATTAAATACCAAGCAGGTGCAATCTGAACACCTAAGTGCAGAAATTAATGCTGCTTTGATTGAATCAAGCGCTGTGATAGACCTGACACGCCTACAAGAGTTGGTTAAAAAACTCTCTACAGAGTCGCCTGTAGTTGCTTCAATTTTTCAACTACAAAAATATTTAAATCAATGGTTTGGTTTAAAAGAAAAAGGTCAAAATGATCAGCAACTATTGACCTCTATCGTGCGACAGTTAGATCAAATCCTTCATCAAGCTCAAAGTTTAGGTGATGAAGACATACGACATCGTATTGAAATTTCTATTAATAATATTCGAAATAGTATTTGTCATATCCCAATGATAACTACTGAAAATTCAGCAATTTTAGTTGGAGCGTAAAAATGGGAGAACTGAATGTTTATGGTGTTTATGTTCCTATTTTTCTTATCCAAGCGGTGTTGGCGTATGGCGTATGGCGAGTGGTGTGTTTGGGTACAGACCGTTTGATTGAACAGGACTGGATTGCATTACCGAGTATTTTTAATCTCGGTGTGTATTTGATTTTATTGTGGCTCATTCATTGGTTGTTTATTTAAGTTATTGAATAAACAAAGGAGAGATTGAGTTCTGCTCAAAATTGTTGGCGAAACAGTGTGTTAAAATTTGATGATTGGATAACTGAAATGAAAACGTTTGATCTGCGTAAAATAATACGACCTATTTCTTTGGCGATAGTGGTTATTGTCGCTATTTTATGTGCAAGACATATTTGGAATTATTACAATGCCGAGCCTTGGACACGTGATGGGCGTATACGTGGAGATGTGATTCAGGTGTCTTCTGATATTGCAGGTTTGGTTACTGAAGTTTTAGTACAAGACAATCAGACGGTAAAAAAAGGACAGCCTTTATTTAAAATCGATCTTGCACGTCAAACTTTAGATGTCGAGCAAGCCAAATCAGACTTAGCCAAAGCCAAATCAGGCTTAGCAGAGGCAGAAGCAGGACTTGCGCAAGCACAAGCCAATTTAGTGAAATCACAAGCCAATATTCAGCTTGCGGATAAAAATGCGCGCCGTTATTCTGATTTAATGGATGGGGCGATTTCGAAACAAGAACAAGATCAAATGTTTGCAGTACGTGATCAATCTCATGCAGAGCATCAGCAACTTCAAGCGGCGATTCAACAAGCACAAGCCAATATTAAACAACAAAAGGCATTGATTGAAGCATCCACCAGTAATTTACATTTGGCTGAGTTGAATATGCATCGTGCTGAAGTGGTCGCACCAGCCGATGGTACATTATCCAACTTTGATATGCGTGCAGGCAATTATGTCAAAGTTGGGCAAGCGGTTGCTGCATTGCTTGATCGTAAGCAATTGTACGTTGTGGGATATTTTGAAGAAACTAAGTTAAATAAGATTCATTTGGGTGATCCTGCTTCCGTACAGTTAATGGGTGATTCAGTAAAGTATAAAGGTCATGTGCAAGGGATTGCGTCAGGGATTGAAGATCGTGAACGCACAACATCATCAGGTTTATTGGCCAATGTAAATCCAACTTTTAGTTGGGTGCGTTTAGCGCAACGTGTGCCTGTTAAAATTGTATTGGATGACGTACCGCATGATTCTTTGGCTTTCGTGGCAGGGCGTACTGTGACGGTGCATATTTTAAAAGCTCAGTCATAAAGTATTGATGTTATCCAAAGAAAACTATTTGAATTAACAAATGGTTTTTATTGAAAAATACATGGTGACATCAAATTATGCAGTGATAAAAAAACCCACATCGAAATGTGGGTTCAGTATTTTAGAGAGCTAAAAATTAAAATAATTTAACAGGGATATCTAAGAATAAACGCCATTCATTGGTGTCACCAATGTAAGTGTCTTGGTAAGCATCGCTTGCACGGTAGTAAGAGTGACGTACACGTAAGCTAGCATCTTTAGCAAAACCATTTTGAACGGTATATTTTATTTGGTTAAAGAATTCACGTTCTTGTGCATCATCTACACCATTGGTTTTAATATCCCAACCATAAACAAATGCAGTTGTCCAATTTAAACCAGATACGCCATAACCACCGAAGTCTAAGTTATATTGCAATTGTGCTGATTTTTCATGGTTGCCAATGAAGTCAGACAAATATGAATTCGGTAAATAAATACTTTGGAAACCATCAGCATTCATGTTGTAGTCATAACCCGTGTTACCTGTATTTTGTTGGTAAGCCAACATTACAGTATGTGGTCCTTGGTTATACGTACTTGATAATGCCCAAATATTATTGCTACGACCATCAACGTTTTCATTGCCAAGCGTTGAAGAATAAGTATTTGCCTCTTTATCCCACTCAGTATGATAACCACTAAAGTCAAATGTTAAAGAGCTTTTGTCTGCAAGAGGAAGTTTGTAGTTGGCATTGACATAATGACGTTCTAAAGCATCTTTAGAATCTATACCAAAATAAGCTGCACTGAGTTGATCATCAAACTTGTATTTTGCACCCCAAACGATCGCACTATCTAATTCATTGCCATCGCTGTTGATTTGGTCAGACATTTGATTTTTAGTGAATTTACCAGCGGTTAATTCTAAGCCTTTGATCTCACGACTTGTAACTAAGGTACCTTCGAAATACTCAGGTACCATACGACCAGTGTTACTTGCAAGTACAGGTAGGTCAAGTACTTGTGTACCATAAACAGCAGTGGTATTTGAGAAACGTGCTTTTACATTTCCACCACCACGACCCCAATGGTCATATGCAGAACCATCATTATGTAAAGGGATCATTTGGTTGCCAGCATTGTTGTTTGAACCTAGTTTGATTGAGCCATCGCCCAATACACCTACGCCAAAACCAACAACACCTTGGGTGAAGCCAGAGTTTAATTCTACAATTGCAGATTGTGCATAAGAGCTTTGATCGTCTATGCCATTTTTCTTATCACGATGAATAAAACCAGTACGGAATAAAACTGATCCTTCAGCATCTTCGATAAATCCTTTCGCTTCGCTTTGCTCGCTTGCATAAGCAGAAGAAAGAAGAGCAGCCTGAATGAGCACTGCTAATGTAAGTTTTTGTGGGGTTAGCATTCGGCTTGCCTCTTACTGTATTTGTTTCAAAATATTTAAACTGTATGAATTGTATATTTTATTTACAAAAAAACTAGTATTTGTAACAATTTTTTTGTTATTTTTTAGAGAGTGATTCTTATTCTGGTTTTTTTCTTAAGACTAAGCCCTGTATAGCTTTTAATCAAAATATTATTCAATAATTTACCAAAAGTTGTAAAAAAAGCAGTAGAATTTTGCTCTCTTTCTCCCTGTGTACATGTTCAACAAAAATGACAATATTTTCATTAAAAAACATGATGGCTTTGCCATTACTCTGCTTTGTTTCTACTTCAATCTATGCTGAAAATACCGCACTTGTAACTTCAAATGGTGTTTTATCTGGCGATTTTGGTGCAGTATCGAAATATATTTATCGGGGCGGGGTCGAAAATGATGATGTCGCATTACAGGCAGGTCTAGAATATGCCCATAAAAGTGGAGTCAGTGTCGGATATTGGGGCTCAACGCTTGATTATGATGCAACAGATGAAAATCGTTCACATGGCTTTGAACACGATCTTTATATCTCCTATGGGGATGAAATCAACACAGACTTAAGCTATAACTTACAAGCTACAGCATATATTTATCAAAATGGTGGTACGGTTTATGCGGATGAGCATAAACGTAAAACTACTGCTTTTGATGTGTTGGGTGAACTTGCCTATAAAGAAGTTACTTTGGCTGCCTCTGTGCTACTTGCAGATGCTTCTTTTGGTAATGCTGGTGATGTGTACTTAAGTGCCGCTTATAACCATCCATTGCCTAAAAACTTTATTTTAAATGCTTCGGTGGGCGGTTCTGTTTACAACAGTAGTCGTGATGATGACATCATTCAAACAACAGAAGACTTTGCTTTTAATGAAGCACGTATTGGGCTGAGTAAAAGCCTTGCTGATTCTGGTGTCGTTGCATCATTGGACTATGTGTTAGGTGGTGAAGATCGTTTAGGTGAAGACTTTGATAATCATGTGGTTTTTGGTTTAAATTATCATTTCTAAGCAGATTTATTATTTGAAGTTTAAATTTTAAAATAGTTGGATTAAGTGTATTTCTCAACGGAAATGCACTTTTTTTATGCGCTATAGAACTGAAAAATTAAATTATGCTTAAAAATGTGACAGTTTTTTTACTTTTAGGGGGAATTTTAAATCAATATTTAAAAACTAAGCTTTAAAATTTATAAGTAATTGTAATTTAAATATAAAAATTAAATATTTCCTCCTAATCACTTACACATTTTTATAAATACTCCATGAATTGTTTATGCTGAATATGAATATTACAAATGAATCTTCAAAATATAAGATTACTCAGTGATGGCCTCAATTTTATATTTTTAATTGTTTTAAATTTTTGAAAACAATCATTTTATTTAAATTTATAAAAATAAATAACGCCTTTTGAATCAGGTTGGCATAGCAATTGCTAAATATCAAATGAGTTAACAAATCTAAGCAAAATAAACATCGAGTGATGGGGGAGTACTAGACATGCAATTTACCACTAAATTTTTAGCATTCGGGATTTTGGCACTAAGCACAAGCATGGCTATGGCAGAAGATACGACATTGTCAAAATTAGGTTTAAGCTTTTCAGGTAATGCTGCAGTAACCAGCGATTATCGCTTTCGTGGGATGACGCAAACTTTGTCAGACCCTGCTGTACAAGCGAGTTTTACTTTGGCACATGAAACAGGTTTGTATTTTAGTGCGTTTGGTTCAAATGTAAATTTTGGTGCATCTGAGCCACATTTAGAGCTTGACCCATCGGTAGGTATTTTAATTCCTTTAAATATTTCAGATAACTTTAAACCGACTTTGGATATTGGGGCGGTGGTCTACAACTATCCAAGTGCAACAGAGGATTTTAACTGGACTGAAGGTTATATTAAATTGACCATTGCGGATGTCGGAGTGAAAGGCAGTAGTTTACTGACCAATGTCAACTATACTGACGACTGGGCAGATGTAGGTGGTAAAAGCTGGAATGTAAATGTGGGATACTCTGCACCGATTGCAGATACAGGTTTTGGCGCTTTGGCAAATGTAGGCTATACCACCATGGATAAAGCTGTTTTAGCAGATGGCAAAGATGATTATGTCGACTGGAAGGTGGGTGTGAATTATGCCTTTAAATCTGTACAAGGTTTGAGTGCTGAATTGGCTGCTGTAGGTACAAATATTGATACAGATGGTTTAGACCATGAAACAGAACGTGGTTTAGAAACAGGTGCAGTGTTTACTTTAACCAAAGCATTCTAATAACAAAAAATAAAAAAGGCATCTTAAAAAAGTGTCACATAAAAATATCTTCTCCATATCCCTCCTTACACAATAGGAGGGATTTTTTATGTCTATATTTAAACTTTAAAGTTGCTTGTTGTATTTAAATTTCTTGTTGACGATAAGACAACGCTTCACTTAAATGCGCGGTTTCAATATCAGCACTTTGGGATAAATCGGCAATACTACGCGCAACTCTTAAAATACGATGGTAAGCGCGTGCCGATAAGTTTAAACGTTGTTGGGCGATTTCTAACATATTTTTAGAGGCTTGATTGAGTTGTGCATGTGCTTCAAGTTGTTGTGGTGACAGGCTTTGATTACTGACCCCTTGTCGTTGGATTTGAAAATGATACGCTTGCAGCACCCGTTCTCGGACGGTCGCTGAGTTTTCGACATTTCCTGTACTTTGTAACTCTTGTGCTTTTAAAGGTGGCACATCAATATGTAAATCAATACGGTCTAATAATGGTCCTGAAATACGATTTTGATAGCGCTTAATTGCTTCAGTTGAACATTGGCAACGACTGTCTTGATTAAACGCATAACCACACGGACAAGGATTCATAGCTGCAATAAGTTGAAAATCGGCAGGAAAGGTAATTTGCCGTGAAGCTCTAGAGATGACAATTTCTCTGGATTCCAAAGGTTGGCGTAACACCTCCAAAACTTTGCGGTCAAACTCAGGCAACTCATCCAAAAATAACACACCCAAATGTGCCAAAGTGATTTCACCGGGTTTGGGATGAGAGCCACCACCGACCAAAGCAATTGCGGAAGCGGTATGATGTGGGGCACGAAAAGGGCGTTGTCCAAAATGGTGCTGTAAATTGGCGATGGAATAAATACTCGCTACAGCCAAATTCTCTTGATGATTTAACGGTGGTAAAATACTCGGTAAACGTGAGGCTAATAAAGTTTTGCCTGTACCGGGCGGTCCTTTAAATAAAATCGAATGTCCACCTGCTGCTGCAATTTCCAAAGCACGACGTGGACGAATTTGCCCTTTCACATCTGCCAAATCAAACTTATAGTGTTGTTGCAAGATAGAACTGACATTTTCAGTAGCTGCAATTTTTTGAGTTTCTGTAAAATGCTCACAGACTTGTTTTAAATGAGAGGCTGCAAATACCTCAATATCTGGAAGTTGTGCAGCTTCTTCGGCATTTTCTTTGGGAAGCATTAAGCGATGTTGAGCCTGTTGGCATGCCATCGCAATGGTTAATGTGCCTGTGGTCGGTCTTAGATGTCCATCGAGTGCCAATTCCCCAATAAATTCAAAATTATCGCTATGACCTTCGGGAATTTGCCCTGTTGCAATTAAAATGCCCATAGCGATTGGCAAGTCCAAACGTGAACCATCTTTGGGTAAATCTGCAGGCGCTAAATTGATGGTTAAACGCTTGGTAGGAAATTGAAAACCACTGTTAATAATAGCAGAGCGCACCCGATCTTTACTTTCTCTTACTGCTGCTTCAGCCAAGCCAACAATGGTAAGAGAGGGTAGCCCTGCACTGACATGCACTTCAACTTCGATTTGTGGGGCATGTAACCCGAGTAAACCTCGGGTATAAATTTTTGCAAAAGACATTTTATTATTCCAGTTTGCTTTATTTTTAATCGTTTTATTATTTTTATGCACTTTTTTTGTGCAAAAATGCCTAATTTTACTTTTGAATCAGTGCTTCTAGGGTTTTCACTTGGGTTTGCAACTCAGCCAAACGGATATTGGCATTTTGTAGTGCAGTTTTTTGGCGTTCAAGTTCATCTTGGGACACTAAATCCATTTTTGTCACTGCTTCATTGAGTAAGGCACGTAAATTATGCTCTAAATCTTTCTTGGGGTGATCAACCTGTTCCAAAATTGCTTGTAATAGTGTTTCAATCATGGCAATGTCCAAAAATTTGAAGAATCGGCTTAGTTTAACATTGCTTTGTAATAGACCCTAGTGTTAACACAACTGCATCGGATGAATTAATAATAAAATACAAAAAATCAATCACAAATATAAAATTTTTAAAGCGAAAGTGACGAGAAAATGTATAAAATAGGCAATAAGGCGATTTCATCCAAAGTGGCTTAACACCCCCAACCGTTAAGACATCTTGGCATGAAAATTGAACATAAAACCTTACTGGTGAGAAAAGCCGAAGGAAAACAACATGAAACTCGTAACAGCAATTGTAAAACCATTCAAATTAGACGATGTCCGTGAAGCATTGTCTGAAATTGGCGTTCAAGGGATCACCGTCACTGAAGTGAAAGGTTTTGGTCGCCAAAAAGGTCATACTGAACTTTATCGTGGTGCTGAATATGTCGTTGATTTTTTACCAAAAGTAAAAATTGAAATTGCAATCAGCGATGACATGGTGGATGCAGTAATTGAATCAATCACACGTGTTGCAAGCACTGGAAAAATTGGTGATGGGAAAATTTTTGTCACTAATCTAGAGCAAGTCATTCGTATTCGTACAGGTGAAACTGGTGCGGATGCTGTTTAATTTGGCATGAAGTTTGCTGAGTAACACATAACTCAGAAAAAAACTTGGTTGGGGGATACGAATGAAAAAAATGCTACTTGCGCTCAGCCTGTCTGGCGCACTCCTTGGTGGATCAGTTGCGTGGGCTGAAGAAAGCGTAACTGAACCCACTGCTACAGCAGTTGCTGAATCAAATGCTGCTCCATCTACATCTGTCACAACAACTGAAAATATTACTCCTACCGAAGTTGCGGTAACGACAGAAGAAGAACCAACTTTAAATACAGGCGACACTGCTTGGGTTCTTATTTCAACAGCTTTAGTTCTACTCATGACCATTCCAGGTTTGGCATTGTTCTATGGCGGAATGGTTCGTAAAAAAAATGTCCTAAGTACTATGGCGCATAGTTTACTGGCTGCTGCGATTGTCAGTATTGTATGGGTTGTGGTTGGCTACACCTTAGCATTTAGTGGTGGTAATGCTTTTATTGGTAACTTAGACAAAGTCATGCTTTCAGGCATCACAACCGATGCACTGAGTGGCTCTATTCCTGAAATTCTCTTTGTAATTTTCCAAATGACTTTTGCCATTATTACGGTGGCGATCATCAGCGGTTCTATCGCTGAACGTATGAAATTTGGGGCTTATATTGCATTTATTACCGTATGGGTCGTGATCGTTTATGCTCCGATTGCCCACTGGGTATGGGGTGGTGGTTGGTTAATGAATGATGGCGCACTTGATTTTGCAGGCGGTACAGTGGTGCATATCAACTCAGGTGTGGCAGGTTTAGTGACTGCATATTTACTCGGCAAACGTATCGGGCTCGGTAAAGAATCAATGGCACCACACAACTTGACTTTAACTGTACTTGGTGCAAGTTTGATTTGGATCGGTTGGTTTGGTTTCAATGGTGGTTCTGCATTAGGTGCAAATGGTTCAGCAGCTTATGCTTTGGTGACAACACAAGTTGCCGCAGCGGCAGCAGCACTGTCATGGTTGTTGGTTGAAAAACTGGTTCGTGGTAAAGCATCTGTATTGGGTGCAGCATCGGGCGCAGTAGCAGGTTTAGTCGTGATCACGCCTGCAGCAGGTTTTGTAACTGTGAGTGGCGCTTTGATCATGGGCTTGATCGGTGGTGTGGTATGTTTCTGGGGAATCTCAGGTTTAAAACGCTTACTCAAAGCAGACGACTCTTTGGATGCCTTCGGTTTGCATGGTGTAGGTGGTATCGTTGGTGCGATCTTAACTGCAGTATTTGCAAGTGAGTTTATCATGGGCGATAACGCACCAACCAGTATGATGCATCAACTTTGGGTGCAAGTTGAAGGTGTCTTAGCGACTATCATTTACTCAGCAGTGATGACTTTTATCATCTTGAAAGTTATTGATGTGGTGATCGGCATCCGTGTTGGTACAGATGATGAACGTATGGGCTTGGATTTAAGTCAACATGGCGAACGTATCGAATAAGGTTTAAAATAGAGTTTTATCCAAAGCAGTACTATATATTGTGTAAAACAGCCCAATTGGGCTGTTTTTTTTCTATATATTGCGTAAAACTCAACAACAATCAGTTTTTTTGATACACTAAAACAAATCTTTCAAATGTGCTCTATTTAACTCATATGCATTGTCCATTTTGCAACGCCGCAGACAGTAAAGTGATCGACTCACGTTTGGCAGCCGAAGGGTGTCAGATTCGTCGACGTCGTGAATGTATTAAATGTGCAGAACGTTTTACCACTTTTGAAACATATGAAGTCGTGATGCCACGAGTAAATAAATCGGATGGTAAAAGTGAGCCTTTTGATGAGTCAAAATTGCGTCGTTCACTGATGCATGCTTTGCAAAAGCGTCCTGTAACTCAAGAACAGATTGAAACGGTGCTCAGTGATATTCAACTAAAAATTCGCCGATTGGGGGAGCGTGATGTACGTTCACGTACCATTGGGGAAATCGTCATGCAGTCTTTATTTGCACTCGATCATGTCGCTTATGTACGTTTTGCCTCGGTGTATCAAGATTTCCAAGACGTTGAAGCATTTCGTCGTCAAATTGAACTGATGCAACATCGAGATCAAGAAAAGCAAGATTGATGGTCAATGTCTGAGAAAATTATGAGCCTTACTTCTTCTGAGCAATATGCACAGCATCAATATTGGATGCAACAAGCCATTGCGCTTGCGCAACATGGTCAATATTCCACACGTCCAAATCCAAATGTTGGTTGTGTCATTGTCAAAGATGGAAAAGTCGTAGGAACAGGTTTTCATCCAAGGGCAGGGCAGCCACATGCAGAAGTCTTTGCCCTACGTGAAGCAGGACAACTGGCGAAAGGTGCAACTGCTTATGTGACTCTAGAGCCCTGCGCACACTACGGGCGCACACCACCTTGTGCCAAAGGTTTGGTCGAAGCAGGTGTGGCAAAAGTAGTGGTGGCATGTTCAGATCCCAATCCTTTGGTGGCAGGAAAGGGTGTGCAAATTTTAAAAGATGCAGGCATAGAGGTTGAATTAGGCGTGTGTGAAGCAGATGCAGCAGCGCTAAATAAAGGCTTTTTAAAAGCGATGGCAACAGGTATGCCCTATGTGCGTTTAAAAGTTGCTTCGAGTTTAGATGGTCGTACAGCAATGGCATCAGGTGAATCAAAATGGATTACAGGTGCAGAAGCGCGTCAAGATGTGCAACATTGGCGAGCAATTTCAGGGGCTGTGGTTACAGGAATTGAAACAGTTTTAGCTGATAATCCACAACTGAATGTACGTCAGTTAACAGATGTCAACCTTGTGGACATTGTGCAACCACAACGGGTAATTTTAGATCGTCAAGGGCGTTTACCTTTAGATGCGCAGATCCTTAAACATCCTGAAACGCTGATGGTCATGGGACCTTTTCGTCAGGAGCTTGCACAATTAGGTGTGGTACAGTTAGAGATTCAATCTTTAGCAGACTTACTCAAGACTCTCAAAGATTTTCAAATCTATGATGTGATGATCGAAGCTGGTGCAACACTCTCTACGGCATTTTTACAAGAAAACTTGGTAGATGAAATCATCAGTTATGTTGCACCGACATTTTTAGGTCAATCCGCACGCGCCATGTTCAATGCAAACTTTGAACAGATGGCACAACAACTCCGCTTTAAGCTTGAGGATGTGACCCAACTTGGTCAAGACATCCGTTTAAGATTAACCCCTTTGCAAGAGTCAGTATGAATTCAGAGACTTCTTCGGTATATCACAAACGTCGCCACGCTGCTCGTACGACGGATGAATATCTTTTCAATCAGCTTGTGCCCTATTTGGGTAATAAGCGCCGATTGTTGCATCTGATTTTAGAAGCGCTTGAGCAAACAGGAACGTTGCATCGTAAAAGCAAACGTGCACCGATCTTTGCTGATTTTTTTGCAGGCAGTGGCGTGGTATCTCGTTTGGCCCGACAAAATGGTTATCGTGTGATCGCCAATGATTGGGAGCCTTACAGTCATGCATTGAATCATGCAATTTTAGCGTGTACTGATGCACCTGCATTTAAAGAATTAGGCGGTTATCAAAAAGCCATTGATTATTTAAACCGCTTGCCTGAAGTAAAAGGCTGGGTGACGCATAATCTTTGTCCGAGAAATGATGAAGTTTATGATCCGAGTCGTGACCGTTTATTCTTCAAACGTCGTAACGGCATGCGGATAGATGCCATTCGCCAGCAAATTGCGACATGGCAAGCGCAAGGCGCAATTGATGATGTGGAAATGAGTGCCTTACTTGCGCCATTACTTTATTCAGCAAGTTTTGTCAGTAATACCAGTGGAGTATTTAAAAGTTTCCATCATGGTTGGGGCGGACGTACGCAGTCAGCATTGGAACGTATCGAATCTTTGCTGTGGCTTATGCCAAGTCGTTTTTGTGAAATCGGTGCAGATGCAAAACAAAATACACCAATGGCAGAAATGTGGTGTGTCGATGCACAACATTTAGCCAATCAAATGAGTGGTTTTGAGGTAGATGTTGCCTATCTTGATCCACCTTATAATCAACATGCGTATAGCAGTAATTATCATGTTTTAAACTCTTTAACTTTATGGGATCAGGTCGATTTACCAACACCAGACACCAAAGGTTTTAAGAGTGGTATTGACCGTGCTTGGCGTAAAGAGCGCCCTAGTCCTTATAACTCTTCAAAACATGCTCAAGAAGCTTATGAGAAATTATTGTCGACTATTAACGCACGTTATATTTTAACCAGTTATTCTACTGACGGTAATATTGAGGCAAAAGACTTACTTGAAGCCAATTTAAAACGTGGCAAAGTGACCTTATTGACCCAAGATGTACCGCGTTATCGGGTGAGTAAACAACGTCAGTCTGAGCGTGCACGTGTTTTAGAATTTATTGTCATTACTGATACACATGCCAAATCTGGCCCACCACTGCGTCAGCTTCTCAGTCAATTGTATCATTTTGCTGAATTGGGCGGAGTAGATACTTCTGGGGTCAGTACGCAGTTAGATTTGTGGTAAGGTGAAACAAAGAGATGCTGGAAAACAGCATCTTTTTTTTGTGTTGAGAAATCAATGGTTAGCATTTAAAAAGTAGGTAAAGTAAGTGTAGATTGTTAAATTGCTACAGTCTTATAAATATTTTAAATCAACGCTTAGCAAGAATAGTTGCAAAGAAAAGATCGAATTACCTAACATTCTTGCTTAGAATAGTACTGTAACCCAAATTAAAGGTGAAATATGTTTACAGGCATTATTGAAAGTTTAGGTAAAGTAGAAAGTTTACAAAGCGTAGGCGGTGATGTACGTTTGCGTATTCATACCGACTTAGATATGTCTGATGTGCATTTAGGGGATTCGATTGCCACCAATGGTATTTGTCTCACCGTGATTGATTGGGGAGAAAATTGGTACGCTGCGGATGTTTCACGTGAGAGCTTAAATCGTTCGACTTTGGCAGATTGGAAAGTCGGACAAGTGGTAAATGTCGAAAAAGCCATGTTGCCGACCACACGTTTTGGTGGACATATCGTCAGTGGGCATGTCGATGTTGTTGGCGAAATTACTGTAGTGCGTAGTGATGCGCGTTCGCTCTATTTTGAAGTGACAGCACCTGTTGAAATTGCAAAATATTTAGCAGAAAAGGGTTCAATCACAGTGGATGGTATTAGCTTAACCATCAATCACTTACGTGGAAATATTTTGAGTTTAAATTTGATTCCACATACCGCAGAACGCACCAATATTGGTACATGGAAAGTTGGTACAAAAGTTAACTTGGAAGTGGATATTTTAGCACGTTATATTGAGCGATTATTGCTCGGTGATAAAGCGGCCGAAGTCAAAACTGAGTCAAAACTGAGTATGGAATTTTTAGCACAAAATGGTTTTTTGAAATAAATTTCGCTTACACTAGTATTTTACAGCCTACTTTTAGGCTGTTTTGATTTTTGCTCAGTGCTTGCAATGAGTATGTTCGTGGATCACTTAGCAGAGAGTTTTCTATTGATTGACTTTTTAATGCACATAGAACAATTATTGCCTGTATTGCTAGATCAGTATGGTTTGTGGATTTATGCCATTTTATTTTTGATCATTTTTGCAGAAACAGGTTCTGTATTTATGTTCTTTTTACCAGGTGATAGTTTGCTTATTGCCATTGGTGCTTTGTGCTCAACAGCAGAAGCGGTACATCTAAGCTATATGGGTATCTTGCTGATAATAGCGTCTATTTTTGGTTATATCGTCAATTACTATACAGGGCGAGCGCTCGGTTTTCGGTTTTTTAAAAAGCATCCTAAAATTTTCAAACCAGAATATATTGAAAAAACCAATGCCTATTTTTTGAAACATGGTGGTAAGACCATTATGATGGCGCGTTTTATTCCTTTTGTACGTTCATTTGCGCCTTTTGCCGCAGGGGCTGGGCGTATGAAAATGAGTAATTTTATGTTTTTCAATGTAGTGGGTGGGATTATTTGGATTGGCTTACTGTTAGGGATCGGTTATGGCACAGGAAATTTAATTTCATATACCATAGATGTGTTGTAATTTAAGCAGATAAAATATAACCAAGCCCAATATTTATACCATTCTTGAAAAATAACATAATATAAGTGGTTTGTTTTCGACGGAGTCTTGCATTTAAAGTTTGTATTTAGAGACTAGCCTTCGGCTCGACCTACTTTTGTTTCGGCAAAATGAGCAGTGAAACTGCGCAAGAAAACCACCTTGCGGAGCGTTGCTCCTCACCACAGAACTCGACAAATACCATAAATTGATTGATGTATTGCAAAAACATTATCAATCATTAGTAATCCTGCCTCAAACAACTGTGGATGACCTTTCCGCGTCTCAATTTATGATTGGGAGCAAAAAATCATTCCAAAAATATATTATAAAATTTTTATTGTTTGGTATTGTATTGAAC
Organism: Acinetobacter sp. Marseille-Q1618; assembly: GCF_902809855.1. Lineage (GTDB taxonomy): Bacteria > Pseudomonadota > Gammaproteobacteria > Pseudomonadales > Moraxellaceae > Acinetobacter. The sequence goes on from NZ_CADDWJ010000002.1 coordinate 1,001,531, forward strand.
TTGGTCAAAAATAAAAATTAATTTTTGATAATGGTTAAAGTTGTTCGTTCAAACCATGGATTTTTTGGATTTTGCTGGTCAATTGAAAAAAGACCTTTTTCAGTTTCACGTAGTAAATACACAAAAATAGAATGAAAATCTGCACGACTGATTAGTAAATCTTGAGCGGAAACTGTCCACTTTTCACCAGCATCAAGCACTGCAATTTGCTCAAAGATTTTATTTAACATATTCATTTTTTCCTAGTTATTCAGTTTAGAATTTTCAAAACTGTTCTTTTATCATGAAGATATTTAAGACATGACTATGGTGTGACATTTATATGTCAGTTTTATGACATTTTAACTTTAAATTATGACTACTCCAGTCATTCTGAGGTGTCTGAAAACTGGGTGTTTTTGAGAATGTATTTAATTTCCTCATCTGAAGCCGCTTTGAGTTTTGCTCTAAAGTCTTGAACTGCTTGTTCAATAAAAGTTTCCGCTTCAAGTTCTAAACGTAAGCGTACACTTTCAAGTTCAGACATGATTTGATGATCTGCAACCTTAAAATAGTTGTTGGCATAATCTGTTGCAGGGGTTTTCGGATTTTCAGTATAGCGGGCAGTATATTCTATAATTTCACTCTGAATGTCTTCATGCATTGCTGCAAGAGATACAGTTTGTTGTTGAAATTGACGTACTTCATCATCTAAAAGCTGTTGATTATATTGTTGTTGTTGTGCACGTTTTTCAGCCAAAGATTTTTCTAAAGCCAATTGTTTTCGTAGGCGTGCTGCTTCGATTAATTGTGCTTTGAGATCGGCATAGGCTTGTTCAACTTTAAGCTGTGCCACTTGCATAGCACGCTTGTCATTGTCCATCCATGCTTGGAGATTGGATTCGGGTGTTAATAAATCGCAGATGCGATTGAGATCATCTAAATAGGTTTGGCGAACAGCCTCAGGCGTATCCAGCCAACGCTTTTTAAAATCTTGACCTACATTTAATGCCACCACGCATCTCCTTTTTGAGATTTGAAAAGACTGATTTCAAAGTTTAAATGTTTGAGGTGATAAACCTAAACGTCGGTATGCTTTATATTTCTCACGACCGAGTTGTTTGGCAGACTCATCATTTTCAACGATTTCAATAATGTGACTAAATTGTGCTGCTTGTTCAAGTGCTTGATTGTTAAAATTAAACACAATCCACTCAGATGAGTGGGGTAAATCGGCAGAAATACAGATCGGCGCAGTCTCTTGATCAATGCCATGTGCAAGGAAACTACTTGGGTCAAACTCCCATAATAAGTCATCAAGTTGCTGTTGTGTGTCTACATCAGGGCAATGAATCCAGATTTTTGCATGTTGCTTTGAAATTTTACGGCAGAGACGACAAGTGCTTTGCACTCGTCGTTCTGGGCTTTTTTCAAACAGATAAAAGCTAATTTTAGCCATTGGCTTTGGCACGATTGGCAATGAATTGCATGAGCAACGGCACTGGACGACCTGTTGAGCCTTTGGCTGCACCAGATAACCATGCTGTTCCTGCGATATCTAAATGTGCCCAACGATATTCACGGGTGAAACGTTCTAAGAAACATGCGGCTAAAATTGCGCCTGCTTGTGGGCCTGCACCACTGATATTACCAATGTCGGCGAAGTTTGAGTCCAACATTTCTTGATAATCATCAATGACAGGTAAGCGCCATACACGGTCAAAGCTTTCTTCACCAGCAATATTGATTTCTTGTGCCAGCTCATCATCTGGCGTAAATAAACCACTCAACACTTTACCGAGTGCAACTACACATGCGCCTGTAAGCGTTGCGATATCGATCACCACCGCAGGATTAAAGCGTTTCACATAGGTCAGTGTGTCACAGAGTACCAAACGACCTTCAGCATCGGTATTTAAAATTTCAACGGTTTGCCCGCTCATTGTGGTTACAATATCGCCCGGACGAGTTGCATGACCTGATGGCATATTTTCAGCAGCAGCAATCGTACCAACCACATGGATGGGTAAATTTGCTTCACATAAAGCACGTAATGTTCCTAATACAGAGGCTGCACCACACATATCGAACTTCATTTCATCCATGCCTACGCCCGGCTTGAGTGAAATACCGCCTGTATCAAAGGTAATTCCTTTACCCACTAAGACCACAGGTGCTTGATCAGGATTGGCTTTATATTCAAGCGTAATTACACGACCCGGACGTTCTGAACCTTTGCTCACTGCAAGGAATGAATGCATGCCCAAATCCGCCAATTGTTGTTCTTCAAGCACCGTCACTTTTAAAACATCAGGGAATTCAGCAGCTAAAGCACGGGCTTGTTCCGCTAAATATTCAGGGAAGCAAATATTTGCAGGGCAGTTACCTAAGTCACGTGCAAAGTTTTGACCTTGTTGGACTGCTTCGATCAAACTGATTTGTGCAGCATCTAAGCTTGTTGATGCAGTAATTAATTCAATTTGTTCTAAGATAAAGTCATTTTTTTTGCTTTTGAATTCATCGTAACCATAAGCCGCTTGTGTCAAACTCAATGCAAATAGATAGTGCAACTCATTTGGCAAAGCGGAAATATCAATACTGATTTGTCTGAATTTTTTTTGTGACGCTTTGATAATGATTTGTGCGATTTTTGCTAATTTTGCAGCTTTTAATTCAGCAGCTTTATCAATACCCACTAACATACTATGTGGATTTTGCGCAATTTGACCGAGCAAAGGCAGGGTTTCAGCTAGGCCAGCTTTAAATTGCGTTGCTGCGATTAAATTGTCTAAATCATTGATTTGATAATTGGATTTTAGTTCTGCTAAATTATCAGTACTTGCCAAAATAAAAAGTGCTTGGCTTGTGCTACTGTTGGATGGTGCAGTATTTAAACTTAGTTTCATATGCGATCTATATGCCTTTTAAACACGTTTTAAAACATTAAACCATTGAATCACTACCAATGATAGAATTTCAATGTGGTTTTATATTTTTAACATTCGGGTAAAATACTTAAACGATATTCCCCCAACTCACTTTGGAAGATTCCCTTGATTATAAGACGTTATCTCGTCAAACAAGTTGTTTCAACATCTTTGGTTGTTGTTGCATTGCTCACCCTGATCATGATGGGTGGGCGTTTGATCAAGTATTTTGGTGTCGCAGCTCAAGGGCGCTTAGATGCCACGATTCTATTTAGCATCATTGGTTACCGTTTACCTGAGTTTTTGACTTTAATTCTTCCTCTTGGATTTTTTATTGGTTTAATGCTGGTGTTTGGTCGTCTTTATGTTGATCATGAAATGGCGGTACTCAACGGCAGTGGCGTGAGTAAAATCCAATTATCACGCTTACTGATTCCGCTTACCGTAGTGTATTTGGCAGTACAAAGTGTGTTAATGATTTGGATGTCGCCTTGGGGAATTCGTGAATATGAAAAATTAGTGTCCACACAAGCGGTACGAACAGGTTTTGATTTGGTGCGACCCAAAGAATTTATTTCCTCAGGTCCGTACACAATTTATGCAGGGTCATTGTCGGATGACCGTAAGAATTTAAAAGACATTTTCTTTTATCAACGTGCAGAAAAAGCAGGGAAGCCTGATGTCATGATTTTGGCAAAAGAGGCGACTCGGGTCGAAGTTGCAGATGATACCGCCAATGTCGTAGATTTATTACAAGGGCGTCGTTATGAAATTTATCCAGGCACACCGAAATATACCCAAGCTGAGTTCCAGTCCTATCGTTTACGTTTGGAAAATGACAAAGAAGCCAAGTTTGAAAGTGCTGATGTAGAAGCCTTACCATTTTCTCAGTTATTAAAAAATAGAGACGATCCTGTAGTAAGCAGTGAATTGGGTTGGCGCATCTTTGTACCATTTAGCATGATTGTGGCGGTTATGTTAGCAACAGCCTTGTCTGAAGTGAGTCCACGTCAAGGACGTTACCTAAAACTTTTCCCTGCGCTGCTTATTTTTGCCAGTCTGATCGTAGCACTGATGGCGATTAAAACTCGAATCAGTAAAGATGAAATCGGGATGTGGGCATATCCAGCGGTGTTGTTATTCTATGCGATTGCTGCTGCGCTATTTTCTCGTAAGCAGAAATTAGCACCTAAGATTAAGAAACAAATTCAGCGAGTGAAATCATAATGTTAGCACGTAAAATTGTCGCCAAGCATGTGGTCAATACAACAGCACTCGCGATGTTGGGTGCAACCGCGGTATTGTCTGTGTTACAAATCTTATTCACGTATTTAGGTGAATTGGGTGATTTAAAAGAAGGTTATAGTGCTTGGAATGCGTTGCAATATGTATTGTGGGGCGCACCGAAATATCTCTATGAAATTTTACCCATTTCTGCTTTGATTGGTGCAGTTCTCGGTTTGGGGACTTTGGCATCGAACAGTGAGCTGATCGTGATGCGAGCGTCAGGAATCAGTCTGTGGCGTATTGTCGGTTGGGTGATGCGTTCTGCGATGTTGTTGGTGGTCTTGTCCTTTGTACTCAGTCAATTTGTTGTGCCGTATACCAATGAACAAGCCAAAAGTATTAAAAGTAAAAAGAGTGTGGCAGCTTTAGGTGAAGTCAAAGGCTATTGGTCACGTGAAGGACAACGCTTTATTTATATTGACTATGCCAACTCTAAAGGCAATCTGAAACAGGTGCAAGTGGTCGATTTTGATCAAAATTATCGTATGCAATCCGTGTTAAATGCGGAGCAAGGTAATTTTGTCAAAAATGGGCAATGGAATTTGACCCAAGCTACACAAGTTAGCCTTCAAGAGGATGGACGAGCAACAGTGAATCAAGACAGCCAGCATAATTTAGCTTTGGCATTGCAACCTAAATATGTGCATATGGTGACGATTGATCCTGAAGATTTAGCACCGAGTCAGTTGGTGAGTTTTATGCGTTATATGGATCAATATAGCCAAGTGCCGAAAACGTATTTATTGGCATTTTGGCAAAATGTTGGTTCGCCATTTGCTTTATTAGCGCTGGTGTTGATTGCGTGTTCTTTTATTTTTGGACCATTACGTCAACAGTCGATGGGCTTTCGTTTAGTGATTGCTTTATTTGTTGGGCTGGGTTTCTATTACATTCAAGATTTTTTAGGCTATGCAAGTTTAGTGTATTCGCCATCCCCAGCATGGTTTGTATTTGTGCCAATTGTACTGATGTTTGGCGTAGGTAGTTATTTGTTGTATCGAGCAAGATGATTTTTAATCCGAATACACATCAGGTGATTTAAATGTCATTAAAGATAATTTCTGGTGGGCAAACAGGTGTTGATCGAGGGGCTTTAGATGCTGCACTTGCAATGAATGTTGCATGTGGCGGATGGTGTCCTGAAAATAGGATGGCAGATGATGGGGTTATTCCTGATCAATATCCTGTAAAAGTTTTGCCAAATAGTGGCTATCGAAAACGCACAAAACAAAATGTTATAGACAGTGATGCAACGGTGATTATCTATTTTGACTATATATTTCCTAAAGGTGGTACTGAACTGACTTTATTGGAGTGCATTCGTCAAAATAAACCTTATGTACTTATTGATGCTGTTGAGTTATCAACTGAAAGAGCCGCAGAAAAAATTTATGCTTTTGTGATTAAAAATAAAATTGTTGAATTAAATGTTGCTGGACCTAAAGCTCAGCATTTACCTCATGCACATCATTTTACGCAGACAACCATTGAGTTGTTGTTAAAAAAATATGAACTAATGAATGATGATTTAAGTCAAATCTTAGATGATCATGATTTAAATTAGCAATTTTGAAGAATAGAGTCTTATCTAAAAAAAAGGTAAGATATGCCGATGAATTTGTAAACAGAAAAGAGTGTAAATCATGACGGATGCAACTGCTGGCAAAATCCCTCACGTTCTTGTGATCATGGATGGTGTGGGTCATCGTGAAGCGGTCGAGGATAATGCGTTTTTAGCAGCAAAAACGCCAAATCTAACCATGATGCAAGAAAAGCATCCGCATAGTTTAATTTCTGGTTCAGGTGAAGATGTCGGTCTGCCTGATGGGCAAATGGGTAACTCTGAAGTCGGTCATATGAACTTGGGTGCAGGTCGTGTGCTGTATCAGGACTTTACTCGTATTACCAAAGATATTCGTACGGGTGATTTCTTTGAACATGAAGTGCTTGTTGATGCAGTAGAAAAAGCCAAAGCTGTGGGTGGTGCTGTACATATCATGGGCTTATTGTCACAAGGTGGCGTACATTCTCATGAAGATCATATTGTCGCAATGTGTGAACTTGCACTAAAACGTGGTGCAACGGTGTATTTGCATGCGTTCCTTGATGGTCGTGATACACCACCACGTAGCGCTCAACCTTCACTTGAAAAATTAGATGCGTTATTTGTTCAGTATCCAAATCAAGGTCGTATCGCAACGATGATTGGACGCTATTTCGCCATGGATCGTGACAATCGCTGGGATCGTGTTGAGCAAGCGTATCGTTTAATGACTGAAGGTGAGGCTGTTCGTGTTGTAAACTCTGCGGTTGAAGGCTTAGAACAAGCGTATGAAGCCAATGAAAATGACGAGTTTGTCAAAGCAACACGTATTGGTGAGATTGCCAAGATTTCTGATGGTGACAGCGTGGTATTTATGAATTTCCGTGCAGACCGTGCCCGTGAAATTACCAAAGCTTTTGTTGAAAAAGACTTTGCAGGCTTTGAGCGTAAAGTTGTACCAAATCTATCTAAATATGTGATGTTGACTCGCTACCAAGCAACCATTGATGCACCTGTGGCGTATATGCCAGAAGAATTAAAAAATTCAATCGGTGAATATTTATCTTCACTTGGTAAAACCCAATTACGTATTGCTGAAACTGAAAAATATGCTCATGTGACATTCTTCTTTAGTGGTGGGCGTGAAGATGAATATCCAGGTGAAAAACGTATTTTGATTCCTTCACCAAAAGTGGCAACTTATGATCTACAACCTGAAATGAGTGCGCCAGAAGTGACAGAGCAATTGGTGGCTGCGATTAATTCAGGTGAATATGACTTATTGGTGGTGAATTACGCCAATGGTGATATGGTTGGTCATACAGGGGTATTTGATGCTGCGGTGAAAGCCGTTGAAGCTGTCGATACTGGCTTAGGTCGTTTGTATGAAGCAGTGATGGCAAAACATGGTCACATGCTCATTACTGCCGATCATGGTAATGTGGAACAAATGCAAGACTATGTCAGTGGACAAGTACATACACAACATACCACTGAACTTGTACCATTTATTTATGTCGGGCCGACTGCTGCAACGATTGCAGAAGGTGGCGTATTGGCGGATGTTGCGCCAACACTATTACATCTCATGAATATTCCTGCACCAAAAGAAATGCAAGGACGTAATCTGATTACGTTAAATTCATAACATCACTAAACATAAGATCAATAAAGAAGGTAAGTGCATGGCTCAAACTTGGAAATATGGTGTTGTTTTAAGCGCTTTACTTGCAAGTACAAGCCAGTCACTTTGGGCTGCGGAGCGATCCGCAGTGCTTGATTTTGATGATGAAATGGAACAAAGCACTGCAGAAGTGCCGATCGAGTCCATTGAACAATTTGTGCAAATTTATGGCATTGTTAAAGACAATTATGTACAGGAAAAGCCTGATGATTTTTTGTTTTTACAAGCAATCAAAGGTTTGGTCAGTGGTTTAGATCGTTACTCACGTTATCTTAGTGCTGAAGAATATAAGCAATTGATTCAATATACCGAGGCTGATTTGGCCACGGTTGATTTCAAACTGATTTTTGATTCACATACACATCAATGGCAAATTAGCAACTTAAAAGAAAATACCGATATTGCCAAACAAGGCATTAAAAATGGTTTTAGTGTTTTTAAAATCGATAATCAAGAACTAAAAAATCTAAATGCCGAACAGGTGGAAGACTTATTGCATGGTTCAATCGGTTCAAGTTTCCAGTTGCAACTCAATCCCAAAAGTCCTGCCATTACTTTATTACGCAACAAAAAATTAGAAATTGCAGATATCGAACCTGTGATGTTGCATAATCAAGTCTTAGTTTTAAAAGTTAAAGTTTTTCAGCAAGACACAGCCAATGAAGTGAAGCGCCTTCTTGAAGAATATGACACGACACGGTTAAAAGCTGTGCTGATTGATTTGCGTAATAACCCCGGTGGATTGTTGTCTGCAGCGGTAGAAACAGCTGATTTATTTTTAAATCAAGGCACGATTGTTTCCACTAAAAGCCGTTCAGAGGGTAATCAACAATTCCAAGCATTGCCAGGCAATGAATTTCCTAACGTTAAAATGGGAATTTTAATTAATAATCGTTCAGCATCTGCGGCTGAGGTATTTACTGCAGCGATGAAAGAACATCAACGTGCTTGGGTAATCGGTGAGAAAAGTTATGGTAAAGGTGTAGTACAAAAATTATTCCCATTACCAAATGGCGCAGCTTTGCAAATGACGGTATCGCATTATTTCACACCGAAAGGCAGTATGATTGATGGCTCTGGAATTGCACCAAATCAAGAATATGTGTGGCCTTTGGAAATGAAAGAAGACACATATTTAAATAATGTGTCTGAACTTTTATTGAAACATCGTTAATTAAAGCATCGTGAGTTAAAACTTAATCATCCTCACTGTCTAAGCCAAACTTTTTCAACCGATAACGCAAAGAACGGAAGGTCATGCCAAGTTTTTTTGCGGCTAAGGTTCTATTCCAATGTGTTTGATTTAAGGCATTTAATAAAACTTCTTTTTCAACTTTTTCTAAGAACTGTTCTAAGCCTTCAGAGGGAATTTGATTAGAGGTTTCTTGCGCATTAGCAAGGGTTTCTGAGTTTAAAGGTGCTTCTACTGGAGCGGTATTAAAATTACGTTTTTGCGAATATTGTAAATGTTCTAAGCCAATAATCTGACCGTCACATAAGGTAATGGCCCGTTCAATCATATTGCGTAGTTCACGTACATTTCCAGCATAGCTTTGGGTTTGTAAAAAACGCTTACTTTCTTCGGCTAATTCTTTGCTTGGAATATCCCATTCTAAACAAATGTTTTTTATAAAATGCTCTGCAAGTAGTAGGATGTCTTTGCCACGTTCACGCAAAGGCGGTAAATGCAAGTCCATGACATGAATGCGGAAAAACAAATCTTGTCTGAACTTACCTTGTTGAACACGTTCTTCAAGGTTTTGATTGGTGGCGCTAATGATTCGAAAATCTACATCAATTTCTTGTTCAGACCCTAATGGGCGAATTTTCTTTTCTTGTAAGGCGCGTAATAATTTACTTTGTGTGGTTAAGGAAAGCTCAGCAATTTCATCTAAGAATAAACAGCCCCCATTGGCAGATTGGATCAGCCCCAATTTATCTTGAGTTGCGCCTGCAAAGCTGTGGCTAACATAGCCAAATAATTCTCTTTCGATGAGCTCTTCAGAGATTGCGCCACAATTAATCACCACAAAAGGACTGTCACTGCGGTTACTGAGTTTGTGGATCAAGTGAGCAACCACTTCTTTGCCTGTGCCTGATTCACCAGAAATAAAAACAGGCGCTTGAGAGCGAGCTACTTTTTTAATGGTATCTTTCAACTTCAGCATAGGTTTAGACTCGCCTACTAAAAGTTGATGCTCAAGTTGCAAATTCTCTTCACTATAATCGACCAAAGGTACGTGCAAAGCTTTGGTCAGTAGTTGGTGTAAATGCTGTTGATTAATCGGTTTATTGACAAAATCAAAAGCACCTGCTTTGAGTGAGGCAATCGCAATTTCCATGTTGCCATAAGCGGTAAGTACCGCTATAGGAACTTTAGGATAATTTTGCGTGACGTGTTTAACCAAATCTAAGCCACTTCCATCAGGAAGATTGAGATCAGTAATACATGCATTGTATTTGTGTTCACTAAAGAACAGTTTTGCTTGTTGTAGATGATGTGCAATATGGGTTTTGATTCCCATTCGTGCCAATGTCATTTGCATCAGTACGCACAAGTCATGTTCATCATCTACCAGTAGAACTAATGGCTGTTTTGTGGTCATATCCCCAATAACCTAAATTAAGTTTTCAATAGGCACTCAATTCTGAAGCATGCCCCTTTTTGTTTTTGCTCTATATAAATCAATTTTGCTTGATTTGCTTCACAAATACTCTGTGATAAATATAAACCCAATCCTGTTCCATTAATTTCCGTGGTGAAAAAGGGTTGAAAGAGTTGTGCAAGATTTTGTCGCGCAATCCCTTCACCGAAGTCTATCACATCAATATACAGATGTTGAGCCTCTGCATGTACTAGAATTTGGATAAAATCAACGTCAGGTGCATTATGGTGGAGTGCATTTCGTATGAGATTAATTAAAACTTGTCTCAATTGCGAGTCATCGAAGCGAATAACAAAAGGCTGGCTAAGACTTAAGGCAATTTTATCTTTTACATCATTTAAGTCATTGTTAAATAAATCTTTAAAGAATACATCCAAATGAATATCTGACATGCAGGTTTTTTTATTTTTTGCCATATCTAGAGTTTGTTGGATAATGTGATTGATTCGATGACTTTGTTTATCAATCATTTGATTGAGCATGAGTCTTTGCTCTGGCTCTGCATCTAAGCTAAGTTCATTGGCTTGAGCGATTGCTGCTAAAGGATTACGAATTTCATGCGCAATACTGGCAGAAAGTTGTCCTAAAGAAGCCAGTTTTAACTGTTGTACTTTTTGATTAATTTTTTGTGAATCCTCTAGTGTAAGCAAAGTCAAAGCTTGATGCGGCACGATCAGCTTTTGGACTCGAATGTCTACAGTATAATGGCTTTGACTGGACTTAAATTGAAAGCGTTGCCCTTCTTCTAAAGGCTTGTTTTGCAAAACTTCATACAGCTCTTTTTGAAATTTAATTAAAGAATATTGCTCATGCGCATAGGCATAGAGTGGGGCAATACCAAGCAAGGAGCAAGCTGCTGGATTCGACACTACAATTCGATAATTCTCATCTAGCACCAAATAACCCAGTTCAATTTGCTCTAAAATATAACGGTTAATATTTTGTAATTTTAATAACTCTAGCGACTGCAAAGAGTTAATGGTTTCAAGCACTCTAAAGCGTTGAATTGAAATTTGCCCAATCCCATAAACAATAAAAAATAAAAAAGCCAGTAAGGCGCTGTTACTGATATTGTTTAAATTAGAAACATCAAAAAAACTACCGACAAATTGCTGATAAATCACCGCAATAACAGAAATTAAAGTAACAATTAAAGCTTCATTTTTTTTGAGTAAAAAATTGGCAGAAAAAACCATAATCACAAACAGTAGACTAATGGATAGGCTGGGTCCACCCAGAGCAAAAGTCAGGGTACTTAAAAATAAAATATCAACTAAAAAAATAGCAAAGAGTTGTTCAGAAATAAATTTAGTAAAAAATTTAAGGAGAAGTAGTTGAGCAAAACTAGCAACTACAAAAATTGCTAAACTATCAAAATATAAAGAACTGTGGGGATAATTGAGTGTATTGTGTTCGGCAGTTAAGACAAAAATAAGAAGCAGACATACCGCTAAAGTAAGTCGATAAACTGAATACAATGTGCCTAGACGATAAATAGTTTGTTGTAAGGGGGTTGTTGCTGCCGTAGGCCACGTTGTATTCATTTTCATGCAATTTTATGGTTTGATCAGCCCATAGCGTATGGCTAAATGGGTCAATTTAACATCGCTATCAATGCCTAATTTTTCAAAAATACGATAACGATAGGTATTGACGGTTTTAACACTGACAAAAAGTTTGTCTGAAATTTCTTGCGCACTAATACAATTGACCACCATCATCGCAACTTGCATTTCACGTTCAGACAAAGCATCAAAAGGCGAGCTTTGATTGTCTGATAAATAAGAGCTTGCAAGTTGTTCGGCAATATCCGCACTGAAATATTTACCACCTTGCATCACTTTGTTAATCGCACGCACCATCTCAGAAATTGGTGCACCTTTGGTAATATAACCACGTGCGCCAGCTTTTAATAATAATGAAGGATAAGGTTCTTCTGCTAAACCACTCACTGCAAGGACTTTCGTTTCTGGTGCGGTTTGTAGTAAACGGCGAGTTGTTTCCACACCCCCAATACCTGGCATATTGACATCCAATAACACTACATTAGGATGTTGCTGACGAACGATAGCAATTGCTTCCTCACCAGATTCAGCTTGTCCAATCACTTGAATATCTGACTGATCTTCAAGCATGCGACAAATACCCGTGCGGACTAATTCATGGTCATCTACCACTAAAACCGTGATCACTAAGACCTCCTTATATTTTGCAAAAAGCAACTTTTTTGTTACACAAAGCAAAAAGTACTTGCAAAGCCATAACAAAATTAGCAATGCTAGTCGTAATCTTTCTTAAATATTTATGCACAATGACGTCACTAATTTGTTTCTTCAATATTAGTCATGTTTAGGCATAAATGTAAGTCATAATTGAGGCAATAAGCAATAGCGCAAAAAGCCTCCCTGAATGAGTAAGTTACCGTGAAAAAGTCTAAAAAAACGTTAATGCATGCCCTGTCTGCCGCAGTGCTACTCAGTTTGAGTTCAGCAAGTTTCGCAGATCTTGTGATGAATGCCTCAGGGGGGACACAACGTGCTTCTATGAGCTGGTCAACTGACGATGCAAGCCAATTGTTAAATGGTGATGTTTCGATCAGCAGCGAGGGTGAAGAGCCATCTCCACCAGGTTCTGTTACTTATCTATCGACTCCTCCTAGCAAATCCTATTCTACAACAAACGTTGCCCCCGTTCAGCGATCAGTTCAAATCACAGATACCAATCGTTATCTGAACCAGCCTTCTGTTAGTGCTCGTGCTGCTTTGGTGATGGATGCCAATACAGGTGAGGTGTTATACAGTAAAAATACCAATACTGCATTACCAATTGCTTCGATTACTAAGCTGATGACTGCGGTCGTGACTGCGGATGCACGTTTAAATATGTCTGAAGATATTACCTTGCAATCTATCGATTTTGCTGGTGCGGGTGGTAAAAACTCTAGCTCAACTTTAAAAGTTGGCGATACCATGAATCGTGCTGAGATGTTATTACTCGCACTTATGAAATCTGAAAATCCAGCGGCAGCAGCCTTAGCACGTACTTATCCAGGTGGTCGTCCTGCTTTTGTCGCAGCGATGAATGCAAAAGCGCGTCAACTCGGGATGCATTCAACTTATTACACAGAGTCCACAGGTTTAGACCCGCGTAATGTTTCCTCAGCACGTGATCTTGGTATTTTAGTGAGTGCATCTTCTCAGTATGGTTTGATTCGTCAGTTCTCAACGACTGCACATTACGACTTTAACTTGGGTTATCGTGTATTAAAATCAAACAATACCAATGCCATGGTACGTAATGGTGGCTGGAACATTAATATTTCTAAAACAGGATATATTAATGAAGCAGGTCGTTGTGTAGTGATGCATACAACTGTAAATAGTCGTCCTGCGGTTGTGGTCTTATTGGGTGCAAGCACTTCGCAATCACGTACCAATGATGCAACCAATTTATTGAATTGGGTGAGTAATTTACCGAAACGTATTTAAAACTTAAAAATGTAAAAAGCTCCGCACAAGGAGCTTTTTTATTATTTGGATTTTGCAATAAAAAACCTGCACTTGGCAGGTCTTTTACATCCATTCAAATTTTACATATTTGAAAGAATAGAATCACGAACTTGGTTGAGTTCAGCATCAATAGATAACATCACTGCATCTTCACATTGTTTGATTGCAGTATCAGGATCTTTCAAGCCGTTACCTGTTACAGTACATACGATCACAGAACCTTCAGCAATTTTACCTGCTTTAATATCACGGATCGCACCACCGATAGATGCAGCAGAAGCAGGTTCAACGAATACACCTTCATACATAGAAAGTAAACGTTGTGCTTCTAAGATTTCAGCATCAGTCAATTCATCAAACCAACCGTTTGAATCACGTACCACAGCTTTAGCATGGTTAAAGCTTTGTGGATTACCGATACGGATCGCAGTTGCAACAGTTTCAGGGTTCTCTACAGGGCCACCACGTAAGAATGGTGCAGCACCAGATGCTTGGTAACCCACCATGATTGGACGACCTTCCGGGTTTGGACCTGTGAACTTATCCGTTTCAGCGTCATAAACCACTTGCTCAAATTCTTCAGCAGGTTGGTCAGCAACAGCTTCAGTATAACCCATCCAGTGTGCAGTAATGTTTCCTGCATTACCTACAGGTAGACAGTGATAATCAGGCGCACGACCTAAAGCTTCTACGATTTCGTAAGCGATGGTTTTTTGACCTTGCAAACGGTAAGGGTTGATTGAGTTTACAATCGTTACAGGTGCTTGATCTGCAACTTCTTTAACAAGGCGCATACCATCATCAAAGTTACCGTGAATTTGTAAAGTCACAGCACCGTACATCATTGACTGCGCCATTTTACCCATAGCAATTTTGCCCTCTGGGATTAAAACAAACGCTTTGATGCCTGCACGTGCAGCATAAGCCGCCGCCGCCGCCGATGTGTTCCCTGTAGATGCACAGATAATTGCTTTAGAGCCTTCTTCTACAGCTTTCGTTACAGCCATGGTCATACCACGGTCTTTAAATGAACCAGTCGGGTTTAAGCCCTCATACTTCACATAGATTTCAACATTTTTACCGATCAAACGTGGAATATTGTCCAGTTTAATGAGTGGTGTATTACCTTCATTTAACGAGATAGCACGTGTAGTTTTAGATACTGGTAAGCGGTCACGATAGCGATCAACAAGTCCTGTATAGCGATTTGCATTAGACATGAGGGTGTTCCAAGTGTTGTGTAGAGCAAATAGTGATATTTGGTAATTTCCCTAAGTTACGCATTTTCAATGAATTTATTTGCATAATCACTCCTCTTGCGATAAGAGGAGCTTTAGGAAAATTTAAAACCCGATTAGTTATCAAGCAATTCTAAACGAATTCTTACGATTTCGCCATGAATCACAGGTAAAGCTTGTATTTGAGATAAAGCTTCGTTCATTTTCGATTCAACCACTGGATCGGTTAAAATCACAATAGGAATCAAATCCTTCAAGCGAGGCTGTTGCATAATGGCATCAATGCTAATGCCTGCACGACTTAAAATCGTGGTGACATCTGCCAGTACACCAGTTTGGTCTTCGGCATTGATACGGATGTAATAACCTGTTGTCATTTCATCACTTTCTAAGATTGGCAAATCTGAAAGTGCTTCAAATGCCAGTTGAGGAATCGTACCTGAGCCATCTTCTGTATAAATAATGTCACGAACGATATCAACCACATCCGCAACCACAGCAGAGGCTGTCGGACCCGCACCCGCACCCGCACCATAATACAGCGTTGGACCAACTGCATTGGCTTGGACAAGGACTGCATTTTTCACGCCATTGACATTAGCAATCAATTCTTCTTCTGGAATCAAGGTTGGATGTACTCTTAACTCGATGCCTTTTGGCGTGCGACGCGCAATACCTAAGTGTTTGATGTTATAGCCTAATTCTGCTGCGTATTTGACATCTTGTGCAGTCACTTTGGTAATGCCTTCGGTATAGACTTTATCAAACTGTAATGGGATACCAAATGCACATGACGCTAAAATTGTTAGCTTATGTGCAGCATCAATGCCTTCAACGTCAAAAGTTGGATCTGCTTCAGCATAACCCAATTCTTGTGCTTCTTTTAAAACATCTGCAAAGGCACGACCTTTTTCACTCATTTCAGTCAGGATAAAGTTACCTGTACCATTGATAATGCCTGCAAGCCATTCGATTTTGTTGGCAGCCAAACCTTCACGGATGACTTTAATAATCGGAATACCACCTGCAACCGCAGCTTCATAGGCGATTTGGACGTGGTGATCATCTGCAGCTTTAAACAGTTCATTGCCGTGTTCAGCGAGCAATGCTTTGTTTGCTGTTACAACTTGTTTGCCATGTTTGATGGCTTCCATAATCACTTCATAAGCAGGGTGAATACCGCCCATCACCTCTACAACAACATCGACATCAGGTTGACGCACGATGTCGAGTAGATCAGCGCTTTGCTTCACACTTGCAGGTAAATTTAAATCAGGACGTGGACGGCGTGTGCCTACGTGGGTAATTTCAATTTCTCGACCGGTGCGACGTCTAATTTCAGCAGCGTTTTCTTGTAATAGTTTAAGGGCTCCACCACCTACGGTTCCTAGACCGAGTATTGCCAGACGTACTGGTTTCACGTCACACTCCAAAATATATAAAAAATTTTATTCGGATTAGATCATAGCTAAAAAATGCGCCAGACTCTAGAGGTTGGCGCATCTTTATATTTTGCTATAAAAAATAGTAAATTAACTTATAAATATTGGTTATTTGAGGCGAGTAGCTAACTCATCTGCAGTCATATAGGCACCAATATGTTCACCGTCTGCATTGTAAATCGCTGGTGTACCATTCACACCCATTTTCAAACCTAGATCGTATTGGGCACGTACAGGGTTTTGGCAAGTTGCAGGTGGAAGTTGTGCACCTGCGATCGCTTGATCAAAAGCTTCTTGGCGGTTGGGGCTACACCAGACACTTTCCATCGCAGGCATAAATTGTTCACCACGTGGCCAAGCGATATAACGCACCTCGATGCCTTTGGCATTAATCTCAGGAATTTGTTCATGCAGTTTGTGACAGTATGGACAACTTGCATCTGTAAAGACATAAATCACGTGTTTGGTTTTGCCTTTGGCAGGGTAGACCAATAGATCTTCTGTTTTTAATTGTGCTAAATGTTTTTTATTTTCGGCAGCTTGAAGTGAGTCACCAATACTGCTGAGTTGTTTATCGCCTAAGCGAATCACATCACCTTGGATTAAATATTTTCCATCACCTGTGGCATAAACTGAGCTCATACCCTCTAAACTGACCCAATATAAATTTGGCATTTCAGTGGGTTTAACATCTAAAATTTTGGCATCAATATTGGCTTTCTTTAAATGCCCTTGTAAGGTTTGGATGAGGCGTTGCTGTGCATTACGTTCAGTCAAATTCGATGCTTCACCTGTTGCAGGTGCTGTCGCCGTTAAAGTGTCATCTTTTTTTGTATCAGGAGATTTTGAACAAGCACTCAGAGCAAGTCCACTTGCGAGCATACACGCCAGCATCAATTTCGAACGTTTTAATTGCATAAATCACTCTTTGGGTTGTTCTGCATGATTTTTGAAAATATATTTTGAATCACTAAGCATAGCAAAAAATTATCACTTGTACTTTAAAACTTGATTAAGGGTACTAAATGAACGATATCCACATTGCCCTCATTGTTAAGTGATTATGCTCGTGGATGATGTTGTGCATGTAGTTGTTGTAAGCGTACCTGTGCCACATGTGTATAAATTTGTGTGGTGGATAAATCACTGTGTCCAAGTAACATCTGTACCACACGCAAGTCTGCACCATGATTGAGTAAATGTGTGGCAAAAGCATGTCTTAAGGTGTGAGGTGAAAGCTCCGTTTGAATATTGGCTTGCAAGGCATAGCGTTTAATCGCATACCAAAAGTTTTGTCGGCTCATGATGCCGCCATGTTGGGTTAAAAATAAATAATCAGTCGAGGATTTATACAATTGTGGACGTGCATCTGTTAAATATTGCTCGACCCATTCACAAGCCACTTGTCCTAAAGGAACCAAACGTTCTTTATTACCTTTCCCTAAAATTCTTAAATAACCTTGCTTTAAATTAATCAAATCTAAACGTAAATTGAGCAACTCACTGACCCGTAAACCGCAAGCATACAGCACTTCTAGCATTGCTCGATCACGTAAGCCTAAGGCTGTACTTAAATCAGGTGCCTGAATCAATGCTTCGACATCATGTTCAGATAAATCTTTAGGCAATGCGCGTCCTAACTTTGGGGTTTTATGCGCCACCATGGGGTTATCTAAGCGGATTTTTTGTTCACGTAAAAATTTATAAAATGAACGTAATGCTGAAAGACAACGGGCTATAGAGCGTGGGCTTTTACCTTGTTTGGTTAACGCAATCATCACATCGGAAATATCATCATGTGACCATTCTGGTAGGTAGTGTTTAGAACACTCACTGCACTGGATCAGGTCGGACAGATACGCATTGCGTGTATGTGGGCTCACGGTTTGTGCAATTAAATAGTCTTTATAACCATTTAAAAAACTCAATTTTTCTGGAATGGTGACAGCAGCAGGCGTACGTGGTTTTTTATTGAGCATGATTAATATGAACTAAATTTTTCATCTATTGAGGCAATGTAGACCAAAAAAATCAAGAAGTCGAATATGTGTAGAGAATGAGAATTGTAATCAAACCTTACTTGGTAATTATTCTCATTTGTATGTATAATTAATTTAAATACCAGTTTCTTTTTAGGGTCAATTGCAGTGCGTTTGTCAGAATTGAAAGTAAAGCAGACTGCTATTATCACTAAGGTCAATCGAACATTGGCTGATAATACAAGTCAAACCGATCTCGTTGCGAGTCGTTTAGAAACCTTGGGATTTGTGCCAGGCACAACTGTGCAAGTAATTACCAAAGGTATTTTTGGTGGTGACCCTATCCTTATTCAAATTGGTTTTACGCGTTTTGCGCTGCGTAAAGTTGAAGCGGAAAAAGTTGAAATTGACTTAAACACTGAAGGAGTTCCCGCATGAGCGAAACTTTACGTATTGCTTTGGTGGGAAATCCTAACTGCGGTAAAACGTCTTTATTTAACCATCTGACAGGTACACGTCAAAAAGTGGCGAACTATGCAGGTGTAACAGTAGAACGTAAGGTCGGTAGTTTTAATTTACCTTCTGGGCGTGCGGTACGTGTATTGGATTTGCCAGGTACTTATAGTTTAGATGCAACCAGTCCCGATGAAGCAATTACCCGTGACGTAGTATTGGGTAAAATTGCCGAAGAGCAAGCACAAGATGCTTTTTTGTGTGTGGTCGATGCCACTAACTTAAAACTACATTTGGGCTTGGTCTTGGAAGTCATTGAACAAGGCAAACCCATTTTACTTGTGCTGAACATGATGGACGAAGCCCGTCGTCGTGGTATGCAAATCAATACTGAAAAGTTATCTCAGCGTTTGGGTATTCCTGTGGTGGAAACGGTCGCAGTGCGTAATGCAGGAATTGAAAACCTGATGGCGGCACTGGATCAAGAAAAGTTTCGTAAGCCAAGTACCGAGTTAAGTGATGTTAATTTAACAGGAAGTAATCATGAGAAAGTCACGCAAATCTTAAAAGATGTGGTGATTTTTGTAGATCATGAAGACAAACGCACTGATAAGCTGGATAAGATTTTTTTACATCCTGTATGGGGTTTGATCACGCTTGCTGTGATGATGTTCATCGTGTTCCAAGCGGTATTTGCTTGGGCAGCACCATTTATGGACTGGATCGAAGCTTTCTTTGGTTGGTTAGGTGAAACAGTTGGGCAAGTTATTTCACAGCCATTACTAAATAGTTTGGTTGTGGATGGTGTGATTGCTGGTGCTGGTGGTGTGGTGGTGTTCTTGCCACAAATTTTGATTTTATTCTTCTTTATCTTAGTCTTAGAAGAGTCTGGTTATTTACCACGAGCGGCTTTCTTGCTTGATAAACTTATGTTTAAAGCGGGGCTAAGTGGTCGTGCATTTATTCCTTTACTTTCTAGTTTTGCTTGTGCTGTGCCTGGGATTATGGCAACACGCAGTATTCAAGACCCACGAGATCGTTTAGTTACGATTTTGGTTGCACCTTTGATGACTTGTTCAGCGCGCTTACCTGTGTATGCGTTGTTGATTGCTGCTTTTATTCCCTCAACGACAGTGTGGGGATTTTTAAATCTACAAGGTTTGGTGTTGTTTGGCTTGTATATGGCAGGAATTGTCAGTGCATTGCTGGTTGCAACTGTGCTGAAGTTTTTCCAAAAAGACAAATCACAACATGCTTTACTCATGGAGTTGCCAAGCTATCGTTTCCCTGATCTGCAAAGTGTTTGGATCGGGCTGCTTGATCGTGCCAAGATTTTCTTAAAACGTGTCGGTGGCATTATCTTTGCCTTGTCCATTTTACTTTGGTTCTTGTGTACTTTCCCACAACCGCCAGAGGGAGGTACTTTACCTGCGATTGATTATTCATTTGCAGGGATGTTAGGACATGTCATGCAACCGATTTTTGCGCCACTCGGTTTTAATTGGCAAATTTGTATTGCATTGATTCCTGCAATGGCAGCACGTGAAGTATTGGTGTCGTCATTAGGTGTGGTATATGCCTTGTCAGTAACTGATGAAGATGCAGTGGCAAAAGGCTTAGAAAGTTTGATTACTACAGGTGATTTAAGCTGGTCATTGGCAACAGGCTTATCCTTGCTGGTATGGTTTATCTATGCACCACATTGTTTGGCAACTTTGGCAACAGTAAAACGTGAAACAGGTTCATTAAGAACTGTGTTTGGAATGACGGTTTATTTGTTTGGTTTGGCGTATTTAATGTCATTTCTTACTTACCAAATTGCGACACGTTATTTCGGCTTATAAGCGAATAAGGAGCTTGAAATGGTTGAGTTATTGATTATTACAGCTTTGGTGATTTGGAGTACTATTTTTGTATTTAAAAAAGTATTTCCAAAAACAGCATATAAAGTGTTTATGTGGCTTTCTCAGGCGTGCAGAGCCAAAGGTTGGACACGTTTAGCCAATTGGTTACAGCCAGCCATGTTAAGTGGTTGTGGCGGCGGTTGTGGATGTTCGAGTAGTGAACCTGAAGCACCGAAAAAAGTGGAAGTCCAAGCGGTTAAATGGAAATAAAAAGTTAAATTTTCTAGAAAGCCATTCTGATCGTAGAGTGGCTTTTTGTTTTATATGACTGTTTTTTTACGCACTGACACAAAATAATTTCAAGAAATCTCAAACAGAAAAAGCTTTCAAATCGGCAAAGTGCTAACATTTTGCAAGTTTCAAAATTTACTTCGAGTGGGACAATAATGTTAATTCAACGTGGTGGCTTAAAAGTCGTTGCTGGACTAGGTATTTCTGGTGTTTCAGCGGTTAATTTTTTACATGAACATGGCTATCGTGTTGCAGTAACTGACTCACGTGAGGTACCACCGGGACATGACAAGATTCCAAACGAAGTACAAACCAGTTTTGGGCATTTTGATCAAGAATTATTATTACAAGCCGAAGAAATTGTGATCAGTCCGGGGCTTGATCCGAAACTCCCTGAAATCCAAGCTGCAATTGCCAAAGGTATTCCTGTAATTAGTGAAATACAGGTTTTGCGCCGTGTAACCGATAAGCCGATTGTAGCCATTACAGGTTCAAATGCTAAAAGTACAGTCACGACCTTGATTGGTTTAATGGCGCAAGATGCAGGAGTAAAAGTTGCAGTCGGAGGGAATTTAGGACGTCCAGCTTTAGATCTGACCCATGATGATCCTGATGTATATATTCTTGAACTTTCAAGTTTTCAGCTCGAAACAACCTCAAACTTAAATGCTGAAGTGGCTGTGGTGTTAAACATGAGTGAAGACCATTTAGATCGTCATGGCGATATGTTTGGTTATCATGCTGCAAAACATCGTATTTTCCAAGGCGTGAAAAAAGTAGTGTTTAATCGTGATGATGCTTTGACACGTCCACTTGTACCTGATGTAACACCCATGCAAAGTTTTGGTTTAAATGCGCCTGACCTTAATCAATACGGTATTTTAAAAGACAATGATGGCACGATTTGGCTCGCACGTGGTCGTGAGCGTTTATTGAAAAGTGCTGATATGTACATTCAAGGTACACATAATGTCGCAAATGCTTTGGCATGTTTGGCATTGGGGGAAGCGATTGGTTTACCAATAGACACCATGCTTGAAACATTGAAAACTTTTAAAGGTTTAGAACATCGCTGTGAATTTGTCAAAGAAGTGCAGGATGTTCGTTATTATAACGATTCAAAAGGTACCAATATTGGTGCGACTTTGGCGGCACTGGATGGTTTAGGCGCTGCGATTGAAGCGCAAAAGGGAAAAGTAGCCATTATTTTAGGTGGGCAGGGTAAAGGGCAAGATTTTACTGCTTTACGTGACTCTTTAACCCAATATGCCAAAGTTGCTGTATTGATCGGTGAAGATCGTTCAATCATCGAGAAAGCCATTGAAGGAACTACAACACTTTTACATGCCGAGTCTTTACAAGAAGCTGTAGAATTGTGCCAACAAAATACCCATGCACATGATGTGGTTTTACTCTCGCCTGCATGTGCTAGTTTTGATATGTTTACAGGTTATCCTGAGCGTGGTCATCGCTTTGTAGAATTTGTAAATGCACTAAACTAAAAAAATCATAAGGATAACAGTATGGCTGGGTTAGCTCAGACAACGGTCAGTAAAATTACTGAGGTATTTGAACGTTGGACTCCTAAACTTCCAACCGAAATTACACCTCGAAATGTACTTATTTTCTGCGTCATTTCATTGTTGTGTATTGGTACAGTGATGGTCGCTTCGGCATCTATGCCTTATGCAGAGCGGATGCATGAAGCACCGTTTCATTATGTGATTCGTCATGCGATTTCGATTGTGGTCGCAGCAGTGGCTGCACTTTGTGTATATCGTGTCTCACTGAATGTTTGGTTTAACAACACTTTTCCCTTATGGCTGATTACGATTGCATTGTTACTTGCCGTATTAGTGGTTGGACGAGAGGTGAATGGTTCAACCCGATGGATCAGTATCGGTGGCTTTAGTTTGCAAGCCACAGAGATTGCTAAAGTGATGATGGCAATTTTTACCGCTGATTATGTGGTACGTCGTGCTGAAGAAGTGAGAAACAACATTAAAGGCTTGATTCGTTTAGGGATCATCATGCTCCTCACTGTAGGTTTAATTATCGCTGAGCCAGATTTAGGGGCAACGGTGGTGATTGCGGTGTCGATGCTTGGTGTATTCTTTTTGGCGGGTGCACCATTAATCCAATTCGGGATTGCTTTTGGTGCGATTGTTGGCGCATTTGTGTTCCTGATTATCTTTGAGCCTTATCGTTATGAACGACTAATGTCATTTTCTAACCCTTGGGCAGACCCATTAGGTACAGGTTATCAGCTTTCCAATGCCTTGATGGCATTTGGTCGAGGGGAATGGACTGGGGTTGGTTTAGGACACAGTATCCAAAAAATGTCGTATTTACCTGAAGCACATACTGACTTTATGTTGGCAATTTTAGGTGAAGAGTTTGGTTTCTTTGGTATTGCCACAGTTTTGGTTTTATCGTTTGGTATGCTGTTTTGTTGTATCCGTATTGCGCATCGTGCCCTGAAACATCAATATCTACGTGCGGGTTATTTGGCGTATGGGATTAGCATCATTTTCTTATTGCAGATTTTGGTCAATGCAGGCATGAACATGGGCATGTTACCTACCAAAGGTCTTACCTTGCCATTTATTAGTTATGGGGGGTCATCTTTGATTATGTGTGCGGTGATGATCAGTTTAATGTTAAAAATTGATGCCACAACACAGCAGACAAATCCTGCGCGAGAACAATCGAGTTTTTAAATTTTTACTTAAACTTTGCTTTAAAAATGGTGCGATGACTTAATGGTTTAGCACCATTTTTGGCATATGCGTACCACAATTTAAACATACCACAGCACTTTCTCTTGGTTTGGATACTGGAAAAAGTTTAATAAAAAATAATGAAAAATAATTACGCTGCGTTTTAATTTCATAAGCACTGCGCGTTTTACAAATCGGGCAGACAAATTGCCCTTGATCCGTTTTAACAGTTTTCGGTGATATTCCAAAAATAAACAACATAAAAATGCTCAAATAAAAACAAGATACGATCAATATAATGGATTGTTCTTGATTAAAACCAGTTAATCCATGTTACTGAAAAGTCCCTTGAATCTGTGTACCTTTGGGAATACGTTGAATATCCCATTGCGCGACTGCCTGAACCAACATTTTATGTGGCTGATCTAGATCTACAGGGAGTTGCCCCAGTGCTAAAATCGCTTGTCTAAGCAGTTGTGGCGCATATTGAATATCAAGCGCATGTGCTAAGTTTTGCTTAGAGAGTTTTTGCCCTTGATCATTCATAGCAAGTGGAAGATGCATATAACTCAGTTGAGGATAACCCAGTAACTCTCCGAGCCAAATTTGTCGTTCAGTATTATCTAGAAGGTCTGCGCCACGCACGACATGCGTTATGCCTTGCAAATAATCATCAACCACTACAGCGAGCTGATAATTAATAATACCATCTCTACGTTTGAGTACAAAGTCACCAAGCGCATGGTGTAAGTTGGCACAGTGTAGTCCTTGCAAACGATCATGAAAGCAAATGTTTTGATCTGTGACTTTTACACGAATGGCTTGATTTTCAAAATTTAAAGCTTTATTTCGACAAGTGCCTGAATAGATATGATTTGAACCCAATATTTTTCGGGTACATTCACAGGCATAGACGAGATTTTTTTGTTTGAGTTGTTGAATGACATCGTGGTAAATGTCTAAACGATCTTTTTGATAAATGATCTCAACATCGGATTCAAGCTCAAAAGCATCTAAGCAGTCAAGAATATGTTGTTCGCTATTGGGATAGATTCGAGGAAGATCAGTATCTTCGATCCGTACGATCCACTGACCGTGGTGTGCTTTGGCATCACAATAACTGGCAACTGCAGTAATTAAAGAGCCAAAATGCAAAGGGCCGGTTGGCGATGGCGCAAACCGACCTGAGTATGCCTTCCTTTTATCCCTCTCCTTTAATAAAGGATGAGAGGGATCCCCTCGCAAGAGGGGAGGATTTTTAGATAACACAGTATTAACCGTTATTTTGCTTCTCTTTGATCTCAGCAAGCGTTTTACAGTCGATACATAAAGTTGCAGTTGGACGTGCTTCCAAACGACGTAAACCAATTTCGATACCACAAGTTTCACAGAAACCATAGTCATCATTTTTGATTGCTTCGATTGATTGCTCGATTTTACGAATCAATTTACGTTCACGGTCACGTGTACGTAATTCAATTGCAAACTCTTCTTCTTGCGTTGCACGGTCATTTACATCAGGCAGAGAAGAAGACTCATCTTGCATGGTGTTTAAAGTACGATCCACTTCAGACATGAGCTCTGCTTTCCACGCTTGTAGAATGCTGCGGAAATGCTCAAGTTGTCCCTCAGACATGTATTCTTCATTTTTCTTAGGCTGATAAGGCTCAATACCAAAAAGGCTTGCAGTGCTACCGCCTTCAGTTGCTTTTGGCTTGGTTTTACGTACACGTTTTACAGACTTTTCGTCTAAAACATCAGTTTGTTCGTCCAAGACTGGATTTTGGTTGTCATTCGCCATAAAGGGCATTCCTCATCATATACGTATGTTTATACGTAAAAAATATGGTGATATGCAAGTATTTTTATCGCTACCGATAGAATGCTGCTATCGGGGGTCGTCATCATATAGACTTTTTCACAAAGATGAAAGCAGTGAAGTTTTCAATTTTGTGCTCAAACTTCCTTAGAGGAGGAATAACTTAAAGCAAAACAACTAAAATGAAAAGCTAATAACCTGAAATTTCGCTATTTATACTTTGATTATAGTCTTTTAGGCGATAAACAGCAGTCTCAATTTGCCCATCGGATTTTAAATGTAAATAACGGTAACCAGGTGCAAGATCATCTAAAGCAAAGTCATCACTACGCGGTTTAAATTGAGCACATGTTGCAGGTACCGATAAAAATGCAATATTTTCCCAAAGTACTTTTGATTCTTGATGTACATGCCCAAACAATACGGCTTTAATATTTGTAAATTGTGACAAAAGAAGGGTCAGTTGTTCGGTATTTTTAAGTTTATGTTGATCAATCCACTGTGACTTCATTTCAAATGGATGGTGATGGCATGCCAAAATCACAAATTTATCTTGAACAGTATTGAGGATTTTTTCTAAATGGATCAATTGTTCAGACTGAATCCAACCATCAACTTGATGCTTTACTGCACTATTTAGCAAAATTAAGCACCAGTCACCTAAATCCACCACAGTCGGCTCTGGATGAGGATTTAAAAAAGGAAATAAAGCCAAATCATCATGATTGCCTGGAATTTGAAAAAAAGGAATACCTAGGCTTTGCATATAGCTTTGATAACGTTGATAAGTTTCAACAGTTGCTTGCTGTGCAACATCACCTGTATGCAAAATCGCATCAATATGTGAATGTTCTTGTAATATTTGTGTGATAACGGCATGAAAGTTTTGCTCGGGATTGATTCCAATAAAACTGTCATTTGGGTCAGTCATGAGATGGGTGTCTGAAATCTGAATAATAATAGGATTGTTAAGATTTGAGATAACCTGATGGGCTGACATGGTGATCTCCTAAGTAATATCTAGCGATGCAATATGCTGTTTTAGCCACTGCAACGCAATAATAATGGGGGCATTGCGTAAACGTGAACCTGCAAGTAACTCATCCAAAACTGCATACTCTAAAATGTGTAATTGGATATTTTCACCTTCATCAGCAACACCAAATACTCCCCCTGTTTCTGGTAAAATGGCTTGTGCGGTATATAAATGAAAAATCTCATCACATGCACCAGCGGATGGATAAAAACTAAAAATATGCTGTAACTGTTTAAGCTCGCAGCCTGATTCTTCTAAACTTTCTCTACGAACACAGCTTTCAGGTGATTCATCACCATCTAATACCCCAGCGATCACTTCGAGTTGCCAAGGTGAGATCGCATCATCTACAGCACCTACACGAAACTGTTCAATCAAAGCAAACTTTTGTTGTAAGTCACTATAAATCAATACACCTGCAGCTTGTTTGCGCTGGATGAGTTCCCGCTGAATGACTGAGGTATATTCAGTTTGATTAAATAAACGATGTCTTAAGCTGACTTTTTCGACCTGAATAAAGCCAGAATAAAGAATTTTACGTGACTGAACTTCGACATCTTGGTGTGAATAAGTTGCGTGTTGGATAATATTCATGAATCAGGGTTAGGATGAAACATAGTCGTTCCATCCTAACGGAGAATTGATTAAAGACAAATCATTTTTTAACTGAATTTAAACTTTATGGTACAACTTTTGCCCATGTTCTTGATAAGCGGTTTTCATGGCAGCGAGACCTGCTTCAACCTCAGGATTAACTTGAGTATTTTGCTCAACTTTATTTTGATTTTGTGCATAATCGCGCACATTTTGCGTAATCTTCATTGAACAAAACTTAGGTCCACACATTGAGCAAAAATGCGCTGATTTATGGGCTTCTTTTGGCATGGTTTCATCGTGCATGCTGCGAGCAGTATCAGGATCAAGACTCAGGTTAAATTGATCTTCCCAACGGAACTCGAAACGGGCTTTGGAAAGTGCATTATCACGTACTTGCGCACCTGGATGACCTTTGGCAAGGTCTGCAGCATGTGCAGCGATTTTATAAGTAATAATGCCATCTTTGACATCTTTCTTATTGGGTAAACCTAAATGCTCTTTTGGCGTGACATAGCACAGCATAGCTGTCCCATACCAACCAATCATGGCTGCACCAATTGCCGAAGTAATATGGTCATAACCTGGTGCAATGTCTGTAGTGAGCGGTCCAAGCGTATAGAAAGGGGCTTCTTTGCAAACTTCAAGTTGTAAGTCCATATTTTCCTTGATCATATGCATAGGCACATGTCCAGGCCCTTCGATCATTACTTGTACATCATGTTCCCAAGCACGATGGGTCAACTCACCCAAAGTGCGTAACTCAGAAAATTGAGCCTCATCATTGGCATCTTGGATACAACCTGGACGTAAACCATCACCTAAGCTAAACGACACATCATAAGCTTTCATGATTTCGCAGAT
This sequence comes from Acinetobacter sp. Marseille-Q1618, assembly GCF_902809855.1. GTDB lineage: Bacteria > Pseudomonadota > Gammaproteobacteria > Pseudomonadales > Moraxellaceae > Acinetobacter. The sequence continues at coordinate 1,029,406 of NZ_CADDWJ010000002.1, forward strand.
TTCATCAAAATGCGTATAGAGGAAATTTTCTTCATGATGTGCCAAACACCATTGGGCCATGATTGAACCACCACGAGAAACAATGCCTGTTAAACGATTTGCAGTTAAAGGTACATAACGCAGTAACACGCCTGCATGGATGGTAAAATAGTCCACACCTTGTTCGGCTTGTTCAATCAAAGTGTCTTTGAAAATTTCCCAAGTTAAATCTTCTGCCACACCATCAACTTTTTCAAGTGCTTGATAAATAGGCACAGTTCCGATTGGCACAGGAGAGTTACGGATAATCCATTCACGGGTTTCATGAATATTTTTACCTGTCGACAAATCCATGATAGTGTCTGCACCCCAACGGGTTGCCCATGTCATTTTTGCCACTTCTTCATCAATAGATGAACCGAGTGCTGAGTTACCGATATTGGCATTAATTTTGACTAAGAAATTACGCCCAATGATCATCGGTTCACATTCAGGATGGTTAATGTTGGCTGGAATAATCGCACGACCTTCAGCGACTTCTTTACGCACAAACTCAGGCGTGATTTCCATCAAGTTGCGTGCACCAAAGTTTTGTCCTGCATGTTGACGCATGTCTACGCCTTCACGTTGACGTTGGTTTTCACGAATCGCAATGTATTCCATTTCAGGGGTGATAATGCCTTGTTTGGCATAATGCATCTGTGTGACATTTTTTCCTGATTTGGCACGACGAGGTTTTTGGATGTGTGCAAAACGGATTTCAGCAGTGCGAATATCTTTTAAGCGTTCTTGACCAAAAGCCGAGCTTAAAGTGTCCAAGCGTTCAGTGTCTGCACGCTCCGCAATCCATGTTTCTCGGACATTGGGTAAGCCTTGATTTAAATCAATCTGTACATTGGGATCGGTATAAACCCCAGACGTGTCATAGACCCAAAGAGGTAGATTTTTTTCACCGCCTAAACCTGTTGGAGTATCTGTCAGTTTAATTTCACGCATTGGGACTTGGATATCTGGGCGAGAGCCTTGGATGTAGACTTTTTTTGATGCAGGTAAAATTCGAGTGAGATCTTTGGCATCTTGCTCATGTTGAGCTGAAATTTCTTGGGAAGAAAGATTCGTTAATTGGTTCATTTCAATGATCCTTATGAATGACATCAACGAATCAAGCACGACCAAAAACGTGGCAGTTGATCTATATGGATATGAAATAAAATAATCCAAATCATAGATAAACGAAGGCTGAGGTTTTTAGATGCTTGATTCCTACGCAGGTCTTAACCTGATCAGGTTCAACGGTACTTAGATTTAAATTTTGGCAAGGAGATGCAAAATTGATCTAATCTCAGCGAGAAATTACTCGCGCTCCGTCAAGCGATATACAGATACTAACATGAACAGACTGAAATAGTGCTGAATGTTGTATCAAATTACTTTAAGTCAAAATCCGCCAAAGTATTTTATTTTAAGCTTTAGTTTTTAATAGCTGATCAACAGCATTTTGAATTTTCTCTTGTAGCTGGGCTCTTTGTGTCCGAATCAGCTGTTGCTCTGGAGTATCATAATCATCATTTTGTTCAGAAGGTTGCGGCAGTTGCTGCCATTGTGCTTCGCTGGTTTGAATCAGTTTTAAAAACTTCTGTGCTGTTTGGCTGCTAGATGAATGGCTGGTCGCAAGTTTTTCAATGGCTTTTAATGCATCATGATCCGCAATTTTGTCATGATCAAACCAAAGTGTCCGAGTATTTTCATGTCCATGAAATAAATCATCTCGATAGCTCGAAACCAGTGCTTTTACTTGTGGGTTATAGTGGGCTTTGGGATAGTGCTGTAGATAATTTTCCCAAAACATTAAACGTTGTACGAGTTCATCAAAGCTAATCGCAAGTCCTGCATCTAAAATATAATTTGAACCTGTATATTCTTTGCGAAGTTGTTTGAAATAAATCTGATCTGCTTTTTCAAGATAAGGGACAAAAAGATCAACATAATATTGCGGATGCTGCACAAAAGTATATTCACCCTCACCAACATAATATTTCTCTAAATACAATGCTTTGGCATGATCTACTAAATATTGCTCTTCAGGTTTGAGTTTTGTGTATAAGGCTTTTTTTGTGTCGGGTTTTAGCTCTTCACGATCACCAGTCGTATCGGTCATATATTGATAAACTTCGATAGAAGATTTCGCCAATAAATTGTCATAGACTTGTTCACTGTCTTGAATCCATTGATAGCGTTTTTCTAAAGCAACATGGGGAATACAAGTTTTTAATAATTGATTTAACTCCATGAGCTTAGCTGGAGCAAATTTATTTTCCAGCGCTTTCATTTTTAAATCAATGCCTTGACATTTGAGTTGGGCATTTTCTTGGGTAGGATTTGTTGTGATTGTTGGCTTTTGCGCGTGGGTTTCAGTCTTTGTGGTATGATTTTCAGTTTTTTGACATGCAGGCAATACACAAGCTGCTGCTAATACGTAGACTAAACGCAATGTATTTGCCATTTTCATTTTCCAAGCGCATGTATTCATCTATTAAAGTCATGCTATTTTGAAAAATAATTTATAGCAATCACTTTAAGGGAAATTTTTACCTAACGTATCGCTATGCCAATTCCAAGTATTAAACCCGTTGAATAATCAGCAATATTTTAAAATGGAATGATAAAAAGAGGAGTGCAGGCATATTAACTAGGATGGGTATTGCAAATAGAGTCGCTAAAACAATCTCGATTTTGAGCGTTTACATTCACATTTTTTAAATTTAAAAATTGATTTAACTGCGCCACAGCCAATTGATGCGGATCATGCTTGATTTTTTCGAGCTGAGATGCAGGCAAAGGAATCTGTGCTAAGCGTTGTTCAGGTGTCATGTTGACATATTGAATAAATTGGTTGGCTTGTTTGGCTAAGCTGCTGTCATTTTGTTGCGCTAAAGCCTCAATTTCTAGCCAAACTGAGGCTGAAATGTCATTTTGATCAATATACTGAACAGACGTTGGTGAGTTCTCAGTGCCTTTAAACAGTAAAGCACGATAAGTTTGTTCTAGATATTTTGCATCTTTGATATAGCTACTGTTTGGATAATTTTTAATATAGCTTTCCCAAAAAATTGCTCGCTGTACAATTTCATTGGGATTGATGTTCAATTTTTGATTTTGCAATAAAGGTTGACTGTTTTGTAATGCCAATTGTTCAATAAAAACTTTTTCTGCTTCGGGCAGATAAGGTGCAAAAACCTTAGCTAAATACTGAGGATGGCGGCGATAAAATATTTTCTTTGGTCCTTGATCTACCAATTCGATATATGCCTGACCTTGATGGCGAATCAGATATTGATCGCGAATATTGAGTTGCTCAAAATGGCTCTGCTGAATCGTAGGATATTCAGATTTATCTAAGGCATAATTTTCAAAGGCCATTTGTTCTAAAGGAGTGCGCTCAATCGTTAAAAACTGCTTATACATTTGATTGGACAAATCCATAAGCTGCTTTTGCTCAGCCCATTCCATTAAAGGTAAACATAAACGAATGTCTTGATTAACTTGTTCGATGGCCAAAGTTGTACGTTGTGGCGTCATTGCCAACATTTCTTTTTTTAAATTCTCACAAATTAAGGTCAGATCAGGTTGAACATTTTCAGGTTTAGGTGCTGTTTGGGTTTCTGCAACGATCTCAGGTTCAGGTTTTTGGCATGCCGAAAGCACAGCACAAACGCTGACAATGATACTCAGTGACTTTAGATTATTGAATAAATTTAAATTCATGCGATCATTTGAGATAAAAGGGGGAGATTTTTACTAAGGGTATTTTCACTTAAAACGGCATCAAGGTATGCAATCTTTTGTAGCTTTATGGCGTAAATGCGTTACATCGCATTAAATTTGAACGATAAATAAATTATACGCTACAAGAGTAAATGTATTTATATGAAAAATATAACTTATTATTAGAATTAAAGTAATTTTGAAATTAAAGAATAATAGTGTTTAGAAAATAAGTAATTTTTGTATCCTGAATTGAGTTGGATGAGTAATCGGTTTCATTATCATATCGTGAGTATTTATATCGATAATTAAAATCTGTCATCAAAACTTCATAATAAGTATGCTTAAATATGCCAATTTCTTTATCACGCCATTTCACTTGTTGTGGAGTAAACACTTTGAGCCCAAATAATCCTGCATTAGGACACCATATTTCTTCACAATTTAATGAAGATTTACAGGCTGTAAATACAAAATTTATGACAATGGGTGGATTGGTTGAACAACAAGTTGCGAATGCAATTCATGCTTTATTGGATACCAATGCGAATCTTGCCATTGATGTACAATTTCAAGACAATGCCGTAAATCAGTTTGAACGTGAAATTGATGAAGCTTTAACGTTGATTTTGGCACGTCGTCATCCTGCTGCAATTGATTTACGCATGGTGATTGCGATGAGTAAAGCCAATACCGACTTAGAGCGTATTGGGGATGAAGCAGCAAAAATTGCACGTATTGCCCAAACCTTATGTGAAGAAGGTGAGTCACCACGCGGTTATATGGAAACCCGTCATATCGGAAATCAAGTGCGTGTGATGATTCATGATGCTTTGGATGCATTTGCACGTATTGATGCAGAACAAGCCCTAAAAGTTTTGCTTGCTGATGCTGATATTGACCGTGAATACCAGTCAGCAACACGCACTTTAATGACTTATATGATCGAAGATCCACGTCATATTTCTCGTGTAATCAATGTAATGTGGGTATTACGTTCTTTAGAGCGTATTGGGGATCATGCTCGAAATATTTCAGAGCAAGTGATTTATATGGCAAAAGGATTGGATGTGCGCCATACCAACATTGAAGAAATTGAAGAAAAAGTACAAGGGAAATAAAATTTCAGTTTTGTACCTGTGTACAAGAGCCTTAGTGAATACTAAGGCTTTTTTTATGTTGTTTAAATGAGAAGTGGCTTAGAAATAGAAAATTTTAGACAAAAAAATTCCTAGATCTTTGGGGGGAAATCTAGGAAAGAAAACAGAAATATTCTGGAGAATATTTGTCTAATGTTTATTGCCTTGGGGGAACAATAGTTTCATTAGCTGATGTAGTTATAATACGAAAAAACTATGCAACAATCATGATGACTCGTGTGTGTTGAATGTAAAATTGCATTTCAGCATGTAATTAGCATCATTAAAATCACTATGTAGTTAGATTATATAATAAATTATATTGTTATTCTAATATTTTTTGAGTTTTTTTAAGCAGTTAAGTTTTCCATACAGCCAAATTATAGAATTGAATAACAAATTTTAACGTATTTAGGTGTTAAAGCGTTAATCTTAGGGAAATAACAGGAATAAAAAGACTTTCCTTAAGGTGGTCTTTTTAGATTGATTTCAAAGTCAGAAACTAAACGTTTCGTTTGTCTTGCAGAAAAATTAAGGCAACATATAAACAAGAATCCCCAATTATGGAGATTCTTTTTAGATTAAAGCCTACGTACACCTTCGGTGTTTGTCTTGCGTAATTTTTAGAGCAGTGCTTTTAAAATTACACTCGAAGCATAGCTTCTCGCCTTGCGTTCGGGTGGAGCAGTACCTTTAAAACTTTTACGTTTCAATCAAATACTACGCAGACTTCGTCTTTGTCTTGCGTAATTTTTAGAGCAGCACTTTTAAAATTACACTCGAAGCATAGTTTCTCGTCTTGCGGCGTGGCGGAGCAGTGCTCCGCTTCATCACGCCTCAGGCTTTAGGCCTTCAGCCTTTTCCAATGATTCATCATTGTTAAAGAATTTCTCACGCTGTTCTTCAAGAAATTTTTTCGCATCAGCTTCAAATACATTCAAGCGCTTTTCATTAATTAAAGTTGTTTGATGTTTCAGCCATTCTTGCCAAGCTTGTTTAGACACCGTGTCAAATAACTCTTGACCTTTTGCACCTGGGAATGGTGCAAAATCTAAAGCTTCCATTTCTTTTTGATATTTACGGCAAAATACTTGTCGAGACATATCAATACTCCAGATTGAATTAAGAAGATTAAGCGTAAAGTTTTTCTAAACGTGCATAGGCACGTTCAATTGCCGCAGCAACCTGTGCAGGTGCAGTTCCGCCAATGTGGTTACGTGCATTCACTGAGGCTTCTAAAGTTAATGCTTTTTCAAAGACATCCGCTTGGATTAAGTCTGAAAATTGTTGCAGTTGTTCTAGGGTCAGTTCCGATAAATCTTTAGCTTCTTGTACACCTAAAGCAACTGCTTTACCTACGATTTCGTGCGCATCACGGAATGCAACGCCATTTTTAACCAAGTAATCGGCTAAGTCTGTCGCAGTAGAGAAGCCACGAAGCGCTGCCTCACGCATGATTTCAATATTTGGAACTAGCGCTGGGATCATGTCCGCAAAAGCCATAAGAGAACCACGAACAGTATCGATTGCATCAAACAAAGGCTCTTTGTCTTCTTGGTTATCTTTATTATAAGCAAGCGGTTGACCTTTCATAAGCGTCAATAAGCTCATTAGATTACCATAAACACGACCTGTTTTACCACGGATCAACTCAGGCACATCTGGGTTTTTCTTTTGTGGCATGATCGATGAACCAGTACAGAAACGATCAGGAATATTAACAAATTTAAACTGTGCCGATGTCCACAAAATCATTTCTTCTGACATGCGTGATAAATGCATCATAATTAAAGATGCAGCAGCATTAAATTCAATACCAAAATCACGATCAGAAACCGCATCAAGTGAGTTTTCTGTAACCGCTTCAAAGCCTAATAGTTCAGCGGTATAAGCACGGTCAATCGGGTAGGTAGTTCCTGCAAGTGCAGCAGATCCTAACGGCATGCGGTTGGTGCGTTTACGACAGTCAATTAAACGTTCAGAATCCCGTACTAACATTTCAAACCATGCCATCAAATGATGACCAAACGTCACAGGCTGAGCAGTTTGTAAATGGGTGAAACCTGGCATAATAGTATCGGTATTTTTTGCCGCTAAAGCCAAAATACCTTTTTGTAACTTTTCTAATAATTTTAAAATTTCATCAATTTCATCACGAACATATAGACGAATATCGGTTGCAACTTGGTCATTGCGGCTACGTCCTGTATGGAGTTTTTTACCTGTAATACCAATACGTTGGGTTAAACGAGATTCGATATTCATATGCACATCTTCAAGGTCGATGCGCCATTCAAACTGACCTGCTTCAATTTCAGCTTTAATGGTATTTAAACCATTGATAATGTCATCACGTTCTTGTTCTGTTAAAACGCCAACTTTCGCAAGCATCGTAGCATGGGCAATCGAACCTGCAATATCTTGTTTATAAAAGCGTTGGTCAAATTGCACAGATGCTGTAAATTCAGCAACAAAAGCATCAGTTGCTTCAGAAAAACGACCGCCCCACATACCCGAAGTTTGGGTTTGTGACGGATTTGAGGAATTAGAAGATGTGGTCATGTCGGCTCATTTAAAAAGCAGTAGAACTGGAAAAGAGTATAGCAAATTCAAGCTTATTTTCCGTAACGCAGTAACATGAAACTGGTTTAAATATGCAAAATGCTCAAAATCGCTCACATTTTTTTAGCAAAATCAGCCAATGGCAATATTTTGTTGAGCTTTTTATTGGCAGTAATGTCTTGGCTTTGCTATTGGCATTGGCTGAAGCACAGTCATGGTCAAATTTACAGTTAAATCATGTGCTGCAATATATTTTATATATTAATTGGGTGTTATTGGCATTTACGGCATGGATTGACTTTTTTCAACATAAACTAAAAAAAATGAGTGATGTTCAAGCCGCAATATTTGGTTTTGTTTTGCTTGAGCTGATTGTTTGGGTGACCACAGTTGTTTTAAATATTGTATTACATTGGGGTGGGCATTTTTCATTAAGTCAATTAAACAGTGATATTGCTTTTGAAAATGTCATTTTACATTTGAGTTATGGCGCACTCTTGGGGGCGTTTTGTCTGCGTTATATCTATATGCGTGGACAATGGTTTAAACAACAAAATAGTGAATTAAATGCGCGTGTACAAGCCATGCAAGCACGTATTCACCCACATTTTTTATTTAACAGCTTAAACAGTGTGGTGAGTTTAATTAGCATTGATCCTGATAAAGCTGAGCAAATGCTGATTGATTTGTCGAAATTATTTCGAGTCAGTTTCCAAGAGTTAAAACTGGTGACTTTGGCAGAAGAAATTGAATTATCTAAAAAATATATTGGGATTGAACAAATTCGACTGGGAGATCGTTTAAATGTCGAATGGAATATTCAACAACCTGAACTGTTGCACAAAGTCAAAATTCCTTTGCTAACCCTACAACCGCTGGTTGAAAACAGTATTTTTCATGGTGTTGAGAAGAAGCATATCAATGCAAAAATCGGGATACTGGTTGAAATATTGCAAAATCAAGTCACTATAGTCATTACTAACCCATTTATACAGGATAGAATGAATTTGAGAGAAGGACATGGTATTGCATTGGAAAATGTAAAACAGCGCTTACATGCGCACTTTGGGGATTCTGTTCAATTTCGAAATTTTGCAGGAAATGGACGCTTTACCACAGTTATGCAATATCAATATAAGTAATACAATTCGTGATGAATACATTAAAATAATGATGATGTAAAAGGAGGGAAAATGGACATCCTAATTTGTGATGATGAGCCTCTAGCAATTGAGCGATTGTCACGGTTAGTATCGCAATTGGGGCATCATGTGGTTGCAACTGCGCAACATGGTCAGCAAGCATTGGAACTCGCAGCGCAATATGCACCCGATGTGGTTTTGTTGGATATCCAAATGCCAGAAATGGATGGCTTGGAGTGTGCTAAACATTTAAGTCAACTTGACCCTATGCCTGCAATTATTTTTTGCACAGCTTATGACGAGCATGCGTTACAGGCGATTCAATCTCAAGCAAAAGGATATTTGTTAAAACCAATCGCGAAAGACGATTTAAACGCAGTATTGGAGAGTTTAACCAAGTTAACTCAAGCCCAAATAACTAACTTAGAAAAAAAAGAACTCATGGAAGAAAAAGTGCAAAGACAGCAAATTGCTGCAAAAACTTATCGTGGTCTGGAGTTGATACCCATTGAAAATATTTATTATTTTTTAGCGGATCAAAAATATGTCACTGTGCGCCACAAAAATGGCAGTGTGCTTATCGATGAAACTTTAAAAGATTTAGAGCAGGAGTTTGCTGATAAATTTATTCGTATCCATCGTAATGCTTTAATTTCTTTAGATTATTTAGATGGTTTGGAAATGGTGGCTTCTGGTCAGTACCAAGTCCGCTGTCGTGAATTGGGCGAAAAATTAGCAGTAAGTCGCCGACATTTACCAAGTTTAAGAGAGCGTATGCAAAATCTATAATGTCTTTGCTTTATACTTTCTCACATAATTTACTTGCATTTTTAGAGCAGGACGTTAAGTTTAGAGTGTTTAAACCTTTGGCAAAGCTGAAATGATGAAAACCCTGAAAATAGCGACCAGACAAAGTCCGCTTGCGATGTGGCAAGCTGAATACATTCGTGACCGATTGGAGGCACTTCATCCGCACATTTCTGTGGAGTTGGTGACCTTTGTGACGCAGGGCGATAAAATTTTAGATACACCATTGGCAAAAATTGGTGGAAAAGGTTTATTTGTTAAAGAGTTAGAAGCAGCACTACTGGATGGGCGTGCCGATTTGGCTGTGCATTCGATGAAAGATGTACCAATGCAATTGCCTGAAGGCTTAGAGCTTGCAGTGATCTGTGAGCGAGAAGACCCATTTGATGCTTTTGTGTCAAATCAGTATGCAAAATTTGAAGATTTACCACACGGTGCAAAGCTCGGTACGTCAAGTTTACGCCGTAAATGTCAGGTCTTAAAACAACGTCCAGATTTAGAAGTGATTGATCTACGTGGTAATGTTGGTACACGTTTATCAAAGCTGGATGCAGGACAATATGATGCCATTATTTTAGCCAGTTCAGGCTTAAAACGCTTAGGTTTACATGAGCGTATTCGTCATACACTTGCACCTGAAATAAGTTTGCCTGCGGTAGGACAAGGCGCTTTAGGCTTAGAGTGCCGTAGTGATGATCAAGAGGTTTTGGATTTGATCCTGCCTTTAATGCATCATGAAACCAATGTCTGTGTGCGTGCAGAACGTGCTTTCAATGCATATTTAGAAGGTGGTTGCCAAGTGCCGATCGCAGGTTATGCAACTTTAGATGAGCAAACCATTCAGCTCGAAGGACGTGTCGGTAGTCCTGATGGTCAAACATTATTGGTACAACAAGTTCAAGGACCCGAAGATCAAGCTGAGCAAATAGGTGTGCAACTAGGTAAAGCATTGCTTACATTGGGTGCGGGTGATTTACTCAAAGCACTGTATCATCAAGATTAATGTTATTTATAAATACTCGACCGACTGACCGTGCTCAGGCATTAACCCAATGTCTGGCACAAACAGGGTTAACAGTTGTTGAGCTGCCTTTATTGGCGTTGTCTGCTCGTTCTTTCTCACCAGAATTGCAAATATTGTATCAACAGTTATTTGATACTGATGTGATTGTGGTGGTGAGTCCAACTGCTGTTGAAATTGGCATGCAGTATTTACAACAAAGTGGCTTGCATCTAGCACAATTAGAGCATATTGAATGGATTGCTGTGGGGCAAACGACAGCACAAGCCTTAAAAAAATATCAGATTGAAAGTTTAGTTCCTAGTGTGGAAACTTCAGAAGGCATGTTAGGGCTGAGTATTTTTGAAAATCGAGAAAATCTAAAAAAAATAGCATTTTGGCGTGGTGAGGGTGGACGTCAGTTTATGATGCAACACTGCCAAAGTCGTCAGATTGAAGTATTAAACTTTGTTTTATATGAGCGCCATTTACCAGCAACAACATCGGAAAAATATGTCGAGATGTTATCCATATTGCCTGATTTTTGTGTGCCTTATGTAGTCTGTATCAGTAGTGAGGCAAGCTGGTTAAACTGGTTAGATTTAAATGTATCTAATTTAACCTTGGTTCAGCAATGTCATTATTTGGTATTGGGTGAACGTTTGTATCAAATTTTGCAAGAATATAAGAAAAATGCAGGGATGTGTTTTAATATCAGCATCCTTGATAATTTAAAAGCCAGTACGGTGTTGCAGCAAATCCAGCAATTGCAAAGGAATGTATGAAAAAGTTTATCTATCTCTTATTTTTTATAGCGATGGCATGGCTGATTAAACTTAGCTATGACTTTTATCATGTATCCAAACAACTCACAGAGATTCAAAATAGTTTGCATCAAAGTGAGCAAAAAAATGCCACATTAAATGATCAGGTGGTGGCGTTACAACGAGATCCTTCAACCAACAAAGCAACACCTGCTAAAAATACGCAAAATAGTAGTGTGCCTAAACAGCCTGAAACTCAAACTATTCAAGCCTCGACCGTCATTAAGCAACAATTAGAGTTGGTGAAATTTGCCTTGCAGCAACAGCAGTTTATTTTTGCTTTAGAACAATTGGTTTTGCTAAATCAAAATCTTGATAAATACAATTTAGCAGAATCACTTAAAGGAAGTTTGCATCAAGCGATTCAACAAGATATACAAAGTATTCAAAAGTTTAGTCAAGCACGTCAAGAACAACAGCAACAGTTAAATAATGCGCTACATCAATTAGACCAAGATATTCACAGTGAAATTCAACATCCAAATTTAAGTCCTGCCAAACCCAATGCTGAACATTTCTGGCAACGCTGGTTTCAAGTTCAACGGGTAGATCAACAAGCTCCAGAATTGGTGAATCGCAGACTGATTTTAAAGGAAAGTCAGTTGAGAATTATTTTGGCACAGCAAGCGTTACTGCGTGGTGAATATGTTGAATATCAAAATATGTTAAAACTGGTGATTCAACAATTAGACCTGTTACCTGATGCTAAAAGTCAAAAGCTCAAACAACAGTTAATCAAAATACAGCAAATGCCAATTTTGACAGTACCTAAACTCAATACAGCCACGGTATTGGGGTGAGTAGATGAAGCAAATTGTTCTAGTGTATGGATTTATTGCTTTAATTATTTTGGCATTGCTGAGTTTACTTAGCTATTCCGCAGGTGCGGGTTATATTTATATTTATTGGCACGCGATACAAATCCAAACCAATATTTGGATGGTGGTATTTTTCTTTCTTATTTTAAGTTTTATTGCACATAGCACTTGGTATTTGATTAAACGTTATGTTAATCGAGAGCGCCGTAAAATTGAAAATGCCTTGAGTTTTAGTCGATTACATCCTTATGAGCAATTGGGTGTAGTCTGGTTATTAGAAGGTGAACGCGATAAACAAGATTTTATTGAAACGATATTTAATCAGTCGGCTTTATTAAAACAAATCGTTCAGGCTCGACTTTTGTTTAGACAGCAAGATTATGCAGCAGCATTAAAAACACTTGAGCAAAGCTCAACCGCTGCGTTTGAGTTAGCAGAAATACAACGTATAGAAATTCATTTGGCACAAAATCAAGCCCAGCAAGCACTTACCCATTTAGAATTTTTAAATGGGCATCAACTCTCCCCTTGGTTAAATCAAGTCAGTGATGCATATGCACATAAACTACAAGCATTATGGGGCGATTTTGCTATTCAGTATCCATTTCAGTATTTACATTCTACTCAATTTGGAAAGTTATTAAGTTTAGAAACCAAACAACAGTGGTTGACTGAATTATTATCTCAAATTGAAAATGCAAGTTTGGAAGAAAATGAGCTTATTCAGCAGCGCTATTTAAATATAGAGCCTTCTTTAGAGCAGTTGCCTTATGCAATCAAAGTGCTCTGGTTAAAATTATTAACCCGTTATCCTGAAATGGGGCAGCAACATCAAAATCTAGCTTTGCATTTATTAAATGAAAAATTTGATCAAGATGTATTTTATTTATTGTTCCAACAACATTTATTGCGTCAAAACCCAGATTATGAATATATTGAGCAGCAAATTGATGCTCTAGAGAAAAAATATTTAGGTATTCCTGTTTTTGCTTTTGCCAAATGGCATATCTATAATGCAACAGGAAAAACTGAGCAAGCTGAACAATTATTGTCTTTATATCCAGACGATATTCTGATGAATTATTTAAGGATTAAATCGACTTTAAAAGGCGATGAAACACTGATTTTACAGTTAAATTCAATTTTTGAAAATGATGCAAATTTTGTTAAATTTAAAATTTAAGGACAATTCATGATTGAACTATCACATTATCCCGTTATTTATAAGCAAAAAGTCGCATGGGGCGATATGGATGCATTTGGTCATGTGAATAATGTGCAATATTATCGTTATATTGAAAGTGCAAGAATTGAATATTTTGATGCCTTAAATGTATTTGCTGAAGAAACTCTAACCGTTGTTGCTTCAAGTCAATGTAAATATTTAAAGCCTGTTTTTTATCCAGATCATTTAAAAATATATACACGAACAGATGAAATGCGAAATAGTGCGATTCGTATGCATTATGTTTTATATAGTGAACAACAACAGCAAATCATTGCAGAAGGTGAGGCTGTGGTGGTCTTTGTGGATAAAGTGGACATGAAGAAAATGGCGATTCCTGAAAGCTTGAGACAGAAAATAATCGTTTTAGAAAGTCAGGTTGGAAATCATTTAAAATAGAATATTTTTTTAGTTTATGTGTGAAATTTAAGTTGGTTTATATTTTATTTAAATCATCAATATTAAAATTTGCTTAAATAAAACCTAGATATTTTAAAATATTAAGTGTTAATGGTGGCTTTTATAAAAAATGGCTATATTCTTTTTTTGTTTATTTATGTGAGTATCGCTGTGGTTAAGTATTGCTAATTAATATTATTAAAAATATTATAACCAAGAATTATTTCGAATAATTATTACATTGACTATGGAGTTAATATGATGCCGGATATTAGTAATCTTTCAGTAGAAGAGTTAGAGCGTTTAACAGCACAAGCAGAAGCATTGATTGAATCAAAAAAAGATCAAAAAATTGAAGATGCGTATAATAAAATTTTAGAAATTGCTGAATCCGCAGGTTTAACTTTAGAGCAATTTATCGAGTATGGCTCACATAAACGTAAAAAAACCACACGTAAAGCAGTAGAGCCACGTTATCGTAATAAAAATGACGCTTCAGAAACATGGACAGGGCGTGGTAAACAACCGCGTTGGTTAGTTGCTGAAATCGAAAAAGGTGCAAAATTAGAAGATTTCTTGATCTAATCTTCATCTTAATGTCATTCAATCCCCATAAAATCCAAAAACCAAGCAAATCTGCTTGGTTTTTTTATAAGAGTGAATTGGAGATATTCAAAAATTATGCATAATGTGTAGCTAGGGCATCATCTTGCATGGAAGAATAAATGAATATGTTGGTATGGCTAGATGAATAAAAAATCAAAACAGTTAACTTGGTGGATGATTGGCATCATTGCCTTTTTTGTTTTTGTATTATTGCAAGTTCCAGCGACATGGTTAATCTCAAAATTTTATAAAAATAATCAAAGCCTACAAAACGTCAGCGGTAATATTTGGCAAGGTCAAGCAGATTGGCATAAAGGTAATTTACGCGGCTCAATCACTTGGCGCACGCGTCCTTTGGATTTGATTTTATTGCGTGCGGGTGCAAATATTGAAATTCATAGCGGACAAACACAACTTAAAGGTGTGGCTGCGTATGGTTTAGGGAAGCGGGTTACGATTAAAAATATGACAGGGCAAATTGCCCCTGAAACGCTAAAAACTATTGTAGATTGGCAATGGCCCAGCAATGCCATTCAACTGAAAGACGTAAGTTTTAAATTTAAAAAAGACACAGGTTTTAGTGACAGTGATGGACAATTACAATGGGCAGGCGGTGAGCTGATTTACACCTATGCACAACGTCAAGATCGCATGAATATGCCGTCACTGAATGGTCAGTTGAAAGATGAAGCTGGAAAACTTATTTTTGATATCCAAGATCAACGTAGCCAGAAAATGGTTAATCTGACGCTTGATCCAAGCATGATGTTAGATGTTCAATTAACACAGCGTTTTTTGCTTAATGTTCCGTCTTATGATGGTAAAGCAGGTTTAGATACTTATGTGATTAGTAGTCGTCAACCCTTATTGCAAGGTGGGGTATAACGATGAATATTAAACAACAATTTGAACACATTTCTTGGAAAAAACTAGATCATCTTGCGCCTGTGGTTTTACTGTTGCTTATTTTGGCTTTGTGTTGGAAATTAGCAGCCATGTTTTGGTGGACAATTGCACCACCACAAGTGATGCAACCTGAAACCGTACAGTTGGGTGCGCAACAACCACAAGTTCCTAATATTTCAAGTTTTGCGCTGTTTTATGAAGCCAATAAAAATCAAGCACAAGCAGATGAAAGTATTCCTATGCAGCTGCAAGGGGTTGTGGTGGGCTATCCAAGCCGCAATTCTTCTGCCGTGATCAAGGTGAATGAAGTGGCTGACCGTTTTGTGGTGGGGCAAGATATTGAAAATAGTGGCTATCAATTATCAGAAGTGTATTGGGATCGGGTCATTTTACGACAAGCCAGCGGTGCAACACGTGAATTGAAATTTAATAGCTTGGGCAATTTATACCAGCCTATTGAGCCAAATCAAGCAGGTTCATCAGGCGTTGCTCCTCTACAACAAGAAGCGCAGCCTACTCAAGAGCCTTCGCCAAGTAATAGCCAAAATGCATTGACGCAAGCAATTGAGAAAATGAATCAAGACAAAGATCAATATTTAAAAAATATGGGTGTCAATACGCAAGGCGGGCAGGGGTATGAAGTTACAGACCAAACTCCTTCAGCACTCCGTAATAAATTAGGCTTAAGATCGGGTGATCGCATTATTTCTTTAAATGGGCAGCCTGTAGGTCAAGGACAAAGTGATGTACAACTGCTAGAACAAGCAAAGCGTGATGGCAAAGTACGAATCGAAATTAAGCGTGGTGATCAGGTGATGACCATTCAGCAAAGTTTGTAAGTGATCAGAACTACAAATAGAACTAGGAAAGATAATAAGTTATGGCTTTTTTGAATCATCGACCAGTCTGGGCTCTCGTGGCTGCTGCTCCTTTAATGACGGTTATCAGTACGGCAAGCTATGCACAAACGTGGAAAATCAACTTACGTGATGCGGACTTAACCGCTTTTATTAATGAAGTTGCGGACATCACCGGTAAGAACTTTGCGGTTGATCCTCGTGTGCGTGGTAATGTGACTGTGATTTCAAACAAGCCATTAAATAAAAACGAAGTCTATGACTTATTTTTAGGTGTGTTGAATGTCAATGGTGTGGTCGCTGTGCCTTCAGGCAATACCATTCGCTTGATTCCAGACAGCAATATCCGTAACTCAAGTGTGCAGTATGATCCACGTAATAATGCACGTGGCGATCAGATCGTGACACGGGTGATTTGGCTTGAAAATACCAATCCCAATGATTTGATTCCTGCACTACGTCCTTTAATGCCACAGTTTGCACATATGGCAGCGATTCAAGGTACCAATGCCCTAATCGTTTCAGATCGTGCTAGTAATATTTATCAAATTGAGACCATTATCCGTAACTTAGATGGTACGGGACAAAATGATATTGAAGCAATTACTTTGCAGTCTAGCCAAGCAGAGGAAATTATTACTTTACTCGATTCTATGGCAGCCACAGGCGCTTCAAAAGATTTTGCAGGTTCTCGAGTGCGAATTATTGCGGATAAACGTACCAATCGCATTATCTTAAAAGGTGATCCAACCTCACGTAAACGCTTACGTCATATGGTAGAGATGTTGGATGTGCCTTCAGCGGATCGTTTAGGCGGATTAAAAGTATTTAAATTAAAATATGCCAATGCAAAAAATTTATCTGAAATTTTACAAGGTTTGGTCACAGGTCAAGCAGTAAATTCCAGCACTAACAATAATAATGGCACAAGCAATACTTCAATGAGTAGCTTAACCAATAGCAGTAGTAGTGGCTCTTCAATCAGTAATACATCTAGTAGTGGTTCAAGTGCTACAGGTTCATCAATTAATTTAAATAGTAATTCTTCGAATAATAACCAAAACAATATCAGTAGTTTTAATGCCAATGGCGTCAGTATTATTGCGGACAGTACCCAAAACGCGTTGATCGTAAAAGCTGAGCCACAACTCATGCGTGAAATTGATGCTGCAATTCAACAGTTGGATGCGCGCCGTCAACAAGTTCTGATTGAGGCTGCGATTATAGAAATTGAAGGAAGTGATACTGATCAACTCGGTGTGCAGTGGGCGATGGGAGATTTAAGTACAGGTGTAGGCTTGATTAACTTCTCTAATGCAGGCTCAAGTTTGGCTAAGCTCGCAGCAGGCTATGCAGCCGGAGGTGCTGCGGGTATTGGGGCTGCTTTGCTAGATAATGGAAAAGGTGGTGCAGGAACATCTTTAGTGCTTGGCGACTACAAAGAAGGTGCAAATGGCTCACGCAAACTCTATGGTGCGATGATTCAAGCTTTAAAAGAAAAGACCAAGTCTAATTTGTTATCTACTCCTTCTATTGTGACTATGGACAACGAAGAAGCTTATATTGTGGTGGGTGAAAATGTTCCTTTTGTTACAGGTTCGGTGAGTACAACGGGGGGTACTGCAAACCCTTATACCTCAATTGAACGTAAAGATGTCGGGATTACCTTAAAAGTAACGCCACAAATTGGTGAGGGTGGTTCGGTGCGTCTTGCGGTTGAGCAAGAGGTTTCTGATGTTAAAAATAATCGTGGTCAAGCAGCAGATTTGGTTACTAGTAAGCGTGCGATTAAGACCACAGTATTGGCGGATCATGGACAAACAGTCGTTTTGGGCGGTTTAATTTCAGATGACACGACATTAGGTCGCCAGTCTGTACCTTTCTTGGGGGCGATCCCGGGTTTAGGGCGTTTATTTAGATCAGACAATAACAACAATAAAAAACGTAATTTATTGATTTTTATTCACCCAACCATCGTGGATGACAATAACGATATGCGTCGTTTAACGCAGCAACGTTATGATCAAGCGTATGGTTTGCAATTGGCAATGGATAAAGATGGAAATTTTGCCAAACTGCCTGCTCATGTTGAAGATGTCTATCAACAGCGTTTGCCATTAACCTCTAATTCACAAACTCAGCCGAAGATTGTGCAGCCTACGCCACAAAATTATCAACAAGTACCTTCTGGTGGTAAAAATCAAGCTGTGACAACGCCTGTGGCAGAAGATCAGTCGCAAATTCAGCAGCAAAAGGTGAATTAAATTCTAGCCTAACTTATTTTTTATGTAGAAATGATGTGGGATTCAGTGTGATGTACGGTGGTGGGCACTATTAAAAACTGAATTTCACATGTTAATATGTTTTTGAATCAGAATGAGAAGATCATCATGACTTGGAAATTAAAGGCAATTAGCGCAGAACTTGAAGGCAAAGAATTACTCATTGACAAAGATATGTTAGTGGGTCGTCATCAAGATGCAGAAATTCAATTGCAATCGGCTGAAGTCTCTCGCCGACATGCTGCTTTTTTAGTAAAAGATGATGCACTTTGGGTTCAAGATTTAAAATCATCAAATGGCACATTTGTAAATGATATGCGTGTTGATGATCAAAAACTATTAAAAGACAATGATATTGTTCAATTTGCTAGTTTAAAATTTCATGTCTATGCACCTACTGTACAAGCAGAGATTGCTACTGAACAGGTGACACCTGTGGTTGTGCCGGACGTTGTAGAAGAAATTGTACAACCTGTAGAAGCAATTGCAACTTCAGAAATTGAGCCAAAAGTTGTGGAAAAGACAGCCGCACAACAAATGAATGAGCAAGGTATGCCTGAGCTCTCTGCACGAGATGAAAATGTTCAATTATCTCGTGATGGTATGCCGACCAATATCGGTGTACCAAAACCTGCGCCAATTCCGAAGGATGTTGATATTCATGCGCCAAGCACACCAGAAGCATGTGATATTAAAACACCTGATGTTTGTGTAGAGAAAGAAGCTGAAACGCAAAAAAATGCAAAAATCGGTTTAATCACCATCATTGCTTTGGTTATTTTAGCAGTGATGGCTTGGCTATTTTTTAAATAAGCCTTGTTTTCGATTTACAATCAAGGCATGCAATCGCATGCCTTTGTTTTATCAGTGATCATTGGATGTAAAGTATGAATGTTGCAAAGTTGGATCAACGAGAACTTATTTTATTTGATTTGGATGGCACGTTGGTTGACTCTGCCTTTGACTTATACCGAGCAATGAATCTGAGTTTAGAGCGCTTAGGACTGCCTTTAGTCACAGAAGCGCAAGTGCGTATTTGGATTGGTAAAGGGACTGCATTATTTTGTGAAAGCACTTTACGCTACTTAAAAGGGAAAGTTGATCCTGATTTGCAGCAGCAATTATTGGCTACTTTTTTAGAGATTTATAATGCTGATCCATGTGTGGATACCCAGCCATTTCATGGCGTTTTAGAATTTTTACAATGGGGAATACAAAATAATAAGAAACTGATTTGTGTGACCAATAAGCCTGAACAGCCTGCACGAAAAATTTTAGAAATATTAAAGATGGATCACTACTTTGTAGATGTGATTGGAGGAGATCGTTTTGATCAACGTAAACCTGATCCGATACAGTTGAACTACTGTATAGCGCACTATCAATCATCGGCTGAAAAAACCTTAATGATCGGTGATTCAAGCAATGATGTAGAGGCTGCACGCCGTGCGCAGGTTGATTGTGTTGTTCTCAGCTATGGCTATAATCATGGTGAAGATATTCAGTTGTGTCAGCCACAACAAGTGATTGATGATGTGATGGAATTATTAGCTTAAAAGCGTGTGACTCCCTGCAAAAATAAGCTGCAAAATAAATTGATGAAAAGGAAAGAGGAATGAACAGTAAAAAAGTTTTTCGATGGCGACACTAAGAATGATCCATATTTCAATCAACTTAGTAAAATCGAAAAAGAGAATTTCCTGATGACCACATATAATCAATTTGAGCAATTAAAAGCAGCAGGCTATAACTTAATTCCTGTCTATCGTCAGCGTTTAGCAGATACAGATACACCATTATCAGTTTTTGCACGACTTAAAGACCATCAGCAAGCATATTTATTCGAGTCTGTGGAGGGTGGGGAAAACTGGGCACGTTACTCGATCATTGGCTTGGGTGAATCAACTGTGTTCTCTTGCAATGCAGGTCAGTTGACTATTCAATATGCCAATGGTGAATTGAGCCAACAAGCATGCGCAGACCCATTTCAATATATTCGAGATTTTCAAGCACAATTTAAAGTACCGTCACATGACTTAATGCCAGCATTGCCACAGTTTACAGGTGGTTTGGTGGGTTACTTTGGGTATGACTCAGTACGCTATATCGAGCCACGTCTAAAAAATGTTCCTGAAGCTGATCCTGTGGGTTTACCAGACCTATGGATGATGCTGTCAAAAACAGTGATCGTGTTTGATAACTTAAAAGATACTTTGTTTTTAATTGTGCATGCAGATGTTCATGATGCAGAAGCATATACAAAAGCACAGCAACAATTAGATGAGCTAGAAGCTTTACTGGCAACACCGATTAGCCTGCAAGCAAAAAAACACACAGCACCGCATTTTGAATCCTTAACGGGCAAAGAAAAATTCTTAGAGTCAATTGAAACGGTTAAAGAATACATTCGTGCAGGTGATGTCATGCAAGTTGTGCCTGGACATCGAATGGTGTCGGACTTCGATGGTGAGCCTTTACAAGTGTATCGCGCATTGCGTCATTTAAATCCATCACCATATTTGTTTTTAGTACAAGGGCAGACCTTAGAAGATAATCAACCTTTTCATATTGTCGGTTCCTCACCAGAAATTTTATCTCGTTTGGAAAGTGGTATTGCTACAGTAAGGCCGCTTGCAGGTACACGCCCACGTGGAAAAACCAAAGAAGAAGATTTGGCATTAGAACAAGACTTGCTTTCAGATGAAAAAGAAATTGCAGAACATTTAATGTTGATTGATTTAGGGCGCAATGACGTTGGTCGTGTCTCAAAAATTGGTAAAGTCCAAGTAACTGATCAAATGGTGATCGAACGTTATTCACATGTCATGCATATTGTTTCGAATGTGCAAGGTGAAGTATTAGATGATGTGGATGCTTTGGATGTTTTTAAAGCAACTTTCCCCGCAGGTACACTTTCTGGCGCACCAAAAATCCGTGCAATGGAAATTATTGACGAAGTTGAACCCGTAAAACGTGGAATTTTTGGTGGTGCTGTTGGTTATTTAGGCTGGCATGGTGAAATGGACATGTCGATTGCGATTCGCACCTGTGTGATTCGTGAAAATAAGGTCTATGTGCAGGCTGGAGCGGGCTTAGTTTATGACTCAAATCCCGAATCTGAGTGGAATGAAACCCAAATAAAAGCTCGCGCAGTGATCAAAGCGGTTGAATTATCATCAAATGGATTGATTTTATAGGTTTTTCGCAATTTTTTTTAAAAAAACACTTGCAAGGATTTTTGTTTTTGCTAAACTGCACACCGTTCCGATACGAAACGTACGAAACAAAAGAAACGCCGGCATAGCTCAGTTGGTAGAGCAACTGACTTGTAATCAGTAGGTCCACAGTTCGAATCCGTGTGCCGGCACCATCTTAAAGTTTTGTGATAAAGTAGTAAAGGTTCAACACTGAAAGTAAGTGTAATTGGTGAGGTTCCCGAGCGGTCAAAGGGAGCAGACTGTAACTCTGCCACGAAAGTTTCGAAGGTTCGAATCCTTCCCTCACCACCATTAACTTTGATTGAAGTGGTTTATACCAACATTAAGCGGGAGTAGCTCAGTTGGTAGAGCGGTAGCCTTCCAAGCTACATGTCGCGAGTTCGACCCTCGTCTCCCGCTCCAATCGAAGAAGATTGCTCTTATAGCTCAGTGGTAGAGCACTCCCTTGGTAAGGGAGAGGTCTCGAGTTCAAATCTCGATAAGAGCTCCAGATTACAGTTTAGTAGATTAAAATCTACAAAAATTTTTAAAAAGCAGGCTTATTAGTCTGCTTTTCAAGTATTGGGTGTCTGGTTTTTAGACAATATGTCGATGGGTTGTATTTAGAACTGTGTTCGACGTAAACGAGGAAAATAAACATGGCTAAGGCTAAGTTTGAACGTAATAAGCCACACGTAAACGTGGGCACAATCGGTCACGTTGACCATGGTAAAACAACTTTAACTGCTGCGATTGCAACTGTATGTGCAAAAACTTTCGGTGGTGAAGCAAAAGACTACGCTGCAATTGACTCAGCGCCAGAAGAAAAAGCACGTGGTATTACAATTAATACTTCTCACGTAGAATACGATTCTCCAATCCGTCACTATGCTCACGTAGACTGCCCAGGACACGCCGATTATGTTAAAAACATGATCACTGGTGCTGCGCAAATGGACGGTGCGATCCTTGTATGTTCAGCGACTGATGGTCCTATGCCACAAACTCGTGAACACATCCTTCTTTCTCGCCAAGTAGGTGTACCTTACATTCTTGTTTTCTTAAACAAATGTGACATCGTTGATGACGAAGAGTTAATCGAATTGGTTGAAATGGAAGTTCGTGAACTTCTTTCTACTTATGACTTCCCAGGCGATGACACACCAGTAATCCGTGGTTCAGCTTTAGCTGCACTTAACGGTGAAGATGGTCAATACGGTGTTCCAGCTGTTCTTCAACTTGTTGAAGCACTTGACACTTACATCCCAGAACCAGAACGTGCAATCGATAAAGCATTCTTAATGCCAATCGAAGACGTATTCTCAATCTCTGGTCGTGGTACAGTAGTAACTGGTCGTGTTGAATCAGGTATCGTGAAAGTAGGCGAAGAAGTTGAAATCGTAGGTATCAAAGACACAGTTAAAACAACTGTAACTGGCGTTGAAATGTTCCGTAAACTTCTTGACGAAGGTCGTGCGGGTGAGAACTGTGGTATTCTTCTACGTGGTACTAAGCGTGAAGACGTACAACGTGGTCAAGTATTGGCTAAACCTGGTTCAATCAAACCACACACTAAATTCGACGCAGAAGTATATGTACTTTCTAAAGACGAAGGTGGTCGCCATACACCATTCCTTAACGGTTACCGTCCACAATTCTATTTCCGTACAACTGACGTAACTGGTGCGATCCAGTTGAAAGAAGGCGTTGAAATGGTAATGCCAGGTGACAACGTTGAAATGTCAGTAGAATTGATCCACCCAATCGCAATGGACCCAGGTCTACGTTTTGCGATCCGTGAAGGTGGTCGTACAGTAGGTGCTGGTGTAGTTTCTAAAGTTACTGCATAATTGTTGTAGCTCAAACCGAGGGTTGCGATTCTCGGTTTGTATTATAGGTCAGTAGTTCAATTGGTAGAGCGTCGGTCTCCAAAACCGAATGTTGGGGGTTCGAGTCCCTCCTGACCTGCCATATTTTTTAAATAAAAAGCTTGATGCCGACTGATCTGGTCATATAATAAGTCGCGAATCCTACGACGAGTAAAAGAATGTCGAATGATAAATCGCGTGACGCAATGGGCGGCGCGCCAATTCCTCAAAGAAATAACCCTGCTGAAGTAGTCAGTTCTGGTACACCATTTGATGTGGTGTTATGGATTATCGCATTGGTATTATTGGTCGGTGCAATGTTGGTAAATCAGTTTTTACCAGCGTATTGGGCACCAGCAAATAGTATTTGGGTGCGTATTGGGGTGATTATAGCTTGTATCGTAGTGGCTTTAGGTTTATTATACGCCACCCATCAAGGCAAAGGCTTTGTTCGTTTGTTGAAAGATGCTCGATTAGAATTACGTCGAGTGACTTGGCCTACGAAACATGAAACAGTCACAACTTCATGGCAAGTCCTGCTGGTAGTAGTAGTTGCTGCAATCATTCTGTGGTGTTTTGACTACATCATTGGTTGGTTTATGAAGTTTATTATCGGGTAAGAGAGCTATGAAACGTTGGTACATTATTCATGCCTATTCTGGTTATGAAAAACAAGTGATGCGTTCACTTAATGATCGAATCCAGCGTAGCGCTGTTGCTGATAGCTTTGGTGAAGTCCTTGTCCCTACTGAAGAAGTAGTGGAAATGAAGGATGGTAAGAAACGTAAATCAGAGCGTAAATTCTTTCCAGGCTATGTATTAGTTGAAATGGAAATGAATGATGAAACTTGGCATATCGTGAAAGAATGTCCAAAAGTATTGGGTTTCATTGGCGGTACAGCAGAAAAACCTGCACCGATTACGCAAAAAGAAGCTGATGCGATTCTTGCACGTGTACGCAATACTGGTGAGGCACCACGTCCTAAGACGATGTTTGAGCCAGGCGAAGAATTATTGGTTATTGACGGTCCATTCACAGACTTTAAGGGTGTGGTGGAAGAAGTTATTTACGATAAATCACGTTTAACCTTAACGATTAACGTGTTTAATCGACCAACGCAAGTTGAATTGGAATTTCGCCAAGTCGAAAAAACAATTTAATCCTCGGTGGTTGCAAAGCGCCCAATTTAATCGGGCATTGTTATTATCGCAGCAAGTTGTTTGTTGTGTGAATAAAATGGGGAGCCTAACGGCGTTACTACCCAGAGGTAATAGATAATGGCTAAGAAGATTGACGGCTATATCAAGCTGCAAGTTCCAGCTGGTAAAGCGAATCCATCTCCACCGATTGGTCCTGCACTAGGTCAACGTGGTGTGAACATCATGGCATTCTGTAAAGAATTCAATGCTGCGACACAAAAAGTTGAAGCTGGGCTACCAATTCCAGTCGTGATCACTGTGTACAACGATAAGTCGTTCACATTCATCATGAAAACTCCACCTGCTGCGATTCTTCTTAAGAAAGCTGCTGGTATCCAAAAAGGTTCAGCTGTACCGAACAAAACCAAAGTTGGTAAGTTGACTCGTGCTCAATTGGAAGAAATTGCGACTACTAAAGAACCAGATTTAACTGGTGCTGATTTAGACGCACGTGTTCGTACCATCGCTGGTTCTGCACGTTCTATGGGCTTGGAAGTGGAGCTATAAGACATGGCAAAGTTAACTAAACGTCAAAAAGCCATTGTTGCTGCTATTGAAGCAAACAAAGTTTACACTTTGGAAGAAGCAGTTGCAGTTCTTAACGGCCTTCCTGCAGTAAAATTTAAAGAGTCTTTGGATATTGCTGTAAATCTAGGTGTTGATCCTCGTAAATCTGACCAAGTTGTTCGTGGTGCGACTACACTTCCTGCAGGTACGGGTAAAACTGTACGTGTTGCTGTATTTGCACAAGGCGCTGCAGCTGAAGCTGCAAAAGCTGAAGGTGCGGACGTTGTTGGTTTTGATGATCTTGCTGAAAGCATCCAAGCGGGTAACCTTGATTTCGACGTAGTCATTGCTGCTCCTGACGCAATGCGTGTTGTGGGTAAATTAGGTACGATTCTTGGTCCACGTGGCTTAATGCCAAACCCTAAAGTGGGTACTGTAACTCCTGACGTAGCGAACGCTGTTAAAAATGCGAAAGCTGGTCAAGCACGTTACCGTGTAGACAAAGCGGGTATCATCCATGCTGCGATCGGTCAAGTAGGTTTTACTGCTGAAGCTGTTCGTTCAAACGTTGAAGCACTTGTTGCTGACCTTAAGAAAGCAAAACCTGCAACTTCTAAAGGTATCTACATTCAAAAGATCACTTTGAGCTCAACGATGGGTCCTGGTCTTACAGTTGATGTACAAAACGTTTCTAAATAAGTTTTGGCTTATTTGACGATATAAAAGAATTTTAAAGCCCTGAGTAAAAATCAAAGCGTTGCTTTGATTTTTACGCAAGAAAATCGATTTCGGAAAACTTGCGAACTTAGGCGAACTTTGAATTGATAAATAAATATTTATCAGCGTCAAAGACCTCAGGCGAGGTCGCTTTTCGAAGTGACTTCTTAAAAGTCCAGTCTGAGTAGACGCGGTGGTGTGATTTGTTCCTCCTCCGCGTGTAAATCGAAAGATTTACGAATTGGGAGTGCATCTTTTGTAGGTGCATAAATCACCGTTAGGAGGTTTTACAATGGCTCTTCTTATCGAAGACAAAAAACAGATCGTAGCGGAAGTAACTGAAGTTGCTTCAACTGCGTATGCTGCTGTTGTTGCTGACTATCAAGGCTTAACTGTTGAGCAATTAACTGCTCTTCGTGTTGAAGCGCGTAAACTTGGTGTTGCTACACGTGTTGTACGTAATACTTTGGCAAAACGTGCGCTTCAAGACACTCAGTTCAATATCTTGAGTGATAACCTTGTTGGTCCAACAATCTTAGCTTTCTCGACTTCTGAAGACGACATGGGTGCAGCCGCACGCTTGTTTGAAGAATTCGCTAAAACGAACAAAGCATTTGAACTTAAAGCTGCTGCATTTGACGGCAAAGTTTATCAAGGTGCTGAAGTTAGCGTGATTGCGAATCTTCCAAACCAAGAAAAAGCGCTTACTATGCTTGCAAACGTTCTTCAAGCTCCTATTTCGAAATTGGGTCGCCTTATTACAGCGCTCAAAGAGAAAAACGAGTCAGAAGCTGCATAAGCTTAAACATTTTTACACACCATTCAATATCCATTTGGAGTTACTCTCATGGCTTTAACTAACGAAGAAATCCTAAACGCAGTTGCTGAAAAAACTGTTCTTGAACTTGTTGAATTAATTTCTGCTTTCGAAGAAAAATTCAATGTATCTGCTGCTGCTGTGGCTGTAGCTGCTGCTCCAGGTGCTGGTGCTGCTGCTGCTGAAGAGCAATCAGAATTCACAGTTGAACTTGCTAGCTTCGGTGCTAACAAAGTTGCTGTAATTAAAGCAGTTCGTGAAGCAACTGGTCTTGGTCTTAAAGAAGCTAAAGATCTTGTTGAAGGCGCTCCTTCTGCAATCAAAGAAGGCGTTTCTAAAGAAGAAGCTGAAGAACTTAAGAAAAAACTTGAAGAAGCTGGTGCTGAAGTTAAACTTAAGTAATCGCTTAGGGAGTCGATTATTTAAAAATCGACTCCACAAATTGGCTGATAGCTCTTGGGCTATCAGCCTTTTTGCGTTACAATAATCGGCTCGATTTTGGATTGAATGATATAAAATTCATCAATTTTAAGAATAAGCAAACAAAATCAAACGCTTAACAATATTTTTCCATTTTAAAAATATTGTTAAGCGTTTTATACCACTGAAAATTGCAGCATTTGTAAAAGGTGGTGGTCATATCGACCTGCGTAATTCCTTCTAAATCCGTTCTGCAGGCGGGGTTAGTTTTCTTTCCGAGGACTCCAGATGGCATACTCATATACCGAAAAGAAACGGATCCGTAAGAATTTTGGTAAATTGCCCCAAGTCATGGATGCTCCGTACCTGCTCGCGATCCAAGTCGACTCGTACAGAACATTCTTACAAGATGGCAAAACTCCAAAAAACCGCGAAGATATCGGTCTCCAAGCCGCATTTCGTTCAGTGTTTCCAATAGAAAGTTATTCTGGCAATGCTGCTTTAGAATTCGTTGAGTATAGCCTTGGTAAACCTGAGTTTGATGTCCGTGAATGTATTCTTCGTGGCTCAACTTATGCGGCACCAATGCGCGTAAAAATTCGTTTGATCATTAAAGATCGTGAAACGAAATCAATCAAAGACGTTCGTGAACAAGAAGTGTACATGGGTGAAATGCCACTCATGACAGAAAACGGTACATTTGTGATTAACGGTACTGAGCGTGTAATCGTATCTCAGTTACACCGTTCTCCAGGTGTATTCTTCGATCACGACAAAGGTAAAACACATTCAAGCGGTAAAGTGTTGTATTCAGCACGTATTATTCCTTACCGTGGTTCATGGTTAGACTTTGAATTTGATGCCAAAGACCTTGTCTATGTTCGTATTGACCGTCGTCGTAAATTGCTTGCGACTGTGGTTTTACGTGCCTTGAATTATACCAATGAACAAATTCTAGACATGTTCTATGAAAAAGTTCCTGTATATCTTGACATGGGTAGTTATCAAATTGACCTTGTTCCAGAACGCCTACGTGGTGAAATGGCGCAATTTGATATCCTTGACAATGATGGTAAAGCAATCGTTGAACAAGGCAAGCGTATTAATGCACGTCATGTACGTCAAATGGAAGCAGCGGGTTTAACTAAACTTCCTGTTCCAGATGAATATTTGTACGAGCGTATTGTTG
Organism: Acinetobacter sp. Marseille-Q1618; assembly: GCF_902809855.1. GTDB lineage: Bacteria > Pseudomonadota > Gammaproteobacteria > Pseudomonadales > Moraxellaceae > Acinetobacter. Next base: position 1,057,632 of record NZ_CADDWJ010000002.1, read on the forward strand.
CACAAGACATTACTTTGCATGATGGTGAAGTTGTTCCTGCAAATACAGTACTTAGCCATGAAGTGATGGTAAAAATCGCTGAAGGTGGTGTTAAACAATTTAACGTACTGTATACCAACGATATCGACCGTGGTCCATTCGTAGCGGATACTTTACGTGCTGATACAACTTCAGGTCGTGAAGAGGCACTTGTAGAAATCTACAAAGTAATGCGCCCAGGCGAGCCACCAACAAAAGAAGCAGCTGAAAACTTATTCAATAACTTATTCTTCTCAACTGAGCGTTATGATTTATCGCCAGTGGGTCGTATGAAGTTTAACCGTCGTTTAGGTCGTCCATATGAAGTCGGTACTGACCAAAAATCACGTGAAGTTGAAGGCATCTTATCGAACGAAGATATCACTGATGTATTAAAAACATTGGTTGAAATTCGTAACGGTAAAGGCGAAGTCGACGATATCGACCATCTAGGTAACCGTCGTGTGCGTTCTGTTGGTGAAATGACAGAAAATCAATTCCGTGTAGGTCTTGTTCGTGTTGAGCGTGCTGTAAAAGAACGTTTAAGCCAAGCTGAAACTGATAATTTGTCACCACAAGATTTGATCAATGCAAAACCAGTTGCTGCAGCGATCAAAGAATTCTTTGGTTCAAGCCAATTGTCTCAGTTCATGGACCAAAACAACCCATTGTCTGAAATTACACACAAACGTCGTGTATCAGCGCTTGGGCCTGGTGGTTTAACACGTGAGCGTGCAGGCTTTGAGGTGCGTGACGTACATCAAACGCATTATGGTCGTGTATGTCCAATTGAGACACCTGAGGGTCCAAATATTGGTTTGATCAACTCACTTTCTGTTTATGCGAAATGTAATAATTTCGGTTTCTTAGAAACACCATACCGTAAAGTGGTGGATGGTCGTGTAACAGATGAAGTTGAATATTTATCTGCGATTGAAGAAGTAGGTACTGTCATTGCACAGGCCGATTCTATTGTAGATCAAGACGGTAACTTACAAGAAGAGTTCGTATCTGTACGTCATCAAGGTGACTTCGTACGTATGCCACCTGAAAAAGTGACGCATATGGACGTTTCTGCGCAGCAAGTTGTATCTGTAGCAGCATCATTGATTCCATTCCTTGAACACGATGATGCCAACCGTGCATTGATGGGTTCAAACATGCAACGTCAGGCAGTTCCTACTTTGCTTGCTGACAAACCGCTTGTTGGTACAGGTATGGAAGCAAACGTAGCACACGACTCTGGTGTATGTGTGATCGCAAAACGTGGCGGACGTATTGAATATGTTGATGCTTCTCGTGTGGTGATTCGTGTTAATGAAGACGAAATGATCGCAGGTGAAGCAGGTGTAGATATCTACAACTTGATCAAATACACCCGTTCAAACCAAAACACCTGTATTAACCAAAAAGTTCTTGTGAGCTTGGGTGATAAAGTCGGTCGTGGTGATGTATTGGCTGATGGCCCATCAACTGATGGTGGTGAATTAGCACTTGGTCAGAATATGCGTGTCGCATTCATGACTTGGAATGGTTATAACTACGAAGACTCGATCTTATTATCTGAACGTGTACTTCAAGAAGACCGTTTGACATCGATTCACATCCAAGAATTGTCATGTGTTGCACGTGATACGAAATTGGGTGCTGAAGAGATCACTGCCGATATTCCTAACGTAGGTGAAGCTGCACTGTCTAAACTTGATGAATCAGGTATTGTTTACATTGGTGCAGAAGTAACAGCAGGGGATATCCTTGTTGGTAAAGTTACACCGAAAGGCGAAACACAATTAACACCTGAAGAAAAATTACTTCGTGCAATCTTTGGTGAAAAAGCGGCTGACGTAAAAGATTCATCTTTACGTGTATCTTCTGGTGTGAAAGGTACAGTTATCGATGTTCAAGTGTTTACACGTGACGGCATTGAAAAAGATGAGCGTGCTCAAGCGATTGAGAAAGCGCAGCTTGATGCTTACCGTAAGGACTTGAAAGAAGAATACAAAATCTTCGAAGAAGCAGCACGTGAACGTATTGTTCGTTTGTTGAATGGTCAAGAGTCAAATGGTGGCGGTACCACTAAACGTGGTCAAAAAATCACTGAAGATTTATTGTCGAGTTTAGAGCTTGTTGATCTTCTTGAAATTCAGCCTGTTGACGAAGCTGTTGCAGAGCGTTTAACCCAAATTCAAGTATTCTTAAAAGAGAAGAGCCTTGAAATTGATGAGAAATTTGCTGAGAAAAAACGCAAACTTTCTACAGGTGATGAGCTTACAACTGGTGTATTGAAAGTTGTTAAAGTGTACTTGGCTGTTAAACGTCGCATCCAACCGGGTGATAAAATGGCGGGTCGTCACGGGAACAAAGGTGTTGTCTCTAACATCTTGCCTGTAGAAGATATGCCACATGATGCAAACGGTGTTCCTGTAGATGTTGTACTTAACCCACTGGGTGTACCATCTCGTATGAACGTGGGTCAGATTCTTGAAACTCACTTGGGTATGGCAGCGAAAGGTCTTGGTGACAAGATTGACAAGATGCTACAAGAACAACGTACTATTCTTGAGTTGCGTGAATTCTTAGACAAGATTTATAACCAAGTGGGCGGCGAGCAAGAAGATCTTGACAGTTTAACTGATGATGAAATCTTGGTATTGTCCGGTAACTTGCGTAAAGGTGTACCTTTAGCGACACCTGTATTTGATGGTGCTGAAGAAGGGCAAATCAAAGACTTACTAGAGCTTGGTGGTATTTCACGTACAGGTCAAACAGTCTTGTATGATGGTCGTACAGGTGAGCGTTTTGACCGTCCAGTTACTGTAGGTTACATGTACATGTTGAAACTCAACCACTTGGTTGACGACAAGATGCATGCACGTTCTACAGGTTCTTATTCTCTTGTAACGCAGCAGCCATTGGGCGGTAAAGCTCAATTTGGTGGTCAGCGTTTCGGTGAGATGGAGGTTTGGGCACTTGAAGCTTATGGCGCAGCTTATACACTACAAGAAATGCTCACTGTGAAATCGGATGACGTTGAAGGTCGTACTCGCATCTATAAAAACATTGTAGATGGTAACCATTATATGGATCCGGGTATGCCTGAATCGTTCAACGTATTGACCAAAGAGATCCGTTCTTTAGGTATCAACATTGAACTGAAAAATGGTGACTAATTAGTTCCATTAATCCCCCTAGCCCCCTTTGAGAAAGGGGGAGTTTCTACTCTAAAGGGTAGGAGCTTCCCTCCTTAGAAAAAGGAGGGATTGAGGGAGGATTACTCAGTGAAAAAACAATATTTGTGACCCAGTTGTAGAGTGAAAATCTCCACAACACACGGAGAAAAAAATTGAAAGACTTGCTCGATATCATGCGCAAAAAGACGGACTCAGACGGTCATGCTCCTGTAGAGTTTGATCGCATCCGTATTGGTCTTGCGTCACCAGAAATGATTAAGTCATGGTCTCATGGTGAAGTTAAAAAACCTGAGACAATTAACTATCGTACGTTCAAACCAGAACGTGATGGTTTATTCTGTGCCAAAATTTTTGGTCCAGTCAAAGATTATGAATGCTTGTGTGGTAAATACAAGCGTATGAAATATAAAGGCGTCATTTGTGAAAAATGTGGCGTTGAAGTAACAACTGCAAAAGTTCGTCGTGAACGTATGGGTCACATTGAGCTTGCATCTCCAGTTGCACATATTTGGTTCTTGAAATCATTACCAAGCCGTATTGGCTTGCTTTTAGATATGACTTTACGTGATATCGAACGTGTATTGTATTTCGAATCTTATGTGGTTACTGATCCGGGTATGACACCGCTTGAGAAATATCAACTTCTCAATGATGAAGAATATTTCACAGCGTTAGAAGAACACGGTGATGAATTCAGCGCAAAAATGGGTGCTGAAGCAGTTCAAGACTTGTTGAAAGACATCGACCTTGAAGCTGAAATTACTCGTCTTCGTGAAGAAATTCCAAATACAACGTCTGAGACAAAGCTTAAAAAAGCTTCTAAGCGTTTGAAATTGATGGAAGCATTCAACGATTCAAATAACAAGCCTGAATGGATGGTGTTAACTGTACTTCCAGTTCTTCCACCAGACCTTCGTCCACTTGTACCACTTGAAGGTGGTCGTTTTGCGACGTCTGACTTGAACGATTTGTATCGTCGTGTGATCAACCGTAACAACCGTTTGAAACGTCTTCTTGACCTTGCAGCACCAGACATTATCGTACGTAACGAAAAACGTATGTTACAAGAGTCTGTAGATGCATTGTTAGATAACGGTCGTCGTGGTCGTGCAATTACTGGTTCGAACAAACGTCCGCTTAAATCTTTGGCAGATATGATCAAAGGTAAACAAGGTCGTTTCCGTCAAAACTTACTTGGTAAGCGTGTTGACTACTCTGGTCGTTCGGTAATTACAGTAGGTCCATCATTACGTTTACACCAATGTGGTCTTCCGAAGAAAATGGCGCTTGAATTATTCAAACCATTTATCTTTGCGAAACTACAAGCTTCAGGTCAAGCGACGACCATTAAAGCTGCGAAGAAAATGGTTGAGCGTGAAACACCAGAAGTTTGGGACGTTTTGGCATCTGTAATTCGTCAACATCCAATCATGTTGAACCGTGCGCCAACACTTCACCGTCTAGGTCTGCAAGCATTTGAACCGACCTTGATCGAAGGTAAAGCGATCCGTCTTCACCCACTCGTATGTGCTGCGTTTAACGCCGACTTCGATGGTGACCAAATGGCGGTACACGTACCATTAACACTCGAAGCGCAGTTAGAAGCGCGTGCGTTAATGATGTCAACCAACAACATCTTATCACCTGCAAATGGTGAGCCGATCATCGTACCTTCTCAGGACGTGGTCTTGGGCTTGTATTACATCACACGTGATGCAATCAATGCCAAAGGTGAAGGCATGGTGTTTGCGGATACGCATGAGGTAAACCGTGCGTTAGCAACAGGTCAAGTGGATTTGCACGCGCGCGTTAAAGCACGTGTACATCAAACTGTAATTGATGAAAATGGTAATCGTGAGCATCAAACTATTGTTGTAGACACAACACCAGGTCGTTGTTTACTTTGGGAAGTTGTTCCTGAAGGCATGGATTTCCAACAAATTAACGTGGAAATGACCAAAAAGAACATTTCTAAGTTAATTAACTCTTGCTACCGTAAACTCGGTTTAAAAGATACCGTTATCTTTGCTGACCAATTGATGTACTTGGGCTTCCGTCAAGCAACACGTTCAGGCGTGTCTGTAGGTATGGAAGACATGGTTATTCCACCACAAAAACAAGCAATTATTGACAAAGCAGAAACTGAAGTTCGCGAAATTGAACAACAGTTCGAGCAAGGTTTTGTAACTGCGGGTGAACGTTATAATAAAGTGGTCGATATTTGGGCGCGTACCAACGACCAAGTTGCAAAAGCGATGATGGATAACTTGTCATTTACCACTGTTAAAAACAAACAGGGTGAAGATGAGAAACAAAAATCATTCAACAGTATCTACATGATGTCTGACTCTGGTGCCCGTGGTTCGGCAGCACAGATTCGTCAGCTTGCAGGTATGCGTGGTTTGATGGCGAAACCAGATGGTTCGATCATTGAAACACCGATTAAAGCAAACTTCCGTGAAGGTTTGACTGTACTTCAGTACTTCATCTCGACGCATGGTGCACGTAAAGGTTTGGCAGATACCGCACTTAAAACTGCGAACTCTGGTTACTTGACACGTCGTTTAGTAGACGTAGCACAAGACTTGGTGATCACTGAGCCTGATTGTGGTACTTATGACGGTCTTGTTATGACACCATTCATTCAAGGTGGTGATGTCATTGAGCCGTTAAGTCAACGTGTATTGGGTCGTGTAACGGCTGAAGATGTTACTAAAGCAGGTTCAGACGAAGTTATCTTGCCACGTAATACATTGATTGATGAAAAACTTGCTCAATACCTTGAAGATGCTGGTGTCGACGAAGTTAAAGTGCGTTCAGTAGTGAGCTGTGCATCTACTTTCGGTGTATGTGCGAAATGTTACGGTCGTGACCTTGCACGTGGTCACTTGGTGAATCCAGGTGAGTCTGTAGGTGTAATGGCTGCGCAATCGATTGGTGAACCAGGTACCCAGTTAACCATGCGTACCTTCCACGTAGGTGGTGCTGCGAGCCGAACTTCTGCTGCAAATAGCGTTCAAGTGCGTAATAAAGGTACAGTACGTTTCCATAATGTAAAAACTGTACAACATGCGAAAGGTCACTTGGTATCAGTTTCACGTTCAGGTGAGATTGGTATTGCGGATGACTTAGGTCGTGAACGTGAACGTTATAAACTACCATACGGTGCAAGCATCTTGATCAAAGATGGTGAAGCTGTAGAAGGTGGTGGTATCGTTGCAACTTGGGATCCGCATACTCATCCATTGGTTACAGAAGTTGCTGGTAAAGCACGTTTCAGCCAAATCGCTGATGGTGTAACTGCAACCTCGAAAACTGATGATGCAACAGGTATGACTACTGTTGAAATCTTGCCAGTGACTGCACGTCCTGCATCTGGTAAAGATTTACGTCCTGCAATTGTGTTGGATACAACAGATGGCGGTGAACAGTTCTACTTCTTGCCACAAAACACAATCGTAACTGTGCGTGATGGTGAAACGATTGGTGTGGGTGACGTTATCGGTCGTGTACCACAAGAAACGTCACGTACACGTGATATTACCGGTGGTCTTCCACGTGTAGCTGACTTGTTCGAAGCACGTAAACCGAAAGAGCATGCGATCCTTGCAGAAGTGTCTGGTATCGTCAGCTTCGGTAAAGAAACCAAAGGTAAGAACCGTTTAGTGATCACGCCTGATGATGGTTCTGAGATCTATGAAGAATTGATTCCAAAATGGCGTCAAATCAATGTGTTCGAAGGTGAGCATGTGAACCGTGGTGAAACCATTTCTGATGGTCCACAAAATCCACATGACATTTTACGTCTGAAAGGTGAAGTTGCATTAACCAACTACATCGTGAATGAAGTTCAAGACGTATACCGTTTACAAGGTGTAAAAATCAACGATAAGCATATTGAAGTCATCGTACGTCAAATGTTGCGTAAAGTTGATATCACTGACGGTGGTGATACAAGCTTCATCAAAGGTGAGCAAGTGGATTACATCCGTGTTGTTCAAGAGAACCAAGCAATCTTGGCTCAGAACAAGTTCCCTGCGAAGTTTGAACGTCAATTGATGGGTATCACCAAAGCATCGCTTTCTACAGACTCGTTTATCTCTGCTGCATCGTTCCAAGAAACAACACGTGTGTTAACTGAAGCGGCTGTAACAGGTAAAGAAGATGAGTTACGTGGCTTGAAAGAAAACGTGGTTGTAGGTCGCTTGATCCCAGCGGGTACAGGTTTGGCTTACCATTTAGAACGTCGTCGTCAAGAAGCGGAAGCTGCTGAACATGAGCTTGTAAATGATTTCTCTGAAGTTGACCAAGCATTCTCGCAAGCTTTAAACGAAGATTCTTTCTAAGTTTAAATACTTTTAAAATGAAGAAGACGCCTTAGGGCGTCTTTTTTTATGTTGGGATGCTATGTTGTTTTTACAAAATATATGTGAAAAGTTGCGTTTTTTAACAGATCACTAAGATTCGATTCATGAAATAAGATTAAGATAAAACCAGTTAAAAAAGGACTGATGGAGAAAGACATGAAAAAAGTAATGACAGTATTGGCAGTAGCATCACTTTCAACCTTGATGTTGGCAGGCTGTGAAAACATGTCAAGTAATGATAAACGTGTTGCTTCGGCTGCATTAGGTGGTGCAATCGGTGGTGGTGTGGGGAACAATGTCGGTGGTGGTACAGGTGCTGCAATTGGTGGTGGTGCAGGTGCAGCAGTTGGGAGTAAAACATCGAATGGTTCAAACCGTAATGCAACCTACAGTGGTGTAGGTGGTGCGATTGGTTCTGCGATTGGTAAAGGTGTATTCGGTGGCAATACAGGTGCTGCAATCGGTGGTGCAATCGGCGGTGGTGCTGGTGCAGCGATTGAGCAAAAACGCTAAGATTTTTATTTTTAAAAATTAAATCGAAAAATAAGCGCAACATGCGCTTATTTTTATTGGGAAATATTTAGTGCTGACGGTTGGCTTTTTCGACCAAGCCAGATAAACCTTGACGGCGTGCAAGCTCGTTGAGTACCAATTGTGGATCGAGATCGAAATAACCCAGCATCACAATCGTATGAAACCAAAGATCTGCCACTTCATAAATTAAATCATTTTTATTGTCTTCGTTGGCTTCAGATTTAAAATCTTTTGCAGCAATGATTGTTTCAATACATTCTTCGCCGATTTTCTCTAAAACTTTATTTAAACCTTTATGGTAGAGCTTTGCTACATAAGACGATTCAGGATTGGCAGCTTTACGTTCAGCCATCATTTTGCCTAAGTAATCTAAGACTTCAACTTGTTCAGACTGGGCATCTGAGGCATTCATGGCAATCGTATGTGGATTTGTTGATTGATCGGCTTTATCAGCATAAATCGCATTTGGGTCTTTGAGTTGGGCATCGACAATTTCCCAACCGTTTGGCGTAAGTTTACGATAGAAGCATGACTCACGTCCTGTATGACAAGCAATACCACCTTCTTGTTCAATTTGTAACACGATCACATCGGCATCGCAGTCTAAACGGATTTCATAAACGGTTTGAAAATGTCCTGATTCTTCGCCTTTAAACCACAGTTTATTGCGTGAACGTGAGAAGTAAACACCCCGCATTTTCTCTGCGGTGAGTTGCAGAGCTTCGCGGTTCATCCATGCCACCATCAAAATACGTCCTGTTTGATGATGCTGTGCAATAGCAGGAATCAGTCCTTGTTCGTTAAATTTTACTTCATCGAGCCATTGCAAGTTATTCATAGAATTTCACCAGATAATTAATTTAATTGACCTCTACGTAGGAAACGTAGAGGTCTATAGTTTACGTGATTTGGAGTGATTTGCGAAAAATCTTGAAAATTATTTAATCGAATTATAATCTGAATTGTTTATTTTATTTCTCTTGGTTATCGTAATATTTATCTTGAGCTTGTTGTAGTAAATCCTTTTTGATAGTTTCGTATGTTTCGAGTGAGTCAAAATTTTCTTTATAGAAAGAATAGAAATCATTGAGTATTTGATTATTTTTATCAAAGTACTTTGTCGTGAAGGTTGCATCATCATTAACATAATAATAAAGAAGTTCATCATTTTGATTGTAATATAGGCTTTTTGAAAAAGGTTTTTCTTTAGAAGCAGGCTCATAGATCATCCAACTTATTTTTTTAAACTCACCATTTACGAGTTTGTAATCTGTAAAACCTAATCTTTTATCTGATCTTTCACTTTCGCCTGCTTGATATAAATTTCGATAAGCAATAATTTTATAATCAGTTGTAAGAAACAAAACCTGACGAGAAATTTTATTTTTATCATCAAATTCAACCATTTCTTCAATGATTGGTTGATTTGATGGATTATAAAAAGACTCTCGTATTATCCAGCCTTTAGTGTTTCTAAAATATACTGTTTTTAGAGGGTAATCATTAGTTCCTTCAACAATCGTCACTTCAATCATAATAATTAAAACTCATAATTTGGTAGCAAAGCTTTCTTTTTATTTAGTACGATGTTACGTACTAAGTTATGATAAGGACAATTTATTATATTTAGCAATATCCTTATACTTCATCTGACTCAACATTCCAGATTTTAAACCTGAAACAGTAATTGCCATTTCCTTACGAAAATAGGGGATACGATACATCCACGCAAATGTGAGATCACGCAATCCACCTGCCCACCACAAATCAGACTGGTAAAGTGGTGTCAGTAGACGACTTAAAAACTGATAAAATGCCGTCGAATTTTGCCGATGTTGGTGATAAGTTTTCCAAAGCTGTGGATAATCCAAAATTTCATTTTGTCTTGCATTTTGTATGGCTTGTCCAAGTGCCCATGCATCTAAAAGTGCCATATTTGCACCTTGTCCAAGTTGAGGACTCATGGCATGTGCTGCATCGCCAATCACACCGATACGACCTTCACCAAATTTGGACATCACCACATCACGATAGTTAGCTGATAACCACTGTTGCTTTTCTTCAGGGTTGGCAATCACGTGTTCCAACCAATCCGCAGCAGGCTTCCAACGTTGAGCCACTTCTTTAAGCCAAGCTGAACGCGCTTGATTATTTTGTAAAAGATTCTCCAATTGATTTGTGGGTAAACTCCAAAAAACACTGGAAAGTCGTTGATTGGGTTGAGTTGGAATAGCACCTGTCGGAAGTATTCCCATCATGATTTTAGAACGATCATAAAACTGATGTAGAATTTGGGTGTCAAAGTCTAAACACTCAGGAACAATCGTCCATTTTGCACCCCAAGGATAAGCTTGATCAATCTTGACCCAAGGTTTAGGTCTGAGTTCACTTCTTGCACCGTTGGCAATGATGACACAATCAAAAACCTGATCAAATACTTCACTATTTACTGCGCCATAAACACGGACTTCATGCGTGGATTCTTCAAGTCTTTGAATCTCGGTATTCATTTGCCAAGTAATCAATTCGGTATATTCACGGCATTTATTTGCAAGAACATGGCATAGCGTAGCCGGATGAATTCCTAGACCATAAAAATCAGGATGTGCCTGTGCATAATGGCTATTGACCAATTTAAAACCATTCACAAGTTGTCCTTCTAAACTTGTTACGATCGCTCCAAGTTTTAAAGCATCCTTTAATACATCTAAATGTTCAAATACAGCTAAACCAGATGGTTGCAGAAGTAAGCCTGCACCTACAGGTTCGAGTTTTTCGGCTTTTTCAAATAAAGTAACCTGAATATTTTGTCGGGCAAGTAGGATTGCAGTTGCAAGCCCTGCTGTACCTGCCCCGATGATGGCGAAATGAAACGAGTCTTTAGCATTCATAGAGGAGGAAATTAGCCATTTTCTAAAATAAATTGGTAATGTTCACTTGGTGATTCTTTCAGTTGTTTTATGGTCATTTGAATCAATTCTTCTAAAGAGTTTGCAATGACATTTCTTGCCCATGATTCATTTTGTAATTCAATAATTTGACCAAAATTACCATTTTCATTCGGATCTAAATCTATTAATAAATAGTCACCATTACGACCTTCGGCAAAAGGAATCCAAAGTGTATTGGTATAATCATTTATTTTTGTGCGAGGGTCATAATTGAGATAATCAGAGGTATCAAGGTCTTCTTCTGTATTGAGTTCGATATTATTTTGCCAATGCTTATAAATATCTTGAAAAGATAGTAAATCGTAATTCCAATTATTTACATGGAATTGAAATGCTGAAGTAACTGCATCCCAATATACATTATGTACTTTATAAAAGTTAATGAGTATGTCAGGCATTTCCATATCGTGAATAGATTGCAGATCAATAATGTCTTGGCTTTGAATGCCGTGTTTCAAATTGAAGTAACGGTTATGTTTGGGAACAACTTGTTCAATAGCATCTATCCATTCTTTCCATAGATTTTCAAGATGTCTAAATTGAGTATCTAATATCAATGCTTCAGCAGTAGGTGGTGCTTCATAATGTGAAAAACTTATTCCATTTAATTGATGTTGCTTAAGATCTCCATAAAACCATGCAGAAATATTATGTGCAACTAAAGCTTTGTGAGTATCACCTTCATATATTGGAACACGTAACTCAGGATGTGCGAAAAAATAAGAAATAGCGTCTTTATCTTTGAAATAAAATTGTCCCTTAAATAGTGACTTAGGGCATTTCTCATACTTCTGTAGTTCAAATGAAATTTCAATCGTATCAATCAGATTATTTAGTTTGGCATAAGCTGTAACTCCTAACTCATCCCAAACTAAAATAGTATTCGATGCACTTTGTATAATTCGGGGCGATGCGTTAAGCACTAAGATTAATTTTTCAATAGTAATAGGAAATATAATTTCTTCTTGATTTATTAAAAAGTTATTTTCATTTAAATGTATTGTGAGCATGGCGAGGTGGGAATCTCAATTTTTCTTTTTTCAGATTAATCAAGATTTCAGTAATAAGCAATTCGTATTTATAAATCGACCATTACCTCTGCAAAATTCTGTTTTTCCACCAACTCTAAAAACTCATCACCTAAACGCTGACTTTCTGCTACAGACTGCCGCCATAATCTCTTACGCTCATTATTCGAAAGACCTTTTAAAACAAAATCTTTACGATCAGGAAGACGACCTAAAGGCAATGATTCCAAATAACTTTGTGAAGGTGAGAGTAGTAAAGTACGCGCTTGATTGATCGGATTGGCTTTGCGGGATTTGAACATTTTGTCGAACCAACCCGGTGTGATACTGTTAGTAAAATGTGGATATAAAACAATGCCTTTACTGCCAAATGGCAGGTCAATATGGTAGTCAATCAGTCCACCATCACGGTATGCACCTTGTGGCGCATCTATAATATTTTTTACCGCAGGAACAACACCGGGAATCGAGCCCGATGCCATAAGCCAATCTGCGACATTATCGCTATTAAAGTGAATATAATGGGTTTTAAAGGCATCATCCTGAATTTTAAATTGTGGAAAATCTGAAGGTTGACAGATTACCCGCTGCATAAATTTATTTAAATGATCACGTGAAATGGCGTTACTGCCAATAATACCCAAAAGGGAACTATATAATGCAAGCTTTTGATCACTTTGGAAAATATGTTCTGCTTTCGCAGCAAGAATAGTCAAATGATAATCAGGATGAGTGACCAGTTTCTGCGTTTGCTGGTCTAAGATGCCGTAGAGCATTTCTCGTGATATTTTTTCGATATCTGCGATTTTCATGCCTTTTTTAAAGGGTAAGTCGATATACAATTCTGCAAGCTTTTCAGGACCAAGTTTTTCACCTTGCGTAATGATTCCAGCAAAACGCCATGCGCCAACAGATGATCCGATTAAAAAACGGCGTTGTTGAGCACGTTGTAGTAAATCTCCGAAGATCGCTTGGTCTAAACCCATGAGCCCAATGCCTTTGGGACCACCTGCTGCACCAGGGATCATATCAACTTGCTGTGCTTGTAAGCCTTCTTTTTCGATCAGTTGTTTGGCGAGTGTGCCTGCCTGAATGGTTAATGCAGCAGGGCGTTTTTTTAGAATTTGGGTCACGGTTTCACTCACTCAAACAGATGTCAGTATTTTAAGAGTGAGGCGTGGCAGGGCAATGGCGAGAGGTGTCAGTGGGTGACTTGGGAGTCATTGGATATTATTTTAGAGTTTTGAATATAGGTATCCATTAATTCTTTATTTTTCCTATTAATGTCACGGTATATAAAATAGAAATATGTAACGGAAAGTATAGAGTAAGTATTGATATACCAACTATTAGTTAAAGAATACAAGGTTGCAAGAATGAGCCAAAAATCAAAAAGGCGAATAAGATTTTTTTGCGGTACAAATATTAATAGTAAAAATGGAATGAAGTTAAATAAAGTGGTTTGCCAGAAATAATTGCTATCAAGTAATCTTCCTACTGAGGATTTAGGGTTAGCGAGGAAAAAATTAAAAAAATGATAATGCCCATCTAAATAATTGAGAATATTAAATAAGCTAGGAATGATAAAAAATAGACTGAACCACACAGCGGTACTTTTCTTTTGTCTATAAGTAGCCCACAAAAAACTATATTTCATTGTTATTTTAAAAGTTATTTATTATTTTTTGATCTTAACGTATTGAGCACCTTTTAAACAAGATGCTCAATCAAATATTTACTTTGCAACTCGCCAAACCGCTAAAACACTTGCCAATACAATCAATACAATTGAAATATACCACGGTGCAATAATCGCAATCGACAATAAAATCGCCATGATGCTGCCGAATATCCAACTGCGTTTTTGTTGATGTTCAACTTCCAAACGCATCATTTGTAATTCATGTAACTGTTTAGCATGCCAAGCAGATTGATTTTTTAGACCATTTAAACTGTCAATCATCAATGTTGGAAAATCCTGCGCGCCTAAAAGTAAATCCGGAATTTTTTGTCCCAATTCTTTTAAGTTCTTTTGAGGATTCATTTGCGCTTTAACCCATTCGGTTAGAATCGGTTTTGCAAGCTTCCAAATGTCCAATTCAGGATATAAATCTGTGCCTAGACCTTCGACATGCACTAAGGTTTTTAGCAATAACATCAATTGTGGTGGAATTTCCAAATGGAAACGACGAGCAATATCCATGACCTGAATCAAAATCCCTGCAAAGTCCAATTCATGCATTGGTTTTGACACCATTGGACCTACAGTACGACGCATTTCACGAGCTAGAGTATCTTGATCCGTTCCCGGTGGAATCCAGCCAGCTTGATGCACGATTTGAATAAGCTGCATGAAATCACTGTTCATTACCGCCAGTAACATGCGTGCAACGGTCATCTGATCGTGTTTCGATAACTCGCCCATGATGGCACAGTCAAGCGCAATATAACGTGGATGACTTGGATTGAGCGTTTCAACAAAGACATTGCCTGGATGCATATCCGCATGGAAAAAGTTGTCACGAAACACTTGGGTAAAGAAAATCGTTAGACCTTTTTCAGCAAGGTCTTGACGATTCATTCCCAATTTTTCAAATGTTGCAATATCTGAAATCGGCACACCTGTAATGCGCTCAGCGACCATGACATCTTTGCTGTCCATATATACTTCTGGCACATACATCATGCTTGAGCCAGTAAAGTAATGGCGCATACGTCGTGTATTATCTGCTTCGAGCGTTAAATCAAGTTCATTTAAGATCACTTGACGATAATCTTGAATAATTTCAGATAAATGAAAAGCACGTGCAGCTTCAAGACGTTTTTCGAGGGTATGTCCGAGCCATTCTAAAATTTCAAAATCTTGTAAAATTTGACTGCGAATATCAGGTCGAGTCACTTTGACGACCACTTCACGTCCATCATGCAAAGCAGCAGTATGCACTTGGGCAATAGATGCAGCAGCCAAAGGTTGCTCATCAAAACGGACGAATAAGGTATTGATATTGGCTTTTAAAGATTCTTCAATACGGATTTTGGCAACATCGACGCTAAAAGGTTTTACTCGATCTTGTAATAATACCAATTGCTGTAAAATTTCAGGTGGAATCAAATCACGACGAGTCGAAAGCAACTGACCGAGTTTGATGGCCAATGGCCCCATTTCCTCTAAAGCTTCTTTTAGTTTTAGCGGATTTTTTTTCTCTTTGCTTGACCAGGCTGCAGGGTGCATGCGAATGATCGACAAAGCATGACGAGCTTTTTCAGGTAATTCTTCCGCAGGAACCAATGTATCGAGTCTATAGTGAGCTGCTATGCGCCACAGTTCGAGTAATCGGGAAATATGCGGAATCATAAATGCTCTTACCTAATTTTGTTCTTGATTGAGTTGGCTTTGAAGCTGTTGAATTTTTGCTTCAAGTCGATCAATATTTTGGTTAAGTGTACGGGTATCTTGTTGTAGATCATCCATTTGCCAGCGAGGTGCAAATAAGCCTGTATCTTCTTTTAAAAAGTCTTCAGCAAAAAATAAATGACTTTGTAAAGAACGCTTTAAATGCTTTGGTGCAAGCTGGATTTTGGCGAGTTCATGAGCAAGTGTAGGGCCAATCCACGGACTTAAGTGTGCAGCTAAATCAGGCTCAGTCTGTTGGATAATACGTTGAATATCCTGCAATAAATGATAATCACCTTGCAAAGGGATATTGCCCATATCATCTGAGATGAGTAATTTAACTAATTCAACCGCATTCTTTACGTGTAATGTCGCTGTGGCTTCACTGATCGCATGCTGTTGATCAAAAGGACGCTGTTCAAAGATAGACGGAGTTGTACTTTGACCTGTTACGGTTGGCTCAAGCCGAACTTTATTTTCATCAAAAAATACATCAACGGAGAGTTGTGGTGAGTTGATCACAACGCGTAGTAATTTACCTTGCAACGCATTGAGTTGAATGCGAGTAATAGCATCCAAATCAATGAGGTGATGAATGAATCGTTCAACTGCGCCTAAGGCAAGAATCGACCACATGGCTATTTGACCTTATTAAAGTTTAAAACCACGGTGAACAGCAACGATACCACCAGTTAAGTTGTGGTAATCGGTATTTTGGAAACCTGCATTTTCCATCATGCCTTTTAAGGTACGTTGGTCTGGATGCATGCGAATAGATTCAGCTAAATATTTATAACTTTCTGAGTCATTCGCCACGATTTTGCCCATGATCGGTAATGCAGTGAATGAATACAAGTCATAGAGTTTAGAGAAAGGCTCAAAAACAGGTTTTGAAAACTCTAAAATAAGTAAACGACCACCTGGCTTAAGTACACGATACATCGCAGCCAATGCGGCATCTTTATCGGTCACATTACGCAAACCAAAACTAATGGTTAAAAGGTCAAAGCTGTTGTCTTCAAATGGTTCTAGGGTTTCTGCATTTGCCAATACGAAATCGACATTGGTACAACCTGCATCAATTAGACGGTCACGTCCAACATTCAGCATAGATTCGTTAATGTCTGAAAGCACGACATGACCTGTAGGGCCAACTTCACGGCTAAACACTTTGGCTAAATCACCTGTACCACCAGCAATATCAAGGACACGTTGACCACGACGGACACCTGACATATTGATGGCAAAGCGTTTCCATAAACGGTGAATACCAAATGACATGAGGTCATTCATGATGTCGTATTTGCTTGCAACAGAGTGGAAAACTTCCGCTACTTTTTGAGCTTTGTCTTCACTGCTCACAGTTTGATAACCGAAATGCGTGGTTGCACCGACATTCCCTGTATTTGCACCACGAGGTAGATTATATTTTGGAACGCTTCCTGAAACAGGCGTATCGGTCAATTGTTGTTGTAAAGATTGCTGCTGACCTTGTGGTGCGCCTTGCGGTAATGGTTCAGTTAAAAATGGACTTACTTTGTCTGTGTCTTGTGCCGACTCGTTTTGTGCGGTTGGCTTTTGGTTTTCATTCGACATTCGAGTCACTCCTGAACACAAAAATAAGAAATTTTGTCATATTTTTGCATGATGACAGATTTTGTGACTTTTTACAGCGTTCATCATGCAAAATTTAAAAGTCTGGCAACAGACACAATCATTAATATACAAAAATATGACGTGTATGCCGTCATTAAGTTGCTAAAACCTTATCATATTCTAAACGGATTGGCTTGTCCTGAATGTACATTATTGACAATTTGACGCTCTTTTAGCGTAAACGCATGAATAAAATCAGCCGCAGATTTCATCGGTTTCATTGCCACAAAGCCTTCACCAATAAACTCATACATCAGTTGAAAGTTATATTTATGGGCGGTGCCTTTACACATTTTAAATGCGGTATGCATTAAAAATGAACGCATATACTTATCCAAGGCAACGCCTAAATCATCAAGTAAACTGAGTTGTTGCAGACGTTGTTCGGCTTGATCTAGTTTGATTAGAGTCAAACGCATCATTTCATCATCAATAGTTTGATCGGCAGGGTAGTCATGGAGTAGTTGTTTGGCAACTTGTTCATCTAATTGCATTGCCAATACGGCAAGCCCAATCGACTTTAAACCCGTTTTAATGGCATTTTCAGGAATGATCTTTTCTGCTTTATGCGCATATTTGAGTAAGCGCTCAATTTGGACTGCCAAAGGATCAAAATCAGGCCCACCATATAAACGATGAATAAAATAATCTGCCATGAGTTTATTTTCTGGGCGATTAAATAACTCAGTATGCGTATCTAAAATACGTGCTTTGAGCCAGTCTTGTGCTTCATGCAGACGCTTTTTCAGGATAGGATTTTGATGATAATCAAATTGTTTATATTCTTCTAAAAGTTGGTCGAGTGCTGCGAGTTTTGACATAAATGAACTCAATTTCCATATATTTAACAAAATCATAATCACAGTTTATCTGAACAACCATGACGGTATTGCTTGAAGGTGACTGAAATTAAGTCAGTTGTTTCGCTATTTTGACAGTTTTATGCTGCTTTGTCGGGATTTAAGCGTTATAAAAACTGATACAAAAAATGTATTCAGCCTCATAAAATCTTTGTAAACTTGAAAAAGTATAATGAAAACATAAGAAAAGAGCTGAATTCATGCAAAAAAATGAATCTTCATGTGAACTGGTTGATGCAGATCAACTTTCCGTAGCGTTGATTGAAGCCCAATATGCTTTGAAAAATACCCGAGGACAGAAAAATGCCAAAAGTTTGGTGATTTTGGTCAGTGGGATTGAGCTTGCAGGAAAAGGCGAGGCAGTCAAACAATTGCGTGAATGGGTAGATCCACGTTATTTACGTGTCAAGGCAGATCCTCCTCACATGATGCAAAAAGATCGCGCTTTTTGGCAGCCTTATGCGCGCTATATTCCTGCGGAAGGGCAGATTTTGGTGATGTTTGGCAATTGGTACAGTGATTTGTTATCAACAGCTTTACATGTTTCTGCACCAATGGATGACACATTGTTTGATGCTTATGTGGCACAAATGAACGCATTTGAACAAGATTTAAAAAATAATCATGTTGATGTTATCAAAGTTTGGTTTGATTTGTCTTGGAAGTCATTACAAAAGCGTTTAGACAAAATGGATGCCGAAGATCAACGTTGGCATAAATTACATGGTTTGGACTGGCGAAATAAAAAACAATATGACAATGTGCAAAAACTACGTCAGCGTTTTACCGATGATTGGCTGATCATTGATTGTGAAGACGAGGAAATTCGCGATCAAGAATTTGCTCAATACATTTTAAAAAATTTAACACATCTGCCAAATTATGTGACCCAAGTAAAAGAAAAATGGCAACAAGCTGAAATTCCAAATGAATTACTCAAGCCTTCTACTGAAGAAATGGATGAGGATGAATATAAAGCTGAATTAAAGAAACTCACTAAAAAAGTCGCTGAAGCGATGCGTTTTGATGAGCGAAAAGTGATTATTACTTTTGAAGGCATGGATGCAGCAGGGAAAGGTGGAGCGATTAAGCGCATTGTCAAGAAATTAGACCCACGTGAATATGGTATTTATACCATTGCAGCCCCAGAAAAATATGAATTGGCACGACCTTATTTGTGGCGTTTTTGGACGAAGCTGTTAGAAGATGAAAAGATTTCGATCTTTGATCGCACGTGGTATGGACGAGTTTTAGTTGAACGGATCGAAGGTTTTGCATCGCCTGTTGAATGGCAACGTGCTTATGCTGAAATTAATCGTTTTGAAAAAGATTTAACCGATAATCAGTATGTGATCGTGAAGTTTTGGCTTGCCATCAGTAAAGATGAACAAGAGGCACGTTTTAAAGCACGTGAAGAAACTCCACATAAGCGTTTTAAAATTACGGAAGATGATTGGCGTAATCGGAGTCATTGGGATGATTATTTAAAGGCAGCAGCAGATATGTTGCAACGTACGCATACTTTTTATGCGCCTTGGCATGTGATTTCGACCAATGATAAATATACCGCTCGGATTGAGATTCTAAAGGCGATTTTAAAACAAATTAAAGAGAGTTGATTTAAAACTGTAAAAAAGCCCTCCTTTATCAAAGGAGGGTTGGGGTGGATTCAAAATATATAAATTTTGCTATTAGCTACTAAGAATATTTCACAATTTTCTCTTTTTGTTTATTTTGAATCCCTTTTGCTAATTTATAACATTCTTCCACATGCGCCTCAGCGACTTTTTTCATCACGATATAACCTAAACTCGCTGCAACAAGAGATCCACCTAATGGGATAAACTTGGTCACTTGTTTGGTAATGACTTTTGCCGCCACATTATTTAAAGATGATTTGACCGCAGTACGTGCCACCACTAAACCTGAGAACTCAAAACCACGTTTGCGTAATTCATTCCAGTGGATTTGTTTGGTTTTTGGATCATATACACTGATTTGATCTGGCGCTAAGCCAAAACGTGCATTAATCTCAGGAATTAGCTGCGATAAAATACCAACATCAATCACCACATCAAAAAAAGGAATCGGGATCACAGCAGCACCTGCTGAAAAATACGCCCGTTTTTTGACCAATGCTAAACATTCCTCTCGAATATTTTCTAAGTTCAAACTTGGGTCGATTGAATCTGGAATTTTGTCGATTTTCATAAAAAGTAACTCTCCATCAAACTGTTTATAATATTTTGTCCCAAAGCTGATTCGCTTGGTTTTTTAGAACATTTTCGTGCGAACTATACTGTAAAAATGGCATATTGTGTTTAAGATGTATAGTAATGAAAGTTTATGATTTTGTGTTTATTTACATTAAGAAAATGAGGAAATATGGGGATTCATGTTATTCAAAGCCAATCGATTGATATATTGGTTCAAGGTGTTCTACAAAGTGCCAGTACAGCTTCGAATGACCCATTTTCAGTTTTAAAGCCACAACATTTTATTGTGCCAACCCCTGCGGTACAAGAATGGCTTACACAACGCCTATCTGAACAGCGCGGTGTGAGTGCCAATACTGTGTTTCATCAACGGATTCGTGGCTTTCAATGGTATGCCTATAAACAGGTTTTAAACGGTGAAGATGACCGTGTGGGTAAAGCCAACGTGCCACGCTTGATCATGAAATGGCGTATTTACCAGACTTTAAAAGAGTTTATACAAACGCCTGACAATGCCTTAGCTACAGAGCATCCCCTTCATTCAATTATTCAACGTATTTATGATGCGGCAGCGCAACTTGAACAAGGTCTAGAAAAACAGCTCAAAAAACAAAGCATGTTGTATTGGGTGGCAGAGCAAGTGTCTTTGCTGTTTAGTAACTACATGATTTATCGTGGGCAATGCCAGCGTGGGTGTGCTGAGCTGTGTACCTGTCCAAGCAATTGGCTGGGACAATGGGGACAAGGGCGTGGGTTGAACATTGAACAGCAATTTTTTAAAACGGATCAACAGCTTTCTGCATTTCAGCTTAGCCAAGCACAAGAACTAGAACAATGGCAACGTTGGTTGTGGGTACATACTTTTCATGATGATTTTGTGGAAATGGGGTTGATTGACAAATTGTTTTGGGAAATCCTCGACAATTCTGATCAACGTCACAAAGCCTTACAGTGTTTACCTAAAAAAGTAGTGGTGTTTACTTTATTGGATTTGCCGCCACAGCAGTTGGATTTTTTAAGACGTTTAGGGCAATACCTCGATGTTATTATTTTACATTACAACCCATCCCAAGAATATTGGGCAGACAGTGTCGATCCAAACTGGAAAAAACGCTATGACTTGGGGGTAAAAGAACGCTTTATTGCTAAGAACCCCAAAGCTACAGATGCTGATGTACAGCGGTTTTTTGATGAATTTACTTTAAATTTTAATGCTGAAATCCGTGAGTCACGTCATCCTTTGCTGACTCGTTTTGGTAAGCAAGCACGAGATCATTTCTCATTATTGTCACAGCTTTCTTCGGGTGAGGAAGGGCAGTGGGTCGATGCGTTTGTGAATGAAGAGCCACATCATTTATTGAGTAAATTACAATCTGATATTTTGTATTTGCTTGAGCCAGAAACACATGCTTATGCTTTAGATCCACAAGATGATTCGATTCAAATCCATGTGTGTCATTCCTCTTTAAGACAGTTGGAAGTTTTAAAAGAGCAGTTAATTCATTGGCTCTCACAAAGTACAAAAGAACACCCACGCCGTCCAAGTGATGTTTTGGTTTTAGCACCAAATTTAAAAGAAATAGAGCCGTTGATTCGTAGTGTATTTCCACATATTCCGCATCAGGACAGCATTCATGTGCCTGCAAAAATTGCAGGTGTCACTCAGCTGGATGTGGACAATGCTTGGCGTGCAGTTTTGGGCAGTATTGAATGGGTACAAGGGCGTTTTACGGTTGAAGATTTTTCAGATTGGCTTAATTTAGAAGCGACACAACTGCGTTATGGTTTGGATGTCGCCAGTACCCAACGCATGTTAGCGCTTTTGATCCAAGCAGGTTTTAAACGAGGTTTGGATGCAGCACATTTACAACGAAGCTTAACTGAGGATGATCAAGACTTTCGTTTTAGTTTTAAATTTGCCTTAGATCGTTTGAGTTTAGGTATCGCCATTCCTACCCATCAAATTTTTGCCGATACTTTAAGTTTTGAAAATGTGCTCTCCAGTGATTTTGAGCTGATCGGTATTTTAATCGAAATTTACCAAGATTTTGCAGCACATCGAGATTGGATGGTTCAGCATGAACTGGGGCAAAGTAAAACTGTTGAAGAATGGTTAAATTTATTAAGCACAGAGGTTTATAAGTTCATTGATGCAGGCGTTGAAGTGCTTAAAGTAGTACTTGATGCTCTAAATCTGCAACATAAAATGCTGCGACATTCGTATTTGCGTTTGGGTAATCAACAACAAGATGCCAATCATTTAAAAGGTATTCATTTGCCTTTACCTTATGTGTTGGCCGAAATCCAAACAGCACTATCGACACAATTGGCTCAAACCTTACCGACGGGTGATATTACGTTCAGCCAAATTGGGCAAATTCGCCCATTGCCATATAAATTGGTGGTCATGCTGAATTTGGACAGTGGTAAATTTCCAACACGCAACCAACATATTCCATTTGATTTGATGGAAATACTACGTCCACAATTGGGCGATCGTTCGCGTTTAGAAGATGATCAAGGTGCATTTTTAGATACTTTGCTGTTGGCACAGGACAGTTTATGGCTATTTTACAATGGCTTTGATGTGAATGATGGTGAAGTACGTGATCCATCTAGTGCTTTACAAGAACTCATCAGCCATATTGCTTTGATTAGTCATGCTCCAAATGTGCCCGTAGGAAAGATGCCAGAACTTATCTGTATAAATGGCATTGAAATTCCTGAGAATATTCGTGCGCTCTATCATGTGCATGCATTACAACCTTTTGAGCCACAAGGCTTTTTGGAAAATACTGCTGTGCGTTATCAAGACCAATGGTACAGTGTTGCCCGATATTTACAGCAATCATCAAACTTAGGGCAACGCGAAGCATGGGTGAATACGCCTTATCCTGTGGTACAAGAAAGTATGACCATCTTAGATGCAGGACAATGGATTCTGGACATGGTATTTCCTGCGAGGTTGTATTTAAAAACTTTGGGTGTGCAAAACTTAAAGTCACAGGATGTGCCTGCACAAGTTGAACCTTTGGTCTTGGATGGATTGGCACGTTATCAAATTCGCGATTATTTACAAAAAAAGCATTTACAAGAAAATCAAGCTGTCACTGACGAAGAGCAAGTTGCCTTATTACAAGATCAATTACCGATTGGTAAAGCCCAGCACAGTGCTTGGCAAATCAGCGTCATGGAACAAGACAACTTAAAAGCACGTTTAAAACAATATGTAGACAGTGTAACTGCGACCACTCAACGGCAATGGCGTGTTTCTGCTGATGTCGTGATGAATATCAGTGTCCCTCAGCAATTTGCACAGCATTGGGTCAGCCTAAATGCATCGAGTGGACGCGCAAATCGGCGTGCCAAAGTTTGGCTCGAATATTTACTTTGGTTGAGTTATCTCAATTTGGACGATGCACAATCGGCAAAACTGCAACGAATCGCTTTGTTTAGTGATATCACCATTATCAATACAGGGGTAAGCTCACAACAAGCCAAAGCATATTTGGCAGAATGGTTTAAAGCATATGCTTATGCACAATCTGAACCTTTGGTGTTGCCTGCGGCATTGTTGTTATTGTTGGCTGAGAAAGGCAAAACATTGGAGTGGTTAGAGGATGAGCAAGCTCAAATGCAACTTGCAAACTTGCCTGATTTACTCAAGGAATGGAATAAAAGTGATGCATTTTTACCATTCGCTTTAGAGGATATGGAATGGAGTAAAAAACATTCTGATTGGCAATTTATCTTACAAGAACAAGATGCAACTGCATTATTAAAATATGCCTGTGAACAATTTGCCTATGTGTTGTATCAGCCAATTTATCAATACCAGTATGTGGTGGAGGAATAAGTTATGCACCCAGTTTCACCACAGCAAAACCAATTAAATACTCATAAAAATGTGTCCATTCAACCCATTGCAGATATGCAGTTTGCAGGTTTACATTGGATTGAGGCGTCCGCAGGGACAGGCAAAACTTATACGCTTTCAAGTTTAATGGTGCGTATTTTCCTTGAAAAATATTTACCTAATCAAGTGATTGCAACCACTTTTACGCGTAAAGCCGCAGCAGAGTTAAAAAGTCGTATTCGAGCAAGATTACAGGAAACCTATCGTTATTTTGATGGGTGTCGTAGCCTGACAGAACAAGAGATTCTTGCCAAAGCGGCTCAAGAAACTGACCCATTGTTTGCCAAAGTTCTAGTCACATTTGCGACACAAATTGCCTATGCTTGTGAACGTCTAAAATTGGTGATTGATCAGTTAGATGAATTGTTTGTCGGAACATTGGATAGCTTTAGCCAAAAACTGTTACGTGAGTTTGCTTTTGAAAGTGGCAAGATTGAGCGTGCCGAAATTACCGATGATGCAAAAAGTTATACATTTCAACTCATTCACGATGTTTTGCGAGAATGGATTCAACAACAACCGCAAAATATGATTGATTATTTAATCTTAAATAAAAAACTCAAATCTCAAGATGCCTATGTGGCAGTGGTGGAAAATAGTCTGAATTTCACCTCAGCCAAATTACAAGAAATTCAGCAGCCACACATTGATCTTTCACAATTTGATCAGGAAGTTCAGGGTTTATTGACACTGGATTTAACACAGATTGAAAGTTTGTCGGATTTTTATTTGGAAAATGGACAACACCATAAAATTGTTGGCAAAAAATGGCGAGATCACGGCAAAATGCAGTCACTTTTGACTGAGCAGCTACCACGTTTGATCGCAGCGATTCGTCAACAAAGTGCCTATAGCATCTTTGTCGCACAACATGCAGATACTTTAAAAGCATTGAGTGAGTTAACCAGCAAAAAAGTCTTAAATAAATGTTCTGAGGATATTCTGCATAGTTTTGAACAAAATGTAGTGATCCAAAGCTTAAAACAATTTGTTGAGGCATTGTCACAACTCAGTGGTGACTTGGACACACTAGATAGTTATTTGCAATTTCATCTGGCAAGTGAAGTCAAAAAACGTTTGCCACAAGTGCTTCAACAAAAAGGTGAAACCACTTTTGCCCAGCAAATTCGTACGCTTGCTGAGTCATTACAAGGTGAACAAGGGCAGCGTTTTGCCAGTTTTATTCATGCACGTTATCCCTTGATTCTTGTGGACGAGTTCCAAGATACCAACCAAGACCAAGATGATATGTTGGCACAGATTTGGCGCCATCCGAGTCGGGTGCAAAATGGATGTATGATCATGGTGGGTGACCGTAAACAAGCGATTTATGGTTTCCGTGGTGGCGATATGTTGACCTTTTTAAAGGCACATCAAGACGTATTTGGCAAAGATGGAAATGCCTACAATCTGGTCTATAACCATCGTTCCGTTCAGCCTTTGGTTGAAGTCGTAGATGCATTGTTTCAGCGTCAAATCGATTTCGGTGAGCAAGTTTTTTATACACCTGTACAAGCAGGGAGTCGCCCACATCCAGACTTGATTGATCATGGACAGATTAATCCTACGCCTTTACGTTGGCTACAATTAGAGGATAAAAATACCGAAGCGGAACAAGTCGCTTGGAAGATTCGGGATTTGCTTAATCAAGCCACTCAGGGTGAACTTTATTTTCAAGAAAAAAATGGCAATCGGGCTTTAGATGAAAATGATATTGCGATTTTATCTAAAAATCATGATGGTCTGGACAAAGCACAATCTGCCTTAGAATTTTTGGGGATTCGTACCAACCGACCTTCTAAAAAAAGTGTATTTAGTAGCGCACTGGCTCAAGATGTGGGCGCAGTATTGACTGCTATTATGCATCCTTATGATGAAGCCAAAGTCAAACGGGCTTTACTGAGTCGCTTAATGGGCTTTGACTTAAAAAAACTGATTACACTTGAGCAAAAAGCCGAAGGTCTAAGTTACTATATTGAACAATTTGATCTGATTCGTGAGATGTGGCTAAAACAAGGCTTTTTAACGGCTTGGCAATATGCCTTGACCAAGTTTCAGGTGTGGACAAATCTGGTTGCTAAACAAAGCCGTGATAATGAACGTGTTGTGGTGAATTTACGACATTTAACTGAACTTCTGAGCCAGCATAGTGAGCGCTATCAAGGCGCACAAAATCTCTATCATTGGTATTTAAAACAGCTTACTTCACCGATGGAGCGAGAATGGGAGTTAGAGCGTAAACTGTCAAATGATGCAGGCGTACAGCTGATGACCATTCACCAGTCCAAAGGTTTGGAGTTTAAAATCGTATTTTTACTGGGTGCAGATAAAGACTTTCGTGAACCCAATAAAAATTTAAATTTTTCTACCCAAGAAATTTTAAATCCCCAAACAGGACAACTTGAACAGCAACGTGTTGTGGCTGTGAATGATAAAAATATTTTAAAACCCGAAGCGATTCAACAGCATGATGAACGTGCATTGGCGGAGCATCATCGTCTTTGGTATGTGGCGCTGACTCGTGCCAGTTATCGTGTGTATGCCATGATGCAAGACAATGCTGGAAAATCAAGCACAGGTCTGGCATTTTGGCGAGGGCATCCTGCGCAATCTTTTCAACATGTGGGGTGTATTGTAGAAGATTTATTAACACAACGACCAGTCGCACTTAAAGCCAAAGTGACTGAAAAGTTTGAAGCAATCGAAGCAACTCCGCTTCCAAGTATGCGGTTTTACTCTAAAACTAAAACCAGTTTTAGTGCTTTGGCGCAACATTTGACTCGTCAGCAGATTCAGGATGCTTTGGCTGTCACAGAACCGAACAGTGCGGTTGCAGAAGATGAAAGCTATATCCATCCTCGTGTTAAAACAGCTCTGCAAGCAACTGTACCGATTGCATGGATCAAAGACAATTTTCCGATGGGAACAACCGCAGGAACATTCTTACATAAGATTTTTGAACATCTTGATTTTCAAAATCCAGAGACATGGGCGACTGAACTGAAACGTCGTTTTGCCAATGAAGATCAAAAGCTTAAAGATGAATTGCTGGAGAAATATAAAAAAGCCTTTACTGAGCCACAAGATGAAAAAGACATTGAGTCTATATTGATTCAGATGATGCAAGATTGGTTGTTGGATGTTTTAGCTACACCGATTTTGGCTGATTTTCAACTTAAAAAACTCAGTCATACTCAGCGCTTAGCCGAATTTCCATTTCATTTGGCATTGGCAGATCGGGTGCTGACCATTCAACGGATTCATGCTTTATTTGCTGAATATGATATTCAAATGCCTGAGTTTAAAGACGCTTTCGCTGCACGTTACTTAAAAGGTGAAATTGACCTTGTATTTTATGATGGTCAGAAATTTCATATTGCCGATTATAAAAGTAACTACTTAGGTGTTGATCAGCAACAATATAGCAGCACCGCGATTCAGGAGAGCATGAGTTTTGCCAGTTATTGGCTACAAGCGGCGTTGTATCTGGTGGCACTGCATCGTTATCTCAGTGTTAAATTGGAAAATTACCAGATTGATCAACACTTAGGCGGTGCAAGTTATTTATATTTAAGAGGTATGAATGGGCAACAGGGACAAGGCTATCATTATTGGCGACCAAGCTCAGAGTTTATTCTTCGCTTAGATGCAATATTGGGCTATTTTGCTGAGGATAAACTTAGCAATATTGCATGATATTTTAAATGAATCGCTATATAAACAAAGCACTAGCTTGTGGATAAATTTGTTGAAAACCTTGTAGATAACTCTGAGGATAACTGTGTGGAAAATAGTCAAAATTTAGAAAATGAATTACCTCAATGGGTTAGCAACTGGACAAATTATCTCTTAAAAGAGCAATTCAAAGATGGAAAAATACATGAAAATTCATCTAAATTAATCAGTGATATTTTGATGGCTTCTTTACAAGGAGACAGTTGCTTAAAGCAACAAAATCGAGATTTACACGGTTTAGAATCATTATTTATTACAGAAAATCAAGCCCAACAACAGCAGGTTGCACCATTTGTCTTTGATGATGAGTATTTATATTTATACCGTTATTGGCAGTTGGAACAACGTTTAGCGCAGCAAGTCTTGCGCTTAAAACAACAAAATATACAAGCCATTAATACTGAAAATTTTGATGATTTATTAAGTGATGTACATCAAAAAAATGCACTGAATATGGTTGCAAAAAATGCTTTTAATATCATCACAGGCGGACCAGGGACAGGAAAAACCTATACGTTGGCACGGATTATTGCAGTTTTACATCAAGCTTTGCCAGATATTCGTATTGCGATGGCAGCACCAACGGGTAAAGCAGCGCAGCGTATGGGGGAAGCCTTACAAAAATCCTTAAATGATCCGAAACTACAGCAGTTTGGACTGCGTTTAGAAATGTTTAATCCTGTGACGATTCACCGATTATTAGGCTTGGGAAATCAGCACATTCCACGTTTTCATTTAAAACAACCACTGCCTTATGACGTGATCGTGGTGGATGAAGCTTCGATGTTGGATTTAAATTTGGCAAGCATGCTTTTTGAGGCTGTTCCTGAGTCCTGCCGTCTAATTTTACTGGGAGATGCCAATCAATTGGCTTCTGTGGATGTAGGGGCGGTTTTGGCAGACTTACAACAGGTTCCAGCCTTAGAGCATAACCGAGTAAATTTGGTGACGACACATCGTTTTAAGCAAGATGCTGCGATTGGTAAATTTGCACAATTTATTCAACAAGAAGCGATTACAGACAACGCGATGCCACACCTTTTACAGCAATTTGAACAGGAGATTGTGGCTGCAAGTGAGATTCAACACATTGAGCTTAAAGCAGATATGCAAGATGTCATTCAGTTGGAATATCTACCTGAAAAGATCCCAAATACAGCCTATGCAGATTATTATCAAAAATTAAGTTTAGGTTTTCAGGGCTATTTTGACAGTCTAAAAACGTATTTCTATGATCCTGAGCCATTAGAAAAAATCGACAAAGTTATTCAAGCTTTTGATCAATATAGAATCCTAACAGCAGTACGACATGGTGAGTTGGGTTTAAACGCAGTAAATATTGAAATGGAGCAAGCTTTATTTAAAGCTATTCCACAATTATATCGACAAGGTGACTGGTATGTAGGACGTCCTGTAATGATGGATTACAACGACTATCAGCTTGGTTTATCCAACGGTGACATTGGGGTGTGCTTTAAGCATCGTCAACAAGCAGAGCAGTTTGAAGTGTATTTCCCAAGTTTAAATAAATGGGTACTGGCTTCACGTTTACCGAAGTCGATTCAGACGGCATTTGCACTTACGATTCATAAATCACAAGGTTCTGAATTTCAACATACGATGGTGGTTTTAGATACACCTGCACAGAAATTATTGAGTCAAGAACTCCTTTATACTGCGATTACCCGAGCGAAATCCGTAGTCAGTTTGTTGGTACAGGCAAATGCTTTTTACCAAGCCTTAACCGTTGCTACACAGCGACAAAGTGGATTGGTTAAAAAAATTAACAACTTGTATTAATTGTTAATTTTTACTTAATAAAAAAGCTTTTGTAAGAAATAGCTTACATGAATTCAAGATATTGACGCATAGAGCTATCGTAAAGATTTTGAGATGATGACTACATAAAGAGCTTGGTAAGGAACACTAAGCAAAAATCGCACAATAACAATAATTTAAAGTCGAGAGACTGCGAACTTACATGAAGTAGGGCATAAAGAGGAAACTTACAGCCGCTAAGCCTTGTAGTTTTGGGAGAGACTACAGGGCTTTTTTATGTCTATTTGATTTACATAAAATCAACACAGTATACATAATGTACGTTTTTTCTTACAAAAATATAAGAAAAATGCGACTTTTATCATATTTTGAGTGTGGCATGATGTGCCTATAGGGAAATCATAGATTAGATTGGGTTGAGTGAAGCAAGGATGGATACACATCTATAAATGAACAAAGAAATAAGAATAAAAATAAATAAAACAACAAAAATCAGAAAATAACGAAACTACAGCGCAATGAAAAAGCCCTTAGAGTAATCTAAGGGCTTTTTCTTAACTATAACTTAAAAATCAAAATATTTTATTACAAGGGCTAAGCCAGAGAGGCAACATCTACTGTGAGCCTAATTCATTGATAAGAAGCATAAGTTCTATTAAACCCAAGAACATTAAAGACCTAAAGTATTAAACCAAATCAGTTTCAGTTGCATCTGTACCAAATAAACCACGACGTTGTTCTTTAGAGATTTTTGGACATTGTCGAGAGATTTGCATGAGTACATTTGCCAAAGTTGGCAAGTGTGTACCAATGACGGATTTTCCTGTATTTAAAATACTCACACTAATATCTCGTTCAGGATCTGCCCAGCATAAAATATTGGAGAAGCCAATATGTCCAAATGCTTGTCCTGTAGACGGACCAAAAATACCCACAGGATTACTTCCCAGCATTGGACCAAGTGCATAACGCATAGGCGCAAGTAAAGTGCGATCTATACTGGTCGATGAAGTCGGTAAAGTTGCCCTAAATACCGTCTGTGGGCTCATGATCTGCTTGCCATTATATTGTCCACCATTGAGTAACATTTCAAAAAAACGATTGGCTTGCTCAGCACTGGTATAAATATTTCCTGCAGGACAAACTGTATCCATAAAGCGTTGATCATTGGTGACATTGACTGCAAGTTCTAAACCACCGCCTAAGACGTGGTCAAGATATAAATCAGTGCCAAGTTTTGGATGCATACCCGTTGCAGTATTTAATGCGACTTGATCACGAAATTCAGGTTTAAGACCATAATTAAAATAATCCATGCCCATCGGTTTTTCGATATGTTCATGTAAAAACTGACGAATATCTTGTCCTGTGACCCGTTCGATCAATTCACCTAAAATATAACCAGCCGTTACCGCATGATAAGCCAAGTGTGTGCCTGCAGCTGTGATCGGCTTAGCCGCACAAAGGTGTTGTAAAATTTGTTCACGGTCAAACAAGAGTTCAGGCGTGACTTCTGTTTCGATACGTGGAATACCGCCACGATGCGAGAGTAAATGGAAAATCGTGGCGCGACGTTTACCATTTTGTGCGTATTCAGGAATGTAATAACTGATTGGATCAAGTAGATTTATTTCCCCTGTTTCATCCAACATATGGATCAGCATGGCTGTAACCATCTTTGATGCTGAAAATAAACAAATCGGGGTATCTGGAGTTGCAATCGTAGCATCTCCACTTAAGCCTTGTGCGGTATTTCCTTTGACATAGCCAATGCTGCGATTCAGCATGATTTGCCCTTGACGTCGAATACACACGCTAATGAGCGGATGATTACCTGTTTTATAAAGTGCTTCGACACTGCGCCAAATGGTTTGCACTTGTTTTGGACTCATCCCCCCAAGTTCAGCATTTACTTCATCTTTGGCTTGAGTGATGCTGTTTAGGTCTTTCGGCACATAGCAAGTATTGGTTGAAAATATTTTCACAATGTTTTTCCATTTTATTTTTCTATACTGTCAGTCTGCCTTTCAGTTCTGAGCTTGTCAGTGTCCGAACTGCCTGTAGATTGTCATAAATTTGCAAGAGTTTTGTGATCAAGTTGAAATATTCTCAGGATAGTTTTGCAATCTGAGGGTAGTTCCTTTAAAATAGTCGACTGCTGTAGTGATGCACGGCAGTTGAATTGGTTTTGAAGAATCAATTTGATTTGTATCAAATATTTAAATTTAAGCATCTCGGAGAAATCGAATGGCTTTAACAAACGCAGATCGCGCAGAGATCATTGCAAAATTCGCTCGTGCTGAAAACGACACAGGTTCACCAGAAGTTCAAGTAGCTTTATTGACTGCACAAATCAATGACTTACAAGGTCACTTCAAAGAACACAAACATGACCATCATAGCCGTCGTGGTTTGATTCGTATGGTTAACCAACGTCGTAAGCTTCTTGACTACCTTAAAGGTAAAGATTCTACACGTTACAGCGATTTGATTGCTGCTTTAGGTTTACGTCGTTAATTCGATTTAAAATTTTATTTTCGGATTATTGCATGACCAATGCTGTACTGATGAAAACTAAAGTCTGTCTAGCCTTGGCTAGATAATGGAAGGGGCGAATATTCGCTCCTTCTTCGTGTCTAAATTGTAGGTTTTATAAATGATGGTCTAGTGAGGTCGGCTTCTAAGCTTTGTCATTTACCCTTGCTTTGAGTTTTGAAGTGAATGCCAAACCTTAGGGGTCTCCACTAGAATAACTGTTTAAAAGAACTAGGATAGAAAATTATATGTCGATGTTTAATATCGTTCGTAAAGAATTCCAATATGGTCAACATCAAGTTGTATTAGAAACAGGTCGTGTTGCTCGTCAAGCAAATACAGTATTGATCACCATGGGTGGCGTAACTGTATTGGTTGCTGTTGTTGCGCAACCTACAGCAAAAGCGGGTCAAGACTTCTTCCCGTTAACTGTAAACTATCAAGAAAAACAATATGCTGCGGGTCGTATCCCAGGTGGTTATGGTAAGCGTGAAGGTCGTGCTTCTGAAGCTGAAACTTTGATTTCACGTTTGATTGACCGTCCAATTCGTCCATTATTTCCAGAAGGTTATTATAACGAAATTCAAGTGACTGCAACGGTTGTGTCTTCTGACAAAACTATGGAAGCAGATATCGCTGCGATGCTTGGTACCTCTGCTGCACTTGCAATTGCAGGTACACCTTTCCGTGGCCCAATCGGTGGTGCACGTGTAGGTTTAATCAACGGTGAATACGTTCTTAACCCAAACTTAGAGCAACTTGCTCAATCTGATCTAGACTTAGTGGTTGCGGGTACAGAATCTGCTGTATTGATGGTTGAGTCTGAGGCGAAGGAACTTTCAGAAGACCAAATGTTGGGTGCTGTGCTTTTCGGTCATGACGAAATGCAAATTGCGATTCAAGCAATCAAAGAATTTGCTGCTGCGGCAGGCGCAACCGAGTCGACTTGGACTGCACCAATAAAAAATGAAGAGTTACGTGCAAAATTAAAAGAAGCGTTTGAAGCGAAAATCTCTGAAGCATATACCATTGCAGTGAAACATGATCGTTATGCAGCATTAGATGCGTTACATGAAGAAGCATTGGCTCAATTTGTTCCAGAAGGCGATGAAACCGGTATTGCTGACGAAGTAAACGAATTATTTGAAGACCTTAAATACCGTACAGTACGTGACAACATCCTTTCAGGTAAACCACGTATTGATGGTCGTGATACCAAGACTGTACGTGCTTTAGATATTCAAACAGGTGTACTTGATCGTGCACACGGTTCTGCATTGTTTACACGTGGTGAAACTCAGGCGTTGGTTACAACAACTTTGGGTAATACACGTGATGCCTTAATGGTAGATACTTTAGCAGGTACAAAAACTGACAACTTTATGTTGCATTACAACTTCCCTGCATATTCTGTAGG
This sequence comes from Acinetobacter sp. Marseille-Q1618, assembly GCF_902809855.1. Classification (GTDB taxonomy): domain Bacteria; phylum Pseudomonadota; class Gammaproteobacteria; order Pseudomonadales; family Moraxellaceae; genus Acinetobacter. Next base: position 1,091,229 of record NZ_CADDWJ010000002.1, read on the forward strand.
TGAAACAGGTCGTGAATCTGGTCCTAAACGTCGTGAAATCGGTCATGGTCGTTTGGCACGTCGTGGTGTACAAGCGGTACTTCCACCCGCTGACCGCTTCCCGTATGTGATTCGTATCGTGTCTGACATTACTGAATCTAACGGGTCATCTTCAATGGCTTCTGTATGTGGTGCGTCACTATCTCTTATGGATGCAGGTGTTCCACTGAAAGCACCAGTTGCGGGTATCGCAATGGGTCTTGTAAAAGAAGGCGAGCGTTTCGCAGTTCTTTCTGACATCTTAGGTGACGAAGATCATCTTGGTGATATGGACTTTAAAGTCGCAGGTTCTGCAAACGGGATCACTGCGCTGCAAATGGATATCAAGATCGAAGGGATCACTGAAGAGATTATGGAAGTTGCATTGAACCAAGCATATGCAGGTCGTATGCACATCTTAAATGCAATGAACCAAGTGATTTCACGTGCGCGCCCTGAAATTTCAATGCATGCGCCAACCTTCCAAGTGATTAGCATTAACCCAGACAAAATCCGTGATGTGATTGGTAAAGGTGGTGCAACGATTCGTCAAATCACTGAAGAAACCAAAGCTGCGATTGATATCGAAGATAATGGTACAGTGCGTGTATTTGGTGAGTCTAAAGCGGCTGCTCAAGCTGCAATTGCTAAAATTCAAGCGCTTACTGCTGAAGTTGAACCAGGTACAATCTATACAGGTAAAGTCATTCGTATCGTTGAATTTGGTGCGTTTGTAAATATCCTTCCGGGTACTGATGGTTTACTTCACATTTCTCAAATTTCAAATGAACGTGTTGCCAATGTATCGGACGTTCTTGCTGAAGGTCAGGAAATCAAAGTACAAGTTGCAGATGTAGATAACCGTGGTCGTATCAAACTTACCATGAAAGACATCGAACAAGCTTAATATTTAAGTGAAATAAAAAGTCCGCTAAATGCGGACTTTTTATTTTTTAAGATTTACTGAAAAGATCAATTTTGATCGGCTTTTTGTAAAATCTCATATAATTCCTCTTTAAGCTTTAGTTTCTTTCTTTTTAAAACATCAATCTCATCAATACCTTGAGTGACGGGATTTTGTTCTAAGCGAATAATTTCATGATCTAGCTCATTATGCTCTTCAAAAATTTTAGAGAAATGTGCATCATTTTGCTTAAGTTGACTGATTAAGCTGCGGTATTCTGGAAACATAGGATCCTCATTGGTTTTGAAAATATTGTTCTATTCTGCTTGCATCTGACTTAGCTGGAATAAATCTTCAAGCATTTAGTTTAGATTTTCTTTATTCCATAAATATATTATGGGATTGTGTCGGATTCGTCTATATTTCAAAGTACTTGTATTTTGAATTGTTGCACCATGTGTTATTTCTCTACAAAAATGCTGGATTCAGCATAAAGTCAGTGTTTAATTTACAGTAAGATATTCCAGATTAATTTTCTAAAAATAGCGCCAATTTTTTGTAAATAAAATTGTGTTTGAGAATATGATTTATGCAGACCTTTTATTTTTTTCAACCATCAGAACAACAACAGACTTGTATTCAAGATCAACCAAATCTAGCAGCAGAACAACAATTTATATGGGTGGATTGTACCCGTGAAGACGTGGTGAATCGCGGTGAACTTTGGCAAAAAGAAATTTTAGAATTAACGGATGTTTATCTAAATGAATATCATATTCGTGACATTTTAAATCTTGAGCATCCTTGTGCATTTGATGCGATGGAAGATTATGACTTATTAATTTTTAGAAAGTTAATTACACCAGATGATCATATTTTGAGTGGTGAGACAGCAGTTGAGCAGCATGAAAGTGTATTTGGCTTAACCTCCTCGCCGATAAGTTTTGTGATTACACCGCAAGTACTGATCAGTATTCATGAAAAGGGCAATTATGCCTTTGAAAGTTATTTGAACCGTATCATGAATATCATGAGTAAAGGATTTAATGAGCAAAACAAGCCTCGAAAATTACCTTCTACGCCTTTAGACCTTACATTAAGATTGTTAAATAGCATGGTTGATGGTTATTTGGATTTGCGGAAACCTTTAACACGCCGTGTGGAATATTGGCAGCAAGACTTATTACAAGGGAATCGGCGTTTTGCGCAATGGCATCAATTGTTCCAAGAAATGATGGTATTTCAACAAATTGAGAACTTATGTGAAGAACAAATCGATGCTCTACAAGAGTTACGTGATGAAATCGTGGACAATTACTCACACCTTAAAGGAAAGAAAAAAGCCGATAAACAAGACTTAATGTTGGTACGTGTGGATGATCTAAATAGCCATGTAGAACGTATTCAGAAATATACTGCGCGCTTGAGCAGTGCAATCCAAGCAGCAATTGATTTACATTTTTCTGCGATTGCCAATCAAACCAATGAAAATATGCGAATTTTAGCGATTATTACTGCGGTTTTTGCGCCACTCACGCTACTGACTGGAATTTATGGAATGAACTTTGAGTTTATTCCAGGGCTGAAAAGTCCGCTGGGTTTTTGGATCATGTTGTCTGCGATGCTGATCTGCACAGTGGTTTTATTGGTTTATTTTTATCGTCGCCATTTGGTCGGACGTGGAGAAAGAAGTGTGATTGATATGTTGGCACAGCAACATAAAAATCAACACGTCAATCTCCTTTGGTTTTTAGACTATGAGCCGATTAAGCAAACCATGAAAGAAGTCGAAAAAATCACAAAATTGAAATAATTCCTGATTAAGCTATTTGTCGGTAACCGTTGATGCTTTTTGTAAAAGTAGATAAAGCTCATCTTTAATTTTTAATTTTTTACGCTTTAAAATTTCAATATCATCATGAATATGATTAATCGGATCAAGCTCTAAATGAGTAATGGTTTTATCCAGTTCTTCATGCTCTTGAAAGAGCTTGGAAAAATGTGGATTTTCATCTTTGAGTGTATTCACAAGTTCGCTATGTTCAGGGAACATATGCTTGATTTTCTTATTAATAACTTTGGAATTCATAGGGGTAGATGACCTCTTAACACCAGTTTTGATTGTATAAGAGAACTATCATGACAGGTTAAAGATTAACCTGTCATCTGTATTTAACAATTTGAAATGAATTAATCGTATTAATGATGAATATGTCTTACTTGCTTGCGTAATTGTTGAACCTCATCAATCAAATCCATCATCATGGCTACAGCTGAAAAACTGGCTTCAAAGTCACGTTGTAAACGATAGGCACGTCGAGCACGCGTTACATCTTCACCAAAGAATTGATGAATACGATCTTCAGGTCGGGCTGCCAAAATATCATACTCCAATAATTGTAGTACCCATTCAGGGCTTTGACCGCACGCTTGGGCAAAGTGGGTTAAATCAAAACATAATCGTTCATCGACGATCTCAGCGTCTTGATAGCCATTACAGACAATTTCACGGTAATGTATAGTTGTCATGAGTATGCTCCTTTAAGATGTCGAAAGTTTATCGCGCTTTAAAGTTCGGAAAAGCATTGGCATAATCTTGATATGCTTGTTGCTCTTGGGCTGTATCTGCTTTTGGATATACAATATTTAAAACGAGATATAAATGTCCCGCAGTTTTATTTGGAATACCTTTATCTTTTAAGCGTAATTGCTGGTTTTGTTTCGCATTTTTAGGAATATTCACTTGGACTTTGCCCGCAGGCGTATTGATTTCCACGCTTTGTCCAAGTGCTGCCTCCCAAGGTGTAATGTTTACGGTGTAATAAACATCTGCACCTTCTACACGAATTCGGTCTGTGTCTTGATACAGGATTTCAATATATAAATCACCATTTTCACCGCCATTAATCCCTGCTTGCCCTTGTTTAGACAAGCGAATTTGTTGACCTTCTTTCATGCCTTTTGGGATTTTAACCTGTAAGGTTTTTCGTTGTACTTCTGGTTCACCATAAGCATTGTAAGTTGGAATTTGCAGGGTAATGGTTTGAGTTGAGCCTTCATATGCCACATTAATCGGGACTTCTATGCTGGCATGTTGATCTTCACCACGGAAGCTGCGTTGTTGACGAGACTGACGCTGTCCAAAGTCTTGCTGATGTCCACCACCAAAACCGCCGCCAAAGCGCCCAAATAAATCTTCAAAGCCGCTAAAGTCTTGTTGATCGCCAGCGCTGCTACGATAAAACTGGCTACCATCGAAGCCTTGTCCACCTGTTTGCCCGCCAAAGCCACCACCAGAAAAGCCTTGAGGATGATCTAACTCAAAATCATATTGCTTTTTCTTTTCTTCATTGCTCAATGTGTCATAGGCAACATTGATGGCTTGCATTTTTTCCTCTGCATCAGCTTCTTTGCTGACATCAGGGTGATATTTGCGTGCTAATTTTCGATATGCTTTTTTGATTTGGTCTGGAGTCGCATCTCTAGAAACTCCTAAGTCTTCATAATAATTTTTTGCCATGTTCTGATTCATTGTTGATCTTGATTTCATTCATTAATATGCCATTTTTCTTAAAGTTAAAAGACTTGCTGAGTTGAGATATTGTTTCAAAAACTATCCAAGCTGTTAAAATTAAGACGAAGTAAATGGGATATTGATTTTATATATTTGATTTTATTGCTATTTTCAACTTTAAAGTGCTAAAAATAGCAATATTTTAAAGTTGAATATTGTGATAAAAATTTAATTTGAATAATCTTTCCATAACACAATCTTCGCTAGGAAAATGAGAGCGTTTTAGCTTAGTCGCTTAAACGAATCCATGTTGCTGAACGTCCTAACAGAGAAACACCAATAAAGCCCCGAACAGTGAGTCGTGTACCTTTGGGATTTAATTTTGCTTTACTCTGATAAATATTCCCTGAAAGTGGATCTAAGACTTGACCATTCGTATACTCATTTGGGTTTTTAGAATCTTGTTTAAAATTCCAGAATACTTGCATTCCCATATACGGTTTATTTTTCAATGAGCCTTTACAATGTTTGCAATTCTCTTCTAAGGGTTTATCTGGGATTGGGCGTATTTCGATAATTTTTCCTGTATAGGTGCCATCACTATTTTTTACAATCTGTACATCCGCACGAGAGTGACCTGTTTTATCGTCAACGGTTCTCCATTTACCCACAATATCAGGGGCTGCAAAGCTTGTTGTAGACAGTGCTAAGCATAGTAAAAATAAGGTATTTTTTAACATATTATTCCCCTTGAATGTTTTGTTTTAATCGTTTTAATTAAAAAAAGAGTAAATCTAGATTTACTCTTTTTAGATGAAAATGCAATCATATTTATGAAAATATGATGGGGTAAAATTAACTTAAATGTTCACCAAATAAACTCAGTGCTTCTTTTGCTGTAAAGGTATAGCGTTTATTACAAAATTGGCAGTCCATTTCGATTGGATTGTTAATTTCCAAGGTTTCCTTGACTGCCTCTAAACCGATTTGGATCAATGCATTAGCACACTTTTCACGAGAACAGGTACATCCAAACTTGAGCTGTTCTACTTCAGGTAAACGCACTTGTTCTTCATTATAAAGACGATACAAAATATCTTGTGCATCTAAATCTGTAAGTTCTTCAGGCTTTAAGGTTTCAGTCAACATGGTTAGGCGAGGCCACAAATCCTCATCGACACGTTGCTGTTCCTCTTCATTGTTACGTGGTAAGAGTTGGATCAGTAAACCACCTGAGCGTGTTGCATTACTTGCTAAAACAATACGTGTCGGAATTTGTGCAGATAAATCATAGTATTGCATCAAACAACCTGCAAGCGTCGGCTTTTCTAAAGCCACAATACCTTGATAACGCTCACCAAACTCAGGTTCTATGTTGATAAATAATACTGGAGAAGTAAGTGCTGCAAGTACTGTACTGCTGTCTTCACCCTGCATAAAACGAGGGTCTTCCTCATAATCAGCTAAGGCACGTACTTCACCTAAGTGGTTGCACTCCGCCATTGCCCATTTAAATGTACCTTGTGCTTGGATTTGTAAACTGATTCGTCCTTTGATTTTCAACGTACTGGCAAGTAAAGCGGTTGCACTGAGCATTTCACCTAAAAGTACTTGTACTGCAGGCGCGTATTGGCGCTGTGCTAAAATGGTTTGTAGTGCAGTTTCTAAATGTACAACTTCACCACGAACAGGGCTATCTTCAATATAAAAACGTTGACGTAAATCAGACATAAAATTCTCCAAATCCCTGTTTAAATGGTGACGATATTATAAATCACAAGCCATTTATTGCTGAATATCAGATGAGTTTTTGCTTTCATCGGTAACCTTAATGCGATCAGGGTGGTGCGCTAAAGGGGTTTTACGTTCTAAGCCTGACTCATCCAAATCAGGATTATCTTTAAATTGCTTTGGATCTTGTTGAGATGCTTGTGCATCACTTTCAAATAAATGTTCAAGTTCTGCCAGAAAATCACGATAACTTTCATACATTTTCTGCTCGTCGGTATAAATACGTTGCTGACGAGAAAGCAATTCTTCATCATAATTTCGGAATAGTTCGATGCTGTCATGCGCATCCGATTTATCTACGCCCAATTCACATAAAGTACGATAACCAATACCGAGCGAAGTTAAATAGGTCTCACGCCAAATATGTTTTACCCCTAAGTCACGTAATAAATGCATGTGATAACGATCACGGGCACGTACCAACAAGGTTAAATTTGGATAATTCAGACGAATATGTCGCGCGACATTCATTGAGTCCTCAACATCATCAATCGCTAAGACAAACACTTTGGCTTGCTCAATCCCCGCTGCACGTAAGATATCGGGTAAAGTGACATCACCATAATACAATGTACCGCCATAGCGGCGAACAAAATCTATTTTTTGTAAACTGTGGTCAATGGCTGTAAATGAAAAGTGCTGCATATGTGCCAAACGTGCCACAATCTGCCCAACTCGACCAAAGCCTGCAATAATAAGGGGGGGATGTTGATTTGGAATCTCATCGTAATGCGGTGTTTGTGCTTTATCAAACAGCGGTAAAATCCATGTTGAAACGATCCAAAATAAAATAGGTGTGAAGACCATTGATAAGGTGACTATAAGGGTAACAGGCTCTAAAATGGCAGCACTAATCACTTTATTACTTTTGGCAACACTCAACACTACAAAAGCAAATTCACCGCCTTGTGCCAAACAAGTTGCCACCATCAAACTATTGTGCCAACTCATTTTTTTGAATCGGGCAATCACTGTCATGACCAGCATTTTGATGAGAATCAACAACAGAGCAGCGCCAATAATTTGCACAGGAAGATCGACCAATAAATTCAACTGCGTGGTCATGCCCACAGTCATAAAAAATAGGCCTAATAACAAACCTTTAAACGGTGAAATACTGGCTTCAATTTCATGGCGAAACTCCGAATCTGCCAACAGTACGCCAGTTAAAAATGCCCCTAAAGTAGTGCTGATTCCCAAACTGTCCATCAGCAACACCACTGCGAGAACAATAAATAAACCCACAGCAGTAAGCAGTTCGGTTGCACCACTTTTTGCCACAAATCTGAAAAATGGTCGCATGACATAGCGGCTAAATAAAAATAGACCTGTAAATGTGGCAATGATTGCAGCGAAATAAGCAATACCGTGATGTGTAGATTCAGCGCCAGAAAGCAGTGGAATGACCGCAAGTAATGGAATGGCAGCAATATCTTGGAACAGTAAAATTGAAAAAGACTGTTGTCCGTGTGTTGTATTGAGTTGTTGTTTTTCAGAAAGAAGTTGTAAAACAAAAGCGGTAGAAGACAATGCAAGTGCAAAACCAATAACAAAACTTGCGGAAAGTGATTGTTGTAACAGTAAAAACACGGTGCCCATGAGTACAATACCTGTCACCACCACTTGCAAACTACCCATCACAAAAATGGATTGGCGCATTTCCCAAAGACGTTGTGGTCGTAACTCTAGCCCGATCAAAAACATCAGTAGAATCACGCCGAACTCAGCAAGGTGCATGATTTCTTCAGGATCACTGGCAATATTAAAAACACTTGGGCCAAGTAATATCCCTGTAAATAAATAACCTAAGACTGTCGCGATGCCGAGTTTTTTGCATAAGGGAACAAGTAATAATGCAGCACCCAAAAAGATAGTTATTTGCAATAACGGTGACATTGATTTGTCCTAATTTTTTACTTTGGAAATTGTACCCTGATTTTGAACCTGACTCAGTTATTTCGCTGAGATAGAGTGTTCTATGGATACCGTGTTTTTATATGAATAATATTGTATGAAAAAGAATGTAATGAAAATATGTATCAACCTGCTATTTTAGATTTTCTAAATTTTTATGTGCATTTGATAAAACTATTTTTATATCACTTTGTAAAATTAGTATCCGTAAGTAAGTTTTTTATAGTGATTTCACAGTCAGTGTTGTTATCGCATGAGGCGACATGGATGTCGCCTAGTTAGACTAGGGTAAAAGGACTTACCCTCAGTCTAACAAAGGATTTTTGTAACTTTTCATCCCTGAAAAGTTAGGCATTGCCTACACAAATCCATTTGATTTTCCAATATAATTTAGGGCTGTGATAGCTGAGAAGTTGTTATTAACTTAACTCTTGCGGATCTACATCAATCGTTAGCTTCATATGTGATGGTTTTTGCTGAAGCACGTATTGCCACCACTGACGAATATAAAAATGCATTTTTGCACGATCATGCGATAACAACACCACATGTGCCTGATAACGACCCGCTTTACGCTCCATAGGTGCAGGAATCGGTCCCCAAATATCAATCAAATTTTCTTCAGTATTGAGACGTAATTGTTGCGTCATTTCGGTTAAGAAGCTTTGATTTTCATCCTGACTTTTAGATTCACAACGCAGTAAAATGGCATAACGATAAGGTGGCATGTCCGCTATTTTTCGGTCTGCTAAAGTTTGCTTGGCAAAAGCCCGATAGTTTTTATCCAACAATGTATTTAGTAGTGGATGGTCTGGGCGTAACGTCTGTAAATAAACATCGCCTTTTTTCTCACCACGTCCTGAACGTCCTGCTACTTGCACGATCAACTGTGCTGTGCGTTCAGTTGCCCGAAAGTCAACACTGAGTAAACCTGCATCTATGTCTAAAATCGCAACCAAAGTGACGTAGGGAAAATGATGTCCTTTTGCCAGCATCTGCGTACCGAGCAAAATGGTCGGTTCACTTTTTTGGATTTGGTCATAAATTTTCTGCCAGCTGCCGACACGACTGGTTGAGTCACGATCTACACGTACCACAGGATATTTCGGGAACAGCTCATTTAAAGCTTCTTCAACTTTGGCTGTACCCATTCCAATCGGCTTTAAAGTATTTTGGTTGCATTCAGGACATGCATCAGGTAAACGATTAATGGTACCGCAGTGATGACAATGTAAATGTGAATAAGGTTTTAAATGCAGTGTAAAATGTGCATCACAATGAGGACAATTGGCCTGCCAGCCACAACTTTCGCAGATCAGCACAGGCGCATAACCACGCCGATTGAGAAAAATCAGCACTTGCTCTTTTTTCTCTAAGCGTTTGCCAATTTCACTAATCAGTTGTTCACTTAGACCTGCGGTTTTTTTACTGATTTTTAAATCAATCACATGCATTTTAGGCATGATAGCCGTACCTGCACGTTGATTTAGCTCTAAGCGAGTGAGTTTGCCTTGTTGGGCGAGAAAATAACTGTCAATACTTGGTGTAGCAGAACCTAAAATAATCGGACAATTCTCCAGATGGGCACGATAGAGTGCGACATCTCGAGCATGATAACGAAAACCTTCTTGTTGTTTAAAAGAAAGATCATGTTCTTCATCTAAAATGATCAAACCCAAATGAGGCATTGGGGTAAAGATCGCAGAACGTGTTCCTAAAATAATAGAAGCTTTGCCTGTTTCGCTATGCTGCCAAGCTTGTAGGCGTTTGGTGTCATTTAAACCTGAATGCAGTAGTGCAATATTACAATGAAAACGCGATTGAAAACGGCTAACTGTTTGAGGTGTTAAGCCAATTTCAGGCACGAGCACTAAGACTTGTTTACCTTGTTTTAAAACCTCTTGCATGACTTGTAAATAGACTTCAGTTTTACCACTGCCAGTTAAGCCATCCAGTAAAAATGCTTGATATTTTTTTTGTGCTTTTAAAATAGTTTGAATGGCTTTTTTCTGATCGTCATTGGGTGTGAGTGGCATTTGCGCCAAACTAACAGGTTCAGGCTTAAAGTTCTGTGGCTCTAAATCACAAACAATAATTTCTTTCTTTTCTAAGGCTTTTAGTGTTGCAGTTTCGATACCACTCAGATTTAAAATATTTTCTTGTGTGCCTTGTGGATGTAACTTTAAAATTTTATAGGCTTCTTGTTGTTTTTCAGAGCGTTTGACTTTGTCTTCGGCATTTAAGTCTAAAACTTTCCAAATCCGTGCCAGTAAGTTATAGGGTTTGCCTTGACGTAATAATGTAGGCAAAGCTGTTTGCATGACTTCACCGATGGGAAATTGGTAATATTGTGCAGCCCATGTCAACAAACTTAAAACTTTGTCATTTAAAATCGCGCGATCGTCTAAAAACTCAGTCACTGATTTGAGTTGAAAGCGAGGATCAATCGGGGTATCTATTGCTAACTTTTCAGTAATAATCGCAACCAGCTTTTGCCGACCAAAAGATACGGCAACACGCATGCCGACATCTGCCTGTGCATATTGTTCAGCACTGACTTTATAGTCAAAGCAATCATATATAAATACAGGTACAGCAACCCGTACACGATATATAATGTTTTGTGGTGTTGCGTTGATATTTTCTGAATTTGGCATAAATGATTAATTACACTTGAATGAAAAAGTATCGTGTCTGTTTGTGCTTATGGTAGAGTGTAGCATTCATACATATCTTAGAATAACTGTTCAGAATATGAATGATTTTAAGGGTCTAATGCAACTGCAAAAGACACAAAAATTTTGGAAAACTAGAGCATTATAATGCCTGCATATCAATTTACTGCCATTGATGCTTCAGGAAAGCAGCAAAAAGGCGTGTTGGAGGGAGATTCAGCACGTCAAATACGACAACAATTGCGGGACAAAGAATGGATTCCTGTCACGGTTGATGCTGTTGAGCAAAAAGATAAAACCAAAAGTTCGGGCTTATTTCAGAAAAAGTTTTCAGCTTATGATCTGGCTTTGATGACACGTCAGCTTTCGGTGCTGGTCGCAGCCTCTATTCCCTTAGAAGAGGCTTTGCGTGCAGTTGCCAAGCAAAGTGAAAAAGCACATGTGCAAAACTTACTCTTGGCGGTACGTGCTAAAGTTTTGGAAGGACACTCCTTAGCACAAGCCATGCAGCAGTCAGGACGCTTTCCTGATTTATATATTGCAACGGTTGCCGCAGGTGAGCGCTCAGGACATTTAGATTTAATTTTAGATCAATTGTCTGATTACACAGAAAACCGTTTTGCCATGCAAAAGAAAGTACAAGGTGCCATGATTTACCCGATCATTTTGATGCTGATGTCTTTTGGTATTGTGATGGGTTTGATGACGTATGTCGTGCCTGACATCGTTAAAACTTTTGATCAAAGTAAGCAAGCGTTGCCTTGGATAACTGTCGCTTTAATGAAAGCCAGTGACTTTATCCGCACGTCATGGCCATTTGTGTTAGTGGCAAGTGTATTGGGACTGATTCTACTGGTACGTTTTTTAAAGACTCAAGCAGGGCATTATGCTTTTGACCGTTTAACACTCAAACTGCCATTATTTGGTAAATTATCACGTGGTATAAACTCAGCACGCTTTGCCAGTACCTTGTCGATCTTAACAAAATCAGGTGTACCCTTAGTCGATGCTCTAAAAATTGGGGCAGCCGTGAGTAGCAACTGGGTCATTCGAGATGCGGTGAATATTGCTGCTGAAAAAGTCACAGAAGGTGGAAACTTGGCAACACAATTAGAGCGTTGTGGCTATTTCCCCCCGATGATGGTGCAAATGATTAAAAGTGGTGAAGCTTCAGGCGAGCTAGATCGGATGCTAGAACGTGCATCGAATATGCAGGATCGAGAAGTGACGACTTTTATTTCAACATTATTGGCATTGTTAGAACCGTTAATGTTGGTGTTTATGGCGGGTATTGTTTTGGTGATCGTGATTGCAGTAATGTTGCCAATCGTCAATATGAACAATATGATTTAAGCCAAGAATTTAATTATTTTTATAATGAATTGTGTAAAGAGAGAATTGCAATGCAACGGAAAATGAAGAGCAACAAACAATCGGGTTTTACACTCATTGAAGTGATGGTAGTGATCGTGATTTTGGGTGTTTTAGCGGCATTGATTGTACCCAATGTGATGGGACGAGGTGAGAAAGCCAAAGTGGATACCACGAAGATTACCTTAAAAGGCGTTGCAGGTGCTTTAGATCAATATAAATTGGACAATGGGCATTTTCCAAACACACAAGAAGGCGGTTTGGATGCCTTGGTGAATCAACCTGCAAATGCTAAAAACTGGATGCCAGGCGGGTATTTAAAAGGTGGTTATCCAAAAGACAGTTGGGAAAATGATGTGCAATATGTCATCCCAGGTTCTGAAGGTCGTCCATTCGATTTATATTCTTTTGGTGCTGATGGTAAACAAGGTGGTGAAGGTAATGATGCTGATATTTATTACACGCCTTAATGCTTGACTTAAAATCATGGAATAAATCACTTCACTGAATCGTATAAATCAATATTGAGTGAAGTGATAATGTTTCTTAGTTCTAAAAACAATAATAACACATTGATATTTTTTGATAATTTATAAAAATATTTGTTGAGAGATATAGTAAGAATTATTCCCATATTTAATAGTTACAAGAAAGTTAAATTACGGATAAAAATAGACTTTTTATTTATTTAAAAGCTTGCATAATGTTCTTTAAAGGCGACCAAATTGCTAGGAGAATAGGATGAAAGCATTATTTTTATCAGATGAAATTAATCAATTTCATTGGTCTATGCTCAAATCTGTTCTTTTGATTTTGAGTTTATTGCCGATGAGTCAGATTTTTTTAAATGTTTGGCAAGACTTAGATGCCAATAGCCAAATTATGATGGGTTTTTTAGGCGTAAGTGTATTTAGTGCACTTGCGATTATTAGTTTTTATAGTGCTTTAAATGCCACTGTGTCTAAATTCAATCTTGATGATTTATCTGCATTTGACGTAGTTTTATTAAAAATCTATCGTTATTTGCCGATGTTGTTTTTGGCAGGTATGTTGTCTTATTTGGCAACGCAAATTTAAGATTTTTGGGTGTTAAAACCACAGTTAAATGCTGATAATGTAACCCCATGATCAGCATTTTTCATTTGAATTTGATATAAAAATCTTCGTTGAAATAAAAACTTATCCCAGCTTAAAAAGTATTTTCAATTCATCCCATGTTGGCAGTTCAGGATAATCTGTATGGTGTGTGATTTTCTCCCAAGCTGCTTGTGAAGTCATGCAAAAGTTAAGTCGTTGTTTGGGGTGAATTTCACTGTCAATCAAACCGAGTGGAATCCACATATAGGGATGTTCTCCGATACGGTTGGGTACAGGTGAGCCACAGTTTTGACAAAATGATGACGTAAATCCAGTGTCTTTTTTATAGGTTTTGATGTGGTCTTGCCCCATTGTCCATGCAAAATTTTCAACTTTGATCATGGTGGCGTGATTCGCATGTGTACCTGATTGTTTTCGGCATAAACTGCAATGACATTGGTAAATTAATTCAATATTGTTTAATACCATTTGAAACTGCACACTGCCACATAAACATTGTCCATTTAACATGATGTATTGTCCGTTTTGCCTTAAGTGTTATTTTTGTTGTTGCTTAAAATAGCACAGAGAAGATGAAAAAATGAAAGTAAGGTGAAATGATGCAACAAATTGAATGGGATGACTTTCTAAAAGTTGAATTGCGAGTTGGAAAAATTATATCCGCAGAAGTTTTTAGCAAAGCACGCAAACCTGCTTATATTCTACATGTTGATTTTGGGTCTGAGCTTGGCATTAAAAAGTCTAGTGCTCAAATTACAGATTTATATTCAGTTGAAGATTTGATTGGAAAACTGGTGGTTGCAGTGGTCAATTTCCCCAAAAAACAAATTGGTTCGATCCAGTCAGAATGTTTAGTCACGGGTTTTCATAATGTCGATGGGCATGTAGCACTTTGTATGCCTGATGCTGATGTACCGTTGGGCACAAAGTTATTATAAGTTATAAAAAAACCTCTCTTAGAGAGGTTTTTGAGTTTATCGTCTAGATTTAAAACTGACATCGACTTTACGTGGACGATAAATCCATCCCACAATTAATAAAAGCAATGACAAAATTAAAATCGGCCAATCACTTAAACGAGTATATAAAGTTTCACCTTGCATCGCAGGTAAATCACCACGTAACACCGCTTTTTGATCGATTGGAGCTTGTTTCACAATATGTCCATTATGATCAATAAAAGCAGTTACGCCAGTATTGGTGGCACGAATAAACCAACGCCCATTTTCTTTGGCACGCATTTGTACCATTTGTAAATGTTGTTGTGGGCCTGCTGTACCTGTAAACCAAGCATCATTTGAGACTGTCACTAAAAAGTCACTGTTTTCTGCATTACGGCGAGTCAGATTCGGATAGGCAACTTCATAACAAACCGCTGCTGCGAGTTTATGGTCTTTGATCTTAAATGGTTTTTGATCACTTTCACCACGAGAAAAACCACTCATTGAAGGGTCATTTTGCAAAGCAGGTAGCACCCAACTGAGTAAACCTGACAGTGGAATGTATTCCCCAAATGGTACTAAGCGTTGCTTTTTATACAAACCTGAAGAATCTGCACCCGATGCCATCATACTGTTGTAATACATCGGCTGACCGACTTGCTTTGACTCTTTTAAATCCCAGTATGGAATGCCTGTAACCCATGCTGAACCCGTTTGTTTGGCTCTTTGATCCATCATGTTTAAGAAATCAGGGATATCACTTTGAAACAGTGGAATCGAAGATTCGGGCCAAACAATCAGATCACGTCCCCATTCATTTCGGGTAAGGTCAACATAAATCTGTAAAGTTTTAATTTGATATTCTGTTAGCCATTTTAAATCTTGTGGAATATTGCCTTGAATCAGTGAAACACTAAGAGGCTTTTCAGCTTTTGGTTGTACGAAATTCAGGAATGAAGCACCCCACGCACCAAGCAATAACAAGGCAGAAGGAATAATCCAAATCAGTTTGCGATGTAAAACCTCAACTAAAGCACAGGCTAAAATGATCACCACAAAAGACACAGCAAACACACCAAACAACGGTGCATAACTGTCTAAGAAGCGTTCAGTAAAAGCATAACCTGCAAACAACCACGGAAAGCCTGTGAAAACCCAAGTTTTCGCCCATTCAAATGCCACCCAAAGCGGTGCAAAGGTCAAAGGTGTTTCTGGGAAAAAACGTCGATACAACCATGTTTGTACTGCGGTAAATAAACCCATCACCAAAGCCATGATCGCAATCATTAAGACGCTTAAAACAGCGTTGGTGTCTCCATAGGTATGGATTGAGGTATAGAGCCAAAATGCGCCAACAAACCATAAACCAAAACCGTAACTCCAACCCAAAAACAAAGCTTGTTTTGGATTACGTCCTTTTAAGCAGGCATAGAGTAAAGCAGGTGATAAAATTGCCAACCACCACCAATGAAAAGGTGCGAGTGCAAAACTAAATACCGCACCTGAGATGAGGCTAATTAAAAACGGAATAATAAAAGGAAGTTGCTTTTGTTGTTCTGATGGTTTTAGCAATTTGTCAAAATAGGCTCTCATTTACGTACAGCTCGAATCAGATGAATAGTGCGGGCATCTGCTTCAATAATGGTAAATTGCCAAGCATCAAGTTCAATCACTTGACCTTGTAAATCACTCACCAAGCCAATTTCTTGAAGCAATAGACCGCCCATAGTTTCTACTTCATCGTCAGAAAAATCAGCATCTAAAACATTGTTAAAGTGTTCGATTGGTGTAAGCGCTTGTACAATCCATGCATTGGCTGTGTTATGTGACGGATCAGGAAGGATAAATTGCGCTTCTTCATCGACATTGTCGTGTTCGTCTTCAATTTCGCCTACGATTTCTTCTAAAATATCTTCTAAGGTGACCAAACCTGCGGTTGAACCATATTCATCAATCACAATCGCAATATGCGTTTGGGTATTTTTTAACATACGTAGCACTTGGTCAGAACGTGCGCTTTCAGGTACAAACAAAGGCTGACGCATAATGCTATGCACATCGACTTTAGTGGTGCGATCAGTTAAGTAAGGCAATAAATCTTTGGCAAGCAAAATACCCACCACATTTTCAGGTTGATCTGCTGAAAATACAGGAAAACGAGAATGCGCAGATTCAATCAAAACATGCAAAATATCGAGCAACTGATCATCTTCTTGCAAGCTGATCATTGCAGTACGTGGGGTCATAACTTCACGAATTTTTGTTGCAGGAAGGTCTAAAACGCCTTCTAACATGGCAACAGTATCGGGTTCTAAAAAACGACGTGAATCTTGTACTAGTTTTAGCAGTTCATCGCGTGTTTCGGGTGCAGTGCCTAACCATTTGCGTAAGCCACGCATTCCCCACGACGTGCCTGATTCCTCGTGCATGATCTTTCCTAAAGACTCTAAATATCAAATAATCGAATTTTTATCATACCTTAGAAAATACAGATGTCTATCGAATAAATGCATTGATTCCATGAAACAATGCGTCATTTTGTAGAGAAATTACAGCGCTTATTCATAAATTGAGTTTGTGTTAAAATTCAATGACTATTTTTCTGATTTTGAGAATAAACATGTCTGAACAGTTGCCTATACCGAGCATTCAACTGAATACACGTGGTTTGCGTTGTCCTGAGCCTGTGATGATGTTACATCAAGCTATTCGTAAATCTAAATCAGGCGATGTGGTTGAAGTTTTTGCAACGGATAATTCAACTTCTTGGGATATTCCAAAGTTTTGTATGCACTTAGGACATGAATTACTCTTGCAAGAAGAAAAACTCGATGAAAATGGTAATAAAGAGTTTCATTATTTGGTACAAAAAGGTTAAAAGCAGCTTTGAAATTTTAAAGTTGTTAAATCTAACATTCATTTCAATAAAAATACGCATATCACATGCACCGAATGAGAAAAAGAACAGCTTTATTATTTACTTTAATGACTTTGAGCGTCCTGCAATCTGTCTGGGCGAAACCGTGCGCGCTTCCAATGCAACAAATTGAAGTGGCGGGTATTCGACTGGCACAACCTATTTCTGAGTTTCAAAAGCAACATCCGACAGCAAGTGTCGAGGTATTAGGTGATGACCATGAGCGTTTTGAGTTTAAAAATGGGGTAGATGAGCTTGTCAAAAAAGCAGGCGTGACTTCTTTTGGACACATTGCTTTTGATGATAAAAAGCAGATCATTAGCTCATTTAGTGCTAGTTTTTTAGATGGTCCTTTGGCAACTTATGAAACAGATCTAGAGCGATTTAAGCAAAATATTTTAAAGCATTCCAATGTGCCGAAAGTGGGATGGAAAGCCAAAGACAATGCTTATCTATATAGTTGTCAAGATTATGTAATTAATATTATTCAAGATCATGGCGCAGTAAAATCAGCAGTAGGACCTATAGTCATGGTATTTAGCAAATATTCAGATATTTGGGAAAGTGTTCAGAAATAAAAAATACCCCGATTGTATCGAGGTATTTTATCTAACTGGTATTAATCAGCTATCCAAATTACATATTTGGATACTCATTACATATTCGGGTAATTCGGACCACCACCACCCTCAGGCGTTACCCAAGTGATATTTTGTGAAGGATCTTTAATATCACACGTCTTACAGTGGACACAGTTTGCTGCGTTGATTTGGAAACGCTTAGAGCCGTCATCATTTTCCATGATTTCATAAACCCCAGCAGGGCAGTAGCGCTGAGCTGGCTCGTCCCACTTTGGTAAGTTTACATTTACAGGAATTGTTGGATCAATCAGCTTCAAATGTGCAGGTTGATTTTCTTCATGTACAGTATTCGATACAAATACCGAAGACAAACGATCAAATGTCAACTTACCATCTGGTTTTGGATAGTTTGGTTTGAATGTCGACGCATCTACAGTTTTTAAGGCACTGAAGTCAGGCACTAAATCATGTAATGTGAATGGTACTTTAAAGATATTTTGATCAATAAAGTTAAATGCGCCACCCATCCATAAACCGAATTTGTGCATTGCTGGGCCAAAGTTACGTGAACGATATAACTCTTCTTTTAACCAGCTATTGTCAAATTTTTCAGTATAAGCAGTAAGTTCTTTAATAAAGAAGTCTTCGCCTTCAACCACACGTGCGTAGCCAACTTCACCACCTTTGGCAACACCTGCTTGAATCGCTTCAAATACAGCCTCACCACACAGCATGCCTGATTTCATCGCCGTGTGAGAGCCTTTGATTTTAGCAAAGTTCAAGAAACCTGCATCATCACCAATTAAGCAACCGCCTGGGAACGTCAATTTAGGCAGAGAGTTTAAACCACCTTTTACAACAGCACGTGCGCCATAAGAAATACGCTTACCACCTTCAAGGTATTGCTTGATTAGTGGATGAGTTTTCCAACGCTGCATTTCCATAAATGGATACATGTGTGGGTTGGTATAAGATAAATCAGTGATCATTCCCAAAGTCACTTGGTTATTTTCAGCGTGATATAACCACCAGCCACCTGTAGAACCTGTTTCAGACAACGGCCAACCTGAACCATGCATCACCAAACCTGGTTTATGTTTTGTAGGATCGATTTCCCAAAGTTCTTTGATACCGATCCCATAATGTTGTGGGTCAGCATTTTTATCAAGGTCGTATTTTGCAATCAGACGTTTACCTAAATGACCACGGCAACCTTCTGCAAATAATGTATATTTGGCATGCAATTCATAACCTGGAGTAAAGTTGTGTGTTGGCTCACCATCTTTACCAATACCCATATCACCTGTTTGGATGCCTTTTACTGAACCATCTTCATGATAAAGTACTTCAGACGCTGCAAAGCCTGGGAAAATAGAGACTTCTAATTCTTCAGCCTTTGTGCCTAACCAACGCACCACATTTCCGAGAGAAATCACATAATTTCCATCGTTATGCATGGTTTTAGGTACCATCCAATGCGGTGCTTCTTGTGATTTTTCTGCAGACATTAAGAAATAAGTTTTGTCTTCAGTCACAGGCACATTTAAAGGTGCACCTTCTTCTTTCCAATTTGGGAAAAGTTCATTGATTGCACGAGGTTCAAGTACAGCACCAGATAAGATATGCGCACCAACTTCAGAGCCTTTTTCAACCACACAGACGGAAAGGTCTGGAAGGTTGTTCTCAATTGCTAATTGACGAATTTTAATCGCAGCAGAAAGACCCGCAGGACCTGCGCCTACGATCACTACGTCAAACTCCATCGATTCACGTTCGATGTGTTCCATGTAGGACTCCTCATATGTCTAAAGGTGGCAACCGTAGTCATTTCATTATTACAATAAAAAAATCGGTGCTGCCATGAGTGTTCTTAATTACGCGGTACAATTCTGTTATCGTACCTTTTATAATGTTGCGCTAGTATAGGGATAAACCTTGATCTAGCCAATTGGCTGAGTCGTATTATTTTTTGGTCAGCAAGGCATAAACCATGGTAAATCAAAATAATTCAACATCAGAGGTGAATAAATCACTAGATTCTGATGATAAAAACTTAATGGACATAGCACAATACCTAAAAGCTGTACAGTTGGGTCACAAAAGGTCAATCCCACCTTTGCAGAAGTGGCAGCCAAAGCATTGTGGCAAAATGGATTTGTGTGTAAAAGCCAACGGTGAATGGTGGCACGAAGGTCAATTGATTCGTCGGCAAGCCTTACTAGACCTGTTTAGTAGTGTGCTTTGGAAAGAAAGTGGAAAATTCTACTTAAAAACACCTGTGGAACAAATCGAAATTGAGGTTGAGGATGAGCCTTTATTTGTCAACAATGTTGAACAAGTTGAGATTGAAAATAAAAAGTATTTACAACTGACCACAACCAATCAAGATGTGATCATTGTTGATGCAGCGCATCCTATTTTTATGCGAGAGTTTCAGGGTGAAGCACGACCTTATGTGCATGTACGCTTTGGCATAAATGCCTTGATTCAACGCGCTGCATTTTTTCATTTAATTGAATATGGTGAATTGCTTGAAAATGCGCAAGGCGACACGATTTTATCGTTAACAAGTGGTGATTTGCACTTGCAATTAGGCACTTGAGGTTTAAGCTTTATAGCTTGATATTTTGACTCATACAAATAGTGGATAAGATGAGCGCCATTCTCCCTTTATATCCTTTAGAAAATCCTATGCCAAAAGCATCTGCAGATGCGCCAATTGGTATTTTTGATTCTGGCATAGGTGGATTGTCCGTGGCGCAGGAGATTGCCAACTATTTACCCAATGAGCGTATTTTATATTATGCCGATACTGCGCATGTGCCTTATGGCGCACGAGATGATCAAAATATCCGTGAATTAACTGCACAGGCGATTGAATGGTTGTATCGACAAGGCTGCAAAATTGCAGTAGTTGCATGTAATACCGCATCTGCATTTAGCTTGGATTTTTTGCGTGAGCATTATGGTGAGAACTTCCCAATTGTGGGGTTGGTACCTGCCTTAAAGCCAGCCGTGTTGCAAACCCAGTCTAAAGTGGTGGCCGTACTTGCCACACCTGCCACTTTTCGGGGTAAATTAATTAAGGATGTGGTATTGCGTTTTGCAGAACCTTCGGGTGTAGATGTGATGCCTGTCACTTGTTTAGAACTGGTTCCTTTTGTGGAAGCAGGATTGCAAAACAGTGAACAATGTAAAACAGCATTAAAAAATGTTTTAGATCCGATATTGGCTAAGCATGCAGACTACTTGGTATTAGGTTGTACACATTATCCTTTTTTAAAAAATACCATCCAAAATCTTTATGGAGATCAGTTGACTTTAGTGGATTCAGGGCTTGCGGTTGCTCGGCAAACTGCACGAATTTTAATTAAGAATGAATTGTTATCAGAATTATCATTACAAAATAAAACACAACTGAGCTGTTATGTCAGTGGTCATAATGCGGATACTTTAACGCCAGTCCTAAAACATTTAATTCAAGAAAAAATTTCATGGTCAATTTGTGACGTTATTGATAAACTGCAATAGTGAGTCCAACATATGAAATTAAGACAGCTTTAATTTTATCTATATTTATAAGTGTGGGGCATATAACTTCGTGATCTGTTTGGGGCGGATCAATATTTAAGCTATATGAGAAGGATGGGTTAACCTATGCTCGACAAACGTTATCAGGTGTTTATTACCACGTCTGGCAAAGACATGCAGCCAGAACGCATGATTGTTTCACAAACGCTGATCGGAATGGGGTTCTTTTCGTGGGGTTTGGAACAGCGTACGCCTTTGAGTACGGCTTTTGCTCGTCGTCAAATCGATGATTGTGATTATGTTTTATTACTTTTAGGTAGCCAGTACGGGGAACAATCGGTATCTGGTGTGAGTTATATGCATTTAGAATATATCTATGCAGTCACTAAACAAAAACCAGTCATCGTATTTTTGCATGAAGCACCTGAGTTGCGTGATGAAGCTTTACAAGAGTCCCGTGCAGAATTAAAAGAAAAATTTTACGAGTTCCGCAACCAACTACAAAGAGAAGTGGAACAAGTGGTCACTTATCGAACATTGCGGGATTTAGAGCTGAGTGTACGTTCTTATATGCCACAAATGCTAGAACGTTATCCTGTGGTTGGGTGGGTGCGTCCACAAAATATTCAAGTATTACAGGATGAGATTGATCGCTTAAAAACCCAATTGGCACAAGCTAAAAATACGCAAGAACGTAAAGAAGTCGACCCATTCCTAACTTTGCCGAAGGTTTCTATTCACGATGTATTTAATTTTGATTATCGTGTGCATGCCTATCAGGATGGTAATTTTAAGGAAATGAATCCAATTCGTGAAATGACATGGATCGAGATTTTAAAAGTTTTATCGGTTGAATTTAGAAATACTACACCAGAAGACAGCTTTTCTAAGGTACTGAATGAATATTTAAATAAATCTGGTTTGGCAGATGTGCAAGTGCCTATGCCTAGAGCACATGCCGTTGCCAGAGCGCAGATCAATATTCGTGCCTTACACACCATTAAGCAACAAATGCGCCAAAATGATTGGATCGCGCCAGTTGGACGAGATGATCGACAGCGTATGCTGTGGCAAATTACCAGCAAAGGCTTAAGATTATTAGAAGGCTCACAAATGATTGGTAAGCATTCATCTATTTTTTAAATGAATGTTTTTTATTGATCTGTTAAAAAAATGGCTTAAGTTCTGATACATTGACTGGATAGATTGATTTAATAAGGTTAAATAAAATCATGCTTTCTAGAACCAAGGTGTTAGTGATTGTTGCCAATTTAGGAACGCCTGATGAACCTTCTGAAGTTGCTGTACGACGCTTTCTAAAGCAGTTTTTATCTGATGGGCGTGTGATTGAAATTCCCAAATTTATTTGGCAAATCATTTTACATGCTTTTGTTTTGCCTTTTCGTCCTAAAAGAGTGGCACATGCTTATGTGCAAGTGTGGATGACAGACTCGCCTATGCGAGAAATTTTATTGCAGCAAACGGCACTTTTAGAACAACGCTTGCTTGCGCAAAATCCTCATTTAGACTTGCATGTCGTCCCTGCGATGACGTATGGTAATCCTGGGATTAGCCAAGTATTACAAGATGCAGCAGCACAAAAATATGATCAAATCATTTTATTGCCATTATTCCCACAATATTCAGCGACCTCAACCGCACCGCTTTATGATGCTGTGGCTAAATGGGTGCTGACACAGCGAAATTTGCCAGCTTTAACCATCATTCGTGATTATTATCAGCATCCTTTGTATATTCAAGCTTTGGCGGACAGTGTTCGCAAATTTCAACAAACGCATGGTACGCCTGAAAAACTATTGATGTCTTTTCATGGTATTCCGCAGCCTTATGCGGATAAAGGTGATCCTTATGCTGAACGTAGTCAGATTACTGCACAAAAGCTGGCACAAGCTTTAAACTTAAGCGATGATCAGTGGCAAATCAGTTTCCAGTCTCGTTTTGGTAAACAAGAATGGGTAAAACCTTATACAGATCAAGTATTACAAGATTGGGCTGCACAAGGTGTAAAGTCGGTACAGGTTATGAGTCCAGCTTTTTCTGCGGATTGTTTAGAAACTTTAGAAGAATTAGCATTACAAAATGCTGAACTATTTTTGCAAGCAGGCGGGGAGCAATATCAATATATCCCAGCATTAAATAATGATGCCTTGCATATTGATTTATTAGCCCAATTATTACAGGCAAACTTAGAGCCTTTGAAGACAACCTTTAGCACATTTGAGCCAAATTGAGGAAAGAATATGTTGCAAGTTAAAATTGTACCCGTCACCGCATTTGCTCAAAATTGTTCAATCGTTTGGGACAGCGAAAGTAAAGAAGCGGTACTGATTGATGCAGGTGGTGAACCTGAAAAACTTAAACAAGAAGTCGAAAGCTTAGGTTTAACAGTCAAAGCTTTGTGGTTGACGCATGGACATTTAGATCATGCAGGTGCAGTCGGTGCATTGGTTAAAGCGTGGAATGTTCCTGTCATTGGGCCGCACAAAGAAGATGCTTTTTGGTTAGATATGATCCAAGAAGTTTCGGCACGTTATGGTTTTCCCATTCCAGAAGCGGTACATGTTGATCAATGGCTAGAAGGTGGTGAGCTTCTTAAGCTGGGTGAAGAGGAATTTGAGGTACGTTTTGCACCCGGACATACCCCCGGACATGTGATGTTTTATAATGCTAAATATGGCGTGTTATGGACGGGTGATGTGTTGTTCAAAGGTTCAATCGGACGTACTGACTTTCCTAAAGGAAATCATCAGCAACTGCTAGATTCGATTCAAAGAGAATGTTTTAGTTTACCTGATGAAACTCAGTTTATTTCAGGACATGGGCCAATGAGTACTATTGGTTTTGAAAAACAACATAATCCATTTGTTGCAGGTCAGGCAGGCTGATAATAGGTGATTTAAAGTTGTTTTAATGGTTAGGTTGTTAAAAGAAATCTTATTTACATCGGTGAGTAAGATTTTTTTGAGCGTTTTAGTCAAAAGGGTTTGAAAATCTTTTACGTATTTCTAAGCCAACTAAAAGTGTCGCAATAATAAAAAGTAATGCGATAGCAAAGAACAGACCGTCAGCTGCATAAATGCCTAAGCCAATAAAAAATAAGCCAAAAACACTCAGAATAATAAAACTAATTTTTAATATAAGAAGCATAATTTTTCTCAATTACGACAAGTGAAGTGTAATAAGATAAGAATAATTTATAAGAGTATTGTGTACTTATAATACAAACTGTTTACGTCGGGTTTGTTATATTGTAATAAAATATTACTTAGTGCTATAAGTCTTCTGCTTGAGGAGCATCTTCTGTCGGTAATTTATAATCTTCACTTGCCCAAGCACCGAGATCAATTAATTTACAACGTTCAGAGCAAAAAGGGCGGAATTCATTGTCATCCCAAGTCGTTGGCTGACCACAACGAGGGCATGGAAAGGTACGTGGCATGGATTCAATCCTCATTTTGCAAAGTGAAATAGGCAAAGTGCATAAGACTTGGTAGACTTGTGCCGTTTTTTACTAGTTTGATCTGATTATGCCGATTCGTCAATTTCAAGCACAGCGTATGCATGCGCCACGTGATTTTCAATCTATTGAAAATAGTCCAATTTGTGTCGAAATTGGTGCAGGTAAAGGCAAGCATGCCTTACTTTTTTCTGGTCAAAATCCACAACTCAAATTGGTCGCTGTAGAAAGAACACGTGAAAAGTTTTTAGCCATGCAAAAACAGCATCAACTTGAAGGGCAAGATAATTTAACACCGATTCATGCGGATGCGTTACCTTGGGTGGTACACGCTTTGTATCCGCAGCAAGTGCAACAATTTTTTATTTTATATCCAAATCCTGAGCCACATAATCCAGCACAACGCTGGTTGAATATGCCATTTTTTGAATTTTTAATTTCTCGTTTACAAACCCACGGCACGATTACTTTAGCCAGTAATATTCCTGAATATATTGTAGAAGCAGAACAGCAATTACAAAAAGTCTGGAATTTACCGTATGAGAAACAAGTGATTGCATCTGATTCAGCACGGACTCATTTTGAGATTAAATATTTAGAACGTGGAGAGTTGTGCCAGCAGTTGGTTATCTCTAAACCTGAAAACTATGCAACACGTTTTGATGGTTTTCAACCTTTACAAGGTCAAAATACTCAAGTGACTGAGCCTGAAAATGTCAAGTAAGCGTATTGCCATTGTTGGGGCTGGACCTGCAGGGTTAATGGCTGCGGAAGTATTGAGTGCATTTGATTATGAGGTGCATGTGTATGAGCAAAAACCTTCAGCAGCACGCAAATTTTTAATGGCAGGAAAAACAGGGCTGAATATTTCCCATGCTGAACCAGTTACACAGTTTGTGCAACGCTATGATCAAGTTGCGTGGCTCAGTCCATGGATCAAACAATGGGATGCAACTTGGATTCGACAGTGGATGCAAGGTTTAGGAATTGAATCTTATGTCGGCAGTTCAGGGCGAATTTTTCCTAATGAGATGAAAGCTGCGCCTTTATTACGCGCTTGGTTGAAACGTTTAATTGAAAATAAAATACAATTCCATTATCGGCATCAAATTTTAGATTTAAAACATCACAGATTAACCATTCAAAATCTCAAATCTGAGCAAATTTATACGCAAGATTTTGATGCGATTATTTTAGCCTGTGGCGCAGTGTCTTGGTCACAGCTAGGCAGTGATGGGGCGTGGCAAAAATGGTTTGATCAAGCGCAAATAGAAGCTTTTCAAGCCAGCAATGCAGGCGTTGAAAAAGCATGGTCTAAGTTTATGCAGCCTGTTTTTGGACAGCCATTGAAACGTGTTGATGCTTGGGTAGCGGGGCAAGCCAAAACACAAGGTGATATTGTCATCACACACTATGGTTTGGAAAGTGGTCTGATTTATAAACAAGGACGAGCGTTAAGACAGCAGCTTAAGCAACACCAAAATATGAGTTTATATTTAGACTTGTTACCTGATTTAACCATGTCTCAGTTAGTACAAAAATTACAACCAGCAAAGAAGCAGTCAACTGCCAATATTTGGCGTAAAGCAGGTTTAGATACTGCAAAGTCCAATTTAATTCGTGAAATTGTAGATAAATCCTTATGGCATCAACCAGAAGAGTTAGCCTATCAAATTAAACACTTAAAAGTTGAACTGACAGGATTTCGTCCCATTGAAGAAGCGATTAGTTGTGCTGGCGGTATAAAACAAAATGCCTTGAATGAACAATTACAATTGAAATCTAATCCGCATGTATTTTGTTGTGGGGAAATGTTGGACTGGGATGCGCCAACGGGAGGCTATTTACTGACAGCATGTTTTGCTACAGGACGTGCTGCAGCAGTAGGGACACATCATTATCTTCAGAATGAAAATTACAATTGAATAAGCTTAAATTTCGATGAAGTGATTTTGTTTGTGTTAATTTGACAACATTCCAAACCAGAGATAAAAACCATGTCCGTAGAAAAAATATATACAGGAAGTTGTTTATGCGGTGGTATTCGTTATGAAATTCATGGCGAAATTGGTGAAATTATTCAATGTCATTGTCGTCGTTGTCGTAAAGCAAATGGTACCGCTTTCGCCACCAATGCACCTATTCAAAAAACAGATTTTAAAATCGTTCAGGGTGAACATTTACTTAAAAAATTTGCATCAACCCCTACTACGCAGCGTTGTTTTTGTAGTGAATGCGCTTCACCGATTATTAGTATTAAAGCAGAAACACCAGATACTTATCGTTTAAGAATCGGCACCTTAGATACGCCACTTCAACAAAAACCAACGATGCATATTTTCACAGCCTATAAAGCAGAGTGGGACAATATTTGTGATGATTTACCGCAGTTTGATGAACGTCCATGAGTTGTAAGTGTTTGGAATAATGTCATTTTAAAGAATTATACAACCATAAATAGTATTGAAAAAATTAGCTGAATTTGCGTAGATAAGACTTGTCTTTTACCAGATTAAAAGACAAGTCTTTTGTTGGGTGAGTGCTTCAATCCCTAAAACCTCCACCCAACAACCCAACAGTGGTAACATCCATGTCGCCTGTATAGGTGGTAAAATATGTATGAAATAATTTTGCTAAAGCTTTATTTACTTTTGACTTAATTAAATTAGGCTATTAGTTAGCAGATATATTGAGTAGGTCAATGCTATTTTGCTGTTAAAGCTGTGCCTTCAAACTTAATGCCATCCCAGCCATGTTGCATAAATTGGCGAATGTTTTGATGATCAGTAGCTTCGGGTGTAGCCAGTACAGACGCATAGTGTTCGGCAAATAAACTTAAGGTTTGTTGTTGATCTAAATCATTGAGCTTGGCAAATGAAAAAACTTTAGCACTGCCTTGATTTTCAGTCGCTGCATTGTACTGTTGACCATTTTGAAATGCAGTCGGAGTGTGCTGGTAACGTGCTTCAATAAATGCAATTACATCGGCAAATTTTGCTTCACCTGTTTGAAGCTGTGCTAAAAGTTGTTGCGTCATAGCTTAGGTTCCAAGTTATATTCAGAATAGACGTTGCCAAATCATAACTAAAAATAAGGGCATTCAATATCATTATTCCGTATTAAAACGACTTTCGTTTGGATTTTTTGCTAATATAAAAATGACCTACACGATAAAAATACAATGATAGATGTTTTATGAATCGCCATTTATTTAAATTTAAACAACATCAGCTATTTTTCCGCTTGTTTGGGCGGCTGCTTCGTTCAAAAATAATATTGAATTTACGTCGTGGATTGATGCGTTTTTTGCCCTTTTTACGCCTTGAAAGCCAAGCAACAGATACCGTGTATATGTCATGGTTGGTTGATATTGATCTCGTCAAACAGCGTTTTCCAGAACCGATTCGTTTATGGGAACATCAAGGCAAAACGATTTTTAGTATTTTGTTTTATCACCATCATCATTTTGGGCTTCATTGTTTTAGGGCAGCTCGGAAGATATTTCCATCTCCACGACAAAGTAATTGGCGTTTTTATTTGGCAGATGATTTGTTGCCTAAGACAGTGATTTTTGAACAAATTGTGGTGGATAAAATGCTATATGTCATGGGTGGTCGAGTGTTAAGTGATGCCATGCCTGCCCAATACGATCCGAATTTTCAACATCAGGTAAAATCTACTGCAAATGATTTAGACATTCATGCCAAAATCCATATGGATGAACGTTATTGTTTAGATGTAACACTAAAAAATGTTGAAGATAAACAACTCACTGGACAGTGGGCCGAAATATTTCCTGAATGGAAGGACGCTTTAAAATTTTTTGTTCCGCAAGAACATGTTTGGGTGGAATGTGTCGATCAACCACAGCAGCTTTCACAAGGAAATATTCAAATCGTCAGTGATTTTGAACAAATCCGTGCTTTAGAAATACAACACCTAGATTGTCCTTTATTGGCTGAATTTGGTATAGGTGCCGATAGTCAGCCCTTGTGTTTTTTTATACCTAACTTAGATTTTCATGTGATGGGTGAAAACCCCATAACATCAAAACAGTGTGAAGGGGATGAGAATGAGTCGGCATACTTACAAAAATCATCGTAGTACTTGGGTTGAGTCCTGTATTGCTTTTATTTTAAGTTTGACTTTTTTATTGAAAATCCGTCGTGTATTGATGCGATTTTTACCTTTTTTAAAGCTACAAAGTCAAGTTAAAAATATCGTCTATTTATCTTGGTTGGTGGACATTGAGCACGTTCGTTCGCGTTACCCAGAACAGGTACAGCTTTGGGAAAAACAAGGCAAAACGATTTTTACCATATTAACCTACCAACATGCGCATTTTGGATTCTCTTTTTTAGGAAAATTACGCAAACTGATGCCATCTCCTCAGCAAAGTAATTGGCGTTTTTATATTGATCCAAAACAACAAGAGAAAACGGCAATTTTTGAACAAGTTGCGGTAGATCAATTGTTATATGTTTTGAGTGGGCGTTTGGCAAGTGATGCAATGCCTGCACAATTTGCAACGGTATTTCAACATCAACAACACGCAGAACAAGTCCATACCCAAATATCAATCGATGCTCGATACCGACTCTCAAGCTCGATACGGCTGAATGACGAACAACAATTGCCTGCTGCATGGCAAACGTTTTTTGGCTCTTGGGATAAGGCGATACGTTATTTGGTTGATCAAGAGCATGCTTGGGTGGAATGGGTGGATCAGCCAAGCAAAATGTCACAAGGCGATATCATTATGCCTTTTGATTTTAGTAAAATTCAATCCGCTCAAGCATTGGCGGTGGATTGTCCATTACTTGAAGAATGGGGTGTAAATCCACAGGATGCATTTGCTTTTGTTGTGCCAACTTTAGATTTTTATGTAATGAACGAAAATCCTGTTGCGTAAATATACATGAGCCATAACATCTGTGGATAAAGTTTAACTTATACACAATTACATATACATAATGATTGGGAGTATTGTGCAAATGAACTGGCTACTCGTCGCATGCGGTGGCGCAATTGGGGCAAGCTTGCGTTATGGCACTGGATTCATTATTTCCAAACCGCACAGTTTATTTCCTTGGACAACGTGGTCAGTCAATTTATTTGGCTGCTTTTTGGCGGGTATCTTTTTTGCCTTAAGCCAGCGTTATCCTATTTTACACAATGAAGCTCGACTTTTATTTATGGTGGGGATTTTAGGTGGCTTTACCACATTTTCAAGCTTTGGTTTGGAAACATTTCAATTGATTCGACAAGGACAATTGCCCATCGCCTTGGCTTATAGTATTTCAAGTGTGATCTGTGGTGTGGTGTGCTTAGCAATTGGGTTTTATATTTTTCAAATCATGCTAAATAGTAGATAAAAAAATAGCCTAAAGGGAGGAGCACTTTAGGCTAGGGTTAAAAAGTTAAACTGAAAAAGAAAAAATTAACGTTTAAAACGTGCAAAACGTTTGTTAAAGCTTGCGATACGACCTTCATTATTGATTTGACGCACTTCACCTGTATAGAACGGATGCGAAGCACTCGAAATATCTAAAGCAACATAAGGATATTCTTGACCTTCGTATTCACGTGTTTGTTTGGTCTGAATGGTGCTGCCAATCAAAAAAAAGGCATTGGCATTGGTATCGTGAAACAGAACTTGGCGATATTCAGGATGGATATTCGGACGCATTGTAGACTCCAATCATTTTTGTATTTAATAAAATGTTATAACATAACAAATAAAATGTAAAGTAGATTCTGAGTGTTTAAAATGAGCATGAGAATATTAAAAAGTTATTTTGTAAATGAAGAAACAAAAAATGAAGCCTAAACTGGAGGATGTGTTTAGGCTTCAAATTAAGTTTACTTTAAAATGCCATACTTAAAATAGACTGAATTAAAAATTGCAATAATCTTAATTTTGCTGAGGTAATAACTCTTCAAATAAATCACTTAAATCGTCATGTACTTTCAGTTGAATCAAATTCCAATAATGTCCAGAAATAGTACGATTGACCATTAATGTATCGGGTGAAGGTTTGAAAACATCCCAATATTTTAAGGATTTTTTCACCAATTTCATGCCATCATGATGCGCAGAATTTTCAGCAAAATCATAGTGTGTGGTCAGTGGACGTAATAGAACCTCAAGCCATTCTTGGTATAATTCTTCAGGAAACTTACCTTTTTCAGCCAGAGCATCCAGTGCGGTTAATTCATTTTCAATGGTACTAATATCCGCTTTACGACCGGCACGTACTAAGTTTTTAAAGTGTTGGATAATTTCATTGGATAAGGTTTTAACCCCACCAAAATCATAAATAATCACGCTGCCATCTTCACGAAAAGCGAAGTTGCCTGGGTGTGGGTCACAATGAAAACGTTTTAAGAAAAATATTTCTTGCCCCAAAGCTCGAATCAGACGCTCACCGATTTGGTTGCGAATGCTTAAATCCCACGTACTGGCTGTTTCGATGCTTTCACCTTTTTCTAAGCTTAACGTCAAAATACGACGGCTAGAAAACTCAGGAAAAACTTGTGGAATAATGATTTGGCTATCTAAGGCTTGGTGAAAGGTGCGGAAAACTTGCAGGTTTTGTGCTTCGATTTCATAGTTTAATTCTTCATGTAAACTGTCTTGAATCTCTTTAAATAAACGATCTTGCAGTTTTTTATCAACTTTCAAAACGCCCATTAAACGTAAAGCCAAACGAACTTGTTTGAGGTCACTTTCACAGGCCTCATCTACGCCTGGATATTGCACTTTAACCACGACTTGGTCGCCATTGGGTAGTGTTGCTTTATGTACTTGCCCAATCGAAGCTGCGGCAAAAGGTTGTTCTTCAAAGTGGCTAAACACTTGATCTAAAGGTTTACCGAGTTCTTTTTCTACTTGTTTTTTGATTTCAGCAAAAGGCATTGCAGGAGCTTGGCGTTGTAATTTTGCAATGGCTTTGGCTACTTCTGGCGGGAAAATGTCTTTATATTGAGAAGCGATCTGTCCAACTTTCATGACCGCACCTTTCATCTCCCCAAGTGTATCCGCAATTTGTAAGCCGATGTCTTGGAAAAGTTTACTGCGAGCTTCATTTTTTTTATCTTCATCAGCATTAAAATTGCGAATAGAATTGGACACAGTTTTGGTGGCGATACTTGCGGTCATGCCTGCAAGTTTCATAAAACGGCGACCGGGCGTACTTGAATTTTTAGACATTCAGACAAATCCTTAAACTTTGATGAAGTTTTTCTGATTTTAATCATAGGCGACTATTCTTAAACTGCCTATTTTAAATTGTTAAGATATTGTTTCTGCTTCGCTATTTTTTAAATATGTTTTTATCTATTTAATCTTACATTAATTATTTACGCAGCGTTAAAATGATTTTAATTTAAAAAATGAATTATGACTATGAAAGTTTATCGTTATTTAACAGGTAAAGATGATGTGAATTTTTGTGCTCGGGTGACTAAGGCGCTGAATGAAGGTTATGAACTGTATGGTTCGCCCACCATGACCTTTAATGGTACTGATGTAATTGTGGGACAGGCAATTGTGAAAAATGTTGCAGATGAAAATGAAGTCCCGCAAGGCTTGAAAGATGCGATAGCAAAGCAATGACTTTAATAACTCCTTACCTAAATTAAAGTAAGGAGTTTGATATAAAAACAGGCTTAATTTCTTAAATCTGACTTAGTCGTTTATTAATCACCAACAAGCGACTGATTAACAGCACACAAGCAATAGTTAAACCGACAATCAACCCTGTCCAAACCCCTGCTGCGCCCATTTCAGTATAACGTGCTAGATAAATGCCTACTGGGAAGGCGATCACCCAATAAGAAAACATAGTGATCCACATCGGGCCTTTGGTGTCTTGCATACCCCGCAAACACCCAGCAGCACTGACTTGCCAAGCGTCCATCAGTTGGTAGCCAATCGCAAATAAAATCAAGTAAATCGCCACTTGTGAAACTGCAATATCTGAGGTGTAAGCAGCAACAATTTCAGGTCGTAAAAACCACATCAGCAACATAGTGAATGCCGCAAAGCACGTTCCAGTTAATAAACCAACCCATTGAACTTTACGCATCGCAGCCCAATTTTTCTCACCATAATACATTCCAACACGGATGGTCAGCGCAATCGCCAAAGACATGGGAATCATAAACAACTGAGAGGTGATGGAAATCGCAATTTGATGTGCAGCAACGGTAATATCCCCCAGTGGACTGAGAATAATCGCACCAGTGCTAAAAATGCTAACCTCAAAGAAAATCGCTAAGCCAATCGGTAAACCAAGCTTTAAAATTCTTTTGATCAAAACTGGGTTAATTTTTTCCCACTGTTTCAACGGTTGGGTTTTTTGATAAGGTTTGGCTTTAAAAACATAAATAGCCAAAGCGATAAACATCAGCCATTGCAAAATTGCAGTGGCAAAACCACAGCCTGCACTCCCAAGTTCTGGAATTGGTCCAAGCCCATACATGAAAATAAAGTTCAATGGAATCAATACCACCAAAGCCAGCAAACTCAGTACAGTGACAGGACGAGGATAACCCATCGCCTCAGAATAACTGCGCAATGCAGCATACATTGTCACCGCAGGCATACCAAAACCAATCGCATGTAAGAACAAACTTGCCTTTGGAATCAAGCTTTCAGGGACATTAAACAAAGGCAATAAAAATGGCAGAATTTGCAAAATTAACCCTGCGATGATGCCTAAAACTAAACCAATCCATAAAGATTGACGCACAATCGATGGGATTTTCTCAGGTGTACGTGCGCCTTGTGCTTCAGCGACCAATGGGGTGGCTGCAATCATAATGCCACTAAATAATAGCATTACAGGAATCCATAAACCCACACCAACAGCAATTGCTGCCAAGTCTTGTGCGGATAAATGTCCAGCCATGATCGAATCGATCAGACCAAAGCCTGCTTGGGCAAACTGTGTGACCAAAATGGGTAGCATTAAATGAAAAAGTTGCTTTAATTCAAAGCGGGTCGTAGTGGCAGCATGATTTGACACGTATTACTCGTTTTAAATGTGCTTAGAAAAATGAAGGGTTAGCGTTGTAGAGTGAGAAGCACACCAATAAAAATCACCACGCCACCGAAAAGACGTTGCCAATTGAGTTGAGTTTTTTCAACACCAAGCCAGCCAAAATGGTCTAATAGCATTGACATCATAATTTGTCCAAAAATGATCAAACCAGATAAGGTCAAAAAGCCCAGTTTTGGCGCAGTATAAATGCTGATGCTGATGGCATAGACACCTAAACAACCACCAAGCCAGAGATACCACGGAATTTGTCCTAAACTTTGTAAAGTTGGTTTAGGTGTGGATTGAAAAAACACAAAAATTGCGAGCACTATTGTACCAATTAAAAATGACAAAAGGGCAGCTTGTAAAGGGGAGTGTAAATATTCTCTTAGCTGGGTATTGATCGCAGTTTGAACGCTCATGGCAATGCCAATTCCCATTGCCAAAGGTAACAATAAGAGAAATTGGCTGGTGAGTTTCATCATGTTGTTATTATCTCCATCCTTGATGATTTTTAGTCTAATGGAAATAAATGACTTGTACTAATCGAAAGTGTGAAGTCATGCTAAAATTATATATTCTCCAAAAACATCTGAGCTTTTCCTTGGCTGATTTAAATCCTCAAAATATTCCTCTTTCTCTTTATATTCATATGCCGTGGTGTGTGCGTAAATGTCCCTATTGTGATTTTAATTCGCATGCGGTACCTGATGGAAAATTATCATTAGAACTTGAACAAGAATATTTACAGGCATTGGTTGAGGACTTTAAAACACAAGTTGAGTTTGCGCAGGGACGTGAAATACATAGCGTTTTTATCGGTGGAGGAACGCCATCGCTCATTTCAGCAAAAGCCTATCAATGGTTATTTGCCCAATTAAAAGCGCTTATTCCGTTTGAACAGAATTGTGAAATAACCTTAGAAGCCAATCCTGGTACAGTGGAACATGATCCTTTTGCAGATTATTTGCAAGCAGGAATTAACCGCTTATCGCTAGGTGTGCAAAGTTTTAATCCTGAACATTTACATAAATTAGGACGGATTCATTCCAATGAGGATGCAATAGCCGCAATTCAGCATGCCAAACACGCAGGTTTTAAACGCATCAATGTCGATTTGATGCATGGCTTGCCTGAGCAAACTTTAGAGCAGGCACTTCATGATCTTAAATTAGCTGTGGAAAATGGTGCAACGCATATTTCTTGGTATCAATTAACCATTGAACCCAATACTGTATTTTTTCGCACGCAACCGATTTTACCTGTTGAAGATGTTTTAGCAGATATTCAAGCACAAGGTGAAGCCTATTTAAAAGCACAGGGTTTTGTGAATTATGAAGTCTCTGCTTGGCGTAAAGAAAAATCATCGGCACATAATTTAAATTATTGGCAGTTTGGCGATTATTTAGCGATTGGCGCAGGGGCACATGGTAAAGTGACTCAAGCGGATGGCGTATATCGTTTTCAGAAAACTCGTTTACCTAAAGATTATTTAGTCAAAGTACCTGCTGAACATTTGCAATTTAAACGGATTGAAGATGAAGATTTGCCGTTTGAATTTATGATGAATGCGTTGCGTTTGATGGATGGTGTTCAAGCGCAGTTATATGCAGAACGTACAGGTTTGGATTTGGCTGATTTGGATGAGATTTTAAATTCATTACGTCAACGTCAGTTGATGGTGAATGATACTGAGGTTTTAAACTGTACTGAAAAAGGGCATGTATTTTTAAATTCAGTATTGGAAGCGTTTTTGTAAAGACGCTACTGTCAAAAGTTTGATTTTTGCTATGATAATGCAAGGTATAAACTGAGCGCATAATAATGAAAAAAATTTTGATGGCATTGATCTGTTCAATGCTCAGCGTCACTGTACTACATGCCAAAACTAATGTTCCACAATTTTCAGATTATCCAGTCAAATCCGTTTATACAGGGAAAACTGCACAACTCGATCTGTCTGATGACTATGCACGTATGTTCCGTACCCGATTACGTGATGCCTTAAAAGAAAAACCTGATTTTGCTGGTGAATATGTCATCACGATGTGGGGCTGTGGAGCAAGTTGTCGGATGTATTCCTTTGTGAGTAAGCGTACTGGAAAGCTATTAAATGCAGGTTTTGGTGGCGAGCAAAATGCTGAAGATGTGATTGCAAGTAAAGCCAACAGTCGTTTATTGGTCACACAAGAAGAACATACCAATGAGAATTGGGAGGTCGAAAGTTTAACGACTCGTTTTTATATATTAGAGAAAGGTAAATTTAAACTCTTAAAAGCTGTGAAAACTGCTGCACCGAAAGAAGAATAAGCCTGATTTTTTTAAAGCTTTTTATATAAAAATCAACGCTGTGATTCAGCGTTGAATTGTAAGTGTAAAATAGGGTAAGGCTTGCCTTGACCATCTAATTCAGATCTTGAGATCACCTCAAATCCAAGTTTTTGATAAAAGCCAATTGCTTGAGGATTTTGCTCATTTACATCTACTTTCCTAATATTTAAGCTTTCTAATACAAAAAGAGTTAAGGCTTTGCCAATCCCTTGACCTCGAAAGTCAGGCTCAATAAATAACATTTCAATATTGTCATGGCTCGTGCCAACAAACCCAATAATTTTTCCGTCTTGGATATATTTGTACAGAACAACATGCTGGAAATATTCATTCAAAATTAAGGGTTTTAGCCTGATGATTTCGTTTTCTGGCAAAAAATCATGTGTTGCTCTGACAGAACGTTCCCATATTTCAATGAGGGTGGGAAAGTCTTCTTTGGTGGCGATGTGTATCATAGTTCATCCAATGTCGATATTTTAGTTGAATAAAAAAAGAGCGCCGAAGCGCTCTTTTACTATTCTAACTTAAAATCATTCAATCTTAGTAATCAAAACTAAAATGTTCAGCTTCAAGTGCCATCATCGTTTTAGATGGATTGACCATAGATTCAGCATGACCTTGTGCACGCGGTAACAATTGTTCAAAGTAGAAATCAGCGACTTTGATTTTTGCTTTATAGAATTCAGGAACTTCTGCGCCAGTGCCATCAGCTAATTTTTCAGAAGCAACGGCTGCTTGTTGTGCCCAGTAATATGCCATCATTGCATAACCAGAGAACATCAAGAAGTCTACAGATGCAGAAGACACGATGTCACGGTCTTTACGTGCAGCAAGCATGATACGAACAGTTAAAGCGTTCCACTGTGCACAGATTTTGGTTAAATCCCATGCAAAACGACGCATATATTTGTTACGTGCATGTTGACCACAGAATTTCAAGATTTCAGCAGTGTATTCACGTACTACTTTACCTTTAGAAGAAAGTAGAACCTTACGACCAATTAAATCAAGTGCTTGTACACCAGTTGTACCTTCATACAAAGTTGCGATACGTGCATCACGAGCAATTTGTTCCATGCCATGTTCTTTGATATAACCATGACCACCAAATACTTGCATACCATGATTTGCTGCTTCTAAGCCCATTTCAGTTAAGAAGCCTTTTAGAATTGGGGTATAGAAACCAAGTTTGTCATCATATTCATCAAATTTTGCTTGGTCGCCTTGTGCAAGTGCATCCGTCATTTTATCTGCAAGCTGTGCTGCATGATAAATCATTGAACGACCACCCTCAGCAATTGCTTTTTGGGTCAACAACATACGGCGTACGTCAGCATGATGAATGATCGCATCTGCCACTTTTTCAGGATCTTTTTTACCCGAAAGCGCACGCATAGACATACGTTCTTTTGCATAAGGTAAAGCACCTTGGAAAGAAAGTTCAGCATGCGCTAAACCTTGAACCGCAGTACCAATACGTGCAGTGTTCATAAATGTGAACATTGCATGCAAACCTTTATTTACTTCACCAATCAAATAACCTGTTGCACCGTCAAAGTTTAATACCGCAGTTGCAGAAGCACGGATTCCCATTTTGTGTTCGATTGAACCACAAGTTACTGGGTTGCGTTCACCAACACCGCCATCCGCAGTTGGAATGAATTTAGGAACGATAAAGAGTGAAATTCCTTTTGTGCCTGCAGGAGCATCTGGCAGACGAGCAAGTACGATATGAATGATATTTTCAGTTAAATCATGCTCACCCGCAGAGATGAAGATTTTTGTACCTGTAATCGCATAAGTACCATCTTCTTTAGGTTCTGCTTTGGTTTTCACTTGACCTAAGTCAGTACCACATTGTGGCTCAGTTAAACACATTGTGCCTGACCACGTACCTGCAGTTAGGTGTGGCATATAGGTTGCTTTTTGCTCATCAGTACCAAACTGCATGATGGTGTTCATACAACCCATACTTAAGCCTGGATACATGGTAAATGACCAGTTGGCAGTACCCATCATTTCAGATTTGATTAGATTTAAAGACATTGGTAAGCCTTGACCACCAAACTCTTCTGGATATGACAAACCTTGCCAGCCACCTTGAATAAACTGATCGTACGCTTCTTTAAAACCTTTTGGAGTAGTTACTTCGCCATCTTTAAAGTGACAGCCTTCTTCATCACCAGATTGGTTCAAAGGAGAAAGAACATTTTCACAGAAATCTGCTGCACCTTCTAAAATCATATCAACCGTATCTGCATCGGCATTTTCACCGATAGAAAGCGTTTTATAATGCGCAGAATAGTCAAAAACTTCATTCATTAAGAAGCGAATATCACGGAGCGGGGCTTTATATGCTGGCATGTATTTAATCCTAATTTAAAAATAGTTGTGGATTTTTTAACGATGGTTTTATTATTCATAATTAGATGCAAATTACATTGATAATAGTCACTAAATAAAATGTCAGAAAGGCTAATTTGTAAGAATTGGTACAAGCTATTTTGTTTTTACTTTGCTATAATTTTAACCATTTTTAAAAATACTCTTTTAAAGACTTCTGTTGGTAATTATAATTATTCAAGGTGTTAGGCAATCTTATGCGATTAAAATATTTAAGTTTAAGTCTATTCAGTTTAAGTTTAGCGGCATGTTCATCTCATGTCATTAAAACCAATCCTAGTCATTCAGACTTAGATCCCGCACAACGTGCAAGCAAAGCGTTAAACGCAATTTATGAATATCCAAGTTTTGACTATTCAGGTCAGGTCAAGGTCAATTTAGCTCAAAATCAAGGGGTGAAAACAAGCACTCACGCCAATCCAGAATTGCGCTTAGAGCCTGAAATTGAAAGAAAATTAAACCAATATTTAGCAGCACAAAACATCAAACTCAACACAACTGAAAAACAAGCACTGTATAAAAATGTCGCAAAAAAAGATGTGGCTTCATTGGCTGATGTGCTCGGTAAAGGGGCAAATTTTGTTGAAACAATGTTGAACGATTTAAATATCCAGTATGACGGTACGGTCAATTATCGTCAGAAAATGGCTTCAATGAATATTTCAACTGAGTACAAAAAGCCAAATTTATTGGT
This sequence comes from Acinetobacter sp. Marseille-Q1618, assembly GCF_902809855.1. Classification (GTDB taxonomy): domain Bacteria; phylum Pseudomonadota; class Gammaproteobacteria; order Pseudomonadales; family Moraxellaceae; genus Acinetobacter. The sequence continues at coordinate 1,130,437 of NZ_CADDWJ010000002.1, forward strand.
AGCTGTTCGTATTCCGACAGTAGTGGATTTTAACGACTATAAGTTTTACACGCAGATTTTTTCATTGGTTCCTTATTTAGCCAATCCGCAAGACCAAGATAAGTATGCTTATTTTGATTTTTCAAAATATAAAGATCACATTTCTAAAGTGAATAAACAGGCGTTGATTGAGTATTTGAAACAGTCGAGCGCAACAAGTTATGCCTTGGCTTCGCAAGATCAGTTACAGAGTTTACGCTTAACCGATGCTGAAAAGCAGCAAGGGATTGTGGAAAAAATTCGCCTTAACAGCAGTGTAGAAGAGTTGTTTTTACAAGCAAATTTATATAACACGGTGAACCGTGAATATTTAATGCAATCCATATTTGGTGTAGATGCCGCAGCAGTAGAGCAATCAGCGATAGAAGCTTTAACTGCCCAAGCCGTGGCAGAAGCGGCTGCTGAGCATGCAGACGCTACTGAAGATGAGCAAGATGAAGCGACTGCTGCGATGTACAAACTCTATGAAGCAGTGAATAAAACCGTTTTAGATATTTCCGATGAAGATGATGAAACTGCAGTAGCAGAAACAATGACAGCAACTGAGGATGCTACCGCGGCGGCAGAGGAAGCGATTGCAGCAGCTGCAGAGGCGACGGCAAGCAGTGAAGATGATGAAACAGTCTCAGATGATGAGGAGTCTGCTGCTGGTGCATTATTAACAGAGCAACAATGTGAAGATTTAACTAAAAATAAAAATAATCTTCGTATGGGCGATGTCGCTTATTGCCAATATGCTTATGAAATGGATGTATTTGAAGCAGCTTCATCACCATCATTGCTAGAAATGCAATTATCGGAAAAAAATAGGGCATTGACTGCAAAATTTGCATCTTTAGGTTCAAAAGGTGAGTTAGTTACGGCTCAACGCTTTAAACAATTATGGTCAGAACACCAAGCTGATATTGATGCTGTTTTAGTGCCGAAAGCTAAGCGTAATCCATTCATTATGGATATTTCGCTAGATCAACAAGGGCGCATGGTCAAAGCCGACTATGATTTAAAATATGATCTTGATGAATTTGATCGTAAATTAAATGTTAAGTTTGATATGCAGTTCAAAAATTATGGCAATGCCAGCAAAATCGATCGTCGAATTTTAAATCAAGCTAAATCATTTAAAGAGATCTTTAAAGGCAGTCCAATGCAACAGGTGTTTGGGGCTACTGATGCAACATCTGGATCTCAAACAGTCGAGTTTTCTGAATATTTAAATCAACTGGCAGAAAAGCTTTATCAACAAACACAGTCTTATGAAAAAACCTATAAAGCCGTGTTTATTGCAAAACTTACTCATGACTATCCACAGATTGTAAAACAGTATTCAGCACAGGATTTACAAGAAATTGCAGCGGTTTATGCCTATTCTTATAGTGATGAGGATATTTATAATCTGAAAGGTCAAGCTTTAAAACAGATTGAAGCGCTTCAGAAAAAACATCATTTGGAAGAGGATGAACAATTTGATCACGACATGGGGAATGATGTAGATGAAATCGTGGTTGAGGCAATGACAGCACAAAAAAGCGTGCTTGAAATGCAAAAACTATTAAAGCAATATAAAACCACCGAGGCAGTATTTGCACATTACTATAAGCAAAAATTTGATGAAGAAAATGGTGTAGACGCAGAGCAACAACAAGAGTTTGATAAGACTGTGAAGGTGTTAGGAAAAGCTTATGTGGCATTAAAAAATAACAAATTTAAAGCCAGTATTGTTTCAAGTTTAACCGAAGACTCAGTTGAATTTATTGATTATCAAATCTTTAAAGAAACCTATGAGGCTTTAAGTGCTGCCAACTTGAAGTAAAAAGTGAAGACTTTAAAAGAACCTCTACGGAGGTTCTTTTTGTTTTAAAGCGAAATCATTTTTTAAAGAAAATCTTTAATATTTGGCTTAACCCCATTCCAGATATAAAACGCTTCTATTGCTTGTCCCACCAACATCCCAAAACCTTCAGCTATTGGAACATTACGGGCTTTGGCCTGATCTAGAAAAGTGGACGCTTTGCCATATGCCATTTCATATGCATGATTAAACCTTAAAGTTTCAGGTAAAACCAAGACATCGCCTGATAAACTGGCAGAAGTGGCATTGATCACAATATCAAACGTACCATGTAAGTCATCTAAACTACATACAGATAATTCCGCCTCAGGTACTGCATCTTTTAAGTCTGCAATTAGTTGTTTTGCACGTGCAAGGGTACGATTAGCAATGACGATTTTTTTTACACCTGCCTGTACTAGAGGGTAAATCACCCCTCGGGTTGCGCCACCTGCACCGATGATCAAAATAGAGGCGTTTGCTAATGACCAGTCCAGTGCTTGAATCGCTGCAACAAGACCTTGACCATCCGTATTGTCACCATGTAGTTTGCCATCTTCCATCCATAAGGTATTCACAGCTTTGGCAATTTTGGCACGTTCAGAAAGATGTTCACAAAGCGCAAAAGCTTGCTCTTTAAATGGCACGGTAACATTCATCCCACAGCCATTTTCAGCAAAAAAAGTAGCAACGCTGTCTTCAAAACCATCTAAAGGCGCAAAACGTTTTACATAATCAAGTTCAACGCCTGTTTTGGCAGCAAACGCATGATGTAATTCAGGGGAACGAGATTGTTCAATGGGATTACCAATAACGGCAAACTGTTTGCGCATATTGCAACATCCTTGGACTTAAATGAGCCTAATATACGTCAAAAATGCGCGGTGCTAAAGTCGAACAAGAATATTGAAAGGAAAATTTAAGGATTACAAATATCACGGATGGTATTGACAAAAATAGCACTCATATTAAAACATAAGCCTATGATTGCTAAAAATATTAAGCTAAAACCAAAATTATCATGAAAGGCTTGTTCTGAAAAAATCACAGTACTGATCGCACTCATTAATGCTATAAAAAGTGTGCAAAAAATGACACAGTTTAGATTGATAGATTTAGTGTGCATTTTAATTTCCTGTAGTTTGAGCGTACAAAATAACAGTTGAATACGTCATTTTGATGTCATTCAAGCTGAAGAGCATTACCAGTTTACGTGAAATATCGCTGAAATGGATTTAAAAGCTGTATGCAAATGTGACAAATTATGCCTATAAATGCTAAGACACTATAAACCCTTGAGATATTAAATTTGTCGTGCAAGATCAATTTTCAAAAAAGAACCCTAATGCTCATACTCTCGTCATTAGGGTTGTGAAATTGAGATTTTTTTATTGAGTTTTGAGTTCCTTGAACCAATCTCTTGGTTTTAAATAATATTCCGTTAAGCGTTTTTCTGGAGAATTTTCATCCCATTCAGGACGATATGACCATGCTGCAAGAGGTGGCATACTGACTAAGATTGATTCAATGCGCCCACCTGTTTGTAGTCCAAACAAAGTGCCACGGTCATAAACTAAGTTATATTCCACATAGCGACCACGACGGTACAGTTGGAAATCACGCTGTGCTTTGGTATACGGTTGATTTTGATGTTTTTGGAAAATAGGTAAAATGGCATTGAGATAACCATTACCCACCGCTTGAATATATTCAAAGCATTTTTCAAAATCCCATTGATTTAAATCATCAAAAAATAAACCACCGACACCACGCTGTTCGTCACGATGTTTTAAATAAAAATAATCATCACACCATTGCTTATGTTGTGTATACACATCATCACCAAATGGCGCACATAGGTCATGGGCTTTTTGATGCCATGCTAAAACATCGGCATCATCTGGATAAAATGGGGTTAAATCAAAACCACCACCAAACCACCAAACAGGATCTTGACCTTCTGGTTCAGCAACAAATAAACGCACATTGGCATGTGAGGTTGGAACGTTTGGATTTTTAGGGTGAATTACCAAAGAAACGCCCATGGCTTGGGCTTTTGCACCTGCAATATTCGGATGACGCTCCGTCGCAGACGCAGGCAGTTTTGAAATGTTGATGTGTGAAAACATCACACCGCCTTTTTCAATCACAATACCATTTTGTAAAACACGTGAGCGACCACCCCCACCTTCTGGGCGCTCCCAATCATCAATTTCAAAGGTTGCTGTGCCACCACTTTCGAGTTCTCGTTTTTCTAAGCCAGCGCAGATTCTTGCTTGTAAATCAAGGAGAAATTCACGTACACGCTGAATATCAGCTGAAGTTGGGTTCTGCATAATGACCCTCATAAGGAAGATTCAAATTGAAAAATGACTAATTCAAGTATATAAAAACATAAAACCATAAAAAAAGTAAGGTTTTGTCTGGTCAAATGCAATCGAATGATGAATGGCGTAGCTAAATGCGCATGCTTTGCTAAACACGCTTTGCCAAATAAGCCACGATATATCAAATATAGCGTTTTCGTAGAGGCAGAGGTTTGATGTAAAAGCATCAAGCAAATACTTGAATTATTATAGCGAGCCGATCAGAATGAACGACAGATCAGTAGGTGATTTATAGATTTTTATTGCTGTGGTCAATAACGTGGCTTTTAGAGTTGGTGTAAATATGGGTACTTCTTTAATTCAAAAATATAATGTTCCTGGACCACGCTATACCAGTTATCCAACGGTACCGTATTGGGATGAACAAACATTTTCATTGCAATTATGGAAGCAAACATTAAAACGTTCTTTTGATGAATCTAATCAAACTGAAGGGATTAGTCTTTATATTCATTTGCCATTTTGTGAAACTTTATGCACTTTTTGTGGTTGCCATAAGAAAATCACCAAGCGCCATGATGTTGAACAACCTTATATTCAAGCAGTCCTCAAAGAATGGGATTTGTATTGTCAATTACTGGGCGATACTCCCAAAATTAAAGAAATCCATTTGGGCGGGGGAACACCAACCTTCTTTTCTGTGACACATCTACAGCAGTTGATTCAGGGGATTTTATCCAAAGCAAGTATTGTAGAAGGGCATGAGTTTAGCTTTGAAGGACATCCGAACAATACCACGCGAGAACATTTACAAGCCTTATATGATCTCGGTTTCCGTCGAGTGAGTTTTGGTGTGCAAGATTATAATGACACAGTACAAAAAGCGATTCATCGTATTCAGCCCTTTGAAAATGTTGAAAATGTAACCCAGTGGGCGAGAGAGATCGGCTATGTATCTATTTCTCATGACTTGGTTTTCGGGTTGCCATTTCAAAATTTAGATGATGTTTTATTTACGATAGAGCAAACTAAACGCTTAATGCCAGATCGTTTGGCATTTTATAGTTATGCGCACGTGCCTTGGATTAAGGGAAATGGTCAACGGGGTTTTAAAGACCATGACGTTCCAAAAGATGATTTGAAGCGTCAGTGTTATGAAGAAGGTAAGAAAAAGCTTTTAGCGCATGGTTATCATGAAATTGGCATGGATCATTTTGCTTTAGCACAAGATGGCATGTATCAATCTTTTAAAAATCAAACATTACATCGTAATTTTATGGGATACACTGCATCTAAAACGCAAGTCATGATTGGCTTGGGTGCTTCCTCGATCAGTGATAGTTGGTATAGCTTTGCGCAAAATGAAAAAAAATTAGAAGACTATTATGCACGACTTGAGCAAGATGAAATTCCTGTGGTGAAAGGGCATGTTTTGTCACAAGAAGATTTAATTATTCGTCAACATATTTTAAATCTGATGTGTGCTTTTGAAACCTCTTGGGCTGACCCAGCCATGTATTTTCCTGAAATTTCAGATGTGCTTCAGCGACTCCAAGAAATGCAAAATGATCATTTGCTCGTGATTGAGCAAGAGCGAATCATGATTACTGAGCAAGGCAAACCTTTTGTACGCAATATTTGTATGGCTTTTGATTTGCATTTAAAACGTCGAAAACCTGAAACACAGATTTTCTCGATGACGATTTGATTGGACAGTGAGAAACCTTATCGCCATATAAATCTTGCTTTACAGCATGTGATTTATATGGCTGAATTTTATTTATCAATCATCTAGAAAAGTACTGTTGAAAAGGTGGTGATTTAAAAATCATCCTGATCATACATATGTGACATACGATCATGTTTGGTTTTCAAATAATCTGCATTAAACTTATTTAAACCGACTGTCAACGGCACACGATCTACCACATCAATGCCTAAATCTGTTAATGCCTTTAATTTTAAAGGATTATTGGTAATGAGTTTGACTTGTTGAACCTGTAAATGATTGAGCATAATGCTACACATATCGTAAGTACGTGCGTCAGCAGGTAAATTTAACAACAAATTCGCATCGACTGTATCATGTCCTTGATCTTGCAAGGCATAAGCACGGATTTTATTGGTAAGCCCAATCCCACGACCTTCCTGACGTAAATATAAAATCACGCCTTGACCTTCATCATTGATCATTTGCATCGTGTTGTGCAATTGTGGACCACAGTCACATTTGAGTGAACCAAAAGCATCACCTGTTAAACATTCAGAATGAATACGAACCAAAACGGGTGTGGTTGGGGGAAGGTCTAAACCTTTTGAAAGTGCGACATGTTCTTCACCAGTTTTAGGGTCTTGAAATACGGTGATTTTAAAATCACCAAAAGCAGTTGGTAATTTTGATGTTGCGACAAACTCAATAGGCACAGTTTCTTCCATCAATTTCTGATAAATTGGCTAAAGTATAGCGTAATGCTAGGGCATTACTATATTCGTGAACCATGAATTTATACAGAATAATTTCTTTTTTGTATAAACAACACGATAATGGTTGATAAGTACTAAGATTATTCAGGATAATCGCAGCACAAATATATGCTGAATTGAAATGATTCAAATTGGCACTACTATAAATGTGGCCGTTCGAATGTGATATTATTCGTTCTCACAATTACGCTAACCCGTTTACCTAGCTTAGGATTTGCCAGGCTTAAGAAGGCTTTGCCACATATGTTGTATACCGAAATACCAAGTCAACGTCCTGTTACGCCATTGTTAAATGGGATTGACCATCCTCAGCAATTGCGTCAACTTGCGCAAGACCAATTGGCACAAGTCGCGGATGAGTTACGTCAATATATTATCTATGCTGCTGGTCAAAGCGGTGGGCATTTCGGTGCAAATCTTGGCGTGATCGAACTGAGTGTAGCTTTACATTATTGTTTTAATACGCCATACGACCGTTTGGTTTGGGATGTGGGTCATCAAGCGTATCCACACAAAGTCTTAACTGGTCGTCGAGAACAAATTACTACCATTCGTGCCAAAGATGGTTTAGCGGCATTTCCTGCCCGTGAAGAATCTGAGTTTGATGCTTTTGGCGTAGGACATTCTTCTACTGCGATCTCAGCAGGGCTGGGGATGGCTTTGGCAAGTCGTTATCAAAATACGCCACGTGAAGTTGTTGCCATTGTCGGTGATGGTGCAATGACTGCGGGTATGGCATTTGAAGCAATGAATGATGCGGTTGCTCACAATGCTGACTTGATGGTCATTTTAAATGACAATGATATGTCGATTTCGTGCAGCACGGGTGGATTTGCCAAGCATTTAGCTGCTATTTGGGAAAAAGGTCAGTTTGTAAATATTGACGCACAAGGTCAAGCTTTTATCCAAGAATGTCCTGAGTGGACATATACCTCTCGTTTGCACCAATCTGCAACAGATGCCGCAGATAACTTATTTAAAGCGATTGGTTTTGATTATTTTGGGCCTTTTGATGGGCATGATGTTGATCAACTTGTACAAGTATTCAATGCCCTTAAAAAACGTAAAGGACCACGTTTAATTCACATTTATACAGTGAAAGGCAAAGGCTTTGCACCTGCTGAAGCAGATCAAATCAAATACCATGCGATTGGCAAAATTAATGCCACACCAAGTCAAAATACAGCACCAAAATATTCAGATGTATTTGGACAATGGTTATGTGATGAGGCAGCACAAGATGAACGGCTTTTAGCCATTACGCCTGCTATGTGTGAAGGTTCAGGTATGGTGAAATTTGCCAAACAATTTCCTGAGCGTTATTTCGATGTTGCGATTGCTGAACAGCATGCGGTGACTTTGGCTGCTGGCATGGCATGTGAAGGTTTAAAACCTGTGGTTGCGATCTATTCAACGTTTTTACAACGCGGCTATGACCAACTGATTCATGATGTTGCTTTGCAAAATTTAGATGTGACTTTTGGGATTGACCGTGCAGGACTGGTGGGTGAAGATGGCCCAACCCATGCAGGTGCATACGATTACGCATTTATGCGTACTGTACCGAATATAATCATCATGGCGCCAAAAGATGAAAATGAATGTCGCCAAATGCTACACACTGCGTATTTGCACCAAGGTCCAACCGCAGTACGTTATCCGCGTGGCAATGGCTTGGGTGTAGAGATTCAACAACAATTAACTGCGCTGGATATTGGTAAAGCCGAGCTTGCGGCTGAGTTCAATCTTGAACATGAAGATGGAATCAGTATCTTGGCTTTTGGTAGTCGTGTCAGTGTTGCTATTGAGGCTGCAAGAAAATTAGCTGAACAATTAGATATTGCAGTTCGTGTCATTAACATGCGTTTTGTGAAACCATTGGATGAACAAATCATTCAAGATTTGGCTGAAAAAACCAGTTTATTTGTCACTGTAGAAGAACATGCGGTTATGGCAGGTGCGGGTAGTGCGGTAAATGAGTTTTTAGCACAGGCACAGATTGTTAAACCAATGCTGAATCTAGGTTTGCCTGATGAGTTTCTTGCACAAGCGTCACATGCTGAAATGTTGCAGGCTTGTGGTTTAGATGCGCAAGGCATTCAAAACTCAATTGAGCAAGCATGGTTAAAGACGATTCAGCATATTTAACAGCAAGTTAAATGACATATTTAAAAGTTTAGAAACAAAATTTCCCTTTCAGCCTGATTATTTGTTAAAATGGTCGGGCTTTTATGCATTATTCTTTATCAGTATCTTCAAATTTGTAGTGGGTGTTCAATGGAACCTATGGTGGTGATGGCTGCGCGTGCGGCTCAATTAGTTGGTCAAGAGCTTTTAAAAGCGCATCAAAATCGTCATAAACTCGATCTACAAGTCGAAGAGAAAGGGATTGATGGACCTGTAACGCGTGTAGATCGCTACATCGAACAGTTAACCATTGATACGCTTCGTAAAAGTTATAAAAATCATAGCTTCCTAGGTGAAGAATTTGGACTACAAGAAGGGAAAGGTCACGATGCTGATTGGTGTTGGGTGATCGATCCTTTAGACGGTACTTTAAACTTCATTAACGGCTTTCCACATTTCTGTGTTTCTATCGCTGTTCAACATAAAGGCATCACACAGCACGGTGTTATTTATGACCCAGTGAAAGATGAACTTTTTTCTGCAAGTCGTGGTCGTGGTGCGATGTTGAACCAACGCCGTATTCGTGTAAATGTAAAAGACAGCCTTGAAAATACCTTTATGGGTGTGGGGCATGCTTACCGTGCCAAACGTAATGGCGAAATCGTTTCTTATGCGAAAAACCATTTTGAATCACTTTTAAATGTCACTGAAGCTGGCGCACAATATCGTCGTGCAGGTTCTGCTGCATTAGACTTGGCTTATGTGGCTGCGGGTCGCTTGGATGGTTATTTTGAACTTGGTTTAAAACCTTGGGATATCGCTGCAGGCGAGCTCATCGTGAAAGAAGCGGGCGGTACAGTGGTTGATGCACGTGGTGGTTCTGATTCTATGGAAAACGGTCAAGTGATCGCATGTTCGATGAAAATGTTAAAACCATTGATGCAACAAGTTGTTCCTGCTTGGGGTGAAGCTGCGAAATAATTTTTAATTATTTGTGTAGATTGAGTTTTGAAAAGCCTTCATGTGAATGAGGGCTTTTTTATGTCATACATAAAATCATAGACTATTATTCCAATAAGGATGATTAAAACTTGAGAATACATTTAATTGGGCTCGGTGGTGCAGGTAAAACCACAACAGGGAAATTACTTGCGAAGAAATTGAATATTCCATGTTTTGATTTGGATGAATACTTCATTGAGAATGTAGGAGATATTTCACAATTTATCAATGAACGTGGTTATGAAGCTTATGCCAAGCGAAATGTCGAATTGTATGTTCAGTTAAAACAAAGTCTTGATAAAGGTGAGCGCGCAATCTTAGTTTGTTCATCAGGTTTTATGACGTATGCTGAAAATGTAGTTCCTGAATATTTACAGTTGAAACAAGATATCGAAAATGATCCAGTCACTTTTTTACTCATGCCGTCACTGGATTTAGAGGAATGTATTAAAATTATTGTAGAGCGACAGCTAAAAAGAACGTATTTAAATACAACTGCTGAAAAAGAAGAAATAAAGGTACGTACAAGATTTGATATTTATAATAATTTGAGCTGTTATAAGGTTTTAACAAATAGACCAGTAGAAAATTTTATTGATGAAATTCGCCAATGGATTATCAATTCAAGGTAGGGCTGATGAAACAAGTAATTGACTGGTTAAGAAAGATAAGAGAAACATTTTCACTTGTTAAAACAATACGAGAAATATAGGATTTATCGTATTAATGGTGCTATGTAAATGAAATTGATAATAATCATAAATTTTAGATTTAGATAAGGAAAAGAGATTTGTTGAGTATGCATATATCGCTCACAGGAAAAAACAATAAAACTGCGTGACATTATTTTAAATTCTGCTATACTCTGCGCACGCACTAAATTCGTTCATTACCTGAACATTCTCTTCTATATTGTGTATGCGCGTCCGGTCCAAAGAGAGGACAATATTTCGCGCCCCACCCAATCGCCTAAGCGATTCCTTCAGGTTGCGGCTGTAATCATGTGTGCGTTATACGCATCGTCGTTCTCGGATCGCCGCTGATTCTATATTTTCAGCGTTATTTGCTGTGCCGCTTTTTGCCGATGTCCATCAGACCATATATTTAAATGGAGCACCCACATTAGGGTGAAAGTCTCTATGAGCAAAACTTTTGCTGATTTTCCTTTAGACGAGTCATTACATAAAGCACTCGAATCTCTTGGTTTTACTACACCTACTCCTGTTCAAGAACAATCAATTCCAGCGGCTTTGGAAGGTAAAGACCTTTTAGTGTCTAGCCAAACTGGTTCTGGTAAAACAGCAGCTTTTTTATTGCCGACATTAAACGTTTTAGCAGGACAAGACACATTTGTTCCTTTTAAAGAACGCATGAAAGCAGTAACACAACCAAGTATTTTGGTGATTTCTCCAACACGTGAGCTTGCACAACAAGTGTGTCAAGACGCAATTGCATTTGTACGTCACATGAAAGGTGTTCGTATCGCTGCAATCATGGGTGGTATGCCATTTGGTAAACAAATCCAACAATTAAAAGGCGCGCAAGTCGTTGTTGCAACACCAGGTCGTTTACTTGACCTTGTTAATCGTCGTCAGATCAAACTTGATAAAGTTGATTCTTTGATTGTAGACGAAGCTGACCGTATGCTTGATTTAGGTTTCTCTGAAGACCTTGAAGCAATTAGCGATTTGGCTGCAAACCGTAAACAAACTTTAATGTTCTCTGCAACCTTTGCACCACGTATCATTAACCTTGCTGAACGCATGATGAATGATCCAGAGCGTATTGCAATTGAAACAGGTCATTCTACTAATACTGATATTACCCAAACTTTACATTGGACAGATGGCTTTGAGCATAAGAAAAAATTGCTTACCCATTGGTTAAATGAAGAAGATTTGGATCAAGCAGTTGTATTTGCGTCTACTCAAGAAGACACAGATATGCTTGCTGAAGAATTAACAGAAGCAGGTCTTTCTGTTGTTGCGCTACATGGTGCAATGCCGCAAACCGTTCGTAACCGTCGTTTACGCAGCATCCGTGAAGGTCGCGCAAAAATCTTAGTTGCAACTGACGTTGCAGCACGTGGTTTAGACGTACCTACGATTTCACACGTGATTAACTTTGGTCTTCCAATGAAAAACGAAGACTATGTACATCGTATCGGTCGTACAGGTCGTGCAGGTCGTACAGGTAAAGCGATTACATTAGCGACTTATCGTGAACGCGGTAAAATTCGTGCTTTAGAAGATTATCTAGAAACACGTTTAGATGTGTCTGAAATCGAAGGTTTAGAGCCATCTCCACCACCTGCACGTGGTAGCCGTGATGGTCGCGGTCGCAATGGCGGTGGTCGTCGTGATGGTGGTCGTGGCTTCGGCGGTGGTCGTGGTCGTGATGGCGGTCGTCGTTTCGAAGGCGAAAGCAATTTCAAACGTCGTGAAGGCGGTTTTGAAGATCGCCCACGTCGTAGTTTTGATGACAAACCACGTGGTGAACGTCCAGCATTTGGTGAAGATCGTCCACGTCGTGAGTTTAATAATGACCGTCCACGTCGTGAAGGTGGTTTCGAAGATCGTCCACGTCGCGAGTTTAATAATGACCGTCCACGCCGTGAAGGTGGCTTCGAAGATCGTCCACGTCGCGAGTTCAACAACGATCGTCCACGCCGTGAAGGTGGTTTCGAAGATCGTCCACGTCGTGAGTTCAGCAATGACCGCCCACGTCGTGAAGGTGGCTTCAATGATAAACCACGTTTTGACTCGAATGATGATAACCGTGGCAATCGTGTAGATTACAAACCACGCCGTGAAGGTGGTTTTGGTGATCGCCCTAAACGTTCATTCGGTGAAGATCGCCCACGTCGTGATTTTGGTGCTGATCGTCCACAACGTTCTTTTGGTGATGACCGTCCTAAGCGTTCATTCGGTGAAGATCGTCCACGTCGTGAAGGTGGTGATCGTCGTCGTAAATTTAACGACTAAGATCGTAATTGATTTAAAAAACCAGCATTTATGCTGGTTTTTTTGTGGGTGATTTTCTGACATTAATTTTAATATTTGTGATTTTCATCACATTAATGTTAATATGTATACCTTTACATAGGGGTGTGTATTTGTGATTAAACAAAATTATGGAGAAATTATGCTATATATCTTTTCGATATTACTCATTTCAAATATTGCGTATTTTATTTACAGTAGCTTAATTTGAGCCAAATTTTACAATTGGAATAGATGAAAAATAAACAATAATCTATTGAATTATTCTCATAAAAATATCGCTAAGTTTTTATTTTGTAAAAATTTGAATCAGTTCTTTATCTTTAATTACAACAAAATTCTTGAATTCAGAGTATAGTATGCGAGCTGTTGAATGCAGGAAAATGTTCAGCTATGAATAATCAATCACTTCTCGATGCACAAGCTTTAATCGAAATAAAAAATTTAAGCTTTAACAGAGGGGAACGTGTCATTTATGACAATGTGAATTTAAAAATTCGTCGTGGGCAAATTACCGCAATTATGGGGCCATCTGGAACAGGTAAAACCACTTTACTGCGTTTGATCGGTGGTCAGCTGACACCTGATCAAGGTGAAGTGCTGCTTGATGGTAAAAATATTGCAACCATGTCTCGTAATGAGTTGTTTACAGCGCGTGCACGTATGGGAATGTTATTCCAAAGTGGTGCGTTATTTACAGACATGAGTGTGTATGAAAATGTCGCCTTTCCTCTTCGCGCACATACCAAACTTCCTGAAAACTTGATTGCAGAATTAGTCGCATTAAAATTAGAATCAGTGGGTTTACGTGGTGCTGAAAAGCTGATGCCATCAGAGCTTTCTGGTGGGATGAATCGTCGTGTAGCATTAGCACGTGCGATTGCCTTAGACCCAGATTTAATCATGTATGATGAACCGTTTGCAGGACAAGACCCGATTGTTAAAGGGGTTTTGACGCGTTTAATTCGTTCATTACGTGAAGCATTGGATTTAACTACAATTATTGTGTCGCATGATGTGGATGAAACATTATCCATTGCGGACTATATTTATGTGGTCGCTGAAGGAAAAGTACAAGGTGAAGGTACACCTGCTCAATTAAAACAACATGCTTCAGCATTTGTACAACAATTTTTAACAGGTTCAATTGAAGGACCTGTCGATTATCAATTTAGTCATCAAGCTTATTTAAGCAATGAGGTACGTTCATGAATGCTATTGCCTTATTAGGTAGACGCGTTTTAGAGCGTGTTCAGGGAATAGGCGTTGCAACGCAAATGTTGCTGCGCATTTTATTCTCTATGCCTTCGTTATTGGGCGTGAAACTTTTTATTTATCAGATGTATCGTGTGGGTGTGCTTTCACTTTTGATCACCGCTGTATCTGGTTTATTTATTGGTTTGGTGATCGGCTTACAAGGCTACTCGATTTTAGTTAATATCGGTTCTGAAGCAATGCTTGGAACGATGGTATCGTTGACCTTGTTGCGTGAGCTTGCACCTGTGGTTGCCGCTTTACTTTTTGCTGGACGTGCAGGCTCAGCTCTGACTGCTGAAATTGGTTTGATGAAAGCCACTGAACAGCTTTCCAGTATGGAAATGATCGGGGTTGACCCTTTAAAACGAATCGTTTCTCCACGCTTATGGGCGGGTATTGTCAGTTTACCGATGCTTTCCGTAATTTTCGCTGCAATTGGTATTATGGGCGGAAAAATGGTAGGTGTTGACTTTTTAGGTGTCGATGAAGGTTCTTTTTGGAGTGGGATGCAAAGTAGCGTCCAGTTCGGAAAAGATGTGCTCAATGGCACTATTATCAAAAGTTTTGTTTTTGCATTAATTTGTACTTGGATTGCAGTATATCAAGGCTACGCCTGTGTACCAACATCTGAAGGTATCGCAACATCTACGACACGTACTGTTGTGTATTCATCATTATGTGTATTAGGTTTTGATTTCGTGTTGACTGCGGTCATGTTCGGAGGGGTTTAATGAAATCACGTACTAGTGAGCTGGCCGTAGGTATTTTTGTTATTATTTTCGGTGTTGCTCTATTTTTCTTGGCAATGAAAGTCAGTGGTTTGGTGGGTACTAATCTCAAAGATAGTTATACGATGACTGCCACGTTTGACAATGTGAATGGGCTTAAGCCGCGTGCGAAAGTGACCATGAGCGGTGTGAAAATTGGACAGGTCGATTCTATTTCACTTGATCCAGTGACACGTTTGGCAACGGTTAAATTCGACTTGGATGGTTCTCTAACCAGTTTTAGTCCAGCTCAATTAAAGACTGTACAACAAAATGCTGTAGAAGAACTACGTTATAGTTCTGATTATCAAGCTGCTGATCCAAAGAAACAAAAAGAAATGGAACAGCAACTATTGAATAACATGAAATCCATCACAAGTATCGATGAAGATGCTTACATAATGGTTGCAACCAATGGTCTTTTGGGAGAGAAATATCTCAAAGTGGTACCAGGGGGTGGCTTGAACTATGTTAAACGTGGTGAGAGCGTTTCAAATACGCAAGGTACAATGGATTTGGAAGACCTTATTTCTAAATTTATTACTGGTGGTGCAGGGAAATCATCAGAGGGTGCATCAGGTTCACAAGATGCATCTGCGTCGAATGAAGCAACAGATGCACAAACATCTTTTGTTGAATAAACATCAGAGGAATACTGAAAGATGAATATGTTATTAAAACAAACTTTTACAGCAACAGTTTTAGCGACTATGGTGGCAACTGCTGCGAATGCTGCCCCTGCAGAAGCACCTTCAACGTTTATTAAACGTGTAGCAGATGGCTTAATTTCACGTTTAAAAGCGGATCATGCAAAATTACAAAGCAATCCTGCTGCGGTAAAAGCGATTGTACGTCAAAACCTTGATCCGTATGTAGACGGTCAAGCATTTACACGTATTGTGATGGGGACATATGCCACAAACCAATACAGTAATGCAGCACAGCGTGCTAAGTTTGAGCAAAATTTCCGTAATACGTTGATTGAAAACTACGGTTCAGCTTTTGCTAAATACACCAACCAAACTTACACAATGCGTCCGTTCAAAGATACAGGCAGCAAAAATCCAGTGGTAACCATCGACTTTAACAACAAAGGCGAGAAAATCCCTGTGTCATTCCAGTTGGCTGATCATGGTTCACAATGGAAAATCCGTAACATCAATGTGTCAGGTATTGATCTAGGCTTACAATTCCGTAATCAATTTGCTGCAAACGTAAAACGTAATGGTGGCGATATTGACAAAGCCATTGCGACATTTGAGCCAGATGCAGATGCAGCCGTCAATAAAAAATAAGTAGGTAGGTGTCGGGTGATTGAATTTAAAGATCAGGAAATGTATGTCAGTGGTAAAATTGCCTATGACAATGCTGAAGAAGTTTATTTAAATGGTTTGAAGATGATTCAGACTGAAAATAAATTTCCTTTGACGGTAAATTTGTCGAATTTGCAGCAGGGCAGCACCTTAGTTTTGTCTGTATTGGTGCAATGGCTGCGTCAAACACCGAATCAGCAAGGTTTGCAGTTTAAAGCCGTTCCTGAAAAAATGCTGAAGATCATCCAAGCCTGCCATTTACAAGATGATTTAAAAATTATCTGATTGTAAACATTGAAAAGCACCGAAAGGTGCTTTTCTTTTAAATAACTTATTAGAAAATATTTAAAATAATGAGAAAGAAAAATGAGCATTGAATATTTTATTTTTGCAATGGATGATTCATGTACGAAGCAGGATGTGCTTTCTATTTTTGCTCCATATTGGAAAAATTTAGAAAAAGATCATATTTTTTTTGAACAATCAGAAAATTACTATCTACTCGATTATGGTGAGGATGGTGATTGTCATTTTGATATCACTTTGAATGAGGATCATACAGTAAAAGGTGTCACGATTTTTAGACCTTGTGGTAGTGCTGACATGGAGCAGTCGGTTTATAAATTAATTTCACAATTTCCGATGTTTATGACTTATCCAACAGCTCCTCTTTTATTGGTCACTGCAAATTCGAAATGTGTTCAAATAATAACTGATGAAAATCCAGAATTATTAGAAGATTTAATTGTTGTGGACAGCTTTGAAGATTATTTAGAAACTTAAATATTTAGACGATTAGGATTTATTTGAATAATTTAAGTCATTCAAATAAAAGAAAAGCATCAAAAGGTGCTTTTTTACAACTGTAGCATTTTGAAGTTTGCTTTATAGAATAGATGTAAAAATACGCTAACACGATTATAGATTCGGTGCGTTTCTTGCGCTTCGCTTTGAAACAGTACTTCAAAGCTTGCTCAAATCCATTTTTTCCATCTAAAGTAAATCAGTGGGCCAACAAAGAATGCAATAAGGATTGTAATCACCACAATAAAACTGGTTGTGCCATGTGCAAAAGGCAGCACTTCTGTGTTCATTCCATAAATACTGGCAATCAGCATCGGTGGCGCAAGCATACTGGGTAAAATGGAGAATCGACGAATCGTATCATTCTGTTCAGTGTTAATGAATCCAGAAGTGGTATCGAGCAAGAATCGAACCTTTTGAAATAAGAAAGCATCATGCTCTACCAATGATCGGACATCTTCACTTAATTCGCGGATATCAGCATCATAAATATGACTGCCTAAAGCACGTGGACGAGAAAGAAAGGTGAGGACACGACGTAAGTCAATCAGACAGAGTTGTGCTTTTCCGATCATATCTTCTTTTTGTGCAAGACGGGTAATCATGTCATCGAGATCAAGAATTTGCTCACGATGGCGTACATTTAGAACTTCAGTTGAGTATAACTCTAAGTCCTTGTGGACATCTTCCAAGATATCCGCAAGCTCATCTAGTTTGGCTTCCAGTAAACCTAATAAAATCCAAGTTGGATCTTTATAATCAATATCATAATCATTACGCCGAGCGCGCGCTCGAAAAGCACGAAAAGCCACTAGCTTTTCACCACGCAGCGTAAACAAACGATCTTTATGCAAAATAAAAGCGACCGTTTGTACAGTTGCAAGCATATTGCTTGAGTCTTCAGGATCACCTTCGACTTGATAGTTTTTATTTTTCGTTAAAAAATAGGTGCTGATATGTAAAATACCATCGTCATCACGATAGAATCGAGCAGATGAAGAAATGTCTTCGAGTGATTTGAGTGTTGGGAAATTTTGCTCGTAAGCATCCAATACCCATTCTTGTTCTTCTTGTGAAGGTGCAATAAGATCAATCCACACCAGTTCTGGGTGTAGATCAAATCCACCGTTAATGGTGGCATCTTCCAAACTACCGCGCTCAGTGGCATAAAAGGCTTCAAGCATAGTGTCTTTTCTCCCTTGCGCAGTATAGCGTTAAATTGATGCGTGTATTTTAGACAAGGATTTCATGAAAAACACTGATTACATTGTTCTTTTGTAAAAAAAATCTTAATCCATTCTCTAAAACACTAGCATGGTAAAATTAAAACTAGGTTAAATTTATGAATTCTATTGCAATTTTCTGTGGTTCATCGTTAGGTTCTGATCAAATCTTTGCAGATATTGCCAAACTGACTGGTGAAACAATCGCCAAACAAGGTAAAACTTTGGTCTATGGCGGTGGACGTTCTGGCTTAATGGGCATTGTGGCAGATAGTGCATTGGCAGCAGGTGGTCAAGTGATTGGGGTTATTCCGCAAGGCTTGGTCGATCGTGAACTGGCACATCCGCACCTAACAGAGCTCTACATTGTGAAAAACATGCATGAACGTAAAACCAAAATGTCTGAACTTTCGGATGGTTTTATTGCTTTACCTGGTGGGGCTGGCACGATTGAAGAGATTTTTGAACAATGGACATGGGCACAATTGGGGATTCATTTAAAACCTTGCGCATTTTTAAATGTTGAAGGATTTTATGATGATTTATTAAAGTTTATCCAATTGACTACAGATAAAGGCTTTTCGAGAGCACGATTTACTGACGTACTGATCCATTCTGCATCTTTAGAAGAGATCTTAACTCAATTTGAACACTATCAAGCGCCTGAACCAAAGTGGGGAGTAAAAGACCGAGAAGAATTGGTAAAATTAGAAGATCAGGATAAGACTTTTGATTAATTGAGAAATAAGTAATCAAGGGGATTCTAATTTAAGCACAATATATTGAATATTAAGTAGGTTAATATCACAATATATTGTGTTTTTTATTTTCAATGCTCATGAATATTATTACTGTTACTGCGGCAATCATTCTCAATGAAAAAAATCAATTGCTACTCGTGCGCAAGAAAAATACTCAATTTTTTATGCAAGTGGGCGGTAAACTTGAGCCAAATGAAGAAGCTCAACAAACCATGTTGCGTGAAATTAAAGAAGAAATAGGAGCAAATGCCAAAATTGAACAGTTTGTTGGACGTTTTGAAACACAAGCTGCCAATGAAGCAGGGCATCAATTGGTGAGTTATGTGTATCTGATCAATCTTGACCAAGCACCTAAAATTGATGCTGAAATTGCAGAGATGAAGTGGGTTGATTTAGATGATGGACAAACTTTGCTTGCACCCTTAACCAAAGAGATTGTGATTCCGTGGTGTAAGCAAAATATTGTTTAATTTTATATTGAAAACTCAATTTTAATTTTCACTAGAGATTTGGCTTTTAATTCCTCCAGCAGCAATACACGCAGTATAAATTTGCTGACAGCCAAGGTGTTGTAAAGCTTGATGAAGCGCATGAATCGAACTACCTGTGGTTACTACATCATCAATGATCAGTGCTTTCTTATATTTTCTTTTTTCTGCCTGAATAATTTGGAATTGATCTTCAATATTTTCTAATCGCTCAAGTCGACTTAAGCCCTTTTGTGAATGTTGTGCTGCTCGAATCACGGGTTGCCAAACAGGTATTTTTAATTCTGTTGCCATAATTTTGGCAATGATCAGCATTTGATTATAACCCCGTTCTTTGAGTCTTTCTGTAGAAATAGGCATGGGTACAATGGCTTGGACTTTGGAGAGTCTTAAACTCAGTAAGCTGTGGGCGAGTAAGTTTTGATATTGCAGTTGTTGTTCATATTTGTAGGTTTGAATGATGTGGTTAATGGGAAAGTCATAGTGATGTGCGCAAAGAATGTTATGTTCGTGGCGTTGGATGTGTTGTTTGTACCACGGGAGTTGTTGCCAGCAGGCGCTACAAAGAGAATGTTGTTGTTGGCGGTCGATACCACAGAGCAGGCAAGGGGAAATGCTTTGTATGCCTTTGTGGAGTAGCTGGTTGATAAATGAAAGCATTTTTTATTCTGATTTTTATGATTTAACCATATTAATAATAACTATACTTAATTTATAAATCTATTATTGAATTGGAAGAGTGTTGATTCGTAATGAATTAGCACAACCACATATTTCAGATAAAACTTAAAGTATATTTGTGTAGGCGATGCCTAACTTTTGAAGGATCAAAAGTTACAAAAATCCTTTGTTGAGCAAAGGGGACTCCTGTCACCCTTGCTCAACGGCGACATCCATGTCGCCTTACACGATAGCAAAATATCTTTGAGTATTGTTTTGTAGTTACTAGCCTTTACACATACGCATATCTTGGTGCTTTGGGTAACCAGCGTTTTAGTAATGCTTCGGCATTTTCAGGATAATCTTTTAAAACTTGTTGAGCGACATAATGCGCTTGATTGAGTAAATGGTCATCTCGTTCAAGTTTTGCAACCCGAAAACCCATATCGCCTGTTTGTTTTGTTCCCAGTAATTCTCCCGGTCCACGTATTTCCAAATCTTTTTCTGCAATAATAAAACCATCATTGGTTTCACGCATGATGCGTAAACGCTCTTGACCATTTTGTGAAAGTGGATGTTTATACAGCAGGGCACAGAAACTTGCAGTAGCACCGCGACCAACACGCCCACGGAGCTGATGCAATTGTGATAACCCTAAACGCTCGGCATTTTCAATCACCATAATCGAAGCATTTGGCACATCGACACCGACTTCGATGACTGTGGTAGCAATCAAAAGCTGTAATTCATTGTCTTTAAATTGCTGCATGACAGCTTGTTTGTCATCGGCTTTCATTTTGCCATGTACAAGTCCAATATTCAGCGCAGGAAAACGCTCTTTGATTTCTGCATAAGTGGCTTCGGCAGCTTGTGCATCCAAAGTTTCAGATTGTTCAACAAGCGTACACACCCAATAGGCTTGCTTGCCCTCAGCGCAGTTGCTTGCAATACGCTGTAAAACTTCTTCACGACGTTCGAGCGGAATAGTAACTGTTTGAATCGGTGTACGTCCCGGCGGAAGTTCATCGATTAATGAGGTATCTAAATCACCATAAGCAGACATGGCCAAAGTTCGTGGAATAGGCGTTGCGGTCATGACCAATTGATGCGGTGTGGTGTTGTCAATACCTTTGTTACGCAAAGCCAAACGCTGATCAACACCAAAGCGATGTTGTTCATCAATGATGACTAAGCCTAATTTGGCAAATTCGACATTATCCTGAAACAACGCATGCGTTCCCACGATCACATTGGCAGTACCATCTTTAATGGTCTGTTCGGCTGTTGTTCGGGCTTTACCTTTTTGTTTACCTGATAGCCACGATACATTTAAACCTAAAGGCTCAAACCATTTTTTAAAGTTTAGATAATGCTGTTCCGCCAAAATTTCAGTCGGTGCCATGAGGGCAACTTGCCAGCCTTCTTCTAGTGCATGACAAGCCGCTACGCCTGCAACCAATGTTTTCCCTGCACCAACATCACCTTGTACCAGTCGTAACATCGGTTTGTTTTGTTTTAGATCTTCGGCAATTTCATTGGAGACGCGCTTTTGTGCATTGGTCATTTCAAAAGGTAGACTTGCTAAAAGTTGCTTGGCAAAATTTTTACTATAGGAAAATGACGGTGCAGCAATTTGTTGAATATAAGCGCGTCGTGTGAGCAAACTGATCTGATGTGCGACCAATTCTTCAAAAATTAAGCGTTGCTGCGCAGGATGTGAACCTTGCGAGAGTTGCAACATGTTGGCATCTACAGGTGGATGGTGAATGTATTCCAGTGCCTGTTTGAGTGCATAGCCATTGGTAAATTTTTCGGACAATAATTCTGCTAAATCATCGGCATGATGATTTAGCGCTTGCTTCACATAGTCCCGTAGTTTCGGTTGGGTTAAGCCGTCCGTTGCGGGATAAATGGCTGTGAGTTGCGTTTGGGGGAGAGGGGTATGTTCTGTAATGAGTTGTATTTCAGGATGATACAGTTCTAAACCACGTGCACCCACCCGAACTTCGCCAAAGATTCTTAAACGATTACCTGCTTTAGCACGGTCTGTCAGGGTTTTATAAATATGATAAAAACGTAAGGTGACTTTGCCGAAATCATCCTGTAGCAAAATCGCCATCGATTTGCGTTTTCCAGGGGGCATATCGATGGACTTGACCACGCCTTCAAGCAAATAACTGCGTCCAACTTGTAATTGGTTCATGGGAATGATCGTGCTACGATCTTCGTAGTCACGTGGTAAATGAAACAGCAGATCGTCTGTTGTGAAAATATTTAGTTTTTCAAGTAAAGCAGCGGCGGCATTGCCAACCCCTTGCAATTGATGGACGGCAGCCATGTCCCCTCAACTTTGGTTTGATTGATCTGGATAGATCAGTTTTCAGAATAGGTCATTTGATGCATATTCTATTTATCGGTTATGGTAAAACATCGCAGCGTGTTGCTAAACAATTATTTCAACAAGATCACCAAATTACCACAGTGAGCCATAGTGCGAAAGAGGATGATTTTGCTGGGCATTTGGTTCAGGACGTTCAGCAGTTAGATTTGTCGCAGATCAAACCTGTCGATGTCGTTTATGTTCTGCTTGCACCATCCCGAAATACCAATTTAAATTCGATAGAAGCCTATCAGCAGACGTATGTGGATTCTGTCCAACCCATTGTAAATGCTTTAAGCAATCATCCGATTAAACGGATTATCGTGGTGTCATCGACACGAGTCTATGGTGAGAATAACGGTGAAATCATCAATGATGATTCACCAGCGATTCCAAGTGATGAACAAGGTCATTTACTTTTAAAAATGGAACAGTTATGGCAGCAGGCTTATCCCAATGAATGTGTGATTGTACGTCCAACTGGGATTTATGGGGCGTCTACAGCGAGAATGCTGAAGTTAGCTGAAACTACGAAAATCTATCCCAATATTCATTGGTCAAATCGGATTCATATCGATGACTTAGCAAGTTTCTTAGTGAGTTTGCTTCACGTGGAACATCCTGAAAAGTCTTATATTTGTACTAATAACAAGCCTCAGCCTTTACATGAAATGATTTTAAAGATTCAGCGTGAGTTGGGTTTGCCTGAATTGGTTTTGGAGAGTGAGAGGGAAAGTGGGAAAAGGATTTTTGCGAGGCAGGTGGTGTTAGAAGATGTTCAAAACTCTATGTAAATCTAACTAAATTCGTTGATATGGAGTTTTGAATATCTTTAATTGTTAAAAAAGTTCTATTTTATTAACATGGACATTCATAAAACAAAACTTTTTAATTAATAAATAAAATTTTGAAATCACTTTAGATCAAACCTTTTTCAGCCATTTCAGCAAGGTTATTTTTTGCTTCTGCATGACCTTGAGCAGCAGATTTACTAAACCATTCGAACGCTTTTTGATGATTTTGGGTAACACCTTGCCCATTTTCATACAATACTCCAAGGTTGTTTTGTGCATCAGCTTCACCTTGAGCAGCAGCTCTATTGAAAAGTTCAAATGCTTTTTCATAACTTTGAGTTACATAGAGACCCTTATAATACATTAATCCAAGGTTATCTTGAGCACCCGCATGTTCTTGAGCAACAGCTTTACTAAACCATTCAAATGCTTGACTATCATTTTGAGCTACGCCTTGACCAGTGACATACAGTACACCAAGATTATTTTGTGAATTTGCATCACCTTGAAGAGCAGCTCGGTTATAACAATTAAATGCTTTTTTATAACTTTGATTTACGCCATGACCATAGTGATACATCAATCCCATACTATGTTGTGCTGCTAGAAAGTCTTGGGCAGCAGCCTTACTGAACAATTTATATGCCTTTTCATAATCTTGCGCTATACCTTGACCATGTTGATACATTACCCCAAGGTTGTTTTGTGCACAAGCATTCCCTTGTTCTACCGATTTGTTATAAAATTCTAGTGCTTTTACATAGTCTTGTATTACACCTTCGCCATTTTGATACATTGATCCAAGATTGGCTTGTGCTATAGCATTATTTTGAGTTGCTGCTCGGCTATACCATTCAAAAGCTTTTTCGTAATCTTGTATTACACCTTGACCATTTTGATACATCCAGCCAAGATTATTTTGTGCATTTGAATCTCCTTGTATGGCTGCTTTATTAAATAACTCAAGAGCCTTTTCAAAATTTTGTGTTATACCTTGACCATTTTGATACATAACTCCAAGATGAGTTTGAGCAAGAAAGTTATTTTGAATAGCTGCTTTCTTGAACCATTTGAAAGCCTTTAGATAGTTTTGTGGTACACCTTCGCCATTTAGATGCATTAATCCAAAGTCATGCTGCGCATCAGAATTTCCTTGATGAGCTAGTTTTGATATATATTTGACTTGTATATATGTTGAAAATTTTGGACTGATGATAGCAATTATATATACAATTATTTTATAAAAAATATTGGCTCTAATATCCATAATTTTGATTATTAATTTAAGTTATTGATTTAATTTAATACATTTCTAGCTAAAAAGAAATGAGAATCGATTTTTTTATACAGTTATTTGATTGAAATAGGTATCTATATTTTTAGATACCTATTTATTTTAAATATTTACTTCTTCTTCCGTTTCAAACGTTTCTTCGCTTGCTGAGCAGCTACAGCATCCAACGCTTCTTTTAACTCTTCATCAGTAAATGAAGTAATGTGTTGCAACATTTGCAAAGTCACATCATCCAAAACAAGATTGGCATACTGTGCAACATTACGGAATTGCTCATCAAAAACAATCGCACCTTCCTCATTTTTGGCAATATAACCTTGCTCAGTCAACACCTTAATAAAACTTTGGAAAAGCGCTTTATCAAAAAACTCAGGCGAGTTGAACTCATACAACACCGACAAGCGTTGACCTAGTAAATGACTCAAGGTTTCCACTTGATTGGTTGAAATATTACCCGAACCACGTTGCGTGATCAGTGCCAAAGTCATGTAATAACGCTCAAGACTCTGACGCACAGGCGCAGCCAATACCGCAAGCTGATTATGATCTTCTGAATTTGGTGCAGGACTGAAAATAAAACCTTCATCATCTACAAAAATTAAATCTGCCTGAGCCAAAGCTTTTACATATTCACAAACTTGATCTTTAATCTCATCATCTTTCCATTTTAAGAACAATTCAGCTTTTAAAAATGGATAAAGAGTACGAATAACATTGATCAAATCGGTGTGATTAATTTTACCATTATGCTCAACCAACGCAGCAATTAGAGATGGTAAAACAAAGGCATGCAAAATATTATTACGGAAATAAGTAAGTAAAACGGCTTGATGATCTTCAATCGCAATAATATCGCCCAAGACATGCTGTACACGACGAATTAACTTAAGTTTTAGACCATAGGCAATGATTTCTTTACCCGACAAAGGGGTGACTTGCGTGCGTTCATCATATGGCAAAGCGGTTAAAAGCTTACGATACGTGTCGAGTTGTTTCTCACAAATCTCTTCATCTAAAGTGTGCTTAGGCGTTGCCAATAAAATCAATGACAAGAGCGAAACAGGGTTAATCACCACAGCACGGTTAATATTTTCCAAAATCATATGCGCTGAACTATTCACTGCATCAGCAACTTGATCTGGAATCGGGTCATCATTATGTTCAATCTGAACTTGATCAGCCCCATGTGCTTTTAGTACATCATCTAGGAAAACAGGCTCACCAAAATTGACATGTACTTTACCGAAAATACGTTCAATCTTTTTCAAAGTTTGAATGATACCGAAAATAGACTCTGACTCTTTCGGTTTACCATTCATTTCCCCAACATACGTTGCGCCTTCCATCAAGCGCTCATAACCAATATAGGTTGGAACAAAGGCGATCGGTTTGGTTTTACCACGTAAATGACCATGCACCGTCATTGCTAACATGCCTGTTTTAGGCGGTAATAAACGACCAGTACGAGAGCGACCACCTTCAATAAAATACTCTAAAGGCGTATTCCGAGATAAAATACTATATAAATATTCTTTAAATACAGATGTGTAAAGCGCATTTCCACGGAATGAACGGCGAATAAAGAACGCACCGCCACCACGTAATAATTGACCTACAAATGGCATATTTAAATTATCACCAGCAGCGATATACGGCACCATCAAACCACGTTTAAAGATCACATACGACAATAATAGATAGTCGATATGACTGCGATGACATGGGGTATAAATGATTTCATAGTCTTTGGCCAATTCACGCACAGTACTGAAGTTATGGACTTCAACACCATCATAAAGCTGTGTCCATAAACGTGTTAGCGCAACTTCGGCAAAACGTATCGCTGAATAAGAATAATCAGAGGCGATTTCATTTACAAAGCCAATCGCTTTACGCTCAGCTTCAATCATGCTGATTTTAGAGCGAATACTTTCCTTACGAATGGCATCTTGTACATCAGGTGACTTGATTAAAGTCAACATGACATTACGGCGATCAGAAAGGTCAGGCCCAAGAATTACTTCACGTTGACGATCTAAATAATCATTCAACTGGTTAATAATATACGTCGTTGGTGAAATATTGGGATGTTGTGTTTTGGCAAAATTGATCAATTCACGTAATGATTTGGCTTCATGAAACTCAAGAAAAGACTGACGACCATGTAAGCCGATATTCATCAATTGCTTGACTTTACTTGGCGTTGCCCAAGTATCTGTAAACAAAAGTTTTAACCAAGAGTCTTCTTTGTCTGGTGAGCGTCCCCACAAAACAGTCACGGGAATCAGTTCAATATCGACATCAGGATGCTTTTCAATAAATTCAATCAAGCGGACTAAACGAGGTGGGTAAGCGTGTGATTGTTGCCCTAAGAATTGTGCATCATCATTATTTTGTAAAAATAAAACCGCAGCTTTTTCTTTATGATTGTCTAGTACGATTGGATCAAGTGCAGGTTGTAAGTTTAAGCGGCGAGTTTCCGCATCAACAACCAGCGCATTACTCCGTGAATAATTTTGTAACACATAACACACCACTTTTTTTATTGGCGTTGCTGTGCTGACATCAGGTTTATTGTTATCGTCTAAGAGCGCAGTTTCTGTGCTAGGAACTTCTCCAAGAACATGTGGTGTGACCACGAGGTCAAGTAGCTTACTGGAAAGCCGACGATACATTTGACCAAAACCATTCTTGGACATATTGACTCCTAGTTCCTAAGAAATACTGTTTAAGCGATACAACTAAACTTAAAAATGCTGTAAAAACCGTGTGTTATTTTATGATGAAGTATCATCACACTATGCGGTTTTATCGTTAAAAATCGTATAGTGAAGAATTATAACAAAAAAATAAGTGACGATATTGTTTATGAAACTTTAGTAAAATACTCTGAAATTATGGCAAAATACTGAGCATTCTCACAGGTTTCAGGTATGTCGTGAATTTTACTTCACTACAGCTTAAATAAGAATAGGTTTTATATGAATGCTTTAACTCAAGAACTGGTTGATTTACTCACATTAGAAAAGCTTGAAGAGCATATTTTTCGTGGGCAAAGCCGAAATCTCGTAGGCAAGCGAGTTTTTGGTGGACAAGTTTTAGGTCAAGCATTGCGTGCAGCATCCTATACGGCTGATCGTCCTGTGAACTCTTTGCATGCTTATTTTCTTTATGGCGGTGATGTTAATGCACCGATTATTTATGAAGTGGATAAGCTGCGGGATGGAAAAAGTTTTTTAAGCCGTCAGGTTCGAGCGATTCAACATGGACGTACAATTTTTTCAGCGATGGTGTCTTTTGCAACGCCAGAGGACGGCTTAGATTATCAAATTGCTGAGCCACACTATCCAAAACCTGAAGAATTAAAGTCTGAACAAGAGTTAAAAGAAAATCTGGTCAGTTTTATTCCAGAAAATATTCGTACGGCATTTATGCGTCCACGCCAAGTTGAAATTCGTCCAACAACGATCAGCAATCCTTTTCAACCTCAGCCAGAAGCGCCTTCATACGCACATTACTTGCGTACCCATGACAAACTTGCGCCAGCGTTGGCAGATGATATTTCATTACACCAAGCGATTGTGGCTTTTTACTCAGATTATACGTTGATGATGACGGCACTACGTCCGCATGGTTTGAACTATCTATCTCCAAGCTTACAATGTGCCAGTATTGATCATACGATTTATTTCCATAAAGCTGTAAAAGCGGATGATTGGATGCTTTACGATATGGATGCCACCATCAGTGCCAATTCTCGTGGATTAAATTTTGGACGTATGTGGCAAAATGGTGAGTTGGTATGTAGTACTGTGCAAGAAGGCTTGATGCGTTTACGTGAAATAGAAAATCAATAAAGTCAAAATATAACAATACTATGCAAGCCATCATGATTGATGGCTTTTGCATTTTTAATGCTAGATTTGTCACAAAAAAACGCTCGATTGTTCATGCTTTCAATGGCATAGTGCAGGCAAGCAAAGAAAAATAGTCAGTGAAGATGAGCTTAAATACGCAAATTTTAATTGCCGCAATTTTAGGTATTGCATTTGGATTTTTACTTAATCTGTTTCCCGATACACAATTTTTTGACAGTAGTATTTATCTCTTAGGGATCGCCAGTAGTATTTTCATTGGCTTATTAAAAATGCTGCTTGTTCCACTGATTTTTAGCTCAATTGTAGTCGGTGTTTCTAATTTACAAGCGGGTGGGCAACTGAGTCGTACGTGGAAAATTACGCTGGCGTGTTGTGTTACTACGACCACATTGGCATTAATTTTAGGCTTAAGCTGTGCGCATTTATTTGATGTCGGCAAAGGTGTAGACATTGCGTTATTTCAAGAGGCAATGAATAACCATCAAACGCCAGATACCTTGACACCAACCTCCTTTTTTACCAACTTTATCCAAAATACCTTGATCAACCCATTTAAAGCTTTTGCAGAAGGCAATGTCTTGGCGGTGGTTGTCTTTGCACTATTTTTGGGTGCAGCTTTGGTAAAAGGTGGAGAAAAATTTAAAACTATTCGCAACTTAAGTGTGCAATTTTTTGAAGTGATGATGTTGTTGGTAAATTGGGTGATGAAACTTGCACCCATTGGCATTTTTGCATTATTGGCAAAGTTGATCTCTACAGAAGATATTTCAATTTTAAGCCGTTTGGCTGAATTTGCTGCAGTGGTTACAGGCACAACTATTTTTCATGGCGCAGTGGTGTTGCCGTTATTGTTATGGATCTTTGGGAAAATGAATCCCATCATCTTTTTCAAAGGAGCGCGTGCAGCTTTAATCACCGCATTTGCAACCAGTTCTAGTTCAGCAACCATGCCACTTTCAATGAAATGTGCGCAGGAAAATTTAGGTGTGCGTCCGCAAACAGCGGGTTTCGTTATTCCACTCGGTACGCAGCTCAATATGGACGGGACAGCTTTATATGAAGCTGCTGCTGCTTTATTTATTGCAAATTTGATGGGGCTAGATTTAAGCATTGGTCAGCAAATTATTGTCTGTTTAACGGCAATGATAGCTTCACTTGGTGCACCAGGGATTCCAAGTGCAGGAATGGTCACCATGATTATGGTATTACAATCGGTGGGCTTACCTGCCGAAGCGATTGCGATTTTACTGCCAATTGATCGGTTGCTAGATACGGTGCGGACAGTGGTTAATGTGCAAGGAGATATGATGATCAGTGTGGTGGTCGATCATCATACCAAAGCGCTTGAGTATCCAGTCGATCAAAAAGCAGGTTGATAAAGCGGATAAAGTTGATCTTCTTCACTGTGAATACGTTGTGTTAAAACTTGCCCAATGCTCTCAAACTCATGCTGGAAACTGGCTAAATTTTCACTGGTGATCGCTTCACTTTGCCACTTTTTAATAAACATCACCACACTATGTGAAATATTATTCATCTCTTTGCGGTATTGTTTTACTGTTTCTAAGTGATTGGTATCTTTTGCAAAATTTTGTTCTAGATAACAATAAAAACTGACATTTTCTTGCATGATATGACGATTAAACTCGGTTTTGAAGTGCATTAATAGTGCTTGAATATCTTCAAACTTTTGTATTTGGATGAGTTGATCTATTTGAATATAGAGGGCAATTAATCGCTGATGATCATTTTTTAAAGCAGGAATTAAATCTTTAGAATACGAAATTTTATTTTCATGTTCTGTAGATACAGCATGATCAGTAGTTGTTGGGGTAGAGGAACGATGAATGAGTTTTTGCAAAAATTGATAAAAAATGGCGAATAATTTTTTCATTCTAAGCAAGTTGTCTTATGTAAATATTTACCAAAATTATACATAAATGTGATGTGTTTAACAAAAAAATAAAGCCATATAAAAATGAATTTATATGGCTTTAAAGTGATTTTATTTTTAATGTCTTAAGCGGCTTGAGGCAGTGCGCGTTTTGCAGCAGGTGACTGATCTAAATAGGCAATCGCATCTTCTGTTTTTGCTTCATGCACAGGATCATACCACGGCATTAAATAACCGAGCTGCTGCGATACCAACCACAATGGATGCGGTAAGATACGATTATCAGCTTGTGCAATATTTGCCCATTCACGCCAAATCCAAGGTTTATAGAAAGCAGGCTTTTTGTCCGCAAAACGTGGGTCTTGCCCCATAATATGTGCCGCACCATCTACCCATAAACCTAAGATTGCTACAATCGCAATCACACTTTGATAATAACGAGAAATATAACCACCACCTAAATGACGATATAGATCAAATGCCACTGTGCGATGCTCAATTTCTTCTGCACCATGCCATTTGATTAAATCGAGCATATTGGCATCTGCGCCTAGACGTTCCCATTCTTTGTTATAAAGTGCGTATTTACCCAATACACAAGTCATGTGTTCAACGGTTGCTACAATGCCGACACGAAATAAATCCCATTCATGTTCTAATGCTTTGGGTACACTTAACCCCAAAGGTTGATCTGCCAATAATTTGCCAAATAGAAAATCCATGAGATTTAAATTACGTTGAATATCAATGTGACGAGCAGTTAAATATTCTTTATTGGCAGAGGTGTGGGCTTGAGCATGCATGGCTTCTTGGCGAATAAAAGCACGCACATCTTCGGCTAGTTTTTCGTCTGTAACTCTTGGCAATACGCGGTTATATAAGCGACAGAACCAAAACTCGCCCGCAGGTAAGATATTATTAATTTCGTTAATAAAATAACTGGCAAAAGGCTGATTTGGAATCCAATCTACGGGTGTTTCTTGCCATTCAAATTTCACTTTGCGTGGTTTGATATGATATTGAATAGACGATCCAATTCTGCTGTTTTTTAAACGAGAGAATAACTTCATCATACTGTCCTAATTTTTTTAATTTGATCCCACATTTTTCTAGTATAAAAAAATGCCCTAAATTATTCTTAGCAATTTAGGACATTCCAATATCAATAAGTGATGTATTTGGTCAGACAATGTAGGATTTATTTGATTTGATCGACATTATTTTCCAAGTTTTCCTCTGATTCGTCTGTATCAATATCCACTTCAGCTTCATCAAAATCTGCTTCTGAAGCTTCAGGAATACTGTCTAGATCAAAATCTGTTGGGTTATCTAAAGTAAAATTCAAACGTCCACCCATCACACTTGCTAACTCTTCTAAACCTTGTTTATTTAAAGAAGAAAACAGTTGAATAGAGAAGTTGAGTTTCATTTTTTTCAATGTTTGCTTGACTTCTAGCAAGGCTTTATTGGCTGGACCACGATTAAGTTTGTCTGATTTGGTTAAGAGCACATGCACAAATAACTGACGAGAGTGTGCCCATTCCAACATCATCACATCAAAATGTTGCAAGGGATGGCGAATATCCATGAGCAAAATTAAGCCTTGTAAGCTTTTACGATGGATCAGATAATTTTCCAGTTCTTTTTGCCAAACAATCTTCATTGCTTCAGGCACGGCTGCATAACCATAACCTGGCAAATCGACCAAACGTTGATTTGGATTACCTAGACTAAAAAAGTTGATCATTTGAGTACGACCAGGCTTTTTAGAGGCACGAGCCAGTTGTTTTTGGTTGGTAATCGCATTAATTGCACTAGATTTACCAGCGTTTGAGCGTCCTGCAAATGCAACTTCATAACCTGTATCTTCTACACACAAGTCGAGTTTGGGTGCGCTCATCAAAAACTCAGCTTTGCGCAACCAATTTAAGGCGGTTCCTGAATATTCAGAAATAACGGAATCTACCTTTTTTTCGTAGCTAATTTTCTGCCGAGGCGCATTTGCTGTTTTACTGTTTTTCGACTTTCCACTGCTGCGATGCATAATTCAACTTCAAACTAAAAATTAGCCCTAGTATAAATGATCACGCTCTGTGTTACGAACTTCTGAGAGTAAATTCAAAAAATGTCTAAACTAAAATTCAAATCAAAGTTGAATAAGTTCGATCGCTGATTGCTTTGAAGTTGGAGCATTGGTTGAGCGATGTAATACATCGGCAACGGTATATTGATCTAAAACTTGATAAAACTGTTCAACAGCATCATCCAAGATGCCTTTTAGTCCACATCGCCCACGCAAAACACAAGGTGGCGTATTGCACTCAACGATAGATGCTTCACCTTGCAAAATACGAACCATTGCACCGAGTCGTAAAGTACTGACTTCAGGGTTTAAGCGGATTCCGCCACCTTTACCTCGTGTGGTAATGAGCCATTCTTGTTTTGCCATAAAATGCACAATTTTTACCAAATGGTTTTCTGACACTTTTAAATCTTTTGCGATCTCAGCAATGGTATAAGGCGTATCCTTAGGTCTTGCGGTATATAAGACTAGGCGCAGAGCATAATCAGTAAATTTATTTAACTGCATAGCACTTTCAATTAATTAGCTTAAAGCCATGTTAACGTGAAACTTCTTGAAAAGAAAAGAATTTGACGATAAATCCAACTGATTTTATCAACAATACTGCGATAAAGGGGATAGTGCGTAGAAAAGATTGAGTTATAACAGATAATAAAAAAAGTAGGTCAATACAAGACTGACCTACTATATAACTAAAAAATTATTAACAAATAAGTATTAACCAATAAGCGGTGCAGTCACTTGAACTGTGTCACCCACTTTGTAATGGTCAAGTAGAATATTTGCTACTGAAAACTCAGTGGGTTCTTTTTCAGGTTTTACTACAATTTGATAGTCACTGCCTTGCTGCGCTTCAGTAAATGCAAATTGTTGAGGTTGTTGAATTTCGTGATTTGGCACCTGAACTTTTACTGAAATATAATATTTCGGCTCTGATGCAGGAATCGCATTACCATCTTGAGGTTTAAGCGTAAATTTCTTGCCTTCTTCAACTTCTTCAATTGCAGAAATTTCAAAAGCACGCCAACCCGCCCAACCGCCATCTAAAGCAACAAGGTTGTCGTATTTTTTCTTCTCAATATCGATCAGGATAGCTGCTAATTGTAAATAAGCTTCTTTCCATGCTGCGATTAGATCTGACTCAAAAGGAACATTGAGTACTTCGCTGATCGAATGTAAAAGGTTTTCACCAACAATTGAATATTGGTCTGCTTGAATATCCAAGCTTACGTGTTTATTTCCAATATGATCTAAAACTCGAGCAAGAGAGCTTGGGTCTTCAATGTGTTCAGCATAAGCCAAAACAGCACCAGCAAGCGCACGAGGTTGACGACCTGAACTTTGGTGATCCATGTTAAAAATATTTTTAAGATCAGGGTTGTTAGTTAACATTCTGTTATAAAAATATTTGGTTAATGCAACACCATTTTCACGAAGGACAGGTACTGTAGATTTTACGAGTTCGATATGTTCTGGAGTCATGGCTAGACCTTTTTATCTGGCTTTATTAGAAGATGTATTTAAAATATATCTTTAATATGTAAATTGCAATCACTTTTAGAACAAACTCCTAAAAAAAATAAGGAATAATTAATTATTCCTTATTTAATCATTGCTTACAGTGAAATTATTTTCTACCAAAGAGAGAGCCTAATAAGCCTCGGACGATTTTTTGTCC
Source organism: Acinetobacter sp. Marseille-Q1618 (assembly GCF_902809855.1). Lineage (GTDB taxonomy): Bacteria > Pseudomonadota > Gammaproteobacteria > Pseudomonadales > Moraxellaceae > Acinetobacter. Next base: position 1,164,520 of record NZ_CADDWJ010000002.1, read on the forward strand.
TGTACTACCACCGAGACTACGTGCTGCACTTTTTGCAAAAGTGCCTACAATATCTTGTGTAAGTTTTTCACGTTGTTTTGCTGCACGTTCAGCTTCTTTTTGCTGTTCTTTGGCAATACGTTCTTGCTCTTTGGCTTGCTGTTTTGCTGCAACCTCTTGTTGTTTTAATTGTTGCTTAGTGATTTCTTCAAGCTGCTTTGCTTGCTGCGCTGCCAATTCAAAGGCGATTTTTTGTTGTGCACTCTCTGTTACTTTGCGCTGTAACATTTCATAGGCACTATCACGATCAACTGCATTTTCATACACACCAGCCACAATACTTTGCTCTATCAACGTCTTGCGCTCTTCTACACTGAGTGGGTTAAATGCAGAATAAGGCGGCATAACCATGCCTCGCTCTACGATTTGTGGTGTACCTTGTTCATCCAAACAGCTAATTAAAGCTTCACCAACAGCCAGTTCAGTAATGGCTTGATCAACTTTAAATTCTGGATTAGCACGAAAGGTATCTGCGGCAGTTTTTACGGCTTTTTGATCTTTTGGAGTAAAGGCACGTAAAGCATGTTGTATTCGATTACCGAGTTGTCCGAGTACGTTTTCTGGAATGTCGAGCGGACTTTGTGTAATAAAATAAATCCCAACACCTTTGGAGCGAATTAGACGCACCACTTGTTGAATTTTTTCTTGTAGCGCAGGGCTAGCGTTATCAAATAATAAATGGGCTTCATCAAAGAAAAATACCAGTTTCGGTTTGTCCATATCACCTACTTCAGGTAATTTTTCAAACAGCTCTGAAAGCATCCAAAGTAAAAATGTTGCATAGAGTTTAGGTGTATTCATCAATTTATCAGCCGCCAATAAATTGATGTAGCCATGACCATTGGAGTCAGTTTGAATAAAATCCATGATATCCAAGCTGGGTTCACCAAAGAATTTATCACCACCTTGATCGCCCAAAGCTAAAAGATTGCGCTGGATTGCACCTAAACTTGCGGGTGAAAGATTGCCATATTCTGCTTTGAGTGCTGCTGCATTTTCACTGACATAAGTCAGCATTGCTTTGAGGTCTTTAAAGTCAATCAGCAATAAACCTTGATCATCAGCAACCCGAAAAACAGCAGAAAGTACGCCTTCTTGGGTTTCATTTAAGTTAAGCATTTGCGCAAGCAGTAAAGGGCCAATTTCTGAAACGGTGGTGCGGATTGGATGTCCTTGCTCACTAAAAAGATCCCAAAAAATAGTGGGTGAGGCTGCAAATGGAACCTGATCGACCCCTAAGCTTTTAATACGCTCATCAAATTTAGGATTGCTTGAACCTGCTTTGGCTATACTGGATACATCACCTTTTGCGTCAGCTAAAAATACAGGCACGCCAATTCGTGAGAAATTTTCAGCTAATACTTTGAGTGTAATGGTTTTTCCTGTTCCTGTTGCACCTGCGATGAGACCATGACGGTTGGCGAACTGTGAATGTAAAACGATTTCTTGGGTGGTATCTGATGTTTTTTTTGCAATGACGATTGGTGTGCCCATTATTATTCCTATAGCTTTAATTTGAGTTTGAATATTTTATTAACTCAAGATTTATCTCTTTGTTGTTATACAAAATGCCATGAATTAAAGGTGTAGTAAAACTGTTTTTATTGATGGGTTTTGCGAGGAGTGATCGTTGTGATTGAGTCTGATAGAATTCAGTTTATATAGAGATGAGTTGAAATTTTGAGCCAAATTAATTTTGCATCATTGAAAATAAAAATAGAGTAAAAATGTTTAGAGTAGAAAATGTATCTTATGACGTGCTTAAGCATGTCAGTTATAGGGAGATGGGATATGGTTAAAATGATTTAGGTCATCGTGCAAAGTCTTATCTTTGGGTGCAACATTTAGGTGTATTTTTAAAAGTGACTCAGCATGCAATAGATGAATTTATTGAAGAGTGTATTATCGATGATAAAAATCAATCTGAACCAGACATCGACTATCTTTACCAGTTGAATTATCCTTCTGCGCGGAATTTAGCTTTTGAGTATCCAAACTTTTTTTGCCAACTATTATTTGATTTTCCTGATTTAATTTATCGTCCATTTTTTGATGTTTTCGCTATTTGGAAGGAATCTGATTTAAAGTATGTAATGAATACGATGACAAAAGTAAGTATCAAAAATGGCTTTATACATATGGAAGGTGAAGGCTTTTTTGTAGATAAATTTGCACATCTAAAAAACTATCATTTTTCCTATGAGCTGAGCGGGTATCAACTCATAGAGAATATTTCCTATTTCAACCTTGAATCGCCTTTAATCCATTTTCAATATCTTGTATCAAATCATCTGTATCTTCCAAACCGATACAAAAACGTACCAACAAGCCTTTTTGTAAATGTGAATGTTCCAAATGGCGCATATCATCTAAATTATATAACATCACCAAACTGACTGGACCACCCCAACTAAAGCCGAGTTTAAATAATTTTAAATGGTCACAGAATTTACGAATCGCAGTCATGTCATATTCAGGTTTGAAAATGACACTGACCAAACCTGCACTTTGTCCAGTTTGACAAGTTTCTTTCCAATATTGATGGCTGACATTGTCAGGATCGGCAGGATGGAGTACTTGAGCGAAAATATCTTGCGTCTTTAACCATTCCAAAAGTTTTAAAGCAGTTTGTGCTTGATGTTCGTATCGAATTTTCATTGAAGCCAAGCTACGTTGTACTTGTGCTGCATCATCCGCTGAAATAGCAATGCCTTGAATGGCATGTGCACGGAATAGCTTGTGATGCAAAGCTTTATCACGGGTCACGACCGAACCCATAAGAATATCACCGCCACCACTTGGATATTTGGTCAACGCATGTGCGTTAATGTCGACACTTAAATGTTCATCACTAAAATCAAAAGCATTAAATGCTAAGCCAGCTCCCCAAGTATTATCCAAAGCAGTGAGTATATTTTTTGCTTTGGCTTTTTTGACGAGATTGATGAGGTCAGGGAATTCTAATGTGACTGAACCTGCTGCTTCCAACCAAATCAATTTTGCTTTATCACTAGGTTGAAATGAATCAACATCAATCGAGTTATAGACCTTAACGGTGATTCCGTAACGTTTCTCAAGGTTGCGCAAATGCTCCATGTTTGGACCATAGATATTGTCTGCAACCCAAACCTCATCGCCGTGACTTAAAAAACAAGAATTGACAAGGTTGATAGCCGACAAACCACTTGGCGCAAGTAGGCAATATTCACCACCTTCTATTTGAGCTATGTTGTCACCTAAAGTAAAAGTTGTCGGTGTGCCATGTGTGCCATAACTATAGTCATAGTCATCTGTCCAATGGCGATTAAATAGTGCATCGGTATTTTCGAAGATGATCGTAGACGCACGAAATAGGGGAGGTTGAACAGTGTTTATATATTGTGGGGCTTTGCGTGGTGAATGAATCAAAGCAGTTTGTGGTTTTAGTTTCACACGAATACTCAAATCTAACCAATAAAATGATGAATCTAAGCAAAACATATTCAGATAGTAACGAAAAGCAATTAATTGTGAAAAAGAATAAATAAAACTGATATTGGCTTCATTTTTGCATTTATACAGTTGTGTTTTATTGACTTTGTACGTAACAGATACAACAAGAATAGGTGATAACATGAAGAAACTTAAAGTGCATTATTTTCAGCATATTGCAGGTGAAGGCTTTGGCAGTTGTTATGAGTATTTAAAAGCAATGGGTGCTGAAATTACAGCAACAGAGTTTTTTGCTTTACCACCAGATTCGCAATTAGACATAGATGCATTACCACATGTGAATGATGTGGACTTACTGATGATTATGGGCGGTGAAATGAGTGTAAATGATGAAGCAAATTATCCATGGTTAAAAATTGAAAAAAGATGGATTCGACGTTATTTGGCGGCGCAAAAGCCCGCCATAGGTTTGTGTTTAGGTGGGCAGCTTATTGCAAATGCATTAGGGGCAAATGTAAGTCGCAATCCGACACAAGAAATTGGTTGGACTTTAATCAATAAGAGTCAGCCTGTCTTGGAAAATGTATTTCAGATCCCAGAGCAAATGAAAGTGATGCAATGGCACAGTGAAACCTTTGATATTCCTAAGGGTGCGATCAGATTGGCGGAAAATCAGGCATGTACAAATCAACTCTATCAAATCGGTAAAAATGTCTTGGGGTTTCAGTTTCATCCTGAAATTACTCCACATAGTTTAAATATTTTTATAGATCATGAAGAGGAAAATAGGGTGTTTAATAATGCACCATTGCAGAGTTTGAATACCTTAAGACACTCTCAACAGCAATATTATCAAATGGGAAATTTGTTACTTAATCATGCAATCGATTTTGTTTTAAGGATATAGCGAAATGATTAAGTAATAAACAATGTAAGTTTACAATTAAAATGAGTTAAATAAATAAAAACGGTCAAATAAGTTTGCTTAAGTGTTAAACAGTCGCTATAATGGGCGACCCTTTGATAGGAAGGGCTGAATGGCGAAGAAAGTCATTCAGATCGTTACAGTCGTGGCATCGATCACGACCTTAGTGATAACTCACTGCTCTTGACACTTGCCTTTTTAGTGGGGTGAGATGCGTCAGGAGTGATTCTTTATATATTTGGCTTGGAGTTAACTGGTATGTCTAACCAGAGAATTCGTATCCGTCTTAAGTCTTTTGATCATCGTTTAATTGATCAATCTTCTCAAGAGATCGTAGAAACAGCAAAACGTACTGGCGCACAAGTGTGTGGTCCAATTCCGATGCCTACTCGCATCGAGCGTTTTAACGTTTTAACATCACCACACGTAAACAAAGATGCGCGTGACCAATACGAGATCCGCACTTATAAACGTTTGATCGACATCGTTCAACCTACAGATAAAACTGTAGATGCATTGATGAAGTTGGATCTTGCAGCTGGTGTTGATGTTCAGATCGCATTGGGTTAAGGCTTTCGGTTAATTAACGCTCTAAGTTAATTAAGCCGCTTTTTTAGAGGTTTATGCACATGGCTATTGGTTTAGTCGGTCGCAAGTGCGGTATGACACGTATCTTTACAGATGCTGGTGTTTCTGTACCTGTAACAGTGATTGAGGTTGATCCTAACCGTATCACTCAAATCAAAACGCTTGAAACTGATGGTTATCAAGCGATTCAAATCACTACTGGTGAACGTCGCGAATCTCGCGTAACTAACGCTCAAAAAGGTCACTTTGCGAAAGCGGGTGTTGCTGCTGGTCGTTTAGTTCAAGAATTCCGCGCTACAGAAGCTGATCTTGAAGGTCGTGAAGTTGGTGGAACTATCGGTGTAGATTTGTTTACAGTGGGTCAAATTGTTGACGTAACTGGCCAGTCTAAAGGTAAAGGCTTCCAAGGTGGTGTTAAGCGTTGGAACTTCCGTACGCAAGATGCTACACATGGTAACTCTGTATCTCACCGTGTTTTAGGTTCTACAGGTCAAAACCAAACTCCTGGTCGCGTATTCAAAGGTAAGAAAATGCCTGGTCACTTAGGTGATGTACGTGTAACAGTACAAGGTCTTGAAGTTGTATCTATTGACGCTGAACGTTCAGTTCTAGTTGTTAAAGGTGCGATTCCTGGTGCTACTGGTGGCGACGTTATCGTTCGTCCTACGATCAAGGCCTGAGGGGAAATAACGTGAATTTAAAAACTGTTTCCGGCTCTGCTGTTGAATTGTCTGAAGTTGCGTTTGGTCGTGACTTTAATGAAGCACTTGTACACCAAGTTGTTACAGCTTATTTAGCTGGTGGTCGTCAAGGCTCAAAAGCACAAAAATCACGTGCAGACGTTTCTGGCGGTGGTAAAAAGCCATTCCGTCAAAAAGGTACTGGCCGCGCTCGTGCTGGTTCTATTCGTAGCCCAATCTGGGTTGGTGGTGGTAAAACTTTTGCTGCACGCCCACAAGATTGGTCTCAAAAAGTTAACCGTAAAATGTACCGCGGTGCAATGCAATGTATCTTAGCTGAACTTGTTCGCCAAGATCGTCTGGTATTGGTTGAAGAGTTTGCTGTTGAAGCACCTAAAACTAAAGAATTGCTTGCAAAACTTAACGACTTGAACGCTACTCGCGCATTAATCGTTACTGAAGCTGTAGATGAAAATCTATATTTAGCTGCACGTAACCTTCCACATGTTGATGTGGTAGATGCTGCTGGGATCGATCCTGTTGGCTTGATCGCGTTTGATAAAGTTGTAATGTCTGTTGCTGCTGCTAAGAAAATTGAGGTAGAACTCGGATGAACAACGAACGTATCTATCAAGTCCTAAAAGGACCTGTATTCTCAGAAAAAGCACAAGTTTTAGGTGAAACTGCTGGTGTTCAAGTTTTTAAAGTTGCACTCGATGCAAACAAGCTTGAAATCAAGAAAGCGGTTGAACAATTATTTGGTGTAGAAGTTGTTAAAGTTAACACAACTATCACTAAAGGTAAGACTAAGCGCTTTGGTCGTACATTAGGACGTCGTTCTGATGTTAAAAAAGCATACGTCACCCTGAAAGCTGGCCAAGATGTCGAAATGGCTGACTTGGGCGATACCGCTGAAAGCGCAGCGGAATAAGGACGAAAATTATGCCGATTCAAAAATGTAAGCCAACGTCTCCAGGGCGTCGCTTTGTAGAGAAAGTGGTTCATAGCCATCTTCACAAAGGCGCACCTTATGCTCCGTTGGTAGAAGCTAAAAAACGTACTGGTGGTCGTAATAATAACGGTCACATTACGACTCGTCACGTTGGTGGCGGACATAAGCAGCATTACCGTATTGTTGACTTCAAACGTAACAAAGATGGTATTCCTGCAACTGTAGAACGTATTGAATACGATCCTAACCGTACTTCTCATATTGCATTAGTGCTTTATGCTGACGGTGAGCGTCGTTATATCATTGCACCTAAAGGCCTTCGCGCTGGTGATAAAGTACAATCTGGTAACGATGCTCCAATTCGTACAGGTAACTGCTTGCCACTTCGCAACATGCCAATCGGTTCTACACTACATAACATTGAACTTAAAATCGGTAAAGGCGCTCAATTAGTGCGTTCAGCTGGTACTTCTGCTCAATTGTTGGGTCGTGACGGTTCTTACGCAATCATTCGTCTTCGTTCAGGCGAAATGCGTAAAGTACACGTTGAATGTCGCGCTGTATTAGGTGAAGTATCTAATGCGGAAAGCAACCTTCGTTCACTTGGTAAAGCAGGTGCATCACGCTGGCGTGGCGTTCGTCCTACCGTTCGTGGTATGGCGATGAACCCAGTAGACCATCCACACGGTGGTGGTGAAGGGCGTAATAAAGGTATTCAACCTGTAAGCCCATGGGGTCAAAAAGCGAAAGGGTACAAGACACGTACCAATAAGCGTACGACTAAGATGATCATTCGCGACCGTCGCGTTAAGTAACAAGTAAAGGAATCTGACAATGCCTCGTTCTCTGAAAAAAGGCCCATTCGTCGATGCGCACTTGTTCGCTAAGGTTGAAGCGGCAGTAGCGAGTAACTCTCGTAAGCCGATCAAAACTTGGTCGCGTCGTTCGATGATCCTCCCGGATTTTGTTGGTTTAACAATTTCTGTACATAATGGCCGTAACCATGTTCCAGTGATCGTATCTGAACATATGGTTGGTCATAAATTAGGTGAATTCGCGCCAACTCGTACCTATCGTGGTCACGGTGTTGACAAGAAGTCTAAACGTTAATAGGTGCTATGATGGAAGTAACTGCTAAATTACGCGGTGCCGCTATCTCGGCACAAAAAACTCGTTTGGTTGCAGACCTAATCCGTGGCAAATCTGTTGCTCACGCGCTTAATATCCTTAATTTCAGCAACAAAAAAGCTGCAGTTTTGGTTAAAAAAGCATTGGAATCTGCAATTGCAAACGCTGAACATAATAACAGTTTAGATGTAGATGATCTTAAAGTAACTACGATTTACGTTGATGAAGGCATGAGCCTTAAACGTATTATGCCACGTGCGAAAGGCCGTGCAGATCGTATTACTAAGCGTACTTGTCACATCACCGTTAAGGTAGGGGTTTGATATGGGTCAGAAGGTTCATCCAATCGGTATCCGCCTAGGTGTTGTGAAACGTCATAACGCTAACTGGTATGCGAATCCGAAACAATACGCTGAATACTTGCTTAAAGATTTGCAAGTTCGTGAGTTTTTAACTAAAAAACTTAAGAATGCAATGATCAGCAATATTCTTATCGAACGTCCTACAGGCGCTGCTAAAGTAACAATTAGCACTGCTCGTCCAGGTATCGTGATCGGTAAAAAAGGCGAAGACATTGAGAAATTACAGCGTGAACTTACCAATATTATGGGTGTTCCTGCGCAAGTAAGTATCAATGAAATTGATCGTCCAGACTTAGACGCGCGTCTAGTTGCTGAAGCAATCGCTTCTCAATTAGAAAAACGTGTAATGTTCCGTCGTGCTATGAAGCGTGCGGTACAAAACACAATGCGTGCTGGCGCTAAAGGTATCAAAGTTGAAGTTTCAGGCCGTTTAGGTGGTGCAGAGATTGCACGTACTGAATGGTATCGTGAAGGTCGTGTACCTTTACATACGCTTCGTGCTGATATTGATTACGCTACTATGCGTGCTGAGACTACTTACGGTACGATCGGCGTTAAAGTATGGATTTTCCGTGGTGAGATTTTAGGTGGCATGAAACAAGTCATGAACCCTGCTCCTGCTGAAGAGCGTCCAGCTAAACGTGGTCGTGGTCGTGGTGAAGGTCAAGAGCGTCGTGGTCGTCGCAATGATCGTTCTGCTGAAAAAGGAGAATAATCCATGTTGCAACCTAAACGTACTAAATTCCGTAAAGTACAAAAAGGCCGTAACACAGGTCTAGCACATCGCGGTAGCACTGTATCTTTTGGTACTGTTGCGCTTAAATCTATCGAACGTGGTCAAATGACTGCGCGTCAGATTGAAGCTTGTCGTCGTACAATCAGTCGTCGTGTTAAACGTGGTGGTAAGATCTTTATCCGTGTTTTCCCAGACAAACCAATTACTGAAAAACCATTAGAAGTTCGTATGGGTAAAGGTAAAGGTTCTGTGGAATACTGGGTTTGCCAAATCAAACCAGGTAAGATCTTGTACGAAATGGATGGTGTTAGCGAAGAATTGGCTCGTGAAGCGTTTACGCTTGCAGCAGCTAAGCTTCCGTTTAAAACCACTATCGTTACTAAGACGGTGATGTAATGAAAACTAAAGATCTACGTGAAAAATCGGTAGAAGAGTTGGTAGCTTTGCTTGATGAGCAACAGTTGAATCAATTCCGTCTTCGCATGGCGAAAGCAACTGGTCAGTTGGGTAAATCGCATGAAGTTGCGCTTACTCGTAAGACAATTGCTCGCATCAAGACCCTCCTTACCGAAAAACAGGGGAACGCACAATGAGTGAGCAAACAGTTCGCACGTTAACAGGCAAAGTGGTAAGTGACAAAATGGACAAGTCTATTGTTGTTCTTATCGAACGCCGCGTTCAACACCCGTTGTATGGCAAATCAATCCGCCGTTCAACTAAATTACACGCTCATGATGAAAACAACGTTGCTAAAATTGGCGACCTCGTAAGCATCAAAGAAAGCCGCCCAATTTCTAAAACTAAGTCTTGGACTCTAGTTGAAGTAGTTGAAGCTGCTGCTGAGTAATTAACGTTCTTGTTGCATCATCGGTCAATTTCGAGTACTCTTTGAGCCTTTCGAAATTGCGACCGGTGATGCTCGGTTTTGGAGTAGGGCAATGATTCAAACCGAAAGTATGCTCGACGTAGCAGACAACAGTGGTGCTCGCCGTGTACAATGTATCAAAGTACTAGGTGGTTCACATCGTCGTTATGCTTCTGTTGGCGACATTATTAAAGTTACTGTAAAAGAAGCAATTCCACGTGGCCGTGTTAAAAAAGGTGACGTGATGAATGCAGTTGTAGTTCGTACTAAATTCGGTATTCGTCGTCCAGACGGTTCAGTGATCCGTTTTGATGATAATGCTGCAGTTATTTTGAACAACAACAAGGCTCCGATTGCCACTCGTATTTTCGGACCAGTGACTCGTGAACTTCGTACTGAACAGTTCATGAAAATCATTTCATTGGCTCCTGAAGTTCTATAATAGAGGCAATCATGGCTAAGATTAGAAAGGGCGATCAAGTAATTGTGATTGCAGGTAAAGAAAAAGGCAAACAGGGTACTGTTCTGTCTGTTTCTAACGACCGTGTTATGGTAGAAGGCCTTAACTTGGTTAAGAAGCATCAAAAGCCGAACCGTGCAACTGGTGCTGAAGGCGCTATCGTTACACAAGAAGCTTCGCTTCATATTTCAAACGTGGCAATTTTTAATGCTACAACCCAAAAGGCTGACCGTGTTGGTTACCAAGTGACTGAAGGCGTGAAAACTCGCGTTTACAAGTCAAATGGTGAATCAGTGGCGGTGGCGAAGTAATAGGTTGAAATAAGGCTATGGCCAGACTTAAAACGCGTTATAACGACGAAATCCGAGCTAAGTTGAAAGAAGAACTTGGCTTGGCAAACGTGATGGAGATTCCTCGCATCACAAAAATTACCATTAATATGGGTGTTGGTGCGGCTGCAGCTGACAAGAAATTGTTAGATGGCGCTTTAGCTGATATGCAAGCTATTGCTGGTCAAAAACCAGTACTTACATTAGCTCGCAAATCTATCGCAGGTTTCAAAATCCGTGATGGTTGGCCGATTGGTTGTAAAGTTACTTTACGCGGCGAACAAATGTACGAATTCTTAGACCGTTTGATCTCAATTGCGATCCCTCGTATCCGTGACTTCCGTGGTTTCTCTGCGAAATCATTCGATGGTCGTGGTAACTACTCAATGGGTCTCAAGGAACAAATCATGTTCCCTGAAATCGATTTTGATAAGATCGATCGTATTCGTGGTATGGACATCACCATCACTACGACTGCTCGCACTGATGACGAAGGCCGTGCGCTTATGCGTGGTTTCGGCTTCCCATTCAAATAAGAGGTCGATATGGCTAAGAAAGGTATGATTAATCGCGAATTGAAACGCGAAAAAACAGTTGCTAAATACGCTGCAAAACGTGCTGAATTAAAAGCAACGATTGCAAACGTAAATGCTTCTGATGAAGAACGTTTCGATGCGATGATGAAGTTACAAGCATTACCACGTAATGCATCTCCAGTACGTCTTCGTAACCGTTGTGGTTTAACTGGTCGTCCTCATGGTTACTTCCGTAAGTTCGGTTTAAGCCGTAACAAATTACGTGACACAGTAATGCAAGGTGATGTACCGGGCGTTGTTAAGGCAAGCTGGTAAGGAGCGACTATAAATGAGTATGCAAGATACCGTTGCCGACATGTTAACACGTGTTCGTAACGCACAAATGGCAAAGAAACAAACTGTTTCTATGCCAAACTCTAAGTTGAAAGTTGCGATTGCGAACGTACTTCAACAAGAAGGTTATATTTCAAATGTAGAAGTTGCTGATAATGAAGGCAAAGCTACTTTGACTATTACTTTAAAATATTTCGAAGGCAAACCAGTTATCGATACTGTGAAACGTGTAAGCCGTCCAGGTCTACGCCAATATCGCGGTAAAGATGCACTTCCTAGCGTTAAGCAAGGTTTAGGTATTGCAATTGTTTCTACAAGCAAAGGCATCATGACTGATCGCGCTGCACGTGCTGCGGGCGTTGGTGGTGAAGTTATTGCTTTTGTTTCTTAATAGGTGATTCCTCATGTCTCGTGTGGCTAAAGCCCCAGTAACTGTACCAAATGGTGTAACAGTTACTCAGAACGGCCGGCAGGTCGAAGTGAAAGGCAGCAAAGGTACGTTGTCTTTCAACCTGCATGCGCTGGTCGAGCTAAAACAGGAAGAAGGTCAACTTCAAATTGCTCCTAAAGCTGAGTCGAAAGACGCTTGGATGCAAGCCGGTACTGCTCGCGCTGTTCTTAACAACCTTGTAAAAGGTGTTAGCGAAGGTTTCGAACGCAAGTTACAACTGATTGGTGTTGGTTATAAAGCTGCGGTTAAAGGTAACATTGTTAACCTTAACCTTGGTTTTTCACATCCAATCGACTACAACCTTCCAGAAGGTGTAACTGCTGAAACTCCAACTGCAACTGAAATCTTACTTAAATCTGCTGATAAAGCAAAATTAGGTCAAGTAGCTGCAGATATCCGTGGTTACCGTCCGCCAGAGCCATATAAAGGTAAAGGTGTTCGTTATTCTGACGAAGTTGTACTTCGTAAAGAAGCTAAGAAGAAATAAGGCGCGAGGTTCTTATGAACGAAAAGAAACAATCCCGTTTGCGTCGTGCAAAAAGCACACGCTTGCACATTCGTGCATTGGGTGCGACTCGTTTGTGTGTAAACCGCACGCCGCGTCACATCTATGCGCAAGTTATTTCAGCAGATGGTGGCAAAGTATTAGCGCAAGCTTCTACTTTGGATGCATCTTTACGTAGTGGCACTACAGGTAATGTAGACTCAGCTACTAAAGTAGGTGCTTTAATCGCAGAACGTGCTAAAGCTGCTGGTGTTACTAAAGTAGCATTTGACCGTTCTGGTTTTAAATATCATGGTCGTATCAAAGCCTTGGCTGATGCTGCTCGTGAAAACGGCTTGGAGTTCTAATCATGGCTAAAGTTGAACAAAACGAAGGTCTTGTTGAAAAGCTGGTTGCCGTTGATCGTGTAGCCAAAGTTGTTAAGGGCGGTCGTATCTTCTCTTTCACAGCATTAACTGTGGTAGGTGATGGTAATGGTCGTGTGGGTTTTGGTCGCGGTAAAGCACGTGAAGTTCCAGCTGCTATTTCTAAAGCACTTGAAGCTGCACGTCGTAACATGATCACTGTTGATCTTGTTGACGGTACTTTACAACACCCAATCAATGCACGTCATGGCGCTAGCCGTGTATTCATGCAACCTGCATCTGAAGGTACTGGCGTAATTGCTGGTGGTTCTATGCGTGCGGTGCTTGAAGCTGCTGGCGTACGTAACGTATTGACTAAATGTTATGGTTCTACAAACGCTGCAAACGTTGTAAACGCGACTTTTAATGGTTTGCGTGATATGACTTCTCCAGAGAAAGTAGCTGCGAAACGTGGTCTTTCAGTAGAACAAATTTTAGGGTAATCAATCATGAAAACGATTAAAGTTACCCAGACTAAATCTTCTTCGCATCGTTTGAAAAATCACAAACTTTGCCTACAAGGTTTAGGTCTGCGTCGTATTGGTCATACTGTAGAAGTGGTAGATACTCCTTCTAACCGTGGTATGATCAACAAAGTCTACTATATGGTTAGTGTAGAGGAATAAGCCATGACTCTGCGTTTAAATGAGCTTGCACCTGCTGAAGGTGCAAAACGTGAAAGCCGTCGTTTAGGCCGTGGTATCGGTTCTGGCGTTGGTAAAACCGGTGGCCGTGGTGTCAAAGGTCAAAAATCACGTAAAAGTGGTGGCGTTCGTCCAGGCTTTGAAGGTGGTCAAACTGCGTTATATCGTCGTTTACCTAAATTCGGTTTCACTAGCCAAATGGCTTTGAAAACTGCTGAAGTACGTTTGTCAGAACTTGCTAAAGTTGAGGGTGATATCGTTTCACTTGAAACTTTAAAAGCTGCGAATGTTGTACGTAAAGATATGTTACGTGCTCGTATCGTTCTTTCTGGTGAAATTACTCGTGCGTTCACTGTACAAGGTGTTGCTTTGACTAAAGGCGCTAAAGCTGCTGTAGAAGCTGCTGGCGGTAAAGTCGAGGAGTAATCGCGAGTGAGTATGTCTCCTAGTTCTTCAGGTCATGTGAATATGATGAAAGGTCAACCATTTCATGTGAAATACCGTGAAATTATACGCCGATTAATGTTCTTAATTGGTGCATTGGTGGTCTTTCGACTAGGAGCGCATATTCCGCTACCAGGTATCGATAATGTCGCTTTAGAACGTTTTTTCAAGGCTAATGAAGGCACATTCTTAGGCTTGTTCAATATGTTCTCAGGCGGGGCATTAGAACGAATGTCAATTCTTGCGTTAGGGATCATGCCATACATTTCTGCATCGATTATCGTGCAGCTTATGTCTACGGTTGTTCCTTCGCTGGAAGCATTAAAGAAAGAAGGCGAGCAGGGTAAGCGTAAGATTAATCAATACACCCGCTACGGCACACTATTACTCGCATTTGTGCAAGGTATTGGGATGTGTGCAGGTCTCATTAGTCAAGGCATTACTTTGACTTCTGGATTAGCATTTTACATTCCCGCGCTAACATCGTTAGTCGCAGGTACGATGTTCTTAATGTGGTTAGGTGAGCAGATTACAGAACGTGGGGTTGGTAATGGTATCTCGATGATTATCTTCGCAGGTATTGTTGCAGGTTTACCCAACTTAGTCATCCAAGCATTTACTTCAGTAGATAATGGTCAATCGAGCTTAATCGGTTTGGCTATCTTTGGATTGCTTTCTGTCGCTGTACTTGCCGCTATTGTGTTTATTGAGAAAGCACAGCGCCGTATACCTGTTAACTATGCTCAAAAACAGCAAGGTCGACGTGTATTCACTGCACAGCAAACACATTTGCCATTGAAAATTAATATGGCAGGGGTAATCCCAGCAATTTTCGCAAGTTCGTTATTGTTGTTCCCTGCAAGTTTAGGACAATGGTTAGGTAGTGCTGATCCAAATGCAGGAATCGTAAAACGTAGCCTACAAGATTTGGCACTCGTATTGTCGCCTGGACAACCTTTGTATTTGGTGCTCTTTGGTGCGTTAATTATCTTTTTCTGTTATTTTTATACGGCACTTGTATTTAGCCCTAAAGAAGTATCAGAAAACTTGAAACGCAGCGGAGCTTATGTACCTGGTATTCGCCCAGGTGAGCAAACTGCTCGTTACTTAGATCATATTCTTAATCGTTTGACGTTTATTGGTGCGATTTACATTACAGTGATTTGTTTAATGCCGATGATTCTACAAAGTTCATTTGGTATTCCGTTCCATCTTGGTGGTACATCATTGCTAATCGTAGTCGTTGTTGTGATGGACTTTATGGCTCAGCTGCAAGCACATCTCACTTCACGCCAGTATGACAATCAAACGTTAATGAGAAAAACGACTGCTCATCCTAAGGGATAAGCGCACTTAGAGGTTTCATCATGAAAGTACAAGCTTCTGTAAAGAAAATTTGTGGTAGCTGTAAAGTTATCCGTCGTAATGGGGTTATTCGCGTAATTTGTAGCGCTGAACCTCGTCATAAGCAGCGTCAAGGTTAATTTAATTAAGACCTGTTGATTTCAGTAGGCTAATTGGGTTATTATCCGCCCCTCAAGATTTTGTGGGGCGGTTGATTATCTCTACTGCCTTTTTGGAGAAATTTGAATGGCTCGTATTGCCGGTGTAAACATTCCGGATAACAAGCATGCTGTTATCTCTCTCACGTATATCTTTGGTATTGGTCGTCATACTGCTAAAGTTATTTTAGCTGCTGCAGGCATTGCACCAACAACTAAGATTCGTGAATTAGATGATGCTCAGCTTGATGCGATTCGTGCTGAAGTTGCTAAGGTTCCGACCGAAGGTGACTTACGTCGCGAAATTTCCATGAACATTAAACGTTTAATGGATTTAGGCTGCTACCGCGGTCTTCGTCATCGTCGCAGCTTGCCTGTTCGCGGACAACGCACCAAAACTAACGCACGTACCCGTAAAGGTCCGCGCAAACCTATTAAGAAATAAGATTTCTGGAAGCTAAAAGATGGCTAAAGATACACGCACACGCAAGAAGGTCACTCGTACCGTCTCTGAAGGTGTTGCACACATTCACGCTTCTTTTAATAACACCATTGTTACGATTACCGATCGTCAAGGTAATGCATTGGCTTGGGCTACCTCAGGTGGACAAGGCTTCCGTGGATCACGTAAATCAACTCCGTTTGCTGCTCAGGTAGCTGCTGAAGTTGCTGGTAAAGCTGCTTTAGATTACGGTTTGAAAAACTTGGATGTCCTTGTAAAAGGTCCTGGTCCAGGTCGTGAATCTGCGGTTCGTGCATTAGGTGCAGTGGGTTATAAAATTAACAGCATTACCGATGTGACTCCAATTCCGCACAACGGTTGCCGTCCACCTAAAAAACGTCGCGTGTAAGGAGAAACATTCATGGCTCGTTATATTGGTCCAAAATGCAAACTCTCTCGCCGCGAAGGGACAGACCTGCAATTAAAATCTGGCGTTAAACCATTTGACGTCAAAACTAAAAAACATGCTAAGGCTCCTGGTCAACATGGTCAGGCGCGTGGCGGAAAACAATCTGAGTACTCACTACAATTACGTGAAAAACAAAAAGTACGTCGTATGTACGGTGTGTTAGAGCGTCAATTTAGTAATTACTATAAAGAAGCAGCTCGTGTAAAAGGCGCAACTGGTGAAAACTTGTTGAAATTGCTTGAAAGCCGTTTAGATAACGTTGTTTATCGTATGGGCTTTGGTTCTACACGTGCAGAAGCTCGTCAGCTTGTATCTCACCGTTCAATCACTTTAAATGGTCGTCGTGTTAACATCGCGTCTATCCAAGTTAAAGCGGGTGACGTGATAGCAGTTCACGAAGGCGCTAAACAACAATTACGTATCAAAAACGCAATTGAATTGGCTGCTCAACGTGGTACAGCTTCTTGGATTGAAGTAGATCATTCAAAACTTGAAGGTACTTTTAAAGCTGCACCAGATCGTTCTGATTTACCTGCTGAAATCAACGAAAGCTTGATTGTAGAATTGTATTCTAAATAATCCTTGAGGTAGCAATAATGACGCGTACTGCAAACGAGTTTCTTACTCCGCAAGCGATCAAGGTCGAAGCGGCAAGCGGGACCTCGGCGAAAGTGATTCTAGAACCTTTAGAGCGTGGCTTTGGTCATACTCTAGGTAATGCTTTACGTCGCATTCTATTATCTTCTTTACCTGGCGCAGCTGTGGTTGAAGTGGAAATAGAAGGTGTCGAGCACGAGTACAGTACTTTAGAAGGCTTGCAGCAGGACATCGTCGAGCTCTTGCTGAACCTAAAAGGATTGTCTATTAAGCTGTTCGATCAAAATGAAGCATATTTAACATTGGAAAAACAAGGTCCTGGCGATGTTACTGCTGCTGACCTTCGTTTACCACATAATGTTGAAGTGGTTAACCCTGAACATTTGATCGGCACTTTAAGTGCTACAGGCTCATTAAAAATGCGCCTAAAAGTTTCTCAAGGTCGTGGTTATGAAACTTCTGACTCACGCTTCCCAGAAGGCGAAACTCGCCCAGTGGGTCGTTTACAGTTAGATGCTTCTTATAGCCCAATTAAACGTGTGTCTTATACCGTTGAAAATGCGCGTGTAGAACAACGTACTGACCTTGATAAATTGGTCATTGATCTTGAAACTAATGGTACTGTAGATCCAGAAGAAGCAATCCGCAAAGCGGCAACAATCTTGCAACAACAAATTGCAATTTTTGTTGATCTTCAGAAAGATCAAGCACCTGTTGCTCAAGAACCTCGTGAAGAAGTTGACCCAATCTTGCTTCGTCCAGTAGATGATCTAGAGCTTACTGTTCGTTCTGCTAACTGTTTGAAAGCAGAAAATATTTACTACATCGGTGATTTAGTACAACGTACTGAAGTTGAGTTGTTAAAAACTCCTAACTTAGGTAAAAAATCGTTGACTGAAATCAAAGATGTTCTGGCTTCAAAAGGCTTGCAACTCGGCATGCGTTTAGAAAACTGGCCACCAGCTAGTTTACGTATGGACGATCGTTTTGCCTATCGTAGCCGTTAATTAAGTAGGACTATCACCATGCGTCATCGTAATAGTGGTGTGAAATTAGGCCGTACAAGCAGTCATCGTAAAGCGATGTTCCAAAACATGGCTAATTCTTTGTTTGAACATGAGTTAATCAAAACTACTGTTCCTAAAGCGAAAGAGTTACGCCGTGTTGCTGAGCCTTTAATCACTTTAGCTAAAAACGATACAGTTGCAAACCGTCGTTTAGCGTTTGCTCGTACTCGTTCAGCAGCAACTGTTGGTAAATTATTTACCGTTCTTGGCCCTCGTTATAAAGAACGTAACGGCGGTTATCTTCGTGTTCTTAAAGCTGGTTTCCGTGCAGGTGATGCTGCACCGATGGCTTATGTAGAACTTGTGGATCGCGAAGTAAACTAATACTTCTCTAAGAACTTCGGTTGTTCTGAAAAAGGTCGGTTTTTATACCGACCTTTTTTATGCTCGAAATTCATGATTGTTAGACAAAATACTAAAAATGTCCTCAACTGACATGTTTTCTGTCAGAAAAATGCAAACTTGACATTGCGTATTGTCAGATTTGTGCTTTAATAAAAATGTACTCTACTAAAGGTTATAAAAAGAAAATGGAAAAGCAAGTTGATATTCTTATCATAGGTGCAGGCATCTCAGGAATTGGTATAGCTGCACATCTTTCAAAGAACTCACCGCAACGTTCTTTTGAAATTATTGAACGCCGTGAAAGCTTTGGTGGAACATGGGATTTATTTAAGTATCCTGGTATTCGTTCAGATTCGGACATGTCCACTTTTGGTTTTAACTTTAAACCATGGCAAAAAGCTAATGTTTTGGCAGATGGTCCTGCAATCAAAGGTTATGTGGGCGAAGTCATCGAAGAATTTAAACTTAAAGATAAAATTCATTTTAAACATCGTGTGCGTACTGCAAATTATGATTCTTCAATAAAAAAATGGGTTGTTGAAATTGAAGATGAAAACCAAAAAATGCAAACGTGGATTGCAAATTTTATTGTAGGTTGTACAGGTTATTATAATTATGACCAAGGTTATCAACCAGATTTTCCAAACAAAGATGCTTTTAAAGGGGAGTTTGTAAATCCTCAATTTTGGCCTGAAAACTTAGACTATACAGGCAAAAAAGTAGTCATTATCGGGAGCGGTGCAACTGCGATTACGCTTGTACCTGCAATGTCAAAAGGTGGCGCTGAACATGTAACGATGTTACAACGCTCTCCGACTTATATTGCATCGATTCCATCGATTGACTTTGTTTATGAGAAAATGCGCAAAGTATTGCCAGAAGATGTTTCTTATAAATTAACACGTGCGCGTAATATTGGTATGCAGCGTGGTATTTACGCGATTGCGCAAAAACAACCAAAATTACTGCGCAAATTCTTACTTAAATCAATTGAAATGCAGTTGAAAGGTAAAGTGGATATGAAACACTTTACCCCAGCTTATAATCCATGGGATCAGCGTTTATGTGTTGTTCCAGATGGTGATTTATTTAAAATCTTACGTTCTGGTAAAGCCAGTGTTGAAACGGATCAAATTGAAAAAATTACTGAAACAGGTATTCAGCTTAAGTCTGGCAAACATTTAGATGCTGATATTATTGTATCTGCAACAGGTTTAGAAATTCAGATTCTTGGTGGGATTAAAGCCACGATTGATGGCAAGCCTTTAAATACTTCTAAACATATGTTATATCAAGGTGTGATGGTGAGTGATGTACCAAATATGGCGATGATTATTGGCTATATTAATGCATCATGGACGCTCAAAGTAGATATCGCTGCGGAGTATATTTGCCGTTTAGTGAACTACATGGACAAGAAAGGTTTTGATGAGGTTATTCCACAAGGTGATGCAACTGAGTTGATGGAAGATACCGTGATGGGTAGTTTAACGTCAGGTTATATTGCACGTGCTGCTGATGTTATGCCGAAACAAGGTAAACATGCGCCTTGGAAAGTTACTAATAATTACCTTGCTGATCGTAAAGAACTTAAAAATGCGAAGTTTGAAGATGGCGTATTAAAGTTTCATAAACGTGAAAGCCAACCAGCCAAAAAACCTAAGTTAGTATCTTAATCGTTTATTGATTTGAATAAAAAATGGAGCAAATTGCTCCATTTTTTATTTTGACCTTATGGGTTTATTTTGATGTAACAATCAAGTTTTAATGGTTAATATGAAGTTATGAAATAAATGTAAGGATACAATTTAGGCCATGATGAATATTAAAGAAATAGCGCATTCTCTCCCTTTTCATAAACATCAAATCTATGTCAAAGAATGGCAACCAGATCCCATACACGGTGCTAATCAAGCATGTATTATTTTGATCCATGAATCTTTAGGCAGTGTTGCTTTATGGAAAGATTTCCCGAAACAGTTGGCTGAAATTACACAAAGACGTGTGTTTGCCTATGATCGTTTAGGCTTTGGTCAGTCTTCTACTTTAACTGATTCACTAAAGCCTAATTTTGTGCAGTTAGAGGCTGAGCAAAGTTTTACTCAGCTTATTCAATATTTTAAGTTAGATAAATTCATTGTTATGGGGCACAGTGTTGGTGGTGGCATGGCAAGCAGTTGTGCAACTATTTTTCCTACACAATGTAAAGCTGTGATTGTGGAATCTGCATAATCTTGTGTAGAGGAGGTAACCTTAGCAGGGATTCGTGAGGCAAAGATTAATTTTAAAAACGAAAAGCTATTTCAACGTCTAGCGAAATATCATACAGAAAAGACCCAATGGGTTTTGGATGCTTGGACAGAAACATGGTTATCGGCTGAATTTAAAAATTGGAACTTAGATCAAATTCTGCCGAAAGTGTATTGTCCTATGCTGATTTTGCATGGAGAGCAGGATCAATATGCGACTTTGGCACAACCGCAACGTTTCGCTGAGCTGACCCGTGGGGAAAAGCAATTGGTAATTATTCCTGACTGTGGGCATTTTCCACATTTTGAAAAAACGGAAATAGTCTTACAAAGTATTCAGCTATTTTTAAAAGATATTGAATAAAAATGGAGCTTAAAATCTCCATTTTTCAAACTGTTTTAGATTACAAAGAACGTGAAATAAGCTCTTTCATGATCTCATTGGTTCCTGCATAGATACGGTTTGCACGGTTATCGATGTAGGCACGTGCGATTGGGTATTCAAGCATATAACCATAACCACCATGTAACTGTAAGCATTCATCTACAACATTTGAGAATAACTCAGAAATTTTATATTTCGCTGCAGCAGCTGCATCTACACCGAGTGTACCTTCCAGTTGAAGTTCCATACAACGGTCTAAATAAGCACGGCAGAAGTCAATTTCTGTACGCATTTCAGCAAGTTTGAAACGTGTATTTTGGAAAGCACCAATTGGTTTACCAAATGCTTTACGGTCTTTGGTGTACTGAACTGTGTGCGCAAATGCTGCTTCAGCACCTGCTTGGCAGATGATCGCAACAAGCATACGTTCCCAAGCCAATTCTTTCATTAGCATGATAAAGCCCATGCCTTCCATACCTAATAAATTTTCTTTAGGTACACGTACATCTTCAAAGAATAATTCACAGGTATCTTGACCTTTCATACCGATTTTATTCAGTGGCTTACCTTTGCTAAATCCAGCACGATCAGCTTCAACAATGATCAAAGATAAGTTTGCAGAGCCTTTATCCGTATTGCCTGTTTTACACACGACAACGGCCATGTCACACAAATAACCATTGGTAATAAAGATCTTAGAACCGTTAATGACGTATTCATCACCATCTAAAACCGCAGTTGTGCGAACACCTTGTAAATCTGAGCCTGTACCTGGTTCAGTCATGGCAATCGCAGTTACTGCTTCGCCCGTCGCCATTTTTGGTAACCAATGTTTTTTCTGTTCTTCATTACCGAAGTTATTAATATAGTTGGCTACGATATCTGAATGTAAAGAAAAACCTGTTGAAGAGTCCATCGCATACGCTTGCTCTTCAATTAAAATCATACTGTAAAGACGATCTACGCCATAGCCACCATACTCTTCAGGCATGGTTGCACACAATAAGCCCATTTCACCTGCTTTGTTCCATAGATCACGATCAACATGTTGTTGTTCTTCATATTTTGCAATGTTTGGAACGACTTCTTTTTCATAAAACTTACGCACTGTTTCACGAAATGCTTCATGTTCAGCATTAAATAAGTTGCGAGGTAGCATATTTGCCAATGGGCGAATTGATCCTGATTGCATGTTTTTTATTCCAAATCATTGTTTAATCTTTACAAATTAATTGAACATGAACTTGTTCTCAATGAGGTGAATGCTCATTTCATGGCTAAAAATGATAAGTTTGGTCAATCTAGATAAATACACAGGTATTTATCATGGAATAAGGTAAACTAGTCACATCAATTATCTTCGGGGAAATCAATGTTTGAAGAATTAACTTTGGAAGAGCGTAAAGTTATTTATCGTGCACGTCGTGGTTTAAAGGAAATTGATGTTTATTTTGATCCTTATGTAAAACAACATTATTTACAAGCAGATGCGACCGAAAAAGCATTATTTAAAGAATTGGTTGACCAAGAAGACCCAGATTTACTTGATTGGTTTATGGAAGTGTCTGAACCACCAAAACCAGAATTAAGACAACTTATTATTAAACTCAAAAAATATGTCCATGGCTAATCTTGAACCTTATCGCTGTTTTAAGCTGAAACCGAGTCAATATTGGCGATGGTTTCAGCTTTTTTTGGGCGTGGTGATTACAATTCTTCTCTATCCAGTCTTAACACTCTGGGTATGGTTGCTTTGTGTCTTATTTCTAGTCGTTTCAGGGTATATGTTTAGTCTAAAGCCCAAAGTTGCACAATTTGAACAATTAGATGGGCAGATTTGGTCACTTAAATTTGCTCAAAATCAACAGATACAACAAGTAAAAATAAAGCAAATCGTTGATCATATTTTTTATATTGTGATTTATTTTGAAGATGTTTCTGGCTCAAACAAAGCTTCAAACTTTATCGTTTGGCAAGATCAATTGGCACAAAAAAGCTGGAAAATGTTAAAAACACAAGCAAAGTTAAGTTGATTGTTAGACAAAAACAATCTGTAAATAATTAATAAATACACTAATAAACAATAACTTATTTTATTTTTATGAAAAATAAAAAATATTGTTTGACGAAAATCACAGAAAACCAGCTAAAAGTAAAATTGTCAGACAATTATGTCGATCATTTTGCAACTTTACCGTTACATTAAAGCTACCAACAGCAAATGAAGGATTTCAAAATGACTGAAGTTCAACAATGGTTGTTTCTAGTGGTCGCAATTGTTTTTGCGATTGTGGTGGGAAGACTAGGAACTGTGCTGAGGGAACAGATTGAGAAAAGAAAACTCAAAACAAATAAACTCTCCTGAGGGTTTACCGTTTAATAAGTAGCATGTGCTGAACCGTCGCAATGCTACTTTTTTTTGCCTAAAATTTAACTTTGGGTATCCTACGGTCAATTCAATTTATAGTTAAATATGGCAGATTAAATCAATAAAATTAGAGCAATTACTCTTTTATTCAAGTAAGGCATCTGATATTTTAAGCAAAAAGGACATAAACACAATTACATAGAGGACAGGAAGTATGTCTAGAGTCCATAGAATTGGTCAACTTATGGTGACCGCAGTGATTGCCACATCTGTATTATCAGGCTGTTCATATGTTATTAAGTCGGGCGCAAATGTTGCATTAGGCTTTAGTGAGAATCATATTGTTCCTCCAATTTTGGCAGGTGGTGATGCTGATATGGCATGCCAAACAGGTAATGCATTAACACCTGCGATTATGGCAACCAAAGATATGGGCGCTGACCCAACACGTATGGCCGTATTGCTTTATGCTGCTGCTGGAATGTGTGCGGAAAATCGTGCTTTGGATGCTGAGCTGCGTTATTTACGTGCGTCTAAAGATGGAAAAGTTTCAGAAGCGCAAGATGCTCGTGTAGAACAAAAGCGTTGGGCTGCATTGGCTGCAACACGCCAATATACAGGCTATCAATTATTTGCAGAGCGTTGGCAAGCCAAATACAAATATACTTTGGGTGACTCTTGTCCAACCATGAAAAAGGATTTAGATCAGACCATTTATTTATTGGGCATGATCAGTGGCTTACAAGCCATGACCAATGATATCAACTCAGGCGGTGCTGCCAATGTCCCGAAAGATATTGCTGCAATCGTTGAGCGTGGTATGGCATGTTTGGATAATAATAAATTCTGGGGTGCGCCAATGGCGACACGTGCCGTGATTTGGACGTTACTGCCAGGTGCGGATGAAGGTAAACCAGATCCATATCAAACACTAAAACAGTCAATGCAAATCGGTGAACAAAAAGGTGTACGTTTAGCGCATGCTTTATACGCTGTTTCAGCCCAAGCAAGTGGTGATGATGCACGTATTCGTGAAGCATTACGTACCTATGCAGCATCTCGAGAAGAAGATAAGCCTGTTAATCCTGAGTTTAGATTGATTGATGCAATGGCAGGACAAATGGTTCAATCTATTGCAGACCGTTATTGGACTGAAAATACAGGTGTACGTGCTGGAGATGATGGCATGACTGTATTCTGGGATGATCAAGGTGCAACAGGTGACGATGAGTTATTTGATGGTTTAGGTGATTCAGCAACTGAAAGTTCTGCGCCTGCAACTGAAGATACCCCTGCATCTCCAAGCCCAGAAGAAAGCTCAGCACCAACTGAGTCTACCCAGTAAGAAGCAACGCCTTAACAGCGAAAAAGCAACATTTCCTTTCAAGTGAAATATTTATAATCAAGAAAAGCTTCGGCTTTTCTTGTTATTTTAGAGAGGCTTGATATGAGAGATATTCAGTTCAATAAGCGTATGCTATTCATAGCAAGTTGTGCGTGTATCTCAGCATGTCTGCAAATCTTTCAATCTCATTTTATTTATTGGCGTTATACTTTTTTTACAGAAGTTTGGCGTTGGTGGACAGCGCATTGGGTACATGTAGGGTGGGTACACTTTGCATTAAATATGATTGCATTTGCCTGTTTGCCTTTTATATTTCCGCATATTCAAAATCGTTTTATTATTTTACTGCTGCTTATTTTAGCGCCTTTGTGCAGTTTAAGTTTTTATTATTTATATCCAAATATCGAAGCTTATGCAGGATTATCAGGCATATTGCATGGTTTGTATGTCGCAGCAGCATTTTTCTACTTAAAATTTCGTAAAGAACGTAACTTTGCTGTATTAGTGCTTGTTTTGGTAGTGGCAAAATTAATTTGGGAAAATACTTTTGGACAGATTGGAACGTCCCAACTGATTGGGAGTCCTGTATTGGTAGAAGCTCATTTGGTTGGTGCATTTTGGGGAGCTGTGTGCGCAATCGCATATTTAGCCTATCAACAACTTTTGAAAGAAAAATAATTGTTAAAATTCAATTGGCTTTATTGTTTTTAAACAATATTTATAAAAATTGAGAAAATATTTAAGATCAAGAAATAAAAGCTTTTCATCGTTGAAAATGAAATTAAGATGTTGTTTTTGATTTAAAATTATTTATTAATATGTATAGATTAAGTAAATTAATGTGCTTTTATCGCTTTATACTTGACAAAAATGCACGAAAAAAAACGTAACGCTGCCATACTTTTTAATTGAGAAAGCATGCAGATTTAGAAGTGGAAATAAAAATAGGAAATGAGGACGTTTAGGTAACTCATAACTTATAAAAATATCAGTCTTATAAAAGATTTATAAGATTATAGATAAAAATGGAATTATCATGAATGATAGTACAGAAAAAAAATCAGGCTTAGGACTGATTGGTCATATATGGACAGAATGGATTTCAACTTTTATCGTCCTAATGCTTCTCTTACTGACCTTATTAATTGGCACAGGGGAAATGATTCATGGACAAATGTTGCGTATTGGCGAACGCTTATATGGTGACGAAAAAATCGGAATGCAATATTCCTTTTTAAGAGCTGAACCCACGAAACCAAGTTGTGATCGTAATCCCAATATTGATGCGCTCGTTCAAGAACGCATGAAAGCTGAAGCAAGTGACCCTGACGCGAGTTTCTTTGGTGTGACACCAGAAGCAGATGTGCGTCAATCTTTCATGGCTGCAAAAACTGAATGTGAAGAAAAATTTGCATTTTATGATAAGTCAATGAAGCACTTGGAGCAGCATCCTTCTATTCGTAACTATCGTACAATGGAAACAGGCTTTTTCTGGCTATTTAAGTTTGGTACAGAAAACCGTGTCTTGATTTTATTGTTGATGGTTGTGATTTCAGCGATCTCTGCATCATTGAAAATGCATCATATTAGTTTGCGTCCACCAACAACCAAGCTTGATTTTAGAGTGTATTCACTTGCCATGATTTTGGGTAACGGCTTGTTGTCATACTCAGTCTGGAGTCAATATCAGTCTGTGATTAATTCTGGGGTGGAATCAACTTATGAAACGATTTGGGGATATTACTTATGGATGATACTCTTCGTAAGTTTGACGCTCATTAGTTTATATCAGCTGTTTTTCATTCCTAAAACTGCCAAAGAAGGCGGCAACATTGGACTCTCGCTGATCAGTATTCCTTTGTATGCATTCATGGCAATTTTAACCGGGATTGCATTTACCTTCTTTATGGACTACCCAATGGGGCAAGGGATTTACCTTGGTCAATTGGTGGAGTTCTCTGGAATCTTCCTGAACTTAGCCTTGTTTATCTGGGCGGGTATGTTGTTAACACAAACTCGAATCATGGATGTTTTCCTTGCGATTTTACGTCCATGGAATCTTGCGCCTGAAACCTTGACTTGGATTATCTTGATTGCTGCTGCGATTCCAACAGCATATACAGGTGCTTCAGGGATTTTCGTTGTGGCAGCAGGTGCGATTATTTATCGTGAAGTGTGGAACTCTGGCGCACGTCGTCAATACGCACTGGCAGTTTCTGCAATGTCAGGTTCATTAGGGGTTGTGTTACGTCCATGTCTATTGGTCATTTTGATCTCGATGTTAGACAGTCGTCATGTAACATCTGATGAATTATTTGATCATGGTATTTATGTATTCTGGTTAACTGCATTTATTTTCCTTGGGGTATCGTTGTATCTTGCTGAAGATAAATTCCGTATTAACTCACCAAAAATTGCTGTTCCAGGTATGTTAAGAGCGTTGGTGCCAGTTATTCCTTATGTGATCATCACAGCATTAGTTGTAGGTTTCTATAGCTATGGCTTGGATACACAAATGGATGAGTTTACTGCGCCTGTGATTCTTCCTATCATGCTCTTGGCTTATATTTTGTTTGATAAATACTTGGGTGATCGTGTTCCAGTACCACAGTACAATAGTGCATTGGCGCATGAACATGAGAAAAAGTCAGAGTATTTACGCACACATAATACTGATGCTGAAAGCAAGCGTGGATTTGGTAAATCAATCTGGTTTGCTTCATCTGAAAGTGTTGGGCATATCGGTGCATTGATCATTCTTATGGCGCTTTCTGCGAGTATGGGTGGTCTGATTGAGCGTAGTGAAATCGTGACCATGGTACCTACACATATGGGTAGCATTATGTTGTCATTGGCATTCTTGGCAATGTTGCTTGCAATTATCGGTATGACGACAGATCCATTTGGTGCGGTGATTTTGGTTGCTGCAACGATAGCACCTGTCGCATATGAGAATGGCATTCATCCAATTCACTTCTGGATGATCGTATTGGTTGCCTTTGAATTTGGTTATGTTGCACCACCTGTTGCATTGAACCACTTGCTGACGAGGCTCTCGGTCGGGGATGAAGAAGTCGCCGCCGCCGATGCAGAAGCGAAAGAGAAATATACAAGTTTCTACTATCGTTATGAGCGTTGGATATTACCAATCATTGTCTTGTTCTCATCCTTAGTGATCGTAACTTTCGTACCGTACTTACTTAATATGTTTGACTGGTATGCAAATAAATAATCTAGACCATTAAGAAAAGCACCTTCGGGTGCTTTTTTGTTTTGATAGAAAGTTGAAATGACATCTTCTTAGCAAAGAAAATTATAGTATTGGAAACACTCTACTGGTTAAATGTGTCTATTGAAAAATTAATTATAAATGAAAATAAAAGAAATAAATTCACTGTATTTTTAATGTCTTATAATATTAAAGTTCCGACTAAGAATAAGAAATAGTCATAAGTATACTGTTTAAATAGTGTTTTTAGCTTCTCATTTATCTATGTTTCTTTAATAAGTAAGTCTATATTTTCTTGAAGATTTAACTTTACTTTATAGGTAATGCTTTATTTATTTTTAATAAAAAACATCATTCAATTTACATTAAATGATGTTTAGGTCGAAATATTAAGAGTGTTTTTGTTCGGCAGCTAGCTGTTGTTCGAGCAGTTTTAATTGTTCTTCTTTGAGCTTTATCAACTGATCTGCATCAGCATGTTGAGACTCTAAAGACTGTTGTTGATCTTGTAATTGTTTTTGAATATCTTCGAGTTTCGCAATTTCTTCTTTTGCTAAGCTTTCATTCTCAGAAACTGGTTCTGTTAAAATCGTTTTATCAACAAGTGTATGTGTTGTGGCTTCAGAGGCAGCAGTTTGTTCCAAAGGCTGAGCGAGTGGTGGTGCAGTTGCTTTCGGAGGTGCTTTTTGTGTAGAAGTGGCTTCTGTTTTTGTTTGACCTTGATCCGCTTTAAGCCAAAATAAGGCGCTGGCTAAAGCGATAATAACGACCAATCCCCCAGCAATAAGCCATATTAATTTTGAATTATTTCTTGTATCTAATTGCATGTTATGTCCAAATTTATTTTGATGAACGAGGTTTGAATTGAATAACCCCAATCTCATCGGGTGCGGTTTCTTCAGGTGCATCTACATGGGTAGGGCGGTTTTCAGAATAATCACACTCGATACATTCAATCCATTCAGCATCGCCAGTGGTGAGCATGACGATTCGATCCATCGCCTCACATCTTGGGCATTTTGCCCCCGCAATGAAACGACGTTTGATATTCATACACTCACCACATAATTAATTTTACATGCGTAGTTTAAGCGTTTTTAGAGGCATTCGTCCAACCTTGATGACGCAACAAAGCATCAATTTTAGGCTCACGTCCTCGGAAATTGATAAAAGCATCTAAAGCCGTATCTTTACCACCGACTGCTAAGATGGCTTTGCGGAACTCTTGACCTGTTTGCGTATTAAAAACACCTTCATTTTCAAAGCGATCAAAAGCATCGCTAGCAAGAACTTCTGCCCATTTATAAGAATAATACCCTGCGGCATAGCCCCCTGCAAAAATATGACTAAAGCTATTTTGAAAACGGTTGGTTGCTGTGGTTGGGGCAACTGCAAATTTTTCGCGAATATCATCCAAAGTCGCTTGGATTTGTTCTGCATTTAAAGTAGGTGTGAGTTTGTGAATGGTTAGATCAAATAGGGCGAACTCGATTTGACGTAAAGTTTGCATGCCAGATTGGAAGAAACGAGCATCCAATAAGGCTTTTAATAAGTCTTCTGGTAAAGTCGCTTTGCTTTCGATATGTTCAGACAGTAAGTCGAGGCTGTCTTTGTCCCAAGTCCAAAACTCCATAAACTGACTTGGTAACTCTACAGCGTCCCACGCCACGCCATGTGTACCTGCCACGGCAATATTATCCACTTCGGTTAACATATGGTGTAGCCCATGTCCAAACTCATGGAACAATGTGTTCACTTCGTCATGGGTGAGTAGTGCAGGTTGATCACCAACAGGTGGGGTGAAATTTCCAACCATATAGCAAATCGGCTTTTGTAAACCATTTTCCGTTTGCATACGAGAGCGGAAACCACTCATCCATGCGCCACCACGTTTGCCACTACGTGCATACAGGTCGAAATAAAAACCACCGATGACTGAACCTTGATCTTCTAGCTCATAATAATGGGCATCGGGATGCCAAACGGGTGCTTCACGTTCTACGACATTGATGCCATACAAACGATTGACAACATTAAATAAACCTTGAATCACTTTAGCTGCAGGGAAGTAGGGCTTTAAATCTTCTTGAGATAAGTTGAACTGTTGAACTTTTAATTTTTCAGAATAAAAAGTCGTGTCCCAAGCTTGTAATTCGGTAATGCCATCTTGTGTTGCAATGGCTTTAAGTTCGACAATTTCTTTTTCAGCAGGCACACGTGCATGCTCGGCAAGATCAACTAAGAACTGATTGACAGTTTCAACATCAGGCGCCATTTTTGAAGCAAGAGAATATTCTGCATAGTTATCAAAACCTAAAAGTTTCGCCATTTCTTGACGCAGACTTAAAATTTCAACCATGATAGGTGCATTGTCATATTGTGGATCAGCAGCTAAATCTGATGCACGTGTGGTATAGGCTTTATAAAGCTGTTCACGTAAATCACGATCTTCTGCATAGGTCATGATCGCCAAATAAGACGGAATATCTAGAGTTGCAACCGCTTGATCGAGTTCACGTTGTTGACCATATTGCTTTAACAGTTCGATACTGCTTTGTGGCAAACCTTTAAGTTGTTCATCATTTAAAGGCAAGAAAAATGCTTGAGTTGAATCTAAAACATGATTAGAAAAATCTGAGGAGAGTTGTGACAAACGTGCAGAAATTTCTGCATAGCGTTTTTTGGCTTCGCCCTCTAAAGCTACGCCTGACAGTTTAAAATCTCGTAAAGCAAGTTTAATTGCACTTTGTTGTGCTGCTGGGAGATTATTGAAAATCGCATTGTCATAAACATGCTGATAACTTTGATAGAGTGGAACATGTTGACCCAATTGAGTGTAATATTCACTTAGACTCGGTAGAAGTGCTTGATAGACTTCACGTGTTTCTGTGTTATTCATCACTGCATTTAGATGGGATAACACGCCCCATGATTCATTCATGTTGTTTTCAAGGGTGTCAATTTTTTCTAAAATATTAAGTTGCTGTTGTAATGTTTCTGGAACACTAGAAAGTTCATTTAAAAAACGCTGCCCATCCTGAATAGAAGCTTCAATATCTTGATTGAGTTGCGCTAAAGTGATTTTGTCAAATTGAGGTACAGGCAAAGTCGCCTTTTCTAATGTCATGTCTTTATGCCAAATATGTTTCGTTATGATTAGATGTAGGGCTTTTAAGGTGGGAAATCAAGCGTTGGCAATAAATTTAAACTTTCTTATTGGATTTTTCCTGTTTTAAGGTTGTATTCAAATGCAACAGAATAAGCCCCTGCGTCAAAGCTGATCCCTAAAATATTTTTTTTGAGATAAAAGCTGTCTGCATTTTTTAAGTGAATGAAATTTTGATCTTCCGCATAATATTTAAATAAGTATTGCATATCTATGCTTTCACATAGTTCAGGTTTATGAATGATTAAATCATTTATACAAGGGCGGATTTGCTCAGCAATTCGTGCTGTGATCATTTTTTCTGAGAGTTGGTATTTTTTCAGTATTTGTTTAAGGGTTGATAATTTTTTAGTTTTCAGATCGACCACAAAGTATTTTTCACGATAATAACTTCGACCTCCTTCAATTTCTAAATGAGTATGAATACTCAAATAATTTTGATTTTGATAAATTTTTTCAGAGCTAAAATTAATTGGAGTATCCTCATCAGCCAATAACTGTTGTTTAATTTGTTGATTGACTTGATCAAAGTCTTTGCCTTGAATATAGGGGATATTACCTGAAAATAAATTGTATTTTGTTGGTATAGAATGAGTTTGATAAATGATAGTTTCAGCATGGCTGAAAGGAATATATAATGAAAATATAATTATGCTGGTTTTGGTCATATTTTCTCTTCTTGTATTCTTATGAGCTTAAATCCATAAGAGCGCCGAAGCGCCCTTATTTTATATCTAATTATTCACTTTTAGTCTTAGCATTCGACTTTTTCTTTTTCGCTTTTTTCTTCACTTTATCCTTAGTCTTCGTTTCAGACTTCGTTGCAGTGTTTTTAGCAGGCTTTTTGCTGTAAGAGCTAGGCTTGCCTTTGGGCTTTTTCTTTCGAATGGGACGTTCTCCATCATCACTCAAATTTGAACCATTTGAGTCAGATTTTGTTTTTGCAGAACGGTCAGAAAAAACTTCTTCCTTTGCCACAGGCTTGGCAACACGTGGCGCACGACTACGAATCACACGCCCTGCATGAGAAAGTTGCTGTAATAATTCAAAGTCGATTTTACGTTCTTCAAGGTTTACCCCAGCAACTTTAATTTTAACCTCATCACCTAAACCAAAAACTTGCCCGCGATTTTGCCCAACCAGCGTTTGACTTGCTTGATCGAAGATAAAGAAATCATCACCGAGTTGGCTGACATGCACCATGCCATCGACATACAAATCTTTCAGTGTCACGAATAAGCCAAACTCAGCCGTTGCACTGATCACGCCGACAAATTCTTCACCTAAATGTTGCTGCATATAGTGACATTTCAGCCATGAAGTGACAGAACGAGAAGCTTCATCTGCACGGCGTTCTGTACCTGAGAAATGTTCGCCCGCATCATCTAATGCCGCACCTGAAAGCGGATATTTCTTGGTGCTTAAACTGGCTTTAATCGCACGATGTAACAACAAATCAGGATAACGGCGAATCGGTGAAGTAAAGTGTGTATAGGCTTCATATGCCAAACCGTAGTGACCGACATTTTTTGCGCCATAATATGCCTGCATCATTGAGCGTAATAACACAGCGTGAATACTTGGTGCATCAATACGGTCTTTGGTTGCTTCAATCACCTTTTGATAATCGGCTTGTGTCGGCTGATCAGGGAAAGGTAAACCGAGTAATTTTACAAAATCTTTGACTTTTTGAATGCGTGAAAACTCTGGTGCTTCGTGCACACGGTACAGCATAGGAATATCATTTTTTAAACAATATTCTGCGGCTGCTACGTTTGCAAGCAACATACATTCTTCAATCAGTTTATGCGCATCATTACGTGTACGAGGTAAAATTTCATTAATGCCGCCTAACTCATCAAAAGTCATATAGGTTTCGACAGTTTCAAACTCCATCGCATGGCGCTCGGCACGTAAGCCTTTGAGGACTTGATAAAGTTGGAATAGGGTATTTAAGGATTTACGAACATCACGATTTTCAGGAACGGCTGCGCTATTGCCTTCAAAGTATTCAGCAACTTGCGTATAGGTTAAACGGGCTTGTGAGTGCATCACTGAAGGATAGAACTCAAACTTAGTCACTCGTCCTGCACGGCTAAGATTCAAATCACAGACCATACACAAACGGTCAACATCAGGATTGAGAGAACATAAGCCATTTGACAATGCTTCAGGCAACATTGGCAAAACAAAATGTGGGAAATACACCGATGTTCCACGCTCTTGTGCTTCATCGTCCAATGGTTTTCCGATACGCACATAATGACTCACATCGGCAATCGCTACTACGACACGATAACCGCCACCCGGACGTTTCTCAGCATAAACTGCATCATCAAAGTCACGGGCATCTTCACCATCAATGGTAACGAGCGGTAAATCACGCAAATCAATTCGACCTTCACGATCTTTTTCGGAAGGTTCTTTAAAACTTTCTGCTTCTTGAACGACTTCCTCTGGGAATTCATAAGGCAGACCATATTCCAAAATGGTTTGTGGAATAATAATCTCAGTGTCTGCTTTGTCTGCCATCGATTGAATCACATGCCCAGTGGCAAATTCATCACGGGTTGGATAATCATCAATTTCGACACGGATAGAGTCACCGACTTTGGCTTTGGCATGCTCAATCAATTCTTTTTCTAAAGTAATCGGTTGATGTGCATTCGGATTGGCTGGTTGAATGAAATATTCATCTTCAAACTCAGCGACTTTACCAATCAACTGTTTCACTCGGCGCTGAGTAACTTCAGTGATATAGCCCCAAGCTTTACCTTTACGGTCAACAGAAGTTTGCTGCACTTTGACACGGTCGCCATGAAAGACTTGGCGTAACTCACGTTCAGGCAATAAAAATTCTTCTTTTTTGCCATCAATATTGGCAACGCCTAGACCTTTTGAGTTGATATAAACAGTTGCATCTAATATTGGTTGATCTGCCATGAACTGATATTTAAAGCCATCTTTCATCAATTGACCATCGCGCACCATAGCACTTAGCCGATGGCTCAGGGCATCAATACTTTTCTGATCAGCAATTGCAAAGAAATCTACTAAGTCAGCATGTGATTGTGGTTCTTGCTTTTGCTCAATTGTTTCAAGAATAAGGGTACGACTTGGGATAGGATTGTCGTAACGTTCGGCTTCAGCTTTAGCTTCAGGATCGACCCAATTTTTCATCATGTATTTGGTTTCTTGTCAGAAGATAAGATTAGCATAAGTCATACAGGCAAAGACTGCACGTAAATGATTGCAAGAATCTATTTAAAATTTAAATTTTTGTGGATTTTCTTCAATTTTCATTGAATTAGAGTAGTTTGTAGTATGAAAAAAGCACAAATTCATAAAAATTGTTTAAAAAATATGTAATCAAGCAAAAAAATAGTATTTTTTTTAAATCATCCCTTGCTGAATTAGCTTTTAGTTTGTATTATGGCGGCTCGTTACGGTGAGATGGGTGAGTGGCTGAAACCACATCCCTGCTAAGGATGCATACGGGCAACTGTATCGAGGGTTCGAATCCCTCTCTCACCGCCACGTTTTTTAATGATGCGCTCATAGCTCAGCTGGATAGAGCACTTGGCTACGAACTAAGGGGTCGGGAGTTCGAATCTCTCTGAGCGCACCACATTTAAAGAACCACTGGAAGTTAACGACGTCGTGATACGACATCTACTAAGTAATGCGCTCATAGCTCAGCTGGATAGAGCACTTGGCTACGAACTAAGGGGTCGGGAGTTCGAATCTCTCTGAGCGCACCAACTTAAGCATCTTTGGATGGTAAATTAATCGCACATGTTGCGATTTTTTTGTGCTTGTATGTTGAAAAGTTTTATCGAAATAGATCATTTCCTATTTAAAGGAGATATGAACTATAAAAATGGCTATTCATTTTTTAGAAAAGTTTATCTAATAACAATATTTCTTTAGAAAAAATAACCACTGTAAGATTGTTCAAAATCACTTTTTCTGCTTTACAACAAAGCATAACAAAAATATTTGGACGATTTCTTTGAACTGGCAATATATCTATAGTGTGATGCCACAGTTTGTTTCTGCGACTTTGACGACACTCAAAATTTCAATCATCAGCATTATTCTTGCAATATTAGTCGGGCTGATTTGCAGTATTTTGATTACTTACCATGTCAAAGTTTTTGACAAAATCGCCAAAATTTATATTGAACTATCACGTAATACACCATTACTTATTCAGCTATTTTTTCTTTATTACGGCTTACCTAAACTCGGCATCAAAATTGATGGCTTTACTTGTGGCGTTATTGGCTTAACTTTCTTGGGTGGAAGTTATATGGCAGAAGCCTTTCGTGCAGGTTTGCAAGCGGTTGCGAAAGGACAAATTGATTCAGGTGAAAGTATAGGATTGAGTCCAATACAAGTTTTTCAATATGTCATTTTTCCACAAGCATTGGCTGTTTCAGTACCTGCAATAGGTGCGAATTGTTTATTTCTCATTAAAGAAAGTTCTGTGGTCAGTGCGATCGCTGTGGTCGAGTTGCTATTTGTGACAAAAGATTTAATCGGAATGGATTATAAAACTACAGAAGCATTGTTTTTATTGGTCATTTCCTATCTGATCATTTTACTTCCAGTTTCGATGCTTACCAGTTACTTAGAATATCGTAGCCGAAAGGTGAGCCATGGAATTTAATTATTTATTTCAACCCGATCACCTTTATCGTTTATTACAGGGGCTATGGATTACTGCAAAAATTGCTTTTATTTCAGTATTTTTCTCCGCAATTTTCGGCACGATTTTTGGGGTTGTTATGACTTCAAAAAACCTATTGATCAAAAGCATCTGTCGATTGTATCTAGAAACAATCCGAATCATTCCTATTTTGGTTCTGTTGTTCATTTTCTATTTTGGATTTGCAACGTGGTTTAATTGGCAACTTTCAGCAGTTTTAGTTTGTATCGTGGTTTTTGTTTTGTGGGGAACAGCCGAAATGGGTGATCTGGTGCGAGCAGCGATTACTTCAATCGATCAGCATCAACGAGATTCAGCTTATGCATTGGGTTTAAATCCTGTACAGACTTTGATTTATGTGATTTTTCCGCAAAGCCTCAAACGTGTGACGCCTGGTGCGATTAATTTATTTACACGTATGGTCAAAACCAGTTCTTTGGCAGTGCTGATTGGGGTAGTAGAGGTTATTAAAGTTGGACAACAAATTATTGAAAATTCATTACTTATTGTTCCTAATGCGTCTTTATGGATTTACGGACTGATCTTTATTTTATATTTCATTATTTGTTATCCCTTGTCTCGTTTGGCAATCCATTTAGAAAAGATTTGGGAGTAAGGATTCACTATGGCTTTGTTATCTATACAACATTTACAGAAATCATTTGCAGAAAGTCATATTTTACAGGGCATTGATTTAGACGTAGAACAGGGTGAGGTCGTTGTGATTCTAGGCCCTTCTGGATGTGGGAAAAGTACTTTATTGCGCTGTATTAATGGCTTGGAGAAAATTCAGGCAGGAGTTATTCGGTTGAATGGCGCTGGGGTATTGGGACAAGATTTATCATGGGTGGAGGCTCGCCAGAAAATTGGAATGGTGTTTCAAAACTATGAACTTTTTGGGCATATGAATGTGATTGATAATATTTTATTAGGTCCTTTAAAAGTTCAAAAACGTCATCGTGCTGAAGCTGAAAAGATTGCAGATGAACTGCTCAAAAGAGTGGGCTTGTATGAGCGCAAACTTGATTATCCACGTCAATTGTCAGGTGGGCAAAAGCAGCGAATTGCGATTGTTCGTTCATTGGTGATGCAACCTAAAGTCATTCTTTTAGATGAAATTACTGCGGCTTTAGATCCAGAAATGGTGCGTGAAGTACTAGATGTGGTGCTCAAACTTGCACATGAAGGCATGACGATGTTAATCGTTACACATGAAATGTCATTTGCACAAAAAGTCGCAGATCGCATTATTTTTATGGATAAAGGCAAGATCATTGAACAAGGTACTCCAGAACAGTTTTTTAAATCTCCTCAAACAGAACGTGCCAAAGCATTTTTAAATATGCTGAATTATTGATTCTTAATGTAATAAAAATAGCGAGTAATGATAAATATGGGTGTATATCGACAATCAATTCCAATTCTAACAGCAAGTATTTTTACAGTATTGTTACTGTCAGCATGTAGTCAAGGCAATAGCTCATTAACGAGTGAAACTGCAAATCAGCAGGATAAAGCTCATGAGAGTTCACTTGAGCAAATCAAGAAAAATGGTGTTCTACGTGTGGCTGTGTTTGCTGATAATCCACCATTTGGTTATATCGATAGTCAAGGTAATAATCAAGGCTTTGATATCGCATTGGCTAAACGTGTTAGTAAAGATTTACTTGGCGATGAGAATAAGATTGAGTTTATTCCTACAGAAGCTGCGAATCGAGTCGAGTTTTTAAAATCAAATAAAGTTGATGTGGTTTTTGCCAGCTTTTCGGTGGCCCCTGAGCGTAAGGAGGTTGTTGATTTTGCACAGCCATATTTAAAAGCAGCGCTTGGGATTGTATCGCCTAAAGATAAATTAATTACTCATATTCAGCAACTTGAAGGTAAAACTTTGGTGGTGAATAAGGGCTCAAGTTCAGACAGTTACTTCAGTAAGAATTATCCAAAAATCAAATTATTAAAGTTTGAGCAAAATACAGATGCTTTTAATGCGCTCAAAGATGGTCGTGGAGATGCTATTTCACAAGACAGCACCTATGCCTTTGCTTGGACAGCACAAAATTCTGATTTTGGCGTTGGGATTGCCAAGATTGGTAATGAAGATTTTATTGCACCTGCGGTAAAAAAGGGCAATACCGAACTTTTGAATTGGTTAAATACAGAAATTCGTAGTTTGCAGAAATCAGGTGAAATTCAAAATATTTACAATCGAACCTTAAAGCCTATTTATGGCAACAGTGTAGATTCAAAAGTTTTTTTAGATGTCACATCAAATTAATGATTAAAAGATGAGGAAAATAAAATGAATATATCCATTAAAAGTGCCACTCAATTATTAGTAGCATCTGTTTTAAGTTTGGGTTTGGTCGCTTGTAATAAAAATACATCGACAACCGAAAATACAGCACAAGCTGAAAAAACGGAATCAAGTATTGAGCAGATTAAGAAAAATGGTGTAGTTCGTATAGGGGTATTTAGTGATAAGCCACCTTTTGGTTATTTAGACGCACAAGGTAAGAATCAGGGTTTTGATGTTGAAATCGCAAAACATGTAGCCAAAGACTTATTGGGTGATGAAAATAAAGTCGAGTTTGTTCTGACTGAAGCCGCAAATCGTGTCGAATATTTAAAAGCCAATAAAGTAGATATTATTTTTGCTAATTTTACAGTTACACCTGAACGAGCAGAAGTGGTGGATTTTTCTAAGCCGTATTTAAAAGTTGCTTTGGGGGTTGTGTCACCTAAAAATAAGCCTATTACAGATATTAATCAATTGAAAGATCAAACATTATTGGTGAATAAAGGCACCACAGCAGATTCTTTCTTCACTAAATCTCATCCAGAAATTAAGCTGCAAAAATATGAGCAAAATACAGAAACCTTTGATGCATTGAAAGATGGACGTGGTGTGGCTTTGGCACATGATAACCTGTTAGTTCTCGCTTGGGCGAAAGAAAATCCAAACTATACCGTTGGTATTGCTAGTTTAGGACAACATGACTTGATTGCTCCCGCAGTAAAAAAAGGTGATAAAGAATTATTGGATTGGTTAAACCAAGATTTGGAGAAATTATCGAAAGAAGGTGTCATTCAACAAGCCTATGAAAAGACCTTAAAACCTGTGTATGGAGATACCATTAATCCAAAAGATCTGTTGGTTGAGTGAGCATGAGAACAATCACAGTTAACTTTGTTTGAATTATCAACAATCTATGTTAGGTATGTCTAATTCATAAACACTTAGTTAAAAAATAATTTTAAAAGCCTTTTCAATAAAGGGAAAAAGCGTATAATGCGTCCCATCAAGACGTCGCGCTCATAGCTCAGCTGGATAGAGCACTTGGCTACGAACTAAGGGGTCGGGAGTTCGAATCTCTCTGAGCGCACCAACTTGATCATCGGCAGATGTTAAATTGACAATAAACCGCTTAATTGCGGTTTTTTTGTGCCTGAAATAAATCGTATTATTCAACTTCTTCGAGCTGAGGTGGTTCATGCACTTTTGCATGTTCAAGCTGTGAAATATCCATTTTAATATTTTCCGCAATTACAGTACTACGCCCAAACATTCGTCCAAAAATGACACGACAAGAAAGTTCTTTAGGCAATGCTTTTAATTGTTTAAAGTCATAGATACATTCCAGTTTGGATGCGTCATTTTCAGGGCAGATGGTAAATAAAACATCATATTTAAAATGATGATTTTCATAAATAATCGGATTATCTTCAAGTTCATTCGCAGCAATAGAGCCAGTCACTTCAAATTTGTCGTTGATTGGGCACTTGAAGTGGGCATAATGAAAACGATATTCATCATAAATTTTATGTAATGGTTTTTGACTGAATGCGGTGGTATTAAATAATAAATAACCATGCTGATCTAATTCAGGCACATGTTGTGGTGGAACAAAAGTGTATTGCGGTTCAAGAGTAATAGGGACTTGATATTCAGGCATTTTTTCACATCCAATGAATAATAATGCGGATATGCTGACTAAATATCGACTGCGTCCCTGTAACATGTTTATTTTGGCCTATGATTTGCTTTGCGCTTTTATTTTTTGGGTAAATACCGCATTTCCTCCTGTCGAAGGCAACATATCATGATAAGGCAAGCTACGTGCCGCCCGCAGTAAAAAAGGAGCTTTTTCATCAACTTTTACCGCAGAAGTGACACGCATTAAAGTGCCTGAGTCTTGCGGATTCAATTGAACTTGTCCTTTTAAATAGCGTAAATCTCCACCATTAGCAAAGAAGTTGTTTTCATTATTTTTTGGGAAATTAAAATGCATTTTAAAGTCAAAAGGGATGCTGACAACACCAAGGCCAATACTGACTTTAATGTCTGCATCTTGACCTTGTGCGGTGAGTGCAGAAGTTGTAATTTTCTTAATTTGACGTGGGAAAACACTTTGGTATGACATCGGCTGCAACCATTTTTGTAATTGTTGTGGTGATTCCTTAAATGCTTGATAAGTTGTGGTAAAACGTAGCATTTCCCGTCCATGTGTATAAGGTACAGTGGTTGGCATGTTTAAAATACTGACAGGTTGTCCTGTGCTTTCACTCAAATTGTCAATTTTTTGAATTTGCGCCGTAGAAAGTTTTGGCTCTGGTAACTGACCAGCAGCAAGTGCAATGGTATTTTTAAGGCCAAAACGTTGTCTAAGTGATTCTAAAACAAAAGCACCTGTACCTGTGGGAATACCGAGTTTGGCTTCAGGAATCGCATTTAAAATCTGTTTAAATAAAAATCCCTTCGGCTGACTGGTATCGCCCCATTGGGTTAAGGTGACTAAGGTTTTTTTATCACCCAGAGCAAACCATTCTAGTTTACCTACTGCATAAGGCAGTGGCGCATCAATCACCATAGTCGAGATACTATTGTTAGCGATTTGGTGCTGCATCACTACATCTTCATTAAAATTCAGTACAGGAATTGGTGTAGGAATCGACACACGATATTTCATTTGACTGACATTGCCTTTTTGTTCTATCAGTTTGGCTGATTTTAAAGTAGGAAATAGTCCAACATATTGATTGTAATTACCTAAAGTCTTTGCAACTTCTTGGCTGCTGACAGGCACAATAATCGCAGCTGAAGTAAAGCGAGCGGTTGGATTTGGATTGGCTTTTAGAGTAGGTAAACTGGTTTTTGTGGCTACCTGTGGATAGATGAAAATATCATCCTGCACATAACTGGCGAGTTGTTGTGCGTTGTTTTGAAAGGGTTTGAGACTGCTTGGAATATTGTCCGCCCATGTCACAATTTGGGCAAAACTGAATGAACTCGCAGCTAAGCAAACGAATGTGCAGAGGGTTTGATGAATCGCTCTCATCCTTGTGTCCTTATTTTTGTATTCCATTTTACAGCTATGTTTTACATGAAAATGCTCAGTTTTGAATTGACCTAAATTTTAAAATTAAGCAAGCAAATTATCATCAAAACTCGGCTGAATGCGCTTTCTAGTGTAATATCTTGGTATCGTTTAATTTTATATTGAAGCACTATGTCAGACATTCAGCCTGCATTATCTGCACGTTATTATCTTAATTTAGAAGAATCACAAGATGGTTTTAAGCTTGCAGCTTTAGGTAAAAAACAAATTTCACGCTTTTTAACGCCGATCGTAAGTGTTGCGATCATGGCATATGGCTTTTATTTGGGCATGGAAACAGTTGGACGTTATTATGTCTTTTTGGGTTTATTCTTTTTGCTTTTGCAAGGTCTGACACGTTATTGGTTTTTACCCATGATGTTTAAGCGACAGTTTATTAAATATCAATTTGGTAAAAGTGAGCAAGGAATTGAATTATTTCAAGATCATGCCGAAATTTTTTCTAGTGGTCGCCCAAAGAAATCATTTCCATATAGTGATGTGCAGTATTTTCAAGAAGGCAAACTCACCTATATGATCGAGTTAAAAAATCGTACTGTGATCATCGTGCCAAAACGTGCATTTGCTGATCCAGCGGATCAAACAATATTTAAAAATACCTTTAAAAAATAAACTGTTTGCAGCAAAAACGAGAAAGGGAAATTTATGAGTATTCGTCCATCAAAAATTATCTGTGTCGGTCGTAGTTATGCAGATCACGCCAAAGAATTAGGCAATGCGATTCCAGATCGTCCAGTATTATTTATCAAACCACCCAGTAGTTTAATTTCATTACACGATGGAATTTCATGGAATACAGCTCTAGGCAGTTTACATCATGAATGTGAGCTGACTTTGCGTATAGATCATACTTTAAAAAATGAAAATGATCCTGAAAAAGCGGTTGCTGCGATTGGGGCAGTGACGTTGGGTTTAGACTTAACACTACGTGATTTACAAGATGATTTAAAGAAAAAAGGTCAACCTTGGGAACGTGCTAAAGCGTTTGATGGCGCATGTGTTTTGGCAGATTGGGTGGATACCAGCGAAGTCAAAGCATGGAATGCCGTGACATTTGACTTTAAAGTAAATGGTGAGCTGCGCCAAAAAGGTGATACGTCCTTATTGTTATTTAGCATTGCAGATTTACTGTGTGATATGAGCCAAGTCTTTACTTTGGAGGCGGGAGATGTGGTCATGACAGGTACGCCTGCGGGAGTAGCTGCATTGGTTTCAGGTGATCAATTGACCATGACTTTAAATGGTCAAAAACAAGATTTTGTTTGGCAAACTTTTGTAAAATAAAATCCAAGTTAAACGAAGTAAATTCGTCTAAAAATGGACACTCTGTAGCGGCAGAGTGTCCATTTTTTATTTTTTGTTAAAATTAAATTCATGAATAATTTCAATAAATAACAATAATTGTAACATTTTATTATTCTTAATTTTGATGATCTACTTAGAAATTAATCACTTTTTATGATATTGTGTTGAAACTTTGTGTGAGTTTTACAGTATTTTTAGGGGTTGCCGATACGATAAAAGCGTATTTATTTTGACCTCTAAGTGCTCACACTTCTACGCATAAGCATTCTAATTTGAGCGATGGTTACATCTAGAATTAAGGTTCTATTTTCTTTTTTTAAATCTAAAGATCATTTTTATGGGATTTTATTTCTAGATGATTCATTTGTATTAGGTGCTTTTTCAAAGAACTCAAAACTAATGGAGATAGCAATGACGAGAATTGCAATTATTGGAGCTGGACCAAGTGGTATGGCTCAACTGAGAGCATTTCAATCGGCAAAGGCCAAAGGTCTACAAGTTCCAGAAATTGTATGTTTCGAAAAACAAAACGATTGGGGCGGACTATGGAACTACACTTGGCGTACAGGTGTAGATCAGCATGGTGAAGCGGTACATGGGAGTATGTATCGTTATTTATGGTCGAATGGACCAAAAGAAGCACTAGAGTTCGCCGATTATACTTTTGATGAACATTTTAAAAAGCCGATAGCATCATATCCACCACGTGCAGTGCTTTGGGATTACATCAAAGGACGTGTTGAAAAGGCAGGTGTGAAAGATCTAGTTCGTTTTAATACTGCGGTACGTCATGTTGAATATGATCAAGTGAATGAAAAATTTATCGTTCAAGTATGTGACCATACCCAAGATCGAGTGTATTCAGAACAGTTTGACTATGTGGTGGTTGCTTCAGGACATTTCTCTACACCGAAAGTCCCTGAATATGAAGGTTTTGATCAGTTCAATGGTCGCATTCTACATGCACATGATTTTCGTGATGCTGTTGAATTTAAAGGTAAAACAGTGCTGCTTGTCGGAAGTAGTTATTCTGCCGAAGACGTCGGTTCACAATGTTATAAATATGGCGCCAAGCAAATTTATAGTTGTTATCGTAGTCAACCGATGGGCTATAAATGGCCAAAAAATTGGTCTGAAAAGCAGCATTTGCTAAAAGTAGATGAAAATACCGCTTATTTTGGTGATGGAAGTTCTGCCAAAATTGATGCGATTATCCTATGTACGGGTTATTTGCACCATTTCCCTTATATGGCGGAAGATTTACGACTCAAAACGCATAATTGCTTGTATCCGCAATCTTTATATCAAGGCGTGGTTTGGGAAAATAATCCAAAACTGTTCTATTTGGGTATGCAAGACCAGTGGTACACCTTCAATATGTTCGATGCACAAGCTTGGTATGTGCGTGACATTATCATGGGGAAAATTGAATTACCTGCATTGGCGGACATGCAAGCACATTCTCAAATGTGGATCACACGTGAAAGTAAGTTAAAAACGCCTGAGCAAATGGTGAAATTCCAAGGTGAATATATCAAGCAATTGATTGCAGCTACTGATTATCCAAGTTTTGATATTGATGCGGTAAATGATATTTTTATGCAGTGGAAAAAGCATAAAAAAGAAAGCATCATGAGCTTTAGGGATAAAACCTATCGTTCTGTCATGACGGGTAAAATGTCGAAACCACATCATACGCCGTGGTTATATGCTTTAGATGACTCTTTAGAGGCATATCTTGAAAGTGAAAATCGAGAGCAGCAAGCGATGTAAGTTTTTAGTCAATCATGTAAAAGTGCGATTTATAATGATAAGTCGTTAAATAAAATATTGATCAATATTTTAAGAAAGAGCTGTCAAATAACAGCTCTTTTTACATTAAAAATAATTTAAAAGTTCAATGACTTGCGAAACTGGTCGGGCGTGATCTCCATCCAGCGTTTAAACATGGCAATAAAA
Source organism: Acinetobacter sp. Marseille-Q1618 (assembly GCF_902809855.1). Lineage (GTDB taxonomy): Bacteria > Pseudomonadota > Gammaproteobacteria > Pseudomonadales > Moraxellaceae > Acinetobacter. The sequence goes on from NZ_CADDWJ010000002.1 coordinate 1,208,868, forward strand.
GCAGACGCATTGGCATAGCCCAAATCAAGGGCAATATTTTCCACCGTTTTGCCTTCGTTCAACATACTCATCGCTTTCATCACTTTTAAGCGTTGTCGCCATTCATTTAACGACATCCCCAGCTGTTTTTGAGCTAAACGAGCCAAAGTCCGCTCAGTGGTATTGATCTGTTTGGCTAGTTCAGACAAAGCACTTTGATCGGCAGGATTTTCATGTAAATAATTTAAAATCTGTTTCAAGTGTGGATGATCGGTATGTGGTAAATAACTGGCAACGTATTGGGCATACTGTAATTGATCAAGCAATACTTGTAATAGGCGCAAATGTTCGGCTGCATTGTTTATAGGATGTTGTTTTAAATGTAATAAAATCGCACTCACCAAAGGTGATGTCAGTAAAATCCCTGCTTGTTGGGGCAGTTGCTGACACAAGGACTCATGAATATACAAAGTTGCATGAGAAACTGAGGTTCGATTCAGCCCACTATGTTGTAAATTTGGTGGTAACCACAGACCATAAGGTGGCGGGGTAAGATAATTAATCTGGTCAATATTCACCTCCATCACACCGTTAAAAGCATAGACAAACTCTCCCCAAGCATGCCGATGCATAGGATAAACCGACAAAGCAGGATCATCCCGAAAATCAATCCAAAGCGGTGCTTGGATGTCATCATTGGTCAGTAATCGGGTGTAATCTTCAAGACGTTGGGCTTTTTTATTGAGCATTTTAAAATTGCCTGAAATACAGGATAAATTGTCTGTTTTAAAGTATATCCTATAAAAAAGACAAGATTATAGTCATGTCATTCTTCTCGTCAGGATCAATCTTGTGGAAATGCGTAAAGCAGTTGATGCTAAAGCATCAGGACTCATGCTGGTGTTATGTATGATTTGGGGCTTGCAACAAGTGGTATTGAAGATTGCTGCCGTAGACATTGCCCCGATTATGCAAATTGCTATTCGATGTGGACTTTCTGCATTGATGGTGTATCCATTGATCAAGCTTCCACAAGGTGTTGGTTTATTTTCTAAAAAATATTTATTGGCAGGGATGGGCTTAGCCTTTTTATTTTCAGCAGAATTTTTTCTTGTGGCAGAAGCATTACGTTTTACTTCGGCTTCACATACAGTGGTTTTGCTATATACCGCTCCGATTTTTGTGGCTTTGGGGCTAAATTGGAAATTTGCTTCAGAGCGTCTTTCTGCTTTGCAATGGAGTGGTATTTTTATTGCATTTGTTGGGATTGTGGTGACCTTTATCGGCAAAGACACACAAACTGGGCAATTTTCTAAAGTATTATTGGGTGATGCAATGGCATTACTCGCAGGTGTGATGTGGGCACTGACCACGATTTGTTTGCGTTTGAGTAAACTTTCAGAGGTGCATCCAACTCAAACTTTATTTTATCAGCTCATGGGTGGTTTTATTTTATTAATGCCTTTGGCTTTTGCTTTAGGGCAAACGGAGATTCGTTGGACGCTACTGACGCTGTCGAGTTTGGCATTTCATACTTTGATTATGTCTTTTGCTAGTTTGATGATTTGGTTTTGGTTGTTGAAAAATTATTTAGCCAATCATTTAGGGGTATTTTCATTTTTAACACCGTTATTCGGAATCGCTTTTGGTGTTATTTTTTTAGATGAAAAGATTGAGTTTAATTTTATTTTAGGAACAACTTTGGTGATGTTGGGGATTTTAGTGGTTAGTTTACAAGGTTGGATAACCCCTAAAATAAAAGCTTTGAAAAACTAAAAAGCTATAATGAGTGATTTGATATTCAATAAAAAGAAGTGAAAAATCTTTTTCGAGTTAGGATTGCCTCATACTTTATGAACAAGGTTAATGTAGTTTGTGTAGGCGATGCCTCACTTTTCAAGGATGAAAAGTGACAAAAATCCTTTGTTGGGTGAGAGGTTCATCCCTGAAACCTCCACCCAATAGCGACATCCATGTCGCCTCACGATAGTAGAATTTAGGCATAATCAATTAAAAATAATTTTGCATTTTTATAAATAACAGATGCAGAAGTTATCATTTACTCTCTAAAATTGTCGAAAGTGGAATAGACAGTTTTGCTGCCAAATATTCATCAGACTCAATTAAAGCAGGGCCGATGCGTTGCATCCAAACATCATCAGGATGAATGTTGCCCACATCCTTACGACGTGGTAGTGGATAAGGTAAGGCTGTATAGAATGTCCAAAAATCAATCGTATCTAAATTTCGAGCAAGTACATATTCATTATTGTCAGTACGAGTGACCAAATTTAACTTTTCTAACATCACCACATAAGCAGGCCAACGACCAATTTCCCCACGACCCAAAATCTTTAATACTTCAGCATCAGTAACTGCTTTACCTGTTTTTTGCTTTTGATAAAATAACTCTAAAACATCCAATAACATCAAAATCGGATGACGAGTTTGGGTTTTGCCAGTATGAAATGCGGTTAGGGCATAACTAATCTCAACGCCAAGTAAGACAATGTTCCATGACATAAAAATCCATAACAGGAAAATAGGTACTGCTGCAAAAGCCCCATATACAATGGTATAACTGGTAAAGTTGGTCATGATAAAACCAAATAGATTTTTCAATAACTCAAAAACAATCGCACTAAATAAGCCAGAAATTGCTGCTGCTTTAATCGGTACACTACGGTTTGGAATCGTCCAATACAAAATGAAAAAGCCAATAACCGTTAAGGCAAAAGAAATCACCCACAATAAGGCTGTACCATCAACTTGATAACCTGCAAAGTTATTGCTTAACACATTCATAGATGCGAGTGTTGAAGAAATAACAAAAGCACTCCCCAGTAAAATCGGCCCTAAAGAAATAATCGTCCAATAACGCATAAAACCGACAATACCATTACGGGTTTCTTGTACTCGCCAAATTCGATTAAATACAGTTTCGATACTGGTCAACATCATCACTGTAGTAATAAATAGAAAAAGCACCCCGATCACGGTTAAATTGCTTGAGTTTTGAGTAAAGACATTAAAGGCTTTATCAAAGGCAATACTGGTTTTAGGCAAAAAATTGCTATAGATCATTTGTTGTAATTGTTGTCGGGCAGGCTCAAGTGCTTTAATGGATGAAATGATCACCAAAAAAACCGTCAGCATCGGTACAACTGCAAAGAGTGTTGTATAGGTCAAAGAACCTGCTTGATCACGACAACGATCTGCTTCAAATCGTTTAATGACAAACAAAATAAACTGAAACCAAGTTTTGTCATAAAAGGGAAGTTTTTTCAGTAAATCCATCATATTTAATCTGTCTCAATTTATTTTCATCATGTTTATTCAACTTTACTGTTACAGCTTAACCAAAAACACAGCAAAATACCGTATAGTTTTCTTTTTCACTTGTTTAAAAAAAGATTATGCAAGCATATGTTTTAGTTCTGTATTACAGCAAATATGGTTCAACCAAAGAAATGGCGCATTTGATTGCAAATGGTATTGAAGCCACAGGCGTTGCTGTAAAAATCCGTACTGTGCCGAATTTATCTACTGTCGTGACAGAAGCACAAGCCAGTATTCCTGAAGAAGGGGATATTTACTGTACTTTAGATGATTTACAGCACTGCGCTGGTTTGGCGCTAGGTTCCCCGACACGTTTTGGGAACATGGCATCAGAAATGAAATATTTTTGGGACCAAACCACCAGTCTTTGGCTAAATGGTGCATTACATAATAAACCTGCATGCGTGTTTACTTCTTCAGGTTCAATGCATGGTGGACAAGAAAGTACACTTTTAACCATGCTCCCGCCATTGTTTCATCATGGCATGATGATCATGGGCTTAACCAATGCTGAGCCTGCATTATCCAATACCAAGTCAGGTGGAACGCCGTATGGTGCGAGTCATGTCAGTGGCCCACGTCATGATTTAGGCTTGAGCCAAGACGAAAAAGTCTTGTGTGAAGTACAAGGCAAACGTTTGGGTGAAATTGTAAAAAAACTGAATGGCTAATACAGTTTGAAATTTTACTTTTCTCTTGTAATTCATCGTTGAGGTGTTACAAGAGAAATAGAGATTTAATGCAAATGATTGCATCATGAAAATATAAAAATTGAACAGAATTTTATAGGATACTTTTTAAAAATTATTGATTGATATTTTATCATGATTTAATTAAAACTTATTAATAATCATTAAAATACCTAATTTTAGCTATATAAATACTTACTCAAATTGTTTTAAATAGCTTTGTTTTTGAACAATAACTTTAATGTCAAAATTGAACAAAGAGTGAGAAATAATCATGAAAATTGCATGTGCTAAAGTGATGCTGTGTGTCATGGGGCTGTTTACAATCAATACAACTTTTGCAGCAACAGAAGTCATATATGTATTGTCTTTTCCAGAAGTAAAAAAACAAGAAAAGAAATATTTAGCGATGCAAAAGCCAGCTGTTCCACATGAGAATAAGACCAATCAGCCCCAGTAATTGCTTTTACTTATTTGGTGTTTGAGTGATTTAGAAAGTGTAGTTAGTCCTTCACTTTCTAAAACTTAAATTGTATCGTGTAAGATAACATTTAAAAATAGATTATTTCTGTGTATCTGCATTGAGTTTGATATTAAAGCGGTGTTTACATTTTTTACATTGGTAATCTAAATAGATATTTTGATCAACCACGATTCCTGCTTTTTTACCAAAACGATGTCCTAAAAAACCACCTGTAATGCCTACACTGATCGCTCCAACAAAGGTGCCAATGGTACCCCCCATAATCACGCCTAGAGGACCAGCCACGGTGCCAATCGCAGCACCAATAGATGCACCAGATGCAGCTCCACCAACAGTGCCCGCAGCAGCGCCAGCCGAGCTTAACAGCACGCCACCTGCTTTTTGTAAGAGTTGTTCATGGTTGCGTTTTTCAATTTCATTTGAACCACATTTTGGGCAAGTTATAACAATTTCATCAGTCATTGAATGGTACTCGTATCGGACAATGTCCAATTGCCTTCATCATATTATGCTTGAGCAATAATTCTTTTTTGCATCAAATTGAAATGCATATTTCAATTCGATGACATTTTGATTGTAGCTGAATCAAAGCGATTTTTTTGCTAATTCATGTAAACATTAAGGATAGATGATGAATGATTTTAATAGCTTGAAGTGATCTTAAAATTAAGATCATGTTTAGTGAAATATCATCTTTCAATACTTATCTATGCGCTGAAATATTGCGTTGTCGCATCAAACTTTCTTGGCTGACGCTACAAACCAATTTGTCATTTTGCCACATCTTACCAAAGTTGAGACCGCGTGACTGGCTTGAGCGAGTCGCATACATATCATACAGTATCCATTCATCTACCCGAAAATCATGATGAAAATGTAAGGTGTGATCTAAACTGGCACTATAAACCCCACCATTGGCATAGCTGATGCCATGTGGACGTAAAGAGGTCGTTAGCAAATTATAATCTGAATAATAAGCGGCAATCGCTTGGTGCATGGCGATATAGTCCATTTCACCTGTTATTTTTTCAAAAGTTCTAAAATATTCAGCATATCGGGTATCTGCTTTAACAGGTTTAAAAGGATTGTAAAATTCAACTGGATGAATCAGCACATTGAACTGCTGCATGACTATGGCACGACGATTTTCAGGAATGTCCTCAATGATGGAAATTTTATATTCTTGTTCAGATTTGAGGGAGTCTGGAGCTGGATAGTGTGGGGCTGAGCTTTGAAACTCTAAACCTTGCTCAGCTTTAGCAAAAGACAGCATTGCCGAAAAAATGATTTCACCATCTTGGAGCGCGTGGACTTGACGTGTGGAAAAACTTGAACCATCTCTTAAATTTTCAACTTTGAATAAAATGGGTTGATCTGTGCGTCCACTGCGAATGAAATAAGCATGTAAAGAATGGGCAGGGCGGTCTGTAGTTCTTGAGGCTGCGATTAAAGCTTGAGCTAAAATTTGTCCGCCAAATAAATGCGAACCAAAAAGCTGTGAGGTTTGACCTTGAAAAAGATATTGATCAATTTGTTGAACATGCAGTAAATGGGTTAGTTCTTGTGTGAGGGAAACCATGCTAGCGTTGACCTAATATTTTGTATTTAAAGATCATATAATGTCGCTAGATAGAAAAGAAATGAGAAAAATGCTTAATCTATTTTCATAAAGTATAAAAAAGAGCGCTTAAAGCGCTCAATTTTAATATTTCCACTTACTCTTGGACAAAAGTCACTGTGCCGTTTGCTAAAGATTCAACACGTGCTAAAGATTCAACACGATAACCTTTGTCAAGTAACAACTGACGACCAGGCTGGAATGATTTTTCAATTACAATGCCAATACCGACAACTTCAGCATCCGCTTGATGGATTAAATCTGCAAGACCTAATGCTGCTTGACCATTTGCTAAAAAGTCATCAATCACAAGCGCTTTATCACCTGCACTGATGTGTTTTTTAGAGATCGCAATAGTACTTTCAATTTGCTTTGTAAATGAAAATACTTTTGAACGATATAAATCGTCTTTTAAGGTTAAAGACTGGTATTTACGTGCAAAAATGACAGGAACACCAAGTTCAAGTCCTGCCATTACCGCTGGAGCAATACCTGAAGCTTCAATGGTAATGATTTTTGTGATGCCTGCATCTTTGAAAAGACGCGCAAATTCCTGACCAATTTGTTGCATCATGACAGGATCAATTTGATGGTTTAGGAAAGAATCGACTTTCAGGACTTGATCGGATAGAACGATACCTTCAGCCAAGATTTTCTGTTCTAGTGCGTGCACGGGAAGAATCCTCTAAGGGCAAGGTGCTTTTTCAAGCAAAAGCGTATTGTAAAAAGCACCCAAAAAAATGCAAGCTCAATTTCATAAAAAGTAGGAAATCGCTTATTTTTTATAGCCAGTCAGAGAAAGGTTGTAGGACGTTTTACCATCTTGATGTGACATTTTTACAGGTAAATAATCGAGTTTTGGCGCTAACCAGAAAACAGATTGTTTGGTTTTGTTGTCATGGGTCAGTACGACTTTGATGGTGTCAAAGGTACCGTAACTGGTTTTTACTGATTCCTTGCCTTGTTTAACAAAACGACGTGTATCTAAACCTTTGGCATCTGCGATCAGATAACTTGATTTTAGACCTGAACCTTTTAAATCCTCACGGACTTGTAACTCAGCATTTAACTCATCCAATGCACCTGCTTTCCATGCAAAAGAACGTGCTTTGTCACGTTTATTGGTGTTAATGGTTTTTGCATTTGGATTGAATTTAATGCTCATGGTGTCATTATGTACCAAGATTTTACTGTTACGGCTAAAATCATTTGACTGGATTTGCCCATTACTAAAACCAAAATGACTGGTTTCAGTGGCAGAAGCAATTGCTGCGGCTTTTGCTGCAAAAACATAAGTCCAGTTATTGCCATTTTGAGTTAAAGTACGGGTTGCTGAACCCATATTTTTACCATTATAAGAAAATTGATAAGTTGCTTGGAATGGGCTCATGGCAAGAGCATGACTTGAAAAACCTGTTAATACCAATCCAGCAACAAGACCTGTGCTGATACCGATTTTTTTCATGAATGGTGTTGCCATAAGTAAGTGTCCTATGCAATTTTTGTGTTATTGCTATTATGCGACTGAATTAAGTAGAAAAAATTAGAGTTTCGGCAAAATATGTGAGTTTGTGTAGTTATTTTGCATAAATCTAATTAAAAGATTGAGCTTAAACACTGACTTAGCTGTCTTTTTGCTGAATCGGGGTGACATCTGTTTCGATAAAGTCATCATCCCAATCCTCTGTATCTACTTTACTAAAGAGTGCCATTAAATTTACATTGCCAATCACAACAAGCTCAGTTTCACGTAATTCAGCATGGTTAATATGCACTTTATTTAAAGTGTCCATGATTGAGCGTTTATCTCCTAACCAACGGTTAAGATCTAAATGTAAGAGTTCATCTTTTACCGTTAAAACATTAAACTTTTCTAAGATCATCCCTAAAGGATCTTTTTTAAGGATTTTTTGGTAGAAAAATAATGCAGTATTGACGCCCATTTTATAAAAAATATTGGGATAAGTTGCTTCAATCACCTCTGTATTGCTAATTTGCTCAAAGACGATCAACTGCATATCTTTGTTAAATTCCATCTGAATAAGTTTAAGGTCAACCGCCAAGACCAAGTGCATTCCTTTGACGTTCAGGGTTGCATATAAACGTAGCCAATCATCATGCAAATCAGCATGTAAATCTTCTAAAATTTCAACATTTTCAGTGACAAAACGTTGTAAAGTTGCATTTAAAAAAACTTGAGAAACAGGAAATTCACGCTCTTCTTCTATAAAATCTCCCGCTTTTTGATATATACGTTGAATTCGTCGAGTAATTTTAGAAAGTAGCGATGACATAAATTAAGTTCCAAATCAGCTTATTTTATCTGGTGTATCTTGTCGATTTGTTTAAAATTTCCAAGCTTTATTCTTGCAGTTTAGCAAATTTAGATGCACCATTTTACAGTTTTGTTGTGATGCTATATTTTCTATTAAAAGTGGCATTGAAAAGTATTAAAAGTGTAATGCTAAATGGTTGTATTTTTTATTAAGTTGGGGAATGGCGGTCATTTGTCATGTTTAAAAAAATGAGTACTACATCTAAGGCTTTTTTACCTTGGTGGGAAGACAACATCTTTTTGGGTGCTGTGGTTGTCGCAATTGCCGTACATTTGGTGTTTATTTCTTTGCAGTTTGCTGAACCGACAGAGCAAGATAGTCAAAGTAAAGAGATTGCGGTAACGCTTCGTCCTAGTGCGGATGTCGTGAAAGATGCAGACTTTTTGGCTCAGGAAGATCAGCAAGGCTCAGGGGTCTTTCGCCAAAAACATCGTATGTCGAGTGAAATGCCCGCTCAAGCTGAAGACTTAAGTGCAGGTGATCAGCAATTACAAGCCTTAGAAAAAGTACAACAAAAGCGTGAATTAAAGTTTGAAGAAAAAGTGTTGATGACAGTTCTAAGTTGGCAAAAACAAGCCGAACAAAATGAACGTAAAAAAGCCATGGATGAGTTACAGAGTCAATTCCAAGCAAAGGCAGCAATGGTTGCGAGTTTAGAAGCGCAGTATTTACAAAAACAACAAAACTTTAGTAAGCAACAAAAAATTAAAACGGTAGATGGCATTCAAGCCAAAAAAGATGCTTCAGCAGGCTATTTGGAGAAATTCCGTGCCAAAGTGGAGTTATATGGTAATCGTTATTATCCAGATGAAGCTAAACTTCAACGTTTATCGGGTGAGGTGCGTTTGATGGTGATTTTAAACTCATCTGGGGGAATTCGCGCGATTCGTTTGATTGAAAGTTCAGGGCATCCGATTTTGGATGAAGCTGCAAAGAACTCGGTACGTAAAGGTGCGCCTTTTGGAAATTTTGATGCCAATATGAAAGATATTTCCGAGCTACGCATTATTCGAACTTGGCGTTTTGATCCTGCTGAGTCAGAGTTTGAAGTGCATTGATAAACTTTTTTAAATCATTTTAATTTATTTAAATGGGCGAATAGATATTTTATTTATTTGCTCATTATATATTTAACTATTTATTTTATAAATCAAAAATGATAATTTTCCATAAAATAACCTTATGGTAATAGCAATAATGAAATACATACTACTTATAATAACAATCTTATGGAGTTCGATTACTTTTGCCCAGACAAAATTTAAAGCAGTTGATACGTGTCAATATGATTATAGTGATATCGATTTTTGTTCAAAAGTTAATATTGCAACATATAAGAAAGCTTTTTTGACACGACAGCCAAATTTTAATCAAAAATATATTTTATTAAATATAGGTGATCGTTTAAACCATATCTATGTGGCATTGGATACACAAACAGGTGTTGTATTTACTTTAAAAGATGAAATTTCAGGTGTGCTGAGGAATAATCAATCAACTGGAAAACCACCAGCAGTGAGTTATTCGGTGAATAATCCTGACCTGTGTGTTGAGGGCACCGTAAATAGTTATCGGGATGCTTATGACAATGTCTGGGTGTGTTATCGTGTTCAAAAAGAAGACTTTGGTAAATATAAAAAACAATTTTGGAGAACCGATGTTCCGCAAAGTATAGAAGACAGATAAGTATTTAGAACAAAGGAAATATCCCTCATCTAATTTTTAATTTTTGCTTTAAAGATCACGACAAATTTCATGGTGTATTTAAGCTTTATTATTTTGCCAAGAGTCGCTGTGTGTCAATAGTTGCATATGTGGATAAGGTACGTTGATGTTTGCATCACGAAGCGCTTCTTTTACGTGTTCTAAAAGTTTTTCTTGAATACGAGGCAAGCGCTCCATTTGGTAAGGTTCTAGCCAATAACGCACAATCAATACAATACCTGATTCAGCAAACTCATGTACATCTACACTCGGTTCAGGAATTTTTAAATATTCATCTTCAATAGCTAAGCGAGCTAGAATCGCAGTACGTGCTTTTTCCACATCTTCCTGTAATGAAATCCGACAGTAACTTTCAAAGCGCATTCTTTCATGTGCTGTTAAATTGGTGACTTCAGCATTGGCAACTGTTGAATTTGGAATAATAATCAACAAATTATCACGGTTGCGGATATGCGTGGTTCTTAACAAAATTTGCGTAATTTTTCCTTCAAACTTGTTAATACGAACCCAGTCACCAATATGAAAAGGACGTTCAATTAAAATCGTAATTCCGGCAATAAAATTTGACAGGGTAGATTGTGCAGCAAAACTGACCGCGATCCCGACAATCCCTAGACCCGCCATAATTGAAATAATATTAAAACCAAATTGCGCCATGATGGCAGCGATACCAAAGATCACCAACAACACTGAAATAATATTGCGTAATAATTGCTTCAAAGAATCATCAATATAAAAGCGATCCAAAAAGCGCATGGTAAGCTTAGTAAATAGCATCCAAATAATATAGAAAATCAGAGAAACAATGGCAGCACGAGAAATCGCTTGTAGATATTTTTCCGATAAGCCAAATTGGGAAAGCAATGTAATGCTTGACGCAAGTAGCCAAAAAAAGTGAATGGTATTGTTGATAATGTTAATAATAATTTGATTTGTATTAAATTTTTTAGAAATATAATGTACAGCAAGTCGTAAACCACGACTTAAAAGCCAAAAGAATACAATTAAAATCACCACGATAAATATTTTACTGAGCAGTGTGGCAGCCAGTGCATCCCAATTCAGATCGTGATTTTCAGGTGCGCCCATGCTTAAAAAAACACTTCGTTTAAGCGTGTCTATAAATTCTTCAAATAAGCGATCCAACATGATTGAGGCTATGTTTTAGATTCTAATGAGGTTTTTGAGTATAGAGAAAAGCCAATTAACTTGATAGTAAAGAGTTTTTGCGTTTCAGCAGAGAAGTGTAAAGAAACATCAAATTAAAAATGCGTATTCTATATTAGAAAATGATGAGCAATCTTATTCATCCCTCATCATTCTAAATCGCCATTTTCAAGTGAAGAATAAAATTAATCTTCTTTAACAAGATAAGGATTTTCAAAGCCAAGTTTTTTCAAAATTTCAATTTCTAAGGCTTCCATTTCTTCAGCATCTTCATCTGAAGTTTCATGGTCATAGCCCATCAAATGTAATGTACCATGTACAAGCATATGGGTGAAATGTTCAATCGGTGTTTTTTGTTGCTCGAGCGCTTCTTGCAAAACGACTGGAATACAAATCACCAAGTCACCAATTGGAAATGTATCTAAAACTTGTGCCATTTCATCAGGTAAATCACTCGGGAAAGACAGTACATTGGTTGGTTTGTCTTTACCTCGATATTGTAAATTTAACTTATGACTTTCATCAACATCCACACACGCAATGCCAATTTCACAATCACTCTGTGTGTCGATATGGCGTAGTGAAGCTTCCACTACTTTTTTGAGATAAGCACGTTTGAGCACCAATTCAGGTGCTTCAAACGCTTGTTGTAAGCTTAGACTAAGTTTCAAAATAGATCCTTAACAATGGAAAATCGCTTAGTCCTGTGCATCGGCTTTGGCATCATTGTCTGCGATCAACGCTTGTTGCAGCGCTTTGCGCTCAGCACGTGCAGCAGCACTTAAGCGTTGTTGTTCACCTTCCCATCCCTCATAAGCTTCGACAATCTTTTGAACCAACTGATGTCGAACCACATCACGAGAATGGAAGCGAGTGATATGAATTTCTTTAACATTTTCTAGTACACGCAAAGCATGTGCAAGACCCGATTGTTGCCCACGTGGTAAGTCAACTTGAGTAATGTCCCCAGTAATCACTGCACGTGAACCAAAACCCAAACGTGTTAGGAACATTTTCATTTGTTCTGGTGTCGTGTTCTGTGCTTCATCCAAAATCACGAAAGAATGATTCAGCGTACGACCACGCATATAGGCGAGTGGGGCAACCTCAATCACTTGTCGCTCAATCAGTTTTGCCACTTTTTCAAAGCCCAGCATTTCATACAAAGCATCGTAAAGTGGACGTAAATAAGGGTCGATTTTTTGGGTTAAATCGCCCGGTAAAAAGCCAAGTTTTTCACCTGCTTCCACCGCTGGACGTACTAATAAAATACGTTGAATTTCATTACGTTCTAACATGTCTACCGCAGCAGCCACTGCTAGATAGGTTTTACCTGTCCCTGCGGGGCCGATACCGAAAGAAATATCACTTTGTAATATACGCTGAACATAGCGTTTTTGGTTCGCACCACGTGGATTGATGCGGCCTTTACGGGTTTGTAACCAAACTTCATCTAAACCCGTATGTTCATTATCTGACAAATTTTCTTGTAATTCTCGGTCAGTTTGACTGCCCTGAATCATAATATGTAAGGTATCTGCGCTGATTTGATGGGAAACTTCGGCTTCTTCATATAAGCGTTGCAACAAAGTTTCCGCTCGTTCTACAGCATCAATTTCCCCATCGACAAAAAATGCATCGCCACGATGGGAAATTTTGACATCTAAACGTTGTTCAATTTGTTTCATATGGCCGTTGTATGCACCGAGCATACTTTTTAAACGCTCCATAGAAATGCCAGGAAAAGCCACGGTACGTCGAATTTCGGCAGTCAAGAGAGATCCTTTTAAGTTGTCTTGATGGATAGCTCTACATTACGACACGTCAGGCTCAAGATTCAAGAGTTCACCGTAAACTAAATTTAGGGTTTTAATCTCGGTAATCTCAATCTCCGCAAAGCGTCCGACCCAAGCAGCATCTCCTACAAATGTTACTAAACGTGTATTGTCTGCTGTGCCGACTAAAATATTCGGGTCTTTGTCAGAAACATTCTCAACCAACACACGTTGTACCGTACCTAACATAGCATCTGTTTTTTCAATACTGGACTGTTTAATCCATTGCTGTACTTTGGCTAAGCGTTGTTTTTTGACCGATTCAGGGGTGTCATCTGCGAGTTCAGAGGCTGGTGTTCCCGGACGTTTTGAATAGATAAAACTATAAGAGTGATCAAAGTCTAAATCTTGGATAAATTGATAGGTTTCTTCAAAGTGCGCATCCGTTTCACCAGGGAAACCGATAATAAAATCTGAAGACAAATGCATGTCTGGGCGGACTTTACGCAATTTGGCAATTTTGTCGATATAGACATCAATAGTGTGATTACGTTTCATTGCTTGCAACACATCATTTGAACCGCTTTGTACAGGTAGATGTAAATGCGACACCATTTGCGGTAAGTCACGATAGCATTGAATCAAATCATCATTAAATTCAAGAGGGTGAGACGTGGTATAACGCAAACGCCCAATCCCCGGAATTTCAGCAACTAAGCGCAGTAAATCGGCAAAAGTACAGATTTCACCTTCAAAAGTTTCACCACGATAGCCATTTACGTTTTGACCAAGTAATGAGATTTCACGGACACCTTTTTCAGCCAAGCCTGCGATTTCAGCCAAGACATCATCCAATGGGCGAGAAACTTCTTCACCACGTGTATATGGCACCACACAGAATGAGCAGTATTTTGAACAACCTTCCATGATTGAAACAAAGGCTTTATAACCTTCAACACGCGGTTCAGGTAAAAAGTCGAATTTTTCAATATCGGGGAATGAAATATCCACCAATTTAATTTTTTCTTTTTTCGGTTTTTCAACTTGGTCATGGTGTTGATCAAGCATTTGCGGCAAACGGTGTAAAGTTTGTGGGCCAAACACCATATCAACATAAGGCGCACGTTTTTGGATGTTATCACCTTCTTGCGAAGCTACACATCCACCGACACCAATGACTAAGTCAGGGTTTTGTTCTTTCAGCTTGCGCCAGCGACCCAGTTCAGAAAACACTTTTTCTTGTGCTTTTTCCCGAATCGAACAGGTATTCATCAGCAGAATATCTGCATCTTTAGGGTCATTGGTAAGCACATAACCGTGTGAGTCGCCTAAAAGATCTGCCATACGATGACTGTCATACTCATTCATCTGACACCCTTGCGTTTCGATATACAGTTTTTTTACTGATCCGTCGGCAGGAGTGTGCTGTGGCTGGGTAACAGTGTTTTCTGAAGCAGCTTTGGCACCATTTGGAATGAAGGTTTGAACCGTCATGGAGGCGTTTATCCTATATAAAACCAAAAATTAAGTTGAGTGAAGTTTCTTCAACCCAAGAAAAGCAGCGTATTTTACAGTATTTACATACAAAGCCATAATAAAAATCTATACAGTATGTGCAATAGATAAAATATGGAGAAAAACACATAAAAAATGTAGGAAATTAATAACGTTGAATCATGAGGTTACATAACAGAACAGTAGAAAGGCATGAGAATAATTAAACTACGCATTATATTCGTGCGATGTTGAAAAAAGGCTAACCATGCAAGATGACATTTCCTTGGTGAGAGAAAACGTGTTAAATCAAAAATCAATCAAAAAAAATAAAATAACGTCGTGTGTTTTAGGTTTAATGGCATGTGCGGGTTTACAAGTTACGCAAGCAGTAGAAGAACAATTTAATGATGCTTTACGTAATGCCAATAATCCAGCGCTATTAGAACAATATAAATATTCAATGCAAAATGATGCCTTGGGGTATTATCCAGAATATTTTTCTTTAAATTCAAACTTGGCATTTCAGCCACCTGCCAATATTGTTAGTTTTGCACAGCGCTATCCGCAGTCTGCAATGGCAGAAAAACTTGCAGCAGATTATGTTGAAGAAAAAGTCAAACAAGCTGATTTTGCTAATGCGCAACCTGTGTTGGCCTATGTGAGTAACCCAGACCAAGCAGAAAGTTGTGCGATGGCACAGGTGCGTGCAAGAACTGGCGATTCTTTGGTTTTTGCAGAATTTAAAGATGTTTGGTTAGCCACCAATACGCAACCTGAATCATGTAATGGTTTAGGGCGTTTAATGTTATCTAGCCCATTGATGACGACAGAAGATCGTCAACAACGTTTATATGCACAGTTGAGAGCTGGACAGTCAGGTTTAGCCATTGCAACGGCACAAAGCATTGGCGTGAACTTGTCCTTGGCACAACTCAATCAGATTCAGGCCAATCCACTGAATTATCTATGGACTGCGCCGAAAGCCAATGTGCAAGATTATGCTTATTTGGTATTTGCGCTTGGTCGTGCTGCTGACACGGATTTGACTTCTGCTTTGCAGAGTACACCACGTCTTGCACAAGGCTTACCTGCCAATGTGCAAAAATATTTATACCGTACTGTGGGTTATATCGGTGGAACCACAGTGATGAAAAATAATTTTAATCGTCAAGTTTTAGAAAGTTTAGATGCCAGTTATGGTGTGCCATTTAGCGCTGAAGAAGCTGAAATTTATGCACGACAAGCGATTCGTTTTGGTGCGTGGGAAAGTGTAATTCGTGCAGTTGACAGCATGAGTGTGACGCAAAAACAAGAAGACCGTTGGCAATATTGGTTAGCACGTGCTTCAGAGCAACGTAATGACCGCCAGTCGAAAAAAACGGCTGAAGAGATTTTTAAGCGTTTGGCAATGTCAGGTGATGATTATCACAACTTATTAGCCAAAGATCATATCGGACAAAAATACAATGATGGGCTCAGCCAAGAACAACCTTCTTCAAACGATATGCAACGTTTAAATCAAGATATTCATTTCCGTCGTGCCTTTGCTTTAAAAAATATCAATGCCAACGCAACATATACCAATCGTGAATGGAATTGGGCAGTTCGCCAAGCTTATTTAAAACAAGACGATGGTTTATTGCTGGCTGCAGCACAAAGAGCAACCAATATGGGGTGGTATGATCGTGCTATTTATGCTGCAGACCGTACCAAGAATAAACACAATTATACTTATCGTTATGCAACACCGCACCAAGCTTTGGTCGTGAGTCATAGTCGAAATGCAGGGATTGATCCTGCTTGGGCATATGGTTTAATGCGCCAAGAAAGTCGTTTTGTCACGGCAGCACGCTCACATGTTGGGGCTGGTGGTTTAATGCAAATTATGCCAGGGACAGCTAAACAAGTCGCAAGACAAATGGGTGAAACGTATAATCCCGCTGCACTGAGTGATCCAAATACCAATATTCGCTATGGCACTTATTATTTATCTATGATTCAACGGCAGCTCAGTAATAATCCAGTTTTAGCGACAGCAGGTTATAATGCGGGCCCAAATCGTGCGAAGCGCTGGCAGCCAGATGATCGTCCTTTGTCTGCTGACCAATATACAGAAGCGATTCCACTGAATGAAACACGTGATTATGTGAAAAATGTGATGACCAATGCAGTACATTACGGCAGGTTGTTGGGACAAGGCGCACAAGTTATTGAAAGCCGTATGCCTGTTGTGCCAACACGTTCTTTTGAATAGTAGATTGAGTTGCTGTTGAAATAAACTTTTGTGTGTATCGAAACAATGAAAAACGCTGTATTAAGTTCTTTGAATAAACCATCTGGAGTGTGGATTGCTATCTGCATCGGATTTCTTTTATTTTCAGTTCGTGTCCATGCAGCGCCAGCTCGACCACAAGGTTATGTCATGCAAATACAACTCACACCTGCTGTGTGTGCATTAGACAATTCGAAGCAAAAACAACGCAAATGCTTAGAAGGCTATTCATTGACGATCTCTGGATTATTGCCAGAAACTATGCAAAAGGATTGTGAAACCTCTTCATCCGCTGCACTCAGTCCATTGCAGTCTAAAGTTGTCGCGCGTGTTATGCCTGATCCAAACGCACGTACACAACTTTGGCAAAGTGTTGGCGGCTGTGTTCCTATGAATGCAAGTCAATATTTTAGAACCATGATTAATTTAGCTGAAAAATTAAAAATTCCGGCTGATTTAACTAGTTCAGAAAGTAAAACTGTATATCATAGTCAATTAAAATCACAATTTATTAAACTCAATCCAAGCTTACCTGCCAATGGTATTAGCTTTAGTTGTCAGGCTGCAAAATCGAATAGCATTTTGACTGAAATTCAGGTGTGCTACAAAGTGAATGGACAATACAAACAATGCTCAAATCATATAGTTTCAAATTGTCCGACAAGCTTTTCGATAAAAGGCGCGTATTAAGGTTTTGATACAT
Source organism: Acinetobacter sp. Marseille-Q1618 (assembly GCF_902809855.1). Taxonomy (GTDB): domain Bacteria; phylum Pseudomonadota; class Gammaproteobacteria; order Pseudomonadales; family Moraxellaceae; genus Acinetobacter. The sequence continues at coordinate 1,226,452 of NZ_CADDWJ010000002.1, forward strand.
CTTATTTATTTTTCCTATAATACTTTTGTTGAAATACATTCTCTTTTGCATGCATCCGCAACTTTATTGGAGTAGAATGTTTGCCGTTTATGATAATTCGATGAAATGGAAGTTCTCCATTAATCACATTAACGATCCTCACTTGGAGATAATTACATGAAGCAACCTGTTCGCGTTGCCGTTACTGGCGCAGCTGGTCAAATTGGTTACAGCTTATTATTCCGTATCGCTAGCGGTGAAATGCTTGGTAAAGATCAACCCGTAATTTTGCAATTGTTAGAAGTTCCATTTGAGAAAGCTCAAGCTGCGCTTAAAGGCGTAATGATGGAATTAGACGACTGTGCTTTCCCATTATTGGCAGGCATGATCGGTACTGATGATCCTAAAGTTGCATTTAAAGATGCTGACTATGCATTATTAGTTGGTTCACGTCCACGTGGTCCAGGTATGGAACGTGCTGACTTATTAAAAGTAAACGGTGAAATCTTCATCGGTCAAGGTCAAGCATTAAACGAAGTTGCAAGCCGTGACGTTAAAGTATTAGTTGTGGGTAACCCTGCAAACACGAATGCTTATATCGCTATGAAATCTGCTCCAGATCTTCCAGCGAAAAACTTCACAGCAATGTTACGTCTTGACCACAACCGTGCGTTAACTCAACTTGCTCAAAAAGCAGGTGTTGCAGTTTCTGACATCGAGCACATGACTGTTTGGGGTAACCACTCTCCAACAATGTATGCTGACTACCGTTTTGCAACTGTAAACGGCGAAAGCTTAAAAGACAAAATCAACGATGCTGAATGGAATAAAGATGTATTCCTTCCAACAGTAGGTAAACGTGGTGCTGCAATCATCGAGGCACGTGGTTTGTCTTCTGCTGCATCTGCTGCAAATGCTGCAATCGACCATATGCGTGACTGGGCGCTTGGTACAAACGGCAAATGGGTAACGATGGGTATTCCTTCTGACGGTTCTTATGGTATTCCTGAAGGCGTAATGTTTGGTTTCCCTGTAACAACTGAAAACGGTGAATACAAAATCGTTCAAGGTTTAGAAATCGACGAATTCAGCCGTGAGCGTATCAACCATACGTTGAACGAGCTTGAAGAAGAACGTGCAGCAGTTGCTGACATGGTTAAATAATTTAGTCTTTTAGATTAAGTTAGAAGAAGCACTCCCTAAAGGAGTGCTTCTTTATTCACGACGGCATAAAAACTGATTAACAAACAATAACAAGAATAGCGCAATATCGAGCTGAAAATATTCTAAAAAAAAGTTAGTTTTAATTTATCAATCAATATCTTGAAAATAAGCACATGAGGAGAAGAAAATGTTTGATGAACAACCGACATTAGAATTATTGTTTGAACAATTGGGTTTAGATGCCGATCAGGCATCAATGGATCAATTTATTGAATCACACCAGTTGCCAGAAGGTGTGATGATGCATCAAGCGGATTTTTGGAGTGATGCACAGCGTCAGTTTTTAAGTAGTCATTGGCAAAAAGATGATGAATGGGCAATCGTGGTGGATACACTTAATGAATTATTGAGCCAAGACCTACAGAAAAATAAATAAAATTTCCTAAGCTCATTTGTAGGATAAAAAACATCACAAATTGAAACAACAAAAAATAGCCGAAAGGCTATTTTTTTTGACTAAATTCTTATAAGTTAGTCGTATAACAAAATACAATTTTATTGATAAGTGTATAAGCGATAAATCTATAACCGAGGGAGGGCGGGAAGCTCATGAACAATAAACCATCTTTAGCGTTATTATTTTCTCAGCTCGGTTTGGCAAATAGTCCAGCTGCAATTGAGCTGTATGTTCGAACACATCAATTGTCAGCAAACCAAAATTTACATGACGCACCATTTTGGAATAAATCACAACGCGATTTTTTGATTAGCCATTTGGTGCAAGATGATGATTGGGCGATGTGGATTGATGAACTTAATCAGCAATTACATATGGATGCCTATAAGTTGCAAACCGCTTAAGCAGTATTTACTCTTAAAACTTAAACAAAAAAGATGGTGTTTGTACCATCTTTTTTATATTTAAAATTCAAAGCTTAATGTAATTTGTGTTGAATTAAATCATTAAACCAAGTTTGTTGACGTGCTTGTGTAAATGCAGGATGTTCTTGTAATAATCCCACATCACATTCCAACGTTTTTATATATTTACTTAGCCAATGACGCGTCAAAGCCAACTCATCTTTCACAGCCGAGGCATAAGCAAGGAAGAAATAAATTTCACTATGTTCATGCGGTGTTAATGGCTTTAAGATTTGTTGTGTGATCAGTGCGAAACGATTTTCTTGAGTAATTTCAAAATACAACATATAAGCTTTTGCTAAATGCAAAGATAATTTGAGATATAAACTCATCGGCATTTCTTCATATTCCACACGTGCACTTTCAAGTAACACAATTGCTTCTTGTAGAAAATGAATTTGTTCTTGGCGTACACGGCTGAGTACGACTAACTGCAAGCGCAAGTCAGCGCGTTCCAAAGCGAGTTCAGGCGTATTTTCTTGCAAATACAATTGGTCTGTTTCACCAATACGTGCAACGATTTGTTTTGTATTTTCAAACATGTGCCTTCATCCTCATTTTCAATGTTGCTATATATGAGGATGAATATCAGAATTTAAAGATCTGGATTTAATGTAAAAAATAATAAAAAGAAATGAAATAACTTATAACAGTTGTTGATCCGTTCTTAACCATGCGGTAATGGATAAACGTTGATGTTTAGCTTCAATCACCTCATGTAAAAGATCACTTTGGAACATGGCGATACGGTTGGGTTTAGGTTGAATGTAATGCCATTGGTTATTTTTATCTTGTAAATGAAGTTGTCCGCCCCAGTTTTCTTGCCACTGTTCATGAAGATAATAAACAGCGGAAATCATTCTGCCATTTTTACCTTGTGGATTATCACGATGTAGCGCATAAAACTCACCTGCATGATAGCAAGCAAAATGTGCCTCAATATCATTAATCCCTAAATAAAAAGCACGGTTTAGCGTGTTGGAAAGTTGTTTTAATGTTTCAATATGGTGTTGGGCAATGTTTAAATTGTCATTGATCCATAAAATATGATCACTACGAATATTACTGACCACACCATTTTGAATGCCAGCTTCACGAAACTCATTCAAGTGTGAAGAGCATTCATTTACAAGCGCTTGTATATAGTCTGTGGGATAAACATCGTCAATAATGGCGAAACCCTGTTGATCTAAATCATCTAAGATTTGATCAACATTCCAAGACTTTGGGAGAAAGATCACTTCCATAAATTTCCAAAAAAGAATTAAAAAATAAGAGGATTATTTTAGAACAAGAACGGAGCAGTGAAGAAATATTTTTTCGTGCTAAAATAGCTGTTGAACTTAGGAATGAATCGAAACATGAATTACCGTCACCATTTCCATGCAGGCAACTTTGCTGATGTCATGAAACATGTGTTATTGCTGCAAATTTTGACACGTCTAAATGCCAAAGATAAACCATATCGTTATATTGATACACATGGTGGTGCAGGTAAATACGATTTATCTTCTGCGCCCGCACAAAAATCTGGTGAATATCTAGATGGCATTCATCGTTTAGTAAAACTGGATGATTCCATTAAACGTAACGCACCTGAAGGTGTAAAGCAATATCTTAAAATTGTAGAAGATATGCGTGCAGCTTCAGGCAAAGGTGCTTATCCAGGTTCACCGTGGTTTGCGCTTGAAGCGATACGTGAAATGGATAAAGCGACGATTTTTGAAATGCAACGCGATGTATTTCAACAGCTTTATTTTAATATTCGTGACAAACGTGCAGGTTTGCATGAACGTGATGCGTATGAAGGGTTGCTCGGTGTGATTCCACCTAAGGAAAAACGTGGTTTGGTGATGATCGACCCACCTTATGAGCTAGAACGTAAAGATTTTCCTCAGTTGGTTGAACTTCTAGTTGCAGCTTATAAAAAATGGCCTACAGGCGTTTTTGCGGTTTGGTATCCGATTAAAGATCGTGCCATGATTGAGCGTTTTGAAAAGAAAATGATCAAAACAGGTATTCGTCGTCAATTGGTTTGTGAAGTATGTGTGTGGCCAGATGACACTCCTGTGGGACTAAATGGCTGTGGGTTTTTGGTCATTAACCCACCTTGGAAATTCTCTGAGGATGCGGACGAAGCGTTACAATGGTTATTCCCTCATTTACGTATGAGTGAAAATGGTGGACATGCTGCGGTACGCTGGTTGGTTGGCGAATAAAAGTAAAGTTGAAGAGATAAAAGGTCACAGTAGGATCGAACAATGACAAATATAAATAAACCTGAACACAATACTTCTTCACATGATGAGCATGCTTTTGATGGTATTACTTTTGAAGTTGAAGAAGTAGAACATACCCATGAGGGTGAGAAGGTGAAACGTCGCGGTATCTACTTGTGGCCAAACTTAATTACCACTGCTGCGCTTTTGTCGGGCTTTTACTCGATTATTGCCAGTATGAATGGTGACTTTACCCAAGCGATTTATGCCATTTTCTTAGCTGCTTTATTTGATGGTTTAGATGGGCGAGTTGCACGGGCAATTGGTGCGCAAAGTGCATTTGGTGAACAATTTGACTCATTGTCTGATTTGTTGGCTTTTGGTGTTGCGCCAGCGATTCTGATGTATAGTTGGAGTCTGCATGATTTAGGGCGTATTGGTTTGGCAGCATGCTTTGTCTATACGGCATGTGCTGCATTTCGTTTAGCGCGTTTTAATGTGCAAATCGGTGTGGTGGATAAACGTTATTTTATCGGTGTGGCGAGTCCGCTTGCTGCTGTGATGATCATTTCTTTGGTTTGGGTTGGACGAGACTTTCCATATATCTTTGATTTAAACGATATTGCTATTCAAATCATCAATGCTGTAATCATCGTAGCTGTCGGTTTGTTGATGATTTCAAATATTAAATATTATTCGTTTAAAACCGTAGATCGTAAAAGAGTGCCATTTTTTGTGTTACCAATTGCAGTATTTATTTTGGCGGCAGTCACTTATAATATTCCTGTAGGTATCTTGATTATTTCAATTATCTATGCAATTTCTGGATTTATAACGACTTTTCTGGCTAGAAAAAATACGGTGACCTAATAAAAATAGGAGCTTGATATGCAGTTGTTAATGAATTTAATTGATGAATCCAAACAGCTCAATCAAGCTTCATTTCCGCTCAAGCTTGATTATCATCCACAACGTGGGCGATTTAAAATTATTCATCAAGGCTTGATGATTCCAGATCTTCCTGCGCCATTACATTATCTAAGTTTTTTGAGTCTGATTGGGCAACCCAATATTCCTATGCTGCGTAATCCTAGTGCTATTCAAACGACAGCCTTAGATACAGCAACAGTAATTAGTAGTTGTAGTGCCAATATGGCAGGGCATTATGCAACTTATTCTATTGAAAATGATTGTAATTTTGAGCCAAATTTTTATCAATTTGCCAATAAAGAAACGCTGCAAGGAGATTTTCCATTTTTTCGGCTGACACGTGTAGATGATGAACTTGGTTTAGATCTTAAAATTCAAACCACCCCCATTATTTCACATTTTACGAAATTCAAATTAGGGATGTTTGACCATTGGTCTTTGCTTTGCCATTGTCAAGGAAATGTGATTTACAAAGGGCAAAACTACGCAATTGATGCAATGGGTGCGTTTGAATATGCGCGTGCAATTAACATTCCCTATTTACCCTTGTGTTTTTTTACTTATCAAATTATTAACTTACAAAATCAACGCCAGCTCCTTCTCGCGCAAATTCGAAATAATTTTAATCAAATTATGCAATCTAGAATTTACCTTAGAGATGCAAAGACTGCCCAAACCGAAATGTTTGATGAAAATGTTTATTTTAAGATTTTAAGAGTTTATCCAAAAGTTAAAACACCGAACCATCAAGAAATGTATTTACCTCGAGAGTTTAGCTGGGTCTTTCAGAGTGAAAATAGAAAAATAGAAGTACATGCAGAAAGTCGTGGAGATTATAAATTTGGTTTGGCTGCTGGCTATGTAGGAAGCTTTAAATATTGTGTGAATATTGATGGAATAGAAGAAACAGGCGAAAGTGGTTATTGTGAATACATTGATTGTCGTCCTTTAAAGTGGCAAGAAAAAAATAATGAAGAAAAAAAATTAGATGAAGTGGTTAATGTTGTGCCTTGTGCGCTTAAAAAATAGTAAAAAAAGCTGGATTTGTAGAATAAATATACAGTTGAATAAAAAAATAAAAATAAACGCTAAAAAGGGGTTGCGTGGGCTTAGAAATGCTGTAGAATGCACATCCATCGGCGGTGATGAAGATTAAAACTTCTCATAAAAAAGTGATTTAGCATGAAATGGTTGGGGTGGGGTTTAGCAGGAAGGATTAAAAATAGTTTTTATTATCAGTTGACTTTCTAGTTTTAGAGAGTAATATAGCCGACCTAGCTTGATGCTGACGAAGCATTGAGAAGATCATTAAGAGAATATGAAGAACAACTTGTGTGGATTTTTACTGGTTGATTAATCGAAATATTATCATTGATTGATTGGTTTAAATTACTCGAAGTTTATTTGAGAGAATTTGTCAGTAATTGATGAGCCAGAATTGGTGTCTTATTCTATAATAAAGGCACAAATGATTTTAACTGAAGAGTTTGATCATGGCTCAGATTGAACGCTGGCGGCAGGCTTAACACATGCAAGTCGAGCGGGGGAGGTTGCTTCGGTAACTGACCTAGCGGCGGACGGGTGAGTAATACTTAGGAATCTGCCTATTAGTGGGGGACAACATTCCGAAAGGGATGCTAATACCGCATACGCCCTACGGGGGAAAGCAGGGGATCACTTGTGACCTTGCGCTAATAGATGAGCCTAAGTCGGATTAGCTAGTTGGTGGGGTAAAGGCCTACCAAGGCGACGATCTGTAGCGGGTCTGAGAGGATGATCCGCCACACTGGGACTGAGACACGGCCCAGACTCCTACGGGAGGCAGCAGTGGGGAATATTGGACAATGGGGGGAACCCTGATCCAGCCATGCCGCGTGTGTGAAGAAGGCCTTATGGTTGTAAAGCACTTTAAGCGAGGAGGAGGCTCTTTTGGTTAATACCCAAGATGAGTGGACGTTACTCGCAGAATAAGCACCGGCTAACTCTGTGCCAGCAGCCGCGGTAATACAGAGGGTGCGAGCGTTAATCGGATTTACTGGGCGTAAAGCGTACGTAGGCGGCTTTTTAAGTCGGATGTGAAATCCCCGAGCTTAACTTGGGAATTGCATTCGATACTGGGAAGCTAGAGTATGGGAGAGGATGGTAGAATTCCAGGTGTAGCGGTGAAATGCGTAGAGATCTGGAGGAATACCGATGGCGAAGGCAGCCATCTGGCCTAATACTGACGCTGAGGTACGAAAGCATGGGGAGCAAACAGGATTAGATACCCTGGTAGTCCATGCCGTAAACGATGTCTACTAGCCGTTGGGGCCTTTGAGGCTTTAGTGGCGCAGCTAACGCGATAAGTAGACCGCCTGGGGAGTACGGTCGCAAGACTAAAACTCAAATGAATTGACGGGGGCCCGCACAAGCGGTGGAGCATGTGGTTTAATTCGATGCAACGCGAAGAACCTTACCTGGTCTTGACATAGTAGAAACTTTCCAGAGATGGATTGGTGCCTTCGGGAATCTACATACAGGTGCTGCATGGCTGTCGTCAGCTCGTGTCGTGAGATGTTGGGTTAAGTCCCGCAACGAGCGCAACCCTTTTCCTTACTTGCCAGCATTTCGGATGGGAACTTTAAGGATACTGCCAGTGACAAACTGGAGGAAGGCGGGGACGACGTCAAGTCATCATGGCCCTTACGACCAGGGCTACACACGTGCTACAATGGTCGGTACAAAGGGTTGCTACCTAGCGATAGGATGCTAATCTCAAAAAGCCGATCGTAGTCCGGATTGGAGTCTGCAACTCGACTCCATGAAGTCGGAATCGCTAGTAATCGCGGATCAGAATGCCGCGGTGAATACGTTCCCGGGCCTTGTACACACCGCCCGTCACACCATGGGAGTTTATTGCACCAGAAGTAGGTAGTCTAACCGCAAGGAGGACGCTTACCACGGTGTGGTCGACGACTGGGGTGAAGTCGTAACAAGGTAGCCGTAGGGGAACCTGCGGCTGGATCACCTCCTTAACGAAAGATTGACGATTGGTAAGAATCCACAACAAGTTGTTCTTCATTGATGTATCTGAGGGTCTGTAGCTCAGTTGGTTAGAGCACACGCTTGATAAGCGTGGGGTCACAAGTTCAAGTCTTGTCAGACCCACCACTACTGATAAGAGTGCAGAAAAGCAGAATACATTAAGATCTTAACTGGGGACTTAGCTTAGTTGGTAGAGCGCCTGCTTTGCACGCAGGAGGTCAGGAGTTCGACTCTCCTAGTCTCCACCATGTACTTTAAAGAGTACGGGCTAAATAATAGATTATAGAAATTAATGAATTTGATGAAAATTGAATTGATTAATTTCTGTGATTTATCACAGTTTACTACTTGCTGACGAGGCGGTAGTTAATCATTAACAGAATATATTTGAGTTGAAATAAATTGTTCATACTCGTTTTAGTTAACTTAGCAAGCAATTGTGAAAGTTAAATGAAATGAGTAACTAGCGATAAAACTGAATCAAGCGTTTTGGTATATGAATCTAATTGAAGCTGTACAGTGTTTAGATACACAGTACTTCGAACTGTAAATTAAATAAATAATTTATTATTTACTTAATTGTCTTAATCCTACTTGTAGGGGTTAACGACTGTTTGGGGTTGTATAGTCAAGTAATTAAGTGCATGTGGTGGATGCCTTGGCAGTCAGAGGCGATGAAAGACGTAATAGCCTGCGATAAGCTTCGGGGAGGCGGCAAATATCCTGTGATCCGGAGATTTCTGAATGGGGAAACCCACTTACCATAAGGTAGGTATCATATGATGAATACATAGTCATATGAGGCGAACGAGGGGAAGTGAAACATCTCAGTACCCTTAGGAAAAGAAATCAATTGAGATTCCCTCAGTAGCGGCGAGCGAACGGGGATCAGCCCATTAAGTTATATGTGTTTTAGCGGAATGCTCTGGGAAGTGCGACCGTAGAGGGTGATAGTCCCGTACACGAAAGGGCACATATAATGATGACGAGTAGGGCGAGGCACGTGAAACCTTGTCTGAATATGGGGGGACCATCCTCCAAGGCTAAATACTCCTGACTGACCGATAGTGAACCAGTACCGTGAGGGAAAGGCGAAAAGAACCCCTGTGAGGGGAGTGAAATAGATCCTGAAACCGCATGCATACAAGCAGTGGGAGCCAACTTGTTTGGTGACTGCGTACCTTTTGTATAATGGGTCAGCGACTTATATTCAGTAGCAAGGTTAACCGAATAGGGGAGCCGTAGAGAAATCGAGTCTTAATAGGGCGCATAGTTGCTGGGTATAGACCCGAAACCGGGTGATCTATCCATGAGCAGGTTGAAGGTTGGGTAACACTAACTGGAGGACCGAACCCACTGTCGTTGAAAAGCCAGGGGATGACTTGTGGATAGGGGTGAAAGGCTAATCAAACTCGGTGATAGCTGGTTCTCCCCGAAAGCTATTTAGGTAGCGCCTCGGACGAATACCATTGGGGGTAGAGCACTGTTTCGGCTAGGGGGTCATCCCGACTTACCAAACCGATGCAAACTCCGAATACCAATGAGTACTATCCGGGAGACAGACTGCGGGTGCTAACGTCCGTAGTCAAGAGGAAAACAATCCAGACCGCCAGCTAAGGCCCCAAAATTATAGTTAAGTGGGAAACGATGTGGGAAGGCATAGACAGCTAGGAGGTTGGCTTAGAAGCAGCCACCCTTTAAAGAAAGCGTAATAGCTCACTAGTCGAGTCGGCCTGCGCGGAAGATGTAACGGGGCTAAAACTATATGCCGAAGCTGCGGATGTATACAATGTATACGTGGTAGGGGAGCGTTCTGTAAGCCGATGAAGGTGGATTGAGAAGTCTGCTGGAGGTATCAGAAGTGCGAATGCTGACGTGAGTAACGACAAAACGGGTGAAAAACCCGTTCGCTGAAAGACCAAGGGTTCCAGTCCAACGTTAATCGGGGCTGGGTGAGTCGACCCCTAAGGCGAGGCCGAGAGGCGTAGTCGATGGGAAATTGGTTAATATTCCAATACTTCTGTGTAATGCGATGAGAGGACGGAGAAGGTTAAGTCAGCCTGGCGTTGGTTGTCCAGGTGAAAGGTTGTAGGCATGTATCTTAGGCAAATCCGGGGTACTCTATGCTGAGAACTGATATCAAGCTGTACTTGTACAGTAAAGTGGCTGATACCATACTTCCAAGAAAAGTCTCTAAGCTTCAGTTACACAGGAATCGTACCCGAAACCGACACAGGTGGTCAGGTCGAGTAGACCAAAGCGCTTGAGAGAACTCTGCTGAAGGAACTAGGCAAAATGGTACCGTAACTTCGGGAGAAGGTACGCTGCCGGTGGTGATTCCCCTCGCGGGATGAGCTGTTGGCAGCCACAGAAACTAGGCCCCTGCAACTGTTTATTAAAAACATAGCACTCTGCAAACACGAAAGTGGACGTATAGGGTGTGATGCCTGCCCGGTGCTGGAAGGTTAATTGATGGGGTTAGCGTAAGCGAAGCTCTTGATCGAAGCCCCAGTAAACGGCGGCCGTAACTATAACGGTCCTAAGGTAGCGAAATTCCTTGTCGGGTAAGTTCCGACCTGCACGAATGGCATAATGATGGGGGCGCTGTCTCCAGCAGAGGCTCAGTGAAATCGAAATCGCCGTGAAGATGCGGTGTACCCGCGGCTAGACGGAAAGACCCCGTGAACCTTTACTGCAGCTTGACATTGAACTTTGATCTTACTTGTGTAGGATAGGTGGGAGGCTTTGAAACCGAGACGCTAGTTTCGGTGGAGCCAATCTTGAAATACCACCCTGGTAATATTGAGGTTCTAACTCTGCTCCATAATCTGGAGCGAGGACCATGTCTGGTGGGTAGTTTGACTGGGGCGGTCTCCTCCTAAAGAGTAACGGAGGAGTACGAAGGTGCGCTCAGCGTGGTCGGAAATCACGCGTAGAGTATAAAGGCAAAAGCGCGCTTAACTGCGAGACCCACAAGTCGAGCAGGTACGAAAGTAGGTCTTAGTGATCCGGTGGTTCTGTATGGAAGGGCCATCGCTCAACGGATAAAAGGTACTCTGGGGATAACAGGCTGATACCGCCCAAGAGTTCATATCGACGGCGGTGTTTGGCACCTCGATGTCGGCTCATCTCATCCTGGGGCTGAAGCAGGTCCCAAGGGTATGGCTGTTCGCCATTTAAAGAGGTACGCGAGCTGGGTTTAGAACGTCGTGAGACAGTTCGGTCCCTATCTACCGTGGGCGCTGGAAATTTGAGAGGATCTGCTCCTAGTACGAGAGGACCAGAGTGGACGAACCTCTGGTGTACCGGTTGTGACGCCAGTCGCATCGCCGGGTAGCTATGTTCGGAAGGGATAACCGCTGAAAGCATCTAAGCGGGAAGCCTACCTCAAGATAAGATTTCCCTAGGACTTTATGTCCTCTAAAGATCCGTTCAAGACTAGGACGTTGATAGGTTGGATGTGGAAGTACGGCGACGTATGAAGCTGACCAATACTAATTGATCGTGAGGCTTGACTATACAACACCCAAACAGTTGTTGTATAAAGCTTAATTGATTCATTAAAGATCAAATGATCTAAAAATACTTGATTCAGATAACGCTTGAACATACAATTTCGCTTAAATTAAATTCTGTTAATAACTCTTTTGGAAAAAACCTTAGCAAACAAGTAAGACTAAGCAAGTATCCATAAACAGTTGTGCTGGCGACAATAGCAAGAGTGAACCACCTGATCCCTTCCCGAACTCAGAAGTGAAACCTCTTAGCGCTGATGGTAGTGTGGGGTTACCCATGTGAGAGTAAGTCATCGCCAGCTCATTATTCTAAATCCCTCTGACGCTTATAGCGCAGGGGGATTTTTTATGTAAAAAAGAAAGATAAAATAAGAAAGAAAAATCAAGCAAAGCAAGAAGAATAAACGTTATTTATCGTTTATTCTTCTTTATAAGCTACAAACTATTTTAATAACTGCCTTCTTGCATGTTTTAGCGCTGTTCTTAAGCCTTCTTCAAGTGTAGGGTGATAATAAGGTTTATCTAAAATTTCATCTAATGTGACTTCTTCTGCGATCATCCATGCCAAAAGGTGGGCCATATGTTCTGCAGACTCAACAAAGAGTTCAGAACCAAGTAGCTTTCTTGTTTTTTTGTCAATGTAAATTTCTACCGCACCTTTATTTTTACCTAAAACAATCGCACGACCTTGTTTTTCATATGAAACAAATCCAGTCACAAATTCGATATTTTGTTGCTTCAATGCTTTGTAACTTTGTCCAACGGTTGCCATTTCTGGTGAGCTGAACATAATTCCTAGAGGAGTAAGGGTTTTAATATTATTTATTTTTGAATTGTTTAAACAATTGTGTACAGCCATTCTACCTTCATGTGCGGCTTCATGTTGAATGGGCGTACTGGTAAATGCATCACCAACAATAAAAATAGGTAAATGATCAAGTTGTTTCGTGCCAGAATCAATAGGCAAGTTTTTTATGTCCTGATATTGATTGTCAATATTTTCAAGAGACAATGTATTTAATAAAGATTGTCGACCTGTAGCAACCAAAAGATAATCAGCTTCTAATTGTTTATTTTCATTTTGATATGAATAGTTAAGTTTTACACCAAGTTCTGTTTTTTCGACTTTTTCTGGCAGTGTTTCAAATAAAATTTTTAATTCTTGGGAAATAACATTTTGTGCTAGCTCTTGTAGCTGAGGACTGGAAAGTGAACCTACTTTTTTACTCCTTGCAAAAATAGTCGTTTCCACACCTAAACGCTGCATAGCTTGTGCTAATTCAATCGCAATTACACCACTTCCAATGACTGCTAAGGATGTAGGGAGTTTTTCTAATTCAAAGATTTGGTCTGAAGTAATCAGCCGATCTCCTAGCTCTTTTTTCCATGCTATGTCAAAGCTTGGTGTTGAACCTACTGCAATAATAAAATTTTTGGCTTGATATTGTTGTTGGTTAACCTCAATAGTATTGGCATTGATAAATTTCGCTTTTCCATTAATTTTATGTGTTGGATTCCACGCACTTACATCTTTAAGTGTTGCATGAGTAAAACGGTCACGTAGTTGACGTACATGTGTCATGATTTGGGAAGTATCAACTTTTGCTTCAACGTTGAGCGCAACCTCATGTGCATTTTGAATGTCGTATAAGCGATTTGCACTTGAAATAAGGACTTTGCTCGGCATACAGCCTACACGAGCGCATGTTGTATCCCAAGGGCCATCATTGATGATAAGAAGATTTTGTGTATATTTAATCGCCTCTTTATAAGCAGAAATGCCTGCAGTGCCAGCACCAATGATAATGAGATCTAACATTTTTAAATTCCTACCTATTAAAAAGATATTTAAACCGCTCTTATCTATATATCATTATTTACACAAAACGTGAATTATGGTTACATAGCAAGGGTTTTAATTACAAATTTATTAAGAAAATAACCGTAGGGTTTTGGGGATACAAATGACAAATAATAAGGTTAGTTTGAAGTTGTCTGCTATTGCGATTTCTGTCTTATTGGCAAGTTGTGGCGGTGGTGGGAGTGATGGGTATTTTGAGGGTGGGAGTGCAGGTGGATCAACAACTATACCTACAACACCAGAAGCAGTTAAAACAAATTACCATCTTGTAATTTCATCTAATAAGCCTTCAATGTTAATTTCAGGCGATATTGCTACTATTACTATTAAACTTGTTGATGAAAATGGTGGTGGAGTTACTGATCAAGATGTTACTTTAGCTATTGAAGATACTATAATTAACGGCATTACTATAGATGGGCCGTCTACAGTTAAGACAGATGCATCTGGAAATGCAAACTTCAATATCAAATTAGATGCTCAAAATGTTAAAGATAAAGTGGCCTTACTTGCTAAAGGGATTCGTTTAAATGCGTCATTTACTGATGGCACTAAAAAAACAATTACACAAACTACTATTCTCAAAGCACTTGAATCTATCAGTAATGAAAATTCTACCGCTCAGTATTTCTTGGCTATGTCAACTAATAAGCCAACATTGCTTGTCACAGGAGATAGTGCAAAAGTTACTATTAAAGCGGTAGATATAAATGGTGGTGGAGTAGAAAAACAAACAGTTACTCTTAGTATTCAAGATACCTTAAAAAATGGTGTGACTATTGATGGCTCGTCAAAGGCATTAACAGACACTTCTGGTAATGCTGTTTTTAATATTTCATTACCAGCAGCAACTGGTACGAATGCAGCTAATTTAATTGCAAATGGCATCACTTTAAATGCTGAACTAACTGATGCCAATGGTGTAACGAGTAAACAATCAACAAAAATTTCAGTCGTATCTGCTGCAGTTGCACAACCTATAGGTAATATCACCTTTGGTAATTCTGGTGAATTACAAAAGAGTGCAGATGCGAACTATTATAGTGAAGCAGCTTCAGCACATGTTGTTGATATCAATGGTAAGCCTTTAGCCAATCAAACAGTGACACTCTCATTAAAAGTATTATCTGCTGGAACTGGAGAATTTTATCTTAAAAGTGGACTTGATAAAGTTAAAGACAGTCAAGTTTTAACTTTAAAATCAACACTTACTGATCCTAAATTGACTGATGCTGAAAAAAAACAAATTGAAGCATTGATTGAATCGCTAGATAAGTTCGAAAATGAAGGTCGTGATCAAAATTATTGTCAGTTAAATGATTTGAAAAATACTCAATTGGCAACTGGTTTTGTTTCTCCAACAGGTGAAATCAATTCTACGTTTACTTATACAACAGATAGTACAGGTAAATTTGACTTTAGAGTGAATTATTTACGTCGTTATGCAGGTTGGCAAAGCGTTGAAATTACAGCTAAAACAGGTGTAAGTGGTAAAATGCTACAATCAAGCATGAATTATCGTTTAAGTATTTTGAAGACAGATCTTGATGCTGAAACGAGCCAGCCGTTTGATACTAGTCCTTACGGTAAAGAATGTGCTAATTATTCATATCCTTGGAGTTATTTATTTAAATAACATAGTTAAAAAACAGCGCTTCGGCGCTGTTTTTTTATTTAAAAGCTAAACTTAAATTGAAGTCCCCATACTTACCCCCACAGTTGGTTTAACATTCATGGAGCTACATGCAGCTAAACTCAAACAACACAAAACAACGAAGAACAACTTATTCATTACTTCTATTCCTATACATGTTTAATTGATAGATTCAATGTAAAATATTCTTATAAAGAATAAAGCAATAAAATAAGAGGATCTGTTGTAGATATTTATTTGAGTTGTTTCATTAGAGCGAGATAGTGGAAATTAAAAATATGTTGATCTATAACGCTAAATCTATTTAAAAACATAATAGATGACAGCATGCTATAGACCAAACAGCATATTTAAAAACCTATTAGTCTAGTCGTCTAATAAATCCATTTGTTTTGCAAGCTGATAAAGATTATTTGAACGATTACCTGTACGGCAAAACATTAAAATTGGTTTTGGAAGTTCATTAAAATGATTGGCAAATGTACGCACATCAACTTCAGTGATTTGTCCTGAAACAACAGGTTGATAGACGTAATCTAAACCTGCCGTACGAGCAGCCTCTTCAATTTGTGCGCTGGTTGGCTGTTCAGCACCACCCTCCAGATCAGGACGGTTATTAATAACAGATTTAAAGCCTTTCTCCACCACTTGAGAAATATGTTCAGGACCAATTTGACCAGCAAATCCTACATTTTCACTCATTTTGTCACTCCAAAATATTTAAAATAGAACTATGCTAGTATCATAGCATTAAGCTTTAAATTACTATTTAGTGAAAAAGCAGATTTATAAGATAAAACTAACAAAATATAACGGAATGGAGTGCCTATGTACGCTTATACAGTCGAACCACTGTATGTTCCAAGCGGTCAAGAGGTGATTGCTGCTGATTTTTATCGACCTAAGAATATTAAAAAACCTGCAGTAATTGTGATGGCGCATGGATTTGCTGCCTTAAGACAATTTCGCTTGATTGAGTATGCCAAACGTTTTGCCCAAGCAGGTTATGCTGTGGTTTTATTTGATTATCGTTATTGGGGAGGAAGTACGGGACATCCCCGAGAACAAATCTCATTAACAGATCAGTTGGATGATTGGAAGACAGTTATTTCCTATATCAGTACTAAAAAATGTATTAATCCGCGCAAAGTCGTATTGTGGGGAACATCATTAAGTGGAGGCTATGTATTAACGCTGGCTTCTGAAGTGAAAAATATTCAGGCGGTCATGGTACAAATTCCTTTTGTGGATGGTGCAGCAACTGCAAAGCTTTACCCAATTCATTATTTGCCAAAAGCGTTGAAACTCTCTAGCCAAGACTATATGAGTGCAAAAATAGGGATGCAGCCGAAAACTTTGCCCGTAGTACATCCTTTTAGTTTATGTTTTATTCCGACCAAAGACAGTTATAACGGCTATATGTCGATTGTAAATCCTGATTATTACTGGAGTGGGGAAGTTCCTGCTCGCGTGTTTTTTAATCTCATTCGTTATCGTCCCATTCAAACAGTTCGAACGATTAATATACCTGTATTGTTTATTGCAGCGAAAAAAGATGCTGTTGTTCCGATTGAGTCTAGTCGTGAAACAGCCACCAATATTGCGCCCTTTGTACAGTATTATGAATGGAATATGTCACACTATGATATTTATCATGGGCAATGGTTGGAAAAAGCAATTTTGACCCAATTAGAGTTTTTACATCAACATATTGGAGTGAGTTCATGATTATTGTATGTCCATCATGTGGCGCTAAAAATCGGATTCCTGAAGACAAATTGGACGCACAGCCAACTTGTGGAAAATGTCATGAAAACTTGATTCCTTTAGCACCAATTGAGTTAAATGAACAAAATTTTAGTAATTTTATATCTCATAGTGATTTACCGATTTTAATTGATCTGTGGGCGGACTGGTGTGGCCCTTGTAAAATGATGGCACCACATTTTGCAGAAGTTGCACAACATAATCCGCATGTGGTGTTTGGTAAAATTGATACCGAAGCGAATCCTCGTTTAAGCAGTGCATTTAATGTGCGTAGCATTCCAACATTAGTTTTAATGAATAAAACCACAGAAATTGCTAGAATAAGCGGTGCTTTACGTTCGAGCCAATTACAAGATTGGTTAGATGAGCAATTAAAATCTTTTCAGTAAATTGACCAATTTGGAGTTCATGTGTCAGATTCTCATGTAAAACCTGAAGGTACGCTTTCCCTTCAAACCATCGCAATGCCTGCAGATACCAACTGGAGTGGTGATGTCTTTGGTGGATGGATTGTTTCACAAATGGATTTGGCAGGTGCAATTCATGCAGAACGTTTTAGTAAGGGGCGCTGTGCAACCATTTCAATTAATCAAATGACCTTCTTAGTGCCTGTAAAAGTGGGTGATGTGATCAGTTGTTATACTAAAATTTTAAAAGTCGGTAATACTTCGATTCAAATGCAAATCGAAGTGTGGGATAGTCATGATAGCTCACGTTCTCCAAAACGTGTCACTGAAGGCGTATTTACCTTTGTTGCTGTGGATGTGGCAGGCAATAAACGTAAAATTCCTGAAGATGTAAAAGAGAAATTCTTAGCATCACAAAATGCTTAAGTTTCGAACTAAAAATCCCAATCAATATTGGGATTTTTTGTATTGATGACTTTGAAAATAATGTCTTAAAACATCGTATTGCTGTTGGCACTTTGTTCAGGAATAGACTGTTGCACATCCCAATGTTCTACAATTTTGCCATTTTCCACTCTAAAAATATCGACAATGGCTTCACCACGATCTTGGGCATTTTGACTTGAATGTACATGTAAAACAACCAAATCACCTTCGGCAATGGCGCGTTTGATGACATTTTTTGCTTGCGGATTTTCTTTAAAATAACCTGTAAAATAATTTACAAAAGGGGCTTTGCCATCAGGCACATGCGGATTATGTTGGATATATTGCTCGCCAATATAACGGTCTGAATATTCTTGTACTTGATGTTTTAAAAATACGCCTTCATAAAAATCAGTGACAATTTTTTTGTTTTGTGCTGCAAGGTTTTGAGCGGTTGTTACATTGCTCGACGTTGTATTTTGTGAGTTTTGTATCGGATTTTGACTACAAGCACTTACTAAAAATGGAACAATCATTAAGCTTGGCAGTAAGTATTTCTTTAGATTTGGATTTAACATGGCAGTTCTCAAGATGATTTTTAAAAGATCATCTTGAGGGTTTAGTGTGATGATTTACAGTGTGTTCTCGTCATTGAATTTCAGGAGTTTAGTAAAATTTTAACTTACCTAAAAGTAAGTTTTATTTACATTTTTTTATTTTTCATTTATTGGCTTTAAGATGTGATTTTGCCACCCAAGCCCATAACATTTCACATTGAATCGGTTCTTGTCCAGATTCATCAGTAACGGTCACAGCGACAATGGTTTCACCTTTTTCTGTTTCTTGCATCTGTTTACGTTGTTCTTCAGTGAGTGTCGCAATTGCAGTTAAACCGCCTTTAGATGGACGTTTAAATTGAATATTCATATGTTTAATTAAAACAATACATGAGTCAGGAATATTCATTCCTGTGACAAAACCTGTAGCAGTTTCAGCTACCAACGCCATTGCACAGGCATGTGCCTGCCCGATATGGTTTTGCATATTTTTGTTATTTTCTATTTTAACTTCTACACGTGAGGGTGTGATGTCGATATAACGTAGTTTTGCTGTTCCTACCATTGGAACGACTCGACCAAACGCTTTGCTTAATACTGTACGACGAATACTTGCAGGTAGTTTAGACGTTGCTTTGACGATTTTGGCTAAACGGTTGGTCTGAGTCATATTAAATTCCTGAGCGAAAGAGCTTAGTCTTTAAAGTTGTTGAATTGGAGTGGAACACCAAATTGCTGTTCTTTTAAAAATGCCATTACTTGTTGCAAAGTATCGCGTTTTTTGTCAGTCACACGAATTTTGTCACCTTGAATAGATGATTGCACTTTGACACCGCTTTCTTTAATGGCTTTATTAATTTTTTTTGCAGTGTCAGAGTCAAGACCATCTTTGAGTTTGATGATTTGAATCACATTTTTACCTGAAGCGGTCATTTTTTGTGGATCAAGTGCTTGGATATCCACTTTACGTTTAAAGAAATGATTTTCAAGCATGCTATAGACTTGTTCACACTGGAAATCGCTTTCAGTTGAAATTTTAATTTCTTTATTTTTTTCATTAATTTCAATAGAAACATCTTGACCACGGAAGTCAAAGCGTGTCGCAATTTCTTTTTGAGTGTTTTGAACTGCGTGATTTACTTCAAAAATCTCTAATTCTGAAACAATATCGAAAGATGGCATAGTTTAGACCTTTACAAATGGAAAGAATATCTGAGATGCTAGGGATGTTTTCTTCATTTGCCAAGTGTTGTTTACATCAAAGGAGTGCGCAATGATCCGTAAACAAGAAATTACAACATTTGAGTTCCCAGAAAATGCAGTCATCTGGGATGTTCGTGACAACAAAGCCTACGCAGAAGGTCATATCAAAGGTGCTGTAAATCAGCCTATTGATGATTTATCTGCAGATAGCTTAACTCAAGTGGATTCGGATCAGCCCATATACATTCTATGCGGTGGTGGCAGTAAAGCACCACGAGCGGCTGAAAAACTAGAAAGCTTGGATAGCTCTCGAGATTATGTAGTACTTATGGGTGGTACACGTGCAGCACGTGATGCAGGCTTGCCTTTAGAGCAAGGAGCATAAAGAAAGCGCCGTAAGGCGCTTTCTTATATAAACAACAATGATAAAAATAAAATTGAATTTACCAAACTGATAAAACTTATAAAAAGATGCTTATAAATCTTTAAATATTCGAGTTCTGGTTTAAATTAAACATGAAACTTATGATATTGAGCAGTTGTGGATTGATCGTTTAGAGCAATACTCTTTTTATTTAAAAGAACTCAAACTATTTAGAGAATTTTCAAAAGGCATGCCCTGTCAAAAATAACCGCTAAATCGCTTTGGGTTTTGTTCCTTGATAATAAGGCTTTCTCACACGCTCTTTCTTTTTTCCTCGTGCGGGACTGAGTGTATTTAAAAGATTTTGTGAAACGGGGCAAGCCTCTTTTAAAACCAATGCTGCCAAAATTTCACTACATAAAGGTGCAAATAAAAAACCTTTCGAGCCTAAGCCTGCAAAAGTATAGACTTCCTGATCATCTATGCCTTTTCCGAGTACAGGAAAATAATCCAGTGTCTGCGCTCGAACAGATGCACGACCTTGCCAAGTGTCTATTTTAGCTAATGATTCAGCATAGTTAGGAAAGGCATTGTGGATAAGCGCATAGTTATGTACATGATCGGCATGCTCTACAGCTGAATCATCACGTTCAGGATGAAATGAAGCCCCTAATATCAAATGCTCAGCGTCAAGTTGCATACAATAACCGCCAAAACTATAGGCTTGTTTCGGATCTAATTGTCGTCCAGTATTTTTTAGCCAACTGACTTGCCCTCGAATCGCTCTTAAACGTGGATAATGGGAGAAAAATTTCTGACTTTCACGTGCGCAGCAGACCACCACATGATCAAATTTTCCGAAGACATTTTCATGTTGATCTAAAATTTGAATTTGATGGTTGTCGAGTTTTTGGCACTGAGTAATCTGTGCAATTTGAAAATCAATTAAATCATGTTCAAGGATTTGATCACGCAGTAGGTGCGGAGCAACTGCACCTGCTTGTTTAAGTTGTATGCTGGCATAGTTGGTTTGCAGATCTAATTGCTCAGCAGCGATATATTCTAGAATATCAGCAGTATAATCTTTGACTAAATCCAAAGCATCTTCTGGATTTTTTTGAATCAATTGATGGACGCAAATATCTCGAAAGGCTTTAAACCGAGGATAATAATGCTGTGCAAATTGCCATGACAAAGTCATCAAATGATCTGCGCTTTGTTCAATCGGACTCAGTTTAGGATTGAGTAGGGCAAGAGGATTACCCGAAGCACCTGCCAAAGGCGTTGATTGGTCGTAAATCGTGACTTGATGCCCACGCTCGGCAAATGCCCATGCAGCGCTTAAACCTGCGATTCCTGCGCCTATAATCGCAATTTGACGCTGTTTAAAAATAAAGCTGTTGAATTCGGTTTTTTTTTGCGTTGAATCTAAAGCTTCATTTGCTTCATGATTCTTTGATACGGTTTGTAAAGCTGTCGAGTTTAATTCTTGTGCTTCAGGTTTAAGCCAAATTGCCTTGAGCATTTCTCGTTTATGCCCAAAACCCTTTGGACGTGAAATAGAAATGCCGTGTTGTTTTAAACCACGTTTTAAAATACCAGCAACACTAAATGATGCAAAACTGGTTCCATGATCAGATAAACGCACAATATGATTTAAAACATTTTCTGCCCACATATCAGGATTACAAGAGGGTGCAAAGCCATCTAAAAACCATGCCTTTACGGGTGCGGTTTTGGGGATAATGGGGAAAATATCCTGTGCATCGCCAAGCCATAAATCAATCGAAAAGCGCTCATCAGGAAAATTCAGGCGATGACAACCTGCAAGTGGCAAAGGATACTGTTGAATCAGTTGGTCTGCCAAAGGTTTAAGTTCATCCCACACATTTAAAGCACGAATCAAATCAGCTTTCGACAATGGAAATTTTTCCACACTGATGGCATGTAAATGGCTATGATTATGTGGGCGAACGTGTTGCCAAAGCTGCCATAAGGCTAAAATATTGAGACCTGTACCAAAGCCTGTTTCTGCTACCGTAAAATATTCAAAATCATTTAAATGTGCTAATCGTGTAGGGAGATCATTGCCATTTAAAAATACATGTCGTGTTTCAAGGAGTCCATTGTCTTTGGAAAAATAGACATCACCAAATTGTTTGGAAACTGGAACTTCAATGCCATCGACAGATTGCCAATCCAAGTCAGCAGTTTGAATGGTATTTGACAATGTTGTGTACCTTTTGAAACTTTAAAAAGAGATAAACTGACAGGAAATAGTCAGTGTTTTACCACTGACGACGACGTTTGGTATAAATATAACTCGCGATCAAGAAACCCAATAACACGCCGACAGCGATGGTCGCTGCACCATATAAAAACATTTGCGCACTTTGTTCACTTTGTAAAACTTGAACTTGTACCCCAAGATTATCATTTTTTAATTGCAACTCTTGGTTCTGTGCTAAAGCTTCTAGATTTGCTTTTTCAAGTTGCTGTAAGCGAGTGGCTTGATCTTTGACCAAGGCTTTAACTTTAGCATCTTGGGATGCTTTTTCTTTAATGATCTGTTCTGCGGTTAAAGGTTTATTTTCCTGTGCTTGCGCTTGATTTTGAACAATCGCATTTGCACCTGCAACCGCAGGTAAAATTGAGGGTTTTGGTGGTGGTGTAGCAGCTGCAATCTGTGCAGTATTATTTGCAGGTGTTGCTGTCGGTTCTGCCCATACAACAGACGAGCAAAGTAAAGAAAAACCCAATAAACTTTGGACGACAACACGCATTGGCTTATCCTTTTGGTAGAGCTTTGTTAAATGGCTTAACATCAACGTGGCTATACACACCTTCTTTGACAAAAGGTTCGTCTTTTAACCATTCATCCAAAGCTTCACGACTTTCAAAATCTAAAATCATGGTACTCCCATAAAAACCTGCTTGTGGATTTTCACGATCTTTAGGCATTGCACCTGCAACAATCACACGACCTTCGGCATCTAATTTTTCTAAACGTGCCAAATGTTGAGGACGAACAGCAAGACGTTTTTCGACTGTACCATCTTGATCGGTACAGGTAATCACAAATAAAGGCATGGAACAGACCTGATTTACTCTGAAGATTTAAAATGTTTTCGCAAGCAAAATAGTATAACAGCAAGGTAGCTTAAGGATACGATAATATCGCCAAAAGCGGTAAATTCGCCCCAATATTTGCCATCCATATACAAGAAACCGAAAAAATAATGTAAAGCAGCTAATAAGAAAAATTGACCACACCATGCCCAGTTTAAACGCATCCAGCCTTCACGGCTAAGTTCCAGCATTGAACCTAGTAATTTTTGGATAATCGGTAAACGTTCTTTATTGAATAATGGGGTGACCAAAAAGCCAATGCCAATACCTAAATTTAAGATGACTGCTTTGAGTTTGATATAGGTCACATCGCTGAAAGCAAGGGTAATTCCCCCAAAAATCACAGACATGATGACGATAAACCATTGCATCTTTTCAAGTCTGAACTTCTGAGCAAAGAACAAGCAACCATAAACCACTAAGGTTGAAATCAATAAGGCACAGGTTGCAACTAAAATATGGTTTTGGTCAACATTGCCTGTACTTCCCACCAATTCGAGTAAAGGGTGTTGGTTATCTTTGGGATCTGTCGTTTTATAAAAATAAAAGAAGATAATAATAGGTAAATAATCAAATAGCGCTTTCATGCTACAGTAGGGTCATCAAATTTTGGTGACTTAGCATAATACAAACAATGATTGGTGTCGATTTACATACGCATAGTAATATTTCAGATGGCACACTCACGCCTGAAGAGCTGATCCAAGCTGCTCATGCATTGGGAATAAAGACCTTTGCATTAACCGACCACGATACAATGGATGGTGTATTACGTGCGAAACATTGTGCTGAAAATTTAGGTATGCAATTGATTTCTGGTGTAGAAATTTCCAGTCAATGGTCACGCCCATCCACCCAAAAAAGTTACGGTGTGCATATCGTCGCGTTGAATATGCAAAATCCTGAACCTTTAGAAAAATTACTCGCTGAACAAAAACGTATCCGAGCAGTACGTTCCAAGCAAATTTGTGATTTGCTGATTCCTTTAATTGGACAGGATATTTATGCTGATGTAATTACTAAAGTTGATGGTGAAGCAGATCGTGTAACACGCACGCATATCGCCAAAACTTTAGTGGAAAAAGGGATTGTGCAGCGACCACAACAAGCCTTTGATAAATATATTAAAGAAGGTAAAAAAGCTTATGTAAAATTTGATGGTTTAGGACTTAAAGAAACCATTGAAGTGATTCATGAGAGTCAAGGATTTGCAGTTTTGGCACATCCCACACGTTATGATTTGTCTGCAACAAATATTAGATACTTGATTGAAATTTTTGCTCAATTCGGTGGTGATGCTGTTGAGCTTCCACCTGCAATTGATCCTGCATCTACCCGACAAATGGTTGATCGTATGATTGCTCAGTTTGATTTAAAAGTGTCCGTGGGGAGTGATTTTCATGGTGGTCATATGCCTTGGATTAAGCTGGGAAATATTCCACGTGTAAAAGAAGGACAAGTGGGGGTTTGGGAGAGTTTTCGTTAATTCAAATTTAATGTTTCTCTAATTTTGTTGTAGGCACAGTAAGGAGGTTTTATTTTTAGATTCTAAAATAAATAAAGCTTCTCTCGATGAAAAGAAGCTTTGAGTGACGAAAAATAAAAATTAGGATTAAAGCAAATTATGATCTTGCGCCTGAATCGGAGGTGGTGTGGGTTTACCCAAAGTCCCTAAAAGTTCGATTTCAATGGTACGCACCATTGCATCTAAAGGGAGGTCATTACTTTGTGTACCAAAAGGCTCTTCGATTTCACTACTTAAGGCATCCAAACCTAAAAAAGTATAAGCTAAAATTCCGACCAAAAGTGGTGTCGCTAAACCCAACAATGAACCCAAACTAAAAGGCAACATAAAACAGAAAAAATACACAGTACGATTCAATAAAACAGAATAAGCAAAAGGCAAGGGCGTGGTCGCAATACGATCACATCCCGTTTGAACTAAACTTAATTCAGTGACATGTTGGTTCATTTGAGTATAAATAATATCGGAAATTTCACCTTCTTTCAGCGCTTGCATGAGCTCCCATTGGATCAAACTCAAAGTATATTGAGGCGCATTGGCTTGTTGATATAACTGTTTTAAGGCTTGTTGACTCATGCCACTGGTTTCTAGTAAAGCATCAGGACTGGCGGTTTGATGACGCAAACGGTCACGTAGTACATTGGCAAATACAATAACATGTTGAATAATGCGTTCACGGCGACCTTGTGGAAAAATACGACAATCACGGTCAAAGTGGCGAGCATTGGCAATCAACATGCCCCAAAGCTTACGTGCTTCCCACCAACGATCATAGCATGCGGTATTTTTAAAGCCTAAAAAGATCGAAAGTACAACACCAATAAGGGTAAAACCGACCAAAGGAATTTCAGTAAAACGATATAAACCAATATATTCAATGCCACCCACAATGGCAGAAATGAGCATGACAAAGCCTAAGGGAGGTAAAACTTTAGGTAAAATTGTGCCACGCCATGAAAAAAGTAGTTTAAAAGTGTCGTTTTGTTCCCGAACAATCATGTAAATCGAATCTGTTATTTTTGTACGATCTTCCTTGCTTCAAACCGCATTGTCAATATGATTTGGTATAAAATTCCTAGTGTTGATTTGTTGATGCTCTGCGAAGGAATAATTCTGTTCGGCTGCGACGATAATATGATCAAGCAGTTGTATTTCAACCAATTGACACGCCTGTAAAATTTCTTGGGTAAGTTGATGATCAGCCTCAGAAGGATTTGCACAGCCTTTGGGATGATTATGCGCAATCACAATAAAGGATGCTTGTTTTTGTATCGCATGCCGTAATAATTGGTTCATGGAAATATTGCAATAATTTATTGAACCATAAAATAATTTCTTAAAACTCAGCTTGCGTAGTTGACTGTCTAAACACAATACAGCAAAAACTTCCTGACTTTCACCGATCAACTCATAACGCACATAATCACAAATCAAATCGGAACGACTCAAATCCATACCTTGATAAAGTTGTTGTTTAAGATAACGTCGACCTAATTCTTTTACCGCCATGAGTTGAGAATATTTGGTATCTGCGATGCCATGAAATTGTTTGATCTCATCAGGGGCTGCATCAAAAACAGCATTCAGATGCCCAAAATGTTGAATCAGAATACGAGCCAACGCTACAGCAGAATGTTGTTTTGAACCAGAACGTAGGAAAATTGCCAAAAGTTCAGCATCAGACAAGCTCTCTGCGCCTTGACTGAGTAAGCGTTCTCTTGGACGTTCTTGTTCGGGCCATTGTTTAATGGATGTTGCTTTGCTGGAGTTATTCATTATTATTCACTGTTTTGATTTATTTTACTTTTCAATTTTCCCAAGTGAATGACTTGGGATATAGATTATTTAATGCTATTGTGAGCGCCACTGCAACAAAAAGGTGACTTGATCGTGAGTTTCGATCTCAGTGTATTTTCTAATAAAAATATTATTCTTGCTGTCACAGGTGGAATTGCAGCTTATAAAAGTGCGATTTTAGTCCGCCGTTTAAAGGATTATGGTTTTAATGTGCGTGTGGTGATGACGCATGGCGCGCAAGCATTTATTACCCCACTTACATTTCAAGCGTTGTCAGGCAATCCAGTGCATACTGAATTACTCAATCCTGAAGCTGAAGCGGGTATGGGGCATATTGAACTGGCACGTTGGGCAGATTTAGTTCTTGTTGCACCTGCGAGTTGTGACACGATTGCCAAGTTTGCAGCAGGTTTAGCAGATGATTTGCTCAGTACCTTATATTTGGCGACCAAAGTACCTGTTTGGATTGCACCTGCAATGAATCAGCAAATGTGGGCAGCCAAAGCAACACAGCGTAATTTAAATACGTTGGTGGAAGATGGGGTGCATGTGATCATGCCAGATGCAGGTTCACAAGCGTGTGGTGATGTCGGTTTAGGACGTATGCCTGAACCTGAGGATTTAGCCGAACAAGTTAAAGATTATTTCCACCAAGCACAACGTGCGCTTGCTGAAAAGTTTGGTTTACTTGCGGGTAAACGTGTCACCATTACCGCAGGTCCAACACGTGAAGCGATTGATCCAGTACGTTATATTTCTAACCATAGTACAGGGAAAATGGGCTTTGCGATTGCTGCAGCATGTTATACCGCTGGGGCGAAAGTGACCTTAATTGCTGGACCTGTCAGTCTAGATACCCCCAATGGTGTCAAACGTATCAATGTGTCTTCTGCGCTTAAAATGTTAGATGAAAGTCTGCATCAGCTTGAAGAAGGTTGTGATGTGTTTATTGCAACGGCTGCAGTGGCAGATTATCGCGTCGCAGAAGTGGCTGAGCATAAAATCAAAAAAGCAGGTGATGAGCTGAATATCGCCTTGATCAAGAACCCTGATATTGTGGCAACCATTGCACAGCAAGAAAAACGTCCATTTATGGTGGGCTTTGCGGCAGAAACTCGCAATGTTGAAGAATATGCAGCAGGGAAATTGGTTGCGAAAAAACTGGATATGATCGCATGTAATGATGTATCACGTGCGGATATTGGTTTTGCATCGGATCAAAATGCGATGACGGTGTTTTTTGCAGATCAGTACCAATTAGAAAAACGTGATCTAGAAAAAGCCTCAAAACAGGAAATTGCACAACAATTGGTTGAGGCAATCCATGATGCTTTAAATCATGAGATTGAGCCTGTTTAAAACTTAGTTTTAAATATCAAAATGCAACGAATTCGTTGCATTTTTTATTGGTTTTTTCTTTGATTTTAAATTATGTTTAATCTTGAAAATGGATAATAACCCATCATAGCCACAGTTTTAAGGACGATTTCAATGATCAAAAAAACTTTAGCCGCATTAATGCTTGTTTCAGTATGTAGTTTAAGTACAGTGAGTTTTGCGGGTGGTGCTCTCGAAGGGCACATGGAAAATCTTGCGAAAAACTTTAAAGTATTTAATAAAACTAACAATAAAAATGAGGCAATAAAAGCATTAGACAATATGCGTACTGCGGCATTAGCAGCGCAAAAAATTAAATTGGTGGCAAAAGGGGATAAAACAGAATCTTCAACAGCGATCTATGAGCAGTTGATTGCTGAAATCGACAAAACCAAAACCATTGTACAAGATGGACACTTGGATCATGCCAAAATAGAAGCAAAGAAAATTGCTGCGATTCGTGATCAAGGGCATAAATTATATCAATAAGTTTGATCTTTGATGCCTAAAACCGCATGTGCTAAAACAATGCGGTTTTTTATTGTCTATTTAAAGAATAAAAATTAGCGTCATGTAAATTGCGCATGATCTGGATTTATTTTCATTGCCCGAATTGATAAGGTGGTTTTTAGAGTAGGATAATGAGGATGTGACAATGCAGAAACAAATGCAATTTGAACGTATTGCCCAAGCCATCGAATATATTCAAAATAATTTTAAAGACCAGCCAAATTTAGATGAAGTGGCTGAGCACATCCATCTAAGTCCCGCACACTTTCAGCGTTTATTTACTGAATGGGCAGGCACCAGTCCTAAAAAATTTTTGCAATTTATCAGTCTGCAACACGCTAAAAAAATCTTAAAACATGAACAAGATCCATCTATTTTAGATGCGACATTTGCAACAGGTTTGTCGAGTCCAAGCCGTCTCCATGATTTGTTTATTCAAATTGAAGGCATGACCCCTGCAGAATATAAAAGCGGTGGTGCTAATTTACACATTGAATATCACTTTGCAGCGACGCCTTTTGGTGAAGTGTTGATCGCATCGACAGCGAAAGGGATTTGTGCGATGAATTTTGTGGAGCAAAGAGAACCAGCATTACAACAGTTAAAAGCCCAATTTCCAAATGCAACGTTTTCAGAACAGAAAAATAATTTACAAAACAGCGCATTGGCGATTTTTAATCTCACGGAACATGATCAAGCACAGGCATTACCACAAATCAAACTGCATTTGAAAGGTACAGATTTTCAGCTCAAAGTTTGGGAATGTTTATTGAAAATTCCCAAAGGGCAGTTAAGCAGTTATGGTGAAATTGCTGAATTACTCGGAAATCCTAAAGCATCACGTGCAGTTGGCACAGCAATAGGCAGCAATCCTGTGGCATTTTTGATTCCATGTCATCGTGTTATCCAAGCAACAGGTGCATTGGGTGAATATCACTGGGGCAAAGTACGAAAAACGGCAATGATTGGTTGGGAAGGAGCGCAATGTGATGCAGTTGTTTAATCAACAACAGGCAATGGCATTGATTGATACACTCAATCAGCAGAACTGGGAAAAAGTTGCAGAAAGTTTGCATCAACACGGCTTTGCACTGCTTGAAAATATTCTGCCTGAAAACTTATGTGATGTGATACGTGAGCATTATGAGCATGCGCCTTTGTATCGCAAAACTGTTGATATGCAGCGTTATCGATTTGGTTGTGGTGAATATAAATATTTTAATTATCCATTGCCAAATGTGATTCAACTGTTAAGGACAGAAATTTATCCGCATTTGGTTCCTATCGCAAATACATGGTTTCAACAGTTAAATATCAAACAACAGTTTCCAGCAAATCATGCAGCATTTTTACAACAGTGCAAAGCAGCAGGTCAAGCTGAAGCAACTGCTTTGATTTTAAAATATACAGCTTCTGGTTTTAATACGCTGCATCAGGATTTGTATGGGGAGGTCTATTTTCCGATGCAAGCTGTGATTTTTCTAAATCAGCTCAACCGTGATTTTACTGGTGGCGAATTTGTACTTACGGAACAAATTCCACGCGCACAGTCCAAAGCACGCGTGTTACAAGCCAATCAAGGTGATATGTTAATTTTCACAACACAGTTTAGACCAAAGCAAAGCAAGACTGGCTATTCTCGGGTGCAAATGAAACATGGTGTAAGTGAAGTACATACCGGTGAACGCTATACTTTAGGCATTATTTTTCACGATGCAGAGCGTTAAATATGATTCGACATAGTACCTTGACGGATCAGCAATTACGTTTGATGCTTAGGGCAGGCGAGTTAAATATGGCAGGCAATGCCAAATTAAAAATTTATGGGACTTTGCACTGTGCTTCGGGAAAGCGTATGAAAAAAGAAAATCGAGTATTCTTTAGCGATGAACAACAAGCCATTGAGGCTGGGTTTCGCCCATGTGGGCATTGTATGAAATTAGCCTATATGAAGTGGAAAAATGCAACTCTTTGATTTAGACGCAGACCCGAAACAAAATTTACTGCCTTATCAAGGTAGCGTTC
The DNA here is from genome assembly GCF_902809855.1 of Acinetobacter sp. Marseille-Q1618. Lineage (GTDB taxonomy): Bacteria > Pseudomonadota > Gammaproteobacteria > Pseudomonadales > Moraxellaceae > Acinetobacter. The sequence continues at coordinate 1,256,806 of NZ_CADDWJ010000002.1, forward strand.
ATTATTATGGAAAAATTTTAACTGAGGCTGAAGCAAATAGCTATTTTGAAAATCTATTAACCAACATCGCTTGGCAGCATGATCAAGCCATTATATTTGGCAAAACCATTACCACGAAACGCAAAGTTGCTTGGTATGGCGACCATGCATTTGAATATACTTATTCTAATATAAAAAAATATGCTTTGCCGTGGACACCTGCGTTACTGGCTTTAAAAAAGCTTGTTGAAGCCAAAACTGGAGAAACTTTTAATTCATGTTTATTGAATTTATATCATTCTGGTGATGAAGGTATGGCATGGCACAGTGATGGTGAAACTGATCTGAAAAAAGATGGTGCAATTGCTTCAGTAAGTTTTGGGGCGGAACGTAAATTTGCATTTAAGCATAAACAAAGCAAAGAAAAAGTAGAACTGTTTTTAGAACACGGCAGTCTATTGGTCATGAAGGACACTACACAAAGCTATTGGTTGCATCGTTTACCACCAACGAAAAAAGTCCATACAGCACGTATCAATCTAACATTCAGAACGATTGTTGAGGTGTTATAAATCTGAATCTTCACGAAGTAAGTAGACAATCCCACCGATGACCAATCCAAATAAACACGTATAAAAAATAAAAGAGTAAGGTACGAAAGTCGATAAGATTTGGGTTTTGCTGAATGGGAAAAATGGATACATGTCGGTATGCATGAATGCATCTAGAAAAATGTGGCTAAAACTTCCTATAAAAGCACTGAACATGGCGACTTTCCATGAGATTTGCCAATTTTTTTCTTTAAAAATATTTCTTAAAAAAAATTCACTGATCGGTTTTCCAAGCAATATTGCAACTAAACCTATCCCAAATGCACCGATTAAATGATGTGTATATAAATGCAAAGTTTGCCAGTCTAAAATCATACCTAAAAGAGGTTCTAAATCCATCAGTACTTGTGTACCTGCAAAAATCATAAAGCTGAATTTTTTATGTGCAATAGCTTTGCAACTTGCACCCAAACCTAAGTGTAATGGCGTAAATGGCATGGTGATACGGCAGGATGAGATTGATTTTAAAATGATAAGTTTTTATTTAAATGTGCGCATGAAGTCTATGTGAGGATTGGGTGAAATTTAGGCTAAGAAAAAGACCGCGTATAGCGGTCTTTTGATCATGTCAATCTGTAAAGATTAAGCTTGACCTTCAGCAGCAGCGGCTTGAGCACGTTCCATATTTGCTTCAAACTCCGCATCAAAATTGATCGGTGTTAAAAGTAATTGAGGGAAGCTACCTTTAGTCACAAGATCATTCACCGCTTCACGAAGGAATGGGAATAAAATATTTGGGCAGTATGCACCTAAGATGTATGGAAGACGATCTTCTTCAATACCATCAATAAGGAAGATACCTGCTTGAGTGACATCGACGATAAATGCGGTTTCGCCTGCATTATTTGCTTGAACAACAACTTTTAAAGAAACTTCAAAGTGCGTAGGATCAACTTTTTCAGCAGAAGATGACAAATTGATGTTCAGTTCAGGTTGCCATTCTTTGGTAAAAACTTGTGCCCCAGGGACTTCAAAAGATAAGTCTTTTGCGTATAAACGTTCTAAAGCAAGTTGTGGTTGAGTTTGTTGTTCTTCACTCATTGTTTATATTCCTTAAATATTATGAAGTGATTAAGCCAATAATTCGTCGAGTTTGCCTTCTTTTTCTAAGGCATAAAGTTGGTCAAACCCACCGATGAATTGATCTTTAATAAAAATTTGTGGCACAGTACGGTGTTTTGTACGTTGCATAAGCTCAGTACGAACCTCAGGTGCTTCATTTGAAAGGTTAACTTCTTTAAATTCAACACCTTTACGTTCTAGAAGTTGTTTTGCTCGAACGCAATATGGACAGAACGTTGTAGAATATACAGTTACATCAGCAGCCATTTTTCAACTCCTTAAACTTATTTTGCTTTCACTAAAGGTAAGCCTTGTGCTTTCCAATTACTAATACCACCGTCTAAGCGATAACTATCTGCATGACCAACTTGTTGCAAGGCACTGCCTGCAACTTGTCCCATATTACAAATAAAGATCAATGGGCGATCCGCAGTTTTTAACTCTTCCAGATGACTGGTAATTTTGCTGTAAGGAATATTGCGACTACCGCTGATATGACCTTCTTTGAAATCTTTGGCATCACGTAAATCAATCAACATTGCATTTTTAGCTTTGACTAAAATACCAAGTGATTGTGGAGAAACTTTGCGACCACTACGTTGACCTTCAAATACGAAGAACAAAATGATCAAAACCCCTAAAACACCAAATAAGAAGGGGTGATTCCCCATAAACTCAAACCAACGTTCCACAATTCACCTAATTACAATCAAAATTTGTGTTGAGTATAGCCTATATATATGGTGATCAAAATCACTGCTTCAAGGCTAGATTTAAAGAAAATTAATTTTTTTGTTGCGCCTCAGTAATTTCTTCGACCAAGCGCAAATAACTCTCTAGGCGTCTTGGCAATATTTCACCTTCAGCAACGGCTTGTTTCAAGGCACATTGCTTTTCATGGGTATGGGTGCAGTTGCGATATTGACAATGTCCTAAAAAATTAGCAATGTCTGAAAAACCTGCATCTATTTTTTCTAAGTCTAAATGCCAAAGCCCAAATTCACGAATACCCGGGGAGTCGATCAATGCACCATTTTCACCAAAACGAATCAAACGTGTAGATGTAGTAGTGTGCTGACCAAGTGCTGAATTTTCAGAAATAATATTGGTTTTTTGCGCAGCATCCGGCACGATAACATTGATCAATGAACTTTTGCCGACACCAGACTGCCCAACAAAGGCCACCGTTTCATTATCCAGACGTTGACGAAGTTCAGTAATGTCACCTTCAGATTGTGTGATCATCACTTCATAACCCAAAGCTTGATATTCATTGAGCATGTCTAAAAGTGGATCATTGTCTTTGAGTAAGTCTGACTTATTTAACACCAATAACACAGGAATATCCGCATCAGCACACGCCACCAGATAACGATCAATCAATGTTGGTGCAGGTTCAGGCAAAACCGCAAATACAATCACAATTAAGCTGATATTTGCTGCGACAGGTTTGACTTTGTGATAACGGTCGGGACGTGTCAGTAATGATGTGCGAGGATGAATGGCAGTAATAATGCCTAAACCTGTGTTTGGATCAGCTTGCCATTTGACTTTATCGCCAGTGACCAAAAGCTCTAGGTTGGTACGAGTATGACAACGCCAAACACTATTCAGTTCGATCGGTTTCCAAAATGGCTCAGGTTCACCTTCTGCAACGTTGGGCTTTTGGGGATGTTCTAGTGGAGTAGAAAGGGCTTGTACTTCAAGTTGGCGTCCATAATGCTGAACGACCAAACCTTCAAGATCATTGGATGTATCAATGTCTTCTTGACGTGTTTTATGTTGTTTCTGAATACGGCGTTGCTGCTGTTCAGTTAAACGACGTTTACGAATTAAAGTCATTCATATCCTAAGAACCACAAAAAAGAGAAAGCAAAAATAGCATGATGCAGAAATGAATTACAGCGAAGATGTCAGAAATTTGCTACTATTCATGTTTTATAGCCTAATAAGATTGCACTTTATGAGCAGCACGCCAGATACACGCTTGATTTGGATCGACCTTGAAATGACAGGTCTAGACACCGACAATGATCAAATTATTGAAGTCGCAACCATTGTGACGGATGATCACTTGAATATTCTTGCGGAAGGGCCTGTACTTGCAGTTCATCAATCAGATGTAATTTTAAATGCGATGGATGAATGGAATACCAAACAACATGGTCAATCAGGTTTGATTGAGCGTGTACGTCGTAGCAAATTAACCGCACGTGATGCAGAGCTTCAAACTTTAGAATTTTTAAAGAAATGGGTAAATCCAAAAACCTCACCAATGTGTGGGAATTCGATTTGCCAAGACCGTCGTTTTTTACATCGTTTAATGCCTGAAATGGAACAATATTTCCATTATCGTAATCTTGATGTATCTTCTGTAAAAGAGCTTGCAAAACGCTGGCGCCCTGAGATTATGAGCGGTTTAAAGAAAAATGCTTCACATTTAGCAATGGATGATATTCGTGATTCGATCGCAGAGTTAAAATACTATCGTCAGTATTTTTTTATTGCAAATAATGATTAATGTATGATTTTTAAATTTTAAAGAGGCTCTATTGCCTCTTTTTTATACACTTTGCATTTTTGAAAATTAAGTTATACTGCAATAGGCAACAACTTTCAGTTTTGTTACAAAAAGAAGTAAGCTGTACATCAATTTGAAAATTTTTCGTTTTACAATCCCTTTATATTTTAAATATTACAATGAGTTGAAATATGCAAAGTAATAACCCTATTTTGACCCGTGTGGAAACACATGCGGATTATAGTCAGCCAATGACCGTTCAGGGTGCAATTCAAAAATCAGTGATGATGACTGTAATTGCGGCTGTGCTTGGTTTAGGCGTTTTCTTATATAGTTTTGCGACAGCAAATTTTGGACTTGCGTATGCTGCTGCAATGGTTGGTGCAATTGGTGGTTTGATCATCGCTTTGGTGGCAACATTTAAACCCAATACAGCACGTGTTCTTGCGATTCCTTATGCATTATTTGAAGGTGCGTTTTTAGGTGGTGTATCGGTTATTTTTCAATTGAAATTTCCAGGTGTACCTTTACAAGCATTGTTGGCAACTTTTGTCACTACTTTTGTGATGTTTGGTTTGTACCGTTTCCAAATTATTCGTGCCACTGAAAAATTTAAATCGATCGTCATGTCAGCAACGATTGCGATTGCATTGGTTTTTGTGGTTCAGTTTATTATGCGTTTAGCTTTTGGTGCGAGCATTCCTGGTCTTTTTGAAAGTAGTTGGTTAGGCATTGGCTTTGCTGCATTTGTTGCAGTGATCGCATCACTTAACTTAATCTTAGATTTTGATTTAATTGAAAATGCTGCAGCACAACGTGCACCGAAAGCTTTTGAATGGTTATGTGGTATCGCATTATTGGCAACATTGGTTTGGATGTATTATTCATTCATGCGTTTGTTTAGCATGTTGCAAGGCGATGACTAAGCTTTAAAGTAAAATATAAATTTAAAAATCGTCCTTTTGAGGGCGATTTTTTTATGATTTAAGTAAAGATCTGAAAAAAGGTGGATTATGCAATTTTGTTCTGATTAAACTCTTGGCATTATGCATACAAAATCATTCAAGTGAGAATTTCATGGCACAAGGACTTTTGGCAGGTAAACGCTTCCTCATCGCAGGTATTGCAAGTAAATTATCCATTGCTTTTGGTATCGCACAAGCATTACATCGTGAAGGTGCAGAGCTTGCATTTACTTATCCAAACGAAAAACTTAAAAAACGTGTAGATGAGTTTGCTGAGCAGTTCGGTTCTCGCTTGGTTTTTCCTTGTGATGTGGCTGTGGATGCAGAGATTGACAATGCATTTGCTGAACTGGCAAAACATTGGGATGGTTTAGATGGTGTTGTGCATTCGATTGGTTTTGCACCAGCTCATACGCTAGATGGTGATTTTACTGATGTAACGGATCGTGAAGGTTTTAAAGTAGCGCATGACATCAGTGCATATAGTTTTATCGCAATGGCACGTGCTGCAAAACCACTCTTGCTTGCACGCCAAGGGTGTTTATTAACATTGACTTATCAAGGTTCTGAGTCTGTCATGCCAAACTATAATGTGATGGGTATGGCAAAAGCATCTTTGGAAGCAGGTGTACGTTATTTGGCATCGAGCTTGGGTGCTGAGGGGATTCGTGTGAATGCGATTTCAGCAGGTCCAATCCGTACTTTAGCAGCATCAGGGATTAAATCTTTCCGTAAGATGTTGGATGCCAATGAAAAAATTGCGCCACTCAAACGTAATGTCACGATTGAAGATGTAGGTAATGCTGCGTTATTCCTGTGTTCTCCGTGGGCAAATGGCATCACAGGCGAAATTCTGTATGTAGATGCAGGCTTTAATACAGTAGGTATGAGCGCTTCAATGATGGATGCAGAATAATTTAATTTTGCATTGAAAAGAAAGGCACTGAGTTCAGTGCCTTTCTTGTTTTAGAATAAATCTTAAGGAATAATCGTATTCGGCAATTGCTGAATCGGACTACCACCCAAGGCTTGCATCAAAGTCACATAAGCATTGTATTGATTTTGCTTGGTTTGTACCAACGACAAACGTGCATTACGTGTAGTTTCTTGCACATCCAATAAATTTTTCAATGCGACAGCACCGTTACGATAACGGACTTCAGTTAAGCGTTCCGTCTTTTCAGCAAGTTCTAAGTTACGTTGTTGCAAAGCAACTTGTTTGTCGATTTCAATACGATTAGACAGTGCATTTTCAGTATCCGCAAATGCTTGATACAAGGTTTGACGATATTGAATAATGGCTTTTTCATAATCCAATTCACTTATTTTTAAATCTTTTTTCATGTCGTTATATTGCAAAAACGGCAGACTTAAACTTGCCCCTAAGGTCAGAGCAGGGTTCTTGAGCAAATTGGTAAGTGAAGTACTGCTTGAACCTAAATTCCCCGTCAAGCTGATCGAAGGATAAAACCCTGCTTTAGTTGCATCTTTGGATGCTAAAGCTTCACGTAAGCGTAATTCCGCTGCGCGCAAGTCAGGACGACGTGACAAAATATCGGCAGGTAAACCTGCTGCGATATTGGGTAAGCTGATTCGTGGTAATTTTTTAGGTTCTTGAATATTTAACTGTTGAACAGGGATTTGTAATAACACCGCCAAAGCAGTACGTGTTTCTACTAACTGTTGTTCAATTTGACTTAGACTGGCTTTTTGACTTTGTACAGATTGTTCAGCTTGAGTTAAATCTAATCCAGACACAGCACCTGTACGATATTGGGTACGAACCAATTCATATAGCTTTTGAGTAGTGGCTAAACTTTGCAGCGCCACACTATAGCGTTCATTGAGATAGCCCAGTTGCCAGTATAAATTTGCAGTTGTGCCAATCAGCGTTTGTCCAGTCGCTTGTAAATCTTGCTCAGTTGCTAAAGCTTCCCATTTGGTTGCTTCTGTTTGACGAGCTAATTTTCCAAATAAATCGACTTCATAGCTGACACCCGCACTTAAAGACAAGCCATTAGAAGCATCATCTCCTGAATTTAGATCAATACGATGTCCAGTAGACACACCAGAACTGACACGTGGACCTTGTTGATCACGTGCTAAACCCGCTCTTAAACGAGCAGTTTGTAAATTAATTCCCGCAACAGCTAAGTCGGCATTTTTTTCAATCACTTGCTCAACCAGCGCATTAAGCTGATTATCTCCAAACAATGTCCACCATTTATCAGCATGCAGGTCAGCTTGGATCTGTTGTTGATTGGTTTTGCTATATGCAAATTGACTTGGAATATCAACTGCAGGCGCTTCATAGGGCGTTTTCACCACAGCCGCACAGCCCACTAAAGAACTTCCGAGAATCAGGGCAGTTGCCAGTTTGCTTAAATTCATTTGCATGATATTTTCCTTATTCTCTTAAATTATTCACGTGAAAGGGCATCGACTGGGTCGAGCTGAGCTGCATTTCGAGCAGGAATAAATCCAAACACGATCCCGATTAAAGTGGAGCAAACAAAAGCGGCAATAATAGATGTGGTTGAATATGCCATTTGGAATGTGCCTTTTGCAAAATGACTGATCACTTGTCCAATACCCAGTGATAACAAGACACCTAAAATTCCACCTAAAATACAAACCAAAATTGCTTCGATGAGAAATTGCTGCAAAATATCACTTTGGCGCGCACCTACCGCCATGCGTACCCCGATTTCCTGAGTACGTTCTGTGACAGAAACCAGCATGATATTCATTACCCCGATACCACCGACAACCAGTGAAATCACTGCAATTGCAGAAACCAATAAGGTCATGGTCTGTGTGGTTTGTTCAATAGTTTCACGGATGCTGTCAGAGTTTTGAGTAAAGACGTCTTGTGCGCCATGACGTTGTTCAAGCAAGCTTAAAATGGCATTTTCAGCCGCAGCAGTTGGATACTCATCCTTGATACGCACCACAATACTACGGACATTGGACTGTCCTAACATACGGCTCATGACAGTGGAATAAGGTAAATATACATTTAAACTGTCTGAACCCATCATGCCTTGCTGTGAGTCAACGACACCAATAATACGGCTTGGTACAGTACCGAGTAAAATCACTTGCCCAACAGGATTGCTGCCATCAGCAAAGAAGGTTTTTTGGGTGTTGGAATCAATCACAACATCTTGTGCGCGTTGAATGACACTATGCTTGTCAAAGGCTTGTCCAGACGCAAAAGTCATTCCTTTGACATCAAAAAAGTCACTACTGACACCATTGATGGTTGCAGATGCTTCGGTGTCTTTAAAGCGAACAGTCAGATTGCTATTTACCGTTGGGCTGACTGCCTCAACATAGGGTTGTTCAGATAAAGCTTCTGCATCTGCAGGAATTAAGGTTTTGACTTGGGCGGTTTTGGAGTTGTCACCAAAGCCACGACCTTGAAATACAGTAATGGTATTGGTACCTAAACTGCTAATATTTTCCAAAATTTGCTTTTGTGAACCATTTCCGAGCGCAACCACAGAGACTACAGACGCAATCCCGATAATAATCCCGAGCATCGTTAGAAATGTACGCATACGATGTGCATTCATTGCCAACAGCGCCATACGAAATGCTTCACTGAAACGATCTAAAGTAGAACGCCAAGCAGAAGATTTTTTCTGTTTTTCAATGCCCTCAAGTGTACCTTCGACAGGCGAGATGGTTTCAGCCTCAGGTGTATTTGGTGTATCTGAGATGATATTACCATCACTGATTTCAATGATACGAGTCGCATTTTTTGCTACATTCATATCATGCGTAACGAGGATAATGGTATGACCTTTGGCATTGAGTTCACGTAAAATACGCATCACCTCAATACCACTGTTTTTGTCTAATGCTCCCGTCGGTTCATCGGCAAGGATTACATCACCGCCATTCATCAATGCACGAGCAATCGACACACGTTGTTGTTGTCCACCCGAAAGTTGATTAGGGCGGTTTTGAACTTTCTCACCTAGTCCTAGCTCTGTTAATAATTCTTTCGAACGTTCTTGGCGAGCAGTAGGATTCATTCCTGCATAGATAGCAGGAACTTCGACATTGCCTGCGGCATTAATATCACCCAACAAATGATAACGTTGGAAAATAAAACCAAAATATTCACGGCGTAACTGTGCTAATTCATCAGGCTCAAGTGTACGAGTTTCTCGTCCTTTAACTTTATAACTGCCTGAAGTCGGTTTATCTAAACAACCCAAAATGTTCATCAAGGTTGATTTACCAGAACCTGATTGCCCAACAATCGCAACCAATTCACCTGCGTAAATCTTTAAATCAATGCCTTTCAAAATCTGAACAGTTGAATCGCCAGCGGGAAATTCACGGATCAGATTATTCACCTCAAGCAGAGGTTGCTGATGCTGATTCATGCTTAAAATCTCACTCCGCCACGATTACTTCTTTTTGCAGCATCATTACTGGTGTCTGAACCATCTGCAATGACCACTTGATCGCCTTGTTTTAAACCACGTTTAATTTCTGCACTAACACGGTTATTTAAACCCACTAAAACTTGCTGACGTTTAGCCGTACCATCGGCTTGTACGACACGTACCGTAGCAAGCGATGCTTTGCCTTGCTCAATCAATGCTTTTTCATCCGCAGTTAACTCTAAACGTTGTGGACGATCTGCATTGGCTTGGTCTTTGGTATTCCTTTCGGCTGCATCTGGTTTTTTGTCTGCATTGTTGCGATTGGCACGTGGTGGGCGATTAGAGATTTGTAATGCTGATGCAGGTACAGTTAAGACATTTTTTGCTTCAGCGAGAATGATATACACCTGTGCCGTCATATCAATGCGCAACTTACCATCTTCATTTGGTACATCAAACAAAGCATTATAATAAACAGCTGTACTTGAAGAAGATGATGAGTTGTTTGAGGTTTCTGTATTGATTGACTCAGGTGCAGGCTCTACTTGGCGTAAAGTTGCATAACGTTTTTTCTCACTATCACCAAGTGTGGTGAAATACACTTTTTGACCTTCTTCGACCTTCATTACATCGGCTTCAGAAATTTGAGATTTGATGGTCATGGTGTCAAGTTGGGCTAACTTGACAATGGTTGGCGCACTTTGATTGGCATTTACCGTTTGACCTTCTTCAGTCACGATCGCTACGACTGTACCGTTCATTGGCGCAACAATACGAGTATAACCCAAGTCTTCTTTTGCTGTTGCCAGTGTTAAACGAGATTGCTCAATTTGCGCATTCATGGCAGTAATATCCGCTTGTGCTGTCTTAAATGCAGCAAGGGCGCTTTCATATTCTGCTTTAGAAGTTGCATCTTGTGCATACATATTTTTTTGACGTTGATACTCTGCTTCAACTTTGGCTAAATTTGCTTGTTTGGTTGCCAGTTGCGCTTGTTGATTTTTAATACTGGCTTCTGCAGTTTTTAAATCATTTTCCTGACGTACAGAGTCGATTTGAGCAATAAGCTGACCTTGTTTCACTTGATCACCCAGTTGCACATACATCTTTTTAACCTGACCTGATACCTGTGCACCGACACTGACCATTTTTGTTGCTTCAAGGTCACCTGTTGCGAGTACAGAATCTTCGATATCACCTCGTGTAACTTCAGTGGTAATAAATTGCGGTTGGACTGATTTTGGTTTTAAAAAATACCAAGCAAGCGCAGCAATAGCTGCAAGACAAAGTACGATGAATATGGCTTTGGCAGGTTTTATTTTTGGCATAATAAGCAAAGGTCAAGTTAAATTGGGAAAGTGTGCAAATTATAATAAGAAAATAAGGATAAAACGTGAATTTATAAAGATAAATAAGAATTAATTTCATTTGTGTTGGTTTTATTTATATGGTGATCTAAATCTAAGTTATGGATGTGTTTGAATCGTCTATTTTATGTCGGTTTTGCTTAAACAAAATGCGCTTATAACACATATTGATTTTGAATACTTGGTAAATAAAATTTTATTTTAAACGCATGATTTTAAAATTTTTAATTGACAATAAAAAATAAATATTTAGCATTTGAGCGATAAAAAACTAGAGTAAAAATAGAGGGGAATATGCGTAAAAACTTAATTAAAACGACTGGGGTATCTCTACTGGTTGCTGCACTAAGTGCCTGTGGTGGTGGAGGTAATTCAGATACGGTTCAACATCCCATGCCTACAAAAGTTGTATTAAGCCTTACAAACTTTGAAGATACAGGACGAGATAAAACTGATTTTATTACACAGGATCAGAGTTTTGATTTGTCAGTAAAAGCCGACTTTGCATATAGCCAAGTAATTTATCAAGTCTCTAAAGACTTAGGTAAAACATGGACAAGCACTACTGAGAAACAGAAGCAGTTAGCAGATGGAACGTATCAGTTTAAAGTGACGTTAAAGGATGCTGCTGGACAAAGCATGAGCAGTAATATGATTCAAGTTACAGTTGATCGTACAGCGCCAATTTTAGAAAAAGTTAATCTCATAAATGTAGATACACAGCATGTTGGGACATCTGATCAAAGCTTGATTTCAGGTCAAACTGAAAAAGGAATGTTGATCAAAATTAAGGCTGATCAGCAACAGGTGAATGGTGCACCATTAATTTCCAATAGCTTAGGACAATTTCAATTGGAAATTCCTGCGCGCATTCAAGGTGAAAGTATTGAAGTTCAAGCAGAAGATTTGGCAGGGAATCTAAGTCAAATTCAAAAACTCACCGCACCAATGGAAAGATCAATTTATAGCAATATTGATGTATCAGAACTGAGCGGTGTATATCAATTGTCTTATCAAATTACCAAGTTAGAAAAAATTCAACAATATTTATGGATTGATCAAGATGGTATCATGACTATTTTAAATGATAAAAATAGCAGTTTTTATACACAAAACTTGAAAAATCCCCAAAATTGTTATGGTTTGCCTGAGGTTGGAACACCGAACTGGACTTTGCAAGGTAAGCAAATTTATAAAAAACAGCCTGAATCAAAAACATATTTTATCAATGTAAATGGCGTGGAATATAAGTTTGATCAAAACTTAGATTATTTACATGATGATGGAGTGTTGGCGCGTTATATGAGCAATATGCCTGCTGATATCAATTATGGCGCAAAAAACTGGGTGTTATTTCCATTTGCGAAATCGAATTTGACCGCTCAAGCACTTCAACAAAAAGTATGTAGCAATGATCAAACACGTTTAAAGAAAATGATTCATCCTGCTTTAGTGGATGCACGTAGTGTTGCAGGTTTATTTAAGAGTAATGATGAAAATCAAATTGCTTATACACAAATCACTGAAAATGGGAAATTTAATATTTACTCTTATGATCAAAACAATAAGTGTTATAAGCATCCGAATAATTTGGATGTGAATTTCTCATTGGATCAACAATATTTACAACAAGATCAATCAAAATTATTTATCTATCAGCCTTATGGAACAACAGGTTTTGGTGCAACAGCATTTGTAAAAATTATGTTGAATAACTTAACTCAACAGGCTGTGAAAGCTGAAGGAAACTATGGCGAAATATTCTTGCCTGATGCGACAGGTAAATTTAAGGTCAGCATTTCATCACCAAATATTTATAAACCTGAACATCGTAGTTTGATTTTAGGTGGACAGTTTGAGCAGCAGATGACCCAACAACAACTTGAACAACAGAAATGTAAATAATCGAGACTGATTTAAGACGTGTTGAAACATGATTGTTTTCAACACGTTTTGTTTTATTTGGGGAAATAAATATGAAGCTAAAAATTTTCGTCTTTGCAGGCTTATTGGCACAGAGTGTCATGGTAAATGCCAATGATCAATTGGCGCTGCAAACAGTCAAAAAGATCTATGAAATGGGTAAAAGTCTGGAGAAAGGCAATGAAATTATTGCCTTATATGCTGATCAAAAATTAAGTCGTGCGATAGAGGTCTGGAACGCTGCTGAGTATTGTGTCGGCTATGATGTGATGTGGCAGTCCAATGATCCACCTTACCATCGTAAAGTAACATATACCCCTTTGGTAAATAACCAAGTGAAAGTGAACTTGGTAAAAGTGCCTTATTATGATGCTGCTTCACTCACCTATAAAATGTCGTGTGCAGGGAATACTTGCAAGATTGCAGACATTGTTGATCAATTCGGCTCACTGAAAAACAACATTGCACAAGAATGTCGATAAGTTTGGGGAATTAACATGGCATTAAGACAATGTGAAGACTGTAGTAAAGATTATAGTGATCGGGCAACGCAATGTATTCATTGTGGCGCGCCTAATCCCGTCATGGTGCAACCAACACAAGATGACTCAAACACATTTACTGAGTTTGTGATTGGTTGCTTGATTGTCGGGGTAATTTTATTTTTCTATGGTAAAGATTTGATCGCTTATGCAGGGCATTTATTAAATAGTTTGAATGTCGGAGTACTGTCAGAAAGCCAGTTGCAAGATTGTGAAAATGATCGAATCAAAACCTCAATGAAGCAAACTTTTGATGAAAGTGCTTATGCGCAAGCCTATCATTTAAAAGCGATTACTATTCAAACCACTGAATCTTCGGCAAAACAGAAAGGCTCGATTTTGGCGTGTAATGCAACATTAACCACCAACAGTTCAGAAACTTTTCATTTTCTTTATCAATTTAAAAAGCATGAAAGTGGTTATTTAATCGAAGCACAGCCTCGTTAACTCTACTTTATGGAGTAAAGTTAAATAAGGTTTCTCCGCAAAGTAGTGCAATGGCTTGCTGAATTAAATGTTCAGGATTCTCGTGAGATAGACCTTTAATTGATGCATCAATTCTGAGTAATAATGCAGGCCATAACAAGAAAGTTTGTGGATTTAAACGGCGTAAAGCTTGTTGATAATTGGTAATTTTAGTTTTCCAAATACCAAGTTGTAAGGCATTTTGCGGTTGCTCATATAACTGCATGAGCAGTCGCATTTCCTTACTGATTGTCCATAAAATCAGACTGGGTGCTTCGCCTGATTCAATCAAGTAATTTAAAATTTTGACAGATTGAGCAAAATTACCTGCCAATACTGCATCGCTTAAATCAAAACTGTTATAACGTGATTGATCTTGTAAACATTCATATAAATGTTCAATCTTGATCTGCTGCTGATCTGGAAAAGTATCTGCAACACGCATCAAACTATTTTTAGCCGCAAGTAAATTATGCTCATGATGTTGTTCGAGCCACAACCAAGCATCTTGATCAAGCTGGATCCCTAATTGATCTGCTTCAATGGCTAAAATACGTTGGCGATCTTTGGGATAATTGGCACTGAGTTGTACCACAACACCATTGGCTTCCACAGTTTGAAAAAAACTTGACTTTAGGCTGTTGCTATCTTGTTTTGGCATCACAATCAGCAACAGGTTTTGTTCATTATGCTGAATATACTGTTTCAGTAATTTGAGGGTATTGGCATCAGGTTTGATATTGCCATGTACTTCTACTGCAAGATGTTGTGAGAATAATGACAAGCTATCAAGCGCATTAAACACCTGTTTCCAATCACTTACACTGGTTAAATCATAGCGTTGCCGTTCAACTTCCTGACGATTCCAACTTTTTCGAAAAGCATCCAGTAAGTTTTGTTCCAATAACGGCTCTTGACCGTACATAATCCAAGCCCCACGAGCTTCATCTACACGTTTTAAGGCTTGGAGATAGTCAAGTTTCATAAATCTATTAAATTATTGTGCTGAAGTGGTGGGTAAATACTTTGCTTTTGGCAAACGGTTGGCTGAGATTTGGCGACTGATTTGTTGTGCAATATCATCCACAATAACTTGTTTTAAATATTTTTCTTGCTGGTCATCGGTGTTGACTGTAGCAACATCATATTGATAACTGCGTGAAGCAGTTAAAGTACGGGCTTCGGTAACTGGATTACCTTGTTGGTCTTCAATCTGGAAAGTCACAGTTAAACGTAATAAAACTTCGATCAATTGACCATTTAACTCATGACGAATAGGTTTGTAATCTAAAATGCGCAGCACATAAGCATCATTGGCATTGCTCAGTTGAGCGCCTGAAGCAGCCAAATAAACACTGAGTTTGCTTTCTAACTCTTGCGTGTTTTTAGGAAGTTGTAAATTTAACTTTGTATAAACCAAAGGGGTTGCTTTGGGATTGGTACCTTTTAAATGAAAGTCACAACCCACTAAGCCTGCACTCAGACCCAAAGTTAATACAACTGCTGCAACACGTTGAACCAAATGCATGTGGTGTCCTCTGATTTTCCCAAGATGGAAATTAATTTTGAAATCTTAGTATGAATTGTAAAGTCAAAGCCCGTTGAATGACAACGGGCTTTGTTTGGGTTTTGTTTTTTATCCTTAAATTCCCTCTCCTTTTAGGAGAGGGTTAGGGAGAGGTAATTTATTTAAGAACCCTCATCCCAGCCTTCTCCCAGAGGGAGAAGGGGTTGTAAGGCTTTAAACCACCAAATTCACAAGCTTATTTGGCACAACGATTTCTTTCTTGGTTGGGCCAGTTAAGAAAGGTTGTACTTCAGGCAATGCTTTTGCTTGTGCCAAGAGATCTTCTTTAGAAGCATCTACAGACACTTCCAATTTCCCACGAAGTTTACCATTGACTTGAACCACGATGGTTTGCGTATTACGAGTCAATGCAGACTCATCCACTGCAGGGAACAGCACTTGAGTTAAATCAATATCAAACTCAGCCAATAATTTTTGACTTAAATGTGGTGCAAATGGCGCAAGTAAAGTTAAAAGGGTAATGATAGATTCACGAGCGACCGCAATATCATTATCATCTTTGGCTTCAAACTTATTGTTCGCATTTAACAATTCCATCAATGCAGCAATAGCTGTGTTAAATGCATGACGACGTTCGATGTCATCACCCACTTTCTGGATCGTTTCATGTGTTTTACGACGTAAGTCTTGTGCATCTGATGAAAGTTTTGCGGTATCAATGGCAGATGCTGAGTTACCTTTTTCAAGGAAACCAGCAGTTAAACGCCATACACGTTTTAAGAAGCGATTAGCACCTTCAACGCCTGCATCTGACCATTCTAAAGATTGATCAGGTGGTGCAGCAAACATCATGAATACACGTGCTGTATCTGCGCCATATTGGTCAATGATCGCTTGTGGGTCGATACCGTTATTTTTCGATTTCGACATTTTTTCTTGACCACCAACAATCACTTCCTGACCATCTCCTTGATATTTCGCAGAGATAATACGACCTTTCTCATCACGTTCTAGGTCAATGTCAGCAGGATTGAACCATGTTTTCTTACCAGATTCAGATTCACGGTAGTAAGTATCTGCTAAAACCATACCTTGAGTCAGTAAGTTGGTAAATGGTTCGTTACCTTGTACTACACCTTCATCACGCATCAATTTATGGAAGAAACGTGCATAGAGTAAGTGCAAAATGGCATGTTCAACTCCACCAATGTATTGGTTAACAGGTAGCCATGATTGTGCAGCTTCAGGTTTAACTAAACCCCCTGTAAAATCAGGTGATGCATAACGTGCATAGTACCAAGAGGATTCTACAAAAGTATCCAAAGTATCGGTTTCACGACGTGCATCGCCACCACAGCATGGACATTTGGTTTCATAGAATTCAGGCATTTTGTTTAATGGATTACCTGAACCGTCTGGAACAACGTCAGTTGGTAAAACTACTGGAAGTTGCTCTTCAGGTACTGGTACTTGACCACATTTTTCACAGTTGATCATTGGAATTGGACAACCCCAATAACGCTGACGAGAAACACCCCAGTCACGTAAACGGAATTGAACTTTTGCATTTGCCAACTGTTGTGGTTCTAATTTTGCAAGGATTGCATCATAAGCTGCTTGGAAATCTAAGCCGTCAAATTCACCTGAATTAACCAATTTACCTTCTTTTGATCCGTACCACTCTTGCCACGTAGTTGCAGAATAATCTGCATCATCCGCACCTTTGGCATCGATCACTTGTTGGATTGGTAAATTGTATTTATTGGCAAATTCAAAATCACGTTCATCATGCGCAGGAACTGCCATCACTGCACCTGAACCGTATGACATCAATACATAGTTAGCGACCCAAACAGGAACTTCTTCACCTGTGATTGGATGTTTTACAGCAAGACCCGTTGCCATGCCTTTCTTTTCAGCAGTCGCAAGATCCGCTTCAGCCACTGAACCCATACGGCATTCTTCAATAAAGGCTTTTAATTCTGCATTATTTTCTGCTGCTTTTAACGCCATTGGATGTTCTGCTGCAACTGCAACATAAGTCACACCCATCAAGGTATCAGCACGAGTGGTATAAACTGTTAACCCATCTGCATAAACGTCTGGATTTGCTGAAGGGAAGGTGATCTCCATCCCTTGCGAACGACCAATCCAGTTACGTTGCATGGTCAAGACTTGTTGTGGCCAACCGTCTTTTAAGGTATCTAAATCATCTAATAATTCTTGTGCATAATCTGTGATGCGGAAGTAATACATTGGAATATCACGCTTTTCCACCAATGCACCTGAACGCCAACCACGACCATTTTCAACTTGCTCATTGGCAAGCACTGTTTGGTCTACAGGATCCCAGTTTACAGTCGAAAGCTTACGGTAAATCAAGCCCTTTTTATACAGTTGGACAAATAACCATTGTTCCCAGTGATAATATTCTGGTGTGCATGTTGCAAATTCACGATCCCAGTCCACTGAAAGACCTAACTTTTTCAATTGGTCACGCATGTAGGCAATGTTTTCAAATGTCCATTTTGCAGGTGCAACTTGGTGAGCAATTGCCGCATTTTCAGCAGGTAGACCAAAAGCATCCCAACCCATCGGTTGCAGGACAGTTTCACCTTTTAGTCGGTGGAAACGGCTAATCACATCCCCAATCGTATAGTTACGCACATGACCCATATGCAGCTTGCCACTTGGATAAGGAAACATCGAGAGGATATAACGACGTGGACCTTCTACAGTGTCGGCAACTTTAAAGGCTTTGCGAGTTTCCCAGTCCTGTTGAACAGTAGGTTCTATCGCACTCGCTTGATATTCAGGGTCAATGTGAGGATTAGTCATAGTAAATAAACGTATTTAATAGGAATAAGGATAAAAGTGTGCGCTAAGCATAGCGTAAAACCTAAAAAATGTCAGATATTCGCATGCAATTTATGTAAATCGTCATAGTATCTATAAGGATTTGAATAAGAGTGTGCATCAACCTCTTATTTTCGAGTGCGATCTATGTCTAAGCGAAACCTTTAAATGTCTATTAATTAATGTTTATACAAATAAAAATAAGCGAGATATTAATCCTTAATTAGCATCTAGTTCTTTGCTCAATAAAATAAATTTATTTTGATAAGCATTTAATGCTAAATCCCCATATTTTTTTTGAACTTTATTTAATAAATTTTGAATTAGTGGTGTGAGTTCATTTAAATCACTGGCTTTTTCCAACTTAAGAATTTGGGTAAATGAAAGTAATCCAAAAAACTCTGGAATTTGAATAGATAAAAAAGCATATGTACGATGAAATGCACTGCTATTTTCTAATAATGGTAGTTCAATATTTAGTTTTTCAGTTACTTGGGCTGGAAGTTTTGAATCTTGCTCCTCATTTGAATAAGACTGTGTATTATCTCCCCAGTCAGATACTTCTAAAAGTTGAGTTTCTAATAAGACATCAATAGTATGAAATGGAATACCCAGCATAACTACGATTTCTTTTGCAGTTAATCGACCATTTGCAATAATGAGTATATTGCGTTCAGCACGACTAAGTTTGCTTGCGTGACTGGTTAAAATGGCACGACCACTATTTGATTTTTGTAAAATAGTATTCCAATTTATTTTTTGTTGAATCATAGTGTTTCTATCCTTGATTAATTATTACTTTTTTAATCAATAGTTCCTTTATCTATTTTGTTTGAGATGTAATCGTTTTTTAGTTATTTTAAATAATGTGGTTTAGGATGGCAATTGTTATTTTTATATAATTAAATAATTTTTAAGTGATTGAATTTTAATGTTTTAATTTTTAAAATTTAATCATTGGTAAATAAGTTGAATTATTAAATAAATATATTGTGAATTGCATCACAAAATATAATATTTTTAAATTGATTTTGCACTGTATTTGAATATCCATAGTTATTTTATGGAATAATGCTTCAGGTATCTTTATAAAAGAAAATTTAAAAAACACTAACAAATGCAAAAAGGCTATGTTATCTTTGCGTGAATTATTTAGAGAAAATAAAAATAATGCTTAGGTTTATTCTTTGCTAAATAATATGTGTTGATAATGTTTATAGATTGCTAAAAATAAAATTATTTAAAAGTTAGTAGTTTTAGTTGGATAAGAAAGATTTAATTTAATAAGCTTTTATTATGTTTGGGGAATAATTCATTATCAATAAAACTTTGTAAAATAAAAAAGGATTTTATTGAATGAGTGGTGTGGCTCAAAATAGTGCAGATTCAAAAATGACTAAAGGGGAAAAGAAGATCATTTTTGCCTCCAGTCTTGGAACAATATTTGAATGGTATGATTTCTATTTGTATGGTGCATTGGCGATTATTATTGCTCAGCAGTTTTTTACAGATTTAGATGCAACAACAGGCTTTATTTTTGCATTATTGGCATTTTCTGCTGGATTTATTGTTCGACCTTTTGGTGGTTTGGTTTTTGGCCGTTTAGGCGATATGGTTGGACGAAAATATACATTTTTAATCACCATTGTCATTATGGGGATTTCAACTTTTCTAGTTGGTATATTGCCTAACTATAATTCTATTGGGATTGCTGCACCGATCATATTAATTATTTTAAGATTGATCCAAGGTTTAGCTTTGGGTGGCGAATATGGCGGCGCAATCACGTATGTTGCTGAATATGCGCCTCAACATCGGCGAGGTGCTTATACCTCATGGATTCAAATTACAGCAACAACGGGGCTACTTTTGTCTCTAGCTGTCATTTTAGGTGTGCGTACTCTTGTTGGCGAAGAGGCTTTTAGTGCTTGGGGTTGGCGTATTCCATTCTTATTTTCCTTTGTTTTGTTGTTGATCAGTATTTGGGTGCGTTTAACCATGAGTGAACCGCCTGTATTTAAGAAACTAAAAGAAGCAGGTAAGTTGTCTAAAGCGCCGATACGTGAAGCTTTTGGTCGCTGGGGTAACCTGAAACTGATTGTTTTGGCGCTATTTGGTTTAACAATGGGGCAGGGGGTTATTTGGTATACGGGACAGTTTTATAGTCTGTATTTTTTAACACAGGCTTTAAAGGTTGATAATGCGACAGCGAGTATTCTAGTTGCCTGTGGATTATTAATTGGATTGCCATTTTTTATTTTATTTGGCTATTTGTCCGATAAAATTGGGCGCAAACCTATTATTATTGCAGGTAGTTTACTTGCAGCATGTGCGTATATTCCGTTATTTCAAATGTTGACACAGGCGACCAATCCGCAACTTGCACAAGCACTTAAGCAGTCACCCGTTGTTTTACGTGTTGATCCTTCCGATTGTTCTTTTCAGTTTGATCCAGTAGGACGTAAAAGCTTTGAAAGTAGTTGTGATATTGCGAAAAAGTTGCTTGCAAGTAATGCTGTTAACTATACTGTTGAAGAGTTACCGAAAGGTTCAAATGCTCAAATCAAGGTAGGTTCAACAGTTATTGATGGCTTCACACCAAAGCAAATATCAGAAAATGATATTGTAGCTGCTGAGAAAATCATTCAACGAAATAAAGGATTAGCTAAACAAAAAATATTTGATGCACAAACACAACAAGATACTAAAGCACTTGTAATTGCTCAAAATGAATTACAAGAAATTGAAAAAACTTTATCAGTTTTTGCAGAAAATCCAAAAGTAGCTGCAAGTAAAATATTAGATGCCGAATTTAAGGCAAATGTACATGAAGCCCTTACAGCTGCGCATTATCCTACACATGCCAATCCTGCTGAAATTAATAAACCACTGGTAGTCGCGATTTTAGCAATTTTAGTTATTTTTGTGGCGATGGTTTATGCACCTATCGCAGCAGCTTTGGTAGAAATGTTTGCAACAAAAATTCGTTATACATCCGTGAGTTTACCGTATCATATTGGAAATGGCTGGTTTGGCGGTTTATTGCCAACCATCTCTTTTGCAGTGGTGGCGCAAACAGGAAATATCTACAATGGTTTGTGGTATCCAATTATTGTTGCGGTAATTTGTGCAGTAATTTGTTTGTTATTTATTAAGGAATCAAAAAATATAGATATTTTTAAAGATGATTATAAATAATAAAAGCTATTGATGCTCTAATAAAAAACCTTTCAAAAATGAAAGGTTTTTTATTTGTGACATGATCTTACTACTGTAGAGCACGTTCAAGCTGACCTTTTTGTAAGGCCGCATTGGCTTCACTTTGCTGATCTACTTTTGGCGCTTCTACTTGAGGTGGTGTTGTATTTTGTGGGGTGACTGCAGGCGGCGTAGCTGTATTTACAGGCGTTGCAGACGAGGTAGACCCTGAAACATGATGTCCATATGTTTCAACCTTGGTTTTATGTCGAGCATTTTTAGGTGGTGGATTGGCTGAATAATGGGTAGAACCATTGCTGTCCACCCATTTATAAAACTCCTTGGCAAAACTTTGTGGGCTCATACTGCCAGCCAACAATAAAACGCCAAACGAAATAAGATGAGTTTTTAGTTGTTTTAGATTTTGCATATATGAACCTTTCAAGCTGAGCTTTGAACCTTATGATAAGTAAATATGCAGCAGTGGCATAGAGACTTAAAATAAAGAAGAGTTGTTGTGATTTTACTTGATTTTATTTTAAACAATTTTATAAAACTGTGTGGAATTTTGTTGAAAATTTATTAAGTTATAACGCACTGAATTTTTTGTTATAAATGGATAAAAAAAAAGGAATAGTTTAAAAAAAATGCGGATGAGAAATAAACAGCAAAAAAGCGAATAGAAACCTTGACTTTGCTTGCTAAAACAACAAAAATGCTGGTTCAGTTTTATTGTTTTTATTCGATCACCCTTCGAATAAATCCATTGTAAGCAATATCGTTTTCTCTAAGCCGAGAAAATGACCCCCTACATTTAATATGTTTATCCCAACATATTTTTGTTATGAACATCATTTAAACAGTGGTGTGACTATAAATTTTTTATATTGCTGCAAAAACGAGTAAATATGTGTGTTATAACAGAGCGCACAAATCAATGAATGAAACATGACTTATGTCTCCCATAAGTTATGGAAAAAAGATTAGGGTGAATACGTTGGAACTTTTATCTGGTGGTGAAATGCTCGTTCGTGCATTGGCGGACGAAGGCGTTGAACATGTTTTTGGGTATCCAGGCGGCGCAGTACTTCATATTTATGATGCGCTATTTCAACAAGAGAAAATCAATCATTACCTCGTGCGTCATGAACAAGCAGCAGGACATATGGCTGATGCTTACTCACGTGCGACAGGTAAGACAGGTGTTGTTCTTGTAACATCTGGTCCAGGTGCGACCAATACCGTTACGCCAATTGCGACGGCTTATATGGACTCAATCCCAATGGTGATTTTGTCTGGTCAGGTTGCTAGTCATTTGATCGGTGAGGACGCGTTCCAAGAAACGGACATGGTTGGTATTTCTCGTCCAATCGTGAAGCACAGTTTCCAAGTGCGTCATGCAAGCGAAATTCCTGCAATTATTAAAAAAGCATTTTATATTGCCTCAAGTGGTCGTCCAGGTCCTGTTGTAGTCGACATTCCAAAAGACGCAACTAATCCTGCAGAAAAATTTGCATACGAATATCCTGAAAAAGTAAAAATGCGTTCGTATCAACCACCGCATCGTGGTCATTCAGGTCAGATTCGTAAAGCAATTGATGAGCTGATTAATGCAAAACGTCCTGTGATTTATACAGGTGGGGGTGTCGTTCAAGGCAATGCTTCTGAGCAATTGACTGAGCTTGCGCACTTATTGGGCTATCCAGTAACCAATACTTTGATGGGATTAGGCGCATTTCCTGGAAATGATCCGCAGTTCATTGGTATGCTCGGTATGCACGGTACCTATGAAGCCAACATGACGATGCATAATGCAGATGTGATTTTAGCAATCGGTGCACGCTTTGATGACCGTGTTACCAATAATCCCGCTAAATTCTGTCCAAATGCCAAAGTGATTCATATTGACATTGATCCAGCAACGATTTCTAAAACAATTATGGCGCACATCCCAATCGTGGGTGCGGTTGAGCCTGTGTTGCAAGAAATGTTGGTTCAATTGAAGCAAATGAATGTTTCTAAGCCAAATCCTGAGGCAATCGCCGCTTGGTGGGATCAAATCAATGAATGGCGTAAAGTTCATGGTTTGCGCTATGAAAAAGCGACTGATGGTTCAATGAAGCCGCAACAAGTGGTTGAAGCTTTAGATAAAGTAACCAATGGTGATGCCATCATTACCTCTGACGTAGGTCAACATCAAATGTTTGGTGCGATGTACTACAAGTACAAACGTCCTCGTCAATGGTTGAACTCAGGCGGTTTGGGTACGATGGGTGTGGGCTTGCCATATGCAATGGCGGCAAAACTTGCATTCCCAGATCAGCAAGTGGTGTGTATTACAGGTGAAGCATCAATTCAGATGTGTATCCAAGAGCTTTCTACCTGTAAGCAGTATGGCTTAAATGTAAAAATTCTATGCTTGAATAACCGTGCTTTAGGTATGGTAAAACAATGGCAAGACATGAATTATGAAGGTCGTCATTCAAGTTCTTATGTTGAGTCATTGCCTGACTTCCCGAAATTAATGGAAGCGTATGGACATGTAGGAATCCAAATCGATCATGCAGACGAGCTAGAATCTAAACTTGCTGAAGCAATGGCGATTAATGATAAGTGCGTATTTATCAATGTTATGGTTGACCGTTCTGAGCATGTTTATCCAATGTTGATTGCGGGTCAGTCGATGCAAGATATGTGGTTGTCTAAAGGGGAGCGTACACAATGAGACATATTATTTCTGTACTCATGGAAAATGAAGCAGGTGCGCTTTCTCGTTTAGTCGGTTTATTTTCTCAACGTGGCTATAACATTGAGACTTTAAACGTAGCACCAACTGAAGACCCAACCATGTCACGTTTGACGCTGACAACTTATGGTGATGATCATAAAATTGAACAAATCACCAAACAACTCAACAAACTTGTTGAAGTGGTGAAAGTAGTTGATTTGTCAGAAGGCGCACACATTGAGCGTGAGCTTATGTTGATCAAAGTCAAAGCCTTGGGTTCAGCACGTGCGGAAATTAAACGTACAGCGGATATTTTCCGTGCGCAAATCGTAGATGTAACACCGACCACGTATACGATTCAAATCGCGGGAACAACTGAAAAAATTGATGGTTTTATTGATGCGCTTGCTGAAAATACCATTCTCGAAGTTGTTCGTTCAGGTGTATCGGGTATCGCACGTGGCGAAAAAGTTTTAACTATTTAATTTATTCACCTATAATCCTCTCCGAATAAAGGAGAGGGCTTAATAACTGAGTGCATAACAACATAAGCATCTTATTAAGTTGAAGGAAACAAAAGCATTTTAGCGGAGACAGCAATGCAAATTTTTTATGATAAAGACACAGACTTATCTATCATCCAAGGTAAAAAAGTAGCAATCGTTGGTTACGGTTCTCAAGGTCACGCACATGCGCTTAACCTTAAAGACTCTGGCGTGGACGTTACTGTAGGTTTACGTGCAGGTTCTGCTTCTTGGAAAAAAGCTGAAAATGCTGGTCTTAAAGTTGCTGAAGTTCCGGAAGCTGTTGCTCAAGCTGATCTTGTGATGATCTTGACGCCTGATGAGTTCCAAGCTCAACTTTATCGTGATGTGATCGAACCAAACATCAAACAAGGTGCGACTTTAGCATTTGCACATGGTTTCTCTGTTCTTTATAACCAAGTTGTTCCACGTGCTGACTTAGATGTGATCATGGTTGCACCAAAAGCACCAGGTCATACAGTACGTTCAGAATTCCAACGTGGTTCAGGTGTTCCTGACCTTATCGCAATCCATCAAGATGCGTCTGGTAATGCGCGTAATGTTGCTCTTTCTTATGCTTCTGGCGTAGGTGGCGGTCGTACAGGTATTATCGAAACTTCATTCCGTGAAGAAACTGAAACTGACCTTTTTGGTGAGCAAGCGGTTCTTTGTGGTGGTGCGGTTGAATTGGTTAAAATGGGCTTCGAAACTTTGGTTGAAGCTGGTTATGCACCAGAGATGGCGTACTTCGAATGTTTACATGAGTTAAAACTTATTGTTGACTTGATGTTCGAAGGTGGTATCGCAGACATGAACTATTCAGTATCGAATAATGCTGAATA
The DNA here is from genome assembly GCF_902809855.1 of Acinetobacter sp. Marseille-Q1618. Taxonomy (GTDB): domain Bacteria; phylum Pseudomonadota; class Gammaproteobacteria; order Pseudomonadales; family Moraxellaceae; genus Acinetobacter. Next base: position 1,282,320 of record NZ_CADDWJ010000002.1, read on the forward strand.
TGGTGAATATGTAACGGGTACTGAAGTGATCAACGAACAGTCTCGTGAAGCAATGCGCAATGCACTTAAACGTATCCAATCTGGTGAATATGCGAAAATGTTCATTCAAGAAGGTGCATTGAACTACCCATCTATGACTGCTCGTCGTCGTCAAAATGCTGCTCATGGTATTGAAGTAACGGGTAACAAACTTCGCTCTATGATGCCTTGGATTCAAGCAAACAAAATCGTTGATAAAGAGAAAAACTAATTTCTCGAATCAGTTGATTTGAATGCAAAAGCCCACTCGTTTTGAGTGGGTTTTTTATATTTGGCATTACGAGGGTTAGTGAAACATAGCTTCACTCTTGCACAGCAAGAAAGTGATATTTTCTTAAATCTCGCTCAGGATTCAAGAAAACCAAATCACGGTTAAGGAGAAAAATTAAGTTTTATTTCAAAAATAAAAAATGTGATACATTACGCATTATTTTCGGCATATTCAAATGTGGTGAAATCATGAAATTTAAAATAATGCTCGCTCTTACAGCACTTGCTTTTTCAAGTATCAACCATGCTGAAACAGGAGTAAATTCGAAAAATCTAATACCACTTAATGATGTTCGTGTATCGATGCAGCGTATGTTACGTTCCACAGAAGGGCGTTATTTTTTAAGCCTTTATGCGGGGATTTGGAATCCACACGCAGTCATGACGGATTTGGTGGAAAATAAAAATATCGCTTTTAAAGGTTTGCAAAAAGCCAATCAATTGACTTTAAAATCAGTAAACTCTGAGAAAGACAGTGCGCCAACGGGTGAATACCAACTAACAGGAAGTCTAAATGCAAATACTGGATATTTTCAAACAGTATTAACAGAAGGTTCTGAAAATATAGGAAAAAATATTCAGTTTGAACCTGCAGTAAAAGTGAATGATAAACCTGCATTTGTATTTAAATTTTATGGAGTATCGGCAGCTAATTACGGTGCTGCTATGCAACGGGTGGATGTCATTAATAAAAATAATAATCAAACTATTCAGGCATTAACAGGTTTCTCTGCATATCCTAAAAGTGTGGGTTATATGGATATAAATTTTGATGGTTATTATGATGTGATTTTGTCTGATATTTCACAAGGCAAAACTGTAGAAGAAAAACGCTATATTTATTGGATGTATAATCCAAAAACTGGACAATTTCAACGCTCTCCTCAACTCGATAAAATTGTGGGTTTTCCAAACTTACATGGTGAAAAACAGCAGATTGACTTTGGAAATGGTGTGATTTATCAAGTGAAAAATGGTTTATTAAATCGAATTTAAGGATTTAAAAATTAAATGATGCTGTTTGTCTGAAGCGATGAACTTTTGTGCTTAATATCATTTTGGAATATTTTAAGGTGATTTCTAAAGTTGATACATGAGTTGTAATACTGGAAAACTGGGCAAATATATAAGGTCATTTTGCTGAATGTATTTGCTTGTTTAATCATTAATAAATCCTTTAGGTGCATAATCAGATTTTTATGCACCGCTTGATTTTAAGTCAAGTAAGCAATGCTCGTACTGTAAGCAAAACGTCACTTCATCATCATCTAAATGTAAAAAAGATAGCCTAAACTACTCAAAAATGAAGAGAAGACTTAGGTAAACGTATGACCAAGACGTACGCAGAAGCCTTATTATACAGACAGCAAGATTTTCCAGATAATTTTAAATTTTATTTAAAGAAAAAAAATAACCAGCAGCATATTTCTGAAAATTTAAATACCCTTCAAAAACTTGTTCGTCCAAGGCTGAAAATTGCAATTGTGACAGAAACGTGGCCACCTGAAATTAATGGGGTCGCCATGTCTTTGATGCAGCTTTGTAAAGGCTTGCAGAAACAAGGACATAAAATTTTATTGATTCGCCCAAAACAAAAACATCAGTGCCATGAATTTTCACCCAATAAAGAATGTTTGGTTACGGCACAAGGGATTCCTAAATATCCTGATATGCGTTTTGGTTGGCCACAATATTTAAAAGTTTCTCAAGCGATTTCTGATTTTGCACCAAATATTGTTCATATCGTGACAGAAGGGCCATTGGGTTTTACGGCATTACATGCAGCAAAAGCGAAACATATTCCAGTGTCTAGTGGCTTTCACTCCCCATTTCAGGAGTTTAGTCGTTTCTTTGATTTGGCATTTTTAGTTAAACCGATTCAACATTATTTGAAATGGTTTCATAACAATACTCATCTCACCTGTGTGCCAAGCAAAGATACTGAAAAAGCATTGCGACAATTTGGTGTGACATGTCCTTTGTTGGTGGTAGGGCGTGGTGTGGATACAGAAAAATTTTCTGCACAGCATCGTTCAGAAAAATTAAGACGTACATGGGGTGTAGATGAAGATACTACGGTGCTACTGTATGTTGGGCGATTATCCCCTGAGAAAGAAATTAATGTCTTGATTGATGCTTATGCAGCAATGAAAAGTCATCAAGAGAAAAAAGTAAAATTTGTGATCGTGGGTGATGGTCCAGAACGTAAGCGTTTAGAGAAGATGGCAGGCGCTGAGCAGGTCATTTTTACAGGTAGCTTAAGTGGTATGGCGCTTGCACAAGCTTATGCAAGTGCAGATGTATTTGTTTTTGCGAGTCAAGTCGAAACTTTCGGCAATGTTGTACTTGAGGCAATGGCAAGTGGATTACCTGTAGTTGCATATCATTATGCAAGTACGCAACTTTATGTGAAACATCAACAAACAGGTTGGGTCTGTCCTTTAGGCGCAACCGATCAATTTATTCAAAATATTCTTCAACTTCCAAACAACGCAGTTTTGCATGATATGGGACAACATGCCATGCAGGATGTGCAAAATATCGGTTGGCAACATGCGGTACAACAATTTGAACAAGCACTTTATCAAGTCACGCAAGATCAGGTTTTAGTGACTTAAAACCATCTCGGATAGAGAGGAGAGCTAAAATGAATTTTAAAGAAACCAAAATAAAAATACTCGATCTAGATTTAAAAGGCTGCTTATATCTGAACAACCTGTCACATGTGCAACATATTGCTTTATTTTTTAAAGTGGTGAGTCGGCTAGGTGATGGGGCATTTTGGTATGCCATGTTGTTTCTTGTATGGCTAAACAAAGGCTTGATGTATGGTTTGAAATTACTTTATGTGGTTTTAAGTGGTTTGATTGGGACAGGTATTTACAAAATACTAAAACACAAAACAGTACGTCCACGTCCGTATCAAGTACACCAAGTCATCGTTATGGGCGAGAGACCTTTAGATCATTTTAGTTTCCCATCAGGGCATACTTTACATGCTGTGATGACGACTGTAGTGCTAGGCTATATTCAACCTCTACTGTTGTTGATTATGATGCCATTTACAATTTTGGTTGCATTGTCGCGTATGGTGCTAGGTCTGCATTATCCAAGTGATGTGATTGTCGGTGCTTTGATTGGGGCGACTGTAGCAAGTATGATTTTGGTTGCTGCACCGTTTTTAAATATTGCTTTATAAATATTTTAAAAATGATTTATAAAATAAAATCTGTTTTGGCAAAGCTTGGGAGTTTGCTAAAGTAGGCATATACATTGGATGGATAGGATGAGCTGAATGGGCTTACGTTGGACAGATACCATTGATATTGCAATCGAGCTATATGAAGCTCACCCAGATGTCGACCCACAATGGGTCAGATTTACGGATTTACATGCATGGATTTGTGCATTACCTGAGTTTAGTGATGACCCAAGCAAGTCAACCGAAGGCTTATTAGAAGCTATTCAAATGGCTTGGATTGATGAAGCCAATTAAAAAAACAACTCAATCTGTCTAAAAAATCATTTTTTTACAGTTTAAACAGCGGAAAATGGCGCATTATTCGGTATAATGCGCCAAAATTTTCGTGTCAATTTGACTTAAGGAGCCAATCATGGCTATTGAACGTACTTTATCTATCGTAAAACCAGACGCAGTTGCTAAAAACCACATCGGTGATATCTTTGCTCGTTTCGAAAAAGCTGGTCTTAAAATCGTTGCGACTAAAATGAAACACCTTTCTCAAGCTGAAGCTGAAGGTTTCTACGCTGAACATAAAGAACGTGGTTTCTTTGCTGACTTAGTTGCTTTCATGACTTCTGGCCCAGTTGTAGTATCTGTGCTTGAAGGTGAAAATGCAGTACTTGCTCACCGTGAAATCTTAGGTGCAACAAATCCTAAAGAAGCTGCTCCTGGTACAATCCGTGCAGATTTCGCTGTAAGCATCGATGAAAATGCGGCTCACGGTTCTGACTCTGTTGCTTCTGCTGACCGCGAAGTAAACTACTTCTTCGCTCAAACTGAAGTTTGCCCACGTACTCGTTAATTCTGAGTCGTTAGGGTCTAAAATAGATCGCTGAAGCATTCAGCCTTTTGTAAATTGTAAACAGACCCTGAACCAGATAAGTGTTATACTGCTTGTCTGGTTTTTTTATTTTTAATGTTCGAATATTGAACGAATCCTACCCATCGGCATGTTTTTAGGTAATACCCATGAATTCTGAAGTTGTTGCTTCATCATTAACACAAGATGAACAGAAGCCTGCATCATCAAAAACTGCACAGCAAACACATGTACAGAAAGTGAATTTACTGGGCATGTCACGTCCGCAGTTGGAAGAATTCTTCGAAGACATGGGGGAGAAAAAATTCCGTGCTGGACAGGTAATGAAATGGATTCACCAATTTTTTGTGACTGACTTTGCTGAGATGACCAATATTTCAGGAAAATTAAGAGAAAAACTAGAAAAGGTTTGCGTGATTGAAGCGCCAGAAGTAGTACACCGTAATTATTCAAAAGATGGAACTCGTAAATGGGTATTCCGTGTTGGTGAAGGTGAAGGCTCTTTGGTTGAAACTGTGCTGATTCCTGCTGAAGATAAAACAGGTTCACGTAAAACTTTGTGTATTTCCTCACAAGTGGGTTGTGCTTTGGACTGTTCATTCTGTTCTACAGGCAAACAAGGCTTTCAGCGTGACTTAACTCCTGCGGAAATTATCGGTCAGTTGTGGATGGCAAACTATTCTTATATGGAAGAAGTGCCTGTTGCTGAACGTGAGCGATCAGTGACCAATGTGGTGATGATGGGCATGGGTGAGCCATTGCTCAATTATGATGCTGTACTTAGCTCAATGAATATCATGTTAGATGACTTTGCATATGGCATGTCGAAACGTCGTGTAACCCTCTCAACTTCTGGTGTAGTGCCAAAAATTGATCAGTTGGCACAAGATATAGATGTTGCTTTAGCGATTTCTTTACATGCACCAAATGATGAACTTCGTAATGAGCTTGTGCCAATTAATAAAAAATATCCATTAGAACAATTGATTGCAGCATGTCAGCGTTATATTGCTAAAGATGGAAATGAAAGTTCTCGTAAGCATGTCACCATCGAATATGTCATGTTGGAAGGTGTGAATGATCAACCAGAACATGCACAACAAATGATTAAGTTGTTGAAAAATTTACCAAGTAAAATTAATTTAATTCCATTTAACCCATTTCCACACGCACCATATGGGCGTTCAAGTCGTAATCGCATTATTTCTTTTCAAAAAACTTTGTCTGATGCGGGATTTGTGTGTACGATTCGTCAGACACGTGGTGATGATATTGATGCAGCGTGTGGTCAATTGGTCGGACAAGTGGCTGACCGTACCCGTCGTGCAGAACAATGGAAAAAGAAAGTGGCACAGCAGAACGAGATTTTGCGTTCACAAGGTTGACCATTTTTAAAATTAAATATGGGGATCAGGCTTTGAGAAATAAAATGTACCAAAAAACAGTCGCAATTGCAGCGATCTGTTGCGCTGCGTTGTTGACACAAGCATGTCAAACGACACAAACTGGATCAGTTTTGAAAAAAGATCCTGAAAAAGCAGTGAAAGTACGAACTCAATTGGCTGCTGAATATATTAGAACCAATGATTTAGATGCGGCAAAACGCTCGCTAGATCAAGCCTTAGAAATAGACTCTGGTGACTCCACTGCAAATATGATGATGGGGGTTTTACTGCAACAAGAAGGCAGTAAAATCAGCATGGATAAAGCAGATGGATATTTTAAACGTGCTATTTCTCGTGATCCAGACAATGCTCAAGCCCGTAATAATTATGGGACTTACTTATATTTATCGAAACGTTATAATGATGCCATTGAACAATTCAAGATTGCAGGTGCAAGTTTAGGCTATGACCAACGCTATAAAGCTTTGGAAAATCTTGGTAGAGTTTATTTGTTGACTGGGGATAGTGAAAATGCCGAAAAAACATTCAAGCAAGCCCTCCAAGTCAATCGAGATTCGGTTATATCTTTAATCGAGTTGTCAGAACTATTATATTTAAAACAACAAAATGCTCTAGCAAGTCAGTTGTATGAGCAGTTTGTTCGTTTAGTGGGTCAAAAAAATCAAGATCCAAGAGCGCTTTGGATCGGAATTCGTATCGCAAGAGCGAATGGCGATCAGATGGGATCGCAGGTATTGGTTAATCAATTACGTGCATTATTCCCTGAAAGTCAACAATATCAACGTTATTTGCAATTACAGTACAGTACTGAGGCCGTATGGAAGTAAATCCTAATTCACAGCAACCTACTGGTTCAAACGTAGCACCTAATGGTTTAGGAAATGTTCAGCGTCCGGGCGAGTACTTACGTCAAGTGCGTGTTTCACAACATCGTGATATTAAAGTCGCTGCTACGGACTTAAATATGCCTTTAAAAACTTTGGAAGCTTTAGAAAAAGATGATTATAAATCTTTACCTGAAGCGACCTTTATTAAAGGCTATTATCGTTCCTATGCAAAATATTTGAATGTAGATGCAACTGCAATCATTCAACGTTTTGATGATATTTATCAAAATGATACAGGTTTGTTACCAAATCACGCTTTAAATAATTCACCCATTAAAATTATGGGTAAACTGCCTGGCTCAAACAGCGATCGTAATAAAAAATGGCTGAAACGGGCTTTGATTGCGCTGATTGCATTGGCAGTGATTTGGGCGGTGGTTGCTGGTATTCAAAAATGGTCAGCAAGTAAAAATGATGATGTTGATGCTAAACCACAACAATCAGGGGTTGAAGTATTGTCATTGAACAATGCGGCTGGCACAACGACAGGTGACCAAATGGTGTTAAACTTTAGTCATCCAACTTCTGTAAATATTGTGGACAGTACAGGCAAAGTATTGGCAACAGGTCGTCAATCGTCAACTTTGACTTTGACAGGTGAGTCTCCATTCCAGATTCGACTTGATGATGCCTCTGCAGTGTCATTAAGCCTTAATAATGAACAGATTTCATTGTCTCCATATACTGTGAACGGAAAAGCAGAATTCCGTTTATCTCGTTAATCACATTGAGTCGAGCGGTACAATGATTGAAAATCCGATTAAACGTCGTCCAACCCGAAAAATTCGTGTCGGTTCGGTGTATGTGGGTGGCGATGCTCCCATCAGCATCCAAAGTATGACTAACACAGAAACTTGTGATGTCGAAGCAACTGTTGCGCAGATTCAACGCTGTGTCGATGTAGGTGCGGACATTATGCGTGTATCTGTGCCAAGCATGGAAGCAGCCCAAGCTTTTGGTGAAATCCGTAAACGTGTTTCTGTGCCTTTGGTTGCAGATATTCACTTTGATTATAAAATTGCTTTGGCTGTGGCTGACTTTGGTGCAGATTGTTTACGTATTAATCCAGGGAATATTGGCTCGGAAGCGAAAATCCGTGAAGTGGTTGCTGCAGCAAAACATCATGATATTTCGATGCGAATTGGGGTAAATGCAGGTTCGCTAGAAAAAGATATTCAAAAAAAATATGGCGAGCCTACAGGTGCGGCATTACTAGAATCAGCGATGCGTCATATTGATATTTTAGATCGTTTAGATTTCCAAGAATTTAAAGTATCGGTCAAAGCATCGAATGTATTTTTAACCATGGATGCTTATCGCTTACTCTCTAAGCAAATCGACAATCCATTGCATTTGGGTGTAACAGAAGCAGGTGTGTACCGCACAGGTTCTGTTAAATCAGCGATTGCTTTAGGTGGTTTGTTGATGGAAGGCATTGGCGATACCATGCGCATTTCTTTGGCAGCAGAGCCTGAGGAAGAAATTAAAATCGGTTTTGATATTTTAAAATCATTGAGCTTGCGTTCTAATGGCATTAATTTTATCGCTTGCCCAAGTTGTTCACGTCAAGAATTTAACGTGATCAAAGTGATGCAAACTTTAGAAGAGCGTTTAGAAGATGTGCGTACACCGATGGATGTGTCCGTGATCGGCTGTAAAGTCAATGGGCCAGGTGAAGCCAAAGAGGCTGACATCGGTGTGGTCGGTGCTGCACCACGTTCACTGGTCTATCGTAATGGTGAAAAAAGCCATTTGATTGATACAAATCAATTGGTTGATGAAATCGAAGCAATGGTTCGTCAACGTGTTACAGAGCTTGAAGAAGCTAAAGCTAAAGAGATTATCCGCACAAGTTTTTCTGAGTAAGTCATGAGTTCAATTGTCGCAATTAAAGGTTTTAACGATATTCTTCCAACGCAAACACCTGCGTGGAGACGTTTAGAGCAGCATCTAGCATCATTGATGGATGTGTATGGTTATCAACAAATTCGTTTGCCGATGGTTGAGCAAACCAATTTGTTTAAACGTTCTATTGGTGATGCAACGGATATCGTTGAAAAAGAAATGTACACATTTTTAGACAAAGGTAATCCGCCTGAGTCTTTGACTTTGCGTCCTGAAGGAACAGCAGGGTGTGTGCGTGCCATGCTTGAACATAACTTACTTCGTGGTGCAAATCCACGTGTTTGGTATGTGGGACCGATGTTCCGTTATGAAAAACCACAAAAAGGGCGTTATCGTCAGTTTCATCAGTTTGGTGTGGAAACTTTTGGAGTTGCAACACCTGACCAAGATGCAGAATTGATTTTGATGACTGCACGTTTGTGGAAACGTATGGGTGTCGCAGATAAAGTGCGTTTAGAGTTAAATACTTTAGGCGAGTCCGATGAACGTGCTGAATATCGTGCGGCATTGGTTGAGTTTTTAAATGCGCATAAAGCAGAATTGGACGAAGATTCTCAGCGCCGTTTAAGTACTAATCCACTGCGTATTTTAGATTCTAAAGATGCGCGTACTCAAGAAATCTTGGAAAATGCACCTAAGCTACATGACTTCATGGGTGAGAATACCATGCAGCATTTTGCACAGTTGCAGCAATATTTAACTGATGCTGGTATAGAATTTGTAATCAATCAAAAATTGGTACGTGGTTTAGATTATTACAATAAAACTGTTTTTGAATGGACAACTACACATTTGGGTTCACAAGGTACAGTATGTGCAGGTGGTCGTTATGATGGTTTAGTCGGGCAGTTAAAAGGTAAACCAGAGCAATCTGTACCAGCTGTTGGTTTTGCGATGGGGATGGAGCGTTTATTATTGCTTCTTGAGCAAGTTGAAGATAATACGCCAGTCCGTGAGTGTGAATTGTTCTTGGTGTCTGATCCAGCAACACAGGGCAAAGCTTTAGTTTTAGCAGAGCAAATTCGTGATCAGCTTGAAACAGCAAATAGTGCTATTCGCTTAAAAACAGGCTCACAAGGTTCAATGAAAAGCCAAATGAAAAAGGCAGACCAGTCGGGTGCAGTATATGCCTTGATTTATGGTGAACGTGAACAGGCAGCACAACAGGTCTTAGTCAAAGAGCTTGCAACAGCAGAACAACATGAAGTCACAGTCGCTGACTTAGTGGCATTTTCTATAGAAAAACTTTCTTCAAAATAACTGAAAACATGAGTAAAAGGGCAATCACATGAGCGCAATGACTGACGAAGAACAACTAGATAGTTTAAAGTCATTTTTTAAAAAATATGGCTCAGCTATGGTGAGCGGCGTTCTCATTGCGTTGATTGCCTTTTTTGGTTGGGAATATTGGCAAAAGAACAATCTAGCGAATGCGCAAAATCAAACTGCTAAAGTGCAGCAATTACTTGATCAAGCACAAGCGGCTCAAGGTGATGCAAAAGCAACGGCTGCTCTAGCAACGTCTGCAGATAAATTGGTGAAAGAAAATCCAGATTCGATTCAAGCGATTCAAACTCAATTTGCCATGGCGAAATTGGCATATGAGCAAGCAGACTATGCCAAAGCTGAGCGTGAACTAAAAAAAGTTGAAAATTCTAAAATCGATGATAAAGGGATTTTACAAGCGGTTAAAATCCGTTTAGCAGATGCACAATTTGCACAAAAGAAATATGATGAAGCGCTAAAAACATTGTCAGCAGTGAATGAGCCGACTTTCAAAGCGACTGCAGAAGAAATGAAAGGCGACATTTATGTGGTAAAAAATGATGTTGCAAATGCGAAAAAATCATATCAAGCTGCATGGGATGCGTTATTGGAACGTAAACAAGAGCGTCAAATTTTACAAATTAAACTCGAAAGTGTCGGCGTATTAGTAGATGATCCTGATTTTGAACGCCCAATTTTAGAAACACAAGTGGAAGAGTCTTAATGGATAGAAAATATAAAATACCTTTTGCTTTGGCAATATTATCAGCAGCACTTATTGGCTGTTCAAGCAATAAAGTCAAAGAGGAAAAAGTTAAACCAAATCCATTGCCAAAAATTGCACAGGCAACAGGACTCACGCAAGTATTTTCACAAAGTGTTTCTTCAACAGATAAAGAAGATCCATTACGTTTAAGACTTGATGCAGACAATGGCACGATTTTCTTGCTCGATCCGAATGGAAAAGTTGAAGCCTATCAGGGAAAACAACGTCTTTGGTCGAAAAAAGTCACTAAAAATGGCTTAAGTTCAGGTGTTGAAGCAGCACAAGGTTTAGTGATTGTTGGAAATACCAAAGGTCAATTGTTTGCTTTAGATCAAGCAACAGGCGAGCAAAAATGGGTTGCACAACTTTCAGGTGCGATCATTAGTCCAGCACATATCCAAACGGGTCGTGTGATCGTGGTAGCGAATGATGGTACGGTATATGCTTTTGATCAAGAAACAGGTCAACAAGCGTGGACATATAAACTTTCAAATGCTTCATTTAGCTTACGTGGACAAGCTGCACCAGTAGAGCTTGATCCAAGAACAATCGCAGTAGCGACTTCAACAGGGTATGTGTATGCTATTGATAGTTTATCTGGCATGCCGCGTATGCAACGTCGTGTTGCGGTGACAGAAGGGCGTTCAGATATTCAACGTTTAATCGATGTCGATGGCGAGCCTGTGGTGGTGGGTCAGTATGTTGTGACCAATAGCTATCAAGGTCAAGTGACAGTACTCGACTTAGCTTCACAACGTGTGATTTGGAGTGTTGATGCAGGCAGTGCAACACGTCCAGAAGTTTATGACAATAAAGTATTTGTGGCGCAAAGCAATGGTAAAGTTGCTGCACTGGATTTGTCCTCAGGTCAAGTGATTTGGTCAAATGATCAATTGTTAAATCGTCAACTAAGTAATGCGGTGATGTTAGGTCAATATTTGGTTGTTGGAGATTTGGATGGTGTGTTACATCTGATTGATCCAAACTCAGGTACGATCGTTGGTCGCTCAAAAACCAGTGGTGAAGTGCGTACTTTACGTGTGATTGATAACCAACTCTATGTTGCAACACGCACAGGTAAATTAACTGTTTGGCAGAACCGTTAATTTTTTTAACGCTTGTGTTAAACTAGTGCCTATATATTTTTAAAGACTCGGGGTGATTGAATTTCAATACCCCGAGTTCTTTGTTTTAATGAATTTGATCGAAAGGTCTTGAAGCATTTGCTTCTACATTCTTCCTCGCTCTCTGATGTTCAGACCAGTCCAACTGGCTGATCTTGAATTAAGGTTAATCTATGAAACCCGTAATTGCGCTCATTGGACGTCCGAACGTCGGAAAATCAACATTATTTAACCAGATTACCAAGAGTCGTGATGCATTGGTCGCAGACTTTGCTGGTCTGACACGTGACCGTAAATATGGTGATGCAGTTTACCAAAATAAATCTTTCATCGTGGTAGATACTGGTGGTATTGGTGAAAGTGAAGGTGGTATCGACTCTTATATGGCAGAACAGTCGAAAACTGCCATTAATGAAGCCGACATTATCATTTTTGTGGTGGATGCTCGTGCAGGATTGTTGGCATCTGATGAGCAAATCGCACGTGAATTACGCACATTAGGTAAAAAAGTATTTTTAGTTGCTAATAAAGTAGATGGTGTACATGCTGAAGCTGCTTTGGTTGAATTTTTCAAACTCGGTATGGGTGAACCCTTACAAGTTGCTGCCAGCCATGGTCGTGGTGTGCAACAAATGCTTGAAGATGTGCTCGAAGATATTCCTGAAGATGAAAGTGAAGAAGAGCACGATAAAGCGACAGGTTTACGTTTGGCAATTATTGGTCGTCCAAATGTCGGTAAATCAACTTTAGTCAACCGTTTGCTGGGCGAAGAACGTGTGGTTGCTTTTGACCAACCAGGTACAACGCGTGACTCGATTTATATTCCTTTTGAGCGTGATGGTCGTCAATATACATTGATCGATACCGCAGGGGTGCGTCGTAAAGGCAAAGTGGATGAAATGATTGAGAAATTCTCAGTCGTGAAAACTTTGCAAGCGATGAAAGATGCACATGTAGTGGTGATTGTAGTCGATGCACGTGAAGGGATTGTTGAACAAGATTTACATTTGATCGGTTACGCACTTGAAGCAGGGCGTGCCATGGTGATTGCCATTAACAAATGGGACAACATGACTGAATATGATCGTAAACAATGTAAGCTCGATGTCGAGCGTCGTTTTGATTTTATTCCTTGGGCAAAAATTCATTTAATTTCAGCATTACATGGTACAGGGGTAGGGGATTTATATCCTTCGATTCATCGTGCTTATGATTCTTCACATTTAAAAGTATCACCTGCAAAACTCACTCAAATTTTGAATGATGCGACAGATGCACATCAACCGCCAATGTTTAGTGGTAAACGCATCAAAATGCGTTATGCCCATATGGGTGGACAAAATCCACCAACAATTGTGATTCACGGCAATAAAGTAGATAAAACGCCTGCGGATTATCGTCGTTATTTGGAAAATGTCTTCCGTAAAGTATATAAACTTGAAGGAACGCCTGTACGAATTGATTTTAAAACGTCAGAAAACCCATTTGAAGGACGTAAATCACAAATAGATGAGCGAACTGCGGCACGTCGTCGTCGTTATATTCAGAAGTTTAAAAAAGCTGAAAAGAAATTTAAACGTTAATTTTCATTGTGTTATAGATTTAAAATAAAAACACTCAAAGTGAAATTTGGGTGTTTTTGTTATCTGATTAAAAAATTTTCTAAAAATACAAAAAACAAATTGATTCCTTATGAATATTTTTACTACGCAGTGATATAATCGGCACGCAATTTTGGGGTTGCGGCAAAAAATAGCATAGCGATGTGGTAGGTAGATGACTCAATATGATTCACTTAAATATCTCACAACTTAAATACAGTTGTGCGGGAGAGGGTTTTCCTGCGCTTGCGCATATTCCTGCCATGCAGCGTCGACGTTTATCTTCTATTGCCAAGTTAGCTTTAAATAGTGCGATTGAATGCTTAAATCAAGGTCAGGTCGATTATATTGTTTGGGCATCGCAATATGGCGACGAACATAAAACCTATAAAATTTTAGAAGATGTACTACAAGATATAACACCTTCACCAACGCAATTTTCAACCTCTGTTCATAATGCGATTGCAGGTTTGTATTCAATCTTGTGTCAAGATGCAACACCTTCAACAAGTTTATGCGCGAGTTGGTCGGAAGCTGTGATTGAGGCTTATGCGTATTTAAAAACAGTATGCCCGCAAGGGCGTGCGATGGTGGTGTATTACGATGAAGCTTTGCCTGAAGTGTATAGCGAACATCAAGATTTTGAAGGTTTTGCATTGGCTGCGCTGGTTGATTTATCAAGTTCAAGTTTGCGGTTGAATGAGCAAGGTTTGCTAGAGATTGAGCCAAAGTATTTAGAGGCAAAATGTTTTTATAATTTTTGGACACAGCCCTCACAGCAAAATTATGCTGCATGGTCAAGATACTCATGATGAAAAAAATTCGAAAAAAAATAAACCATGTGTGGCGTGTAGGTGCAACGGGTTTTAGTTTTGCAAGTTTTGGTTTAGGAGGCGTTGCGATCGGTGGCATTATTGCGCCTTTAGTGAATCTAAGCAGTACAGATCCAAAAACCAGACAAGAGCGTGCACAACAAGTCATCCGCTACAGTTTCAAAGGTTTTACTGAAATGATGGTCAAGTTGGGCATCATGACCTATAAGATCGAAGGCTTGGAAAAATTACAGCAAAGTCGACAAGAACTTGTGATTGCTAATCATCCAACTTTAGTAGATGTCGTGGTCTTGATCGGTCTAATGGAAAAAGCCAACTGTGTAGTCAAAGAAGCCTTGTGGTCAAATCCATTTACTAAAGGGCCGGTGCGTTCAGCAGGATATATTTTAAATGCGGGTTCAGAGCAATTTATTCAGGATTGTGTAGCACGATTACAAGAAGACCAAGCGGCATCGTTACTGATTTTCCCTGAAGGTACACGTACTGCCAAAGGCGAGATTTTAAATGAGTTTCAGCGGGGTGCTGCCAATATTGCTTTACGTGCTCATGTCCCGATTCGTCCGATTCTTATTCGGTGTACGCCATCGACATTAACTAAAAATGAAAAATGGTATCATGTTCCATCTGAGCCATTTCATATCCAAATTAAGGTTTTGGATGCCATACAGATTGATGAAGTTCTCGCAGATACTCAGGTTTCTCCAAAGCAAGTTCGTCAATTAAATCAGAAACTTCAACAATTTTTTAATCAAGAGTTATCTAACAATGAGCAATCTTGCTGATGAATTAAAACAAATGATTATTGATGTACTTGCACTCGAGGACATCAGCATAGATGATATCGACACTGAAGCACCTTTATTTGGGGATGGTTTAGGTTTAGATTCGATTGACGCATTAGAATTAGGTTTGGCGTTGAAAAAGCGTTATAACATCCATCTTAATGCTGAGTCTGCAGATACCAAGCAGCACTTTAAATCAATTCAAAGTTTAGCTGCTTTGGTCGAAAGCCAACAACAAGCATAAGAGGTTAAGATGTTAACGCAAGCGCAAATTTTAGAAAAACTTCGTGAGTGGATGAACGATTTATTTGAAATTGAGCCTGAAGATATTCAGCTTGATTCAAATTTATATTCAGACCTTGATGTCGATAGTATTGATGCGATTGATTTGGTTGTGAAAATTAAAGAATTAACAGGTAAACAAGTACAACCTGAAGATTTTAAAAATGTCCGTACTGTACAAGATGTGGTGACGGTCATTCAAAATATGTCGGCTGAATGAAATCGGTTGTAAAAGGGATCGTCATTATTTTAATGATTTTGTATCCCTTTTTAGTCGGTTGGGGATTATCTCAAGGACACTTTCTTTGGGTGAGTGTGATTTTAATTGTACTGGGTGTGGTGCGATTATTGAGCAAAGGTAATCCCTTGCTGCTACCTCTGACTTGGTTTGCAATTTTGTGTGGTGGTTTAAGTTTGCTCTTAAAAGATCATGCTTGGTTGAAGATGTATCCTGTGTTTATGAGTGTTGGTGCAGGCATTATTTTCGCAACAACTTTGATCAAACCGCCGTCTATGATTGAGCGTTTTGCACGTTTGGTCGAACCTGATTTACCTGAATCTGGTGTGATTTGGACGAGGAAGGTCACTATCGTATGGTGTGTGTTTTTTGTACTGAATGCGACAATTGCTTTATATACTGTGATCTTTGCACCCATGAAAGTTTGGGTGATTTATAATGGTTTTATTTCCTATATTTTGATGGGAATTTTATTTTTAGGCGAATTTATTTTACGTAAACGCCAGCAACGTTTAAATCAGCAAGTTTTGGTTGAGTTAGACGATCAAAATAAAGAGTGATATCAAATGTTGTGTCATTTTCAAACGCATATCCAATCGTCAAAAACACTTTGTATTCGAGAAGATTTGCATCAAATTCGTTTTATCGATTTTTGGCAGGATGTTTGTCAGCAAGCCAATGCTATGCAATGTTTGGATGCTGAACAATATGCACTTTGGGAAAATGACAGTTATCAATTTCTAGTTTTATTCTTTGCTGCTCTAATCGCTAAAAAACAGCTTGTGCTTGCACCAAACCGAGTCAAAGATTTAGAAGTTGAATTGGCAGAACAAGGTATTTATTTTTTAAGTCGTCAGCCAATTTCGAAACATTCACAAAATTTAAAAAATAACTTTGCTGTGAGTCAGTTGAGTTTTGATGATCATTTTCTGAAAAAAGCACAAGTCTATTTCTATACTTCAGGTTCGACTGGACAGCCGAAAAAAATTCCAAGAACTTTGCGTCAGTTACTTAATGAAGTACAAGGTTTGGATGAAAGCTTTGATTTAGATAAAGCCTGTATTGCCATTGCGACAGTCAGTCATCAACATATTTATGGTTTATTGTTTAAATTATTGTTGCCTTTGGCGAGTGGACGCAGTTTTTATGCTACGCAATTGGCATTTCCAGAAGATGTGGTTGCGGCACAGCAGAAATTAAAAGTATTTAATCAACACAACTATGTCATTTCTAGCCCAGCTTTACTGAAACGTTGGACGAAGGATGTCGTGTTGCAAGATTGTCAATATGTCTATTCTTCAGGCGGAAAGTTAGAGTCTGGTATTCGTCCCTATTTAAATCGACCTATTATTGAAGTGCTAGGAAGTTCAGAAACGGGTGGGATCGCACATCGACAACAGGATGATGCACTGTGGATGCCTTTTGCTAATGTTGAAATTTATGTGACTGAACAACATGAATTAGGGGTTAAAACCAATCATGCATTTACGGAAGATTGGATTTTAACTGGTGATCGTGCAAAAGTGCTGGATGCAACACATACAAAATCAGCTTTTCAATTATTAGGTCGCTTAGATCGTATCGTAAAATTAGAAGAAAAACGTTTAAGTCTAGATGCGATAGAACAGAAGATTTTAACTTTAGATGATATTACAGAATGCCACGTACTTTTGACTGAAAAAGAACATCGGCAGATTTTAGTTTGTGTGGCAGTTTTAACAGAGCATGCACGGCAAGTTTTGCTTCAAGAACATAAAGCTAAATTTGTGACGCAGTTAAAACAACAACTTACTGATAAATTGGAAAGTATCGCAATACCAAGACAATGGCGTTTCCTGTCACAGTTACCACGAAATAGCCAGTCAAAGTTGAATAAACAAATGATGCAAGCTTTGTTTCAACCGCAATTTTCCCCTGTGGTTTTACAACAACAGCAACATGCGGAGCATGTTGAATTTCAGTTAGAGTTTCCTCCTGAACTTGAGTGTTTTAAAGGGCATTTCCCTGATTATCCGATCTATCCTGGGGTGGGGCAGATTGCTTTCATTCAACAGTTTGCGAAACAAATTTGGACAGATTTGGCATGGTGTAATGGTTATGAACAACTGAAATTTCAAGATTTGATTAAACCATTTGCAATCGTTGAGTTAACTTTAGTCCGAAAACAGCATAAGATTCATTTTGAAATGCGTTCAGCCGAACAGTTGTTAGCTTCAGGGCGTTTGTTGTTCATATTGCAAAATGCACAAGATGCTCTAGGGACAAAAACAACAGGAGTTGAACATGTCTAACTATGGATTTGTCATTCCTGTTTATAATCATCCACATTATATTCAGGCTTTGCTTGAACATTTAAATCAATTTGCCTTGCCTATTATTCTAGTCAATGATGGCAGTGATGAAGCATGTAGTCAGCTATTAAGAACATTAGCGACTACATTTAAACATGTTGTATTGGTGGAACACGTACTAAATCAAGGCAAAGGTCAGGCAGTTATTACAGGTCTAAACAAAGCATTTGAGCTTGGTTTGAGTCATGCTTTACAAATTGATGCAGATGGTCAGCATGATTGGGCTGATGTCGCAAAGTTTTTAGAAATCTCTCAACAGCATCCGCAAGCCATGGTAATTGGTCAGCCTATTTTTGATGAGTCTGTCCCGAAAGGGCGATTATATGGACGTTATGCTACGCATGTTTGGGTGTGGATCAACAGTTTATCTTTTGAAATTAAAGACAGCATGTGTGGTTTCCGTGTTTATCCATTGGCACAAACGATTCATATTTTAAATATAGCAAAGTTTCAACCCCGTATGGGTTTTGATAGTGAGATTTTGGTGCGTTTAAAATGGGAAAATGTCCCTTTTATCAATGTCCCGACCAAAGTGATTTACCCTGAGCAAGGTATTTCACATTTTCATGTGTGGCGTGACAATTTAGGGATGAGCAAGGCACATTCACGTTTATTGGCAGGCATGTTATTACGTTTGCCAAAATTATTAAAAAATAAATTTACAGGTTCAACGGATGTCTGAATCTGCTCGTCCACAATGGAATCAACTCAAAGAAAAGGGCGGCATGTTGCCACTGACTTTGATGTTATGGTTTTATCGCATTGGTGGGCGAGTGTTATGTCGTATCGTATTGTATTTTGTGATCATGTGGTATTGGCTATTTTCTAATCTTGCCAAACAAGCTTCTTTAGAATATCTCAATAAATTACATCAGTTTGCAGGTGAACGTTCACCATTTTTGCAAGCACCAACATTTGCAAATACTTATACCCATCTTATGCAGTTTGGTGAATGTATTTTAGATAAAATTGAAGGGTGGTTGGGGGCAATCCCTGAGCAAAAGCTAAATTTGCATGGGCATGAGCATTTTCGAGCACATTATCAAAAAGGTGCGCTCATTATGGTGTCACATTTTGGCAATATTGAGTTATTACGCGCGATCAAATCCGAACATCCGCAAAAAATTAATGTTTTGGTTTATCAAAAACATGCCACTAAATTTAATGAGTTTTTAAAGAAAATTAATGATAAAGCAGATATTCACTTGATCTCAGTTGATGAGTTAGGGATTGAAACTGCCATGTTACTACAAGATAAATTAGATCAAGGTGAATGGGTGATCTTAGCGGCAGACCGTGTGCCAGTGCAGTCACAACGTGTACAAACTGTCCGTTTTTTAGGTGAGGATGCGCAGTGGCCACAAGGTGCTTGGATTTTGGCGAGTTTACTCAAAGTTCCTTTATTGGCAGTGTTTTGTTATCGGCAACGAGATCAGTTCGATGTACATATTCATATGTTGGCTGACAAAGTCGACTTACCACGAGCAAATCGTTTAGCTGCTATGCAAGTGATTACCCGTCAATATGTTGCTTTACTCGAACAGCATTGCATACGTGCACCTTATCAATGGTTTAATTTTTATCACTTTTGGAATAAATAATTGGAAAATAACAATATGCAAGTTTTAGTGGTCGGGGAGCAAGCATTAACAATCGAACAGATTGTGGCTGTAGCACAAAATCGTTGTCGTGTAGCACTGCCTGAAACAGCAGAATGGCGAAATTTGATTCAACGTGGCGCAGATTTTCTTGATCAATTGTTAGACGAGGAAGGCGTAATCTATGGTGTGACTACAGGATATGGCGACTCCTGTCTTGTGGAGATTCCAGCACATCAAGTATATGAATTACCATTACATTTATCACGTTTCCATGGCTGTGGTTTAGGGCAAAACTTAGATTTGGTCACAGCACGTGCGGTCGTGGTGACACGTTTATGCTCTTTGGCACGTGGTTATTCGGGTGTGTCATTGGCATTGTTAGAACGTCTGGTATGGATGCTAAATGAAAATATCACTCCTGTGATTCCATCAGAAGGCTCAGTCGGCGCAAGTGGAGATCTGACCCCATTGTCCTATATCGCTGGGGCTTTAGTGGGAGAGCGTGATGTTTATTTGCACTCACAACAGCGTATTGTCCCGATTCACGAAGTCTATGCAGATTATCAGATGGATGCTTTGGTGCTACGTCCCAAAGAAGGTCTGGCACTGATGAACGGTACTGCGGTAATGACCGCAATTGCTTGCCTAAACTATAAAAAAGCTGAGCAAATTTCTTTAACTAGTAGCTTGGTAACCGCACTGAATGTTTTGGCTTTAGAAGGTAACCCAAGCCATTTTGATGAAGTGCTATTTGCACAAAAGCCACATCAAGGACAACAACATATTGCTTCACAATTACGCAGTTGGTTAAACAGTGAAGTACAAACAGCACACCAAAGCCCACGTTTGCAAGATCGTTATTCATTACGTTGTGCACCACATATTATTGGGATTTTTGAGGATTCTAAACTGTGGTTACGTCAGTTTATTGAAAATGAACTGAACTCAAGCAATGATAATCCATTGATTGATCCAGTGAACTTGCGTGTTTTACATGGCGGGCATTTTTATGGTGGACATATTGCCCAAGCGATGGACAGTTTAAAAATCATGATTGCCAACATTGCTGACTTGATGGATCGACAGCTTGCTCAATTGGTCGATCATAAGATGAATCATGGTTTACCACGGAATTTAACGGGCTCAAGTCTTGAGCGTTTACCACTTAATCATGGCTTTAAAGCGGTACAAATCGGGGTGTCCGCTTGGACAGCAGAAGCTTTAAAACAAACACTCGCAGCTTCAATTTTTTCACGTTCTACCGAATGTCATAATCAAGACAAAGTCAGTATGGGGACGATTGCAGCACGTGATGCCAGTCGTGTGATTTTATTAACTGAGCAAGTGATGGCAGCACTTTGTTGTGCCGCAGTACAAGCCATTCAACTTAAAGGCTTATCTGAAGAATTAGGCGACGTTTTAACGCAGTTCCAACATTGGGTGCTTGAAAGCTTCACTTTTGTAGAGGAAGATCGTCCTTTACAACAGGACTTACAACGTTTGGTGAATCGTTTTGAGCAATTTGATTTGTTAAAGGCCGATGATCAACAGTTGAAATGGAGTTAAGTTATGCATGCTGATGTGATTATTGAGATTCCATTTCATGATGTGGATACCATGAATATTGTTTGGCACGGACATTACATCAAATATTTTGAAATTGCGCGTTGTAAATTACTAGATGAGTTTCAATACAACTATGTGCAAATGAAAGCATCAGGTTATGCGTGGCCAGTGATTGAAAGTTATGTACGTTATGTACAAGGCATCGAGTTTCAACAAAAAATACGGGTACGTGCCATTTTAAAAGAATGGGAAAATCGTTTGAAAATCGAGTATCAAATTTTCGATGCTGATTCAGGTAAGCGTTTAACCAAAGGCTTTACTTCACAAGTTGCAGTTCATATTGAAACGCGAGAAATGTGTTTTCAATCACCGCCTGTTTTGTTTGAGCGTTTAAATGCATGGTCGGCTTTTCAGCCTGCTTAGCTTGAGTGGAGAGAAATTTTTTATGCAAAATATCAGAATTCAATCTCAAGCATTTTCTATATGGAAGTTCTTGCTGAGCTGTGTATGTACTGCGATTGTTTGCATGACATTTTCAACCGTAAGTTTTGCACAGGATACGCAAGTCGGTCAGATTTTTAAGCAATTGTCAGCTACCCCGACAGTACGTGCACATTTCCAACAACAAAAGAAACTTGCATCTTTAAATAAAACCTTTGTTTCCAATGGAACGGTTTTATTTTCTAAACAAAATGGGGTCTTGTGGCAAATTCAAAGTCCAGTACAAGCCAGTTTGATTGTGACACCGAAAAAATTAGTACAAAAAACTCAGCGGACCTTTAGCCAAATTGAAATTGATAAATCACCCTATGGTTCAGTAGCGACCATGTTTTTACAGCTTATGTCAGGCAATGAAGCAGCATTGGCGAAAAACTTTAATGTGGTTTCTGCAAATTACTCACCAACACAGTGGAATGTGACGCTTACGCCAAAGAGTAGTTTATTTAAAAAATTATTTGTGCGTGTCGATGCGCAAGGGCAGCGTTTTGTTGATCGTATTGTGATTACTGAAAAAGCCAATAATGCAACCAGTATTCAATTTAGTCAGCATACGACTCAACCTGTTCAAATGATGGCGAGTGAAGATGCACTTTTCAAGTTGGCAAAATAAATTTACCGCGCTTTGGGTTGCTGTATTATTGATCGTGGTAACCAGTTTAGCTTATGCATGGTTGCAACGTGATATTCATATTCAAACCAATATCTTTGCTTTATTGCCAGAGGAAAAACAAGATCAGGCTTCCGAAAAAACACAAAAATATGTCAGCGAACAACTGAATAATAAAGTTTTTTTGGTGATTGATGCACCCAATGATCAAGTGATGCAACAAGCAACGGATTTGCTCAAGCAGCGTGTGGCTGAAACACAATTATGGCAACCTTTAAAGCCGCAGTTAGACACAGAAAAATTTGCACAAACCTTATATCAGCATCATGCAGGCTTGATCAGTGCTGACGATATTGCATTGTTAAAACAACAAGATTATGCCAGTTTAACTGAGCAAGCCTTGTTGCAAATCATGAGTCCTGGTATGCCGATCAGCGCTGATTTGTTGCAAAAAGACCCTTTGTTGTTATTTCCTCGTTTTGCCATGAATTTGTCAAATCAGAAAACTGATCAAACGATTGAGATGGAACAGGGCTTTGCAACCATTCATGATGAAAAAGGCAATTCTCGTTTTTTTAATTTAGAGCTGACGCAAAGTCCTTATAATATTGATTATCAAGAAAATACAACGGCTTGGATGCAACAGTTCGATGCTGAGTTAAATAAAATCGGAGCAAAGAGTCATTGGACAGGCACACTCTTATTTTCAAGTTTTGGAACCCAATCGGCTGAAAAAGAAATTTCCACGATTGGTCTGGGTTCAAGTCTCGGTGTGTTGTTGTTGGTTTGGTTTGGTTTTCGGTCTTTGCGTCCGATGTTGACTGAGTTTGTCGCGGTCAGTAGTGGATGTTTGCTGGCATTTGCAGTCACACATGGGTTATTTGGTGAAATTCATCTGATGACGTTGGTTTTTGGCGCAAGTTTGGTCGGGGTATGTGTCGATTTCTCTTTTTATTTTATGGCGTTGCAGTCGCAACATCCTAAAGTAAACGGTTTTAAGGTACTTAAACCTGTATTGCCCAGTTTATTCATGGGCTTGATGACGACTTTAGTTGCCTACGTGTTTTTAACATTTACTCCATTTCCAGGCTTTAAACAAATTGCGGTATTCTCAATCGTGGGGTTAAGTGCGGCGTGGCTGACCAGTATTTTATTACTTCCTCGTTTGAAGGCACTGAATGCACAACCAGCGATTAACACTTTGGGTTTTATTGGGCGTATACGTGACTATGTGCTCAGTCATAATCGATTACGTTTTGGCATGATTGCAGTGATTGCGGT
This sequence comes from Acinetobacter sp. Marseille-Q1618, assembly GCF_902809855.1. GTDB lineage: Bacteria > Pseudomonadota > Gammaproteobacteria > Pseudomonadales > Moraxellaceae > Acinetobacter. The sequence continues at coordinate 1,305,690 of NZ_CADDWJ010000002.1, forward strand.
AGTGTCGAGCAGCAGTCTTTATTTTTTGAAAGCCAATGATGACATTCGTAATTTACAAAGTATGGATCAAAAGCTGAAACAAGAAGATCACTATGTCCGTGAGCGTTTTGGGCAACAGCAAAGTAGTGATTATTTTGTGATTCGTGCCAAAAATCAGACTGAACTTGAACAGCTTGAGCAAGGATTGTTAACAAAATTAAAGCAGTTGCAACAGCAAGGACAGTTGAAAAGTGTGCAAGCCATTGGACAATCTGTCCCTTCTTTGGCAATACAACACGCCAATATTCAGCTTTTACAACAGATTCCAAAAAGTGAATTGGTGAACTATGCCAAAGCCATGCAGCTCAATGTACAAGATGTAGTACGTTGGCAGCAGCAACTGGCACAACAGCCATTATTAAGTTTATCCGCTTTTACGCAACATCCCTTGGCATTTTTACAAGTAAATGATCATGAACGTTTGGTGATGGTGCAAGGTGTACAGCAGGCACAAGCATTCACACAATTACAAACAGCGCAAATTCAATTTTTACAACCTGTGAGTAGTTTATCTGCATTATTTCATGAGCATCGTATTCAAGCGCAGTATCTACTACTTTATGCTTTGATTGCATTGCTGATCGGTTTAGGCGTGATCTATGGCATGAAAGCGATTATTGCGTTGATATTACCTGTGAGTTTGGCGTTGTTGAGTACTTTCGCTGTACAGGCATGGCTGGGTGTAGAAATTAATTTATTCAGCATCATGGGGACATTTTTGATTATTGGGATTGGGGTAGATTATGCGATTTTCTATCGACATGGGCATGATCATCCACAAGTTGTTGGAATGGCGTTATTTTTATGTATGATGTCAACTTTACTTGGTTTTGGTTTATTGTCTTTTAGTCATACCTATGCCATTCATTGTTTTGGTTTAACTGTTTTATTTGGCGTTATATTTTCATTTATCTACGCTACAATTTTTACTAAAGCAGATAATAAACATCGTATTATTTTACAGAATCAGCAAGATAGCTGAGATTGGGGGACATGATGAATTCAATTCAGCAAACAGATGTATTAATTATAGGGGCAGGACCTTCGGGCAGTTCAGCAGCCGCATTATTAAGAAAAAAAGGCTATGCGGTTACGATTATTGAGAAACAGTATTTCCCACGTTTTTCGATAGGCGAATCTTTACTTCCACAGTCGATGGTATTTTTAGAGGAAGCCGGTTTATTAGATACCATTAAAAATCATGTTGAAGAACGTGCATTTCAATTTAAAAATGGAGCAGCTTTTTTAAAAGGTCAGCAACGCAGTTTCTATGATTTTACTGAAAAGTTTAGCGAAGGACCTGGCACGACATGGCAAGTGCGACGTGCGGATTTTGATCATTTGTTGGCACAGCAAGCTGAGCAACTTGGTACGGAAATTCGTTTTGGGCATGAAGTCGTGGCAGTAGATGTAGCGTCTAAACATCCTATTTTAACAGTTAAAAATGAACAGGCTGAACAATATCAAATTCAAGCTAAATTTTTATTAGATGCCAGTGGCTTTGGACGCATTTTACCGAAATTTTTAGACCTTGAAAGTCCGTCAGATTTTCCTGTACGTCGTGCTATTTTTACCCATATTGAAGATGGGATTTTGAATGATCCTGATTTTGATCGTGAAAAGATTTTAATTACCGTACATGAAAAAGACCCACGTGCATGGTATTGGTTGATTCCTTTTGCAGATGGGCGTGCATCATTTGGTGTGGTGGGAGAGCAAGATTTCTTTGACCGCTATCAATTTGATGATGCTAGTCCTGAAACATTGCAGGCGACATTTACCCGTATTTTAGCGGACGATACTGCTTTGTCATATGTCCTTCGTAATAAGAAGTTTGATACACCAGTGCGGACTTTGGTGGGGTACTCTGCTGATGTTAAACATTTAGCTGCAGAAAACTATGCATTACTCGGTAATGCAGGCGAGTTTTTAGATCCTGTATTTTCTTCGGGTGTAACCATTGCCTTAAAATCTTCGAGTTTAGCCGTACCTTTGGTGGAGCGTGTTATTCAAGGTGGACAGGTAGACTGGATGCAAGAATATGAAAAACCATTACGTAAAGGGATTCAAGTATTTCGTGCTTATGTAGAGGCATGGTATGACGGTGAGTTTCAAGATGTGGTTTTTTCAAAAAATCAGAATGATAAAATTCGTCGTATGATTGCATCGTTACTTGCAGGTTATGCGTGGGATGATAAAAATCCAATTCATAAAAATGCCAAACAGCGCTTAAGTACGTTGGCGGAATACTGTCGAGAAGGGCAATCACAAGTGGCTATGGCTGGGATTGAATAATGCCGAATACGTGGAAGAAGTGTGCTTTAACTTTGTTGATGCTCATACCATTGAGTGCTTGTCAGCAGCTTTTGCCTAAAGCGCAAGGTTTAGCCACTGCGCAATGGACTGCACAACATTATCAACGTCAAGACCAAGTTGAAGTCCAGTGGAAAGAGCATAGTTTTAGTTTTTTACTCTACCAAGAGCAAAAAGGTAAACACTTGGATTTTTTAGCGCTGAGTTTGACTGGACAGCAGTTGTTTAAATTGCATTTTGATGGTCAAAAAGTCACTGTAGCGCAACGCATTGATGCGATGAAGTTGTTGCCTTTTGAGTTTGTCGTTCGTGATATTTTATTTGCAACTTATCCACAGTTTATTGAACAGCCACCTGAACATGTTCAAGTAAATAAGCTTAAAACAAGTAATGGCTTTGCTCAGGAAATTGAAATCAATCAACAAAAAGTATTAAATATTCGCCATACAACAGCGCAGACTGATTTGGAAAATTTGCAAGTACCTTATCAAATGGTGTTTAGCGAAGTAGTCAATACTTTAGAAAATAATGAGTAAAATCCGAATGTCTGAACAGATAGATGCTAAATATCCTGCAGTGGGAATTCAACTCAGCATTGGTTTGTCTGCTTTGGGTGCGGATGCGCTACAGATGCAACAAGCATTGACCCAAACGGAGAATACACTGAGTTTAAGCGCAGACTTTATTCTAGATAAAAAAGTTTGGGTTGGTGCATGTCCAGTGGCTTTAATTGAATCTGTGCCAGAAAGTTTAAAACCGATTGAAACTCGAAACTTACGTTTTACTTTAACTGCTTTGCAAGCTATCGAAGCTGAGCTACGTTCATATACTGCCCAATTTGACCCTAAACGTTTAGCAATTATCATTGGAACCTCAACGTCAGGGATTGCGGACAATGAGCCTATCCTACAACGTCATTTTCAAGGGGATCAAACAGTTCAAGTCCTGCAAAAAAAACAGGAAATGGGTAGTTTAGCCAAAGCCTTACAACAATATTTGGCTTGGGAAGGTGTGGCGTATACCATTTCGACGGCGTGTTCTTCGAGTGCCAAAGCTTTTGTAGCAGGACAACGTTTGATCAATGCGGGACTGGCTGATGCGGTTTTAGTTGGTGGTGTCGATACCTTATGTAAACTCACCTTAAATGGCTTTGATAGCTTAGAAAGTTTGTCCAATGGTATTTGTCAGCCATGTGGACAACACCGAGATGGTATTAATATTGGTGAAGCGGCTGTTTTATTTTTGTTGAGTAAAGAAACTGCACCTGTCATGTTGATGTCAGCAGGTGAGTCGATGGATGCTTGGCATATTTCAGCGCCACATCCTGAGGGGCTTGGTGCCGCCAAAGCCATGCAAACCGCATTAGAGATGGCAAATATCCAAGCACAAGAGATTGGTTATTTAAATTTGCACGGCACCGCAACCCCACAAAATGATGCAATGGAAATTAAAGCGGTACAGCAAGTATTTCAAGATTACCTTGTGCCACTGAGCAGTACCAAACATAAAACGGGGCATTGCTTAGGTGCAGCAGGGGCGATTGAAGCACTGATTTGTACACAGGTATTACAAGACCAAACATGGTTACCGTTACATCAATCTACTATTTTTGATGTTGAGATGGATGAGCAAAATTTTGTAGAAAATGCAAAATTACCTCATAAAATAAGCTATGTTATGTCGAATTCTTTTGCTTTTGGGGGAAGTAATATCAGCTTAATCTTTGGAACAAAATTGTCATGAATACATTACCAAGTTTAGATGCAATAGATTTTATTCCCCATCAAAAACCGATGGTGTTTATTGATGATTTGGTGGAGATTGGGGAAAATTATGCTGTAGCACAGTTAAGCATTCGCCCTGAACTCATGTTTTGTGAAGCACAAGGTTTACCGACATGGTCAAGCATTGAGTTAATGGCACAAACCATCAGTGCTTATGCAGGTTCGCAAGGTCAAAAGTTAGGACAAACACCCAAAATAGGATTTCTTTTAGGTACACGAAAATTACATTTACCTGTGCCATTTTTTGCAATCGGCGAGATCGTGACAATCCGAGCAGAACGACAATATTTGCATGAAGGATTGGGACAATTTGCCTGTGAAATTTCTTATCAAGGCCATACAATCAGCGCTATATTGAGTGTATATGAACCTGAATAACAACAGTAAAATTTAAAAGATTAGGATATGCGTGTGACAAGACGAATTTTAGTAACGGGGTCAAGCCGAGGTATTGGAAAAGCCATTGCATTACAACTCGCACAAGCAGGCTTTGATGTAACAGTACATGCACGTGCTAGAAAAGCAGAAGCGGAACAAGTGGTTGCTGAAATTCAAACAATGGGACGTAACAGTCATGCAATTTTATTTGATGTGACTGAGCGCGCTCAAGTTCAACAATTATTAGAACAAGACATTGCTGAACATGGTGCATTTTATGGTGTGGTACTGAATGCTGGACTTACGCATGATGGTGCTTTTCCTGCATTGACCGACAATGATTGGGATGAAGTGATTTCGACTTCATTAGATGGTTTTTATAATGTATTAAAGCCTTTAGTGATGCCAATGATTCGTTTGAAAAAAGGCGGACGCATCGTGACCATGTCTTCTGTTTCCGGGGTTATGGGGAATCGTGGACAAGTGAATTATAGTGCAGCTAAAGCTGGATTGATGGGTGCAACTAAAGCATTAGCTCTGGAATTGGCAAAACGTAAAATTACCGTGAACTGTGTAGCACCCGGTTTAATTGAAACAGAAATGGTTAGTGACGAAGTCCAAGAACATGCTTTGAAAATGATCCCAATGCAACGTATGGGACAGGTAGATGAAGTTGCTAAGGTCGTGAAATTCTTATGTAGTGACGATGCTAGTTATATCACACGCCAAGTCATTTCTGTCAATGGAGGCTTGATCTGATGAAACGTGTTGTCGTGACAGGTATGACAGGGATTACTTCACTGGGTGAGACCGCTGAAGCGATTTTTGCACAATTTGCTGCAGCAAAAAGTGGCATTCGTTATATGCCTGACTGGGAAGTTTTTGCAGATTTACGTTGTAAAATTGCAGCGCCTGTTCTTCATTTTGATATACCGAAGCATTTTAATCGTAAAGTAACTCGTGGAATGGGCCGTGTGGCGTTGATGTCGGTGATTAGTGCTGAAAAAGCTTTGATCGATGCCAATTTGTTGAATGATCCAATTTTACAAAATGGCGAGACAGGTGTGGCATTTGGTTCTTCAGCTGGAAGTGTGGACGCTGTAGCTGAGTTTGGTGCAATGTTATTAGAAAATAACATGAGCAAAATGAATGCGACGACTTATATTCGAATGATGTCGCATACCAGCGCAGTCAATATGACGGTATATTTTGGCTTAAAAGGACTGACTTTACCCACTTCAAGTGCTTGTACTTCTGGTTCTATGGCGATTGGTCAAGCTTATGAAGCCATTAAATATGGCAAACAAACCGTAATGCTTGCAGGAGGTGCTGAAGAACTCAGTGCAGCAGGTTGTGCTGTCTTTGATGTTTTACTTGCAACCAGTAGTATGAATGAGCACCCTGAAAAATCACCACGTCCATTTGATCAAAATCGAGATGGTTTAGTGGTAGGGGAAGGTGCTGGCTGTCTAATTTTGGAAGAATATGAACATGCTAAAGCACGGGGCGCTAAAATTTATGCTGAAATTATCGGGTATGGTAGCAATACCGATGGTCAGCATGTGACACGACCCGATTCAGAAATGATGGGGCGTTGTATGCAGTTGGCGCTTAAAGATGCAGAAATTTCTGCTGAACAAATTGATTATGTGAATGCTCACGGGACTTCTACGGATCAAGGAGATATTGCTGAAACACAAGCCACAGCACGTATTTTAGGACGTAAACCGATTAGTTCGCTGAAAAGTTATTTTGGGCATACATTGGGTGCCTGTGGTGCAATTGAAGCATGGCTTAGTCTAGAAATGATGCAAAGGCAACAATTTATTCCTACATTAAATTTAGAAAATATTGATTCACTTTGTGGAGATTTAGATTATATTGTGGGGCAAGCTCGAACAATAAATGCCGAAATATTGATGAGCAATAATTTCGCTTTTGGAGGTATTAATACTTCCATTATTTTCAAAAAAATAGATCACAAACAAGGGTAATCACATGTCTATTAAAAATATTTGTATCGCTTTAACTTTGGGGTTAAGTGGCATGGCTTCTGTGCAGGCTGCAGATTCAATGCATCAGTTTAATTTTAAAGAAGCTGTTGACCGCGCTGTTGCCGATGGCGCTTTGGATGGTTCTGTAAAGTTCTATTTAGCAGGGACGAAATCAGGTGGTCAGGTACTAGAAAAAGGTTTAGTCACCAATAAAAAAACCAATGGTTTTGGTAAGTCTGCTGAAAATGCTTGTGATCATGTATTACGCTCAGCATTGATCCAATTCCAAAATACTGCAAAATCTCGTGGAGCGAATGCTGTCACCAACATCACAAGTTTTTATAAATCAAATGAAACACGTAGTACTACAACGTATGATTGTGCGAAAGGTACAGCAGTTGCAGGTGTTGCACTAAAAGGTGATATTGCAAAACTCTAAGTCGAATTTAATTTAGAAAATGCAAAATGATTGAGCCAATGAAAAATAGAACGATCCAAATCCATGTTCAAGCATTGGCTCAACTGATTCCTTTAGCACAAGAAAATTTTGAAAAACTATCTGACTTTAATTATTATAAAAAAAATCAAATTTATCAGCAGCGCAATCAATACCTATCTACATTTTTACAGCAGAATATTTCAGATCAAGACATACACAAAACTGAATTTGGTAAACCTTATTTAAATCAATTTGAAAATGTAGCCTTTAATCATTCACATAGTCAAAATCATTATGCTTTGGCGATCTCTCAACAAATGCAAGACATTGGTGTGGATATTGAGGATTTAGATCGAAAAGTACGCTTTGATGCGCTCGCCAAACATGCTTTTCATCCACAAGAATACCAAACTTGGCAAGATTTAGACTGTGATACAGAATATTGGTTTAAGGTGTGGACGACTAAAGAAGCCGTATTAAAAGCTTCAGGTTTGGGAATCCGTTTGAGTTTGAATGCGTTGAATACGCACGTACATTCATTTGAAAATGGCGGTATTTGTTCACACCCATTGATTGGGGTGTTTGCCTATCAGAATTACCGTTTGCCACATTGTATGCTTACGATTGCATGGCGTTCAGAACATTCATGCAAAGGTTTTGCTTTTCCGCAGATTGAAATTATCTCGCATTAACTTTATTGATTTTTCAAAACTGAGTCATAAAAAAGCTCATCCGAAGATGAGCCATTTTTAAAATACCGTATTAATGTGGAATTTGTTCTTCATCTTCAAACTCAGGTTTGACCTGAACAATGAAATCTTGACGATTTAGACCACGCCATAAAGCGAAGGCTGTACCGATATAAATAGAAGAATATGTCCCGACAAAAACACCGATGAACATTGCAACTGAGAACCATTTTAAACCATCACCGCCCAAGAACATCATGGCAAGTACCACGAGTAACAGCGTCATAGAGGTGTGAATGGTACGACGTAATGTTTCCGTCAATGCAGAGTTCACGACTTCAAGTGGACTTGCGCCACGAATTTTACGGAAGTTTTCACGGATACGGTCAGATACAACGATGTTATCGTTGAGTGAGAAACCGATCAATGCAAGGATGGCAGCCAAAACTGTTAAGTCAAATGGCCATTGCATCATCGCAAAGATACCTACAGTCACGATCACGTCATGTAGTAAGGATAATACTGCACCTAAGGCCAATTTAAACTCAAAGCGAATCGTTACGTATACCAACATCAGTAACATCGCTAAAGCGACAGCGCCTGCAGAGCGGATATACAGCTCATTGCCGACTTGTCCACCAACAGAGTCTACTTTATGTACTTTAGCAGGGTTGTTTGGTAATTGAACTGCTTTGGTCAAGGCATTATTTAAGTCTTCAACATTAATATCTTGTACAGGCATCCGCACAATCAAATCTTTATTTGAGCCTAAAGTTTGCACAACTGCATCTTTAAAGCCAGCTTTGTCTAAGGTGCTAATCACTTCTGCGGGTTTTGCTTCCTGTTGATAGTTTAATTCAGCAGAAACACCACCTGTGAAGTCTAAACCGAGATTTAGACCCTTGGTCACGATAAAGAAAATACTTGCAATGGTCAGGATGATTGAGAGGATTGCCGCAGGTTTGGCAATCTTCATAAAGTTTATGACTTTTTCATCATCAGGACGACCATACTTTTTGGTTTTCGGCGCTTCAGGTTGAGTCACATCAGTCATCATTGATCTCCTATATGCTCAACTTTTTCAAGTTGCGTTTTTTACCATAAATGATTTGGACAATTGCACGTGTTACTGTAATCGCAGTAAACATTGAGCAAACGATACCAATCATCAAGGTAACAGCAAAGCCTTTAATTGGACCTGTACCAATCGCAAACAAGATAAAAGCAACCAAGAAAGTGGTTAAGTTCGAGTCAAAAATGGTGTTATATGCTCGATCATAACCTGCCACAATCGCCTGTTTCGGGGAGGCACCCCACCGCATTTCTTCTCGTATTCGCTCACAGATCAGTACGTTGGCATCGACAGCCATACCGATTGTGATTACGATCCCTGCAATACCCGGTAAGGTGAGGGAAGCACCAATCCACGACATGATCGTGAGGAGCATAGCAAGGTTAACAACCAGAGCAAAGTCAGCAATTAAACCAAATACACGGAAGAACACCACCATCCAAATGGCAACAAGGATGAAACCAACCTGAGTTGATAATACACCTTTATCAATATTTTCTTGACCAAGGCTTGGACCGACCACACGTTCTTCTACAAAGTACATTGGCGCAGCCAAAGCACCTGCACGAAGCATTAGCGCAAGTTCAGCCGCTTCTTGTGGAGAGTCTAAACCTGTGATACGGAACTGTGAGCCGAGTACTGCTTGAATGGTTGCCGCATTAATGACAACAGATTCGGTAAATGGAGTACGTACTTCAGTTTGTACACCAGTGGTTGGGTCTGTGATGTATTCAATTTTTTGTTTATTTTCAATGAACAATACAGCCATACGTTTGCCGACAGCATTACGTGTGGCATCTGCCATCAGTTTACCGCCTGCATTATCCAAAGTAATGTTTACTTCAGCACCGCCAGTATCTTGGCTAAAACCACTTGACGCATTTTGAACACGTTCACCCGTTAAGATACGGTTACGGTTCAAGAGTAACTGTTTGCCACTGTCTAATGACTCATAAGCAAATAATTCTGTGCCCGGTGGAACAGCTTGACCGTTAGATGCGCCATTTGGAATAACGTATTGATCATTTAAATCAGAGACTAAACGGAATTCTAAGTTTGCAGTACGACCTAAGACACGTTTTGCTTCAGCAGTATCTTGAACACCCGGTAATTCAACCACGATACGGTTGCTACCTTGACTTTGTACCAAGGCTTCAGCCACACCCAACTCATTAATACGATTACGTAAAGTCGTTAAGTTTTGATCTAAAGCATAAGATTGAATTTCTTGCTTGGTTGTATCGTTATAGGTCAGTTTAAGACTAGAACCAGTTTCTGTTGCAAGCGCTTGTTGATTGTACTTATTCCCATCACGACGTAGAAAATCCATTGCAGCAGCACGATCATCGTTATTGGCAAATAACAAAGTAAGTGTGTTGTTATTTAACGTTAAGCTATTAAATTTAATTTTTTGCTCACGTAAATCACGACGTAGATCGGTTGCAGATGTTTCCATACGCTGTGCAATTGCTTTGTCCATATCTACTTCAAGTAGGAAATGAACACCACCACGTAAGTCCAGACCAAGTTTCATTGGTTTCGCACCAATTTTTTGTAGCCATTCTGGTGTGGTTGGCGCAAGGTTCAGCGCAACAACATACTCTTCACCTAAACCTTTACGCAAAGCTTCTTGGGCTTTGAGTTGGGCATCGGACGAACTTACACGCAACAATGCGGCATTGTTGGTAAAAGTGTTGTCATGAGTGGCAATATTGTCACTCTTTAATATTTGCTCTGCTTTTTGTATGACAGACTGATCAATCTGCGTACCAGCCTTGGCACCAGAGATCTGAACAGCAGGTTCATCAGGATACAAACTTGGCAGAGCATATAATGTACTGATCACAAGAACAACAAGGATCAGTAAATATTTCCATGCAGGGTAACGCATTCGCTTTCTTCTTAAAATTAAAAAAGTCGTGCGAGGGCACGACTACTTTATGATTAAAGGTTATTTAATGTGCCTTCAGGGAGTACTGAAATAACACTTGCACGTTGTATTTTTACTTCATTACCACGGTTGAGTTCAATTACTGCAAAGTCACCGTCAATTTTTGTCACACGACCCATTAAGCCACCTGCAAAAACCACTTCACTGCCTACACCCAAGCTGTCGATCAGTGCACGATGTTCTTTGGCACGTTTTGCTTGAGGACGCCAGATGAGGAAATAGAAGATTGCAACAAAAACAGCAATCATCAATAAGTTAGCCATCATGCTTGGACCTTGTGCAGGTGCATCAGCTGCATGAGCAGCAGAAATAAATAAACTCATTTTAGTTTCCTAAAGTTAAATAACTGGTGTCAAAAACATGACATTTAAATTGACTTGTTTTGCAATTTACATGGTCTTGTGCCTCAGCGCAAATCTTGCTGCATGAAAAATGCATCATCATTTTAAGATTTAGTCGGCTGGGCAAGGTGGAACTTCTAAACCACGGCGTTGATAAAAGTCTGTGACGAAATCATCAAAGGTGCCATTGTCCAAAGCATCACGAATATCTTGAGTAAAGCGTTGATAATAACGCAAGTTGTGGATCGTCCCGAGCATTGACCCTAACATTTCGCCACATTTTTCTAAATGGAATAAATAGGCACGGGTAAAGTTTGTACACGTATAACAATCACAATGTGGGTCAAGCGGACTTTGATCATGACGATACTTGGCATTACGGATACGCACTAAACCATCAGTCACAAAATAATGACCATTTCGTGCATTACGGGTCGGCATAACGCAGTCAAACATATCAACACCACGACGAATTGCTTCAACGATGTCTTCTGGCTTACCTACACCCATCAAATAACGTGGTTTATCTTCTGGCATTTTTGCAGGCAGATAATCTAAGACTTTGATCATTTCTTCTTTCGGTTCACCAACGGATAAACCACCGATTGCATAACCATCAAAGCCGATTTCGAGTAAACCATTTAAAGATTCATCACGTAAATCTTCATACATGCCGCCTTGGATAATACCAAACAATGCATTGATATTTTTTAGTTCATCATGGTGATGGGTCTTACAACGTTTTGCCCAACGCAGTGAAAGTTGTAATGACTTTTGTGCTTCTTGGTGCGTCGCAGGATAAGGCGTACACTCATCAAAAATCATCACGATATCTGAGTTTAAAGTTTTTTGAATTTCCATAGAAATTTCAGGAGATAAAAATACTTTTGAACCATCAATCGGTGAGCGAAAGGTGACGCCCTCTTCTTTGATTTTACGCATCGCACCTAAGCTAAAAACTTGGAAGCCACCAGAGTCAGTTAAAATAGGTTTGTCCCATTTAATAAACTCGTGCAAGCCGCCATGTTCTTGAATTACTTCAAGTCCTGGACGTAAGTATAAATGGAAAGTATTGCCTAAAATAATTTGTGCTTGAATTTCTTCAATGTCACGCGGCAACATGCCTTTAACAGTTCCATATGTTCCTACAGGCATGAATACAGGAGTTTCAACCACGCCATGCGCTAAGGTTAAACGACCACGACGGGCACGCCCCGACTGACCTAATTTTTCAAACTTCATAAATGACCTAAATCTGGCGAAAAAACAGTTCGCTGATTGATTTGCTGCAAAAGGCGGTTATTTTCCCATGTTTTGATGGTGAATTGCTAGTCATGTTAAAGACTAAATATGAATTGAAAATGAATGGATAGCATAAGCTTACAAATAAATCATCTTAGTAAATAGCACAAATTGTTTGTAGGAAAATCACTTTTATATTGTAACTTGTTAATATTATTGGAGATAATAAAAAAGCCCTCAAGTCTTAATGTGCTTGAAGGCTTTTTATTTCATATGGTCCCGAGGGTCGGACTCGAACCGACACGTCATCGCTGACAGTGGATTTTGAGTCCACCGCGTCTACCAATTTCACCACCTCGGGAGAGGTTGTGTGGCTATAATAGCGTTTTTCAGATCATTGTCAATCAAGAAATTTTACATTTGTTTAATTTTAATTCATATGTGAATTTTTTGGATTAAAAATCGGCAATTTCTACGATCAAGCATAAAAAAGACTATACTACACCGAGTTTTATTTCTAATCTTTTGTGTTTTATGCAACTTTCTGACTTTAATTTTGATCTCCCTGACGAGCTGATTGCTCGTTATCCTTTAGAAACTCGCAGTGCTTCACGCTTATTGCATTTAAATGCAGATGGTACTTATCAAGATCACCATTTTACAGACATTCTTGATCTATTCGAAGAGGGTGACTTAATGGTGTTAAATGACACCAAGGTGATGAAAGCACGCTTAAAAGGTAAACGTGCCACAGGTGGTGCGGTTGAGGTTTTAGTAGAGCGTATTTTCGATCAAACCATTGCACATTGTCATATTAAAGCCAGTAATTCACCCAAAGCAGGCGCTGAATTATTTATTGGTTCAGATGAAGTAAAAGTCACTGTGACAGGTCGCCATGAAAATTTATTTGTGGTTGAGTTTTCACAACCCATTTTACAAGTTTTGGATGCTTATGGTCAGCTTCCAATTCCACCATATTTTAATCGCGAAGCGGAAGCGATCGACACAGAGCGTTATCAAACAGTATTTAATGATCCGACCAAACTTGCTAGTGTTGCTGCGCCAACAGCGAGTCTGCATTTTGACCAAGAACTTTTGGCAAAATTAGCGCAAAAAGGGGTAAATAAAACCTTTGTGACTTTGCATGTTGGTGCGGGCACATTTTTGCCTGTGCGTACGACAGATATTGAAAATCATATTATGCACAGTGAATGGTGTGAAGTATCAGAAGCTGCCGCAAAAATGATTCAGGAAACCCAAGCACGTGGCAATAAAGTGATTGCCATTGGAACAACGGCAACACGGGCGGTGGAAAGCGCAGCACAAGCGTGTGGTGGAAAAATTGGCGCTTGGACAGGAGATACGCAGATCTTTATTTATCCAGGTTATCAGTTCTGTATTGTGGATTGGTTAATTACCAATTTTCATTTACCTGAATCTACTTTGCTTATGCTAGTTTCAGCATTGTCGAGCAAAGAAAATATTTTGAAAGCATATCAACATGCGGTAGAAAATAAATATCGCTTTTTTAGTTATGGTGATGCGATGCTGATTGAAAAAGCATCTGTTTAATTTTTATATTGAAATTGAGCAATAAAAAAACCGATGCAATTGCATCGGTTTTCTTTTACGCTACTAAATGATTTAGTGTTGTATTCACTTATTTAGCTGCTTCAAGTGCCGCATTGAATGTTGCGCTTGGACGCATTACTGCACTTACTTTTGTAGGATCAACGGCATAGTAACCACCGATATCCGCAGCTTGACCTTGAACTTCTGCAAGCTCAGCAATAATTTTCTCTTCATTTTCAGCAAGTGTTTTTGCAAGAGGAGCAAATTTTGCTTTTAATTCAGCATCTTCATCTTGTGCTGCAAGCGCTTCAGCCCAGAATTTAGACAGATAGAAATGGCTGCCACGATTGTCTAACTCACCTGTACGGCGTGAAGGTGACTTATCATCGTCAAGCAATTTATCTGTTGCTTCATCTAAGGTTTTAGCAAGAAGTTTTGCACGTGGATTGTCTTCTTTAATGCCCATTTCTTCTAAAGAAGCAGCAAGTGCTAAGAACTCACCAAGAGAATCCCAACGTAAGTGGTTTTCTTCAACAAGTTGTTGTACGTGCTTAGGTGCAGAACCACCAGCACCTGTTTCGTACATGCCACCACCTGCCATTAACGGCACGATAGAAAGCATTTTCGCAGAAGTACCAAGCTCCATAATTGGGAACAAGTCTGTTAAGTAGTCACGTAAAATGTTACCAGTGACAGAAATCGTATCTAAACCACGCGCAACACGTTCAAGCGTATAACGCATTGCACGGACTTGTGACATGATTTGAATATCTAAACCAGTAGTATCATGGTCTTTCAAATAAGTTTGAACTTTTTTGATGAGTTCATTTTCATGTGGGCGGTATGGGTCAAGCCAGAAGATTGCAGGCATACCAGAGTTGCGCGCACGTGTTACAGCAAGTTTTACCCAGTCACGGATCGGTGCATCTTTCACCTGACACATACGCCAGATGTCGCCTTGTTCCACGTTTTGTGACATTAACACTTCACCAGTTTCTAGGTCAGTGATATTTGCCACACCAGCTTCAGAAATTTCGAAAGTTTTGTCGTGTGAACCGTATTCTTCAGCTTTTTGCGCCATCAAACCGACGTTTGGTACTGTACCCATAGTACGTGGGTCAAAGTTGCCATTCCATTTACAGAAATTGATCATTTCTTGGTAAATACGTGCAAATGTTGATTCAGGCATTACTGCTTTACAGTCATAAGGTTTGCCGTCAGCACCCCACATTTTACCACCACCACGGATCATTGCAGGCATAGAAGCATCAACAATCACGTCATTTGGTGAATGGAAGTTAGTGATGCCTTTTGCAGAATCTACCATTGCAAGTGCAGGGCGGTGTTCTTGGCATGCATGTAAATCTTCGATGATTTCTTCACGTAAAGATGTTGGTAAAGTTTCGATCTTTTCATAAAGACCCGCCATACCATTGTTTACGTTAATACCAAGCTCATCAAACAATTTTGCATGTTTTTCAAAAGCTTCTTTATAGTAAATTTTCACACAGTGACCGAAAACGATCGGGTGTGAAACTTTCATCATGGTTGCTTTAACGTGTAAAGAGAACAAAATACCTGCTTCTTTACAGTCGTCTAATTCTTTTTCATAGAAATCACAAAGTGCTTTCTTGCTCATGAACATAGAATCAATAATTTCGCCGTCTTGCAGTGCAACTTTTGGCTTAAGAACGATGGTTTCACCATTCTTGGTTACTAATTCCATTTTCACGTTGCGTGCACGGTCTAAAGTCATAGACTTTTCGCCATGATAGAAGTCACCATGATCCATGTGTGAAACGTGAGTTTGTGACCACTGTTTCCATTCACCCATAGAATGTGGGTGTTTTTTCGCATAGTTTTTCACAGCAGCAGGTGCACGACGGTCAGAGTTACCTTCACGCAATACTGGGTTTACAGCAGAACCTAAACATTTGCTATAACGTGCTTTGATTTCCTTTTCTGCTTCAGTGGTTGGATTTTCTGGATAATCAGGAATCGCAAAACCTTTAGATTGAAGCTCTTTGATACATGCTGTTAATTGCGCAACAGATGCACTAATATTCGGAAGTTTAATGATATTCGTATCAGGATCTTGAGTAAGACGACCTAATTCTGCTAGGTTATTTGGAACCTTTTGTTCATCGTTTAGGTAGTCTGTAAATTCTGCAAGCACACGTGCAGCGACAGAAATATCGGTTTTCACGATTTCTACGCCAGCGGGCTTAGTAAAGGTCTCAATGATCGGCAGTAGTGAATAAGTCGCCAATAACGGCGCCTCATCGGTCAGTGTGTAAATGATAGTTGACTTTCCACCAGCCATATATAGCCCCTTGCTTTGGATTATGTTTTTGAGGACTAAACTTGTGGTTCAGTCCCTACGAACCGATTTGCTTAAATAAAAACATTGAAAGTATCAATGTTCCTTGCATTTCAGTCAATGTAATATCTAGTGATAACGACATTTCGCTAGGAAATGATACTATGCTTGCATGACTAATCTATTGCGTGATCTACCATATTTGTTTCAAAATTGAAAAAAGTCTTCAGTTTCTAACAAATATAACGACATAAGCAAATAAATAAGTGATGATTTTGAGGTTTTAAGTTGAATGCTTTACAAGCGATAGGTATTTCTTATTTTTATCTTGTAAGACAAATTCGAGTTAAAACTTGATCTGTGCTCATCAGAGAATACAGATTCATCAATTTATAAAGCTAAAATTACAATATAATAGTATAGCAGATTTTGTTTACTAAAGCTTAATTCAAAGCTAAGTTATTATTTCACATTTAAAGTTTTAAAATAGTCAAGAATTTTTTTCTATAGGGATTCTTAAAGCATTTGTTATTTATATTTTAAAGATACATTTAAAGCTGAATAAAGGATAATGAAGTAAATATAAACAAAGTTATTAACATAAAATCAATTCAGATAAGCAAAATAACTGGGTAGAACTGACCTTATTTCAAAAAATTCTAAGCGTTGTTAAAAATAGTCAAAGCCTTTCTAAGTTGATCCTCATAATTCACCAATAACTATAAACACAATCACAAACTTTAAATTTTTGTTGAAAATATATGCAAAAACAAATAATTTGTTGCTAAATATATCAAGTTTAATTTTGTGTAATAAGAGAAAGATATATCAAAAAATAGAGGTTTAAAGTTTATAAAAATTTAATATGTTATATTTAAATTTTTGTTTTATATCTTGATATTTTTTTATTATTAAATAGTTGATTGGGGTAAACTTTATTTTTACTTGGAAATAATTATAGATAAATGGCTATATAATTTCATAATTATTGTTGCTATATTATAAAACGTAAAATCATGTAAAGCGTTAATAGTTACATTTTAGCCATTTTAAAAAATAATGAGGCAGCCATGAGATTAAAACTCTTAGAAATGGGGCAGGCTGATAAGCTGAGCGCATGTAAACTATCATTATTGCTTGGTGTATTAAATCCACAAAACTCTGTTGAGCGATTTTTACGCATTTCAAGGAAGTTATTAAATATCGAAAAAGCGGTGATTTCGTTCGTGGATGAACCTTATGTTTGGTATTCTACTCAGAATGAATTTAAAGCTTTTCAAGCTAGCCCAGAGGCAAACCTACATTTTTATTTTAATAACCAAAAAATAATAGATTCATCTCATGAAAATTATGCAAAATTTTCACAACATATCGTCAAGATTGGGGTAGATCATCAACGCATTGTTTGTTTTGATTTAAGAAAAGATGAACACACTTCATTTGGGCATGTCACTTTTTTTGATGATCATGATGCTGAACTTGATCAAGAATGCTATGTCTTTGTACAAGATATTATTCAAGGTTTGATTAAAGCCATTGAAACACATGCAGAATATGAAGAATTAAAAGAACGCTATGAACAACAATTGGCATTAAATTTTAGTAAAACTAAATTTTTCCAAATTATTGCGCATGATCTAAGAGCTCCATTTCATGGTTTGCTTGGTTTTTCAGAAGTTTTGTCGCAAGAGCGTGATAGTTTGGATGATGCCAGCGTAAAAAATATTGCCGAATATTTATATGATACGGCTCAATCAACTTATAACTTATTAGAAAATTTACTGAATTGGGCAATGGCAGAAGGTGGACGTTTTGTCTATCACCCAATTAATTTTAAACTTAAACAAAGTTCTAAAATTGTATTTGATGTTTTAAATAGCCTTGCGATTAATAAAAATATTCGCCTCATCGATGATATTTCAGATGAACTAAAAGTCTGTGGCGATATCAATATGATCACCTCAGTATTGCAGAATCTTGTGTCGAATGCGCTTAAATTTACACGTGTCGATGGAACAGGATATGTACGTATGTCGGCAAGACCGATCAGTCAAGGTGTGGAAATTCTGATTCAGGATACAGGTTTGGGCATGACCGAAGCTCAGATGCAGAGTATCTTTGAACCTGAGCTCAATGCAAGCTTTAAAGGAACAGCAGGTGAAAAAGGTACAGGTTTAGGTTTGGTATTGTGTAAGCGTTTTGTTGATTTAAACCAGGGGACGATTTCTGTCACTTCAAAAATGGGGGAAGGGACAACATTTAAAGTCATACTGCCTGAAGCTAAAAATGTTCATCAAGCTTTGGTGACTGAGCAACGTGCAGCGCAAGAAATGAATCCTGTGGTAAATTAAAGCTTAAGCAAGGTTTCTCTTGGTTTCATGAGAAATTTTTGCAATGCCACTCTAAGCTAAATAATAATTAAAATATTGCCCCTAAACTTATTTGTACCTGTTATAAATATAAGCGTTAATTCAAAGTATAGGCTCTTTTCCGATGAACGCTGAGCAGTTGCAAAAAACCTTACGTGCAAGTCAGTACGCAGAACAAGTATTAAGTTTACATCCAGCTTTTTTAGAACAAGATTACGCGCTAGATCAGTTTCAGTGTTCGCTTACAACGGAAAAGATTCATCAACTCGTACAAGAAACTTTGGCTGATCTTACAGATGAAACCCAATGGATGAAAGCCATTCGTATTTTACGTGCACGGTTAATGTTTCGTTGGATTTGGCAAGATGCCAATCAACTCACTGATGTTGTGACGTTGACCCAAGAATTGTCGGATTTTGCTGATGCCAGTATTAACGCTGCCAAGGATTTTGCACGCATTCCGTTGCTGGCGAAACATGGCGAACCGATGGGTTACAACGGAAAAGTGCAAGACTTAATTGTGATTGCCATGGGGAAATTAGGCGCACAAGAGCTGAATTTATCCAGTGATATTGATCTAATTTTTGCCTTTGATGAACAAGGTGAAACTAATGGTCGTAAGTGTATAGATGTACAGCAATTTTGTATCCTGTGGGGGCAAAAGCTGATTTATTTACTGGAACACATTACCGCAGATGGTTTTGTATTCCGTGTTGATATGCGTCTTCGTCCTTGGGGGGATGGTTCGGCACTAGCCATTAGTCATGTCGCTTTGGAAAAATATCTTAGTCAGCATGGACGAGAATGGGAGCGCTATGCATGGATTAAGGCACGGGTTGTTTCTGGAGGTAAAGAGGGTGATGATTTATTAGAAATGACCCGTCCTTTCGTGTTCCGTAAATATGTCGATTACACTGCTTTTGAAGCGATGCGTGAAATGAAAGCCATGATCGAAAGGGAAGTGGCACGTCGTAATATTTCAGATGATATAAAACTTGGTGCAGGCGGAATTCGTGAAGTTGAGTTTATTGTTCAAGTCTTTCAGTTAATTTATGGTGGTTCAAAATTAGAGCTACAAGATCGTCAATGTTTAGTAAGTTTGCAGCATTTAGGTGAAGTGGGGCTACTCGATGAGCAAGCCGTGATTGATTTAGAAGATGCGTATTTGTTTTTACGCCGTTTAGAACATGCCATTCAAGCTTTAAATGACCAACAAACTCAGTCTTTACCGACAGAAATTGATTTGCGTAAGAGGATTATTGAAACTTTGGGCTTTGCCACATGGCAACAGTTTCTTGACGTTTTAAATGAAAAACGCAGTAAAGTCATTTATCAGTTTGAGCATTTAATTAAAGAAAAAGGACATGATTCTCCTTCAGAAAACTTTAGCCAACTGGAACAGCAATTGGATGATGTGCTTGATGAGCATGCTAAAAACTTAATTCATGAATTTTGGTATGGGCATGCCATTAAAAAACTGCCCGCCAAAGCAGTACAACGTTTAAAAGAATTTTGGCCACATTTGATCGAAGCCGTTTTACAGTCTGACAAACCGCAAATGGCATTGGTGCGCTTAATGCCACTGGTAGAATCGGTAATGCGCCGTACTGTGTATTTGGTGATGTTGATTGAAAGCAAAGGGGCATTGCAACGCTTAGTTAAAATGGCGACAGTAAGTCCATGGATTTGTGAGGAGCTCACCCATTATCCTGTATTGCTAGATGAATTTTTATCCATGGATTTTGAATTACCCAAACGCAAAGATTTGGAAGATTCGCTTCGTCAGCAATTATTGCGCATTGAAATTGATCAAGTCGAAGATCAAATGCGAGTGTTACGTTTATTTAAAAAATCCAATGTGTTAACCGTTGCTGCCAGTGATGTACTTGCCGAAAGTCCTCTCATGAAAGTATCGGATGCTTTGACCGATATTGCCGAAGTTTCTGTGATCGCCACTTTAAATTTAGCCTATCAAATGGTGGCAAAACGACATGGTTATCCTTTGGATGCAGAAGGGCAACGTTGTTCACTGGATCACATTGCTTTTGCAGTCATTGGTTATGGCAAAGTGGGGGGGATAGAACTAGGTTATGGCTCTGATTTAGATTTGGTCTTTATTCACTATATGGATGAACAAGCCGATACCGATGGTCAGAAAGTTATTAGCGGTTTTGAGTTTGCCATGCGTGTAGCACAAAAGTTTATGTCACTGATGACCACGCAAACTTTAGATGGACGGGTTTATGAAGTCGATACACGTTTACGCCCTTCAGGTGAGGCAGGATTACTGGTCACAAGCTTAAAAGCATTTGAACAATATCAACTCAAAAGTGCTTGGGTGTGGGAACATCAAGCGATTGTACGTGCTCGCTCAATTGCAGGTGAAACCACACTACGAGCAAAGTTTGAAGAATTACGTTGTAGGATTCTAACTTTGCCTAGAGAAGAGCAATCTGTTCGCCAAGAAGTACTCAATATGCGTCAAAAAATGAAAGATCATCTTGGTTCTTCTAAAGAGCAGAAAAAAGATGGAATTTTTCACTTAAAACAAGACGCAGGTGGTATCGTTGATATAGAATTTATGGCACAGTATGTGGTGTTAGCCTGGAGTGGGACGAATCCTGATCTCGCCCATTATTCCGACAATGTTAGAATTCTTGAGGATGCCGCAAAGGCAGGTTGCTTATCCAGTGACGATGTATCCGCTTTGATTCAAGCTTATCTCAGTGAACGCGCCGAGAGCCATCGCTTAGCCCTTGCAAACCATAATATGCAAGTCAGTGCAGCCGATTGGCACGATACCCGAGAGGTCGTTTGCAAGTTGTGGCAAAGATTAATTGATCCAACAGCGACTTTCGCTTTGGAAAGTGAATAATTGTGTAAAAATTTGGAGTGTGTGCCATGAATTTGGCTGATCGTGATGGTTTTATTTGGCAAGATGGACAATTGGTTGACTGGCGTGAAGCAAAAACTCACGTCTTAACGCATACATTACATTATAGTATGGGTGTGTTTGAGGGTGTCCGTGCCTACGAAACTCCGAATGGAACGGCTATTTTCCGTTTAAAAGAACACACAAAGCGTTTATTAAATTCTGCAAAAATTTATCAAATGAAAGTTCCATTTGATCAAGCAGCATTAGAACAAGCTCAAATCGATGTGGTTCGTGAAAATAAATTAGCATCTTGCTATTTGCGTCCAATTATTTTTATTGGTTCAGAAAAGCTCGGGATCGCAGCAACAGACAATACTATTCATGCAGTGGTTGCGGCATGGAGCTGGGGTGCTTACCTTGGTGAAGAAGCAATGGCGAAAGGTATTCGTGTTAAAACCTCGTCATTTACACATCATCATCCAAACGTGACCATGTGTAAAGCAAAAGCATCAGGTAACTACACCTTATCTATTCTTGCGCATCAAGAAGTTGCACACTCAGGCTATGATGAAGCAATGCTTTTAGATCCACAAGGGTATGTATGTCAAGGTTCTGGCGAAAATGTATTCTTGGTACGTGATGGCGTGATTCATACGCCTGATATCGCTGGTGGTGCATTAGATGGGATTACCCGTCAAACGATCATTACCATTGCCAAAGATTTAGGCTATGAAGTGGTTGAACGTCGTATTACGCGTGATGAATTCTATATCGCTGATGAAGCATTCTTCACAGGTACAGCGGCAGAAGTTACTCCAATCCGTGAATATGATGATCGTCAAATTGGTGAAGGGGTTCGTGGTCCAATCACTACTGAAATCCAAAAAGCTTACTTTGATGCTGTTCAAGGAAAAAATCCTAAATATGCAGACTGGTTAACTTACGTAAAATAAGTTGATCGGTTAAGATGAAAAGGCGAAGCTTAAGTTTCGCCTTTTTTGTTTTTGAATGCTTAAGATTAAGTAAATTGAAGGATGTTTTATGCATATTGTCTATGTTAGTGATGGAAAAGCAGGACATCGCTCTCAAGCGATAGGGCTGTTTAAGGCAATGCAAAGACAATCTACACAAAGCATAACTTTTGAAGAAGTTGCGATTGAAAAATTGGCTATTTTTTCATTAGTAATGGGAATTTTTAAGCAATCAGTTCAAGAGATTGAACGCATACCAGATTATATTTTTGGTGTGGGGAGTCATACGCAGCTTCGAGTGTTACTGTTAGGCAAAGTCTATAAAAATGCCAAAACTGTGATTTTGATGAAACCCAATTTTCCATTTTCTTGGTTTGATTTTGCCGTGATTCCTGAACACGATGAAGTACAAGCATCGGAATGTGTCATTGTGACACAAGGCGCATTAAATCCCATTGTAAATGAAGCTCGGCATCAGGCTAATCGTATTTTGATTGCATTAGGTGGCTCATCGAAACGGCATCAATGGAATGAGCAGAAAGTTTTAACTGCTATTCAAAATATTGTGCAAAACGTTACTCAAAGTCATCCTGATGCCGAAATTATACTGACTAGTTCACGCCGTACTCCAAATGAGTTTTTAACACATTTACAGCAGCATGATTTTGCAGAAAAGTTGCAAATTTTCCCTGTCGAGCACACTCCCCAAGGTTGGATTTTTGAGGAAATGCAATTAGCTGAAGCAGTTTGGGTGACGGAAGATAGTGTTTCAATGATTTATGAGGCATTAACTGCAGGTTGTAAAGTTGGTGTGATTAAGATAGATCGGTTGAAAGAGGATCGGATTACACAGTCGGTAGATCAGGCTGTAGCAAAGAAACTCATTGCAACACAGGCACATTTGTCACAATTACCAACTGCACAGACTTTTAAAGAAGCAGATCGTGTGGCAACATATCTTTTAGCAAAATAACTGGTTGTCACCGTGATTTATATACTCATTTTACTGTTGGTTCCGATGATTGCATTCAGCATGAAATATGCATGGTGGAAGCCCGCTGTAGATTGGAAACGTCCACGCGTACTGATGTATCACATGGTACGTGAACATATTGATGGTGCGAAATTTAATAAATTACGAGTTAAACCAGCTGAGTTTGAAAAACAAGTAGCTTGGATGAAAGCTGAAGGTTTCCACTTTGTGACCATGCAGGAATTGGTTGAAAATTGGGGTAAACATCCTGAAAAAACCGTAGCCATTACATTTGATGATGGTTACCTAGATAATCTAGAAAATGCTTATCCAATTTTAGAAAAGTATCAAGCTAAAGCAACAATTTACGTGGTTGTAGATCGTCATGACCGAGATTGGTCAACTTATAAAAAAGCGCATCATAATAGTGGTGAATTGGCACGTGAACCGAAACTCAACGATCAGCAAGTGCAATTTTTGGCACAAAGTGGTGTGGTAGAAATTGGTTCACATACTTTGACCCATGCTAATTTAGATAAGCTTGATGCGGTTGCATGTTTGAGTGAGTTGCTAGATTCAAAACAACTATTGGAACAGTTGATTGGGAAATCTGTGAACAGTTTTGCTTACCCCTTTGGAATTTATTCACAACGTGATGTTGATTTTGCACAACAGGTTGGTTATAGCAATGCCGTGACCACCAACGAAGGCATTGATGGTATAAATCCTGATTTTATGCAATTACAACGGATTAAAATTAGTGGTAAAGATTCAATGTTTGTAGTGAAATTACGGTTGAAGCTGGGTAAACGCGCTTAATTTTCATAAACAATTATTTGTGTTGATTAAAGGCTTTTCTTGGATGCAGTAAGTAAAGCCATAATTTATAAACGATATTGTTTAAGGTATTCAGCTTCACTACAGGATTGATTTGTAGGCGATAATGGTTTTTATTGACTACTGAGGTATCTGCATTTATGTAAATTAATCCCAATTCACTGGCAAAACGTTCATAACGGTATTTATACGCTTGAGTTTGAATGATTTTTTCAATGGCGAGGGAGTAGGGCACTGGTCCAGTTGTATTCAGTACCCCTTTACGTCCGACATGATATCTCATTGGGGTATAGTGGTGTATACGAAAATTGACTTCATCAATGACTGCTTTTAAAAAGGGCGAATGCGGTTTAGCAATAATATTCCATTGTTGATATTCTCCATTTTTTAAAGACTTTAAATGTTTATTTATGCCATAACCTTGATATTGTTGTCCGGCTTCATTTTCCCAACCACAGATAATAAACTCATCATCATGATGTAAAATTTCATCGAACGGTACAGCACAAGAACTTTTTAAATCAAGATAAACGCCACCTTCTTGATACATGAGTAAATAGCGGAAAAAATCAGAACGTGCGGCAGCATAATTTTCATTAATTAATAAATAGGTGTCTAAAGTTTCCTGACCATAATGTTGTTGGATATATTTTAGAATTTGAGTTTCATCATATAAGCGATATTCCCAATTTGGATTACGTTGACGTAATTCATGCACTGATGCTTTGATATTGTCAGGGATATTCACTTCACCTTGTAAATAAATTTGGTGAATAATTTTAGGAATCGACATATCGAATACTCAGATAATAAGTAAAGAATCAGACATTGTAATTTATCGTGGACGTCGAACATGGTCGAGTTGGGCAAAGTAACTTTTTAGAAACTCAGCACGACTTGCCCACCATTTTTCAGGATTACGTTTGGCAAGTACATAGAAAAAAAACTCTTTGAGAGTTTTTTGATCTCGTACTTTTAAACTTTTCCAATAGGTAGACAAGGCTTTCTTTTTTAATAGATTTTTTTGATTTTCACCCAGTTGGTGCGTATTTAAAAAATCATAAATAGTCAAAAACATGTCATGATGTTGTTGATTAAGATTTTGTGATAAACGATTATTACCGCGTTTTGTTTTAGTTTCTTCTTCATCTAAAATCACAAAAACTGTAGCTGTTTCGGTAAATAACAGCTTTTGTGCAACCGCACCCAATTCTAAAGCCAAAGACTCATCTTGAATAAATAAACTTGAGTTGCAGCCTTGTGATTTTTGCCAAAGCTCTTTTGAGCACATCACACACATTTCCATAATATTGTGTTGAATCATATAGGTGAGTGGCTGTTCAATGCTGAGTGTATCCATTTGTGGATACTGATTAATTTCTGCTAAGTTATGGATCTTGACTTTATTTCCATAAAATAAATCACAGCTTTCAGTCTGCATCTGCGTAACGATTTGTTTAAGTCGGTTGGGTGCAAGCACATCATCTGCATCCATAAAAAACAGATAATCACCTTGCGCAGCATTGCCACCTTGATTTAGACGATTGGCAGGACCTTTATTATCTGTATTCGGGATAACTTTAACTTTAGGATATTGTTGTTGTAATTGTTGTGAGAATTCAGCCCAATTTGGATCAGTTGAGGCATCATCTACCAC
The DNA here is from genome assembly GCF_902809855.1 of Acinetobacter sp. Marseille-Q1618. Lineage (GTDB taxonomy): Bacteria > Pseudomonadota > Gammaproteobacteria > Pseudomonadales > Moraxellaceae > Acinetobacter. Next base: position 1,331,506 of record NZ_CADDWJ010000002.1, read on the forward strand.
AATGACTTCTAACAGTTCAGGCAAATCTGGTTGTAGAGATTCGATGGTTCTTTGTAAAAGTAAACCTTTATTAAAATGGGTCAAAACAACCGAAATAGAAACTGTAGGCATATCTAATTAACTTGCTTGTACTTAAGTGTTTTATTTAACCATAAAAAAAATGTTTTTAAATGTCCTGTAAAACTATTGGTTGCTAAAAATTGTACTTGAACATAGGGAATATTGTATTTTCGACAAAAAAACATACGATGATGCCCTTGATGTAATTTATCTTTTACACCTAAACCTCGGCAAAGCATGATCGCCATAGGATGGTTTTTATCATAACCATGTTCTTTAAATGACATATCAATATCATGGAAACGGCTTTGGCGCTGATCTTTGGGCACACCCCATTTATTACGATCACTATAATTATAAGCAGTTTCTTCGGTTTTTAAATTGCGTTCTAAATGATTATTAATAATATCACTGAGTGCGATTTCATAACTTTGTGTTGAGTAATCTAAATATTTTTTACGGATAGGTTTTAGTAAAGCCAATAAACCTAAATGAGGTGCGCGTTGTGCAAACATAATGCGGGTAGGGAAATGCGTTAAACCTTGTTGTTGTGCTTTTAATAAAACATTACGGCCTTGAAATAGACAATCTGGAATTTTTTTAGATTCTTTTCCGATAAATAAAATGACATCTTCAGAGTGAGTTTGCTGCAAAAGCTTAGTTGTTAGGATAAGGTCAGAAGCATTGAGTTGAAGCAGTTCCTCAATCTTTATATGGTAATACTCAGAAGAAAAACCAAGTTCGTTCATATTTTAGTTAATAGCATCAGTAAAAATGACCATGATAATCTTCTTGTAATAAAAAATCTATCAAGGGACAACAACAAGGAGTAACTACTTAAAGTATTAATACAATATAATTAGACAACTTTTAGGTTCGTAGTATTGGGTTTTTGTGGTGAAGAAATATTTAATTAGCATTGAAAAAGAAGGCAGTCCCAGATTAGCTAATTTTTTCTCCCAATCTACTTTTGCAAGATATCAAAATGAATTTAAAAAATTTGGTGTTATTGGTGCGCAGTTACCTACAGCAGACTATTTTAAACTAGCAGTTGCAGGACGTAAAAAAGCATTAAGTCCAGCAGAATTAGGCTGTACCTTATCTCATGTCAATGCTTTTAAAGATTTTTTAACCTCAGATGAACAGTATGCTTGTATTTTTGAAGATGATGCCATTTGTTTAAATGATATTGATTTAGATAGTTTAGAAGCACAAGTGATCGCTTTAAATTTAAACGAATGCTTTTTTTTGAGTATGGGAGGCATTCAACTTAAAAGTAGCCGTCAAGTTAGAGGTACTTTATTAGAGCAAAGATTAAATGATAAAGAAGTATTAAAACTACACCCTGTTTATTTTGGACGTTTATTCTATACTTATGCTTATATTATTGATCGAAAAATGGCGGAATTACTGATACGTTATCATGAGATTCCAAAAGGTTGTGATCATTGGTCACAAATGCGTGACTATGATGAAACATGTCAATTTTATGCGACTTTTTTATTTGATCATCCTGAGTTGGGTGAAATCGCATCAGGACAAAGTTATATTGAGCAAGAAAGAAAGATGCTGAATAAAGAACAAGTTAATAAAAAATCGCTCATTAATCGATGGAAAATTTCGATTTTAAAACGCATTTTTAAAATGATGTTGAGTCAATATCCAAAATAGGTGAATAAAATGTCGATTACGATTGTCACAGGGTTTTTTGATATTGGTCGAGGGACATGGAGCGTAGAAAATGGGCATCCATGTTATTTACAGCGTTCCAATGAAAAATATTTTAAATATTTTGAAAATTTGGCACAGCTAGAAAATGCAATGGTGATATTTACCAGTCAAGAGTATGTTGCGAAAATTAAAGCAATTCGAGCAAATAAGCCTACAACAATTATTGACTTAGATTTGAATGAAAAATTTAATTCTATTAAAAAGCAGATTGCTGATATTCAAAATTGTGAAAATTTCAAGGCGAAAATTGGCAAGGAGCAGTTAAAAAACCCTGAATATTGGTCACCTGAATATGTACTGGTAACTAATTTAAAATCTTATTTTCTAAAAACAGCAATTAAAAGTGGTCATGTTAAAACCAACTTAGCGGCATGGATTGATTTTGGTTATTGTCGTAATTTAAAAACATTGGATAAAATACAGAAATGGGATTTTTCTTTTTCAGAAGAAAAAGTACATTTCTTTTCTATTAAAAAAACTTTTGAGCTTAATTCTGAAAATGTAAACCATGCCATTTTTAATAATGAAGCTTTTATTATTGGCGGAGTGATTGTTGCATCACCTGAAAAATGGCTAAATTTTTCAAAACTTGTTTATGATTGCCAAATACAAATGTTGAGCCAAAAGGTTGTGGATGATGATCAAGGGGTGTATTTACAAGCTTTGTTGAAACAACCTGATTTATTTGAAATACACTATTTAGGTGAAAATCAATGGTTTGATGTGTTTAAACTTTATGATGAAACAACGCATAACAGCTTAAAAAATCGTTTTAAAAAATTAATCGGTTATTTTTAATATTAGACAATGAACTAAGACACATCAAACCAATAGTGAAATTATGCTACAAGTAGAAAATTTATTTGCCCAAGATGAAGAGCAAACAGTGCGTTTAAAGCGTTTGAAAAAGCAGCCATGGCGTACTTTTTATTCAACTTTTATACCAAAAGAAAAACGAAAATTAGAGCAACGTCAAGCCAATATTTTGCAAAAGAAGCATGTTGCAGAGCTTTGGAATATTTTTTTAAAGCAATACTTTAATGATGAATTAAGCTCTTTTCAGCTCGAAGCTAAAAAACACTTTAGTGATCAAAAAATTATCTGGCAATACTGGGGGCAAGGTCTAGATGCTGCAAAACAAAATCAAACAGTAAATTTATGTTTCAACTCAGTAGACCGCTTTAAAGGTGATTATCAAGTGATTCGGCTTGATGAAAATAGTGTCAAAGATTATTTAGATTTACCTGAGTTTGTGTGGGAAAAGAAAAATAATAAACAATTTAAACCCGCATTTTTTGCAGATTTAATTCGTTTAGCGTTGTTGGATGTCTATGGTGGTATCTGGATCGATGCGACAATTTTACTTACAGCACCGATAAATCCGATTATTTTACAACAAGATTTTTTTATGTTTCATAGAGTGGATGACGTTAAAAATAAAGAATTTTGGGAAAAGTTTAATTCGGATTATTTCGGTTGGAATAAAGAGCATTATGTGAATGTTCTAAATAGTTTTATTGTTGCAAAAAAACATAATACAATTGTTCATATTTGATGTTAGATGAACATGGAAATCAAAGATAGATTATTTATTTCCAAATATGTTATGATGATGACATTATCTCACGATGGATTTCTTTAAATAGATATAGTGCATATTAAAGTGTACAAGATCAAGAAATGATAATATAAAGTATGATGAAATTTTAAATAAGATAATGATTCATAAACTAAACTATGTTAAAGAAATTATTCCAAATTCATTTTATGAGTATATGCTGTCTCAATAATTTATTATTATTTATGTAAAATATGGGCGTTTGTTGATTTTATATAGTAATATTGTTTTATTATTGTTTGTTGAGTATATTTTTTAGATTTAAAATAGAATAGTAAATTTTATTAAATAATTTTTTAAAATATATAATATATTATGGTATAATGTAAGGGTTATAAATGTGTTTTTAATATTTTTTGAGTGGTAGATATTTAGTTAGTTTTAAAAAATTATGGAAAATTTGCCTCTTGTTTCAATTATTACGCCATGTTTTAATAATCACTCGACGATTATTGAAACAATTGAGAGCGTAAAAAAGCAATCATATTTATATATTGAACATATTATTATTGATGACGGATCATCTAGTCCAATCATTGAGACTATTAAAGATCATTTAACATTTGTTAATCTTATACAGCAAGAAAATATGGGAGTAGCAGCAGCAAGGAATAATGCTGTTAAATATGCGAAAGGAAATATTTTAGTTTTTTTAGATGCAGATGATCTTATTGACTTATATTATGTAGAAAAAGTTGTAAACACCTTTTTAAATCAAGATCATGTTTCTATGGTCGGATGTTATGTAAAAGAAATAGGGCGTTCTAAAACTAAAATAAAAATAAAACCATTCAATTTAGAAAGCTTTTATTTTCATAACACCTTATTTCCTTCTATTGTAGCGATATCTAAGGATTTATTTGATCAGGTGCAAGGTTATAATGAAAATTTAAAAGTCTGTGAAGATTGGGATTTATATTTAAGGATTGCAAAGATAAATCCTAATGTTGTGATTATACCTGAGTACTTGTTTTATTATAGGAAACATAATGATTTATCTAGCTTAACTGATTTGATGAGCAAGGATAAAAGTATAGTACACCAAGCATATTATCAGCTATATACAGAGAATCATCATTTCTATGACCAAATTTTAGTTTCCCCATTAAATGTGGCTTATTTAAAACTAAAGATGGATAAGCGTGTAAAGAAAATTTTTAAAATAATTAAGATATTATTGGTTACTATTATATTATGTGTAGTGTTTACTTTAAAAGCATCTTATGCTACTCATTTAGTTTTCATTGCAAATATTTGTGGGATTATTTTAATTTCAATTTTATTTTTCTTAGTATTCTGTGCTGAAAAGAAGTTGAAGAAATTTGATTTTGATAAAATACCTAAAATTCATACGGATAAGAAATAGAGTTTTTGTTCAATATCAATTATACCTAACATCAGATAAAATTGTTTCGGTTTCATGATTTAAAACATTGGATAAAATTTTGAAAAAATATCTCATTAGTATTGAAAATGCTGAAAGTCCACGCTTAAAATCTTTTTTTTCGCAGGAAGCTTTTAAACGATATCAGCATGATTTTCAAAAAATTGGGGTGATTGGTGCGAGTATACCTACTGTAGAATATTTTAAACTTGCAGTTGCATCAAAGCAAAGAGCATTAAGCCCAGCAGAGCTTGGCTGTACCTTATCTCATATAGCTGCTTTAACGGATTTTCTAGCATCCGATGAGAAATATGCTTGTATTTTTGAAGATGATGCAAGATGCATCTCCGATTTGGATTTAGATGTATTACAGGAAAAAGTTGAGCAATTAGGTTTAAATGAGAAGTTCTTTCTAAGCCTTGGTGGTATTCAATTACATGTGAATCGACATGTGAGAGGGCAATTTTTGCCACAGACTCTGATGGAGAAAAAGGTTTTAAAAGTAAATTTACTTTATATTCGCCGTTTTTCTTATGCCTATGCTTATATTATAGATCGTAAAATGGCACAAACTTTTGTTGATTATCACCGATTACCAAAAGTTTATGACCATTGGGGAGAGTTATATGATCAAGATAAACAGTTAAACTTTTATGCAACACATTTATTTGATCATCCTGAATTAGTGGAATGTGCCGCAGGGCAGAGCTATTTAGAACTAGAGCGACAAAGTTTACAAGCAAAGAAAATTAAAAAGAAGTCTTTTTTTGAGCGTTTAAAAATATCATTAATTAAAAGATTATATAAATTTACTTTAAAAAAATATTATTCTTAATCATCAAAAATACTCCCCCTATTTTTGATTTGGGGGAGCATGCTCTATTTATATATTTTTTGTTGAATATGATGTTTTTCTAATTGAATAAAACTCATAAATGTTGCAACAATTAAAAAATACATATAAGTTGTATTGAGAAAAAATAAATAATATTCGGTAAGACCACACACTGCAAAGTAAAATACAAATGCTGCCCCAGAAAGTGATAATAATTTTAATTTTTCATTTGATTGGCTGTAATTTTTTACAAAATAAATAAAAGGTAAAAGTAGAGTAATTAATAAACCAAATATACCGAATAGACCATTGGCTGCTAATTCATTAAAATAGATACTATGTTGATGCTGAAAACATTGGGGAATTTTGCCTTGAGCTTGTAATTCACAGTTATTTTTTTCTATACCATAAAGGCTGACACCTAAAATAGGTTGCTTTTTAAATAACTCTATTGAGTTCTCCCAAAGGAGTAATCGAATACCTGTGCTATTTTGGTAGTCACTTTCTTGGATATTTGTTGAATCTTGATGAAATGCATTCATTCTATTTTTTAAGGGAGAGTTAGGCAATGCAATATTGGTCGTAATAAATATAAATGTTGCAGCAAGAAAAAATAGGCACTTTTTACTTTGTTTTTTGAAATAAACTACTGTAATGAGAAAATAAATAAAAGGGAGTGCTAACCATGCTCCGCGAGTACCTTGTAATATTAAGCTGAACATAGTGATTAAACTTATTATTAAAAGGGTATAAGATTTTTTGCTTTGATCATAGAATGCATAAAATAATGCTAAGATAGTCAGTGATATTAACCCAATGTTATAGGTGATGATGGGGTTAAAATAACTTGATAGTTGACCTCGGTTAAAATCAAATATAAAGTTGAAATATGTGACATAAATTCCAGTAAATAGAATAGCAATATATAAGGTTGTATAAAATATTTTAGGTGTAAACTTATAAACATAGAAAATTGTAGGTAATGTTAAAAAGGCTAAAAAGTAGAAGTATTGATCAATTAAACGTTTATAGGTTTTTAAATAGCCTTTACTCGGTAAGTCATCTAAGCGATCAAATAAATAATAACTTAATGTACAGGTAAAAATGCTAATACAACAAAATATTGTCAGTGTTAAACTGGGTTTTATTGAAGTCATATTTTTTTTTAGTGTATAAAAATAAGCAAATACAAAAGCAAGAGAAATATACCAGAGTCGAAATTTTTCATTTAAAATATAATAAAAGAAAAAAACGAGAAATAATATCGAAATCAATACTGTGACATGTCTGGGATGAAGGTCGCTCTGTATAAGTTTAAACATAGTATATCTTGTTAATAGCAGTTTGTGACAATAGATGAAAATTAATCAAGCTATTTTAAAGTGAATATTGTATTAAATATAGTAGTATGATTTTTGTATCAAAAATAGCTAGCATTTAGGTTTTTTAAATGAATACAGTTTTGAATAAATATATTGTTTAAAATAAAATAGGCATTCAATAAATGCCCATTTAGAACTAAACTTTATTTTAATCAATAAAGTTGCTATTTATTTATCGTGGTTAAATTAACGATCCGCATTACCTTTAATAACCAAGTAAATTAAAGAAGCCATAATCAGAAAACCACCACCAAAACAACTCAAACAGAATAATAAAATACGTTCTGATTTATCTAAGTCAAAAAGTTGATGATTTAAAATATATAAGACAAAACCCCATTGAATGAGTGCAAAAGCAATAAGAACAATCGTATGACGACGAACATCAGGACGCATAGCCATGGGGAAATACCTATGAAAAGAACCAAGATAGTATGCCATCTTTGAGAGCTAATCTCAATTTAATCCCAAATTTGATGATTTGGGGATTATTAAGTAGTTTATTTTATTGGATATAAAAAACCCTGCAAGTGCAGGGTTCTAAACATCATCATCTAAAGATTATTTAGATTCTTCAGCTTTTGGCTTTTCACGTAAGCGAATACCCAGATCACGCAATTGATTTGGCTCAACAGGGGCTGGTGCTTGAGTTAAAGGACATTCAGCAGTCTTGGTTTTCGGGAATGCAATCACATCACGAATAGACGATGAACCTGTCATTAACATCACCAAGCGGTCAAGACCGAATGCCAAACCACCGTGAGGAGGCGCACCGAATTTCAATGCATTTAACAAGAAGCTGAATTTTTCTTCTGCTTCTTCTTCAGAAATACCAAGCGCTTCAAAGATTGCTTTTTGCATTTCTAAAGTATAGATACGCAGTGAACCACCACCGATTTCAGTACCGTTCAATACCATATCATAAGCAACAGACAATGCTTCACCTGGATTGTTCTTCACGTCTTCAACACTTGATTTAGGCAGTGTGAATGGGTGATGTACAGACGTCCATTTACCATCTTCAGTTTCTTCAAACATTGGGAAGTCAACCACCCAAAGAGGCGCCCACTCACATGTTGCCATGTTCATGTCGTGACCAATCTTGATACGTAAAGCCCCCATTGCATCATTTACAACTTTGGCTTTATCCGCACCGAAGAATACGATATCGCCATTTTCAGCGCCAACACGTTTCAACAAATCAAACACGATTGGTTCGATGAATTTAACGATTGGAGATTGAAGACCTTCGATACCTTTTTCAAGTTCGTTGACTTTGATATAAGCCAAGCCTTTCGCACCATAGATCCCAACGAATTTAGTATATTCGTCGATTTGGCTACGTGGAAGTGAACCTGCACCAGGTACACGAAGCGCAACAATACGACCTTTAGGGTCTTTTGCAGGACCTGCGAATACTTTGAACTCAACGTCTTGCATCATGTCTGCAACGTCAACTAATTTCAAAGGAATACGTAAGTCTGGTTTGTCCGATGCATAATCACGCATTGCATCTGCATAAGTCATGCGTTGGAATTTGTCGAATTTTACGCCAAGAAGTTCATCGAACATCTTAACAGTCATACCTTCCATCAAATCCATAATGTCGTCATCGTTTAAGAACGATGTTTCGATGTCGATTTGAGTGAATTCAGGTTGACGATCAGCACGTAAGTCTTCGTCACGGAAACATTTTGCGATTTGGTAATAACGATCAATACCACCCACCATTAACAATTGTTTGAATAATTGTGGTGATTGTGGAAGGGCATAGAAGCTACCATTTGAAACACGACTTGGGACTAAATAGTCACGTGCGCCTTCAGGTGTTGCGCGCGTCAAGATTGGTGTTTCAACATCTAGGAAACCGTGTTCGTCTAAGTAGTTACGAATAAGTGTCGTTACTTTAGAACGGAAACGTAAACGGTCAATCATTTCTGGACGACGAATGTCTAAGAAGCGATATTTCAAACGGACTTCTTCAGAAATATTGGCATTTTCATCATTCAATGGGAATGGAGGAGTTTCAGACGCAGCAAGAACTTCAATTTCTTTACCTAAAACTTCGATTTGACCACTCACCATATTGGCATTTTCGGTGCCTTCATAGCGACGACGTACACGTCCTACGATTTTTAATACATATTCTGAACGTGCTTTGTCAGCAGTTGCAAATGCTTCAGGTGTGTCAGGGTCAATCACCACTTGCACAAGACCATCACGGTCACGCATGTCAAGGAAAATGACACCACCGTGGTCACGGCGACGATGAACCCAACCGCATAATGTAACGGTTTGGTCGATTTGGGCTTCAGTCAATGAGCCGCAGTAATGAGTTCGCATCATAGCGTTAGAAATCCAACTATATGGGTTAAGGTCAGCGTATGCGTAAACAGCGCACCGCTTTTATTCGAAGGTAGGATTATGCCTCTTTGGGCATATAGTCACAAGGACTTAGGGGAAAAACTATAAAAATTCACGCCGATTTAGTATAGAAAAACATGGTTATGTGGAAGATTTGGAAAATATTGAACTACATCGCTTTAAAACGATGAAAATCAAGCAGCCTAAACTGAATAAAGTTAAAAAAGCTCTAAAAAAATAATTAATGGATTTGCCAACATAGCTATATAAATCATGGGAAAATGCATCAGAATATGATCCTTCAGCAAAATATAAATAACTTAAAATGCCTGCCAATAGGGAAAATAAAAATACAGCAATTACATAAATTTTAATATTTTTATGTACGGGTTGAGCTTGACGATAATGCTGATGATGTCGACAAATCATCCAAAATAAAATCGGTAATGCAAATGCAGACATGCCAATTTGTAAGACTCGGTGTAAGGGATAATTGTGCTGAAAAATGCTGATCGGTTGGCTTAAAATATCTTTGAAAGCAAAAGTCCGAAAGTCAACATGGGTAATCCCATCCCAAAGAATATGCGTTGCTACACCGACCCAAATTGCGATAATAATACTGAGAATAAAACCCGAAAAATTATTTAAGCCATTTATATTTAAAGGTTTATGCAGTCCTGAAAATGCAAACAACATCGGACGATATAAAGCATACCAAAGTATGCAAAAAAATAGTCCAATCAATAGATTTGGGAAAATTAAACCAGACCATTGATGTGACTGGTTATAATCTACGTTGGTAAATAAACGATATAAATCAGGTGTCATACAACCGATCGCCAATGCAGCAATCGGCAGTCGATGCCCAGTAAGTTTAGAAATAGGGGGCGCTAAGACAGCATGAGAAATGGTGAAAGGCATAAACAACAAAAGTATAAATAATCAAAAGCTCTAGGCAGTGTACTGAATTTAAGTAAATCAAATGTTTTTTATTGCAAATATGTTGTAATGTTATATTATAACGATAATTTAAAAAATGATGCTTTGCGAGCGATCACATGTCTTTTTCAAAACATATTTTGGCACTTTCAATTACAGCCGCTTTTGCAGGTTCGGTGTGGGCGGATGATACTTCTCAACCTATTCAAAACAACCAAAGTAGCAAAGGTGAAGTACAACAATTAGAAGCAGTTACCTTTACAGCTCATCCTTTGGAACAAAGTACGCAAGATTTTGGGGTTGCCGATCAAACAGTGAATCGTGCACATTTACAACAAAGTGGTTCAACACTTGGTGAAGCGCTCAAACAAGAACTAGGTGTGTATTCAAATAGCTTTGGTGCAGGTTCGAGTCGTCCTGTAATTCGTGGGCAAGAAGGCGCACGAGTGAAAGTAACACAAAATGCAACGGAAACTATTGATGTTTCAAGTCTATCTCCTGACCATGCCGTAACCGTTGATCCTCAACTTGCAGAAAAAATTGATATTATTCGTGGTCCATCGACTTTACTTTATGGCGCAGGTTCGGTGGGTGGTTTGGTGAATGTCACGGATTCAAAAATTCCAAGTAAAATGCCTGTAAATGGGCAAGAAGGGCATGTTGGGGTACGTTATAACTCTGGCAATGATGAAAAACTAGCAAATGCTGGTGTAACTGTTGGCTTAGGTTCAAATGTTGCTTTACGTGTAGAAGGCTTAACTCGTGAAGCCAATGATTATATTTCACCAAATTATTTTCATGAGCACGAAGACGGTGACTTTGAAAAAGAACGACGTGTAGGCAATACCTTTGCTGAGTCCGACAATGTTAATGTTGGTTTGTCTTGGATCGGGGAGCGTGGTTTTGCAGGCGTTTCCTATAGTAATCGTAAAGATAAATACGGTTTACCTGGACATAGCCATGAATATGAAGCATGCCATTTACATGACTTAAAATTACATTGTGAACCGCACGAAGAAGAAGACCACGATCATGAGCATGAAGATGAACATGGCCATGATCACGGACATAGTCATGGACACGGCCATGATGAGCATGATCACGAGCATGGTGCTGGGCCGTGGATTGATTTAAAATCAGAACGCTATGATTTTCGTTCAGAGTTAAAAGATCCATTTGCAGGCTTTAAAAAACTACGTGCCCAAGCTAGTTATACCGATTATCAGCATGATGAAATTGAAGGTGATGAAGCGATGACCACTTTCAAAAGTAAAGGTTATGATGGGCGTATTGAATTAGTACACAATCCTTTGGCGCAATGGGAAGGTGTATGGGGCGTACAAGCCAGCCAACAAAAATTAGATATTACTGGTGAAGAAGCACTTTTTGCACCCAATAAAACCCAAAAATATAGTTTATTTGGTTTAGAACATCGTCAATTTGGCGATGTACATGTGGAGTTAGGTACTCGCTTTGATCATCAAAAAATAGAGATTGATTCAACGCAAAAAGACTATGATGGCAATGCATTCTCGGTATCGGGTGCTGCAAATTGGGAGTTTATTCCTGATTACACCTTGTCATTGTCTGCATCACATCAGCAACGTCTGCCTTCAGCACAAGAGCTATATTCGCATGGTGGACATTTTGCGACCAATACCTATGAATTGGGCGATGAGAACTTAGATAAAGAAAAATCGAATAATGTCGAGTTAGGGCTACACTATGAGGGCGATAAACTAAGCTATCACGTTCATTTGTATCATAATTGGTTTGATAACTACATTTATGCCCGTACTTTAGACCAGTATAAAAACTTCCGTTTGATCCAATATAGCCAAGATGAAGCAAAATTCTATGGTACAGAAGCGGCAATTGCGTATCAGTTCAACGATGTTTATAACGCAAGTTTATTTGGTGATTATGTACGTGGCAAAATCGACAATGAAAATGCCCCACGCGTTCCAGCAGGGCGTTTAGGGACACGTGTGACAGCTAACTTCGACGATAATTGGTCAGGTTCAGCAGAATATTCTCATGTATTTAATCAAGATAAATTTGCAGCCTATGAGAAAGAAACCAAAGGCTATAACATGGTCAATGTCGGTGTTGCTTATAGATACCCACTTGCCAACAAACAAGAAGCCAAAGTTTATTTAAATGCCAACAATTTACTGGATGAAACAGTTTATGAACATAGTTCATTCCTGTCGAATATTCCACAGATTGGACGTAACTTTGTGGTTGGGATTGATTATAAATTCTAAAAATTTCAATCATTCACCAAACCATCATTGAAAAATAAAGCAATTCAACCTAGTCTGCTTATAACAGACTAGGTTTTTTAATATGCGTATCTTTCATAAAATTCACAGTAAGTTGAATTGGTCAAAACGACGTTATTTAGGTTTAATTTTTACAGTATTGATTTTAGGATATTTATCCTCTGCGATCTATCACACGGTTAAACCTATACCACAAGGGCTGAATTTTACAGGTCCTTTGCGCCACGCTGACGTGAAATTTATTGCCGATCAAACCTATATGGATGTGCAAGGTAGACAACACTTAGATCATCATATTTTTGATGAAATTTTAAATCTAATCAAACAAGCCAAAACCACGATTGTGGTCGATATGTTTTTATTTAACCAAGAAATTGGTGATTCAAAACTTCAACATCGCGCATTGACGCATCAACTCACAGAAGCCTTGATTAATCAGAAAGTGGTTAATCCTGCCTTAGAAATTAAATTTATTACTGACCCAATCAACTCTGTTTATGGCGGGATTGCCCCTGAACAATACCGAAAATTACGTCAAGCAGGCATTGAGGTGATTGAAACAAATTTAACACCTTTGCGTGCTTCTAATCCGACATGGTCAGGTTTTTGGTATTTATGTTGTCAAGATATCGGTAATAATGCTGAAAAAGGCTGGCTGAGCAATCCTTTTGGCAAAGAGCCGATTACCATTCGTAGTTATTTAAACTTATTTAACTTCAAAGCCAATCATCGTAAAACCATTGTGGTAGATACAGATGAAGGCTGGAAAACAATTGTCACTTCGGCAAACCCACATGATGGTAGTTCTAGACATTCTAATGTTGCGCTGATGGTTAATGGAGCGATTGCCACAGATGTCCTAAAGTCAGAACAACCTGTTGCCCAAATGTCAGGTGGGGATACACCTTTTGTGGTGATTGGAAAATTGCCTGAAAATCGTAATAACCCACAAGTGCAAGTGCTGACGGAACAGGCGATTTATGATGCAGTTTTAAAAATGCTGAAAACTGCAAAAGCCGATGATCAAATCGACTTGGCAATGTTTTATTTATCCGAACGTAAGATCATAAAAGAACTAATTGCTGCGAAACAACGTGGCGCAAAGTTACGGATTTTACTTGATCCGAATAAAGATGCTTTTGGACGTCAGAAAAATGGTATTCCAAACCGTCAAGTTGCATCAGAATTAAATGATGCGGGTATTGATGTGCGCTGGTGCAATACCCAAGGTGAACAATGTCATAGTAAGATGTTGATGAAACACAACGCTCAATCGGCTGAAATGATTTTAGGCTCAGCCAATTTCACTGCGCGTAATTTAAAAAATTATAATTTAGAAACCAATTTAAGGGTACTTGGAAATCCACAGCAGCAAGTTTTTATTGACGCTGAACACTATTTTAATACGGCATGGTCAAACTTGAATGGTCGTCATATGAGTGTGGATTATTCAAAATATGCGGATGAGTCAAAATTAAAATACGGTGTGTATCGCTTTATGGAGTGGAGTGGACTTTCAACATTCTGATTTAATTTATGAAATTTGTAATTATGCGCTGAATATTTTTGTGTTCAGTGCATAATTGCTGCTCAAAATAATTTAATTAAAAATTTGAGCCTAAATATGCAAAAAGTTATGCAAAACTATAAACTTTCTAAAAAATTTAAAACGTCATTTTTAACATCGATTCTTGCTATAGGGATATGTATTTCTCCTTTTGCTTTTGCCGAAAATCCTTTAGTCACCCAAGCCAAAGAATTGCAAACTGGCAGTGAAAAAATAGGCATTGATCATCGAAAAGCGATTGCATTACTCAAAAAAGCGTCTGATGAAGGCGATGCTGAGGCGATGTATTTATTGAGCCAGTATTATTCAGGTCATTATGAAACTGACTATTTGCCCCCCGATACGGCACTATATGATCAAATTTTATTTTCATCCGCAAAACTAAGTAATTACTCAGCTATGCGAGAAATTTTCTTTCAATATTATGCAGATAAGCTAAATTATGGAAAATCAAACTTGGTGGATAAAATCAAGATATTGAAACCTATTGTTAAAAAAGATGCGGAATCTAAACCAGAAGCAATGACAATGATGGCATTTATTTATTCCAATGAATTAGCTCCAAATTCTGATTTTCAGGCATGTCAGTGGGCATATCGAGCATTTCAAGCAGGAGATAAGTTTGGAACATATGCTTTTGAATCACTGATTTGTAACAGTACACTCTTAAAAAAACTGAATGCACCTTCTGCAACACAATTGAAAGCTGAGTTTGATCAATATCTTAATGCGCAATTAGTCGCATTAAAGAAAAAGTCAGATCAGGGAAGTATTTTAGCAAAGTTGAAAATATTAGATTATTATCAAATGTATGTTATTTCAGATGTATTTAGCGCAAAAGAGATAGATAAAATAAAAAAGCAAATAGAAGTGTTTAAACAAAAACAAACAAAATAAGACCTTTCCGTTAAATAACAGCAAGCCAAGATATCTCTTGGCTTTTCAGTTATATTCGGTTTTTTAAATTATATTAAAATATCACTGCGGATTCGGTGGCACTATTTTATCCAAGTCTTTATCCGTCATTTTATCAAGTTCATGCAAGTCAGTTTTAATTTTCCACTGACTTTCATCTTCAACAGGTTGCGGTAAACGTGCCTCTAACCAATCACATACCACATCTGGTGGAAAATCAGCATGATTACACTGAATCACCCACGCTAAAAATTGCTTCGCTTCACCATTCATATACGGTGGTGGAGAAATTGGCAAAAACTGGGTAGGTAGACGTTCATTTTTAGAAATATAGTTTAAAACATGCCCCAATTCTTGCACTGTTTGCCATGCAAGCGGATGATCGATATTAATCTGAAACTTAAACCACCATGCAGACTTACCATCTGTACCATAACTGTCGATAAAAGCTTTTTGCACACTGGGTACTTTACAAAAAAATTGATGTAGACGGTCAAAACTTAGTTCAGCCACAGCACAGCATCCATCAGACGAAAACAAATATCTTAGCAGATTGCGCTTAAAATGGTGTGTTTGAAAGATAGCGGATATTCAAATGATATTTAATTTGCTTATAAAATATTCATTATTTATCTTCAATTGCGTATTAAAATAAAAACAACGGCATTTTGCTATGGAGGTTGAGATGAAACATTTACTGAGTCTGAATGTCATAGTCGGTATATTGGCGATGATGTCTACTTCTGTATTGGCTGATGCTAAAGATTGGGCAGGCTATGGGAGTGTGGAACGCCATCAACATCGTGTTCCTACAACCACTTATCAATACACAGATCAAAATGGTCTAACTAAAACCAAACAAATCCCAATTAGACCACCGCAAAACTCAGGTCAATGGGGACATTATCCAAGTTATCCTCATTACCCAAATCGACCTTATCCAGTATATCCACAGCAAAATGGCGTTACCATTATCTATCGACAACAACTGCCGACAACGAATATTTACCATTCTGAGAGTCATGGTTATGTAAATGGTAATGGAACAATAGAAAGTTCACAGTATATGTTAATCAGTGATTGGCGACGTTATGGGTTACCTGATCCTGAAGTGGGGATGCATTGGATATTTGAAAATGGACGATATCTACAAATACCCAATGATTAATCATATCTATTGTATTGTCTGATTTAGAAATTAAATCATGTGCCTATTAGCACTTTAAGCCAACTCATCATCTTCAGGTTTTGGCGTTTTACCATACGGTAATGGCTTATCATGATGTTTTTCCCGAATTACAGAAGGGAATTTCCATGAAGCAAAACGAACCACTAAAATAGAAATCGCCAAAATTAAAATAGAACCTGTCAAAATCACTTGATCGATATCTGCTTTATGATCATGTTGAATATCAGAGATGAGCAGACGAGTCAGTGCGGTAATGGCGATATAAATCAAAAAACGAACAGGCATATGATTGGTTTTAAAGTAGATTCCAACCATTGCACCAAGTTCGAGATAAATAAACAAAAGTAAAATGTCATCAATACTGGCATATTGTTTAACCGTTAAAATGTCGATAATGGTATGCACAGCCGACCAAGCGATCATACAACCAATAATAAACAGCGCAATATAATGAAAGGCTTCTACTGCAATATTGCCAAATTTGTCGAGGAGGTTTTCAATCTTTTCAATACGTGGGTCTTTGTTCATGGCATCCTCCATTGTCTAGGTTTTAAGTTATTAAAAACCATGCAAATTTCATGCACATGAAAGCTTTTTTAAGATCAAAAGAAAATTTTAAGAAAAATTTTTAAAGCTTGAGCAAAATACTGAACCATAGAGTTCAGTATTCTGCTGAAAATTGGACATTTCTGTTTAAATTGAGTACAAAAATATAATGATTTAACTTTATAAATTACTGGAATAATATTTTAATTAAGATACAGGGAAGAATATGTCGAGCTATTATCAATTAATACAGCGTACTGTAGATGAACAAGGTGTGGTCACAGCACATTATCAGTCGACCATACATGCACAAGGGGCTTGGAATGAACACGAGCAACACATGGCACCCGCTACAGGGATTATTTGTGCTGAATTAGAACAATTTTCTCCTCGAGATGATGTGCGGATTGGGCGTATCAGTTTAGATATTTTTGGGTTGATTGCTGCGGGTGAGTTTAGCATCCGAACAAAAGTGATTCGTGGTGGTAAAACCATAGAACTACTTGAGTCCGAAATGATTGCACAAGGAAAAGTTTGTATCGTGGCAAGAACTTGGCGCATGATGACCAATAACAGTAAAAATGTCGCAGGGCTAGAAGATCAAAATATTGGCACACCTGAAAACTTGCCGATTTGGCAAGAAATTCGTCAGTGGCCAGGGGGCTATATTCAATCTATAGAAGCACGCACAGAACAACGCTGCCAAGGTGCGGGCATTGTGTGGTTAAGTAATGTATTGGATATGGTTGAAGGTCAAGAAACCACAGACTTTGTCAAGCTTATGGGCATGGTCGATACTGCAAATGGTATTGTGGCAAGACAAAAGCCACCTTTTAAATGGGGCTTCCCAAACTTAGATTTACAAATTCATTTATATCGTTTGCCTCAAGGCAGATGGTTAGGTTTAGAAACGGTACAACAATATGGTGAAGATGGGATTGGCTTAACCAGTTCAGTATTACATGACTTGCAGGGACCATTTGGAC
This sequence comes from Acinetobacter sp. Marseille-Q1618, assembly GCF_902809855.1. Taxonomy (GTDB): domain Bacteria; phylum Pseudomonadota; class Gammaproteobacteria; order Pseudomonadales; family Moraxellaceae; genus Acinetobacter. The sequence goes on from NZ_CADDWJ010000002.1 coordinate 1,349,307, forward strand.
GTAGTGAGCAAATTTTAACGTTACGACCGATGTAAAAATAGAATGTAAAGGTTTAATAAATGGGCAATATTGTGGTGAAATTTTAAACATTATCCTACAAATGACTACAAAGCTGTAGCGTTGGTGCAGTTTATACTGAGTTGAATAACTCTAATAACAGGATCATGCGATGAAATCACAATATTCTCTATCTTATTTCTATAAGCTTGCTTGCTGCGTGTTCCTCACAACCAGTAATACAAGGTAGTCAAGACAATGCTGCTGAGCCTTATGCGCCTGCGCCAATACACAGTGCAAAAACTTCAGCCATACAAGCAGAGAATATCAATCCTCAACGTGTCAGTGTAAGCCAACAATTAGGTACAAAATGGGGCGATGATGTTAGTTCTTATGTGCAGCAAGTGAACTTAAAAAGATTATCTAATCACCCCATTGATGAAACACAAGTACGCTATGCTGCTAAACAATTTTCAGGGCGCAGCATTAACAGTATTTCATTAGCGGCAGGTAAAATCAGTTTTTCAGTGTTGGATGATCGTGGTCAACATTTAGCATTATACCGTGAAGGGCAAAACTATTTTCTTTCGGGTAATGATGGACAAAGTTACCAGTTGCACTATCGCAACAGTAGTGCCCAAACCTTTGAGGTGGTGGCAAGTGTCGATGGTTTGGATGTCCTCGATGGTCGCCAAGCTTCTCGTCAAAAAAGTGGTTATGTACTCCGACCTTATAGTTCGATTTCGATTGAAGGATTTAGAAAAAGTCATGCTTCAGTTGCATCATTTACATTTAGTTCACCACAACAATCTTATGCAGCCAATAGCGCACAGGGTTCGATTAAAAATACAGGGATTATTGGTACTGTGATTTATGAGTTAAAAGCACCGAAGCATTATTCACCGCATCAGGATAAAGGATATGCAGCCGCACCAAATGCATTTCCAGCAGACTAAGTGATTTTTTTAGGCGTTGTATTTACATGGTGATATTTACATAAATGTAAAAAATAGCAATTGCTAAACTGAAATATACACAGGTATGCTGAATCCGATAATAATCTAAATGCCTTAAAATGACTGTTCAATTGAACTCAGCATCAATTTTGAAGAGTTGTTGAGTCGTATTTGAAAAAAGGTGATAAGAATGAAAATTATAAATTATTTTATCTGCTTGTTATTGTGTGTATTTCTTGCTGCTTGTAGTAAAAAACAATCACAAAATGATGTGCCCCATAACTCATCAACTACAGCCAGTGCAGATGCCGCTGCCGATGCTGCAAATAATGAAGTGGCGAGTGACGAGAAATTGGGAACTAAGTGGGGCGATGAAATCGACTCACAAGTGACCGAAGTGGATTTAAAACGTAAGTCAAATTCTCCGCTTGCAGAAACCCAAGTCCAATATGCCGATAAGCAATATCAAGGTAAACCAATTCAAGGTATATCTGTCGCAGGCGGGAAAATTAGTTTTACTATTATTGATGATCGTGGTGATACGATTCCTTTATATCGGGTCGGTTCAAACTATTATTTGGCTGGGCGAGAAGGACAAAGTTATCAACTGCATTATGAAAATAACACCAGTAAAACCTTTGAAATCGTGACCAGTGTAGATGGAATTGATGTCATCGATGGAAGTGCTGCTTCACGTAGTAACTCAGGTTATGTGCTACATGCGCATGACACATTAACCATCGAAGGTTTCCGTAAAAGTGCTGATGCAGTTGCTTCATTTACTTTTGGTAAACCTGAGGAATCCTATGCTGCAAATTCAGATAATGGTTCAATCGATAATGCAGGAGTGATCGGTACAGTTGTGTATGAACTTGAAGCACCTGAAGAAAACAAAAAACCAATCAATAAATATGCACCACCACCAAATGCTTTCCCAGCAGATAAAGATTAATCCAAAAATCCATAAGGTATTTTTTAGTCAATGAAAATACCTTTTTAATTCATTTAGATAAAAGAAAAATCCATGAAAAAATATTATAAAAGCAGATAGAAAACTCTACTTTTATAATTTTAAGTACCTATTAACTCACTACTTCAATGGTACTTGCACCCGCACCTAATGGTTTAACTTGAATTTGCACAGGAATTCGCTCATGCATTTCCTGAATATGGGAAATCAACACAACTTTACGTCCTTGATTTTGTAGTTGATCCAGTGCATTCATGACCATATGCAAAGATGAAGCATCCAAAGTACCAAAACCTTCATCAATAAACAGTGATTCAATTTTCATCGAACCTGACGCCATATTAGCAATAGCCAAAGAAAGGGCAAGGGCTGCTAGGAAAGACTCCCCGCCAGAAAGTGAAGCGACTGAACGGGTTTCGCCATCCATATCATGGTCAATAATCGCGAGACTTAAAGAGTTTTCCAAACGCTTTAAAGTATAACGCTGTGACAACATTGCCAATTGTTGATTGGCATGTTCAAGTAAAATATCAAGGTTAAATTGCTGTGCATAATCTCGGAATTTTTTACCCGTTGCATCACCCATCAAACCTGAAATTTTGCTCCAACGATGTTCTTCTTGTTGAACTTGTAAAATTTCATCTGCAAATTGTTTCTGCTTTTGCAAGTTACTTTGATGTTTTGCAAGATCAATTTTAATTTGATCACGAAGCTCAGATTGGGTTTTTAAGGATTCTGCATTCTCCAGCATTACTTGTTGTAATTGATTAAAATCAATTTCAGGCTGTTGCAAAGCGTGTTCAGCCAATTGTGCTTGAATGGTTTTTAATGCAGACTTTGCTTCATGCAGTAGGCGTTCAATATCTTGTAATTGCTGGCGAATTTGTTGTTCTTGCGCAGGACTGATTTGAGCCAATTCTGCTAAATCAGAAGCTTGAAAATCAGTATGAACATTCAACCAATTTTGAATCACACTGTTAACTTGGTTTAAACTATTTTGGCTTTGTTGTTGCTGCGCTTGTAACTGCTCTAAACGACTTTTTTGCTGTTCAAATTCGGTACGAGATTGATCAAACTTCTGCTTATGTTGTTGATATTGCAATTGAATTTGCTGACGTTTTTTATCATGTTCAGCTAACCATTCATTTGGTTTAACATCGCTTAATCCTGTCATGGCTAGAATTAACTGATTGGCTTTTTCTGTATTTTTTTGACCTTTCAGTTTAATGGTATTTAAATTTTCTTGCGTTTCAGCAATGTGTTTAGCTGCATTTTCTAAGTTTAATATGACCGAATGCAATTGCTGCGAGGTTTGGTCGAGTTGCAACTTTAACTGTGCTAATTGCTCTAATTGTTGTAATCGCAGCTCAAGTTGCTGATAGAGCTGTTGAGCTTGAATGGTGGTTTTTTGTTGCCATTGCAATTTTTCAGCATCTGTTAAACAAGCAACAATATGCGAAACGTGTTGCTGTAAGTTTTGCGCATTTTGCAATAAATGTTCAGCCTGCTGAACATCTTGTGTTAATTGCTGTTGCGCTTTTAGATGTAAAATGGATTGGCTAATTTGAGCTTCAAAATGCTGACAGTCCATTTGGTTTTGCTGACTGATTTCTTCAAAGTGCTTTGAAATTTCCGATTGTGTTTGGTCTAAATCTAAGTTTATTTGCGCAGTTTTGCATTGTTCTCGCAATATTTTTTCAGTTGCTTTTGTTTTCTCCACACTATTTTTTAGTGCAGTTTTGAATTGTTCTAACTCCGTATTGAGTTTGGTTTGTTGCTGTTGTTGTTGTTGCCAAATTTTTAAGGCTTCTTGTTCTTTGCTAAGTGCATGTTGTTGTTGCTGTTGTTGTAATTCAAATAGGGCTTTAGATACAACCGAATCATCCTTTTTATATGGGTGTGAAGTGCTACCACACACTAGACAAGGTTTACCTTCTGTAAGTTCTGCACGTAAATTTTCTACATTTTCAGCATGTAAAAGCCTTTGTTGCTGCAAAATCTCTTGAAGTTTTAGACGTGCATCTTTACTGGATTGAAATTCTTGTTCCGCAATGACGGTATTTTTTTCAACCTGTTGAAACTCAGTATTTGTAAGACTAAGTTTATTTTGGAGTTGTTGAGCCTCTTGTTGTAACTCAAACCATTGGTTTAATTTTTGTTGAATGACATTGAGTTGATTATGTTGATGAATTTTTAACTCACGTTGTTGTCGTGCTTGTTCCAGTTGTTTTTCTAGTTGATCAATCGTTCCAATTTGTGCAATGCGTTGCTTTAATTCTGCTTTTTGAAGATTAAGTCTATGTTCAGCATCTATGGTGCTACCAATCTGATTTTCAATAGTTTGATAATGCTGAATAAATTGTGATAATTGCTGTAAGTGAGCCGATAGCCCTTTATCTAAATCAGCAAAGTGTTGTGTAGCTAAAAGCTTCGTATTAACATGTTCTTGTTGTCGCTGAATCTGCTGAATCTGTTGTTCAAATTGTTGCTTTTGCTGAGTTAAAGGCTGTTGCGCTTGCTCTAAATCAAATAGTTTTTTCTTTACTTGATTAAATTCAGCGCCAATACGTTCACGTTCCGAATTGCAATCTCGCACCTGATGAATAGCGCTAAGATTTTTATTTTCAAAATCTTGGATTTCAGCAAGCGCTGTTTCTGATTGAAGGTATTGAGATTTTTGTGTTTCAAATGCGACTGTCAGTCCATTAAAAATTTGTTGCTGCTGTTGAAGCTGTGGCGCAAGCGTTTGTTGCGCTTTGACCAACTGTTGTTGTTGAAACACATTTGGACGAATTTCAGAAAATATTTCTAAACGATTTAGACGTTCACGTTCAGAGGTTAATTTGTGTTGCTCATTTAAATATTGATCAACACTACTTTGTTTTACAACAATCTCTTGATCAAACTTTTGTTTACGTTCAAACCATTGTTGTTGTTTTTCCAGTTGAGATTTTTTAGCTTCTAGTTTTTTATAATCGGTATCGATGTTTTGAAATCGGGTATTGAGTTCCGTCACTGCTTCATCAGATAGCACTTCGATATGCCCTAGCAAATTTTCAAGCTCTTTACGTTTAAGTGTGACAGCTTTAGTGCGTTCAAAAGCCAATTGACCGATCTTGGCAAAAATAGAAGAATTGGTTAAATATTCAAGTAATTCACCACGTTCATTGTCACGTGCTTTTAAAAATGCAGTGACTTCAGATTGTGCTAAAAGTACCGCACGCGTGAATTGTTCAAAACTCAATTGCGTGATTTTAAAAATGCTGGTATCAACGGCTTTGGCTTTGTCAGCAACGACCACCCCATCTGTGAGGCATTTTAGATAACGTTGCACATTTTGTAATTTACCATCGGCTTTTTCACGTGAACGTTTTAACTCCCAGCGAGCCAGATAATGTTTTTGATCTTGTGCGATAAAAGTGAGTTCCGCAAAACCATGAGCAGTGCCACGGCGTAAAACAGTTAAAGGTGAGTTCGTTAAAAGTTCTGAACCATCGACATCTTGTAGTTTGCCATCACTGTCTTTTAGACGTGGAATTTTGTTAAAAAGAGCAAGGCACATCGCATCTAAAATAGTGGACTTGCCTGCACCTGTTTTCCCAACAATCGCCACTAAACCTGCTGAGGCTAAAGGCTCAGATTCAAAATCAATGAAATGCTCACCCGAAAGAGATGCTAAGTTTTTTAAACGAATAGATAAAATTTTCATGACAAATTCTTAACCTTTATGCTCATCTTCAAGTGATTTTTCAGCTTCATGAACTAAACTTAAAAAGTCCTTGAGTACAGCATCATCATTGGCATAACCATTTTTTTCCCAAATTTGTTGAAAGAGTTTTTCAGGTGTTGGTGGTTCTAAGCTGACTTGAATTGTGTCATCTACATTTTTTTCTGCTGCGAAATACTGACGAGAAATACGCACTAAACGATAGCGATTTGCAGGCAATGCATCTTCGAATTGTTGTCTTAGATTCGGCTGTGGTGGAACAGTGGTATGGTACTCAATATCGATATATTCACGTTGATCAATCTCGGTAATTTCACCACTTTCTAAAGCTTTTAATTGATTAAAAACTTGGTTGAGTTCACCTTTGATTTTATGCAATCGTACACTGCGTGGAATAGCGATCGTGTCATATTGAAATCGAGATTCATCCGTTTTTGTTGGATCAATACTAACATCAACCACTTGATGTTTATAATTTATTTCACTAAAAGACAGTGGAATCGGTGAACCACTATAACGAATATGTGCCTGTCCCACTTTTTGCGGTTTATGTAAATGCCCAAGTGCAACATAGTCAATCACATCATCAAATAACGCCGTAGAAAGTGCTTCTTCATTACCAATAATAATCGGACGTTCAGAGTCAGAGGTTTCGCCACCTTGCATATGGGCATGTGACATTAAAATCAGTGCTTGATCATCTGTTTTGCGTTGTTTAGCTGCTGCAATGAGTTGTTGATGTAAATAGGCAATGGCATTTTGACTGTTGGTGGTTTGTTCATTAAACCCTGTAATTTCCGCAGGGCGTAAAAAGGGTAGTGTCAAACACCAAGCCACGATGTTTTTATTTTCATCATAAATTGGAACGAGTAAACGATCTAAATCAATATCACCTTCAGCATTTTTATGAATCACACCAACTGTTTTTGCATTATATTTTTCAAGTAAAGGTTCAACTTGTTCGATGCGATAACCAGAATCATGATTGCCTGCAATCATTAAGGTTTGCATATGCGGTGCAAGTGCATGCGCATCTGCGAGAAATTGATAAAGTTGTTTTTGAGCACTGGATGCAGGGTTGATCACATCGAAAATATCTCCAGCGATCAGCAGTGCATGTGGCTGTTTTACTTTAATTTGTTCGAGTAACCATACGAGGAATTGTTCATGTTCGTATTGACGAGAATGGTTGTAGAAAAATTGTCCTAAATGCCAATCCGAAGTATGAAAAAAGCGTACAGTCATGTGAACTCAAACAGGAAAAATAGCCACAATAACCTTAGCATATTTTAGAGTGAAACAATGCCCGAATTGCGCTTTACATATTTGAAGCACATTAAATTTATAAACAATCATCAATCAACGAGTACTTGATTTACTTAACGATACTGAGATTTCATTTTCCTTAAAGCATTGAGAAGATAATATTGGCGTTCATCGTTTAAAGACTCATCAAAGGTAATTGAGCTTTTTCCTTCCATTACAATCGCTTATTGGTCATAACGTTGAAAAATTTCCAGCCAAAAACTTGGCTATAAAAGTTTAATTCTCTTACAAGGTTGGAGGATTGGATTTCAAAGTAGGTGAGGGCAGTTATTGTTCCTGCTTGAAACGTGAACATAGTTTCGAGTTAAATTTTTAAAATGAATTACTTACTATTTTCCCTCGGATACTCCAAAATTCTTGGAAAGTGAAAGTCAAAACTATCTTGTGCATATCTATAGAGTTGAGCAGGGCGTTTACCCGCAATTTTTGATTGATCTGTTTCCTCAACCGCACCCGCTTCTATCATCCGGCGTCTAAACGATTTCTTTTCTAAACTTTGTCCTAAAATAATTTCATAAATCTGCTGTAACTCAGTTAGTGTAAAAAGTTCAGGCATTAAACTCACAGGCAAGGCAGTATAACGTGCCTTGCTACTTAAACGCTCAATAGCTAAGTCTAAAAGCTGTAAATGATCAAATGCTAAATCCAGTTTTTTTGCATCTGCGATGGATACCCATTCACTATATTCAGTTGTATTTTGTTCGGTTTGTTCAGTTGCAATACGCTGAAACGCTTTAAAATCAATCAGTGCAAAATATAAAGCAGTTACTGCCCAACCACGAGGGTCACGTGTTGCATTGCCTATAGTGGCAACTTGCTCCAAATGTGGCGATTTTAAACCAGTTTTTTCAACCAATTTACGATGAGTAGATGCCATCAAATCGGTATCTTTTGATAAATCAATAAAACCACCAGGCAACGCCCATTTGTCTTTTTGTGGGAAATTAGAACGCTTAATCAGTAAAACTTGAAGTTGACCAGCATCTACAGAAAAAATAGCCATATCTACTGTGAATAAAGGCGCATCAAACTCTTTTTTATTGTAATGGGATAAAAATTCTTGTTCTGAAGAAAATGTCACGTTCTGGCTCGCTTTATTTTATGAAAATGAAAGGGTAATTGGATTATTGCAGGCTATACGTTATTCGCCAAGTCCTTTCCAATCTGTTCATATATTCAGTTATAGTTTGCATAGATATTATGTTAAACCCTCTCTTTTAAAAAGAGAGGGTAGTTTCAATATAAGTCCAAGCATTGTTGAAAAATTATATAGAGATAAGGTCTAATTTAACTTACTTTGACAATTCAGCATTCAATCTCTCCCGAATCTCAGTCAAACAACATTCACGTAATAGTCGACCATTCTCAAATACAGTTTTTAATTCACCGTACTGCTCCTGTTCTATTGTTTGTTGATCAAACAACTCAAACCCATTTTTAGTTTTCTCAACACGGAGCAAGCCTTTGGCTGATTTTTTAGTCCCTGAATCGGTTGCAGGGTCTTTAAATAATTCACGAGCCACACCATTGACTTGTCCCCAAGTCGCTTTGACCGCAAAGCCAAAAGTATCACGAGTCATGTAGTTATAAGTATAACTACCGATACCAAAAACCAAATTGTTAGATGCAAAACCTTTCGCTTCTAAGCCTTGTAAAATTCTTAGTGCGCGGTCTAAAGTAATTGAATCACCATAAATTAAGCCGACACGCTCATTCAAAACCTTATAGCCTTTTTCTGTAATCGTCCCACCAAAGATTTCCCATAAACATTCAACGGCACCTTTAAAAGCAGGGCTACCAATTTCCGCGTCAGCGTCACCACAAATGATTTTTACGGGATCGCCAGAGTCTGGACGAAACACTAATTTTGCTAAGCCCAAAGCATTTGGCTGACGTGCTAAGATTTCAGCTTTGAGTTCAACGCTAAACTCCGTAATCACTCGCCAAAAATCCCATGTATCCGATACGATACTGACTACACCAGATGGATAAAGTTCAGTGATTAATCGTCTAAATGTATCAATTTCACGTTCTTCGCTGCCCATACACATGACACTATGCTCAGTCGCAGGGACGGATACACCTACGATACCCTCAGCATTGTAATATTCTTCAGCATAATCAATGGCTGACACGGCATCTGTACCAATAAAACTAGTAAGATGCCCCACACCATTTTGGCTTGCATCATAAATGCCACTCATGCCACGACTACTAAAATCATGTCCTTGTATAGAAACAAAATCGAGTGGTGCACCAGTTTTTATAGCATATTCAGTGAGTAGACGTTTGTACTCAAAAGCAATGCTGGCTGTAGTGCAACTTTTCCAAAGTTCTGCACTTAATACTGTTTCTAAATAATTGGTGAGCCAGAAAAATTCAGGCAAAGTATTTACAATGGTCAAAACAGGTACACGCATATTGACACGATTGCCTTCTTCTAAGGCTTTTATTTTAATTGGTAAATAGCCCAAGTCATGCAACGCTTCAATGTGATCAACTGGAATTGCACCATCACCCAATGCTGTATCCATACGACGCTTATAGGCTGAAACGACTTTGGCTTTGTCTTGCTGAAAAAAGCCATCATTCCATGTATCTATTAAAAAGTGTTTAATAAACCCTTGTAAGCCAAAGAATACGATTTTATCATCAAAGTCAGGCAGCATTTTTGCCAAACGAGATGAACGCGGTGTAAAGTTGGCATAGACATATTCTGTACCCGCAGGGTATTGGCGTCTGTGATCTGCTTTATAAAAGTCTATTGCATTTAATGGGTTGATTCTCAAGCTCATTTTTATTCTCCAACGTTTTTAATTATTTGTGTGTACTAAAGTCAATAACAGTAAGTTTTTCATTTACAGTTTGTTCAATGCTATTGGTGGTAAAAATTTGATCGACCAATCCTTCAAAAAGCTGAAAACCTTTACTGAAAATGCCATGTGTCACATATAAAACCACATGTTCACATTTCAACTTTTTTAATTCTTCGGCAATGCCTTTAAATGTTGCACCTCCATCACAAATATCATCAGTAATCACCGCAACTTTGCCGCTTAAATCTGTCGCATTAACATGAGCGTTGATGATTTTTCCCGTTTCAGGATGACGTTTTTTATCACAATAAATGATTTCAATGTCATTCGTTCTTAGGCGATTTATTGCCTGAGCAATATAATTTGTACGTTGTTTTGCACCCGCATCAGGGCAGATTAGTACGCTATTGTCTGTTGTTAAAATTTTAGTTAATTCATTACATTGCAGAATAATAGTGCTGGGTTGCACATTTTCAATGTTTAAAAAGCAGGTATTTTCATGCAGTAGTTTTTCAGTCACAGCACTATGAGCATCCCAAACTGTGATTGACTTACGTTGTTGCGGAAATTGTTCAGCATTGATGTTGAGCAGCTTACTCATGATGTCAAGCGAAAATGCCTGACCTACCGCACAGATACGATCTTGGCGTGCATAAGGAAAGTAGGGGATTTCTAAATCAATGCTTATACCTTGATTTAATAAAATATTTTCAACTAATAAATAATCCATTAAATCTTGGCTATTATTGATTTTTGCTTGTATTTGAACCTGTTCTGATAAGGTTTTTAAAATCTCTGTTGCAATATGTATGTGACGTTCACCACCTGCAAACTGCATACTTTTTATCGTGGTTAAATTATTGTTTACATCTTTAATTTGGATAGGCATTTTTAATACTCTTTAAAGTGGCTTATTGCCAATAAATATATAGTGTCATAAAGCCTATTAATATAGCAATTCTAATTTACAAAAATTAACACTGTTATCATGCGGACTAAGAAACAACTGAATTTAAATTTAGAATATTTTAATTATCAAAATGATATCTTGGTTTTTCTAATTTTAGAACCAGTATAAATAAAAATGGCGACATCAATGTCGCCACTCAAATGATCAGTAAAACTATTTTTTAGCTGGTGCTTTGGCTTGCTCAGCAATCATTTTATTGATCGCGTCTAATGATTCTTTTGCATTTGGAATATTTTCTTTGACCATTGCTTCATAGATCTTTTTCGCTTCTGGCAGGTTCTGTGCAATCACATCACCTTTTGCCATCATATTTGCGATAGCAACAAGTGCAGGAATATAGCCTTTTTGTGCTAAGCCCTGAATCGTGGTGATACCTTGCTGTAAGGATTTGGTATTTCTATTTTTTAAACCCTGTTTAATATCATATAAAGCTTTGTAATGTATGGCTTGCATATTACCCTTTTTAATTAAAGGATCTAGTTTTTGCAATGCCAATTGATCGGAAGCTGGTTTATCATCTGCAAAGAGTAAAAATGCATATTCAGTGGTTGCATCATCAAAACCTTGTTTAGATGATTTTTCTAAATATTGACGAGCTTTAGCTTGATCTTGTTTTACGCCCAACTCGCCTGTTTGATAGGCTTTGGCAAGTGCATAACTGGCAACTGAATAACCTTTATCAGAAGACTGCTGATAGTATTGCAGCGCTTTCTTTTTATCTACAGGTGTACCTTGACCTGCTTGAGTGAGAAAAGCCAAGTTATATAAAGCTTGAGCATCACCTGTTTTAGCAAGGATTTCAAGTTCTTTATATGCAGCGTTATAATCTTTCTTTTGAATCAATTGTTCAACTTTAGCGAATTTTGGATCGACAGGAGCGGCTTGTGGTGCTGCAAATGCAGTTGCACAAGAAATGCTGAGTAAAGCAGAAAGTAGAATTTTTTTCATTAACACATAACCTTTTTAATCATTTCTTCCTGAAAGAAATTTTTTAGTTTTCAACGAATATAATCATAAGTGTTATAAAAATAGGAATAAAGGTTTATAGGTCGTGTTTTCTTTAATTTTTGTATGGGAATGTGAGTATCTGAAATTTTTTGCATTTAAATGCAATACACCAACTATTTGATATTTGCTTCAATTAAATATTTATTTTTACTCATTTATTTATGAACTTAAAAGTTTAATTCGGCATAACTCACCTGAAAAAGCTCATTTTCAGATGAGTTGTAACTTCATAATGGCTTCTTAATTTACAGTAAATTTACCAATTAAAACCGCACCATCTTCACCTGTTTGTAGCCTTTCTTTGGTCATTTTTACGCGTAAAATTTCTTCACTTTGTTTGTTCGTGCCCCAATGGCGAATTAATCGCACGAAAGCGGTTGTTGGCCCTGTCACAATCTGCTGACGATCACCGTAATAATGCGCTTTTATACGATATTCACCTTTCATAGGTTGCTTGAGCCAGAATGCTTCTGGACCATATCCCCCTGTAAAGTCATTGGAAATTTTACCGCCTTGTACACTGTTACGATGTGCATAAAAGGTTTTTTCATTATTTGGATCAATCACCCATAAATCCATGTCAGAATTATCACTGTCCCATGTTAAAACCACTCGGATACCGACAGGCAGATTGCGGATTAACTTTTTATCTATGTCCTGAATAGCGGCACTATTCGGTGCTTGATGTATTATATTATTCAACTCATCTGTCGCAATGAGATGGATACCACCAAAACGTCGATCCCATTCATTGCTGACCACATGATACATCGTACGAATAGCATCATCATATTGTTTATTTTCCGCATATGCCAAGGCTAAATCACGCCAAGATTGTGGTTCTTCCTCTGCTATTTTCAGGACTTTTTGATAAATCACAATCGCATCTTGATACTGCTTTAATAACATCAATTGTTGTCCTAACAGGCGTAAGACATGACGATTTTCAAGATTCAATTCAGCAAGGTTAGAAATAACTAAAACCGCTTCATCATTTAAACCTTTTTGTCTGAATATTTCGGCAACAGTTAAGTAAAATGAAGGATTATTTAAGTTATTTGCACGTTCATCTAAATAGACTTGATAGGCGTATTGTTTGCTTGCTTTATCTAAGCGTGTCACATACGGTGCATCTTCTTTCCATGGCTGAATTTCAATTTTAATATTTTGATTTTCAATATTCTTTTTGCTTTGAGAAATACGAGAAGTTGTCGTTTCTGCAACTGCATCCGCAGCGTATTCAGCCGATGCTGCTTGTGGTGCAGGGGCTATAGGTGCAGGTGCAACAGGTTCGATCGGTGCAACTTCTACTACAGGTGCATTACGATTTAAACGTTGCTGTAGTTTTTCAACCAATGGCTGTTTAACTTTTTGTTTAGGAAAATCAGTTTCCCACCATTGTTGATGTGCTTGATATTCCTGAATACTTTGATTAAGGGCTTGTTGTTGCTTTTGTTGTAAGCTGTCTTTTTTCTGTTGAATACGTTGTTCGTATTCAGCTCTCAGGCTTGCTGGGGGAGTGATTTCATACTGCACATAGTCATCTAGATTTTCTAATACAATCAATGATGTATTTGGCGTGACAATATTAAAATCTTGTGCAATATTTTGAATTTGTTGTTGATTTAGGGATGCTTGCGGCAAAAGCTCGGCAACTTTTTGTTTTGCCCATAATGCTGCAATTTGTTGACTGTTCACACTATTTTTAAATGACATTTCAAGATTCTGAATTTGTGTACCATTTTGTAGTTTGAGTTTTAGTTTGGCTTGATCCCCGATCACAGATGAATATTTTCCGAAGATGCGAACTATGCCATTTTCAGGAAAGTAGGAAGGTACATATAATTCACTGACGCCAGTACCATCGACCTGAATTAAACGACTCTGATCATGAAGCAATGCATGTTGTGCTTGTTTAAATTCCATCGGATTGTGCCAAGATAGATATTGTCCCTGATTTTTTTCAGCGAGCTGGCGAAGTTGTTGTGTGTTTAATGTATTGGCGTTGCCCTGAATACTATATAAGCGCTGGTTTTGATTCAGTTGGATATTTTGCGAAGTCCCATAATTTTCTAAGCCGTCACTGAACAGTAAATATTCTTGAATATTTTTATTGTTTTTCCAGTTTGAAAGGTTGGTTGCGCCGTCATAAACCACATTTTCTAAATATTTTTTGAGCGTTGACCAGTCCCCATTCTTAATTTTAAAACTTTGTGGGGGCGATGTTCTATGACGCAATAATGTCAGCTCAACATCGGCATTTTGCACTTTTTGAAAATAATCATCCAGTAAAGCCAGCTCACTGTCTAGATCACGCTGTCGTGCAGACAGCGAGACATCCCATAAAATCCCAATACTTTGTGGAAGTTGTCGGGCTTGTGATATTGCATTTACAGGAATTTCCACATAGAAATAATCAGCGTTTTTAAAGTGTTGTGTAAAAAGCTGTGCTTGCTGGCTATTTGGAAGGTAAATATCAATGTGTTTGAGTGCGGTAAGTTTTGGATTTTTAAGCGTTGCACTATAGCTATTTTGCGCATTGTTTTTAAAACTGAGTTGGTCGCTTTGGGGCGCATTTTCGATACCTTTTATATTTACATCAAGCTGATAGCTTTCAACCTGATTGGCAAATTGTAAGGGTAAACGATATAGCTTTCCTTGCGCTGTATTAGATAACGTTTGTTGATAACGGATACGGACTGTTCGTGTCCCTTGTGCAGGAATTGGATAAACACGGAGTTTAAAATTATTGCCTTGAGTTTGTTCAAGCAGTGCTGGGTCTACATTACGTCGCTCTATTGCCTCAAATACTTGCTGACCTTTGGCTTTAGGTACGGGCACAGCATCACGCATTTCGCCATTGATGTCTAAAGCAAGTGCAGTAATTTGCTGTCCTTCTTGTAATGGAAATTCTAAATTTCCCTCAAGTGGGCGACTGTTGGGATTATACAATTGCATTTCCAAAGTCGTTTCAGCTAAACCATTGATGATTTCAACTTGGGTTTTTACATTTTTTAGCTGAATAGCCACTTCATTTTTTGCAGTGACGATCTGAATCGGACGAGGAATAATTTCCACAGGTGTGGTCGCAATACGTGGTTGTATGATTACATCTTTGGCAGTGGAAAACGTGAAAGGTGTCAGGCTTAACATCAAGCAGGTGATCAGATTCTTTTTCATAGTTGTAAGTTCTTAAAAATAAATATTTATGTGTGTTTATACAGTGTAATTGCTAAAGTAAATGTTGCGGTGAAGTGATTTTTACAAACGGATCAGTTTAATATATCCGAAAAAAGCTGAGTGACAAATTGCATATTTTATATATTATTTTACAACATGGAGAGTGATGATCACGCTCCATTATTTTATTTTAAACGACTATTTTAAAAGCGCTTCTAAGTCGGCTGCGCTACGAATACCCGAAATACGTGTTCCGTCTTTTAAGAAGAAGGTCGGTGTACCACTGATATCAAGTTGTTTGCCCAATGCTGCAATTTGGGGAATAGGTGAGGTACAATTGATGGCTTTATTCGGCTGCTTTTTATTCAGTGTATAATCAAGCCATGCTTGATACGGGTTTTTTGAACACCAAATTTGGTTAGAAATATTGACTGCATTTGGATGCAAAGATGGAATCGGATATAGGAATAAATACACGGTCAAGTTATCAATTTTTTGTATTTCATGCTCAAGTTTTTGGCAATACGGACAGTCAGGATCACTAAATAAATAGATCACCCGTTCGCCTTTACCTTTCACATGTTTAATGGCTTGATCTAAAGGCAGTTTTGCTATGTTAATTTTACTTAACGTTTGCATGCTTTCTTCAGTTAAGTTTTTTTGTTGTTTGAGATCAATCAAGTTTCCAACAAAAAAGTATTTTGCTTCATCCGTTGTATAGACAATACGCCCACCCATATACACCTCATAAATATCTTTAACAGGTGATGTTGTAACGGATTTAACAGGAATGTCAGGGAAGTTTTGTTTAAGATTTTGTTCAACGGTTTTGATATCTGCATGGCTTGCAGTGAGTGCAAAAAAACTAAGAGAAAGGGCAGTGAACCATGTTTTCATGATAAAGCTCGAAAATAGAATAGATTTATATAGGCTTAGTGGCAGTAAACAATATAGCTTATTCTTACAGTAAATAAAGCAATGCCACCAATTCAATACAGTGTATTTTCATCTAAATACGGCGTTACGACTGCTTGTAAAAGTTCGATTAATTCTTCATCCATATAATGATAATCATCAGGAATATCGAGCACGACAATCTTTTTGTGTTGTAGTTGTTGAGGAAATTTTTGTTTGATGTTCTGCTTGTGTTTATGTTCCATCACAAAAATCAGGTCAGCCCAAGCGATATCTTGGCTTGAAATAGTATGTTGAGCCTGTCTGCTTGTACCTGCAGAACGAGTAGAAATGCCATAACCTACTGCAAAGACCCGCTCAGCAGTAGGACTGCGCCATTGATTACGGCTACAAATAAATAGTGTTTTAATGGTATTTCCTTGATAACTTAAATGAAGAAAAACACCTTGTTATTTACTAAGTGTTTTAAATCGTTTCATTGATATTCTTTTGCCACAACACTTCACTACCACCTTCAGCACGTTGTAAGGTACGTGAGGCGACAAAGAACCAATCAGACAAACGATTGAGCAGTTGTAAAGCAGTAGCTTGAATATTTTGATCACGTGTATGTACAGTCATTAAACTTCTTTCTGCACGGCGACATACAGCACGTGCTTGATGGGCATAACTGCAAACAATCGTCCCTGATGGCAAAATAAAATCTTTAAGCATCGGTAACGCTTCATTCATATGATCAATTTCTTTTTCAAGAAACTCTACACAAAGTGGTTGCAGCATGGTGTAGTTAGGAATACAAACTTCACCGCCTAAATCAAATAACCAATGTTGGATCAAGCTTAAAGATTTGTCCCATTTGGCTTTATTTTCAATGTTGCTCAGTGCAATTTGAGAACGTAATACCCCCACAATCGAGTTGAGCTCATCGACATCACCTAATGCAGCAATGCGTAAGTCATCTTTGGCAACACGTGAGCCATCGCCCAAACCTGTGGTACCAGTATCTCCTGTACGGGTATAAATTTTACTTAAACGATGTCCCATGATGATTCCTTGAAAGTTTTATAAATTTTAAATCAAATATTAAAAAGAAGTTCGTGTTTAAAAAGGTATGTCAATCATATTTTACATTAAAATCTAAAATACCTATAAAATTAAAACTTAACGTAGTAGTGCTATCGCAGGCGACAAGGATGTCGCCGTTGGACAAGGGTGATATGGACATCCCCTTTGTCCAACAAAGGATTTTTGTTACTTTTATCCTTAAAAAGTAAGACATTGCCTACGCAAAATAAATTCTAATTTTGAAATATAAATGGGGCGGTGAAAAATAATATTCCACGGATTTCTTTGATAACTAAGTCAGCATACATTTTAGAATATCACCAAAATGATAATGCCTAGTGCTGACATTATCCTCAAAATTTTATCTACTTGCATGCAGCATTTTAGTACTTAAATGTCACACCCGCAGAAGCTAGACGACCACCATCCACATAGTAAATGCCAGGGTTATAGGATGCAGTTTTATATTTTACATCCCCGACATTTTCAACGTTGGCAAAGACTTTTACATTGGGATGTACATTCCAGTAACCGTTGAGGTCAACAGTGGCATAACCAGGTGTTTCTTGTAAGTAGTCTTTTGCTTTTGATTTTGCTGAGAATGACGCACTAATTCCATATGCTTCATTGTGTAACCCTGTGGTGAGGGTTAAGCTACGACGAGGACGACGAGTTAGCTCTTGATCTGTATCGTCATTCATGGCTTTGACGTAGTTAAATGCTGTCTTGAAGAATAGATCATCTTCTTGCCATTTTGCGTACCATTCACCGCCTTGCATTGAGGCTTTATCAATATTGATATTTTGGTAAATCGGGAAAGTATTCATCCAATCGCCATCACATACAGCTACGCATTTAGATTCAATTAAATGATCAATTTTGGTGTAATACGCTGAAATACCTGTAGAGATATTGTGGTTCAGCTTTTGATCGAGACCGATTTCATAAGAAATGCTTTCTTCTGGATCAAGTGCTGGATTGCCACCATAACCATACATGTCATTTAAAGTAGGTGCTTTAAATGCGCTACCAACATTGGCATATATGCTAGTAGTTGGTAGGATTTGATAACGAATTGCACCTTGCGCTACTGTGTGAGAGCCATATTTTTCATTGTCTTCAACACGAACACCAACTTGAGTATTTAA
Source organism: Acinetobacter sp. Marseille-Q1618 (assembly GCF_902809855.1). Taxonomy (GTDB): domain Bacteria; phylum Pseudomonadota; class Gammaproteobacteria; order Pseudomonadales; family Moraxellaceae; genus Acinetobacter. The sequence continues at coordinate 1,367,385 of NZ_CADDWJ010000002.1, forward strand.
GCCATTGTTATTAAATTGGTGCTGAATGAAATAGCCAGTAGAGTCGACATTTTCATTATAAGGTGAACCATAAGACAGGACATCACCTTCTAGTTTTTGATGTGTCACACCCAGCAAAATATTTTGATGAGGTGTAAATTTCCAACGTGCGTTGAGTTCAGCTTCTTGTGTTGTGCTTTCAACAAAGTCAGCAGATTGATTTTGCTCAATTTCATCTTTAAATTGTGACAAACGTGTGTTTAGTTCTAGATTGTCCGTCACATTTAAACGACTACGCAAATTGATAATTTCATTTTTAAAATCTTGGGAAAGCAATGAACCATCATTGCGATAAGCATCGTAATAACTGTTGCCTTCATTTTGGTTATAATCTAATGAAAGCGCATAGTCCTTTTTGTCGACACCAAATTTAGCACTAAAACCTTTTTGATCATAAGACGCTGGTTGAATATTTGCACCTTTAAGGTCGGTGATTTTAGAACCATCAGTTTCTAGGCGTTGTCCACGAATTTGTGCATAAATGCCATCTTCCTTTAAATCTGCACCTACCACTGCTTTATAAGTAGATTGTTCACCGATTTCGCCTGTAACAAATGCCCCAGTTTTTTCAGGCGTTTTAGAAATAATTTGAACTACACCGCCAATAGCATCTGTTCCATATAAAACAGAAGCAGGTCCTTTGAGGACTTCAATTTGTTTAATGTCAGTGGTATCTAAAAATGACAATGATGCAGCACCCGTTGACGCTGTATTTAAGCGTGCGCCATCACGTAAAATCAGTGCATGTTCAGAGTTCGTTCCACGAATAAAAATAGAAGCTGTTTGACCAAAACCACCACTTTGCACCATGTTAATCGCTGCATCATTCATAAGTAAATGTGGTAATTCAGCAATTGGAGATTGGGCAACGATTTGTGGAGAAATAATATCAATACGTGCAGGGACATCTTCAATTTTTGTTTCAGAACGTGTCGCTGTAATCACCACAGGCGCTAAGGTGACAATATCCCCAGATGATTGCGTTTCTGCAAAAGTAGAACAACTAAATCCCATCGCAACAGCGATTGCACCTACAAGTGTTGTAGGTTTAAAAAAAGTAGACATGATATGCTCCATACATTCACCCCACGTGAATGATTGAGTTGAGAGGCACAACAAGCTGGTATCCGGACTTAAATATAGAATGTTTAACATTCCTCTTATTTCTACCTTCCCATACTGACGTACAGTGGCTTAAATTTAAAATTTAAACGAAATAAGATTCTTTATTACCGTTGCGGGGGCAGTGTTGGATTTGCACCAACTTCCCAAAGCCTAAGCTATAGACTTGCTGTATTGGCGCGAAGTATAGTTGTGGTGAAAAAAACTTACAAGATCAAGAAAAATACACTGCAGTGTTAGATGTGAAAATTAGTAATATATTCATCGCTTTTGATAAGCATACAATGGTTTTAGTGGGGCAAAAATGAAAGCAGTAGGAGTACATCTCGTTTGGTTATTGCTGATCTGTGCAGTGGCATATTCACAAAAAGAAGTCGTACTTGAACCGCAAGTACTTCCACCCACGCAGCCTCCTGTTGTAATCCACACGGCACAACCAACCCCCAAAGTTGAACTGCGTAAGCATCCACACTCAGCATCTGCATCAACACCTGAAATAACGCATCCCTCAGCAATGACAGCAAATCATTTTCAGGAAATGGAGGTGGCATTTCCTATAGAACCAAAGCAAAAAGTAAAAATTTCTCATATTAACAATGACATGATGGTATATGATTGTCAGGGACAGGCTGTTGAATTATTGCCACCTGATGCCAAACTTCGATTTATTGGGTATTGTCCTTATCTTGCGATTATTGGTCCAAATTCAGATATTCAGGCTGATCGTGTACATGTACTTAAAGTTTATGGACCAAGCACGCATGTTGCAGTGAATGCTGTGAATTTTATAGATGTGACAGCATCCGCCTCAAAAGTAGAATATAGCGGTGAGTTGGATAGCACTCAGCGCATTCAAACCAAAGTTTCAGGTCCTGGTTCAATTGTGCAAAGACGTTAGTCTAAATATTGCAAATAAAAATAAATTGTTTTTTGCATGGTGATCGTGTTCAGCAAACTATTGAAAATTGCTTTACAATGGCTGCGCTAAAATAGAGACAATATCTATATCTATTTTTATATAAAATGGAATTAAAGTTAAAACTATGCGAACACGTGCCAAAATTTGCGGAATCACGCGTATTGAAGATGTCCACGCTGCGGTAGATGCAGGTGTAGATGCAATCGGTTTTGTATTTTATGAACCGAGTCCACGTCATGTGACAGTGCAACACGCTCAACAATTGGTGAAACATATTCCTGCTTATGTCAGCATTGTGGGTTTATTTGTAAACGCAACCAGTGATGAAATCGCACAAGTTTTGGCAGAAGTTCCACTGGATATTTTACAATTTCATGGTGATGAAACTGCTGCACAATGTCAGCAAATTGCTAGAAAACACCAACGCCGTTGGTATAAAGCCATCCAAGTCAAACCTGATCTAGATGTGATTGCAGAGATTAAGCAATATCATCAAGCAGGCGCAAGTGCTATGCTGTTAGATGCTTGGCATCCTGAGCTTAAAGGTGGAACAGGGCATTGCTTTGATTGGGAAAAATTTCCAAAACTCGATATTCCTTTGATTTTGGCTGGTGGTTTAACACCTGAAAATATTGAAGATGCGATCAAGACAACGGATGCTTATGCAGTCGATGTCAGTGGCGGTGTAGAGTTCGCAAAAGGTATAAAAGACCAACAACTTATTCAACAATTTATGCAAGGAGTCCAACGTGGATCAGCACAGTAATCAACAAAATGATTTACAAGATCAAGTGATTGACTATACCCAATTTCCTGATGCAAAAGGGCATTTTGGTATCCATGGCGGACGTTTTGTATCAGAAACCTTGATGGCGGCTTTAGAAGATTTAGAAAATCTCTATAACCGCATGAAAACAGATGAAAAGTTCTTGGCAGAATTTGACCGTGATTTGGCATATTATGTGGGTCGTCCAAGTCCACTCTATCATGCTGAGCGTTGGTCGAAAGAGCTTGGTGGTGCGCAAATTTATTTAAAACGTGAAGACCTCAACCATACAGGTTCACACAAAGTAAATAACACCATTGGGCAAGCATTGTTGGCAAAGCTTTCAGGTAAAAAACGTATTATCGCAGAAACGGGTGCAGGTCAACATGGTGTAGCAACAGCGACTATCGCCGCACGATTAGGGATGGAATGCGTGGTGTACATGGGCGCAGAAGACGTCAAACGTCAAGCCATGAATGTATATCGTATGCGTTTGTTAGGTGCAAGAGTTGTCCCTGTAGAAAGTGGCTCTAAAACTTTAAAAGATGCATTAAATGAAGCAATGCGTGATTGGGTGACCAATGTTGACTCAACCTATTATGTGATTGGTACTGTGGCAGGTCCGCATCCCTATCCACAATTGGTGCGTGATTTCCAATCGATCATTGGGCGTGAAGCACGTAAGCAAATTTTAGAACAAGCAGGTCGTTTACCTGATGCACTTGTGGCATGTGTCGGTGGTGGCTCAAATGCGATGGGCTTATTTTATCCATTCTTAAACGATCAAGATGTTAAAATCTATGGTGTGGAAGCAGCAGGCTATGGCATTGAAACAGGCAAGCATTCAGCACCATTAAATGCAGGTCATGTCGGTGTATTACATGGTAACCGTACTTACCTGATGTCAGATGAGCAAGGTCAAATCATTGAAACACATTCAATCTCTGCGGGTCTAGATTATCCAGGCGTAGGTCCTGAACATAGTTTTTTAAAAGACATGCATCGTGTGGATTATGTACCGATTAACGATACAGAAGCTTTGCAAGGTTTCCGTGATTTAACCCAAATTGAAGGGATTATTCCTGCGCTAGAAAGTTCGCATGCCATGGCATACGTGACCAAACTGGCACCCACACTGTCGAAAGATCAAATTATTATTGCGACTGTTTCAGGTCGTGGTGATAAAGACTTAATGACCGTTGCACGTATTGATGGCGTGGAAATGGTGGATATGTAACATGCTTGCATAGCCCTTTCTTTCGAGAAAGGGCTTGTTGAGTAAAGAAAAAATACTCAAGTAATATTTTAAAACCAATAAAAATGATAATAATAAGAAGTATCTTGTTAGTATTTTGAAAAATAATGATTTTTATATTTTAGTCCAGTTGTTCTGATTTTTAAATTTCAAATATTTGGTAGGTCTTAGTCATTCATTTTCTAGATCATGCATTATGATCATTGCATAGATTGGTTTTATTATGAATATATACAAACTTTGATTGAGAGAAATATATGTCGAGTTTATTCATTGTCATGCTTGGTGGTCGTCATGCACGCGCCAATACCGAAGTTCATGATGTAGTACTTGCCATTGGTGATGCTCTGGAAGAGATCTACCCGCAACTGAAAAATGCTTGGTTTGGTGAGCCAGAAGGCTTACATATTGATGCGTGGGCAAAGTTACAAGGCTTAACGTTTGAAAATAAAAAATATCGGATTCAATTTACCGATGCAGCACCTAATCAAGCCGATCAAAAGTTATGGCTGATCAATTTAGGTGGCTATGATGCACGTGAATTTGGCGAGTTACATCGTTATGTTTTGATCGTTGCACAAAATGCCATGGTTGCCAAAGAAAAAGGCAAACAGCATTTTGCACGTCATTGGCAAAAATCACATACCGATCGTGTTTTGGACGTAGATGATTGTATTGCGATTGATCATGTGCATGGACGTTATGTGCAATTGATCGAAGCTGAGTTTGAACAAGGGCAATGGGAAAATACCTATTTAAGAATTTAAATAGAGGTTAACTATTCTGCCTATTTCATGATTGTGCAAACATGACACTTTAAACTCAAGCGTAAATAGTCCTAATCGGGTGGACGATGGATATTCAACTGATTGAAGAGTTTAAGTTAAGCCATGATTTAAAAACACAAATTGCAGAACTATTAAAAATTTGTTTTCCTGATGCATGTTTTTATGGGCGAACCTATTTTAAACAACTGCCGCATTATCGTTTGATTCTAAGCGTAGATCAGCAACTGGTCGGACAGCTTGCTTTGGATTATCGTGTGATGCGTTTGGATCAACAGCCGATTTATGTCTTAGGGCTGATTGATTTTGCCATTCATCCACACTATCAAAATCAAGGTTACTCCAAGTTATTAATTCGTGCCTTAGAGCATATGGTTGCTAAGTTTGAGCAAAATATTGACTTTTTACTGCTGACCACCAAGCAACCTGAGTTTTATCGAAAATTAGGCTTTCATACGACAAATCAGACTGTGCAATGGTTGGCGATCGAGCATTTAAAAAACTATGGTATACAAGAGCAATATATTGAAAATGAGCTGATGTATAAACGTATTTGTCAGAAAAAATGGTCTGAACAGTCGGTCTTAGACATGTTGGGATATTGGTATTAAGTGTTTAGCATAAAAAAAGATAAGCAATGATTAAAAATATAAATACTTAAATAAGCTTAAGCTAAATCGCTGTAAAGCCTATAAAATCGAACAGTACAATGCTCTTATCAATAAAACCGCTATGAAATATGTAAAAAACGCATTTCGTTGATAGATCAATACTCGTTATATTGTGCGTCGTTATAATGAAACTACTAGCCGTACGCCATGTATTTATATACTGATTTTGACCAGCAATTGGTGAATGAACGTGTTGCACAATTCCGTGATCAAACGGAACGTTATCTTGCGGGTAAACTCACTGAAGATGAGTATCGCCCACTTCGTCTGCAAAATGGTTTATATGTTCAGCGTTATGCGCCGATGTTGCGTGTCGCTGTGCCTTATGGTTTGATGAACTCTAAACAATTACGCAAAATTGCAGCATTGGCACAAGAGTTTGACCGTGGTTATGCACATGTCTCTACGCGTCAAAACATTCAGTTTAACTGGCCTGCGCTAGAAAATGTACCTGATATGTTGCAAGAATTAGCCACTGTTCAAATGCATGCCATCCAAACCTCAGGAAACTGTATTCGTAATACTACAACGGATCAATATGCAGGTGTAGTGGCAGGTGAAATTGCTGACCCACGACCAACTTGTGAGTTGATTCGTCAATGGTCAACGTTTCATCCTGAGTTTGCATTCTTACCACGTAAGTTCAAAATCGCTGTTTCTGCATTAGAAGAAATTGATCGTGCAGCAACATCGTTCCATGACATTGGTGTGTATTTAACACGTAATGCTGCGGGTGAGTTGGGTTATAAAATCAAAGTAGGCGGTGGTTTAGGGCGTACTCCAATCATTGGTAGCTTTATCCGTGATTTCCTACCACGTGAAGATTTGATTGCTTATCTAGAAGCAGTGCTTCGTGTTTATAACTTACATGGTCGTCGTGACAATAAATATAAAGCACGAATCAAGATTTTAGTTAAAGCATTAACACCAGAAGTTTTTGCTGAAAAAGTTGAAGCCGAATTTGCACATACCATTAAAACTTTAAAAATTGATGCGGAAACTTTGAAGAAAATGGATGAGGAATTTACGCCATTTGACTATCAAGATTATGCGGATGAAGATTTTAGTGAGTTGTTTGCACAACATCCTAAATTTAAACAATGGTTTAATATCAATACCAATACGCACAAAGTAAAAGGCTATCGTATCGTCACGATTTCGCTAAAACGTGCAGGCGTTGCGCCAGGTGATATGACCACTGAAGAAATGAATTTGATCGCAGAGCTTGCGGATAAATATACCTTTGGTGAGCTGCGTACCACACACGAACAAAATATTGCGCTTGTTGATGTGCCACAAAAAGATTTGTTTGAATTGTGGCAAATCCTTGAAAAGAATAATCTTGCACGTGCACACATTGGTTTTATTACCGATATTATTTGCTGTCCAGGTGGTGATTTCTGTTCATTGGCAAATGCAAAATCGATTCCAATTTCAGAAGCTATTTCACGTCGTTTTGATGATTTAGATACTATTTATAACTTAGGTAAATTGGATCTCAATATCTCGGGCTGTATGAATGCTTGTGGTCACCACCATGTCGGTAATATCGGTATTTTGGGTGTTGACAAAAAAGGTGCTGAATTCTACCAAATCACTTTGGGTGGCAATGCAGACCATGATGCTTCGATTGGTGATATTTTAGGACCTTCATTTGCTGCGGAACGTGTGCCAGATGTGGTGGAAGAGATTTTAAATACTTATCTTGATCTTCGTAGCGAAGGTGAAGAGTTTATCGAAACTTATCGTCGTGTCGGCATTCAACCATTTAAGGAGCGTGCATATGCTTAATACAGCACTACAAGTCCTCTCTAAAGATGGCACGATCGCAGAGAACACCTATCAAATTATTGCTGAAGATGGGGTATTGCCACAAGGCGATGTGCTTTTGACTGTGGAGCAGTTGGATCAAATCTCCAATGTTTCAGGTAAAAAAGCCTTATTTCTTACGGTTGATGCTTCACCTGAAACCAATACATTTCCACTTGATCAGTTAGATGCGATTTTTATTGATTTTGCTGGTTTTAATGATGGACGTGGTTATTCATTTGCTGCATTACTGCGTCGCCAAGGTTATCAAGGTGAGCTACGTGCAACGGGTGATGTATTCAAAGATGTATTGAATTACATGAAACGTGCTGGTTTTGATACTTTTGTGATTAAAGAAGGCAAAGATATCCAAGAAGCTGCTGCAGGTTTAGCTGATTTTACCAATCCTTATCAAGCATCAACTGCGGTTGCTCACGCAAGCTATCAAACGGGTGCTTGAAAAGTTTAAAATTTACCTAAGTAAAATCAAAAGCCTGCATCATGCAGGCTTTTTTTATTTGAATAAGTAGAAAATTAAAAATTATATCTATATGTTTTATAATAAATTAATTTAATGTGTTATGGTGTGGATAGTTTATGTCGACAGTAATCCAGAATTATGATCTGGATGGGAAGACATAAATTATCAGTTAAATAAATGCTATATCGCATTTCTATATACTTATTTGTTTTGAGTTTTTTTATTCATAAGTGACATTGTTTTATGCAAAATTCTATTCGTATTGGTATTGCAGGCTATGGCAACCTTGGGCGTGGCGTTGAAACTGCGATTCAGAAAAATCCAGATTTACAATTGGTAGGTATTTTTACGCGTCGTGCACCACAAACAGTTTCTCCATGTTTTGCTGAAACTGCTGTTTTTCATATGGATTCACTTGCTGATTTTAAAGACAAGATTGATGTACTGATTCTATGTGGCGGCTCCAAAGATGATTTACCACAGCAAGGTCCAATCTTGGCAAGCCAATTTAATACGGTAGATAGTTTTGATACACATGCCCGTATTCCTGAATATTATGCTGCAATGGATGCGCCTGCGACAGCGAATAAGAAAACAGCCATGATTTCGATTGGTTGGGATCCAGGGATGTTCTCGATTAACCGTTTGTTTGGTGAAGCGTTATTACCCGATGGTGAAACTTATACATTTTGGGGGAAAGGTTTAAGCCAAGGACATTCTGATGCGATTCGCCGAGTTGAAGGCGTGAAAGCAGGCGTGCAATATACGATTCCCTCTAGCACAGCGATTGAACAAGTGCGCAGTGGGGCTCGACCGACATTAACCACCAAAGACAAGCATCAACGTGAATGTTATGTGGTGCTTGAAGATGGGGCAGATGCGGCAATTGTAGAACAAACAATTATCACAATGCCTGATTATTTTGCAGACTACCATACGACTGTAAACTTTATTGATGAAGAAACTCTGAAAAAAGATCATCAAAAAATGCCACATGGTGGTTTTGTGATTCGCAGTGGTAATACCAGTGATAAACATAATCAAGTTGTCGAATTTTCATTAAAACTTGAAAGTAATCCTGAGTTTACAGCGAGTGTGTTGGTTGCTTATGCACGCGCGTGCTACCGTCTAAATCAAATGCAGCAATATGGTGCAAAGACAGCATTTGATGTTGCACCGGGTTTGCTATCAATGAAAACACCTGAACAATTGCGTAAAGAGTTACTCTAAAATATTGCTAAATGCGTAAAGCAAAGCCGAATGGAAATTCGGCTTTTTTATTTTCTTCGTATGGGACTGATTGCTATTTATTGGGTAGTTTTCAAATATTGATCTTTAGATATTTGAAGATAAAAGTAGTCTGATTCAGCACCATTTTTTTATTTAAAAATAAACCCTTAAAGCTGACAGTTTATCATCCATTTAATTCCAAATTGGTCGCTAAAAGTGCCATAAAGAGCACCCCAGAATGTTTGTTGCAAAGGCATTTCAATTTGACCATTTCCAGATAAAGCCGTAAATAAACGCTGTGCTTCGGCTTGCTCATCGGCGTCAAGATTGATAGAAATATAATGGTTTGTACCGACAATAAAAGGCGTGTTGTTCTGTGCGCAGAACTGATCATTGATATCTGAGCCCATTAAAACTGTAAAATCATTGATTGGAAGAGAAATGTGCATGATTTTTTCACGATCTTGTTCTGATAATTGCACCTCATTTTCAACAGGAAGATCACGATAACGCATGACATTTAAGAACTCTCCACCAAAAACTGATTTATAAAAATTAAAAGCTGCTTCAGTTGTTCCTTCAAAATTTAAATAATGATTGAGTTGCATCCTGAGATCCATTTTTTGTTTTGAAGAAAATAATCTAACAGTTATACGTTTAAAATTTGATGAATAAAATGTAATGATCAAAAATAAAAAATCCCTCAAGATTGAGGGATTTTAGTGTTAAGTTTTATAACCTTAAAATTATAAAATTTCGACGGCAACAGCAGTTGCTTCGCCACCACCAATACATAGTGCGGCAATACCTTTTGTACCACCTGTACGTTTAAGTGCATGTATTAACGTTAAAATAATACGTGAACCTGTAGAGCCGACAGGATGACCCAAGGCACAAGCGCCACCATTAATATTAACTTTTTCTGCGTCTAGCTTGAACTCATCAATTGGACACATGGTCACCATTGCAAATGCTTCATTGATTTCCCATAAATCAACATCTTGCACATCCCAACCTGTTTTATTCAGGACTTTTTGAATGGCACCTACTGGCGCAATTGTAAATTCAGAAGGGTGTTGTGAATTTGAAGCATAAGCTATAATTTTTGCTAAAGGTTTTAAGCCTTTTTCAGATGCATATTCCGAAGAAGTCAACACTAAAGCAGATGCGCCATCGGAAATCGAACTTGCATTGGCAGCTGTAATGGTTCCGTCTTTTGCAAAAGCAGGGCGTAAAGTTGGAATTTTTTCAATATTGGCATTAAAAGGTTGTTCATCTTTGTCAATAATGACATCGCCTTTACGACCTGAAACTGTGACAGGAACGATTTCATCTGCAAAATAGCCTTCATTGATAGCATTTTGTGCACGTTTTAATGAGCGAATGGCAAACTCATCCATTTGTTCACGGGTATAGTCTTTGGTATTTGCCATGTCTTGTGCAAATGATCCCATGAGACGACCTGTTTCAGCATCCTCTAAACCATCAAAGAACATATGGTCTTTTACTTCGCCATGCCCCATGCGAAACCCACCACGTGCTTTTGGCAGTAAATAGGGTGCATTGCTCATAGACTCCATACCACCAGCAACAATGACCTTAGTAGAACCTGCTTTAATTGCATCAGCAGCTTGCATCACAGCTTTCATCCCAGAACCACAAAGTTTGTTAATAGTCACAGCGCCTGTTGTATCAGGAAGTCCAGCTTTACGCATTGCTTGACGGGCAGGGCCTTGCTTTAAACCAGCAGGTAGAACACAACCCATGATCACTTCTTCAACATCAGTAGGTTGTAAGCCTGCACGTGCAACAGCTTCCTTGATTACAGTTGCACCAAGGTCAGGTGCAGTTACACTTGCTAAGCTGCCTTGGAATCCGCCCATTGCAGTACGGGCACCATTGACAATTACGATGTCTGTCATTGTTCTAATCTCCACATTCTTTTATGTTAAATAAACTTGGTCTTATGCAGTATATGAAAAAAGATATAAGAATAAAGTGGCTTATTTATAGAATTGTGGACTGTAGAGATCAATTTCATTCTTAAAAATTTAGCATGTTGCTGTCGGTTCTTGTTTTAAATGTGCCATTTGTCCCATTCTAAAACGTAAATGTAGGCTTGGATCATCTAAACTACAATAATAAAAACTACCTGGAGATCCTCTAGGTAAGCCAGTATCTGATTGAAAAGCTAATAATTTTTGATGGGTAATGCTGCCAGCCCATTTTAAAGAACCATATTTAAACTGGGTTTTTGTTTGTTGTAATATGGGCTCATTGCTATCACGTTGTTTATTATTGTTTTTGTCTATGAAAATAAGAATAGCTGCATTCCATTGATCATTTTGACAAGATTCAAGATCAGAGCTGGAGCAAATAATAATTGTATTATGATGTAAAACAGCACTATTTTTTGCAAATTTTATATGTTGATCAAGTAAAGGAAAAATATTTTTTCGTTCGTTTTCTTGCAGTGTATGAAGAAAATATGGAGTTGCTATAAGAGCAATAATACCGATAATACAGACACAAACGACGAGTTCAACTAAGGTTAAACCGTATTGTTTACAATATAAGTACATGTTTAATTCAACTTTAATTTTTTATGTTTATGAATTTAAATATTTTTCTATTTATTTACACAGTAACAGACAAGTTTGTAAAATATGTATTACTATCGTATTGTTTTGCTGTTAAAATAAAGTTATTGCAAAGAGTAAGGTATTCACAAAGATAATCGAGTAAAAATTTACCGAATTACAACGGAAATTGTAAGTAATTTTGTCAATAATGAGCTTGATTAAAGTTATCAAGCACTTGGAAAAACTCTCAAGTGTTTGTATGATTCAACGTGAGTAGCTTAAAAATAATACTGGGGTATATAGAAAGCTTATCTCAGGAAGCCAAAAAATTTTAGGCTGAGTTTGAACAACAATTGTTATCTCTGGAGGATATCCATGAAATTGAGTCGTATCGCACTTGCTATGCTTGTTGCTGCGCCATTAGCTGCTGCTAACGCTGGTGTAACTGTAACCCCATTATTGGTTGGTTATACTTTCCAAGACACTGAGCACAACAACCGTAACTTAACAGATAGCCATGAATTACAAGATGACTTATTTGTTGGTGCAGCTCTTGGTGTTGAATTAACTCCATGGTTAGGTTTTGAAGCTGAATATAACCAAGTGAAAGGTGATGTAGATCCTAACGCTGGTGAATATAAACAGAAACAAATCAATGGTAACTTCTATGTTACTTCTGACTTGATCACTAAAAACTATGACAGCAAAATCAAACCTTATGTATTATTAGGTGCTGGTCACTATAAATACGAATTTGATGCTCCTGCATTAGCATATCGTGACGGTGAAGAAGGTACTCTAGGTAATGCGGGTGCAGGTGTTTTCTGGCGCTTGAATGATGCTTTATCTCTTCGTACAGAAGCTCGTGCAACGTATAACATCGATGAAGACTTCTGGAACTATACAGCACTTGCTGGTCTTAACGTAGTTCTTGGTGGTCACTTGAAACCTGCTGCGCCTGTAGTAGAGGTTGCTCCAGTTGAGCCTGTTGCTCCTACTCCTGTAGCGCCAGCGCCACAAGAGATTACTGAACCACTTAACATGGAACTTCGTGTATTCTTTGATACAAACAAATCAAATATCAAAGCACAATACAAACCAGAAATCGCTAAGGTTGCTGAGAAGTTAAATGAGTTCCCGAATGCGACTGCTCGTATTGAAGGTCACACAGATAATACTGGTCCACGTAAGTTAAACGAACGTTTATCTTTAGCACGTGCTAACTCTGTTAAATCTGCACTTGTAAGCGAATTCAACATTGATGCATCTCGTTTGTCTACTCAAGGTTTCGCTTGGGATCAACCGATTGCTGACAACAAAACTAAAGAAGGTCGTGCTATGAACCGTCGCGTATTCGCTGCGATCACTGGTAGCCGTACTGTTCTTGCTCAACCAGAAGCTGCTCAATAATTGAGTTACTTTTAGTGAGTAGAAAAAACGACTCTTCGGAGTCGTTTTTTTATGTAAGTTATTCGAAGATAATACAGTTCTCGGTTGGAATATATAAGTGAAAGCTAGCGATGAGCATGCCTGATGAAATTTTGAACTTATCATCAAATTGTGGTGTATTTACATTGTGGTGTGTGATTCGGCAATACGGATTGGATATTTCACCTACTCAATTGATTGAATTGTCTAAACACGATGCTGAGGATGGTACCTTTACTATTGGTTTAGCTGTCGCATTGTATAAGTTAGGCTTTGATATTTCTTTTTATACAGATATAGATCCGCATCAGCATGTTAAAGAGCAAGATGCATACTTTGAAGCAGGGCAATTAGCAATTCCTATTTTACCTGCTTTAAGTTATCAGGCGATTCAGTATGAAATAGAAAATAATCAAGCATTGGTCATTGTCTTCTATGATGATTTGGATGGCGTGGGAAATCATTCATTGGTGTATAGCATTGAAGAGGATGAAATTTGGTTTTTTGATAGTTTGGAGTCAATGTCTCGACAAGTTTTTGAACAACAGCGTCGGGCAGAAGGTATTTGCCAACAAGCAATAGTGATTCATTGTTATCATACGGTTGAAAGATTGAGTTAAGAGAATATTGGCAAGCAGTACTTAAACCCTAAAAATAATTTAATATTTATTTTTTAGTGAGTATGAACCTATATTTTATTGAAAAATTTAAATAAATTTGTGTGCGTGATACTGCTTTTAAGAATCATCAATATAATCTGTAAGCTTATAAAAATGCTGTATTGGCTATAAAAAACAATATTTTACAATAATTTAGGATATTTTTGATTAACCGTAACATTCATAGCGTCGAACCTCATAGTAGCACTCGCATAAAATTATGATAAAAAGTAATTCCCATTAATTTTATTTCAAAGATCGCTATAAGTTCAAGAAAGAATTCAATAGGTTGGTCTATTGAATTCTTATTGTGAAGACTAAAAGGCATACTGTATGTGCATAATTGCTTTTACATATACATTAAAATTCAAAAAGTTAGATGTTTTATTTACCCTTAGTTTTAACCTTTAACGCACATCACTTGTTTGAGGGTGTGAACCACCTCAATTAAGTCAGTTTGATTTGCCATCACTTCATCGATATCTTTATAGGCACTCGGAATTTCATCCACGACACCTTTATCTTTACGACATTCAATTCCTTGTGTCTGTGCAATCAAGTCTTGCTGATTAAATAGGTTTTTGGCTTTACTGCGACTCATACGACGACCTGCACCATGTGAACATGAGCAAAAGGAATCAGGATTGCCTTTGCCCTTCACAATAAATGATTTCGCTCCCATTGAACCTGGAATAATGCCGTATTCATCTGTGCCAGCACGAATTGCACCTTTACGAGTGACAAAAACATCTTCACCAAAATGAAGTTCTTTTTGCACATAATTATGATGACAATTGATAGCCTCTTTGGTCATTTGAAAACTTGGTAATAATGGGCGAATCGCTTCTAAAATTAGACGCATCATTTCACGTCGGTTTTCATACGCATATTCTTGTGCCCATTCTACCGCTTCAAAATAATCATCAAAACTGTTTGAACCTTCAGCAAAATAAGACAAATCTTTGTCAGGTACATGTCCAAAACGGCTTTGGGCTTCTTTCTTGGCACGTTCAATAAAGTACGTACCAATCACATTGCCTAGTCCTCGGCTACCTGAGTGTAACATCACCCAAACATCATTATTTTCATCTAAACAGAGTTCGATAAAATGATTACCACCACCGAGCGTGCCAATCTGCTTTTGCCATGTTGAATCAAAATGACGCAACATACGTTTTAGGGCAGGGTGTTTATCGGTGATCAGTTTTAAACGTTTGTCCAGTGGTGCGAGAGTCGAAGCTTTGGCTTTAATTTGCTTATGCATTTCAAAACCAACAGGTACTTTACGCTCAATAGCATTACGTAAGGTGCTTAAATTATCTGGCAATTGTTCTGCTTTTAAACTTAAACGCATCGCATTCATACCGCAGCCAATATCCACACCGACTGCCGCAGGAATAATGGCGTTTTTGGTCGGAATGACACTACCGACTGTTGCACCTTTACCTAAATGCACGTCTGGCATCACCGCAATATGAGAGTGAATAAACTGTAATTGCGCCATTTTGCGCAATTGGGTCATGCTTTCTTCATCGACATCGTTGGTATAGATTTTTACAGGAACGCCATAATCTGCTTTAGCGTTCAAAATTTTTTGTATGCCCATTTGAATTTCTCTAAGCAATTTTATATTTGTCCGAATATTCTTTTGCCTTGTATTTTTAGGCATAAAAAAACCTAGCGAATGCTAGGTTAAGAATCTTGGCATTCGGACACTTTAGTGAGCAAGTGTCCGTGAGTGACATCTTGCTGTATTAGTTTGTGTTGTTTTCCAATGTCAGCATGTTGATGTCCTCCTATAAAATCTTTTTGGAAAAGATGGATCGAATGTGGCGCTATTTTAGGTAATAAAAATACGCTGTCAAGATCAATTTATGATTTATTTTTTAATTTTTAAATGAGTTTTGAATTTTATAATTATTAAGATATTGATTATTTATGAATATTTTTAATTTGAAATATTCATTCAGCCATAAAAAAGCCCTATCGAAATAGAGCTTAATGTATGCAGATTTTATTAGGCTTTATCTTCATCCATTGGTTTTACATCCATTTCTTGATAAGAAATGAGCTTGGTTTTATGTTTCCATTTATAACCAAGCCAAATAGTTAAGAATAATGGAATACTGATATATGTTGATAAAACACCCAACCAATCACCATCAAGAACAGCTTGATAGTTTTGTCCAAGCACCACAATGGTACATAGAATAAAAGCAAACCATGGTGCGAATGGGAAGAATTTTGCGGTATAAGCTAAATCTTCAAGTTTATAACCTTGTGCTAAATAACCTTTACGGAAACGATAATGTGAAATCGCAATCCCTAACCAGACGATAAAACCACACATTCCAGACATGTTCAGTAACCAAGTAAAGACTTGATTCTCACCAATAAATGTCGTTAAAAAACAGAATGCAGCAATAAACGTAGTGGCATAAAGGGCATTCATCGGAACACCACGCATATCTAATTTGGCAAACCATTTAGGCGCACGACCTTGGCGTGCCATATCAAATAACATACGTGTTGATGAGTACATGCCTGAGTTTCCTGCAGATAAAATTGCAGTTAAAATCACGGCATTCATCAAGCCTGCTGCGAATGCTAAGCCTGCTTTTTCATAGAGTAGGGTAAATGGTGAAAGGGTAATATTACCATCGCCTTCAGCAGCAAGTTGTAGACTTGGGTCTGTATATGCAACCAATGTTCCAATAATGAAAATACACAAGATATAGAACAGTAAAATACGCCAGAAAATCTGTTTAATGGCAATCGGGATAGTTTTTTTCGGATCTTTGGATTCCCCCGCAGCAACCCCAACCATTTCAGTACCTTGGAACGAGAATCCAGCAATCATGGCAACACCAACCAGTGCTTGGAAGCCCCCAACAAAAGGTGCTTCTCCAATCGTCCAGTTTTTGGTCACAGACTGGGTTGGATCTAACATGATTTTACCAATCATGAATAAACCAATGACAATGAAGAAAATAATGGCAATCACTTTAACAAGTGAAAATAAAAATTCACTCTCACCAAAACCTTTGACCGTTAAGGCATTGATACAGAAGATGATTGCAAGGAAGATCGCACTCCACCACACACCCGGTATATCAGGAAACCAAAATTTCATGATGAATTGGACAGCAACCAATTCAAATGCAACGGTAATTGCCCAGTTATACCAATAGTTCCAACCTAGTGCAAAACCAAAACCTTCTTCGACATATTTATTTCCATAGGTAAAAAATGCGCCTGAAGTTGGGTTATGTGTTGCAAGTTCCCCTAAACTGGTCATCAAGAAATAAATCATGACACCAATCAAGGCATAGGCAAGTAATGCACCGCCGGGACCTGCTGTCGCAATCGTTTGACCTGATGCTAGAAATAAACCTGTGCCAATCGAACCGCCAATAGCGATCATATTTAAATGTCGAGCGCCGAGCTTACGCTTGAGTTGTGGATGATCTGTTCCGCTCATCATGCTTCCTTAAGGTTTTTTTGAGTGTTGGCAAACAACACCTTAAAACCTTGTTGATCTGCTTTGGTCGTACATTGACCAAAACTTTGTTCAATAAGTAATGGGTAATTTAGAAAGCGGTTTGCCACAATCCATAATTCGCCACCTGATTTTAAATGTCGTCTTGCACTTTTGCATAAATTTTCACTGGCATTGTAATCGGTCTGTATGCCTTGATGAAATGGTGGATTACTGACGATGGCGTGCAAAAATAAAGGTGCATCATCAATCCCTGTGACCGCTTTAATTTCAAGTTGTTCTAAAGGTAGATTATTTTTTTCAAACGTCATTTGGGTGGATGCTAAAGCAAAAGCATCAACATCTAAAGCAAAAATACGATTTTTAGGATTTATTTTAGATAAATAGGCACTGATCACGCCTGCACCACAACCAAAATCAGCAATTTTGCCTGAAGTTACTTGTGATAAATACGGCAACAATACTGCAGTACCGACATCTAAACGGTTTTGGCTAAAAACACCAGGAAGGGCGCAGATACTAAGTTCACCTGCTGGTGTGGTCACTGAATAGTGTTGTACCCATTCTGCTAATGTTTTGGCTTTAATAGTTTTATCTGTTGTGAGTTGCCACATTTGACAATGTCGAGCACTATCTAATTTGATGGCATATCCAAAGGGCTGTAGTTGTTTTGCAGCACGTTCAACCCCGCCTTTTTTCTCACCGACAAGAAAAATGGTTGAGCCAATCGCAAGACGACTGACTAAATTGTGCAATATATAATTGAGTAATTCTTTGGACTTTGGCACGAACACAATAGCTTGATCAAAATCTTGTTCAGGAACATCTGTGCCAAAATGAACCTGAGCATTTAGATTTTGGAAATATTGAAATTCATTAAAATTCCACGTCCAAATGCGGGCTTCGATGTCATGAGCTAAATTTGAAAGTAAGTCATCCGTTGGTGCATTCACCAATAATACACGTCCAGAAAGATAGTCATGCTGTCGAATGACAACTTCACTGCTTGGCTCCATATTCACCATCCATCATAAAAATTTAAAAAGGTATGTTTTCATTCAAAAAAGAAGTGCTAACAAACCAAATGCCCAGACTCGGCTGGGCATTATAAAGAAAGACGAAATTACTTTTTAGTTTCAGGTAAAACTAAATTTAAAATCAACGCAGCAATACCACCAGTTGCAACACCTGAACTAAAAATATTACGTGGCAATTCAGGAAGATGCTCTAAGATCTGTGGAACTTGCGCAACACCTAAACCGAGTGCTAAAGAAATCGCAATAATTAATAAAGCACGACGATCAAGTGTGACACCAGACAAAATATTGATCCCAGAAGCCGCAACTGCACCAAACATGACCATTACAGCACCACCGAGTACGGCTTGAGGAACGGCTTGAATCACACCTGCAACCGCAGGGAATAAACCTAAAATGATCAGCATGATCGCAATCCAAATCCCAACGTAGCGACTTGCCACACCAGTCAGTTGAATCACACCATTATTTTGGGCAAAAACGGAACTTGGAAAAGTATTGAAAATACCCGCAAGGAATGAGTTTGCACCATTGACCAATACACCACCTTTAATACGCTCCATCCAAACAGGGCCATCGACAGGTTGATTCGAGATTTTTGAAGTTGCCGTGACATCGCCAATGGCTTCTAGAGAAGTCACAAGGTAAATAAATGCCATCGGAATAAATAAACTCCAAGAGAAACTTAAACCAAAATGCATCGGTGTTGGGATTTGAACCAAAGGCGCATCTTTTAAACCTGAGAAATTTAAATACCCCATATAGCCAGCAAGTGCATAACCAATCACCAAAGCAATTAAAATCGCTGAACTTTTTACCCATACGATTTTAAAACGATTCAGTAAAATGATAATCGCTAACACTGTACAAGACATAATTAGATTATCAGCGCTGGCAAAGGTTTTATTTTCCATGGCTTGATAACCACCACCCATACTGATCAGACCTTCTTTAATTAAAGTCAAACCAATCAAAAGCACGACAATGCCTGTAACCAACGGGGTAATCAGTTTTTTCACCCAAGGTAAAATACGTGACACGCCCATTTCAATAAATGAACCTGCAATCACTACACCAAAAATAGAGGCCATTACTGCTTCTACAGGTGTGCCTGCTGCAACCATAGCAGAACCAATTCCAATGATTGGTCCAATAAAGTTGAAACTTGTACCTTGAACAATCAGTAAACCTGCACCAAATGGGCCAATTTTTTTACATTGTAAAAAAGTTGCAATGCCTGAAATCACCAAAGACATGGATAAAATCATGTTGGTATCATGGGCAGAAACCCCAAGTGCCAAACAAATCAGTAAACCCGGAGTCACAATGGGAACAATAATGGCAAGCAAATGTTGCAGTGCTGCAAAAAAAGCGATGAGTGGTTTTGGGCGATCATTTAAGCCATAAACAAGATCAATATGACCTTGTTGTTGGTCTTTAGCGGTATTTATATCGGACATGGAGATTGGGAGAACAGCGGCAAGATGCTGCTATTCTAATCTCTTTACACTCTTTTACAAAATAAAAAGCCTGCTATTGTGAAAAAAACTTGTAACTGTCCGCAAACTGTCACTACTAAAAGTTAAGATTTTTCTGTATAATTTGCCCTCAAACTTTAGGCGTATCGAATTTACATGTCAGATATTAAAACTCTCCGCAATATTGCTATTATTGCTCACGTCGACCACGGGAAGACAACTTTAGTTGATAAACTTTTACAACAATCAGGTGCGCTCGGTGAACGTGCGGGCGAGATTGAACGTGTCATGGATTCAGGCGCTATTGAAAGTGAACGTGGTATTACCATTCTTGCAAAAAACACTGCAATTAAATGGTTAGACAAACGTACAGATACTGAATACCGTATTAACATCGTGGACACCCCGGGACATGCTGACTTCGGTGGTGAAGTTGAACGTGTAATGTCAATGGTTGACTGCGTACTTCTTTTGGTTGACTCTCAAGAAGGTCCAATGCCACAAACACGTTTCGTAACGCAAAAAGCGTTCGCACGTGGTTTGAAGCCAATCGTGATCATTAACAAAGTAGACAAACCAAGTGCACGTCCAGACTGGGTAATCGACCAAGTATTTGACTTGTTTGACAACCTTGGTGGTACAGATGAACAGTTAGATTTCCCTGTAGTGTATGCATCAGGTCTTCGTGGTGTGGCAGGTCCATCTCCAGAAGAACTTGCTGATGACATGACACCATTGTTCCAAACGATCGTTGACATCGTTGAACCACCAGCAGTTGATGTTGATGGTCCATTCCAAATGCAAATTTCTTCACTTGACTATAACAGCTTCGTTGGTGTGATCGGTATTGGTCGTATCCAACGTGGTTCAGTGAAAACCAATACACCAGTAACTGTGATTGATAAAGAAGGTAAGACACGTAACGGTCGTATCTTAAAAATCATGGGCTATCATGGTTTAGATCGTGTGGATGTTGATTCTGCATCTGCAGGTGATATCGTATGTATCACAGGTCTTGATGCATTGAACATTTCTGACACAATTTGTGATCCGAAAAATGTTGAAGCTTTACCAGCATTGTCTGTAGATGAGCCAACTGTGTCGATGACGTTCCAAGTGAACAATTCACCGTTTGCTGGTAAAGAAGGTAAATTCGTAACTTCACGTAATATCCGTGAACGTTTAGACCGTGAATTGATCCATAACGTTGCATTACGTGTGGAAGATACGGACAGTCCTGATAAATTCAAAGTATCAGGTCGTGGTGAACTACATCTTTCTGTATTGATCGAAAACATGCGCCGTGAAGGCTTTGAGATGGGTGTATCTCGTCCGCAAGTGATCATGAAAGAAATTGATGGCGAAATGCAAGAGCCATACGAAAACGTAACATTTGACGTCGATGAACAGCACCAAGGTGCGATCATGGAACAAATGGGGAACCGTAAAGGTGAAATGACTAATATGGAAGTAGACGGTAAAGGTCGTATCCGTATTGAAGCAACTGTTCCTTCACGTGGTTTGATTGGTTTCCGTTCAGAATTCTTGACCATCACTTCTGGTACAGGGATCATGACATCAAGCTTCTCTCACTATGGTCCAGCGAAAGCAGGTCAAGTGGCGAAACGTCAAAACGGTGTATTGATTTCAATGGTGAATGGTACTTGTTTAGCATTCGCATTGTTCACTCTACAAGATCGTGGTCGTCTATTTGCTGAACCGCAATTAGAAGTATATGAAGGTATGATCGTGGGTATGAACTCTCGTTCAGATGACATGACTGTGAACCCAACCAAAGCAAAACAGTTAACCAACATGCGTGCATCGGGTACAGATGAAGCATTAACTTTAACACCTGCAATCAAATTCACGCTTGAACAAGCTTTAGAATTTATTGAAGATGATGAATTGGTTGAAGTAACACCTAAGTCAGTACGTATTCGTAAAAAATTCTTAACTGAAAACGAACGTAAACGTGCTGCACGTGGTATGTAATCTTTAGAAATTCATTATTTCTAAGCAAAGCCGCAATTTGTCAAAGTTGCGGTTTTTTTTATAAAATGTAAACAGATATTTGGAATTTTCAAAAAACCAAGTAAATTAGGTGGAATTGTATTTTAAATAATTAATGTAATAAACATCACATTAAAATACAGCCATAAAAATTCCTATGTTGGAGCGATCACATGAGTATTATTCAAGAATTTAAAGAATTTGCTGTAAAAGGCAATATGATGGACATGGCAATCGGTGTGATCATCGGTGGTGCTTTTGGTAAAATCATTGATTCATTGGTAAAAGATATTATTATGCCGTTGATTTCCGTGATTACCGGTGGTGGTGTTGATTTTACACAGAAGTTTTTTGTATTGGGGGACAATCCAAACAATTTAACGTCTTTAGATGAACTTACCAAAGCGGGTGTTAACGTCTTAACTTATGGTAACTTTATTACAATTTTCTTAAACTTCCTGATTTTGGCTTGGGTGGTTTTCTTATTGGTTAAATTCTTGAATCGTATTCGTAAACCTGTTGAAGAAGCTCCTGCTGCAACACCAGAAGATATTGAATTATTACGTGAAATTCGTGACGAATTGAAGAAACGTCAATAATCCTAAAAGCATTTATTGAATATATTAAACGGTACTTTCGGGTACCGTTTTTTGTGTGTACTATGAAATTGGTTATTGATGAAGGAAATTGGAGCATGCACAAACGACTCATTTTAAGCACACTCATATTGAGCTTGGTTGCATGTACTGAACCTGAAACGAATAAAACAGAACAACAAAAAAATCAATTCACAAGTGCAGAAAATAAAAATAACTATCAAGGACTTACTTTTGAAGATATTCCTAATCAAGATACAACCTATGAAACCATAGAAGCTAATAATATTGATGAAAATGAAATACTGATGAACGCTTTACAGACTGAGTTATTAAAAAATAAATTTGAGTTATTTGAAAGTGAAAGTGGTAAGACATGGTCTGAAAATGATTGTAATTTAAATAAAATTATTAAAGTAAAAGGTGAAGGACTGCGGGTTTATACTGCTGAAAGCAAACAAGGGATTGGACCTAAGAAAAATTATTTTCCTGATTTTACCCTGTTGGTTTTTGGCTTTGATGATGAACAACAAGCGAAGCAACATTTTAAAACTTTGGCATCTGCGGTGAACTCACAAGGTTTTTGTAATGGTAAAGCACCTGAAAAAATCGTAAGAAATGGCAGTGAAGTATTTTATTTTGCTACTCGCGCAGAGATGTTTAGAGGATATATTGAGCAATATGCTGAATTTATTCAGGATTATAAAGAGGCTGATATTGCGCAATAACATATCAGTCTTACCAATCCTTAAAAATCCATCCGAAATTTAATTTCTAATAAGTGAAAACCAAACTGGCTTTTGATCGGCCCATGTAGCTCACGTTCAGCTAAACTAAATACAGCCTTATCAATTGGTGTAACCAAATCGCCTTTTTTCACTTCTCCCAGTTCTCCGCCACGTTTGGCAGAGTTACAAGTAGAATGTTGTTTGGCAATTTTAGCAAAGTCAGCACCATCCAAGATTTTTTGTTTTAACTGTTGTGCTAAGTCTTTATCTTTCACCAAAATATGTCGAACAATTGCAGTTTTCATTGGGTTTTACCTGTCGAAATTTTCTTTACAGTTTTTACTTTTTAAGGGTTGGCATTGTGGACAAAACACACTTGCGCGTTGTCCTAACTTTAAATTTTCTAAGGTTGTTTCACAATTTACGCACATTTCACCTGCACGACCATAAGCTAAAAGTGTTTGTTGGAAATAACCATTTTCACCCATTGCATTGCTGTAATCACGTAAGGTAGAACCACCTAAATCAATTGCTTGTTTCAAAATACGCTTAATTTCAATAACCAATTGTTCAATTTGTACTTGGCTTAAACTGGATGCAGACTGAGCGGGATGAATACCGAGATGAAATAAACTCTCAGTCGCATAAATATTCCCTACACCCACCACGACATGGTTGTCCATGATCGCAACTTTAATTCCAACATTTTTATTTTTTAATTTTTCTGCTAGATATTGCGCATTAAAATGTTCGCTTAAAGGCTCAGGCCCAAGCGTATCAATCAATTTGGTTTGAGAGTGCTCATCTAGCCATAAAATACAACCAAATCGTCTAGGGTCATGATAACGCAGTTGAATATCTTCAAAGTCAATAATCAGGTGATCATGCTTGCGTAGTTCTTCATCAGCCTTACACAGTCGAAAACTACCAGACATACCCAAATGCCAAAGCATACTGTCTTGTTCAAAGGTAGCTAAAATATATTTAGAACGGCGATCTAGTTGAAGTAATGTTTGCCCGACTAATTTTGAAATATCATCAGGAATTGCCCAACGTAAACGTGATTCTCGTATCTGCACAGATTTCACTTTTTGATTTAGCAAAGGAAATAGGCTGACTTTGGTAGTTTCAACTTCAGGTAATTCAGGCATAAATATTTAGAGAATCAGGAGAGTGACCAAATCAATATTGTAGTCAAGTTTGGTTTTTCAAGGAAGCTTAACATCTAAGTTACCATTCAACTGAAAATGAAAGGCTTGATCTGAAGAGTTGATCAAGCTTTTAATAGGTTAAAAAATCAAAATATATACCTCAGTAGATAATTTATTTGATAAAACCTATATTGGTTGAATGAGTGTAAATGATGGAAATAGGCGGTTCTTTTTAACTTATACTGGTTAAATTACAGGATTGCTTGCCATAGCAAATTTATAAGGGAGTTTTGCATGTCGTTATTATTTCAACCGATTCAATTTGGCAAACTCAAACTGAAGAATAAAATTGTGATCGCACCCATGTGTCAATACTCTGCAAATGAGCAGGGTGAAGTCAGTTATTGGCATGAACAGCAATGGGCGAATTATGCTTTATCGGGTGCAGGTTTATGCATTATCGAAGCAACTGCCGTACAGGCACAAGGACGTATTAGTTATGCTGATGTAGGTTTGTGGAATGACTTACAACGTGCGCAACTCAAAGCACTTTTGCAAAAAGTAAAAAGTATTTCACCCATGCCTTTTGGTGTGCAGTTGGCACATGCTGGACGCAAAGCTTCTACAGATAAACCGTGGTTAGGTAAAGGGCAGATCGCACCAGAGCATGCTTTGGGATGGCAAACAGTATCAGCTAGTGAGATTGCATTTAACCAAGGTGATATTCCACCGCATGCGTTGACAATAGATGAAATTCAACAGGTGATTGCAGACTTTGCAACAGCAGCCAAACGTGCAGTAGATGCTGGCTTTGACTTGATTGAAATTCATGCAGCACATGGCTATTTGTTGCATCAATTTATGTCCCCTTTATCAAATCTAAGGACTGATGAATATGGTGGAAGTTTTGAGAATCGAATCCGTCTGAGCTTAGAAGTGTTTAGTGCAATAAAAGCGGTTGTTCCAGAGGACTATCCGATTGGGGTGCGTATTTCAGCCAGTGATTGGATGGATGAAGAGGGTGGTTGGGATATTGAATCGAGTGTAGGAATTTCTAAGGCTTTGGAGCAATTAGGCGCAGTTTATATTCATGCCTCTTCAGGTGGTTTACATGCTCAACAAAAAATTAAACTGGGTGCAAACTATCAAGTTCCTTTTGCAAATGAAATTAAAAAGCATGTGAATATTCCTGTGATTGCAGTAGGTTTAATCACTGAACCTCAACAGGCAGAAGATATTTTGCAAAATCAGCAAGCAGATGCAATTGGGCTGGCACGTGCAATTTTATATGATCCACGTTGGCCTTGGCATGCAGCGGCAGCTTTAGGTGAGAAAATTGAAATTGCACCGCAATATTTACGCTGTCAACCCCATGCTTTTAAAGAGCTTTTTATTCAGTTTGAGTAAGAAGTTATTTTAATGAATCAAAAAATTAAAAGCACTGTAATAATCTTTAAAAACCAATTCTTTTTAGAATTGGTTTAGATTTTTCATGAATTAAAATGTAGGTTTAACCACTACCAAAATCACAACAGCCAGTAAAATCACCGTTGGCATTTCATTAAAAAAGCGCCAGAATTTATGCGATTTATAATGCGCATTTTCAATCAGTTTCTTACGATAATAGCCACAAACCAAGTGGTAAATGACCAATAAACCGACTAAACCAACTTTAATATAGAACCAAAGCGCTTCGTGATAATGACGGGTTGCATCCCCCCAATCCACCAAAAAGTGCGCAGTAATCAACGTGATAATCATCGACGGCCACATGATGCCACGATATAACTTGCGCTCCATTACTTCAAAACGTTGATGACTGACCGCATCATCACTCATCGCATGGTAGACATAGAGGCGTGGGAGATAAAACAATGCAGCAAACCAACAGACCACTGCAATAATATGAAATGCTTTTACCCAGAGGAAAGCATCAGAAGGAGCATCCATCAAGTCACCCTTTGTAAAGGGCAGTGCGGAAGTGGTTGATCTATTGTTGCAATAGATCAACCATTTTCAAATTAGCCTTCCCATTTTTTGAAAATGAGGCAAGCATTAACACCGCCAAAACCGAAACTGTTACTCATCACAGTATTCAATTTTGCGTCACGTTTTTCAAGTACGATATCGAATGGTTTTGCACCTTCATCCAATTCTGTGACATTAATATTGGGTGCAATAAAGTCATTTTGCATCATAAGAACAGAATAAATCGCTTCTTGTACACCCGCAGCACCAAGACTATGACCTGTCATTGATTTGGTTGAACTAAGTGGTGGCACTTGACCTTCACCAAATGCACGCTCCATCGCTTTAAGCTCAGTCACATCGCCTGCTGGTGTCGATGTACCATGAGTATTGACATAGTCAACTTTGTCTACGCCATGCTGTTTTGCTTCTTCCAATGCCATTAAGATACAACGTGTTGCACCTTCACCCGATGGTGCAACCATATCAGCACCGTCAGAGTTTGCAGCATACGCCACAACTTCAGCCAAGATATTGGCACCACGCGCTTGCGCATGTTCAAGTGACTCAAGTACCACGAAACCACCGCCACCTGCGATCACGAAACCATCACGATCCGCAGAATAAGGGCGTGAGGCAGTTTCAGGCGTATCGTTGTATTTAGAGCAAAGCGCACCCATCGCATCAAACAATAAGCTTTGTGACCAATGGTCTTCTTCACCGCCACCTGCAAGCATTAAATCTTGTTTACCAAGCTGAATCAGGTTGTATGCATAACCAATTGCATCCGCAGAAGTTGCACAAGCACTGGTAATCGAGTGGGCAACGCCTTGTAGTTTAAATGCCACACCGACATTTGCAGTGATGGTGTTTGACATGTTACGTGGCACAAAAAAAGGACCGATTTTACGTGCACCTTTTTCTTCAAGCAATTTAACCATTTCAGCCACAGAAGCCGTTGAGTTTCCACCTGAACCACCTGCGATACCATAACGAGGATTACCACCCAATTGTTCTGGTGTTAAACCTGCATGTTCAACCGCAGCCACCGCAGCGTTGTAGGCATACATCGCACATACGCCCATAAAACGTTTAAGTTTACGGTCAATACCGTCAAAATCTTGTTCTGCTGCTGCACTCACATGGCTTTTAAAATTGAGTTCTTCATAAGTCGGGTTATGACGTGTGCCTGAAATTCCATTTTGTAAAGAATGGGTCACATCTGCTAAGGTATTTCCGATACATGAGTTGATCCCCATACCCGTAATAACAACACGACGATTCATACAAAGTCCTTTATTTTTAAATAAGCGATACAATGGGCTCATTTAAGCGTTTTTAGTTTTCTATCGCAATGGCGAAAGATATAGATTCTGTATAGATTGACTTTATCTACACAAAGCTTGGGCTTTTTGGTCAATACTTGGCTATAAGTTGGTTTTACACTATTTTAAAAGAAATGTGAAAAATAAAATATTTGCAAAATAAGACAAAACTGCCCAATTTTATCCGAAAAATTGGGCAGTTTTTGTGAGGATTTACCTGCTTACCAAGGCGTCTTTTTTTGCCACTCTGGGTCAAAACCATTACATGCATCGGCTACTTTTAAATAGTCTGCATAGCTTTCAGCCAATAAAATTGGTGGAACTTCACTGAGAAGTAGGCTATTTGAGTTCCAAGAGCGACTGCCTAATTTATCAAATTCCAATTCATACAGTACGGCAGGAATATTTTCCTCAGGCACATAACTGCCACTAAAAACGATTTGTACGTCTATGCCAAGTTGTTTAAAAGATTTGGTATAACGGTCAAATGAGCCAGCATCTTCAATGCTTGAACGTTGATAGCCGAGTTTGTTGACCACACCACGTAATGTAAAGGTATCGGTAGTCCAGCCTTTACGATCTTCGATTTGAGTTGCTTTTAAATCTGTCATTTCAGGTAAATGATGGGTCATTTGTTCAAATAAAAACTTCACTTTGTAGTCTTTAAAATGATCTAGCCATGCCTGTGCATTTTCTTTGCCAACAATCACAGCATGTGCAATTTGAATGTAACTGTTGCTTTGAATTTCAATCTCATCATCGTCAAGGTTGAGTAAGCAACCATCATCACTTGGACGAAAAGCGATTTTTTCACCTGATTCAGTCACTTCAATCCAAACCAGACGTTGAATCAAACGACGTACAATCGGATGAGCATGTAAATATTCAAACCATTCAGCTTGCTTCCATTGGCGTTCGCTGCACATTGCTTCATAGAGGCGTTGTGTTTGTAAATCAATCACTTGTTTAAGTTCTTTTTTGCTACTGCTCAACAGCGCTTTGGCTTCTTTAATTAAGCTTTCATCATCATTTTGACGTGCCGCAGGTAAGGCTTTAACCACTTTGCCTTCTTCATTTTTGAGAACAAATTTATCTTTATCGTCTACAATTGCAGTAAATAAACGTGAACCATATTCTAAGTTTAAAACGCCATTTTCATCTAAACCTGCGGTAGGAATGGTACGATCTGCAAGTTCATCACTGGTCCATTGATTACGCTCAGCAATTTCAGTGACCAAATCGGTGGCTAAGTTTTGCACAGATGTGGTGCGATAACGACGTGATAATGACAATAACAGTTGAATAATAAGAGGGTCGTTGCTGATCGACAGCGCAGAAATCATGGCTTCGATTTGTGAACGACGTTGATAATGCTGTTTCATATAGTCTTGCAAGGTTTTTACTGCAAAACTGCCTTGAGCAGGATAAGTCAGTGCCAGCATACCTTTACTTTTAATGGCTGAGCCTAAGTAGATTGCTAATTGTTGACGTTTAATTTCTTCAATCACTTCCTCAAGGGTAATCGTTGCATAATGCCCATAATATTCAGGATATTTATGCCCATAATTTTTATAACTGTCCCGATAACCTTGTAGGCGTTGAGGCGCTTCTTTAGTGGCGACTTCCATCGCTTGGTCTAAAGTTGGCGAAAGCGTATCTTGCTGAATAAAACTGTGTAATAGATGATTGGCAAGTTTTTGTTGGCTTTTCTCATCAAGTAAATCCAAATAACGTTGGAACAAGGCATTGGCTTTGGGGTCTTTGAGCTTTTCAGCCAAAACTACCCACCAATGAATAATTTCAGCTTTTACGGTTGTACCATTTTTCCACTGTACTTCAGGCAAAGTTTTAGCATCAAACCAAGTAAAACTACTGGAAAGTTTGGCTTTTAAACCTTGTTCAGCTTCTGCCAGTAAAACTTTTTCTGACAAATAAGGACTGATGTCTTGTCCTAGCTTTTCTAAAGCAGTTAACAAAGCCGCACGAACAATTTCTTTTTTCTCTTTTTTAAGCAAATCATTTAATGGCTTGATGGCATCTTGATGTTGCAAACGTGCGAGCCATTCAATCGCTGTGATACGAATCTCTTGTTTACCAGAGCTTAATGCTTCAATTGCACGTAAATGAATGTCTGCTAGGCGTTGAAGGGCTTGTTGAGCATCGAAACGTAAGCGTTTATTTTCTCCTAAAGCATATTCAAGCAAACGAGGAATATATTGCTGAGGAATACTTGGGAAATATTCTAAAATTTTAATCGCTTTGATCGCTTCAAACTGATAATAGCTATTTTCTTCTAAAGACGGACTTAAGCCCAATGCTTCAGAAATAAACTCAGGATGTTCTGCAAAGAATGGCCAAATTTGTTCAGGTTCAGTGATGTAGTCATCTAAATCATTCCAATAAGACATCAGCATGCCTTGTGCAATCTGACGTTCCGTATTGGCATAGCCTGTTTCTTTGAGTGCCTGATTAATTTGGCGTAAATCTAAAGTACTGTATTGGGTAGCTGGCAAGTCCTCAAAAATTGAACTCCAATGGGCACTTTGATCGTGGCGGCGACTGGCATGAATACGTAACGCATGATGTAATGAATATTCAGGAAAGCTTTGCAGTCTTTTTTGATGGTTAATGATTTGAATATCAGATTCAAAGGATTTACGTGGTGACTTACCATTGAGTTGATCTAATAAACGATCAATGTTTCCCATTTTTAAGTTTTTTAGACGTTTAAGATTTCTTTGTGCCCAATCTGAGCGATAGCTGCTGGTTTTATTGTCCTCAATTTCAGCAGCAGCGGATTGCTCCGCTTTTTCTAAAATTTTCTGATAATTTTCATGCATTACTTCAATAAAATTATTCGGAATATCTTGTGCAACCAAAGGGCTAAAACTTGGAATTTCGATACTTGCGTCGTTGACAGATTCATTGACTGCCTTTAAACGTTGTACTGCCATTAAAATGATTTGCTGAACTGATTTTTGTTTTTCATTTTCATAGGCTTGCTCTAAAACTGCTAAGTTATGCTCACCTAAACGTGCTAAAAGCTCTGCGGCAAAACCACGTTCTTTGCTTGAACCATTGACTAAATATTCTTGTAAATATTGCTGACTATCCTCAGCATTGAGTTGACTTAATAAGCTAACAGCTAGATCACGAATGGTTTTAGAACGCCCAATGGTTAGTTTTACGATCAGTTCAGGCAGTTGTTTTAAAAGCTCAGGTTTACGTTTTAAATAATCTAAAAATACCGTTTGACCATCCACCGTTAAGTTTGGAATTTCCTTTTTTAAAATATCAAGATGCTGTTCGATATAAGCATCTGTATCAGACAATCCAAAAATCAAATCCATACGGTCTGTATAATAACTACTACAACCCGCACGTTCAAAAATAAATAACGGTAAATATTGCACAAATGTAGCTTCATCTGCTGCCAAAAGTTGTTCTAACTTGGTCAATGTCCAATGCTGTTTAATATTTTTTCTGGCATCAATTTCACTAAAACCATGACCTTGCTGTAAAGTTACTAAAGCATCAACCACGATATACGTGAACCATTTGGGGATCGGGGCATAGATTTCTTTATAATTTTTCTGTTGGGTAATGCTTTCATATACTTTACCCAAACGGATGATCTGCTCATGATTTAAAGTGGTAAATAAAT
The DNA here is from genome assembly GCF_902809855.1 of Acinetobacter sp. Marseille-Q1618. Taxonomy (GTDB): domain Bacteria; phylum Pseudomonadota; class Gammaproteobacteria; order Pseudomonadales; family Moraxellaceae; genus Acinetobacter. The sequence goes on from NZ_CADDWJ010000002.1 coordinate 1,398,590, forward strand.
GGTCATTGAGTTGTTTACGTGCTTTGATAGATTGATTTTTTAATTTTTCTTGCGCTTTGCTGAGTTGCGTTTGTGACCAATACCATTCATAAGTGCCAGGATGACCAATCAAATCACTGGCTTTTTCATCAGGCAATTGATTCAGTTTTAATAAAATTTGCGGTTCTTCCGCTTCCACAATATAAGCAATAATGCTTTTCATTAGATTGTCATCGACTTCATTGAGGACTTTGAAAACCTCATAAAGTGGTTTAATCGTTTCGACCATTTTTTGATTATGTTCTTGAATATCTGTATCTTGTGATTGTTCTTGATTGCTATTGTTTTGTTTATTGTCTTTATTGGAAAATAAAGATTCGATTTTAGACATAAAATTACTGAGCATTATAAATTTTCCTTTGATGAAAAAAGATGTACTTGTTATTCAGCAGTGGTTAATTAAAAAGTATGTTTCTATCTTAGAAAAATAAAACAAAAATAAAAGCGTGATTTTGTTGTTGTACGACATAACTTGACTTGCTAAGAGTTTTTTATTGCACGCTAGTTTCGCTTTTATTCATGCTTTGTTTTGCCGTACAGCATTTTTATCGATTCTAAATCGAATTTTCTATCGGTAAGCGATAAGACAGCCGCTGTATTTGTAAAAATAAATGTCGCCATTTCAGTAAGGCTGCTGCCAAGCTTTCAGTTTGCATTGCTGTTTGAAGGCTTCGTTGTAAAATGTCTAAACCCAAATCTTGGTAGAGTTGAGCCGCCTGTTGCAGTTTTAGTTTATCTTCAGGATCAAGCACAGCACGCCCCGTATTGGCATAAAACTCAAGTACAGATTGAGTTTGTTGTGTGACAATATCCAGCGCAGCGTAATGTGGCTGAGTTTGCCACTGTTTTTTCTGTTGTAGTAATTTTTCGATTCTGCCTGTAATCAATTCGCCTAAACTGCTTTTTTTATGGCGTGGATAATGATAATCCAAACTAAAAATCTCTAATTGCTCATGTCGTTGTAATATCACGCTACAGGGAATCAGTTGAATATTTTGTTGTTTGGTGTCCAAGCGTACAAGGGTCGCCACAATTTTTTCATTTTGTTGAATCAGCGTGGTGAGGTGTTTAATACGCACTTGATATTCAATTTCAATCGGTAATGTGAGTTTTACACTTCGTGCTTCACTATCTTGAATCCGACATTCAAAGCATTGTTCATGTTCATTCAGTTCTGGTGCAAAAATCTGTTGATGGCGTAGTAAAAGGTAACGATAAGGGTTTTGCTCCAAACTGGATTCAGGCTGTATCCATGCATGTAAATCTGCCCAGCGATTTATACCTATATTCATCTGCTCTAAGTCATCTAAACTTAAGCTTTTAAACATATCTAATTGGGTAAAACGCGTATCCACACTAGCGCTCAAATTCACTGCAGAGTTGGCTTTAGAATGGGTCAATTGGATTTGATGTTTGAGTAAATAATCTAAAGATGTGCCCCAAATGCCAGACTGTGCCACACTGTCTTTACTAAAAGTGCTGTCTAAATGATTGGCTCGGGCTTGTGTGACTTCTCGTGTATGTTGCTGTTCAGCATCCCAAAAGGTGATGGTTAAACCATGCGCACCACTGTCAGTTTGCCACCATTCACAACCTAAAGGGATCAAACGTTCGGTGGATTGTGCTTGATAATCTCGTTGCACCGTACCTTTTAAGCGGGTAAATGTTTCTGCTTGGTTTTGGCTATTTTTTAGAGCAACCAAATAGGCATTTAAATATGCCAATTGCGAGAAAATGTATTGTTCATCTACTTGAATATCATCTTCTAAAAACTGACGCATTGAGCCATATACTTGTCTTAACTGCGCAGCTAACCGAGGTAAGTTCTGTGCACGTGCTTGCATATTTAAAATGTGCAATGACAACACCGATTCTTTGGCTAAATGTGATAAACCTTGTTGAATAAAGTGCTGACAAATTTGTTGTAATTCGGCAATAAACGCTAAATCCTCAGAATTTAAAACATGTGCATGATCTACGGTTTGCTGCTGTTGCAAATCTTCCGACCATTGCCATTGTTCAGGTGCGTGTAAATGAAATAAATAGGCAATACACGCTAAATGAACCGCTTTCTTTTTATTCTCGGCAAGGTCTGAAAGTATGCCCTCAAAGCCAGTCTGCGGAAAAAATAAAATTGCATGCTCACTGAGTGTCGTTTTAAAGCTGATTTTTTCAGGTAGGATGTCAATCTGACAGTTTTCAGTGTTTTCACAAAAATTTTGCCAAACTTCAAAAGCGAACCGAGTTTGTGCTTTACCTATTTTCTTAAACAAAACTGTGTCTTTTAGTTCTAAGGCGATGTCTAGAGTAGACGCATTGGAAACCTGTTCAGTAGAATTTTGATCGGGATTTTCAGTAGATTGGTTTTCTTGTTGTTGGCTTTGTGAATGTTCTGACACAACATTGTCTGTATGTGCAGTGACATTCGGATTTTGCTGTAACCAAAAAATACTGCTGAGAATATGTTTGCAGCAACTTTGTGCAGGGCAGGTACATTGCGCTGCTGTGATGCCTTGTGCTGGTAATACAACCTCAAATTCTTCTACTTTAAAATGCAAGGCCTGCGAATTTTCCTCAAGAAGTTGTACATCATCGAGAGATTTTTTAGCACGACGAATCAAGCCTGCATTGCTATGTAACGCTAAACTGTCTTCATCATAGTGCAAATAAATTTGCCCAATCATTGCATCACCTCCGCAAACCAATTCGCTAAATGATCAGGTGTCATGGCTGCGATTTGCATGCCACGTTGTTGTAATTTTTGCGCCATATTGCTGTCATATACAGGATTGGCTTGACTGTCCAAAGCTGCAAGCCCAAGTAATTTACAACCTTGTTCATTCAGTTGCGCTGTCGTGTTTAATAAATGCTGAACCGAAGCACCCTCCTCGAAGTCACTGATTAAAATTAGAATACTACGATTCGGTTGTGTAATTTTTTGCGCACAATATTCCATTGCCTTACCGATATTGGTGCCACCACCGAGTTGTACTGTCAGTAAAACCTCAACAGGATCATGTGCCAAATGACTCAGATCAACAATTTGCGTATCAAATAACACCAAGCTGATCTTCACCGCAGGCAATGCTGCCAAAATACTGGCACAAATCGCAGCATACATCACAGAGTCTAACATCGAGCCACTTTGGTCGACACACAGGACGATTTCCCATGACAAATGCTTTTGCACTCGAGCATTAAAAATTGGATTTTGAATAATCAACTTTTTATAGTCAGGTTGGTAATTTTTTAAATTGCTTTGAATGGTGCGTTTCCAATCAAAATTTTGTGCTTGTTTAATGTGTGTACGCCGAAAGCGATTACGACGACCTTGTAAAGACTGTAAAAATTGTGTGCGAATTTTTTGTAATAATTCCTCAACGACCTGACGAATCACATCGCGCACCGCTTCTTTGGCTTCAGCACTCAAACGACCACGCATACTGAGAAGGGCTTTGGCAGTCGCAGGATTTGGTTCTAACTCACGAATACTTTGTGGATCTTTAAGTAAGTCTTTGAGTTGATAGCGTTCAAGCGCATGTTTTTGCATGCGCTCAAAGGTTGATTTTGGAAATAATTTTCGGCTTTGATTGAGCCAGTTGATCGCAGTCAGCTGTGAACCTTCTAGCCCACCATGACGGTTTTGACCTTGTTTGACGCCACGTTTTTTATATTCATTTTGATATAAATAATCAAGATTACGTTCCAACTTCAGTTGTTCACCTGACAAAGTCGCAGTTGACAAGCTTTGATCAGAATAACGTCCTAAAATCAGTCGCCAACGCCGTGCAGCATCTAGGTCATCTAGCGCTGTAAAATGATCTTCTAAATCGGATGGAGAGATTGTATTTTGTGTCATTGCCCAACGCCTTTGATCCAATTTTCAAGATGATCATGCTGTAAAAGTTGTTGTAATTGTTGATTTAAATGTGTAGCACTCAGCATGTCATGCTCACTGATATGACTATGCACTTGATCTAAAATCACATGCTGCGCCAGTCCAGCCATCTCAGCAATATTTTGAGAAACTGCTGAATTTTGCTTTGGACTGAGTTGACTAAAGATATAACGCAGATCAGGTAAAATCTGTAAGAAAGTTTCTTCTCGCCAATGTTTGACTAAGTCATATAAGCCACTGATCGCGATCGGAGATTGCACAAAAATTTCAGGTGCAATCGCAAACATGCCTTGAATATATTGTACGGCTTCATCTGCATCACAACCGATGGCAAAGGCAATTTTTAAATATTGCTGTAACTGTTCTTGATCAATTCGATGATCAAGGAACATCAAGGTATCTACAGCACCTTTTAATTTGCTCAAATGAAACTGATTAAACTGTTGTCGATCAATATGTTGATAAAATAAATCTAAAAGTGAATCAGTGTCTTGCGGTACGTTAAGCTTGCTGACAGATAAAATCAAATCATGCAAGGTCTTTAAGCTATTTAGATTTTCTTCGATTTTTTCTTCACGCGTATCATAGAGTTGATCCAGTAAGAAACAAGCTTGTTTGACCGCACGTACTAGACTTTGTTGTAAAATGGCTTCAGGCAATTGCAATAACTTTCGACCACTCCACAAATAATACAATTGCTGTGCTGCACCAACCACAGAGGCTAAGCTTTGATCAGTTTGTAAATATTCATCTAATTGTTTTTGTAAGAGATTGAGCTGTTCTTTTAAACCTAAACGACATGCCAAAGTCAGTAATTTTGCAGTTTCAAATGCAGACTGTCCAAGTCCATTTTTCTGATGATGTTGTTGTAATGTGAGAATTTTAGCTAAAGCAATATGTTGCAGTTGATCACCTAATTCAGCAAGTTCAATCAAACGAGCTTCAATCGAAGGTGACCATGTATAACGCCATTCTTCAAACAATAAATCCAAACCAGCACCATGACTAAAATCAGGTCCCGATAAACGTTGCGCAAAACCACAATCGACAAACTCAAGTAAATTTAAAAATTGACTGATTTCTTGATGTAAAGGTTTACGGTAAATATCAAGTTTTCGATGACGAGGAATAGTATCGCTAACATTAAAACGATATTTTTCGATTTGTTTGAAAATATTTTGGAGTAGTGCAGGACTGTGCTGATGTGCTGCAACTTGACCGAGTTGTTGACCACTTAAGTAAGCGTAAATTTCTTGAAATAATAATTGTTGACCATCCTCCAACTCACCTTTAACTAAGGCACTTTGTAAAGCATCTAAAAGATCGTAACGACTTGGTCGATAATGTCCACGCAAGTGTGCCAATTGTAAGGCTATTTCGGCAGTATTTTTTAAAGCAATATAGGCAGTAACATCTAAAACTTGTTTCTCATCTAAATAATGACAAATTTCAGTGAGATATTTGAGAAATTGTTGCTGAATCTCTGCATCACCGAGATTCTCCTGATTTAAATCATGCCAAAATTGTTGATAAAATGCAGGTGAAGGCATACCCGAAGCATAACCATTCAAAGCATCTAATCGGTCAAAACTATAACGAATCAACCATGCATTTTCCTGCCATTTGTCTTTTTTGTTAGTCTGAATGCTGTAGCGGTTTGCCGTATCTGTTTGTGCTAAATTTTCGATCAAAGCCAAGGTGTGAAAACCGCCAGTGACCACCAGCACTTTATGTTTAGGGTTTAAGCAGGCTTGGATTTTTTGCCACATGCAGTCTTCACGATGCAACGATGCCTCTTGTAACAACACATCCTGTTCATAGTCCAAACGTGCTAAGGAACACCATGTAAAGACATCATCGAAAAATTTTTCAGGCTGTTTTAGTTGGGCAATAGGTTGTAACTCAAAAAGATGATCCCAAAGTTCATCATGATTACGACAATGCAACTGCTGCGCAAGATTTTGAATATATTGGCTATGCGCTAAATAACGTTCAGAAATTAAATTTTTTTGCGACCAATCTAAGGCGGTATTTGCCAATTTAAAGGCGCTTTGCTCCTGCCAAGACAAATCAATAAACTCAATTTTTGCCTGTTGTGCAGTGCCTTGTTTTAGCGCAACCCATTCAGGTGAATATTCACAAAAAGGATAATAGGCAGAAAATAGGGCAGGTGTTGGCTCGGCTTGTACATCTTCATCATCAGCTTTGTTTGTCTGTGATGTGGTTTGAGCATGAGCACCTTTTTGTATTTGTGCCTGTGTAAAGATTGCAATTGGCGGCTGGGTATTTTCATCTAACAATGCTTCAAGTAAAAACTGAAAACTATGCGGTGCTTCGATCAAAATATGCGTGGGTTGTAGCTTTTGAATATACTGCTTTAAAGCATAGGCACAGGCAGGACTATGATGCCGAACAGGTGCAAAATAAAGCTGTTGTGCTACAAGTTTTTGCTTGGCTTGAAATGCCTGTTGTAGTCGTTCAGGCAGTGGTGCTGCGTGAAATTCTGCCATGATTAAAACTCACGACTGGCTTCAAAAAAGGCTTTCCAGTCTTTGTCTTGACGGGCACGCTCTTTTACTACACTGTCCAAATAGTAACGCAAACGTTTGGCATCCTCTGGATTGTCTTTAAAGACTACACCGACCAATTGCTGTGCGATATGTTCGGCTTTGAGTACACCATCTCCCAAATAGATCGCTTGTAAGCTTGCTGCATGCGCAATATTGACGGCTTCCGCAGTTGACATGACTGCATCAGGAGTTTTTAAGTTTGCACCTTGCAGACTTTGTCCTGTACGCAATTCATTGAAAATAGTAACAAGTAGTTCAATTACTTGCGGTGGAACGGTCAGTTCTGAAAATAAATCACCGACTTGTTGTTTGAGTTGCAATTGAACCAATTCCACTTCGAAATCACGATTTTGAATCGGTTTCACGGTTTCAAAATTAAAACGACGTTTTAATGCGGCTGACATTTCATGTACACCACGATCTCGTAAGTTGGCAGTGGCTATGAGATTAAAACCTTGTTGTGCAGAAATATTAAAATCCTGTCCCATTTCAGGAATCATCATTTGTTTTTCGGACAATAACGACACTAAAACATCTTGAATTTCAGGTGGGCAACGTGTGATTTCTTCAAAACGTGCTAATTTGCCTTGTTGCATGGCAAAAAATAAAGGTGAAGGAATGAGGGATTTTTCCGAAGGCCCTTCTGATAAGAGTAAGGCATAGTTCCATGAGTATTTAATATGATCTTCAGTTGTGCCTGCGGTACCTTGAATCGTCAGTTGCGAGTTTCCACTGATCGCTGCACTAAATAATTCAGATAACATGGACTTTGCTGTACCTGGTTGACCGACCAGCATCAGACCTTGATTACCCATCAAGGTGACTAAAGCACGATCCACCAACGCATCATCACCATAAAATTTTTTTTGAATATTGAGTTGGGGATTTCCCAAAATAAAATCACGAACAGCATAGGCTGACAGTTGCCAACCTTGTGGTTTACGTTTTTGATCATGCTCTTTTAAGCGTTGTAATTCGTCATGATATTTTTGTTCAGCACTGAGTTTTAAAATGTGCTGTGTTTGTGTTGCATGGGGTTGTGAATTGTTATTCATGTTATTCAAAATCTTGTGAAATTTTGAAATTATCATAACGAGGGCTTTACTAGAATGCCAGTTGTATGCGCATTAATGCGACAAATTACGACTCAAGTGTGTTTCTAGCGTTAAGCAATTGTCATGATTTTGTATTTTTAGCTCAAGCATACACAAATAGAGTTGAGATAATTTCAGACTATCCTTAGTATTTGGCTAAGCCGATAAAAATGAATGGAGTAGAGTGCAAATGGCAGATTCTAATAATAAACAATCAAGTAGCATGTTATCCAATACATTTGGTCTCGCTAAAAAAATTGGTACAACAGGTTTAAACCTATTAAATCACGTTGCGCCAAACTCAGTGAGCAAACTCAGTCATGCGCCAGAAAGTGACTCAGTGGTTGAAGGTAAAGCTCGTACTCAAAGTATGTTTGAAAAAAAACAGTATGATAATCCACAGCAAATGATGCGTGAACATTTACCAAAAGTGTCTAGTCAGTTACTTGGTCGTCATTATAAGAAAATCAATAATGTTGCATCATTTATCTCCCCACAGTTGAATGACAAAATGTCAGATTACTTTTTTGAGAAGTTAAATGACTTTGTGTCAGAAGGTAGTTCAGTAGAAAAGCTGTTAAAAGAAGTGGGTGCTAAAGAGATCAAGGAATTGAGCCAAGATTCAGCACGTTCACAACGTATTAGCCAAGCACTAGCCAATCAAAATAAAGTCCTTGCTGCGATTCAAGGCGCACTGACAGGTGCGACGGGTGTCATTGGTTCAGCGATAGATGTCCCAAGCTCGATTGCTTTGGCGTTACGCAGTATTTACCAAACAGGTCGTGCGCATGGTTTTGAGTTGAAACCTGAAGACCATGATGTGGTTGAATTTATTTTCAAAAAAATTGACATTGGTTCTGTGGCAGAAAAACAAGCTTTGCTGATCGCCTTGCGTACATTTGCAAATACTTTAAAAACTCAAGATATGAGTCAGTTCCAGCAGTTACTTGGTTCAAGTAACTCAACCGATGTCTGGAAAAACTGGATCAGTAATGAAGATGGTACCTTTAAGTGGGCATGGTTAGAAAACTTTCCACAATTCAATATTATTTCTAAACTTACTCCATTTGCTTGTATCGGGATCAGTGCAACTTATAGCTGGAAACTTGTCGATGATGCAACTGAAAAAGCGCAAATCGTCTTTAAAGGTGCGCAGCAGTATTTAATCCAACATCCTCAAGAAAATATCAGTGCCTTAGCTGCGTTTGAAAAGTCTGAGATTTTGCTTGCGCAAGCCAGTCCATTATTGCAAGCACCTGAGCATGAAGATGCTGCGCCTGAGTTAAGTACAGCAACTACAGAGCAGCCATCTGAAAATGAAATTATTCAAGATGTTCAAGTACTGAAAAAAGATGAAGCACAAAACTTAAAAAGTGATGAGGAAGAAACCAGTATTGCTGATTTAGCTAAACAACACATTGCGAGTGAAAATGAAACAACTGGCGATGAGAAGGCTACTGAATCAGCAGACAAAGTAGAAAAGGTAGCTGAAAATTCGCAAGTCAGTGAAAAGAATGTCACAAAAGATACTCAAGCAGATGTTGAAGCAGTAGAGGAAAAGGCAGCTGAACAGTCAGATGAGAATGACATTATTCAAGATGTCCAAGTACTGAAAAAAGATGAAGCACAAAACCTAAAAAGTGATGAGGTAGAAATTAGTATTGCTGATTTAGCTAAACAACATATTGCTACTGAAAATGAAACAACCGACGGTGAGCAGATTGCTAAACCCGCACAAAAAGTGGGAAAGTTGGCTGAAAATTTGCAAGTGAGTGAAAAAAATGCAACAAAAGATACTCAAACTGATAAGGTCGAAGCAGTAGAGAAAAAGGCCGTTGAACAATCAGATGTCGATGAAAATGTTACGCAAAAGGTTGAAGCTAAAGCAAAATCAAAAGGTGAAAAGAAAAGTTAACATCTAAATGAGCTTTTTCTAATCTGATAGGTGGCGAAAAAACCATCTAAAAAAGTCAGTGAAATACAGAGATGGTCAATATTTGATAAGTGTCGAATGTTGACCATTTTTGCATCTTGACTTACAATTGCATGCCCTCAAAAAGTGGTATTTTTTTGAGGCTTTTTATTAACGGGAGAATTGCCATATGGCAACAACAAATCAGTTGATCCGTAAGGGTCGCACAACTTTAGTTGAAAAATCTAAAGTTCCTGCGTTGAAGGCTTGTCCACAACGTCGTGGTGTTTGTACACGTGTTTATACAACTACACCTAAAAAACCTAACTCAGCAATGCGTAAAGTTTGCCGTGTGCGTTTAACTTCAGGTTTCGAAGTTTCTAGCTACATCGGTGGTGAAGGTCATAACCTACAAGAGCACAGTGTTGTTCTTATCCGTGGTGGTCGTGTTAAAGACTTACCTGGTGTACGTTACCATACCGTTCGTGGTTCTTTAGACTGTGCTGGTGTGAAAGATCGTAACCAATCACGTTCTAAATACGGTGCTAAACGTCCTAAGAAATAATTCTTTAAGAATGAACTCTTAAGATCGTAAACCGCAATCCTTTATCGTCTCGCTTGTCTGATTTCTGCATTTAAATTTGTGAAATTCAAGCGACGTGTAGTAAGGCCAGCGAATGCACCTGACACTTGGTGCTCATGCTGGATTAACCTGAAGTGTCATATTTATAGGTAGTTTAAAATGCCAAGACGTCGCGTAGTCGCTGCTCGTGAAATCCTTCCGGATCCTAAGTTCAGCAGCCAAACAATCGCTAAATTCATGAACCATGTAATGCAAGATGGTAAAAAATCTATTGCTGAAAGTATCGTTTACGGTGCTTTAGACCGCGTTCAAGAAAAAAACAAAGTAGACCCAGTTGAATTTTTCGAGACTACTCTTGAAAAAGTTCGTCCTATGGTCGAAGTAAAAGCACGCCGTGTTGGTGGTGCTACATATCAAGTTCCTATGGAAGTACGCCCATCCCGTCGTACTGCCTTAGCGATGCGTTGGTTAGTAGATGCTGCTGCTAAGCGTTCTGAAAAAACTATGGCTTTACGTCTTGCTGGTGAGTTGCTTGATGCAGCTGAAGGTAAAGGCGCAGCGATCAAAAAACGTGAAGATGTGCATCGTATGGCTGAAGCCAACAAAGCCTTCTCTCACTACCGCTTCTAAGCGGCTAAAACAGTCCCTAATCAGGAGAATACTGATGCGAATTGCAGCACGATTTAATATCGCCCTCTACCAAAGTGGGGGATGGGCAGGAATTTAAGTTGTCCTTAAATTCGTATTAAGTATCCGTACGCATCAATACTTATTGATGCGTCCTGTTTTAAACAACAAAATTTAGGAATGCTAGAAATCATGGCTCGTCAAACCCCAATTTCTCGTTACCGTAACATTGGTATCTCTGCACACATTGATGCGGGTAAAACAACAACTTCAGAACGTATTTTGTTTTACACAGGTCAAAGCCACAAACTTGGTGAAACTCACGAAGGTTCGGCAACTACTGACTGGATGGAACAAGAACAAGAACGTGGTATTACCATTACTTCAGCAGCAGTAACATGCTTCTGGTCTGGTATGGGTAACCAGTTCGATCAACACCGTATCAACGTTATTGACACCCCGGGACACGTAGACTTCACAATCGAAGTTGAACGTTCTATGCGTGTTCTTGATGGTGCGTGCATGGTTTACTGTGCGGTAGGTGGTGTTCAACCTCAGTCTGAAACTGTATGGCGTCAAGCAAACAAATATAAAGTTCCACGTATTGCGTTCGTAAACAAAATGGACCGTACTGGTGCGAACTTCTTCCGTGCTGTAGAACAAATGAAAACTCGCTTGGGTGCAAACCCAGTGCCGATCGTTGTTCCAATTGGTTCTGAAGAAAACTTCCAAGGTGTTGTTGACCTCATCGAAATGAAAGCAATTATCTGGGATGAAGCATCTCAAGGTATGAAGTTTGAATACGGTGAGATTCCAGCTGAATTGGTAGAATTAGCGCAAGAATGGCGTACTAACATGGTTGAAGCTGCTGCTGAAGCATCAGAAGAACTCATGGATAAATACCTAGAAGAAGGCGAGCTTTCTAAAGAAGAGATTGTTGGCGGTCTACGTACACGTACTTTGGCAAACGAAATTCAGCCAATGATGTGTGGTTCTGCATTCAAAAACAAAGGTGTTCAACGTATGTTGGATGCTGTAATTGAATTCTTACCTGCACCAACTGACGTTGAAGCGATCAAAGGTATTCTTGACGACAAAGACGAAACTGAAGGTTCTCGTGAAGCGTCTGATGAAGCGCCGTTCTCTGCGTTAGCGTTCAAAATCATGAACGACAAATTCGTTGGTAACTTAACGTTCGTACGTGTTTACTCTGGTGTTCTTCAAGCAGGTAGCCCTGTTTATAACCCAGTGAAAATGAAACGTGAACGTATCGGTCGTATCGTACAGATGCATGCAAACGATCGTCACGACATCGAAGAAATTCGTGCAGGTGATATCGCAGCGTGTGTAGGTCTGAAAGATACAACGACTGGTGATACATTATGTGATGAAAACCACGTAATTACACTAGAGCGTATGGAATTCCCAGAGCCAGTAATTGCACTTGCGGTTGAACCTAAAACTAAAGCTGACCAAGAAAAAATGTCAGTTGCTTTAGGTCGTTTAGCGAAAGAAGATCCATCATTCCGTGTTCGTACAGATGAAGAATCTGGTCAAACGATTATTGCGGGTATGGGTGAGCTTCACCTTGACATCATTGTTGACCGTATGAAGCGTGAATTCGGTGTAGAAGCAAACATTGGTAAACCAATGGTTTCTTATCGTGAAACGATCAAAAAATCGGTTGAACAAGAAGGTAAATTCGTACGTCAAACTGGTGGTAAAGGTAAATTCGGTCACGTATATGTACGTCTTGAACCGCTTCCTGAAGACGCTGGTAAAGATTACGAATTCGCTGAAGAAGTTGTTGGTGGTGTAGTACCTAAAGAATTCTTTGGTGCGGTTGATAAAGGTATTCAAGAACGTATGAAGAATGGTGTCCTTGCTGGTTACCCAGTTGTAGGCATCAAAGCGACATTATTCGACGGTTCTTACCACGATGTCGACTCTGACGAATTATCGTTCAAAATGGCAGGTTCTTATGCCTTCCGTGATGGTTTCATGAAAGCTGATCCTATCCTTCTTGAACCGATCATGAAAGTAGAAGTAGAAACGCCAGAAGACTACATGGGCGACATCATGGGTGACTTAAACCGTCGCCGTGGTATGGTTCAAGGTATGGACGATTTACCTGGTGGTACGAAAGCCATTCGTGCAGAAGTTCCACTTGCTGAGATGTTTGGTTACGCAACTCAAATGCGTTCTATGTCTCAAGGTCGTGCGACTTACTCTATGGAATTTGCTAAATATGCTGAAACTCCACGTAACGTGGCTGAAGGCATCATTTCTAAATTCCAAAATGGTGGTAAAAAAGGTGACGACGAGTAATCTTTCGATTACTATAAGCCCAACTAATACATAGTTAAAAAACCAAGTGCTCATGTAGTGACCCTGCATGAGTAGTTTAAAAAGGAAGAACTCATGGCTAAGGCTAAGTTTGAACGTAATAAGCCACACGTAAACGTGGGCACAATCGGTCACGTTGACCATGGTAAAACAACTTTAACTGCTGCGATTGCAACTGTATGTGCAAAAACTTTCGGTGGT
>NZ_CADDWJ010000003.1 GCF_902809855.1 Acinetobacter sp. Marseille-Q1618
CTTTTATTGATTGGTATAATTTTATAAATATATTATTTATCGTATAAACAATACCTTATATACATTTTTTTAAGAATCTATCATTTTTATTTTATTCTAAAAAGCAAAAAGCCACTGTTCTCAGTGGCTTTTTTATGTACATAAAAACTTAGTTTTTATGACGCATATGTGGGAATAAGATTACATCACGAATACTTGGTGCATTGGCAAACAACATCACCAAACGGTCGATCCCAATCCCTTCGCCTGCTGTTGGCGGCAAACCATATTCCAAAGCTTCAACAAAATCAGCATCATAATGCATTGCTTCATCATCGCCTGCATCTTTTTCAGCAACTTGTGCTTGGAAACGTTCTGCTTGGTCGATTGGGTCATTTAATTCTGAGAAGCCATTTGCCAACTCACGGCCGCCAATGAAAAATTCGAAACGATCAGTGATATGTGGATTATCATCATTACGACGTGCCAATGGCGAAGTTTCTGCAGGATATTCAGTAATAAATGTCGGTTGACGAAGTTTGGTTTCAACTGTTTCTTCAAACACGATGGTTTGAAGTTTACCTAAACCAAAGCCTGATTTTACTTGTTCTTTCAATTCTTCTTGAACAAATTTCGCCAAGAACTCACGATCATTGACATTTTCAGGTGTAAATTCTGGATTGTGTTCTAAAATCGCATCAAACATCGAGATTTTCTTAAATGGACCTTTAAAGCTATATACTTCATCGCCATAAGGAACATCGGTTGAACCCAAAATATCGATTGCCAATTTTTCGAGCATATTTTCAGTCAAAGCCATCAAGTCTTTATAATCTGCATAAGCTTGGTAGAACTCAATCATCGTAAATTCTGGATTATGACGTGTTGAAACCCCTTCGTTACGGAAATTACGGTTAATTTCGAATACACGCTCAAAACCACCGACTACGAGACGTTTTAAATACAGCTCAGGTGCAATACGTAAGAAAAGCGGCATATCTAATGCATTGTGATGTGTTTCAAATGGACGTGCAGATGCACCACCCGGAATCACATGCATCATTGGAGTTTCAACTTCCATGAAACGTTCATTCGTTAAATAACTACGAATACCTGACACAACTTTTGCACGAATTTCAAAAGTTTTACGGGTTTCTTCATTTACAATTAGGTCTAAATAACGTTTACGGTATTTAACTTCAGTATCCGTTAAACCATGAAATTTGTCTGGAAGTGGACGCAATGATTTGGTCAGTAATTCAAAATGCTCAATATGCACATAAAGATCACCTTTACCAGAACGCCCCATATAGCCTTTCACAGCAATGATATCGCCCAAGTCCAAACCTTTAATGGTTTCTAAAACATCTTTTTCTAATTCTTTACGGGGTACATACAACTGAATACGCCCCGTCATATCTTGAATGACAATGAACGAGCCACGGTTTAACATCACACGTCCCGCAACCGAAACATGAATTTGTTCACCAGCTTCAATTTGTTCTTTTGATTGGTCTGCAAATTGGTCTTGTAAATCTTGTGCGTAATGTTCACGCTTAAATGTATTTGGCCAAGGGCTAACACCAGTCGCTTGAGCTTGTTCTTGGATGTGCTTTAACTTGGCATGACGCTGTGCAATTAAATCGTTTTCGGAAATAGCTGGTTCAGAAGTCGATTGAACGTTATGTTGCGTCATCTCTGCCTCGATTGTAATAAAAAACGGAAGTTGCATAGCATAGCAGATTTACAACATAATAAGCAGCATACAATCGCAGCAATTTCCAATTAAAGCCAAATTTAAAATTCAACCTTATGTCAAGATTAGCTGTTATTTTTATTTCAACCCTGTTTCTATCTACAACGACTTGGGCGATTGAATCGAATCAGCAACAAAATAATCTGCCAGAATTATCGCTGCCTACTTTGAAACTCATTGAACACAGCAATTTAAATACGGAAAATTATATTTGGAAAATTCAACTGCTTTTAAACCTAGAAAATAAAAGTATTTCAAGCTACTTAATCAACCCTCATCCAGCATTTCCTATGTTGAACCAACGTGCTTTAGAGCTTGCTCAAAACCATCTTGCAAAAAACTATCATGATGAAAAATTAGCACATCTCCATCCAAGTCAATTGGAAAATCTAAGGTCAAATACGACTCCATCCACACCTGAGCACACACAAAGCTATATGCTAAACGTTAAATTTCCACAGGGTGTGGCATGGAAGATCAAGCCTCGCTTTCAGGAGTTAGCACAAATTTCTGCAAAATTCTGTAAACTCCAACCACAGCATCCAAATTATGAAAATGCCATTATTCGTAAAGATCGTCACTATACTTTTCAAACAAAACTTTATATCAATGCTAATGGTATAGTGAAATCTGTAGAATTGTTGAATCCATCTGCAGATACCACGCTGAACAAGATCGTTCAAAAAGAACTCAGTGCATCACGCTTTCAACCTTATAATGAAAATGGGATTCCCACAGCATTTCTAGCAGAACAACCCATACAACTTGTCTGTCCAAATTAAAATGATGCGTACTGAATTTAGTTAATATTTTATTTTTAAAGCTTATAAAGACATTGGTCACGCCTATAACTTTAGTCTGAGTTCAATGTCTACGCTGAGCAGATTTTTCAAATTAGTAAAATTAAAAACATCTTATTTTAGATCACAGTAATGCTATTTCCACATGCATAAAAATTATTAAAACAACAACTTAAATAACATTTAAATTAAAAAATATTATCTAATGCACAAAAATTCTTTAATCGACAAACATAAACTAAAAATTTCCTAACTAAGCCTTAGACCAAAATCTAACTACATTTTTAAAAGATGATGCGTACAATAATTTTAGAAATAGTTGAAAAGTAAACTATATCAACCTGACTATCTTTGTGACAAAAGACAGTTTTAACGTGATAAAAATGAATATGTATATGTCAAAAATATTATTTATGCATGGGCTTGATTCTTCAAAAGATTCAACCAAATTTCATGCGCTAGATGCTGCACAAAAGTATTGTATTGATATTGATTATCGTAATTTAAACTACGATACCGTAGCGCATTTATATCAGGATATTATTCAAAAAATCCAACCTAAACTTATTGTCGGGCATAGTTTAGGCGGCTATTGGGCATTGAAAATGTCACAACTTTTTCGTATTCCTGCCATCATTGCTAACCCAAGCTTACAGCCTGATTTTCGTTCAGATTATGTACCGATTACAGAGCTAGACCTAGAACATGATATTCCACAAACAGCGTATATCGAACTTGGGGATGAAGTGCTGGATATGTATAAAACATCACATATGCTTGAACCATATATGCATGTAGAAATGATGCAAGGCGGACATCATCGCTTGGCTTTGCCTGAAAATTTAAACCGTATGATCGAGTATATGCAAAATACGTTTATCATATAAAAAGCCTTGCAAGCATATACTTACAAGGCTTTCAAAATTATTTAAAAAATTAATTACTTATAAACTTAAAAATAAACTCAATCAAGCAACTGCGGCTTCAGGTTTAGATTGTTCATCTAAAACAGACCAAATATTTAAACCCAAATCACCATGTAAATCTTGCAAATCAAGGAAGATACTTGCACCTAACACAGTATGATTACACTTATTCATCAACTGTTTAACCGCTTTTAAAGTACCCCCTGTTGCCAATACATCATCCACAATCATGACTTTTTGTGGCTGAATTTCTGCTGACATTTCCAAACGGTCTAAACCATATTCAAGGCTATAACCGACACCAATCACAGGTGGTGGTAATTTTCCAGCTTTGCGTACCAACAATAAACCCTTACCTGTACGCTGTGCCAATAAACTTGCTAAAACAAAGCCACGTGCTTCTACAGCCACAAAACTTTCAACTTGTGCAAGCTGTTCGGTAGGAATACTTGCAATTAATGCATCAGTAAGTGGTTCAAGATTTTTCATGAAAAGTGGTGTTAAATCATAAAAACAAATCCCTGGTTTTGGGAAATCTTGGACAGTACGAATGTGAGACCACAAAGCTGTAGACGTATTCATCATGGGAGAGCATATCAAGAAAAGAATGACACAATTTTAACGAGAATATTGATGTTTTTAAAGCCACTAAGCCAATGAAAAATTAATTCATTTTTATAAGTTATTGATTTAACAATAGCCATTTATTTACTAAATGTTAGCTATTGATTAGTTTAATCTAATTTTACTAAAAAAGTGCACAAAAAGCTGTTAGACCATCGTCTAAATACTCGCATTTTCACTTAATTTATCTTGAATAAAAAAGATACAATGTAAATTAATCTTTTATTTTTAATAACACGCTGCTTTATTTTATATTTCAATAACGCTAAGCATCAGACCAAAACTTAACAAATGCGATAAAACTTAAAATTAAATTTATTATTGTCTAACAAAAACACCCTAAATTTGCCCAAACAACCGTGCTTTTGTCCTACTCTGCCATTCAGCTTTATGATTAGTTCGGTAAACTCCCATATTTATTTTACATTCGTTCTTGAACTACGTAAAAATTTGTTTGAATATGTACCTATTGCAATGCATATCACTCGCATCAAATTAATAGCAGGATTTTTGACTGACAGCAAAACATAAGCCATCTGTCAGATTTTGGAGAAGTAGATGAAAAAATATCAATGCATCGTTTGTGGTTGGATTTATGACGAAGCAGAAGGCTGGCCACAAGATGGCATCGCAGCAGGTACGAAATGGGAAGATATTCCAGATGACTGGACTTGCCCAGATTGTGGTGTTTCTAAAGCTGATTTTGAAATGGTAGAAGTATAAACACCCTGTAAAAGACCATGTTTACATGGTCTTTTTTATCACTTTTAAAAATATAGAAAATAGTGTGGAGAATCATATGCAACCAGTCGTCATCGTGGGTTCAGGAATGGCGGGTTACACCCTCGCAAGAGAATTTCGTAAATTAAGCACAGAGCAAGCGCTTGTAATGATCAGTGCAGACGATGCGGTGAATTATGCCAAACCTACACTTTCTAACGCTTTAGTTGGAAATAAAGCGCCAGACCAAATTGGTTTAGGTGATGCTGAAAAAATGGCAAGCCAACTAAATATGCGTATTGAAACTGAAACTTGGGTCAAGTCAATTGATGCAGAAAAACATCAACTGATCTTAGAAAAAGATGGTCAAGTTTCAACACAAGATTATTCAAAACTGATTTTAGCTGTGGGAGCAAACCCAATTCGCCTTGCGATTGCGGGTGATGGTAGTGATGATATTCATGTAGTGAACTCCCTGATTGACTATCGTGCATTCCGTGATTCACTGGATAATTGCTCAACAGGCGAATGTGATGATAAACGTGTTGTGATTTTAGGTGCAGGTCTAATTGGTTGTGAGTTTGCCAATGACTTACAAAACACAGGTCATCAAGTGACAGTGATTGATTTAGCACCTCAGCCTTTGGGTCGTCTATTACCAAATCATGTTGCCCAAGCATTTAAAGAAAACCTTGAAGAATCAGGCATCAAGTTTGCACTAGGTACAACTGTAGAAAAAGTCTCTAAAACTGAGCGTGGTTATGTGATTTCTTTGGCAAATGGTCAATCCTTAGTTGCCGATGTTGTGCTTTCTGCAATTGGTTTACAGCCAAATATTAACCTTGCTAAAACTGCAAATATTGCCACCAGTCGTGGTGTTATTACCAATACATTATTAGAAACCAATCAAGCAGATATTTATGCGATTGGTGACTGTGCAGAAGTGAACGGTACCTTGCTGCCTTATGTCATGCCATTGATGCAACAAGCACGTGCTTTAGCCAAAACCTTAAGTGGTCAAAGTACCAATGTTCACTACCCTGCAATGCCTGTAGCAGTAAAAACACCTGCTGCACCATTAACTGTCTTACCTGCTCCGATTGGCGTTGATGTCACTTGGGACAATGAAGAATTTGACGATGGTATGTTATCAAAAGCAACGGATGCAGAAGGCACACTTCGTGGTTTTGTGCTTCTCGGTGCAACTGCTGGGAAACAACGTTTAGCACTCACTAAACTTGTGCCAGACCTTATTCCAGCTTCTGTTTAAATTAAAGCTCTATGTTAAGGATGTTCTAAAAACAGAACATCCTTTTTAGGAAAATAAAAAAATGAATAGCGCACTCCAATTTCAAAGCTCCCCATACACCTCTTTTATGCAAGAAACCAAAGTTGATTTAGGCAATGGTATTCAACTGCATGTCGAATCTGGAGGCGATCCTAAAAATCCAACCATCCTGTTGGTGATGGGCTTGGGTGCGCAAATGTTATTTTGGCCTGATTTTTTTTGTAAATCGTTAATTGATCAAGGCTACCATGTGGTTCGTTTTGACAATCGAGATATTGGTCTATCTTCAAAAATTCGCCATAAAGGCCCACGCTTAAACTCATATAAATTAATGGGAAGATTTGCATTAGGTTTACCTAATGATGGTGCACCTTATAACTTATATGACATGGCAGATGATGTCGCACTTTTGATTGACCATTTGGGCTTAGGCAAAGTTAATATTTTAGGTGCATCTATGGGCGGCATGATTTCTCAAATTTTAGCTGCCAAGTATCCTGAAAAGATTGATAAAATTGGATTATTATTTACCAGCAATAACCAACCCTTATTACCTCCACCATTTCCAAAACAACTCTTTAGTCTAATAGGCAAGCCACCTTCTCGTGATGAAGAAGGCATTGTGAACCATTCATTAAAGATATTTCATACCATTGGTTCACCAGGTTATATTAATCAAATGGAAGCGCTGCAGATCGCACGTAAATTATATCAACGTAGTTACCATCCAGCGGGTGTACTTCAACAGTTTTTAGCAATATTATGTACAGGCTCATTACTGCAATTAGATAAGCAAATTCAACAGCCAACTTTGGTGGTACATGGCTCACGTGACCGTTTACTTCCACCGAGTCACGGTAAAGCTGTAGCGAAGGCAATCAAAGGCGCTAAATTTGAATTAATTCAAGGAATGGGGCATGATATACCTCCGCACTTTATTCCTCAGCTTAGCGGTTTATTTGCGCATCATTTTAAATCATAAAATTAGGACACTATGGCTGCATTACCATCCCTAAGACAGCTGTCATACCTCGTAACACTGTCTGAGACGTTGCACTTTACTGAAGCAGCGCGCCGTTCGTTTGTCACTCAATCCACCCTTTCAGGCGGGATTATGGAGCTGGAACGTTTATTGGGTGGCGTACTCGTTGAACGTGATCGCCAAAATGTACGTTTAACCCCATTAGGCGAGCAAGTCGTTGCCCGAGCCCGTGTTCTACTCGCAGATGCTCAAGACTTGATGCGTTTAAGTCGTGAGATGAGTGAGCCTTTAACTGGCGATTTACATCTCGGAATTATTCCAACGATAGCACCGTTTATTTTGTCGCAACTTTTGAATGAGGTGCATAAGCAACTTCCAAAAATTCAATTGCATTTGCACGAAGCGCAAAGTGAAAAAATTGTAGAAAAACTTGAACATGGTAATTTAGACATGATCATGTTGGCGCTACCGTTTGACACACGCGGTTTAAAAGTGGCAGAGATTGCAAAAGAAAACTTATTTTTGGTGTGCAATAAAGCCGACCAAAATGCAGCCAATGCACGCTCTTTAGATGATTTAGACTTATCGCATCTGATGTTACTTGAAGAAGGTCATTGCTTAAGAGATCACACTTTAAGTGCTTGTCCTATCGGTGAGCGTAAAAATGATCATCGTTTAAAAGCAAGCTCTTTGCCAACATTGGTTGAAATGGTAAATTCTAATTTAGGCTTTACCCTTCTGCCTGAAATCGCTGTCCATACACATATGCTGAAAAGCAATGAACAACTGATTGTTAAATCAATTGAAAATGCACCTTCTCGCACTTTGGCATTAGTGACACGTAAAAGTACACCATTGCAAAGTGAGTTTGATGTCTTGGTACAGATTTTACAAAAAATCATTGCTGTAGAATTGCATTAAAATCTTGAAATTGTTTTTTAAGATTTAATAGATCATTCATAAAAAATGGAGTCATTTGACTCCATTTTTTTATCGCTTAATTCTGTTTAAATGCGTCTATTAACGCTCTTTGTGAATTATGCAACTCTTCACCTTCTTTCGGCTCAGCACGTACCCAAGTACCATCCCCTTGTAACAACCAAGCTTGTTGATTATCTTGCAAATAATTCAACAACCCTTGTTGATAAATACGTTTCTTTAACGCAGGATCTTCGACAGGGAAGCAGACTTCTACACGGTTAAATAAATTACGATCCATCCAGTCGGCACTTGAACAATAAATTCGCGCATTCCCATTATTGCTAAAATAATAAACACGTGTATGTTCTAAGAAACGTCCCACAATCGAACGTACGCGGATATTTTCCGAAAGGTTTGGCAAACCCGGACGCAAGCAGCAAATTGAACGGATAATTAAGTCAATTTGTACGCCAGCTTGCGATGCTTCATAGAGCTTATTGATCAACTGAACTTCGGTTAAAGCATTAACTTTCACAATAATCTGCGCAGGCTTACCTGCTTTGGCATTGGCAATCTCATCATCAATAAAAGCCAAAAGCTGTGCATGCAAGGTAAATGGTGCATGCAGAAGCTTTTTCAACTTCGCCATTTTGCCCATACCTGTCAGTTCTTGGAAAATACGATGCACATCCTCACACAATTCTTTGTCAGTGGTCATCAAACCATAGTCAGTATAGATTCGAGCATTGGTTGCATGGTAGTTACCCGTACCTAAATGCACATAACGCACCAGTTTATTGTTTTCTCGGCGTACCACCAAAATCATTTTGGCATGGGTTTTATAACCGACAATGCCATACACCACGACTGCACCCGCTTCTTGCAAGACATTTGCTACTGCAATATTCGACTCTTCATCAAAACGGGCACGCAACTCGATCACAGCGGTGACTTCTTTACCATTACGAGCTGCTTCGGCAAGTACTTGCACAATTTCTGAATCTGCGCCACTACGATATAATGTTTGTTTAATCGCCAATACTTGTGGATCACGTGCCGCTTCACGCAATAAGTTAATAACTGGTGCAAAAGACTCAAATGGATGATGCAATAAAATGTCTTGTTTTTGCATGGCTGCAAAAATATTTTCAGTCTTTTTCAGCACTTTTGGAATCGCAGGAATATGTGCATCATAACGCATATGTGGACGTTTAAAGTTTGAGACCAAACGTGCCAAATTCACAGGGCCATCGACTTTATAAAGTTGCTCTTCGTGTAAATCGAACTCTTCTAAAAGATACTCATAAATCGGCTGAGGACAATTTTCCGTGACTTCTAAACGAACTGCACGACCAAAACGACGTGAGCTTAATTCACCTTTGAGTGCTTTGGCGAGGTCTTCTACATCCTCATTCAATGCCAGATCAGCATTTCGAGTAACACGGAATTGATAACAGCCTGTTGCCGTCATGCCAGGGAACAAGTCAGACACATGCTCATGAATAATGGCAGACAACATCACAAAATGCTCTTTGCCACCTGTGAGCTCATCAGGTAAACGCACCACACGCGGTAATGAACGTGGTGCAGGCACCACAGCTAGGTCGATCTGACGACCAAATGCATCTTTACCTTCCAAAGTCACAATAAAATTTAAACTTTTATTGACTAAGCGTGGAAATGGATGCGCTGGATCAAGACTGATCGGTGTTAACACAGGAGCAACTTGTTCTTGAAAGTATTTTTTAACCCATGCAGATTGTGCAGGTGTTAACTCACCACGACGTAAAAAACAAATGTCTTCTTCACGCAATTTTGGAAAGATTTCATCATTTAAAATACGATATTGACGTTCAATCGCAGCATGCGCTGTTTTAGAAATTGACTCTAAAACTTGGCGTGGTGTTAAACCATCTGGACTACGGCTTTCATTCCCCAAAGCCAGTTGTTCCATCACACCTGCAACACGGATTTCAAAAAATTCATCCATATTACGTGAAAAGATCAATAAAAAATTCATCCGATCTAATATCGGATGTAAAGGGTCAACCGCTTGTTCTAACACACGTAAATGAAAGTCTAAAATTGACAATTCACGGTTAATATAGCGTTCATTATAGGTATATTCAGCTGGTGGATTATTTGGTGCGCTACTCATGCAACTCGCCTGCATTTAAAGATCTTTCTATTAGTATGCTTCAATTTTGTGACAATTTCATAAAAAAAGTGCAATTAGCTGCACTTTTAAAAGATAAATTTATTTGTATTGCAATGTCTTAACATCTAATTAGGTACACGGGTTGATCGCATATATTTTAAGATCAATCCTTTCCGATAGTTCAATTTACGATCATCTGGATGCTCTTGATAATATTTAGGATTTGTCAAAATAGCCGCCAAAAATGCCGCTTGTTCACGGGTCAAACTTTTGGCAGTTTTTCCATAATAATGCCGTGTTGCGGCTTCCACCCCATAAATGTGATCACCAAACTCCACCGAGTTCATATACACTTCTAAAATGCGCTGTTTTGACCACATGCGTTCCATCATGATGGTGGCAATGGTTTCTTGACCTTTACGAATATAAGAACGACGATTATAAAAAAATAGATTTTTCGCCAACTGCTGTGAAATAGTCGAACCACCAGCAACCACTTTTTCCTTTTTCATATTACGTTCAAGTGCATTTTCGATACCATCCCAGTCAAAACCATGGTGATCGAGAAATTTAGCATCTTCAGCAGCCACAATCGCATGTTTGAAATTATCGCTGATCTCATCATAATCACGCCATTGGTGCTTGATCGGTTTAAAATCTGACAAATAAGTCCAACGCATAAACATGGTCGTTTCGACAGGATTGCTGCGCCAATACACCAAACTTGAAAAAATCCACAACTGAATCAGAATAAGAATACTGACAATGATTAACAAACTACGAACAATAAAGGCTTTCATGTCAGTCAGTTACTCCAAATTCAAGAAAAATTCATGTTAAGCTTAAGTCCATAACAACGCACAGAATATAATGTTATGTCAGAAATGCAACCACCTTTCCAAGTTCAACCACGTCAAGCCATAGGGAAAATCACCTTACTATTGATCATCATCAATGTGGGTTTATTTGCTTGGCAAGTTATCTCAGGTGTCAACATAAACAACCCAAGTATTCGAGATGCATTGCTCTGGGGTGCAGATTATGCCCCTTTAACCTTTTTAGAAGAACCTTTTCGTTTATTTAGTAGCATGTTTTTCCATTTTGGTTTAATGCACTTGGGCTTCAACATGTGGGCATTGTATATTTTTGGCAATGTCGCTGAGGAAACTTTTGGCAAGTTTTATTATCTAGGTTTGTATGTGCTTGCAGGTTTAATGGGCAGCTTGCTCAGTGGTTATATTGATATTCAAAATGCCTATACCTTTTTACAAACTCATGATCAAAGCATGATTCCTCGTGTATCCGCAGGTGCATCTGGTGCAGTGATGGGACTAGGTGGTGCGCTTACTTTATTATCACTCTTTCCACCGACACCGCAGCAACGTTTTATTTTAGATAAAAAATCCCTTTTAATCATTTTAGCGATTAACCTTGCCTTTGGTTTCTTTACTCAAGGCATCAATAATGCTGCACACATTGGTGGCATGATCATGGGCGCAACTTTAGCGTTATTGTGGTATGTCATACAACGTAGCAAAGCCAATCCCATCGTGAATGTAGTAATTCTAGTCATCACTGCTGTGACAACATACGCTATCTATATGTATCTACAACAGCTTATTCAGCCAATTAGCCCATTATGGAAAGATGCAGTCATACAAATGAAAAGCCAATTAAAATTTTAAACGTATCTAAGCATTAAGGAAGTTAAGGAAATAGCCTGAAATAGACTATTTCCTATTTTTAAAGTTAAAGTCGCCCTTAGTTATTTACCAAAGGTGTTTCTACTTTAAAGTTTGGTGGTGTGAGTACAGTTTTGCGTAGCTCGCTTGATTGTTCAGGATAATCCAAGGTGTAATGTAAACCGCGAGATTCTTTACGTTGCATGGCACAACGCACGATCATTTCTGATACTAAGACTAAGTTACGCAGCTCAATCAAATTCTTACTGACATGATAATCTTGATAATATTCAGTAATTTCCTGTTTCAGCATCTCTATACGATGTAAGGCACGTTCCAAACGCTTGGTGGTGCGCACGATGCCGACATAATTCCACATGGTCTGACGTAGCTCATCCCAGTTTTGTAAAATCACCACTTCTTCATCAGGACTTACCGCTTGTGTAGCATCCCATTCTGGTACATTTGGAACTTCAAAAGAATGATCAAATTTTTCTTGAATATCTTTTGCAGCACTCATGCCATAGACAAAACATTCTAATAAAGAATTACTTGCCATACGGTTTGCGCCATGCAAACCTGTGTATGAGGTTTCCCCAATCGCATATAAACCTGCAATGTCGGTTTCACTATTTTCATCCACAACTACGCCACCGCAGGTATAGTGGGCAGCAGGAACCACAGGGATCATATCTTTGGTAATGTCGATACCCAACTCCATCAAACGTGCATATAAAGTTGGAAAATGTTCTTTCACAAAATCAGCAGATTTATGGGTAATGTCAAGCCACACATGACGAATACCCAAACGTTTAATTTCAAAATCAATCGCCCGTGCCACAATATCACGTGGCGCAAGCTCTGCACGCTCATCAAAACGCAACATAAACCGTTCACCATCAGGTAAACGTAAATAAGCACCCTCTCCACGCATCGCTTCAGTAATTAAAAAAGAGCGTGCTTGTGGATGGTATAAACAGGTCGGATGAAATTGGTTAAATTCCATATTAGCCACTCGGCAGCCTGCACGATATGCCATCGCAATACCGTCACCTGTAGCAATATCAGGATTAGAGGTATATAAATACGCTTTCATTGCACCACCACATGCAAGTGCGGTGAAAGGTGCTAAAAAAGTATGTACTTTTTCATTACGTTCATCGAGTGCATACAAACCTAAAGCTTTATTTACCAGTTCTTTATGACCTAATTTGTGTGTCGTGATCAGATCAATCGCAATGAAATTTTCAAAAATAGTAATATTTTGTTTTTCTTGAGCACGCTCAACCAGTGTCGTGGAAATGGCTTTGCCCGTTGCATCTGCTGCATGAATAATACGGCGCTGTGAATGCCCACCTTCACGGGTCAGATGCAATTGTTCATCTTCATCTAAGGTGAATTTCACGCCATGTTCAAGTAAAAAGTCAACTGAAGGGCGACCACCTTCAACGGTTTGCTTCACTGCATCCATTTCACATAAATGTGCACCCGCAATCATAGTGTCATCTATATGTTGTTCAATAGAGTCAGTTTCATCAAGCACAGCCGCAACACCACCTTGGGCATAATAAGTACTGGCATCGGTTAAGCTTGATTTGGCTAAAACAGCAATTTTAAAATGTGTTGGCAAAGATAAAGCTAGGCTTAAACCTGCGCCACCACTTCCCACAATAATCACGTCAAATTGGTGCGTGGTTTTTAAATTAGACATGTCCATCAGCTAATTTGAAAAGAGTTTGGTAATGACACTCTTTTTTTAAATAAATTTCAATAGTTATAAGTCTCAGATTTTAGTCTATTCGGCAAATTCATCGTATTTTAAGCATTTTTTAAGTAAAGTATTGTTTTTTAAAAATATAGAAACATTTTATTACGCAACAGTTTATATTTGTGTGTTACAAACAAGTATGTCAATAAAGAACAAAATTTGTAGGTTTACTATCTCATGAAAAATGGCTTTATACAAAAAGGAATG
The DNA here is from genome assembly GCF_902809855.1 of Acinetobacter sp. Marseille-Q1618. Lineage (GTDB taxonomy): Bacteria > Pseudomonadota > Gammaproteobacteria > Pseudomonadales > Moraxellaceae > Acinetobacter. The sequence goes on from NZ_CADDWJ010000003.1 coordinate 13,812, forward strand.
TATGCGGCTGTATTTACAGTTGCAGCAACACAAGCTCAAGCACAAGCACCTGTCGATTTCTCAAACTTGGTAGAACAAGTCAGTCCTGCTGTAGTCAGCGTGAACGTTGTTAAAAAGCTTTCTCAAGAAGAATTATTACAGCAACAAGTTCCTGAGATTTTAAAACGTTTTTTTGGTAATCAAATTATTATTCCTCAGCAACAAATTCCTCAAGAAAAAACAGGTTATGGCAGTGCCTTCTTTATTAGTCAGGATGGTTATCTCCTCACCAACCACCATGTCGTTGAAGATGCCTCTAAGGTGACGATTGTTTTAAATGACCGCCGTGAAATTGATGCCAAAGTGATTGGTAGTGATGAACGTACCGATATTGCTTTATTGAAAGTGGACGGTCGAAATTTCCCATCATTAAGCGTTGGCAATGTTGATCAATTAAAAGTTGGACAGCCTGTACTTGCCATTGGTTCGCCATTTGGCTTTGATTATTCAGCATCAGCAGGGATTGTCAGTGCCAAGTCTCGCAATATGTTAGGTGAAACATCGGTTCCATTTATTCAAACAGATGTAGCTTTGAACCCAGGTAACTCAGGGGGCCCTCTCTTTAACCAACAAGGTCAGGTGGTAGGTGTTAACTCACGTATCTTTAGTGGTACAGGCGGTTATATGGGCTTGTCATTCTCGATTCCAATTGATGTCGCAATGGATGTGGTAGATCAATTGAAGAAGAATGGTAAAGTGACACGTTCGTATCTAGGGGTAATGCTACAAGATATTGACCGTAACTTAGCAGAAGCTTATAAACTGGATAAACCAGAAGGTTCATTGATTACTCAAGTTGCAGCAGGTTCACCTGCGGATAAAGCTGGTTTTAGAGCGGGTGATGTCATCATGAAATACAATGGCTCACCAATTTCACGTACGAGCGAGTTATTAAACTATCTAAATCGTACTCAGCCAGAACAAACTGTACAGTTGGAAATTTTGCGTGATGATAAGCCTAAAGTGATTAGTGCAAAACTCACGATTGCACCAGATGATACACCTGCAAAAAGTGAAAATGCCGTTACATCTCCTAAGAAAAAGGGTCCAACACTTGGAGTAGCCATTCGTTCATTAAACGAAGCTGAAAAATCTCGTTTGGGTATCAAAGGTGGTGTGTTGATCCAAGACATTACACGTGGTGGGTTGGCAGCACAATCTCGCCTTCTTGCAGGAGATATTGTGACGCAAATTAATTCAAAACCAATTTTAAATGCCAATGATTTTGTTGAAGCAGTATCTGAATTAAAAACCAATACTGTGGCACGTGTAGCGATTATTCGTGAAGGGCAACATGCAATGTTAGGTTTGCGTATCCAATAATATATTGCAACAAATAAATCACGTTTAAGAAATAACTGATAGGAAATAGTCTTCAACTCGACTATTTCCTATTTTAAATAGTACTGTTTTAAAAATGCTATTTGACGTTTCTATTATTTAAATGATTAAACCTTATCTTTTCGGAGGAATAGAATAAGTGCCTGTAACATGCGCCACAGGTTGCTCTTGATCAATTGAATAGATCCAAACTTCACCTACAATCAAAGCTTGTCCGACTTTCATCAATTTACATACACCACGCAAATCGACACCACCAGAAGGTTTACGTAAAAAATTAACATTTAAATTGGTCGTGACTGCTAAACCGACAATGCCTATTTCCCCTAAGATTGCGACATATAAAGCAAAATCAGCCAGCGTCATCATGGTTGGGCCTGAAATGGTTCCACCTGGACGAATATCTGTGCCACTCACGTGCCATATCAAAGTTGCACCACATTCAGTCACCTCTTCAATTTCACATTTTTCTAAACTCGGTGGAAAATGTACGGTTAAAAAATCAATAATTTCCTGTTTGCTACTTTTCATTTCTATCTATCCCTAAGCCATTGCTTTATTTCATGACCTTCTCAATATAAATGTTTTTGTGAATAGACTTAAGAACTCTTGGGTTCACTTTTTGAGTGGTAAGGAAATTTTTTGCCAATGCTTTTATTTTGTTCTATTTTAAAACCACTTATAAGATAACTTTTAATAAAAACTATGCAAACACCCTACATTTTCATAGATGCTGATGATGGTACACAAACATCTTGGTTGTATTTGATCGTAGAAAAACCGACACAAATTTTCTATGTTACCCAATGTGCAGGACTAGAAAATGAAATTCGATATATCGAAGGTTTTCTGATTCCCTTGATAGGGGAAACATTCAATACAGATGATGTTTTAGACAATTATTCAAATAAGTTAAGACACATTTTTCATCAAGGTAAATATTGCCAAAGCCAACATTCCTTGAATACTCAACAAATTGATCAACTCAAAGCTTATGTTGAAAATATTACAATTTGGTTCACTACATCTGAACATACAGAAGACGATAAACGTCAGCATTTATTTTTGGACATGAGTCGCTTAGAAGAAATAACTGAAGCGTGGGTTCCTGTTATTTCTCCTTATGGCAAAGCAATTTTAATTTCGAAAAATTGTGATTGATTTAAATTTTTTAACATCAACATATGTTTAAGAAATTGATTTTAATTCTTTTCATATTGACAACTGAGCTCAACCAATGGCCATGGATTGTGTTGCTCATCAGGCGCCCAATTATTTGATATAGATTGGGTTGTAGTAAATTTACCCTTTTTACTTTGGGATATTTGATAAGAACGCAATTTTAAATTCATTGCTTTGGCTTGATCATTAAATTCTGCATCAGACTTTGCATTTAAGGTTTTCGCAGACTTTTCAACCGTTTCAAAAGACTTTTTATTGGGCACCATTAAAGATAATTTTACAAATTCACCTTCTGCACCAATTTGATTATTCACATAATAACTTGAAAATCCATGCACAGTAATTTTTTGATTAATTTTATCAAATGCGGAAGGGAAATCTATTTCCTGGACTTCATCATCAGTCATTTCATCTTTATTTTCATATAGATAAGAATAAACCTCTACTGCTTCATCTAGTGTTACTTTACAGTTAAAAGCATCAGAAATGAGTTGTTCAGTAATTTTTATTTCTTTCGCTTGAGCAGATTGGAGGGCTAAACAGCTCATGAAAGCAATTGAATATTTATAGATATTTTTTGACATGAATTAGATCTCGTTAGATTTTTAATTGCTAAAAATATGTTCAAAACAACGTAGTTTAACAAACCATCCAACGAAATCTATAATAATTTGTAAATGAGAAATATATTTTTTCATTGTCATATCGAGTTCATTGAAAACAAAGAATCCCTCAATATGAAATAAGCATTTATTTGATGCGAATTTAAATTACTCCAAATAACTTAATGCTTCTGCAAAAACTGCTTCCTCAGTTTGAGTCGCATCCAAACGCTTCATACGTTCGGGATCTCGTGCATGAATTTCTGCAAACCCTGAACGTACCGACTCAAAGAAATTTACTTTTTCTTGTTCAAAACGATCTAAAGCACCTCGCTCTCTGGCACGAGTCATCCCTAATTCAATCGGAGCATCTAACCAAAAAGTTAAATCTGGCATTTGAGCAACAAAATTTTCATTTAAAAGTTGTAATTTGTCACGACTCAACCCACGCCCTGCACATTGATAAGCAAAGCTTGAGTCAGTAAAGCGATCACATAATACAATTTTACCAGCAGCCAATGCAGGTAAAATCACCGTTTCGATATGCTGTGCACGTGCTGCATACATCAGTAATAGTTCGGTATCATTACTCATTTTTTCATCGTGATTTATTGACAACAATAACGAACGTATTTGCTCAGCAAGTGGTGTTCCACCAGGTTCGCGTGTTAACACAACATCTTTGCCTTGTTGTTGAAAATATTCAAACAATCTACGAATCAGCGTGGTTTTTCCTACACCCTCTGTGCCTTCAAAACTAATAAACATACTAACTCCTAATTTTTTGAACGCATCACAGAAAGGTATTCTTGTACTGCACGATTATGATCTGCCAAATTGGCTGAGAATTTATGTCCGCCATTGCCTGTAGCAACAAAGTAAATATTGTTAGAGTTGTCAGGATGCATCGCAGCCTCAATGGCTTTTTTACTTGGCAAAGCAATCGGTGTAGGCGGTAAGCCATTAATGGTATAAGTATTATAAGCTGTTGGGGTACGCAGGTCTTGTTTAGTGATATTGCCCTTGTAGTTATCCCCCATGCCATAAATCACAGTTGGGTCTGTTTGCAGACGCATTCCTAATTTTAAACGGCGTACAAAAACGCCTGATACTTGACGAAGCTCACTGTCTACACTGGTTTCACGTTCAATAATTGATGCCATAATCAAAGCTTGATATTTATTTTCATAAGGCAAACCTTGATCACGTTTTTCCCACGCAGCATCTAAGATTTTCATTTGACGCTGATATAAATCGGTTAAAATCTTTTTATCACTTGCGCCTTTGTCAAAGAAATAAGTATCTGGTGCAAACAAACCTTCTGGATGTTCATAAGGAATATTTAAAGCTTTTAGCATTTCAGCAGTGCTTAGATGTGCAACTTCAGTTTTAACATACTGATCTTTTTTCAGAGTGTTGAGTAACTGTTTTGTTGTGGTGCCTTCAATGACTAAAACACGATTCATTTGCGCATTATCAGCGTCAGACACCATCACCAAAACTTGGCGCATATTCATGCCTTTTGAAACTTCATAAACACCTGCTTTCATGGTGTCATGAATAAAAGCTTTACGATAGAGTTTTAAAACAATCGGAAAATTCACCTTATTGTCTTTGGCGAGTTGATCAATAAAACCCGTATAGGTATCACCATTATCAATCACTAGTTTTTGCTTAGCACCGTCTACAGGATAAGCTTTAAACAAACTCATTTTCAAAATGATGGCAACCAAAATTAAAGCTGCAATCAATGCAACTGCAACGCCTTTATAGAATTTGTTTTGTGCATTTTTCGGCACTTTTTTATTGGTTTTTGCAGGAGTCTTAGGCATGAGATTTAAACAAATGTAATTGCAAAGTTTCAAATAATTCAACACAAGGTTGAAGCGCTAAAGGTTTGCTATCCAAAGTTTGAGCAATTTTCATAGGGCTTAACGCATTACAAAAAAATAAACTTTGAATCGCAGATATTTCATGGCTATAAACACAACGTTGTTCACATGAAATATGCTGTTGTTGCATACGTTGTAAAATTTCCGCACGCATCACACCATGCACGCCATTATAACGGAGTTCGGGGCTAATCCATGTATTGTTTATTTGAATAAAACAATTACTGCTCACTCCTTCAACAATACGATCTTGCACATCCACAGCCAAAGCTTCCGACCAACCTTGTTCATGTGCTTCTTTTTTCAACATCACTTGTTCAAGACGATTTAAACTTTTTACACCCACCAATTGTGGCATGCTCAATCCAATACGCTGTGTCAGAACACCACTGTTTATATATTCGGGCTGAAAATCTTGTGTTGTATGAGGATAATAAAATACATATAAGTCAGCCGCATGATCAGGCATCAAATAACCACGCTGCCCTTCGCCACGACTCAGCACAATTTTTAAAGTTCCATTTAAGTATGTGAATTGCTGGCTTAATTGCATCAACATCTGATCTAAAATAGACCAATCTATCTTTAAAAATAATTTTTTAGCAGCATCCTTTAAACGCTGATGATGACGTTGTTCTAATTCAATGTGATTTTGATGAATACGTGCTGTGGTAAAACAACCATCTCCGTACTGAAAAGCTCGATCAAAAACTGATAATGAATCAACAACTTGACCATTTTTACAACAATAAACCATGTTTATTTTCCTAAAAACACATTGAATTACACCCTATTTAAAAGCCAACCTTATGCGTTTTTATTCATATAAAATTCGTTTTTTATTATTTTTTATGGATAAAGACTGGCGTTATGCTGCACCCATATTAACGAAATTAACAATATTTGGGGCATTATCCATGCAATTTTCAAAGTTAAAATTAGCAATCGCAGCAACTTTAATCTCTGTGTCTACTTTCTCGTCAGCAGCCAAAGATTTTTTAAATGTATCTTATGACCCAACCCGTGAATTATACGATAACTTTAATAAACAATTCGCTGGCTATTGGAAATCAAAAACTGGTCAAGAGATCAATTTTAAACAATCGCACGGTGGTTCAGGTAAGCAAGCACGCGCTGTGATTGATGGTTTAGGTGCGGATGTGGTGACTTTGGCGTTGGCTGCGGATATTGATGCCATTGCGGACAAGACCAATTTATTACCAAAAGATTGGCAAAAGAAGTTTCCACAAAACTCAACGCCTTATACGTCAACGATTGTATTTTTAGTCCGTAAAGGCAATCCAAAAGGCATTAAAGACTGGGGCGATTTAGTAAAACCGGGTGTAGACATCATTACACCAAACCCTAAAACCTCTGGTGGCGCACGTTGGAACTATTTGGCTGCATGGGCATGGGCAAAACACAAATACGGTTCTGATGCTAAAGCACAAGATTTTGTTCGCCAAATCTATAAGCAAACCAAAGTATTAGACTCTGGCGCACGTGGTTCTACCACAACCTTTGCAGAGCGTGGTATTGGTGATGTGTTATTGGCTTGGGAAAATGAAGCATTTTTAGCACAACGTGAACAACCAGGTAAATTTGAAATTATTACCCCATCACTTTCAATTTTAGCTGAGCCACCTGTAGCAATCGTTGAGAAAAATGCAGAAAAGAATGGCAGTCTAAATCTCGCTAAAGCGTATTTAAATTATTTGTATTCACCTGCTGGTCAAGAAATTGCAGCAAAAAACTTTTATCGTCCTCGTAATGCAGCAACTTTGAAAAAGTATGCGACTACATTTAGACCATTAAAATTAGTGACGATTGATCAAGAATTTGGTGGCTGGACAAAAGTACAAAAGCAACATTTTGAAAATAATGGTGTTTTTGATCAAATCGTAAAAGCAAATTCTGCTAAGTAATTTATTAAAACACAAAGGAGCATTGACATGATTCATACCATAATTGTTCCCGGCGTTGGTGGCAGTGATTATGATCATTGGCAGTCTTGGTTACAGCGCCAACTCATGTCTTGCTCTCGTGTCCAACAAAAGGATTGGCAGCATCCTGTTTTAGCAGATTGGATTGAAAATTTTGTTAAGACCGTAAATCAAGCAGATGCACCTATACAAATCGTTGCACATAGTTTTGGCTGTTTGACCAGTGTTGCAGCATTAGCACAACATCCTGAATTAAAGTCAAAAGTGAAAAAAATGATTTTAGTTGCACCTGCCAACCCTGCGCGTTTTGGTGAAGCTGGCTTTGCTCGAAATAGTATTGGAAATTATGCTGAATATTTTCAAAATCTTCGTATAGATGTTCCTGTTGATATGCTCATTTCTGAAAATGACCCTTGGTTAAGTTTTCAAGATGCACAAATGCTAGCAAAAGCTTGGAAAGTTAAACCGCATAATCTGGGTCAAGTGGGTCATATCAATGTCGCTTCAGGGTTTGGTGCTTTTCCAGAAATTTTTGATCATTTAATTGTAAGCTCAACTGTTTCTTATATCAGTAATATTGATGAGAGCAAGTTGTTTTTTAAATTTGCAATTTAAGTATTGCCTTTTAAGCTTGGCAAAAGTTTTTAGTTTATTGGCTTGTTGATTTCAACAAGCTTTCTCTCTTTGAGGAGTAGTCATGTCGCAGCGATCCCGAGTGCTGCCAGGATTTGGTCTTTCACTAGGCTTCACCCTTGCGTATTTGTCTTTGATAGTACTGATACCGTTATCTGCCGTATTCATAAAATCATTAGGTGTGGGTTGGGAAGGTCTTTGGGAAATTCTCAGCTCTGAACGTATTTTAAAATCTCTTCAACTGAGTTTTAGTACCGCCATTGTTGCCGCCCTGATTAATGTCGTGTTTGGCTTATTATTGGCTTGGTGTTTAGTGCGCTATACCTTTCCTGGTAAGCGTATTGTGGATGCTTTGGTCGATTTACCTTTTGCATTGCCTACGGCAGTTGCAGGTATTGCCTTAACATCTTTATATGCACCGACAGGTTGGATTGGACAATATTTAGAACCTTTAGGAATTAAAGTTGCTTACACCCCAATTGGGATTACCTTAGCCTTGATTTTTATTGGGATTCCTTTTGTGGTACGTACTGTGCAACCGGTATTGAGTGATTTTGAAACTGAGCTTGAAGAAGCCGCATCAGCATTGGGTGCAAATCGTTTTCAGATCATTACAAAAGTGATTTTACCTGTGTTGTTCCCTGCACTTTTAACAGGTTTTGCTTTGGCATTTGCACGTGGTGTAGGTGAATATGGCTCTGTTATTTTTATTGCAGGCAATCAGCCTTTTGAAACTGAAATTGCACCACTTATGATTATTTCTCGTTTAGAAGAATATGACTATGCAGGCGCAACCACCATCGCTGTGGTCATGCTGGTGATTTCATTTGCAATTTTATTTGTGATTAACCTGATTCAAGCATGGGCGAGTCGCCGTACAGGGAGAACTGCACGATGAGCTTAACTACCAATAGTAATGCTTTGGCTGAAAAGCTTCAGTCACGTGACGCAACTCGTGAACCAAGATGGGTACGTTATACCCTGCTTAGCATCGCTTTAATTTTCTTTCTAAGCTGTTTGATTTTACCTTTGATTTTGGTGTTCGTTGAAGCATTTAAACAAGGTTTAACCGTTTATGTAGAAGCTTTAGTTAATCCTGATACTTTATCGGCGGTTAAATTAACACTGCTTACGGCTGCAATCGCAGTACCACTGAATGTAATTTTTGGTGTTGCGGCAGCATGGTGTGTTGCCAAGTTTAACTTTAAAGGTAAAGCGATTTTAACCACCATTATTGATACACCATTTTCAGTATCACCCGTCATTGCAGGTTTAATGTTGGTCTTAATCTTCGGTTCACAAGGTTGGCTTGGCGGCTGGTTAATGGACAATGACATTAAAATTTTATATGCAACCCCTGCGATTGTACTTGCAACTGTATTTATTACCGTTCCTTTTGTTGCCCGTGAATTGATTCCTTTAATGGAAGCACAAGGTACTGAAGAAGAAGAAGCCGCAATTGTACTTGGCGCTTCAGGATGGCAGACCTTTTGGAAGGTAACTTTACCTAATATCAAATGGGGCCTGATCTATGGGGTGATTTTGTGTAATGCACGTGCAATGGGTGAGTTTGGTGCAGTGTCTGTGGTTTCTGGACATATTCGTGGTGAAACCAACACCTTGCCGTTACATGTAGAAATTTTATACAACGAATATACCTTTAGTGCTGCATTTGCAGTGTCATCACTGTTGGCTTTATTGGCAATTATTACCCTGATTTTAAAAACATGGGTTGAGTTCCGCCAAGAAAAACAAAACCAAAGCAAAGATGATTTAACAGTTTCTTAAGGAATGACCGCATGAGTATTCAAGTTAAAAATATTGAAAAACATTTTGGGGCATTCCATGCACTCAAAGACATCACTTTAGATTTTCCAGATGGTCAATTGGTTGCCTTATTGGGTCCATCAGGTTGTGGTAAAACTACATTACTACGCATCATCGCAGGTTTAGAGTCTGCCGATCGTGGGCAAATTGTGCTTGAAGGTCAAGATGCCACCAATGTGCATGTACGTGAACGTCAAGTTGGTTTTGTGTTCCAGCATTATGCTTTGTTCCGTCATATGACTGTATATGACAATATTGCCTTTGGTTTACGTGTCCGTCCACGTTCAACTCGCCCAAGTGAAGCTGAAATTAAAAAACGTGTGACACGGTTACTCGACCTTGTACAACTTGGTTTCTTGGCTGACCGCTACCCTGCTCAGTTGTCAGGGGGGCAACGTCAACGTATTGCTTTAGCACGTGCTTTAGCTGTTGAACCGCGTGTGTTATTGCTTGATGAACCTTTTGGTGCTTTGGATGCCAAAGTGCGTAAAGAGCTGCGCCGTTGGTTGCGTACTTTACATGATGAATTACACATTACTTCTATTTTCGTGACCCATGACCAAGAAGAAGCTTTAGAGGTTGCTGACCAAATCGTGGTAATGAACAAAGGTGATATTGAACAAATTGGCTCACCTCGTGAAGTTTATGAAAAACCAGCCACACCATTTGTATTTGACTTTTTAGGTCAAGCCAATCGTTTTGAGGGTGAAAATCATCAAGGTACGATTTATTTAGGTGAAGATCGCATTCAACTTGCATCTGCAAAAAATACCGCAGATGGCAAAGTGATTGCATTTGCGCGTCCTGATGAAATGACTATTCATACTCAACCTACTGAAAATGCCATTCAAGCTACTTTCTTACGTGAAGTTTGGATCGCAGGTAAAGTAATGGCGGAATTACATGATCGCCAAGGTAATTTAATTGAAATTTCTTTAAATTCAGAAGAAGCGAAACTCCATAAATTTAGACCAAATCAAACCGTTTGGCTCAGCCCGTCCACTTTACACTTATTTGAAAATCAAGTTGCATAATGCGCTATACGGATGGGTGTGTTGCACTCATCCAAGATTGAGGTATTGATTAAATGAACTTTCAACAATTACGAATTATTCGAGAGACAGTTCGACAAAATTATAATTTAACCGAAGCTTCTGCTGCTCTATACACATCGCAGTCTGGTGTAAGTAAGCATATCAAAGACTTAGAAGATGAACTCGGTGTGCAACTGTTTGTTCGTAAAGGCAAACGTTTACTGGGCTTAACTGAACCTGGTCAAGCGTTGTTGAGTATTGTTGAACGAATGCTGATTGATGCAGATAATATCAAGCGTCTTGCAGACGACTTTAATAAAGTCGATGAAGGCACTTTGACGATTGCCACTACACATACCCAAGCACGTTATGTGTTACCACCGATTGTTAATTTATTTAAAAAAGCTTTCCCAAAAGTACATTTAATTTTACAACAAGCCAGTCCTGTTGAAATTTCTGAAATGTTACTTTTAGGTCTTGCGGATATTGGTATTGCCACAGAATCTTTAACCACTGAGGAAAATTTAGGAAGTGTGCCATTTTATGAATGGAAACACAGTATTATTACACCACAAGATCATCCGCTGACCAAACTTGATCCAAAAGAAATCACTTTAGAAAAATTAGCTGAATATCCAATCATTACCTATCATGGTGGTTTTACTGGACGTTCAAAAATTGACAAAGCTTTTCAAGATGCTGAGCTAGATGTAGATATCGTTATGTCAGCGCTCGATGCCGATGTTATTAAAACCTATGTCGAACTGGGGATGGGTGTCGGTATTGTCAATGATGTCGCCTATGATCTTGAGCGTGACCACCGTCTTAAGCAAATTGATACAGATATTTTTGGTGTAAATACAACATGGATCGCTGTGCGTAAAGGGCATTTATTACGTGGTTATGGCTATGAATTTATTTCTTTATGCTCTCCTGAGGCAGATATAAAAGCACTCAAGAAAATCGCTTATCCTGAAGATTAAAGAATTATATTTTATCCATTCAAAAATTAAATAAAGAGTGTTCAGACACTCTTTATTTTTTAATATATTAAAAATCAGATAATTATTAACATTATTTTATTGCAGATTAAATAAAATAATTTTAAACTTCTCGTACAAAAATAAAGCAATAACACATTTTATATTTGGGTAGGGGTCAACATGTATATTCGTTTATGGGGAACGATATCCTTTGGGATATTGCCTTGCCTAAGTTTTGCCGCAGGATTGGAAAAATCTAATCAATCTATCAGTCCTTTTTTAGAAAAAGGCAATTATTTAGAATTGTCCGCAGCATATATCTCTCCCCATGTTTCTGGACAAGTGACTAACCAAAGTACACTACAAAAAGTTGGTGTGAGTGATTTCTCAACAGGACAACTGATCCAAGATTATTCGATGTTCAATGCTGCACTGAAAGTGCAGTATCAACCTCATGGGTCATTTGGATTTATTTATGATCAACCCTATGCTGCTGAACTCAACTACCAATATGCGCCTGAATCATTGCTTCCAAATAAAACCATTGAGGCAGCTAAGTTTCAAATTAAAAGTCAAAACCTGACTCATCTTTGGGGTTATCAACCCAATCCAAACTGGAATTTTTATACAGGATTTGCACTTCAAGAATTCAAAGGTCATTTAAGCGTGGATGGCTTATCCTACTCCATCATGAGTGGCTATCAAGCTCAGATCAAGCCTGATACAGGTGTTGGATGGCTTACAGGAGTAAGTTATCAAATACCAGAATATGCTTTTAGTAGTTCGATCACCTACCGTTCTAAAATTAAACATGAATCGCATATTCTAGAAAGCTTAGCAGATCAAGCCTTGTTATATGGCCCGAATGACACAACAAAAATCGAAACACCACAATCTGTAAATATTGATTTTAAAACAGGAATTAGTCAAAATAATTTCTTATTTAGTTCTCTACGCTGGGTTAATTGGCAAGATTTTCATATTCAACCGTCACAATTCAGTGCTATTTTAGATACGATAGTCACACAATATCCAGACTTAATCCAAAAATTTAATTTGATTGAATATAAACAAGATCAATGGACCACTCAGCTTGGACTCGCTCATCGCCTTAATCAACAATGGATTATTTCCACTGATTTTATATGGGACTCAGGGACAGGAAACCCAGCAGGTACATTAAACCCTTCAGATGGATTTTATGCTTTAGGAATTGGTGCAATGTATCGTATACAATCGAATAGTTTTATTGCAGCTGGCTTTAAATATTTTCAATTAAACAAGGCTGAAATCACCTCAAATAACCACTTTGTTGCAGGTAACCAAAATACGAACTTAGATACAGTTAACCCCAATTATGCACTTGCATATGGTTTAAAAATTGGACATTCATTTTAAAAATAAAAATATAGTTAAAAAATTCACGATTAAAATAAAAAACGAGCCGAAGCCCGTTTTTTATTTAGGTAAAATTATTACCAATTATAGCTTACACCAACTTTACCAACTGGCATCCACTCATATTTGTCATCATTGGCAATTTTATGAGATTCGTTAGCAAGCTCTTGATTTAAATCATGACCAACTGTTGAACTCGCTGAACCAGCTACAGCTTGAAGATTTACTGATGGATTACCAGTGTAATAAGCACCTACTTCACCAAAAACTCCAATGTTTTTAGTAATTTTTGGTGCGAAACCAAAGCCAACATACGGTGCAATATCATTGTCGTATGCTAAACTACCTGTGATATGTGTACCATTTGGACCAGCTTGGAAGTCTTTATGGTTTACAGTAAAGTTACGACCGCCATTTACTCGACGATCTAAATCATAGTCATTATCTACGTAACCAACACCAGCTGCTACATATAAACCTTGTGCCCAGATATTTTGGCTTGCACCCCATGGACGAATTTCAGCATTTAAATATGCTAATGAGTTATCCATATCCATATCATAAGTTGAGCCATTTACTTTAACGTCATCAGACCAAGAAATGTCACCACCATTATAACCTAGAGCCAAACCAACATATGGGTTAGCTGTCCAAAGTAAAGCACCACCGTAACCTGTCGTGCCTACTTCAGCTCGAACGCCAGTTGGAATAAGTTGGTTTTTATCAAATGCGTAACCACTTTGTACAACTTGGTCATCAGCCATAGCGAAACCAGATGCAGATAATGCTGTTGCTACTGCCAATACTTTTAACATTTTCATAGATGTCTCCTCAAAAAGCCTTTTTTTAATCATTGCTATATTTTTGACTCACATGCATCATATGTTAAAACTGCTTATGTAAAAATATACATATTGATGAGTTTTTGTTAACTTTTGATACAAATATGCTTAATGATTTGAATTTAATGCTTTACAATGGGTTAAAATTAAGAATCAAAAGAACAAAAAATAAACGATGTTTGGATGTGTGATATTTTTTTATAAAATTTTGTTTTTTTATCTCATTTGACATCTTTTGGTGTAAAATCTTGGCAAATTTTTTTGGATGAAAGATCATGTCTCAGCTTTCAACTCTGATTGAGCAAGCGTTTGAAGACCGTGCAAATTTTACAGCAGCAACTTGCCCTGCTGAAATCCGTCAAGCAGTTGAGGAAGTAATTGCTGGCTTAGATAATGGTACACTTCGTGTAGCAGAAAAAATTGAAGGTGAGTGGGTTGTTCACCAATGGCTTAAAAAAGCTGTTTTATTATCATTTAAAATCAATGATAACAAACCAATTGAATCATGTGATCTTCGTTTCTATGATAAAGTTGATACTAAATTTAATGGTTGGACAGATGAACAATTTAAAGCAGCAGGTGTCCGTGTAGTACCACCTGCAGTTGCTCGTAAAGGTTCTTTCCAAGCAAAAAATGTAGTATTAATGCCTTCTTACGTCAACATTGGTGCTTATGTAGATGAAGGTACCATGGTAGATACTTGGGCAACAGTAGGCTCATGTGCTCAAATTGGTAAAAATGTTCATTTATCAGGTGGTGTGGGAATTGGTGGTGTACTAGAACCATTACAAGCGAACCCAACGATTATTGAAGATAATTGTTTCATCGGTGCTCGCTCTGAAATTGTTGAAGGTGTCATTGTAGAAGAAGGTTCTGTGATTTCAATGGGCGTATTCATTGGTCAATCAACGAAAATCTATGACCGTGAAACTGGCGAAATCCATTATGGTCGTGTGCCAGCAGGCTCTGTGGTTGTTTCTGGTAGCCTTCCATCTAAATGTGGTAAATATAGTCTATATGCTGCGATCATCGTGAAAAAGGTTGATGCTAAAACACGTGCTAAAACGAGCTTAAACGATTTATTACGCGAAGATTAATTTTTATTTTTCTGCGAAATCTGTAAAGTTTCTCATCTCTATACTCAGACATGAGTGTAGAGATTTTTCATTTTGTAATCTGTGGTATAAAAGTCATGACTTCTCTTCGTTCTTCGTCTATTCCTGTTTCTGATCCGTCTGCGGGGTTACGTATCACGGAGATTTTCTATTCTTTACAAGGTGAAGCCAATGCCGCAGGCTTAGCGACTGTTTTTATTCGATTAACAGGTTGTCCCCTACGTTGTACCTATTGTGATACCACGTATTCCTTTGAAGGTGGCGAACGTCAATCTTTAGAAAATATTATTCAAACAACTCTCAACTTTAAAACACCTTATGTTTGTGTAACAGGCGGTGAACCTTTGGCACAGCCTAATGCGCTGCCGCTCATGTCTCGCCTTGCTGATTTGGGTTGTGAGGTTTCCTTGGAAACCAGCGGTGCTTTAGATGTATCTAAAGTAGACCCACGTATTTCTAAAGTATTAGACTTAAAAACACCGACATCTGGCGAATCGCATCGTAATTTACTCAGCAATCTAGAATATTTAACTTCAAAAGACCAAATTAAATTTGTGATTTGTAATCGTAAAGACTATGACTGGGCAAAACAGCAAGTAGCAGAGTTCCAGCTCAATGAAAAAGTGAGTACTGTTTGGTTCTCACCTGCTTTTGCAGTCGAAAAAGGTGCTGTACGTTTGCCACAATTGGCACGTGATCTTGCACAATGGATTTTAGATGACCACCTTCCTGTTCGTTTCCAATTACAATTGCATAAATTGCTTTGGAATGATGAAACAGGAAGATAGGCTGAAAAACACTTAGTGTCCTGAAACCGTAAGTGTAGTTCCATTCAGGTTAACGCCACTTAGCTCAACATCACCAAAAGCTTTGGCGTTTGCATCACCTGCACGTGCACCCCAAATCATTGCATTGAATCCGTTAGCATCACCTAACTTATTCACATTCAATTTTAAGCCTTCTGGAGCTACGCCAGCAGTAATATCAAAATCTAAATTTGTAATACCAAACTGACCTGGCGCTGAGTTAGCAATGGAAATGTTATCTAAGGCTAAACTACCGCCCCCACCAATATCATTTAACTTATATCCAGTAATGGTTATACCATTCCTAAATATACCTGATAATTTTAATATTCCACCTTGTGGTGTAGCACCCAATTGAATATTGGTTTTCATATTAGAAATATAAAACTGCATATTATCTAAAATTTTTGTAGGATTAGCCACTCCTCGAGTCACACCTATTTTCTGTTTAGATGCTCCTACCCAAATATCACCAGTATTAATTGTAATATCTTGTGGTAGTCTCACGCCAATATTTAAGAATGGACCAGTTGTTGTAGTCCCTGCATCTGTATCAATGTCCAAAATAACATTAATATTTGCAGAGCCTGAAGACAATGACAATGGGTTAGTCCCAATACCACCCGCTGTCCCTAACATGATTGCTCCTGCTTTTTTAGTCCCGCCAAGCAAGGCATTATCTAAACCATCGTTATCGTGATAAATAACATCAGCTTGAATAGGTCCTGTTGGTAGAATACTAATGGTTAAGCCATCTTGACCAGTTAACGATGAAAGTGCTTCATCGTTTAATGCCTCAAGTGCCCATGTCGGTGAACTTGTAAGGATTAAACCGAGCATCCCTAAACAAGATATCTTTTTCATTTTTTTTATCCCTATCAATTTTTATTGATTGCTTTGACTATAAATCATTCAAATGCGTGTCTATTATAATTGAGCTAATACACAATTCAATCACATCATTGCCATTTATTTGCATATTAATCGACATAACTGGCTTCATTTTTGTAATTCAGATAAACAGCAGGAAACAAGCTATAATACGCTCTTGCTTTTGTGAATATTTTTGTGGAGTGAGATATGCGCCCTCGTGCCGTAGTTTTATTGTCTGGTGGTTTAGATTCAACAACTTGTTTAGCTTGGGCGCAAGCACGTTATGATTGTATCGCCTTAAGTTTTATGTATGGACAGCGTTCAACCACTGAACTTGATGCAGCACGTACAATTACCCAACATGCAGGTGTAGAACATCGTGTGATCAATATTGATCTAGGGAATTTAGGTGGCTCTGCACTGACTGACCATAATATTGCTGTGCCTGATCATGAAACAGATGGTATTCCTGTAACTTATGTTCCAGCACGTAACACTATTTTCTTATCTTATGCTTTAGCTGCGGCTGAGGTTTTTGGCGCTGAAGCGATCGTGATTGGGATCAATGCTGTTGATTATTCAGGATATCCTGACTGTAGACCTGAATATATTGAAGCTTTTGCCAATATGGCACGTTTAGCAACCAAAGTGGGGATTGAAGGCAAACCACTTAAATTTGAAACACCTCTGTTACATTTATCCAAAGCGAATATAATACGTTTAGGTGTAGAACATGGCGTAGACTATAGCCAAACGGTTTCCTGTTACCAAGCAGATGACCAAGGACGTGCATGTGGAAAATGTGATAGCTGCCGCTTAAGAAAACAAGGCTTTAGTGATGCAGGTGTTACTGATCCAACACGTTATATACAGTAATAACAAGGTACAGTTTATGAAAAACTTAAAATCAGGTATTTTTCTTTCAACTTTATTTTCTGCGGCAGCTTTATTTGGTACAACTGCACAAGCAGACAATAATGCTTTACAACAAGCATATAAAAGCTCAAATGTAAAATCAGCATTAATTGGTGTATGTAAAACTGAAACTGCGAAAGGCGGTAAATTAACCAGTGCTGAAGTCAGCAAATACTGTACTTGTGCAATTGAATCTGATGGTAAATTAACCAATGATCAAAAATGGCAAATCCAAAGTGCTATTAACCAAAAGAAAAGTCCTTCAACTTTAGCTTTTGTACAAAAACAGAACCAAGAACTTCAATCATGCTTTGGGCCTCAATTAACAGGTAAATTAAAAACCTTAACTGAAGCTGCAATGAAAGCGGCTGAGAAAAAATAAGTTGTAATGAATTGAAAATAAGCCACATTTTTGTGGCTTATTTTTTTAGAGGTCGCATAATAGAATAAATGAGGAGAAACATATGTCTGAAAATATTCAATTACCTAACCAAAACTTTGCAAGTACTCAAGGTGAAATTAACCTAAATCAAATCACAAATGATTGGTTAATTCTTTATTTTTATCCAAAAGATAATACTCCTGGTTGCACGACGCAAGCGGTTGGTTTTTCAGCTTTAAAAGATCAATTTGATGCACTGAACACGACCATCATCGGGGTTTCTCGTGATTCTGTAAAAACGCATCAGAATTTTACTGAAAAACAGTCATTAACCATAAACTTGATCAGTAACCAAGATGAAAGTTTATGTAAGCATTTTGATGTAATTAAAGAAAAAAATATGTATGGAAAAAAAGTGATGGGAATTGAACGTTCGACTTTCATTTTCCATAAAGGTCAGCTGGTCAAAGAATATCGTAAAGTGAAAGCTGCGGGACATGCAGAAATTGTGTTAGAAGATTTAAAAGCACTGCAAAATACTTAAATACTTTAGTTTTGAATAAAGAATCACAAGATTGTTTAAAGTATTTTCTATGCTTAAATCCTAAAATAAAGATAAAATTAAAAGACATAGCTAAGACTATGTCTTTTAAAGATTAAAAATTTTATTCTAAAATCATACGCGCATTTACAGGTTGTACAGGTCGATTATTCGGATGACTGAGTAATTGAGTAAAGGCATTAAGCTGCGCTTCAGATGCAGATTGAATATTTTTTAATACAATCCATCTCACACCTTCTGTACATGGTGGTGTCGTTAAAGAACCATTAAAACGATAATAATCTAATTTTTTAGGTAAGAAGTTTGCAGCTACTACCTGCTCATTCAAAGTAATATCTTGTCCCACTTGTTTGGGTAGATTTTTCCAAACTTGTTCTAAGCTTTTATTATTTTCGCCCTTTTTGTACATTATTGCCACAACAGCTAATTCACCTTGTGCGTTGGCATGTACTAAATGCATTTCCATTGGATAACTTATACCATTAATTTTATTTTCACTTGGGCTATGTAAATGAAATTGTTTTAAGACAAATTCCTTTCCATCTAAAGTTAAATTATTACCATCATTAAAATTTACTTGTACAGTATGTCCATTATTAATAATCGACTGGGTTTTGGCTGTATAGTTAAATTTTAAAGGTTCAAGCTTTGCCGAAGTGGTATTTTTAATATCAATAGGAGATTGATTTAAACCAGAACAAGCATGGTATTTTTCACTTAAACTCGCCCATTTTTCAGGTGCATTATTCGCCTCATATCCCCAATCATTTGCTTCACCCCCATAAGTGATGGCTGCCAAAGAGCAAGTATATAAACTAAATAGAATTTTTTTCACAAAAACCTCTTATTTTAAGTATAAAAAATTATCACTTTAATGTTGATTACTAAAGTGGATATTTATTTTAAATCAAGTAAATATTTAACTTTGACTATATAATCTATCAAAACCAAATATAAAAACATTAAATAATAAATACTTATAATACTCAATGATAAAAATCATCAATTTCAACGATATATCATTTCTAAATTTATTTTAAAAATCACATAATATTTAAAATATTTTATTAATACTTTTTATAAATATAGCAAGCTTCATGCTAAAGAAAAGTCATGATTTTTGATCAAAATGGGCTATAATCAATCTACATCGCTTCAGGGCGGGGTGAGATTCCCCACCGGTGGTAATTTAAATATGTTCTTTAGACTGTATTTATTCAGCCCACGAGCTGATTATTTATTTAAAAATAATCGGCAGATTTGGTGAAATCCCAAAGCCGACGGTATAGTCCGGATGAAAGAAGACGACGTTACGTTTGAGTAGATTCATGCCTTGGGTCTATTTTGTTACGCCACTATTTCACATGTCCTGAAATGTTCAACCGTATTTTTTATTTTACGAGAGCGTTTCAATGTCTAGTTTAATTCAACCTGAAATTTTCTTTTCAGCACTTTCCCCTGCTGAGCAACGTATCGAACAAGCTTTAGAAGATATGCGTCAAGGCAAACCAGTCTTGGTCATGGACGATTTTGATCGTGAAAATGAAGCCGATCTGATCGTTGCTGCCGAAACACTTACTGTCGAAACGATGGCGCGGATGATCCGTGATGGTTCTGGTATTGTATGTTTGACTTTAACTGCAGAACTTGCTGATCATTTAGAACTAGCCCCGATGGTTGAGGACAATTCCAGTCATTTTAAAACTGCATTTACAGTCACCATCGAAGCCGCTGAAGGCGTAACCACAGGTGTTTCTGCTAAAGATCGTGTCACTACAATTCAGGCTGCCATCAAAAATGGTGCTGTAGCCAGTGATTTAAATCGTCCTGGGCATGTGTTTCCATTACGTGGTTGTGAAGGTGGTGTATTAAGTCGTCGTGGTCATACTGAGGGTTCAATCGACTTAGCTCGTATGGCAGGTTTAAAACCTGCAGGGGTTTTATGTGAGGTCACAAATCCAGATGGAACAATGGCTTCAGGCATTCAGGTACTCTCTTATGCGCAAACCCATCATTTAACGCTTATTACCATTGAAGAAATTGTGCAATATCGATTAGCGCATCAAATTTGATTTTAATTTCTTAAATAAAAATCCCAACATCACATGATCTTGGGATTTTTATTGAACGTATTATTCAGATTTACTGTTCCACAATCCCAAACCATACATTGGCCATTTTTGCTGAGTCTGAAAATTATTCACCACTAAAGCGACCATAACAAGTACAATCGCACCAAGTAAGACAGGAAAAATTAAAAAATACCAATCATAATGAACTGTCTGTGCAGTCAATAAAATGACCAAAGGGTTTGCACCTGCAGGTGGATGAACACAACGTAAATATTGCATCAATGCAATAGCAGCACCAACTGAAACAGCAATACTCAATAGATTTATACCCAACAATTTCAAACAAATTAATCCTGTTGCAGCCGCAATAAAATGTCCTAAGATTATATTTCTTGGTTGTGCCAAAGGTGATTGTGACACTGCATATAGTAAAACACAGCTTGCTCCGAAAGGTGCCATAATCCACGTATAGCCAGACCATTCACTAAGTAATAATAAAATAAAAATAGTGACTGAACCACCGACAAAGGCTCGCAAAATATCTTGATTTTTGGGTCGAGGTGCAAGCTTTTCTTTTCCTGAAAAAATAGACATAAGGTAAATCCTTGAATTGATTTATCGTGATCAGCGCGCTAAAATCAAAATAGTACAGATCTGTACTATTTTCAAGAATTCTTTATGAGAATATAAAATGTCAAAATCAGCAACAAAGATTTTAAGCACCGCAGAACAATTATTTAATGCACATAGCTTTAATGCAGTCGGTGTAGACTTAATTCGTGATGAGTCGGGGTGTTCTAAAACCACGATGTATACTTATTTTAAAAATAAACAACAACTTGTTTGTGAGGTGCTTAAACACAGACATCAATATTTTCAAGACAGTCTGAGTGCTTTTGTCACAGCAACTGACGGTCTTGGTGCCATTGAACAAATTTTTCAATGGCATCTACACTGGTTTCAGACTGATCATTTTAAAGGTTGTCTATTTGTCCGTGCTGTCGCTGAATCTTCTCAGCAAGATGTTGAACTCATTGAAATTGCGATACAACATAAAGTTTGGATTAGAAGTTTTATTTTGCAAAATATTTCTGATTTACAGCATCCTCAACAAATTACGGAATTATTTTTTAATATATTAGAAGGCTTGATTGCTCGTTTTTTAGTGGAAGACTACGACAAAAAAGTCGCAGAAGATGCATACAAGTCATTATTGTTATTAGTGAATTTACTTCAAAACCAAACCGAATAAATGCCATACAATGCAACCACAAGCAAAATTGCACCACAACTGAGTAATATTTTATTATAACTCTTAGACTTAGATAGTGCATTAAAACCGAAGTAAACCACTGACAAGGTAGCAAAATCTAAAACGATCCAAGTTAAAGTCAGTAAGATTAAACTTTGATCTAAATTGTGCATCACATGCGTAAACTGCGGAAAAAATGAAGCAAAGAAAATAATATCTTTGGGGTTTGAAATACCAACAAGAAAACCTTGCTTAAAACTACTCTGTACTTGGCTTGAAATTTCATGTGCTTGCTGAGTTTGGCTCAGAGCTTCTCGCACGATTTGCATACCTAAATAGGCAATATACAAACAGCCTAGGATTTTGATGATATCGAACCAATGACTGGCAATATTTAAAAAGCCTTTTAAAATCAAAACTGAAGTTGCGATCAACACTAAAGATGCGAGATTTGTACCAAAAATCGTATGTAATGCTTTTTTATAGCCGCCTCGTAGACCTGCGCCTGCCACCAAAAGCATGACAGGTCCAGGCGTTGCAATCATCACAATGACAGCAACACAATATAAAATATAGACTGAAAAATCCAAGACTTATCCAAGTAAAAGTTAAAAATCGTTTTGATTATAAAGAATGCAGCTCATCTTCTTCTTCCATCATTTTTAATAAATTATGGCGGATCCCATCTGCTCGCAACCATGCTAAGTCATAACTTGCAGTCGCCAAAGCCAAAACACGATGTTCAAACTCATCCCATAATGGCTTGACTTGTTTAGAGCTAATACCCAAACCACTTTCATCAGCAAGAGAACGATTTTTTTCACATATTTTTAAAGCATGATAAAGCTTACGCCCTTTTGATGCAGTATCTAACACTCGCACGCGCTTACTCGAAATAAAACCTTCAACATGTTTAAGCTGAGCAAAAGGCAACATTGGCACTAAAATTTGATCAAGTTGAGCATCTAAACGTTTCCAAACCGCTAAACGTTGTTCAGGTGTATAAGTGTTCCACTGAATGACTTCATGATTAAAACGTCGACAACCACGACAAACCGAATCACCAAAAACCGTTGAACAACGTCCTACACACGGCGTTAAAGATGGAATTCGACTTTTATTGCTCAAAACATTTTCCTCATTTAAAGCCATATTTATGCTATGGCTTTCTCGCAAAACTTTCTAATTCAGGCTAGAATACGCACCTAAATTTTTTCATATCTTAATACATTTGGAGTATTCCATGAACGCTACTGTAGAACAGCTTGCACCTGTAGAACAGCAAGCGACCACTGGTTGGGTTGTTGCAGCACTTTATCAATTCAAAGAAGTTCAAGATCCTGCTGATCTTCAACAACGTCTTTTAGATTTGGTAAAAACCATCAACCTATGCGGTACTCTAATTGTTGCAGGAGAAGGAATCAACGGTACTGTTGCAGGTGATCGTCAAGCAATTGATGTTATTCATCAATTTCTTTTAGACAATGGTTTTAACAATATGGAATACAAAGAATCACAAAGTGATGATAAACCATTCCGTAAAATGAAAATCAAACTTAAAAAAGAAATCGTGACTTTGGGTGTCGAAGTAAAACCACGTGACTTGGTTGGACACTATCTAGATCCAAAAGAGTGGAATAAACTAATCGCACGTGATGACGTGATCTTGATCGACACACGTAACGATTATGAATATAAAGCTGGAACATTCAAGGGTGCAATCGACCCGAAAACAGAAACCTTTCGTGAATTTCCAGACTACGTGAAAAAAGAACTTGAACAGCACAAAGACAAAAAAATTGCGATGTTCTGTACAGGCGGGATTCGCTGTGAGAAATCAACGTCGTTATTGCTTCAAGAAGGCTTTAATGAAGTTTATCACCTTAAAGGGGGTATTTTAAAATACTTAGAAGAAACCCCAGCGGATGAAAGCATGTGGGAAGGTGAATGTTTTGTTTTTGATGGTCGTACCGCAGTTACACATGGTGTTGAAGAAGGCGTCAATGTGAAATGCCACGCTTGTGGTTGGCCTTTGACACCAGATGAAGTGGCATTACCAAGTTATGAGCATGGTGTGTCTTGCGTGTACTGTATTGAGAAAACATCTGAAAAGCAAAAAGAAGGTTTCCGTATGCGCCAATCACAAATTGTGGCAGCAAAGCGTAAACGCTTATAAAAGCATCTAATTTTACAAATTGTAATTAACCGCATAGTCTATGCGGTTTTTTTTACACTTGAATTACATAATTCATGAAACTTATAAAATGTTGATACCGAAAATAAGTGCTTTGGACAGAAGCTTACAGATTTGCTTGCTAATATCACAATCATTAAATGGCTACTTTTTAAAGCTTTTTCATTTTGCTTTAAAAATTATTATAAGGAAATCAGTATTATGGAAAGAACCTCTTATCTTGCATCTGAAAGTATCAATTATCATTATTCAGATAATGTACCTACAACAACAATTGAAAAAATTAGAACCGAACTCGAACAAGAGTCACATATTTTTATAGTTTGCCTAGGTATGCTAATCGGAACGACTTTATCTTTATTTATTGGTTATCATCTTAATACCACATTAATCAATATTTTTTTATTAATGAGCTTACCCGTTGCTTTAACTTATTGCTTGCGTAAAATTTATATCCATACGCTGATTCATTATCAAGAATAATTTTTTAATATACAACATTTTACAAAGATATACGCAGCATCACTTTACGGAGTTTGTTACACACCATACTATAAATAGCGACTTCCTCAGTGATGCTATAAAAATGACTGAATGGATTATTTCCATTATGGAGCAATTGGGCTATTTTGGTATTGCCCTGCTCATGTTTTTAGACAATGTCTTCCCTCCTATTCCCTCAGAAATCATTATGCCTTCAGCAGGTCTTGCGGCTTCGCAAGGCAAGCTTGTGCTTACAGGGGTGATTATTGCAGGAAGTTTAGGCTCATTAATTGCTGCGGCTTTGTTGTATTGGATTGGTCATAAAATTTCCCAAAAAATTCTATTTGAATGGGTTGAGCGTTATGGCAAATATCTTTTCTTAAAATCTGCTGATGTTGAAAAATCTTTGGATTGGTTTGAAAAATATGGACACCGTATCGTATTTTTTGGACGTATGATTCCAGCAGTTCGCTCCTTGATCAGTATTCCTGCGGGTATGAGTGATATGCCCTTTTGGAAATTTATGCTGTATAGCGGACTAGGTACGATCATTTGGACAACATTTTTAGCCTGTGTCGGATTTTATTTCGGTGAAAATCAAGCCTTAATGCATCAAATATTTAGCCGTGTAAGTTATATAATCATTGCAATTGTCGTCATAATTGTACTTTGGATTGTATATCGTCGATATCAGCGCAAACCTTAGGCTAAAACTCAGCACGCAAGCTCACTTAAAAAATGCTAAACTATAAGTCATTGCTTTGATTTATATTTAGGAATAAGAATGAAGCATTACTATTTACATTTTGCTGCTGTGTATGCCATTGCTTTAATTTTGCTTTTATTCATTCTTATTTTTATTTTTCCATTGGGTTATGCATCATTATTTCCGACGTTAATCCTTGCAGCATTGATCAGTATTCACCACTTTTTTAAACGTGAACAACGTTTAGCTTCTGCTGAAGAAAAAATACAATTGATTTGGGGACTCAGTGCGGTTGCCATCGTGATTGGTAGCTTTTTTACTTTATTTTTGGTGTTAATGAATCCGAATGCCGAACAAATTTTAAAATCAGCAGATCAAGCGGGTTTAGGCTTATCTGCTGTGATTATGTTATGTATGGTTGCAATCCATGCTGCAATATTTTCAATTGTTTATTTGATTTCTGCAAAGTTATTTTTGAATAGAAAACATTAATGCTTCATGCCATATAGCTGCATAATTCTTTGAAATTTAGGACATTGCAAAGGATTATCAAACGTACATTGGGCAACATGGCGCAGACCTGTTCTTAACATATCAAGCTCTTGAATATATTGGTCAATCATCTCAGCCTTTTTCAACAAAACATCTTTGGCAATCGGTGTATCTTTCACTGCAAGCATTTGTTTTAGTTCGTCCAAACTAAACTCAGCCTTTTTACCTAAAGTAATCAACTGCAATGTTGCAATGACATCTTTAGAAAAAACTCGCTGTAAACCTTTACGTCCAATTGAGTGAATTAGACCGATGTCTTCGTAATAACGCAAAGTTGAACTTGAAATTTTAAATAGTGTTGCCAGTTCTGAAATCGTAATTTCTTGCATTGACTTAAAGCTGACTTGAAGTTGTAAGATGATTTCAGTGTATAAAATCAGCGTGAAAACATGAACCTTTTGATTGTAAGTTTTAATGTCATCTTGATCGGTATCGGTGCAACGTTACTAATTGATCTATGGGCATTTTTACTCAAAAAATTATTTAATATTCCTGCTTTAAATTATGCTGTGCTAGGTAGACGGGTCTTAATTTTTCTATATTCTGGAAAATTTAAACATCAAAATATACAGCAAGCACCACCACAAAATTTTGAACATGCTTTCGGTTGGACATTGCATTATTTGATTGGGATTATTTTTGCTTTATGTTTTATTTTGATGGTTGGCACGACTTGGCTACAGCATCCTGATTTATTTTCTGCGATATATTTTGGTATAGCGACAGCATTCTTTCCATTTTTAATTATGCAGCCATGTTTAGGAATGGGATTTTTTGCTTCTAAAACGGCAGAACCTTGGAAAGCTCGTCTTAAAAGCTTGGTGACACATACCTTGTTTGGTGTAGGGTTGTTTTTGAGCGCACTGATTTTATAAAAATCTCGTAGCCACAAACATGTACTTTAGTTAATGTTCCAATCTACAAAAAAAAGCACCTTTCAAAGGTGCTTTTTCTCAAACTTTTATTTTATTGTTCTGAATGGTACATCAAATAAATTTCATTCAAATTATCTGGAATTTCTTCAGCAAGCTCATCCATCAACTGACCATTACGGCGGAAAGATTCCATTTGTGGGTCTTCTTCATCCACACCACTAAACACCATAATCGGTAAAGTTAAATCAACCAATTGCTCTTCAAACTCATCGGTAAACCACGCCTCTTCGTTTAAGAACATCGCATCGACAAAACCAACTGACCAATCACCTAAACTCGAATCAACATCCGCCTCTTCAATTTCAAAAGGAAACTCCACGCCTTCTTCATTGGATAATTTTTGACGAATATCATCTAACCATAATTTAATTTGCGCAATGATTTCTTTTGGTGCTTTGCTTTGATTGCCTTCAAAAAGCTCGTCTAACCAACGATCAAATTTTGGACCTACAGCAATTGCACATAAAAAACCATGAGTCGCTGCGAAATCTAGACCATACTCATTTTGGTCGCCATCTAGATAGTCACTTAACTGGTCTAAATCTAAAGCACTCATTTTGTTTCCAATTGATTTTAATTACGGTAAAAGCATAGCATTTTTTAAATGGCTATGCCTAATCAGTTTTATGCTTCATCATCTTCAAAATCATCGTCATCATCGAAGTCATAATCAAAATCTTTCAACTCTCGATCAAGGCGACGTTGAGCAAGTAAATCATCGATTAAACGACGTTTTTCTAATGATTCTTTGGCGCTAATTTTGTTTGATGACTCATCAAAACTAACATCATCATCACCGTAGTTATCATCTAGTTCAAAATCTGTAGAAGACACTAAAACTACCTCATAATGAAAAAATGTGAATGGGTCTAGCCGCTATTTATCTTTGTTCAGAAATCTTGTCAAGTTTTATTTAATTTTTTTTTATTTTTCTATCAAATTGGGCTTTTTTTGTGCCGAATTTTATGGCATGATATAATCCACCCTACGTCCTTCTATTTTGATGACTCATTTTGAGTGTTTGTAAATAGAAATACGTTTAAGGGCTGAGCTTGAAAATAACAAATTCATCCCCATTTTATTCACAGAAACCAATTTTCATTATTTTATCAGACCCTATTTTACTGATGAAATGCGCAAGCTTTTCCCATTCACATTGTTATGGGGGTATGAGCATGCACGGTTTTTTACTGCCACAGATTCAACGAGAAGAGAGTAAAGATGAGCGATATGCATTCCCCTACTTCACAAGTAGCGGCTCTGATTAGCCGAGGCAAAGAACAAGGTTACTTAACCTATGCTGAGGTTAACGATCATCTCCCAGACTCAATCACAGAAAGTGAACAGATTGAAGACATTATTCAAATGCTTCAAGACGTGGGGATTCCTGTACATGAACGTGCACCCGAATCTGACGATGCAATGTTCGAAGGTAACAGTGAAGCAACAGATGAAGTTGCTGAAGAAGAAGCTGCTGCAGTTCTTGCCTCTGTAGAAAATGAACCTGGTCGTACAACTGACCCTGTGCGTATGTATATGCGTGAAATGGGAACTGTTGAACTTTTAACCCGTGAAGGCGAGATCAGTATTGCAAAACGTATCGAAGAAGGTATTCGTGACGTTTTACATTCAATTGCGTATTGGCCAAATGCGGTAGAAGTCGTTTTACAAGAATATAAAGATTATGAAGCAGGTGAACGCCGTTTAGCAGATATTTTATCAGGTTATTTAGACCCTGAATCAGATGAAGCTATTCCTGAAGTTTTAGAAGAGGAAGCTGAAGAAATTGATGAGGAAGAAGAAGCATCAAAAAAACCAACCAAAGATGTGAAGTTGGATGATGATGACGAAGAGGAAGAAGCTGAAAGCGAAGATGAATCTGAAGGTGAATCTGGACCTGATCCTGAAATTGCTAAAGCACGTTTTGAAGAGTTAGAAACAGTTTGGAATACAGCGAAACAAGCCATTGCAAAATCAGGTCGTAACAGCCCTGAAAGTAAAGAAGCAATGGAGGCACTTGCAAGTGTATTTATGATGTTTAAATTTACACCACGTTTATTTGACATCATTTCAGAAATGATTCGTGGCACACATGAGCAAATCCGCACCTCTGAACGTGAAGTCATGCGTTATGCAGTACGTCGTGGTCGTATGGATCGCACGCAATTCCGCACATCATTCCCTGGTCAAGAATCAAATCCAGCGTGGTTGGATGAACAAATTGCCAAAGCACCCGCTGAGCTCAAAGGCTACTTAGAAAAAGTTCGTCCAGATGTGTTAGCTTTCCAACAAAAGATAGCTGATATTGAAAAAGAATTAGATCTAGATGTGAAAGGCATCAAAGATATTTCTAAACGTATGGCAATAGGTGAAGCAAAAGCACGCCGTGCGAAAAAAGAAATGGTCGAAGCCAACTTACGTTTGGTGATTTCAATTGCGAAAAAATACACCAATCGTGGCTTACAATTCCTTGATTTAATTCAAGAAGGTAACATCGGCTTAATGAAAGCGGTAGACAAGTTTGAATATCGTCGTGGTTATAAATTCTCGACGTATGCAACGTGGTGGATTCGTCAGGCGATCACACGTTCGATTGCTGACCAAGCACGTACTATTCGTATCCCTGTCCATATGATTGAAACAATTAACAAGATCAACCGCGTATCTCGTCAATTGTTACAAGAAATGGGACGTGAACCTACACCTGAGGAATTAGGTGAACGTTTAGAAATGGATGAAGTAAAAGTTCGTAAAGTGCTTAAGATCGCCAAAGAGCCAATTTCGATGGAAACACCGATCGGTGATGATGAAGATTCGCATCTTGGGGACTTTATTGAAGATGGCAACATCACTTCTCCAGTCGATGCTGCAACGTCTGAAGGCTTAAAAGAAGCAACCCGTGAAGTTTTAGAGAACTTAACTGAACGTGAAGCCAAAGTATTAAAAATGCGTTTTGGTATCGACATGCCAACCGACCATACTTTGGAAGAAGTAGGTAAACAATTTGATGTAACACGTGAACGTATTCGTCAGATTGAGGCAAAAGCTTTGCGTAAATTACGTCATCCTTCACGTTCTGAACATTTACGTTCATTCTTGGAAAATGACTAATTACTCATCCTAAAATGGAGACTTGAAAATTTTTCATTCATCTCCATTTATTGATTATGAGAAATACAGCGCCTGCACTTTTGCAGGCGTTGTTGATAATTTGAGGTGAAACATGTTAGACCGCACACCATCTCGTGAATTACGCGAAGATCTTTGGGTATTTCCAATGGATTATCCAATCAAATTGATTGGTGATGCTGGAGAAGAATTACGTGGTGCAGTTATTGAAATTTTGGTAAAACATTTTCCAGAGTTTGATGAAGCAACGCTCAAAGTTCAACCTTCACGTACAGGTAAATACCACTCTATCACTGCGCAATTACGTTTTGATGAGCTTGAGCAAGTGCATCAATTATATGCAGATTTGGCTGCTTGCCCATTGATTAAAACTGCATTGTAATCATCTAGTCAGAAATTAAAAATCAGAGCCGATTGACTCTGATTTTTTATGGCAATATAGTCGAAATCTAGTCCATTTTTCTTAAAAACCATAGGCTTTAAAATAATAAGCTGCCAATTGGTCGTTGCCTTCGTGACGTGGATTATAAGAAGGCTTCATCCAGTTTCCTACTGATTTTATTAAATATTTTACAGAAGGCAAACGCGCAGTTTGTTCAAACTCTTTTTCAATTTCTTTTAAAATTCCCAACATTGAAGTCGGTAATTGACCTTTTTTCAAATTTGAATCTTGTTCAATCGTAAAGCGGATCGCACGTGTCCACAGGATGACAAACAATGGAAATACCAAACTCATGGTAAACTGACGACCCACATAAAAACCAAGTTTGGTTTTGCATAAATATTCAAATAAATCAAATGCAACGGAACGATGTTCAACTTCTTCTGCGCCATGCCAACGGATCAAACGTAGAATTTCAGGATCAAAATTATTGATTGCCTTTTCTTCTAAGACCCACATGCCCAAAATACTGGTAAAATGCTCAATCGCAGCAATCACACCCACCTGAAAAACCAGCCATTTTTTGCCAAACAACTTAGCTAACCATCGTTGTTTTAAAGGTAACTCATCGACCAAATCTTTAAATAAAACTTCTGTTATATGTACAAAGCTAGATAAATCAATGCCATGTTCTTTATAAAAATCAATTACATTACTATGTGAACGAGAGTGAATTGCTTCTTGTCCAATAAAACCTTTGACATCGGCATACAGTTGCGGATCGGTAATTTCTGGCAAAACCCGATTAAATACTCGACAAAACCATAATTCACCTTGTGGTAGAAGAATATGCAAAGGATTAATTGCATGGGTCACAAAAGGCGTTTCAGCCCAATAAATCGGTGATTGTGTCAAATCAAACTTTACTTTACGTGCTTGAATCAAATGTTCTACAGCTGCATTCATTTTATTTTCCTTTTGATGCAGTGGGTGAAGGCTCTTTTCAAACCCTCACACCAAGTTATATTTAAAAAATTCTCAGTTAAGCAATCGCTTTTTGCTCAGGAATTACAATATTACGCTCACGCCAACGACGCATTTGCGGTGTTTCATCATCCAACCAATAGGCATCATCATCGGTGATCACCAACATTTCTTCCCATTTTGCACCGACTCCATTTAAACCAAGATGTGGCTCTACCGCCCACAAACCTGCAACAGGTTTATGGTCTGCCATTTTTCCTGAGTTCCAAATCGGTGACCAACCTTGTACCGCACCCGTACCAATCAAACGCCCTAAAGTTTTTAAAGAATCAATACCAAAACCAAAGAGTGTTTTTGGGTCTTTATTTTGATGACTTGATGAAATTTTAGAAACTTCATGTGCTAGAGTTTCAAATGGATAAGCTTTGTGGCGTGCTTCATAGCCTTTTAAATCAATAAAATGATCGACTTGTTGACTGATTTCTCGAATAGTTCTGCGCTCTTTAACAAGCTCCAAAATTTTCTCACGGAAAAATGCCAAGTCATCCATCACCTGCTCTAATACAGGGTTTTCCCCCAAACACCCTGTATAACCAATATCTGCCATGTATTCACCTAAAATCGGTGCATTGTCCAAAATAAATGGCATACCTTCTTCTAAACGTTTATTGGTTGGAAAAAACTGCAACGCAATTTTAAAGTTATTAAATGCAGTACGTTCACCAAACCATGCAAAAGGTGCATGGAAGAAGTCCGTCACCCCATGATCTAATAACCAGACTTTTTGCATTTTTGCCGCTTGCTTTTCAGTCATACCCGGCTTCAGCTCTTTGGCAACTTCTTCAGCGCATTGATAAGCCAAACGTTGAACTTTTCTAAACTCAGCCAGTTCATCTACAGTTGGATATTGTAATTGATGCTGCGTATATTGAAAAAATGGTGAAAAAATTGGCATGTGCATCCCTCTACAATCATCCTAAAAATGCTTTATTTTTAGTTTTATTTGATAAGCAATTTAGTCAATTTACTGCTTAACAAAAATATCAAAGCATTTTTAAAAAAATAAATTAAAAATATTAAATACAAACACATAATCTAAAAATAAGTGTGTATTTAGTTTGCTTGCGTATAATATAAATTGTCATTTGAGCAAATTTAAAATTATTAAGGGTCAAATTATATCAATTAAGGACAATCCCATATTTTTATTAAGGGTATATTTTAAATTTATTTGCAAATGAAAAGTACTTTCTGTCCGCAAAACATTTTAATATAAGTGAAAGTTAAAGTTTCTAATCGACATTTGTTATGACCGAATCCATAGGATTACCCAACTTAATTATTCGTGAATTTAACCAACTCACCCCTTATGCTGAACGCTTTCAAGACATGAAAGCCTTGACTGAACAGCGAGATGAAAATACGCCTGATGAATTATGGATTTTGCAGCACCCTGATGTTTTAACGCAGGGACAAGCAGGAAAACCTGAGCATATTTTAATTCATACCGATATCCCTTTAGTACAAACTGATCGAGGTGGGCAAGTAACTTGGCATGGACCAGGACAAATGGTGATTTATTTTATGTTTGATTTAAACCGTTTGAAATGGAATGTGCGTACACTGGTTTCGTATGCAGAAAACCTGATGATTGATTTGCTGAAAAAATACCATATTGAAGCCTATGCAAAACCCGATGCACCAGGTGTATATGTAAATGAGCGTAAAATCGGCTCTTTAGGTTTTAAAATTCGTAAAGGTCGCAGTTATCATGGACTGGCTTTAAATATTGATTGTAATTTAGACGGATTTCATACCATTAACCCGTGTGGTTATGCAGGTCTTGAAATGGTTCGTATCTGTGATCTTGTTGAAAATTATCCAAAATTCAATCAATTGGCACAAGATGTCGAAAACTATTTGATTGAAAGTGGCTTTTTTAATGACGTGAAAGTCATTTCACAATAAATGACTTTCTTTTTCTAGAAAAACTATTTAGAGTAATTACTCTAAAATATAAATATTACTGAACAAAGGGATAAGCGAGTGATTTCAAGTAAATCTGTAAAACCCGCTTTGGAACAAGCTTATGTCAAACTCATGATGGATGTGATTGGCAGAGGTTTGGTCATGGCGAGTCAAGTTGATGATGAAATTAGACATGAAGTATCTAAATTCCCTGCTGGCTTTGTACTTTCAATGAAAGTCTTTCCGCACGGACCTGCATTTGTTGCCAAAGTCAATGAACAGCAAAATTTAGAACTCGTAACGTCTTTACAAGGCAAACCAGATCTAACGATTACATTTAAGCATATGCATCATGCTTTTTTGGTGTTTTCTTTCCAAGAAAGTACCGCTCAAGCATTTGCCAATGACCGTATGATCGCAGATGGTGATTTATCTTATGCCATTCGTCTGGTGCGTTGTTTAAATAGAATGGAAGCTTTAATTTTACCGAAGCTGGTTGCCGAACTTGCGGTGAAAGAATATCCACAACAATTAACGTTAAAAGAAAAATTAACTGGTGCAGCAAACATTTACCTCAAAGTTGCTCAATCATATTTAAAAGGGAGTGCATAACACATGACTGCTAAATCATATTACGAATTTTTTTGTCCTGTAAAAATCATCGCAGGTCATGCTGCACTTGAGCATATTCCTTTTGAACTAACTTCATTAGGTGCAAAACGTCCTTTGATCATCACAGATAAAGGTGTACGTACTAATAATTTATTGGCGCCAATTGAAGCTGCGTTTACCTCTACAGAGGTTGAAATTGGTTTTATTTTTGATGATGTGCCGCCTGATTCAAGTTTGGAAACTGTGCGTGCAGTTGCACAAGCATATCGTGCCAATAACTGTGATGCGATTATCGCTGTGGGTGGTGGCTCCGTAATTGATACAGCTAAAGCATCTAATATCTTAGTCACTGAAGGTGGTGATGACCTCACCAAATATTCTGGTGCACATAACCTACCAAAACCATTAAAACCATTTTTTGTGATTCCAACCACATCTGGTACAGGTTCTGAAGTTACGTTGGCTGCCGTTATTTCAGACAATCAAAAGCATGTCAAAATGGCATTTGCATCAAATTATTTAATGCCAAATGCAGCGATTTTAGACCCACGTATGACGCAAACTTTGCCGCCGCATTTAACTGCGATGACTGCGATGGATGCGATGACACATGCAGTTGAAGCATATACTTGTATGGCTGCGAACCCAATTTCAGATGCTTATGCAACGGCAGCAATCAAAAAAATCAGCAATAACTTGTTTAATGTTTTAGATAATCCAAGTGATGCTCAAGGGCGTTTAGAGTTGGCACAAGCTTCTACTATGGCAGGTATTGCATTCTCTAACTCGATGGTCGGTATTGTTCACTCACTAGGACATGCTTTAGGTGCAGTTGCGCATCTGCCACATGGTTTGTGCATGAACCTATTCCTTCCATATGTACTTGAATACAATAAAGATGTGAACGGCGATAAAATTGCAGACTTGTTATTGCCTCTTGCGGGTGCTGACATTTATGCACAAACGCCTGCAAATCAACGTGCAAATAAAGCGATTGAATTTTTAAAGATCATGCGTGATCGTATTCATAGCTTGACTAAGTTGCCACGTACGTTAAGTGAAACGGGCAAAGTCAGCAAAGAACAGTTTGAGGAAATTGCTGAGAAAGCACTAAATGATGGTTCAATCATTTACAATCCAAAAGAAGCGAATTTTAAAGATCTAAAATCTATTTTAGAAAAAGCTTGGTAATTACTGAATAATAAGCCAATATACGCTGTAAATAAGCCTGATGTTGTAAAGCATCGGGCTTTTCATTTGCAGAAAATAAATTTGGATTAATTTTCTACCAAGTGGCATATTTTCTGCTAAAAAAATGCGTAAAGTTACTGACAAAAGTTTGCAATTGGAGTAGATTGGCGCACTTTTGTTTTATTTGTAGGGGGGATCGTTCGTCTCAAACGATCCTTAGATATATGACTGATCCTTGATCAACGATTAAGAGGATAACGCCGTTGACAATTAACACTGGGACTCAATCGGCAGCTAAACTGCAAAAAACGCTAGGTTTCTGGCACATCATTATTATCGGTTTGGCTTATATTCAACCTATGACACTTTTTGATACTTTTGGCTTAGTATCAGAAGAAAGTCATTTCCATGTTCCTACTTCATATATTATTGCTTTAGTTGCAATTTTATTTACCTCCATTAGTTATGGTCATATGATCCGTCGATATCCTTCTTCGGGTTCTGCCTATACTTATGCGCAAAAATCTATTCACCCTAACGTCGGGTTTATGGTGGGTTGGTCATCATGGTTAGATTATTTACTCTCTCCAATGGTCAATATCATCTTAGCTGTGATCTATTTGGAAGCACTTTTTCCTGAAGTAAACCA
Organism: Acinetobacter sp. Marseille-Q1618; assembly: GCF_902809855.1. GTDB lineage: Bacteria > Pseudomonadota > Gammaproteobacteria > Pseudomonadales > Moraxellaceae > Acinetobacter. The sequence goes on from NZ_CADDWJ010000003.1 coordinate 49,290, forward strand.
TTGGGTATGGGTGGTTGGATTAACTGCGGTCATGACTGCGGTGAACTTACGTGGGGCGAAGTTCGTTGCAAACTTCAACAGTCTCATTGTTTTTGTGCAGTTAGGTGTCATCGCTTACTTTACTTGGATGGTGTATCAACTGCTTGCCAGTGGTGTCAATGCTGATGGTACTTTGGTCAATGCCAAATATCAGCTTTGGAGCTTAGAGCCATTTTGGAATGAGATGACCAGTCTTGGTGCATTGATTACTGGTGCGACGCTACTTTGTTTCTCATTTACAGGCTTTGACTCGTTGAGTTCGCTTGCTGAAGAAACCAAAGATACTGAAAAAACTCTGCCTCGTGCGATCTTTATGACTGCATTATTTGCTGGGGTTATTTTCATTGTCAGTACTTATTTCATGCAGATTTATTTCCCAAATGATCCTAAGACTTACTTTGAAGATGTGGCAGCAACCCAGCCTGATATTCTCCAAGCAGTTGGTGGTGTCGCATTCAAAACCATCGTGTTGTATTTTGCGATCATTACCGTGATGGCTTCGGGTATCTCAGCACACGCAGGGGTATCACGTTTGATGTATGTGATGGGTCGTGATGGTGTCATTAATAAGAAAATATTTGGTCATATCAGCCCGAAAAATTACACGCCATCTTACAATATCTTAATTGTAGGCGGTGTTGCTTTAACCGCAGGCTTTATGGATTTAGACATTGTCATTTCCATGATTAGCTTTGGTGCTTTAACTGCATTTACCTTTGTAAATTTATCAGTTATTTCACGCTATGCATTACGTGATGGTCGAACCAAATCATTTAAAGACATCTTGAGCTTTGTGATTATTCCTCTACTCGGTTTCATCAGTATCTTTGCGATGTGGCTTGAAATTGAAGACAGAGCATTGAAGTTTGGTTTATGGTGGGCAATGTTTGGTATCTTGTACCTAGGTTATAAAACCAAAGGTTTCCGTTACCCTGCACCGCAACATAATGAACATGAATAATTGTATTTGACGTGTTCAAATCAATAAAAGGCGCTGTATGCGCCTTTTATTTTATTAATTAAGCTACAAATTTATCTGTGATTGCTTGTACACGTTTTGCATAGGCTTTGACTGTATCTAAATCGCCCTGAGGAATCTCATTCACTGAAGCATCTGCTGGACTTTGCACCATTGCCCCACCAAAACTTCCCATATAGTTAATATCATTATGCGTAGCAGCTTTTGTATTTGAAGGTAAAATACCTAAACTTACCCAAATACCACCATGTTGAAGAGCCAAAGCTTGCATTTGAATCAGCGTCATTTGCTTATCACCATTTAAACTACCGCTATTGGTAAAACCTGCAAAAATCTTATCTTGCCAAGTACGTGCAAACCATCGCTTAGATGAATCATCCGCAAACTTTTTAAATTGCCATGGGGTTGATGCCATATAGGTTGGTGCACCAAATACAATCGCATCTGATTGGTCTAAATTATTCCAATCTTGTTCTGAAATATTGCCTTCCTGATCGATTGCAATCAAATCTGCTTGAATTTCTTGCGCAAAATTTTCAGCAATCACTTTAGTATGACCATAACCAGAATAATAAACGACAGTAACTTTTGACATTTTTTAAGTTCCAAATAAATTAAGATATTTATATGATATATTTTTGATACTAACTGTCAATTAGTTACTTTTAGGTAACTGCTTATGTTATCCTAAGTGAAATATTTTGGATTATTCGCTATGAATACAACGCCTCATTTTAATGTGTATCATCCGAACTGCCCATCACGGCTATTTTTTGACAATATGGCTGATAAATGGGTACTGTTTATTTTAGATACTTTAAGAATGAATCCTGAGCATTTCAATGCACTGAAAAAGAAGATTATTGGAATTTCACCGAAGGTTCTTTCACAGAAACTAAAAATGCTCGAACGTGATGGTTTTATTGTGCGTGAGATTTTAGATACACGTCCTATTCGTGTGGAATATGCCTTGACACATCTTGGCGAAGAACTGGCAAAAACGGCTTTTCAATTTAAGCTTTGGGCAGAAAGCCATATGCAGTATGTGATTGAAGCACAAAGAAAATATGATGAAGCTAGTCTATAATTTAGGATTTGGATATCTAGGCTTTAGTCTTCGTTGACTCGAAAAAATCATTCATTTTAAATTAGTTTAATGAAGCAGACATTGCATACCGATTTTCTTAAAATCTTCAGATGCTAAGTCAATCTTTTCAATGAGTTGATCACGTTTAGGTAATTCTTCTGTACTACTGCCTAATTCATCCGCTAAAATTCATATTTTATTCATTTGCCCATCAAGATCATCTATGATCTGCTGCAGAATCTGACAACCTTGCTGAGATTTGTTCGGTGCGAGTTGCTCTTTTCCATTGACAAAATAAATATCTGCTTCACTAATTGAACTCACCCAATGATCAAAATCTTTATTAAATTTCTTTTGTGATTGATCAAATTGTTCAATGATTTGATTGAGTTGCTCTTGCTTTTGTTCTAATGACGCAAGATCACTATTTTTTAATTGATCCGAAGCATAAAGCATTGTCATAGACATCAAAAGTATCAGTAAAATAATTGTACGTCTTAACATGAACAGCTCTATTTTTAAGTTATGACTGATATTAATACCAATTAATAAAAGTTTTATAATATATTTTGGAATGATTTTTTTCTACTTCCAATCATGAATTGAGACGCGGAAACGTCATCCACAGTTGTTTGAGGCAGGATTACTAATGATTGATAATGTTTTTGCAATACATCAATCAATTTATGGTATTTGTCGAGTTCTGTGGATGACAATGGTTTTGCCTACTTTTGCCAAAACAAAAGTAGGTCGAGCCGAAGGCTAGTCCCTAAAGATAAATTTTAGATGTAAGACTCCGTCAAAAATAAACCATTTATATTATGTTAATTTTCAAGAATGGTATAACATCTTAGAAGTATAAAAAATGCCTATTTTTATGAGCATCTCAATGCGTTGGATTATGTCAGTTCTTTAAAGCCCTGCTGTCGCCATGCTTCATATAAAATCACCGCAGTCGCATTAGATAAATTTAAACTACGAGAGTTTGGCGCCATCGGTAAACGAATCCAATGTTGTTCAGGAAATAACATACGCACGTTTTCAGGTAAGCCACGTGTTTCAGGCCCCATAAGTAGCGCTACAGGACGATTTAAATTTGAAGTATGTGGCGTTTCAAAACCTTTAGTAGTTAAAGGGTAAATTGCATCCTGATCAATGCCTTGAGCTTTTAAATGCGCAAGACATTCTGCAAAATTTTCCCAAACTTTCATATGCGCCCATTCATGATAGTCCAACCCTGCACGACGCAACTTTTTATCATCCAGCTCAAAACCAAGTGGCTTCACCAAATGTAATTGCGCACCAGTATTGGCACATAAACGGATGATGTTTCCTGTATTTGCAGGAATTTCGGGTTCGTATAAAACAACATGAATCACAGGAGATTTCTCAACTTTTTAAAATTTACTTAGGCAAAGATGTAGCTTAAATATCACATCTTTTGAGCAAAGCCCTTTAGATCAAAGCGCAATAGAGAGATTTTATAACCACTGAAGCTGTTCACGCAAACTCACCACTTCACCAATAATAGTTAAAGTCGGTGCTTGAATCTGATGCTGTTCAACTTTCGAGGCAATGTCTGCCAAAGTTCCCACTACAACTTTTTGCTCTGGTGTTGTACCTTTAGAAATCAGCGCAACAGGCATATTTGGACGTTGACCATGTGCAATCAACTTTTCACAGATTTTTTCTAAACCGACCAAGCCCATATATAGAACAAGGGTTTGATTTTCATACACCAATTCACTCCAAGGCAGCTCAGGTGAACCTTCTTTTAAATGCCCTGTCAGAAAGCGAACACTTTGCGCATAATCTCGATGTGTGAGTGGAATACCAGCATAAGCAGAACAACCTGAAGCTGCGGTAATTCCAGGAACGACTTGAAAGCCAATGCCTGCATCAAATAATTCTTGGATTTCTTCACCGCCACGCCCAAAAATAAAGGGATCTCCCCCTTTTAGACGGCAAACACGTTTCCCTTCTGACGCATATTTAACTAATAGGGCATTAATGCCCTCTTGCGGCACGGAATGATTAGAACGTGCTTTTCCCACATAAACTTTTTCAGCATCACGGCGACAAAGTTCCATAATCGCAGGTGATACCAAACGATCATAAATAATCACATCGGCTTGTTGCATTAAACGCAATGCTTTCAAGGTTAATAGTTCAGGATCACCCGGTCCTGCACCGACCAAATAAACTTCACCTTTGGGCTTTTGCCACTCAACTAATGCTTGTTCGATCAGACGATCTGCTTCAAGTAAATTGTCATTGAAAACCTGCTCTTTCAAAGGACTGGCATACAAATCTTCCCAGAAAATACGGCGCTCCTCAGGATGACTAATTTTCTCTTTGACGATCTTACGCCACTTTCCTGAAAATTCAGCCAACTTGCCCATTCCATGTGGAATGCTTGCTTCAAGTTGCGTGCGAATCTGACGTGCCAATACAGGGGATGCGCCATTGGTGGCAATTGACACCACCAAAGGTGAACGATCAATGATCGCAGGCACCATAAAACGACAATGTGGTGGATCATCTACACTATTCACCAAAACATTTAAAATTTCACAGGCTTCAAAAACCGCTTGATTGACCGCCTTGTCATTGGTTGCAGCAATGACTAAACGAAAGTTACTTAGGCTAATTTGGGAATTAAATTTTTCAGGATGATATTGCCCATGCGTTGAATGTACAAGTACTAACAAATCCTGTTCAATTTCAGGTGCAATCACCTCTATGATCGCCCCTGCTTTTGCCAGCAATAATGCTTTTCGGTAAGCAATATGACCGCCACCCACCAACAAGCACACCTGACCTTGTAATTTTAATGAGATGGGAAAAATGTCCAACTGAATACCCCTATTGCCTTAAGGCTCAATATTATCATCATACGCTCGACCAATTAAATCAAAAAACGCTGATGAGCGATTTCGATTAAACTGATTGACACGTTTCATCATTGCTTGCCAATGCTGATCATTTGCCAATTCAGGCACATCTAGTTCATCCATATAAAAATCAACCCGTTGTAGATTCATACTCTGATAAATCGGATGCCATTCCCCATTTACCTTAATCACCAATTCAGGATTAATTAAATATTGTCCATGTGCGACACGTTTAAACAAATATTTATTGTACTTATCACTGCCATCCACTTCATTTTTAGATAATAATGCACTGATATAAGTACGTTTTTGACGTTTAGGATCATAAAAAGATTTAGGTAATAGACTAAGATAATCGAGCAATAACGCACTATCAAACGCTTTTTCCCAACGGGCATAACGCTGATAACCCTCTATCAAACTCATGACATACATTAATTGAAAAATCATATATTCAGGTTGATGTGACTCTAACTTGAACAAACGATGATAGATCTGTAAAACAATACTGTCTTGTGGTAAATACGCTGCAAATTCGACTAAGTTGCTAGCATATTTGGGTTGTGTCAGAACACGTTGTAAGGCGATTTGTAAGACATTTAAATTCTGACCATCCAATACATCTACATCCGCCCCATCTTGTAAAAGCTGTTGGTAAAATTCACTATTTCCTGCCCAAACCGCTGCCATCAATGGGGTTTGATTAAACTCATTACGATGATTAATTCCAAACTTTTCGATTTTCTTCAGTAAAGCAGTTGGATGCTTTATTTGATAATTCATATAATATTTTGACAAAAGCCCTTGTTCAGCTTTCTGTGCGCGTACCTGATAACTTGGATTAAACACATTGATCGCAGGCTTAAAACCGATTTTTGCCAATTGCATCAAATAGGCTTGATGTTGATATACCACCGCATATTCAAACAATGCCAATTGGGCTTTTTTCTCTTTCTCAATCAGTGCCTTTTGCTCTAAATGTCGAAGTTCACTGCCTTTTAATACTGTCCAATTTGGCGATTCTTCCTTTAAGATTTCACGACGAATACGCTCTGCCTGTTCTTTTTTACCTTGTAATTCAAGTTTTTGTGCTTCTTTTTGCCATTCTTTTAAACTCGACTGTTGATCTTGCAAATCTAAAGTATCCGCAGCTTGATCCATTCCCAATAATTGAAAAATTTTATGCTGATCTTGCTGCTCTACCCAGTAAATATTGGACATTGCACGCGTCAAACCGACATATAGAGCATTAATATAAAACTTATAAATTTCCAGTGACTTATCAGCTTTGTCTTTGTTGCGTGCATAGCTAAAATCATGTTGTAAGTCTTGCACAGAAATATCACTACAGATTTCACTAAAATGTGTAGTTGATTGGCTAACAAAGTTATATAAAATAATGTTTTGGTATTCTAAACCTTTGGCTTCTTGGATGGCGAAAACCAATGGCGTTTTAAACACACGCTGCGCCATTTTCTTCTGTTCTTCATGCATCACCACCACAGCGAACTGGGTCGAAACTGAGGTTTTTTTATCCAATTCATGCAAGATATCTGGTGTATTTTTTAAAAAATATACACCGCCCTGAATCTCTGCATTACTTTGTACCAAATAATGACTTTCTTTATCAATCGAGCCAAAACGTGCATTTTTTAGTAATAAAACACGATTTGAAATCTCTGTGATTCGCTGTGCATTACGGTAATTGTGTTGCAATATATGCGTGATTTCAGCGCCATGATGTAGCTCCTCATGCCGATGAAACAAACTTTTAACTTTTGCCCACGAAAAAAAATTGGGATGCACAATTTGATTGGCATCACCACACATTAAAAATAAACCTTTTTGACTCAGGCTATTTAAAATTAAATATAATTGAATGGTGGTAATGTCTTGTACTTCATCAATCACCACAAAATCATAACTTGGTTTCACTTTCTGCAAATACTCATAACTGAGAATATTTAAATCTGCCAAACCATTCTTTGCTAAATCCTGTAAATAATGCTTAAAAATTGCATAAACTTCTGCACGATCATGAATACTAAAAATAGATTGTTTAATTCCTAAAGCCAAATAATCTGCTTCAGATAAATAAGCATGATCGGTCATACTGCCTGTGAGTACACCTTTAAACTCTTCATAAAGACTATGTGCGCTGAATTTATGTTTATAATTTTCTTTATACCACTGCATAAAAAAATCAATATCAGCAATCTTTCTATCTGGAACAGCAATACTTTCGATAAAATCTTGATAAGAATAAAAATCGACCAATTGCTTATCATTATAATAATGTTCTGAATAATAAAGCTCTCTGGAGTTTTTTACTAAAAATGAAGATAAAGTAACGTATAAAACCTGACCTTCAAGCTGTTTTATTTTTTCTAATAAAATTGCTGTCTTACCACTTCCTGCTGAACCAATGATCACCAAGGGTGGATATTGTTGATAAATATGCTGCTGCACATCATCAAAAGAAATAAATTTATTTAAATAAACAAACTGCGGATTATTATGATTCACATATACCATTTTTTCATCAGTTTGAATTTCATCAACTGACTCAATGACAGGGATTAAGTCTTCATTGATTTCAATATCCGCATTTAAAAAACGAGAACCTTGATAATCATGCTTTTTTAAATATTCTAAAATTAAAATATAATTCTGAGCTTGGTACTGATAAATTGAAAATAAAATACGATCACTACGATTTAACTTAGCACGATATAAATTTGATTGAATCTTTTTTACATCTGCCGATTTAAAATCATCATTTTTTAAATAATCAACTAACTTATTAAAACCTGATATTTTTTCTGTTTCTAACTCATTATAAATTAGTACCTCCACGTCATCCTCACATTTAGAAAGTAAAGTTTTCAACTATTTTAAAATATACAAAAAATAAGCCAAATATTAAATTTGGCTTATTAAAATCTTACAAATAATCTCAAGATCAATCGATATAGGTTGCACCGCCCATGTATGGACGTAACACTTCAGGGATTTCAATCGAACCATCAGCACGTTGATAATTTTCCATGACTGCAAGTAAAGTACGACCAACAGCCAAACCAGAACCATTCAACGTATGTACAAGTTCGGTTTTCTTTTGATCAGCACGATAACGTGCTTTCATACGACGTGCTTGGAAATCCCACATATTTGAGCATGAAGAAATTTCACGATAGGTATTTTGGCTCGGTACCCAAACTTCAAGATCATAAGTTTTGCATGCGCCAAAGCCCATATCACCACCGCATAATACGATTTTACGATACGGTAAACCTAGTGCTTGCAAGATGCCTTCAGCATGACCTGTGAGGTCTTCCAAAGCTTGCATAGAATCTTCTGGCTTAACGATTTGTACCATTTCAACTTTGTCAAATTGGTGTTGGCGAATCAAACCACGTGTATCACGTCCATAAGAACCTGCTTCACTGCGGAAACATGGTGTATGTGCTGCGTATTTTAAAGGTAAACGTTCAGCATCAATGATTTCATCACGAACAAAGTTAGTTACTGGAACTTCAGCCGTTGGAATCAGATAATATTCTTTTTCACCTTGCAATTTGAATAAATCTTCTTCAAATTTAGGTAGTTGACCTGTACCACGTAAAGAATCCGCATTGACTAAATACGGCACATACGCTTCGGTATAACCATTTTTAAGCGTATGTGTATCTAACATGAACTGTGTCAATGCACGTTGTAAACGTGCCAATGGACCTTTCAGTACACTGAAACGAGTCCCTGTCAGTTTGGTCGCTGTTTCAAACTCCAAACCGCCCATCATTTCACCTAGATCAGTATGGTCTTTGATCTCAAAATCAAACTGACGCGGTGTACCCCATTTTAAGATTTCAACATTGTCACTTTCATCTTTACCCTCAGGCACAGACTCATGTGGCATATTTGGAATAGACATGAGTTTTGCATCAAGCTCGGCCTGTAACTCATTCAACTCAGCTTCAGCAGCTTTGATTTCATCACCAATCGCTGACATGCGTGCCATGATTTCAGAGGCATCACCACCTGCTTTTTTTATTTGACCAACTTGTTTTGCACCCGAATTACGCTCTGCCTGTAAATTTTCAGTACGAGACTGAATCTCTTTACGACGAGCTTCTAGTGATGCCCATTCTTCTACATTGAGTTGCACACCACGTTTTGCTAAGGCTAAATTTACAGCCTCGATATTATTTCTGATTAATTTCGGGTCGATCATAGTCAATCTAAATAAGACAAAAAAACTGTCTATAGTGTAAGCGCTTCACTGCAAAAAATACAGTAACCTAACCAACTCACACTATAGATTTTGATAATTCGTTGAAAATTTGGCTTATTCCGCTTGAGGTGCTTCTTCTGCAACCGCTTCAACGACAGGTAAACTTGGTAAATATTCAGCTTTGACCAAATCTTTTGCAGACAAATAAGGTAAGGTGAGTTCCGTCATGCCTTCTGCATAAGATGCCAACTCATACAATGGATACACAAATACAATCCCTTTTGAACCATAATAATAGTTATCGCTGAGTTGTAATTTTTCACGGGTAATGTCGTGCTGTGTTAACCAGTTAGCGTTGGCATCATAAAGCTGTTCTGCGACTTTTGTTTCAACATTCGGTTTTAAAATATCAGTCAAGGCTAAGCGTTTTTGAGTGCTCAAATCAAAAGTCACATATTCATTATGATACATCCCATGTGCGGCACCTGCTGCGTAGGTATAGGACTGAATCATAAATGTCGCTAAGTTGTACTGTTGAGAAATAAAACGGACATAGATTGAATTTTGATTTAAACCTTTAAGATCAGCAGCTTCACTGGCAGCTTGTGTAGTTTTTTGATCTTTTTCAAATGCAATCGGTACATCTTTTTTAATGCGATTTAGGAAATAATCATCAATCCAAGCAATATCAGTCTTGACTGTTTGTAAGTCATATTGGGTGCATCCATCTTCATCACAAAACTGCTTTCTTGGTAATTCTACACGTGTAACTTTGGCTTGAATGAGTGGAATCTGCTCTGTTTTGGCTTGGCTACTGGAAGCTTGTGCATCTGCTGATGATGCAGGCTTTTCTTGACAACCTGAAGCCATCAATAAAGCTGAGAATAGCGCTGAAATAATCCAAGTTTTTTTTAAATGTATTTGCATTCTGATGTCTTTCAAACATGTATTGCGATAACACCTATCATAAGACTAGAAATTTCAAAATAAAATTCATTATTGTAATTGCTAACGGTTTTGCTTTCTTAATTTCTTGTTTAAGGGCTCAATTTTTCTTTTCTAAATTATTTTTTTAAATAAAATAATTCAATCACTTAACTCAAAATCATTCACCCAATTACAATGAAAACCTAAAGGAATATGCACGCCTAAATCAATCTCTGCTTGAAGTTGAATCTCTAAACCATCTACTTTCAAAATAGCAACTTTTGCAGCACCACCATCTAAGCGATGTACATAAGCCATTAAATAACCACACCCTTCTGCACTCTCCACCGTTTCAGGTGTAAAGGTCACTTCTCCTACGCCCCAACCTAAACCAAAATCATAATGTATAGATCTTTTTAGCAATAAATCATGTATGCACATCTGATTAAAAGCCTCAGAATGTCTAAATTTTAGAGTGTACAAATAACGATAAAATATTCCCGTAAAACGCTCATCAATTTTAGGAAATTCTTGAACTTGTGAATCTAACAATTCTCTATGTAACTGTTGTGTTGCAAGATCAATAGACCAACGTTCCAATTGAGCATGTTGCGACTCATAAGCAGCATGTTGAGTATGTCTAAAATCAGTATGATGCACTAAAACATCGATAATAATCTGTTCCTGATCCGCTCGATAAGCATTTGCAGCATGAAATACAAAACACGGTTCTAGTTCAATCCAAACGATCTGTTCAGCATTGGCATATTTAGGTAATATTCCGATACGCATCATTTTCTTTGGATTCCATGTATATGGAACACTATAACCTTGTAACAGATGCTTGACTGAAAATGTAATCGAGCCATCAAATACTATTATTTCTTTTTCAGTAAGCAAACAATCATGAATCATGGGTGCATGCGCCAATTCAATTTCAGTAAAATGAATTAACTGTCCCTCTTCATCAATCACTTCATAGTAGGCATTTTTACATTTCAAAGCATCATAACAAATTGCATGTAAATGCCCCGTTTGCCTGTCTTTACGAGGATGTGCGGTAAAAGGCAAATTGGCATCACTATTAAACAACTGATAACGCAAGCTATTAAGCTGTTTATCTAGACATATTGGAAATGCACCAGCTTCAATCACAGCCCAAAGCAGACCTGCATGTGCAAAAATATTAGTATTTACAACATCATGTGCGCCACGCCTAAAACCTTCAATCTGTGCTTGAGCTTTTATATATTGTACTTGATCGGTAGCAAGCAATGTACTTTTAAAGGATAATGCTTGACCATTTTGTAGTTCTAATGCATGTAACATACCATCCCCGAGATACCAATCAAATAAACGAGGCTGTGTAACATGGATTGGATTTGACCCGATACGAAGTAATAATCCATTTAACTGCTTAGGGATTTCTCCACAAACTTTCAACTCATACTGTTCAGTTTCTTTCACTGGTTGATAAATCTTATTTTTATAAATATTGACTTCTTGATGTGTTTTCTGACTTCTTAACATCTGACCGATCAGCTTGATCAACCACTGTTGAAATTTATTTTTATAGGAAATAAACCTATTCATTTTAGGATAATGCAATGTTTTATTGTGTTGTTTATGATGCATTTCTTTCTCAGAAAGTCTTTCCATTTTGGATTGAGCATAATGTAATTCTTTAAATAGCTCTATATTTTGATTTTATTTTCATAAAAAAAGCAGCCCGAAAGCTGCTTTAAATCTATACAGAATTATTGATCAATAATATCTGTACCTTTCGGTGGTGCGAAATTGAAAGTTGAAGCTGGAATGGATGGATTCAATTTCACATTGCTAAATTTCACATGTGTCGTTTGACCTAGTGAGTCTTGTAAAATCATCAAAGATGGCGCTTTATTTGCACCAAAACTAATGGTTAAACTTTGGAATGCTCCCTCTTTATCTTTAGGGAACAAGGTGTAATACGTTTTACTGCGATCAGGTTGGGTAATACGATAAGCCTTTTGAATTTGGGCTGTATTTCCTGAAAGTAACAATGCTGGCGTATTTGCCACTTGCTCATCTAAGCTTTGACGTACTGCTTGTTGTAAGTCTGGATCATAGATCCATACCATTTTACCAGTCGTAGCAATGGTTTGTTTTGCTGGAGAAGTTGTTTCCCAATAGAACTTACCAGGACGTGCAACTTTCATCACCCCTTTAAAGGTTTGGTTCATATGCTGTGCAGATAAACCTTTTTGTTGAGCAACTTTACTCCCACCTGTGGCTTTGGTGGTTTGCTCAAAGTTTGCGGATAAACTTTGGATTCCGCTTAACTGTTTCACCAAGTTACTGGTGGCTTGTTGCTCCGTTGCGGCAGTTGCAGCAAAAACTGTTGTGCTCATCGCAGGTGCAAGCAGAGTTGCACTGATTGCTACTGCGCCCATGGTTTTACGAAGCATATTCATATGTTCACCTTTATATATTTGCTCAATCGCAATTTGTTAGATGATTTATCATAAACCAAATTTTAGCGCTAATATTAGAGAAAATAAGAAGTTTTGTATTGTTATTAGCATAATTTGTAGAAATTCATTCATCATGATGGAGATTTTCTTTAAACTTTTAAAAACTTAAACGCATAAAAAAACCCGCAATAAAGCGGGTCTTTTTGTACTACTAAAACTTATGCAGTTTCAACAGATACATAGCGACGGCCAAACTGACCTTTCACTTCAAATTTGATTACGCCGTCAGCAGTAGCAAATAAAGTATGGTCACGACCCATACCTACGTTTGTACCCGCGTGGAACTCTGTACCGCGTTGACGAACGATGATGTTACCAGCAGTCACAGCTTGACCACCGTACATTTTAACACCTAACATTTTAGGGTTTGAATCACGACCATTTCGTGTCGAACCACCGGCTTTTTTAGTTGCCATGTCTACTTACTCCTAGTGATTAGCCTGCGATCGCAGTAATTTTCAACTCAGTGAACCATTGACGGTGACCTTGTTGTTTACGGTAATGTTTACGACGACGCATTTTAACAATACGGATTTTGTCGTGACGACCATGACCAACCACTTCTGCAGTTACTTTTGCGCCAGCAACAACTGGAGCACCGATTTGAATGCTTTCGCCATTCACAACCATTAATACATCATCAAATGTAATAGTCGCGCCAGTTTCAGCTTTCAACAATTCAACTTTAAGGGTTTCACCCTCAACAACACGGTGCTGTTTACCACCGCTTTGGATTACTGCGTACATAATGTACTCCAACTAGCCCGTATCGTCGTGCCGAAAAAGGAATATTTCGATCTTATAACGAACGCTACTGGGGGTTATACAAGGGCAAAGATTTTAAGTGATAATGGACTAAACAACAAGCCATTTTAGCTAAATATTCTATCTGTTTATTATTTGTTCAAAAATAATAGGCTTTTTTTTTAATGCTGAATATTTGAATTCAGTCATGTTTTTCATTTTTTACATAAATTAAAATAGATTTTTCATACAATTTCGCTACTATGTAGCACAAAAGAACGACTTACAGAACAGATAAGATTTCATCAGTTTTTGGACAAATTAAGAACATCTCATTAAGATTCAGTACAATGACTGTTTTCAATCGCAACATTTACTGGTGTTAATTGTTACACTAACAACTTAAAAATGCATTTGTATGAGGTTTCCTTCACATGACCATCGACTTTAAGCAAGATATTCTCGCGCCTGTTGCCACTGACTTTGCAGCGATGGATAAATTTATTAATGAAGGAATTACCTCTAAAGTTGCTTTGGTGATGGCAGTCAGCAAACACGTGGTTGAAGCTGGTGGCAAGCGTATGCGTCCAATCATGTGCCTACTCGCAGCAAAAGCATGTGGCGCACAAGACCATGATATGGAAGCATATCGTAAACTTGCTGCCATCATAGAAATGCTACATACCGCAACTTTGGTACATGACGATGTCGTGGATGAGTCAGGTTTACGCCGTGGTCGCCCAACTGCAAATGCAACATGGAATAATCAAACTGCGGTTTTAGTCGGGGATTTTCTAATATCTCGTGCTTTTGATCTTTTGGTTGATTTGGACAGCATGGTATTGCTGAAAGATTTCTCAACGGGTACATGCGAAATTGCAGAAGGTGAGGTTTTACAACTGCAAGCACAACATCAACCAGAAACAGATGAGCAAACTTACTTAGATATTATTCATGGTAAAACTTCACGATTGTTTGAGCTGGCAACTGAAGGTGCAGCGATTTTAGCGGGTAAACCTGAATACCGTGAACCGTTACGTTTATTTGCAGGTCATTTTGGTAATGCCTTTCAAATCATTGATGATATTTTAGATTACACCTCTGATGCTGAAACATTAGGTAAAAATATTGGTGATGATTTAATGGAAGGCAAACCCACTTTGCCGTTAATCTCAGCTTTACAAAACACAACGGGCGAGCAGCATGAAATCGTTCGTAAAAGTATCGCAACAGGTGGTACTGAACATTTAGAACAAGTTATTCAAATTGTCCATAATTCTGGTGCTTTGGATTATTGCCGTCAACGCGCTACAGAAGAAACTGAAACAGCTATTCGCGCTTTAGAACATTTACCTGAGAGCATTTATCGCCAAGCTTTATTTAATTTGGCGCAGCTTGCATTACATCGAATTCAATAAACTGAACTTTTAACTTGCTTATGCATATAAAATTTAATGATATTTTTCTAAACATGCAGGAACAGCTTGAGTCTCCTCAAGCTATTCCAAATGAATCTCTTTTGATTGAGCTCGTCAATCGCATTCGTCCTCTAGATAGTCACGATGTAGAACAAACACAACACAATGTTCAAGCATTTATTCAAGCTTTATTGATTACACCCACTGCCGCTTTGAATGTGCAGGGCTATTTGCTCAAAATTATTAATCAGCACAAACAAGCCAACTTATATGCTGACAGCGGTATTTTGTCACTGGATGGTTTTTGGAATCAGCTTTCACAGCGTTTAGGTGCGTATTTTTTACCATTATTAAGAGATGAAACTGATCTTCGTGATTTGGTTGGTAATGTTTTTCACCAACGCAACGATAAATATTGGCTCGAGCATATAAAAGATGAACAGTGGAATCAGCTTTTCCACATCCTCACCCAAGGTCATTTTCTAAGAGCAGAGCTCAATGTCAAACATGAGATGATCACAGCGATCACGGTATTGTCCTATCGCATCAGTGGCATTGGCTTATATCCTGAATTTATTAATGCTTATCCTGAACTGAGTGAATATGAATCACCGTTCTTGGTACAAAACCGTGAAATCGTAGAATTTATTATTGCCTATAAAAAGCAATATCGAAATGCCGATGAAATCGCAGTTACTGTACCACCTGATGCTGATCAGGCGTTGGTCATGATTGAGCAATGTCGTGATGTGGTTTTAAAAATTCGCCGTGCAACCAAACGCATCGGGGTCAGTTTAAGTTTGACTTATTTATTGTCATTGCTTGAACAATGTCTTGATCGCGTCGAAATTTTACTGAATCTCATTGTTGAAGAAGATAAAGTGCGTGCCGCTTCTTGTGGTGATTTAATCATTGATTTGGTGCATGCGCATTATAATGAAACCAGTGTTCGCCACTTACTCAAAACCAATAGCGAACTGATTGCACTGCAAGTAACTGAAAATGCCAGTAAAACGGGTGAGCACTATGTAAGTACCGATAAGAATGGCTTTTTTGGTATGTATAAGGCGGCTGCAGGCGCAGGTGTCATTATTGCCACTATGGCAACCTTAAAAATTCTGACTGCTCGCTTAACGCTTGCGCCTTTAATGCAAGCTTTCTTGTTTAGTATGAATTATTCATTAGGCTTTATGTTTATTCATGTGCTGCACTTTACTGTGGCAACTAAACAGCCTGCGATGACAGCAGCAGCCCTTGCTTCGACTGTGCAACATCGTAAAGGTTCTAAAACCGCACAGATTGCTGAGCTGGCAGCCCTGATTATTAATATTATCCGTACACAGTTTATTGCGATTCTAGGCAATATTTCGATAGCAATTCCAACGGCAGCATTGATTACCTATTTTTGGCAAGCTGGCATGCATGAGCCTTTGCTGTCCCATACTAAAGCCACCTATGTGTTGCATAGCCTAAATCCATTTACCTCTTTGGCTGTGCCACATGCGGCAATCGCTGGGGTATGTTTGTTCTTATCTGGATTGATCGCAGGTTATTTCGATAACATGGCGGTCTATCGTAAAGTTGGACCACGTATCAAAGCACATCCTCGCTTAAAAAGCTGGATGGGACAAGAGAAATTAAATAACTTTGCAGCCTACATTGAACGAAATCTAGGTGCTTTGGCAGGTAATTTCTTATTTGGCATTATGCTTGGAAGTATGGGAACAGTTGGCTTTATTTTAGGTCTTCCTTTAGATATTCGACACATTGCTTTTGCTTCTGCAAACTTTATTCAAGGTTTGATGTGTGTCAATGGAACACCAGATATCGGATTGATTATTATTTCTTTTTTAGGTGTTTTGCTGATAGGTGTTACCAACTTATTTGTAAGTTTTAGTTTGACGATTATTGTGGCATTAAGAGCTAGACAAGTTCGTTTTGAACAATGGAAGCCTTTGGCAAAATTGGTTTTTACGCACTTTTTTACACGCCCTCTCGACTTTTTCTGGCCACCAAAACAAGCTTTACAGGTGGAAGAGCATTCATCTACAGGGCACAAAAATCATCATTAAGCAAATTGTTATCATTTTGTGCAAATGATTAAAACTTGAAAAAAAAGAAATTACTATAAATTACTCATTTATAGTGACTTGAAAAAAAGTGTACTGACAAGTACACTTTAGCACACTATTTAATCTCGACATGTGTGATACAGAATAGCAAGGTCATCTCATATGCCTTATACCCTTCTATTTTTGATTGGTTGTATTGGATTTAGTATAAGTTGTATAGGATTAAATATTCCATATATACAACAACTTGACTGGTCTACTGTCAGTTGGATAAGCCTGCATCGCATGGATGTTTTCAGTTATGCCGCAGTTGCTTTGTCTTATCTTGGTGGTTTGCCTGCCATGTTGTTGATCTGTGGGATATGGTGTTTGCAGCAAGCATATGTAAAAAAATATGCAAACATCGTGTTGATAAGTGTGAGTTTATTGGGTGCTTCGGCGATAGGTTGGATATTAAAATATTATATTCATCGTCCTCGACCCGAAACTGTTTACCAAATGGTTCAAACTTATGGCGCATCATTCCCTAGTGCGCACAGCATATATGCAGCTGTACTTGCTAGCTTAATGATTTTTATATTTTTTCGACATACACACGCTAAATTTTTTATCTTTTTGGCTTGTTTGTGGTGTTTAAGTATGGGATTTTCAAGAGTCTATGTGGGTGCTCATTTTCCAACCGATGTCATTGCAGGTTGGAGTATCGGTTTCATTTGGGTTTCTCTCATTTGCCGCTTACTTTTGAAACACATGTTGAGTATGAACAAATTATTTTTAGATAAACATCTAAACGAGGTGGAATAATGATGTCGGCAAAGCTTTGGGCTCCTGCCCTTACTGCTTGTGCTTTAGCAACAAGTATTGCACTTGTGGGTTGCAGCAAAGATCCAAAAGATGCACAGCAAGGTGGCGCTGCTGCCCAAAAAATGCCGCCGACAGAAGTTGGTGTCATTGTTGCTCAACCACAAAGTGTTGAACAAATGGTTGAACTCTCTGGACGTACTTCTGCATACCAAATGTCTGAAGTACGACCTCAAACCAGTGGTGTGATTTTAAAACGCTTGTTTACTGAAGGTAGTTTTGTACGTGAAGGGCAACCTTTGTATGAAATTGACTCGAGTACCAACCGTGCGAACTTGGACAGTGCAAAAGCTGCGCTTGTACGTCAACAAGCCAATCTTAATGCATTACAAGTCAAAGCCAATCGTTATCGTCAGCTTGTTGGTATCAATGCGGTGTCTAAACAAGAATATGATGATTTATTGGCGCAGATCAAATTGGCTGAAGCAGACATCGCTGCATCCAATGCGGCTGTGAAAAATGCACAAATTGACCTTGGTTACTCTACTGTTCGCTCACCGATTTCAGGTCAGTCTGGTCGCTCTTCAGTTACTGCGGGTGCTTTAGTTACTGCAAGTCAAGCCAATGCTTTAGTGACGATTCAACAACTTGACCCAATTTATGTCGACATTAATCAGTCGAGCGCTGAATTATTACGTTTACGTCAACAATTGAGCCAAGGCAGCATTGACCGCAGCAACAATACCAAAGTTCGCTTAAAGCTTGAAGATGGAAGCACTTACCCGATCGAAGGGAATTTGGCATTTTCTGATGCAAGTGTAAATCCTGAAACAGGTTCGGTGACTTTACGTGCGGTATTCTCAAATCCAAATCATTTGTTATTACCAGGTATGTTTGCCAATGCGCAAATCGTACAAGGGATTATTCCAAATGCGTACTTGATTCCACAAGCTGCGATTACTCGCACACCAACAGGTCAAGCCATGGCAATGCTTGTCAATGCCAAAGGCGCTGTTGAGGCACGTCCCATTACAACCGCAGGTGTTCAGGGTCAAAACTGGATTGTAACGCAAGGTTTAAACACGGGTGATAAAGTCATTGTTGACGGTATTGCTAAAGTTAAACCTGAACAACAAGTTGTTGCTAAACCTTATCAGCCACAAGCTGCTGCACCTCAGGGAGCAAATCCAGCTGCGGCTCAACAAAAAACAGGTGGAGCAGCACAACCTGCTCAGCAAGATAAAGCAACTGAACAAAAAGCTACTTCAAATGCATAAGGGGTAGACTGAATGGCTCAATTTTTTATTCATCGCCCAATCTTTGCATGGGTGATTGCATTGGTAATTATGTTGGCGGGGATTCTCACGCTCACAAAAATGCCAATTGCTCAGTATCCGACGATTGCACCACCCACAGTTACAATTTCTGCGACTTATCCTGGTGCATCTGCTGCGACTGTTGAAAACACAGTAACACAGATTATTGAACAACAAATGAATGGTCTAGATGGCTTACGTTATATCTCGTCAAACAGTGCGGGGAACGGTCAAGCATCTATTCAATTGAACTTTGAACAAGGTGTCGATCCAGATATCGCACAAGTTCAAGTACAAAATAAATTACAATCTGCAACTGCACTTTTACCTGAAGACGTACAACGTCAAGGTGTCAAAGTAACCAAATCTGGTGCAAGCTTCTTACAAGTTTTGGCATTCTATTCTACTGATAAAAGTCTATCTGCAGATGACATCAAAGACTATGTAAACTCAAACATTTCTGAACCGCTAAGCCGTGTTGCGGGTGTAGGTGAAGTACAAGTCTTCGGTGGTTCTTATGCGATGCGTATTTGGCTAGATCCTGAAAAACTAAACAGTCTAGGGATTACACCAAGTGATGTCGCAGCTGCAATTCGTGCTCAAAACTCTCAAGTGGCTGTAGGTCAATTGGGTGGTGCTCCTTCTGTAGAAGGACAAGTACTGAATGCAACAGTCAATGCACAAAGCATGCTCACCACACCTGAACAGTTCAAAAACATCTTTTTGAAAAATACAGGGAATGGCGCACAAGTTCGTTTAGGTGATGTAGCCCGTGTGGAATTAGGCGCAGATAATTACCAATTCGACTCTAAGTACAACGGCAAACCTGCTGGTGGTGTTGCAATTAAACTTTCTACAGGTGCCAATGCGTTAGATACAGCACAAGCTGTAGAAGCACGTTTATCTGAATTGCGTAAAAACTACCCAACAGGGATGAAAGATGAATTAGCTTTTGATACCACACCATTTATTCAATTATCGATTGAAAGTGTTGTGCATACCTTGATTGAAGCAATCTTCTTAGTATTCTTGGTAATGTTCTTATTCCTACAAAACTGGCGTGCAACGATCATCCCAACGATGGCTGTACCTGTGGTTGTGTTAGGAACATTTGCGGTGATCAATGTCTTTGGATTCTCGATCAATACCTTGACCATGTTTGCCATGGTACTGGCGATCGGTCTCTTGGTAGATGATGCCATCGTTGTGGTAGAGAACGTCGAACGTGTCATGGTAGAAGATCACCTTGACCCTGTTGAAGCCACAGAAATTTCGATGAAGCAGATTTCAGGTGCGTTAATCGGGATCACCTCGGTATTGACTGCTGTGTTCGTTCCAATGGCATTCTTTGGTGGAACAACGGGGGTTATTTACCGTCAGTTTTCTATTACCCTTGTAACTGCAATGGTCTTGTCATTGATCGTTGCTTTAACGTTTACCCCTGCTCTATGTGCAACCATTTTAAAACAGCATGATCCGCATCAGAAACCAAGCAATAATATTTTTTCACGTTTCTTCCGTTGGTTTAACAATGCCTTTGATCGTACTGCTGATAAATATCAAGGTGGCGTCAACTTTATGACACACCATAAGATTTTCTCAGGTGTGGTTTATGCTGCGGTGATTGGTATTTTAGTCGTCATTTTCAAAATGATGCCTTCTTCTTTCTTACCTGAAGAAGACCAAGGTGTGGTCATGACTTTGGTTCAATTACCTCCTAATGCGACTTTAGACCGTACTGGTAAAACCATTGATGCCATGACTGATTTCTTTATGAATGAAAAAGATACAGTCAAATCAGTCTTTAGTGTTTCGGGCTTCTCTTTTACAGGGATGGGACAAAATGCTGGTTTAGCATTTATTCGTCTAAAAGACTGGGAAGAACGTACTAAACCTGAGCAACAAGTCGGCGCATTGATCCAACGTGGTATGGCATTAAACATGATGATTAAAGATGCATCATATATTATGCCGTTGCAATTACCTGCAATGCCTGAATTGGGTGTAACTGCTGGTTTTAACTTGCAACTTAAAGATGCAAGTGGTGCTGGACATGAGCAATTAGTTGCAGCACGAAATGCAATTTTAGGAATGGCATCGCAAGACAAACGTCTAGTCGGTGTGCGTCCAAATGGTCAAGAAGATACGCCTCAGTATCAAATTACCATTGATCAAGCACAAGCAGGCGCGATGGGTGTCAGTATCGCTGATATCAATTCAACCATGAGTATGGCTTGGGGTGGTTCGTATATTAATGACTTCGTAGATCGTGGTCGTGTAAAAAAAGTCTATGTGCAAGGTGAAGCTCGTGCACGTATGATGCCTGAAGACTTGAACAAATGGTATGTGCGTAATAACAAGGGAGAGATGGTTCCATTCTCAAGCTTTGCGGTTGGACAATGGACTTATGGTTCACCTCGTCTAGAGCGTTATAACGGCGTATCTTCAGTAAATATTCAAGGTACACCTGCGCCTGGTGTGAGTTCTGGTGATGCAATGCAAGCGATGGAAGAAATCATTGCGAAGCTTCCATCTATGGGCTTACAAGGTTTTGACTATGAATGGACAGGTTTATCTTTAGAAGAACGTGAGTCTGGCGCACAAGCACCATTTTTATATGCGCTTTCATTGCTCATCGTATTCCTATGCCTTGCAGCACTTTATGAAAGTTGGTCTATTCCGTTTTCGGTTTTACTGGTTGTACCATTAGGTGTAGTTGGTGCATTAGCACTTACCTACTTGGGTATGGTGATCAAAGGAGATCCAAACCTCTCAAATAACATTTATTTCCAAGTTGCGATTATTGCGGTGATCGGTTTGTCTGCAAAAAATGCGATTTTAATTGTAGAATTTGCAAAAGAGCTGCAAGAAAAAGGCGAAGACTTGTTTGATGCAACCTTACATGCCGCTAGAATGCGTTTACGTCCGATTATTATGACGACACTCGCATTTGGTTTTGGTGTATTGCCATTAGCCTTAGCAAGTGGTGCAGGTGCAGGTAGCCAACATTCAGTAGGTTATGGGGTACTCGGTGGTGTAATCAGTTCAACACTATTAGGTATCTTCTTTATTCCTGTATTCTTCGTATGGATCCGTAGTATCTTTAAATACAAACCTAAGAATCAAAAACTTCAGGAGCAAAAATCGTGATGCAAAATCTATGGTCTATTTCAGGTCGTGGCATTGCGGTATCTGCACTTGCGCTTGCTTTGACAGCTTGTCAAAGCATGCGTGGCCCAGAACCCGTAGCACAAGCCAATATTCCGACCAGTTATCTTGAAAGCGCATCGGGTACTTCTATTGCTGAACAAGGTTATAAAGACTTTTTTGCAGACCCACGTTTGCTCCAAGTAATTGATCTTGCTTTAACCAATAACCGTGACTTACGCACAGCGACTTTAAATATTCAACGTGCACAACAACAGTATCAAATCACTGAAAACAACCAATTGCCAACCATTGGCGCAAGTGGTGGTGTTTTACGTCAAGATACGCTGAACACGCAAAAACCTATAACTTCCTACAATGTTGGTTTGGGTGTAACTGCTTATGAGTTGGACTTTTGGGGGCGTGTACGCAGCTTAAAAGACAATGCTTTGGACAGTTATTTAGCCACTGCAAGTGCGCGTGATGCTACGCAAATTTCATTGATTGGTCAGGTAGCGCAAGCTTGGCTTAATTATTCATTTGCCAACGCACAGCTTAAACTTGCAGACCAAACGCTAAAAGCACAACTTGACTCGTATAACCTCAACAAAAAACGTTTTGATGTGGGGATCGACAGTGAAGTTCCTGTGCGTCAAGCGCAAGTGTCCGTAGAAACTGCACGTAATGATGTTGCCAACTATAAAACTCAGATTGCACAAGCACAAAACTTGCTCAATCTTTTAGTTGGTCAACAAGTGCCTGCAAACTTACTGCCATCGCAACGTGTGACTAAAATCACCAATAACTCAGCTTTAACGGCTGGGCTACCAAGTGATTTACTCACCAACCGTCCAGATGTGCGGGCGGCGGAATATAAACTTTCAGCGATGGGTGCAAATATTGGTGCAGCCAAAGCACGTTTATTTCCAACCATTAGTTTGACGGGTTCAGCTGGTTATGCATCCACTGATTTAAGTGATTTATTTAAATCAGGCGCATTTGTATGGTCTTTAGGTCCGAGCTTAGATATTCCGCTTTGGGACTGGGGTACACGTAAAGCCAATATTAAAATTTCAGAAACAGATCAAGAAATTGCTTTATCTGATTATGAAAAATCAATTCAGTCTGCTTTCCGTGAAGTAAATGATGCTTTGGCAACACGTCAAAACATCGGTGATCGTATCTCAGCACAACGTCGTTTGGTTGATGCAACCAATACTACTTATAAGCTTTCCAATGCGCGTTTCCGTGCAGGGATTGATAGCTTCTTAACTGTATTAGACGCACAACGTAGCTCGTATGCTGCGGAACAAGGTTTATTATTGCTTGAACAAGCCAACTTAAATAACCAAGTTGAATTATATAAAACCTTAGGTGGCGGTGTTAAAGCCAATACTTCTGATCAAATCGTGGTACAACCTTCGACTGCTGAATTAAAACAACAGTCTCAACAAGCGAAATGATTCAATTGATTTAACAATATAAACTAAGCTCACTTCGGTGGGCTTTCTTTTTATTTATGGGAAATGAGAAATTAATACCAATCAATAAAAGTTTTATAATATATTTCGGAATATTTTTTTCTGCTTCCAATCATACATTGAGACGCGGAAACGTCATCCGCAATTGTCTGAGGCAGGACTACCAATGATGAATAATGTTTTTGCAATATATCAATCAATTTGCGGTATTTGTCGAGTCTTGTGGTGAGGAGCAACGCTCCGCAAGGTGGTTTTCTTGCGCAGTTTCACTGCTCATTTTGCCAAAACAAAAGTAGGCCGAGCCTGAGCAAGTCAAAGTATACTTTGACGAAGCGCAAGACGCAGTGGCTAGTCCCAAAATATAAATTTTAGATGTAAGACTCCGTCGAAAACAAACTACTTATATTATGTTATTTTCCAAGAATGGTATTACACAACAGCTTTTACAACACACAAATTTTCGAGCATTGCAACACACCGAAATCATTTTATATTTTTCAGGAATGCAGCCTTATCTACTGCTTAAAAGTACTGAATTTCCACGTTTTATTTTCGATCTGATGAATGATTTTTGTTATTTAGACACATTTTTCATCTTTGCTGCACAACCTATTTTAGAGCAAAAGCAAATTGCTGATTTTTTAGAAATTCAACTATTTGATTATTTTTGTGGGCAAATATAGCTTTTAAAACTCAACAGATATCACACCACCCAAAGTAAAACAATCGGCAAAGTAACCGCAGAACATAACGTTTGCAGACTGATCAACCCTGCCATGAGTTGATGATCACCCCTCAATACCTTGGTTAAAATATACGAAGCTGAAGCCGTAGGTAACGCAAAAAATACTACCATCACTTGTGTTTCTAGCTGAGTTAAGTGTAAAAACCTACACACCAGATATGCCAAAGCGGGCATTATTAAAAGTCTTGCAAATGTATTTAGAAACAAGACCCAAAGCTCTTTTTTTAACTCGGTGAATTGTAACGCCGCCCCTACACAAAGCAGCCCTAAAGGTAAACTACAAATCCCCAATTGTTTAATTAAATCATTAAAGCCTGCCCAAAGACTAAGACCTGAAAAATTAAAGCCGATGCCTATAACACATGCCATAATGAGTGGATTTTTCAACAAAGACAAGATGATAGATTTCGCATCCATATTGTCCTGACTGGTCAATGCCAATATAGATAAAATATTAACCATAGGAATACACAGCGCCAATGTGATCGCCAAAATCGTCATCCCTTGCTGACTAAACAATGCTGCAACAATCGCTAAACCCATATAAGTATTAAAGCGAACCATGCCCTGCATATAAACACCAAAACGTGCCGAATCTGTTTTTTGTACAAAGCGAATAAGATATAACACAGTACAAGCAATCGTTAAGACCACAGCCAAAACCGTAATAATGGTTTTAATCATGTCTAAATGGATCGTCGCTGTAGCTAAATTTGCAAATAACATTGCAGGAAATAACACATAATAATTCAGCTTTTCTGCACCACTCCAAAATCCATCACTCAAAAATCTTGTTCTTTTCAATACATTTCCACCTACAATTAAAGCCAGTAGAGGAAATAACGAAATGAGTATTTGTGTCATGCTTCATCCATGTTGTGCATTTTTAAAACTTTCACAGTAAACTTTACACCATTTGTCGAATTATTTATTTACTTTTCAATGTTTATAAACATACTCACAAAAAAACCCACATACCATAAAATTATTTTAATTTTTATTTTTCAATAGATTAAATCAATTCAAATCTATTTCTAATGTTCCAAAACTGTGCATAAATTCCAACTTGGTGCGGCAGTTTGCTTTATATCGAGTCTTGATGAATCTTTCTGAATCTTGATCATTTTTTCCCTTCTTCTACCCTCTTCACGCTTATAAATAGCTGGTTATACTTGAGCCAAATTGTGACACATAGCACCAAACAAGTTCCCCTTATGCAAAATATTGACCTTCTCTTTCTCCTACTCGGTGCAATTCTTGTGCTTGCTATGCATGCAGGATTTGCCTTCTTAGAACTTGGTACGGTTCGCCATAAAAACCAAGTCAATGCACTCAGTAAAATCTTGACTGATTTTTCCATTTCAGCGATTGCTTACTTTTTTGTCGGTTATTACATTGCCTATGGTCAGCATTTTTTCCATTCAGGTGTGCAACTCTCGGCTGAGCATGGCTATAACTTGATGCGCTGTTTCTTCTTATTAACCTTTGCTGCTGCTATTCCTGCGATTATTTCAGGGGGAATTGCTGAGCGTGCCAAAATGCGAACTCAAGCGATTGCTACTTTATTTTTGGTAGCTTTGGTCTATCCATTTTTTGAAGGCATCGCATGGAACGGAAATTTTGGTTTACAAGATTGGTTAAAAGATACCTTTGGGGCATCTTTTCATGACTTTGCAGGCTCAGTTGTTGTACATGCAATGGGCGGTTGGATGGCACTTGCAGCGGTGATTTTATTGGGTGCACGTCATGGACGTTATAAAAAAGATGGACGCGTAAGCGCACACCCACCATCATCTATTCCATTTTTAGCCTTGGGTTCATGGATTTTAATTGTTGGTTGGTTTGGCTTTAATGTTATGAGTGCACAGCGTTTAGATGCCATTTCTGGTTTAGTCGCAATTAACTCACTGATGGCAATGGTAGGCGGTACAATTGCAGCAAATTTCTTTGGAAAAGAAGATCCTGGATTTTTACACAATGGACCTCTAGCTGGCTTAGTTGCAATCTGTGCTGGCTCTGATGTTGTCCACCCTGTCGGTGCATTAGTAATCGGAATGTGTGCTGGCTTATTTTTTGTCAAATTGTTTACCTATACCCAAAACCGTTTAAAAGTAGATGATGTGCTTGGGGTATGGCCTCTACACGGTGTCTGTGGTGCTTTCGGTGGTATTGCAGTCGGTCTATTTGGACAAAAATGGTTAGGTGGCTTAGGTAGTGTGGCAATGATGTCACAAATTTTGGGAACGGTATTCGCTATTGGTATCGCATTAATCGGTGCATTTGCTGTCTATGGCATTTTAAAAATCACAATGGGCATTCGTTTAAGCCAAGAAGATGAATTTCGAGGTGCTGACTTATCCATTCATAAAATTTCAGCAAATTCAGAAGATGCTATTTTTTAAGATACTGATTATAAAAATAAAAAACTTCTCTGCTTAGAAGTTTTTTATTTTAATCTATTTGATACTTAATCTAGATAATCTACAACTTGTTTTAATTTATCAATTCGCTGTGGAATATGAGCAACATCTTCATGAAAACCATTGAGCAATAATGCATTTAGACCTGCGCCTATCGCACCTGCATAATCATTGACAGGATGATCACCAACATACAAAGCCTGTTGTGGCTGGATACTTAAACGCTGACAGGTTTCTAAAAAAATTTCTGGTTTAGGCTTGCTGATGCCGACCAACTCCGAACTGATAATCTCATCAAAACAATGACTAAACCCTAAACCTTCCAAAATCTTTAAACGTGTTGCATGTCCACCATTGGAAATAACGGCCAGTGAATACTGCTGTTGTTTTAAATATTGTAATAAATCTGCTGCACCTTGCATGGCAACTGCCGCCATTCCAAACTGTTGAAACCAATATTGTGTTAAC
Organism: Acinetobacter sp. Marseille-Q1618; assembly: GCF_902809855.1. Classification (GTDB taxonomy): domain Bacteria; phylum Pseudomonadota; class Gammaproteobacteria; order Pseudomonadales; family Moraxellaceae; genus Acinetobacter. Next base: position 76,575 of record NZ_CADDWJ010000003.1, read on the forward strand.
TCTTCCAAATCAGGCGTTGCCTTCCACGCCAATGCCTCTGTTAGTGCATGTCCGACTGAAGCAGCAATGCTAGGATGCGTGAGTAACTCCTTTTTAGGATAGCCGCCATTATCAATACGGCGAATGATCTGTACAGTTTTTTCTAATTCATGTGAGCTTAAATTATAGGAAAAATCTTGCAAAAACTGACGAGCGTAGACCACTACACTCTGATCACGATGCGTTAAAGTATTGTCTAAATCAAAAAGTACAGCTTGAATTTTCATTGTATTTCTTCAGTTAAAAATAGCCATGAAGCATGTTGATCATTGAGTGAAAAGGTCTAGATTAATTCTAGTTTAAGTTTAAATTGCTTTAATCATAAACCATATTTTCATGATCAATTTACATTTTATCCGATATGGTTTTCTCGAATTTTCAAAAAATTATGCTGGCATGTATTACATTTAGCGTTATTTCATGTGTGATTTTACTGCTTTGTTTTCCTATTGGTGGTGCAATTGACCAAAGTTTGATTCGACCTTGGATGGATCAATTTGGACATTTTCTCTATCGTGACAATTATTATCTGGTGCAATGGAATCATAAATATTTAAAAAATATTTTGATTTTAGGCTACATTAGTTTTCTATTTTTATGGCTAGCCTCTTTTAAATTAGAACGATTAAAACCTTCTCGCTGGCACTATGGCTATATGTTTTGGGTGAGTGTGTTATCCACAGGATTGGTCGGTTTATTAAAATCTCAATCCCGTCATGCATGTCCGTGGAATATGACACATGCGACGCCAACAGGATTTATTTGGGATTTTTCTGCAACGAATGGGCATTGTTTTCCTGGAGGTCATGCCAGTACAGGTTTTGCTTTAATGACAGGATTTTTTGTCTATCGCTTAGTTTCAAAAAAATATGCCTATGTATTCTTATTTTTAGGGATGTCTTTAGGTTTTATCATGGGATGGGGACAAATGATGCGAGGTGCGCATTTTCTTAGCCATAATCTTTGGACAGCTTGGATTATCTTTACATTCAATATCTTAATGTATGCTATTTTTTATAATAAATTTCAAAAGACAGTACAAGTTAATTAGGTCAAACCGTTTAAATAGACCATTCAGGTGAAATATTGAATATTTCACCTTTTTTATGTCTACAGATCATGCAGTTGCATCGGTAATTTTACCAAAACTTGCAATCCCCCTAATTCTTCACTTCGAGAAAATTGAATATGTCCACCTAAATGTTGTACTGCTTTTTCTACGATAGATAAACCCAAACCACTACCGACTTCTAAATGATGATGCACACGATAAAAACGCTTCAACACTTTGTCATATAACTCAGGCTCAATCCCCGCCCCACTGTCTTCAATCTGAATAAATGCTGAACCCTGCCCATCTTCAAATACAGAGATATTGATCACGCCCATATCTGGGGTGTATTTAATTGCATTATCAATCAAGTTAAAAATGATCGAATGCACACTTTGTTCAATACTCACCATTTGCACAGGATCATTACGCAAAAAACCCAAATCAATGTCTTTTTGCACCGCAAGATTTAACAACTGCTCAACGCAGTTAAATGCCACATCATTCAATTGAAAAGTGGTTATCAATCTTTCATATTTCAGAGAAGCATCTTGTTTAGCTAGTGCCAATAACTGGGTAACCAAATGCTGCATCCGTGCCAAACCTTTGCTTAAATTTAATAAGTTTGGATCATCAGGAAACTGACTCATTAAAATTTTTGTTTGTAAATTCAATGCAGTAATTGGAGTGCGTAACTCATGTGCAGCATCTGCAACGAACTGGCGTTGTTCTTGTTGTGCCAATGAAATACGTTCAAATAAATGATTCATCTCATTAATCGTGGGCACTAATTCTTCAGGATAATGACTGTTTTGAATAGAAGATAAGGAGTTTGGATCACGTAATGACAATTCAGACTTAAATTCATCCAAGGGCTTTAAACTTCTACGAATAATGAATACCAATGCCAACAATGCAAAAGGCATAATCAAAAAATAAGGCAAAAACATCGTGCCAGCCAATTCAAAGGCTAATTTTTCACGGACTTGAAATTGTTGACTGATTTGAATTTGATATTTTTCTGTAGGCAGTACATAGGCAATCCATGTGCCATGTTCTGTGTCTTGGGTATAAAAACCAGCTTTTGTCTTAGGTTCAACCAAATAATGATCAGCATGACTTAAGTCTTTACGCTCTGAATAAGCCCAAACATCTATAAATAAATCTTCTTCGTGATAGCGTTTTTGGTGGTTAAAATCGCTTTCTAAAGGACGAGCATTTTTGGCAACTCGCTCTGCCAAATACACCATTTGCTCATCTAAAATTTCAGTGGTTTCATGTAATGAAATTTTATAAGCAGTAAAAATGAGCACACATCCCATGAATACACTAAATAATGAAACATAAAGAATTAAACGTCTTCGCAGAGAATAGTGCTGTTTTTGTTTCATCTTGTTTGATCTACTATTTTTGATCTATGCTTATGCTTGACCCAAGCGATACCCCAAACCACGAATGGTACGGATAAAGTTTTTACCTAATTTTGAGCGAATATGATGCACATATACCTCAATGGTATTGCTGTTAATTTCACTGTCTAAAGCATATAGCTTATCTTCCAAATTGGCTTTGGAAAAGATTTTATTCGGATGAGTCATTAGTGGAATTAAGATTGCCCATTCACGTTTAGACAAATCTACGGGTTCGCCCTTAAAAGTTGCAAGGTGCTGTTCTACATCTAAAACCAAATCCCCATTTTTCAGGATTTCAGCCCCAGCTTGCAATGCGTGTGTTTGCTGAGAACGACGCAATAAAGCTTGAATACGTGCAATTAATTCTTCAAATTCATAAGGTTTGATCAAGTAATCATCAGCGCCTTGATTTAAACCCTCAACCCGATTTTGCAATTGATCTCGTGCAGAGATGATCAAAACAGGTGTAGCCACACGTTGACGAATTTGCTTCAGTACTTGCATACCATCCATCATCGGCAGACCTAAATCCAGCAAAATCAAATCAAATGTTTGGTTCGTCAGCAACTTTAAACCATCCAAACCATTGTTGACCCATTCCACCTCATATTGATGAAAACGCAATAATGTCAGGGTTGATTCCGCAATCATAAAATCGTCTTCAATCATTAAGATTTTAGTCATGTTGGTTTTCCTCTATTAACTACGAACTGCACATTGACTGAGCATATTATTATTTGGGTTAATCACTTGCGTTCTCACGCCCAACAGACTTAACAAGCTTGGAAATAAATTATCCTGACTCAAGCTTTTGGTTTTTTGCTGCGCTAAACAATTCACCTGTGCGGCATTGGCTTGTTTCCAGCTCTCCGAGAACCACATCAGCATCGGCACATGAGTTTGCTGAGTGGGTGCAATGGAATACGGCGCACCATGTAAATACATGCCATGCTCACCAGTCGACTCACCATGATCAGATAAATACCAAAATCCTGTTCTATATTGCGTTTGTGCTTTTAAAATTTCAATCACTTGATTCAACACATGGTCAGTATAAATAATACTATTGTCATAACTGTTCAATAATTCTTCACGTGTACAGCCTTGAATCGCATTAGTATCACAAGTTGGCTTAAACTTCTGAAACTCTTTAGGCGCACGCTTATAATACGCTGGCCCATGACTGCCTACTTGATGTAATACAATTAAACGCGGTGCAGTATCATTTTTCGGAATCGTAGAAATATATTGTTTTAAACTGTCGAGTAAAATACCATCTAAACACTCACCATCTTTACACCATTTTTGTTTTAAACTTTCAGGAATTGTGTATTGTTCAACCCGATTACAGGTACCTTTACAACCTGAATTATTATCAATCCACGTCACTTTATAACCTGCACGTTGTGCAATATCTAACAGTCCTTCGCGATGGCTGGCAAGCTGCTCATCGTATTCAGTTCTTGGCATCCCTGAAAACATACATGGAACCGAAACAGCCGTTGCGGTACCACATGAACTCACCTGCGTATAATTCATAATGCCAGTTTGTTTGGATAATTCTGGATTGGTATTTTTAGTATAACCATTTAAAGAAAAACTCTCAGCTCGTGCAGTTTCCCCCACCACAAGTACCATCAGTTTGGGATGTTTTTGTGTTGAGGTATCTTCAACCAAATGTGCATCTTCTCCATAACGAATTAAGGGTAAATTTTGTTTTGGTGCTCTTTTATGGAAATATGAACTGGTCGCAGCAAAAGCATTTTGTGGTGAGATCATCCCCTTTAAATCTCGATGTTCTCTAAATATCGCAGCAAAATCAACATAATAAATAAACAGTAAACAGCCAATAACTGCAATAGAAGCCACACTACTGGCTAATTTTTTCAGTAATGTTTTAGAGATTGGCTCATAAGCAATATTCATTTTTAAAATCAATAGAATAGGCAAAATAACAAATACACTTGTCCATAATAGAAACCGTGGTGAAATCAGGTCACGCACTTCAGCAGGATCCGTCTGCATCATATTTTGAATCTGGTCTGGTGAAATCACCACACCCAATGAATTAACAAAATAAGCACTAAATCCGCCCACAAAAACCAATAAAATCGTGACTGCCTTAAGCGTCCATTTCCAGCCTAAAATCTGTAAAATGAGATTATATAATGCAATCAAAATAACCGCTGTTGCCGCCAAAAAAGCAAATGATTTTACGCCTTGATAAGGCGTTAAAAGGTGAATCTGACGATAAAAAGCAAAGTTTAAGCACACACCTAGCCATACTGCCATTACCAAGATAAAAACAGTGAATGACACGCTTATTTTTCGATTTAATTGTTTCTGTATAAAGCCCAACATCTCAGTCTGATCGCACATAAAAGATGCTTGACTGTAAAAATTAAAACTTAAAAAACACTTAATTCAACCTGAAACAGCTTTAAGAAATACAATTAACTTATTAAAATTAATCATTTTAATGTGATTTTATATTTTACTATTGGTTTAATTTTCCTGTATTGGTTTTCGTCCTTGTTTTGCCCACATAAAGATAGGGACTAAACACAATAATCCAATACAGCAGATCACCAATAAATAATCAAAATACCCCAACCAATCCCCTAAAATACCACTGAGGCTATATAACACACCACTGACCGCTGCCATCACAGACACTTGAAAAGTAAAATCTGTCCCTGCGTGACTTTTGCGACTGTATTGCATCACCAAAGTTAAAATCACGACCAACAACATGGCAGAGAACATATCTTCTAAAGCATTAATCAAGTAAATCAAAACATGATTTACCTTTATCTGTTGTTCAAGTTGATTAGCCAACCAAACATACCCAGCCAAACTGATTAGCTTTAATATAGAAAATAAAATCAGTGCTCGAACACGTGAAAAATACTGTAAATATATGCTAGCTAAACCTGCGCCACACAAGGCCGCTGCTGCACCGAGCATAGTGATATACACACCAATTTGAGTATAGGATAAGCCCAAATCCACCAACAACGGTTTAGTAATAGGCCCTGCTAAACCATCAGCAATTTTAATGCTACATAGTACGATTAACCACAGCAGCATTATTTTTGTGCTTAAAAAATAGCGTAAATACGCTTGAATATGCTGCAATATCTGCGCTGTAAGCAGCGTTTTATCAGCTTGTTTAGATTGTTCAATATGTAAATGGTGTTGTGGTTCTCGGTAAAATAAAGCAGGAATTATATTTAAAAATACGATAGCGGCTAAAACCCAAAATGTAGTTTGCCATGTCAAACTATCCAATGCCCATAAAATCACACCGCCACCGACAATAAATCCTAAACGTGAACCTACCACTTGAAACATATTGCCCCAATGTTGCTGTTCACCTTTCAGAATATTGACCGCTAAAGCATCGGTGGCAATATCTTGAGTCGCACCAATTCCATTCATCAACAACAACACAATAAAAAATCCCAAAAGATACAAAGGTTGATTTAAGGCTTGGATGGGTAAAAAAGATAAAACGATTAAAATGACAACCGTAAGCAACTGACTGGGAATAATCCAACTTCGATAATGCCCAAAAGCTGATGAACCATAACGATCAACCCAAGGTGCCCACAACACTTTAATTGCCCAAGGTGCCATCAACAAACCAAAACCACCAATATGTGTCAGCGAAACCCCTTGCGCGCGTAAAATCACAGGCAAAGCATGCGTCATAAAACCCACAGGTAAACCTTGCGCCCAATACAATGAAAACAGCAAAACATAGAGTTGTGGTGCTTTTATCATGTGGTGTTTGCCTTTCACTCAAATGGGTTGGGTTAAGAATTGTTATTTTGCTGATTTATATTCATTTATCAATGTATACTTTTAGTTAAAGTTTAACATTTACAAACAGTTTCAATCTTATATGAACAATGACAATACATTTTCCAGAACTTCCTGACCAAGTTCCCTGTCGTGGAACCTTAAAAAGTAGAGCTTTTTTTAGAAAGCTTTATCTTGCACAAGGATGGCGCTTTGAAGGAGAATTTCCCAATATCCCCAAAGCAGTCGCAATTGTTTCACCGCATACCTCTAACTTTGATGGATTGTATGCATTTTTAGCGATGCTCGGCATTGGCTTAAAGGTCACGATTTTTGGTAAAGACAGTTTATTTAAACCACCGTTTGACACGTTGTTTAAATGGATTGGGGTAATTCCTGTGCATCGTGATTCACCACATGGTTTAACCCAACAAATTATTAATATTATCCAATCTACAGAGAGAATCTGGATTGCGATTGCGCCTGAAGGTACACGTAAACAAGCTGAAAAAATCAAAAGCGGATTTTATCATATTGCCATGGGTGCAAATATTCCGATCGTCATGTTTGCCTTTGATTATGATGCTAAAGTGATTCGCTGTTTGGGAGTATTACAAGCTACTGGCGATTATGATGCAGATTTAGCTAAAATTTTTCAGCATTATGAAGGTCGTTTTTCACCAAAGAATCCAGCTCGATTGGCAAAACCTTTACAAAAACTTTTTACAAAGCGCTAGAAAATCATGTCGCAATCTGTTGTGATGTTGCGCATATTTTGCTTGATTGATGAATAGACAAATACCATGCAGATAAAACACTTTGGACTCATTGGCTTACTTGGTTTGGCATTGGTCGGTTGTGATAAAACCGTAAAAACACCACCGACAACTACAGCGATTAAAGCACGTGAACCTGTGATTGCGATTGCTTTAGGCGGTGGCGGTGCGAAAGGTTTTGCACATATTGGTGTGATCAAAGTACTAGAGTCACACGGTATTAAACCGAAGATCGTGACAGGCACCAGTGCGGGCAGTTTTGTTGGTAGTATTTATGCCAGTGGTAAAACACCTTATCAAATGCAACAAATCGCCTTACAACTCAAAGAATCTGATATTCGAGATCTGACCTTGAACCGACAAGGCATTGTTTTGGGTGAAAAACTACAAAACTATGTGAATAATCATGTGGCAAATAAACCGATTGAAAAATTTCCAATTCGTTTTGCTGCGGTAGCAACACGCTTAGATAACGGTAAAAAGGTAGAATTTATCAAAGGCAATGCAGGGCAAGCTGTTCGCGCATCATGCAGTATTCCCAATGTCTTTGTACCAACAACGATTGGCAATACCAAATATGTCGATGGTGGACTAGTCAGCCCAATTCCTGTACAAACTGCAAAAAGTATGGGCGCAGATATTGTGATTGCAGTAGATATTTCTGCACGTCCATCAGGCAGTCAACCGATGAACATGTGGGGCCTGCTCGATCAAACCATTAATATTATGGGACAACAAAGTATTAATTCTGAACTCTCTCAAGCCAATATCGTGATTCAACCTAAAGTTGGACACTTAGGGACTTTGGACTTAAAAGCAAGTAACCAAGCGATTTTGGAAGGCGAAAAAGCAGCACAACTCAAGATTACTGCTATTCAAAATGCCATTAACAACTTTAAAAAATCTCCTGCTGCATTACAACCTGCACCTAAAGCCAGAATCTAATTTTTGAAAATAATGACCAACTTTCATAAAACAAGTTGGTCATTTTTTAATATTCATTTTCTCTTCAATCTGTTACATTGGATGTGATGATTCGTCATCTATCTCCATGATCAAGATTAGAGTAGACGTATGAATTTTATAATAGAACCTTGGCATTGGTTGGTTTTGGGTATTGTTCTGATACTCTTTGAACTGATTTTGCCTTCTTTTGCTGCATTGTGGTTTGGAATCGCAGCGACTTTCGTTGCCATTCTTTTTTGGCTTTTTCCAAGCATGTCGTTAACCACTCAGATCATTTTCTGGCTCATTTTGTCCGTGACCTGTACGGTTTCTTGGTTCAAATTTATCAAACCTTTATCTATAGATAAAACCAAAGCAGGTTTGCCACGTGAATCCACCATTGGTCAAGTTGGCATGGTGATTCAGGCTGATTTAGCCCATGATCAAGTCAAAGTACGCTTTCCGATGCCTGTTTTAGGTGCGGATGAATGGAACTGTCGATCACTCTCCCCTGTTGCTGTGGGTGATCGTGTACGTGTGGTTGATATTTCAGGCAATGATTTGGTGATTCAACCTCATCAAACTACCCCATCCCCATTATAATTTTTTAAAAAGAGGAATAAAAATGTCAATTGGTTCAATTATTGCAATTGCTCTCGCTGTCTTAGTTGTGGTCACGATATTCAAAGGTGTTCGCATTGTTCCGCAAGGTTATAAATGGATCGTGCAACGTTTAGGTAAATATGACAGCACTTTAAGTCCAGGACTAAATTTTATTATTCCTTATGTCGATGAAGTAGCTTATAAAATTACCACCAAAGATATTGTGTTAGATATTCCCTCGCAGGAAGTCATCACCCGTGACAACGCTGTATTGCTCATGAATGCTGTGGCATATATCAATATCACTACACCAGAAAAAGCAGTGTATGGTATTGAAAATTATACATGGGCGATTCAAAACCTCGTGCAAACCTCATTACGTTCTATCGTGGGTGAAATGGACTTGGACGATGCTTTGTCTTCACGTGATCATATCAAAGCCAAGCTAAAAGCTGCGATTTCCGATGATATTTCCGATTGGGGGATTACCCTAAAAACTGTGGAAATTCAAGATATTCAACCTTCTGCAACCATGCAATCAGCAATGGAAGCACAGGCTGCAGCTGAACGTCAGCGTCGTGCAACCGTCACCAAAGCGGATGGTGAAAAACAAGCTGCAATTTTAGAAGCAGATGGACGTTTAGAAGCCTCTCGCCGTGATGCTGAAGCACAAGTTGTATTAGCAGAAGCATCTCAAAAAGCCATTTCAATGGTGACTTCTGCTGTGGGAGATAAAGAAATTCCTGTAGCCTATCTGCTAGGTGAACAATATGTCAAAGCCATGCAAGATATGGCGAAATCTAACAATGCGAAAACTGTGGTATTACCAGCAGATGTGTTAAATACCATACGCGGCGTCATGGGTAGAAACAACTAAATTATTATTTTTCAATAGAATAGGCAGTTTTTGGACTGCCAATTTTTTTATGCGCAATAATTGGTCAGCAAAGAATGTGAAATTATGATTAAATTTCACGTTATTTTTGAAATATACCATTTCAAAATGTTGTTTTACAAACACTTGGACTGCGTATGAGTTCCCTAAACCCCACCTTAATCACCTTTATGTTCTATATTGTTGCCATGATTGTGATTGGCTTATTAGCATATCGAGCAACTCAAGATTTTTCTGACTATATTTTAGGTGGACGCCGTTTAGGTAGTTTCGTCACTGCATTATCAGCAGGTGCATCGGACATGAGTGGTTGGCTACTCATGGGCTTACCTGGAGCGATTTATCTGTTTGGCTTGTCAAAAATGTGGATTGCTATCGGTTTGATCATTGGCGCATGGCTGAATTGGCTCTTGGTTGCAGGTCGTTTACGTGTACATACTGAAGTACAAAATAATGCCCTTACCTTGCCTGACTATTTTTCAAATCGTTTTGATGACCGTAAGAAAATCTTACGTATCATTTCAGCAGTGGTGATTCTGATCTTCTTTGCGGTGTATTGTGCTTCGGGTATGGTCGCAGGCGCACGTTTGTTTGAAGGCATGTTTGAGATGTCATATAACACTGCGCTGTGGGTTAGCGCGATTGCCACGATCAGTTATGTATTTATTGGTGGTTTTTTAGCTGTCAGTTGGACAGATACCATTCAAGCAACTTTGATGATTTTTGCATTATTACTTACGCCGATTGTTACCATTTTAAGTATTGGTGATCTATCTCAAGTGACGATGGCGCTAGAGGCAGCTCGTCCACATGCGTTAGATTTATTTACCGATTTAAGTACCGTTGCTGTGATTTCATCGCTTGCATGGGGCTTAGGCTATTTTGGTCAACCGCATATTTTAGTCCGTTTTATGGCAATAGATTCGGTTAAATCTATTCCCAATGCCCGCCGTATCGGGATGATATGGATGACGCTATGTCTAGGTGGCGCTGTGGCTGCTGGTTTCTTCGGTATCGCATTTTTTTATATACATCCAGAACTTGCCGCTAATGTCAGTGCAAATCACGAAACTGTATTTATTGAACTCACGAAGATTTTATTCAATCCTTGGATTGCAGGCATTGTCTTAGCAGCAATTTTAGCTGCCGTAATGAGTACGCTCAGTTGTCAACTACTCGTATGTTCAAGCACCTTGACTGAAGATTTCTACAAAGCATTTATCCGCAAATCGGCTTCACAAAAAGAATTGGTTTGGGTTGGACGCTTAATGGTGTTATTAATTGCGGTCTTAGCGATTGTTTTAGCACATGATCCAGATTCAGAAGTATTGGGCTTAGTGGCAAATGCATGGGCTGGTTTTGGTGCAGCGTTTGGACCATTAATCATTTTCTCTTTGTTATGGAAACGTATGACTTTGTCAGGTGCAATTGCAGGCATGGTAGTAGGAGCTGTGGTGGTGATTCTTTGGGTCACTGTACCTGAACTGATTGCAACTGAACTTTACTCGATTATTCCAGGCTTTATTGCATCGACCGTTGCGATCATTGCCATCAGTTTACTCAGTAAAAAACCAAATGCAGAGATAATTCAACGTTTTGATCAAGCAGATCAATGCTATCAGCAATCAAAATAATGCTGTCTTATCCACTCCCCTTGCAATAATGGGACACAAATTGTCCCATTATTTGTCAAAAATCACATTACATGTTAATAAAATATTATGTTATTGTAATTTTTTAATATTGATTTGGGTAGACTTGCATTGAAAAAGTTAAAACGTCTTTATCTACGCCCTCAAGATCCTACTTTTATTTGGCTATCTTCTTTTATTTTTACTGCAGAAAAAGAAAAATGGAGTAAAGCTGAAATTCAAGAAGTTGTACAAGCTGTTAAGAACTCAGATCGTGATGGTGCTTTTGAAACACTTGTCAACTTAATTGAAATTTGAAATAAGCAATATCTTTTTACATCAATAAAAATTAAAAGATATGTTATATTATTACAATAATTATATTTAATATAATTGCTATAAATTAATTTGGATAGAGAAAATTGAAAAAGTTAAAACAGCTTCACTTGCGACCTCAAGACACGCCTTTTATTTGGTTATCTTCGTTTATTTTTACTGCAGAAAAAGAAAAGTGGACTAAGGCTGAAATTCAAGAAGTTGTACAAGCTGTAAAGCATTTAGATCGTGACAGTGCCTTTGAAAAGCTCACTAGTTTGATTGAAATGTAAACGAAATAAAGCGATAAAACATATATCCTCTATTTTTAAATAAATCATGAATCACAAGTAAAAGCACTATTTCACTTGTGATTTCACAATCTTTAAATACTGCTTTAGCTTTTTCGAGCCAACAGGAATTTTGAAATCTGATTCAATTCCAAAGCGTTTTCACCAAAATAAGCTAATGCTTCAAAGGCTTGATTATGTAAACTTTGTGCATAAGATTTGGCTTTTTCTAAGCCCATCAATGCAGGATAGGTTGACTTATCCACCTGTTCATCTTTACCTGCCGTTTTTCCTAATGAAGCAGTGTCTGACACAACATCTAAAATGTCATCTTGGACTTGAAAAGCCAAACCAATCGCTTGCCCAAACTGACGCAATTGGGGAATAGCGTGGTCAGTTCCCTGAAAAATCGTCACAGCAGCCATCATAATTGCAGCTTGGATGAGAGCACCTGTTTTATTTCTATGGATATTTTCCAATTGCGTTTGGTCTACATGCTGACCTTCTGCTTGTAAATCTAGCACTTGCCCACAGACCATTTTAGAAGATGCTGTGGCTAAAATTTGCATCTGTTTTAATACAATTGCAGTATCAACGGGCTGCATTTGATCAAATAAACGACTACCCAATACTTCAAATGCCATCGACTGTAAAATATCACCTGCTAAAAGCGCAGTATCTTCACCAAAAGCCACATGGCAAGTCGGTTGCCCACGACGCAACAAATCATTATCCATACAAGGCAAATCATCGTGTGCCAGTGAATAACAATGAATTAATTCAATTGCAACCGCTGCACGGCGCACTGCTGCAAAATTTGGATTATTCACCTGTAAAGCTGAAGTTGCATAGCACAATGCTGGTCGTACGCGTTTTCCCCCCAACATTACAGCATGATGCACTGCTGATTTTAAAGGTTCAGGAAGAGAAAAAGCCTCTAATGCTGTTTGTAAATCCTGCTGAATACGCTGTTGCGCCTGCTTTAATACATCTGCATTCACATTAGAAATTGCGGTCACTTTTGCCTCGAAATTCAAATGATGAGTCACTGTAACTCAATAATTTAAGCCCAGTACATTCTACATTGAAACACCTTTGCAGGCATCTATTTCAAGATTTATTTAAATAGAGAAATACAAAAATTAAAAACCTTAGCCATTCAAGACATAAATAGAATTAGCACCTTGCTGTTTGGCATGATAAACCGCTAAATCCAATTGCTGCAAAATATCATGTGCATGATAAGGTAAAGCCAAATGATATATGCCAATACATGCAGTTAATACTGCATTTTGCGAGTCTTGGATAGCAATATTTTCTTGAGAAATTCTCATTTTTAAACGTTCAGCCAATGTAAATACAGCCCAAGGTGTCATATCTTTAATAACGATCACAAAACTTGATGAATTTAAACGAAAAATACGGGCATAATCTGGATTTAACTCATCATCCAAAATGTTGCCAATTTCCATCAAGACTTGATCGCCTCGGGTATAACTATGCAATTGGTTAAACTTTTTAAAATGATCTAAGTCAATTTTCAAAAAAGTATATTTATCTTTTAAATTTTCAAAGAGTTTTTCTTGCAGATATTGATCAAATGCCATTTTATTTGGCAAACCCGTGATGTGATCAATAAACAAATGATCATGCAATTTTTGATTATTTAGCATTAATACTTTTTCACGACGCTTTAAACGAGTTACGTCTGCACAAATCAATATCACAGCATTGATTTGCTGATCCGCACTATACATCGCTTTAAAATAAGACAAATAAAAATGACCTTTGGAATAAAACTCAAAGTCAACTTGCTTTTCACCTGTTGCAAATTTTTCCAATGCAAGCTCAAAATCGGCATATAAACTGCTAGAAAATGTACTTAATAATTTACCATTTAAAAATAAAGCATCACTTTGAAAAATATCAGCAAATTGTTGGTTGACAACAAGCAAGCGAGAATCAAACTCTAAAATAGCAACGGGCAAAGGTAATTTTGAAATAAAAGAAACTAAATCTAATTTTTCAACACTTTTTAAGGTCTGGATAAAATCTACATTTGAAAGAATCTGATGAAGATGTGATCTTTCGTTTTCCATGTATTGCCCCAAAAATTCATATCGTATTTTACGCTAATCTTAAACTGTTTGATTTTTAGACCAATCTATCTATTCATTTGAATAGACAAATCGAATATTGCACAGTAAAAATAAATAAAAACAAGCAGTTTATGAAAAAAGTTACAAAATTCAAAAAGTGGCTCATTATAGTTTTTTATTGGATAAAAATATATCTAATTTATAAAAAGATTAAAAAATAAACATTTCATATGATTGTGAGTAAACAATCTCTAACAAAACAAATTTATTAGAGATTGTTTCAGTGATTTTATTTTAAAAACTAAAAACTATCTTCTGGAATACGCACCCAGCCTTCCATTAAAACACGTGCACTGCGACTCATGATGGCTTTTTTCACCACCCATTGTCCATTTTCTTGAAGTGCTTGTGCACCTACACGTAAAGTCCCTGATGGATGTCCAAAACGTACTGCTTCACGCTCGCCACCACCTGCTGCCAAATTCACCAAGGTGTTTGGAATCGCTGCTGCTGTACCAATTGCAACCGCAGCAGTACCCATCATCGCATGATGTAATTTACCCATAGAGAGTGCACGTACCAATAAATCTGTATCTGTTTCAGAAACTTGTTTGCCACTTGATGCAACATAGGCTTTTGGTTTTGAAACAAATGCAACTTTTGGAGTGTGCTGACGGTTTGCAGCTTCACTAACATCTTGGATTAAACCCATTTTTACTGCGCCATAAGCACGGATCTTTTCAAAACGTTCTAAGGCTGCAGCATCACCATTAATTGCTTCTTGTAACTCTGTACCTTGATAACCAATGTCTTCTGCATTTAAAAAAATGGTTGGAATTCCAGCATTGATCAAAGTTGCTTGGAATGTTCCCACTTCTGGCACGTCTAAAGTATCTACGACATTGCCTGTTGGAAACATCGCACCGCCCTCTTCACCATCATCGGCAGGGTCTAAAAATTCTATTTGCACCTCGGCAGCAGGAAAAGTCACACCATCTAACTCAAAATCACCTGTTTCTTGTACTTGCCCATTCGTGATCGGCACATGAGCAATAATGGTTTTTTGAATATTCACCTGCCAAATGCGTACTGTACAAATTCCATTTTCAGGGATACGTTCAGCGTTTACCAAGCCATTTGAAATGGCAAATGAACCCACGGCTGCGGTGAGATTTCCACAGTTACCACTCCAGTCAACAAATGCTTTATCAATCGAAACTTGTCCAAATAAATAATCTACATCATGCTCAGGTTGTGAACTTTTTGACAAGATCACGGTTTTACTGGTACTTGAGGTTGCACCACCCATACCATCAATTTGTTTTCCATATGGATCTGGACTGCCAATCACACGTAACAACATCCGATCACGTGCTTCACCTGCACTTTGTGCGCGTTCTGGTAAATCATCAAGTTTAAAGAAAACACCTTTACTGGTACCACCACGTATGTAAGTTGCAGGGATTTTAATTTGCGGTGCGAAACTCATTGGTTTTATTCCTTTGGTTTATCTTTGTTGTTCAACAATTATGAATCCTCATTCAATTTTATATTACTCTTTTTTTTAGGAAAATCATTGACCACATGACTTAAGTATAAAAAATAAGAGAAATAAACCAAACAATTCACAAAATTTGCTTACATACAAATAATACTATTTACATAATTTTTAATGGTTTTTTAGAATAAGCATAAAATTAAAATCTGGCGAGTCAGTTAAAATCAACTGCGGAATACTAGGAGAACTGAAATCAATCAATTACAATCGCTTTCTTATCCATTGTCGGGCTGATCATTTTGAATAAAGAGTCAACTTCCCTTCAGCGTGGCTTAAAGAATCGTCATATCCAACTCATCGCAATGGGTGGTGCAATTGGTACTGGCTTATTTTTAGGTTCTGCGCAAGTCATCCAATCTGCAGGTCCATCCATTATTTTGGGTTATGCCATTGGTGGTCTTATTGCATTTTTAATCATGCGCCAATTAGGTGAAATGATCGTTGAAGAACCTGTCGCAGGCTCTTTTGCCCATTTTGCCAATAAATATTGGGGTAAATTCGCTGGCTTTTTGGCTGGTTGGAATTATTGGATTCTCTATATTTTGGTCGCGATGTCCGAACTGACTGCTGCCGCAAAATACATTAATTATTGGTGGCCTCATATTCCTGCTTGGTCATCTGTTCTGTTCTTTTTCATTACGATCACAGCCATTAATTTAGCCAATGTTAAATTTTATGGTGAATCAGAGTTTTGGCTTTCTATCATCAAAGTCACTGCGATTATTGCCATGATCGTTTTTGGTTTGTATTTGATTTTTACTGCAGACCCAACAGCAGGTTATAGCTTTAGTAATCTTTGGGAACATGGTGGATTTTTCCCACATGGTTTTGAAGGTTTATTCTACATGCTTGCCTTTTTAATGTTCGCCTTTGGGGGAATTGAATTAATTGGGATGGCTGCTGCTGAAGCAAAAGATCCTGAAAAAACTATTCCTAAAGCAATCAACCAAATTATTCCTCGTATTTTAATTTTCTACATTGGTTCTATTGCGATTTTATTATCTTTAGTACCTTGGAATCAGTTTGATGGTGGTAGTTTAGATAAAAGTCCATTTGTTATGGTATTTAGCTTAATTGGTATCGGTTGGGCGGCAAATCTGGTTAACTTCATTATCCTTACTGCTGCACTTTCAGTTTATAACAGTGGTATGTATGCCAATAGTCGTATGCTGTATGGTTTGGCTGAACAAGGCAATGCACCAACTATCTTTAAAAAAGTGAATAAACAAGGTGTTCCAATTCCTGCGGTATTATTCTCTGCCTTACTGATCTTTGGTTGCGTATTACTTAACTACTTTGTACCAGAACAAGCGTTAAGTCATTTAATCTATATTGTTGTGGGTGCATTGGTTTTAAACTGGGCAATGATCAGCTTAACCCATTTAAAATTCAAACAAGCAATGCTCAAACAAGGATTGAAAACCAAATTCCCTGCACTGTGGGCACCTCTAAGTAATTACCTTGTATTGGCGTTTATTGCAGTTGTGCTCTATATCATGTGGACACAAGGTTTTAAAGAATCTGTATATATGATTCCGATTTGGATTTTATTAATGTACGGTCTTTATAAGGTTCTCAACAGTGAGCAACCAAAAGGCGATTAATGTTAATTTTGAGGAATAAATTGCGATAAATTTCAATTAATTCTTCATAATAAAGCAACAACAACCACTCAAGCAACTGAGTCAAAAAGAGATATTGAATTGTGCTCAATATCTCTTTTTTTTATATATCATGCAAATTAACCATCTAAAAAATAATCAAAATTTTCTAACTTCATTGGTTCTAAAAACGATCTATTTACTTTAAAAATGACCATTTTGACAGTCCCATTTGTCAAATTTACCAAAAAAATATTGTGCTTATTTTTAAACATGCTATGTTCAAATTGTACAGTGAATCATCAATAGTATGTATTCATGGACTGTACAGGGAATGAAAAACAAAAGAAATTTAAAATAATATCAAGGAATAGATCAATGAAAATGAATACGCTTTATTCAGCAGTATTGCTCTGCTGTATGCCCGTTACAGGAACGTTTGCCGCAGCTATGGATCGTTCAGGACAATCTATTTCGGCATTTTTACAACCCAATAATTACTTTGAAGCAGGAATTTCCATACTTGACCCTACGGTCGAAGGTCAGGAAGCAGGCAGCAGTGAAACAACCCGTCATATCGAAGACATGGGCAATGATTACTACTTTCCTTCTGCTGCAATCAAACTTCAACTCACTGATCATATCTCTTTTGGTTTGCTCTACGATCAACCATTTGGTGCTGATATTGAATATAAAGGAAACAATGTTTTTGTTACTGATGCAAATACAACTATTTTACCCACAGCTATGATGCATTCCTTAAGAGCATCAAAAATTGCCAGTAGCATACCTTTAGGTATCGAAACTTTTGCAAAGCAGGCAAATATTCCAGTGGCCACAGCGCAAGCCATGTATAACAATAATGTTGCAACACCATTAGGCAATACCAAAGACATTATTGATGCGGCAGTCGCAAAACAAGTTGATGCAGGTATTGCGCAAGTTAATGGTTTATTAGGTCAAGGCAGTACCAAAGCCGAAGTTGAATCGCATAATCTGGCGATGATTTTTGGTTTTCAACCAAATAAAAACTTCAATTTCTATGCGGGTGGTGTATATCAGACTATTGAAGGAAAACTAAGTTTACGGGGGCAAGCTACCAGTGTTTACAACGGTTATGATGCAACCCTCAAAGAAACCGATGGCGTTGGTTGGCTTGCGGGTGCAGCATTTCAAATTCCAGAAATAGCCCTTAAGGCATCTGTAACTTATCGTTCTAAAATTGATCATGATATTGAAACTATAGAAAAACTACCGACTTTGCCTGCTTTAGCTTTACTTGGTGATAATGTTGCAGCAGCGGCTACACAAATCGCAACTGCTTCAGGCGATACAAAAATTAGTACCCCACAATCTGTAAACCTAGACTTACAGTCAGGGATAATGAAAGATACCGTTGCATTTGCCAATATTCGTTGGGTAAACTGGAAAGACTTTGAATTGCGTCCTGTCAAATTTGGTATGGTTTCCGACATCGTAGGACAATTACCAACAATTAACCGTCCAGATGGATTTAACCTACTGCAATATTCTAAAGATCAATGGAATGCCACTGTTGGTGTAGGTCGTAAGTTAAATGATCAATGGTCGGGGAATGTTTCCGTAGGTTGGGACTCAGGCGCTGGTAATCCAGTGACTGCACTTGGACCAACTGAAGGTTATTGGAATTTAGGAGTTGGATTACAATTCAGTCCTGCACCAAATTATTTCATTGCAGGCGGTGTAAAATATTTTTGGTTGGGTGATGCAAAAGGTCAAGTCGCTTCACAAAATGCAGGTGGTGATTATGTTGCGGATTTTAGTGACAATAATGCAATCGCCTATGGTTTGAAAATAGGTTATAAATTTTAGTAATTAGTAAATAAACCTCTTTAATTTTGCAGATATTTGAGCATGTTAAAGAGGTTTTTATTTTATGATTTTAAAGTTATATCTTGTGTTTAATTGTTCAATAAGTATCTGATTTACACTTTATTTTTAAAAAATTTTGCATTACATTGATGTTTTTAATGCGCCCTTAGCTTAACTGGATAGAGCAGTTGCCTCCTAAGCGACCGACGTGGGTTCGAGTCCCGCAGAGCGCAATTTTATATTTAATAAAAATCTTATACTAAAGCGTATGATAAGACCTATGCACGAGCATTCTTCCATTTTTTCATAACTCTCCTTATTTGATTTTTAGAAACACGTTTTTCAATTAACTATTTAATTATTAAAAAGTGTCAGAAGTTAATAATTAAATTTGTTTTAACCTTAATAATTTAATATTTATTTTAATACTTATAATTAAATTATATTACATAAACTTATGTATATGAGTAAAAAATAAGCCCTTGTTCTTACAAGGGCTTATTTAAATATTTGGCGGAAGCGGTGAGATTCGAACTCACGGAGGACTCACACCCTCGTCGGTTTTCAAGACCGGTGCATTAAACCGCTCTGCCACGCTTCCAATGGCGGCTATAATATAAATAAAAATTGAATTTGGCAAATGTTTTTATAAAAATATAGATTTAAATGCTCAAAATAAAATCACATTCTTTTAATTCGATGAATTTTCAGGCTTTTCATAACGAATCGCATTAATGTACCAATTTTTTTTACCTAATGGCGTTATTACTTCGAATTCATCATCCACTTGTTTTGATAACATCGCACGTGCCATTGGTGAATCAATTGAAATATTTTGTGGATGATGATCATAAATTTCATCGACTCCTACTATTCGAACTGTTTTTTGTTCACCTAAATCATTTTCTATTTCAACCCAAGCACCAAAATAAACTTTACCTTCTTGTTCAGGAGAAAAATCAATTATTCTTAATTCCTCTAAACGTTTTCCTAAATAGCGAACACGTCGATCTATTTTCCTAAGTATTTGTTTATTATATTGATAATCTGCATTTTCACTCCGATCTCCAAGACTTGCAGCCCAGTTAACCTTTTTGGTAATTTCAGGTCGTTCGTCATGCCATAGATGTTGTAATTCAGCGACCAATTGATCATGTCCTGTACGAGTAATTAAGTTAGATTTCATGATTTCGCCCTATGGTCTTAGCAGAAAATTCCTACATTTTTAAATAAAAAATGCACACTTTCTACACATAAAAATATTATAAAACTTTTTCACCAATTAAATCAGTAGATTATGTTCAGCAAAATAAATATTTTTAGTACAAAATTTGACATTTTAAATTTTCAACTTTATTATTCGCACATGTTTTAAATTGTCTATTTTTTGTACTTTATCGCTTAGTTTCATGATGTAGCCATAAAGTTTTAACTTTCCCATATGTCATTTTTTGAATGACGTCCATGCCTGCCCACCCTTATTGAATTTATCAACTTCAAAAAGTTCGAGTAGCTTTTGCTACAGCTTTTTTGGGCATAAATTGCTTGTAGCGGAGACAACATGCACAGTAATTCAACATCTGGGTCGAGGATAAACTTCGATTCTTTTTTTTCAACGCTCCCAGTAAAAGCTTTAGTGTTAACCAGCGCATTAATGCCATTTCATAGTATTAATGCCACTAAAACCAATCAGTACAATACTGTTGTTAATACCAATACATTAACAGTAGTTGCTGTATCCAACCCTACAATTGTGTTTAAAGAAGGTCAATACCAACATGGTTTTGGTTATGATTTAGCACAAGACTATGCGCAAAGTCTAAATGTAAAGTTAGATTTTAAAACAGTACCAGATAATGCTGCTGCTTTAAAAATGGTTGCTCAAGGCAAAGTAAATTTTGCCATTACCACAGCAACTTTTGATCGAATTGAAGCAAAAAAGTTATCATCATTTTCTGCAACCTGTGGTGACTTAAACAGTTTGCAGAAAAATGGGTTAAATCCTGAAATTAATTGGGTATTTAAACGTGCAGACGATCCACTCACTGAAACGGCAAGTGGTTTTATTTGTCAAAGTAAGCAAAATGGTTCAATTCAACAATTGGCGTCTTTTTATAATCGTAATGTGGTTAAGCAAAATGACTGGAATGTGATTCAACGTGATCTAAAACAACGTTTACCGATCTACAAAGCCAGTTTCAAAAAAACTGCACAACAGTATGATATGGATTGGCATTTACTTGCTGCGATTGGTTATCAAGAATCTTATCTAAAGCCAGACTCTGTTTCTCCCACAGGTGTGCGTGGTTTGATGATGTTAACCAATGCTACTGCACGTGCGATGGGGGTTTCTAATCGAACAGACCCAACCCAAAGCATACAAGGCGGCGCAAAGTATTTTAATCAAATGCTTAATCGTTATGCTTATATTCAAAATCCTGATCGTCATTGGTATGCGTTAATTGCTTACAATATGGGACCTGGTGCTGTAGATGCGATTCAAAAGCGTTTAAAATCACAAGGTAAAAATCCAAATGATTGGATCAATATGTACGAATTTCTAAGCAAGAATCAAGCGCGCAATGGGCGTTATAAGCAAGCAGTACAATATGTGACACGTATCCGTGCTTACTTGGAACATATCAAAAACACACCGACTTTGATGACCATTTAGTTTTATCTGCTGACATAAAAAAGGCTTACACAATGTAAGCCCTTTTTTCTCAAACATAGTCTTAAGCAGTTTGCTCAAGTACTTTTTTGAATAAATCTTTTTGTTCTTGGCTTGGTTTTGCAGTTTGTAATGCCATTAATTGTGACATATCACCTTGAACTTTGATTTTACCTGTCATGAATGCTTGCATTGCAGCAGCCATATCAAATTCTAAGAATACTTTACGAAGAGTTTCGCCATCCATATTCAAAGTTGTTTTTGCATTTGAAGATAAGCCTTTTACGATTTTACCACCGTCTAAAGACATTTCAGTATTGCCATTATCATCAGCAACAACAAGGTTGATTGCAAGATTTGCCAATGCAGGCGGTAAATTAAGATCACCAGCTTCAGCAGTCAGTTTTTCTACAATTGCAAACCAATCATCAGTTAAAAATGCAGGCATGTTCATTCCTCAAAAAATTATTTATTCATTTATTGTGTTGTCTATCCAAACAACATCATGAAGCTTTTCGCTTGTTTAAGGTTATAACATGATAATTTCAATTTAGGCTAAAGTTTTTTGTACTGACTATTCTATTTTTATTGATTTTATCGTTTTATTTTTAAAAATCAGACATTCATCTCAATATAAATGTCTGATTTGCTCATTTAAATAGCAAAAGTGCTCAATCTGCTGCAAAACTTAAGTTGACCACATCTAAACGCTTTTTAGACTCTTCAGTGTCACATTTCATATCAAATTCACGTTGTGAATCAAGTGCTTCAAAGTCAAATAACTCACGGTCAGCCAATTGTGATGGCGATACATTTTGCATTGCACCAAAAATACTGTGTAAACGTTTTGGATATTGTTTATCCCATTCACGTAGCATGTCATTGATCATGGCACGTTGTAAATTTTCCTGAGAACCACATAAATTGCATGGAATAATTGGAAATTTACGCATTTCAGCGTATTTAATAATGTCTTTTTCTTCCACATATGCCAGTGGACGAATCAAAATATTCTTTTTATCCGAAGATAATAGTTTCGGTGGCATCGCTTTTAAGCTACCGCCATGAAATAGATTCAAAAAGAATGTCGCCATGATGTCATCACGATGATGACCTAAAGCCACTTTGGTCGCACCAATTTCTTGTGCAAAACCATAGAGTGAGCCACGACGTAAGCGTGAACATACTGCACAGTATGTTTTTCCTTCAGGCGTTAAACGTTTGGTGATGCTATACGTGTCTTTTTCCAAAATATAATAAGGAATGTTATTTTCTTCCATAAACTTGGGTAAGACATCTTCAGGGAAACCTGGCTGTTTTTGATCCAGATTGACCGCCACCACATCAAAGTTAATCGGTGCAATACGTTTAAATTGCAACAAAATATCAAGCAATGTGTAACTGTCCTTTCCTCCAGAAACACAGACCATGACTTTATCGCCATCCTCAATCATTTTAAAATCACGAATTGCATGACCTACTTGACGACGAAGTTTTTTTAACAAGCGATAATAAGCTGAACTTGTAGGAAGTTCTGGTTTGAAATTAAATCCTTGATCGGACTCAACTGGCGAGTACATAGAGGAAAATTACCCAAAAAAAAATGCTGCACAATTTTAGCCGATTTGTGGACATATAACATCTAAAGATTTTTGTTTTTTACAATAATGCGATTTTGTCATGCAACTGTCGTACCTTGCAGGATAAAATGGTAGATTCTGTGCAAAATACTTGCTAAGTGCTTATCTTTTAAACTTTTCCACAGTTTTCCACAAAACCTGTGGATAAAATTGTGGATTGTTGAGGGCTTGACAAACGATATAGCCGAAGAGATGGGCTTTCTCTTTAGATTGCTCACTTTTTAATCACTTATTTTTTTAAATAAAATTCAAATAGTTACAATAGTCAAGAGCTCTAAAAATAAAAAAATAAAATTAATTTTTTTGATTATTTGCAGATCAGTTGGTGCTTGATTTTTTCTATTTGTCTTGATAAAAATCAATTCAAGGTTTTACTCTTAGCCGAACTTTGCTAAACTCCAAGCAAATTGGGGAAAAATATAATATTAAAATGAGAAATTTTATCCGTGCGTCGGTGCTATCTTGTTTAACTTGCTTAAGTTTTGGTGTTGTGGCGACATCAAGCTATGCGGGGCAAATCTATATTTATAAAGATCAACAAGGCAGTACCCTACTGACCAACAAAAAAAGTTCTGATCGTTCGCTGCAAAAAGTTAAAGTTACTTATTATCCAGACAGTAACATTCATAGTTATAGCAATTGGGGAAGTTCTGAAGCTTCTGTTTTGCCGAGCTATAGTCGTAATAAAAATGCTTATGACCATATCATTCAACAAGCTGCAGCGACACATGGCATTTCTGAAGGCTTAATTAAAGCGGTGATGCATACCGAATCAGGTTTTAACTCGAATGCACGTTCGCCTGTCGGTGCACAAGGTTTAATGCAACTCATGCCTGCGACAGCACGTCGGTTTAATGTGTCAAACTCTTATGATCCTCAGCAAAATATTTTTGGTGGAGCGAAATATTTAAGTTGGTTGCTTAAACGTTTTAATGGCAATACGAACCTCGCTTTGGCTGCCTACAATGCAGGTGAAGGCAATGTCGATAAATATGGAGGTATCCCACCTTTTCGTGAAACGCAAGACTATGTCAGACGAGTATCCAGTCGTTACAATAACTTATATGCTAGTGGCGTAGGCTTAACCGCAGCGAGCACTTCAAACGCCACCAGTAACTCAACCCCCAATACTTCTTCACAAGGTCAAGTTATTGCCCAATCCAGCAATTACAATGCACCAAGTGAAAACACTGTTGCAAAATCACAATATTCACAGCGTCCGATTATTGTAGCAAGTGATGGCAATAGTTTTACGGATGCGCCAGCAGGTTCTTATTCGACCAACCATGCGACTGCATCTGCTCGAATCTATATATCCAATTAAGAAATCACTTTAAAATGATTTCTTAAATAAATGATCTAAAAATAAAGCCATTTCTCTACATAAGAGAATTAAAAAATAATAGTCGAATAATTTCGGCTATTTTTTTATCTCACTCTACTTATAGCAAAATTAAAGCGAATTTATTGATATAGATTTTTTCAATCCTTCTTGAATTTTGATAGGATAATCCTCATATTTCATTGTGGATTTATATTTTATAAATCATGTTATTTTTATTATTAAGAGGATTTTCTCAATGATGCGGATTGGTTTGTTCTTGCTTACCAACCTCGCAGTACTGGTTGTAGCTGGCATTCTCCTATCGGTTTTAGGTGTTGGTAGTTACCACGGCGCTGGCGGTCTAAACTTAGGCAACCTATTAGTCATCTGTTTTGTTTTTGGTATGGTGGGTTCTCTCATCTCACTGTTTATGTCTAAATGGATGGCATTAAAAACAACAGGTACTGAATTAATTGATCCAAATGCACCACGTAACCAAGCTGAAGCATGGTTAATTCAAGAGGTTGCTCAACTTGCTCAACGTTCTGGAATTAAAATGCCAGATGTCGGGATCTTCCCTTCTTATCAATCCAATGCCTTTGCAACTGGTTGGAATAAAAACGATGCGCTCGTTTCAGTGTCCACAGGTTTGCTTGAGCGTATGAATAAAGATGAGCTACGCGCTGTACTTGCGCATGAGATTGGTCACGTTGCCAATGGCGACATGGTGACATTATCCCTGATCCAAGGTATTGTGAACGCTTTTGTAATGTTCTTTGCACGTGTAGTGGGTGATTTCATTGACCGTAATGTCTTTGGTCGTGAAGACGGTGAAGCACCAGGTATTGCCTACTTCATCATTTCTATTGTACTTGATATTGTGTTTGGTATTTTAGCTTCAGCGATTGTGATGTGGTTCTCTCGTTATCGTGAATATCGTGCCGATGAAGCTGGAGCACGTTTAGCGGGTAAAGAAGCCATGATTTCAGCATTGTTACGCTTACAAGCTGAATCAGAAATGCCTGATCAAATGCCAAAAGAAATGAAAGCATTTGCGATCGCAGAAGGTAAAGAACAAGGTTTTAGTTTGGCTGCATTGTTCCAAACGCACCCAAGCATTGAGCAACGTGTTGCTGCTTTACGTCAACTCAACTTACCTTAATGTAAATTTCATCAAATGATGATATTCATATATAAAAAGCTTCCTTCGGGAAGCTTTCTTATTTTATAACCTAATCTTAAAAGAACGGCTATTTTATAGTTGATACCAATAGACTTTTAGGTTTTTTGCTGATCAACTCCAAGTAACTTCTCAAGTTTAACCAAATATTCTATTTCTATGAGTTAACGCTGAGACCATGTTTGATATACCTCCCATAACCAACTCAGACCAAACCACATCGCCAAACCAATTAAAATCAAAACGACTGCACCGAGTAAATCTGGAATATGAATCCACAGCCACGCAACCACTGGATTACGCCAAAATGCAGAATGTTGTTGTTTTTGCTCTAAGCGTTCATGTAAAAATGGATGAATCACATGATCTTCTGTTTTGATTTGATATTCTGTTTGAATATGTTCGTGTACTACATCTAATGCTTTTCGGCTTGGACGAATAAAAATATCAAATAAAGTTCCAAGTACAGGAATAAACCCAACCACAGCATCCATCATTGCAAGTTTTAGAACACCATTCAGCTTAGACTGAGGTACGCCCAATTGTTTGGCTTTATAGATGGCATAACAAGTCAGAATAAAACCAGCAACATCCCCTGCAACAGGAATAGTACTTAGTGCAGCATCAGCACCCACGCCTTGCTTAGTAAAAGGAATACGCACAACCGAGTCCATCATGTTGGCAAATTTTGCCAAATCACGTTCAAGTCGAATGACTTCTTGAGTGGTTAATTTTTTTTGTGTACTCATTTTCAGAAAATAAATCCAATTCGATTTTATTTCCAAATCATAACCAATAAATTCAGCATGTTGTGTATAAGTTTAATATTTAGCTACGATCCACTATGCGATTACTTGACCTAAAAAAATAGAAGCAATAAATAGATAAACAATTACCCCTGTTGCATCACAGATAGAGGTGACTAGTGGAGCAGACGCACTTGCAGGATCTAGTTTCAGGCGATTTAGAATAAATGGTAAACTCATGCCAATTAAACATCCCAGCAACACAATTCCCATCATACTAAGCGCCAACACCAAAGCCACCATAGCATCGCCACGGATATAGCCCAATATAGAAACTGCAAATGCCATTGTGCCCCCCAAACAGAGTGCAACAAGGGTTTCTCGCCCTATCAGTTTTAACCAATCTTTTAACTCAACATCGCCCATTGCCAATGCACGTACCATTAACGTGGCTGATTGTGAGCCTGCATTCCCGCCACTGCCCACCAACAGCGGTAAAAAGAACACCAGTACAATATTAGCAGCGATAATATCTTCAAAATGTGCAATACCAATACCCGACAACAAGCTTCCAAAGACCAAAATGACCAGCCAAAACACCCGTTTTTTATATAAAAATAAAATAGGTGCTGTCTTCAAACTAAAATTGGGTGAACTACTTACCGCACTAGACTTTAAAAAGTCCTCGGTCATTTCTTCTTGTACAACATCCATAGCATCGTCATAAGTCACGATCCCTTGTAAATGTTGTGCATCATCAATGATCGGTAATGCTATAAAATCATAATGACTCAGCTTTTGAGCAATACTTTCTTGGTCATCATACACATAACCGACGACCAGATCAGTGGTCATAATTTCAGCAATGGTTTTATTTGCTTCAGCTAAAATAATTTCTCGTAAAGATACTACACCCAAAAGTTTCAGCTCTTGATCGGTAATATAAATCAGATATAAAGTTTCACGGTCAGACGCTTGTTGGCGTAATTGCTCAATGGCTTGGCTCATATTCAGATCAGGTGCTAAAGTCACAAAATCTGAACTCATGATTGCCCCTGCTGATTGTTCAGCATACTGAGCAAGTTGTTTAATTTGCTGTTGTTTTTGCGGGCTTAATAACGCATAAACTTCATGTTGTAATTTTAAAGGCAAATTTTTAAATAAATCGGTTCGATCATCCGAATGCATATCGGAAATCAACTGTACCAACTCTACCTTAGGTAATTTGAGTGCAATTTCAAGTTGCTGCGGCAAGCTTAAAAACTCAAACACATAGGCAGCATGAGGTAAATATTCAATGAGTTTAAGCTGTTGATCAAAACTTAAACTTGCCAATAAATCAGCTAAATCAGTATGATTTACTTGAGTAATTAAATGTTTAATTTCTTCAATATCATAATCTTGGATTGCTTTTTCTAGATTTAAAATTAGCTGAGAAGATAATTGCATACACATTACTCTGGTAATTTTGCTACATCATAAAGTGAGTTGTTTCAGTAAAGCAAATTTAGCCCTAGCCGATTATAGATTCTCATAAAACTATGACTAAAATCGCCAAATCTCACACGCAAGATTTAAACTTCAGCAGCATATTTTCACTTAAGCTTTTTGCTTGACTTTAAAAATCGAACGCACCATTACATACATAAAAGGAATAAAAATCAAAACTAGAACTGTACCGAAAATAACGCCACCTAAAACGCTGACTCCGATCTCTTGACGACTCGCAGCGCCTGCACCAAAAGCAAATACCAAAGGAATCACACCTGCTCCAAATGCTAATGAAGTCATTAAAATCGGACGTAAACGTAAAGCTGCACCTTGCAAAGCAGCATCAATAACGGTTTTACCTTTTTCCTGTGCCAAAGCCGCAAATTCAACAATTAAAATCGCATTTTTACATGACAAACCAATAGTAGTCAGTAAAGCGATTTGAAAATAAATGTCATTTGGAAAGCCAGCTAAACTGCTAAAAATAATATTGCCACCGATCCCCAAAGGAATAGCTGCAAGCACTGCCGTTGGAATCGACCAACTTTCATATAACGCAGCCAAGCACAGAAAAATAAAACCTATCGAAATCAAATACAACCAAATCGCTTGACTACTCGACTGTTGCTCTTGATACGACAAACCACTCCACGCAATACTGATGCCTTTTTCAGCAGCAATCATTTTTTGAACATCTTGCATTGCTTGTCCTGAGCTGACATTTTTTGCACTTGTGGCTTCCATTTGCAAAGCAGTATATCCTTGGAAACGGTTCACCACATCTGGCCCACCTTCCCAGTCGACTTGGGCAAAGTTACTAAATGGAATCATTTGGTTTTGTGCATTGCGCACTGTCCAAACATTTAAGTCTTCAGGTTTTGCACGAAACTCGGCATCACCTTGCATCATTACACGTTTGATACGCCCACGATCAATAAAGTCATTTACATAAGAACCGCCCCATGCCGCAGCCAAAGTGCTATTAATCGCTGTTTGTGTTAAGCCATTCGCCATTGCTAATTTTTGGTCGATGTGCACTTTCAATTTGGCTTTGTCAGGATTGGACTTTTTATCTAGATTTTCAAAGCTTTTAAATTGTTCAGCATTTTTTCTTAATAGATCAAACTTCTGGTCTAAGAATTTTCGCCCTTGACCATCCACATCTTGTACCCAAAACTCTAAACTATCGCTATCGCCCAAGCCACTGACCGATGAGGGTAAATTGACCGTAATCGTTGCATTCGGATCTTTTTTAAAATGCTGCATTGCTCGTTCACGAATTGCTTGTGCTGAATTGTCTGCACCTGAACGCTCATCCCAGTGTTTAAGTGCAATAAAACCTGTACCTAAGTTTTGCCCTGTACCTGAAAAATTTCGACCATAACGAATCAACACGATCTCAACATTTTGTTGTTCTTGTTCAAGAAAATATTTACGAATATTTTCTCCTACGACTTGGCTCTTGCTCATGGGTGCACCATCTGCAAGTCGGAAATTTACACTAATGATGCCTTGATCTTCACTGGGAATAAAACTGGTCGGTAAAGTTGTATAAATTAAAGCAAATGCACTGATCAGCCCCACAAAAACTACCAAAATAAATGCCTTAAATCGCAAGGTGATATTCACCAGTTTGATATAAAAATGTTTTAACTGGTCTAATTTTTGGTTGACCCATATCGCCCATTTCGCAGGTTGTACATTCGGTTTTAAAATAATCGCACAAAGCGCAGGAGTTAGAATTAAAGCGACGATTAAAGAAATACTCATGGCAGCAACCAAAGTAATCGAAAATTGTCGGTAAATCACGCCTGTAGAACCACTAAAAAATGCCATCGGAATAAAAACCGCAGTCAATACCACTGTAATCCCAATCAAAGCACCTGTAATTTCTTGCATCGAGGCGATTGAAGCTTGTTTTGCATCCAAGCCTTGCTCATGCATCAAACGTTCGACATTTTCCACCACTACAATTGCATCATCGACCAATAAACCAATGGCAAGCACTAAAGCAAAAAGGGTCAAGGTATTGATACTCATACCCAACAGATACAACACAGCAAAAGTTCCTAAGATCACTACAGGCACAGTAATAGTAGGAATCAAGGTTGCACGCCAACTTTGCAAAAATAAGAACATCACGATCACCACCAAAATGATCGCTTCAATCAGCGTCTTTACAACTTCTTTAATCGATTCTTGCACAAAGGGCGTATTATCTCGTGGATAAACAATCTTATATCCATCAGGTAAATTTTCTGAAATTTTGGCGAGTTCGGCTTTGATTAATGCCGAGGTTGCTAAAGCATTTGCACCAGAAGATAAAGAGATCCCCATTCCCGAAGATGGATAACCATTAATCGTATTAAAGGATTGATAGTTTTCTGCCCCCAATTCTATACGAGCGACATCCTTTAAATAGACATAACTGCCATTAGCGTTTGATTTCACCACAATATTTTCAAATTCTTCGACAGTTCTTAAACGAGAACCTGCGGTGACTTTGGCATTTAAGTATTGATCTTGAACCGTAGGTAAATCACCGATGCCCCCTGCTGCCACTTGGGTATTTTGTGACTCAATCGCAGAGCGAACATCACTCGGCATTAGTTGGTATTGACGCAATAAATTAGGATTTAACCAAATGCGCATTGCATAAGACGAGCCAAAAACATCTACTTCTCCAACACCTTCGATACGTGATAATTCTTGTTCAATATGATTCGAAGCATAGTCACCTAATTCGATATTGGTACTTTTATTGTTGGCATCATAAATACCCACCACCATAAAAGTATCACCCAGTGATTTATACACACGAACACCCTGACGTTGCACATCTTCAGGAAGTCGATTAATCACACTATTAATACTATTTTGCACTTGGACTTGGGCGGTATCTGGATCTGTGCCATTTTCAAAACTCAGGCTCACACGTGCTCGTCCAGACGAATCACTACTCGAACTAAAATACAGTAAATGATCAATGCCTTTGATTTGTTGCTCTAAAATCTGAGTCACACTTTCTTCGACTGTTTCTGCATCTGCACCTGTATATGTCGCTGAAATGGTAATGCGTGGTGGCGCAATATCAGGATAGCGCTCCACAGGTAAATTCATCACAGAAAAAATACCGATCGCCATTACAATAATCGCGAGCACAGCTGCAAAAATCGGTCGTTGAATAAAAAATTTTGAGAGCATTATCGTCTGTTCTATATCAGATGAATATAAAGGTGCAATGTCTTTATAATTAAATCCATTTATATTGATATTCCGTGACTTAACTATAAAAAACAAGAATAAATAACAGAAAAACTGTGTAGAAAATAAAATAAGAAGAAAATATGAAGAAACTTAAACATTATATTTTGTAAAACCCAACCTGCTTTTCATGATTCTGCAAGAAATATTACGCACATTAGTTTGGCTTCATTTATCTAAAAATACAGGATAATAGGATTATGCCTAAAAAAACGATATTAAGTTTAAGTCTTTTGGCTGTATTAACAGCTTGTAATGACAATAATGATGATGACAATTTAACGCATACAGTCAAACCTGAATATAAAGAACCTAAAATTATTATTGTTGGACATCGAGGAGCAAGTGCTTTACGTCCAGAACACACCTTAGCATCCTATCAAAAAGCCATTGATGATGGCGCAGACTTTATTGAACCAGATTTAGTTTCAACCAAAGATGGTGTATTGGTTGCACGCCATGAAAATGAAATTGGTGGCACTTCTAACGTCAGCACCCTTGCACAATTTGCAGATCGTCAAAAAACCAAAATCGTTGATGGTACTTCACACACAGGTTGGTTTACAGAAGACTTTACTTTGGCTGAGCTAAATCAAATCAAAGCACGTGAACGCATCCCGAAAGAACGTCCTGCAAATACCCAATATAATGATCAATTTGCGATTCCAACTTTGGAGCAGATTATTGAACTCGCTGATGCACATTACAAAAAAACAGGAAAAATTATTGGTTTATATATCGAAACTAAACACCCTACCTATTTCCAAAAACAAAACTTAGCCATGGAAGATACGCTACTTAAAACTTTGGCAAAATATGAATATACACGTGATATTGCACCAATCTATCTACAGTCTTTTGAAGTGAGCAATTTAAAATATTTAAAAGATCAACTCTCTCTACATAAGTCTTTGAAACACGCTAAAATCATTCAGCTTTATGATGGAAAAGACATGCAGCCTGCTGACTTTGTAGAACAAAAAAATACCATCAAATATGCAGACATGGCGACAGCACAAGGCTTAAAAACTGTGGCTGAATATGCTGATGGTGTAGGGCCTTGGAAACCTTATATTTTCAATGAAACATTCACAGCGCCATCAGATTTTGTCAAAAATGCGCATGCAGTTGGATTAAAAGTTCATCCTTATACCTTCCGCCCTGAAAATAGTTTCTTAGCCAAAAACCTAAAATGTAGTCAAAAAGAAACTGATGCCGCCCAACGTTGTGAAACAGGTGCGAAAAAAGAGTTTGAAATGTACTTTAATGCAGGAGTTGATGGCGTATTTACCGATGATCCTGGTTTAGGTCGCCAAACACTAGATGTGTATTGGAAAACAAACCCAACTCAAAAATAAATCAATTATAAAATATCTTTTGCCCAATAAATTTAAATGATTTATTGGGCAATTCTTATATTAATGCAGTTTTGAACTAAAATTAATTCCCTTTTAAGTTTAAAATAATAACATTCATATTATTTTTTCTCTCTCAATGACACCCATGCATTCTTATTCTCCATTTAAAGGTAAAACTGGCTTTAAACGTATTCTAAATGCTACTGGATATTCTCTAGCTGGTTTTAAAGCGGCTTTTCAAAATGAAGCTGCCTTTCGACAAATTGTTTTATTGAATATAATATTAATTCCAATCACTTTTTTCTTAGACATTAGCGCGGCTGAACAAGCAGTAATGGTCGCAGTATGCTTATTCGCACTCATTGTTGAACTATTTAACTCTGCCTTAGAAGCAGTCGTTGATCGTATTTCTTTAGAGCGTCACGAGCTTTCAAAAAATGCCAAAGATATGGGAAGTGCAGCACAATTTGTTGCGCTGTCTATTATTTTTATTACATGGGCGATTATTTTATTTTTATAAATTTATTTTATAACTTAAAATTTTAAACAAAAATCCCCGCATAAAGCGAGGATTTTTTATTAAGTTAAAAACTTAATTATTTGCCACCGAATACGTAAGAAACACCGATTCGACCACCAACTTCGCTACCACCAGCAACACCGATTGCACCACTTAGCGATGTACGTCCATCACCAAATACTGTAGTCACACCTAGTGCACCTGCAGACTCACCTTCATAGTGACCTACACCGCCGAATACAGCAAACTGACCTGGTTGGATGTTAGGAACTGGTTGTTGAGCAGCTAATGCTATTGCAATACCACGATAAGCAGTTGATTCAACATCGTCTACACGACGATTCAAATCTGATGCAAATGAACGAACTTGCCCCATATTTGCAGCATCAGAATCTACAACACCATTCGCAACATTACCGATTACTTTATTACCAGCATTTAAACCTTTATCAGCATTGATCGTAACATCACCAACTTTAATTTCACCAGCTTTAATTGAAGTAGAACCTACAACCGTAGTTGTTGCTTTACCAGCAGCATCCGTTGTGATTTTTTCTTCAGTTAAAGTAATACCTTGAACATTATCCACACGAGTTTCAGATTTCGCTGTAGATGTCTTGTCCGCTGCAACTTTAGTTTCAGTACGATTAATAGTATCTGACTCAAAAGTATTAAACTTATCTGATACTGAGGTTTGTGTTTTAGCAACTACAGTTTTCACACCATCTGCTGCTGTATTGGTTTCAGAACCATAAACTTTAGCCGTTGTACTTTCATCTGTACGTAAAACAGAATCTGTGCCACGTGTAATACTTACATTAGTTGATTTACCATCTGTACCTGTTTTAGCTAAAGCTTCAGTGCGTTCAGAAGTATTCGTTTGCTTCACATCTTGAGATGCTAACAAGCCCATATCGGTGTTATTCACAACTTCATGCGATTTTGCAGATTGAGCATATGTATAACTAGATTTATCTTTATTACTTACAGCAGTTTCAAAGTTAGACTCAGCTTTTTTCTCTGTTGCAATTTTTTGGTCTTCTTGATAAACAAGATTTTCAGATTTACTTGAACCTTTGCTTTGCTTAGTAGCAGCATCAGTTATAATTTTTTCTGTACCATTTGATTCTGAAACAGATGAGCTTTCTAAGGCATTTTTACCTTCTTGGTAATTTACTTCAGTTAATTTAGCATTAGATGATGCTTCGTAAGTAGTCTTAACAACTGCTTCACCTTTAGCATTTAACTCATAAGTTTTGCCACTAGCTGTAACTGCATTAGTTTTTACAGCATCACGATATTTATCGCTTTGACCATGATTATATAAAGAAACGTCATCAGTCGACTTATTCGTTTGAGCGACAACAGTGCCATCTTTATAGGTATCTTTTACGCTTGAAGATGCTTGTTCAGATTTTTTGTAAGCAACAGCACCTGTTTGATAAACATTTTCATCAACTTTTTTAGATGCAGATTGCTCACGAACAGCTTCTGTCGTAGCAAATTTAGGCTCTTGGATAGATTTAACTTCTTGACCTAATTCATCAATAGCTAAAACACCATTTTTAGACGCTAAAGAATTACCACCCTCATCTACACCATAGTATGGTTCAGAAGCGATAATTTTCAAACCAGCGTCTTTGCTAGATGAGTTATTTGTTGTAGCTATAGTACGATCAAGCGCATTTTTACCTTCAGCATATTGAGTAGCTGCAAGTGAACTATCCGCTTTATCAAACTTAACCACTGAACCCTTAGCATCAGTTGTTTGGTTATCTATTTTAGAAGAAGAAGTTTTAGTCCAAACTTTTTCTTGACCAGCTTGATATTGTTGTAAAGCAGCATTAGCAGAACTTGATTCAGTTGAAACACCAACAACTACAGCATTTCCTTTAGCATCAACCAATAAGTTACCTTCTTCATCACGATCAAAGTAAGTTTCTACTGCAACTTTAGATTCAGATTGAGTCGCTTCACGAGCTAAAGCATTTTTACCTGTTGCATATAATTTAACAGTTTCTGCTTTAGAAGATTTGTCAGAATTATAAACAACTTTTCCATCTTTAGAAGTTGTAGCGTTCTCTGAACTTTGTTTAGCATTTAAGTCATAAACAGTTGCAGCACTATGGTCAACTTTTTCTTGGAAATCTTTTGTAGATTTTTCAATTTTAGCAGTATCTACAACAACCGCTTTAGCCGTACCAGCAGTAGGACCTGTAAATGTCACCTCACTACGAATATCATTACCATCTAAATCTTGTCCAATGACAACATAATGACGTGTTTTGCCGTTTTCATCTTTCCAAGATCGAACTTGATCAATACTAACTTCTTTACCTTCATTAAGAATGATATTTCCATTAGCATCTTTATTGATATGAATAGAATTGTTTGAAGTTATTTGATCGTTAATAGAATCTTCAATAGTTAGAGCAACAGTACCCGCTTTAAAGCTTGCATCAGTACCCGCTTTAGTCACAACCGAACCAAGCGTTAATTTACCAAGTTGCTTACTATCTTCAGTTTTTTGATCAGCTAAAATACGATTAACTTCAATGTTTTCTTGTTGACTACGTTTATAGTCAGCAGAATCATTTGAAGTTGTTTTATTATGCGCAACAAAACCATCTGCATAAGTCTTCGTTTCATTTGAAGAAGTCTTATTTAACGTTTTTTGAACTGCTGAATCAGTATAACGAGTAGAAACCCCATTATTTAAGATTTCGTAATCTTTACCTTGGTTTTTACCAGATGCATATTGGGTTGGCTGATAAGCTGAATTAAAAGTTTCATTAGCAGTATCTTTTGCAGTTGTATAAGCAACTGTAGGCTTACCATTCGTTAGTACATATTCATCTTTGTCATTTTTAACAAATTCACGATCAGTTGATTTAGTCGTAGATTTAGATGAACGCTCGTAAGCTAAGTTACTTAAACCGTCTTTATAAACTTTGTCTGAGTTTTCAACTGTAGAATTATTAACATAGTTAAAATTATCTAATAGTGATGTAGATGTTTGTTCAGTTTTAGCGGTTGAACTTGTATTTACATTCAATGCAGCAACTTGATCATAAGTAGTATCTTTACTTGTAGATGCTGACTTTGTATTTACAACTGTAGATTCATCTAAATACTTCTTATCTGCAGATAAGCTATAACCTGCAACTTCACCTTTGTCATTATGTGCATAATCAGTTCTTACAGTTTCAGAAGTAGAACTAGTCTCAGAAGTCGTTAAACGACCAGCAGCGTCTAAGCTTTGAACTTTACCTGCAGCATTTGCCTTAGATTTGAATGACTCATCTTTTGAATTAGTTTCAGAAGCTACTGTACCCGTACTAATAAACTGACCTGTAATCTCTTTACCATTTGCATCACGTTTAGCTTCAGATTTGAGATCAGTAACTTTTACTTGACTCTCTTCAGTTGTTGCACGGCTATCAGCAGCAACATAAGCAGTGCTCACGTTTTTGCTATAGAAGCTTTTTTTAATAGCATCATTAACTTTTGCTAAGTCATCAGCGCTAAATTCGAATGATGAATCTTTAGTACGTTTTTCAGAACCCGCAATCTCAGCACCTTTATCATTTAACTGTACGCGTGTATTTGCAGCACGAGTCACTACACCACTTTGTTGAGTGCTTTGTGAAATAACTTCATCACGACTTGATTGCGTATTTGCATCAGTGACTTTGTCATTAGTTGTTGTACTTGATGTTGCTACTTCACCTTTACGAGTTTCTGTATAACCGTATTGCTGATAACTAACACCATTATCTTCAACTTTTTTACCAGCTACTTTTGCTGTAGCGGATACTATTTTATCGCTATTTGCTGTTTCACGTGTTAGTTGATTACCTTTTGCATCAACAGTACCACTGGTTTGATCGTACCCCCCTAATTTCGCATCTGTTGCTGGACGATAGCTATAATCAGCAGCCATAGTTGCGCTAGATAAAGTTGCAAGTGCAAGTGCAAGTGAAGTTTTTTTGGTTACTAATTTCATAAATTATTCCTGCTGAATATTATTTCAACGTTGTTCAAGCATATTTAACTTCTAATAAGTATTTATTGTAGAAGTTAGACATTTTTTGTTTCCCATATGGATTCTAATATTGCTTTAAATATATATCAATCAAAACTTGATTTATTTTTAAATTAAAACTTGATTAATTAATTCTTTTTTTAAGAAAGGATTACTGTATTTTCATGTAACATTAAAAAAATTAAACGTAGCAATTTGTATGAAATACTTTTATTTAACTCGTTATGTATTTATAATGAAAATATTTTTTAATTTCCATATATACTGATATAGAAATTATTGCAGAGGGTATTGATACATTTATATGGATAAAATTCATGAAAAAAAGGCTTTTAGTGAAAGATTAAAATCAAGCCTTGATCAATTACAACATCCAATAAGTCCCACTTATTTATCAAAACAATTTAACCTGAGATATTCTGGTTCACCGATCAGTACCCAAACTGCACATAACTGGCTAAATGGAAATGCAATTCCTAGTCAAGAAAAATTGCAGATCATTTCAACATGGTTACGTGTCAGTAGTGAATGGTTAAGATATGGCGAAGGCTCATCCACTCAAAATTTTGTTGTAAATATAGAATCCATAAAGTTTAATAACAAATTTGATTTGCTTTCGAAAAAACAACAACAACTTATTTTAGATCTAATTGATCAGCTAATTGAACATTAAGCCTCAATAGATCCAGTTCTGATTTCAACTCTTCATTAGCCTTGGTAAGTTTTCTAATTTCCTTTTGGTATTCTTGTATCTTAGCGTATAAATACTTTAGTTCACTTACCTGAATATAAGCTTTCGATTCCTCTTCGGATGTTGTAAATAAGCTCAAAGTTCCTCCAAATATTATTGTTTATTGTTTGATTTACAATTTTATAAAAATTCACTACATATATTAAATCAAAGTTTGATTTATCTCAATATTTAAGTAAAAAATCCTCGCATAAAGCGAGGATTTCTTATAGTCGGGAAGATATAAATTACATCATACCGCCCATACCACCCATGCCACCCATATCAGGCATTGCTGGTTTGTCTTCTGGAATTTCAGTAATCATACATTCAGTCGTTAGCATCAAACCTGCTACAGATGCAGCATGCTCAAGTGCAGAACGGGTAACTTTTGCAGGGTCAAGAATACCCATTTCAAGCATATCACCGTACTGTGAAGTTGCAGCATTATAACCGAAGTTACCTTCGCCATTTTTCACCGCATTGATCACAACTGAAGGCTCATCACCAGCGTTGGCAACGATCTGACGAAGTGGCGCTTCGATAGCACGACGTAAAATGTTAACACCTACATTTTGATCGTCATTTGCACCAGTTACGCCTTCAAGTGCAGCAGCAGCACGTACTAGCGCAACACCACCACCAGCAACAACACCTTCTTCAACTGCCGCACGTGTTGCATGAAGCGCATCATCAACGCGGTCTTTCTTCTCTTTCATTTCAACTTCAGTGGCTGCACCGATTTTGATGACTGCAACACCGCCTGCCAATTTAGCAACACGCTCTTGAAGTTTTTCTTTGTCATATTCAGATGTAGATTCTTCGATTTGTGCACGGATTTGAGTTACACGTTCAGCGATTTGCGCAGCATCACCAGCACCATCTACAATCACAGTATTTTCTTTAGAAAC
Organism: Acinetobacter sp. Marseille-Q1618; assembly: GCF_902809855.1. Classification (GTDB taxonomy): domain Bacteria; phylum Pseudomonadota; class Gammaproteobacteria; order Pseudomonadales; family Moraxellaceae; genus Acinetobacter. Next base: position 115,325 of record NZ_CADDWJ010000003.1, read on the forward strand.
AGTGACTTTATGTGCTGTACCTAAGTCTTGAAGTGTTGCTTGCTCTAAAGTCATACCTACTTCTTCAGAAATCACTGTCGCACCCGTTAAGATCGCAATATCTTGAAGCATCGCTTTACGGCGGTCACCAAAACCTGGCGCTTTTACTGCACAAACTTTGATAATGCCGCGCATGTTGTTCACTACAAGTGTAGCCAACGCTTCACCTTCAACATCTTCAGCGATGATAAGAAGTGGTTTACCTGTTTTCGCAACTGCTTCTAATACAGTGATCAATTCACGGATATTGCTAATTTTCTTATCAACAAGAAGAATGAATGGATTTTCAAGTTCAGCAGTTAAAGTATCTTGTTTGTTGGCAAAGTATGGGCTGATATAACCACGGTCGAACTGCATACCTTCCACGACATCAAGTGCATCTTCAAAACCTGAACCTTCTTCAACAGTGATGACGCCTTCTTTGCCTACTTTTTCCATTGCTTGCGCAATCAATTTACCGACAGTTTCATCAGAGTTTGCAGAAATCGAACCCACTTGTTCAATTGCTTTAGTATCTGATGCAGGTTTTGCAGTTGCTTTAATGTTTTCAACCACAGCACGTACAGCAAGGTCGATACCACGTTTCAAGTCCATTGGGTTCATGCCCGCAGTCACTGACTTGATACCTTCATTTAAAATTGCTTGTGCAAGTACTGTTGCAGTCGTTGTACCATCACCTGCGATATCATTGGTTTTTGAAGATACTTCACGAACCAATTGCGCGCCCATATTTTCAAATTTGTCTTTAAGTGCAATTTCTTTAGCAACTGTTACACCATCTTTAGTGATATGCGGCGCACCAAAAGAACGGTCAATCACTACGTTACGACCTTTAGGTCCTAAAGTTACTTTTACAGCGTCTGCAAGCGTATTTACACCTGCAATCATTTTTGAACGCGCTGAATCACCGAATTTTACGTCTTTAGCTGACATGCTTAACTCCAAATATTCTTAATTTTTACAATCAATTATGAGATAACAAAAATCTGTATTAGCCTTCTAATACCGCTAAAATGTCAGATTCTTTCATTACTAGAAGTTCTTCACCATCAACTTTTACTTTTGTACCTGCATACGCACCAAACAATACGTTATCACCTACTTTTACATCTAAAGCACGAACGCCATTGTCAGTAATTTTGCCATTACCAACAGCAATCACTTCACCTTGTGCTGGTTGTTCAGCAGCAGAAGTGCTCAAGATCAAACCACCTGCAGTCTTAGTTTCCTTTTCTACACGGCGAATCACAACGTTATCATGTAAAGGACGAATGTTGCTCATTTATAACTCCATCGACATTTTAGCAATGTCATTGATTACGATGCGAAGATGACTTCTTATTCCTCGGTCATCAACAAAATTTTGATATGACACTTTTGTGGGGATTGAAAAAAACGCTTCAAGGGGAAACACAAAAAATATTATTTATTTCGTCTATTTTTTACTCAAACAAAACAAATTCTTCACTTACTTTGTAGCTACAACAAAACTTTGTGAGTTTTCATCAAATAAAAAATGTTCAAAACGACCATCCACATGCACAACATTAAACCCATTTGGACTTTGTCCATGCAAACGCTCAGAAATTGCTGTCCCTGCAATTACATCATATAAAGGATGTTGTAATTTTAAATTCAAGATCTGATTTAAATCATTTACTGCTGCATTATGTAAATGTCCATGCAATAAAGCATAAGCCCCTTCTGCTCCCCATGTTTTTGCTGCTAGAACAGCCAAAACAGGACAATCCTTGGCATGTTTACTCTCTTCTGCAATATAAAAAGGTTGATGCACAGCAATAATTTTTAATTTATTTTTCGGAGCAAGTTCAAGGAGCTTTGCAACTTTTTGGATTTGCTCCAAAGATACATGACCGCGCGTGTGATAACGGCGACGAATACTATTTACACCAACAATATAAAAATGTTCAGTAATTAAGGTTTTTTCTAAACTACCAAAAAAAAGCTGATATAAAGTAAATGGTCGAAATGCTCTTTTCCAAATGTGATACAAAGGAATGTCATGATTGCCTGGAATCACTAAATAAGGAATTTTTAATGATTCCAGAAACTGTTTACAATGATAAAATTCACTTAATTTTGCACGCTGCGTGAGATCACCACTGACGACAACAATCTCAGGTTGATGGGTCGCACAAAAATCTTGTATCGCTCGAATACATGCTTGTCTTTCTGTTCCAAAGTGTAAATCAGACAGATGTAATAACATTCGGCACCATGATATTTAAAGCATTTTTTTCAACATGTAATTTTAATGGGGTTTTCATTTCCACGATTTCACCATCTAAAGCCACGGTAAGTTTTGGTTTAGGGGAATACACTTTCACATTTTCAGCACTAAAACTATAAACATCAGCAGCTTTTTCTAAATGTCCACGTATCGTTTGGAATAATGTCTTAAATAATGTGAGCTTATCTCCTTTTGCAATAACAACACCCGCCACCAAGCCGATTTCCGCACATTTAGCGATTTTAAGTTTCATTTCTTGTAGTTGTAATTGATTATTACCAAAGAAAATTAACGGTGTTTTGACAGGATAAAGCTTACCATCGACTTCAACTTGTAATTTTAACTCTTTGCGATCACGGATCAGCACATCCAGCCCTGAAGTATAAGCATTTAAGGGAAATCTCCCCCATTTTTTATTATAAATTTCTCGTTTTTTAATAAATAAAGGATAAAGCCCTAAACTTGCGTTATTTAGGTAAATATACTCATTAATACATGCCACATGTACAGCACGAATCTGTCCTGTTGCGATCACTTCAGCCGCTTGTAAAATATCTAAAGGAATATTTAAAACACGTGCAACATAATTAAATGTTCCTAGTGGAAGAATGCCCATCGGAATCTCCTGATGCAGCAGCTCTGAAGCAACCGCATTTAAAGTACCATCTCCACCTGCAGCCACCACCACGCCTTTATTGGTATATTTTTGATGACGTTGAAATACTGCGGTCATCAGTTGTTTAATATTCGCTGCTGAAGCGATATCAAAAACCTGAATTTCATATCCATGTTTCGTCCAGATCGTCATTAACTGCTCATAGACTTCATCTTTTTTAGTGGCATGAAATCCTGATTTTTCATTGTAAATAAGGGACAATGGTTTTAATTGAGTGTTCATAAAGAATTTATTTTTAGAGTAACTCCTTTATTTTTGACGTTTTTTTAGACATTTAAAAGTACCTTTATGTAAAATTTGAATTAATGCCATTTATTTAATCAATAATCATTCTTAATCAAGTTTTTAGAATTAAACTTTGATTAATAATATTATTTTTATAAAAAATAACATACATTAAGCTGCTTGATATGCTTACTTTAACCACAAAAACTACATCATTTATATAATTATCAAAAACTTATGCAAAATATTACATTTAGTATCTTTTAAGGCTTTAGTCTTATTTTTTTTATGAATATATGCTTTAATACAGCCACTTTTTTTCATACTTAAATCTCAATGAAGCACCCTTCATTTAGATTTTATTTTGTACAGCACAATTGTACACTTTTGAGATAGGCCTCACCATGACCCAAGTGAACGCACCAGAATTCGTTCGTCATCCTAAGCTAATTGCATGGGTTGAAGAAATTGCTAAATTAACCAAACCTGCAAAAATTGAATGGTGTGACGGAAGCGAAGAAGAAAATCAACGTTATATCGACTTGATGATCGCTAACGGCACTATGCAAGCATTAAACCAAGAAAAACATCCTGGTTCTTATTTAGCGAATTCTGATCCTTCTGACGTAGCACGTGTTGAAGGTCGTACTTTTATCTGCTCTGAAAACAAAGAAGATGCTGGTGCGACAAACAACTGGGAAGCTCCCGCTGAAATGCGTGCTCGTTTAAACGGTTTGTTTGATGGTGCAATGAAAGGTCGTACTATGTATGTGGTTCCATTCTCTATGGGCCCACTTGGTTCGCACATTGCTCACATCGGTATCGAACTAACTGACTCTCCGTATGTTGCTGTAAGCATGCGTAAAATGGCTCGTATGGGTAAAGCTGTTTACGATGTTTTAGGTACTGACGGTGAATATGTACCATGTGTACATACTGTAGGCGCACCTTTAGAAGAAGGTCAAAAAGACGTTGCTTGGCCATGTAATGCTGAGAAATATATTGTGCATTACCCAGAAACACGTGAAATCTGGTCTTATGGTTCAGGCTACGGCGGTAACGCATTGTTAGGTAAAAAATGCTTAGCGTTACGTATTGCATCTTCTATGGGACGTCAACAAGGTTGGTTAGCTGAACATATGCTAATCCTTGGTGTAACAAACCCACAAGGTGAAAAACACTATATCGCTGCGGCATTCCCATCTGCATGTGGTAAAACTAACTTTGCGATGTTGATTCCACCAGCTGGCTATGAAGGCTGGAAAATTGAAACTGTAGGTGATGATATTGCTTGGATCAAACCAGGTGAAGATGGTCGCTTATATGCAATCAACCCAGAAGCGGGTTTCTTCGGTGTAGCACCAGGTACAAATACTAAAACCAACCCAAACTGTATGGCGACACTTCATAAAGATGTGATCTATACCAACGTTGCTGTAACTGACAATGGTGAAGTATGGTGGGAAGGTCTTTCTAAAGAAGCACCTGCGAATCTTACCAACTGGAAAGGTCAACCACATACTGGCGAAGAAAAAGCAGCACATCCAAATGCGCGTTTCACAGTTGCTGCAGGTCAATGCCCTTCTATTGATGCTGACTGGGAAAATCCAGCAGGTGTTCCAATTTCTGCATTCATTTTCGGTGGTCGCCGTGCGGACACAGTGCCTCTAATTTCAGAAGCATTTGACTGGGTTGATGGTGTGTATAAAGCAGCAACAATGGGTTCTGAAACAACTGCGGCTGCGGTGGGTCAACAAGGTGTTGTACGTCGTGACCCATTTGCGATGCTTCCATTCGCTGGTTACAACATGGCTGACTACTTCTCTCACTGGTTAGAACTTGGTGAGGAAGTTGCTGCGAAAGCTGCTGCTCATGGCAACAAATTGCCAGGCATCTATAATGTGAACTGGTTCCGTCGTGATGCGGAAGGTAACTTTGTATGGCCTGGTTTCGGTCAAAACATGCGCGTTTTAGAATGGATCATTGATCGTTGTGAAGGTCGTGCGGAAGCTGTAGATACTCCAATTGGTCGTGTTCCAACTTATGAACAATTGAACTGGACGGGTTCTGACTTCACTAAAGAGCAATTTGATCTTGTAACGTCACAAGACAAAGATCAATGGATTAAAGAACTTGAAAGCCATACTGAATTGTTTAATAAATTAGGTGATCGCTTACCTAAAGCACTTAAAGCTCGTCAAGACGAACTTTTAGAAGCTGTTAAAAAATCTGCTTAATCTATAAAATTAAGTTTAAAAGACCGCCAAATGCGGTCTTTTTTATTATAGATGAAACACCTACAAATTATTCAAACAACATTTTTAATGGGGATCATAATGAAAAAAGTTGTATTCATCAGTCTCAGCCTAGCACTTTGTTCTAGTCTTGCCTTTGCAAATGAAAACACTACACTCGCTACACAGCCGTCACTATGCTTATTCAGTGGTACACCTTCTGTAGATTTTAAAACAATTAAAAAGATTAAAGTCGGTAAAGGTACTTACGGTGGTTTTACTGACTTATATCCACGCTTACATGAAATCGCTGACAAATATCAAGCCAATGCTGTGATTAACTACACAGTAAGCCAACGTTTTGGCTTTTGGCCTTGGCGTATTGTACGTCCTGTTGGTATGGGAACAATGGTAAAAATTAATACTGTATTTGATTGCAAAGCACTTGGTGGAATAGCAATTTAATGTTAATTAGGGGTGTAAATAACACCCCTTATTCTGATCATAAAATGACTTAAACATTCATACATGGCTAACATACCATTTTTACAAAAGAATAGTTGTATCAGCGTATAAATACAGTAAACACGGTTCAGATGACATTTTAATGTATTATCAACCCGAAACAAAACGAGTCCTATTTACCTTTAATTGGACTTAAGCCTTTAAATTACCATTTATAAACAACTATTAAGCAACTTCTTTTTGCAATCTTCGTTGATGTAATGCAAGCAAATACGCATCTAATATTTGAATCTGTTCAGTTTCAAATTCTAAATATAATTTCGTTCTACGTTTTAAAATATCCTCACTACTCATCGCCCACTCATACTCAACCAAATAATCCACTTCTTGCGCATATAAACCATAACCAAAATCTTGCCCTAACTCTTGAATATGGCTGATATTTTCCAATATCTTCCAAATCCGTGTTCCATATGCATGCGCCCAACGATATGCTGTTTCTTGAGATAAACCTTTAATCTTTTCTAAGATCTGTTTAACCAATTCCTCAATTGAAAATAAATTTTCTGCACCGGGCAATACGGATTTTTCAGTCCATGCTTTGCCCATACCATTAAAAAATGGTTGAATTTTCTCTAAAGCAGACTCAGCCAACTTACGATAAGTTGTGATTTTGCCACCAAAAACGGATAATAAAGGCGCTTGATGTGATGAGTCTTGATGAAGTACCAATGTATAATCTCGTGTCACAGCAGAGGCTTGATCGGATTTATCATCACACAAAGCTCGGACACCCGAAAAGGTATGTAAAATATCCGCTTGTGTCAGTTGTTTTTTAAAATGGTCATTACACACATCAAGCAAATAGTCGATTTCATGTTGCGTAATTTCAACATAGTTTGGATCTGCTTGGTATTCTCGATCTGTAGTACCAATTAAAGTAAATTTATCCAAATATGGAATCGCAAAAACAATGCGCTGATCATCATTTTGCATGATAAAGGCTTTATCTTCAGGATACATTTTCGGCACAATAATATGACTGCCTTGAATCATGCGAATAGCATATTCAGACGCAACTTGTGCTGTATTTTCTAAAAATTGTGTTACCCAAGCACCAGTCGCATTGACTAAAAATTTAGCGTGAATGGTGTAACATCCCTTCGCATTTTCTATTTCAACTTTCCATATGCCATTTTCTTGAGTCACGGCACGACAAGAGGTACGTGTTACAATTTTTGCACCTTTTTCTTTGGCTTGCAGTGCATTTAAAACCACTAAGCGACTGTCATCCACGGCACAATCTGAATATTCAAAACCTTGTGTAATTTCATTTTTTAGTGGACTATTTTCTGCTTGAAATTTCACATGATTAGAGCCTGCTAATTTCTCTCTTTTACCTAAATGGTCATAAAAGAATAAACCTGTGCGAATCAACCACGCAGGTCTTAAATGTGGCTGATGAGGCATGATAAAACGCAAAGGGCGAATAATATGCGGCGCTTTCACCAATAAAACTTCACGCTCCAATAAAGCCTCTCGGACTAAACGAAACTCTTTATGCTCCAAATAGCGTAAACCACCATGAATAAGTTTGCTACTTACTGAAGAGGTATGACTGGCTAAATCATCTTTTTCACATAAAAATACTGACAAACCTCGCCCTGCTGCATCTGCTGCGATGCCTACCCCATTAATCCCACCACCAATCACACAGACATCATAAACCGTTAAATGCTCTTGCATACTGCTCCCTCTTTTGATGATGGTTATCGTTGTTATTTAAAATTGGATATATGATTGAATTTAACATATATTTAGATGATTTATACACCACTCAGCACTGTGTAAAATACAGTAATTTTATGAAATATGGGTTTCATTTCTATTTCAAAATTACTTTATAAATGACCGAATAAATGTTCACAACAAAGACAGCACATCGTAACTTATAACATTCAGTTGCAAAAATATGCCACATAAAAAGGATAATATTCATCCATTAAATTACTGTTCAATGTCTACTTGATTACTGCTATTTTTTATACAAATTAGAAGAAATATCGCTGAGTGACTGATAATCATTTGAATATTTTCATTTTATTTTTACCACATTTAATCAACCCCTTCCGTCTTTTGATGATTTGATTTTAGCAAAGCTATTTTGGGAATAGGCAAATCAGTCATCGTTTAATTTTTAGAGCTATGGCATACTTAAAACAACAATCGTGTGGAACGTACTAAAGATGAAAAAAATTGGATTATTAGGTTTAGGATTCGTTATTTTAGGGTTAAGCGCTTGTCAAACCACACCACGTCAATACAACGGCGTAACGGGTTATCAAATTGAAAATCAAACGGCAGATACTGTAACGCTTGCATACACTTTAGCAGGACGAGCAAATCAACAATTAGATGCCAACAAGTTGCAACGCGCATGTCAAAAAGTTTTAGGTGCAAACAAAACCTATAAAATTTCTGTACTGAGTATTAATGAAATTGCCAATCCTGCTGCAATTCCTGATGAACAATATGGTGTTCAGTTAGGACACTCTCGCACATCTATCGGCTTATCCAACACTCAAAGTGTAAATAGCAGCGAAAATTATGCTACTCGTCAAGCACTTGAAGCACGTCCAAGCACATTGCATGTGGTTCGTTATACTTGTTCGTAAATGTATGTCGAATCAGCAAAATAAAGCGCAAACTGATTTGCGCTTTATTTTCAAAAAGATCAATATAGAATTATTCAAAATACGTTGTTTCTGTGCCTTTTAGTTGCATAAATTTAACAACGACCTGCATCATCCACTCAGGAATATGTTCTTTCCCTTGTTTTAATTTTTCTTCAAATCGGGATTTTGCAAAGAATATACCCGATGGTTTACTCCATTTTTCAAATAATGCTTTATATTCCTCTTCGTCTGGCGCAAGTTGTAAAGCTTGATCAATCCAGAACAATGCCAAATAGCGATTTTTCTCAATTCCCATGCCATCTTCACAACTAAAAGCATATAGATAGGCTAACCATGCATGTTGATCATAGTCCCGATTCAGCATAATTTCAGGAATAATCTCTTGCAAAAGTGTCTGTTGCTGTTCAGGTGTACCTTCATTGTTCATAAGATGAATATAAGAACTCAATACCTGATTTTTCTTTAATTGTGCTGCACGTTGTAATTGTTGCAAAATTGCTTGTACTTGTGTTTGCGGTTTATTGTCTTGTTCCATCAAAGCGTTATATTGTTGCAAAGCTTGTTCGGCAACTGCCTCAGGATGTTCCAAAGCAACAGCGTGTTCTAGCCATTGACGAGATAAATCCTCATCACGATAGCGAGCCATATCACCATGCCCACCAAACCCCTCACCTTTTAACAATAAGCCCAGCTCATACGCACTATGTGCATGCCCTTTTACTGCCAAATCACATAAAATTTTATGCACTGTCACATATTGACGATCAACATAAAATAGTCGTAATGCATACTCAGCATTATAGGTGCTGCTTGAATCATCATGCGCTATCACTTTTTCAGGATCTAAAACATATTCTCCTTTGCGGAATCCCCAAATACCAGCTTCAGAAGCCGCCGCTAAAATCGTTATGATAAAAGCACTGTCTTCAAAAGGCTGCAACAAAGTAAGTAAACGATAACGTAAATGGCTATGATCCTGAATCAGTTCAGGAAATTTCACAAACAACCAACATATATCACTCACCAGACGTTCATGTGCATCGAGTGCCCAAAATAAGTCATACTCATGCTCTTTGAGTAAAAAGTCGACAACTTCAACCAAACGTTGCGCAAAATGTTGGCTTCTTGCATACAGTTGCTTTTCATCGTCGCGAATATTCCACTCTAAAAAACGGGTGTATTGCAGCAAGACTTCTGTATGGCGAAAATTATTTAAATCAAATTGAATGATTTCTTCAAATAATTTTTCATATTGCAACACACGAGCTTGATCAGAAACAGCAGGATATTCACATTCTAGCCAGTCATAATATTTGGTAATTAGTAACTCATTAAATTTTTCTTGAGGTAAATTTTGGCAAACTGGGCTTTGTAAAAAAGCATCAATGCTGTCATGTTCATGACCATACCAACGTGGATATAAATAATAGACATAGTTTCTAAGTGCAGGGATAAACTCAGCATCACATGACAATGCACAATTCAACCAATACAGTACAGGATAGTCTTTTTCCTCCTGATTCGGTTCAGGTAACTGGCTTGGTACATTCATACGTTGTGGGTTAGACTGACCAAAATGCTGTAAAAATGCCAAACTTTCAGGACTATAATGCTCTTGTAGAGCCAAATCAACAGCATCATTCCAAAACCAATACGGCAAACGTAAAAAACCTGTTAATAACAATAAACTTAGATACACCCACGGACATTTTTCATCAATTTCAATGGCTTTCATAAACCAATAGAATGACATGTCTTTGGCAATTTCCGCCCGATCCCATGCCGCTTGACTCACATAATGTGCATAGTCAGAACCACGTTCTGCTGAAGCAACATTACTCCAAAATTGTCCCAGCAAATAAGCACTATATAAACTCGGTGCTTGCTGATGCCATAAGTTTAACTGTGCAACGATTTGCTGTTGATTCCAATGCGCTAATTTTTGAAATTTTTCAATTTCACACCATTCAAAAAACTGGTGTTCCATCGGCAAATTAGACTTCACTTTGGCTTGTAAACTAATTGGATAAATTTCATCATAGAAATGATTAAGTTGGGTAAATTGTGCATTTTGGAATAAGTTCAACAAGTTTTGTAAAATCTGCCGATACTCATGCAATTCTAATTTTCTTTGTTCAAGCATTTTTAAATTCTTCGTGTTTGATCTTAAAATTATTGATGATTTAAATTTATTACTGCGTCACATACAAATATGTCAACCGTGAAAATCTAACAAGGATTTTGGTAATAAAAAAGACACTTTTTATAGCGTCTTGTAAAAATTTACATTACGAAACTCTTTGGCTTCATCCAAATCAGGCCAAGTCGTCGCACTACGTTCATCCAACTTTTGATAATGTGGATGACTAAAATTCTTAACACGACTATCTGCCACCCACACTTCAGGCGCAAATTTTAAAAACTCATCCAAGAAAAAACGATTGCATTGGTCATATAAAACATCGGCTGCGAGCAAAACATCTACTTGCTCAGCCTTATAAAGATCATCTAAATATTCAAGCTCGACATCATTGAGCAAGGCATTTTCACGACAAGCATCCAAACTGAATTGATCTATATCGCAACAAATCACACGTTTCGCCCCTGCCAGTTTTGCAGCAATCGCAACCACACCTGAGCCTGCGCCAAAGTCTAGCACCACTTTATCTTTAACATGCTGTGGCTCTGCAAGTAACCATTGTGCCATAGCCAAACCCGATGCCCAACAAAAGATCCAATACGGCGTATCATTCCAAATCCTACGGATCGCTTCATCATCCAAACGATCTGTTGGAAATACAGGTGGAATTAACCATAGAGAAATTGGTGTATCTGGCAATTGTTGTACTAATAATTCACATTGCGGAATGGCGTCATGTAAAGCATCGAGTAAATGTTGAGGGGCTTTTGGAAATTGAAATGTGCAGCTCATAGTTTCTTTTAATTCATATTTATATTTTTAGGAATCTCCCCTAACCCCTCTTTAAAAAGAGGGGAACTTCCATCTAGATATTGATGGTTCGTTTTCCCTCCTTTGAAAAAGGAGGGTTAGGGAGGATTTAATTAACCCAATTCTTTTTCAGCAGCTTCTACTGTCTGACGAATCAAAGTGGTAATCGTCATCGGCCCTACACCACCTGGTACAGGTGTATAAGCAGAAGCAATCTCTTCAATGCCTACCAGTTGAATATCACCAACCCCACCGCCATCACGTGGATGGAAACCAGCATCTACAACGACAGCACCTTGTTTAATCCAATCTTTTTGAATGAGTTCAGCTTTACCTACTGCACCAACAATAATATCTGCTTGCTTCACAAAGCTTGCTAAATCTTGAGTACGGCTATGACAAATCGTCACCGTAGCATTCGCCTCAAGCAACATTGCTGCCATTGGTTTACCTAAAATTGCTGAACGACCGACGACAACCGCATGCTTACCAGCAATTTCAATATTATTTTCTTTTAAAATCGTCATGATGCCTGCTGGAGTTGCTGAACCGTATGCAGCCTCACCCATTGCCATACGACCAAAACCAAGACAAGTTACCCCATCCACATCTTTTGCCAATGAAATTGCATCGAAGCACGCACGTTCATCAATTTGCGCAGGCACAGGATGTTGTAGCAAAATACCATGCACATCGGGATTAGCATTTAATTTTTCAATTTCAGCCAATAACTGCTCAGTGGTCGTTTCTGTTGGTAATTCAACTTTTAAAGAATCCATACCGACACGGCGACACGCATTCCCTTTCATACGCACATATGTTGCAGATGCACCATCATCCCCCACTAAAATCGTTGCTAGAATTGGGGTACGACCTGTTTTTGCTTTTAACGCTTCTACACGTGTTAACAAGTCAGCTTCAATTTGTTTTGCCAATGCACGACCATCTAAAACTAATGCCACGGCACATCTCCAAGGTTGATCTGAATCAATTTCGCACATAATACATGATTATTTTGACTATTTTATTCTATATGCCGAAATTATGTGCATATACATTCTGATAAGTATTGTTTTTTTTTCAAAGATTGCTAATATGTGCATCACCAAGAGATGGCGGGGTGGCAGAGTGGTCATGCAGCGGACTGCAACTCCGTGTACGCCGGTTCGATTCCGACCTCCGCCTCCAATCTTGTTTAGCCCGAGTGGTGAAATCGGTAGACACAGGGGATTTAAAATCCCCCGCCCACAAAGCGTGCCAGTTCGAGTCTGGCCTCGGGCACCATTTTAATACTTCTTAAAGTGGTGCAATAAAATTTCCAGCGATAAGCTGGTTTTTTTATGCCTAAAATTTCACTCTAAAATACTTAATCTTTTACACTCAGAAATTAACAGCAATCAAAGCAAGTAAATTTTAGTCAATCGCTTGCCCAAGTTTCCACTCAGCACGTACAATGTTGTAATTTTTAAATTTTGTGGTTTGATAAGGCATTGTAGTGAATTCGCGACAATCCCTAATGACGAATATGCGCACATCCCAACAAGTTTCTATTTATTTACAGCAATTGCAGAAAAAATATCCTCAGGCATTTAAACATAATTATTTGTTTTATAGCCAAATAAAAACCAAAGGAATTTTGGATGAATTACGTGAATTTATCCCTTGGGTACTTGCTGTTATGATTTTCGTCAGCATTGATTTTGTATTGGGTCATTTTATTGAGAGCAATTTTCAACAATTTGACAGTACCCAATCCAAAGGTATTGCCATACTCATCATCATGTTATTTTTCATGTTGATTGTCCCAATAATTATCAAGCAAATTAAGCACAGTTCCACACATCTTTACCAACAATTTAAAAATATTCCACTTAAACTTGCTGTTATTATTATTCTGCAAATCTTAAATATTGCTTTTATTCAAAGTATGTTCTTACAAGGCGTTTTATTCTTTTTTGCATTAAGCTTTGGTTTTGTAAAATTTTATAAAGAAAATATGTTTAGGGAAAATACCAGTAATATTGATTATTATCAATTACAACAAGTACGTCGTGCTTGTTTTTGGTCGTATAAACAAGCCCTAAAAGCCAAATCAAAGTTGAAATATTTAAGCAAAAATTCTGAAAAAGCACAGCAAATGCAAACACAACTAGCACAATATTTGGAATTGCATTTACAACTTTTAAAATATGAAAATGAAATGTCCAAGTCTTATAAATTTATCGACTTGGACGAATATATGGATAGTTTGATGTGATTTGCTAAGCATTATCACTTAAATCATTAGCATTGTTTAAGCTATTTTTGCAACATTTTTCATCACTGTAAGATTTTCATCCAATATCACTGTGTAGTTTCTTTGCGTATCGATTGCATATTGTTTATCTTTAATCGTATTCACAAAAATCCAATCGGCTTGCACATTTTTCTCAGTGAAAGTTACTAACAAATACCCTCTTTGGTTTAAATTGGTATATGCCAACTCATCAATCAATGTCGTAAATGCCATTTCAAACTGCTGCAACTGTGCCAGTGGAATATTTAGATATTTTTCTATCCCTGGCGAACTCACCGAACTGGTCGCAAGTTCTACACCAACCAAATCCCCAGTTTGACTGTGCAAATTTGAGAACCATGCATTATGGGTATCTCCTGCAAGCACCACCAGTTTCTTTTTCAAGCTTTTTAAAGTGCCATATAAAATCTCACGCTCAGCATAATAACCATCCCAAGCATCTAGATTATAAGGCACAACAGTAGTCACACGTGCCTTCTCAGCTTCAGTCAAACGTGGATCATTTTGCATTAAACGCATTTTTATGGTGACTAATTCTGTGATCTGCTGATTCATTTTCAACAAAGTGTCATTACTGACATTTCCACTGGTAATTGCTGCCAAAGACATTAACAGTTCTGCAGGAATGAGCATTTTAGACATCAATACTTGTTGTCCAAGCACACTCCATGTTGCAGTTGACTGTGCTAACTTTTTTTGTAACCAATCACGTTGATTATAACCCATCAATGTCCGCATCGGATTGGTTAAATCAGTCTGAAAACGTTTTGTATCTAGCCCTGTTGCCGTCATGTAGTCTGCATAATCTAATTGTTTATCACGTGCCAAAATACGTGTATCCAACATGGTCAGCTCGACCAAACTGCCAAAATTAAACTGACGATAGATATTTAAATGATCATTTTCAGAAATAGGACGAATTGGCATCCATACAAAATAAGCTTGTAAAGCTGCCAACTTACGCTCAATAAATTTTCCTTCATTGTCTTGATGATTTTCAGCACCGTCTTTCCAAGTATCATTACTCAACTCATGGTCATCCCACACCACAATAAATGGATGACGCTGATGGGCTGCTTGTAAGTCTACATCGGTACGGTATAAGGCATAACGTTTACGATAATCATCTAATTGTATAATTTCTTTATTGTTATCTGCTGCCAAAGTACGTCCGAGTTTTACAGCATCTTCTGTAGCATAACCACCCTGCCCATATTCATAAATATAATCCCCCAAATGAATGATTACATCCACATCCTGCTTTGCCATTTCTTTATAAACATGGAAATAACCCGCAGGATAATTCGAGCATGAACACACAGCAAACTGTACTTTATGGCTAGTTTCAGGCAACGTTTTAGTGCGCCCGATCGGTGAAATCACATTGCCAAATTTAAAACGATAATAATAATGTTGATTTGATCTTAATTTATTGGCATCAACTTTCACTGTAAAATCTTGTGCTTTTGAGGTTTGTACTTTTCCTGAATTGACAATTTGTGTGAATTTTTCATCACTTGCAATTTCCCAAACAACTTCTAAACGCAAAGTTGTATCTTGCGGTGTTAAACGTGTCCATAAAATCACACGATCTTTCAATGGATCACCACTGGCAACCCCATGTAAAAACTCAACTTTTATGCTAGGTTGAGTTGAATCATTGTCTTTATCATCACCACAAGCCGTTAAACTGATCGGTAAAGATAAAGCCCCAAAACCTGCCAATGTACTTTGTATTAATTTACGACGTGAAATTGAGTTAGACATTGTTTTTCCCTAATTTTTTGTTCTTATAACTTAGAGAGGAAATATTGCTTTTTGATCTCAAATTGATGACACAATGATGATAATTTTCAAGTTTTTGAATTTCAACTGTTGTTTTTTACAACAAGCCTCATTGAATTGATTGAAAAGAAAGCAAATAATCATAAATGCGCTTGCCAAGCTTTATTTTGTTCTTTATTATTGCGCTCATGCCCGAGTGGTGAAATCGGTAGACACAGGGGATTTAAAATCCCCCGCCCACAAAGCGTGCCAGTTCGAGTCTGGCCTCGGGCACCATTTTAATACTTCTTAAAATGGTGCAATAAAAATCCTGCATTATGCAGGTTTTTTTATGTCTAAATTTTATAGCCAAAACTCATAACATACATTGCATCAATAAAAATAAAGAGCGGCTTACCACTCTCTATTTGAAATTAACTCTTCCATTTCAACATCCATATAACCTTGATCTTGCGCCACCATCATCATTGCTTCTGCAATATAATCAGCTGCCGTATCATCCAAAGATGAATCAAGGTCTTCAAACTGTGGTTTCATTTTATTAATTTCAACCACAGTATTATGGGCAACATGATAAAGCTCATCATCTGTTAAGCTTGATTTTGCAATCTTTTTTGCAAATGCTTCGATCATTTGTTTGACTTCAGCAACTAAAATATCTGGATAGTAATCATCGTCAAACATAGGGAGAAGTAAATCGTTAAACATATGAACCTAATATTTAGTATTCGATAAGCGCATCTATATAACATAATGCATACAAAACAACAAACTTCTCCCTGAAAAATTAAGAAACTCTATTGATTTGTTGTGATGATGATTGACCTGAACTCAAACTTTTTGCCTTTTTTAATAAGTCAATAAATTCCATTTTTAAGCCAAATTCATCAGGTTGTTTTGCAGATTGTGCCAACTGTAAAATATCATTCCAACCCATTGAGCCGTTATATTTCCCTCCTTTTAGCTGCTGTCCATAACTTGCAACAGCAAGTGCAAACCGTGTATCAGCACTTGTCTGTGGCAATGCTTTAGAGGTCGCTGCTATCGGTTGAGTTAATAAGATGCTTTTGGAGGTATTTGGTAATTTATAACGTAGATTTAAATGTGCATATTCAGTTTTTTTCGCATCCGTTTTTGCGGTATTGTTTTGATAACGTGAATCTGCCAACCATCCTTTTTGTCCGACTGGAATAATTTCATACAATGCTGTTACAGTATGCCCCGCACCAATGTCACCAGCATCAACTTTGTCATTATTAAAATCTTCTTGCTGTAACATTCGATTTTCATAACCGATTAAACGGTATTCTTTTACAGTTGATGGATTAAACTCGACTTGAATTTTTACATCTTGTGCAACCGTGGCAAGTGTTGAACTAAGTTGTTGCTTGAGGACTTTTTTGGCTTCATTTTCATTGTCGATGTAACTGTAATTTCCATCACCTGCATCCGCGAGTTGTTCCATCAGTTGCTCATCATAATTGCCACGACCAAAGCCCAAAGTGGTAAATGAAATGCCCGTTTTTCGCTTCTCAGCAATCATATTTTTTAACGTATCAAAATCTGTAATCCCCACATTAAAATCACCATCTGTAGCAATTAAAATACGATTAATCCCATTCTTAATAAACGATTTTTGTGCTTCTTTATATGCCATTTGAATCGCACTTTCACCTGACGTTGAACCACTCGCTGAAAGCCCATTGATTGCATTTAAAATTTTACTTTTATTCTCACCTGAAGTCGGTTCCAGCACAACTTCTTCATGCCCTGAATAAGTAATCAAGGTAACTTTATCTTGTGGACGTAGTTGCTCAGTTAAGATCGTTAAAGTTTTTTTAACCAAAGGCAGTTTTTTCTCCTCATCCATACTGCCTGACACATCAACCAAGAATACCAAGTTTGCAGGAGGTAACTGTTTTTGATCAATATTTTTTGCTTGAATCCCGATATGAATTACTTTGGCATTGGCTTGCCAAGGTGAGTCGACTGTTTCAGTATTGACAGAAAATGGATGACTGCCTGTCGGTTGTGGATAATGATAATTAAAATAATTAATCAACTCCTCGACTCGCACAGCATCTACAGGCGGCAAGGTTTTATCTTGTATGAGAAAGCGTCTTACATTGGCATAACTTCCTGTATCCACATCAGCACTGAATGTTGATACAGGCTCTTTTGCAACACTTTTCACGGTGTTTTGTTCATTTTTCTGATAGTTTTCAGTATTCTCATCCGAGCCATAAGCTGCTGCTTCTGCGCTTGTATCAGCAGCTACAGTTGCCTGTTCGTAGGCAGCATCCGCTGCTACCGCATCAGTTGACACCATTTCACTGGATGCTTCTTCGGTTTTTTTCGAGCATCCTGAAAGTAAAACCGCAATCATTGATGCAGTCAAAATTGTATATTTCATTTTCATCACTCAAGCCTCAATTCAAATTTGTAATCGTTGTTTTGATTTATATCGATACATTTCAATTGTTATATTATAACAAGGCATTATTTTCGCAATATGCAACTCTGATTTGGTTGACATGATTTTATAGTGTTTTTGTAAATATTATGAAATCTATAAATTTCAATATCTTAATTAAATTTATATACATTTAAATATTATTTCCCTCATAAAATAAAAAACACAATAAGAACTTAGTTCTCATTGTGTGATGATCACTACAATAAATTATGATATTTGAGGAAAATTACTGTGCATTCATTGTTGCTTGCCATACTGAAATTGCATCACGCATCGCTTTTACATCATGCGCACGCACTATGGATGCACCTTGCTGAATACTGATTAGATGGGCAGCGACACTACCAACAGCTCGATTTTGTGCATCTGCGCCACCGAGTGCTTCACCAATAAATCTTTTACGTGAAAGTGCGGAAAGAATCGGATAGCCCATTGCATTAAGCTTATAAAACTCTTGTAAAAGTTTTAAATTTTGCTGTGCATTTTTAGCAAAACCAAAACCTGGATCAATCATAATATTTTCAGCTCGTACACCAGCCTTCAACGCATCTTTAATACGTTGATTAAGCTCTAAAATAACATCTTCGGTCACATCATTATATTGATCTAAATTATTCATAGTGGTTGGCTCACCACGCATATGCATGATAATCACAGGAATATCCAACTCAGCAGCAGTTTCTAATGCGCTTGGACGCATTAGGGCACGCACGTCATTCCAAATATGTGCTCCTGCTTGCACCGCAGCTCTAATCACTTCAGGCGTAGAAGTATCAATTGAAATAATCACTTTTTCATGGGCTAACAGCTCAACCACTGGTACCACTCGACGGATTTCTTCTTCGATAGATACAGGCGAAGCCCCCGGACGTGTAGATTCTCCCCCAACATCAATCACAGTTGCACCATCAGCAATCATTTGCTTGGCATAAGCGACGGCCTGTTCAACTTCGTTATGTTTTCCGCCATCGCTAAATGAGTCAGGTGTTACATTTAAAATTCCCATGACATGCGCTTGTGACAAATCTAGTTGTTGATCACCACATTTTAAAATCCGTTTTGGTAAAGCGACTAATTTCATATCAACACATGTCCTCATCATAACAAAGCTTATCTTAACTTTTTAATGCTGACCTGTGGTGTGCTTTCAACTTAAAATATTTTCAAGGCATAAAAAAACCACCCGAAGGTGGTTTGATTTCTATCATTTAAACTTAAAGTTTTGGTAATGATGGTAATGGCGGTGGTGTTTCAGGACTATCACTTGGCGTTACATCAACAACTGGATTTTCCGCAACATAAACTTTTGGTGGTTGTGGCTCACGACCTTCCATGATGTCACGGATTTGGTCACGATCAATGGTTTCCCACTCAAGTAATGCTTTCACCATTGCATGTGCGATATCTTGATTATTTTCAAGAATGTCACGTGCAACTTTGTATTGCTCATCTAAGATACGACGAACTTCTTGGTCAACCATTTGTTGCGTTGCTTCAGAAATGGTACGACTACCAACATTGCCAAAGAAGCCATTTTGGTTTTCGTCTTCGTAAACCATTACACCCATTTTGTCTGACATACCGTACTTGGTGACCATTGCACGTGCCATTTTGGTTGCACGTTCAAAGTCGTTTGAAGCACCTGTTGACATTTGGTTAATGAAAACTTCTTCCGCGATACGACCACCAAACAAGATAGAAAGTTCATTTAACATTTTATCTTTATAATGGCTGGTTTGGTCATGTTCAGGAAGTTGCCAAGTCACACCCAGCGCCCAACCACGTGGCATGATCGTGACTTTATGGACTGGATCTGTACCTGGTAAGATCTCCGCCACAATCGCATGACCTGCTTCATGATATGCCGTCGCACGACGTTCTTCTTCACGGATGACCATTGACTTACGTTCAGGGCCCATATAGATCTTGTCTTTTGCATCTTCAAAATCATGCATATCGACAGTGTTCTTATTACGACGAGCAGCAAATAACGCAGCTTCATTGACAAGGTTAGCCAATTGCGCACCCGAGAAGCCTGGTGTACCACGTGCAAGCACCTTAACGTCTACACCTGTTACCGAAGGCAGTTTCTTCAAGTGAACATTCAGAATTTGCTCACGACCTTTGATGTCTGGCAAACCGACCATCACTTGGCGGTCAAAACGTCCCGGACGAAGCAAGGCTTTATCGAGTACATCTGCACGGTTAGTTGCAGCAATCACGATAATCCCCTCATTGCCTTCAAAACCATCCATTTCTACTAGCATTTGGTTTAAGGTTTGCTCACGCTCATCGTGACCACCTCCTGTACCAGAACCACGATGACGACCTACCGCATCGATCTCATCAATAAAGATGATACAAGGCGCATGGCGTTTTGCTTGTTCGAACATATCACGTACACGAGATGCACCGACACCCACAAACATTTCAACAAAGTCAGAACCAGAAATACTAAAGAATGGTACTTTCGCTTCACCCGCAATCGCTTTTGCAAGTAAAGTTTTACCTGTACCCGGAGGGCCTACCATCAATACGCCTTTTGGAATTGTTGCACCAAGACGTTTGAACTTCGCAGGGTCTTTTAAGAAATCTACAATTTCAACAACTTCTTGTTTTGCCTCGTCACAACCCGCAACATCGGTAAATGTGACTTTAATTTGGTCTTCAGAAAGCATTTTCGCTTTTGATTTACCAAAACTCATTGGACCGTTTTTACCGCCTGCACCACCACCCATGTTGCGCATAAAGAACATGAATAACAAAATGATTAAAAGTACAGGGAAGCTTGCGATAAGAAGTTGCATCAACAAACCTTGACGTTGAGGTGCAGTACCTTCAACAACAACGTTATTTTTGATAAGAGTAGGCATTAATTCAGGATCTTGAACCGCTGGGCGGATACTTTCAAAATCTGAACCATTGGTTTTTTCGCCACTTATTCTTTCACCATCAATCGTGACTTGTTTAATCTGACCTGCATTCACCGCCGCAACAAACTCAGAGTAGTTCATCGCAGCAGGCTTATTGCGGTCGCTGATGTTACTGAAAATCAAGATCAGCACACCGAGTATCACAAGCCACAAAACGGCGTTTTTGAAGAGATCGCTCAAAGCTTTATTCCCATATCAATCTAATTTTGATCATGCCCTATTAGAGGGTGATCCTAACAAAAAAGCGAGTAATGAATTTCGCAATAAATTTTAAAAACGTACAAAATGCACAATTTTTAACAACTTGGCAAGAGGTCTTCGTGACAATTCATACATGAATTACATTTTTTCATTTAAATTTTTCAAAGAAAGTTATTTAACTGCATAATGTTAACGCATTATGGTCTAGACAAACTTTCGATAAAATAATTTTAAACATAACACATGCATCTAAGAACTCTAAAAGAACTCAAACACTCACTCATCTACAACAACTTGCTGCGAAACCTTTTTACGACCTTGTCCAATTAAAAAAACTTCTTTTGAACGTGCCCGTGACGCTGCAGGCTTTGCAGTTTTCAAGACATCAAAACTATTGACAACTTGTTTGCGAAATTCATCGAAACCATCACCTTGGAAAACCTTTACTACAAACTGCCCTTTTGGTCCTAAAACACGATTGGCAAAATCTAACGCAAGTTCACACAAATAAATCTGGCGAGGTTGATCTACAGCCTTATTACCTGATGTATTGGGGGCCATATCCGAAATTACAACGTCTACAGTACGTCCATTTAAAATATTTAACAATTTTTCAAAAACTTCTTCTTCTCGAAAATCACCTTGTAAAAAGGTCACATCAGGTAAGGCATCCATTTCAAGAATATCCGAAGCAATGACCAAACCTTTATCACCGACCAACTTTCCTGCGATCTGTGACCAACTGCCTGGTGCTGCACCTAAGTCAACAACAGTCATGCCGGGTTTAATCATTTTATATTTTTCTTGAATTTCAAGAAGTTTATACGCAGCTCGAGCACGATAGCCTTCCTTTTGTGCTTTTTTCACAAATGGATCGTCTAAATGCTCTCTCATCCACGCACGACTACTTTTAGATAACTTTTGGTTGGTAATGCGTGTAGCCATAACTCTCTAAATAAAATTGACATTTAACTTGTAATTGTACGTGAAAAACTGAGTTTTTGCAGTATACAACTGTATCTAAATGCGTTATTCACACCATGTTTTTTCAAATAAGCCTGATCGTTTTTTTGTTGAGAATATGCAGCGTTTAAATCCGAGTTTTGTTATACTAAGCCGTTTTTAAAATTAGGTTATTTTTATGGCGGCTTTATCTATCCAAGAACGTAAGCGTTTACGTCAAATCGGACATGCTTTAAACCCAGTGGTCATGATTGGTGATAAAGGTTTATCTGAAAATGTCATCGAAGAAACCAACCGTGCTTTAAACGACCATGAGTTGATCAAAATTAAAGTTGCTGGCGAAGATCGTGAAGCACGTGCTGCTGCAATTGCTGAGATTGCAGATGCTACCGGTGCTGAAGTTGTGCAAACTATTGGTAAAATTGCATTGTTTTATAAAAAAGCTGCGAAACAAAATCCGAAGTTGTCTAATCTTGTTCGTCACGCACATTTGTCGAACTAATTACAGACTTAAATTTTATGGCAAGTTATGAACTCAATGCTTTCGATCGCCGCTTTCAAAGCATTTCATTGGTGGGTGCAATCGAACAGATTAGCCCATTTACTTTAAATGTCGGCTATTGGCTACGTGATCCTAACCAATTGATTCAATATCCTGAGCTAGTTGCCTCGCATCCACGCATTGACTTTTTATGGGAAAAAACGTGCTTTGAAGTTTTTATCGGAGTCAAAGGCGAAGATTTCTATCGGGAAATCAATCTCTCCCCTTCTCAAGCATGGCAAGCCTATGCATTTGAAGAATATCGCTATCCTGAGATACTGCCACCTATTGCAGCCTATGATATTGAACTCAATCAACTCAAACGTACCCATTATGGTTTAAATGTAAGTCTTGATCTGACTGAGTTTATGCTCAAACATAAATTAAAATGGGATCAATTGTTTATTGGTTTAAGTGCTGTTTTAGAGACTACGCAGGGCGAACATTTTTTTGCTATGCAACACAGCAGCCCAGAGGCTGACTTTCATAATAAACGTGATTGGCTACATACTTTTTAGTGAAGCATTTTATCGTATTTTAAAGTGAATCAGTGAGGTTAATATCCTCACTTTTTTTATTTTACCTTGCTTAGTTTTCTATCTGTGAGCATTTTAAATCTGACTTAAATCAACTTATAAACATTCTACTGTCTTTATCTCTTTGTTAAATTTTAAGTTTTGATTATTGAACTGAATTTTTATTTACATCAAAAATAACTAAAGCACGCTAAAAACAGATTACTCACTAAAATGCAAGATTTTTATCTACAAGAATCACAGTATTCTACGTGGACTTTTCAGCATATTGTGCGTATAATGCAGTGTTAAGTTACAAGCGAGCAGACATGAGGAGGGTAGGATTTAATTAGCCTTCCTTTTTTTTCGTCTACTCGCTTTTTTACAGCCCTATTTTTGTGGTTTTAGATCAGGAGCTTTGGTTTGAGCATCCCCGCCATTTTAGCCCTCGCTGACGGTACTATTTTCAAAGGTACATCGATCGGCGCTACGGGAAGTACGACAGGTGAAGTCGTTTTTAATACTGCCATGACTGGCTATCAAGAAATTTTGACTGACCCAAGTTATGCACAACAACTTGTAACTTTAACTTACCCACATATTGGTAATACGGGTTGCAATAATGAAGATGCAGAGTCAGGTCGCATTCATAAAGTTTGGGCAAATGGTCTGATCATTCGAGACCTGCCTTTATTACATAGCAACTTCCGTGCTGAACAATCTCTTGGTGATTATTTAAAACAGCATAATGTTGTTGCCATTGCAGATATTGATACACGTAAACTTACACGTATTTTGCGATCTAAAGGCGCACAAAATGGTTGCATCTTAGCAGGTGAAAACATTACTGAAGAAGAAGCTTTAGAAAAAGCTCGAGCTTTTGGTGGTTTAAATGGTTTAGATCTTGCCAAAGAATGTTGCGACCCTGAAGGTTTTGAATGGACTGAAGGCTCATGGGCATTAGGTAAAGGTTTCTCCCAACCTGAAGCAAAATTCCATGTAGTTGCATACGATTATGGTGTCAAAACCAACATCTTACGTATGCTTGCAGATCGTGGTTGTAAACTCACTGTTGTTCCTGCGCAAACGTCTGCTGAAAAAGTATTGGCGCTCAATCCAGATGGCGTGTTCTTGTCAAATGGTCCTGGTGATCCAGCTGCTTGTGGTTATGCAATCGAAGCTGTAAAAACCATCGTTGAAGATGCACGTAATGTGCCTGTATTTGGAATCTGTTTAGGTCACCAAATCCTTGCGCTTGCATCTGGTGCTAAAACGGTAAAAATGCCGCATGGACACCACGGTGCTAACCATCCTGTACAAAGTCTTGAAGATGGTACCGTGATGATTACTTCTCAAAACCATGGCTTCGCTGTAGATGCAGACACTTTACCTGCAAACCTAAAAGCTACGCATAAATCACTGTTCGACCAAACCTTACAAGGGATTCATCGTACAGATAAACCAGCGTTTAGCTTCCAAGGTCACCCTGAAGCAAGTCCTGGCCCACATGACTGCGCACCGTTGTTCGATCATTTTATCGAACTTATCGAAGCAGCTAAGAAGTAATTAAGGAGCGATCATGGCTAAACGTACAGACATTAAAAGCATCTTAATTATTGGTGCAGGTCCGATTGTGATCGGTCAGGCATGTGAGTTCGACTATTCAGGCGCACAAGCATGTAAAGCCCTTCGTGAAGAAGGCTACCGTGTTATTTTGGTGAACTCTAACCCAGCAACCATTATGACTGACCCTGCAATGGCAGATGCAACTTACATTGAGCCAATCACTTGGCAAACTGTAGCAGCCATCATTGAGAAAGAACGCCCTGATGCGGTTCTTCCTACAATGGGTGGTCAAACAGCATTGAACTGTGCCCTTGCACTAGATGAGCACGGTATTTTAGAAAAATACAATGTTGAATTGATTGGTGCGACCAAAGAAGCAATTGAAAAAGCGGAAGACCGTAAACTTTTCGATATCGCAATGCGTAAAATTGGTCTTGAATGTCCAAAAGCTGACATTGCAGAGTCAATGGAAGAAGCTTTAGAAATTCAAGCACGTTTCGGCTTCCCTGTGATTATCCGTCCATCATTCACGATGGGTGGTTCAGGCGGTGGTATTGCCTATAACAAAGAAGAATTCATTGAAATCTGTGAACGTGGTTTCGATCTTTCACCAACGAAACAATTGTTGATCGATGAATCATTGATTGGTTGGAAAGAATACGAAATGGAAGTTGTGCGTGATAAAAACGACAACTGTATCATCGTATGTTCGATCGAAAACTTTGACCCAATGGGCGTACACACTGGCGACTCAATCACCGTTGCACCTGCACAGACATTGACAGACAAAGAATATCAATTGATGCGTAATGCGTCTTTAGCAGTTCTTCGTGAAATCGGTGTAGAAACTGGTGGTTCAAACGTTCAGTTTGGTATTAACCCGAAAGATGGTCGTATGGTGATCATCGAGATGAACCCTCGTGTATCTCGTTCATCAGCACTTGCATCTAAAGCAACGGGTTTCCCAATTGCAAAAATCGCAGCAAAATTGGCTGTAGGTTATACCCTTGATGAATTGAAAAATGACATCACTGGCGGTACAACACCTGCATCATTTGAACCTGCGATTGACTACGTGGTAACTAAAGTTCCACGTTTCAACTTCGAAAAATTCCCACAAGCAGATGCGACTTTAACCACCCAGATGAAATCTGTGGGTGAGGTCATGGCGATTGGTCGTAACTTCCAAGAATCTGTGAATAAAGCACTTCGTGGTCTTGAAGTAGGCGCTTGCGGTTTTGATGAAAAAATCGCAGTGGGTACTGAAGGTGCACGTGAAAAAATCTTGGTTGAACTGAAAGTTCCAGGTCCTGAGCGTATTTGGTATGTGGCAGATGCATTCCGTCACGGCTTCACTCTAGAAGAAGTATTCCAAGCAACTAAGATTGATCGTTGGTTCTTGATTCAAATCGAAGACATCATTAAAACTGAAGAACAAATCAAAACCTTAGGTTTTGGTGATTTAAATGCGGACAATATCCGTTCATTTAAACGTAAAGGTTTATCCGATCTTCGCATCGCCAATTTGATGGGTATTTCACAAAAACAATTCCGTAAGCATCGTTGGAACTTGGGTGTAACACCAGTTTATAAACGTGTAGATACTTGTGCTGCTGAGTTTGAATCTGACACAGCGTACATGTATTCAACTTACGATGAAGAATGTGAAGCAAATCCATCGACTAAAGACAAGATCATGGTGATCGGCGGTGGTCCTAACCGTATCGGTCAAGGGATCGAGTTCGATTACTGCTGTGTACATGCTGCACTTGCAATGCGTGATGACGGTTATGAAACGATCATGGTGAATTGTAACCCTGAAACCGTTTCTACCGATTACGACACATCAGATCGTTTGTACTTCGAACCGATTACACTTGAAGATGTCCTTGAAATCGTGCGTACAGAGAAGCCTAAAGGCATTATCGTACAGTACGGCGGTCAAACGCCGCTTAAATTGGCACGTGCTTTAGAAGAAGCTGGTGCACCAATTATTGGGACATCGCCTGATGCAATTGACCGTGCCGAAGACCGCGAACGTTTCCAGCAAATGATCCAACGTCTTCAACTTCGCCAACCAAATAACAGCATCGTTAAATCTGCTGAAGAAGGTATGGCTGAAGCTGCAAAAGTCGGCTATCCATTGGTTGTACGCCCTTCTTATGTATTGGGTGGTCGTGCGATGGAAATCGTCTATAACGATGAGGAATTAAAACGTTATTTACGTGATGCAGTACAAGCATCGAATGAAGCACCTGTCCTTCTTGACCATTTCCTTGATGATGCGATCGAAGTTGACGTAGACTGTGTATCTGACGGTAAAGATGTGGTGATTGGTGGAATCATGCAACACATCGAACAAGCAGGGATTCACTCTGGTGACTCAGCATGTTCTATTCCACCTTATTCATTGTCAAATGAAGTTCAGGACGAAATGCGTCGTCAAACCATTGCTATGGCGAAAGAGCTTGGCGTTGTGGGCTTGATGAACGTACAGTTTGCAGTAAAAGGTACTGACGTTTACATTCTTGAAGTGAACCCACGTGCATCTCGTACAGTGCCGTTCGTTTCTAAATGTATCGGTGAGTCTTTAGCGAAAGTTGCTGCACGTTGTATGGCGGGTCAATCTTTAGAATCTCAAGGATTCACCAAAGAGATTATCCCTGAACATTTCTCTGTAAAAGAAGCAGTGTTCCCATTCAACAAATTCCCTGGTGTTGACCCTGTGCTTGGGCCTGAGATGAAATCTACAGGTGAAGTAATGGGCGTAGGTAAAACTTTTGGTGAAGCATTCTATAAAGCTGTGTTAGGCTCGAATGATCGCTTACCAGGCTTACCAACCGAAGGCGAAGTAAAACACGCATTCTTGTCTGTACGTGATTCTGACAAGCCTCGTGCTGTCGGCATCGCAAAACAACTGACTGAACTTGGTTTCAAAGTTATCGCAACCGGCGGTACTTACGATGTCATCAAAGCAGCAGGTATTGAATGTGAACGTGTGAATAAAGTCACAGAAGGTCGCCCTAATATCGTTGACCGCTTGAAAAATGGCGAAATTCACCTCATTATCAATACAACCGAAGGTAAACAAGCGCAGCAGGATTCGTTCTCGATCCGCCGCTCTGCACTACAAGGTAAAGTGTATTACACAACTACTTTGAATGGTGCGGATGCTGTATGCCAAGCTTTAGCGATTAAATTACCGATGGATGTATACCGCTTGCAAGACCTTTCTATAGGTTAATTCAGTTACCGATAAGTCCCGCCACTCTATCGGTGGCGGGATTTTTTTATTTTTTAAACTGTATTTTTTAAATACTTAACTTGAGGGACAACAATGCAACGTTATCCTATGACACCTGAAGGCAAATTAGCCTTAGAGAAAGAATTACAGCAACTTAAAACTGTGGATCGTCCACGCATTATCGCGGCAATTGCTGAAGCCCGTGAACATGGGGATTTGAAAGAAAACGCAGAGTATCATGCTGCACGTGAGCAACAAGGTTTCTGTGAAGGTCGTATTCAAGACATCGAAGGTAAACTTGGTGCGTGCCAAGTCATCGATGTAAAAGAACTTGAACAAACGGGTCGTGTCGTTTTCGGGGTAACTGTAACCATTGAAAACCTCGATACTGAAGAGCAAAAAACCTATAAAATCGTAGGCGATGATGAGGCTGATTTTAAAATCAATAAAATCTCTGTGAACTCACCGATTGCACGTGGACTTTTAGGTAAAAATGAAGGCGATGAAGCTAAAATCACTACACCACAAGGTGAAGTTGAGTACGAAATCGTAAGCGTTGAATATCTTTAATTTTTTGCTCAAGCAAAGTTTTTGATAAAATCTAGGGCTGATTATTCAGCCCTTTTTAGTTGCTTTTTACTCATTAAATCTGACTTATAAACAAATATTTCATTTAAAAAATAACCATTGTTAGCTTTTTTAAAGTTCATTCATTTGTTTTAATCTTTCCAAAACTGTTTCTGAAAATGGAAGCCAATAATTCCATGATTTATATTTTGGCTGATATGAGCCCCGACCTTCATTTTTCCATTCTTTAAGCATTTGAATCATTTCTGGATTAAATGTACAATTTACCGAAACCATTCCACTTGAAAACTTACGTGCATTAAAATTAATCCCTTTAATTCTAAATTTATAATCCTGCCAGGGTGCTTGATTATTTTTTTGCTCTTGTTTTATTGAAACTTCAAGAACCTCAACCTTTACAGTGTCATCGTTTGGCTTATTCAATAAATTATCAAGTGATATAGGATAAACCCATTTTCTATTTTCTATATTTTCAAGAATTTCTTTTTTTATTGCTTCACTTGGAACTTCAATATCATTTTTCAACAGTGATGATAGGTCTATTTCTATGCACTTTAATTGTAGCATTTCTAAATAGTTTAACTTTTTATGATCAATAAAATGGGTAACTGCTATTTCAATTAAAATGGTTTCTCCATCAACATAAGCAACTAAATCTGGACGAATCACCCCTAATTTAAATTCAGGCAATATACGATCAAATGTCCACCAAGCAGCTTCTAAATCATGATTAGGTAACGCTGGTAAAATAAGCCCCATTGATTCTAAAACGACCTCTTTTGCATATTTATGAAGTAATGATTCGGTGTTAATAAAACAACTCTCTTTATTGCTTGCATGTGCAAAATGATGTTCCTTAATGTCTCCTTTCCGCGCTAAAACTGTTTCACCACAAGTAAAACATGTGCAATTACACGCCAATCCACGGTTCACATTTTCAATTTTTACAATTCGATTATTTTCGTCTAAAGCTATCTTCATAGTCATAATTAAAATCCTGTAAGAAGTTGATTTACTTATTAACTATGCTTGTGATCTAATGTTTTAAACACTGTGTAAAGTGGGTATATACAGGTACAAGAGGGTAATTAAATGACTGAATTTAAAATAAAAACATTTAAAATTCTTTTTGAAATTTTAATAAATGATCCTACACAAAATAGAGCTTATGATTGTTTAAAATTTCTTTGCGAAACAACTTTAAGCAAGATTCAGCAAGATACCGTTGAACCAATAACCTTTACTAGATACCAATTAAAATCTGCTGTAGATGGAAAATCATCCGCTGATAAAATAGACCCCAAAGCTTTAGGTAAATGGATTAATGATCAACGACTAAATTCCTTAATGGGAATAATCATTCAAAAATACGAAAAACAATTTGAAGATATTGGATATTTCCCAACTGTAAAAACCAATGACACTGTAGGTGGAAAAGGAAATGAGCGATTTTATTGGTTAGATATCATTGAAGCAGTAAATATTCAGAATAATGATGAGATAACTGAAATAAAAAACATAGCCTATTACGAACGAACTGATCCTGCTGAAATTAAATTATCTTGGCTTTATAAATTTATTTTCAAAAAAGGGGAAATGAAAAATAAAAGTTTAAGGGGACTAGCAATGATCATTATACTGTTTGGTAGCATAATTTTTTGGGCAATATATGTCTGTGCATTTTCTTTAGTATTAGCCAATAAAGGTCAAGGTTTTTCTTCATTAGATTTGCTTTTTATTTTATGTTTATATTTTTTCTCATATATTATGTTTAAATTCTGGGCAATTCCATTATGGAGTTTGCCTGAACACCGTGTGATTAAAGCACCTATGTCATTTATGTCTTTAAACGAGGATTTTGTTGATATTGAAATGTATAAAGACAATAACAAGAATCAAATCACCCGAGTTACAAAATTTAAGGCAATTTGTCCGATTTGCTCATCTGATATCATATTAAAAAGCGGCAAACCTGATCAACGAGCACCATTAGTGGGTAGATGTGTCGAAAGCCCATTTGCACATGTCTATAGCTTTGATCGAGTCACAATGAAAGGTCTGCCATTAAACTAAAAAATCACTATACATACTTATAAAAATGGTTAAGGAGATATATCTTTTTTCATTAATCAAAAAATATTAATGACCATAAATTTACTCTCTTTCCATTTTTATGGTCATTGTTAATTTTATCTTTTGCCTTAGAGTGTTAGAAAATAAAAATTGAAATGGAAATATCATGAAAAAAGGTCGTGCTAGTAAAACTGCTGAAGCCGCAGCTGCAATTCGTGCAAATCATTATCTACATGCGCTAAACCCTGTATTTTCAGACCCTTTTGCTTTACACATGACAAGTAAGGAATATAGAGCCTTACTTTCTTCAAAACTTGTCAGCAAAGCCTTTAATAGCCCACTGTTAAATAAAACTTTTGGTTTACTTACAGGACAGGTCGTTGCACGTTCTCGCTATACTGAGGATTTATTAGAACTCGCCATTCAAGAAGATATTCAACAATATGTTTTGGTCGGAGCAGGTTTAGATTCTTTCGTTTTACGCTTAGCCAAACAATTTCCACAATTAAAAATTTTTGAAGTAGATCACCCTGATACGCAAAAACTTAAAATAGAAAAACTCAGTCAATTAGCAGAAATCCCAGCGAATGTTGAATTTGTATCTATTGATTTTGAAAAAGAAAAATTATTTGATGCTTTAGCGCGTAGTCAATATGATGAAAATAAAGCGGGATTCTTTTCTTGGTTAGGTACAACGCATTATTTAAATCCTAAAACTACCTTTGCTACTTTACAAAATATCGCATCTTTTGCCCATACTGGCAGCGAAGTGGTGATGGACTATTCGGTGGATTATAAAGAATTACAAGGAATTGAGCGTATCGGCACTTTTGCTGTTTCTCAATTTACCCGACTTTTAAAAGAGCCTTTGATTGGTGCTTTTATGTCAGAAAACTTACATCAAACTGTTGAAAATATGGGTTATATTGTCATTGAAGATTTATCTGGAAAAGCCATTACTGAACGCTATTTTCAGCAACGTCCCGATCATATCCGTCATACCCATGCAACGCATTTGATTCATTTAAAATTAGCTTAGGCTATTTACTTACGCTTTGTATTAAAGTCATATAAAATAGTGCAACCACTCACCTGCTGTATTTTATATGACTGATTCCATTAACTCGCCTGTAAAACATTGGTGTGAGTTTGAGTTTATTTCCAAGACGGTAAATAATCCAAACATTCACATCAAAGGGAATTATTCTTATTATTCAGCGTATTGGGATCAGGGATTTGAGCGTTGTGTGGTTCGTTATTTGCATGATAAGCCATCCACACCTGAGAAGCCGATTGATCAACTTTATATTGGTAACTTTGTTTGTTTTGGTGCTGAATGCGTCATAATGATGGGTGGTAATCAGTTACACCGTACCGACTGGATTTCGGCTTTTCCGTTTGATACACGGAGTTTTGTTCCCGCTGGGGACACACGCATTGGGGATGGTTGTTGGATCGGTAGTCGTGCCATGATTATGCAAGGTGTGACTTTGGGTGAAGGCGCGGTGGTGGCAACGGGTGCGGTGGTGACTCAAGATGTACCACCTTATGCCATCGTGGGTGGCATTCCTGCAAAAATTATAAAATATCGTTTTTCAGAAGAAGATATTAAAAAACTGCTTTCTCTTAAACTTTATGAAATGGATGAAAAGCAGTTTTTAAAAATGCGGGATAAGTTACAGACGGGAGAAATCAACAGCTTATTTCTTTACTTTAAAGGAAGTTAATATTCCATTATGATAAATTTGAATTTAAATAAAGTTCATATTGTGATGAAATATCTAAATGGTTTTTTAAAGATTCTAAAGAATACTTTGAATATAAATCAACAAGCTCTTTTTCTATTTTTTCCTTTGGATTAGGACTAATAATATTTTGATACCGTCCATATATTTTTAAGATTTGTTCTAACAAAAATAAAAATTCAACTGCATCAATTTCAAATTGTAGCTTTAAAATTCTTTCTATATCCTCTAACTCTTTTTTGGACAATGTTTGAAAAGTTATTGAACCATTTTCAACTATCGATCTGTATATATTATTACTAAACAATTCAATTTTATCTAATAAATTTAATGGATTAGTAATTATAGCCAACATCAAAAACATATTCTTTTTTGTGTCATTTGTCCTTAACAATGCGTACTCATTAATTTTCTTTTTTAAAAATCTAGGTGATATATTTTTTTCAGTCAATGCAAAATAAAGAATTAAATTAATATCATCAGACTCCTCACCCACAGCATAGAGTAATTTTTTTAAAACTGAAAAATAAGCTATTTCGTTCTTATTTAATTTAGAAATCAACGGTAAAGGTATTAAGAAATCCACAAACTTATCTAAATACTCTTCACCCAACTTTTCATCATAACCATAGTTATGACAAACCACTTTTGAAAATTGAGTTTTATCCATCACCAAAACAAATACAATTTTCGGAATATCAAAAAAATGTTTAATTCTTTCAATCAAACGAATTGCAAAATCAGGGCGACAGCGATCTAACTCATCAATAATAAAAACAAGTGATTTATCTAAACTTTCAGCTAATTTACCAAGTGTTTCCTTAAAAGCACTTAAAGACTGTTTTTCCTCTTCATAATCATCAATTTTATTTTGAATTGCTTCTGTAACTTTCTCACCAATATTATCAGTGACATTGTCTACAATATCATCGTACTTTTCTTTAATAGATTCATTATCAATCTTTAAAAATGGAATGATTCCACCTGTCAATGCAAAACTAATCATAGATGCTATTATTGTAGGCGCTTGAGTCAATAAACCTTGTTGCATCACAGCAGCTGCTTTTTTAAATTTATGCACCAAACTTTTATCAGCAGTTTGATCTAATCTTGCAGCAATCTCAGAAGAAATTACTAAAAAAGGGTCTTCCAAATAATCATTTGCAAAAGCATCTAAATAAATCACATTATGGTTTTCATCCTCTAGATGCTTTTTCCAGTGACGAACAAACCATGTTTTCCCCTCACCCCAACGCGCATCTAAAGCAAGTACAGCCCCACAATTCAAACGATCTACATAACGTGTAAGCTGTTCACCTAAACGCTTACGATCCCAAAGATCGCCCTCCCAAGCTTGCTCAATATGATCTAGATTTGTACGTTGCCAATTCACCTGGTTTTGTTCAGACATTATGTATTCATTATCAAAAAGTTAAAATCATTATGCACTCTATAGTTTTTGTTTTCTAGATTTACATCTCGAATAAATTTTAAGCATAAAAAAGCCCAAACTATTCCAAGCATTCACTTAAAACGTTTGGGCAATTTCTACTAAAGCCGTTTAATCTTTTGACTCATCTGGTGGCACTTCAGTAATTTTCCCACCACGTGCTAAAAATGCAGCAACTTCATCTTCCAATGCTTGACGCTGTTTTTGCTTTGCAGTCACAGTCAAAGTTTCCGCCTCAGCCAAGTCTGCATCAGATACTGTTGAATCACTCGCAGCAGCACCTTTTTCAGCGGCTTTCGCCTCATCATCATCTACAGCGCTATCTTCAGTATTTTCATCATAATCATTCGTATCCGTCATTTACGCTCTCTCCCCATGAATGACTTATCTTACAAAAACGAGTTCCTAATTACGAAGAAATGTACCAATCTCTCAAGCATTCGCCTAGTGCTAAATACATAAAAATCGTATTTTTTTCACCCAAATTCGTAATTTTTTTTAAATGATCGACCAAAAAATAGCACTTTCAATTTAAACAGCATAACGTGTATGACTTAAACTAGATAAACCATTGGCTTGCGCCATAAAACGTTCTTTGATTACAGCATTATTTTCAACCTGTTTTAACCCAAAATTTCTTGCCCAAACTACAGGGAAAAGCTCAGAAGTTTCCAAAAAACCAATCGCTGACATACTGTGCATCATGGCATCATTTTGCCCTTTACGTTGATGTTCATAGCGCTTTAAGGTTTGCTCATGCGCCCATACACCACGCTTCAAGTCATGCAATAACACATCACACAATACTGCAGCATCCAAACAACCAATATTCACCCCTTGACCAGCAAGTGGATGAATCACGTGCGCTGCATCGCCAATTAATGCCAAACCATCTTTAATATAACGCTGCGCAGCACGCGCTTTTAGCGGGAATTTTACCCGTGGCGTTGCTTCAAGTACCTCACCCAACATATGATGACTTTCACGGGTTAATAACTGACAAAATGTTATGTCATCCAAAGCCGCATATTCATCTGCATAGTCATCAGGTAAAGTCCATACGATCGAAATCCACTGCTCTGCTTGCTCAGGCTTCAAGCTTGCCATAGGTAAAAATGCCAATGGACCTGTTGGATGGAAAATCTGACGAGCAACATATTGATGTGGCTGTGTGGTACGAATCGCACACGTTAAACCTGCTTGTTTATAATCTAAAATATCTAAATCAATAAAAGCTTGATCACGCACAAAAGAGTTTGCGCCATCTGCACCAATCACCAACTTAGTTTTTAAAGTCGTACCATCTGCCAGTTGGATATTCCAATGACCGACAGCTTGCTCTACACGAATCACTTTAACCTGAGTTCGATAATCTTTAACTTTTTCAAGCATTGTTTGTTGAATGGCTAGATTTAACACACTCGGCTCAACCATTGAACCCAAGCTTTGTTGTTCTGATGGAAACTGCGATGAAGCTTGGCCAAAGTTGATCTCACCATAGCCATTTTTATTCCAGACCTGCATACCTGTATAGGGCATTTGACGCGCGAGTTTGTCCCAAACCTGTGCCGTTTTCAGCAAGTGAATGGTCGCTTGACTTAGTGCCAAAACACGAGGATTTGCAATACTTAATGTTTTTTTAGCATCCAAAATCGGTGCAGCATCCAAAACGGTTGCTTGAACACCACCTTCCGCCAGCAATAAAGCGGTTAATCCCCCTACCAAACCACCGCCAATGATGACGACATCCAAGATATTATTTTGATCTACAGTAGCTTTATTTAAATCACTCATGCTTTTAACCCCATCGCATAGTTTGCAACCAAAGGTTTAACACCTGGAATCACATCAAACGCTACTAAACCTGTATTTCTTAAAAGTTTTAAGACTGGGTTTTGATTACTAAAACCACGTACCACCGAATCACAGAATTTGATGACACGTTTTTGATCCGCCAAACGAGCTTGCTCATAGGCTTTGAGCATTTCAGGCTCGCCCAAATCTCTGCTATTGGCGATTTGTTGATTTAAATATCGAACCAACACATCGACATCTCGCATACACAAGTTAAAACCTTGCCCTGCTACTGGGTGAATGGTATGTGCAGCATTACCCATTAAAATTACACGCCCAACCGCCTGTTTATGCGCCAAGACTTGTGACAATGGGAAACTAAAACGTTTACCTGTTTTGACAAACTTTCCAGCTCGATCACCATAGGTTTTTTGCAAAGCATCAAGGAAGTGTTGATCATTTTCCTCACCTAACCATTCATGTTCTGTACCTTTGGTCACAGGCCAAACAACTGAGCGACGACATTCGCCAGGCAAAGGTAATAATGCCAAAGGACCTAAATGACTAAAACGCTCAAAACCAACATGGTTGTGAGGTTTAGATGTTTGTACAGCGGTCACGATGGCAACTTGCTCATAATCATGTACGTCTACACCCACCCCCAATGCTTGACGACAAAAAGAATCTCGACCATCCGCTGCAATCACTAATTTTGCTTTAAGTGAATGAATGTACTCTCCGCCACGGGTTGCTTCGATCTGGACTTGATCTTGATCTTGTGTTAATGAAGTGACTTGCACGCCATCAATCAGCTCAATTAAGGGTTGTTGACGAACTTGTGACAACAACACTCGACCTAGCCATGCATTTTCAATCACTTGCCCAAAACTTTCGACATTTTCTTGATCTGCTTTAAGTCGAGCTTTACCAAAACTGCCCTGTTCAGTGATATGCACTTCTAAAATCGGTGTAGCATGTTCTTGTAGTGCATCCCATAGTCCAAGTTTTTGGTATATTTGTACGGTTCTGCGAGAAAGTGCGGTATTTCGAGCATCAAAGCTTGAGTGATAAGGGGCAATGCTTCCATCTTCATAGTTGGGATATTTAACAGCTTCTAACAGTTTGACTGCAATATTGGACTTTGCCAACATGAGTGCCAAACTTAGCCCAACCATTCCACCACCCACAATAATGACGTCTTGTTGCATGTCTTGACCCTTTCTCTATGCGATTCAGCATGCTGAATACTTATAATGATGATTGATTTCATATTACATGAAGCACAGATATTTTTGTATTGGAATAGAATATTGTTGTTAGATTTAACGTAAGATCATGATTTTAAAATATTTAAAATTCCTAAAAAATTCACACTAAGATTTTGATTTTTATAAAAAATAACTTATAGCGTTGAATTTTCATGTATCTAGATATGCTGACTTAAATAAATCAGTACATAAGATTTCACAAAGGCATATTATGTTAATTTTAGAAAATATTTACACTTTAAAATTCTATTTTTTATACTTCTTGCTAAGCTAGATTGATGAAATTATAGAAATATTGGGTCAAAAATAAGTCATGTACATGAAATTAATATTTGCCTTTAGTATATTTTTTATAAATATTTCAGTTCAGGCAGAAATAATTATTAAATATGAAAAAGAAAAATTTATTGATAGATCTTGGTTTGAAAATGAAAAACAAATTATTGAAAGGAGTGCCTTATTAACTTCTCCGAATGGGAAAATATATACGACAAGACAAAGTTTTATAGTGATTGATCACAATACTCTTGAATATATTCCAAACAGCTCATCACTTGATACTTTAAAATATATACAAGAAATTTGTGAAAAAGAAGGTATGAAACCTGCACCTGAGCCAATAGCGGGTTTAGGTTATCAAAGAATAGGCATGAGATCTAGTTTCGGCATGATATGTGTATCTAATTAATTAACTCCATTTAAGATAATGGACATTATGCCAAATGCATTTAAAATAATCTTTTAAAATCAAAATTCTATTTTACTTAAAAATCAACAAATACTAGCAAAAAGCGACTTTAAAACATTTTGTTCCATTTTTGATATATTTCACTAATAACTACACTTATTTTAAGCCCAATTTTTTATAAAAATTTGATTACTATTGGTAAAATTTGAAACTAAAAGCAAAACACCAACGCTATTAAGCCAATCAGCTTATTATCTGACTGGCAATAGTGCATTAAATTAGTTTTAAAACACAGACCTTACTTCGACTGTGCCATCAAAGCTTCAATAGCTTCTACAGACTTCACCACATTTTTAGTTAAAACCAATGGGCCATCCTTAGTTGCAACCACATCATCTTCGATACGAATGCCGATGCCACGCCATTTTACATCCACAGTTTCATCATCAGGTGCGATATACAAACCAGGCTCAACCGTTACGACCATGCCTTCTTCATACACACGCCAATCTTCACCATGTTTATATGTGCCTACATCATGCACATCCATACCGAGCCAATGTCCTGTACCATGCATATAGAACTGACGATACTTTTCAGTTTCAATGATTTCTTCAAGATCACCTTGCATAATGCCTAGATCAAGTAAACCTTGAACGAGAATTTTCACCGCAACATGATGTGGTTCTTTATAAGAATTTCCGATCTGTACAGCATCTATCGCAGCGATTTGTGCATCTAAAACAACTTGATACAATGCTTTTTGCTCAGGACTAAACTTGCCATTTACAGGAAAAGTACGGGTAATATCTGAGGCATACAATTCATATTCACAAGCTGCATCGATCAGAACCAAATCACCATCTTTTAAGGGTTGATTATTTTCAACATAATGCAAAATACAACCATTTTTACCACCACCAACGATGCTGTTATAAGATGGAACACAGCCATTTTTACCAAAAATATAATTCAGTTCTGCCTCTAAAGCATATTCCATCATATTTGGCTGCACAGTTTGCATAGCACGCTTATGTGCTTCTGCGCTAATATCAGATGCGATCTGCATTAACTCAATTTCTTTGGCTGATTTATGCAAGCGCATTTCATCTACAATGCGATCAAGTTGAACAATGTGTGCAGGTGCAGAAGTTCCGCGACGCGTTTCACCTGTAGCTTTGGCAATCCATTTCGTAACACGGGCATCAAACTCCGCACGTTGTCCGATGCGATAAAATAATTTGTCTTTATTCAGTAATTTTTCAATGATTTCTTCATCTAATAAATCAATCGCATAAGCT
Organism: Acinetobacter sp. Marseille-Q1618; assembly: GCF_902809855.1. Classification (GTDB taxonomy): domain Bacteria; phylum Pseudomonadota; class Gammaproteobacteria; order Pseudomonadales; family Moraxellaceae; genus Acinetobacter. The sequence goes on from NZ_CADDWJ010000003.1 coordinate 154,288, forward strand.
TCGTCTGCATCATAATCATCAATCGCACCATCGATGCCAGCACGATAACCATTCCAAATTTCCATCTCACGATTTCGTTCACGACAGAACAAACTATAGCTGTAGTCTTCACCTGTTTCATCAGTTTCAATCACAGCCACTGCTTCAGGTTCAGCAAATCCCGTTAAATAGAAAAAACTACTGTCCGCACGAAATTTATAGTCTGCATCTCGATTACGCATCACTTCTGGACTAGTAGCAATAATCGCAATACTGTTAGGACCCATTTGTTCTGCGAGGCGGTCACGACGTTCCTGAAAATCGGCTTGGGTTAATTTCATTATGTGTTCAGCTTATCGTTAGATGGATGAAAATTAAGTTAAAAAATCACAAGACCTTTTAAATATCAGAAATAGTCTTCATTCAAAAAGTCTTGTTATGGATTTTAGCTTGGGCGGTGCGGTGTAAAAACCTCTACTACATTGCTACTGTCTGATGCCTCAATTGCAGGTTTCATTTTGCTATGAAAATTTTGCAACAAAGAACTTTCCAGCACTGGAATTTTCTTGCGTCCCATAGACAAAGACACAGGAATCAAACGGACAAACTCATAAAGTTCTAAATAGCTTTCTTCACCTTCTTCGTCATCATCAGTTTCATCAAACTCAACTGAAGCCACATCTTGTAAGCTTTCAATCAACTCTTGTTCATCTGAGCGAATATGTCCTGATGCCAAACCAAAACCTAAAACCACACCTGCGCACCAATCTGCCAAAGCCTGCACACGTTCAGCAAGGCTATGTTCATCATCTGGAAGCAAAGGTAAATAATCTAATTCATCTTCTGATAAGGCATGCGCAATGTCTTCTGCTTCTTCAGCCAAGATCGCTAAAGCATCTTCGTTTATTTTTGGTATATCAATGGTCGATAAAATTTGTAACCATTCATCACGAGATGGCACTTCGGTAACACAAACTATACCTGTGAGCAACCCGTGTAACTCACTTGGGCTTGAAATTTCTTCAATTTGACCAAAATTTTGATCCCAATCTGACCAACCTGAAATATCGTCTTGCATTCGTTTATCCAATCTCTATACTTCTGTATATATTACCTTTGATTGCAAATCTGTGCGACCCGTTATGCTAGAACAATTACAGCGTCTACAAACGCATATTGGTGTTTTAAAAACACGTATTGAAACAACTGAGAAAGAAAATGCAGCACTGTTAAAAGAGAAAGATAACAGTGAGGAACAAGCACATACTCAGATCTTGCATAAAAATGGCATTATCACCCAAAAGCAAGATGAAATTGAAAGCTTGACCGAGCAACTTTCAGCTTTACAAAAACAATTTACTCAACTGAACACTGATGCAACTGCTTTGGCAGAACGTTATGGGCGTTTAGAAAAAAGCTGTACCGACCTTAAAACTCGTTTTCAGGAAATTTTGGCTGAGCGTAATGAGTTACGAATTCTCAAAGAAAAGTTACAAAATGAACAGCGCCACTCTCAACAAGAAATCAAAGACTTGCTCAGTGAACGTGAACGCTTAATTCAGAAAAATGATCATGCCAAAACCAAAGTTGAAGCGATTATTCAACGTTTAGCGATTTTAGGCACTGAACAAGATCAGCATGCGCAAGAAATTCAGCAACTTGCTCATCCATCTGAAACCAATGAGGAAGTCTAATCATGTCTGAAGTTGTTGTCGTTGAATTGCGTTTAATTGAACAAATTTTTCGCCTCAGTACTACCGCTGATCAGAAAGCTGAGCTTGAACGTGCAGGTAAATTATTGAATGAAAAATTTCAAGAATTTCGACGTAAAGCACCTAATATGGAACATAACAAACTGATGATCATGGTGGCATTGGAGTTAATGCAAGAAGTTTTGTCTTTAAACAAGTCCTTACAAGAATATACACATTGTGAACGTTTGCTTGAGGAAATTTTAAAAGACGTTGAAAAAGCAGTATAAATCGCTTTTTGTTTGTGCATTCGGATCTTGCTTTGCATAAATTCTAGCATTTTCATAAAATTCGGCATTTGCCTCTACACTGAGAATCTGTATACTTAATCTATCTCTGGGATGTTCGCCAGTACGTCTATTCCCCTGCCGATACTTAAACCTACGGATGCGTTCTGTGTATTTTGAGTGTATGCCCGCCTTGAGTGGGAAACCCATTAAGTACGCGTCGTGTCCACCTTGAACTCATCGGGTTCAGGGTAACGACCATGCAGCGGCATCTTCGGAGTGTTTTATTTCAGTTTTTCAAATAATAAATTATAAATAGTTAAAAATTTCTACTTTCTCCACCTAGAACAATCTACACAGAACAGACGAATTTTGTAATTTCATTTCCATCTCAAATTAGCAATCAAATTCCCCAATAATATCTTTTTATTTAAATACATATGCATGCATAAAAAAAGCATACTAAAGATTTAGTATGCTTTTTGCTTAAGCCATTCTTATTGACAGGATTAAGGCATGCTTGGAATTTCTTTAGGACGCATATCAAATACCAAAACTTCAGCATTTTGACCATGACTAAAGCTTAATTTTCCACCCTCACGGATTCGTGCGGCATCGCCTGTATGAAATACTTGTCCGTTAACTTCAACTTGCCCTTTCGCCACGTGTAGATAAACATAACGTCCTTCTGGGATTTGAAATTCAGCAGTTTCATCACCATCAAATAGACCTGAATAAATCTTAATGTCTTGTTTAATGGCTAATGCTTTTTCGCCACCTGTCGGTGAAATCATCAAATGCAATTTTCCACGTTTATCTTCGGGAGAAATATGCAATTGCTGATAACTTTGTTCAGTGTTGGCTTGGTTTGGCACGACCCAGATCTGTAAAAAGTGAACATCTTCTTGTGTAGAATGGTTATATTCACTATGTGCCACACCACGCCCAGCACTCATCAACTGAATATCACCGGGTACGATAACTGAACCTGTACCCATCGAATCTTTATGTTCTAACGCACCCTCAAGTACATAGGAAATGATTTCCATATTTTGATGTGGATGTGTACCAAAGCCTTTTGATGGCGCAACAGTATCATCATTAATCACCAATAAGTCTGAAAAACCAACTTGCTTTGGATCCCAATAATCGGCAAATGAAAAGCTATGACGTGATTTTAACCAACCATGATGTGCTGCACCACGTTGATGAGATAAACGCATATCAAACATGATCTTTATCCTTATATAATTTTCTCTATGCGCTTAGTTTATCGTAATGCTTTAAGGTTTGATTTAGTAAAAATAGAAGGTTTCGTATCATTTTTAGAACGATTATTGATTATCTTTTTTAATATTACAGCTTAGGTTTTGAACAATAAATCTGAACTAGATTTATTGTTCATGCGTATGATGCAAAATAAAATTAACTGCGTGGTTGATAATACGGCACAGTACCATTCACAGTGGCACGATGCATAATTCGATGGGCATCACCATAATCAAACAAAGCCTTATGTTGTGTACAACGGTTATCCCAAATCGCAACATCGCCTTTTTGCCATTGCCAACGTAAATGAAATTGCTCTTTCACCGCATGTTCAAATAAAAAGTTGAGAAGCTTATCACTTTCAGTCTGACTCAGTTCATTGATATGCGTTGTAAAACCTTCATTTACAAATAAAATATCCTCACCTGTTTCAGGATGACTACGAACTACTGGGTGAACGACTGGTGGATTTTTACGAAATGATGCTTCAAGTTTTTCACGTGCCTCAGACGTTGTACCAAAACGCGCGAATGGAAAAGATTTACGAATATCATGTGTCGCAGTTAAACCACGTAATTGATTTTGTAACGCTTCAGGAAGTGCTTTAAAAGCGGCTGTTCCACTCGCCCAAAGTGTATCTCCACCCACTTCAGGAATTTTTATTGCTTGTAATACACATCCTAAAGGTGGGGTTTGACTAAAGGTGACATCTGTATGCCAAAGCTCATTGTCCCTAAGATCTGTTGCATGACTATCCAAAATAATGATTTCAGGCGCATCTTGTAAAGAAGGATAAATCGGATGAATATGCAAATGACCAAAAGTTTCGGCAAGTTGTACTTGCGCCTGAGCTTGCAACTGCTGATGTCTAAAAAAGATCACTTGATATCTTAATAAGGCTGCATGTATCTGCTTAAGTATGTGTGGATTGGTCAGATTTAAATCCACATTTTCAATCACTGCGCCAATATTGGCTTGAATAGGCTGAATCTGTATCTGTAATGTCATGATGTAACTTCTATAACTGTTGACCGTACCAAGGCGCTAATTGCTTTTGCAACCAACGTAAAAACAATTCAAAACTCACTGCAACAATCGCAATCACAATAATGCCAAGCACTACTGTGTCGGTAATTAAAAACTGTGCTGCCGATTGCACCATAAAACCAATTCCTCGATCAGCAGCCACCAATTCTGCTGCAACGAGTGTCGACCAGCCCACACCGAGACCGATACGTATTCCTGTTAAAATATGTGGCAATGCTGTTGGTAAAATCACATATTGCAAGACTTGTGCCCGTGTTGCACCAAGCGAAAGTGCTGCTCGCTCACGGTTTTTTTGATGGCTCAAGACCCCATGCGCAGAACTGATAATCACGGGCGCTAAAATTGAAAAGAAAATCAATAAAATCTTGGTGGTTTCACCAATGCCGAACCAAATCACCAACAACGGTAAATAGGCTAAAGGTGGAATTGGTCGCAATAACTCCACGAGAGGATCAAGTACTGCACGCACCCATTTATTTAGCCCCATCCAAAGTCCGATAGGGACACCGATCACAACCGCAGCGATCAAAGCAGTCAACACACGTCTAATACTTTCAGCAAGATGCTGCCAAAGTGTCGCTTTCATAAAACCATCTTGGCTGACTTGGACAAATTTTTGCCATACTGCACTTGGAGAGGGTAAAAATAGCTCAGGGACTAAATGCAATGCACTCACCGCAAACCACAACAGTAAAATCGTACTCACACTGCCTAAGCTAATGACTAGGCTTAAATTTTTCATCACAAACTTGGAAAATTTGAAAGTATTTGTCGAAGGTGTAATACGCTGTTCAGTCGCTGTTGCTGTCAGGTTTTTTTGAGCAATTTTGTGAATTTGACTATTCATTTAAAGCTCCAAAGCCTGTAGTTTTTGATCTTTTAAGCGTTCAAATAATTGTTCACGTAGTTGAATAAAATATGGATCTGATTTGATTGAACGAATAGACTCACCTTGTCGATAGCGCTGTGCAAAGTCTAAATGTAGCGTTTCTACAATTGTGCCTGGACGTGCGGTCATCAGTACCAATTGATGACTGAGTAATAGCGCTTCTTCAATATCATGTGTGATCAAGAAAAAACCTTTATTTTCCTGAATCCACAACTTCAACACCAACTCTTGCATATTTTCACGGGTAAATGCATCGAGTGCTGCAAATGGCTCATCGAGTAAAATAAATGGTGCATGGCTAATCAAAGCACGTGCTATACCGACACGCTGTTTCATTCCACCTGACAATTCCCAAATATTAGACGTTGCCACATGTGCCAAACCGACAGTGGTTAAAATCGCATCGACTTGCTTGTGTATTTCTGTGGCATTTAGACCTTGTAATTTCAGTGAAAAAGCCACGTTTTCAGATACATTTAACCATGGCAATAAAGCGTGTTCCTGAAAAACCACCGCACGACGTGCATCAGGTTGCGTTAATACCTCATCATTAATTTTCACGATACCTGAATCAACCCGCTGAAAACCTGCCAAAATATTTAACAAAGTCGTCTTGCCACAACCAGACTCTCCAAGCACTACAGTCAGAGAGGATTCTGGAATAGTGAGATTAATATTTTCCAAAACAGCAACATCATGATTTTCATAATGTAGTGTAATGTTTTCAGCTTTTAAAACAGACATCACTCATCCTCAAGGTTGTACAAACTTAGGGTTAATATTGTCCTGATAACTTGCTTTCACTTGATCTACTTTGCCTTGCGCTTTTAAAAAGCTGGCTGTATCAAAAATATTTTTAGCAAATTCTTGTTGGAAACTTTGTAGCTGCTGTTGCTGATTCAGATAAATATTACCTGACAATAACAATGCGATATCTTTCGGATCTGAACCTGTTAATGCTGAAATTTTTTGGATATTTTCTGAATTTTCTTGGAACGCTTGCGGTGCTTGGTTATATATATCAATTTGTTTTAAAGAAGTTTGTACGAATGCTTTTAAAAATTGAGGATTTTTTTCTGCGAATTCTTTACGTACCACCCAAACATCGTAAGTTGCAGCGCCCCATTCACCGATTTGTTTAGAATCCGTCAAAACTTTTCCGCTCACTTTGGCTTTACTTAATGCTGGCTCCCATACATAAGCAGCATCAATATCACCACGCTCCCATGCTGCTGAGATTTCAGGTGGACGTAAGTTCACGATTTTGACTTGTGACTCTGCAATATTCCAATGTTTCAAGGCTGACAATAAGCTGTAATGTGCCGTAGATACAAATGGCACTGCAATGGTTTTGCCAATCAAATCCTGTGGCTTTTGAATATTAGATGAGTTACGTACGACTAAAGCTTCTGAAGCACCCAATTTTGCAGCAATAAAAAATACCTCTATCGGTAAGTTACGACTGGCAGCCGCAGCAAAAGGACTGCTGCCAATATTGCCAATATCCACATCACCTGATGCTAAAGCATTTACGACATCCGCACCTGTATCAAACTTTTTCCACTGAATAGTCTGTTGACTCGCTTTTTCATAATCACCATTTGCCTGCGCCACCTTAGTTGGGTCAACCCCAGTTTGATATGCGATGACTACTGCTGAATCAGATTTTGTGGATGGATTAACGGCTGTTTCAGTTGCGATATTTTTATTTTTTTGGAAATAAACAAAAGCCACAATTGCCACAATAACAATCGCAGTAATGATCAAAGGTTTAGATGATTTACTCATATATTTTTCAGCAAAAGTAAGAACTCTGACTTATGCTAATGACTCAGCTTTGCATTGAAAAATAAATTAAATGCTATTATTTATCACATTTTTGTATTTACGATTTTTAGATATCTATTCAAGAATATTTTATTTATCCATTAAATTAGCGACTCATTTTTGCTCTTGTACTAAACTTTCATGCAACACATTGGAAAAACGATAGGTATGCGCAATTAATCGCTCAATCCAACGCTGCGCTGCCAATAACTCTACACTTTTTGCCGCATTGAGTTGATTTAATACCGTATATTCTAAAACCTGATTGCGTATTTCGGTACGATGTTTGCTCGCCCATTTCTTTAATGCATTTAATTCTGTACGCAATTTCTCAATTTGTGTAGGCTCACCCAAATGACTTAAATTTTCAATATAACTCTCTAAAATATGTGAATAATCAAGCGCCAACTGGAAAATCGCAGGATGCATTCTTAACAAAGCTGCATTATCAATTTTTTCTAAATCACTACGTAATACTCTGACATAGACCATCACCCTTAAAATCGCTAAAAAATGTTGTTGTAATTCTGGATTATGGGCGATCGTAATCTTTTCTAAATATGCCTCTAAATGCAAAATAATGTCATCTAATTGTTTAAGTTTGCTTTTATCGGGCAATATCCCATCTCGAAACGCTTTGTGTAAGGCATTAAAAATTTCAAATAAAATATGACTTTGTACAGTTTCTGCTGCTTGAATCGCCACAATAGGGACTTGTAAACTGGCTTCATCTAAACAGTTTAAAATACTCGGTGAATGTTCTGGTAATAACCGAATAACCAAAGCTTCTAAAGGCTTCAACACAGGCATAAAAATACACGCCCCGACCATACTAAATGCCGTATGAAACAATGCCACCATCACCAACGCATCCCAACGACTCAACCAAGATATATGTTGATATAGCCACAACAGCACTGGGGCTAAGAGTACAAATGCAACAATTGCAGCCACCAGATTAAAAATGACATTGACCGCAACAGTTCTTTTGGCATTGATAGATGCACCAATCGCGGACAATATGGTAATACCGACTGACCCGATATTTTGCCCGATCACCAGATACAGCGCTTGAGATAAATCAATTGCACCACTCGCCAAAGCGGCTAAGGTTGCCGTAATTGAGGCACTAGATGACTGTAAAATCAAAGTCATCACGATACCAATGGCAACCAAAAGTAACTTTGCCCAAAAACCATCGGCACTTAAAAATGAAAGATCAACACGATTTGAGAAACCTGCCATCGCCTCTTGTAAAACGGCAATACCAAAAAAAATCATGCCAAATCCTGCCAAAATCAACCCAAACAATTTCAGTCGATCTTTGGCAACCAAATGCAGCATCGCACCAAAACCAATAAATGGCAACGCAAACATAGAAATAGAAAACTTTAAACCCAGAAATGCCACCAACCAACCTGTGCTGGTTGTACCGATATTTGCCCCGATTACCACGCCCATCGCTTGAGCGAAAGTCATCACGCCTGCATTAACAAACCCAACTGTCGCTACTGTTGTCGCTGTGGAGGAATTGACCAAAATCGTCAACCCAATCCCAGACAATAAAGCTTTCATGGGGGTATTGGTAAATTGGGTAAATAAATGTTTGAGGGTTTCGCCTGTAATGTCTTTTAGACCATTGGTCATTAAAGTCATGCCCAATAAAAACAAGCCTACACCACCGCACAGTTCTGCAAATACTTGAAGCACATTTCCCCTCAATCAGGTTTTATTGGACAAATTTCATTGAACAAAATCAATTTAGTTTATGCATTTTCAAATGCTGATTTGTAGATTGAATATACTTAACTTTATACCTAGCAAGCATTAGCGAAATAAAAAATATTAAATAAAATCAGTTTTCTCTAAAATATATGCAATTTCATACTGGATAAAATATTTCATACCTCATCCATAATGCACCCAAACTAAAATGCCCTATATTTCAGGGCATTTAAAAAATTCTATCAAATTCAGCTAATCAAATTATTCATCATTTAAAGCACATTCAAAACTGCTTGGGTTTTGTGAACAACGTACTTTTTTCAAGATTCGCATCATGGCAGGATCATAATATCCATCTTTGGTCATCTGAATACGCGCTTCTCGCATAATTTTAATATAACCAGGTTTGTCTGCTTCTCGCATTTCCATCCAATATTTTGCAGGGATTTCTTTTTCAAGTTTATCTACAAAATCAAAAGCAGGACTAAGCTGTTTAGAAATCATTTCACGTGCAATTGGCCCCATCCCTGCAGGGAATTTATTGCGGTGCATGATCAATGTACCTGTCACTTGGATCAGTGGAAATTTGATAATACCTCCCACAGTTTTACCTGTTTTATCATTCATACCTTTATGTAGTTCCAAAGGCTTAAACAACAATGCAGGCCCTGCCATGATATCGACTTCTTTGTTATTAAACTTTCCACCAACAGTCAAGAGATCGACTGAAACTGGCTGAGCACCTACATTTTGTACTAATTTCTTTTGTGTGCCGTCAAAATTCATCACAGCAACTTTTTTACCAGCCGCTTTTGCCAAAGTATCAATACGACGGTCATTCACCATGATATATGCTGCACCTAATGGTACGATTCCGACCACCTCATAGTCTTTATTCACCATTTTGGCATCATATTCAGGACGTGCTAACAACTGAATCACAGAGGACAATTGTTTATAACTTTGTACAGCACCAATGGCATCAATACTCCCGACAAAAGAGTTAAATTGTCGGGCACGTAAATTACTAATCCCTGCACCATCACAGCGTTTACTGCGAAAATCTTCCGTTAAAACACGTTCATCGGTATAGACTTTTAAATTCAATTCAGTGGTAGCTTTTTTCTTTAATTTTGGATAATCAATATCAATGCGCATTTGCAGTTTTGATGGTCGGGTGATTTTTAAATCTACCCCAAACTGTTTGGCTACTTGTGCGATACGTGGTAATTCACTGATATAGCTGGTCGCTTGTTCAAAAGCTTCACCATTTGCACCATCTGGTGAATATACACATAGCGTTACTTGCTTAGGAATTTGCGCCCATATTTTAGAGTCATCCATTAATTTTTTAATTTTCTGTTGTGAGTGTTGCGAAAGTGTCAAATCTAATTTGGGGGTAGGTGCTGCATATACTGAATATGATAAAGAAAACGGCAATAACAAGCCCATTGCTAAGCACGTGTTTTTACACTTCTGTACAGTAAGTTTTTTCCATTTTAAAGGGTTTTGTATTTTCATTTTATGATCCATTTTTTCAATATGCTTGCGAATATCACTATCCACCAACAAATCATCCTTATATTCATGACTAAGTTAAGGGATGTATCAATAGATTCAATTGACTATAAATATCCAACTTTTGTCAAAAATGTAAAATTTTAAACTATCTTTCCAATATCTTATTATTTAACTATTTATCAATAATTTAAATTAAATAAATAATTTTACCATTTATCTGATTATGACGATGTTATTGCTAGGAAATATAAAAAGCTCCCGAAGGAGCTTTTTATATTTAGAAAAATAATACAGTGATCAAATCATTAGATGATGATTTGATTATTTTGCAATAATTCTTCAAGTGTAAGATCAGTTGTTTGATTATTTAATACCAACAATTCAGCACCTTGATACTGTGCAGCTTTGCCATCGCGGTCAATTGAAATCACTGACTGGTCTTGCTCTGCATCATAGCTGACTGTTAAGTATTCATTGATATTTTCAAGACTCGCATTGTGATCAAGTAATGCCGAAACATCAATCTGATCTGTAGATGAAAAATCATTGACAGTTGTTAAGCTATTCCCACCTAAATGATCATCATTTAATACATTAAAAATTAGATTTGCATCTTGCTCAACTGCAGTATGCTCAGCAAATGCCTCTGCTTTAAATCCCACGTTTGAAGGTGGATACAAAGTCATATCAAACTCAAGTTCTGAACTTGCTGTTGAATGATTAGATTGTTCTGTGGCAATAGCTTCTACTTTTACTTTTAATGCCAAAGAAGAACCAGTCACAGTAAAATCAGATGGTGCAACAGCGACTAGACTTGCACCATCTAAAGACATGCCATCGGCAGCAAAGCTTAATTGACCATTTGCATCCGCTGTACCCAATAAAAGACGTGAACCATCTGCAGCCAATGCATAAATCATCATGCCTTCAATTAAACCTGAGAAATTTAAGGTCAAGCTTTCTGAACCATCTACATCATTCAAACTTGTACTGAGCAACCCAAGCGAAATATCTTGTCCAACTTCACCACTTAAGTTGAAGTATGGACGATGAAAACCATTTTCATCTTTATCCGTTACACTCCCTTGAATCAGATCAGATATTTTCCATTCCACCGATGGATTGGTTTGTTGATAGAAATCATTCAAACCTGACAATGCGGTGTCTAAATCAGGATAATAACTGATTGTGTCACCATGTGACTGATCTACTAATTGGAAATTATAATTTCCGACACCTGATTGGTTATGCATATAGAAATCAAAGGTATAGAAGCCAGACTCAGTTGCGGTAAAACTTCGATCTACTGACGTGCTTAATCCACCCCAACTCACAAAGACTGGGTCTTCATTTCCAATAATGAGCATACCACTATCATCTGCTACACCTTTATAGTTATAGGTATGACCTTTCTCAAGATAAACATAACCTGTAATTGCGACACCTTTATAGGTTGCAACATCACCATTAGTCAAACTAGTTGTTCCACCACTCGTTGCAGGTTTATGTGTGGTATTACGCTCACTGGTTAAGTATTCAAATACTGTTTTTAAAGTATCTGCAGGCATACCATTACCACCACCCTGTAGCAAATCGTAGGTTTTTCCATCAACAGTGACAGATTTCAAACTCTCCCATGTTTTAATATTTAAATTAAGTGCGGTTGGACTCCAATCCAACAAGTTAAGTGATAGGTTTGGTGTATCAGCAACAGCTTCAACCATCACATCAACAGAACCTGTAGAAGTATTGACCCCATCATGTACTTCAAAATCAAGCGTTGTATATGCTGAATCGGCAGATGTTGACGCATCATTCAAATCAGGTTTAAAGCTTAATTGACCTGCATCAATATCTGCTTTAGTTAAATCCGCCAACATATTAACATCTGTCACAACTTGACCATTTAGATATAAAGTACCGTTGACTGGTAACGCTGTAAATGAAACAGCTAACTTATTCAAATCAGTACTGTTATCCGTAATACCTAATTGTGCCCATGTAATCACAACAGAAGTATCTTCATCAGTTGTAATTAAAGTCTTTTCAATATCAGGTGGTGCATTATCAACATCTTCAGTATCTAAACCTTCTAAACCAAGGTTACCCACCAAATCTTGGTAACTACCTTTAGGCACTGTCACAGTGATGATGTCATCGACAGGCATATCTATCATTGCATCAAAGTTTAATGCACTGCTATCTGACTTATTCCAATTCACAATAATTTCATTACCTGAAGTATCATTCACAGTGACTTGCGACAAATCAATACTGTTTGGATCAACATCGGAATCATATTTCAGTGTGATTTTTCCTGTTGCATCAATCTCTACAGTGACTTTTGGTGGAACAATATCAACCATGACATCGCGCAAAGTTTCATCAGATTTCACACCTGATGTATTGGATGTGGCTTGTGCCGTAATATCAAAATCTTGTGCAACATCTGCTTTAGGCACATTCACAGACCAAGTGCCATCAGTATTTACTGTTACTTGTGAACCTGTATATGTTGTACCTGCAATTGTTACTGTCATGGTGACATCTGGGTTACTGACTTTACCTGTGATGGTAACGGTATCAGCAAAATCAGCATATTCAGCTTCATTGATGACATCATTACCTGACACCAGATCAATCGAAACAAATGGCAAGCTAATCGTATCTTCTATAGGCTTTTCATCTTGATTTTTTGTCTGTGCAGTAATTTGGTCATTTGTACCTTCAACAATTTCTGTAGTTAACTGCCAATATCCATTTTCATCAGAGCGAATTCCTTCAACTATCGTACCATTTGGCAGAATTACAGTGACATCTTGATTTGCGCCTGTAAGACCTGTAATCAGCTTATCATTTGAGCCTACAATTGAGGTGACACTGGTAATTTTGATGGTGATATCTGTATCTGTAGCACCCAGACCTACATTCCCCACTAAATCTGTATAGCTTTGATCTTTAACCTTTACCTCAACAGTAGTGCCTTGTTCTGTATTTTGAAGTTGTGCGGTCCACGTGCCATCAGCATTTTCAATTAGGGTTCCTGGTTTTAATTGTCCTCCTGTAATCACAATATCAGAGGCATCAAAACCTTGAATAACCTCATCAAAGGTAAAAGTTACCGAAGTTCTATCTTCACTGATCGCAACTTTTACAGTTGGCGATAAGGTATCCACAGGTACTGTAGTTTCGCCACCCGTACCTGGATTACCTGTTTTATCGATATAAGTTGGTTGACCATCTTTGTCCTTCACTGGTACTTCAACTTTGACTTCAGTGTCGACATTTGGTGGCACTTTGCCTGTCCAAGTAATCCCTCCATCAGTTGATGTCAGTGGTGGAACAGTTACAGGATTACCGTCTTTGTCTTTAAGTGGATTGCCGTCTTTGTCGGTAATCACGATGTCCGTGTTTGGATCAATGGTGCTTGGATCAATATCTGGATCAAAGGTCACTTTGATATTACCGTCTGGAGTAATTTCAACAGTCACAGCCGGAGGCGTGCGATCAAGTCCTGGTTCATTGTCTGTATCGGTCAGTGGATTGCCATTGCGATCCGTTGTGGTTCCTGTGACATCGACACCACCATCGGCAATGCTTGGTGGCACTGTGCTGGTGAAGTGACCGTTGCTGTCGACTGTCACGGTAATGGTTTCGCTGACAGGGTTGCCGTTTGGATCTTTGCCTTCGACCACAAGTTCAACCGTTGCACCCGGTGGGACATCGGTGGTTGAACCGGTGATTTGTCCATCTGGTGTGACATCCACTGTGATCTGACCTGGCGTGCGATCAAGTCCTGGTTCGTTGTCTGTATCCGTCAGTGGATTGCCATTGCGATCCGTTGTGGTTCCTGTGACATCGACACCACCATCGGCAATGCTTGGTGGCACTGTGCTGGTGAAGTGACCGTTGCTGTCGACTGTCACCGTAATGGTTTCGCTGACAGGGTTGCCGTTTGGATCTTTGCCTTCGACCACAAGTTCAACCGTTGCACCCGGTGGGACATCGGTGGTTGAACCGGTGATTTGTCCATCTGGTGTGACATCAACTGTGATCTGACCTGGCGTGCGATCAAGTCCTGGTTCGTTGTCTGTATCCGTCAGTGGATTGCCATTGCGATCCGTTGTGGTTCCTGTGACATCGACACCACCATCGGCAATGCTTGGTGGCACTGTGCTGGTGAAGTGACCGTTGCTGTCGACTGTCACGGTAATGGTTTCGCTGACAGGGTTGCCGTTTGGATCTTTGCCTTCGACCACAAGTTCAACCGTTGCACCCGGTGGGACATCGGTGGTTGAACCGGTGATTTGTCCATCTGGTGTGACATCAACTGTGATCTGACCTGGCGTGCGATCAAGTCCTGGTTCGTTGTCTGTATCCGTCAGTGGATTGCCATTGCGATCCGTTGTGGTTCCTGTGACATCGACACCACCATCGGCAATGCTTGGTGGCACTGTACTGGTGAAGTGACCGTTGCTGTCGACTGTCACCGTAATGGTTTCGCTGACAGGGTTGCCGTTTGGATCTTTGCCTTCGACCACAAGTTCAACCGTTGCACCCGGTGGGACATCGGTGGTTGAACCGGTGATTTGTCCATCTGGTGTGACATCAACTGTGATCTGACCTGGCGTGCGATCAAGTCCTGGTTCGTTGTCTGTATCCGTCAGTGGATTGCCATTGCGATCCGTTGTGGTTCCTGTGACATCGACACCACCATCGGCAATGCTTGGTGGCACTGTACTGGTGAAGTGACCGTTGCTGTCGACTGTCACGGTAATGGTTTCGCTGACAGGGTTGCCGTTTGGACCTTTGCCTTCGACCACAAGTTCAACCGTTGCACCCGGTGGGACATCGGTGGTTGAACCGGTGATTTGTCCATCTGGTGTGACATCCACTGTGATCTGACCTGGCGTGCGATCGAGTCCTGGTTCATTGTCTGTATCGGTCAGTGGATTTCCATTGCGATCCGTTGTGGTTCCTGTGACATCGACACCACCATCGGCAATGCTTGGTGGCACTGTACTGGTGAAGTGACCGTTGCTGTCGACTGTCACCGTAATGGTTTCGCTGACAGGGTTGCCGTTTGGATCTTTGCCTTCGACCACAAGTTCAACCGTTGCACCCGGTGGTACATCGGTGGTTGAACCGGTGATTTGTCCATCTGGTGTTACATCAACTGTAATAGAGCCCGATGTACGATCTAATACAGGTTCAGCATCTTTTGCATCTAGTGGATGATTGTTTGCATCTTTGGTTGTTGCAATAACGGTGATATTGCCATCTTCAAAGTCTGTAGGTACTTTTGCTGTATAGTGGCCGTTGCTATCTACAGTGGCTTGAATTTTCTTTTCAATTTCAACACCATTTTTATCTTTACCAATTACAATCAATTCGACTGTTTGACCTGGAACGACTTCGAGTGTTGTGCCTGTAATATGACCTTTACTATCGACATCGACGGTAATACTGCCTTGGGTGATTGGATCACGGACAGCAGGTGCTGAATCAATTGTTATACCATTATCCACCACAGAAGCTTTTGCTTCGATAGAGTTTTGAC
The DNA here is from genome assembly GCF_902809855.1 of Acinetobacter sp. Marseille-Q1618. GTDB lineage: Bacteria > Pseudomonadota > Gammaproteobacteria > Pseudomonadales > Moraxellaceae > Acinetobacter. The sequence goes on from NZ_CADDWJ010000003.1 coordinate 170,083, forward strand.
TTCCAACTTGATCTGCAGGGACTTGAATAGACCACGTACCATCTGAATTTACAGTAACTTTTTTAGCAGGATCTGTTGAATTACTCGAATACTCAACACCATTAAAAGTCACTGTAACATCAGCATTAGGATTGCTGATTGTACCTGTCACTTTCATTTTAGTTTGAGTGTCAATATCAGTACGTTCCGAAGGATCAATAACATCATCACCCGCAACAACATCAATGGTAATAAATGGTAACTTCACTTTATCTTCGATAATGACATTATCTTGGTTAGGCGTTGTTGCTGTCACAAAATTACCATCTTTCAATGGAAAATCTGTGGTAACCGTCCAGTTACCATGGGCATCAGAAGTGGTGATTAAAGGCTTGTCTGAACCTGGCACAGTCACTGTTACCGTTTGATTTGGCTCTGTTTTACCCGAAATAATCGCATTACCATCGGTATTTGGCTTAACACTGTCAATTTTGATCGTAATAACTTGATCTTGATGACCTGAACCCAAGTTATTCGTTAAATCTGTATAAGTATCATCTTTTACTGTAACTTCAACAGTGGTGCCATCTTTTGGCATTGAGTCTAGTTTTGCAATCCATTTACCATTGCCTAAATCAGTCAATGAACCCGGTACAAGCTTAGAACCTGCAACTAAAATATCTTCTGAAGTAAAGCCTTTTACAACTTCAGAGAAGTCAAAATGCACAGTCCCATCAGCATCAATGGTCACAGTCAATTTTGGTGCAAGTGTATCTACATTTTCAGTATCAGTACCTTTTCCACCTTCATTACCCGTTTTATCTTGGTAACTTCCTTCAGGGACAGTGACGCTAACACTGCCTTCTACGCCTTCAGGAATTTTACCTGTCCACGTAACCCCACCATCTGTTGAGGTTAATGGTGGAACGGTGACTGGATTTCCATCTTTGTCTTTCAGAGGGTTACCATCTTTATCCGTAATCACAAAATCATTATTCGGATCAATGGTTGATGGATCAACATCAGGATCAAATGTCACTGTGATATTGCCATTCGGATCAATATTCACAATCACTTGCGGTGGTTGAGTGTCCACAGCTTTGCTTTCTTGATCAGGATTACCCTGATTGCCATTCAAATCTTGATAACTACCATCAGGGACAGTCACCGTAATTTTGCCATCAAAACCATCTGGGACTTGACCTGTAAAAGTCAAACCATCTTCGCTCGGCGTTAGTGTTACAGTAACAGGATTACCATCCTGATCGATCACCGTAATTTTACCTGTTTCAATGCTTGAAGGATCTACATCAGGATCATAAGCAATGGTGATTTTACCCTCTGGGCTAATACTCACACTGACATTCGGGGGTGTCGTATCTGTACCAACTTGATTCTCTGCATCATTCGATGGGAAAACCGTACCTGTCGAATCAGTTACTTGACCTTTGGCTGTAATGGTATTTTTACCATTTAAATTGATATCTTCAACAGGAACATTGATTTCCCAAGTTCCATCTGCATTCACTTTAACGTCAATGCCAGAATATTTTTTACCATTAAAAGTAATGGTCATATCAGCAGTTGGATTACTCACCGTACCCGTGATTTTTACAGTCCCAGTTGCTGGGTCAGTTAATTCAACCAACTCTTCTTCATTGATAAAATTATCACCACCGACAATATCAATACTCACAAACGGTAAAGGTACTTCATCAGATGCGCTTTGATCTGGATTTGAGCCATCTGGATTGGGTACAGTGACAGTAATTGATGAACCATCTTGTAACGGATCAGTCGTGGTCATCGACCATGTTCCATCAGGATTTGAAGTCGTTGTATAGGTTTTACCTGTTGCAGGATCCTTTAACGTAACTTCGGTGTTGGGTTTGGTCACACCTGTCACGATAGAACCACCACCCACTGTGTCAGGTTTGATTGTAGTGACTTTTACAGATACATCCTCATCTGAACCTTCAATGCCTGCATTACCCGCTTGATCTGTATAACTACCATCTTTGACAGAAACTTCAACAGCAGTACCCTTTTTCAAATCTGAAAGAGTTGCTGAATATGTACCATCTGGATTTTTAACTAAAGAGTCAGGATCAATTTTCCCGCCATTAATCACAATATCGTTAATATCAAAACCATCAATATCTTCGGAGAAAGTAAAGGTGACTTTACCTTTGCCTGTGGCATAGTCTGCTTCAATTTCTACTTGGACAGAAGGTGCTGTTTCATCGATCACCGCTTGGTCAGGTACTGACTCTGCTGATGTTCCCCCCTCATTGGTGATGGTTGCAGTGACTTTAAGCTCAGTCCCTTCAGCAGGTTTATCCACTTGAACTTTGATTTTGCCTGCATCAATATCCGCTTGCGTCAAAGTATGCGTATAAGCTTTGCCACTTTGATCTTTGAGTGTGATTATATCGCCTGTAACTGCACCAGCCGGAATCGTCACAATAATATTGAGCTGTGACGCACCACCAGTTTCACTACGATTTAATAGCCCATCATTATTTTGATCATTCGCAATTTCAACTTTTGGTGCATCTAAAATTTCAACTTTAGGCTCATTTTCTGGCTCTGAATGGCTTTTATCATCATTAGTCGCCGCAATAATTCCACCTGTTACCAATCCACCGACAATCCAGGGTAAAGGACCAACACCACCTGTACTCGCCCCTGTGATAATTGGAAGAAGTTCTTCAAGACCTGTCACCTCTTTAAAGCTTGCAATCCCATCTTGCCAAACCAATTGCTCAAAAGCACAAACCGTACCATCAAAAACTAAATCAGATGTTTCACCATCAGCAGCTTTCACAAAATAATTTTCTATTGTGATGGTTTCACCATTTTTTAATTTAATTATGAGGTTATCACCTTCCTGAATAATCTCTAAAATTTCTTCTTTTTTAATATTTGGCTGGATAATCGTCGATTTTTCTAATTTTATTATATTAGACTCCACATTAACTTTCTCAAGTGAAGACTTATCTATTAACGTGATTTTTTGCATTTTAAATGCCCAATTATTAGTAACAATTGGTAAAGTATATTATCAGAGCGATATTTTTTGTACAATCAACAATACATATCAATATAATTTGTATTTTACTATTTGGTAAAATATTAATCATCGATATTTAAATTTTTCTAACAGGATACTACTATGCTTAAGAATGCCTTCATTTCCATTGCAGTGATTGCTTCTCTGTCTGCTTGCACACAATTAACAACTGTAGGTGAAAAGAACAAACCTAAAAATTTATTATTTACAAACAAAGAATTAAACACAAAACCCATTCATGTTCAACGTGATCATAAGCTTTGTGATGAAGAAAAAGACAACAATAAAGACTGTCCTATTAAATTCTACATTGATGATTTTAAGGCTGGTGATTTCTATGTAAACAATGCAACAACCTACTATTTAAAACCAAATGAATATGTACTATCTGTTAAAAATTGCAAAGAAGAATGTAAAACATATCACACAAAACTCATTATTAATAAACAGTTTCAAGGTGTAAATATTGTATTATCTTTAGATAATGAGAATCGTCCCTTTATTATTAATAAACAATCATAACTTATAAAACATACCCGATTTATTTTATAAATTGGGTATGTTTTAAAACCAATTTCGTTAATATTATTAGTTATTCTTAATAATACACATCAAAATAAAATAAACACTTTAAAATGATTTTATTTTAGAGTATTTATTCAATTTATATATTTTATTCTTTATATTACCAATTTATATTTGCTAATATTTAGTGATGTAATTAACATTTATTAAAGTATTATGTCTAAGCAAACCTTACAACTTCGTAAAAACTTAAGAACTCAGCGACGACAACTATCAACATTTCAACAACGACATAGTGAACAAGCTGCCTTTAACCAGCTTAGAAAAAGCCCACAATTCAGAACTGCAAAAAAAGTTGGCATTTATTTGGATGGTTTTGGGGAACTGCGAACCCGCAAAATAATTGAATATTGTTTTCAACAGCATAAACAGGTTTATCTGCCGATTATCTGCAACATGAATAACACCTTAGTCTGGGTAAAAATTTCAAAGTACCAATATCGCAATAAACGCTTTGTCATGCACAAACTCGGTATGCTTGAGCCTATGCGTAATCGAGGACTACATGTTTCGCATTTAGATATTCTTTTAATGCCTTTATTGGCATGTGATCAGGTCGGCACACGAATGGGCATGGGCGGTGGTTTTTATGATCGTACTTTGGCTTCTGCACCTTATAAACCCTATCGCTTAGCACTTGCTCATGATTTTCAGTTGTTAAATACTAAGCTGCATCGCAATCCTTGGGATCAGGCATTAGATGCGTTAATTACCCCTAAAAAATATACGTGTTTTAAGCGTCAACTCAGCCAATCGCACATTTTATGATGTTTTATTTATCAGTTACTTGACAAATTTTATGCAAATTATTTTGTGAAGCCCTTGTAATTTTAAAAATACCCATCACTATAAAAAACATGGCAACACCGTTGTCACTCATTAGGAGTGCCCATGTCTGAGATTATTATGAATCAAGAAAACTTAGAGCCACAGGTTCCAAGTGTATTACCGCTTTTAGCGTTACGTGATGTCGTGGTTTATCCACACATGCAAATTGCGCTATTTGTAGGTCGTGAAAAATCGATCAATGCAGTTGATGTGGCTCGTAACAGTGACAATTTAGTATTTGTAGTTGCGCAAAAAGATTCGCTTACAGAAGAAATTGATCACGACAACTTATATCAATATGGTACTGTCGCTAAGATTGTACAAGTTGTGAATCATGAAAATGATGAAAACTGTATAAAAGTATTAATTGAAGGTTTGCATCGTTCTAAACTGGTCAAAATCATTGAAAATAATGAATATTTATCAGCAGAACATGCACTAAGCCCAATGACTGTATCTATCGATGAAGATACACAAAAAACACGTGTCGAAGAATTACGTGCCTTATTTGCCCAATATGCAGAAGCAAAATTACGCAATGCACGTGAGTTGATTGCAGCAGCAAATAAAATTGATGATTTACTGCAATTGTTGTTCTTTGTTGCAACCCGTGTACCTTTGAATATTGACGTAAAACAAAAATTCTTAGAACACGATGAGTTTGAAGCACATTTACAAGAGTTAATGACTTATTTGCTACAACAGTCTGAAGAACAGCAAATTGAGCAAACTTTGCATGACTCTGTAAAACGCCAAATGGAAAAGAATCAACGTGAATACTTCCTCAATGAAAAGATGAAGGTCATTCAACGTGAACTTTCTGACATGAATGGCGGTGCGGAAGATGACGTTGCAGAAATTGAAAAACGTTTAGCAGAAGCTGATTTACCTGAGCACGTGCGTAAAAAAGCTGATGCTGAGTTCCGTAAATTAAAATCAATGCAACCTGCATCAAGTGAAGCGGCTGTGGTGCGCAACTATTTAGAGGTGATCTTAGATACACCTTGGAATAAAGCCAGCAAAGTCAGCATCAACTTGAACAAAGCGCAAGAAATTTTAGATGCAGACCATTATGGTTTGGATGAAGTCAAAGAGCGTATTGTTGAATACTTAGCTGTTCAATCGCGTGTGAAAAAACTTCGTGGTCCGATCTTGTGTTTGGTTGGCCCTCCAGGTGTTGGTAAAACTTCGCTTGGTGAGTCGATTGCTAAAGCGACAGGTCGTGAGTTCGTGCGTATGGCACTTGGTGGTGTACGTGATGAAGCTGAGATTCGTGGTCACCGTCGTACCTATATCGGTGCGATGCCAGGTAAGATCGTGCAGTCATTGACGAAAGTCGGTGTCAAGAATCCATTGTTCTTGCTCGATGAGATCGACAAGATGGCACAAGACTATCGTGGTGATCCTGCTTCTGCTTTGCTTGAAGTACTTGATCCATCGCAAAACGGTAAGTTTAACGATCATTACCTTGATCTTGATCTTGATTTGTCTGAAGTGATGTTCATCTGTACTGCAAATAGCATGAACATTCCTGAGGCTTTGCTTGACCGTATGGAAGTGATTCGTCTTCCAGGTTATACCGAAGAAGAGAAAGTCAACATTGCTGACCGTTACCTTGTTCCGAAAGCAATCAAGAACAATGGCTTACGTGCTAAAGAGTTGACTGTGCATGAAGAAGCGATTCGTGACATTGTCCGTCGTTATACACGTGAAGCAGGTGTCCGCAGTTTAGAACGTGAAATTTCTAAAATTGCACGTAAAGTCGTGAAAGAATCCGTAAGCAAGAAAGCTAAAAACTTGCAAATTAATGTCACGGCTGAGAACTTACCTGATTATTTAGGAGTACATAAGTTCGACTACGGTATGGCAGAAGAAGAAGCACAAGTGGGTCGTGTCAATGGCTTAGCTTGGACTTCTGTGGGTGGTGAATTACTCACGATTGAAGTTGCTGCTGTAAAAGGTAAAGGTAAATTTATCACTACGGGTTCACTCGGTGATGTGATGAAAGAATCGATTACTGCTGCAATGACCGTTGTACGTACCCGTGCAGATGAACTTGGCATTGAATCTTCTCGCTTTGAAGAAACCGATGTACACGTGCATTTACCTGAAGGTGCAACACCAAAAGATGGCCCTTCTGCTGGTTTAGCACTCACGACTGCACTTGTGTCAGCATTCACAGGCATTGCGATTCGCCCTGATATTGCTATGACTGGTGAAACCAGTTTAGGTGGTCGTGCAATGCGCATTGGTGGCTTAAAAGAGAAACTTTTAGCAGCACATCGTGGTGGCGTGAAACTGGTGTTCATTCCACAAGAGAACGTACGTGACTTAGCTGAAATTCCACAAAACGTGAAAGAGGGTTTGGAAATTAAAGCTGTGAAATCGATTGATGAGATTTTACCTCTTGCTTTGGTTGAACAACCTAAACCGTTGGTTAAAGCACCAATCGTAAAACCTGTCGATGAAGGCAAAGCTGCCCGTCATTAAACTATAAAATGCTTGATCTTCAAGTTTGAAAAAGCGCCTTAGGGCGCTTTTTTATTGATGTATCATATAGTTAAAATATTGAATAAAAAATAGACAAATCACCCTCTAATCATGTTATATTTTTAGTGATATTCATTTGAACCAACACTTGAAATAATATCAATTACCCTCATAAATTTAATATAGATTCGATCTTAGATCGTTTCGTTAACATCAATCTGTATCTCCAGATGGATTGGTGTTAGAACGCAGTCCTAGCTCCTTTAGGACTGCGCTTTTTTTATACCATTAAAATTTATACCATTAAAAAACGAAAAATTGACCATTACTGCATGGTTTCTAGCAATGTATAAGCTAAGCCATTGACGACATCTGCCATTTTATCCACATTTAGTTTATCCACTGTATCTTGCGCAGTGTGATAGTGTTTATTTCTAAAAAATGCGGTATCTGTAATCATGATTGCAGGAATTTCCATTTTCCAATAATTTAAATGATCTGAAAAATCTGTACCTGAAATGAATGCTGGTGCAATCAATCGCTGACAATCTAATTTCTTAAGTGTTTGCATTGCCTTACAATAATTCTCACTCAACGTCCGTGAGTTAAAATTACTGACTGCTGCAATAAAATTGCCATGTTCAGGATAAAACAATGCTAAACCTGTTGGATAATCTTGCACTGCATGTGCATCAAAATAACCAATCATTTCCAAAATATATACTGCGGTGATCTGATCTTTCTTATTTAAAATAGATTTTGCATGGACTGCACTGCCCATGTGTTCTGTACGAAAATACGGTGGTTCTTCTAAAGTGTAGAATACCAGCTCAATATTTTGCTTTAAGTTAATTTTATTTGCCGCCAAGATTCTCGCAATTTCAATAAGTCCTGCAACACCAGAAGCGTTATCATCTGCGCCTTTAAAATTTCCATAAACATCGTAATGTGCGCCTACAATGACTTTTTTGGCATTGCCAGTTTGTAAACCACAGACCACGTTACGATAAGTTTGCTTTTTCACTTGATAGGTTTGATACTCACACGGCACGCCAAACTGTTCGACTTGTTGTTTGATATACGCTGCCACACGATCCAATTCCTCAATATTTTTATGGTTTCTAAAAGCTGTTGGATGAATAATTTGCGCCATATAATTGCTTAAATTTTTCGAATCAGCCTGTGGTTCGAGTAAGCTTACAGCATGAGTTGCATGACTCAATGACTGTAAGAAAATCAAAATTAAGAGCAAATAGCTGAGTTTTGCAAACATAAGTATTTTAAATTCCCTTCATTTATTCTTAAACATATTCAATTTATTTGTTTTACATCCTGAGAAATATCACACACGACCTGAGAACATTTCAATATAGGGTTATAATATAGACTGCTAGATGACAATATTAGTTTTTTATGAAAATTCGCATTCTTACCATTGGTCAAAAAATGCCTGCATGGGTTTTAACGGGCTTTGAAGACTATTTCAAACGCATTCAACCCTTTGTACAAACTCAAATCATTGAGTTACCGATGGCAAAACGTGGTAAAAATGACTCCGAAGCAGATATTTTAAAATATCGTCAAATCGAAGGCGATAGCATTTTGGCACAGCTCAAGCAAAATGAAGTTTTGATCGCACTTGAAGTCGGCGGACGTGAATTTAGTACTGAAAAATTGGCTGAAACCATGAAAGGCTGGATGCTCGAAGGCAATGATGTTGCTCTAGCGATCGGTGGACCAGATGGTCATTCGGAAGCTGTGCGTAAAGCCGCAGCTTGGCATTGGTCATTATCTAAACTCACCTTGCCACATCCATTGGTTCGTGTCATGTTAATCGAACAGCTTTATCGTGCGATGAGTATTAACCACAACCATCCTTATCATCGTGCAGGCTAAAACCATTAGCGTTCTATTTTCGAAACAAAATGTTGAATAAATTAGGCTTATATTGATGGCTATTTTTTGTCATGATTTTGCTTTAATTGTTTTCGCTTAGGTGAATCTCATATGAATTTACAAACATTACCAGGTTTATTTATTTCTCATGGTTCACCTATGCTGGCTTTAGACCCTGAGCAAGTTGGACCTGCATTAAACCGTTTAAGTTTAAACCTGCCGAAACCACAAGCGATTGTGGTGATGTCAGCACATTGGGAAAGTAATGCCTTAGAAGTAAGTACTGCAATACGTCCAGAAACTTGGCATGATTTTCGTGGTTTTCCACCAGAACTGTATGACATACGCTACCCTGCATCTGGCAATCCAGAATTAGCCGAAGAAATTTTACATTTGCTTGCAGAAGCCCATTTGCCAGCGCATGCGAACAGTACACGCCCTCGTGATCATGGCGTGTGGATGCCATTGTTACATATGTATCCTGATGCCGACATTCCTGTAGTGGAAATTTCTCTGCCGATGCATATGAATGCAAATGATATTTATAAAATCGGTCAAGCTTTAGCACCTTTGCGTGAAAAGCAAATCTTACTGATCGGTTCGGGCAGCATTACCCATAATTTAAGAGAGTTGTCTTGGAATGGTGATGCGAGTCAAGTCCCTGAATGGGCATCAACTTTCCGTAACTATGTGGTGAATAAACTCACGCATAGTGATTATGATGCTGTTTTAGATTGGTCAAATATTCCATTTGTACAACGTAATCACCCAACTTTAGAACATTTTGCACCTTTGTTTTTTGCAATGGGCACAGGCACTCGTTTTAGTGTGGTGCATAGTAGTTTTTCAATGGGTGCATTAGGTATGGACATCTATCGTTTTGATTAAACGATAAAAAGTTTTTATAAAATAACAATTATAAATTTATGGATACATTTTGAAACTGAAATTGCCAAAATGTATCCATTCTTTTGGCAGCTAAATCAGTTATGCTAAATGCTATGATTTAAATCAAGAACTTGCAGAATACTCATGAAATTAAGATATATTGCCCTCGCCCTATTTCCGCTTACTTTAGCTGCCTGTCAATCAAGTGATCTTCAAAAAGCTGGAGACATTGCTGTGTCTATTTTACAACAACAAAATGCAGATAAAACTTTAGCTGCGTATCAGTGGAGTGCCAATACGCCTGATGCGCCAAAACCATTGGTTTTAAATTTTAGTGACAAAGGTCGACTCGGTATTTCAACCAGTTGTAACAGTATGAGCACGACATGGAAAGTTGAAAATAATCAAATTATCACAGGTAATCTTGCTGCAACACAAATGGCATGCCCTGCTAATGCTATGGCACAAGAAGCTTTGGCTGCTCAAATTTTTGAAAATGGTAAAACGGCATTTTTATTAAATACCAGCAATACTCAAAGTCCAACCCTGACCATTACTTCAGCAAAAGGTGAAAAATTCGTTTTCACAGGAAAAATGACACCTGAAACACAATATCAGGGACAAGCTGAAACTATTTTCTTAGAAATTAGCCCTGAAACCAAAGAATGTACTGCTGGCGTGATGAAGAAACAATGTTTACAAGTACGTGAAATTAAATATGCAGACAATGGCGTTAAAACCCAAGTAGATAAAGATTGGACGCTATTTTATGACAACATTGATGGTTTTACCCATACCGCAAATGAACGTCAAGTAGTGCGTATCAAACGTTATGAAATTAAAAACCCAGCCGCAGATCAGTCTAAATATGCGTATGTACAAGATATGATTATTGAACGTGAAGCGATTAAAGGCTCTCTTTAATCTTTAAATGATCAAAAATAAATTTAAAACCGATGTTTAGGCATCGGTTTTTTAGTATTAAATTTCTATAATTCGAATAAGTGAGATGTTCTCATGAAAATTAAAATAATAATACTCGCATTGTTGTGTACAGCATGTCGTGAAAAACCACTATCCGTAGAAGAAACTCAAAACTTACTCCGTCAATATACATGGTCATACACACCACCAAATAGTGATACGCCAATAGAGTTAAGCTTTCAGGAAGGTCAAATTGGAGGATATTCTTACTGTAATGCTATGGGTGCACCTTATAAAATTATAGGACAAAAGATGACTGCACCACTTTTCATGAGTGATGCAAGGGGATGTGCACCATACATCATGCAACAAGAGACATTTATAAAAAGTTTTTTTGAACCACCTGTGCCATTTAAAATTAAATATACTTCAAGTAAACATCCAAAACTCATATTTGAAAAAGGTCAAAAGCAATATATTTTTATCGGTACAAAACTTACAAATAAAAGCACGCATGGAGAATAAGTCTTGAGAATCCATATATTTTTATTTTTCAGTGCGATTTTATCTATCTCAGCATGTCAAAATATAACCTCTGAAAATCAATCAGTGCCCCTCGCTGTTTTATCTTCATATCAACTTAGTGAAATCTTACAACAATATACATGGGCATATACACCACCAAACAGCACCATGCCCATCCTCGCTAATATTTCCTCTCAAGGTACGGATATTTATAGTGGCTGTAATCAAATCTCCAAGACACATACACTCAATGGCAATCACCTCAAAACTAATCCTGTCCAGATTCAAACTTTGATGGGATGCGGCGGTTTACAAAGTCAAGAAGCATTAGCTTCTCGAATTTTCACGGATTCAAATTTAGAAATTCAAATATCCTCTAATGACCAAAAATATTTAAAAGTATCTTTAAAAAATGGGGCTGCATATAGCTTTCAAGCCATTCCTGCTATTTCTGATCTAAAAAATTATGATGCAGAATTATTGAAAAAATTTACATGGCAACACATATCAGATGAGCCAAGCCCTGACCAAATTAAAAGCTTGCTTATCAACTTCACAGCCGATCGGATGCTCTTTTTTGCAGGCTGTAATCGTAAAAGTCAATATTATGCGATTGAAAATAAAACTCTAATTCCAAAAGGTGACTTTAGAAGCCAAGTAAAGTTTTGTGGCAATACACAACTTGAACGACAAACCAGTCAAAGCATGTCCAAACCGATGAATATCCGATTTGATTTTTCAACTTCTTTTCCAAAATTAATTTTAGAATCTAAATATCAACCGAATATGATCTTTCAAGCGATTCCACGAAAAGAAGACCTTAAATCACCTTAATTCAAGTTCATAAAAAAACCGATGCATTTGCATCGGTTTATTGAGTATTTTAAGCTAAAACTTAGAATACACCTTGCGCTAACATTGCATCAGCAACTTTTACGAAACCAGCAATATTTGCACCATTTACGTAGTTGACTGTGCCATCTTCTTGAGTACCGTATTTCACACAGTTACGATGAATCTCTTTCATGATCGCATGTAAACGCTCATCAACTTCTTCAAATGTCCAACCCAAACGGATTGCATTTTGCGACATTTCAAGACCAGAAGTTGCAACACCACCTGCATTAGATGCTTTACCTGGTGCATAAAGAATTTTCGCTTCTACGAATTTCTCAACCGCTTCAAGTGTCGAAGGCATATTTGCACCTTCCGCCACACAGATCACACCATTCGCCAGTAATGTTACTGCATCTTGTTCGTCTAACTCATTTTGAGTTGCACATGGCAGTGCGATGTCGCATTTGATTGACCAAGGGCGTTGACCTTCAAGGTATTCAAATCCATGTTTAGACGCAAACTCAGAAATACGACCACGTTTGACGTTTTTAAGCTCCATCACTTCACATAAAAGCTCATTGGTAAAACCATCTTTCACGTATACTGTGCCGTTTGAGTCAGAAAGTGAAACCACTTTTGCACCCAAATACATTGCTTTTTCAGCAGCGAATTGTGCAACGTTTCCTGAACCTGAAATCGTAACAGTTTTGCCTTTGAAGCTATCACCACGTGTTTTAAGCATTTCTTCAGCAAAATACACTGTGCCGAAACCTGTTGCTTCAGGGCGAGCCAAAGATCCACCAAAAGATAAACCTTTACCTGTAAATACGCATGAAGTGTCATTGCTGAGCTTCTTCATCATACCTGCCATATAGCCAACTTCACGACCACCAACACCAATATCACCCGCAGGAATATCAGTATTTGAACCAAGATGACGATAAAGCTCAATCATTAATGCTTGGCAGAAACGCATAATTTCTCCTTCAGACTTTCCTTTAGGGTTAAAGTCTGAACCGCCTTTACCACCGCCCATAGGCAACGTCGTTAAGGCATTTTTAAATGTTTGTTCGAAACCTAAAAATTTTAAAATTGAAAGATTTACAGATGGGTGGAAACGCATTCCCCCTTTAAACGGTCCAATGGCAGAATTATATTGGACACGGAAAGCACGGTTAACTTGAGTTTGACCTTGATCATCTACCCAAGAAACACGGAATTGAATTGCACGTTCTGGCTCTACTAGACGTTCAAGTAATCCATGATCTGCATATTGTGGGTTCTTTTCAATGAATGGCCACAAACTGGTCATTACTTCTTCCACAGCTTGTAAAAACTCTGGTTGATTTGGATCACGTGCTTTTACGTAATCAAGAAAGTCATTCAGGCTTGTATATTTCAACGCTCAATCCTCAGCAGAAAGGTGTTACAAAATTGGTCAAATTTTCATGACAATGATAAATTTTGGCGCAAAGTATTAAATATCTTTTGTAAAGAATCTACAATACTTTTTCTAATGTTTTTTCAAATAACATTTAAATTCAAGATTATATTTTATAATCAAACCTGTCATTTTTGCCAAAAACAACATACTTTAATTTGCTAATTATGCGCTATTTTCGCACAATTTACGACCTAAATTAGAGCAAACAATTCTCTCTAGATTCATGCTAAAATTTAGCGACTTAACTGGCAGATTTTTATACTTTTAAATTACATGACGCTTTCTATTTCCCTCATACAACAAATCGATGCTCTTCTACCTCAAACACAATGTGGTTTATGTGGTCATCGAGATGGATGTTTACCTTATGCTAAAGCGATCGCTGAGGGAGAAGATGCCAATAAATGTGTCCCTGGTGGACAACCCGTAGCTGATGCTTTGGCAAATTTACTACAACGTGAAACATTAGCAGCAGAACCAAGTGTTTGGGCTATTCAAAGTGATGGTCGCCCACAGCGCATGAAAGCGGTGATCCGTGAAGATGAATGCATTGGGTGTACCAAATGTATTAGTGCCTGCCCAGTCGATGCCATTATTGGTTCAGGTAAGCTGATGCACACGGTTTTAACTGACTTATGTACAGGGTGTGAGCTTTGTATTCCACCTTGTCCAGTAGACTGTATTGACTTAGTGGCAGATACTCAGCCGATACCGACAGATTCACAACGTATTGCCGAACAAGATGATTTACGTCAGCGTTACTATGCACATATTCAACGTGAGGAAAGTCGTCGTCTGCACCGTAAAGGCCCTGTGGTACGTGCTGAAATTGATACGGAATTATTTGCACAATATACTGAACAAAATCAACAACTCCCTGCAATTGAGGTCGTCGAAAAATTAGAACAAGCCAAGTTAGTTATGGATGCTAAAAGCACCATTGAACTTGCCAAAATTCGCACACAAATTAAGAAATTAGAAAAACAATTAAGCGTACGTGCAGATGAGAAAAAACAACAGCAATTAGATGTACTTTTACAGCAATTATCTGATTTACAAGGGGCTTAATCATGGCTGTAAAAAATATGACTAAAAAACAAATTCAAATATTTTTTGAACGCTTACGTGAGCAACGCCCAAATCCTAAAACTGAACTTAATTATTCTTCACCTTTTGAGCTTTTGGTGGCTGTAACCTTATCTGCACAAGCGACAGATGTGAGTGTGAATAAAGCTACAGACAAGCTTTTCCCTATTGCCAACACGCCTGAGGCAATCTATAACTTAGGTGTAGAGGGATTAAAGGAATATATCAAAACCATTGGTTTATATAATTCTAAAGCTGAAAATGTCATAAAAGCTTGTAAAATGCTAATAGAACTGCATAACAGTCAAGTTCCTGATAACCGAAAAGATTTAGAAGCGTTGCCGGGCGTAGGACGTAAAACAGCCAATGTTGTACTCAATACCGCATTTGGACAAGCAACGATGGCTGTAGATACACATATCTTTCGTGTAGGCAATCGTACAGGTTTAGCTGTTGGTAAAAATGTTTTAGAAGTCGAACATCGACTGGTCAAAGTCATTCCAAAAGAGTTTATTATTGACTCGCATCACTGGTTAATTTTGCATGGGCGTTATACCTGCATTGCACGTAAGCCTAAATGTGCAGAATGTATCGTTTCTGATGTATGCAATTGGACAGATAAGTATGAGTTTGGTGCAGCCAAAGAAATTAAAGTGAAGAATGTAGAGTAAAACTATCTGTTTTTATTCTATAAACTCGACTTTTATAGATACAAATACCTATATTAAAATTAAAAATTTTTCAGTATTACCATTCAGTCTAATCATAAATTACTAACTCAAAAAATGACTGAAATTCTCATTCGACAACTGAATGATAATGATGTGCATGACTTTAGAGCCATTCGTTTGTCCGCACTTCAAAATTCACCTGAAATGTTCGGTGCAACTTATGCCGTTGAAGTCACACGACCATTGAGCATATTTTTAGACGTTATTTTCAACAATGTTGTTTTTGCTGCTTATCATCATGAGCGAATTATTGGTGTACTTATTTTTCAACAAAATATAGACCAAGCCAATTTATATGGTTTTTTTGTTGAGCCTGAATATCGAAATCAAGGAGTCGCACAACAACTTTTACAAACCACGATTGATTATGGTCAAGCATATGTAAGACAGGTCATACTGTCAGTGGTTGCTACAAATATTCCCGCTATTCATTTATATCAAAAACTTGGTTTTCAAATAGTGACTCAAGCTGTAAAAAATAATGAACATGAAATCGAGATGATGCTCTTTTATTAATTTATTTTACAACGACGAGATCATATTCTTTACGAAAATGAATATTTCCACCATATGCATCTCGTGTCACTCCCTCTAAAACAATATGATATGTGCCTGTTTGGGTAGGAATGCCTCTAATTATAATTGTATGATCACTATAAGGCACCACACCTACATGAGAAATACTTAATCCAGAATTTTTCGCTATTGTGCTATCAAAATACAAACCATCAATCAATGTTACTTTTTCAATCTCAATTTTCGTATCGTAATATTGACCCACCACGGCATTAGGTAGAACTTTAGGTGTAATCAGAATTTCTTGAGTACAAGCCATTAAAAACATGCTGATTAATAAACATAATGATTTTATTTTCATAAAACTCTAGATGCACTATTTATTTTTATTTTCCAAATCTCTTTTCATTTGTTCTAATCTTTTCCACTCTTCAGCCACTTGCGGATGCATTTGATAGTTGCCAGATTTTCGCATTTCTCTACGTTCTTGTAATTCCTCTTTTTGTGCTTTGCGCAAAAGTTTAAAACTCATAAACAATAATCCAAGTAAAACAATCACGCTTAAAACAACCAAACCAATAAGTGCAATTTTCATTGTCTATCGCCCATAAAAAAGAGCCCTAATATGAATGAGGACTCTTTCTTTGTCAAAGATTTCTAAGACTGCTTACAATCTAATCTTAGGCATCTTTTAATACTTAACCAAGAATAGCAAATAAATCAGTTTGAACTTCTTCTATAGGACGAAGACCATTTAATTTATTATAAGTTGGTGCATTTTCACCAGAATTCGCACGACCTTGATAGAAACCAACCAATTGTTCAGTTTCAGCATGGTACGAACCTAAACGTTTACGAATCGTTTCTTCTTGGTCATCAGGACGTTGAACAAGGTCTTCACCCGTTTCATCATCTTTACCTTCCACTTTTGGCGGATTGTAAATGGTGTGATAGACACGACCAGATGCAGGATGTTGACGACGACCTGAAAGACGTTTCACGATTTCTTCATCAGGTACATCAATTTCGATAACATGATCAATTGCAATCCCTTCTTTTTCCAAAGCTTCTGCTTGAGGAATAGTGCGAGGGAAACCATCAAAGATACAACCATTGACACAATCAGGTTGTGCAATGCGTTCTTTCACTAAACCAATAATCAGTTCATCTGATACTAATCCACCAGATTCCATGACATTTTTAGCTTTAAGACCTAATTCAGTACCTTCACGAATTGCAGCACGGAGCATATCACCGGTTGAAATTTGTGGGATATTGTAGCGCTTACAGATCAACTGAGCTTGTGTACCTTTGCCTGCTCCAGGTGGTCCGAGTAGGATAATGCGCATAAAAAACATCCTCTTTTAAAACAATATGTATGATACCTACGGCTATCCCATCTATTGGGAATCACGGGCATCTATTTATAAGAAAGCAACAAACAAATGTATTAAACCTGCTAAAAATCCTGTGACACCACCCAAAACAATCAAAAGCCATTCATCCTCTCTAAAGGCTGGACGCAATAGATTTTGGAACTCTGTTGGTGTTAATTCACGAATACGCTCTCTAAACATTTGAAAGATTTTCTGTGCACGGCTCGCATTAAAGGCTGGGTCGCTTACAGGCACCATCGTAATTTCAATGGAACGATCAATCAAGTCCGTTTTAAGTTTAGCATATTCCGAAGGACCAATAGAAAGTTGTAAAGCAGTTCGTATTAACGGTGTTTCCATGATGCTATTCACATGGCGTTTAATAATACGGCGTGTTTTGTCTTTTCTTGGTCCATACATCATTTCAGTCATGATAGATTTTAAAGTAATTAAGTCTTCTGTGACTACACTTGCAAACACATCTGACACTTCATCTTGACGTTTCATGAATGCACCTTGCACATTATATGTGCCGATGCGAGGAATCACAGGTTTTACCCAAGGAAATTTACGGTCTTTGGTAAACTCAAAAAACTGCGGATAGCGAATATAATGTGGCTCTACAGGGTTGAAAACCATCCAAATTGCAATCCAGTTGGTTAAAAAGCCCCAAATCGCAGCAAACACAGGCACAGTACGGTGGTCAGGAATCAAGATATATACTGCCATTTGGAAAATACCAAAAAACATTCCAATTAATGCACTGATATGCCAAATGAAGTTAATTTCTTTTTGACCCACTTTTAAGAACATACGTACCATTAAACGGCGATCACCTTCCATTTGACGTACAACCATTTCTCGCATGTCAACCAATGACTCAACGTTCATGGTCAACTCAGTCACCAAGCCTTTTAAAATATCAGGCATTTGTTGATGCGCTTGTGCATAGATTCTACGTTTTATGGAATAAGGCAGATTTTCCCAAAGCACTGCATTACGATCCATCATCACTTCATCAATGAGATGTTCAAGTTCAAAACCGACCTGCTCACCAATGATCCGTGCCATGTCATCTGGTTCCATGGCATTTAGGAACTCGTTTAATGAACCTAGTTTAGATAAGGTATTATCAGTAATAATCCCAGAAATACGCCCTGCTTTACGTGGAACGATCCCCTGCCAACCTACAGGCAATGGACCAATATGAAAACCCCAGAACTTAATTGGGTAAAACACCATTTTTAGTGCCATCCATACATGTATCCACGTCACAAAAGCCGTTACTGGAACGATACTTAAGATTGCTAAATGATCAGGTCGACTAAAAAAAGCTTGCCACAAATCGCTAACGTATTCCAACATGCATGACTCTCATATTTATTTCTATTCGCGGTCTAAAAAGTTACATCTACAACTTAAAGTCCAAAACTTAAACTATAAGCAAATTGAATCTGTGGCTTAGTTTCTTCAATCATATTGCCATCACGATCATGTAATTCACTACCCGCACCTATACCTACACTAAAAGTACTAATGCGTTCTTTATTTAATAAAACATAAGCCAAGTCTACGCCTGCCCCATATTGAACTTCGTCACCATTATCTACTTTTTTGCTTTTCAGTGAACCGCCATAAACGCCAACATAAAAGCCATTTTTGTCAGTACCATTTAAATACGCTGGATAACGAAAGCCAATTTGTCCACCTAACTCGTGATCGCCATTGATAAATGCGCCTAATTTGGCATAAGCAATGCCATAAGGTGTGACCCACTCGCCGTTTAGGTGTGCTAATTTTTGTGTTAGACCTGCACCTACATTAAAAGTTGCAGCATCGCTTGATTTTAATTTTGCTTCAGGTAATTCAGGTAAATAGTCTTGCCACTCGGCATGTGCAACATTCCCTAATCCAAACAATAATATAAAGGGAAAGATTTTTTTCATTATTTTCTCCATTGTCCCTAATTTTGGGTCAAACATAATCTTCCATATTGTTCTGACTTTAACAGAATTATCCACTAAGGCATATGCAAAACACTAGAAATTTAATGTCGCTAAAGTCAACACTTAACGAGTATGTTTATAGCATTTATATAAAATAAACTCGCATTTTTGCAGATTTTATGCAGTAAAAAAACGAATATTTTCATTCTTGATGCAATTCTAAGGTAAAATGGCTGCCCGCACTATTTGCCAATTTAGCCTAGTAAGTCGACTTTCATATGAAACAACAGTTTCCTTTAAAAAATGTTCAACAAGAAAAGCGTATTTTTCGAAGTCGCATTTTTTTTTCGATCGGTATTGTTTCATTTTTTCTACTCTTACTTGTCGCTCGTTATGCTTATTTACAAATTTTTCATTTTGAAGAGTTTAGCCAAGCTTCTGATAAAAACCGTATCCGTTTACAACCGATAGCCCCTGCACGTGGTTATATTTATGACCGTAATGGTATTTTACTTGCAGATAATTACCCTGTGTTTACAGCAACACTGAGTAAAGCCGATGTAGACGATGTCGAGGATACTGTTAAGCGACTAACACCTATTTTAAATTTAACCGAAGAAGATATCGAACGTTTCTCTAGTCGAATTAAAACCTCTAAAAAAACTGAACGTGTCACATTAAAACTTAACCTAACCGAAACAGATATTGCACGTTTTAGTGAAGTGAAGTTTCAATTTCCCGGTGTAGACATTGAAACGCAAATGACGCGTTTTTATCCGCATGGTGAATTGTTTGCGCATGTGATTGGTTATGTTGGACGTATCAATGATAAAGAACTCAAAGAAATTGATAAAGATTCTTATGCAGGTACCAACTTAATCGGGAAAATTGGGGTTGAAAAATCCTATGAAGATTTACTGCACGGTAGTCCGGGTTATGAATCCATTGAAGCGGATGCACACGGGAATGTTTTACGTCATTTAGGTCGAAAAGATTCTACTCGGGGTAATGATCTATTTTTATCTTTGGATTATGGCTTGCAAACTGTTGCCGCTGAACAATTGGCTGGTCGTCGTGGTGCGATAGTAGCGATAGATCCACGTACAGGTGAGATTTTGGCTTTGGTGTCGAGTCCAAGCTTCAATCCAAATCTATTTGTAACGGGAATTGGGCACGCAGACTATAGTGCATTGCGTGATAACTTAGACCAACCTTTATATAATCGTGCAGTACAGGGAACTTATCCACCGGGTTCAACTATTAAGCCGATGGAAGCCCTCGGCGGCATCCATTTTGGTACGGTTGATTGGTCAACTACGATTTCCGATCCGGGTTATTTCCATTTACCCGGCGACTCACATAAGTTTCGTGACTGGAAAAAAACAGGTCATGGCAGTGTGAATATGCATAAATCCATTGTCGTATCTTGTGATACTTATTTCTACATTCTTGCCCATCAAATGGGTATTGAAAAAATGAATGAATGGATGCGCCAGTTTGGTTTTGGTGAAAAAACTGGGGTTGATTTACCGAGTGAAAGCACAGGTCTATACCCAAGCCCTGAATGGAAAATGCGTACCCGTAAATCCAAATGGTTAAAAGGTGAAACCATTTCGGTCAGTATTGGTCAAGGTGCTTTTACTGCAACCCCATTACAGTTGGCAATGGCGACTGCAATTACTGCAAATCATGGGGCACATGTCACGCCACACGTACTGCGTGAGTCCAAAGGCGCAAAACCCCATACCGTTTTAAATGCGCCAGATGGTAAAATCCATTTTAATGGCACAGACCAAGACTGGATCAAAATGCGAGATGCCATGGTCGATGTTATTCAGTCAGGTACTGGTCGTGGTATCAAAACCTCTCAATATCTGATTGCAGGGAAAACAGGAACAGCTCAGGTCAAAAGTATTGCACAAGGTAAACGCTATAATGAAGCGCTGCTTACAGAGCGCCAACTCGACCACGGTTTATTTGTCGGTTTTGCACCTGCTGAAAATCCAGAAATTGCGATTGCAGTGATCTGGGAAAATGGTCGTCATGGCGGTTCTGCAGCACAGATTGCTCGTCCAGTGTTTGATTATTGGCTATTGAAACGCCAGAAAAATCCAATTATTCCTCAAAATCATCAAATTAGTGGGGGACTAATGACGGCAGGGATTAAACCGGGTGAATTACCAAGTGGTGATGTTGCCTTGTCAGCCGACCCAAGTGCGATGCCGAAACCAAAACCAAATAGCACTGGACAAGCTTCAAGCCAGACAACACCTGCACCACAAGCAGCAACTCAGCATGGGACACAACCTCGTGAATAAAGTTAAAAATCAACTTCGTATTATTGGGGGAGAATGGAAACGTCGTGTTTTACCCTTTGCAGAGATTGAAGGTTTACGCCCTACTCCTGATCGTGTCCGTGAAACATTATTTAACTGGTTAATGTGGGATGTGCAAAATAGTAAAGTTTTAGATTTATGTACTGGTTCTGGTGCATTAAGTTTTGAAGCATTATCACGTGGTGCTGCTGAAGTGGTGATGATTGAACCAAATTTGACTCAAGCTAAATTTCTTAAAAATAATATCCAACTTTTACAAGCAAAAAATTGTCAGCTTAAAATGATGACGGCACAACAAGCATTAACACAACTCCAAGGTGAATATGATTTAGTTTTTCTAGATCCACCTTATAGCTTAAATTTATGGAATGAATTAGCAATATCAGTCGATCCCTTTCTGAAAAATAAAGCTTATATTTATGTTGAAGCAGATAGAGGATTAAATAGTTTAAACTTACCTACAGATTGGCATTTACTCAAACAAACCAAAGCAGGTGTCGTTCACGCAGGCTTATTTCAAAAAATCAGTAAATAATAAAAAAGCTTAGATCAAGTATCTAAGCTTTTAAACTATCACTAATTTTAACGATTATTTCGCCAATCACGATGATCTCGGTCTTTGTTCCAGTCAGGTCGATTTGGTCTATCTTTATGCCAATCTGGTCGGTTCGGACGATCTTTATTCCAATTTGGGCGATCTCGATCATGATTCCAATGTGGACGATCACGATCATAACCAGAATGATGTCGACCATTGTCATCATATGGCGCAACTATACATCCTGTTAAAGAAACACCGAGTAATCCCAGCAATAGTATTTGTTTAAGCATAGCATCTACTCACTTAATTTATTTTGTCTATCTACAAGATAATGCTTTGCGATGTAGAGCTACTGAATGCTTTGTCTAAGTCTTGTATAAATTATACTCATTATTCATTCACATTTAAGACTCTTAGTTCAACAGTTTTTGTCTTAAACTTATATCTAGCATTAAATTATTTAGATTCTGCAAACTAAAATATGATGCTTGTTTTTTTACAAGAGTCATTACTTTACAATTTCAATGCTTAAAAAACCTAAAGCTTTGCTAAAATATTACGATATCTTGTTAAAAATGATGAAAATAACTGGAATGAAGTTTTCTATTTTGCTACGTAGCCTACTTTTTATTTTTGGTTTAATTCTATTTGCAGATGGCTTGATTCTTATTTTGCAAAATAAGATCCATCTAGGTACTATTCTTCCGTTTTTAATCGGTTTATTCTTTCTTATTTATACATTTAATTATACAAAAATTCAGAATTTCTTAGCAAAACATTTAAAATTACAAAAAATTTGGCGAATAACTTGGGTGCTGTTTAGTATCTGGCTTAGTAGCCTATTGGCTTTTTTTATTTATTTACATCAACACACCCAATCAAGCAATGATGTCCCCTCTATCGATGCCATCATCGTTTTAGGCAGTGGTATTATTCAAGGAAAACCGTCACCAACATTGGCTTTACGCTTAGATACTGCGGCACAAATTGCCAAACAACAACCACAAACATGGATAATAGTAAGTGGTGGATTAGACTATGGTGAAGTAAAAACAGAAGCTGATGCCATGTTGACATATTTACAAGAAAAACATCAACTAAATGCTGCAATGATCTTAAAAGAAGATCAAAGTACCAGCACTGAATTAAACCTTAAAAATAGTCAAAAAATTTTAACTGCACATAAGCTTGGTCTTGATTCAAAAATAGCGATAGTCACCAGCGATTTCCATACCTTACGTGCTGCTGCCATCGCCCAAAAGCAAGGCTATAACAACTTTATTACTGTAAGTGCTGAAACTCCGTTAGCGACGCGCTATAACGCTTGGCTACGAGAGTATTTTGCCTATCTCAGTGGTTGGCTACTGAATGAGTACTAATAAAATAAATCAGCAGCACCGCAAGTTACTATTCATATTTTCTGAAATATTAACTGTGAATTCTGATTTTACGCGGTAAAGGCAAGCGATTATTTTCAAATAATTCTGGTTGATTTAAATATAAGTGATACAAATATTTTTTAATTTCAATCAGAAACTTACTACCCGACACCAAGATATTCTGTCCCTCAGGTGTTAAGTTAATTGAAAGTAAGGTATTGTTTTCAATAATAAATGGAATAACTTGCCCAATAAAAGCAACCAAATCAATTTCTTTTACTGAGTATCTTGCCCAATTGTCTTTAATTAAAAGTTGCGTCAGACTTTTGCCTTGCCAAACAGGAAATGCTTGCTGCCCTGTCGGGGTCGCACACAATGCCCAACCTTCATGATATAAGGCATAAACTTTGGCTTGATTGACAATGGTTTCAATAAAGTTTTTATACTGATCTTCAGGGGATAACGTAGCTTTCTGAATATTCGACGCAGACTTGCGTTGATAAGGATTTCTCATATTTTCATAATATAATTGAATTAATTATCCAAATATACTACATCAAAAATATGGATTTTAAAATAGAGAGGATGAGGAGAATATATGGTGGGCGCTGACGGGATCGAACCGCCGACATTCTGCTTGTAAGGCAGACGCTCTACCAACTGAGCTAAGCGCCCTGAGTGAGGATTAACAAAACAACGTTTTGTCCGAACGCAAGTGAAAAATCTATGATTTTTCAGGTTCAATCCTATAAAACTAAAACTCTTTAGTTTACATTTCCAAGATCAGGTATCAAGGAAATGGCGCAGCGGACGGGACTCGAACCCGCGACCCCCGGCGTGACAGGCCGGTATTCTAACCAACTGAACTACCGCTGCACTACGGTACTTTACATTTGCAGTAAAGTAAGGTCTTTTACAATTTACAACTAAATCTGGTGGGCGCTGACGGGATCGAACCGCCGACATTCTGCTTGTAAGGCAGACGCTCTACCAACTGAGCTAAGCGCCCTGAGGAATAAAAATAGCAATGCTATTTTTATGACGCAAGACAAACGCAGTGCGTAGTCTATGCTTAAACACTTCCAAGATCAGGTATCAAGGAAATGGCGCAGCGGACGGGACTCGAACCCGCGACCCCCGGCGTGACAGGCCGGTATTCTAACCAACTGAACTACCGCTGCATAACGGCATTCATACACTTCTGTATAAATCATGGTGGGCGCTGACGGGATCGAACCGCCGACATTCTGCTTGTAAGGCAGACGCTCTACCAACTGAGCTAAGCGCCCTGAGGAATAAAAATAGCAACACTATTTTTATGACGCAAGACAAACGCAGTGCGTAGTCTATGCTTTAAAACACTTCCAAGATCAAGCATCAAGGAAATGGCGCAGCGGACGGGACTCGAACCCGCGACCCTCGGCGTGACAGGCCGATATTCTAACCAACTGAACTACCGCTGCATTTATACAATATTACTATTGTAACACAAACAAACTAAGAAAAAGTGGCGCAGCGGACGGGACTCGAACCCGCGACCCCCGGCGTGACAGGCCGGTATTCTAACCAACTGAACTACCGCTGCACTTATATTCTTAACGTTAAAGCTTGGTGGGCGCTGACGGGATCGAACCGCCGACATTCTGCTTGTAAGGCAGACGCTCTACCAACTGAGCTAAGCGCCCTAACGACTTCATCGTTTGTGAGGTGCATTATAGAGAATCTTTACCAAGTGTCAAACGCTTTTCTCTATCATTTTAAGTTTTCGTGTTTGAATGATTAAAAAATAGATCATTTTGTGGTGTTTTTCATTTTTTTGCTTATTATTTATCTATTTATCGTTATTTTAATACATTCATTTTATATATTATTTTTCTTATAAAAAAGCTTAGAAATGTCTTCTAAATATTTATTCGGTAAAATATCAAGTTTTCTTATAACTTTGTATCTGATTCTGGTCGCATCCAAAGCCAAATTGCAACGATCAACATGGTCAAATTGGTAAAAATTTTCACTGCTACAGGCGCTGTAGTAAATAACATCAGCACTGCACTGCCTGTCATCATGAGAGTGGCGAACCATTTTGCTTTACGAGGAACGGTACCATTATCACGCCACGCTCTCAAAGTTGCACCATATTTCGGATGATTGAGTAATTTGTCATGTACTTGCGGCCAGCCTTTGGACGCTGCCCATAATGCTAAAATCAAAAAAACTGTTGTTGGCATACCGGGTAATAATGCACCAATAAAGCCTAGCACAATAAAAATAATCACTAGGCTTCGCCAAAACAAAACTCGCATAGGTCAACTCAATCCCCAGAATTCGGTTAGTATATATGTTTTATGGTTGAACACTGTATTTTTCTTATTGGGTGAATAACTTTGAGTACGACAGTAGCTACGAATTATTTTGAACCTTGGTTAATGTTTAAAACCCCAATAGTTCGACAGTTGGCTTTTGTTATTGCTAGTCCCAATATTCTTTGTAAAATTCCTGACGCTTTATCAATTCAGCATCCTTTTGAATTACACCCAAATAAAGTTTGGCAAGCGTTATATCAACAATATGAAATACGTTTACATCAATTAGATCAAGATCCAACTGATTTGGAAAATTTTATTACTGAGCTTAAAAGTACGCGTCTAGGTTTGCGTTTTGAATATCTCATGTGGTTTTGGTTGAAAGATAATGCATTTCATCATTTTAAATTGCTTGGACATAGCATCCAAATGTTTCATGCTCGGCAAACATTAGGAGAAATAGATTTTCTTATTCTCAACCAACATACACAGCAGGTTGAGCATTGGGAAGTGGCTTTAAAATATTATTTAGCTGAAGCAGATTTTCAATTGCAGCATTGGTATGGTTTAAATCGGCAAGATACATTGCTTAGAAAACTCAGACATTTTACAGAAAAACAGTTCCAATTCAATCAAGTACAAGATTACGAAATTCACAAACGTTATGCCGTATTAAAAGGACAACTTTATTATCCTGCCCATCATTTTCCTCACAATACTCATAATTGGGTCAATACACGCCGTCGTTTGGGGCAATGGGGACGGCATATTCCCTCATCAGAATATTATTGTTTAAAACGCCATGAATGGATTTGCCCAGATAAATTACCAAGTTCAAAGCCCGCAATTTGGTGGACAAATGGATTATATAAACACTCAACTTCTCAAGACTTTTTTATGTATCGTCAACCTCCTATGATTCATAAAAATGTGTATTAAATGTAAAAATCAACTATAAAATATACAAAATATAACTTAGAAGTTATAAAACCATCATATTCAAATCACTCTAATTTTTTTAATCTAACAAGGCATCAAAATAATTTTAATTGGAGATCAATGATGAAAAAAATTTTAGCTGCTTCGTTGTTATTAACTTTTGTTTTAACGGGTTGTAATACAATTAAAGGCGCAGGACAAGATGTTTCAAAAGCGGGTGATGCTGTAACTAATTCTGCAGAGAGAGTTGAAAATAAACTTTAATCTGCGCACCAAAATTAGCCTTATCTTTTGATAAGGCTTTTTTATACTTTGTTCTTATGCTTACAATACAATAAATTCAACTTTTTAAGTTTCCATTCAAAATATTCTTCTCTATTATATTCCGCTCATTTAATACTTTATTTTGCCGCCATGAATGCCTCAGAAACTTTAGCGCTTAGCCTAACGCTTTTACGTCAACCCTCAGTAACGCCCGTTGATCACTCTTGTCAAACCATCATGGCGGAGCGTTTAGCTGCTGTCGGCTTTAATATTGAAAATATGCGCTTTGAAGATGTTGATAATCTTTGGGCACGACGTGGCACAGAAGCGCCAGTTTTTTGTTTTGCAGGACATACTGATGTTGTCCCTACTGGTCATTTAGACGCATGGGAATCAGATCCTTTTTTACCTGAAATTCGTGACGGTAAATTATATGGTCGTGGTAGTGCAGACATGAAGACTGCATTAGCGGCTATGGTAGTTGCCTCAGAACGCTTTGTAAAAAAACATCCAAATCATAAAGGCTCGATTGCCTTTTTAATTACCTCAGATGAAGAAGGGCCTTCTATCAATGGTACGGTTAAGGTGGTTGAGACACTTGAAGCACGTAATGAAAAAATGACATGGTGTTTAGTTGGTGAACCTTCTAGCACATCCACGCTTGGAGATATCATCAAAAATGGTCGCCGTGGCTCTTTGAATTGCGTATTAACCGTTCAAGGTAAACAAGGACATGTGGCTTATCCTCATTTGGCAATCAACCCTATTCATACCGCATCAAAAGCATTGGCAGAACTGTGTGAAACAGTCTGGGACAATGGGAATGAATATTTTCCAGCAACATCATTTCAAATCTCTAACATCCAAGCAGGTACAGGCGCAACCAATGTTGTACCAGGTACAATGACCGTGACTTTCAACTTCCGTTACTCAACGGAAGTCACTGCTGAGCAATTAAAAACACGCGTTTTAGAAATACTCGATCGCCATCAAGTCGACTATACAACTGAATGGACTTTATCAGGTTTACCGTTTTTAACGCCAGTTGGTGAATTGGTGAATGCTGCAAGCACTGCTATTAAAAATGTCACAGGTACAACTGCTGAACTTTCAACCAGTGGCGGTACTTCGGATGGTCGCTTCATTGCACCCACAGGTGCACAAGTTCTTGAATTAGGTGTATTAAATGCAACAATTCACCAGATTAATGAACATGTAAATATTGATGAATTAGATCCATTGACCGATATTTATGAACAAATTTTAGAACAATTATTGACTTAAAATAGAAAAAAATAAGGAATGTCTAGACATTCCTTATTTTATCAGCTTAGGCCGTTAAACCTAATGTTTGTTGAATTTTAGCTAAATTAGGGACATGAAATTTTTCATCGCCGACCCGTACCATATATAAGATTGTTTCATCTTTAGATTGGTTTTCTTCATCCACAACCTCAGAAATACGCAAACGAATCGAACGTGGCATTTCATTACATAATAATGCAAAACGCTCATTTGCTGATTCCCCTTCAACCACCAAGGCAACACCTAAGGTTGTATTCGGATCACTGACTCGAAAAGCAGGCAATTTGTGATCATGCCATTCCACTGTTTTTACTTGTGTTGGGCTATCGAGTGCAGATATCACAATGTTTTGTGGCAGTAACATCGCTGCTTTATCATAACAATCAATAATATATGCATCGATAAAACCTGTAGACACCGTAATGAGATGTTGAAGTTCCTGTGTATTGGTTTGATCTAAAATCGAACCTTTTCCATTTTGAGACATCATCACTCCTTATTGTGCAACCAATAAATTCTGAATATTTTCTAATAAATCAGCTTCTTGGAATGGTTTACCCATATAGTTAGTTACACCTAAACTAAATGCGCGTTCACGATGTTTTTCCCCTGTTCTAGAGGTAATCATGATAATTGGTAAATCCTGATGGATTTCATGGTGACGTATCCAATTGGTTACCTCAAAACCATCCATTCGTGGCATTTCAATATCAAGCAACATCAAGTCAGGTTTGACATTTTCCAATTGTTCAATCGCATCTACACCGTCTTTTGCTGTGATCACATCAAAATTGTGACGCTCAAGCAAGCGAGAAGTTACTTTACGTACAGTCACCGAGTCATCGACAATCATGACTAAATGACGTTGGTCACGATTACGTGTTAACTCACGTTGATCTTTAGCCACTTGTCGTTTGCTACTTAAAGTTTGACGAGCGATATTCTGCGCATCCAAGATCAAACAAACTTGACCATCACCTAAAATCGTCGCACCAGCTACAGCACCAATTGATGTAAATTGCTTACCGATTGGTTTCACCACAATTTGTGAACGTGAACCAATCAATTGATCCACTAACAATGCTGTGTTTTTACCCGTATTATTTTTAATCAACAATACTGGTAAGGAGTGTGCAATGCCTGAAAAACGAGGCATAGCTTGGTGTGCAACAAACTCTGACAAATAGCGTAAGTTATACGGTTGTTGGTCAATAACAAAATCTTGTTTTTGACTATTGAAATACTCTTCCAATGTACTCGGTGCAATTCGTACGATACGATCAATTTGCGATAATGGTACAGCAAATTGCTGATCGCCCGCTTTCACCATCAAGGCATCACTAACTGCTACTGTTGTTGGTACACGAATAGTAAATGTAGAGCCTTGACCTAATATCGAAGAAACACTGACTTGACCACCAAGTGATTTAATTTCACTTTGTACAACATCTAATCCAACACCACGTCCTGAAATTTGCGTAACTTGCTGCGCTGTACTGAAACCATGATGGAAAATATATTGCAAAATTTCTTCATCAGTGAGATTTTGCTCTTGCTGAATTAAACCTTTTTGCAATGCTTTGGCTTTAATCACTTTTGGATCAATACCCTTACCATCGTCTTTAAATTCAACCAGTACATCCGTACCTTGACGGCTAATATTTAACTCAATACGCCCCGTCAATGGTTTATTTAAACGCTGACGTATTTCAGTTTCTTCGATACCGTGGTCAACTGCATTTCGTAGCATATGCTCTAAAGGCGACATTAACTTTTCAAGAATATTTCGATCCAACTCACCTTCTGTATTATGAACAATCAGCTCGGTTGGTCGATTCAAAGTCGAAGAAGTTTGACGCACTAAGCGTTGCAAGCGTGGTAATAAACGGGTAAATGGCACCAAACGAGTACGCATTAAACCTTCTTGAATTTCAGCTTGAATACGTGCTTGTTGAAGTAATAAGCCTTCTGTGTCTCGAATTTTTTCTGCAAGAGTTGTTTTGAAATCCACCAAGTCTGATGCAGACTCTGCGAGTGATTTAGACAGTTGATTTAATGATGAATATTGATCCATTTCGAGTGGGTCAAAATCAGCATAACGTGAATTTGAATCGCCATGTTTTGCAATAATTTGGGATTCTAACTCCCCTTCCATTCGGCGTAATTGGTCAGCCAGACGTTTTATTGCCAGCTCCATTTCCACCAAAGTATTACCAAACTGCCCCAAATCCATCTCAATACGAGAACGGTTAATGGAGTTTTCACCCGACAAATCAATCATTTTTTCTATTAAATCTGCCGAGATACGAATCATCTCATTATTGTTTTCATTGAATTCAACTTGTCCCCACTCACCCAACATAGATGGCGGTTCACTACCATCACCTTGAATAAACTCAACAGCTTGGTTATCCCAAAGAACATCTCCACTGGTCAGTTTTTCAGGCAATTGAGCAGAAACATCTACATACTGAATATTTTTCAAACTCGATTTAATTGAATCAAAATGCGTATATTCATTTAATAAAATTGCATTTTTCAACCAATTAAAAGCTTTTAAAATCAGCTGATCATAAGCATTTGAGTTAAAGTTATGTAAACCAAAACGTTCAAATGTATTTTCTAATTCATACGCAATTTCAGAAACTTGCGTATTATTAACCATTTTTGCCCCACCTTTTAAGGTATGGGCAATACGTTGTAATTGTAATAACAAACTACGATTACTGCGCTCATCAAACCATTTGCCTAGAATCTCATTGGCACGAATTAACAATTCATCAGCTTCTTCCGTAAAAGCTTCTTGGGCAATGCTTTCAGCAATCTGCTCATCGCTCATTTCATCTTCAGCACTTGAAACTGTTTCAGATGAACTTAGAGTATCTTGAGCAGTTTCAGAAGGTATCGGTTGCTCGATTTCAACAGATTCTGCTTGCTCCACAATTGATTCTTCTATTGTTGGAGCTGCACTAAGAACACTGTCAATCGGCTGTTGCTTTTCAATCGCCTGCAAAATTTCGATGACATGCGTTGCAGGATAATCAATACCTTGCTCACGAATAACTTGAATACGCTCTGCAATCTCATCCTGAATCATACGAATAGTTTGCATCAAACCCGTATTGACTGTGATTTGCTGCTTAATAATTCGCTCATAAATAGATTCTAAATGGTGGGCAATCGAACCAATATGTTCTGCCTGCACCATATTTGCACCACCTTTTAAAGTGTGCAAATAACGCATCAAATTATTTAATGAAGTTAGATTTTCAGTATCAGCAAACCAAGCTGATAAATCTTGATCGATTCCCACCAAAAGCTCATCAGCTTCCTCAAGGAAAATATCCAAAACTTCCGCATCAAAGTCTTTAAAACTTTCAGCCGAATGAAGATATTGCTGATCTTTTATAATCAATGTATAGATTTGATTACTATTAAACTCAGCCTCTACTGCTTGCTCTACTGGCTGTTCAACAGATTCAAGCGCAATATTTGTTTCAGTTTCAGCAGCCAACAACTCTAGATCTTGTGTTACATAATCATGTAATTGTTCTAAAATTTGTTTACTATGCTCTGATAATACAACACGTTGCCCTGATGCTAAGGCATCGAATAAATGAATAAACTCTTGATGTGCCTGATTAAACAACTCAAAAGCATAATCTGTATTTAATAGATTTTTTTCAGCTAAAATATGCTCATATGCTGTTTTTAAAGCCAAACTAATATCATGAATACCTTGAGCAGCCCGATTATCTGTATGTTCAATTAATACGTTGGCTTCTTGCAATAAACTTTCAAAATATTCTGGATAATCTGTTTTAGCTCTTTGATCAAAATCAAACTCAGCATCTAACAAATGTTCGATGTTTAAATCCACCAATTGTGAGATTAAATCTTGCTGCTGTTCATTTGGCTCTAAACATTCAGTTTGGAAATCATAACGTTCCCAAGCATCATTAAACTTTTGATAAATGGCTTGTTGCTCAGTAGCATTGTTCTGAGTCAGAGTATGTAAATAATCACGAACAAATTCAGTATAATGCGTCAATAGAGCATTTTCATTGGTACTGTGTTGTGTATCATCTTTCAACAAGACTTTAAACAACTGCTCAACTTTACTACTGGCATGGAACACATCATCCACATGCGCCATCGCAGAGCTACCACGAAGCGTATGTAATGCACGAATGAGTCGATTATAATGGTCCGAAGTATGTTTTTCGAGGCTTAAGAACGTGTCAATTGCCGCCAAATGTTCTTCAGACTCTTCAATAAAGATTGCAATAGTCTCGGCCAGAAATCGACGATCCTCAGCTTCTTCAACCGCCTCCTTATTCTCATCACGTGAAGTAGGCATCGGCACAACTTCGGGTTGGATAGGAGGGGTAACTGCTGCTGGTGCAATTACATCTTCACTTGAAGCCGGAAGCTCTTCGACTTGAGCAACTTCAATTTCAGATACATCAATAATAGTATCTGCTGAATCTTCTAAGCCCGTGATCACATCAGGACTATTTAACTGCTCTGAAAGTACCAATAACTCTTCAAGCGCAGGCTCAATACTTAAATTTTGTTGAAACTGCTGTCCCAACAAAACCAATGGTCGTAAATCTAATTGATGTGCTTGTACTTTTGCAAAGTCAGTATACAGTTTAAATTTATAAATATTAAATACTGCATTTACATAGCGTTGGATCGAAGAAGTTAAATCAATACTTTTTGAAATAACACGATTTAAAGTGTCTTCCACAGCCCAAGCCAACTCACCTGACGACTTTGCTCCAACCATACGACCAGAACCTTTTAAGGTATGGAAGTTGCGGCGAATCACCGTCAAAAGTTCTGCATCTGAAGGATCATTTAACCATTGATTTAATAATGGCTGTATATTTTCAATAATCTCTTCAACTTCTTCCACGAAAATTTCTAAAATTTCTGGATCCTGATCCACAAACTCATCTTCGGGAAGATTTATGTTTTCCACTAAATCTTTTAATATTTTTTTCATAGCTCAGGCTTCTATACTAGTTCCTTTGAGGGACTAAAACCTATCAACATCTTAGTTTGAGTCAAATTAAGTGATCTAAGCGTCATTAATACCATCAAGGAATATCTAAGTTAGATATCCCTTGATGATCACTGATTTATTGCTCTGGTAATTTAAAGTCAGATACAGATTGACGTAATGAATCTGCCATATTTGCCAACTCAGATACCGAACGTGCAGTATCGAACGTTGCAGTTGTAGTTTGAGAGGTAATCTCTTGTACAACGTTCATCGTATTCGCAATATGACCTGCTGAAGCTGACTGCAATTTGGCAGATTCAGAGATGTTTTCAATCAATTTCGCCAAATTACTTGATACGTTTTGAATCTCATCCAAGGCAACACCAGCATCTTTTGCCAAGTTAGCACCACGAACAACCTCAGAAGTCGTTTGCTCCATTGAGATAACAGCTTCGTTGGTATCGGTTTGAATAGTTTTTACCAATGTTTCAATCTGCTTGGTTGCTGATGCTGAACGTTCAGCGAGACGCTGTACCTCATCGGCTACCACCGCAAAGCCTCGACCTGCTTCACCTGCCATCGATGCTTGAATCGCAGCATTTAATGCCAAGATATTCGTTTGGTCGGCAATATCGTTAATCAATGAGACAATGTTACCAATCTCTTGTGAAGACTCACCCAAACGTTTAATACGTTTAGATGTTTCTTGAATTTGCTCACGAATAGTATCCATACCTTCGATAGAACGGTTTACCACCTCAGCACCATTTGATGCAATTTGTACAGAACGTTGTGCTACGTCTGCTGATTCGGTTGCATTGGCAGATACGTGTTCAATAGATTGTGCAATTTCATTAATTGCTGAAGAAGCACCAGCAATTTCTTGCGCCTGATGCTCAGATGCTTCTGCAAGCTGGTTAGTAATAGACTGTGTATTTTGGGTATAGCTTGCAACTTCTTGAGAAGTTTCATTGATTCGAGATACCAGATCACGTAACTGGTCGATCGCAAAGTTAATCGAATCGGCAATTGCTCCCGTAAAATCTTCCGATACTGTTGCATACGAACTTAAGTCACCATCTGCCAAGTCCGCAATTTCATCCAGTAATCGTAAAATCGCATTTTGGTTACGGTCATATTCATCTTGTAAGCGTGTTACACGAACTTTATCAGCAGCACTACGCAATGTTAAAAGTTTAAATACAGAGAATAAGAAAACGCCTAACGCAATTAACAAGATTGCACCGAGTATGAAACTCAATACACTTGAACTACCACTTAAATTATTTAAATCTTTTAAAAGTTGATCAGATTTTGTAAAAATATCACTAGATGCTTGACGTACTTTGACAATTTTTGCTGAGTTTTGTGAAATGTTATTTGATGCTGTTTTTAACACATCATTATAATCAGTTTTAATACTTTCTAATGACTCACGCATAGACGGTTGATCAATACGAGCAACACCAAGCTCTGTATTTCCGTTGAGTTGAGCTTCTAGATATGCACCAAAAGTATCAGTATCAGCATTAAAGTCATCTGCCATTGCACTCGCATTTTCAGAACCACTCAATACTGAAGAAATAGAACGTAAAATACGTTCAGCAATGAATACTTGGTTTTTTGCGATAACCACCTGAGAACTCGGCATATTTTCGCTGGTCATTTGATTGACCATCAGGTTGTATTCTGCCTGAATCCCTGGAATAGCCTCACTCATGGTTAAGTTAGTATCATACAACTTATTAATTACTTTTTGTTCTGATGCAATCAAAGTAATATCATTAGATACATCAAACCATAATTTCTCAACTTTTTCCATTTCTGCATTTGATGAGTGAATATCTTTCACTGTTTCCAAGTTTTCATCAAATTTCTTTTGTGAAGCAACAAGTTCTTTAATCGCCTCTTCTTTACCTGAGGCTGTAGCTTCAGTTGCTTGGCGTGACATCGTTTGTGAAAGTAGTTTTAACTCACCAATACTACGTGTTAAGTCGTTGTTTCGTGGAACACTATATAACAATGTAAGCAAACAAATGACAGCAACTACCATCGTTACAAAAGCTGCAATAATATACGGCTTGGATTTATCGCTTTCACCAAATAACTTAGAAAACTGATCCAATCGTGCTTGCAACTTAGATGCTGCAGCAGGATTGTTCTTCTGCGTGTTTTCAGATGTGTTTTTCTTTTTTAGCTTAAAGCCCATTCAGCTTCTCCCCGAAACGCGTAACTTAACATTAAGCGTAGAAATTCGTTTATATAAATTTTTCCGATGCATTCATGTACTTAGGATCTTTCAACAACTGACTAAATAAGAATATATTCCATGCACGATTATGCTGTTGGAAATACCCTTGACAGTAGGTTTGTAGTTTTTTCTCTAAATTGTTATTTTCTGAAAAAAAACCTTTCTTATTAAAATGTTGAATCCCCAAAACCTGATCTACAATCAACCCCACATAATGATCATTATGGCTGATGCATAAAACTTTTTGTGTTGGTGTAAACTGACTTCTTTGTCCAGAAATAAAATATGTCAAATCCGAAACAGACAGTAAACGCCCCCGAATATTTGCTAATCCTTTCACCCAGTTTTGCACATTTGGAACTGAGGTACATTTGGGTGGATAAATTACTTCGGTGACTTCACCTAGTGGAGCAACAAAATATTGCCCCATCATTTCAAATGCAATGCCTGACCATCTATTTACTTCACTTTCTTTATCAACGTAGTTTTGATTTCCACGTTTTGATAATCGAAGTAATTCGATAAATCCATTTGCTGCCATAATTATCCCGCAGTGAGATGTTGTTTAATCACATTGATTAAAACATTCTCATCAATAGGTTTAGTTAAGTAATCACAAGCCCCTTGGCGTTTTCCCCAAACACGGTCTGTGTCTTGATCTTTAGTACTTACAATAACAACAGGAATATGTTTGGTTGTAGCACCACGTGCAATCTGTCGAGTTGCCTGAAAACCATTTACCCCAGGCATCACCACATCCATTAAAACCAAATCTGGCTGTTCAGCTTGCGCTAAAGTTACCCCATCTGCACCATTATTGGCTTCTAGAACATCATAACCGTGTTTACTTAAGATTTCTTTGAAACGATACATCTCTGTAGGAGAGTCATCAACAATTAGAATTCGTGTCATTTTATTCCCCCATTCAGAATTTAATCTTAAACATGTTTCCGAATAGCATTTAATAATTCATCTTTACTGAACGGCTTAGTCAAATACTCGTCAGAACCTACAACTTTACCTTTCGCCTGATCAAACAAACCATCTTTACTCGATAGCATAATCACAGGAATATTTTGGTAATTTTGAGAGTTTTTAATGAGTGCACAGGTTTGATAACCATCCAATCGTGGCATCATAATATCAACAAAGACGATATCAGGATTCGCATCAGCAATTTTTGAAAGTGCTTCAAAACCATCTACCGCAGTGATGACATCACATCCTTCACGTTGTAACAGCGTTTCAGCCGTGCGACGAATCGTCTTGGAATCATCAATGACCATGACTTTTAAATTTTGGAATTTTTCTTCCATCTAATGCCCTTCCCCATAACGTCAGAGTTGTTGAGACTCCGAATACATTTATTTTTCAAATTTAATTTATCAATCCTATTTAACATAGATTTGCGCTATTTATCAATCTCGATTTCACAGAAACTTCGGATTGGTGCTGAAATACGCTACAAATCACCAATAAGTGTCAATTTATAGTTGATAAAGCAACTTATATTTTTAAAATGCATGATTAATCTGTAAACTATTTATCTATGCTATAAAAATTATTAAATTAATGTTGCAGTTTTATTTGGGGAAAAGAATGCTACAAACGGTTTCAAAGCATTTAAAATTTGCAAAATATTTTAAAATGTTTTGCAAAACTTGTTTTATGGGCGGATTAAATTTCATCATGCTCTCAACAAGCATGGCTGCTGATGCGCAGCCTAAAGCCGTTTGGTATCGTTATTATGATAAAGGTGTAGCAAATATCAGCAGTACGGTCACTCCTGCACATATTCGTCATGGCTACGACGCTCTAGATGCCAACATGCAGGTCATTCGTCGAAATAAACCCTATGATGCTGAAAAAGATGCTCAACAATCTACGGTACGTGCAGCCCAAGCCAAACAATATGAGCAAGACGCTCGCCTAAAGCGTGCTTATGGCAATAGCTCAGTTGCTATCAATAAACGCAATGAACAACTTGCTAGCATTAAAAAGCAAATTTCTCTACAACAAGCCCAAGTAAAACAATTACAGAGTGATCGTTTGTTATTAAAAAGACAGGAAATGGAACATTTTCGCAAAGGCTCAACCGTGCCTTTTGAGTTAAAACAATCGCTTAAATACAACAGTGATCGAATTGCTCAAACCAAAAACAATATTGAGAATTTGCAGAAAAGTTATCAGAATACGCAAACTTACTACAACAACATTATTCAGCGTTTACAAGCGATGGAATGAATAATGTCTTGGTTATTTTCACCTAATAAAGTTAAGCATTTACTAATCTAGCTATAAACCTTTCACACAAACACTTTAAAGATTTAAAGCCTTCCCTTCTTATTTCTTTGAATAATTTTTTTGTAAAAGCACATAATCAAATGTCCCCTTGTGGGTTTTATCGTATAATCTGCCTTTTAATGCTTAAAATTTTAGGATAGTTTCCATGCGCGCGAGTCGCTTTTTATTTGCAACGTTAAGAGAAACCCCAAACGATGCTGAGGTTATTTCACATCAGCTTATGTTACGTGCGGGAATGATTCGTAAATTGGCTTCAGGTTTATACACTTGGTTGCCGATGGGTGTACGTGTGCTCAATAAAGTTGAAGCGATTGTTCGTGAGGAAATGAATCGTGCAGGCTCTTTAGAAGTGTTAATGCCAGTTACTCAGCCTGCAGCATTGTGGGAAGAGTCGGGTCGCTATATCCAATATGGTCCTGAACTGTTACGCTTTAAAGATCGTCACAATAATGATTTTGTTTTAGGTCCAACACATGAAGAAGTCATTACTGATTTAGCACGTAATGAACTGAAAAGTTATAAGCAACTTCCTGCAAACTTTTATCAAATACAAACCAAATTCCGTGATGAAATCCGCCCACGTTTTGGTGTGATGCGTTCACGTGAATTCATCATGAAAGATGCCTATTCTTTCCATGTCGATCAAGCTTCTTTACAAGAAACCTATGACGTGATGTACGATGCCTATTGTAAAATTTTCACACGTTTAGGTTTAAACTTCCGCCCTGTTCAAGCAGATACTGGTTCAATCGGTGGTTCAGGTTCTCATGAGTTCCACGTACTCGCATCAAGTGGTGAGGACGATATCGCTTTCTCTACAGAGTCGGATTATGCTGCTAACGTTGAAATGGCAGAAGCGGTACTTGTAGGTGAGCGAGCTGCACCGACACAAGAATTAAAAATCGTAGATACACCAAACCAAAAAACGATTGATGATGTTTCTGCTTTCTTAGGAACTGATCCTGCGCATTCAGTCAAAGCGTTGCTCGTACAAGGTATTGCTGATGACAAAGGTCATGTGCCTGTGGTGGCACTATTCCTTCGTGGAGATCATGAACTCAATGAAATCAAAGCAGAAAAACACCCTTTGATCGCAGCACCTTTAACATTTGCAA
The DNA here is from genome assembly GCF_902809855.1 of Acinetobacter sp. Marseille-Q1618. Classification (GTDB taxonomy): domain Bacteria; phylum Pseudomonadota; class Gammaproteobacteria; order Pseudomonadales; family Moraxellaceae; genus Acinetobacter. The sequence goes on from NZ_CADDWJ010000003.1 coordinate 208,955, forward strand.
CTGAAGCCCAACTTCAAGAAAATGGTTTAACAGCAGGATTCTGCGGCCCTCAAGGTTTGGTTGAAAAAGGTTTAACCGTAATTGTAGACCGTGCTGCTTCTGTGCTTTCAGACTTTGTTGCTGGTGCCAACGCAGTGGACAAACACGTAACTGGTTTAAACTGGGAACGTGATGCACAATTCACTGAAGTGTCTGATTTACGCAATGTGGTTGAAGGTGATCCATCTCCAGATGGTAAAGGTACAATCCTCATCAAACGTGGTATTGAAGTCGGTCATATTTTCCAACTTGGTCAAAAATACTCTGAAGCACTTGGCTGTAAAGTTTTAGGTGAGGATGGCAAACCATTGGTAGTGACAATGGGCTGTTATGGTATCGGGGTAACTCGTGTTGTCGCTTCTGCGATTGAGCAAAATTTTGATGACAAAGGTATCATTTGGCCTGCTGCGATTGCACCTTTTGTAGTTGCAATTGTGCCAATGAACGCGCATAAGTCTCCTCGTACTTTAGAGGCTGCTGAAGCTTTATATGCTGAGTTACAGGCTGCTGGCTTTGATGTGTTACTTGATGATCGCAATGAGCGTCCAGGGGTAAAATTCTCTGACTTAGAGCTTACAGGAATTCCGCATCGTATCGTGATCGGTGAAAAAGGTTTAGACGCTGGAACTTTTGAATATAAAGGTCGCCGTGATGCTGAATCGGTCAATCTTTCCAAAGAGGAACTCTTGGCAAAAATTGCAAAATAATTTTAAATGAGAATAAAAAATCCCGTTGAATGCGGGATTTTTCATATTCAGATATTTAAGAAATCAACAGAATTTAAGAGAGCCGTAGCAATTTTTTGCAGGACTTTGTCCAAAGTCAATTCCCTGAATATTAATTGGAGAACTAAATGCAATATTACCAATTGCTGTTGTTAAAGGTATCTCAATTTTTTGAGTAATTACAGGGTTTTTAATAGATACTTCTGGCAAGGCTAACCACCAACCTTTTTGCGCCGCAATATTCCTAAAGCCTCCTTTTGCAATAGAAGGCCAATAAATATCTTGCTTTTGTAAACTTAAAGAGAAATCTTTTGTTCCATTACCATTTCCATCCTGCAACAAAATCTCATGAATTGCTCTTGCAGGCTGATCTACAAGATGAACATTAGTAAGAGTCAAAGTAAGCCCTAATAATAATGGTACACTCGCTCGGGCTGTTAATGGACCAATATCACTAACAACAGAAGTCCTATTTAATACCAATGGAATCCTTGTATCGTCAACTGTTGCTGTAGCTGAAACCCCACCCAAAAGACACCCTAAAACACATACACCAATATTTGTAATCTTACCACCAGTTAAATTGATAGCAAGATCACCTGAAATTGAATTAATTCCCGTATCATCAGAAATATTGGATGTATTATTATTTGAGCCTAAAGATAGCTTTCCTAATGCTTCTAGTGAACCAAAACGAAAACCTGATATTTCTCGAGTTGCACTACTATCTGCATTTTTTACAGCAAACTCGATAAATGGATTCTTTAAAATTGCATCGCTTGCTGCATATTCTCCGTTCACTGGATTTATACCTGTTAATGCAACATTATCGATATCAATATCGCAACCCGCACCTTTAGATCCACCACAACCAAGCTGTAATTTTTTAATATTCGCATTAATCGCAATTTCAGCCTCCATTCCTAATCTGTAAAAACTAAGACCTTGGCTAGAACTATCTGTTCTGGTCAGATTGTACAAAGCTTGTCCTTGCGTTGCAGATAATTCCTCATCCGTCATTTGAACTAATTGTGTATTTTGATGATTTGAATCAACAGAATTTTCTACTTGGTTTGCATAAGTTAAAGATGCAAACATAGACAACATGAAAATAGATAGTTTTTTCATGAGCTTATCAATCCTTTCATTTTTGTTTTACATTTCTCATTTTTGAGCAATTATGTTAGATTTTCTACATAATAAAATTACCATAAAAATTTATAGTAATTATGTTTTTCAGATAAATGACATAAAAAAAGCACCATAAATGGTGCTTAAAAAAATTCCAATCAATATTAACATTAACAAAATCTAAGGGTTCCATAGCAGTTACGGTAGGGTGCCTGTAATAGCACCGCATTACCATTTCTAGCATCGTTACTATTAACAATATTTTGTACAAAAGTAGTTGTTCTATCAGAGATATTTAATTTAAATCCATTTGGAATATACATTGCCCAACCCGCAGTTACAGGCGCTTGATATCCTGGATATTGAATACTTTGCTTTTGTAAAGACAAGCCAAAAACATCAGATTTTACTTCTAGTTGATGTACATTACTCAAATTATATGGCAATTGATATGTATTATTATTTAAACTTGTGACTGAAGTATTTAAACCTTCTGCTAACTGGCTAGTAATTTTATTTCCCGCACTTGTTTTAATAAGCCCTAATACTAAGTTTAACAAACCTGATCCAAAAACATTAGTTGTTCTAGATATTTGCATTGAATCTGTAATTGACTTGACAACCCCCCCAGATCCCATTCCCAAATTAGCATTTAATACAAAAGCTTGTGATTGACGATTTCCAGAAACCGTAACAGGTAAATTCGTTCTTTTTACCCCAGCAAATTTGATCGTAAGTTGTTTAAACTGAGCACAAGCAACAATCAAAATACATTCTGTTGCATTATCTAAACCTAAATATCTATAATCTGCCATTCCCTGATATGAACTTTGACCATTTATATCAGGACATAATCCTGGGGATTTACAGGTTACAGCGACATCCTCTAAATTATTTGGTAAATTTCCAGGCATATCTCCCTGTCCTTGCATTTCTAAATCAGCAAAACCTGTTAAATATCCACTAAAAGTAGCTAAGTTTCCGAAACTTAGAGGACCTTCAACTTGGGCTGCCCCAATTCGAACTCCTACAACTTCACGAGTAGATGCGTTATCTGCATTTTTGATTGCAAACTGGAAAAATGGATTTGTTAAATTAAAATCTTTCATCTGTGATTGAGCTTGATCACCTAAAGTTGTTTCCTGAACTGCGCCATTGGGCTGACGTACATCAGTTTTAGGCAAGGTGATACAAGTTCCTGATGAATTTGCGATACAACCAAATGAAACATCAGAAATATCAATATCGCACTTATCCTTACCATTTATACCGCCACAACCTAACTGTAGGGATTTCATATTTGCATTTAGGGCAATATTTGCTTCCATACTTAATGTATAGAATGATAATCCACCTTGCTCTTGTCGATTTAAAGAATATAAGGCTTGTCCCTGCACTTCAGAAAGTTCATCATCACTCATTTTCACTAGCGTTTGAAGATTTACATCAGCTAAATCAGGAGCAATATTATTGGCTTGAATAAAATCTTGGGTTGTTCCTTCACTTACAGTCAAGTCAGTCGCATGAACACAAGTCAATGATATAAATGTTGAAAATATAAATAATACAGAAAACCTTCTCATGTGATCACCATCCTTGTTTTATCGTCCAAAACCTTTTGACAATTATTTATTTTTTACATTTTATAAAATTAACATAAAACAACAAAAATAAACATTGATTGTTTAAATTTCCGATAAAGATCACAAAATCTACTAAAATAGCATAACAACATGTATATTATTTTTATTTTTAATTAACAGAATGTTAAGCTTCCATAACAGTTGCGATATGGCGCTTGAAGCATGGTAATGTTGCCATTTCGTGCATCAGGTAAACTTGAAATATTATTGACTAAATTACTTAATTTATCATTGATATTTAGAGTAAAGGCATCTGGTAAATACATACTCCACCCTTTATTCACAGCAGAAGCATAATTTGGATATTGCAAAGACTGTTTAGATAAGGCTATTCCAAAGTTTTTAGAATCTACTTCCAATTGATGAACATTATTTAAGTTAAATGGCAGTTGATAACTATTTAACCACTGGTGAATTTGAGTAGATGAATAACCACTCATATTTTGCCCTGCGAGCCCATTTGCTAAATCTAGTTTAATTTATATCTGCCAAAGTAAGAAGATGCTAATGCTACTAGCACAAAATTGATAAATATAATAATCGCTATATTTCACTTTAAAATCACAATTATTTTTACTCGTACTTTAAGAGCTATTATCATAAAATAATAATTAAAATTCCAAACTTATATTAAAATAACTACCTACTCAACTTGTAGATTTTTTTATAAAAAAAGCGCTATCAATAGCGCTTATAATTAAATTCTGTCCCATCCTAAATAAAGTTGACACTTTTCATTGTTAAATTATGGAGAGTGTTATGACTACACTACTTAAACGAACACAGCGAGATTATAGTCTTGCCTTTAAATTGTCAGTTGTTGACCAAGTTGAAAAAGGCGAATTGACCTATAAGCAAGCACAGGATAAATATGGTATTCAAGGTTGCTCTACCGTTTTGGTTTGGCTTCGTAAGCATGGTAATTTAGATTGGAGTAAAGGAACACCTCCTTACCATTTAGGTCAAACTACTATGTCTGATACACCACTTACGCCAGAGCAACGGATTAAGGAGCTTGAACAACAACTACGTGATACTCAACAGAAAGCTGAATTCTTTGAAGCGGTTGTTGATGTCTTAAAAAGAGATTACGGAGTTAGTATTGTAAAAAAGCCACGAAGCAAGCCATCAAGGAAAAGAAAGAGTTAGGCATAAGTATTGTGCAATGTTGCCGTTATCTTGGCATAACTCGACAAGCCTATTACCAACAATGCCAACGAGATGTCTTGTGAGGTCTAAACAAGATCAAATCATCTTAGAGCAAGTCAAAATGCAAAGGATGTGCCATCCCCGTATGGGTACAAGAAAGTTGCAATATCTATTGAATCAGACCAGCCTTACTCACATTGGTCGTGATTATTTATTTGATTTACTTCGGCTTAATCACTTATTGGTAAAACCTAAACGAGCTTATCACAAGACAACTCATAGCCATCATCGCTTTCGTTGTCATCCTAACCGTTTAAAGGCAGGGAATGATCAAGTGATCGTAAAGAGACCTGAACAGTTATGGGTTGCAGACATCACTTATTTACCAACTAAAACAGGTGAAGCATATTTAAGTTTATTCACAGATGCATGTTCAAGAAAAATAGTGGGCTATCATGTTCATAATGATCTAAAAACTGATTCAGTGATACAGGCATATAAGAAAGCCTTGAAGCAACGTAAATCACAAGATGTTGTACTGACTCACCACTCGGATAGGGGGATTCAATATTGTGCTGAGAAATATCAATTCATGCATAAAAAGCATGGAGTGCAGTGTTCAATGACAGATGGATATGACTGTTACCAGAATGCTTTAGCTGAACGAATCAATGGTATTTTAAAAAATGAATATTTACTGCACAAACCTACTGATATTGAAGAAGCAATCAAAATGGTTGCTGAGTCTGTGGACATTTACAATACAAAGCGACCTCACTTTGCCTTAGAATATAAAACGCCCAATGAGGTTCATCAGGCGTTTTATAGTTGAAATAAGTGTCAACTTATTTCAGGACTAGACATTCATAGAAAATTTACCGCGGCGTGATACCAAAATTACTGCGGATCGTTCCACCAGTCATGACTATTTGCCCTAATGGCTGCGGTGGAGGTAAAGCTGCCATTGTTGAACCTGTAGCATTAACTTTTGGATATAAATTCACATCTGCTCGCAATACATTATTAGCATTCTTACTTGGATTGACTGTAACATTATTTGTTAAAGAAATTGTTTTTGCATCCATATTAACTGTACTATTTAAATGCAAATCTCCCGATAAACCATCAATACCTAATTGTGATGGAGAGTCATACGGACCACTCCCTGGTTTATCACTAATACGCAGATAGTTATTTGGAACAGTACCCGTATTTCCAGAATTCAGCGCTACAGTACCATAAATATTTAAACCATTTCCTGAGTTAGGAACTATGACTAAACTAGCATTACCATCAATGCGTGCCGCTATTCCAAATAAAACATCGTTATAAGTACTAAAGTTATTACCAGAAACAAAACAATTTGCTGTACAGTTATCGGAAACTATACGTGAGCCAGGCAACTGACCAATTGCCACTTCAGCATCTAAAGCTGCCACCAATTTTGGTACACTCAACCATAAACCAGTATCAAGTAAATTCACCGTCCCTGTTAAATTTGCAAGTAAATTAATATTTCTTAATCCGGCATAGTAGTTTACTGCTTCACCACTTTTAGAACTATTTGCACCATCAATCAGCATAATAGAGGTTGTTTTTGAACCAGTACTGTCACGACCTTCTGTACTCATTGAAAGACCAAAACCAAGACCTTGTCTATCATTTGGGTCTTTCTTACCATAAAGTCCGATATTACTATTTAAATTATAAATTGGTAATCCTAAGCCCCAAGTTCCAACATTACTTTTTTCTGAGTTGGTCACGCTATTATCCGCAACAAATGCCCCTTGACGAGCAACTGCTTGGAAATCCATGCCACGAATTGCAACGAGCAATGTATTAGCAGGTGTAGCACTAGATGAAGAATTCAATACTGTTTTTAAAGTTGAGTCCGAAAAACTTCCACTATAAACTTTATTTAAGACTGCACTTAATGGAAAGTTAACAGTATTGGTTTGGACCGCATTGATATAAACATCACCAAAATTGATATATGCCAAATCAGAATTCAATGTTGAATTACCATCTTTACGAATCTGTAATGGCGTTAAATTTCCAAAACGAATTGCATAAGCATTCTTACCAGATAATCCCAAGTCGAAATAAGTTTGTGGATCATTGACAAAGTCGGTTTTCATTTGCATATGCAAACCACCTTTGCCTGCTAGATTTCCAGTTCCTGTATTGGTAGCACCAGAAGTTGCTGACCCTAAATCACTTGGTTGTGTACCATTTACCTTGATATAAGCATTTTTTAATATACCAGAAGCACCCAAACGCCCAAAACTTAAAATATCCAAATCCGACCCAGTAGCTTTATATTCGGTGTACTCTGAACCTACACCTTGTTTATAACGTAAATCAACATTTAAACCAGGTTGTTTTTTTCCAGAGAAATCAGGATCATCAACATCAGCCAGTACAACTGAATTTGTACTGGATGTTTCACCTTTTTTATTGGTTGATAATACTAGACCATCCGTAGGGTCTAAATATAAATATCCATTTCCAGAAAAGTTAAAATTAAAGTCCTTTAATATAAGCTGATTAAATACAGGCTGACCAGTAGAAGCATTTTTACCGTTATTTAATGTATAAAAAATATTAGAATTTTTTAAACCAAAACCTAATGATGCAGGGCTACCTGCATTAAACAGACCACTTTGTGTTTCTAGTGAAAAAGTCAAATCTTTACGATTCTGAAAAGTTAAAGCACCTAATGATGGACTATTATTACAATCCGCCCCTCTACTCCCCCCAGCCGCATTTGAGCAAACAGATATGTTAGCAATATTCATGGTTGCTGGTCCTAACACAGCATTCAACAGCAGTCCATTAGATGCAGCAGCAGTTGCACCTGGTTTTCCACCAACATCGGCTGTAAATTTTGCACTTAGCCCACTAGCACCATCATAAGGAGTAGTTTTTATACCTTGCATACTTAGATTCAGCACATCATCTGTACCTGCAGATGTTTGAGTACTATCTTTCCAGTTCACTTGACCAACATCAACTTGATCTGCTTCGATTTGTAAACTAATACCGTCTTGACCTGAAATTTGACTGAGAGAGCTATCTTCCAACTCTTGTAATGCAAAGCTCTGCTGAACACATAAAATACTCAATGTTAAAATATTCAACTGTATTATTCTTTTTCTCATCACTCATCCCTACCTGTGACATTTATATATTTGATAAAATGTTGATAAACGCTAGCAGCGTGATCCACCAGAACCATTACAACCAAATACTTTTAACGTTCCTGCAAGTGCAAGGTTTCCGTGTACATTTAAACCAGTAAAACCCTTTTCTTTACCTGCATCAAATGCAGAAGTAAAAGCACTAGACACACTTGGATAATTACTTATATTTAAATAACCTTTATTTGCAGCACTAGCAGGATTCGTAGGTGTCGCACCTGAATCTTTCTCAATTTGTAATGCAGCATAACCGAAGTTACGAATTTTTAGTGGTTGTAAATAATTACCTTGATCATCTACACCAAAACGTAATTGTAAAGCTGTTTTAGTTCCATTTGCGATACTCACCCCATCTAGTTGAAATTTTTCTAGCTGCAACGTACCTTGTAATTGCTTAAACACCAACCAATACATATTTCCATTCGCATCTTTGCGGTTGCTGGGTGAAATCGCCAAACGACAATAAACCGCATCAGTACATTCATATTCATTAGATAGTGAACCATTTGTTGTTGCCTTATGGTTTAAAGACAATGTCCAGTTTAAATCAGCACCACCTTGACCATTAATCTCACCCAACTGCTCATTATTCAAACCCACTAAACCTGCATGAACCGAAGATGCCAAAAGCAATAAAGAACCCAATATCATTTTCATATTTAAGCTCCTATAAACCTGTCGTTGAAATTTTAAAATGCTGAATAAGTAAACCATCTATAGCAGCAGAACCTAAATTTACCTCAGATGTACCATTTTTCATTACAATGCCTGTAGCACTGGCACTTTTATCTGCAATCAACGACTTATTATCTGCTGAAAAACCAACTTTACCAATCGCAATACTACTGTGAGTAGCACTTGAACCTTGATATGCAATATTATTAATGCTTGTTGTATCAGAACCACAGTAACGCACATTACAGGTAGAACCTTTATAACTGGTATCCGCTCCCGAATAATCCGTATAAATATTCTTATAAACATTTGGCTGATTTGGGATACGAGTCACTTCAAGACTTAAGTTCTGCCCATCTGTCGTATCAATAATTAAAGGCTGATAAATACTTCCTAAAACCAAGTTAATGTTTGGACTATAAATATAAAGACCTTCTTTATCACGAAATTGTGCTGCACTCGTACCACTAATAGCTGGTGTCGTTAAATCCTTAACTGTACCCGTAGTTTCCTGGGTACTAATTCTTAAGACTTTATCGTCATTATTACCACCAAGATCTGATAGATAATGGGTATTCAGTCGAAGCAATAAACCCAAGCCCAAAGTCTTATTATAACTGGTAGACATCCCACCTGTAGAGCTTGTAGCCCCACCTAAAGTTTGAAAAACTCTTAATTTTGAGCCATCTAGATATAAACCGTTTGCAATCATTTGAAAACGTAATTTTTCATCCAAGCCTGCCAATGTAGATGGCGCACCCGTTAAAAAATTTAAAGCAGGAGAAGCAACTGTTTGGTTACGAGCAAATAAATCTCCCCATAAACCCAATTTCATTGTGTCATATCTTAGCGGTTGTGATTGGGTTGCTAAAGGCGCTTCTAATTGTAAATAGCTCAAATTATTAGTTGTCGATACACCAGCAAAATCTGGTACTGTTGCAGTTGCAACATTCAATATCCACGGATTATTTTCACTCCCCAAATTCACGCCGCTTTTTGTGGCATCTCTTGGATCAGCCGCATTATTAAACCGTGAATTCGCATCCAAATCTGCTTGCGATAGTGCTAAACCATATATAAAAATATCGGCTTTTTTCGCACCTGCACTGGCAGCAACAGGTGTTAAAGGACCCACAGGGATAATACGAATCAAGCCAGTATCTTTAGCACGATCTCCCCATGATGCTTTAGGGTCAGCAACGCTATCTTCAGCTTTTTGAAAAACCATCTTGAAATTTTCTGGTAAAAAAGCAATACCCTCACCCGTAGACTCACTTAAGTTTTCATCCGTTAATGCTTCTAAGGCAAAACACGTTTGTGACAAACTAAGTCCTAGCAGTGAAGCCAGTGCCGTTTTTTTAAACTTTACCGTATAACCGAGCTTAGTCATCTTTGACCTTCCTATGTATACGATGCTCCGCACCATATTTTATTTTTCTAAAACTGCATATTTTTGGACAAATGAACATTCATAACTCTTGTCCAAATACGGCAAAAATCCAAATTTGCCAACCTATTCTCATTTTCTATTATGCTTAAAATTTTATCAAATGCAAAAAAAATACCGTGTGTTTAATGTATTTCCGATAAAATGCTGCTGATATATATTTTTTTATTATAAAAATGAATAGCTTATTTTTTAGGAAAAATTGTTTCAAAATTCTTAAAATTGTTTTCAATAATTTAAAATAAAAAAGCGAGTAATTCACTCGCTTATCTTTAGTACCACATTGAATAGTTTAGGCTTTTGGCAAAGTAACACCTGTTTGCCCTTGGTATTTACCACCACGATCTTTATATGAAGTTTCACATACTTCATCAGATTCAAAAAATAGCATTTGTGCAACACCTTCACCTGCATAGATCCGTGCAGGTAAATTCGTGGTATTTGAAAACTCAAGGGTGACATGCCCTTCCCACTCAGGTTCTAAAGGAGTGACATTTACAATAATACCGCAACGTGCATAGGTAGATTTGCCCAAACATACCGTCAACACATTTCGAGGAATTCGGAAATATTCAACTGTACGTGCTAAAGCAAATGAGTTCGGCGGAATAATACAAACGTCAGACTCAATATCAATGAAGCTTTTTTCATCAAAGTTTTTAGGATCCACAATCGCAGAATGCACATTGGTAAATACTTTAAACTCACGTGCGCAACGAACATCATAACCGTAGCTAGACACACCGTAAGAAATCAGCTTTTCACCATTTTCATCATAACGAACTTGGTTTTCAGCATACGGTTCGATCATGCCGTGTTTTTCGCTCATTTCACGAATCCAGCGATCAGACTTAATTGCCATGTATTTTTCCCAAAATGCTTAACTCAATAACTGAGCGTACTTTAACTGAAAATGCAATTGATTGAAATGTTAAAGCAAGTAAAAGTCAGGATTGTGCTCAACCCATCTAACAATTACAAACTCAAAATTGCTGAATAACCAATAGGTACAGAAAAGCCAACCAATATTAAAGATGCAGTGCGTTGCATATTAAAAGGATTTAGCCAAGAGATTTTATTTGAGCTTAATTTTTTACCCAAAAATATCCAGAAAAATGCAATCGGAATAATCAGAATCAAAAAAGTCAGCATATGCGAAATATAAGCTGATAGGTTATGCCATACAAAGCTTGGAAAAATAGCCGAAGCGAAAAGTAATGCTTTAGGATTGAGCAAGGTTGCGCAAAATAAAGCTTTAGCGCTAATGGTCGCCTGAGTATAATCCTGATGTGGTTGTGCTTTATGCCAAAGTTTAAACGCTAAATAGATAATAAATGCAGCACTAAATAATTTCAAAATGATCGGAATCATCGGAAATTGTTTCGCTAAACTTCCGATTAAAGCACCCCAAATGGTAATCGAAATAAAATACCCTAATGCTTCTGCTGGAATCAGACTCAGCGATTTACGAACACCAACTTGTATGCCCGAAGATGCTAATAATGTATTGGTTGGACCAGGTGTCAGCAAAATCGTAACAATGAGTCCGATAAAAAACCATGAAATCATTAAATGACCTCACTAAATCATTGAGCGCAGATTAAAACAGTTCATTTCAGTTATCAAAAAAATAATTGTAAAAAGAAATATAACTTTTTGTTATTTAATAAAAATAATATTAACAATCAATCTCTTAAAAAATAAAAAGAAAATTATACTTTCAAGTCATTTAATTGTAATACTTCAAATAAGCTGTTCATTTTAAATATTTTTTGCACAAAATTATAGAAATTTCATCTTAAAATTTAAGCTATTTTTCAGTAAGTAATGATATTTTTTAGAGGCTGTGTCATTTGGCGCATTTATTTTGCTATTGTTTTTCTAAGTATTCATGCAAAATATCCCTCTAACTTTTAGTCCAAAAATTATGGCAAAGCAATTTTTTCAAGCATGGCTTCCTTCTCCTGAAAAAGTCAACAACATGAAAATAATGAAGATTTTTGGTCATCACGCCTTAAGTCCACAGCTTTGGTATGTCAACCGAAAATCTATTTCTAAGGCAATATTCATAGGAACTTTTTGGGGAATATTACCGATTCCATTACATAGTCTATTGATTATTTTAACGATACTTATTTTTGAAGCGAATTTGCCTGTCGGTTTGCTGATGGCATGGATTATGAATCCTTTCACCATCGTACCGATTTTATTTTTTGCGTTTTGGATTGGTTCTAAAATTTATCATGTGCATATGATCAATACTGATATGTTACTCGGTGTTTTCCATCAAATTGTGCATTGGATCGAAAATTTTGGGCATAGTCATATTGATTTTAGTTTGGCGAAAATTTTAGCAACTGGGCTTATGTTTGAAGCTCTATTTTTTGCGTTTCTATTTTTTATTGCGATGCGTTTATATTGGCGTTGGAGTGTGATAAAAAAATGGCGTCAGCGTCATTCAAGATGACAACTTTGTTTATCTATCCTCACCTGACTTAATAACTCATTATTTCTTGAAAATAACAACTGATTAAAGACCATTCCTGCATCAAAAAAATCACGGGCATAAGTTTGATGACAAAATTTATCTTTAACTGCGGTTTCAATCTGCATATGTATATTGGCTTTTTCTATTTCGCTAAACGAATAGCGATCTACAAAAACAAATAAATTTATTGCATTATTTTCAGTATTTATTCGCTCTAAAACCACCCCTTGTTGAAGTTGATAAGGCACATGCAAAGCCAACGCGAAAGCAGTCATATCTAGCTGATATGGAAAACTTTTTTGAATCGTCTGTGTACATTCTACTGCCTTGTCATAATATTCATTTTGTTCAATTATTTTATATATTTTTTGCTGATCTTTTTGAATTGTCATATTAAATTTTGTATCAAGAAAACATTTGGAATAAATATAACGATCAGCAGTAATCTTATAAGTTTGCTCATTGATTGGAATAATTTTTATATTTGAAAATTTTTCAAAGGCATAATGAACTTTTCTTAACGCTAAAATCTCGTGAATGTTATTTAAAAATTCATCATGATTTATATTTAAAACGACTTGATTTTCCGCTTGTATCTCATGCATTTTAAGCGACATATTATCTGCATAAAAACGAACGTAATTTTCTGAGAATTGATTATATTCTGTTTGAAAATGTTCAAAAAAATCTAATATTTCTTTGTCATTATTTAAAGCAAATGTATGTTGCATTCCACTACACAGCATAAGACACAGATATATTTTGTTTAATATAGACATGATTTCCCCAATTTTTAAAATTTAAATTTTATTTTTTCTTTTGCAAATCATGATATACAGATTTAATCTCTGAATCATCTGATTTAAATGACTCAGAGCATCATATTTTTGTTTTTATTTTTATTGAGAAAAATCTTAGTTTAATTTAACACGACTTCAATCAGCTCTGAATGTCCTGTCGATAAATCTCCATTTAACCATTGCCAATCCTCAACCAACTTGATGACATCATTTTCTAGTAATTCTATTTTGGTTTTACATTGTCCAGTACGTAACTCGCCTGTAAGCGTTAAATGTTGATAGCAAATCTCAAAACTATCATCTGTCAACATTTGCCCAATGATCGAACCGATTTGCACGACACCACCTTCATATTTTGCAGTAATCACTTTGCCATTTTGAGTGTAATAAAAACGTGTTGCAGCATTCACATCGCCATTTGCTGTATTGGCAAGACTCATGAAAATTTTATTATTGAGTAAGTTTAGATTTTTCATTTATTTTCCACGCTATTGTTTTGGTTTATTTCCCTCCTCGTGAAGCCGAAGAGGGATTTTAAAATGACAATATCAGAAAATTCGATGTGGGTCTTTTTCGACTTTAGTCAGAGATTTTTTTATTTTTTCAGCAATCGCGATATAACTCTCGGCAGCATCATCACCAGCAATCACAGAGGGTCTACCTGCATCGACATTTTCACGGATATTCACGTTTAAAGGTAAACGTCCAAGCAGTGGAATATCGTATTGTGCGGATAGTTGATCACCACCACCTTGACCAAAAATTTGCTCTTGGTGACCACAGTTTGAACAGATATGCGTTGACATATTTTCAACTACACCAATAACGGGAATTTGTGCTTTATTAAACAGTTCAATGCCTTTGACAGCATCCATTAACGCAACATTTTGTGGTGTCGTCACAATCACTGCACCAGTTACAGGAATACGCTGTGCCATAGTCAGTTGAATATCACCTGTGCCCGGTGGCATATCGATCATAAGTACATCTAAGTCTGGCCATAAAGTTTGGTTAAATAACTGCATCAAAGCACCTGTTGCTTTTGGACCACGCCAAGCCACTGGTGTATTTTCTTTTCCAATCAAATGTCCAATCGAAAGTACTGCCATACCGTAGGCTTCAAGCGGCACAAAATTTTCCGCTTCAATCATAGGTGTACGTCCAGCATTTCCAAGCATGGTCGGAATACTTGGACCATAAATATCAGCATCCAATACACCAACTTTTAAGCCCATTTTTTGTAAAGCCAGTGCCAAGTTCACAGTCGTCGTTGACTTACCTACACCGCCTTTACCAGAAGATACCAAAATCACATTTTGAATGCGTGGATGCTTGGGTACATCACGTTGCTGTGGCGCAGCTTTTTGAATCGGTGGATTATTTGGATCTTGTTCTATTTTAGTCTGTGATGAAGCATCTACCACAGGAGGTAACTTTTGGCTTTTACTTTGAGTGTGAGATTCAGTTTTCGGTTGAGATGAACAACTATGTCCTGCTTGACCATGTTCGTGGCTTGAACAACTTTGGCTGTGTGAATGAGCATGTTGAATTTTTTGTTGAATCACATGCATATTGAGTTCTTGGATGCCGCATTTTTCTAAAGCATCCGCTAAATCATCATGAATCTTTTGTAAATGATCGGCTTCTTCAGGGAAAGTATTGATGGTGATTTGTAAGACGCGTCCTTCAACATTGACTTGGGTAATGCGATCTTTTAAAGCGTTATTTGAATTTGGCAAAATATAATTTTGAAGCACGTTTTGGATTTCTTGCTCTTTCACCTCTTGTGCAGGAGAAAAAACCGATTTTAAAGAAGAAAGCCACGACATATGTTTGCTCCAAAAATGGAAATACACTTAAAGATATAGTTTAGCTTTTATTTGCAGTTAGGTTAAGTCTAGTTCTATCAAGCTTTCTGAATGTGCTTATAAATCTTAGTCATTTAGTTGGTTTTAGGCTTTGATATGCTTAAAATAGTTTATAAATAACAGTTTTTCTCATAAAAAATGCGCTTTATGGTCACATAAAACGCATTTACATCATTTTAAATCCATCTATTTAGACTTGCTGATCTTTATCTTGTTCATCTGTTTTTACAGTATCATCTTTTTTAAAGGCATTAATTTTTTCAGTCGCTACTTTTTTAAGTTCATCAAACTTGGTCGTTGCTTGTGCTTTTAGTTCATCAAACTTAACTGCAGCTTCTTGTTTCAGTTCGTTTGCTTTGATTTTAGCTTCTTCAAGTTTATGACTGGCTTCAGTTTTTAAATGATCAAACTTTTCTTGCGCTTGTTGCTGCGCATCACTCCATTTGGCTTTAGCATCATCTAGCCCTGAATGTGAAGTATCTGTATGCTCTTCTGTCTGAGCATCTTTTTTCAATTCATTGAGCTTTTTTTCAGCCTCAAGTTCTGCTGCTTTTGCATCATGCTTTACATCATTAAGAACTTTTTCGCCTGCAAGTTTTGCCTCGCCAGCTTTAATTTTCAGATCATCACCCAATTCAGATGCTTTTGTTTTTAAATCTTCAACTTTATTTTCTATTGTCATGTCATCACCCTCTTTGTCAGGTTATTGTGAATCAAATTTAAGCTTCACGGAGCTTGATGATTCAGTTATACACCGATTTTTTATTGATAAATTATTTCACTGCAATTTGCAATAAATACCATACGCAATGTTACGAACGAACATTTATGCCAACTTTATTATTTATAAACGTATTTTAAATAGTGTACGAATCATTTATACAGATGATCTATTTCAGTATAGTAATAAGTATAGGATTTAATAAGTTAGGACTATGTCATCCCAAATCATTGAAAAAATACTACATATTTGTGATGAGAAAATCAGCAAAAAAGTGAAAATGTTGGATTATCTTTTTATGCATTTTTCGCCAATCAAAATGATGATCCAGCAACACTCATGCAAGTTGCAACATGGTGGATTCAAACGCATCAACTCGATCATTTCGAAAAAGCTATAAAGATCAAGACAATGATTGAAGCTGAATATCGACAATAAAAATCGTTAACAGACTGATCAGAGTGGATGATAGGGCTGTTTATTAAGTTTACTTTTAAGGCTTATTTTGATCATTTTTTGCGTATTTAAATACATATAATTGCCACTCCATATTCCAATCAATAAGGGAATCGAGAATATACTTAGGCTAATGATGCCAAACAATACACTTTCTGCGATTTCTCCCATTCGTCCATCGAGGAATTGAAAGAGAAAAATTAAGAAAAACCAAAATAGGGCAAATAAACGTATGACTTTAAAAAAACGCTGTATTTCAAATAATTTTTTAGGTGCGTTTAAAAATCTAAAAATAAACCAATAACTTATAAATGCTATTAATATCAAAAATGGCGTGAGATAAAGCATAACTTCAATCCCACGATAAGCAGTTCGTTCAGATGCAGCAACAAATAAATCACCCTGATAAAAACTTAAAAATAGACAAAAAGGAATTACAAGACTTGAAACAGCAGTCACACTGGCAAAGATTGCCGAAAAAAATAATGTCCAAGATCGCACTCATATTCTCCTTCTTCGATCTTGGTTGTATTTTGAATAATTCATTTGTGATTTATATGAGAGATTTGTGAAATTTGAGTGAAGTTTAATCCGAATTATAGTGCTTAAAATTCACCATGAAAATTTGATGTGATTGACTCAATGCAAGTTCAGTTTGGTCACGTTGATCATTTTGACGCTCTATAATTGCAACCCGAAATTTCCTATTGGAGCAGACTTGTTCGATTTTGTGTAGATGCTTATCAGAACCATAAATCAAAAATGAATTATCGTCAGAATACATCCGACCTACATAATGCCTTGAAATACGAGGAAATAACCATCTTGTACTTCTAGTCGGCTCAATACATTGTACTTGGCTCTCATCTATATCCGCTGAGGTTGGAATTTTATTTAAATATTGTTCTGCTTGAATCATTTGTGCATCAGTCAACTCGTAGCTGAGCACATATTCATATGCACCTGAATGTGGGCGTTTTCTAAACTGTAGAATTGGCTTTTGATTCACTGCTAAAAAAGGAAATATGGTCGCACTACTCTTTTGGACAGAAACAAAACTCTCTTTTAGATCCTTTATTTTCTCATAACTAAAAGTAGTATATAAAATGAAAATACACGGCAGTACAAAAGCACATACACACACAACACCTTTTAGGATATATAGAGTAAAAATACTCAAATATCTTAGCCATTCCCAATTTATAAACATATCAATCATCTAACTCTAAATAATTGATATCCTAAAAAATGCCTTTGAAATTCTTTTGTTGTTTATGTGAGTTTTAAGTGAAATATCACTTTGATGATCTTAACATTCCCATAAAACTCACCGCACTAAACAACCAAATCCACAGCACAAAACAACGTCCTTGATTAAAATGATTTAAATCAGTGCCATGTAACATATTATGACGAGTCGCTGTCACAGTCGAACTATTGTCCATTTTATAAGCAGCTAATTCTAAAAAATACGGATTCAGTTCATGCGCAATTTTGGCTTTATGCCACAAACTTTTAATTTCATGACCTTTTAATCCTGGCACGATTTTATAAACATCAACAAATTTTGTGTCTTGTTGCTTTAAATAGCCATGTTGAATCAAAATATCAGTGAGCAAACCTTCCAGCTGAGCATACAAAATCGGCGCACAACCTGCATAAAAACCCATTTCATACAGTTTAAACGCTTCTTCAATTACCTTTTTACGTAAGGTCTTATTTTCACCGATTTTTAATGCATCAAAAGCCTGAAAAAATGCAGTTTGAAAACGCTGACCATTCACTACATTTAACAGATTAAAACTTTTTAAATCTTCAACTTCATGAATCTCTTGCCAAACATATAGTAAATGCAAAGCATCATTAGCGACTTTGGCATCTAATTCTTGGTTTAATTCATCAGCGAGTACAACAAAATAAGGCTCTTGTTCTGCCAATTGATGTAAGGTTTTTTGCAAATAACGATGTTCATCTTCCGTAATATCTTCAAGATAGTATTGTGCTTCTTTTAAAATATTTTTTCCAAGTTGTTGCTGACAGCCTTTGTTTTGCCGAATACGGGTGACTTCACGATCAAATTCATCATCAAAACTGTCATCTTGAGCACCATTATCAAAGGTATTGTTATGAATCATGTTTAGATCACTCTCAGCAATTACAGGTTTGGAAATAGACAATAACATTCTAGCTGAATGAACCATTCAAAATGTGAAATTGTATAAAAATCTACATTTTCAAAGAATTCACCTATTCTATTGTGCATCTTCATAGCAATTACGCTAAAATCAATGCCCTTGCATTAACTTTGAGAAAGAGAGTTATATCCGTGCGAAATATTTTAGTCACTAACGCCCTTCCATACGCAAATGGTCCAATTCATATGGGTCATTTACTCGGTTACATCCAAGCAGATATCTGGGTTCGTGCCATGCGTGCAATGGGTCATAACGTGACTTATGTCTGCGCGGATGATGCACATGGCACAGCGATCATGCTGCGTGCGGAAGCGAATGGTATTACACCTGAAGCACAAATCGCCAATGTTCAAAAAGAACATATTCGTGATTTTGATGGTTTTGCTGTGCATTTTGATCACTATGACTCGACCAATAGTGACGAAAACAAAGCACGTTCAGAAGAAATTTATATTAAAAATCGTGAAGCAGGCAATATCGCCATTCGTCCTGTGACACAGTTATTTGACCCTGAAAAACAAATGTTTTTGTCTGACCGCTTCATCAAAGGCACATGTCCAAAATGTAAAGCGGAAGATCAGTATGGCGACTCCTGTGAAGTTTGTGGAACAACTTATAACGCAACTGAACTGTTAAACCCACGTTCTACTTTGAGCGGTGCAACACCTGTTGAAAAATCATCAGATCATTACTTCTTTAAACTGCCGAACTTTGCAGAATATTTGCAAAAATGGACACGTGATGAAGGTCGTTTACCTACTTCTATTGCCAATAAGCTGGATGAGTGGTTTGAAAATGGCTTGAATGACTGGGACATTTCTCGTGATGCACCTTATTTCGGTTTTGAAATTCCAGATGCGCCAAATAAATATTTCTATGTTTGGGTCGATGCGCCAATTGGTTATATGTCAAGTTTTGAAAACTACGTCAAAACCAAACGTCCTGATCTAAGTTTTGATGATTATTGGAAAAAAGACTCTAAAAATGAAGTCTATCACTTCATTGGTAAAGACATCGTGTATTTCCATGCGCTGTTCTGGCCTGCAATGCTTGAAGGTGCAAACTACCGTACCCCTACAGGCTTGTTCGTCAATGGTTTCTTGACTGTGAATGGTCAAAAGATGTCTAAATCTCGTGGTACGTTTATTAAAGCTGAAACGTATTTACAGCATTTAAATCCTGAATATTTACGTTATTACTTTGCTTCTAAGTTGTCTGATAAAGTTGAAGATTCTGATTTGAATCTTGATGATTTTGTGCAGAAAGTGAATTCAGACTTGGTCGGTAAAGTAGTGAATATTGCCAGTCGTTGTGCAAAATTCATTAACACCAAATTTGACAATAAACTCTCTGCGACTTGTGCTGAACCTGAGTTAGTGCAAAGCTTTATTGATGCAGGCGATTCGATTGCCAAAGCTTATGAAGCTCGTGAGTTCTCAACGGCTATCCGTGAAATCATGGCACTTGCTGATAAAGCCAACCAATATATCGATGAGAAAAAACCATGGGCTTTAGCCAAAGTTGAAGGCGAAGAACAGCAAGTTCATGATGTTTGTTCTGTTGGCATTAATTTGTTCCGTCAGTTGGCTGTATATCTTGCGCCTGTGCTTCCTACACTTGCGGCACAAGTTCAAGACTTCTTAAAACTTGAATCTTTCGACTTTGCATCTGCAAAAACTGTTTTAGTTGATCAT
Organism: Acinetobacter sp. Marseille-Q1618; assembly: GCF_902809855.1. Classification (GTDB taxonomy): domain Bacteria; phylum Pseudomonadota; class Gammaproteobacteria; order Pseudomonadales; family Moraxellaceae; genus Acinetobacter. Next base: position 229,186 of record NZ_CADDWJ010000003.1, read on the forward strand.
GAAATTGCTCAGTTCCAACCGTTGATGCAACGTGTCGATCCAAAAGCAGTTGCTGCAATGGTGGATGCTTCTAAAGATTCTTTAGCTGCTGCTACCGAAGTACCAAAAGCAGAGAAGAAGAAAGAAAAAGTCAAAGAAAAGAAAGCTGAACCTAAAATCGGTGAAGCTGCTCTTAACACAAGCACTATTACGATTGATGACTTTATGAAAGTTGATCTTCGTGTGGCTGAAGTTTTAGATGCTGCAATAGTTGAAGGCTCTGACAAATTGCTTCAATTGACTTTAAATCTCGGTGAAGCTGAACCTCGTAATGTATTTAGTGGTATCCGTGAGTTTTACCAACCTGAAGACTTAAAAGGCAAATTGGTAGTGATGGTGGCAAACCTTGCACCTCGTAAGATGCGTTTTGGAATCTCAAACGGCATGGTACTCGCTGCGGGCAATGGCGAAGGTGTTTGGGTGATTTCACCTAAAAGTGGCGCTAAAGCGGGTGATAAAGTGTCTTAAGCCTAAGTTTTTTTAAATGAAAGCCTCTACTGATGTAGGGGCTTTTTTATGGTATAACGCTTAAAAATCAATTTATAAAAATGATATGAAAATCTTAAAAAAATTTATCAATCAAAAATCAGCATTCAGTGCAATTGGTCCATTCATTGGAACATTAATTGTTATTATCACATTTCACTCATTTATGTTTGCTGATAATCCATCTCGTTTTATACAAGGATTAATCACACCTCATATTATTTTCCCAATGCTTTTTGCATTTGTATGTATATTGCCTTTTGGATATTTAATAGGATTACTCCCTTCAATCATTAGTAAGCTATTATTTGAACATTTTTATGCAGTTAAAATTAATTCAGCAAGTGTAAGTCGTGCGACTCTATACGGCTTCTTTTTAGGTTTGATGTGGTCGCCATTAATCTTAGTGATTTGTTTAGCAACAGGTGCAGATTTTAAGTTATTTTTATATGTAGAATTTGTTCTGATCCTTCCAGTTTGTATAGTTTGTACTTGGATAGAATGGAGAAAAGCAATGAAATCAATATCCCAATCATTAAAAACTACTGAATGAGTTTTTCTGTAATTTAACCTTAAAACAATGATAAAAAATCAATTGAAGTGATTAAACTATTTTTCCTCAACAAAAAAACCAAAATTTACTCCATCCATGCTAAAAATTAAGCAACACAACAAATCTGACTTTAACAATGAAAAAATTAATCACACTGTCTACAGTATTATTTTGTTCTACCCCATTTATCACATATGCAGAAACGACGAAAACTCTGCCAATTATTGAACAACAACCACAAGTCGCAGGCTACTATCAACACCAAGTCGACAATACACAAATCACTGCCCTGCTTGATGGCACAAATTTCATGTCACCGACCTTATTCAAAGACATTTCCCAAGACCAAGTCCATGATATTTTAAAGAAATACCATGCTGACCAAGCCAAAGGCGTGCAAACTTCGATTAATGCCTTTTTGGTCAATACAGGAAATTCCCTTGTTTTAGTAGATAGTGGAACGGCTGATTGTTTTGGCGCACATCTGGGTTCTGTACTGAAAAATCTCAAAGCCGCAGGTTATCAACCTGAACAAGTCGATACGATCTTACTCACTCATTTACACCCCGACCATTCTTGTGGTGTCAGTAAAGACGGCGTGGCGAATTATCCGAATGCCTCAATTTATGTCTCTGAAGATGAAGCGAATTATTGGTTAAATCCAAAACAACTGAATCAAATTCCAAAAGAAAAACAAGCAAATTACAAAGGTACAGTGGAAAAAATTAAAGCGTCACTTGCGCCATACCAAGCGAAAAAGCAGTTTAAAACCTTCAAGTTAGGTAACAAAATTAAAGACTTCACTGTCATTTCGACCAAAGGTCATACGCCTGGACATTTTAGTTATCAGTTAAAAACCACCGATCAAGATGTCATTTTTATTGGCGATATTGTGCATTCACATACCGTACAGTTTGACCATCCTGAAACTGCAATTGAGTACGATATTGATCCCAAAAAGGCTGTGCAAACACGTTTAAAACAGTTTGCTGATTATGCGAAAAATGGACAAACCATTGCTGCACCACATTTACCATTTCCAGGCATTGGACATGTGTATTCAGCAGATGAAAAGAGTTATCAATGGATTCCTGTGCATTTTAAGGATTGATTTAAATACTTGAACCATAAAAAAGCGACCACTATGGTCGCTTTTTGAAACTACTTCATCCCAAAAATTAACTTTAAGCCAAGCAAAGTCATCACCCCACCTGCGATACGATCAAAGACTTTTTTAAACTTCAAATAAACTTTACGAGGTTTTTCGGCAGACAACGCAACAGCCACCAACGAATACCAACCTGCATCAATAAAAAAACATAAAATTGGCAAAACAAAATAATAATAGGTTGGGAATTCTTTAGGCAAAAGTGCAGTAAAAACACTGGCTAAAATAATGGCTATTTTAGGGTTACTCAACTGTGTAATTACCCCCAAACGATACGCTTGCGCAAAACTCATCACACGATTGGTTGCACTTGCTTGCTCGATTGGCTCTTTGGCATGCTTAATAATTTTATAAGCCAAATAAAGCAGATATAAACCACCACAAATTTTTAAAGCCAGATAAGCAGAAGGCACCGCCAATAAAACAGCTTGTAAACCAATCACCGCTAAAAAACCAAAAAATGCAGCACCAGTTCCTGTACCTAAAGCGGTAAATAAACCATGTTTACGTGAAATCGCAATTGAATTTTTTGCTACATAGATAAATGCAGGTCCAGGACTCATTGCACCTAACATCAACGCTAAAGCAATCGAACCTAAAACAATTAAAGATTCCACGAAATCTACCTAAACCAAATTTTCAGATATTTTAACTGATCGCACGCCAAAAGAATCTATTTATTTGCATTTTCTAGCTGTTTAAAATAAAAAATTGAGTAGCTAAAAAACAATGAAAAAGTTGATTTTAGATGTTGTTTTAACGCTATATTTTAGTTCATTACAATACGATAGTCTGGCAAACATGGTTTTTGGATTAAAACTTGTTGTAGCCCGTCCTCGCCTTTTAGCCCCGTATTAAAATTAAAAGAAAAATCGCCATTGTCTTCAAAATAAGCCGTTAATGGGTCAGTCAGGGATTTAAATTGAGGAACTTTATTATTGAGCACCAAACGCACACGAAAATCGGGCACACTATAAAAAACCAATGAATCAGGCATATTTTTTAAACCATGTTCATAAGTGACTATGCAGCTTTGTGCAGTATTCATGGCTTTAAAATCGGCATATTGTTTTTGTTGATTTTGATCATCGATGACAGTCAAAATATGTCCTGAGCCTGTAGCGCCATATAAAAAGCCAATGTGTTTTGCTGAGAACTGATATAACTTGACATGATGTGACCAATCTTCAATTAAGACTACACGCTGCCCTTTTTCATTATATAAAACATAATCACAGTTAAAGCCATTTTGATCACAAAACTCTTTTTGAATTGTTACTTTTGCAGCATGTCCTAACACTTCTGCTTTGGGATCAACCTCATAAGCGACTGGTGACTTGGCAAAAAGCATAGAACTATTCAGACTGATTAGGCAGAAAATAAACGTTTTAAATCGTGTTTTAGACATATTTTTCCCACATACTTCTCTAATATGATCAATGCTTTAGACATGGTGATGTCGCTGAGGAATAATTTTTACCCCAAGTTCGATAGCCTTGCGTATCTATATGAAAACGGTTGTTGCCATATACCCCAAATCCCATTTTATAACGCTTACCTTCTTTACGCCAAAATTCACATAAATCTTGTTCTAGTTTTTGGCTTGTCTCTGCGTTTGTTTCTTTAGGGTTCAACACATGAAAATCTACAGCAAAATTTTGCAGATGTTTACTTTTTTTAGCGCCTTTCACACATTGGTTTAATTCAGGATTACGATAAGTTGCGGTGATAGTATAACTTTTAAAATATTCACTCTGATGTAGTTTTTCTAACAAAATCAAACTTGGTTTGAGATTATTCCAGTATTTTTTCGGTGGAATACTAAAACGTGCATATTCACACTTTTCAGGCATAAAATTTCGATTAGTGACAAGTTCCATCATTGGCGGAGGTTGTTTCATAAAGTTTGCAAAAAATTGCTGATATTCTTTAAAAAGTTTCGGGTCTTGTTGTTGTTTCCATGCCAAATATTGCTGCTTCAATTTTGAAGTTGCTTGTATTTTTTGTTGCGGTGCGTCTTCAGACTGTTGCGAACATGCCGCAAGCAAGCAGATCGTCATGAAAAGAATCGTTTTTACTTTTTTTTGATGGGTCACAGCATTACTCTAGTTACTGATATACAAATTATTTTTAATAGATTTACTTCAATCACTTATTCTAGGTAAGTTTTAGAAATATTGCATTTCCATTTACAAAAAAGCACATGCGTATTGGTTTAAAAGAAAAATATTTTTCAAAAATTTGGTTTGATTGTTTATTTTATAAAATCATTTTAAACTCATTCTTCCACGATAAAACTCTGTCAAAATTTTGTGTTTAATACCATCGCTCATACACTTTCTGACCAAACTTTAAGCTTAGACTCCTCTATTCAACTGACCATTAAACGACTGGATCAAATCCATCCACAAATTTCAGGCAATAAATTTTTTAAATTAAAATACAATTTCTTAGCAGCCAAGCAACATGCCAAAAATACACTGATCACCTTTGGTGGCGCATATTCTAATCATATTGCAGCAACTGCTTATGCTGCGCATCGTTTTGGATTTCAAAGTATTGGCATTATTCGAGGAGAAGAACTGGCAAAAAAACCACTAAATCCAACTTTAGCTACAGCACAACAGTTTGGCATACAGTTAAATTTTATTTCTCGTGAACAATATTGCTTAAAAGACCAGAGAGAATATTTAACGGAACTCGAAACACACTATCCAAATAGTTATATTATTCCTGAAGGTGGAACAAATCAGCTTGCAATTCAAGGCTGTAGTGAAATTTTAACCCCATATGATCGAGAAAATTATGATGTGATCTGCTGTGCTGTGGGTACAGGGGGCACGATTACAGGCTTAATTGAAGCAAGCACTGCCCACCAACATATTTTAGGATTTTCAGCATTAAAAGGAACTTTTCTAAACGATGTGGTTGCTCAATTAACATCGAAAAAAAATTGGAAAATATTAGATAATTATTGTTTTGGTGGTTATGCCAAAACCACACCAGAATTATTTGAATTTATTGAAAATTTTGAAAAAAAATATCAGATTCCTTTAGAGCAAGTGTACACAGGAAAAATGCTATTTGGTATTTTTGATCTCATTTCAAAAGGCTATTTTTCTGAAAACACCCGAATATTAGCGATTCATAGTGGCGGTTTACAAGGCAAAGCTGCTTTATAAACCATTGAAAAATGCCACTTAAAGAATTTAAACTTGTATGGATTTATTGTCATTTAACGCAATTAAGCCTTTGATTAAACGATAGACATTCCAAACAAAAACCACAAATAAAATGACAAACCCAATCAGTACAATCGCTAATAATCCGCCAATGACATATCCTGCCAAACTGATCCAAAAGGTTTTGATTTGATAATTGACATGACTTTCCAACCATGTGCCACGCATCTCATCACGCTTAATATAATTCATAATAATTGCAATAAGCCATGTAAAACCAACCACATAACCTACGAGATATAGAATATAACTAATCTGATTATATTGTTTAAGTGAAGCAAGGTCTGTGTCAGTTTTTGATAAATTATTCATGTTTTAACCTTATATTTATAAAGCTTATTTATACTACAAAAATATTTTAAGTTTCATTTAAGCTGTCTTACAAAATTAAATCATTTGTAAATGAGTGCTCAGTGAGTTTGAAATCACAATTCATTTAACTTTGCTGGCTAAGGAGCTGAACTTTTAACTTGATTTTGTCTATAATTGCCTGCTTTCCTTCCTCTTCGAGTTTTGAAATGTCTACTCAAATTTACGATGTTCTGGTTATTGGCGCAGGTGCTTCTGGCCTAATGCTAGCAGCCAAAGCCGCAGCACGAGGTCGTAAAGTTTTAGTGGTTGAAAAAGCCAATAAAATTGGTAAAAAAATTCTGATGTCAGGCGGTGGAAAATGCAACTTTACCAACTTGTATGTTGAGCCTGAAAATTTTATTTCTCATAATCCTCATTTTGTAATTTCAGCACTTAGCCGCTATACCAATTGGGATTTTATTGGTATGGTCTGCGAATACGGCATCGAATACGAAGAGCGTAAACATGGACAATTATTTACATTAAATGGTGCCAAAGAAATTTTAGCCATGTTGCAAAATGAATGTGAAAAAACTGGTTTAGTTGAAATTAAAACCAGTTGTGAAGTCAAAACTGTTCATGCAATAGATGAACAAGCTTTCCAAGTTGCGACCAATATCGGCTATTTTCAAGCCACATCTGTAGTGATCGCTAGTGGCGGACTTTCCATTCCAACTTTAGGTGGTTCTGATATTGGCTATAAAATTGCAAAGCAGTTTGGACATTATATTTTCCCAACGCGCGCAGGCTTAGTTCCTTTCACTTTTTCTGATCAATTCAAAGAAGTAACCACTCGTTTAAGTGGCAATGCAGTTGAAGCAACGCTCTCCAATGACTTAAATAGTTTTACTGAAGCATTACTGTTTACCCATCGCGGGCTGAGTGGTCCAAGCGCGTTACAACTTTCAAATTACTGGGATGTCGGGCAAAGTTTTAAAATTGACTTTTTACCTTCTGAAGATTTATTCGCATTCTTTAAAGCTAAAAAACACACCCAACCTAAAGTTTTACTGCGTACCTTGCTGGCAGAACGATTACCTAAAAGTGTGGTATTAGAATTACAAAACTTAATTTGGGCAGAATATGCCGACACTGCGATTGCTCAACTCAGCGATGAAAAGCTTGAACATATCGCCAAAAAATTACAGCAATTTGAAGTTAAACCTTCTGGAACAGAGGGCTATCGGACTGCTGAAGTTACTTTGGGTGGTGTGGATACCACAGAAGTTTCATCAAAAACCATGGAAAGTAAAAAACAAAAAGGTTTATTTTTTATTGGTGAAATTTTGGATGTTACAGGACATTTGGGTGGTTTTAATTTTCAATGGGCTTGGGCATCTGCACATGCTGCATCTGAATATGTTTGATCATTCATACAAAGTATTTAACAATCATATACTTAACTACAAAATATTTAAAATATGAATTAAAATGAAGCTGTATAATACTCCCTTTACACAGCTCCATTATGCATTTATAAGAACTTGATTATTCTAAATAATCTGTTCTAAATAGCATGATTTTCGGATTATTTTCAATACGCTGCGTAGCAATATCCATCCATTGATATTCAGAAGATTGCTCCGCACGATTCCCCACAACACGTTGATAAATAGATTGTATGATATAGACAAGTTTCATTTTTAATTCCTTTTTAAAATTGTGTTTATTAAAAATTCATATCATGATAATTCAGTTTTATTTCATAAATATGAATCACTTAAATTTATCTGATAATTTTTTTAATGTCTATATTTTATACAATAATATTTACAACTTAAATCATCCAAAGTTGTGATCAAGCTCACTCTTTGGTTTCTGTTTGCGTATTGTCCTGCTCTTGCTTGGCAACTTCTTCAGTATCTTCCTTTTTAGGCTTAGCAAAAATAAACTTATACGCACTGGCTAAGAAGCCAACAGTAATCCCCGCAATCACAATAGGAGCAATAAATTTATTTGGCTGCTTTTTCGACATGTTGTTTCTCCTAATTCATATTTTTCATTTTACAAATAAAAAAGACCGACCAGTGCATCCTGATCGATCTTGATTATAAATTACAGGTTAATTCAGGTCATCTTTTAACGGATAATCAGAATTTGGAGTCGATGAAGTACTTGATTGATCTAAATTTGTTTGATATTCAGATTCAATTGTTGGCGTATCAGTAGTGACTTGATCCTGTGGCACAGGCGGCGTTGTCGTTACTGTACTTTGTTGTGCTAAAGGATTTGGTTTATTGCCTTCTTTTTTAGCCTTGTCAATCAAATCAGTCAGTACACGCTCTGCAGGTTGGCGTCCACCAAGACCAAATGCCAAAGCGAAAGCAACGGCAACTGCACCTAGAGTTAGACCAAATGCAAGATTGACAATAGAGTCTGCAATACCCATTGCACGTAGTCCCATAGCGATCACAAGTCCCATGATCAAAATACGAACTAAGTTACCCAACCAACGTGAACTGTTATATTCACCCCGTTGCACCACATTTGCTACAAGGTTTGCAAGCCAGAAGCCTATCACCAGTATCACAGCACCAAGTAAGATGTCTGCACCAAACTGGATAAACATCGAAATTAATCCACTGATTTGCTCGAAGCCTAAACGATTTGCTGCCTCAGACACAGCAAACAACATGGTAAAGAATACAATCAGATAACCCACTACACTTGAGATTTTAGTGTTGCCTAAGAAGCGTTGAACATCAAGTTTTGCAGGAACCTCATCTACACCTGTCCCCGCAACCACTTCAGCGACCAAGCGTCCAACAAAACGGGATACCACATATGCCACGATTAAAATCAAGCCTGCTGCAATGATATGCGGAATTGCATACATAATTTCAGCCAACATTGCTGTTGCAGGTTGTGAAATCGCTTGAATACCTAGCGCTTCAAATGCCACGATCAATGACGTAATCATCACAATCGCAAAGACAAAAGAACCCAGAAGTTTTGCTAAGTTACTATTTTTAAATAAACCGATTTTTTCAGCTTGTGCTTGTAGATTTAGGCTATTGCTCAACCCTTCCACAATACCACGTACAATTTTTGCCAAAATATAACCGACAAAAACGATCACACCTGCAATGAAAATATTTGGTAAGTATGAAACAGCTTCATTTACCATATTTTGTACAGGAATTAGCAAGCCTTGTAGTCCTAAAATAGACAATACAATTGGCAGGAATAACAATAAAATCAACCAATACACAATATCTGCAATATTATGACTAATCGGATTTACACCTACTTCCGCACTGAGTTTTTCATCCAGTTGGGTACGGTCTAATAAATTTTTAAGCCCGACTTTGACCAAGTTGGCAATAATCCATCCCACAAAACCCACAGCAACAGCAGCAATAAGTTGAGGAATAAACAATAAGAATTGCTGAATCATATTGCTGAATGGACTACTGATACTGCTTAAATTCAGTACATTCAGCGCTCCGATTACAGCGATCACCATGACCACCCAAAAGATCACCCTTGAAACAATATTTTCAATATTTGAACGATGACCTGTGGCATTAGAAAGTTTTTGGTTGGTTCCTAATTTTGTGAGTATTTTTTTAATACCTGCTGCAATAATGAGCGCAATAATCCATCCCACCAATAGAATTGCAATTGCTGCAATAATGGGCTGAAACTGTTCCCAATAATACATGGCGTCAAACCGCCCTCCTCGCGCACCTAAATAATCATTCATTGTTATTTCCTCTATTATCCTGATCAGTTATAAATCATGATTAATTACAAATGACTTAAGTAACTTATTAATTTTTAAGCACCAAAGATGAAAATAATCAAAAATTTCACATGTTTAATTTTATAAAAGCATGTTTGATAATTTTATAAGCAATAAAAAAGCGTGTCCCTTAAGGATCACGCTTGTCTTTTGCGGTGTCTGTAGTTTCATCTATCGCTGTACCAATCGTATCTTGCTGGCGATCTGAATCATGTTCACTTGCAGCAGGTATAGACTGATCAGCAGACGTTTCTCCAGGTGAAGGATTAATATCTACAAACATGTAAAAAATTAGAGCTGCCAAAAAAACTCCAACAACAATTAAAATATAGACAGGTAAACGTCTTTTTTGTTGTTTTTCCTCAGCTCCCTCAACATGGGGCGGTTTATTAAAATCATGTACCATGTTTTCCCCCTTATTCACGTAAATGGTGTTTTTTTATACTAACAAGCTCTACTGTTGTATTGTGTAAAAATTTTTATTTGTTAGTAAATCAAATCTGTAGCCTGTGGCTGAGTTTATTTTTATTAACACGACTGAGAAAAAACGCGTATTCAGCTGAATTTTAAGTGTGAGGGCATAATTTAAGCTATACTAATGCCCCTCTTATTTGGCTATGGATCATATGGCTTATCAACGGCAAAGTGTCTCCTTAGATATAGACACAGATGTCACTCATCAATGCTTTTTGCATACTACACGTGATGAACATTTAATTGGGATTATTGAGTTTACAAAGCAAAGCTATGTTCTAAAGTGGGGAGATTTAGAATATTTCCGTCGTCGTACTGAAGAATTATCCGTCATGCCATTTCCCGACTGTATCAATGCCATGATTATTGATATCCGCAATGTCGCACCTTATTTGGACAGTGAAGTTCCAATTATTCCTTGGCGTTTGGTCGAAGAAGAATGTCCGATTCGTATCGTTGTTCCACAAGAGCGCTTAGAGTTTTATTCGGGCTTTTTTGAACCTACATGGCTCAGTACAGACACCGAATCTGCCATCCATGAATTACGCGAGTTTATGGATATGTTTGTACATTAAGCATAAAAAAGAGCATTTATATATCATGTATAAATGCTCTTATACCAAACAATAAAAGTTTTATAATATATTTTTGGAATAATTTTTTCTGCTTCCAATCATAAATTGAGACGCGGAAACGTCATCCACAGTTGTTTGAGGCAGGATTACTAATGATTGATAATGTTTTTGCAATACATCAATCAATTTATGGTATTTGTCGAGTTCTGTGGTGAGGAGCAACGCTCCGCAAGGTGGTTTTCTTGCGCAGTTTCACTGCTCATTTTGCCGAAACAAAAGTAGGTCGAGCCTGAGCAAGTCAAAGTATACTTTGACGAAGCGCAAGACGCAGTGGCTAGTCCCTAAAGATAAATTTTAGATGTAAGACTCCGTCAAAAATAAACCATTTATATTATGTTAATTTTCAAGAATGGTATTATATTTAAATCCGAACAACGATTAGCTATTAAGGCTGCTAACCGAATAAAGCATATTGCCTTAGGTTTAAATCAGTATAATTTTCAAAAATAAAATGATCTTTATTTTATTGAATTACAATACATTACCAATAGTTTTCTACCGCAATATTTCCTTCGCCACGTCTGTTCATGGTTAAGCCTCGTGCTTTTAAGGCATCCTTCGTATCATCCACCATTTGTGGATTACCACATAACATGACATGTGTCGTTTCAGGGTTGAATGTTAAACCCACAAATTTTTCTAATTCACCATTTTCAATCAAAATCGGTAAACGATCATGCAAAACTGCTTCTGGTTCACGTGTGATAATTGGCACAAATTTAAAGCCTGTATGCCCTTCACCAAAAGTTGCTGCAATTTCTTGGATGCGTTCCACATAGGCCAGCTCAGTAGCAGTACGCACACTATACACTAAAGTAATATTTCGGTATTTTTGCCAAGTTTCAAAGTCTTGAAGCATAGAAATGAATGGCGCTAAACCTGTACCTGTTGCCAATAACCATAAATCATTTGGCAAAGGTAATTGATAGCGAGCCAACGTTAAAAAGCCATAAGGAACTTTTTCTAAATACAGCGCATCACCTACTTGCAAATGCTGTAAATTTGAAGTGAATGCACCTTCGGGTACCACGATCGAAAAGAACTCTAAAGTTTCATCGAAAGGAGAGGAAACCACAGAATATGCTCTCACCACCAGATCATCTGCAACTTTAAGTCCGATACGGGCAAACTGCCCTGCCGTAAATTTAAAATGTGCTGGGCGGGTCATCGTAAAACTAAATAAGTTATTGGTCCAACGATGAACAGATAAAACTTTTTCTACGCTAAATTTTTCAATTGACATAATTTCAACGTGGCATGAATGACTGTGCTCATGGTAGCATGTCAGTATAATTTATTAATATTTATTTAAATAGACTTCTTTCATAAATCTAGTTTTTTCACTTATCGGTGAAATTTCCAACAGATTTAAAATGCTTATGAAAAACGTCTCAAGTTAAGGCTATTCACATGCGCATGACTTTACGCCAATTGGCTGTTTTTGTAGCAGTCGCTCAAGAAGGTACCGTAACCAAAGCCAGTGATGCGGTTCGACTAACACAAAGTGCTGCAAGTATGGCTTTGGCAGATTTAGAAGATGGACTTGGTGCGCCATTATTTGACCGTTTGGGGAAAAGACTTCAACTTAATGACTTGGGACGTTTTTTATTGCCCCAAGCTTTAGAAATCTTAGGTCGCTGCGAAGCTTTTGAACAAGCAGCAAAAGGTGAATTACAAAGTATTGATTTACGCATTGGTGCGACTTTAACCATCAGTGATTATCTCATGCCTGATTTAATGGCCGATTTTTTGCAAATTCGTCCTCAGGCTCATTTACAATTACAAGTCGGCAATACCCGTCAAATGATTGAAGCAGTGAATCAATTTCAACTTGATTTAGCTATGATTGAAGGGTCTTGTCATTTACCCCAGTTACAATGTATTCCTTGGCGTGATGATGAGCTTGCTGTCTGCTGTTCTGCTAATCACCCTTTAGCACAGTTAAATCGCCCACTCACACCTGCAGATTTTTATGCTGTGGAATGGATTTTACGTGAAGAAGGCTCTGGTACACGTGAAGTTTTTGATCATGCCATTTTAAAAGATTTGCCTGATGCAAATATTCGTCTAACACTGGGTCACAACGAAGCGATTTTAAAAATTGTTGCGGGCGGTTTAGGGATGTCTTGTATTTCAAAATTAGCCATTGAACCTTTGTTAGAAAAGCAACAATTGGTAATTTTAAATACTCCTTTTTGGTCACTGACGCGTCCACTTTATATGCTGGTGCATCGTCAAAAATATCAAGGACCTGGCTTACGTTCTTTTTTGAAGTTTTGCGAAGACCAAGTTGCCGAATAACCTATTTATCTAAATAAAACTGATTCGCCAAAAATCATTTTTAGACATAAGATTTATAGTTAAAATGCTGCTTATTTTCTTAAAGCAGCATTTTTTTGTGCAGCATTTTTCTTTTCTTGCTCTATTTTATAAAGTTTTAGCTTGGCATCTTGCTCTAGTTGATATTTTTGATATTTGCCATAGGCTAAATAGCTTACATTTGCAGCTAAGATTAAAATAACTCCAGTAATAATATAGAGAGGGTTAATATAGACTTTGCGCTCCTTTTTTTCTTTAATAGGTTTCCATTTTCCATATAAAATTTGTGTTTTTAAGTTTAGATACATTGAGTTTTCTTTAAAACTTGACATTTCCTTGATGATTTGTGCTTCTGCTTCTTTAATCTCTGTGGTTAAAATTTGTTGTTTTTCTTCTTCATTATCTTTGTCGTTGAAGTCATTAACTTGTGGAGTTTCAACAAGATTTTGAATATTTTTACATTCTTCAAGAATATCAATCTGTTCTGACTTATCGGATGAATGTTTTATGTCTAGCGTTACTTTCTCTTGTAAGTTTGAATTTTGAATTAAATGCTGTTTATTTAATTCAAATATTTGTGTTTTATCTAGAACATCTACATCAAGCTGTGAATCTTGGATATTTGTTACTCTTTCTTTAGCTTGCTCAAGATCTTTTGTTTTATTCACATTTTTTGAACCAATCAAATCTTCATTACTTAAAGAATCATTTAAAATTGGCTCTTTTTTCGGTAAATCTGATGCATCATGATGAACAAGTATATCTTTCAATATTACTACTTCATCATGCTGAAACTCCAATTTACCAACAGCTTGTTGATTTTTCTTTATTAAATGTTCAACGTTTAACTCAATTATAGGATATATGTTTTCTTCTTCTGCTTGTAAGTTTTCAACAGCTTCAACAGCTTCAACAGCTTCAACAGCTTCAACAGCTTCAACAGCTTCTACAGCTTCTACAGCTTCTACAGCTTCTACAGCTTCTACAGCTTCTACAGCTTCTACAGCTTCTACAGCTTCTACAGCTTCTACAGCTTCTACAGCTTCTACAGCTTCTACAGCTTCAACAGTTTCAACAGCTTCTACAGCTTCTACAGCTTCTACAGCTTCTACAGCTTCTACAGCTTCTACAGCCTCTACAGCTTCTACAGCTTCTACAGCTTCTACAGCTTCTACAGCTTCTACAGCTTCTACAGCTTCTACAGCTTCTACAGCAGTATGCAGAGTTTGATTTGTATTTAACAGTCGTAATCGCGCCAAAACTGATTTTCGACTCATCCGCTTAGATTGAGTTTGATGATTATCAGTCAATAGCTCTGTATAACTTTTAGGCTCGTGTTGAATATTTGCTACTGCATTTTTGATATCTAAACGTACAATACAGCTTGCCATAAGCTGATTCATATCATCCGTTACGATACATTTGATACGTTCATTTATTTGCGGTGATATATCTGAATTGGGAAAATCAGACAATTGAAAATGAATAATGCGTTGATCCTTAACCAGTTCAATACAACCAGTCTCATCCTCAGCATCATACTGAACCACGATCCCCTTATAAAACATAAGTCAATTCTCTAATTTTTTATAATAATGTCAAATAAAAAAGGAAGCTCGAAAGCTTCCTCTTAATACTACTAAATTTTAATCTTTTTGCACACTACCAAAAATTTTATCACCCGCATCTCCAAGTCCCGGTACGATATAACCATTTTCATTTAAACCTTCATCGATTGACGCTGTGAAAATGGTTACGTCTGGATGTGCCTGTTCTACACGTTGAATCCCTTCAGGTGCAGCAACCAATACCATCACTCGAATGTCTTTACAGCCACTTGCTTTAAGTACATCAATTGCTGCCACTAATGAAGAGCCCGTTGCAAGCATGGGATCAATAATCATCGCAATACGGTTTTGCACATCTGGTACAAGTTTTTTGTAATACGTGCGTGCTTCTAAAGTTTCTTCATCACGCTCTAAACCTAATACAGAAACTTTAGCACTTGGGATTAGGTTTAAAAAACCTTCTAACATGCCGATCCCTGCACGCAAAATAGGTACCACCGTAATTTTTTTACCCGCAATACGATCTACAGTAACTTTACCATTCCAACCTTCAGTTTCATGGTCGCATACAGGTAAATCTTTGGTCGCTTCATAAGTCAAAAGCATTGTGACTTCTTGTGCAAGTTCACGAAAATTCTTGGTACTAATATCAGCACGACGTAATAAACCTAATTTATGACGAATAAGCGGATGACGAATTTCTTGAATGGGCACGGGAGAACACCTAAAAAGATAAAAGTAAATTTCCATTATTATAAATGTTTTTTATATAAGATATAAGAAAGCCCTCAATGTTTGAGGGCTTTTTTTGTTAAATCTGATCGTTTTTATAGATTATTGCTGTTGGCTCAACATCATATGAATCGGTGAAAGAATTTCAGATTTAAGCGCCAAGTCAATTAATGGATCTGGGTAGACACCAATAATTAAAACAAGAGCAGCAGCACCTAAAACCATAAGACCACCGACTTTTTGCCCCCAATGATCAACCGCATCAATACGAGGATTTTCAGGTGGAGTCATATACATCACAACCATCACACGTAAATAGTAATATAAACCAATACCACTACCCACAATAATCATTGCAGCTAAGAACCAATGTTGTGCCGTTACTGCCGACATCACCACCAAGAACTTACCGATAAAGCCTGCAGTCAATGGAATACCTGCGAGTGACAACATCATTACAGTTAATGTTGCAGTCAACACAGGACGACGCCAGAACAATCCACGATAATCAGCCAAAGACTCTGCTTCATCAAGATTGTTATATGGGCTAGACATTAATGCAACCGCACCAAAAGCACCGATTGTAGTTAATGTATAAGTCGCAATATAAACGCTGACACTGCCTAGACTTGCATAGGTTGTGCTTACCAAAGCAATCAATAAATAACCAAAATGTGCAATCGAAGAATAACCTAAAATACGTTTTAAGTTGACTTGACGTACTGCAAGGAAGTTACCGACCAAAATAGAAAGTACCGCAATCACTGTAATGATCGTTACGATTGAAGGTACTAAAATTGCACCTGAAGTCAAAATGTAACGCACCAATAAGCCGATTGTTGCAACTTTTGCCACAGTCGCCAAGAATGTTGCGATTGGCGCAGGCGCACCTTGATAAACGTCAGGTGTCCATTTATGAAATGGTGCAAGTGATAGTTTAAAGCCGATTGCAAATACAATCAGACCTAAACCTAAAATGACCATTGGTTGTTGAATTGCTTGGAATAAAGCAGGCACAGCTTCATAGAATGCCAATGAACCTGTATATGCATATACATACGCCATACCCATCAACAACATTGCAGAAGCCGTTGCAGAAAGAACTAAATACTTAATCCCAGCTTCTAACGATTTTGCACGTTGATGTGTATATGCCAACAAACCATACACAGGAATTGACATCAATTCTAAACTAATAAAGAACGATGCAAAGTGTGAACTTGCCACCATTAACATTGCCCCTGCAACAGAGATCAACATTAAGATATAAAGCTCTTCACGGTTATCTTTATAAGTTTCGATATAAGCATGCGCCAAAGTACAGCAAGCCAAAGCAGCAATAATTGCAAGCAATTGATAGAACAATGTAAATGGATCAACCATAAACATGCCCATCACATTTGATGGTGCAAAATCACCACCAAACATCATGATCAATACATCAAGCGCTGCAAGGTTTAAACCCACCACTGAAGCGGTTGCAATCAAATTATGATTACGTTTGATTGCAGTTAAGATCATCACCACGACTGCAGTCAAAGCTACAATCATGACAGGTGCCAAAGGCATGAGATCCGAAAATGACATTGTGAAGTTCATGATTATTGGATCTCCACATTTGCTTGAGAAACAACCTGTTGAGTTGATTCAACGATTTCTTGAACAGGAATATAGCTATTTGCAATCCACTGCATACTTGAGTTTGAAACATCTAAGAATGTCTGTGGATACATACCCAGCCATACCAAACCAATCGCACAGACCAGCAAAAGAACAATTTCACGTGCAGTCAAGTCTTTAAATGGTGTTGCATAATGTTGTTTCTGCGCTTCGTTTGGTGTTCCAAATAAAGCTTTGTGAATCAAGATAAGACCATACAGACCCGCAAACACTAAACTGATCGCAGCAATAATCGTGAATGTTGGAAATTTACCAAACGCACCCATCAAGATCAGGAACTCACCAATAAAGTTACCTAAACCAGGAATACCGACTAATGCTGCAATAAAGAACATTAAGAAGAATGGTAAATATTGGAACTGACCACGAATCCCCCCCATTAAACGTAAATCACGTGTATGTAAACGCTCATACACTTGACCACACATAATGAACAATGCAGCAGAAGATAAACCATGTGCCAACATCATGATCATCAGACCTTGGAAGGTCAAAATATTACCTGCATAAAGCGCAAGTAACACGAAGCCCATGTGCGAAATAGATGTATACGCCAATAAGCGTTTCATATCTGTTTGTTGGAATGCACACCAAGCACCGTAGAAGATACCAATTAAACCAAAGATGATCGCAATATCTGCAAATTGTGCAGATGCTGCTGGAAAGAACGGAATTACGAAACGTAATAAACCGTAAGCCGCAGTTTTAATCAAGATACCTGCCAAGTCTACAGAACCTGCTGTAGGTGCTTGCGCATGCGCATCTGGTAACCAACCATGTAATGGAAAAACAGGAAGTTTTACTGCAAAACCGATGAACATACAGATCATCAATGCATAAGCGATATGCGGTGCTTGAGCATCTAAAGTACGTGCAACAGCCATCAAGTAGTAATAATCAAAGCCAATCGTACCTGACATCATGTATCCATAGATCACAAGACCTAGAATACCCACAAGCATGATCAAACCTGCAACCTGTGTATAAATAAAGAACTTCGTCGCTGCATATACACGTGATTTACCTTCTGCCCCAGTATGACCCCAAAGTGCGATCAAGAAGTAGATTGGAACAAGCATCATCTCCCAGAAGAAGAAGAACAAGAACAAATCAATTGCGAGGAAAACACCGATGACCCCACCCAAAGACCATAAAAGGTTTAAGTGGAAGAAACCAACGTTCTTTTGAATTTCCCCAAATGAACAACCTACTGCAAGTACACCTAGCAATGCAGTTAAGCCAACCATTAATAATGAAAGACCATCAACAGCCAAATGAATATTAATCCCTAAAGACTTAATCCACTCAACCTGAAATTGTGCTGCCCAAGATGGGACTTGTTGTCCCAACTCATATGTAAAACCACCTTGGCTCCAAAGCACACCTGTTAAGCCCAAAGTAATGAGCATACCAATCAATGCGATGTAACGAGGTAAATGGTCATCGAGCTTATCGACTACCCAGCAAAGAAAACCTGCAATAAAAGGTACAAGAATTAATGCGGGTAAAATCCAATTGTTTGTGATTTCCATCTTATTTCCCCACTACCTGAATCACGATCAAGATCATCAGCAATACCACTACACCGAGTGACATACTTGATGCATATTCACGTAATGAACCTGTTTGACGGGCACTTGTAAATTTATTACCACCTTTCACAATTGCAGGTAAAACTAGCCATAAACCATCAATTGGATCACGACCAAGAATTTTTGCAATCAGTAAATAAGGTTGAACAAATACAAGGTTATATAATGAATCGAAACCAAATGCATTACGGCAAATATTGGCTAAGCCTGCACCGAATGAAGTTGCTGCAAAACCTTTTACCGCATTGTATGCAAATGCAAACAAGACAACACCCACCACTAAACCAGCCAGTGCAATACCCACTGCTGTATATTCAGCAGAATGCATACCATGCATTAATTCCTCAGTTGGAATATTAAATACAGGAATTTGCGCTGCAGTTAATGCTTTTTCTACTGGTGCTTTTAAGACATAAGCCACACCTGTAGAAAGTACCGCAAGGATACCTAAAGGTAACCAGTATGTTGCACCTTTGATTTCATGATAAGGCGTATTTTCTTTGCCAAAGAATACAACCCAGATTAAACGGAATGTATAAATTGAGGTTAAGAATGCCCCTGCGACACCGACCCAATATAACCAGCCAAATGCTGCATTGGCTTGACTTTGTACCCAAACCGCACCCAAGATCGCATCTTTTGAGAAGAAGCCGATGGTTACAAATGGAATCGCTGCAAGCGCACCACCACCGATGGCAAAACATGCAAACAGGAACTTGTTATGTTTGTACAAACCACCCATTTTGAAGATGTTTTGTTCGTGATGATAAGCCAAGATCACCGCACCAGAAGACAAGAATAATAATGCCTTGAAGAATGCGTGAGCAAGCATATGGAATAAACCTGCTTGGTATGCTTCTGCACCCACCGCCATAAACATATAACCGAGCTGACTCATGGTTGAGTAAGCCAAAATACGTTTGATGTCGGTTTGAACCAATGCTGCAAAACCAGCAACCAATAACGTAACCGCACCTGTAATTGCAATGAACTGCATGATTTCAGGTGTCATTTCAAACACACTGAACATACGACAGCACAGATAAACACCTGCTGTTACCATTGTTGCAGCATGGATCAATGCAGATACTGGTGTAGGACCAGCCATCGCATCTGCCAACCATGTTTGTAATGGGATTTGTGCAGATTTACCCGCAGCACCCAAGAACAACATCAATGATGTCCAAAGTGCAAGGTTATGATCAAGCGCTAAAACTTGTGATGCATTTGCAACGATGGTACCGATATGTAAAGTACCAAATTGTTGATAAAGCAAGAACAACGCGATGAGTAAGAAAACATCACCCACACGTGTTACGGTAAATGCTTTAATCGCAGCCATACCATTTGAAGGGTTTTGGTAGTAGTAACCAATTAACAGGTAAGAACACAGACCTACACCTTCCCAACCTAAGAATAACAACGCTAAGTTGTCACCCAACACAAGTACAAGCATGCTTGCAACGAATAGGTTGAAATAAGAGAAGAAACGTGCAAAGTCCTCTTCACCACGCATATACCATGTTGCGAAAATGTGAATCAGAAAACCTACACCTGTGATCATGCCCATCATTAACAATGATAAGCCATCTAAATGTAAGCTAACCCCTGGTGCAAAACCACCGACATTAAACCAAGTCCACAAATTCTGTGTTTGTGCAACAGAACCATTGTTGACAAAGTCCATACCAGCAATCCAGGCAAATAATGCAGACAGACCTACAGAACCCGCACCAATGATTGCCGCAACATTTTCAGGAAGTTTATTGCGCCCTGCCGCTAAAAGGATAAAACCAATCAGCGGAAATAAAATTGTTAAATATAAATAGCTCATCCGCGCATCTCACTAGCAGCATCTACATCCAAGTGATGGAAGCGATGATAGAACTGAAGGACGATCGCAAGACCGATACACGCCTCTGCTGCAGCAAGGGTCAAAATTAAGATAAACATAATTTGACCATCAGGTTGTACCCAAGCACTTCCTGCAACAACGAATGCCAACGCAGCAGCATTCATCATGATTTCAAGGCTCATCAACATAAATAAAAGGTTGCGTCGTACCATTACACCGTAAAAGCCAAGTGCAAAAAGGATAGATGCAACGATTAGACCATGCTCTAAAGGGATATTGCCCATTATTCTGTATCCTCTTCTGCACTTGGTTCACGTTTGCCTAAGTGGAACGCTGCAACCAATGCTGCAAGCAATAACATTGCGGCTACTTCAACCAATAATAAGTAGTGTGTAAAGAGTGCTTGACCGACAGCTTTAGGTCCCACCATTTGAGTACCTAAAACATGTTGTGTTTGGGTATAGTCAGAACCTAACATCCAAACTAAACATAAACCCATCAAGAAACTCATCAATGCTGGATACGCCCAAGCATCAGAAGTTAACCATTTGCGTTCTTGATCAACGGTATGTTGACCAAGATTGAGCATCATCACTACGAAGACGAACAACACCATAATTGCGCCTGCATAGACAATCACTTCTAATGCTGCTGCAAATGGTGCGCCAATGGTTAAGAAAATCCCTGCAACTGCAAGCAATGACACGATTAAGCTTAATAACGCATGTACAGGATTCGCATTGGTCACAACGCGAATGGTAGAAACAATGGCCACGAGAGCCATTAAATAAAATGGCCACATCATGGTAGTAAGCTCCGTACGTCAACAGGTGCGCTTTCACGTTGCGCTTGACCTTTTTCTTTACCGTCAATTGCCATACCCGTTACACGATAGAAGTTGTAATCAGGGTATTTACCTGGACCAGAAATCAGTAAGTTTTCTTTTTCATAGACAAGGTCTTGGCGCACATATTCACCAAGTTCAAAGTCTGGAGTTAACTGAATCGCAGTCGTTGGGCAAGCTTCCTCACACATCCCACAGAAAATACAACGTGAGAAGTTAATACGGAAAAATTCTGGATACCAACGTCCATCTTCTTTTTCAGCTTTCTGTAATGAAATACAACCTACAGGACATGCAACAGCACATAAGTTACACGCAACACAACGCTCTTCGCCATCTGGGTCACGTGTTAATACGATACGACCACGGTAGCGTGGTGGTACGATTTGTTCGGCTGGAACTTCAGGATATAAAATCGTATCACGAGGACGAACAGCGTGTGTAAACACCATCCACAGTGAGCGAACAATTGTTCCTACGCCAGCTAGAATTTTATACATTTTGTACTCCCTGCTGTCCTAGGCTTGATTCATCAGAATCACAGCACCAGTCACCAAAAGGTTAACCAATGCGAGTGGTAAACACACTTTCCAACCAAAATTCATCACTTGGTCATAACGAGGACGCATTAACGAACCACGCGCCAAGACAAACATCATTACAAAGAATACTGTTTTGATGATGAACCAGAATGCATCTGGAATGAATGGAATATCTAAATTAAACGGTGCTAACCAACCACCAAAGAATAATGTCACGATCAATGCTGAAATTAAGATAATGTTGACGTATTCAGCAACGAAGAACATCCCCCATTTCATACCACCATACTCGACATGGTAACCTTCAGCCAATTCTTGTTCAGCTTCAGGTTGGTCAAATGGATGACGATGCGTTACAGCAACACCAGCAACCACAAAGATCAAAAAGCCAAGGAATTGTGGAATAATAAACCAAACATCACGTTGTGCTTCTACGATGTCACGCAAGTTAAAAGAACCTGCAATCGCGACCACACCCATGAGCGAAATCCCTAAGAATACTTCATAAGAGATCGTTTGAGCTGCAGAACGTAAACCACCGAGTAATGCATATTTGTTATTTGAAGACCAACCACCAAATAACACGGCATAAACTGCAATCCCCGCCATTGCCATAAAGAACAATAAGCTGATGCTCATGTCCGCTACACCTAAATAAGGTGAAATCGGAATAACCATGAATGATAGTACTGCAGTTGCCATTGCAACTGCTGGTGCTAAACGGAAAGTCAGTTTATCTACAAATTTTGGTGTCCAGTCTTCTTTGAACATGATTTTCAGCATGTCGGCAACGATTTGGAACATCCCGCCAGGACCAACACGGTTTGGACCATAACGGTCTTGCCATAAACCCAGTAAACGACGTTCGATAAATGACATTAGCGCAGCAAACAAAACCACAACCAGCATGATCACAATCGCTTGTATCACGCTGTAGGCAATTGGCCAATCTTGAGCCCATGTCGGGAGGGCGCGTAAAGTTTCGTTCATGAATTACACTCCTACCGCCACAGATACAGGTTCAGCAAGAGAAACGGTTGGTGCTTGTCCAACTGGATACCCAATATAACCTGTAGGTAAATACTCAATCACTTGAACTGGAAGGCTGATCGTTGTTTCGCCTGCTTTCACAGTGATTTTCTGACCGTCCTGAACATTCAAACGTGCTGCATCTTGCTCACCGACTGCAAACATTGCTTCAGGAATACGTGACTCCATTGCAGGTGTTTTCACAGTGAACTCACCAGACGCAAAAATATGATGCATCGGGACTAAACGGAAGCTATCAGGATTTGCAACGAGTGCTGTTGGTGCCACATAACTACGTGTAGGACGTTTAGGTAAACGATCAAACAAACGTACGCCTGCATCACCACCTTTTAAGTGACCGCCCACTTCATCTTGGTATTTGTTCCAAGATTGTGGAGAGTTCCAACCTGGTGCCCATGCAAATGGAACCAAAGATGCTGCTTTTTGTGGACCCACATAACCTTCCATAGAGAATGTTAATGCAGAGTCTACATCGACAGGTTGTTTTGGCTCATGCACATTCAAAGGTGCACGCATTGCAGTACGACCTGAGTAACGACGTGGTTCACGTGCAATTTTTAGACCATGTACACGGTAGCCTGCATCAGGTGCAACATCTTGGATCGCTTCTAAAGCAGGAACATTATTTACAACGCTTTCAATTACGTCATCTAACAATGTCCAAGAAATCGCTTTACCTTTCACACCAGTTTCAATGGCATGTAACCAACGCCAAGATTCTTTGATCGCAAGTTCTGGTTTATAGTAACTTGGGTCATAGATTTGATAGAAACGTTGTGCACGACCTTCTTGTGAAACAACCGTACCATCACCCTCAGCAAAACTCGCAGCAGAAAGAACTACATCAGCCGCTTTCACTGTAGCAGTTTCTGAATGATCCAATACAATCACATTTTGTGCTTTAGCCAATGCTGCTTGTACTTGTGTCGCAGGTAAACGACGGAACAAATCATTTTCAACAATAATGATGGATTCATAATCTTGTGCAAATGCTTGTTCTAAGCTTAAACCACCAAACAACGCCAAGCCCATTGAGTTCACTTCCGGCACAGTCAAGGTTAAACCTGCATTTGAACCAAGGTTCTGTGCAACTTGTGCAGCAGCTTCCATGATCGCAGCATCTTGTAAACTTGTACCAGAAATGATTAATGGTTTTTTCGCAGCTTTTAAGGTATCTGCAATGGTTTGTGCAAATGCTTTCGCATCATCATCTAAACCTGAAATGCTTTCACCTTTTACAGCAGCAGCAATCGCAAAACCTAAACGCGCAATGTCATTTGGAGAAGCAACCACTTCACCTGTTGCCACATCAGCAAGACGTGTTTGCGTTGCAGCTAAAATGTAAATTGGAGATTTTGCATCTTGACCAATACGTTTAACTGGTTCAGCCAACCACTCTTGGGTACGACGCTCTGCTGCCATTTCTTTGGCTTTGTTTTTTGCCGCTTGACGAACTGACAATGCCATACGTGGTGCAGTTTGGGTCAGGTCTTCACCTAAGATCAACACCGCATCATAACTTTCGATTTCACGCATACCAGGATTATAAACACCCTCGGTTTGCATGATAGAGGCTGCAAGCTCAACCAAGCTTTGCTCTTTTTGAGACATCCCAGTTGAATAGTTATCTTGTCCCACTAATTCACGAAGTGCAAAGTTCGATTCGAGTGATGCACGTGGCGAACCAATACCCAAGACTTTTTTGCCCTGAACATTTGCAATAACAGTATCCAATGCTGTGTCCACTGAAACAGTTTGAACATCAGCATCTTTACGGAATTGTGGTTGACGTGGACGATCTTCACGGTTCACATAACCTGCACCAAAACGACCTTTATCACAAAGGAAGTATTGGTTAACTTCACCATTAAAACGGTTTTCTACACGACGCAACTCACCATAACGTTCACCCGGTGAAATATTACAACCTGAAGAGCAGCCTTGGCATACGCTTGGCGCATACTGCATGTCCCATTTACGGTTATAACGTACAGAATGAGTTTTATCGGTAAATACACCCGTTGGGCAAACTTCAGTCAAGTTACCAGAGAATTCCGACTCTAATGTACCTGATTCTGGACGACCAAAGTAAACACGTGACGCATTGGCATATACACCAAAATCTGTACCGCCCGCATAGTCATTGTAATAACGAACACAACGGTAACATGCGATACAACGGTTCATTTCATGTGCAATGAAAGAACCTAGCTCTTGGTTATAATGCGTACGTTTTGTAAAACGATAACGACGACGATCGTGACCTGTCATTACGGTCATATCTTGCAAATGACAGTGACCACCTTCTTCACAGACAGGACAGTCGTGTGGATGGTTGGTCATTAAGAATTCCACAATCGACTCACGGAAATCTTTTGCTTCTTTGTCTTCAATCGAAATATAGGTATTGTCAGCAGCAGGTGTCATACATGACATGACCAAACGACCACGCGTATCTTCTGGATTTGCGTATTGAGTCACGGCACATTGACGGCACGAACCGACAGAACCTAAGGACGGATGCCAACAAAAGTACGGAATATCAATTCCCAAAGATAAACATGCTTGGAGCAAGTTCTCTGAGCCATTGACTTCGTACGATTTGCCATCGACATGAATTGTAGCCATAGTCGAATTCCTTAAGCTTGTTCTACGTTGCTAGTTTGAGCTGCCGCATTGACGACTTTCGCTTCAAACTCACCACGGAAATATTTGAGTGCACCCATGAGTGGCTCCATTGCACCTGGTGCATGGGCACAGAAAGTTTTACCAATCCAGAGCTTACGTGTCAGCTCTTGTAAATGATCGATGTCTTCTTTCTTACCTTCACCATTTTCTAGTGCTTTTAGCACTTTCACAGCCCACGGCAAGCCATCACGACAAGGGGTACAGAAACCACATGATTCACGTGCAAAGAATTCTTCTAGGTTACGGGTTGCAGAAACCATACATTGGGTTTCATCCACCACCATGAGCAAACACGTACCCAAACGTGAACCTGCTTTCATGATGCTTTCTGCATCCATTGGCAAATCAATATGCTCTGCAGCCAAAAAGTCAGTCGATGCACCACCCGGCAACCATGCTTTGAGCTTCAAGCCATCACGCATACCGCCTGCATATTCTTCAATCACTTCACGCGCAGTTGTACCAAATGGTAATTCCCATAAACCCGGGAATTTCACCTTACCTGATGCACCATAAATCTTGGTGCCTGGGTCTTTGGATTTGTCTGCAGATAAAGCGATATACCACTCAGGGCCACGCAGCATAATTGCTGGTAAGTTATTGTACGTCTCTACGTTATTGACAATCGTAGGACGACCCCAAGCACCTGCAACCTGCGGGAATGGTGGTTTGGTACGAGGATTGGCACGACGACCTTCGAGTGAGTTAATTAATGCAGTTTCTTCACCACAAATATAACGCCCTGCACCCGTATGTACGTGTAACTCAAAGTTCCAACCTGTACCTAAGATGTTGTCGCCCAAATAACCTTTGGCACGAATTTGCTCCAAAGCTTCATTTAAGTATTGGGCAGCTTCAACGTACTCCCCACGAATGAAGATATAACCTTGAGTTGCCTCTAAGGTATAGCCAGCAATCAACATGCCTTCGAGCAATTGATGTGGAAGTTTTTCCATCAACAAGCGGTCTTTGAATGTACCTGGCTCCATTTCATCGGCATTACAGATCAGGTAACGAGGGCCACCATCATTTGGCGCCATCAATGACCATTTAATCCCTGCTGGGAAGCCTGCACCACCACGACCTTTTACGGTTGCAGCTTTAATCACTTCAAGCACTTCTGCTGGTTTCATACCCAATGCTTTTTTGAAGCCTGCATAACCTTCGAGTGCTTCATAATCATCTGCACTACGCACAAACTCTTGCTTGCTTAAACGCCAAGTCAATGGATGAGTTTCTGGATTACCGTCGCCATAAATTGGTTTTGGTTCAGTATTCATACATACTTCTCCAATAATTGTTTCACAGAAGTTACTTCAACCAAACCATGAGTATCTTCATCAATCATCAAAGTTGGACCTTTGTCACAATTTCCTAAACAGCAAATTGGCAATAAAGTAAAACGACCATCAGCAGTTGTTTGGCCATATTGAATGCCTAATTCACGTTGGAATGCTTCTGCCAAAGTTTCCGCCCCCATCAAGAAACATGCAATCGAATCACACAATAAAATCACGTGACGACCCACAGGTTGACGGTAAATACGGTTATAGAACGTTGCAACACCTTCCAAATCCGCAACACTAATGGTCAACAACTGTGCAATCGCATTCAATTGTGCATCATCTACCCAACCATTACGGCGCTGTACACACTTCAAAGCATCCAAAGATGCTGCACGTGGGTACGGATAGTGACCAATGTGATGTTCAATTTCATGGATTTCTTCCGCAGTTAAAATCCCTTCAACATTCACACGTGGTTTTTTATCAGTCAAAATCATCATAATGCGTACCCCTTAGCGATCCACGTCAGCCATAACAACGTCAATCGTCGCTAAATAAATGATCAAGTCAGATACAAGACTGCCGTTAATCACAGAAGGAATTTGCTGTAAATGCGTGAAAGTTGGTGTACGAATACGAGTACGATAGCTCATCGTTGACTTATCTGAAGTCAGATAATAATTCGATGCACCTTTTACCACTTCTGCCATCACAGACGCTTCACCTGCTGGCATTACAGGCCCCCATGACACGCTCAAGAAATGCGTAATCAAAGTTTCAATATCGTGTAAAGTCTTGTCTTTTGGTGGTGGAACTGCCAAAGGATGATCCGCTTTATAAGGACCAGAAGGCATATTATCCAAGCACTGTTTGACAATTTTTAATGACTCTTCGATTTCACGATAATGCACGATCACACGTGCATACGCATCGCCTTCATATTCTAATGGCACTTCGAAATCGTAGTTTTCGTAGCCACTATATGGACGATATTTACGCACATCAAAGTCAATACCTGTCGCACGTAAGCCAGTCCCTGTTACACCCCAAGCCAATGCAGATTTTGCATCGTATTGCGCAACATTACGGGTACGACCAACAAACACTGAGTTTTTCAGCGCTGCTTTGTGATATTCCTTCAAACGTTTTGGTAACCAATCCAAAATTTCACGAATGAGCTTTTGCCAGTTATTTGGAAGATCGTGTGCCGTACCACCGATACGGAACCATGCTGGATGCATACGGAAACCTGTGATCGCTTCAATCGCATCATAGATTTTTTGACGATCCGCAAACATATAGAATACTGGCGTCATACCACCCGCATCCTGAATCGCAGTACCGATGTATAACAAGTGGTTATTGATACGGAACAATTCAGACAACATAACACGAATACATTGCGCACGATCAGGAACAGTGATTCCTGCCATTTGCTCCACACCCATCACATAAGGCATATTTTGCGCACAACCACCCAAGTAGTCGACACGGTCAGTATAAGGAATGAATGAATGCCAAGTCTGACGTTCAGCCATTTTTTCTACACCACGATGGTGATAACCGATATCAGGTACGCAGTCCTTAACTTCTTCACCATCTAACTGTAATACCACACGGAATGCACCATGCGCAGAAGGATGGTTCGGACCCAAGTTCAAGAACATAAAGTCTTCGTCTTTGTTCCCACGCTTTAAGCCCCAATCTTCAGGAACAAAACGTAAATGTTCTTGTTCAAAGTCTTGTTTGGCTTTGTCCTGCATATACGGTGTGTACTCAGTTGCACGTGCAGAATATTCTTTACGAAGTGGGTGACCTTCCCAATACGTTGGCAACAAAATACGACGAAGCATTGGATGCCCTTCGAAGTTAATGCCAAACATATCGTAAGCTTCACGTTCGTACCAATTGGCATTTGGCCAAATGTTGGTTGCTGTTGGGATATTTAAATCACTATCACTCAACGCAACTTTAATACGAATATCACTATTACGCTCAAGCGATAACAAATGATAGAACACAGTAAAGTCAGATGCAGGGAGTCCATCACGGTGTGTACGCATGCGTTCATCTACCGCTGACAAGTCAAATAGCATCACGTAAGGACGTGATACTGTACGCAAGTACATTAAAACTTCTTGTACACGTGCGCGCTCAACCCAGACCGTTGGAAAATCTTCAAACGTTGGTTGCACGTAAAAGTTCTCACCAAATTTGGTTTTGAGATCTTCTACAATCGCAAATGCTGGGCGTGAATCAACAGGGGTTGACTCTGGCATAGCAATTTCAGTTTCAGCCATTGGCTTGGCTTCCTATTTAATACAAATTCTGTCAAATTTTCCGATGATCATAGCCTTCAGCTACGTCAAACATTCATCAGAAAAAATTACTCAATTTCATCCATAGAGCGTAAGTTTTTCACTGCAATACGTTCAGCATTCTTACGATCACGTTCAGGCATCATCTTTGGCTTATATACTGGCTGAAGATCATCACCGATTACCGCAGAAAGCGGACGACGCTCTAACTGAATTTGGTCTTGCAATAACATCAATGCCTGAATTAAAGCTTCAGGACGAGGTGGGCAACCTGGAACATACACATCTACAGGAATG
Source organism: Acinetobacter sp. Marseille-Q1618 (assembly GCF_902809855.1). GTDB lineage: Bacteria > Pseudomonadota > Gammaproteobacteria > Pseudomonadales > Moraxellaceae > Acinetobacter. The sequence goes on from NZ_CADDWJ010000003.1 coordinate 258,650, forward strand.
ATTTTATCCACGCCTTGTACGACTGAATAGATGTCATACATACCACCAGAGTTTGCACAAGCCCCCATTGAGATGACCCATTTCGGCTCTAACATTTGTTCATACAAACGTTGAATGACAGGCGCCATTTTTACAAAGCATGTCCCTGCAACAATCATTAAGTCAGCCTGACGTGGAGAAGCACGAATAACCTCGGCACCAAAACGTGATAAATCATGCACACCTGTTAAGGTCGTTGCATATTCCACGTAACAGCAAGAAGTACCAAAGTTAAAAGGCCATAATGAGTTTTTACGGCCCCAGTTGACAGCTGTATGTAACACGTCCTCTAAACGAGTCATGAAAACATTTTTATTCACTTCTTCTGAAAGCGGATCAGTAACGATCTGACGCTCTTGAAGTGGATATTGATCAGCTTCTGGATTCGCACGGGTTAAAGTATATTTCATGCCCGACTTACTCCTTGTTCAGTGACATAGTCGGTGTTTTTGATTTCACACGACCAGATGATTGAGCTGGAATCGTACCAGTAGGGTCAGTAACCAACTCTTCAATAGAATTGAAGCGAGTGATTTCTGCAAGATCCATATTTGGTGAACCTACTTTAGCTTTAATTCCTGCTGCTTTACGTTTATCAGAAGGTGACCAATTTAACGCACCAGTCGATAATTCATAAATCAAACCAACAAGTAAAACTAAAATAAACACAGCAGCAGCAGCAAAGCCTATCCAACCTACTTCACGAACAGAGTTTGCCCATGCATAGAGATAAAGCGCCTCTAAGTCGAAGACGACAAAGAAGATTGCAACTAAATAGAATTTTGCAGATAAGCGGATACGTGCACCACCAGCACCTACCACACCAGATTCAAATTGCTCTTGCTTAGCACGACCCCAAGCTTTACCCCCAAGGAGTAAAGGGACTGTGAGCATAAAGACACATAGAAATGTAACGCCGATCACGAAGGCAATAATTGCCCAATCGTATGGAGTAATGGCACTCATGCGGGGATAACTCCTGGCAGGCCTATTATTAACAAAGAATGTATGTATTGGCCTAAAAATACACCAAACACAAAATAAATCTGAACAATTGTACCCGATTGGTATCATCTGTTGCTAGTTTATAGCTATAAGTCTTTCGGATGATTTTTTAATCTTTTAGCGTATTGACACACATTTCGCACCGATATCTGCTAGATCAATCGTATTCTCAAATAAAAAACAATATTTTGATAAGTTTTTTCAAGAAAACACCTATAATTCCCATTTTTTTAATTTAAATCATTTACTTAATACTTTATTTACCATTTTTTGGCGATATCTTTTAGCAAGTGTTTCGAGATTATCTAGATCATTTTTGGAGAATTTCTTTTAAAAACCCCATTGAAAATATTTTGTTACATTGTTCAAAGCAAGAGAATTTATTATTTCGTAAAAAATAATAAAAATATCTTAATGCGATAAAGCTGTAAAAATTTAAAAGATTTAATTAAAAATAATAAGCATTATTATCATCAATACAAACACATGAATTATTCAAACACTGAACAGCATCCTCAATACAATTTTATTTCCTACTTCTCACCTACCTTCGATTTAAGCAAATCAAATTTTTCTAAAAAATAGTTAAAAAATTTAAAGCTTTATTTTTTCATTTTTCAAATTTTTAACAACCATTAATAAAGTTTATACAATTCATTGAGTTATTCTGTGTATGCTAGTCATTAATAATAAGGAGTACAACCGATGAGCATGAACTTTGCACATAAACCAAACTATTTTTTATTTGCTCAATTATTAATACGTCATGTTGAGGGGTATATCAAAAAGCATCCTGATGCGAATAATGCGATTTTTGACTTGCGTGATATTTATGAATTGTTCCGTCAAGATTTGGCTTCAACCACGACCAATTTAGATGGCATCTTAAATATTGCAGATGAATATACTGTCGATACCATCAACGGTGATCAAAAAATTATCAGCCAATATAAAATTGATGCTGAACAAAACAGCTTATTGATTGATTTTAATGCTGATGCTTTACAAGCACTAAGAGATGGCAAGCAAATCATTGCGCCTGATGCAACTTTACATCAGTAATTTTATAGACATTGTTCTTATAAAAATAATTGCATAAAAAAGCACCAAAATCTTGGTGCTTTTTTCATATTCATATAAGTTTCAAAGATTATTTAACTTTCGACTTCGTTCTTTTTGCAGGCCAAGTCATTTTAAAGCGTGCCCCCCCCAACGTTGGACTCTCATCAACCTCGATCGTACCGCCAAACCAGTATGCAATACGGCTCACAATAGAAAGCCCTAGACCATAACCACCTGAAGCGCGTGTGCGGCTATCATCTAAGCGTGCAAAAGCTTCAAAGATACGTTTACGGTCTTCTTCTGCAATACCCGGCCCATCATCCTCAACGCAGACGTATGCCATACCTGTATTCGCATCGATGCCACCACTGATATTGATTCGATCATCGCAATAACGAATCGCATTCCCAACCAAGTTTTGCACAACACGATGCAAATAACGGCGCTCTGCTTCCACCACAATATCATTCGCCAATGGAATCAAATGAATTTCTTTTTGTGTTTTTAAAGCTTCCGTTTCTACAGCAACTTGATCCAATACATCAACTAACACAATTTTTTCAAAATCTAGTGATGGCGTACCTTGCTCAAGTTTCGCATAAGTCATGATTTCATCAATCAAAGTATTAAGTGCTTCAATATCTTTATCAATCATTTCCATTTGTTGCAGACGATATTCATAATCATCTTCATCCGCCAGCATTTCCATACCGAAACGAATCCGTGCTACAGGCGTGCGCAGTTCATGTGACACTGCCCGCATCAATTCACGTTGCGCCTCAATAAGACGCTGAATATGATCTGACATGCTGTTATAGCTCGTCGCCAAACTTGCCAACTCATCATTTCCTTCTACAGGCACACGATGGGACATATCGCCTGTTTTCATGACATCTAAAGCATCATTGACCAGCCTTAATTTACGTTGCATCGGGACAATTAAACCATAGACCCCTAAACACAGTAAAAACATACTGAGCAAAGTAATACCCGCAGCAAGTTTAACTGGCATCCAATTGAACATTGGGACGGGACCAATCACAAGCGCTTCACTTGGAGAGTTTGGCAAGGGTGAAACGATAGAAAGTGTCGTTCCACGTGCAGTAGCACTATCTCGCCATAAAATTACAGATTGATCAGAACGCAATCGCCCAAGCTGTTCAGGATCAAGGTTTAACTCGGAAACTTTTTCTAAGGAAACGTTATAGTAAAAATGCTCTTGTATTTTTTTAAGATATTCCTGCTCTTGACCTGGATAATACACAAGATAATCCATGATAAAGACAGGTAAAGCTCGCATTTGTCTTTCAGCAAACTGGTCAACTTTGACATATAAGTAATGCTTTGAATCATTACGAATCCCTAACACCAAATATGCGACACCATGTTCTGCATCATAGCGCACCACTGCTTTTTGACTGTCTATACGCTTCTTTTCAGTTCTAGATAACTCAACTTTATTAGCATCTACATAATGAATAGGCAGTTCGAGCAAATCAGAAGCATCTGAAATCCAGTCTGCTCTTTGTTGTTCAGTTTGTTGACGTGCCACACCCTCACTGATGACATAAGAAATACCGTCTGTGAGTGATTCACGATATTCTTGTGCGCGTTGATAGTTGATAATTTGCACCAGCAAATAACCAAACAATGCAACTAAGACTACAAGAATAACTAATCCTGCGTAAATACGCAGGAATATGCTATGTTTTGACACGAAAACAACCTTAATCTAGCGCTATATTTCCTAGAGGAAAATAGCATTACATCCCATTCGTTTCTTTAACAAATAGGTAACCTTTACTACGTACCGTTTTAATACGTTTTGGATTTTCAGGATCATCGCCGATTTTTGGACGAATACGAGAGATACGCACATCGATTGAACGGTCTTGACCATCATATTCAATTCCACGAAGACGTTCAAAAATATCTTCACGTGACAAAATACGTCCAGCATTTGATGCCAATAGCCATAAAAGGTCATATTCTGCACTGGTGAAATCAACCAACTCACCATTTAAAGTCACTGAACGACCACCATTATCAATGACCAAGTCATCAAACTCGATACGCTGTGCAACTTCATCCTCAGGTGCTTTGTCTGTACGACGCAACAACGCACGGATACGTGCTAAAAGTACACGCGGCTGAACAGGTTTAGCCACATAGTCATCTGCGCCCATTTCCAAGCCAAGGACTTGATCCATATCTTCTGTACGTGCTGTCAACATCAAAATCGGTTGATGATAATGTGGACGAACTTCACGACAAACTGTTAAACCATCTGCGCCCGGCAACATCACATCTAACACAACCATATCTGGCTGTTCTGCAATAATACGACGAATCGCACGGTTACCGTCTGGTTCTACCCCAACTTCAAGTCCATTACGGATCAAATACTCTTGAGTCAAACGCGCTAAACGCTCATCATCTTCAACAATTAAAATTTTTGGTAACTTTTCTTCTTGGCTCATTCATATGCCCCTTATTTAATTTGGTATCTGCGTACAAATCTCGCAGATTCAACACGCTATGTTTTGCAATATACACACGTTTACATTGTAAACAAGACCCCATTCACCAAACTGATACACGACAGTAGCATTTTGTTATATTTTTACTAGTCATTGAATTGTCGATCATTTTCTCTTATAAAATCGTGTTTTTTCTAATTCGTTAAATTTCTCGTTATTTAAAAGCACGTTTTCTATACAAAATATTTCATTGTTCACATTCTGTCTCTTTAAACACACTGTTTTTAGTTATCCACAAGGTTATCTATAAGCAGCTTTGCTAGAGTTTGTTATGCTATGCCCTTGTCTAATAAGGCATATATAACAAGCTCACAAGAGCACCTGAATATTTCAATTTTTTCTCGTTGGCTTGAGAAAAAAATTTATCGAAATGTCAATATTGATCTCCCCTAATTTTTACCGTATCTTGTGTCCTAAGTTAAATTAAACCACTAAGTATTGTGTTTAGTCCTTAAATATCGCAACTATATATCCGACGATATTCGTGCGATTCAAATGGTCCATAAACATAACAATGATGACAATGGAGCTACGCTGACAATGAACGCCATGACTACCCCAGGTCAACTTCAAGTGATTAAACGCACTGGTGATGTTGCCCCGTTTGATGCAGAAAAAATTGCTGTCGCAATTGGCAAAGCTTTTTTGGCTGTTGAGGGTCAACAAAGTGCCGATTCAAGCCGTATTCATGACCGTATTACACAATTAACAGAAATGGTCTTAAATACTTTTAATCGTCGTTTACCATCAGGTGGCACGATTCACATTGAAGAAATTCAGGATCAAGTTGAATTGGCCTTGATGCGTACAGGTGAACAGAAAGTTGCACGTTCTTATGTCATCTACCGTGAACAACGTGCCGAAGCACGTAAACAAATGGGCGCTCATCATCACCCAACTTTACAAATCACAGATGCGAATGGTCAGCTTCAGCCTCTAGATTTGGGCAAACTTCAAGCCACAATTGAAAAAGCAAGTGAAGGCTTAGAAGGTATCAATGTTCAAGCCATTGTCGATGAAACAGTTAAAAACTTATATAACGGTGTAAAACAGTCTGACATCTCAACCACCATGATGATGGCGACGCGTACCCGTATTGAACAAGAACCTAATTATACTTATGTGACTGCACGTTTATTGCGTGACAATTTGGTTGCGACAGGTTTAGAGTTTTTAGGCTTAGCTGCTGATACTTTAGAAAATGATGCTTTAGAAACTTTCCTTAAGAAAGGTGTAGAGCTTGAATTATTAGATCCTAAATTACTTGATTTTGATCTTAAAAAATTAGCTGCCGCAATCAAACCTGAGCGCTCAAACCAGTTTACCTATTTAGGTCTACAAACTTTATTTGACCGTTACTTCATTCATTCAGATGGCATCCGCTATGAACTTCCACAATTGTTCTTTATGCGTGTGTCTATGGGTCTTGCGCTCAATGAAGAAAACCGCGAAGAACGTGCGATCGAATTCTATGACTTATTGTCTAGCTTCGACTACATGGCATCTACACCGACATTGTTTAACTCAGGGACGTTACGTCCGCAGTTATCAAGCTGTTATTTAACCACGATCCAAGATGACCTTTATGACATCTATGGTGCGATGCGTGACAATGCCTTACTTTCGAAATGGGCGGGCGGTTTAGGCAATGACTGGACGCCTGTTCGTGCCTTGAACTCATACATCAAAGGGACAAATGGTAAATCACAAGGTGTCGTACCATTCCTTAAGGTGGCGAACGATACTGCCGTTGCGGTGAACCAAGGTGGTAAGCGTAAGGGTGCAGTATGTGCATACCTTGAAACTTGGCACTTGGACATTGAAGAGTTCCTAGAGCTGCGTAAAAACACAGGTGATGACCGTCGTCGTACCCATGACATGAACACAGCAAACTGGGTACCAGACTTGTTTATGCAACGTGTATTTGAAGATGCTGAATGGACGTTATTTACACCTTCTGAAACACCTGATCTACATGATTTAACGGGTGAGGCATTTGCTGAACGTTATGCGTATTATGAAGGTATTGCCAAAGAACAAAACTTACTGCATAAGAAAATCCGAGCGAAAGACTTATGGCGTAAAATGTTATCAATGTTGTTTGAAACAGGTCATCCGTGGATCACATTCAAAGACGTATGTAACTTACGCTCACCACAACAACATGTAGGTGTAGTACATTCTTCTAACTTATGTACTGAAATTACGTTAAATACAGATAAAGACGAAATCGCAGTATGTAACTTAGGTTCGATTAACCTCGTACAACACGTACAAGGTGGCGTATTAGATCGTGAAAAACTTGCACGTACCATTAAAACAGCTGTACGCATGCTCGATAACGTAATCGACATTAACTACTATGCTGTACCACAAGCGAAAAATTCAAACTTGAAACATCGCCCTGTGGGTATGGGTATCATGGGCTTCCAAGATGCTTTATACGAAATGAAACTGGCTTATGGTTCTGATGCAGCCGTTGATTTTGCTGATGAATCTATGGAAGTGATCAGCTACTACGCAATCCAGACTTCTAGCGACTTAGCTGTTGAGCGTGGTGTGTATTCAACATTTAAAGGTTCATTGTGGGATCAAGGTATTCTCCCAATCGACTCTTTAGACATCGTTGCAAAATCACGCCCTGAACGTATGTTTGAAGTAGATCGCACACAACGTTTAGACTGGGACACTTTACGTGCCAAAGTTCAAAAAGATGGCATGCGTAACTCGAATGTAATGGCGATCGCACCAACTGCAACCATTTCAAATATTTGTGGCGTTTCTCAATCGATTGAGCCGACATTCCAAAACCTATATGTGAAATCTAACCTTTCTGGTGAATTCACAGTGATCAACCCGTACTTAGTGCGTGCGTTAAAAGATCGTGGTCTTTGGGACTCAGTGATGGTCAATGACTTGAAACATTTCGAAGGTTCTGTTCAAAAAATTGCTCGTATTCCTGAAGAGTTAAAAGCAATCTTTGCTACAGCGTTTGAAGTTGAACCGCGTTGGATCGTAGATGCAGCATCACGTCGTCAAAAATGGATCGACCAAGCACAGTCACTTAACCTTTACATCTCTGGTGCAAATGGTAAAAAGCTTGACCTAACCTATAAAATGGCATGGTTACGTGGTCTTAAAACAACCTACTACCTCCGTGCATTGGGTGCGACATCTGCTGAGAAATCAACCATTAATACAGGTGCACTAAACGCAGTTAAACCAACAACTGTTGCTGCCCCTGTTGCAGAAGCGAAGCCTGCTGCCCCTGCTGAAGAAGAAGGTTTTGCTAATGCAGCACCAGTACCACAAGCATGTTCAATCGATAATCCTGATTGTGAGGCTTGTCAGTAAGCTAATTCACCTCCCCTAACCCCTCCTCAAAGGAAGGGGAAATCCTCCCTTAAATAAAAGGGATTTAGGGGAATCTAAATTTAGGCAATAAAAAAGCCCTCTAGCGTCGGCAAAACTAACTAGAAGGCTTTCAATCTCGAGGTGATACCAAGATGGTCACAACGAGGCTGGCATATGTGAATGCGATGCTGATTCTACCACTGAATTATCTTTCGAGCCAGTAACAGTCATCTTGATTTTTGTATCAATGAGGTACTTAGTCATGGCAAATAAAATGGCTCGAAGTGCAATCACAGGTCAATACATAACTTTGGAATATGCAAAAAGCATCCCAAAACCACAGTGATTGAAACAGTAAAGCCGACTAAATCATCCAAAAAATGATTTAAAAACTTGAACTTTTATTTTTAAAGTTCTCAAGACCCAAAAGGACTAAGAGATGTTCCATTTAAGTCATAACTATGAGTTAGGCGTAATTGCACTAATCTTAGCCTTTTTAATTTTTTATGTGCCTGCGCTCTACGCATTTTTTGCCATTCGTAAGCAACAAAAGCGTAAGCATCATAAATAATTTAAATATTTGTTCTTTCGAACAAGAACAAAACAATGATTGGTAAAACTTAATTTTACTTACACAAATTGAGCGTATAGTAGGACATCTCAAGTTGAGATGTCTAAATAAAAGATATAAAGCAACGAAGAGAGAATTGATATGTCTATCCTAAGTTGGGACGATTTTGAAGATGATGAACCGAAACAAGCTGCACAAGCTCACCAGCCTGCGCCCGTCGAACCGAAAAAAACGACTGATTCGCAAGTGGTACCTGATGCACAGCAATCATCGCAGAATTTGGCAACTGCACAATCCACTGGAACCCATTCAACACGATCAACAAATCCAACCGATTCGTTGGCAAGAGCATCTGACGCTCTAGAAAAATTAGACGTAGCACCTGGCTTAGAAGAGTTAGAAATGGGTGCGCAACGTGTGCAAGTTGACGACAAAGCCATGATCAACTGCCGTGCTGACTTAAATCAACTTGTACCGTTCAAATACGAATGGGCTTGGCAAAAGTATCTCGATGGTTGTGCAAACCACTGGATGCCACAAGAAGTCAACATGAACCATGACATCGCACTTTGGAAGTCTGAAAATGGTTTAACCGAAGATGAGCGTACCATTGTTATGCGTTCACTTGGTTTCTTCTCGACTGCCGACTCATTGGTTGCAAATAACTTGGTCTTGGCGATTTACCGTCATATTACCAACCCAGAATGTCGTCAATACATTTTACGTCAAGCATTTGAAGAAGCCATTCACACGCATGCTTATCAATACTGTATCGAATCTCTAGGTATGGACGAAGGCGAAGTCTTCAATATGTATCGTGAAGTTCCATCTGTTGCACGTAAAGCAGCATGGGGCTTGAAATATACACAATCTCTAAGTGATCCTACTTTCAAAACAGGAACACCTGAAAACGATCAAATTTTACTGCGTAACTTGATCGCGTTTTATTGTGTACTTGAAGGGATCTTCTTCTACTGTGGTTTCAGCCAAATCCTATCAATGGGTCGTCGTAACAAGATGAATGGTGTTGCTGAGCAATTCCAGTACATTTTGCGTGATGAGTCGATGCACTTGAACTTTGGTATCGACATGATCAACCAAATCAAGATCGAAAACCCACATCTTTGGACAGCAGAGTTCCAAGAAGAAATTATTCAAATGATTCTTGAAGGTACAGTACTTGAGATCGAATATGCGCGTGACACTATGCCACGTGGCGTATTAGGTATGAATGCTGCAATGATGGAAGAATATTTGAAATTCATTTGTAACCGTCGTTTAGCACAATTGGGATTACCTGAACAATTCTCAGGAGTTAATAACCCATTCCAGTGGATGTCTGAAATGATGGACTTGCGTAAAGAGAAGAATTTCTTTGAAACACGTGTCACTGATTATCAAACTGGTGGTGCGTTAAGTTGGTAAGTTGAGTAATTAAAGGAGGGTTTTTAACCCTCCTTTTTAATGCTTATATGTAAATAAATAGTCACTTCAACTTAATTATTTAGCAAACTCTCAAACAGCTATTTTATTGAGATAAATTCTGCGCCTAATCTATATTGCTAGTGCTTGCTCATTTACAATACATCTTCATAAAATGATTAAAACGTTAAGAGTTCATTATGATCATCATCGGACATCGTGGTGCACGTGGCGAAGCACCTGAAAATACTTTGGGCGGTTTTCAATACCTCCATGACTTAGGTATTCGCGCAGTCGAATTTGATGTCCGCCAACTAAAAGATGATGAACTGATCATCATACACGATGATAATTTACTCAGAACTACAGGCATTAATCAAAAACTATATGAATTAGAAAGCACGGAATTAAGTGACTATAATCAAGCTAACATTTGGATGGATTGGGACAAGCAAATTACCCCTACGCTAAAACAAACTCTGAATATTATTCAAGATTTTGATCATATTGAAGTCGAAGTCAAAACAGTTGACACACAGCAACAAGCTGAAAAATTAGTGATCGAACTACAAAAACAATTACAAGGTTTTGAAAAATCTGCTGTGATTACCAGTTTTGATTTAAAAATTCATCAAGCCTTAAGACAGCAAAAAACTGAATTTAAACAAGGATTATTGATTGAAAATGACATCGGTGAATATGCAATTGAACAAGCACTGGAACTCAATTGTGTTCAGATCGGTTGGATGAATCAACTTGCAACCGATCACATCATTCAAAAAACTCAAGCAGCACAATTAAATACCAGTGTGTGGACTGTAAATGATATTGAACGTGCCCGACGTTTATGTGAACTCGGCGTTCAAGGTTTGATTACAGATTTTCCTAAAATGATGCAAACTGCTTTGCAACACAGCCGATAATACTCTATAAAATTGTTGATATTTTGTTCTATTTTGACTTTTAAATGAAATATTACAATGTCACGTTCTGTATAAAATCAAAGATTAAAGACTAATTTTTGCACAATTCCACCACAGGGTTTTACCTAAATTTGCATGATATGCGTTGTTTCTTTTTTCCGATAAAATCTACTAAAAACATGTTTTATTCTGTTACTGTTTTGTACAATACAGTTGTAGAATAATACTAGTGAACAACTGTTTTAGCATGTTATTATTCACGCATTGCAGCCTCATAAAAAGCGTCGGCTGTACCTTATTTTTACCTAATATTTAAAGGTTTTTAGGAGTGCTGTTGGAGATGAATGCTCCCCTACCCAAAGCCCCAATTAACTGGATCGGTGTATTCGCGTTAGTTTTATTACCTATCGTCGCACTTATCGCCATTCCTTTGTATGCTTGGCATCATGATTTCAGTACTGCGGCTTGGATCAGCTTATTCGTGCTACTTGGTTTTAGTAGTTTAGGTATTACAGCGGGTTATCATCGTCTGTGGGCACATCGTGCCTATGAAGCGACCTTACCGCTTAAAATTATTTTAATGATTATGGGTACTTTTGCAGTTCAAAACAGTATTTTGTTTTGGGCTTCAGGTCACCGTACTCATCACCGTCATGTGGATGATATCGATCAAGACCCTTATTCGATTAATAATGGATTTTGGTATGCGCACATCGGTTGGATGTTACGCAATTATCCTGCATCTGAACCTAATTATAAAAATGCGCAAGATTTGCTCAATGACAAATTGGTTATGTTCCAACATAAATACTATATCCCGTTGGTGATTGGCGTTCATGCTGCAATTTTATTACCAATCGGTTGGGCTGTAGGTGATATGTGGGGTGTTTTGTTATTAGGTGGTTTAATTCGCTTAATCATTAGCCATCACGTAACATTCTTCATTAACTCACTGTGCCATATGTGGGGCAAACGCCCTTATACAGATGAAAATACAGCACGTGATAATTTCATCCTTGCAATCGCAACTTGGGGTGAGGGTTATCATAACTACCATCATATTTTCCAATACGACTATCGTAATGGCGTGAAATGGTGGCAGTATGATCCAACGAAATGGCTAATCTGGTCTTGTTCTAAAGTGGGTCTTGCAAAAAATTTACGTCGTATTCCAAGCTTTAATATTAAAAAAGCTGAATTGGCAATGCGTTTTAAATATGCAGAACAAGATTTAGCCGTTTATGGGCACGATGTGAATGCGGATATCTTGGCAATGAAACAGAAAGTTGCTCAAGAATACGAAGCATTTACCAATACCTTAAATGATTGGGCTGCATTGAAAGAGCAAGAGTTACAAACTAAAAAAGCATCTGTGGCTGAAAAATTACATCAAATGGACAGTAAACTTAAAGTTGACTTCCAATTGGTAGAGCAAAAACTTGCTTTCCACCGTGAACGCTTAGAAACTTTGATGCGTGGCATTAAAAAGAATGTCGTTTCTTAATCAAATGAATATGCAAGAATAGCTCCGACATGGGGCTTTTCTTTTATCATTTAAAAAGATCAAAAGAAGCCTATCTCATAAAAAATAGCCTTTGTCTTACACACCCTAAACGACATAAATAAGAGAATAAAAATGAACCTGAACAATATCCCTTTCGGAACGACCAATTGGAATGATATCCCCATAACTCGTCATGAAGGCGCACAAGGCTATGCACTTTGGCGCACTCAGCAGTTTGACAATATCCGTGTTAGGATGGTCGAATATTCAGAAGGCTACCTTGCCGATCATTTCTGTTCTAAAGGTCATATTTTATTTTGTTTAGAAGGTTAATCACATACTGAATTTGCAGATGGTCGAACTTTTAATTTAACAGCGGGAATGAGCTATCAAGTCGCTGACAATGCTGAAGCGCATCGCTCCTCAACAAGAGTTAGAACAAAATTGTTTTATTGTTGATTAACATTAAAGTGGACTCAAACAGTTGGAATTCATCCAATCCATCTGATAACTTTGCTATAGTTTAGACAAAGCCATTTTGATGACCTGTTATGCACTTCAATTCACGCTACCCTTCACTTAACTCTAAACTTTATCATGAGCAAATGCCTGTACCACTCAAAGGTGCAAAAGCAGGTCATTTTAATGTAGCTTTAGCAGAGCAATTACAGTGGTCAGCACAAGATAAAACTGAATGGGTTGAAATTTGTAGCGGACAAAAAACTTTCCCTGAATTTCACCCATTGGCGATGGTCTACGCAGGACATCAGTTTGGACAATGGGCGGGACAACTTGGTGATGGACGTGGCTTACTCATTGCACAGATTTTAGATAAAAATAACCAAACCATAGATTTACATTTAAAAGGTGCAGGCTCAACGCCCTACTCTCGTATGGGCGATGGTCGTGCGGTTTTACGCTCTGTCATCCGTGAGTATTTAGCAGGTCATGCCTTAAATGCTTTGGGTGTGCCTTCAAGCAATGCTGTTGGATTTACCAGCTCAGAACAAGGTGTACAACGTGAAAAATTAGAGTTGGGCGCAATGATGCTACGCACTTCAGATTGTCATATTCGACTGGGGCATTTTGAATGGATCAATCAATACCAACCTGATTTACTCCAAGAATTTACTGAAAAATGTATCGAATGGCACTACCCTGAATGTCTTCAAGCTGAGCATCCAATTTTAGCATTTGCCAGTAAAGTTATTCAAAATACTGCGGTAATGATCGCAAAATGGCAATTGGTTGGTTTTGCACATGGTGTAATGAACACCGATAATCTCAATATTACAGGTACAACTTTGGACTTTGGTCCATATGGTTTTATGGAGCGTTTTCGTCCAAATTGGATCAATAATCACAGTGATTACAACGGTCGTTATACCTATCAAAACCAGCCGAGTATTGCCCATTGGAATTTATGGAATTGGTTAAATAACCTTATTCCACTTGCAAGACCTGAAAATAAACAACAATTTAAACAAGATTTAGCACAGTGTTTAGAACATTTCGAGCCGACATTCCTTGAACATTACACCCATGGTTTATGCCAGAAAATGGGCTTACCAAGTTTCCACAAAGACAGTTTTGATTGTGCAATGGTATTTCTAAAAATTTTGCAAAGCGAACAATTAGACTATACTAACAGTTTTGTACGTTTACAAAATAAGCAATATGAAGCCATTAAAGATGACTGTTTAGATCGCCGACAGTTTGAAAGTTTCTTGGCACAGTATGAAAATATTCGTGAAAATCAAGATACCGATGTCTTAGATGCTGAAATGCGTACAACCAATCCGATTTATATTTTGCGTAACCATATGGCGCAAAAGGCAATCGAAGCAGCAGAGAGAAATGATTTTTCTGAAGTAGATCGCCTGTTTAAATTACTCAGTCAACCATTTACTCAACAGCCTGATTTGGAAAAAGCGGAAGACTTAGCACCGTTGCCAAGTGATGTTCCTGAAGTCATGGTGAGCTGCTCATCCTAAACATGCTATAAATCCGTTATAAATAATTTTTGGAATGATCTAAATGAATAAAGATCATAGATTACTTTTAGAAGAAATCATTGATACTTCATACAATCTATTAATCCGTAAACTTGCACATGGCGGGCTTAAAGCCAGAAATGAAAGTGCTTTTCAGTTGGAGTTTGGGCATATTTTAAAAACGATTGGTCAGCTTTATGAGTTTCGAATCGAAGATAAGTTTAATTTGGAGTTTGAAACTTATCTTACGCTCAATCAAAAAAGTATAAAAAGTAGATCTTTTAAAGCCCGTGTCGATTTACTTCTGACCTATCAAGATGATCTACACTCTGCCCAAGCCGCTATCGAATTGAAATTTTTTAAGAAAGAAAATCATCGAAAACCCAATAATCGTTATGATGTATTTAAAGACATTTCAAATTTAGAAATGTATAAAAAACAAGGAATTGATCTTTGTTATTTTATTCTAGCTACAGATCATGCTCATTACTGTTCGCAAGAAAAATATTCCCCTGATACCGCTGATTTTGATTTTAGAGATCAAAGTCACTATTCCAAAGGAAAAGTTTTACAATACAAAACTCAAAAACCTTATGGTGATGATATTATTTTGGAACAAGATTATTCTTTTCACTGGGATAAGATCATAGACTTAAATTTTCTGAAAATAAAAGTTTAAACAAAGGCATAATTCGTTCTACCACGCTTTTTCTCTATTGATCAGATCATTTTATCAATGTGGGTTTGATCGAACGTGAACTTTTAAAATCAATAAACCAAAAATAGATTTATTTTATATAGATAACTATGAGTAAAAAGGCGATTTTTAGCATATTCATTGGACTGTGCCTTGTGATTGCAGGGATATTTGCCTATCAAAAATATAATAAATATCTTCCAACGAAACAAACGAGCATTTTAATACCAATGCCTCTCACAATGGCTGAAATGGCAAAAATCCGCCAAGAAACCCCGATTACCGAAGTCAAAGTATATAAGTCCAAACATACCGTTGAACTGCTACATCGGGAGCAAAGTATTCGTACTTATTCGATGCGCTTAGGTTTTGATCCGATTGGACATAAAGTTCAAGAAGGTGATGGAAAAACACCTGAAGGTCAGTATGTTTTAGATTGGCGTAATCCCAAAAGTGCATTTTATAAATCTTTGCATATCTCCTATCCAAATGCACAAGATCAAGCCAAAGCCAAGCAACTTGGTGTGTCTGCAGGTGGTGACATTATGATTCATGGTTCAGCGACCACCACACAAGTCGCAAAACTTCCCAAGCTAATGACCTATATGCCACGTAATGACTGGACTTGGGGTTGTGTCGCTGTGCGTAATATTGATATGGATGAAATCTGGACACTGGTTGATGATGGCACAATCATTAGCATTTATCCCTAAAGCATCAAAGATAAATAAGAAGAGGAAATAAAGCCATGAATGCAGATGAAATTCAAACTTATGCGATACATATTGCCGCACAACTTCCTTTGGCTGAGTTAAGCTATCCTTTTGGTGAAGATGTGCATGTCTTTAAAGTGATGGATAAAATTTTTATGATGAGCTTTCAACATGCAACTCAAAAAATAATAAATCTCAAATGTAACCCTGAACAATCTGAAATTTTACGTGATTTATATCCCTCTATTCATACAGGCTATCACATGAATAAACAACACTGGATTTCAGTCTATGCAGGTGAAAAAATTGATCAGGCATTAGTTGAAGATTTGGTTAAAACTTCATATCAATTGGTCACGGATAAATTAACCAAGAAACAGAAACAAGTTTTAGCTGTCTATTCTGAAATTATTTAACATCTAAAATCGGCATATTTTTTAAATATTTTAATCAAATACGTGGCGAATCAGTGTCAATATCATCCGAATCGGATAGGCAATTAAATGAAAAAATCCTTGGATAATCCATTGATCTAAAAATAGTTCCTGTACAACATCAGCTCGCCTACTCTCTCTATTTTGCGAATATGGCGCAATACAATAAGCAAGTACAAAAAAGATCATCATCAAGATGAGTAAAATATAATGCTCTAAATCAGTAAGAAAAAATGTCCCTAAGCAAACAAATGCCGTAATAAAAAAAAGCACAGCAATAAATCTACGCAAATGATAATAATCGGATGAGTTAGACATTTTAGTTTTCTATTGACCTTATTCGACTGATTATAATTCAAGCATAATTCTTATAAAAATACAGATCAAAAGCAATTTTCATCATAGAAGCATGTCATCTGATTGTTTATTTTTTAATATACGTTATCAGCAGTTATACCCAAAATCTGTGGATAAACCTGTGCTTATCCACAAACCATGTTTCAAATTGTAAATTTTTTAATCTTCTGGATATTCAAAACGATAGCCTACTCCATAAACAGCTTGCACCCATTCATGACGGTTACCAGTTTCTGCTGCTTCTGAAATTTTACGACGTAAGTTCTTGATATGACTATCAATAACTCGGTCAGCAACATCAAAACTATCTGGATTGATATGGTCTAAAAGTTGCGCACGTGAATACACTTGCCCAACATGCTCTAGGAATAATTCCAATAAACGGAATTCAGTTGGTGTTAAATTCAACGATTTTTGTTGATACCAGATGCGTTGTTGTGCTTTATCCATACGGAATAAATTATTTTCCTCAGGTTCAGCTTTACGCTCTAAACGACGCAATACTGCTTGCACACGTGCGACTAACTCTTTTGGACTAAACGGTTTACAGACATAATCATCTGCACCCATGTTTAGCCCCAATACACGGTCAATCTCTTCAGTACGTGCTGTTACCATAATAATCGGTAAGTCAGACTGTTCACGAACTTTACGGCAAATGGTCAAGCCATCCATACGTGGCACCATCAAATCTAAAATCATCAAACTTGGTTTACGTTGCAAGAAACTGTCATATGCTTCTTGTCCATCATGAAACATACTGACTTCTAAGCCTGCTGCTTCAAGATAATCTCGCACTAACTCTGCAAGTTCCACTTCATCTTCTACAAGCATAATATGCTTCATGTTGTATTTTCCTTTTTTAACGCTTTGTTTGTTTTGGGAAAGTTAATTTACAACGCAAACCACCCAATGGAGAATGCGCAAAACTCAACTGACCACCTAAAGCTTGCGCAATTTTACCTGACAATGCCAAGCCTAAACCTGTACCACCTGTGCTACGTGTGCGAGAGTCGTCCACTCGATAAAAACGCTCACCGAGTTTAGATAGCTGTTCATCAGTTAAACCCAGTGGACTATCATCCACATAGATCGTCCAACTGTGTGCATCTTGTCCAGTGTGAATCTGAACTTCACCGCCTGCTTCAGTATAACGAATACTGTTACCTAACAAGTTCACCATAATTTGTTTAAAACGGTCTATGTCTAATTGTAATTTTGCACCCTCACCTTGTACATCAACTGACAAATGAGCTTTCTCAAATTTTGGTTTAAAGTTTTCAACCTCTTGTAAAACCACTTGCCATGGGTCAACTTCAGCAAAATAACAAGTCAGTTGTTGAGCTTCAGCCTGTGCCAAATCTGCCAAATCTTGAGTCAATTTTTTCAAACTGGTGACTTGTCCAAGCATGGCAGCAAAATGCTCAGGTGTTGGCTTGCGAATACCATCTTGCATCGCCTCAATCTGTGCTTGTAAAACAGCTAAAGGCGTTTTTAGCTCATGTGAAGTGTCTGCAACCCATTGACGGCGTGAATTTTCATGCTGATCCAAAATTACTGCCAATTGATTAATTTCTGTAGACAAATCACCCAATTCATCATTGCGTTTAACTACAACTTGATGTTGATAATTACCTTTTGTCAGTTCTCGGGTCGCATTAAGCAAACGCTGAATCGGCTTTTTAAAATATGTTGCGAGTAATAATGCAGTAATTAAACTAGCAATCACGGATAAAATATAAATCAATACCAGAAATTTTTTCTGATTACTAAAAAAGTTAATACTTAAAGCATCATCTTGATCTAAAACAGGTTTTAGACCTAAATAGCCCACTACTTTATCTTTGACAATAATTGGGCGAAATGAGACTTGGTCTTCCGAAGGCTCACCAATAATAAACTGGTGTTTGGCATCATACAAAGACAAACGAGAACTCAAACCTAAGCGGTCAGGCATTGAAATAAAACGTTTTTTACCATCTTGCTTGAAGGTTGAAACTGAAGTTTGGCTTTTATTATTTTTTTCTGGTGCTTTAAAAAAACTTTGATTAGAACTGAGTGGAAATTTTAAACCTTCAAAAGGTTGATAGGCTGAGGGTAAGTTTTCTTGTAACATTTGCAATTCAGCAGGATCAAGTTTGCTTTGATTCATGCCTGCATCTTGACTAATCTGACTAACCAGCGTGTGTTCTTTAAAATAGCGTTGTTGCAGGGCAATATCATACTGACGTCTGAGCCACCAACGCGATAATTTATCATAATCGTCAGGTGCAGCCTGACCTTCGATCTGTAAAATTTGTGCTTGAACAGCATTACCCCAGTCTTGATATAAGCCATATACGCCCGCTAAATTTTCAATCAGATGATCGAGTTTTTGCATCTCTACATCTGCGACATATTTAGCGAAATTTTTCTGCATCGTCCAATGCAACACACCCAAGCTGACTGTGGTAATGACTAAAGTGGTCAGTAATACAGTCAAAAATAGACGTAATGCAATAGGAACTCGGCGTATATTCAAATCAGTTCTCACACATTTTCTTCTCTATTTGGCATTGTAACCAACAGTGCCTCCAAATACTCTCCATTGTTTCTACATCATTATTATTTAATCTTTAAAGAATGCAAATATTTACAACCTCATTGGAGCAGCACAATGAAAGTAACAACTAAAATCGCGTTGGTTACAGCAAGCATTCTAAGCATGGGGGCATTAACTGCGTGTCAATCAACAGCTACACCGCAAAATGAACAAAATACTCGCATGATGGGATATCATAAATATGACCGCCATATGAGCCCAGAACAACGTGCTCAATTTAAACAAATGCGTGCTGAACGCCAAGCGTTCCATAATCAAATTCAAAAAGCTTGTGATGGAAAATCTGTTGGTCAGACAACACAAATCAAAGCAGGCGAAAAAACACTAGATGGCACATGTAATATGGTTTTCAAAGTTGACCGTAAAGCCATAGGTGAAATGAAGCGTGAGTTTCGTCATGATCAAGGTCGCATGATGCGTGGTCATTCGGGTAATCATCATCGTGGTCAACGCCAAATGCAACAAATGACTGAAGAACAACGCGCACAAATTCTAAAACAACGTGAACAAAACCGTGCAGAACGTCAAGCACGTTGGGATGCCATGCAAAAAGCTTGTGTAGGTCAAAGCAATGGTAAAGCCATTCAAGTGAAATTAGGTGAGAAAATCATTGATGGAACTTGTGTGGTAAAATTTCAAACACAACGACCTATTCAACCGATGCAGCCACTTGCACCTGCAACTGATGTAAAAACATCATAATTTAAAAGAACGACTTAAAATCGCTCTTCGGGGCGATTTTTATTATTCATCCAAGTTTTACTACCCACAGTTTTCCTTTATCACTTGAGTTTAAATTTGAATTATATTTTCTTAACTAAGCAAAGATAGAAAAATAAGCAAAGATAGAAAAATTGGCATGATTGAACTAAAACGAAATGATTTGTTTCTATATTTAATTTTTTTTTGAAAAATTTACGTTATTTTTACTTTTTACAATTCGTCATTCTGACAAAACTATGAATAGAAATATCTTTTTACGATTTTGACTATTTGTTACCTTATTTTCACTACAAAACTGTTTACACTCAAAGCACTTACACTATTCCAACTATTTTTCTTTGACTTTACAGTCACAGAGAAATCACACTGAAATACTTGTACGTTATTATAAGTTGTTGCACGATGTACATAACAACTATGTGTCGATGAAGACACACATCGTATTTATTAGGATTATAAATCTGGTTTAACCAGTATTGAGGAAACCGATATGCCACAATACAAAGCACCCTTACGTGATATGCAATTCGTTTTACATGAATTATTAAATGCTGAAGAACATTACGCTAAACTCCCTGCATACCAAGAAAACGTAAGCCGTGAGTTGGTTGACCAGTACTTAGAAGCTGCTGCTGATTTTTGTGAAAATGAACTTTCACCTTTAAACCAAGTAGGCGACCAAGAAGGTTGTACTTGGAATGACGGCGTTGTAACAACACCAACAGGCTTTAAAGAAGCATATCAAAAGTATATCGAACTTGGCTTCCCTTCTCTTTCTGTTCCAGAAGAACATGGTGGTCAAGGTTTACCAGGCTCATTAGGTACTGCGATTTCTGAAATGGTCGGTTCTGCAAACTGGGCTTGGGGAATGTATCCAGGTCTATCTCATGGTGCAGTACGTACCATTGAGCATCATGGTAATGAAGAACAAAAATCAACCTATTTACCAAAACTTGTATCTGGTGAATGGACAGGTACCATGTGCTTAACAGAATCTCATGCAGGTTCTGACTTGGGTATTATTCGTTCTAAGGCTGAACCTCAAGCTGACGGTAGCTATGCGATTTCTGGTGAGAAAATCTTTATCTCAGCAGGTGAGCATGACATGGCTGAGAACATCATCCATATCGTACTTGCACGTTTACCAGGCGCACCGAAAGGCACCAAAGGTATTTCTTTATTCATCGTACCAAAATTCAATGTTAATGCTGATGGCTCAGTTGGCGAGCGCAATGCTGTACGTTGTGGTTCAATTGAACACAAAATGGGGATCCACGGTAACGCAACGTGTGTGATCAACTTTGACAATGCTAAAGGTTTCTTAATTGGACCTGAAAACCGCGGTCTAAACTGCATGTTCACCTTTATGAACACTGCACGTATTGGTACTGCTGTTCAAGGTTTAACGGCTTCTGAATCTTCTTTCCAAGGTGCGCTTGCATATGCGAAAGATCGTTTAGCGATGCGTTCTCTTTCTGGCCCTAAAGCACCTGAAAAAGAAGCAGACCCGATCATCGTACACCCTGCTGTTCGTAATATGCTGTTAACTCAAAAAGCATTTGCTGAAGGTGGTCGTGCACTCGTTTACTTCTTGTCTCAATATGCAGATGTTGTAGAGCAAGGTGAAACTGAAGAAGAGCGTAAGTTTGCAGACAATATCTTGTCACTTCTCACCCCAATTGCAAAAGCATTCTTAACAGAAACAGGTTCAGAATCAGCAAAACACGGTGTTCAAGTCTTTGGTGGTCACGGCTTTATTTCAGAACATGGTATGGAGCAAATCGTACGTGATACGCGTATCGCTTGCTTATACGAAGGTACAACTGAAATCCAAGCTCTTGACTTGTTAGGTCGTAAAGTTTTGGGTACTCAAGGTGCAATGTTGAAAGACTTCACTAAGATCATCCACAAATTTATTGAAGCAAACAAAGACAATGCTGATTTGAAAGAGTTCTTAGAACCGCTTGCTGCACTTAACAAAGAGTGGGGTGACTTAACCATGCAAATCGGCATGAAAGCAATGCAAAATCCTGATGAAGTGGGTGCTGCTGCGGTAGATTATCTATACTTCTCTGGTTATGTAACGCTTGCATATTTATGGGCTCGTATGGCATTGGTTGCTCAACAAAAACTTGCTGAAGGCACTACAGATGTAGACTTCTACAATGCAAAAGTAACGACTGCTCGTTTCTACTTCAAGAAAATTTTGCCACGTGTTCGTTCACACGTTGACGTGATTGCAGGTGGTTTAGAGCCACTGATGTCTTTAGATGCAGAACACTTCGCATTCTAAGTGACTGAAAAAACTGTACCCATGCGTACATAAATCAAGAAAGGACAGTCATAGCTTTGATTGTCCTTTTTCTTTATAAATAGACCTAAATTTTACTTTTGTCATTCTAAGCATAATATTTCAGCTTAGACTGACCCTTAACTTTAGTTTTAATCGAATAATAGGTGACTGACTATGCCAATTTACAATGCGCCCCTCGCGGATATGCGTTTTATCCTTAATGATGTTTTTAACGCAGAACAATTCTGGCAAGCCAATGAAAACCTAGCACATCTTGATGCTGCAACAGCAGAAGCTATTTTAGAAGAAATGGCGAAATTTGCTCAAAACGTTACGCTTCCAATCAACCGTACAGGTGATGAAGAAGGCGCGAAATATGAAAATGGTGCTGTGACTACACCTGCTGGTTTTAAAGAAGCATTTAAGCAATATGCTGAAGGTGGTTGGATCGGCTTAGGTGCAGATGAAGAATGGGGTGGTCAAGGCATGCCTAAAATGCTGACTGTCCTCGCAGATGAAATGTTATTTGCAACCAACCCATCTTTCTTGCTCTATCCACTGCTTTCTGTAGGTGCAGGTATGGCATTAAACAGCTATGCTTCACAAGAGCAAAAAGAAACTTATTTACCTAAAATCTATTCAGGTGAATGGTCTGGTACGATGTGTTTGACTGAACCACATGCAGGTACAGACTTAGGTATTATCAAAACCAAAGCTGAACCGAATGCTGATGGTACATATAACATCACGGGTACAAAAATCTTTATTACAGGGGGCGATCATGACCTCGCTGAAAATATTATTCATTTAGTTCTAGCTAAGACACCTGATGCACCTGCGGGTTCACGTGGTATTTCTTTATTCATTGTGCCTAAATTTATCGTAAATGCAGATGGTTCTTTAGGTGAGCGCAATCCTGTTGGCCCTGGTTCGATCGAACACAAAATGGGTATTAAAGCTTCTGCAACCTGCGTTATGAACTTCGATGCTGCCAAAGGTTATCTAGTTGGCAAAGAAAACGAAGGTTTAGCAGCAATGTTCGTAATGATGAACTACGAACGCCTTTCTATGGGAATTCAAGGTCTAGGTGCTTCTGAATTTGCCTATCAAAATGCAGCACAATATGCGACTGATCGTTTACAAGGTCGCAGTGCCAATGGCGTTCAATCACCAAATAAGCCTGCAGACAGCATCTTAGTTCATGGTGATGTACGTCGTATGCTACTCAATGCTCGTGCAAACAATGAGGCTTCTCGTGCATTTGCAGTCTATGTCGGTCAGCAATTAGACATCACCAAATTCTCAACAGATCCTGAAGCAGTTGCGAAAGCCAATAACCGTGTTGCATTATTAACGCCTATCGCTAAAGCGTATTTAACAGATACAGCTTTTGATGCAGTGATTGATGCACAAATGTGCTTCGGTGGTCATGGTTATATCCGTGAATGGGGTATGGAACAATGTGTTCGTGATTTACGTATTGCGCAAATCTATGAAGGTACCAACGGTGTTCAATCACAAGATTTGATCGGTCGTAAAACCATTAAATGTGATGGTGCATTTATTGCAGAATATATCGCTGAAATCCGTGACTTTGCGAATGACTTAGATGCTGATCTTAATTTCATCAAAGATGCAACCTTAGATGCGGCAACTGAAATTGAAGTAGCAACAAGTCGTATCATTGAACGTTCTAAAGAAAATGCTGATTTTTCAAATACTGTTGCTGTAGATTATTTACATACAGTAGGCTTACTCAGCTTTACTTATATGTTTGCGCGTATTGCGAAAGCAGCAAAAGCAAAAGAAGGTCAGTTCTACCAAGACAAATTATCACTTACACATTACTACATCCAACGTGTATTGCCTGAGTTAAGTGCTCGTATTACAAAAATTAAATCTGGTGCAGAAGTGATCATGAGCTTTAGCGAAGATTATTTTACAAATCAGGCTTAAATTTTTTTAAGTTTTACCATACCCTCAACTTGTAAAAGTTGGGGGTGTTTTATTCTGAATACCCAAAGAAAAATATTTTTTACATATATTCAAATTACTAGCCCATTAAATGCATTTCTTCCTCACTCCACCAATGTTGTGCATAAATTTCAGGGTTCGTGGTTAAAATTTCATTCAAAATATTTGCTAAAATCGTAAGTTGCTCTGATATATCTATCTTTTTAAAGAACCATTTTTTAATAATCGGTTTAGATGGATGAATAAAGACTAAAAAGCCATTTTCATATTCTAAATAATGATTACAACCGATAAAAATCTCACTAAACTGTTCATTGGAAAGCGAAATCAAATAACCCCAATCCTCAATATTAAACCCTAAAACCTCAATTCCATGCTTTTCTAGTTCTACTGCTAAATATTGAGCTAATAGAATCCCACCAACTTGCTCATCCCATACTTCCTTTTCTTGGGGTGTTTGTGGGAAACTATCTGATCTAAACTCAATATGTGTTTTATAGAATGTCATAAATGATGTCTTTTATTAATTATTATCCACAAAATAAAATATTCTTTATTTAAAATAAAGCACCAATGAAAGTCAAAAAGCAAAGATAAAAAAAGACCACGTTTTGGAACGTGGTCTATAAAAATGGTGGCTATGACGGGACTTGAACCTGTGACCCCAGCATTATGAGTGCTGTGCTCTAACCAACTGAGCTACATAGCCGTAAACTGTGCGCGCATTATGTGTTGTAATCACCACTACGTCAAGCACTAATTTAAAAAAATTATTCGAAGTGAGCCGATAAGCCGGGTTCTGTCGAGAACGATCATTCCTCTAGGCGTACAATCACTCATACGCTCAAGCGACCTACCCGAATCCAGTACGGGCCGTACCTCAGGATTCCTATTTGGTCTTGCTTCTGGTGGGGTTTACCTTGCCGTGAACTGTTACCAGACACGCGGTGCGCTCTTACCGCACCCTTTCACCCTTACCATCTCTCTTGGCTTCCTCGAAAGGAAATTGCAAAGATGGCGGTCTACTCTCTGCTGCACTTGCCGTCGGCTTTCACCGCCCAGGCGTTACCTGGCACCCTGCCCTATGAAGCCCGGACTTTCCTCCCCTGCTTTAATCACGGAGATCTCCACAGCAGCGATCGTTTGGCTCACTTCAAGGGGCGCATATTAGCAAATTTTCAAATCAATTGCTCGCACTTTTTTGAGCAATTAATTTTTTATACTTATCCATCAACTGCTCTTGGCTTTCTTCATGATTTGGATCAGAAGGAATACAATCTACAGGACAAAATAAGGCACACTGTGGCTGATCATGATGCCCCACACATTCTGTACACAAATCAGGGTGAATTTCATAAATGACTTCACCCATGAAAATCGCCTCATTTGGACAAACAGGCTCACACACATCACAGTTGATGCATTCATCAGTTATATATAAAGACACTCTACCAACCTTGTTGATGTTTCCGTTCAAAAGCCTCAACCACAGTTTGTGGTACAAACTTTGTCACATCACCTTTTAAACGCGCTATTTCACGAACCAATGTTGATGAAATAAATGAATACTGCTCAGAGGGAGTTAAAAATACAGCTTCAAATTTTGCATCAAGTTGACGATTCATATTTGCCAATTGAAATTCATATTCAAAATCAGAAACTGCTCTTAAACCACGTAAAACAGCCGTTGCTTTTTGCTCATTAAAAAAATTAACTAAAAGTCCATCAAAACCAACAAATTCAACATTGGGCAAATGACTTAAAGACTTCTGTGCCAATGACACACGCTCTTCTAAAGTAAATACAGGATTTTTATGATGTCCAATCGCAATCGCTACTACGACTTCATCAAACATTTTTGATGCACGGGAAACTAAATCGATATGCCCATTGGTAATAGGATCAAATGTTCCAGGATAGATGACACGAGTCTTAGACATCCATTTATACTCTAGTTGTTTATGTAGGTGTATAGTTTAACAAAAACTTATTTTTAAGCGAACTCCCTCAATGCAATTGAAAGCACTTCACCTATAGCCAAGTTTGAGGCAAAATAGGATTAATCTTGGAATTTTTGAATTATGTCTAAAAATATTGTGGTAAAGAAAAATAATGGTGGCACCATTGCACAAAATAAACGTGCTCGCCATGATTATTTTATTGAGGAAAAGTTTGAAGCAGGTTTGGCTTTACAAGGGTGGGAAGTCAAGTCTTTGCGTGCAGGTCGTATGACCATTACCGAAAGTTATATTATTTTTAAAAACAACGAAGCATTTTTGTTTGGTTCACAAATTCAACCCCTCTTGTCAGCATCAACGCATGTCGTGCCTGAAGCAACTCGTACACGTAAGCTACTGCTGTCTAAACGTGAAATTGAAAAACTACAAGGTGCTGTTAATCAAAAAGGCTATTCTTGTGTACCTTTAGCATGTTATTGGAAAGGTCATTTGGTTAAAATTGAAATTGCTTTAGTCAAAGGGAAGCAGCTTCATGACAAGCGTGCCACTGAAAAAGATCGTGATTGGCAACGAGATAAGGCTCGTATTTTTCATAAATAATGCTCTGAAATAAAAGCTATTTTTAAAAAGGCACATTTCCCTGAATCTCAACCTGTTCACCGCTTAAAGGTTGAGTAAATGCCAAATAACTGGCATGTAAAGCCATTCGTTTTAATGGGCTACGGCTAGGTTCAGGGTGATAAATTTTATCCCCTGTAATTGGATGCCCAATGTGCATCATATGCACACGCAGTTGATGTGAACGTCCAGTGATAGGCGTCAGCAAAACACGAGTAATCGCTTGTTCTGCATCATAACTTAGTGCTTGGTACAAGGTTTTTGCTGGCTTTCCTAATTCAAAATGAACCATTTGACGAGGACGGTTTTCCCAGTCTGTAATCAAAGGTACATCCACACTGCCCTCACCTAATAACTGTCCCTGAACCAAAGCAATATAGTTTTTCTGTACCGTTCTGGCTTGAAACATTTTACTCACAGCAACTTCAGCATCTCGATGTTTGGCAAACATAAGAATCCCAGAAGTTGCCATATCTAAACGATGGGTAATTTTTGCATTTGGAAATCTATCTAATACTCGAAAATAAGCACTGTCATGATGCTCAGGCAAACGTCCAGGAACAGACAACAGCCCTGCAGGCTTTTCAATGACCACCAAATCAGTATCTTCGTACAAAATTTTAAGTGGCTCTTGAGGAGGCATATACACAAAGTTGTCATCTAGAGGCATGGTAAAAAATCAGTTTTTAACTTAAATTAGGAGCGAATTTTAATTTCTAAATACAAAATTTATCAACAATGATCGTAAATAAAATATAAATATTAGATTCGATATTAAGCCATACAGATCGTAGTTTGTGATTTGCCGTGTGCTTTGGACTGATACATTAACTGATCTGCTTGATGAGTAGCGTAGTCTAAATTTTCAGGCAATTCATCAAAAATACGAATCCCCATACTAAAATCCACACCATATTGACGTTTCAAACCACTCATTAAAAAAGCTTCACGTAAGCGTGTTTCAAAGACTTCTGCACCTTTTTGATCAGTATCTTTGAGTACCATAACAAATTCATCACCACCCATACGAGCCACAATATCACTTGAGCGTGCTACACTTTTTAAAACCTGCGCAAATGCAATCAGCACATCATCGCCTTTACTATGACCATATTGATCATTGACTGCCTTAAAACCATCCATATCAATCAGTGCCACCGCTATTTTTTGCCCTACTCTGATTTTACGTTCTCGTAATTGGTGATATTGAATAGCAAAAGCACGGGTATTATTTAAAGTCGTTAAATTGTCCTGCATCGCCATCATGGTCATTGCTGTTAAATTCTCACGTACTTTGATTAATAGAAAAGCTACAACACTAAAAAAACCTAAACGCGCAATAGCATTCCAATAAGGCGCAGTAATATGTTTATATTGATGCCCAGAAATAAAGTCTGCATACAACCAAGTCAGACCTGAAACAAGAATAGTGATGACCGTTACTTTCTTATTATCAAACCAAGCTGCTATTGAAATCGGAACCAAATAAAATACCGCAAAAGAGTATTCATAACCTGTTGCAATATCGATCCATCCCCAAATGAAAATAATCAACAGAATAATCATTCGACGAGTCAGCGTATGTGTTGAAAGTAGTTTTTCAAGGATTTTCATCTTATGCATACTCTCAATTTTCAGCTAAAAGACATACACCTAAATTTAGCATTTTTTACCAAGCTTTAAGTTATTTAATTTATTAACCAGTCATCGATTCAGATAAAGTCTGCAAAGTACTACTCAATTATTTATGATTTAACATTACTATTTTGTAATCCTAAACCCTGCCAAAACTCGTTAGGATAATTTAATTTTGGTTGTCCAACCCAACCTGTTGTAATATCAGGATTAATATAACTTTTAATTACGATTTTATAAATCCTGCATCGACATTAATTTTAAATCAAAATAATTTTATGACTTGATTGAATTCGTTTTAGCTTAGAACTTATAAGAAATTGTTCTTATTTTTAGATAAAATAACTTTTTAAAGTTGCTTATTTTTAAAAATTTCTGGGGCGTTCAGGAAAACATCTTTTGTTTACTTCAACTATTAAAACTTGGTAAGTCTTAATCCTATTGCCTATAAACTTGTGGTCTATAGCGTCCTAAGCCGAATCGAGATCTTGTGGATTTGTACTACACGCACGTTGTACGCAACTGGTAGCAGGCTACTCTTTTCGATCCCATCACACCCTTACCATTTATAATAGTAAAATCTAAGCGGGATTAATTTCCTAAGTTTTAGCTTTTCATTAAAATTTTAAAAAAAATTTCCATAAAAATAGCCTTAAAGCATATTTTTTTCCAAATCTATAAAAATAACTCACTTTTTTACGCTTAAAATGGTCATTCTTTCGAATTTTTAACTTCAACTTTTATAAAGTTCAGTTTAATTTTCTCAAAAGTTTAATGATTGAGTGAAGTTTTGACTTTACTTTGTTTATAGCATTCAGCAAAAACTTCATTTTCACCATTTAAAAAGTACAATAAATATTGTCGCGCTGTGCCAAAATCAATATTTTTGAAATCAATGTAATCTTTGATTTTGCGCGTAATTAAGCCAAAGACATCCTTTTGTGGCGTGATAACCACAATGTCGCTTTCGATTCTAAACTCTAAATCAGCCGAGCTGGAAAATGCATTTAAGCTTAACTTTAGCGTTTGCTCCGTTTCCAAATCAGTTACTGTAAAACTCGCACTATCACTATCAAATTGCAATTGACGAACCAAAAGTTGTCGCCAATTTATATTATCAAATTTGATTAATGTTTGAATTGCTGTCAATTTCCCTGATACTTCATCACCACCTTCTTGTAAGTTTTTCGGTGTATGAATCACTAAATCAAATGTTTTCATTGTTATTCATCCTGTTGAACAGGTATATTTTAACAATTAATTTAGGCTAATCCTTTGAATTTCCGATGAATAAACAAATCACAATGTGATTTTTTGCGCAGATCCACTCGTGCACAATGCACACAAAAATATCATTAAAATTAAATGCTTAGTTAATTAAAACACACAACATTTTTTACATGCCTCTATTTTTTCTTTAGGCCAATTCATTCTGGCTCTTTTATGAGCAAGTTCAAAATCGGCAAAATAGCCAATTAAAATTTGATTATCTAGCTTCGGCATATCAGCACAGCCAAGTGTTGCATTATGCATTTGATATGATCCGTTGCCTAACGGATTTTCATCTACAATAAATTTAATCATGACATTCCCCAAATTATTTTTATAAAATTCAACAACAAAAAACCCATAAAAAAATTATGTGTTTAACTACAACTTAAAATTAGGCTTTTTATCAGTAAAAATCAAACATTTTTAGAGAAAATTTTATTTTAATATTTTTCAAAATATGTAAGAAAAATATTGCATAAGTATTGAATTATTCTGAATTTATAAAGCTGATGGATTTATTTTGTTCTTATTCTTCAAACGCACCCAACGCACAACCCAAATCATCATTATCACAGCCACGATCACCACCAAGACAGGAACAAGAAATGACAATATTGACACTACGATTGCCCCAATCCATTCAGCAGTAGATACGATAGGATTGGCAATTCCACCAGTTGTTGCGGTAGACACACCACGTACTGCAACTGTACTCATTTGTACAGCAGTTGCTGTACCGCCTCCCACAATAATCGCTGCTGCCCAAGCTGCAAATTGAGACATTTCTCCACTACTGACTGCCATTGTACTCAGTGTGCCTGCGACCATCGCAGCAGGTGTCGCAATACTATCTAAAGCATTATCAACCCAAGGAATATAATATGCTGCAATTTCGCATAGTGTTGCGATTCCCAAAGCCACACACACGGACGGTATGGCTAACCATTCAAAACCTTTCATTGGTTCAAACCATCCAATCAGCGCGGCAATACTCATCACCAATAAAGGTACAAAAACACGAAAACCGCAAGCAGCACTTAAACCAATGCCGATACATAAACCAAGAATTGTTTCCATGCTGTTTGCTGCCCGTTTGATAAATTTATGCTTATACGTTAGCAAAAAGCCCTATTGAGTAATAGGGCTTTTTTTAAAACAGGGAGTAGCTGTTTTGCTTGTGCTGCTTAGGCATTCTTGTTGTTAAATTGATTGCCAAGGCATTTGGTACACGGAGGTAAACGATCAGTACCAATTTCTAAGTAGACACGGTGTCCGCATTGAACACAAAAATAGAAGCCTGTTCCAGGTTTTTGACCAGCAGTAACCATTTTTGTTCTCCATATGATTTTAGAAATGGTAGAACCAGTATAACCCTATTGTGATGAATGTCTATTGATCATTTCGCCAATTGATACTGGCATTTAGGCTAAACATGATTTTAAAATAAAATTTGACTCGTGATATCGCTTGAGCATACAAATTCAATTTTTTTGAGGATTTTTAACTCATATTTTACTTTTAAAAATTTTAATATATTTAGTAATTACAGAATCTTAGATATAAAATAAAATTTTTTTGACTTTTTGTTTTGATAATATTTTTGAAGGCTCATCTGTATAAAAGCTGATTTTGAAAATTTAGATCAGGCGCTTGAACATCACTTAGACAATATACAGTTAACAATTTGTTATATTTTATTCGATTTAGAAATGTATTTACTTCTGCACAATTAAAAAAAATAAATCTTAGGCGCTCAACGATTTGCTGAGCGCCTTAAAATTATCTGATGAATTTTGAGTGAAATTGAATGTGCTGCGCAATGAAACTCGCAATGAAATAATAACTATGATCATATCCTTCACGCATGTTTAAAGTGATTGGATAATTTTGATCTTTACACGCATTGAGCAATAGTTCAGGTTTTAATTGTTCTTGCAAAAATGTATCTTCACCTCCTTGATCAATTAAAATCGGCAGTTGCACCGCATTTGCTTTGATCAACGCAACGCTATCATATTGCTGCCAAAGCATCTGATCTGTTCCAAGATAAGCGGTAAATGCTTTTTGTCCCCAAGGAACTTGAGATGGTGCAACAATGGGAGAAAATGCAGAAATACTTTTATAAATATTCGGATTTTTTAAGCCAATGGTTAATGCACCATGACCACCTGCACTATGCCCCATAATGCTTTGAACTTTATTAGTCGGGAAATTTTGATCAATCAAATTGCGTAGTTCGTCTACAATGTAGTCATACATTTGATAATGTTCAGCCCAAGGCATTTGTGTTGCATTCACATAAAAACCTGCACCTTGTCCTAGATCATAAGCAGCATCGTTTGGAACGTCCTCACCTCTTGGACTGGTATCTGGCGCAACAATAATTACTTTATTTTCAGCAGCATATTTTTGAGCACCAGCTTTAGTAATAAAATTTTGCTCATTACATGTAAGACCTGAAAGCCAATAAAGTACTGGTAATTTTTCATCTTGCTCATGCGGTGGTATATAGATTGCAAAATTCATAGTACATTTCAACACAGCGGACTGATGTTGATACACTTCTTGCCAACCACCAAATGAAGCATGTCTTTCTAATCTTTCCACAATTAATACTCCTAAAATTATGATTTATCCATAGACTCTGAAATGACTAAGAAATATTGGATATTGATTCAATCAAGCAATATGAACGCATATGCTTGATATTTTTTATATAATGACATCATAGCGCAAACAATCTAAGTATTAGATTTTAAAATAGATTTATTAAGCTAATCGCAGCAATTAAATAACTTAATTGAGTTAAGAGTCAGCAAAAACCACCATCTTTTACGAATAACACATTAGCATTGATTAAAAAAATTTATCTTAAATCTGTTACTTAGCTATTGTGTTGCCACATTCAATACTTGTGTAGGTTTAGTTGCTGACGTTAAGGTTTGCTCAGTATTCGCTGTAGGCAAATTACTTTGTGGAAATAAATGCTGTTCTAACTGAGGCAAAACCAATTCGATATTTTTACCCATTACCCATTGTGGTTCAGACGGTTCAAAACCTTGCGCACTTTCCCATTTTGCCACAGTTTCAGAAGCTTGATCGAATGCAGCTTTCAATGTGGTTTGTTCACGCATCGCTTGATCAAAGAAAGCCCGGCCAAAATAAGTATAATCCGCCTCATTTGAACAACCAAAAGATGCTCGATCTGCTGCTGAAGCAGTGATAATTAAGGTATCAGGTGCTTGTAAAGCAGGGATAAAACTTCCTGAGTAACATGCCGAAATCACGATCACTTTCCAGCGAACTCCTGATTTATCCAAAGCATCACGTAACCATTTTGGATCAACATCGTTCAGATCTAAAGGATCATTTTCCATTTCAAACTGATTTTGCAAACCATGTGAAGTCATATATAAAAACAAAACGTCACTTTCGCGGTTCATTTGTTGTCCGATACGACGTAATGCAAGCTCCATACTGCTTTTCGATGCTAAAGGTACAGTAGTACGTGTTTCTAGATTATTAATCAGCGCTATTGAACGTCCAAAAGTCCCAAAACGCGTATCAAACTGTTCTTTAATGCGTTCAATTTCATATTTAAAAACATCTTGATAACTCACACCTGCCACGCCCAAGAAATACCAATGCGTCTGTGCAAACTCGCCATATTGGATTTGCTCAAGTGATTTATTTAAGAGATTGCTTTGAGCATAAAAGGCATCTTCTGCAAAAGTAGGTGGAACATCTTCAACTTTCCAAATCGGTTGGTCTTTGACAGACATTTGCCAAACCACCAAAGTAAAAAGTGTCGCTAAAATAATGAGTGCTCGCTCCCACCAGGGCCATTGTAACTCACGAGCAAACACCCAAACCACAGCCAAACTTTGCCAAACGAACAACACCATAAAAATGATAGGCAGGTAGTCATAAGTAAAATTTGGTAGGTAATCCAAAGAGCCCAAAAACTGGATAAAACTTTGTAAAAATGCGATATGTGTATCTAGTACCAACCACAACAAAGCAGGCACAAGCATTAAACGAGGATTTTCAGTGCGTTGTGATAAGAAAATCCCCACAATTAAAGCAATAAACGGCCACAAAGCATAACTGATTAGACCTTGTCGGTTAAAAACACCACCCTCACCTGCTACCAACCAACTAAATAGAGTATTGGCACAGCCCCCCAAAATACCCCAGAAAATTAACTGTAAAATAGAAGGACGGACAATTTGTAATGCTTTACGTGATCCAAGAAACAACCAAAGTCCCGCACGTTGATTACTTTTGAAGTCATGCCAAAAATTAATGGAGGGTTTAAGGTCTATCATAAAGCTTCTATAGTTACAGGTGGCTTAAATCAGCATAGTTAGTTTATGCTTGCTTAAAATATTATCAATGTATATTTCGACTATATAACAGTTTTTTGATGATTTTTGAGGCAGTTACCAAAATCCTCATAAGCCATTAATGAAAATAGGCATCAAAACGACAAGCATCTCCCTGCCATTGATGATCAGGCTGTTGATCGTTTAAAAAAACAGCGAGTCTTGGTCTTTTTACCACAACACGTTGAGCAATAGCTTGAGCTAAGACTAAAAGATGATCTCCCAAATCCATTTCACCATCTTCAGGCAATAACAAATGTAAAAGCTGCATTTGTTTTTTGACTTGTGCTTGTTTTTTGATGGCATTTTGATTTTGATCACGCTGTGGAAACATCGGATCTAAATACACCACATCAAAGCCATGTTGCTGTTCAATTTGTTGTTGTAAAAATTGGTTTGAATCTGAAAATACCAGATCAATTCTTGCCACAATTTTAGCTAAAAAAGGATCTTGCTCAGCTTGTGCTTTGGCGTCTTCCAGTAAAGTAAATAAAATCGGATGACGTTCAACTAAAGTCACTTCAGCACCTAAATGTGCCATCAATAAACTATCATGTCCCAAGCCTGCTGTGGCATCAATCAGTTTTGGCTTTTCTGCTAAATTACATGCACGTGCAATCATTTCCGATTTTAAACTGGCACGTTTTAAACGGGAAATTTCTGCTTTCCAATCAGGCTGCATTTTCATGCCATTGGCACAGAACCATACCCCCTGTTCATCAACACACAGCGCCATTTCAGGATTTAATCTTAAAAATCGTGCATTCAACTTATCGATTTGCACTAAGTTTACCTCAACCCCACGTAAAGAAAGCACAGACTGGTAAGACTGTGCTTTCTCTAAGTATTTGATTTCGGTAAATAAGCGAAGCTCGCTTACCATAATTTCCAACCTGTTAATGCAAATAATAAAATAATCAAACCTGAAACGATACGATACCATGCAAAAACCATGAAATCACGTTTAGCAACATACGCCACTAAGACACGAATAAGGATCAATGCTGAAATAAATGATACTAAGGTACCAAACCCTATCACTAGCCAGTCCTGTGTCCCTTCAAATACATGGTAACTTTGATATAGGTCTAATACCCCAGCACCAATAATGACTGGAATTCCTAGGAAGAATGAAAACTCAGTTGCGGCCTTACGTGAAACCCCAAGCATCATTGCACCAATAATGGTCGCACCTGAACGAGAAGTACCAGGAATCAAAGCCAAAACTTGAATCAAACCAATATAAATTGCTTCTTTAATGGAAATGTTTTCAACTTCTTGTGCATTGACTTTAGGAGGATGTTTCTCGACCCACCAAATAATCAAGCCCCCCACGATTAAACCAATCGCAACTGAAATATCATTAAATAATAATTCTTTTACTGTTTGACCAAAAGTGACCCCGATCAACATGATTGGAATCGAGGCAAGAATTAAACTAATTCCTAAATGACGCCCCTTAGGTTCACCTGATACCAATCCAGTGGCAGCTCCCCAAAGTTTTGCCCAGTATTCATAAATAACGGCTGCAATTGCCCCCATCTGAATGGCTATCACAAAAACATCACTTTTTTCTTTGGTCCAAAAGTTCATGAGCTCAGAGGCAAGAATTAAATGCCCCGTACTAGAGATTGGGAGGAATTCGGTGATCCCTTCTACAATCCCCATAATCGCTGCTTTTAAGAGCAGTAAAAGATCCATATTCAATCCTAAAAATTAAGGTTTACCTTGTTCTGGAATTTTTTTCCACGCATCATCACGCAAATAAACAGGCAATGCCAATTCAGCGCTTAGCCATTGTTTTTGTAAAGCTTGTTGACGTGCAATTGTTGCAATATCTTCGGCATTTGCAATCACAGCTTGAAACTCTATCGCACCATCCTTAACTAAAGATGAACCAGAACCCACTAAGGTAAATTTTTGATACTCAGAAGCTTGCTGATAATCTAGTAATTTTTCTTCGTCTACAAGTTGCATAATGTTATTTTCATCTAAATGAAAACTTGCCATATACACTTCTTTCATACGTGCATCGAGTACTGCGGATACTTCAACAAGTCCATGCAAACGATAAGCTGCTTGTGCTAAAGCCTGTAATGTCGATACTGGAATCACTGGAATATCGTTAACCCAAGCCAAAGCTTGCGTGACTGCAGCATTGATACGGACACCACTAAATGAACCAGGTCCACGACTAAAAGCGATTGCAGTTAAATCAGAGTTTTGTATTTGCGTTTGCTCAAAACCTTGCTCAATCATCGGCAAAATAGTTTGAGTTTGTGCCTTTGCTCGTGCATCAAGTTGAAAAAAAAGTGTTTTTGTTTCATCAACAATTGAAACGGAACACTGCTCATTGGCAGTTTCCAATGCCAGCAATTTCATGCACAACCTAATCTGTCTTAAAAATGTCGACTATGATACTCCACTCATCTCATTCATGCGACTATTTCCACGCATATTCAGATATGCTCAATACAAAAAACCAAGCAAATGCTTGGCTAAAATTTAAAAACTAAACTCTTCTAAATCTTTAAAATCTTCAAAATGAGCAGCATAGTGCATTGCACTCATTTTCAAACGCACTTCTGCTTGATCATCCAAAGTTTTGACAACCCGTGCAGGCGAACCGACCACCAAAGAATTATCAGGAATCACCTTACCTTCTGGCACCAATGCATTTGCACCGACAATACAATTTTTGCCGATCACCGCATTATTTAACACCACAGCATTAATACCAATCAGGCTATTATCCCCGATCGTACAACCATGTAACATTGCTTGATGACCAATCGTCACATAGTCACCAATATTCAAATCAATGCCTGCATCTGTATGCAGAACAGCATTTTCCTGAACATTACTAAAATCACCGATTCGAATACAGCTATTATCCCCTCGAATCACTGCACCATACCAAACACTGACTTTTTGCCCGAGTTCAACTTGTCCAATCACAGTAGCATTATCAGCAATCCATCCATCAAATGGCTCATGCAAAGCTTTAGGTGTGTGTCCTTTAAATTTATACATCATGGCAAATATTCCTGTGTAAGTTTCCTATTTTTTATTGATTAATGTTGAATGAAAATTCGGTGAGTTTAATAAAAATGGCCAATTTTTTTGATAATCCAAACCATACTGAAACAAAGACATTAAAATACGTGCAGTTAAACCCCATACCACTTCATTTTCCACTCTTAAACTTGGGAAATAAACAGATTGATGTGCCAAGCGCACTTCATAAGGGATCGGTTGAGATTCCATAAGATTTTTTAAAGGTGCATAAAAAATTCGGTCAATTTCAGTCGGCTGTGCAATTAATTTCACATCAGGCGGAATCAAGCCGACCACAGGTTTTACTGTCATACCACTGCGTGCCCGTTCCATTGGTAAGTCACCTAATAAAGTAACTTCATATGGATTTAACGCAGTTTCTTCCCAAGCCTCACGTAAAGCCACCACAATATTACTGGTATCACTGGGGTCTCTTTTACCGCCCGGAAATGAAACTTCGCCCGCATGGTTATTTAAATATGCAGAGCGTCGTGTCAATAAAATTTTAGGGTCTTGCTCTTGAGTAATTGCGATTAATACAGCAGCTTGTGCAGGGTAAGTTCGCTTAGCAAAACGTAATCGTTGCTGCAATACTTGTGTTAATAATTGCTCCTGCATAAAACCTCTACTCACCTCTTTTTTGTTATATAGACATCATATATGAAATTTTGTACATAAGGCTATAAATGATGCGAAAGTACTAAAATTCAGTTATGCTGAGTGATCTTTTATTTTCAATGAAGCCTATGCGTTTTTGTACAGCCTGTGGACATACAACAATAGAAAAAATTCCTTTGGGTGATCATAAAGTTCGTAAAGTATGTACCCATTGCGGCACCATTCACTATGTTAATCCTAAAGTGATTTGTGGTGCGCTTGCGCTTTGGGACAACAAAGTTTTACTTTGCCGCCGTGCAATTGAACCTCGCTACGGGTTATGGACTTTACCAGCAGGCTATATGGAATTATTCGAAACAATGGAACAAGGAGCTGCGCGAGAAACACGTGAAGAATCCGAAGCTGAAATTGAAATCGAACAGCTTTATTGTATGTACAATATTCCACGAATCGGACAAATCTACGTGTTATTTAAAGGCAATATCATTGATGGGCAGTTTGGTGCAGGCGAAGAAACCATTGAAAGCCGTTTGTTTGAAGAAAAAGATATTCCTTGGACTGAACTTGCATTCCCAAGTGTAGAAAGAACCTTACGTCATTATTTTGAAGACCGCAAAAATAACCAGTTTCCAACGCACTTAGAGACTTTAGGTACACGTTTAGATCATACTGGTTAATTTTTTAAATCACTTTTTAAGCAATAAAAAACCATCTCGAAAGATGGTTTTTTATTTTGTCTATTATTTGGTTTTAATTTGATAACAGCTCGGTAATTCAACACCTAACTCACCAAAAGTACGCTTCGCTAACTCTTTTTGTGTGTCAGTAATCTTATCTTTATTGGCAGCATTATAGATACTTTGATAAACAGCCTGCATATTTGCCCACTGTGCAATAGTCGCCTTATTACCATTCCATCCCGTAATGTTGATACCACGTTCTGTCGTTTCATCACTTAACAAACGTTGTAAATTTAAACGTACACCGCCCGCCGATAACGTATTACTTTCAGTAATTGATGTACCTGGCAAATATACAATTGCATCATTTAACCCCACCAAAGCACCATCAATATTTCCAAAGATAGGATTAGCTAAAATCATACGAATCGTAATAGATTTATCTGGATCAGTCGTCGTGTAGTTTGCAGCTCCAGTTGTACCAATACGATATTGTTGTACATTATTGCTGTCTATATAAGTTGTGGGATTCACAGTACTACATTCTTTTGATGTCAGATCATTTGCTGTAGCATTTGGACCAATATTGGTACGAATATCACCATGCTCATCAATTACAATCCCTAATTTCACTGGGGAAATACTTTTATCATTAAAATTAAAAATGATATTTGCATATAATGGAAATATATATTTCTGACCTGTTTTAACAGTGTTTACCGTACGGAAAATTTTATTGGTTAAATAAGTTGCAGGATTTGACTTATAAATATCAATCGTACCAGTAAAGTTTTCATTACCTTGGGTTTGGCGCCATTCACCATATACTGTTTTATCGGTTGGTACTTTATCTGTATTTAGAACTCGCTTATACATATCTTCTGTACCAGCAATGTTGGTACCATTGATTAAAGTGCCTTGAGTTAACTGCAAATTATCAGTTGTATTTTTAACTGATTTAAAAATAAAGGGCTTTTCAATTTTATTATTATATTGACTGAGCAATGCACCTTGCGCATCTGCATTTAATTTTTGTGGCTCTGCTTGAGTTAATAATGCATATTTTAATAAGGATTCACTACCTGGTGTCACAGGATCTTTGACTGTTGGTGTACCCATCCACTGCATTACATAACCTGTACTATAGCCTTGACGAGTAGTTAAAAGATACATATTGGCAATGGTTTCTTTTTTACTATTAATCGTACTTTTACCACTGAATCCACGAATATCAACATTAATCTTATCACTACTAAAATATAAGAAGTTCGTGGTAAAAATACCTACTTGATTTTGTTTAATTAAACGATCAGCGGCTTGCTGTGCAGTTTCTTCAGTAATAGACGTAACATCTAACCAAGGCTTAATAATTCCAATATAAGTACCATCTTTAAAGTTTTGTACACTAATATCAGATTCAATATTTTTAAGATCTTCTTTTAATTCTTTTGATAAAGTCAATGGTTGGATATCTCCAGCAACCATTTCTACATTTTGTTTAACTCCAGCTGCTTGGAAGATTCGAACTAAAGCAGTTAATACTTTAAAAGTTTCATCATTAACATTACTACTTGTAATTGCCTTGCCGGTAAGTCCATTTGCCATATCCATAAGACTTATTTGAGCAGGCTGATTATTTACTTTTAATGGTCGAATTTTAGCTAAGTCAACAGTACCTAAAGATATTTTTTTTGCAGATTGTGTACCTTGTATATAAAAGTTGATTTTATCACCAACAGGACATGCTCCCGTTGCAACACTGCTCACCATTTCAGTCACAAAATGATTATTTTTATCACTACTACAATCAAAATTAAGCCCAGCAACAGGATAATCTACAACAAAAGATTGACATTTATTATCTAAAGTATCTTCACAACCATTGGTAGAAGTGCTTACACCTTTATTTGGGTCTTCATGAATAACTGTACTCTCTCCGCCACCGCCACATGCTGAAAGTGCTGCAACTAAACCTGTTAAAGCAAAAGGCAATATAATTTTCTTGTTCATTGTTGACGATCCTTACTGAATGACACTCAGTTTAATTTGTCCTTGATTGGTTAATTCGTGATTTTGTATGTCAATGGCTTGTGATAACGGCGTCATAAATAAATAATGCGCTGAATCAGGTTTCTTTAAAACCCCTTCTAACGAAGCATAGTGTGTCACACTTTCATTTTGCTCTTCATTTTTAAAGCCACTTACACCTTCAACCACACAGCCTTTTTCATCTAAAAATACAACTAAAGGCCAATAATAGCTGGGTTTCTTTTGGGAAGATGCATAGGATGAAAATAAAATATTTTGAATATCCGCATCCAATTTAACAATCTCATAGGCAAAATTTTCTTTAATTGGTGCGACAGGGAAAAAACTCACTTCTTGATTTTTCAAAGACATTGTTTTTGCTTTTTCCACTTTTTTACCTGTAAAACACGATTGCTCTAAAGTTTGTATGACTTCTTCTTTAGGTAAGCGATAATATGTTGTGGCTAAGGTAATTGCCTTATGTTCTAGCGGCTTACGTTGGCGAATTCGATCTAATAAAGATTGACTCAGGCCTTTTTGGCGTTCAACCGTTTCAAAACGCCCACCAGCCATTGCACCTGTTTCAGGCATAACATAAAAACGTTTTTTCCCTTCTAAGTTAAATTCACGATCCTCTAAATACTCATTATTAACGTATTGAACACCATCAATTTCAGTAATATTTGCATTTTTTTCAGTGTCTGTGGCTTTTTTATTTTCCTGCACTGTTTCTGTTTTCTTTTCTGTGAAAACTTCGGTCTTGTTATTGATAGGTGATGTGACTTGATTATTTTCTGTAGCAGTTAAGTTTGTCGGCTTAGATGGAGATATTGGCTTAATCTCTTGATGAGTGGGTGATATATCTTTTTGCTCAATCGTTTCGACTTTTTTAGTCACTGAATTTTCTATTATACGATTTGTAGTTGTTTGGGGACTTGGCTGAGTATCAGATTGACCAGTCAGCTTATTTTGCGAAATATTTGCTGTATGATTAATATTTTGTTGTTTTTGCTCAGATGATAGAGGAGCAACGGCTATGCTAGCCTGAGATTTTTCAACTCTAGGCGCTTGTTGTATGGATGTACTTGCTTGTGAGTTTTGCTTTTTTTCAGCCTGAGACTGTGTTTTTATTTTTTGCTTATTTTCACTTTCTATTGGTTTTTGAACGATGATTGGTCGTCCATCTGGCCCAATAATGGTATAAAAATTAGCAGCATAAGTTACTGGAACAATACTCATAGCCAAAAATATTAAACTTAGTCTCATGATGCTAATTTCCTTATTTTGAAACAATATTACCATCTAGTTCTATAGTTCAGACCTAAAATAGTCACTTTCGTATTGGTTTTGACATCTAGACCAGCGTATGGGTTTAATAAAAGATTATCTACACCTGTTTTGTTGGCCATACTACTTGTATTAGCAGGAATATTATCTCGACTGCGTAAGAAGCCAACTGACAAGTCAATGTCTGTATCTTCATCAAAACGATAGCCCAAACCTAAACCAAACAATTGTGCATTGTTAATCGGAACCAAGGTATTACGTTTATCATTTGGAATAGCACTTGCACGAGGCTCATAACCTGCACGCAGTTTTAAACGATCCGTTGCAGAATATTCAACACCAATCCCCCAGCTCCATGGCGACTTAAATCCTAAAGGAACCGATAATGAACTGTCGGTTACATTATTAGATAATAGCTTTGCGATTTTAAGCGCTGAGATTTGGCGATCAAACTCAAACTGGAATTTTTCCCATGCCTTAAAATCTGTCCATCCCAAATCAAAATTAACTTGTAAGTCAGGTAAAACCTTATATTTGATCCCGGCTTGG
Organism: Acinetobacter sp. Marseille-Q1618; assembly: GCF_902809855.1. GTDB lineage: Bacteria > Pseudomonadota > Gammaproteobacteria > Pseudomonadales > Moraxellaceae > Acinetobacter. Next base: position 300,944 of record NZ_CADDWJ010000003.1, read on the forward strand.
AAATGCGCAGGATACTCTAAATCCATCGCAATCAAACCAGATTCTGTTGGTGGAATATAACCAGGGAAGCCTAAAATTGCAGCAAGAATTTGCCCTGTTGCAGAAGAATTTAAACCTTTAATCAACTCACGTGGTGCATTGGCAATATCAATAAAATATTTACCTTTCATGCGCATTTTTGCAGCACTTTGATACACCATACCAAAACCAAACTCTTCCGTTGGTTCCCATAGTAAACCAAGGTTATAGCTTGGGCTTAAGCTTTGTTCTAAAGTAACATCCAAAGACGCAAATTTATTAAAAGGATTGATTGTTTCATCTGCATTACATAAGCCGAATAGCAATAAATCAGTAATCACATTAGAGTTTTCTCTAAATGGTGCACATACAGACTCATCAACCATACGCAATACGCCCACCATTTCATTTGGGAAACGTAGATCAGTTTTTAAAGCCACTGCATTATATGACATACCGATCGATGCACCGATGGACAGCTCATCATTAACTTCATATGCAATAGAAGGTGATAAATAGGTAATACGTTCGATAGCTACTTGTTGCCCCATATAATTACCGGGGTTACCATTTTCAGAACCAAAACCCGCTACCATTGGCGCATAAACAGCGGTTGCATAAGTCAATTTAGATCCAGGAGGATTATAAGAGATCCCTCCCGTAGGTGCTAAAACTGGCCAGCCTTCACCTAAATCCACCACCTTTTTCAAAATAGGAATATACAAACTCGCATATTCCACATCACCTCTTACCGAGCCTTTGTAGTCTGTACATAAATTAGAAGGATTATCAGGTGCATCATTACAAATCAAAGGGTCATCTGAATAACCAAAAACGTTATATCCTTGTGGTGCCGAAAATTCTCGTTGGATATCAAAATTTGCAACAATCCCTTGTACATCTGTCTGTAACCCTTTTAATTTTGTTAACGCTGCAGGGTTAAAATGAATCGCACTAATACCTGGTGGGTCAGCTGTTACAGCATTTCCCATAGATAATGAGCGAACATCAACAGATAAGTTTAAACCTAAATGTGCAAAAACCTGTGTTGAACATCCCGTTAAAAAAAGCGCAGTAACTAACGGGCGTAAGCGTGGGTATTTCATACCACCTCTCCATTAGCTCGCTTTTTTCTTACCGAAACCTAAAATATCTAGAGGGAAAGATAAACCTAAAGAAATATCAGGAGAATCTTCTGTTAAACCAATGCCTAGCGTTCCATTTACAATTGTTTCAGGAGATACACGTACCCCTAGTGCAATCGAAAACATACCACTTGATTGATCTGCGGCTTTAAAGGATTCGCCATTGGTATATGTAAATGAGGTATTGGTATTAAATGTTTGCTGATATGACATGGTCATTGAAACATCATAGTTAAAGGAATAAGCAAAACCAAATGAGAAACCGCCTGTAATACCAGGCTCAAACTCATCTAAAATACGAGGGCCTGCATCCCCACCACCACGCACTTGATTTAATCCTGTTTCTTTAAAACCATAGTTTCCTGAAATTGAGGCAAATAATACGACAGGGTCAATATATTTACGTGTACTCGCTCCAACACCTACAGAATAATAGCCTTTACCAGTTGATAGCTCAGTCACAGGATTTATTTCGTATGGACTATCGCCCGTCTTGGTTGAAACATTACCAAACAAAATAAGTGGTAAACGCCCAGCTTTTAAAGGAAATGGCTCCCAACGTGCCCCAAAGTTAATATCACCTAGACCTGCAGCGGTGGTATCTTTTAAGCTGTCTGATTTTGCAATAAATGGAATAGAAGCACTAAAAGTCAAGTTATCTAATACACCATATTGCGCAGTGAAAGTGTTGGTAATTGTATGACTTGCATCTTCGTCAACACGCAGTTGATATAAATCCCCATCATTCATTGCAGCATTAAATTGCTGATCCCGATAATAAGAATAATCTAAATCATAAAATGCTGAAATATCACCTTTTTTGATTAAAGAATATTGACGTTCATTGGATGTAAATACTTCTTGTAAATTGGTTTCCTGAGTCGCATCCCCTTCTTTTTGTTGTAATGCATCTGCAGCTTGAGAACCTGCAGAGGGAACCAAAGAAGGCGTAGCATCCTTATCAATCTCTACAGTTTGAGTTGAAGATGTATTACTAACTGTAGACTGCTCAGCGACATTTGTATCTGAATACGCCGCAGCTTGAGTTTCAGGCTCGTTATTAACCTGTTCTTGAACTGATTCAACTGTATCAACTACAGGTTCAGAACTTTCTGCTGCATATGCACCACCAATCACAAGTTGGATACTTACAGCGAGTAAAGTTCGTCTCATCCAATGATTATTCATTTTATTCCTACCTAAAAGTTTGATTCTTTAATTTGTTCTAATCTGCTTTTACTTACGTTTATAGTACAGTCGCATGAATGTTGTAATTGGCTGACCTTTAGTATCGGAGTTATCACCTTGGTCAATTACACGACGCATTGTTGATGCTCTATCTGCTATTTTATTAATATAATCATATGAATACTGCGTATCAACCAATGCATACCTATTAATAGTTGCATCTTCAACATGTCTTAAATCTGCTTCTTGTAATGCCAATAAATCTTTTTGCTGATCTTTAGGAACATTAATTAAGAATAAGGTATTATTTTCCCAAATCTCTTTAAAGCGCTCTTGATCAAAACTAATATTTCCCAAAGCTGGATCGGCCACGTAAACACGCCCATCTTTATATGCTTTAAATACAACAAAGTGTTTAAACCCAGCATATGAAATAGGTACAATTGCAGGTTGCTGTTGTTTTACTAAATCGGAAAATTCACCTTTATACCCACCACTTTCAAAACCGATGGCGGTCACGAAGCGCTTCATATCTAATAATGAGAAACTACGCCGTTCAATGATGCGATTGTATTCACCATAGCGTAATAAGCCTTCCATGGTTTGTTGTTCGGTCAAATTCGTTCCAATATAACCATTTAACAAAGTAGTTAACGCTGCAGAGCCACAACTATAGTCGTAGGCTTGACGAACGATGCCTCTGAATTGATTTTCTAGTGCAGGTTTTACTTGAACCATTTCACGGTGATTACGTGAAAAAGATGCATTACGAGGGTCTGCAAGCTCAGTATAATACACTGCATCGGTAGGCTTTTCTTTAATGTCTAATGCATGGCTGGCAAAATAGTAAATTAATGCCGAACCTAAAGTAATCTCTAACATATTTTTAAACTATTCAAGTATCGGTAATAAATTACCCGAAGTGTTAATTTTATTTTTAGAGTGAACACTCTACTTCCGTGTGCCTTTAAGATACCTGTTTTTTCAAAAAAAGACAGCTTTTTTTTACTTTTGTTTGATTTGATCATTTAAGTAAAAAAAAACGCGTGAAGAATCACGCGTTTTTTACTTCCGATCTGATTAGTGACCAGAAATACGAATTGTAGAATTGCTCAAGTTAAGGCCTGCAATTTCCACATCACCAATAGACGCACCAGTTTGAGTTCCTAAATGAACACCAGTGATGTAAGCACCAATATTCATTGCATTAGGCTTAATTTCAATACCAGTACTCTTAACACTAACACCAGCATTAATAGCTAAATTATTTGTACCTGTAGTTGCAACTTCGATTTTGTCAAGAAAAATTTGACCACCACCAGCTGCATCTTTAATACCAAGTTTATCAATCACTAAACCACCAGTAATTGTAGTATCTAAGTTAATCATTGCACCTTGTGGAGTAGCACCTAACTGAACGTTTGCTGAAATATCACCCAACGTTAAAGTTAAACCAGATAAAATTTCATTTGCTGTACCCGTTGTACCACGAGTGATACCTGATTTAGTACCAGAGGCAGCCACACTGATTGGACCAACTTCTGCTTTCATACCTGTAATGTTTGCTGCAACGTTAAGGAAAGCACCACCTTTAGTAGCATCACCAGCATCTGTATCGATAACTAATGTAGCCAAATCTTTAGTTGCATCAGTTTGAGTAAGTTTAATACCTGCAACAGCTGGAGTACCAGCAGCACCACCAACACCTGCAACAGCATCTTTACCTAAAACAATTGCACCAGCTTTACCTGTACCGCCAGTTGTCGCATTAACAGCTAAACCGTCATTATCATGAATTAAAACTTTACCAATTGAAAGGCCACCAGAACCAAGTTTAACACCAATACTAATACCATCTTGACCAGTTGTTGCGCTCAATGCAGCATCATCCATAGCTTGCATTGCCATTGCATTTGAACTGATTGCAACTGCAGAAACTAAAGCAACTTTAGTAAATAATTTCATGTGTACTCTCCCAAGAGCATTTTTTTTCATTTTTAACCACTCGCCGTCGCTTCATGTTGTTTTTGTTTTTTATACAACAGAAACTTTCTTCCTTGAGTAGTCCGATTTGCACTATTAAATTAACCTTATGTTATTTTTTGTTCAATAGTTGTTTTGAAAAAAGCCATACTTCCCGATAAGCGGTATTTCTGTGAACTATCATACAAACTTTATAAGAACCACTATACAAATTTTATAGTAAACTAACGACATGTTCTTATTCAGTTTTCATGATGCTAAATCACTCTATTTTCAAGAAAAACTTAAATATTTCCAATATAAGTGCTGAGCATATTTTATTAAAATTAGCTGATCTGTTTGGATGTGTATTTCTTGAAGACAATCATCATCCTGTTATCGCATTTTTACCTAAAAAATATGTCATTTTTCAAACCAATGTGGCGAAGTTCTATCAACGCCAAAACGTTAATGAATATCTCGAAATTAAGTTCAATCAAAATTTAAATAATTTTATAAAAATTGATCACAATATAGATTCATCTAGTACATATGGTTTTCAGGGTGGGTATATCGGTTTTATTGATTATAATTTTTCAGCTCAAAAAAATATTCATACTACATTACAAACACAACCCAATCTATTTTTAGGTGAATATTTAAGTTATTTAAAATATACTGATGGTACATGGACATATTATAGCTATGAGAATCATGCTGAAGAATTATTCGAAATTATCCATTCAAAAATTTCATCCCCCAAAATACACAATGAAAAGTTTAAATTAAAACAAGAGTGTCAGGCCAAATGGTCAAAAAAACAATATAATCAAGCTTTTAATAAAATTAAAAATTATATTAAGGCAGGTGACTGCTATCAAATTAATCTCACACAAGAATTTAAAGCCAAAGCTCAAGGTTCACTTTTAAATACAGCAAAAGATTTTTGGCAGCTTACCCATGCGCCTTATTCTGGTTATTTAAAAATAAATGATTTTGAATTACTCAGTTGTTCACCAGAATTATTTATTGAATTTATGCCACATAAAAAAATTATGACTAAACCAATTAAAGGAACGATGCCACGTTATCATGATCCGATTTTAGATGAACAATCAAAACAAAAATTAATTCATTCAGAAAAAGATCAAGCAGAAAATTTAATGATCGTTGATCTTTTAAGAAATGATTTAAGTGTTTATGCTGAAATAGGTTCGGTCAAAACACCTAAACTATTCAATATTGAATCTTTTAATCAAGTTCATCATATGGTGAGTGAAGTAACGGCGACATTAAAAGATGATATTCATCCTTTTGAGATGTTACTTTCAGCTTTACCCGGTGGATCAATCACAGGCGCTCCTAAAATTCGTGCGATGCAAATCATTGAAGAATTAGAAATTGCGCCACGAGGTGCGTACTGTGGGACATTGGGATATTTTAATTTTGACGGAACAGGTTCATGGAATATCTTGATTCGTTCAATTCAAAAATATCAAGATGATGTTTCATTATGGGCAGGTGGTGGGATCACCATTGCTTCCGACTGTGATGCAGAATATCAAGAATGTTTTGATAAAATTTCAGCCTTGCTTGATTTACTTAATACATGGTATCAACCAGAACAAGCTACACAAGAAAAAAGCGAATTTTAACATTCGCTTTTTCTTCTTACATTTATTTAATCACACACTTAATTATATGAATTATTTTAAAATTTCATTTTTAAGTGTGTCGACTAAACGTTGATTTTGCTCATCTGTACCAATGGTGATGCGCAAGAATTGGTTGATTCGAGGTTTATTAAAATAACGTACAATAATGCCTTGAGCACGCAGTTGTTGTGCTAATTCCGCTGCATCTTGATTTGGTAATGTCGCAAAAATAAAGTTTGCACTCGATGGCAATACTTTAAAACCTAATTCTGCAAGTTGAGCAACCAATTTTTCACGATTAGCAATGACTTTTTGACATTGTGCTTCAAAATAGTCTTGATCTTCAAAAGATGCAACCGCCGCAGCAATTGCAAAACGATCCATTGGATAGGAGTTAAAGCTATTTTTTACCGCTTCCAGTGCAGCAATTAAATGCGGTTGAGCAATCGCAAAACCAACACGCAAACCTGCAAGTGAACGTGATTTTGAGGTCGTTTGACACACTACTAGATTTTCATACTTTTCAACCAATTTCACAGCTGATTCAGCACCAAAATCTACATAAGCTTCATCGATAACCACCACAGAATCAGGGTTAGCTTGCAACACTTCTTCTATCGCAGATAAACCCAAAGCAATACTGGTTGGTGCATTTGGATTGGTAATGATAATACCGCCATTAGGCTGCTTATAATCATCTACTACAATTTCAAAATCTTCATTCAAAGGTAAATTTTTTGTTTGCGTTGTGATTTCAAAAAATTGACTATAAACAGGATAAAAACTGTAAGTAATATCAGGATATAAAATCGGTTTATCTTGCACAAAAAAGGCTTTAAAGATATGTGCCAGAACCTCATCTGAGCCATTACCCACAAAGACTTGCTCAATAGGAACATTTTGTTGTTTCGCAATGGCTTGCTTTAAGACTGTTGCATCTGGATCAGGATATAAACGCAATACATCTGCTGAGTTTTCTAATACCGCTTGTACCGCAGCAACCACTTTCGGTGAGGGTGGATACGGGTTTTCATTGGTATTTAACTTTAATAAATTTTGAATTTTAGGTTGCTCACCTGGTACATAAGGTTCTAATTCACGTACCGATGGACTCCAAAAACGCATTTGTTCAGAGCTAATATTTGGCATTTGATTTTCTCTAATACACTCAACTTACAATGTTGTAAGCCCTCTCCTTTTAGGAGAGGGTTTGGGAGAAGTTAATCATCCCAAAATGAACTATTAATATTTCCCCTCACCTAACCTCTCCCCAAGGAAAGGAATATTCATTACTGAAAATGAGAGGTTATTTTTATTACTGATAACGATACCTTGCAGATCTCGCATGCGCATCCAAATTTTCTTGTTGTGCCAAAATGTCTGCCGTCTTTGCAAGCGGTTTTACACCTTGCTCAGAACACATGATCAAACTTGAGCGCTTTTGGAAATCATAAACACCAAGTGGTGACGAGAATCGTGCTGTACCTGAGGTTGGTAATACATGGTTTGGACCTGCACAATAGTCACCAATCGCTTCAGGCGTATAGCGCCCCATAAAGATCGCACCCGCATGACGAATACTTTCTGACATTTGTTGTGCCTCGTCTAAACAAAGCTCTAAATGCTCTGGTGCAACTTGATTAATCAAGTCAATCGCTTCTTGACGATCTTTCACCAATACCAATGCACCACGATTTGCAATCGAAGTTCGTGCAATTTCAGCTTTTGGTAATGCAGCTAAGTGCTCTTCAATCGCTTGCTCAACATCATTTAAAAGTTGCACATCAGGTGTAATGAAAATCGCTTGTGCAACAGTGTCATGTTCAGCTTGCGATAACACATCCATTGCCAACCATTTGGCATTATTTTCACCTTCTGCATAAACTAAAATTTCAGAAGGCCCAGCAATCATGTCGATACCGACTTGACCGAATACTGCACGTTTCGCTGCTGCAACAAAACGGTTTCCTGGTCCTGTAATTTTATCAACCTGAGGGATAGTTTCTGTTCCATATGCCAGCGCTGCAACAGCTTGCGCACCACCAATGGTAAATACACGATGTACACCTGCCAGATGTGCAGCAGCAAGCACCAATGGATTTAACTCACCATTCGGCGCAGGTACCACCATGATAATTTCTTGCACCCCTGCTACATGCGCAGGAACAGCATTCATTAACACTGAAGATGGATAAGAAGCCAAACCACCCGGTACATAAATCCCGACTCGATCAAGCGGTGTAACTTTCTGCCCTAATGTATTTCCTAAAGCATCGACATAAGTCCAACCCTCTTGCTTTTGGGCTTGGTGAAACTCACGTATACGATTGGCAGCCATTTCAAGTGCTTCACGCACTTCTGTGCTTAAACCTTCAAATGCCGCTTTAAGCTCTGCTTGTGACAGTTCTAAATCTGAAAATTGATGCGCTGGATGTCGATCGAACTGTTGAGTGAGTTTAAGTACATGTGCATCACCATGTTGGCGTACATCTGCAATAATTTGGTCTACTGTTTTTAAAAGCTCAGGATCACTCACTGTTTCAAAAGCCAACAGGTCTGCAAAGACTTGCTTAAAGTTTGGCTCTTGAGTCGATAAACGTCGCATCAATTTACCCACAAGGTTGTTTAAGAAAGATTTAGTTTACCTTGTTTTAGGTGATTTGTGGGTAAGGATTCATCATGAAAATAAGGAATGTGACAGGAAAATGCTTTTCATTAAATAGGAAATATCTATTCCTTCCTTATTTCATCTAAAATTATGTATTAGTATCAGGATAATCCCAATCATCTTCTGAATGAATTAACCAATTTAATGCGCCATGTCTTTCTACCACTACAGAGGAGTTTAGTTGCGCAGGTGCTTGCTCTTGTTTTAATCGCGCATTCACACATGCCCAATCATAGCGATAAATTAAATCTGCTTGGTCTAAAATTTCCTCAATCTCGCGAAGCTTTACTTTCGTCATAAACTCTTCAAACGTACTGACTGAAACTACCGCTTGAACTGCAAAATTACAATCAACAATATTTTCAGGATAATTTAGCTCATCAACAATGCCTAAAGCCCATAATAAAACCCAATAAGCTTCATATTTCCAAATCATATTGATGACATCTTGCTGAGATACTTCTTCATGTAAAATTGCCTTTTCTTTTTCAGTTAATGCATCTAAAGCTTGCATCTTTGTCAGCACATTGATCACATAATCTTTAATCTCATGATCATATCGTCCATTATCAATATCACATGCTACTTGTATCATCCATAAACATGCAATTGCACGTTTAGCAATACTTTCAGCACTTCGAAGCTGCACCTCTTCGGCTGACTCAATAACGGGTAACCAATCAATATAGGGAATATTGTTTTGTTTTAAAATTTCTATAGATTGTTCTTTACGCTGTTGTGGTGTTTTCATACGATCACTTTTTATTTAAAATTTTATCGTCTTATGCTTTTTAGCATAATTTTTTATGAAATGAATGCTCATTTTGATTAAAAGTTTTGGCTAATGGAAATATTCATGTATAAAAAACCGTCCTTTCGGACGGTCAGTTTATGGATATTCAAAAATTAAGCTTTTTTTGCATGCTCACGTTCTTCAACGGCTTTTTCAAGCTGCGCAAGAATAGGATTCAACAAATTTTGTTTACGTTTAAAACTTGCTTTATTAACAATTAAACGTGAAGAAACTTTACAAATTTCTTCCAAAGGCTCCAAACCATTGGCACGAAGTGTATTACCAGTGTCTACTACATCGACAATGTAGTCACCTAAACCAACCAATGGTGCAAGCTCCATTGAACCATAAAGCTTAATGACATCCACTTGCTCACCAAGACTTGCGTAATATTGACGGGTTAAATTGACATATTTAGTGGCAATTTTTAAACGACCTTTTGGACGTTCCATCCCGACTTTACCTGCTGTCATTAATTTACAGTTGGCAATTTTCAAATCCAACGGTTCATAAACGTTTTGTGCACCATGTTCCATTAAAACATCTTTACCCGCCACCCCAATATCCGCAGCGCCATTTTCCACATAGGTTGGCACATCAGAAGCACGTAAAATCAAAATACGAACGTGTTTATGTGTTGTTGGAAAAATTAACTTACGAGATTTATCAGGATCTTCCAATAAGTTGATACCTGCTGTTTCTAACAGAGGTAAAGTTTCCTTTAAAATACGTCCCTTACTTAATGCTAAAGTTAAACCATGATCAAAATTGCCCATTACGTCAAAGTTAGGATCATCGTTTCTCATATCACTCATTAACTTTCTCGCTTTACTCGCTTAATTTGGGCGCCAATACCTTGTAATTTTGCTTCTACATCTTCATAACCACGATCAATATGATAAATACGGTCAATTAATGTTTCCCCTTCAGCTGCCAAAGCTGCTAAAACAAGAGAGAATGAAGCACGTAAGTCTGTTGCCATCACAGGTGCAGCAGACAATTTTTCTACCCCTGTCACGACAGCATCATTACCTTCCACCTGAATATTTGCCCCCATACGTGACAATTCAGGTACATGCATAAAACGATTTTCAAAAATCGTTTCAGAAATTGTGGCAAAACCACGACCAATCGCATTGACTGCCATGATCTGTGCTTGCATATCTGTTGGAAATTCTGGATGTGGCAAAGTCTGGAAGCTGACGGCTTTCGGACGTTTCTCCATCATGTCTAACTCAATCCAATCATCACCACGGGTGACTTCTGCCCCCATTTCTTCAAATTTATCTAAAACAGCTTCCAATAGGTTTGGATCAGTATTTGTAGTTTTAACTTTACCACCAGTGATAGCAGCAGCAGCTAAATATGAACCTGTTTCAATCCGATCAGCAACAACTGCATATTCACAGCCATGCAAGCTTTCCACACCTGTGACGATCAGCGTATCGGTGTCCAAACCTTCAATTTTTGCACCCATCTTAATCAGCATTTGTGCAAGATCTGTGATTTCGGGCTCACGTGCAGCATTACGAATCGTAGTAACACCCTCTGCCAAAACCGCAGCAGTTAAGATATTTTCTGTCCCACCCACTGTGACCATATCAAAGACAACTTCGCCACCTTTTAAGCGACCATCAACTTTGGCATGCACATAACCATTTTCGACTTCAATTTGTGCACCCAAAGCCTCCAAAGCTTTTAAATGCTGATCTACAGGGCGTGAACCAATCGCACAACCACCCGGCAAAGACACTTTTGCACTACCATAGCGCGCCACCAATGGCCCAAGCACCAAAATAGATGCACGCATGGTTTTCACTAATTCATACGGTGCAAATTGATTGTCTAATGTCGAAGTATCCGCAACAACGGTTTCACCTTCGTAGCTGATTTTTACACCTAAGCCAGCAATCAATTTTACCAATGTATTCACATCTTTTAAATTTGGAACATTGGTTAATGTAATTGGTGTATCTGCAAGAATAGTCGCTGCTAATAATGGAAGTGCAGCATTTTTCGCACCCGAAATACGCACTTCACCTTGTAGTTTTACACCACCTTGAATTAAAAATTTATCCATTAACGCTTATGCTCCAAATAGGCTTGCTTTACGCCATTCTTCTTTTGTCATTGCGCGAATAGTGACAGCATGTACTTCACCACTCGCAATATATGAATTTAATGGAGCATATACTGTTTGTTGACGAGCAACAGGGCGTTTACCTTCAAACTGATCATCAACGATACGGAGGTCAAATTTACCTGCTTGTCCACTCACAGCAACTTCAGCATCAGGAAAAGCTGATTTTAAGATTTCAGTGAGCTGTTCACTATTCATTGCATCGACCTCTCATAGGACTGACAGTGTAAAAACTGGCTATTTTACTATAACTATTAAAAATAATTCAGCAACTACTACAAATTTTTATCAATAAAAAAAGAGGTATTCAGTATACCTCTTTTAAAATAAAATTCACTTTTAAACTGAAACGATTACAGGCTGATAGTCAAGCTGCATTTTACGATGTCGGTGTAATTGTCTTTTTAATTTTTCAGTTAATTTTTTAATTGAAGTATACATATCATCTGCAGTTGCTTGGGCAAACAACTCAACGCCTGGCAAACGCACTATTGCCTCAGCGATATGATTGGCACTGCCTTTTTTTGATCTTTTATCTAATTGATGATCTTTACTCAGTTTAACTTGCATACTATTAACTTGATCTAGATGCTTAGTCATTTGAGCAAATTTATTACGAATATCGTCTTCTATTGCAGGGGTGATACTTAGGTGATGTCCACGAATTGTAATTTGCATAATTATAACCCTCTCCTTATACAAGGATGTGACACGTCATAGCCGAAATGATCGAATGACAGAATTCACTTAGGAATATTCTGCTTTCATTACTTTATACAATCATTTGAGCTACTCCAAAACAAAAAAGAGATTCATTATTTCGTCATAATGAATCTCTAGAATAGCCGCATTTTTAAAGTTAGATCAAGACCTTTCGATCAGAAGAAGACGGAATATTTAAAGACTCTCGATACTTGGCAACCGTTCTACGTGCGACATCAATACCATCCTCTTTCAACAAATTGGCAATTGTATTATCAGACAAGGGCTTACGTGGGTTTTCATCTGTAATTAATTTTTTGATCTTGGCACGAATCGCTGTTGAAGAGGCTTCGCCACCCGATGTTGTCCCCACATGACTTGAAAAGAAATATTTCAGTTCAAACAAACCACGAGGTGTCAGTAAATATTTATTGGTAGTGACACGTGATACTGTTGATTCATGAAGTTCAACCTCTTCTGCAACATCTCGAAGTACTAAAGGCTTCATCCCTTCCGCACCAATTTCTAAAAACTCACGTTGATGTTGCACAATACAAGTTGCTACTTTTAATAAGGTTTTTTGACGCTCATCCACACTTTTTATAAAATTCTTAGCTTCTAACATCTGATTACGTAAATATTGATTATCCTCACTTTGATCTGCCCTACGAATCATATTGGCATAAAAACTATTCACTCTTAATTTTGGCATGACATCAGGATTAAGTTGTACATGCCAAGCATCATTTTTCTTAGACACCACAACATCTGGAATTTGATAATCAGCATCTTTTTCCGCAAATTCAGCACCAGGATAAGCTTTTAGAGTCTTCAATAATTCAACCGCAGACTTTAACTGCTCTGCATTTAAACCTGTTTGTTTAACTAATTTTGGCAACTCATTATTCACCAAAAGCTCATAATGCTTTAATAATACTAATGCTTCATTTCTATACGCTGTTCCATTTGGCAAAACCTCAACTTGCAATGACAAACATTCAGCCAAATGACGTGAACCTACCCCTACTGGGTCTAAACGCTGAATATGTTTAAGAACAACTAAGACTTCATCTTCTTCAAGTTCAACCTCATACTCCATTTGTGCCAAAAGATGAGTCACTGATTGTACAATTTCTGAAATTTCAGCATCTAAAAAGCCTTTTTCATCTAAAGCATCTACAATGCAATATGCTGTTAACTTATCTACAGGTGAAAAGTGAAGTAAATTAATCTGTGCCAACATATGCTCTTTTAAAGAAGTGTGCCCTTGACGGTTATCTTCACGTTCTTCATATTCTGGGCGTTCTATTGCAGTGGATTGATGGGTATAGACATCATCCCAATCTGTATCTACAGGCAAATCATCAGGTAAATGATCAGCATTTAACTCTTTAGTTAAGTCTTTTGACTCTTGTTCTTGTAATTGTTGCAGGCTTTCTGTTGAAGATTCTTCCTCAACTTTTTCAAGTAGAGGATTACTATCGAGTTGGATTTGGATTTCTTGTTCTAACTCCAGGCTTGAAAGTTGTAACAATCGAATAGCCTGTTGCAATTGTGGCGTTAATGACAACGTATTTGCAACTTTTAATCCGACCGATAACTTCATAAATCATATCCTACATCAATTTAAATCATTCTAAATCTACTTTCTATAAATTAAGCAAAATTCATGCCTATTTATCCTTTATAACATACAGATAATGCTGAGCCTAGTCATAAAAAATCAATTTGTTTAAAAAAATGTTTATTATTTATTTACTAAAATAAACCCTTATTAATATAATATTTTTAATGATTAATAACACAATAATCTAAAAAATTACTTTTAAAACCATTATCATTTTCCTAAATACATGTTCATTTTTTATAATTAAAAAAAATATCTTTCGATCTTTTTATTTCAAATTATTTCCATAAAATACTTTTCTAATCCGTGATAGACATCACACTCTTTGTTGTCAATTTATTATTTTTTTCTTCTTTACTTGTTGAAGTAGTGGTATAAAAATAGTAATGTAAAGAAATATGATGGATCATAATTTTTAAAGAAGTATTGGCATATTTCGTGCTTCTCAACATTTAGGTTGACAGCGAATTTGCTCAATAAAATATGTATGGAGAGCGTCAAATGAAAAAATTAACCACTCAAGTTTTAACAACAACACTCGGTGTATTTTTGGCATCAGGTGCATTTTCTCAGGTTCAAGCAGCAGATACTCTAGCGAAAATCAAAAACTCAGGTAAAGTAGTTATTGGTTATCGTGAATCTTCAGATCCGATTTCTTATGTTGTGGGTGGCAAACCTTTAGGCTATGCAGTTGACATTTGTAACAACTTTGCCAATGAGCTTAAAAAATCCCTCAAAATGCCAAACTTAAAAGTTGAATATAAAGCGGTCACTTCATCTACACGTATTCCAGAAATGTTAGCGGGTAATATTGATATGGAATGCGGTACTACCACAAACTCTATCCAACGCCAACAACAAGTCAGCTTTTCTACCAACTACTATGCAACCGAAGTTCGTATGGCAGTAAAAGCTAACTCACCGATTAAGACAATTGCTGATCTAAATGGTAAAGCTGTTGTAACAACACAAGGGACAACTTCTGACAAATACATCAAAATGGGTGAAAAAGGTCAAAAAGTTAACGTAAATAACGTATACGGTAAAGACCATTCTGATTCATTTGCGATGGTTGCTTCAGGTCGTGCTGCAGCATTTGTGATGGATGACAATATTCTTGCAGGTTTAATTGCAAAATCATCAAATCCTAAAGATTTTAAAATCGTAGGTCCTGTCTTATCATCTGAACCTTACGGCATCATGATTCCAAAAGGTGATGCAGCGTATAAAGCCATTGCAGACCGTGTCGTTACAGGTATGTGGAAAAATGGTCAAATGGCAGCACTGTATAAAAAATGGTTCTTGTCTCCAATTCCACCAAAAAATGTCAACATGAATATGCCGATGAGTTCTTCATATAAAGCACTTATGGCAAAACCAAATGACGCTGGTATTAACTAATACTTTATAAAAATTAACATCTTATAGATCAAAATACGCTTTTTGTATTTTGATCTATATTTATTTAGAGAATCTATTTAGAGATTAAAAATCCAAGGAGCACACATGTCCGTTGGCTCGCTTAATTGGACGGCATACTGCCTTCCCTCAAATGAATATAGTTTAGACAAAGCTGCTTGGGCTGAATCAGTTTGTAAAGCGATTGGTGGTGAAAGTTATTCTCCTGTTGCAGATGCACCCACATGGTTACAACTTTTAGGTTCAGGTGTCTGGACGATGATTTGGACTGCTGTAGCAGCATTTTTCATCGCCTTTTTGCTAGGTTCGCTGATTGGGATTATGCGTACATTACCCAATAAACCCTTGTCTTTTATTGGCACATGTTATGTTGAACTATTCCGTAATATTCCTTTAATTGTTCAGCTTTTTTTCTGGGCTTTCGTGTTTCCAGAATTACTTCCTTTAAGTTTAAGCACAGGAAGTGGAGAAATGGTGAGTGGCGGTTGGTGGCAAAATATTCTCAATGATAACCCTGCGGTGATCGGTGTATTTGCATTAGGTTTATATACAGCTGCTCGTATTGCTGAACAAGTCCGCTCAGGGATTAACACTGTTTCACGTGGTCAAAAAAATGCCGCTTTTGCCCTTGGTCTAGATCAAAGCCAAAGCTATCGCTATGTGATTTTACCTGTCGCTTATCGCATCGTTTGGCCAACACTGACGTCAGAAGCAATGAATATTTTCAAAAACTCCGCAGTTCTTTATGCGCTCAGTATTTTAAATTTCTTTGCTTATACCAAAACCATGCGTGAAGAAACCTCACAAGACATTGTGATTTTGATTTTATCTACACCTGTATATTTAGTGATCACCTATTGCATCAAGTTCCTTATGGCATGGGTTGAAAAACGCATGGCTGTTCCTGGCCTTGGCTCAGGAGGTAAATAATCATGGATTTTAGTGTATTACAAAATGAAGATGTGATTAGCACCTTACTATACGGTTTTAAATTCACCATTACTGTCACCGTGCTTTCAATTATTGGCGGGATTTTAATTGGCACACCGCTTGCCATGATGCGCCTATCAAATAATAAAGTTTTAAGTAATATTGCAAAAGTTTATGTTGATTTCTTTCGTGGTGTTCCACTCATCCAAGTAATCTTCATTTTCTATTTTTTATTACCAAAATACTTTGATTTTCAGTATGACACCTATTACGGCCCACTTTTCTCAAGTGTCGTCACTTTTGCTATTTTTGAAGCTGCATTTTTCTCAGAAATTGTACGTTCAGGAATCCAATCAGTTTCTAAAGGTCAGGTTAATGCTGGTTATGCCTTAGGTTTTACCTATGGACAAACCATGTCAAACGTCATATTGCCACAAGCTTTTAGAAATATGTTGCCTGTTTTACTGACACAATCTATCGTACTTTTCCAAGATGTTTCATTAGTTTATGTAATTAGTGCGCCAGATTTTGTAGGGAATGCCAATACATTAGCCAACACTTACGGCTCTGAAACAAAGGCAACATTCTATTTACTTGTTGCAGTGATTTATTTCTGTATTTCTTTTGCGCTCTCACGTTTGGTGAAGCGTTTACATCAAAAAATAGCAATCATACGATAAGGGAGAATCAATATGCCGATGATAGAAATACAACATATCTCAAAATGGTATGGAGATTTCCAAGTTCTTACTGATTGCACAACTTCGATTGAGAAAGGTGAAGTTGTAGTGGTTTGCGGTCCTTCTGGTTCTGGAAAATCAACATTAATTAAAACTGTTAATGCTTTAGAACCTTTTCAGGAAGGTAATATCATTGTTGATGGTACAGCATTAAAAGACTCAAAAACAGATCTTGCTAAATTTCGCTCACGTGTAGGTATGGTGTTCCAACATTTTGAGCTTTTTCCACATATGACTGTTTTAGATAATTTAACCATTGGGCAAATTAAAGTCTTAAAACGTTCTAAAGAAGAAGCAAAAAAGAAAGCTTTACAATATCTAGATCGTGTAGGACTTGCTGCCCATAAAGATAAATTTCCCGGTCAACTTTCTGGTGGACAACAGCAACGTGTTGCCATTGCACGTGGCTTATGTATGGATCCTGTTTGTATGCTATTTGATGAACCTACTTCTGCGCTTGACCCTGAAATGGTGGGTGAAGTTCTAGAGGTAATGAGTCAGCTTGCTAAAGAAGGTATGACCATGATGTGTGTCACCCATGAAATGGGCTTTGCACGCAAAGTCTCAGATCGTGTCATTTTTATGGATCAAGGAAAAATCTTAGAAGATTGTAAAACTGATGATTTCTTTAATAAACCTGAAGAACGTCATGAAAGAACTAAGTATTTCTTAGAAAAAATTTCAATCGTACATTGATTGAAAACAAACCCAGCTTATGCTGGGTTTGTTTTTAACTAAGAATAATTTAAATAATCGAAATTAAAGAACATCTAAATTTATTACATTATCATTTCCAAACCATTCTTTAGCTTTTTCTATAACTTGGTCATCAGGATTGTGAAAAAAGACTGATAAATTTTCTTTTGCTCGTGTGCAACAAACATAAAATATTTTTTGTGTTCGATTCATTACACTTTCAGAAGCTGTACCTAAGAACATTTTTTCAAAATTATAGTTATTCCATCCCCCATTATCCAATACCACTAAAACATTATCAAACTCAGCGCCTTTTGTTTTATGCTGTGTTGAAAATGGTGTATTCCCTTCTAAATAATTATATAGCTTTTGAAATTCACTAAATTTGACTGCTTTCACACGATTGTATAAATACTCATTTTTTTCTTTAAAAGAATTAAATTTATCATCTTTTAAACAAATACCTTTTTCATCTGCGAAATTTATAACTTCTTCAATCGTTTTATCAGCAACATTAACTAAATTTTCAATATTTTCTTTCAGCATTTTTTTATGCTTTATATATTTAATATTAATACGAAAATCAGTAGCTCTTAAAAACTCATTGTATTTTTTATTTTGATACAAACTAATATTAGCTTGGATTTTATAAAGATGTTTAATTAAATTATCTCGCTTAGAACCCTTTTTATTTTCATCATCTTCATTTTGTTTTTTGTCATCAATCAATTGGTCTTTATCAACATAGATTCTAGAAAGCTTAGAATACATTATTGATTTCGCATCATCATATAACGCTTGATGATTATTAATGAAAGCTTGCATAGTATCAGTTGGACTAACTGCTTTTAATTCACGCCCAGTTTTTCTATGTTGTAAATAATCTATTACTTGACCAAATGTGCATTCAGAAAAATTTGTTGTGATATCATTATCTTTAATGTACTTTTTAAGCCTATCCCTAAAACTTAATATATGATCTTTATCATAAATATCCATTAAATTTTTAAACTCAGCTTTCTCAGCAATTAAGTTATGAGTAAGGTTTAACTCTTTTGTTTTTATTTTATCCTCACTATCATTTCCTTCATTTTTCTTATCAAAATCCCAATCATAATTTTCCTTTAAAAAAACTTTAACTAATTCTGTATTCTCAACATTTGAATGCAAAAATAAAACTGTTCCTTGCTTAACTACACCATCCATCATATTTGGCGCATTTTGGTCAGTAGAAGGTTCTTGTTGAATAGAATCAGAACGCAGTTTATTTGCTAACTCAATCACAAGCAGAGGACTTCTTCGATTCTGTATTTTAAAGACTTCATTAACTGTATCATCACCGTCTCCTTTATACTTATCAAGATTCCCTATTCCATCATCATAGATGGATTGCATAGCATCACCAAAAAAACCAATAATATTTTTCTTATTACTTTTCTTAAAATGATTAAGAAAAATTTCAATAACATACTCACTAGTATCTTGATATTCATCA
This sequence comes from Acinetobacter sp. Marseille-Q1618, assembly GCF_902809855.1. GTDB lineage: Bacteria > Pseudomonadota > Gammaproteobacteria > Pseudomonadales > Moraxellaceae > Acinetobacter. Next base: position 320,122 of record NZ_CADDWJ010000003.1, read on the forward strand.
ATAAAGATAAATTTATATTTATCTTTGACGATACTGCAAAGCTTTGGATACTTACTAAATAGATAATTTGCAATAATCAGCAATTCATCATGTGAGATGATACCCTCACGAATACGCACAAATTCTTTATATTGTATTCCATCACATAAATGTTCAAAAAAATGATCATGAATTTGATTTTTTTCTTCTATAGAAATTTTTTTTACATTTTCATCATTAGCCAATGAAATGATGGCTTGTTTTAACTCTTTCTGAAAATGTTTGATATTGTCCCACAGAAAATCATGAATCGTTGTTACATTTAAATTCTTATGATTAACTCTTTCCTCAATTTCTTTAACCGCAGCGTTTGTATAGGTCATACAAGCAATCTGAGCGGTAGGATTCTCAGTAATTACCTGATTAATCACACTGACCAATGAATAAGTCTTACCACTTCCAGCACCACCACTTAAAAGAAAATTTCTCCCTTGATCAATTAGCTGAAAAATCTGTTGTACTTCAGGTTCTAGATTTCTTCTGCTTTCAACCACAATAATCCCTCTTTAATATATGCAGGTATCTGCCAATTACTAAAATCAGCATTACTGTGATATAAAATATCTAATGCAAAATGTGTTTTCTTTTTTATACAGTTATCAGCGATTACATACGCATTACTTACTCCATCAGTAAAGTATTTTATATTTTTTAATCCTTGAAATTGTTTTATTTTTTCACATATAAATTCTTTATTTATATGAATAAATGCATCTTCAAAGCTCCTTGCATGATAGTTAGCTTCTTGTTGTTGATAACATAAATATATTTTCCCTTCAGAAATTGTTCTAGCAGTACAATCTAATACTTTTAAGCTCTCCCATGTAATATCTTTCCCCAAAAAATGATTAATTGCTGAATTGCTAGTTTGTGTGCCTTCACTTACTGGACAAGCTTTAAGTTTATCTTTCTCATTATTATCTTGACCTTCTACTTTAACAGAATCAATGTCAGTTAAAATTAATGATTTTATCCCTAAAAATTTAATGAACTTTTCAAAAATCTGTGAATATGCCCCAACTTCTATTATTGATATATTTTGAGATAGCAAAGGTAAAAACCTATCACCTGTATTTTCAACTTCTAGACGTTTGGCTTCTTCTAAATCAACTTTTCGCATAATCGTTGGTATTAAAATTCTTTCTGTATCACCTTCAATTAAGACGGCTTTATCAGCAAAGAAAATTTCAGCCCGACTTATTGTTAAATACTGTTTTAAAAATTGATATTCTTTGGGATCAGCCGCATATTTTTCGATCAAATCTGAAAGATTCTTCGACACTACACTATTTTTTTCTTCCACTTTTAAATATTTAATATCGCCAAAATCACTGTCAGCAACAATGTGAGATGAGTGTGTCGTAATCAAATATTGTAATGATCTATTTATGCCATCATCTCTTTTAATACCTTCATCAAGCAATTTTTTAATATTTTTAATAAAAATATATTGCATTTGTGGATGGGTATGAGCTTCAGGTTCTTCGATAAACAATAGATTAATATCGGCAGGTTTTGTATCTTTGTCCTTTTTAAATCCTTGTATAAGAATTTCAATTTCGAAAATCATACTGATCAAGTTCATATGACCTAATCCATTATAATTCTCTGGTAAGTGATGATCATCGTGGCTGTAAACCACTGTAGTATTACCATCAAGCAACCCTCTATGTTGCAATGTTGAAACAATAGAAATGTTAGCATCTTGCCCTTTAATACCACCAAATTTTTGTACTTTTTTAAGTACTCCATCAAAAATATCTTTATAAATATTACTTAATGCTTCATCTGTTTCAGAAAGTTGATCTTTGAAGCCGTCAGTTGCGTTGTTCTTTTCCGTGTTATCCTCTACTTTTTTATAAAGGCTTGCTGTTTGTTTAGATAGTGTACTTTCCTTCTCTTTATTGGTCACATCACGTCTTGCACTAATATACTTAAAGTTAATGATATCTTTAAGACTAATTCCTTCTTTCACCAAATCTATAAATTTTTCACAATTTACTTTTTGATCAACAATATTGTACTCAAAAGAAAATTTATGAATATGAAAATAATGATCCAATTCCTGCTTTAAATATTCACTGAGATCTCTTGCTTTATTTTTCTTTCGTTCAGTAACTTTTTTATTTTCATTAGAAGAGAAAGAAGCATAATCCTTTCTAATTTTTAAACAATTAACATAGTCTAATAAGTATTCAAAGCCTAGAACTATTTTATTATTTTCTGGATCTAAATCCATCAAAACTCTACTAACATTTGATAAGTCATCGTCCTCGTTATACTGAATAAATATTTTTAATTTAATACCTTTTGACTGAAAGTTTTCAGGTTCATCAGCCGATGTTATTAAGCTTTCTAATTCATTCTTAAAATCTATATTAAAATCATCATAAGAAAATTTATTTTTTTCGTTTAAAAATTTATCAAGCACTGTAAGAAGTGAAGTTTTCCCCACATTATTTTTCC
>NZ_CADDWJ010000004.1 GCF_902809855.1 Acinetobacter sp. Marseille-Q1618
CAGGTTTACAAGCAATGAGTCTGCCTAAAGAGAACACCTTTGCCTTCCAGGATAAAATGCTTAATTTCTATAAGACCAATGATGCTTCTTCAATTATGGAGTTTATGGTGAATTGTTACCCTGAAATTAACCAAATACGGAAAACTGCTGTAAGTTATGAAAAAAACAATTATGTAGATGCATCAAGATCGTTCTAATTAACCATTAATTTAATGGTCTAATGAGATTTTGTGATCTCACCCCCTCTTAAAAGAGGGGAGGATGTCAGCTCATTGGATAAATACTTGGAAAACGAAAAAAAGTTAACAATTTAAAAAAAAGATATTGCGAATTTTTAAAAATACTAAGACAATATACACGTATAGCTACTGTCACTTGATGTGCAGTATTAACTAAAGCTCAGTCTTAATGACGAGAAGATAAAAGATGAAAGATACAGAAGAAAAAAACTTGAGTCGGAAGTTTGTAGATATTTACAGTACGTGGGGCAATCCACACAATCCGTACAATGTAGATAACCAAACATTAGTTTTCTATCGAAAAATTCTTGATAACGTTCTTAAAGTCATCCTTGTCATTATTGTCGTACTAGCATTAGTTGTTTTTGGTATGTGTATCTATATGGCTATTAATCCTGATTTCAATGTATTTGTCTTCGATGACGGATCTTCTGCACCATGTATATATGAACCTTTAACTGGAAAGTTTAGACAATAAATAATAGGGCTTTAGATAATGTCGCAAAAGAAATCAGATCAAAACCCGAATCAAGCTCAACAACAAACACGTTATATCAATAGTGGACTTGTTGAAGTCAGTCGAAACAATGCTGAATTAAGAAATGTCATTAACAAACAACGTATGTGGATTGGGGGTGGTTTACTTGTCATTATATTTTTGATTGTAGCTATCATTATTTTAAGTGGTATTTTAGCTAAAATGCCGAAAACTGAAGCATTTCAAACGATTGATAATAGCGTGATTTGTAAGTTAAATCCCAATGAAAATCCAACCTTTACAGATACAAATATTGCTGAATTTGCTAAAGAAGCTGTCCTTAATGCTTATGCTATTGATTATCAAAATGCGGATAACTCTACAACCGATGTTTTGCGTAGATATTTTACAGATCGAGGACGTTCAAGCTTCATCACCTCTTTAAATCAATCAGGTTTAATTGATCAAATTAAGCAAAATTATTTAGTACTTCGTACTTCTGCAGCTCGTACTCCAGAAGTTACGAATAATAAAGGAATCGACAATTTAGGCAATCGTTTCTGGATTGTTCAAGTGCCGATTCGCATGGAATATTTTAACGGTAAAAGTTCACCTGCTGACTCTAGAAATTATCTCGCTGAAATCCGTGTTGAAGTTACTCCACGTGACGTTTATAACCCGAAAGGTTTTGGTGTGAGCAGCATTATTCTTAGAACTAATTAATATAGGGTGGATGCCATGATGCAAAAACTTCGACTTCATACACTAGCTGTAATATGTTCTTCTGCCTTTTTAGGTTCAGCTTACGCAGCAGATCAACAACAACCGCAGCAGCCTCAACAGCAACCACAGCAGCCTCAACAGCAACCACAGCAGCAGCCTCAACAAGATCAATATGTTGGTCAGCCTCCACCCAACACCATTGATTTAGGTGGAATACAAACCTTTGGTAATTCGTTTCCACCTCCAATGAATGTCAATCGGACTAAAGATGATATTGTTGCCGAAGCAATTGGCATGGCATTAACACCAGAACAGGTTCGTAACTTAAAAAATTTGTTTTTACAACAAGAACGTGATGCTTCAACTCCATATTCATTTACTGCTAGACCGATTGTTCGTTCAATACCTGTAGATTTAAGTCCTGCTGCTCAGCCTCCAGTTCTTCGACTGTCTAAAGGAATGATGAGTAGTATTGTATTTTCAGACTTAAGTGGTAATGCATGGGAAATTGAAGACGTGGTTGTAGATGAAAATCTATTTTTTAAAACACCGCCTAAACAGCAAGTAGAGACGATTCAGACACAAGATCAAAATTATCAAAGTCCAAATGGGCAAAATAATCAGAATGGTCGAAATAACCAAAATACACCACAACAAATAACAACTGTGAAAGGAACTAATATCCTTTCATTGACGCCTTTGACTGCGACAGCGTATGGGAATGTCGTTGTAACACTCAAAGGGCTTTCCACACCTGTAATTTTTATTCTGTCTACAGGTCAAAATGAAGTTGATATGCGAATTGATGCACGTTTATCTGGTCGCAGCCCTACACCGTCAAATTCAGCACTTCGAGCGAATTTGAATAGCTTAGGCGGTGGGATCATGGGCAATATTGATATTCAAACTTTATCATTTTTAGACGGAACACCGCCACCAGAAGCAGAACGAGTTCGATCAACGGATCCTACAGTTGAGGCTTGGATGTATAACGGTCAATACATTATTCGTACAAGAGATACTGTTTTATATCCAAGCTACAAAACAACGGCACGTTCAAGTTCGGGGACAGGAATATTTATTTATCCAGATCCGATCAATCAAATCACTGTTAGTCGAAATAACGGTACTGCTACCGTTTATTTCAATAACTAATCAAGGTGCATTATGACTCAAAATAATCAAAATGCTCAGTCAGATGTACCTAATTCTAGTTTAGGTCAAGATGCAACTGACACTGTACAAGATACAGACGCGAATCAAAACCAGGATATTCATAATCCTTTATCTGGAGGCGAGGATTATAGTGATGTAACTCGTAATAATGCAGATACTCGGGTCAAACAAGGCATACTCGATAAGTTTAAATATCAGTGGAATGAAAATGGTATTTTCAGAATTGGTATAATTATCGTTTCAGCAATAACCTTGTTAATTTTATTTGGTATATTCAAATTGTTCTTTGGTGGTAATGATGCACCTGAACAAGTTGGTAATATAAAGATGGATACGCCTGAAACTTCAGCTAAGCAAGCAGAAGAAGTAACACCAGAACAATATCAATACATACGTCAACAAGAAGCTATTTTGGCACAAGAGGCTCAAGCCAGAGGTGAAAGTTTTACACCACGTAATTTAGTCATTCGCCAAAGTGATGCACAAGGTCAAGCTGTTTTGCCTTCAACGACAAATGCTGCTACTGGACTGACTCAAGATCAAGTTAATGCTGCATTGTTCAATAATACAGCTAATTTGGTTAACAATAATCAACCACAAAGTTATACGCCAAATGCTGAAGCGAACTCGAATGTACAACAACCGCAATATATCCCTGTAGATAATACGCCTGATTATGCAGCACCGATAGCCAACCAATATGTGCAAAATAATAACGATTTTGCAGGGTGGTATGAGCAAGAGTCACAACGTCAAAAGACTGAAAATGAACAAGCTCAAACAACATTGTATGGCTTTGTTGATAAGCAAATACAACGTCTGAATGGAGCTGAAAAGAAGAATTCTGAAAAGAATGGTTTTACATTGACTAGCTATGCTCCACCTGCCAATTCCACAAACGGTCAATACTCAGGGAATGGACAAAATACCGACTATGGAAATTCGGCAGTCCTTATGAATAATAACAATGGTCAATATTCTGGAAACGGACAAAATACTGCCAATGGTCAAGGGGAAATTTTAGTCGCAGCAGGAACCCGATTAACGGCTCGTTTACTTAATGAAGTCAACACGGATGAGGGTGATCAAGTATTTGCTCAAATCACTTCTGGAAAATTCAAAGGTCGTAAAGTCATCGGGAACGTGCGTAAAACACAAGACAATATTCAATTTAATTTTAGACGAGTTCTATCCGATGGTAAAAATCTAGAATTTGCGATGGATGGTGTAGGTCAAACGCTTCAAGGATCGTTTGGGATGGCTACAAAAATTGATCGTCACATTATCAAAAATTCAACTGCAATGATTGCTTCTTCTGCTGCTAAAGGTTATGGAAAAGCGTATGAAAACAGTATAGGTAGCACTACATATACCAATAATTCAACGATAGTTAATCAAGAAGATCCATCAAATAAGCGAATTGCAGGAAATATTGTGGGTCAACTGGGTAATGATTTTGGTCAAAAAATTGAAACTATTTATGGAAATAAACCGACTACTTATAGAACACCTGTGGGTACGGTTTTCTACATATTTATCAACCAAGACATTAGACAATAACAAAATTTGGAGTATTCAAAATGGCTGACAATCAAGATATCCAGTTCGATGAAGAAGTTTATGAAGGTGAAAATAATGCTCCTGAAAAATCTTCTAAAGATAAATATATTATTATTGGTGCGATTGTTGTAGCACTCATAGTATGTGTTGTGATGTTTATGGCAAAACGTTCAAAGAATAAACCTGCTGATACAGAGGTTGTCGTGGAACAAGTTGCTCAACAACCAGTTCAACCAGTTCAACCTTATACAGATCCGAACCAATTACAGACGTTACAGCAACCACTTCAACCTACCCAAATGATTGATGTACCGACAAACATGCCGAAATCGACTGATCCAGTGTCAGGCAAAATTACAATCAAAGATTCAACAGGTCGTGATGTGGATCCGTACACTTACGAAGGTCAACAAGTCATTGTTCAACATAATGCAGCAAATGGCTTACAACCGATCTATGTACCGAATACTCCTGCACCTGTGAACCCTAATTCACCAGTTGGTCAGGCTCAATTAGCACAACAAGCGACAAACAATCAACTGAATCAAGTAGAAGCTGAAAATTCACGTTTGAAGGCACAAATTAATAGTTTACGTGATGTAGCTCAGCGTCAGCACATCACCATTGGTCAGTTGCAAACATTAATTAAGAATACACGTGCAAATCAAGGATCAAATATTGTCACGCTACGCTCTACTAAATCAGGTGTAAGTGTTAATAAGGCACTTCCTCAAGGTTATGAAGTCGTGGCAACTGTAGGTAATCGTGTTTGGCTCAGTGATGGTCGTGATACAACCTCATACGCAATAGGTCAAAAATTACCAACGGGCTACAGCGTACTTGATGTGAATGAAACTGCGGGCGAAGTTTCATTTAGCAAGTAAATTAGGGGTATGGCATGGATTTTATTCAAGTTCTACAAAATTCTGGCACTTTGATTGTAGCATCAATCACTATTGCTCGATATCTGTGCGTAGTTTTGGGATTTATTGTATTTGTTCGAGCGATCTTGGACATGATTGCTGTAAGTGATCCAGTCAATGCCACTCGTTTTATGACAACAGTGAGACGACCTTCGGCTTCTGGTGTGGTTGTGAAGTTGATTATTGCCATGTTGCTTGTGCAACTTGGTTTAAATTTGCAACTGGTCGATGTTATGGGCAGTTTACTGAATGATACTCGCCCAAATGCTGTGACTTATTATGATTATTCACAGACTGTAGGTAATTCTTATACAGCAGAATTATCACTCACAATTTTAGTCGTCATTGGTATATGTCAGTTAGTGGGCATCATGGCAATGATTAAAGGATTATTAATCTGGAGAGACAATAGTGACGGTATAGGTAAATCATCTAATGCTCAGGGCTTTGTCTATATTCTAGGAGGAATGCTTTCATACAAAATAGAAGATGTACATGCGTTAGTAGCAACTATTTTTGGGCTTGATTTTTTCAAAATTATCGGTCTGAGCTAAAACATCAGTTGGTTGACCACTGATTCAATTAAACCACTGTTTTACTGAGTAAAACAATATAAATTAAACTAAGAGGCAAGATCATGAAATTAAACACATTAAAAGATGTAATTTCAGAAAAATATATGAAAGCAGGTGCTTTCGCTACAACCACTGTAATGAGTGTTCAGTCTTTTGCTGACACAGATAATATTCTAGGTGAGAGCAAGCGTGGTGCATCAAAAGCAGGTGATTCGATCGGTGACATTAAAGATCGAGGTGTGAGTGGAATGAATACATTCATGGAAGTGATGCAGTATGTTTGTATCGTTGCAGCATTTCTATTTTTTGTATTGGCAGTTTTAGATTTAACCAAGCTCAATAAGCAAGGTTCAGATGTTACACCAATGAAAATTTTAATCAAATTCATCGTTGCGGTTGTATTAGCAGGTGCAACTTACTTCTTCTGGTCTGCATCCAACTCAGCAGCAGGAAACGTGTAAAAGGAATAAGGTGTAAAGAGATCTGTCTCTTTACACCAGATATTTAGATTGGAATGGAGAAGATGCAATGAAAAATTTATATCTCGATTTAATTTCAGATGTAGAACAATACTTACATCCTCAAAATTCTGATCAATTGCTGTTTAAAGCATTTAATCATCGTTGTTATTTCTGTGATTTTCATGATGAAAAGTTTTTAGAAATTCATCACTTAGATGGTAATCACAGCAATAATAATGCTGAAAATTTAGTCCCTGCTTGTACTTTATGTCATCGAACCAAGCATTTAAGTTGGGTTTTAGCAGATAAAGCAGGATTTATGGGGATAAGCCATGATCTATCCCAAGTAAATCTTAATCATTTACAACGATTTATTTTAATTTTATCACAACATCCAGACCACAAAATTAGAATGTACTTTGAAAATAGCAAATTGACCACACTCATTCAAAATATTGCTGCTGCCTTTTCAAGACCGAATGTTGATGAAAGTAAAATCATTGAAAGTGTGGAAATAGATTTTCCAAATGCGACTCAAGATGCTAAGGAGCAAATCATCATTGATCGAAAAAATGCTGTTTATGTTCGTCAATCATTATCTTCAAATGATAGTCTTGAGCGAGTTGTGAATGCAATGAAATTGATCAAAGGCACTGGTCGTAGCTTTAATAAAGATTCATTTTTTCCTTTTGTTTTATTATTTAATGAGAATATTTTCAAAAAGGAACAAGTGGAATATTACTTATCTTTGGACGAATTTAATCCTGAACTTTGGACTAGATTGTACGAACATAAATTACTCAAAGAAATAGGGTAGGTGTCATTATGGAAGAACAATTAAGACCTTATCTTTTTAGATACGATTCTGAAGTTATAGACAATTTTGAACTCAATTTATTAAGAATGTTGAATCTAGCTAATCTGGATTATTTACCTAAAGACTTGCTCAATTCACCAACTCGCATAGATTTTGAAGATTATGAACTAGAAATTTCTGAGAATAGCTCCCCCCTGTTCTTAACTACATTCTCAAATAATGTAGTAGAAGCATTATCAAAAACTGCTTTGCCTTTTTTGGGAGATATTGAAAAACTAGATGATAAATATTTGAATCAAATGCATTCAATCCATAAATCTCAATTTTATGTCATTAAAATTAATCAGCAAGAGTTAAAGCCCAAGCAAAAGCGAAAATTGGCTTTTTTAGGTTTGAATACAGCTTTACCACTGATGTACGTGGGTGAAGAAATTGAAAAATTTAATCAATTAGAATTGCTATACGAAATTGTGTTTCATGTAGAGTGTTGGTCATTTAAATACAATTTTGAAAATAGTAAGCGGAATATTTTGTCTATATTTGATCGTGAATTCATGAAACAACAAAATAAACTTGCCAATACATTGTTGCATGAAAATTTAGGATTATTTTCTTACCTTTTTAATCAAAGTTTACGTGAGCAATTTTTAGAGCAAATTGAACACTTACCTGAATATGAAGCTGCAATCCATGAGGCGAATATTGTCTCTAAACACGGTGATTTATTTTTTTATATTGGATACAACGACCAGACCTTCAAAAATACATTTTTTGAGTTACTTGAACATAATTTACTGGCTACACCATCATCATTAAAGCAATATTTTGACTTAAATAGTGAATATCAAGCACTAGACATTAAGCATAAGTCGAACAATATCATGCCGTATATGTTGTTGTATTTTGCGGTTTTTAAACACGAAGCTTTAGATGATATCGCGCATTTATTTTATCAAAATAGCAAAGTAGATCATCAATCTATACTGCAAAAAATTTGTTCAAAATTTGAAGAAGTAGCCCACTATCCGCATTTAACACACTAATTAACTTAGCCTTTATTCAGGTGAAATTATGGCACAACAAGCTACAAAAGCAGATACTAGACGTACTGCAAAAACTACGAAAGCTAAAACTGTCAAAGTCAAAGATGATAGTCGAGTGGCATTAACTGGATTAGAACTTGCTTTAATTTATTTAGCTAAACTTTTTAAATCATCGGCAGAAGATTACTGTGAGATTGAGACGGTTGACGGTCAATATAATTTAGTGCTGCAAAATGGCGCACTGATGACATTGATACGCTATGACGGTATTCGCTCAACAATTGATTATAACAATACATTTTTAGGTGAAATTGATCGGTTGAACACCTATCTAAGTAATCCTTTTAAAACTACTGGTCATAAGATCATGTGGATGTTTAGACGAGATCTAGATGGAAATGCAGGGATTGATCGTATAGTTGATATTCAAAAGCAAACAGCAAAAACACTTGGTTTGAATCTAAACTCGTTCATTGATGAAATGAAAGAGATCTATGAACCTTATCTTTATGATGAGCAAAGCTTTATCGCATGTATCACACATCCAAATCTATTAGATTCTGCTGAGATTAAAAATGATCAGCAAAGATTGAGTGAACTTGCTGAACGTTACAATGTGGGAACCATGAAAGATGCACAAAACCTTTTACATGGCTTACCCTCTTTAAAAGCTATTCATGACACCTTTGTTCAAGGCATTTTAAATGAATTGCAACATACGGATTTTAATGGGGTCGTTGAAAAACTCGATGTGAGTGGAGCAATTACATCTATTGGTAGAATGATGAATCCTCGCTATTTTGATCCAAACTATAAAGCATTCATTCCTAACTCGAATATGCCAATACCGCTACGTTGGAAAAAAAGAGCGAGTAAAAATGATTATTCAGAAGTGTTGTATCCTAAAATTTCTGATCAACTCATGATACAGACCATTACACCACTAGGCTCTAAAGATAAAGCAGGGGATATCACTGTTCCAAAAGGTTCAGTAGAAGTCGGTGACTTGGTATATACGCCTATACCGTTATCAACACCTCCGTCACCAAGTTTTTCAGGTATGAGTTCAGTCATGCCAACATTTATCAATTTTTTTGATCGTATGAATCAACAGACGACAGAATTATCGGACGGTTCGATTCGTGCTATTCCGTATGCGGTATCATTCATGTTGACAGGAGATGGAATGTCAACGATCGGTTTAAAGCGGTCATTAGCATCTTTGGTCGGTTGGCAAGGCGCAGCAAACGCACAATTAAAATCGGCAGGGGACGCACTAAATCATTACAAGGAGCAAGGCGGTACAGTATGCGGATTACAAATTTCAGTAATGACTTGGGATGAAAAAAATGAAAAAGGTTTAGAGCGTTTACAAATCCGAAAAGCAAAACTTTGGCGAGCAATTCAGAATTGGGGATATGCCGTTCCGATCGAAAGAACAGGTGATTTGGTACAAGCTTATACCACACATTTTCCTTTAGCATATAAGCATTATGCCCCGATTGCAGCAGCACCTTTGCCTGATGCGCTTCACTTACTACCTCTAGACCGACCTGCATCACCGTTTAAGAAAGGTACGATGGTGCAACGAACACCTTGCGGTAAGTTGATGAAGCTAGAGCACTTCTCGGATGAACTCGCTTATAACTATACGATCATTTGTGGTGGTATGGGTTCGGGTAAATCGATGCAGATGAATAATGAATTATTTGAAGCAGGACTTGCAGCAGGTTTAGATCGTCTTCCGTATATTTTTATTACCGATGTTGGATTAACCTCATCGGGTTTGGTATATGGTTTTCAAAATGCTTTAGATCCATCACGTAAACATTTATGTGTATACAAACGGCTATCTAAATCTACAAAAGATGCGATTAATCCACTAGAAACCGCCGTTGGATTTCAATTCCCAATTTCCAATGAATTTGATCAAATGCGATCATTTTTAGTAACTTTGGTGACAGCGCAAGAGCTTGATCGTCCTGAACCAGAAATGTCAAACGTAATCACCAATATTTTAAAAGAAACATTTATTTTTTATTCAACAGACAATGATCAATCTCAACCGAAATTGTATCAACGAGGTCAAAGCGGTGAACTCGATCACTTATTGTATGAGCTTAAAATTACAGTTGATCCATCTAAAAAGTTAAGACTCCACGATTTAGCTTTGCTATGCCATGAATCGGCAGAAGAAATTACAGATCTAACAGCAGCTAATTTAGTACGTCAAAATAAATTATATCGTGCAAGAAACTTGGCACATCGATATGCAATGCCAATTTTGCCTGACTGTATCAGTATTGCTAAATCTGACACTTTGAAGAGATTGTATGGCAATTATAATATGCCAAATGGTGAAAATATTCTGGATGCGGTAACACGTGCGTTATCACAAGTTGCAATTGATTATCCGAACTTTAATACCTATACAGAGTTTGATATTGCTGATGCACGTATAGCATCAATCGACTTGCAAGACGTGATTAAGAAGAATAATGCAAAAAACAACTCATTATTCTTTCAAATTGTGCGTATGTTTTATAAGAAACGTATCGCTTATTCAGAAGAAGATCTGGTACGTGGTGAAATTCCATTGGCTTATTTAGATTACTATGCTCGTTTAGTTACTGAACTAAAAGTTGATAAAAAATACATGGTTTTTGATGAAATGCATAACATCAAATCCGATAAAGTGATGGTGGATGAATTAGAACGAGATTCACGTGAAGCCCGAAAATGGGGAATTGCATTCTATCTTAGTTCACAATATATCAGCGACTTTGGCATTTTGACCAAAGCGGCTAGACGTTTTGTGGTGTGTTCAGCAGGAAGTACCGATGAGCGTGCAGATATAATCAATGCCTTGAAACTCACCGATGCACAAGTGCAACGCTTAACTTCAATTGTAGGTTTAAGACCAACAGGAATGACCTATCTTTCTAAGACAATTAACAAAGAGAATAAGGAATTTGTTCAATTCTTAACGTCTATGGTTGGTTCAAAACGCATGTGGCTATTGTCTACTGATCCAGACGATCAAGCAATCCGCAGTTTACTGAGAAAGCGTTATGATCTTGATACAGTAATTAATATGCTCTCTACAATTCATCCTCGTGGGGTTAAATCTGTTATCCAGACTTTAAAAGAAGAACGTGCTTTACAACTAGCTTCTTCATCTATGAGCTTAGACCAACAAGCGGAAGCTGTGGACTCAGTTTACGATGAGGTTGCAGAAGATGTAGTCAATACTTATAACTATATTTCGGCACAAAGAGCGAGTTAAATCCTTAGTAGAGCTTTCATAAATGAAAGTTCTACTTTTTTTCTATAAGGACTAAAATAAAAATGGTTTCACCAAAACATAGAGGTACTGTAGATCAGTTTGAAACAAAGGATATGCGTGTAGATACGCGTGATATCTTTCAAAAAATGCATGATGCATTAAGAAAGTCATCAGGATCTCAAAACTTTGCTTTAACAGTAACGATTATTACTATTTTTTGTGTGATCTATCCATTTTTCTTCTTTATCTTAATACCTATCGTACTTCTAATTACTCGGTTTTATTTGATTCCGCAAAAGCGTTTTCACAATATGCCTTATCGGGTACCAAAACATGCAAATTTGCCCGATGGTTCATTTGATGCTCTTGGTCGAAATGTCTCTTTAGCAAAGAATCCTGAAAAAACGTATGGTGAAGGTACTTACTACTACGGTATAGATCGAAATAGTTATCAGCAAGTTTGGAAGACAGACAGTGATGAGCGAGTTCACGATTTATTAATCGGTACGACAGGTGCTGGTAAAACCGAAGCAATCAAAATGGTATTAACTAATCCATTGTTACAGAACAGTGGATTTATTATGTCAGATGCCAAAGGTACAACTGAATTGGTTGCTGAATTGATGTATCTAACTACTCGATTTATGCGTCAAGATGATATTCTGGTTACAAACTTTATTACTGCAGGGCGTGATTTATTAGAAAAACAAGAAGATAAACTCACTAACACATTTAATTTAATGGCATATACCAGTGCATCGATGCTAGGTGAACAATTGGTCTATCTCTTAGATGATTCTGGAAGTGGTGGGGGTGACATGTGGAAAGGTCGTACTATCAACTATCTTTCTGCATTAACTACAATATTATGTTTTTTACGTGATCGGGGTTTAATATTATTAGAACCGAAAACTTATGTGGAATATCAAGAACTTTCGCCCCTGATCCGTATCGCATACGGGGAAGATTACCATGAAAACTATAAACGATTTGGCGAAAAATATAATACGGCTGTCAGTCCCTTACGTGCATATTTAGGCTCATTAGCAGCTTTTGATGCGAATAAATTATATAAGCAGCATGAGAAAACGAATGAACAACACGGCTATGTGATCATGAGTTTTTCTCGTGCCATTGGTGAACTCTCGTTTAATTTTGGTCATATTTATGGGGATCGTGCATCCGAAATTGATATGTTCGATGTGGTATTAAATAGACGTTGTTTATTGATCGTTTTGCCTTCGCTTCAAAATTCACCCGATAAAATTAAGATGTTAGGTAAATTATGTGTCGGTTCCCTTAAGCAAATGATGGCAGGGGCTTTAGGTAATCGGATCGATGGGGTCGTACGTTCAGTCATTGAATCTAAAGTCACAGCATCTAAAACTTGTTATAAAGTAGTACTCGATGAGGTAGGTTATCAGATTGTCGCAGGTTTATCCGTGATTCCAGCCCAAGCACGTGGATTGTCATTTAGTATGACTTTTTCGGCTCAGGATATATCCGATATTTTACGTGCAGATGAGAAAGAAGGTGAAGCAATCATTGCGAATACTGGTTCAAAAACGATTGGACGTATAAACTCAGGCGAACAAGGGCAAACATTCACCAAGATCAAAGGGATTGTGAGTACTGCAAATCAAGCCACTGCACAAGGATTTAATACCAAGCAAGGTGATTTGATGGGAGCAAGCTATCAAAGAGCTATTAATGTATCAGTAGAGAAAAGAGATAAGATCACTTATGAAGATCTAGCTACACAACAGGATGGTCAGTTTACGCATATTGTAGCGAAAAAATTAGATGGTGGACGTTCAGGTATAATCTCTACGATTCAACTCCAGACCATGTTTGTCCAACCACCCAAGCTTAAAAAAATCAGATTAAATGATTTTATATCAATAGAAAGAGATGTTAACTTTTTTGACAGTGTGGAATATGATTCAAATATTGAAAAATTAGCAAATGATATTGCGGAAAACCAAGTTAGACATAGTAATCCAGATTATGAAAAAACTTCAATAATAGGCTCTGGTTCAAGTGTTCATACTGAGATGGAAGATATCTGTTTGATGATTAAACAAAATGAAGGGGATGTAAAATCGAGTTTTTACGCTGTTATGCGAACTATTCAAAATATTATTAATGATCAAAAAGTTAATCAATTTGGGGAAGCTGGTTATGAAGTAATTGATTTGGATGATATAAGTGAAGAAGTAATAAATCATTTAGATGATTTATATGAGGATGTTAAGATCAAACAACAACAACTAGATTTAGTGTTAGAAGAACATGATAAAAAGGAAAAAGAAAAATTAATTAAGCAGAATCCAACCGCTATTTTAGATTCTATTGCTCAATCTTCTGCGAGTTTAGATCCAGATCAGATACAAACAGTTAGCGAGATTAAAGAATATATCTCGAATCAAAATTTCATTAATCATGAACAAGTTTATTCAAATGAGTTTGTAATTAAAGTACAAAAGCATTTATCAAATCGGCATATTAATATATCACCAGTTACTATACCTACTTTGTCTAAATTAAAAGAATTAGATGATCTTGCTTTTGAAGTTCAAAAGCAGCAAATGCAATATGTTGAAAATTCAAATGCGGAGGAACTGGATGCTGATATAAGAAATCGTCACCAATTTATTGAGAATTTTATATATTGTAGAGATATAGTTATAAATAATCAAAATCAGTTTATTGATCAAGAGGATAAAGAGATTATGAAGTCTATAGAAACGATAATACCAATGGTTTATGATCAGATAACGAAAAAATTTAAAGATGAATAATACATTTCGGTCATAGTATGATGCTAAAAAACCTAGCTTTTATGCTAGGTTTTTTATTAATAATTAATTTGCTATTTGACAATATCTTAATTGTGCCAATTCATACTTTAATCTAGATAGATTAGTTTCAGCTATTCTTCGTTTTTGTGGATTTGTTGCTTGTATAAGCTTAATTTGCCAATTTAAAATTTCTTGGTTTAAGAACTCGACTTCTGCTTTGCAATTGTATTCTATATTACCATCGGCTTGTGCTGTTGAGATAAAAGTAGTTGCTAACAACGTTAAAAGCGTACCTAACACGATTTTTTTCATTTTATACCTTTTTAAATAAAATAATTGAAATGTGATTATCAAAATTCACTACACAATTATACTTCATTATTAAAACTAATTTATATAGCATAAGCCATTTTAAAAAAGATATTATTATTAGTAATCACAGTCTGCTTCTGACTTTACAAAAAGGTCTTTATTGGTGTTAATCTTTAATTTTTCTATTTCAATAGCGTGATCAGGTCGAACATTGATTACACAGTTAATCCATTCATCTTGATAATCTAAAAAAGTTTCCAAGTTCATATTTTTACCTTTAGCATTTAACTTTTGGGCAATTGCATAGCATTTATCACCATATTCTTTGGTTAACAATATTTTTGGATTTTCAAAGGACTTTGCTTGATACATATTTAATTGATGTTCTTGTTTTAGTTGAGTTAGTGCAATTTTTTTCAATTGTTGATATTTAGGTATTTTAGGAATATCTAGATTTTGAAACTTTCTTAGTGAATCTTGATATCCTAGATTCAATTTATTGATCTCATTAGGGGATGGGGGAGTTCTTATATTATCTTTATCAATTTTAAGTCCATAGACAGACTGTGATAAAAATATTGTATCATCTAACTGTTTTTTAGTGAATTTTTTATTATCATACTTGTTGTTTACTTCGCATGTTCCATCGTCATATTGATATGTAACTAATTCAGCATAAGTAGTATTTGTGATTAAAAATACACTTAATAAGACTGTTGTTTTTAGATGATTCATAGAATTCTCTATTTTTATATATTGAGCTGTTATCTTGTTTATAAACTTTATATTTTCAATCTTTTATAAATAATTTAACTGAACTTTTACAAAGGATACTTATTTTTGGGTGATGTTTCAAAAAGTATGCTGAGAAAGAACAGACTAGACTTGATAAAATAGAGAAATATGAATAATTGTACTTTTTACCTTATTATTTTTAGGGAAGATTACCTAGTATGCTTCTAAAATTAATGATATTTTTTATGAGCAAGCAAAGCATGATAAATTTATAAGCAGTAGTTTTGATATATATTTTCAAATTATTGGAAGATTTTATATGGGAACAATTGACAACTCTTTAGACTTCAAAAACTTACCCTTATAAAAAATGAATCAAATTAGTTGCTTATAATTTAGTAAAATTATGGCAAAAAAGGTGTGAATTTTGTTAAATCCAAATCAAAAAAAAATTAAAAAAATCTTAATTCAAGCAGAAGAATATGAGTCATCATTAAGAAAAAAGGTGAATAAGAAAAACAATGGTGCTTATTATGGTGTAATGGCTTTATGCTTTAATCTTATCATTTTATCCTTATTTTCTATTGGATTAGGTCTTATATTCAAAAATCAATTCATATTATTTTCTGCATTTATACTTCTTTTATTAGCTGAAATATCACTACTACTGAGTACGGTAATAGATATGTTTAAATCTCGCAAAAGTATTTTTTTATTTTTTAAGCAACCTTCAAAAATCCTATTACAGAATTTAGAATTCAGCACAAGATCTAAAATTAAATTTTCACAAAAATTAATTAACTTTGAACTTAAGGATTTAGAGTTTACAAAAAGAGAAATAACGTCAGAGAAAGATCATTTTGATAAAAGGACTTCAATCATAACTGGAACCATTGATAAAATCGGAATTTTTCCTACTATTTTAGCTACAATTCTCCTTATTATCACACAGATGAGTAACACAAACGTCCAAAAAATTTTAAATCTAAATCCTAATTTTAAGTTCTATTTTTTTGCTGTAATATTTATAGTTTTTTTCTTTCAAATATTTTCCGTAATAAATTTTTTTACATCATTAAAATTATCTAAAATGATCGATACACTTGAGTATGTAATTGAGCTCAAAAAGGAAAAGGAATAGCATAACTTTCAAAATTGTAATTAATAACTAAGAAATCAGCGTCTATTCCATAAAAATATTTTTTATTTTTAAATGTTATATTATGAAAATATTCTATAACTAATGAACCGTACCGAGTTTTTCAGAGACATTTTAAGTTAGGTCAGGTGGCTTAACTTAAATAAAAAGTCTCCGATAAACTCAGTACAGTTCAGTCTTCATCTAACATAAGTTAAAGACAAGAGGGAATAAGAATAGAAGAACCGAGTCAATGATTAAACTTGGTTCTATACTGAGAGAAATACAGCTTAAACCGCTGTATACCCACCATCAATAGTTATACATGCACCACTCATAAACTTCGCTTCATCAGATGCTAAAAATACGGCTAGATCAGCAACTTCATTTACTTCACCGAAACGATCTAAAGGAATTTTATCTGTAGGGCGAGTTTTCAACATTTCGGCTGTCATCGGTGTACGAATCGTTCCTGGACAAATCGCATTGATTTTGATCCCATATTTTCCATATTCCGCAGCAAGATGTTTAGTGTATCCAAGTACAGCATGTTTTGAAGCTGTATAAGAAGCACCACCCATTTTTGCAACAAGTCCCGCTATTGAGCCAATATTGATGATTGCTCCAGATTTCTGTTCAATCATATGTGGCAGAACTAAATTACTTAAATTAAAAATAGATTTCACATTAATATTAAAGACTAAATCCCAAAGATCTTCATTGGTATCTAAGCTATTGATATAATTATCGAAAATACCAGCGTTATTAAGTAGTACATCAATCTTTGAAAATTTTTCTAAAGTAAAATTGATTAAGTTTTCTAATTCAGATTTTTGTGAAACATCAACTTGAAATGCAAAAGCCTCATTGCCCATTTGCTGGATTTTATCTACAACCTGCTGCGCCAGTTCGATATTCAAATCAGCAATAATGAGTTTTGCACCTTGTTGAGCAAATGCTATTGCTTCGGCTTTACCCATGCCTGATGCTGCACCCGTCACAATACATACTTTGTCCTTGAGTCTAGACATTTTTCTTTCCTTGATTAAATAATAATTAGAAGCTAAATCGCCAAAAATATTGACATTGATTAAAAATCTAAATTTAAAATAGCCATTAAAAAATAATTTGAGTAGTTTACAAATGCAGTTTTGAACGTTATTCATATCAAGTGAACGATGATCGTGCAAAACAACAAGGAGGAAGATATGCGTGATGAATTAATAAAGGATGAATTATCAGGTGAAGAAATTAAATATGATGATTATATTGCAGGTTTGGCGAAAGGTTTAAGCATCTTAGAAGCTTTTAGTTCAGACCGACAACGTTTAAACGTGACACAAACAGCAGAACGTACGGGTTTTACCCGAACAGCTGCAAGACGTTATCTAAAAACATTGAAATTTCTTGGATATTTAGATACAGATGATTACTACTATTGGTTGACACATAAAGTTTTAAAATTTTCAGGTGCATATTTAAACACAGCACATTTACCAAGAGTTGCCCAACCTGTGCTGAATATTTTAGCGACTAAAACATCTTTGGTTTATTCTATTGTGGTTTTAGATAATCATGATTTGGTCCCTGTGGCTCGTAGTATTTCACCTCAGCTTGATGAGTTTCGTGTCAGTCCTTTTGGTATTCATCTGGGTAATAGGATACCAGCACATACTGCTTCTACAGGTAAAGTATTACTTTCACAGCGTACTATTGAAGAACAAAAACAATGGCTTGAGCATTATGAGTTACGCAGGTTTACTCATTATACCATTACCGATCAACAACATTTTTTAGAAGAATTGGAAAGAATTAGAGAACAAACTTATTGTATTTCTAGTGAAGAATATGAGCTTGGTGTGGTTGCAGTAGCGATCCCTATTATTACTCAAAAAGGTGAAATTGTCGCAGCTTTGAATGCGGTTGCACCAGTCAATAAAGTCAATGATTTTTATTTGGTGAACACGATAGTGCCAATGTTGAGGCAAGCTGCAAAGGAAATACGCGATATGATTTAGATGATTGTTATCTTTAATATTGCATAATTTGACCTATAAATTATTGTACGAATACTATTTAATCTGAACGATTATCGGACAATGATTGATTTTTACTCTTTGCGAATGACTTTTTCATCATTAATTTAAAAATAAAGGAAAAGTCATAACTTGATTGCAAGTGTTTATGAAAATAATGAAACACTTGCGAAGAGTCATTTGCATGGAGTGGTAAGTATGCATGATGCATTAGATCAACACATAGATTGCGATTTGATCGTCGTAGGTTCAGGTGCAGGAGGATTTTCTACTGCAATTACAGCGAAAAAACAAGGATTAAAAGTTGTTGTTTTAGAGAAAGATACCGTTTTTGGTGGAACAACTGCATTATCAGGTGGTGTACTTTGGATCCCAAATAATCCACACGCCAAACAAAATGGTATTCAAGACTCACGTCAAGCAGCTACCACGTATTTAAAACACGAAACTCAAGATTTTTATAATCCTCAAGCAGTCGATGCATTTTTAGACTATGGACCTAAAATGATTGATTTTTTTGAGAAAGAAACATCTGTTAAATTTATTCCAACTTTATATCCAGATTATCATCCAGATGCACCGGGTGGTGTTGAGGTTGGACGTTCAATTTTAGCTGCACCATTTGATATTCGTGGATTAGGCGAAAATATGAAATGCTTACGTCCACCGTTACATACCATCACATTTATAGGAATGATGTTTAACTCGTCCAATGCAGATTTAAAACATTTTTTTAATGCAACTAAATCTTTTACTTCATTTATGTATGTGGCTAAGCGTCTTGCGATTCATATAAAGGAATTGGCTTTTTATGGTCGTGGTACGAACGTTACCAGTGGTAATGCTTTGGCAGCACGTTTAGCTAAATCTGCTTTTGATCTAAATATTCCTATTTACACGTCAACAGCGGTACAAAAATTGCTTGAACAAGCAGGGAAAGTGGTGGGTGTCGAAGCATTAAAAGATGGCAAAGTATTGAAATTTAAAGCAAAGCATGGTGTTGTGTTAGCATGTGGTGGTTTTTCACATGATATCGCACGTTTAAAAACCATCTATACACATCTAAAATCAGGTGGTGAACATATTTCCCCAGTTCCAAAGACCAACACAGGTGATGGTTGCCGTATGGCAGAACAAATCGGTGGGGTGGTGGATATTCAATATCATAATGCAGCGGCATGGATGCCCGTTTCAAAAGTACCGATAGGCAATGACTATGGTGTGTTTCCGCATTTATTAGATCGTTATAAACCTGGCATCATTGGAGTATTAAAAAATGGCAAACGCTTTACAAACGAGTCGAACTCCTATCATGATGTTGGTGCTGATTTATTTCGGGCATGTGAAGAGATGTCTGAAACAGCAATGTGGTTGATTTGCGATCAAAAAACCATCAGTAAATACGGTCTGGGCTATGCAAAGCCAGCACCAATGCCATTATCAGGATTGATTAAAAATGGTTATTTGATTAAAGGAAATAGCCTAGAAGAATTAGCTAGAAATGCAGGTATTGATGCCCAAAATCTACAAACCACGATTTTTGAATATAATAAACATGCTGTAAATGGCGAAGATCCAGCATTTCAACGTGGTTCTACAGCGTTCAACCGCTATTTGGCAGATCCAGAAAATCAACCCAATCCATGTGTTGCACCCGTTTCAACTGGACCTTTTTATGCAGTGAAAGTATTTATGGGTGATCTAGGTACATTTGATGGGCTGCGAACAGCAGTCACTGGTGAAGTATTAACAGGGCAAAATCAAAAAATTGCAGGCTTATATGCTGTAGGAAATGACCGTGCCAGTATGATGGGTGGAAATTATCCAGGTGCTGGGATCACGCTTGGCCCAATTATGACATTTGGATATTTAACAGGGTTACATATTGCCGATTTAGCAAATGGTGGCAAAGGTTTAGCACAACCTTACCAAGAGGAGATTCAACATGTTTCATAAAGCAATTGTTGATCATCGAATTTATAGCATTACGCCACGCATGCTACCGAAATTTCTAGAATTATTTGATACGTTAGCGATGCCTGTGTTGAAAAAACATCTTGGGCAACCTTTGGGCTTCTATGTCACGTGTATAGGTTCGCTTAATCAAGTAGTGCATTTGTGGGGCTATGACAGTTTAGATGATTATGAAAAACGTAGTCTAGCTAGAGATACAGATCCTGATTTTCAGGTTTATTTAAAACAAACTGAAGGCTTAGTTCAGTCACAAACGAATCAACTGATCCGTCCAGTTTATTTAAAATCATTAAAAAAATTAGATATTTAAATTACATTTTATGAATAGGTTAAATTCATAAATCAACCAATCCCCGTGTTTAGGAAACAGTGCTGTTATTGCAGTGCTGCGGGGGCTTCGTGCTTTTTTACAAGGAGAATGAAATGAGCACAAGTATGCAAAGGATGGATCTAAAGAAAATACTCAATGAAAATAAGGTTGGAGGTTTTCAAAAACTCATTTTATTTTTCTGTTTCGCCATCATAGCACTCGATGGTATTGATGTGGTGGTGATGGGATTAATTGCACCACAGATTATACAAGAGTGGGGCGTAACTGCACAGCAAATTGCACCTGTGCTCAGTGCGGCATTAGTGGGTTTAGCCGTTGGTGCTTTGGTTTCAGGGCCATTATCTGATAAGTTTGGACGTAAACCAGTCCTGATTTTAAGTTTGGTAGGCTTTGGTATTTTTACTTTATTGACTGCATTTTCAACCGATATTACACATTTGATCATTTATCGTTTTCTGACAGGATTAGGGGCAGGTGCTGCTGCACCCAATGCTGCAACCATGGCAGCAGAATATGCACCAGATCATCGTCGCTCATTTACGGTAAATACAGTCTATTGTGGTTTTTCTTTAGGCGCAGCAGCAGCGGGATTTTTGGCTGCATGGATGATTCCTGAGTTCGGTTGGCGCAGTATGCTGATTTTAGGTGGAATATTACCTTTAATTCTAGCACCATTTTTATATTGGAAAATGCCAGAATCAATTACATATTTGGTTAAAAAAGGCGGTTATCAAGACAAAATCCAATCTATATTGCATCAGTTGTACCCTAAACAAAATTTTGAAAATTATCAGTATTATTTAAATGAAGCATCAACTGAAAAAACGGGTTTAAAACTGATTCTTTCACGTGAATACTTATACGGTACGGCGATGCTATGGATTGCTTATTTCATGGCATTGTTCCTGATTTATTTATGCAGTAGTTGGTTACCAACCCTAATTAAAATGAATAGTTTTAGTATTTCTCAAGCGGCGATAGTCACTTCATTTTTCCAACTGGGTGGGCCTTTGGGTTGCATGATTTTAGGGTGGCTCATGGATAAGTATCGTCCACGATTAGTTCTTTTTCTTGCCATGCTGGTCGGTACATTTGCCACCTATGCCTTAGGTCATTTTAGTCAAGACTTTAACTTAATGTGTGTGATGGCATTAATTCTAGGTTTCACATTTAATGGTGGTTCAACAGGCTTAACTTCAGTCGCAATGGGATATTATCCAACTAGTGCACGTGCAACAGGCGCAACTTGGATGAACGGGATTGGGCGTTTAGGTGCGATTTTAAGTGCTTTTGCAGGCGCTGCGATGATCAATGCCAAAATTCCATTAGATACCATGTTTACTTTATTGATGATTCCTGCGTTTTTATCTGGTTTAGCGATTTTGCTACAATCACCAAGAAAGAAAATTTTAAATGTAAAAAGTGTAAATTATTAATATCTTATGAGCATCAAAGGTGCTGTTGATATTATTGAATCAATAACAATACCATCTAAATAAAGCAAGGAAGATGTATGCAATATCATTTTGAAAATAAAGTTGCCATGGTCACAGGTGCTGGCTCTGGTATCGGGCAAGCAGTCAGTATTTTGTTAGCAAAGCATGGCTGTAAGTTATGTTTAATTGATATTAATCAAGTCCAGTTGGATGAAACTGTAGGTTTAATCGGGTCACAAACTGATATTTTGATACAAGTGGGCGATGTTTCAAATATTGAGTTTATTCAGTCTTGTATTGAACAAATCGATCAAAAATTTTCAGATTTAGATTTTGTCTTTAACAATGCTGAAATTGCTAGTCCAGTCAAGAGCATTGCTGATTTATCTATTGCAACGTGGCATAAGCAAATGGATGTAAATTTGAATAGTATTTTTTATTGTCTACATTTTCAAATTCCATTAATGTTGAAAAATGGTGACAGCAGTATCGTCAATACCTCTTCTATTTTAGGGACTGTCGCTACCGAAAATCGAGCAGCATATATCACGGCAAAGCATGGCGTGACTGGATTAAGCAAAGCTGCGGCTTTGGACTATGCACAGCAGAATATTCGTGTGAATTCTATTCATCCCGGTTATGTTGAAACACCATTAATCCGTAATGTTCAGACCGAAGCAACACGTAGTAAGCATCCTATTTAAAGGTTGGGCACAGTGGATGAAGTTGCAAATTTGATGATCTTTTTGCTCTCAGAGCAGGCGTCATTTATAACAGGTACAAATTACGCAATTGATGGTGGATATACCACGCAATAATTAATTTTTGTCTTATAAAATTTAAATGACATTTCTTAAATCACGTGCAGTTTCTTGTAATAAAGGCAATATTTGCTGAATTAAATATTCTTTTGTCGTGCGCATAGTCGGTGAGACAATATTCAAAGCTGCAACGACATTGCCTTTAGGACCATAGATTGGAACTGCAAGTGCATGTACACCTAGCTCATGTTCTTCAGTTGAATAACACCAATCTTGTTCTTTAATTTGATCTAAAATTTTTAAAAACTCAGTGTTCTCGGTGCAACTGTATTTAGTTAAACGTTTGAGCGGGTATTTTTCTAACCACTGCTGTTGCTCTTCAACAGTTAAATGCGCCAATAAGATTTTACCCGCAGAGGTGGCATGTGCAGGTAGGCGATTACCCAAATGTAAACCATAAGGGTTGACCCGATCAGTTTGTTGATGTGCAGCACTTCGGGCAATCGTAATGGCTTCAAAACCGTCTAAAACCATAACCGAAAAAATAAGAGAAGTTTGTGTGGTGAGTAGGTTAAGCAAGGGTTGGCAAATTTTAGGGAGCTGTGAACCACTTAAATACGCTCCTGAAAATTTCAGAACTTTTGGTGCTAGATAATAATAATGTCCATCAAACTCTAGATAGCCTAGATATTCTAAAGTTAATAAATGACGTCTAGCTGCTGCACGTGTTAAGCCTGTTCTCTCTGCTGCAATACTAATATTTAAACGTTGTCGTTCTGAACCAAAACACTCTAATATCGCCATTCCTTTACTAATGCCTGCAATAAAGTCTTCATGTCGAATGATTTTCTTGTTGTCAGCATTTTGCAAAACTCTTTTTTCACTGTCTTTTTCCATGCAATGACCTATCTCAGTTTCATCTTTATTTACATGATTGTTCATGCTTTTAGATTAATTTAAAAATGTTTTATTTTAGTATGAAAATAGATTAAATGTTCGATAATCGAACTTATATTTTAATGATCGAACATTATTCATGGTTTTTAGTAGAACATAGTTCTAAAAAAATATAAAAATAGGACTATGGAATCTACACAAAAATGCTCGGGATTGAGTATAAGTTTAAATAGCTCTATTTAAGTAATATCCTGAGTTAAGTTTATTTTTTTGTTCAGTATAGCAAATGGAGTTGCCTAATGATTGATAAAAGTGCTACTTCCCTCAAGGAAGTTCTTTCACACATTAAAGACGGATCAACCGTCATGATTGGTGGATTTGGCACAGCAGGACAACCTGCAGAACTCATTGATGGCTTGATCGAGCTGGGCATCAAAGACCTTGTGATTGTCAATAATAACGCAGGTAATGGCGACTATGGTCTGGCTAAACTACTTAAATCAGGTGCTGTGCGTAAAATCATTTGTTCTTTCCCTCGTCAGTCTGACTCTTGGGTATTTGATGAACTTTACCGTGCGGGCAAAATCGAGCTAGAACTTGTACCTCAAGGTAACTTGGCTTGCCGTATCCAAGCTGCGGGCATGGGCTTAGGTCCAATCTACACACCTACAGGTTTTGGGACGTTGCTTGCTGAAGGCAAACCGACCTTAAACTATGAAGGTAAAGATTTCGTTTTAGAAAACCCAATCAAAGCAGACTTTGCCTTGATCAAAGCACAACAAGGTGATCGTTGGGGTAACCTCGTTTATCGTAAATCTGCACGTAACTTTGGTCCAATCATGGCGATGGCAGCAGACGTAACGATTGCACAAGTGTCTGAAGTTGTCGAGTTGGGTGCTTTAGATCCTGAACATATCATCACACCGGGTATTTTTGTACAACACGTTGTACAAGTAAAACCTGCTCAATAATTGGCTACGGAGAATTTAAAATGAGTTATACAAAATTAAGCCGTGATCAAATTGCTGAGCGTGTGGCACAAGACATTCCTGATGGTGCTTATGTCAACTTAGGCATTGGTTTACCGACTAAAATTTCAAGCTATTTACCAAGCGACAAAGACGTATTTTTACACTCTGAAAATGGTCTGTTGGCTTTTGGTCCACCGCCTGCTGAAGAAGATCGTGATCCTGAACTGATCAACGCAGGTAAAGAATTTGTGACTCTACTGGATGGCGGTGCTTTCTTCCATCACGGTGACTCTTTTGCCATGATGCGTGGTGGTCACTTAGACATCGCTGTTTTAGGTGCTTTCCAAATTGCTGAAAATGGTGATTTGGCAAACTGGCATACAGGCGCACCTGATGCAATTCCTGCAGTCGGTGGTGCAATGGACTTAGCCGTTGGTGCGAAAAAAGTATTTATCACGACTGATCACGTGACCAAAAAAGGCGAGCCGAAAATCGTGGCAGAGCTGACTTATCCTGCTACAGGTTTGAAATGTGTAGACCGTATTTACACTGACCTTTGCGTGATTGATGTGACTGCTGAAGGCATGAAAGTGATTGAAAAAGTGGAAGGTCTTTCATTTGAAGAATTGCAGTCCTTGACGGGTGCAACATTGATTGATGCAACTGCTTAATTAAAAGTCCCTCCTTTTTTAAAGGAGGGACTTAGGGAGGATTAATTTTAAAATTAACTTCCTCAAATCCCTCCCAACCTCCCTTTAAAAAAGGGAGGAGCTTTCTTCCAAGGATTTAAAAATGAAAAACGCATACATTATTGATGCCATCCGTACACCTTTCGGTCGCTATGCAGGTGGACTTGCACCTGTACGTACAGATGACTTAGGCGCATTGCCAATCAAAGCTTTAATTGGACGTAATCCATCTGTGGACTGGGAAAAAGTTGATGATGTGATTTATGGTTGTGCCAACCAAGCAGGTGAAGATAACCGTAACGTCGGTCGTATGTCTGCATTGTTGGCAGGTGTACCGTATCAAGTACCTGCAACTACAGTCAACCGTTTATGCGGTTCATCGCTGGATGCTGTGGCAATGGCAGCGCGTGCGATTAAAGCAGGTGAAGCCGATTTGATTATTGCAGGTGGTGTAGAAAGCATGTCACGTGCACCATTTGTGATGGGTAAATCCGAATCTGCTTATGGTCGTGCACAAAAACTTGAAGACACCACCATGGGTTGGCGTTTTATCAATCCAAAACTCAAAGAAATGTATGGTGTTGAAACCATGCCTCAAACTGCGGAAAACGTGGCTGAGCAATTCAACATTAACCGTGCAGATCAAGATCAATTCGCTTTGACCAGTCAACAACGTACTGCGGCTGCACAGGCAAAAGGTTTCTTTGACAAAGAAATTATTGCAGTGACCATTCCACAGCGCAAAGGCGATGCCATTGTTGTGGCAAAAGATGAACATCCTCGTGCTACAACTATTGAAGCGTTAACTAAGTTAAAACCTGTGGTGAAAGCTGAAGGTACAGTGACTGCGGGCAATGCTTCAGGCATTAACGATGGTGCAGCAGCATTGCTCATCGCTTCTGATGACGCTGTTGAAAAATATGGTTTAAAAGCCCGTGCCAAAGTGATTGGTGCAACAACAGTCGGTGTTGAACCTCGCATTATGGGCTTTGGTCCTGCACCTGCGATCAAAAAACTGCTTGCTCAAACAGGTTTAACACTTGAGCAAATGGATGTGATTGAACTGAATGAAGCTTTTGCAGCACAAGCACTGGCAGTCACCCGTGACCTAGGCATTGCCGATGGTTCAGAGAAAGTGAATCCAAATGGTGGTGCGATTGCTTTGGGTCATCCACTTGGTGCATCGGGTGCGCGTCTGGTGATCACAGCGCTGAATCAGCTTGAAGCAACAGGTGGTAAATATGCCCTGTGCTCAATGTGTATCGGTGTAGGTCAAGGCATTGCTTTGATTATTGAAAGAGTTTAAGGATCAGCAAAATGAGCCAGTTATTTGCAAGTTTGTTTTATCAAGCTGATGTCACTCAGATTTTTAGTGATCAGGCATTGATTCAATACATGATTAAGGCAGAAGTTGCTTTGGCACAGGCGGAAGCTGATGTTGGTGTCATTCCGCAAAGTGCCGCAAGCATTATTGCCCAAGTTGCTGAAGAGCAAGGCATACATGCGATTGATTTTGAAAGCTTGGCAACAGCAACTGCATTGGCTGGCAATATTGCAATTCCTTTTGTAAAGCAATTTACTGCTGCTGTAAAAAATGTCGATGAAGAAGCTTCTCGTTATGTACACTGGGGTGCAACCAGTCAAGATATCATTGATACTGCGACAATTTTACAAGCAAAAGATGCTTTATCTATCATTCAAATACAATTACAAAGTGCTCACGATGTTGCGGTTCATTTAGCAGAACAGTATCGCGATCAGGTCATGATTGGGCGTACATGGTTACAGCAAGGACTACCGATTACGTTAGGGCATAAAGCTGCACGTTGGGCGAGTAGTTTTCAGCGTGATTTAGAACGTTTAGAGCAAATAAAGTCTCGAGTACTCACTGTTCAATTGGGTGGTGCGGTTGGCTCTTTAGCATCTATTTTAGATCAAGGTTCGGCAGTTGTTGAGGCTTATGCACAACGACTTGATTTGTCTAAACCTGATTGCACTTGGCATGGTGAACGTGATCGTATATTGGATATTGCCCATTTTTTAGCAGTTGTTACAGGTAATACTGGAAAAATGGCACGTGATTGGTCACTCATGATGCAAACAGAAATTGCAGAAGTGTTTGAACCGACAGCTAAAGGACGTGGTGGCTCATCAACAATGCCACACAAGCGTAACCCAGTCGCGGCTGCATCCATTTTGGCAGCAGCAAATCGAGTACCTGCCTTAATGTCGAGTATGTACCAAAGTATGGTTCAGGAACATGAACGTAGCTTAGGTGCATGGCATGCAGAATGGCTTGCACTACCTGAAATTTTTCAGCTTTGTGCAGGTGCATTGCAGCGCACACATGAAGTATTACAAGGCTTAGAAGTTAATTCTGAAAATATGCAGCGTAATATTGAATGTACACAAGGTTTGATTATGGCGGAAGCGGTTACGATGGCTTTAGCCCCTAAAATGGGACGTCTAAATGCACATCATTTGGTCGAAGCTGCATGTAAAAAAGCGGTTGCTGAGAAATGTCATTTACAAGAGGTTGTGGCTGAAATTGCAGAGGTTCAGCAGTACTTTAATGCTGAACAATTGCAACAGATATTTAAACCTGAGTCTTATTTGGGAAATATTCAAGATCAAATCGAAGCTGTGCTGAAGCATGCCAAAGGAGAGGCAAAGTGATGAACAAGATTATTAATCGACAAGGAAAGGCTTTAGCAATTCAAGTTGATGGTTTAGATCATGCACCTGTGATTATTTTTTCGAACTCTTTAGGGACTGATCATCACATGTGGGATGAGCAAGCTGCTTATTTTAAAGAAAATTACAAAGTCGTTCGTTACGATACACGCGGTCATGGTCAAAGTGATGTAATTGAAAACTCTACTTTGGCAAATCTTGGCGAAGATGTACTGGATATTTTAGATGCCTTAAATATTGCAAAAGCACATTTTTGTGGCATCTCGATGGGGGGTATTACAGGTTTATGGCTTGGGATCAATGCTGCAGATCGTTTTGAAAGTATTACTGTGGCAAATTCTGCTGCCAAAATTGGACAGACAGAAGCATGGCTTACACGTGCAGACCAAGTCGAAAAACATGGCTTAGCTGATTTAGTTAAAACCACTCATACCCGTTGGTTCAGTAACCAATTCGATTATCAACATGATGCATTAGCGCAACGCACGATCCAAAGTTTGGCAGCAACATCCACCCAAGGTTATGCAGAGTCCTGTCGTGCATTGGCTTATGCCGATATGCGTGATGATTTAAGCCAAATAAGTACAGCGATGCTTGTCATATGTGGTGAAAAAGACCCAGTGACCACGATTCAAGATGGAGTGTTGATCCATTCACAAGTACAAAATGGACAATTGGCAACGATAGATGCATCACATTTATCGAATATTGAATGCCCGGAAGAATTTAGCCAGATATTTACCAAATTCATTTCGTAATTTCAAAAATAAAACTTAAATGGATTTAGCCTAAAGGAGATAGACGTGGCATCTCAGGAGAATACTGTCCTTAAAAAAGGGATAGATGCCCAAGCATTAATCAATAATGCACCCGTTTCTAAGTATCAATGGATGATCGCAATTGTTTGTTTTCTGATTGTTTTTGTGGATGGTATAGATACTGCTGCAATGGGGTTTATTGCACCAGCATTGGCACAAGATTGGGGGCTTGCAAAGTCTGAACTTGGACCTGTAATGAGTGCTGCTCTAGGCGGTATGATTTTCGGAGCATTATTTTCAGGACCTTTTGCGGATCGCTTTGGACGTAAGATCGTCCTGAGTATTTCTATGCTTGTTTTTGGTGGTTTTACTTTAGCTTGCGCATATTCAACAACTCTAGATCAGTTAGTGCTCTTTCGTTTTCTCACAGGAATTGGTTTAGGCGCAGCGATGCCAAATGCCACAACCTTATTTTCAGAATATTGTCCTGCCCGCATTCGCTCATTACTTGTGACTTGTATGTTTTGTGGCTACAACCTAGGAATGGCAGTCGGTGGTTTTCTAAGTAGTTGGCTTATACCAGCATTTGGATGGCATAGCCTATTTTTAGTGGGCGGTTGGGCACCACTTATTTTAATGGTGATGGTCGTATTTTGGTTGCCTGAATCTTATCGTTATCTAATTGTGAAAGGTGATATCACAGGAAAAGTCAAAAAGATTTTAAGCAAAATTGCGCCTGCTCAAGTCGCAAATGCTACTGAGTTTCATGTCCCTGAAGAAAAAAATGAAACTGCAAATAAAAAATTAGTAATCGGGATGCTCTTTTCAAAATCTTATGCCAAAGGCACAGTTTTGCTTTGGTTTACCTACTTTATGGGTTTAGTGATTATCTACTTGCTAACCAGTTGGTTACCAACATTAATGCGTGAAACTGGTGCAAGTATGGAACGTGCTGCGTTTATTGGCGGGCTTTTCCAATTTGGTGGGGTACTCAGTGCATTATTTATCGGTTGGGCAATGGATAAATTCAATCCAAACCGTGTGATTGCAGCTTTCTATTTTATGGCGGGTGTATTTGCTTTCATCGTGGGGCAGAGCCTAAACAATCCTATTCTGGTCGCTATCGTTATTTTGTGTGCAGGTATGGCAGCTAATGGTGCTCAAACAGCTATGCCAGTACTCAGCGCACGTTTTTATCCAACTCAATGTCGCGCAACAGGTGTTGCGTGGATGTCAGGTATTGGACGTTTTGGTGCTGTATTTGGTGCTTGGATCGGTGCAGTTTTACTTGGTAACCAATGGTCGTTCACAGCAGTTTTATCTTTATTACTTATTCCAGCCACTGCTGCGGCATTGGCAATATTAATTAAATCATTTGTTGCACATACAGATGCAACTTAAGAGGTGTTTTATGAATGATGAACAACGTTATGAGCAAGGTATTCATGTTCGTAGTGAAGTATTAGGCGAAAAACATGTGCAACGTTCTTTAGATCATTTAAATAATTTTAATGCAGATTTTCAAAATTTTATTAGTCGCTTTGCTTGGGGGGAAGTGTGGTCACGTCCGGGGATGCCACGTCACACACGTAGTTTAGTCACCATTGCGATTTTATTGGCATTAGGAAGAAACGATGAGTTACGTCTACATTTACGTGCATGTTTTAACAATGGTGTGACCAAAGACGATTTAAAAGAATTGTTTATCCATTCCTCACTTTATGCAGGACTGCCTGCGGCAAACGCAGCAATGCATATGGCAGAAGAAGTGTTTAAAGAACTTGGCTTAGATGCCGAGTAAAAAAAGCTCAGGAATTTATTTAAAGGAAAATATGATGTCTAAAATCATTTGGGGAGCATATGCTCAACGTAATACTGAAGACCATCCACCAGCATACACTGAAGGTTATAAAACCAGTGTGTTACGTTCGCCAAAAAATGCATTAATCGCCATCGGTGAAACGATTTCAGAAGTGACGTCACCGCGTTTTTCAGCAGAGCAGTTTGGTCCAAAAGACAATGATTTAATTTTAAATAGTGCGACAGATGGCTTACCGATTGGTGAGCGTATCATTGTGCATGGTTATGTGCGTGACCAGTTTGGTCGTCCTGTAAAAAATGCACTATTAGAGGTATGGCAAGCCAATGCTTCAGGTCGTTATCGCCATCCAAATGACCAATTTATTGGTTCTTTAGATCCAAATTTTGGTGGTTGTGGTCGTATGATGACAGATGAAAATGGTTTTTATATTTTCCGTACCATTAAACCCGGTCCATACCCTTGGCGTAACCGTATTAATGAATGGCGTCCTGCACATATCCATTTCTCTTTACTGGCGGATGGTTGGGCACAGCGTTTAATTTCACAGTTTTATTTTGAAGGTGATCCACTGATTGACAGTTGCCCGATTATTAAGACTATCCCTTCCGAAGACCAACGCCGTGCTTTGATTGCGATTGAAGACAAAAGCAATTTTATTGAAGCAGATAGTCGTTGTTATCGTTTCGATATCACATTACGTGGTCGTCGTAAAACCTATTTTGAAAATGAATTAG
Organism: Acinetobacter sp. Marseille-Q1618; assembly: GCF_902809855.1. Classification (GTDB taxonomy): domain Bacteria; phylum Pseudomonadota; class Gammaproteobacteria; order Pseudomonadales; family Moraxellaceae; genus Acinetobacter. The sequence continues at coordinate 31,371 of NZ_CADDWJ010000004.1, forward strand.
TTTAATAATAAAGGGAGTAAATGCTATGAACGGTTGGAATTTCCAAGAATTACATGAAACCCCATCGCAAACAGGTGGTCCATATGTGCATATTGGTTTATTGCCAAAACAAGCAGGGATCGAAACTTTTGACTACAACTTTAATAACGACTTGCTAAAAAATAATCCTGAAGGGCAACATATTCGTCTTGAAGGGCAAGTTTTTGACGGTCTTGGACTGCCATTACGTGATGTTTTATTGGAAATATGGCAAGCAGATGCCAATGGTGTCTATCCAAGTGATGCTGATTTTCAGGAAAAGCAGGAAGATGAAAATTTTCAAGGATGGGGACGTGCAGGTGCTGATTTTAAAACAGGAATTTGGCATTTTAATACTATAAAACCAGGCGCAGTTCCGGGGCGTAAAGGTTCAACCCAAGCACCGCATATTAACCTGATTATTTTCGCACGAGGTATTAACTTAGGCTTGAATACTCGTGTTTATTTTGAAGATGAAGCCGAAGCGAATGCCAAAGACCCAATTTTAAATGGAATCGAATGGGTACCACGTCGTCAAACCTTAATCGCTAAACGTAGCGAAGAAAACGGTGAAATTGTGTATCGCTTTGATATTTATATTCAAGGTGACAAAGAAACAGTTTTCTTTGATATTTAATGTGAATTTTACGAATTTTATCCAGTTCAATAGAGGTGTAATAGACAGCGTATTTACGTTGTCTATCCCTATGTTTGAGTCAAATAAATGGAATATTTTTCTGTAGAACGTATCTTAAAATTTGCAATTTAAACATTCTAAAATTTAAAACGCATGAAAATATTAATGTTAAATCGGGTACTTAAATATTCGGTTAAGGGGTTTTTCACGCTTAAAAATCCATAAATATTAAATTATTCATGAAATCATCACACGATGCTTAAGGAAAAGCAGATGAAACTTAGTTCAATTAATAAACTCACAATCTTAAGCTTAGGCTTATCTTTATCTCAATTGTCATTGGCAAATACACCTTTGTCACAAGGCCGACAATGGCTATTAGGCGATTGGAATGGTGAGCGCCAAAGTTTAGAAGAAAAAGGTTATAAATTTAACCTTGGCTTTCAAAGTGAAAGTGCAACCAATCTCGATGGTGGTTATAACGATGATCGAGAAATGTTACATGCCTATCAACTGACTTTAGCTTCACTATTTGATTTCGAAAAAATTGCAGGTTGGAAAAATACACAAGCCAGTGTCATGATCACCAAACGTGATGGGCAGGGCTTATCCGCAGAGAGAATCTCTGATCCACGTGCTGCACAATTTAGTAATGTGCAAGAAATCTATGGTCGTGGTCAATCTTGGCGTTTAACACAAGCTTGGATCAAGTCTGGTTTTTTAGAAAATACTTTGCAATTTAAAATTGGGCGAATGGGCTTATCCGAAGATTTCAATGCATCACATTGCGAGTTCCAAAACTTGATGTTATGTGGCGGACAGCTAGGTAAAACGGTAGGAAATATTTGGTATAACGGACCTGTGTCACAGTGGGGGACCAATATGAGATATCAATTCTTACCAGAATGGTCTATAGCAGCAGGGATTTATGAAATGAATCCTGAAAATACCTTTGAAGATCGTGGTTTTAACTTAGGAATAGATGATGCCGAAGGGGGATTGATTCCTGTTGAGCTAGTATGGAAACCTAAGCTGGCGATGTTTAATGGTTTGGCAGGTGAATATAAAGTAGGTGCATTTTATGCAACTGCTGATGCGACAGATGTAAAAAGTAATCCGCAAGGACAGATCGCAGTTGCTGCCGCTGACCGTAAAATTCATCATTATAAACAAAGTGTTTGGTTAAATGCACAACAACAACTGACTGCACATGAAAATGACAGCAAACGTGGTTTATATGCATCGGCAAACTTTACATGGAATGACAAAGCCACAACTACGGTTGAATCATCTCAACAGTTAGCATTTTGGTACAAAGGCATAGGTGATGCCAGACCAAATGATAGTATCGGTTTAGGCTTTGCACGTTTTGATGTCAATGATCGTGTTCGAGATCGCCAACAGTATAATAATGATTTAAATAATTTTACTGCTGTAGATTATAGTAATCCAATGTATAACCCGATTCAAAATGATGAATTAAATATTGAACTTAACTATAGTTTCAACTGGTCCCCAGCGATTATGTTACGCCCAAATCTTCAATATGTTCATCAAGCAGGCGGTGTTAAACAAGTGGATGATGCTTGGGTATTCGGTTTGACTACACGTTTTAATTTCTAATATTTTTCGGATTTTAAATAAAAGCGATCTGATTCATTTTATTGAATATAGATCGCTTTTTATTGCTGACATTAAAAATGTCTAACCTACTGTTAGCGATGTGCCAAATGAATAATTTGACCAATTTTATCAGCGGTTTCTAACAAAGCAGGAGCAAGTTCTTCGACACGTTGTTCATTTAAGCGTACAGAAGGTCCTGCAATACTGACTGTGCCAAAAGGAATGCCAGTATGAGGATTGACAATAACTTTAGCCATCGCTGTCATACCTAGTTCATAGGTATCCTGAATTAAGCCATATCCTCGATCTTTAGAGGCTTGAACCAAAACTTTAAGTTCATCTAAGTTTTTGGGTGTATTAGGGCCAAATAATTTTGCTTTTTCAAAACCTTCACGTTCCACAAGGCGTAAAAAATCTGATTTGTTTAGGGCTGAAAGATAGCTTAAGCCGCAAGAAGAAGCAGGTAAATAAGCAACATTTCCTGAGTCAGGATCATACTTTAAACCTGATTTTGAACCTTGGGCTTTGGCGATCCAAATAATATTTTCATTTTCAATCATTCCCAAACGAACAAGTTCGGCTGATTCTTCAGCCAGTTGATTTAAAAAGGGCTGAAAAGTCTCAGTAATTGAACGTGAAGACAAATACGTTAGCCCCATCGAAGCTATTTTTAGGGTTAATTTATAATGTTGGGTCAGTTCATCCTGATAGATATACCCCATGTCTTTCATAGACGTTAATAAACGATGCATCGCTGACTTTGGAATATCTAAATCAGTTGAAAGTTGGCTTAAAGCGCATCCATTTACATTTTTTAATAAGGCTTCCAGCACAGTCAAAGTGCGATCATTGTTACTCAGCATAAAAAATCCAAATTAATTACTAATAATTTTCTGGAACAGTGTTCCAAAAATCTAAAAAACAGATTATATTACATCTTCGATTCTATCCTAAATGATTTTGAGATAAATCAGATGATTCAAAATGAAAAATTTAGAACGATATTGTTCATGTAATTTTTGAATCGAATTTAAATCTTAATTTATGCATGGAAAAGCATAAAAATATTGGTGAGCGCTAAGGGAGCAAGTGTATGCCTCAACAGGTAGATTTAAGAGAATTTCTAGATGAAAATAGAATTTCTCCCTTACAAAAATTTATTATTTTTATTTGTTTAATGATTGTTGTCGTTGACGGTATTGATATTTCGATTATGGGCTTTGTTGCACCCGTCATTAAAAGTGAATGGGGCATTAGTACAACCGCTTTAGCACCTGTGATGAGTGCCGCGTTAGTAGGCTTAGCCTTAGGTGCTGTAATTTCAGGACCACTTGCAGACAAATTTGGTCGTAAAAAACTATTGATTGTAAATCTCCTTGGATTTGGCTTTTTTACGTTGATCGCCGCTGTATCAACCAATGTAAATGAGTTGATGATCTTTCGTTTTATTGCAGGTTTATTTATGGGTGGCGTGATGCCACAGGCTGTGACGCTTACGACTGACTACTCGCCTATGCGTGTTAATGCCCGAATGGTTACTCTAATTTTAAGTGGTTTTACGTTTGGTGCAGCGCTCGGTGGATTTTTGGCAGCATGGGTGATTCCACATTATAACTGGCATGCCATGATGATTATTGGTGGAATATTACCTTTAATTTTAGCTGTGGTCGTTGCGATAAAATTGCCTGAATCGATTGGATTTAAAGTTTTAAAGCAACATCCTAAAGTTGAAATTGATGCGATTATTCATAAAATTGCACCAAATTTTGATACCAGTGATAAAGTTTTTGTGTTACCTCAGCCTAAAACCAAATCGGTTGATAACCCAGTCAAAACCATTTTAAGTCCATTTTATTTTTTAGGTAGTTTCTTGTTGTGGTGGACCTATGCTTCAGGCTTATTTGTTGTGTATCTATTGGGCAGTTGGTTGCCGATGATGTCACACGAATTTGGTTTTAGCATTAGTGAAGCTTCTATTATTACTGCAATTTATCAACTCGGTGGACCACTTGGGTGTTATGCATGTGGTTATTTGATGGATAAAATTAATCCACATATCGGTTTAGTGATGTGTTTCTTGATCGCCATTGGTTTCATGTTATTTGTTGGTGAAGTTGGACATAATTTCTATTTATACAGCACGATGTGTTTCTTCATTGGAATGTGGATGAATGGTGCAAACTCAGGCATTAATGGCTTATCCAGTGCATTTTATCCAGTCTTTGCACGTGCTACAGGTAATAGTTGGATGCATGGTATTGGCCGCTTAGGTGCAGTAGCAAGTGCTTTTGCGGGTGCTTATTTCCTCAACCAAGGTTGGGCAGCAAGCAAAATATTTATAGTGCTCTGTATTCCTACAGCAGGGATGGTCATTGCTTTATTACTAATGAAGATTATTTATTCTCCTCAACGTATGCAACAGCGTAATTTAGATAGCGCTAAAGTTTGATTCAAATTTAACCCACTAATTTTTAAAGGATATTGAATTATGAGTATTCAATTGAACGGATCAACTCGTCTTTATTTTGTGGTTGGACATCCAATTAAACAAGTGAAATCACCCGAAGGTGTGACATTGGAACTGATTGGCAAAGGTTTAAATGCCATTGTGCCACCTGCAGATGTGCACCCAAACCATTTCCCAGCGTTTATTGAAAACACCAAAAACATGCTGAATACCGATGGTTTGATTGTGACCGTACCACACAAAATCATAGCGTTGCAGTGTTGTGACCAAGTCACTGAACGTGCCAAATTTATAGGCGCAGTCAATACCATTCGCCGTTGTGATGCAGGTTGGGAAGGTGACATGCTGGATGGTACAGGCATGGTACAGGCGATTAAATTAAAAAATATTCAATTGGAAAATAAACGTGCCATTTTGGCAGGGGCTGGCGGTGCAGGCAAAGCAATTGCCTATGAACTTTTGCTTGCAGGTGTGTCAGAACTTGCGATTTTCGATGTAGATGTGACACGTCAACAACAGCTAGTGGAACATTTAAATACCTTGGGTAAAGGCAAAGTACTTACGCATGATAATGACCCTACAGGCTTTGATGTCATCGTAAATGCAACCCCTATGGGGATGAATGGTGATCCATCTGCAGCATTCCAGCTCGATAAATTAAGCGCTGAAATGTCCGTTGCTGATGTAGTAACAAGCCCTGAAAAAACACCATTTGTGTCTAAAGCATTGGAACTGGGGTGTACTGCAGTCAAAGGCACTGACATGTTTGTGCAAGTACGTGATCTGATGGTGAATTTTCTACTTGAGCATCAAGGGGAAAACGACAATGCTGCATGAAAATAAATCACGTCAATATTCGCTTTCTTTTTTGACTGTTGCAGATGTATCACCCGTTGAAGCAGTGAACATTGCCGCTACATGTGGCTATGCAAAAGTTGGTTTACGACTTTTACCTGCTGCACCAAATGAAGCTGAGTATCCAATCCTAACTGACCATAAGTTACTGGCAGAAACACAAGCAGCGTTGAAAGATACAGGCGTTGAAGTTGCAGACGTGGAGATCGTCCGCATTACGCCTGAGTTTGAACCTAAACAATATTTACGATTTTTAGATGTTGCTCAGCAGTTAAATGCCAAACACATTTTGGTGGCGGGGAATGACCATGAACAACAACGTTTAATTCAAAATTATGCGCTGTTTTGTGAATTGAGTAAAAAATATGGTTTGAGTTGTGATCTTGAGTTTATGCCTTGGACTGCTGTGAAAAACTTGAGACAGGCTGATCATATTGTCGAACAGTCAGGTCAGGATAATGCTGCCGTTTTGATTGATTCATTACATTTTGATCGTTCTGACTCTAGTTTGGAACAGGTTAAAGTTTTACCTATTCAACGTATGAACTATGTACAGCTATGTGATGGTTTAGCGGGGTATGATCCTAGTGATGAAGGTTTGATCAAAATTGCACGTTCTAATCGACTGGTTCCGGGTCAAGGTGAGATAGATTTACTTTCGCTCATTCGTGCATTACCAAAAAATATCACTTTAGCAGCTGAAGTGCCAAATGAAACACTTGCAAAACGACCTGCAATGCAGCGTGCTCAAATCAATTTGCAAGCGATTCAACAATTGGTTGCGCAGACTGAACAAGTAGATGCTGTTACGGAGTAATCTTATGAACGCTTCAGCACAACACGAGTTCCATAGCACGACTGAAAAAATCTACCAACAACTTGAATGTGATGTTTTGGTGATTGGTTCAGGCGCAGGCGGACTTTCTACCGCAGTGACCGCGGCAGTTCAAGGTTTAGATGTGGTTGTTGCAGAAAAAGCAACGGTTTTTGGCGGTACAACGGCGGTATCTGGTGGTTGGCTATGGATTCCGAATACACCACATGCACAGCGTGCAGGACAGGCAGAACCGATTGAAAGACCAAAACAATATCTAAAGAATGTATTGGGTGATAAATATGATGAGGCTCGAATTCATCAATATTTAACAAAAGCTCCTGAAATGGTTGATTTCTTTGAAAAATCAAGCGCTGTTCAATTTAATGCAAGTGCGTTAGTCCCTGACTTTTTTGATATAGAGGGTTCTCGTGTTGGTTGGCGTTCTATCGTTGCAGCACCATTTGATGGACGAGAGTTAGGTGAAAATTTACATTTGTTGAAACCTGCAATTCCTGAAACCACCGTTTGGGGCATGGGGATTGCATCTGGTGCAGACATGAAGCATTTCATTAATACATTTCGTGCGGTGTCTTCATTTTTCTATGCCACCAAACGTGTGCTACGCCATTTTATAGATCTGTTATTCCGACATCGCTCAACCCAAATTGTCAATGGAAATGCCTTAGTTGCAAGACTCTTAAAATCTGCGCTTGATCAGAAAGTTAGATTGCTTCCCAGTCATGCAGCACAACAATTGATCTATGAAAATGGGCGTGTCGTCGGGGCAATTTTTAAAACGCCACAAGGGTTAATCAGGATTTTAGCCAAACATGGTGTGGTTTTGGCAACAGGTGGTTTTCCACATGATGAAACACGTAAACAGCAATTGTTTGAACATGTTGCACTGGGTACACCACACTTTTCTGCTGCACCAGAAACCAATACAGGTGATGGCTTAAAACTCGCAGAAGCGGTGGGTGCAGAAGTCGATAAAACTTTAGCTTGGTCTGGTGCGTGGGCACCTGTTTCCTTGATACCACGTTTGGACGGGACTTTAGGACGTTTTCCACATTTGGTGGAACGTGGGAAACCAGGCTTAATCGCAGTTCTCAAAAATGGCAAGCGCTTTACCAATGAAGGTGAGTCTTATCCATTATTCATTAAAGATTTATTTAGACATACAGCGAAAGGTGATTTAGCACGTTGCTGGTTGATTTGTGATCATAAGTTTATTCGTCGTTATGGTTTGGGTGCGGTGAAACCATTCCCAATTTCAATGCAACCTTGGATTGAGAATGGTTATTTAAAGCAAGCATACAGTTTGCAAGAACTTGCGCAGCAATGTGGTTTAGATGCTGTTCAGTTTAAAGATACAGTTACACACTACAACATTCATGCACAACAAGGACAAGATCCAGATTTTCAGCGAGGTTCAACTCCTTATCAAAAAGCCCAAGGCGATGCAGATCATCAACCTAATCCATGTGTTGCACCGATTGAAAAAGGGCCATTTTATGCTGTGGAAATTGTTCCGGGTAGCCTAGGTACTTTTGCAGGCTTAGTCACAGATGATGATGCGCGTGTATTAGATCAACAGCACCATTTACCTATTACAGGTTTATATGCCGTCGGTAATGACATGAACAGCATCATGGGCGGGCAATATCCAAGTGGGGGCATTACTTTAGGACCTGCCATGACCTTTGGTTATATCGCTGCGAATCATTTAGTCAAACAAGCACGTCTTAGTAAATCTACAGCGAAGCAAAAAAAATAGGATATTTAAACATGGAACAACAGGTTGATTTATTGGTCATTGGGGCAGGTGCAGCAGGGATGTCTGCTGCATTATTTGCCAAAATGAATGGCTTGAATGTATTGCTATGTGAAAAAGCAGAGCAGGTAGGCGGCACAACGGCCACTTCTGGTGGAACAATTTGGGCACCGGGCTCACATTTAAGTGTTAAAGCAGGTGTACCAGATGATATTGAACAAGCTCGTATTTTTCTAAAATCAGTTGTTGGAGAACGTGGGGGCGAAGCAATGCGTGATGCCTTTTTAGACTCTTCTCCAAAAATGATTCGTGATTTGGATGAAAAAACCACTGTAAAGCTAAATGCTTGTTTGGCACACCCAGACTATGTGAAAAATCAACCGGGGGAGGCTTTTGGCGGTCGTGCCTTAGCACCTGCTGAGTTTGATGGCAGTCTGTTAGGTTCAGATTTTAAATATGTACGTCCACCTCGTCCTGAGTTTATGGGTTTAGGTGGCATGATGGTGAATCGTAATGAATTGAATGCCTTGTTGAACCCATTTTCATCAGGTACAAATTTCATGACAACGATGAAAGTCGTGCTGCCTTATTTTTTATCACGTTTGCGCTATCCACGTGGTACGCGTTTAGTGATGGGAAATGCTTTAGTTGGCAGTTTATTTTACAACTTAAAACAACAGCATGTTCCTGTTTGGTTAGATGCACCACTACAAAGCTTGATTTATGAAAATGGCAAAGTTATCGGTGCAAAAATCAACAGAAACAATCAAGAGATTATTGTAAAAGCAGCTAAAGGCGTAGTTTTAGCAACAGGTGGGGTGGGTTGGAATGCCAAATTACGTGAGAAATTATTTCCGAAAGGTTTGACTTCAGACTCGCTTTCACCCACTTCTAATACAGGAGATGGTTTAAGTCTTGCTCATCGTGTTGGCGCAAAAATAGATCAATCCGTAGACAGTAGTGTGCTGTATTTTCCATGTTCAATCCATACACATAAGAATGGTTATAAAGCGATTTGGCCACACATTATTCTAGACCGTGGTAAACCTGGCGTGATCGCAGTCAATGCCGATGGTAAACGTTTTGTCAATGAGTCTGATTCTTATCATGATTTTTGTATGGCACAAATCCAATCCAATCAAGGCAAAGAAAAAATAGTTTCTTATTTAATCTGCGATGAAACAGCCATTCAAAAATATGGATTAGGCTTTGTACTACCAGGTGCAAAAAAACTCAATTATTTTTTACGTGAAAAATATTTATTTTCAGCCAATACACTAGAAGATCTTGCCAACAAAGTGGGGATTCAAGCAACAGCATTGAATCAAACTGTTCAGCACTTTAATCAATTGGTTGAACAAGGTGAAGATCGTGATTTTGGTAAAGGTTCAGGGGTAATGAATCGCTTTAATGGCGATCCTGACGTTACACCAAATCCATGTCTAGGCAAATTACTCAAAGCGCCATTTTATGCCTTACCTGTGATTCCTATGGATTGTGCAAGTAGTGGTGGTTTAGCAGGTGACGAGTTTGGTCGTGTACTTGATGAGAATAATCAAGTGATTCAGGGCTTATTTGCTTGTGGCAATGATTTATCTTCGATTTTTAAAGGGACATATCCTGGACCAGGCACCACACTTGGACCAGGCATGGTGTTTGCGTGGCGAATTGCGCAATTTGCTGCGGGCAAGCTAAAAGACCATTCAAACAATCATTCCCATGAAAAATTACTTGAAAAAACACATTTATCTATTTTTCAAAACTCAACTCAGGAGCAAAAAACCGCATGAAACTTTATGAATTAATCAATATCACGATCAAAATGGGTACAGCGGCAAGCGTTGCCAATGGTATACAAGCTTTTCATGCAGAGGCTGAAGCAAAAGCAAAATTACTCGGTGTATGGTTTTCTGATATTGGTCAATTAAATCGAGTGGTTGTGTTGCGTAGCTTTGACTCACAAGCAGATCAAGATGCGGGTGATGCCTATTTAGCGACACAAGAAAATGTGTTTAATTCAAGTGAAAATATCATTCAATATTCAGTTGAACATTTTGCAGGTTTTAACTTTTTGCCAGAAGTCGAATTGGGTGAATTCGGTCCTGTTTATGAAATTCGAACTTATGAATTAAAACATGGCGGTATTCCACATGTATTAGAAGCATGGAAAAATGCTGTACCAATACGTACACAATATTCAAAACTTACAGTTGCGATGTATTCGCTAGACGGTCATCCTCGCATTGTCAGTATTTGGCCGTACGCGTCGTTGAATGAACGATCAGAAATTCGTGCAAAATCAGTTGCTGATGGTATTTGGCCACCTAAAGGTGGACCACAATGGTTAACTCATGAAATGCAGTCAATAATTGCATTACCAACAGCGGTTTCCCTACTAAAATAATCTTTAAACATATGAAAAAGGAAAGCTGGTTCAATGAACTAGCTTTTCTCACTTAAAAAATACATATGACGTGAAAATCTAAATATAAATTGAGGTAAAAATGAAAAAGGATGTAAATTTCTCAAAAATTATTTTGGGTGGTAATGTATTTGGATGGACAGTGGATACTGAAAAATCAATCGCATTATTGGATTATTCATTTGAACATGGTATTCAGACGATTGATACCGCTGATATGTATTCGACATGGGTAGACGGTCACCAAGGTGGTGAGTCTGAATCGGTGATTGGTAAATGGCTTAAACGCACCCCATCTTATAGAGAAAAAGTGACTTTGATTAGCAAAGTAGGTGCACCATTAGGTGAGGATCAACAAGGTTTATCTAAAAAATATATTAAACAAGCCATTGAAGCCTCTTTAAAAAGATTAAATACAGATTATTTAGATGTGTATTTTAGTCATTACCCTGATGAAAACACCCAAATCGAAGAAACATTAACCGCTTATGCTGAACTATTGGAAGAAGGAAAAATTCGCAAAATAGGGGCGTCTAATTATTCTTCAACACAATTAAAACAAGCACTTGAAGTGAGTAAGGCTCAAAATTTACCCAAATATGAGATTTTTCAACCGGGCTATAGTTTGGTTGAGCGCGAACAATATGAAACTGAATATCGTGATATTTGTATCAATAATCATCTCGATGTAATCACCTATTTTAGTTTGGCTGCTGGTTTTTTAAGTGGAAAATACCGTGATATTTCACAACTTGAATACTCACCACGCAAACGTCAATTAGAACGCTATTTTAATGAAAAAGGCTTGAATATTTTAGCCGCAATGGATCAGTTTAAAGAAAAATATGATGCTGAACTGTCTGAAATTGCTTTGGCATGGACGATCGCACAACCCAGTATCACAGCACCTATCGCCTCGGCAACATCTACAACTCAGATCGATGCTTTGGTTAAAGCAATAAATTTAAAATTAGAGGAGATAGATATTCAGTTATTAACGGATATCAGTCAGTAGAATTTCTTCATCATAAAAGTTCCTTTTCCTATTTAAAGGGGGGAGGAATATCATTTTGCAAAAGGAAGAAAATTCATGGAAAATTCCCCTTATCCTAATCTTCGCCCTTTGGGAGAAGGAATAGTCCAATATCAATTTTATTTTTCATTTTCAAATGATTGAAAAAATAGGGATGTATAAATATCCCTATTTTTATTATATAGATGAGTATTGGATTACGGTTCTATTAAACAGCTTGCTTGTACGGTTCAAGTGCCTGTAAATAAACAGTTCGCTGTTCTTTGGCAGCTTGTTCAATACACTCTAAAAGTTGAATATTTTTAATTGCATCTTGTGGTGAAGAAATTGGATCTACATTCCCATCGATTACTTCAATAAAATGGCTTAATTGGCGAATATAAACATCTTCTTGTTTATTGGGTTCAACTTTATTTTTCAACAATTTTACAGCCCAACTTTTATCGGTATTTTCTGGATAATTCCAATACTCTAAATTAGGTACACTTAAAGCACCTTCTGTACCACTGATGTAACAACAGTCTTGATCCGGAGAGGTCGCAAAACTATTTTTATTTTCTTCGGTATTTTGATCCCACCCCCAAGGGGATACCGCAGCATCAGAAGCCAAAAGTGTGCCTAAAGCACTATTTTTAAAGCGGACTAAAATAGAAATAGTATCTTCTACTTCTAGATGGCGGTTATTATTTGAAGTCATGGCTTGTACTGATTCAATTTCCCCATTTAAAAAACGCATCAAATCAAGATCATGTACTAGATTGATGGCAAGCACGCCAGCTCCCGCTTTGCGGTGCCATTCAATATCAAAATAATGATCAGGCTTATAAACTGACCACAATGCATTAAAAGTATTAATTTTTCCTAAAGTACCTTGATCTAAAATTTCTTTGGCTTGTTGAATAATTGGATTGTGGCGACGATGGTGACCAATCAAAATAGGAACATTCAGTTTGTTTTGTTCAGCGATTAATTGCATTGCTTCATTTGTATTCAATGCCAAAGGTTTTTCGAGCAAGCATGCTATTCCGTATTGCATGCATGTAATCGCAGTGCTCACATGAAACCGATTTGGATTAGCAATGATTACACCATCAATGTTTTGGTTTTTAAATAAATCTTCTAAATCCTTATAGTTAGGAACATCAAATTCTTGTGCCATGGCATCTGAAAATGGATCGGATACAGCAACGAGTTCTGCCAAAGGATGTTGTACAATCGTTTGAGCATGTTTTTTTCCCATTACACCTGCACCGATGATGGCAATTTTTTTGGTCGTCATAAAGCATTTTCCTTGCTAAGTTGTGGCTGCGTCAAAACTGAAAGTTTGAGTTTTTTTTAATAATCTAAACTTTGTCAAAAGGCATCTTGCTCAGATGAATATTGTGGATGAGTGAAAAGTCTTTTCTATTGGAATCAATCCTTGACCAGAAATGATACTTGGCCAAAAAGAAAAATTTTTAGGATCACCTTGAAAAGCCGTGATATCTTTGATGTGAATAGCTTTGGCATAAGGCGCCATTTTTTGAATTGTATTCAAGGGTCTTCTAGCATTCTTAAATTATGAGCTGTGTCCAAGCAAATACCAAAATGTTCATGATTAATGCATTTCACTAAGTCGACTATTTCATTTGCCATAATAATGTTGTATTGAATAGCAAAATCAGTTGCTTGTTCTATTAAAGCTAACAGTATACTTTTATGAGTCTGCCAAGAATCCTGAGGTCGACCTCCTGCACAAATTCGCATGACTTTTGCACCGAGTTTTTGCGCACTGGATACATGCTTTTTAAAGACATCCAGAGCATTAAGATTTTTACCACTTTCAAAATCACATGGATATTTCCATGCCGATACCAGTTCAATTTGATGTTGTTTTAAAATAGTTTTTAAGCGCTCAACATCTTGTGCTTGGGGATGTGAAAACATAAAACTTTCAATGGAAATCCCTTCAATATCAAAATCAATGGCTTGTTCAAGGCACTGCCAAAAATTAAGTTTTAAGGCTGGTTCAGTTTCTGAATTTGGATAAATTTCACCAAAATGGCGATGACAACAGTATCCATCTATTGCGATTTTCATTGCGCTATTCTTCTTGAATTTTCAATAAAATGAATCAATGGCTTTTTTGAAAAGCCATTGATTACTTACGTCCATGTATTATAACTCAAGAGTAGCAACTAAATTTTAAAAATGGAACAGTGTTCCATAAATATTTGTAAATGCTTTTAAAGCATTGCCCGAATTTGATATGCGGTATTGCGTAATAGTGATAGGATATTTTCTAACAAATATTGTTCTGAAACACGATGTGTTTGGGACATACAGTTTAATGCTGCCACCGCCTGACCTTTTGCATCTAAAATTGGTACGGAAATCGCAATCACACCTAACTCGTGTTCTTCTTTTGAAATACAATAATCTTGTAGAGATACTTTTTTAAGCATCTGATAAAACTCATTTTCATCTTGTAAGGTAAAAGCTGTAAGTCGTTTTAAACCAAATTTTTTAAACCATTTTTGTTGTTCATCTTGGCTAAATTTAGAGAGTAGAATTTTACCTGTTGAAGTAGCATGTGCGGGTAAACGATTACCCAAATGCATGCCATAAAGACTTATTCTTAACATCTCTTGTTCTGGCAAAAAACTACGTGCAATTGGTACAACTTCATCATCCTCTAAGACCACAACAGAATAGTTAAGTGAGGTTTGTCCACATAAAATATTTAAAATCGGTTGTGCGATTTTAGGTAAATGTGCTGAACTTAAATATGAACTCGATAAACGTAAAACTTTATGGGTTAACCAAAAGTAATGTTCATCACTATCTAAATATCCTAGAAATTTCAAAGTTCTTAAATAACGTCTTGCAGCAGTCCGACTGATTCCTGTTCGCTGTGCAATCTGTGTCGCATTCAATTTTTGTCGATCAATCCCAAAAGCATCTAACAACTTTAGACCTTTAGCGAGCCCTGAAATATAGTCATCTTGAATAATACTTTCACCTGAACTTTCATGATGGATCAGATTGTAACGCATACTAGTCCCTTTGCGATGGTATCAATATTTTAAAATCTTGACCGATATACGGACAAGGATACCGTAATACGGTGGATTTCCTTTTTTGACTATAGTCGATTTCACATAAAAAATTTAATTTAATTGACATAGATAAGGAGTCATTGAAATGGAAGTTTTAAACACTAAAGTCGCAATTATCGGTTCAGGACCAGCAGGGCTATTGCTTGGACAGCTTTTATATAAAGCAGGAATTGAACATGTCATCATCGAACAACGCAGTGCTGAATATGTTTCAGCACGTATTCGTGCAGGTATACTAGAACAAGTTTCTGTTGATCTTTTAAAGCAAGCGGGAGTAGATCAGCATTTAAAAGAAATAGGTTTACCGCATCAAGGTATTAAAATTTTAACAGGTGGTGAAAAACACCGTATTGATTTATCAGGTTTAACTAATGGAAAACAAGTCACCGTTTATGGACAAACCGAAGTCACTAAAGATTTGATGCAGGCACGTAATGAAGCTGGTTTGACTACATTTTATGAATCTAACGACGTAAAAATTCATGATTTTTATGAGAAACCTTATGTAACTTTTACTCAAAATGGTAAGCAATATCGTATTGATTGTGAGTTTATCGCAGGTTGTGATGGCTATCATGGAGTATGTCGTGCAAGCGTACCACAAAACCAGATCAAAACCTTTGAAAAAGTATATCCATTTGGCTGGTTAGGTATTTTAGCAGATGTTCCGCCTGTATCTGATGAGTTGATTTATGTTCAATCTGAACGTGGTTTTGCATTATGCAGTATGCGCTCTAACACACGCAGCCGTTATTATTTGCAAGTTCCATTAACAGACCAAGTTGCAGAATGGTCAGATGAGCGTTTTTGGGAAGAATTAAAACATCGTTTAGATCCTGAAAGTCGTAAGAAACTAGTCACTGGCGCATCGATCGAAAAAAGCATTGCACCATTACGCAGTTTTGTCACTGAGCCTATGCGTTTTGGAAAATTATTCTTGGCAGGAGATGCTGCACATATTGTACCTCCAACAGGGGCAAAAGGCCTAAATCTTGCGGCTTCGGATATTGCGTATTTATCGAATGCTTTAACTGAATTTTATTTGAACAATTCTGAACAAGGTATCAATGAATATTCGGAAAAATGTCTAAAACGTGTATGGAAAGCTGAGCGTTTTTCATGGTGGATGACCCATTTATTACATCGCTTTGAAACTGAAAGTGATTTTGATATTAAAATTAAGAAAGCAGAATTGGCTTATATTTTAGGTTCAGAAGCAGGTAAAACTACATTAGCTGAAAATTATGTTGGATTAGCTTATTAAAAAGATAAATACTATTTAACATCGAAAAATTGCAATTGGACATCCACTTAAAGCATTTGGTGCGCGACTTGTGACAACAGCACTAAATTAACTTGAAAATATCCAAGGGAAGTATGCTTTATGCTCAATGTGCATTGATATTGATGTTGCTTTGATGATTAAACGTGTTGAATACATTTAACTTTTAATCATATCTAATAAAAAATAAATAGAAGTGAATTTGAAAAAATTTGCTTCTATTATCTAAAACATTTGACCATTAACTACAAGGAAATGGGCATTTCTATTTGCCGTTTACAGTTATGTATTATTCACCAATTAAAAATATCTATGCGATAAACCATTTAAAATGTCCTGTTTTTAACTGCAAGAGTCAAGCACAGGATTTAAATTTCTTTGTTCAATAACAGCTTTCTGAGCTTTACGACTCGGCATACTTTTCTTGAGGCGGGAACGTTTATTCTGTTTTTCCAATGCTTCATGCTGTTGCTGGATATGGGCCAGAACCGAGCCTAATCTTTTATTCTCAACCACTGCATTTTGCTGTAGTCCAGCCAGTTTATTGAAGACGCTATAGTTGATCTTCCGTCCCTCATACATGATGGCGATAGTTCCATCCGGGTACTCTAGAAATGAAATGTATTGCCCAACAAGCTTATGATTCAGTACTGTTGGCTCAAGCATATAAATACACTTGTCATAGGTGAGGGTCAGGTTCTTAGTGACCTTACGCGGTTCCTGCCAGGTAAAAATATCCTCCAGCTCAGCATCAGATTCCGTTAAAGAGCGATGCAAGTTCTTTGGGTTGCTCGCACACTTGGCGAACTTCTGATTGAACTGCTCAATGAAGCAGGGCAGCCAGGCATTGGCTTCGGCAATCGAACTGATGCCTTCCAGGCGCATCTCCTTGATCAGACGATCCTGAAGGGTTCTATTGGCGCGCTCCACACGACCCTTAGCCTGTGGTGAGTTGGCAAAGATAATATCAATGTTTAACTCATTCAGAATCCGCCCAAATTGCGTGATCTGGCTGTCTTGACTGGATTTCTGATTCACTCTGAATACCGAATGTTTATCGCTATAAAAGGCCAGCGGCTTGCCGTATTGCTCAATGTAGACTCGGGTTGAAAGCATATAGTCAAAGGTCGTTTCAGCCTCACAAAAGCGCAGATGCAACAACTTTCCAGTGGCATCATCGATATAAACCAATAAACTGCATTTTGCAGCTCGACCTTCAAACTAGTCATGATATGAGCCATCAATCTGGATCAGCTCACCGAAACAATCACGATTATAACGAGGCTGATATGGACGTTTCAGGCGCTTGGATCGAGGAATCCAGAGGTCATTTGCAGTCATCCAGCGACGGACCGTTTCCACAGGAATATTCAGCCCAAACATGCTGCTGAGCTTCTCATGCGCCAATGTAGGACCAAAGCCAAGAAGATGTTCAGAAATAATGGAAAGGCATTCAGACTTTACGGCTTCATCATGGCGATGATGACCCGGTTGACCACGACTGGCATGTGCCAGACCTGAAATATCGTCTTGATTGAGCTTCTGTAATAACCGGGTAATTTGACGGGTGGAAAGATTCAGAGTTTCAGCAGCACGGACTTGGGTAATACGATGATCTCGAACATCTTGCAGAACAGCAAGACTGAGAATACAGACACTTTAAATGGTTTCTAACACTATGATTTCGCATAATATAGATTATGTTAAATAGATAACAAATATAATTAAGTTCATAAATACTAATATAAGATAAAGCTTATCACATATCAGGACAACTTAAACAAATGTAAACTGAAAAAAACTATAAGAGATTTACCATCCTCCCCAATTACCACACTCTGGGCATTTCATATTAAATATCTCTAAAGCTCGTGCAGAATGGTATGACCAATAAAGACCATTTTTAATGATTCGACGTCGATGGTTTCTGTTTGAACAATGGTTGTAAACTTGCATCTGATCACAGTCCTTGCATTGCATCCATACAGATCGGGAAGTTCTAATCCTTCTTACATTATCTTTGTCATACCAGTCAGTGGTTTTGGTAAGCATTTCTATCTCATTCGATCCACATCGTATGCACATAGGAACAGCTAAAGTCATATCGCTGTTAAAACCGATTTCGTCGTAATCTAATTTATATTGTAAAAACAAACCCAATAGACGCTGAAGCTCATCATTGTATAGTGTATGATCAATCGGGTTTAGATAAATTGCTCCTTTATTATGCTCGTGGTACTCACCATTACCTGATATATCCACTTCCCCCAGAAAACTATATTTACCCCAATCCTGAGCAGTAACACGCCTATCAATCACATTTTTGCAAGGATGAATTAAGAACACAGGATTTTGACCATCTTCGCTATAATTCTTGTCTTTATACAGTTCATTAATTTTAGACATAAGCCCGCCATCTTTTATAAATGTGCCTTTATCATAAAATTTTGCATCCAATACAAACTTATTGAAATGTGGGCGGATTCGCTCTATATCATTCTGTTCATACCAAGTTAAATCCAAAGTAAAATCTGGCTTTTTATTGTTTGGTAGCTTCTTTTCATACCATAAAGTGAGGCTACGTCCACCCTGTTCATTGATTAATTCAACTGCAATATTCGTGTTGTTCGTCTTAATTGCATTAATGATGTTGAATTTCCAATTGTCGAGAGGCTCAAATCTAAATTCGTTCTTAAGTACCATGATGATTTGAATGAGTGTCCATCTCTCATAGAGCAATGGCATATTAATCAAACCAATTTCATCAATTTTCTCAAGACTTATTAAAAGATTCTCATCTTGCAAATTCATAACTTTACGGAGATTTTTATAGTTATTATGAATTGCCTGGTAATTAGGGTTTTGCACAAACGTCATTGAGTTAGGAAAATGCGGTGAGGTCTTTACACCTAGATCTTTAAATTGATGAATAATGGTTTTCAGCAACCTAAACTTGGGTTCTACTTTTTCGTAAATCTGAGTACAATTATTTTGATGATGCCAGTAATAATTAATACGGTTTCTTAAAGCTACCTTCTCTTTCTCTTGTTCTTTTAGCTCGTTTGCAGTTAAAGATCTTATCCAATTATTTTTATCAAGCTCGATACCAATCTGTACTTCTCTTTTATAATGCATCGAAGCTTTATCCATTACATCGGATCGTAGAAATGTAATTTTATAGATATCATTGAATCTAAATTTTACACATTTATCATATTTGGCATGTGAAAATTCACAATGAAAGGCGAGCTCCATACCTGCATCAAATATATTAACCAATTCCTCAAATGGCCCAGTCAATTCCAAAATATAGTATTTTGAAGGCGGTTTTACATATTTATTTTTATGCCAGACCTGAACAAAGAACCCATCTTCACTACTAGTTCTACTCTCTAGTTTAATTTGAAATTCAGTGGTGAGAGGCGTACGAACCAATGGAATATTAAAATGGGCAACCTGAGTATCTATGTAATTTTGCCAATAAGATAACTTACGTTTTTCACCTATTTTTTGTAAATCAGCAACCACCAAATCTCGATCCACTTTCGTATAATCTTTCAAAGTATCATGCTGAGCCTGAAATTTCTCAGCTTGATGCTTGAAACGCTGCATTTTATTGCCCGCGAGAATTACAATTTGTTTGATGATTAGATAGCAGCGTTCAAGAGCAAACAGTACGTAGCGATTTTCAGGAACGTTGTAAGAAGGCTCTGTTGCCCGACTTGTTAAAAACTTTTGATTGGTCTTAGTTGATAGCTCCATAAAGGTTCTATTAACAGGTTTGACTTCCTTTCTAGGCTTCAAAGATTGAACTTCACGCAGTTCAACTTTAGGGTTATTCAAGACCTTCTGAGCATGAGCAACAAGACTTTCAATGCATTTTATTGCCTCATTCCCAATTCCTTCAGATCGACCACCCTCAGCTTTCGCTTGAACAACACTGGATTCATCTAAAATTAGTTCCCAGAGATCATTTTTGAAGGTGCTTAAATACTTATCTAATTGGTCCAGTGAAAAATCCGAACCATTAATTAAAATCTCACATCGCTGGCCTTGCAGAACAAAATACACTGTTCCAACAATATTTGGCGCAATACTAGACCATTGATTATGTTCTTTTA
The DNA here is from genome assembly GCF_902809855.1 of Acinetobacter sp. Marseille-Q1618. Lineage (GTDB taxonomy): Bacteria > Pseudomonadota > Gammaproteobacteria > Pseudomonadales > Moraxellaceae > Acinetobacter. The sequence continues at coordinate 51,518 of NZ_CADDWJ010000004.1, forward strand.
CCCATCGATCTTTAACTATCCACCACACTAAACCGGTATCAGGATCTGTAATCGGGCTTAGATATTTTTTATCACCACTAGACATTTCGATATAGGGCTTATCTGAGCTGCGATTTAAAAATCTAACAGCAAGCACACCTCTTTTTACCCCCTCAACTTTAGGATAAATCGTGGTCTCGACTTGATAAATATTTAGGTGTTCATCATATTCAACGTCAAGTGCTACCAATGATTCCGTTACTTTTGTAAGGATCTCCTGGTTATACCACTTAAGCTCTAAATATTTAATTTCGAAAAATAGATCCATTTTTACGACCAGAAGTTTACAATCCCATCATTGGCTTTAGCGTCACTCACAACATTTTCAAGCGCATGAACAGAAGAAAAAATCGCACTATATTCGTCATGATTTGGTAAGAGTTGTTTAATTTTCTCTATGAGTACACGATCGATGAGTGCCAACTTAGTTTGACCACCCACTTGCTTATTCCCATCAAAAGTCAATTTTGGTAAGACCTTATGTAATAGGAAGTTATTGATTGCTAATTCTTCATTAGCATCCACATCTTTGAATAAATCGAGATAGTTGAGTCCCTGACGAATTGTTCGCATACCAAACTCAACCCCCAACTTATGGAAAAATTCCTTGTTGAGATCAATAAATAGTGCGCAGAATGGATCTTTTGGATCAAACTTAGGATAGTTCGCCCGATATCCTAAAGACTCAATATCAAAGATTAGAGGTTTAGACACATCATCAAAGCCATAATCACTGACCTCTTCAAGAATTTTATTCCAATCCGATAATAGAGGTGATTCAAATCGCATAATATGCGCTCTGTCTAGGATTTTTGGGGACAAGTAATGCGTCGTTTCATCAATGTTAATTGCACCAATAATATGCACATTGGCAGGCATTTTAATACTTGAAGGCATCGTCATTACTGCGGAAAGCATTCGACGAATTTCACTGTGATATTTAATGAGTGAATCTTTATCACTGAAGCCGAATGCCAGTCGTAATTGTAAATTCAGCTGCTCATTTTTTAATAACTCAATGAAATTAATAACACCATCTTGGCTATATTTTTCTTTGGTAGACTGAATAATATCAACGACTGCTTTAAGCTCCGATAAAACATGTGCTGATTCACTCTCGGCATAAAGGGAAATTTCAGGTTCTTCATCACGCGTTTCTAAAAGTGATAAGAAGTCTGCAAAGTAATACTCGACACGCGCGAGATTCATTTCATCTAGACAGATAAAATATGGAATTTCTGGGTTTTGTTGTGCCTCAATGAGAGCTTCTAGAAACGGAGTGGCCAAATACTTTTTTTCTAGAGGATTATAGTAGCCAAGTAAATCCTCAGAGCTTGTCCAGTTTGGTTTTACAGGAACAATGATCGACTTACCACCCACAGCCTTGGCAAATGATTTAACCAAATTGGTTTTTCCTGAACCCGAGTCACCTGCCAAAATAATGAGATCTTTTGTTCTAAGAAGCGTTAAATAGTTCTCAATGATATGTCGAGGATACATATATTCTATTTCAACCAAGTGAGCATGAATATAAGACACAGCTTTTTGGTAATCACCATTAAGAACATTATTAAATGATAATCCATCCACACGCTCGATTAGAGGCTTAGATTGATGTAGAAAAAGATTAATATCATCCTCATCAACAAACTCAAAAGTTTTCAAAAATTGGGCCTTGTCCGCAACATAACTTTTTAGTCGTTGAATTTTATTGTTCATTTCACCCTCTATCTGTTCAAATCTTTTGGTCAAATTCTGTAGTTCATTTTGTCTAAGTTGCTTATCTTGAGATAATTTTTCATTAATAGTCTCAAGCTCATCCTTTTGAGCATTTAATTTATAAAGTAGATTTTTTAAAACATCCCGCTGCTCTTCGGTTTGCTTTAACTCAGCTATGCCATTTTCATTTAATTGCTGCAGCTCAGATTCTCTTTCAGCTATTTGAGCCTCAATTTTACCTTTTCTCTGCTTAATTTCTTTATCCATGTCTTCCATTGCCTTTTCGTAATAGAAGTCATAAATCGACTTAGAAATAAATTGGTTACGCTCTGAATTCAAATTTGGGTTAACCAAAATATCTTGAGGCATTTCTTTAGGGAGAGAACGCAGATTCTCACCTGTTCCTCTTTTAACACTCAACCTAAAAGGATTTTTATGCTTTATTCTTTCTGATTCTGGGGAAAGCTCTACCTCAAAACGAATGAACCGACTCTTACTTTTTGAGCCTAAACGCGAAGCATCTTGCGGAGCCACAAAGATCTTACAGATTCCCCGTTCAAGTCCTTTTAATGGGTAGTAGAGTCTCTCATCATTTCTAGTTGAGTAAGGGTACTCAATAAATCCGTATATAGATTCACCTAAAGCTGGTAACTCCCCCCAAAGTTCAATTTTTCCATCTTTAAAACCCCAAGATTCAGCTAATAGAGCCAGAATTTCCTTATCCGATAATCCCTTCAGCTCATCTTCGGTATAAATTATTTCATTCATAAATTATCTTTAAAAAGAGTGGTTAAAAAATAGCTTTCACAATTTCTGTTTTAAAGCTGTTTTTTATTCAATAGATTAACTAATCCTAATTCTAAGCTTATTTTAATATATAAATTAGCTGTTTATATCATATTACTTTGATACTTGTTCTTATATTAGACACATAGAGTATAAAATGACTTAGGAAGATAATAAGTCTCTAAATTTTTGTGGTAGGTTCATGAACTTACAAAAATGAAACTCCAAGAATAAACCTTATAAATAACTAATTTTAATGTTGTTTAAAATATTTAAAACTTATGAAGTTAACTTTAGGTAAAAATAAGTTAAATGGGATATACAAGACTGTGACCTACACAGTGCTACCAATACCTGGCTCTGTCACGATGTATTTAGGATGCACTGCATTATCATTCAGCTTGGCACGTAACTTAGCTACCAAGATTCGCAAATAATAAGTATCTTCCTGATGTGACTGCAAAAGTTGATGCATTAATTTGCTTTGCTATTAATTCATTAATGAACAGCATACGCCACTCTATCATATCGAATGTTTTCACCCCTTACGGTAATGGTTTTCCACACTTCAAGGCATATATATAACAGGGTATTTTAAAGACTGCGGCTTTTTCATAAGAATAAGCACATAATATTTCTGTTTCTTCCAAATTCAAACAGTCAATTAAATCAAGTGCAACTTTCACATCATGAGCTGTTCCATCACTAATGATGAACCTATATAGTAAAAATAGAGCATTATTAAAATACTATTGTATGAGAAGTAAATAGCTAATCATATAATGTGATTAAGAAAAAATATGCATCGTTTAAAATAGTCGACTCAACAAACAATCTAGAGATGCTTCATGTTAGGTTTATCACTTGGACACATTGCCTTATTTGCCTTGGTTCTGATTTTATTATTTGGCACCTCAAAACTAAAAAATTTAGGTAAAGATTTAGGTGGTGTTTTTAAGGATTTTAAAACATCAATTCAAGACGATTCTCCGAAAGATGAAGTTACCGACTCATCACAGCCAAAAAATAAAAACCTTCAATCTTAATTTACAGACCTATCTCCTCTCCTATGTTAAATGTTGGCTTGTTTGAGCTTGTCTTTTTTATCAGTTTTGCATTGATATTCTTAGGCCCTGAAAAACTAGTAGAATTATTAAAAACTGCTTATGGGCTGTATCAAAAGGTCAAACAACTGCTACAAAATTTTCAAAATGACATAGAACGTGAACTCAAGCTCAATGAGTTACAAGAACAACTCGAATTTGAAATTAACAAAGTAAGAGATTTGGAAAAAACTCTCAGCCAGAAAATTTATGCTGAACTACATTCTGATGAGCCTATTTATATTGGCTTGCCATACAGCAGTTTAGGAAAGATTGCAGTGGTTTCTCCCATGGATCAAGCAGGACAGCTTGATCTATATCCATTGAGTTATACCATTTTAAATGAGCATATCCTTACTCCCTCATATTTAAGTAGATCTATGTATTTATGAAATCTCAAGACCAATCATCAACTGCTGTAAATTTACTGGATCACTTGGCAATACTGAGAAAATGCCTGATTCAGATCATTTTGATGCTGGCCGTGGTATTTTTATGTTTATTGTCCTTTGCTCAAACACTATATCAAATATTTGCTCAACCGCTCTTACAAGCATTACCAGCGAACAGTCAAATGATTGCAACTGATATCACTGCGACATTTACTGCGCCTTTTAAACTCACCCTATTTATTGCTTTTTTACTTTGTTTACCATTTTTGCTTTGGTGTATATGGCGTTTTATTGCGCCTGCGCTATATCTGCAAGAAAAGAAATTAATCATTGCACTATTTAGCTCAAGCTTAGTTTTATTTTATCTTGGCATCAGTTTTTCCCGTTATATTGTTTTGCCTTCTGTACTGTATTTTTTTATGCATATTGCTCCTGATGCTGTCTTACCCATGACAGACATTAGCAGTTATTTAGGCTTTTGTTTAAAGCTTTTTTTTACTTTTGGCCTGTGTTTTGAAATCCCCGTACTTATTATCGTGTTATTACTTTCAAATTTGGTAACTCTGGAACAACTCATAGAGAAGAGAAAGTTTATTATTGTGGGATGCTTTTTTATATCGATGTTCATTACTCCACCAGATTTACTCAGCATGTTATTACTTGCCGTACCAATGTGGGGATTATTTGAAATAGGCCTATGTGCAGGAAAATTTCTTCCAAATCAATCACAACATTCAGCTGAATAAAGTGATCCACATAGATATAAAAAGGCCCGAGTTAATCAGGCTTTTTTATATTTGATTAAATCGCAATGCGCTTTTGTAAGCTAACTACTAAACGGTCTAGGACAAAACCTATAAAACCGATAATTAAAATAATCGAAAGTAACTCAGTATAATCCAGACGGTCACGTGCATCTAAAATAAAATACCCAAGCCCAGAGCTCACACCCAACATTTCACTCGGTACCAATACGATCCAGACAATTCCAATTGCCAAACGCAAGCCTACCAATACTTGCCCTAGTACACTGGGCCAAATAATTTTTTGCAAGATTTCACGTGGAGTTGCATCTAAACTATGTGCAAGCTTTAACAATTGAGGATCAACTTTTTTTACGCCTGTCGCTGTATTAAGAATAATCGGCCAGACTGCGGCAAAAGCGAGTAAGAAGTAAATCGGTTTATCGCCCACCCCTAAAATCATCACTGCAATTGGCATCCATGACAATGGGGAAATCATGCGTAAAAACTGGAAAATTTGTGAACTTAATGCATCTGCTTTTTGATTTTGCCCAATCAGCAATCCTACTGGAATCCCAATCAACAAGGCGAAACCTAGCCCCACCAATACACGTTGGATGCTCATCCAGATATGAGAATAGGTTTCAGCGTTTTGGATTAATGTTAAAAACTTGGTCAATGTCGCATTTAACGTAAATTGCTGAAAAAATCCTTCAGGAATAAATGTCCCAGCAACAAGCCAAAGGCAGAAAAATCCGATGAGTCCGAGTAATCCATAACTATGATATTTCCAATTTGGCATCATGATATTATTCATAATTGAAAAATCTCCTGACGGGTAAAGGACTCAGTGAGACCAAATGCTTTCATGCCACCCAAGTTTTGAATGGCTTTTTTAACAAAATGATCATCAACTAATTGGCGTGCCGCTAAAGTTGGATTCAGTTGATTTAAAAATGCAGGATTACCTTCAACCTGGGTATAACGCATACGTTTGATTAGTTCAACTGTATAACTTTCAAAAGGATAAGGCTGAAAATCGATACGATGATCTTGCCATGCAGGATGCTTAATTGCACCTGCGCTTAAATAAAATTTCTGCCGGGATGGATTGGGATTAACTACTTCAGAAATTACAGCATGAATGTGTGGTGTTAAACGTGGTTTATGCTCACGTGAAATCAATTTCGCAACTTCACTACGATGACTACGGCACCAAAGTTGGGCTTCCACAATACCATTCACCACCTTTTGCGACCATTCTGGATTTAGTTGTAAGTCTTTCTCATGCATGTACACCACGCAACAGGCATGTTTTTTCCAGACATCTCCCGTAAATCGCAGTATTTTTCCAATCTTCAGATGTTCTGCAATTGCATTAAATGGTTCTGCAACGAGGTATCCTGAGATCTGCTTACTAAGTAGTGCTGGAGGCATATCTGAAGGAGATAATACGATGATCCCTACTTCATTGGATGCCAGTTGCCCTTTTTGTTTAGTGATGACCTTCAAGCCTGCGTTACGAAGCATTTCCTGTAATACCACGTTGTGGACCGAATACCAAAAAGGAATCGCAACTTGCTTGCCACCTAGGTCCTTTAAACTATTGATATGTCTAGCAACTGTCAGAGCTGAACCGCTAACATGGTTCCATGCCACAATTTTTGCAGGGAAATGACTGCCGAAACGTGTCCAGACTGCCATCGGTGATAACAAGTGAATGACATTCACACTACCGGATAGAAAAGCTTCCACCAGTTGCGCCCAGCTCCGAAATAAAATAGGTGGATCGACTTGTAGTCCCTGTTTTTCGAATAACTTATTTTGATAGGCAACCAATAACGGTGTTGCATCGGTAATTGGAATATAACCAATTCTTACCCGTTTGGTTTTTGTATTTTCAGGCTTGGTTTGTGCCAGGCTTGCTTGCATTGGCACGCCTACAGTTCCGGCAAAGAGTCCCATCAATTTAAGAAAATCTCGACGAGAATGATTAATATTGTCATCACACATGTCTGTTTCCTTAAATATTTTCTAGCATTTTGGCTTGATGTTGATGTAGCAATTTCAAAATATCATTGCGAATTATTGAAAACTTATTTTCCCAAATATCGCGTGGATGATTTTGCGTTAATGACCATATTTGACTGATGTTTGCGGGTTGACCAGATAAAAAGAAAATACGGTTAGAGATAAGCAAAGCCTCATCAATATCGTGTGTGATCATCACTGCAGCACCAATTTCTTGGCTTTGTACTAAGTCGACCAATAGTCTTTGTAATTGGGCACGATTCAATTCATCTAATGCACTAAATGGCTCATCGAGTAATAAAAGACGTGGAGATTTTGCCAAAGCGCGAGCCAAGGCCACACGCTGCGCCATACCACCCGATAAAGTGTTTGGCTTTGCATGGGGAATATGCTCTAGCTTCACCCGTTGCAAAGCATTACTCACCCGCGTTTGGATTTCTACCTCATTTTGTTTAGTCTGATTTTTAAAATTTTGTCCAAATGCAACATTTTCTGAAATGTCCAGCCAAGGCAATAACACTGCAGATTGAAACATAAATGCCATTTCAGACTTTTGTTGAGCAATAGTTTTTCCTAATAATTCAACTTGTCCTTTTTCAGGAGCATGCAAACCTGCAAGTGTCGACAATAATGTCGATTTACCTACACCACTAGGTCCCAAAATGGTAATGATTTCACCTTGTTGGATGTCAAAATCTACACCATCAATCACAGCTTGGGTTTTACCCGCATGACTGATTGTAAGTTGCTTTGCTGTGAGTAACGCTTGACTATTCTTCATGTCTTAGGCACTTAAACGTGACAATTCAGTTTTTAATTGCAAGACACTTGGTGTCACAATTGGAATAAAGGCTGATTCTTTTAGGCGTCTGGTAAAGCCATCTTCATAAGGTGTCAAATAGCACTTGCCGCCTGTACTGCATAATTCTAGCTGAATCGCATGTTGAGTAAGTTCACTGAGTGCAATTCGGATCTCGAATAGGCATCTAGCTTGAATAACGAATTGTCCTGATTCCAGTCCAGCAAAGAGAGCCGTCAGATTTTTTTCTAACTGCTGCTGAATATAGGCAACTTGATCATTGACTACATTTGAGTGTTTCTTGGCAATGACTTGCTGTAGACTGCGTTTAATCAAACCAATAGATAAGGCACACTGTAAGCCTAGAAATGCTGGACGAATGACAGGAAGATATTGAGTGGCGTCATCACTTAATAATTCTGTTTGTGAAACAATAACATCTGTAAGAATAGCAGCAGCAGTAGAACTGCCTTTCAATGCGATCAAATCCAAGTTTGGTCGACGATCAAAGCCAGAACGATGAGATGGCACTAAGAACAATAAAGGTCCTTGAGCGCTATCAGTAGCGATAGCTACACTAAATCCGTCAGGATGAAAATTTGTAACCCATGGCAATTCACCATTCAGTTTCCATCCCCCATCCACTGCTTCAGCATGAATTTGTAAGGGTTCCAAGCCTGAGAGAAATTTCATTGCATTAGATAAACCCGTAGCTCCTGCATATTTACCAGCAAGCAGCTCATCAAAACGAAACTCATCTAAAGTATCGGCTTTTGCAGTAAGTAAATATTCAATATAAGTACGCTGACTCCAACTCACAAAAGCAGCGGTGACTGAATAATCTGCAACTTCTGCAATGGTTTCAATTGCATCTTTTAAGGTATTGCCAAGACCACCAAATTGTTCAGGCACACCTTGTCTAAATACATCGGCTTGACCTAATTGTTGCAGTAAAGCAAGACTGACGTCTGCTTCGCCTGCATTTAAAGCCTCTGCATGCTGTTCTAACCAAACAGCTAACGCGGAATTAAGCATTTTTCGGTTCCCATTTGTGTGCAGCAAGTTGGCTATTCAGTTCAGTACGAGCCAAGCTATTCGCATAATTACACAAAGTCGCAAGACTCAGACCCAGTAAAACATCCAATGCATTTTGTTTAGTAAAACCAGCATCAAAGAATGCTTGAGTTGTTTGCTCATCCACAGCACCTTTGGTCAATAATGCTTGACGTGCAAAAGTAGACAATGCATTTAAACGAGTATCAGGTAACTCTGCTTGATTACGTAAGGCTTGGACAATTTCAGGTGCAAGTTTGGCTTTATTTTTTGCCAATACTGTATGACCAGCGACACAGAATGTACATCCATTATCTGTAGCCGCAACCAATTGCACGACTTCACGTTCTTGTACATTTAAGCTACAGCGGTTATTGATTTCAGAAACGGTTTGGTACATTTCTAACGCAGTCGGTGCGTATGCTAAAACACCTAAAAGATTGGAACTAAAACCATTCGCTTTTTCGGCATTAATCAGGCGTTGTTTCGCTTCTTCAAGTGCTTGTTCACTAGTTAAAGGTTGGAAATAAGTCGTCATGATATGTACTCCATTAAGAGCACTTAGTGTTGAAAATTTATAGTATTCTCTCAATGTTTATTGGTATTAATAAATGCTTTATCGTCTAAACTATTGGAAGTTTTTATGCTTAATAATTCTAAAAAAATGCTAAGTTGGTTGATTGACCACTTGGAAATCGAGACATCGCTCCAGCATTTAAGCCGTTATCATCAACAATGGTCAACTTCCATCCAGGGGCAAGGTCAAGCAAGTTTCCATTTGATCCTTCAGCAAGATTGCCATTTTCATCTTCTTGAAGAGCAAAACTTTATTCATCTTTATCAAGGAGATGCTATCTTTCTTTTTAAAGATACACCCTTTATTATTACGGATACTACTCAACGGATTGCTCCGTCTTTGACTCAATTACAACGTAACTTAGTCAACAGTGAAGATTCAAATATTTTGTCTTGTTCTACACATCTCGCATGTGGTTATTTTACATTTCGCTCTAAATTCTCTGAATTGTTTATCGCAGCATTACCGCCCTATTTGGTCTTAAGGCAAGATGATCAAGCATTAACTGAATGTTCAAACATATTTGAATTAATACGTCATGAAGCAGGCTTGGACAATGCAGCTTCAATCAGCTTAATTGAGCGCCTTACCAGTATTTTATTTTATTACTTGATTCGCCATACTTTTAGTCAAGAAAACCATAAGAAGTTTCCTCTTTGGATATTATTTAATGATCCGACTCTTTATGCTTTGATTTTAGAAATTGTTGCTAAACCTGATGCAGATTGGACTTTGCAATCCATGGCAGCAGTTTGTGGTATATCGCGTGCTAACTTTTCTAAGTATTTCTCTGACATTGCAGGATTTTCAGCCACACAATTTGTTTTATATTATCGTGTTCAGTTGGCACAACAATATTTGGCACAAGGCATGTCTATTGCAGATTGTTCTGAAAAAATTGGCTACCAATCAGTTGCTGCATTTACACGTGCTTTTCAGCGAGTGACCCAAAAGAATCCAAGCCAATTTATGAAACGCTAATTTACTTAAGTGTTTGTATTTTTATACAATTAAGTTATTCTGATCTAGTTTATTTTAATCATGAACAGCTTTGTTGCACAAACCTGTTCTTCAAAGCTCCTTTAGTAATATAATTTTCGAATGAAGAAGCCTCAAAAAAAACCTATCGTACAATCAATTGCTCCTCGTATAACCAAACCCTAATTAATCGTGGCAAACTCACCATTTGGTTTGATCTAAATACCCAGTGGTATGCTAAGAAAAATGGCAAACAAGGTCGTAGCCCAACCTATTCAGATACTGCAATACAATGTTGTTTAATGATTAAATCTCTATTCAGATTTGCATTGCGTATGGTCACAGGTTTTGTTCGAAGTTTGATTAAATTGTCAGACTTAGATTGGACGGCGCCTGATTATTCTATGCTGTGTCGTCGCCAAAAACATATTGATATCACAATTGATAATTAGCTATCAGAAAAGGAATGATGTGCTTCATCTACTCGTCGACTCCACTGGGCTGAAGTTTTTGTGTGAGGGGGAATGAAAGCGGAAGAAATATCAGCCTGAATATCGTCGACAATGGCGTAAATTACATATAGGTATTGATGCAGAAACTCTGTAAATATGGGCAGTTCAATTAACTACAAATAACGTGGGTGATTCACAAGTGATTGGTGATTTGTTGGATCAAATGCCATCAGATGAGCGAATAGATTCGATATATCGATGGTGCTTATGACACGAAACGCTGTCGACAAGTGATTACAGATCGAAATGCAAGTGCAATCATTCCGTCAAGAAAAAATGCCAAGCCTTAGAAAGATAAACGAGCAATTTCAATTGAACGTAATACACTACTTGATACAGTAAAGCGTTTTGGTAGAGTGATATGGAAAAAATGGTCAGGGTATCATCGAAGAAGTTTGGTGGAAACCAAGAGGTACTGCATTAAATTATTAGGCGATAAACTGAGAGCGAGGAACTTTGAAAGTCAGGTCAATGAGGTTCATGCACGTATTGCCGTATTGAATAAATTTACCGAATTAGGTCGACCACATACCCAAATTACATTTTAAATTTGGTAAACCCAAGAAAAATTGGCCTTTATATGTTTGTGCAACAAAGTCCCTTAAATACATTAATATTTCCTTTATCTTCATACATTTAATCTAGAGTAAAAGGCAATTCAATTTGATAACTATCCACCTCCTGATGAACAAATAGTATTGAAAAATTAAACTAAACTCAGACCAATTATTTTTATAAAAGACATCCTTTAAAAATAATAATTGATCTAATTTTAACTTTTTGGGGTATAGAATCACATTTTCAATTAAGCTGTCTAAAGCTTTTCTCTCTAAATGGAGATAAAAAGCTAAACCAAAAACTTAATCTATCATCACTTAAGTCTTGATAGAGACTATGATGCTTCAAGTTTGAGGCGAGTTACTCCTCACCAATCAAACCCCTCCATCAGTCATTGGATTTTCTGAGTCGTTAAACCTAGCATCGAAATACTTATAATCTTAATTGGTTCTAAATCATTGGCTAATTTACTAAATTCTTGGTGGTTTGTTACTGAATAATGTTAATATTTTATTGATTTAAAACATAAAAAATAAGAATATATTTCGTCAATGCAATCACTGTGGGTGCAAAAAGCACCATCACAATGCTTGAAATAATCATTGAGAGGCTGGCGATGACTCCTTCCAACTCATGCTGCTGTCTTGCACGAGCAATCCCCATCGCATGCGCGGCATTGCCAAATGTAGTTCCGTATGGAATTCGTTTTTTTAAACCTCATCCACAGTAGTAACAAATCACCCAAAAGCATGCCGACCAAGCCAGTAATCACAGTAAAGAGCGGAATTAAGCTGATAGAACCACTAGAAATTATATTTAAGACCGTTGGAGACCTCGTACTTACCAAGACAACCTTGATCTTTGCCAAGGAGGTTATGATCCAAAAAAATTATACTTATAAAGAACAGCTAATTAAGCAACTTTTTGACATTAAGTTTACAGATTTGACCTCTGATTAAAGGCTCAAGTAAGGATAAACTATTAGCCTTAGAATGAAAATATATTGATTTTGAATGGAAAAAAATAAAACTTAGAGACAAAGTGGATAATATTGGTAAAGAAATTCCATTGAGTAATTATGTTGAAAAATTACTCTTCTAACTAAAATCTACATCTAATTCTCAATACGTATTTAGTAGTTTCACATCCAAATGTGGATATATAGTAAATCCATACAAAACATTCAATAAAATAACTGGTAAATATTAAGCTAACCCTCTATGGTCCGCAGATCATTTGAAACATTAGCAGGATAGACAAAAGTAGTTAGCAGGATAGACAAAAGTAGATAAAGGTGTGCTCGTTCAAATATCAGGACATAAGCCTAGTACATTAGTTGAAAGACACTCTACCGTCCGACCACATGATATGCTCAAAGAAGAACCTCAAGAATATGAGAATTGGCTTTTAAAAGAATCCAAAATTAGTTTTGAAAAATTAAACTGCATTCTCTCAGAAGAAGAAAATATTGCATTTCTATATTCTTCGATGCATAGCAATATCGCTATGCACACGAAGGATAACCCCTCATGAACATTAAATACAACCGTCCACCATCGTCTCATCCTGGCTCTGGTGGCAATTGGCCAAGTACAACAGGTCGCCCATCAGGGGGTGGCCGTGGTAATGCCAAATAATCATTAATGGGGAGCAATCCCCTTAAGCCAGGATTACCGATGAAAAAGTACAGTAATGACAAAGAGTTGAACAAATTTATTCGGCAACTTATTAAGGATGGTATTGCATCTTTTAGATCTGGCAAAAAACATGATTTTTTGCTTGTAAATCAAATACAGAAGATTACGATACCAAGTACACCTAGTGACCGAAAAGCCTATTTAAACTTTAAAACAGATATACGCAGAGCTTTACAATGCCCAAGAATACCTTTCCAACAACTATAGAAATTGTTCGTGATTTATTTAGTCACATGGATACCAAGAGCCAACTCTCAGAGACGGATTCTAAACACTTAGATGGCTCATCAAACAAACTATTCACTTCGCACTATGATATCGACTTATTTTTAAATCAATTGTGCCCAAAAGAGTTTTCAGAACGTACAAATTTGCAATTCATAACGTTGCTTAAACGCAATGTGTTAGAGCGCTATAATACAATGCTATTACATGCTCGCTTAACTGCCTTGATGAATGTTGATTCTATCCGAACTTCACTATGGTCGAATTACTTAGTTCCATCTCTTCATCAACTCATAACCTTTCGTGTTACACAAATGGGCATCTCTAAGCACTGGAAAGGCGAAAACTTTATTCAAGAAAGCTTAAGTTATCTTAAAAATAATGATGAAAACTTTGCTCATTTTTGGAAAAGTGACGATTTAAGTCCTGATGATAAAAATTACATCAGTAAATTTGGTCGCCGAGATGCATTACCTACGCCATCGACCTTAAAACGCTTATTCTTGACCGATAATAAAGCATCGCAGGCACATTATGAGATATTGTGTTTTGCGCGATTACTACAAGCTTTAAAAATTAAATATGGGTTCTCCTTGAAACATGGAAACTTTATCCAGTTTTTGGCCGAACAACATAACCAAAAATTAAAGTCTTATCGTATTTCGCAACATGACACCCAAACACTAACATTTAGAGCGATGGCTATTGCCAATACACAAACACATTTTCCTTTTTTAATGGAAATCCCTCTTTCATATCAAAAACTAACTCAAGTATTTTTTTATAAAACCTATGTTAAACGTATTGATCAAACCGATACTCGTTTAGGCTCAACAGGTGAGACAACTTTTCACTTAAATACATTGATGATAAACCAAATAGATAAGCACCTTGCTGAACACCAGGAAATAGGACATCTCCTTCCATATATACATTGGGCTAAAGCAGTTAATTTGGTATATCAATATCAGTTTAAGGAAGCACTCACTGAATACGAACTGTGCTTAGATGGTTTGTTATATCGTGATATGCGGTATTTAGAAGTACTGCTAAATGAGATGCTTTGCATTGCTTCACTTGTTGAAAGCCAAAATAAACTCATTGGCAAAATTTCAAATTTAGCGATCCTATTTGACCTTAAAGTTGGAATTTTTAATCCAATTGAGCGCCCTGAACGTTTTAAAATTGACTTTGTTTTTGAAGAGTGGGAAAAAGAAGCAACCCTGGTTGGATTCTTTAATTATTTTACTGCTGTGACTTTTAACGACAAAGGTACCGAAATTAAAAAATTAATTCCAAAAATCGGCAGCCTTGCAGTTCCTATGGATATTAGCCCTGACTTTAAAAAAGTGAATGCAAGTATTTACATTGATATTGAACAAAGACGTAAATGGCCTCAACTTCACTACTTTGTCGCTATCGGAGATTTTTCTACGGCTAGAAAGCTTATTGAAGCTGGCGCCAACATAAATGCTTTAACATCAAATAACGAAAGTATTGTGCTGTTGGCATTAAACCACATTAAAGCTAAATCCGATGAAACATACGCATTCATCCAATATGTATTCAAATGTGGTTTTGATAAAGAGCTTTTAAATAAACGTACAGCGAAAAAGCAGACTTTCCCCCTAAACCTCGCTGTTGAGGAAAATCTACCAAAACTGGTAAAACTCTTATTGGAAAATGGGGCTAATCCTAATAATACAGGTCTTTATGGTATTTCCATGCTTTACCAGAATTTAGGTGTGATTGGCATATTGAATGGTCATAAAGTTGAACAAGCCATTGATAAATATCTTGCCGATTCGATTAAACGTCACTCTAACGGAGGCAGTGATATCGAAAGCTATAAACAATTTCAAAGTCTACCAGACAGTGATCCGAGAAAAGTCTTTTTTGAAGAGATGAAAAAAATCTCTCTTGGAGACAAAAAAGTTTGTGATGCCTACGAGATTTTTGAATTGCTTTTACAATATGGTGCCGATCCAAATCAAAACACAGCTCAGCATCCAATTAGAGGCTATACACCCTTCATGTTAGCTGTTGAGAAAGATAATGCTTATGCTGTCGATCTTATGCTCAAGCATGGAGCTCAATTGGAACAAAGCTATGTAAAAGCAGATGAGGGACGTCGTGTGTTTTTACAGGAAATAGCTGAGTATTTTAAAGCTAATCAAGCTAAAACATTAATTGGAATAGCATGATTTATACCCCCTCTTTTATCTCATCCAAAGAGGGGGGAAGCTTTATTTAGAAAAATTAGCACTTAACCTATTTAAGGTATCAAGATTCAAGAATTTCATTGACACCAAAATCTGTCTAATTTTAGCACGCTTATAAGTAATTACTTTTTGATATTCAAAGTTATTGTTTTTATTAAATAATTCTTGATTCAACTGTGTTGAGTAATACAAAGTGTCATACAATCTTCTTATAATATAGTAAATGTTTGTTGATCTTACTTCTTTTAAATCTTTATGCAACAAAGCCTCTGGAAATTATATTGCTGAATAAGCCTTCAAGAATAGGTTTGTGGAACAAAGCCATATTCAGTTAAGAATTACATGAGTCTGATATTAATTAAGCCAAGAAATGTATTTCTATATTTCTTGGCTTAGAATGCTTATTATTTTGAATAAGTTTTATATTACAAAGAATCCATGTGTACCGTCATTCTTAAGCTGATCGACTAAACCGAACTCCCAATCCAAATAAGCTTGCATTGCTTCATTTGAATTATCAGTACCTTCATAAGGTCGTTTATAACGATCAATCTCTTCAGAAAGTAATTCTAATTCTTGTGATAATGGCAGACCTGCCTGCAGCCACGCAGCATTACCCTCTTTTAAGATATATACTTTTTGCTCTGGTTTGAGATGAGCTTTGATTTCTGATACAGCATATTGAGCAAGCAAACTTGAACCACAAGTTACAACAATAGCATCTTTGTTTGTAAATTCTGACTGCTGGATCAGTTTAGGTACATCTGCTTTCAAAACCCATTGTGCACTTGGAATATGCCCTTTTTTGTAGTTAGCTGCAGTAGTGAAATCCCAAATAGCAATGTTCTGTATTTCTGAAAGCTGTTGCAATTCTTTTGGCGAAATAAACTGGTCAACGTCTATCTTCGGTGTAGCAGGTTTCCATCCTCCCGTCTCAGCCAGAAGTCTTGAAAAATCATCTTTGAGTATATAAACCTCCCAGTTCATTTGTGCTAACCAAGAACCAGTCATATATGCCCGAACAAGTTGATCGTCAACTAAAACTATACGAGCACCACGTACTGCAGCATAATGGTCAGTTTCTTGTACCAGCTGACCACCTGCTACCCAACGACTACCATGTAAATGCCCTGCTGCATATTCCTGTTCAGAACGTACATCAAAAATATACGTGGTTTTATCTTCTTTTGCCTGTAGATCTTGTAAGTCAGTTAAACTGATTTGCTTTACGCCGGCTTGCTTTGCCAATTCTGCAGCATTTTGTTTTGCCTGCTCGTCAATCTGGATATCAATAGCTACAAATGAACGTTGCTGACCATGTTCTAGTTGTTGTCCAGCGAGTGTCCAGCCAATCGTTCCATTTCGTAATGCAAAAATTTCATGAGGTAACTTAGCATTAATGAGTGATTGAGTCCCAATAATACTACGAGTACGGCCAGCACAATTTACGATAATTTGGGTGTTTTCATCTTTAACCAATGAAGGTGCACGTAAAACCAATTCAGCCCCTGGAACACTTACCCCAGTTGGGATACTCATAGTCTGATATTCATCAAAACGCCGAGCATCTAAAATAATGATATTTTCTTGAGCTTCAATTTTTGCTTTTAGTTCCTCAGCACTAAGAGAGGGTGTGCCTTTATGATGCTCTACAAACTCACCAAATGCTTTACTGGCAGAGTTAACGTCAATGAATAATTCGCCACCATCACGTTGCCATGCTGTCACCCCACCTTCTAAAAGTACAATATTGCTATAACCGTATTCAGTAAGTTTTGCGTATGCACGCTCCACACGGCCATCGCCATCATCATAAATGACTATTAGAGTATCTAGACGAGGGATACGGTTATAAATTTCAATTTCTAGACGTGATAAAGAAATATTTGTCGCAAATAAAGGGTGATTTTGCGCAAAAATGTGCTCTTCCCTTAAATCCACAATAGCAACTTCCTCACCAGCCAGCAATTTTTCACGGATTTCTTGATAAACGATCGTTTTCATTCTTTTAATATCACTCTTTAAAAATTTGAATAGCCAGAAATAAATGGTTTAGCTGTACCGTCTGGTTGATAGGTAAAACGCTCAATTTTGCCTATATTTGCACCATAAATATGGATGCTGATTGAGACTTTATCCTCAAAGGCATTGTTAACAGCATGAATATCTCCTGTAGCAGGTGTAAACCAGTCGATATCTTCCACTTCGAGATAATCACATTGAGCAACTGGATGTAAACCTGCCTCATCACGAGTATAAGGTGTAGAGACTTCTGCACCTTCGAGCACACCAATTACACCCCATACTTCGTGGTTATGAATTGGTGTTTTTTGACCTGGTCCCCAAACAAAGCTGACAATGGAAAAACGCTCTTCAGGATCTAGATACAATAGATATTGTTGATAATATTCTGGATGCGGTTTTTTAAACTCTGGTTCAAGCCAGGTTGAATCCTGGAGGAGCTTTTTAAACTCCGGTGTAAAGCGTTGAATTAAGTTTTGCTCATTCAGTTGTTCTACAAATCCCTGCTCAATAGCATGAATTACAGGTGCTAAGGCATTCAGATATTTAGCCATATTATTTTCCTGCTTGCTTTGTCTTAAACTCACGATCAAACAGACCGCTTACATCAATTTTCTGATTTAATAATTGGTGTTTATGATAGAAATCTGCTGTGTCTTGCGAAATAGTAATTACATCATCAGTAATACTAGTCCATTTGGCATTTTTTCGTTTGAATGCTAATGTGGCTGGTTCTTCTGGAATTCCGGTGATTTTTGCAAGCTCTTTACCAAATGACTGATAATTTTTATTTACCCAATTCTGTGATTCTTCAAGCCGGTAGATAAAGTCCTGAATAGCTACACGCTTCTGCTGATCTTTTAAAGCTTGCTCTGTAGCAGCAAGGAATGTAAAACCTGAATATAATCCACGTCCATTTTCAATGATTCGAAAACCATCAATGACTTCAGCATAAGCTGTATACGGATCCCAAACTGCCCATACATCAACATTACCATTTGCAACAGCAAGTTTGCCATCTGCTGGTGGCAAAAACTTAAAATTCACATCAGATGTTTTCAAGCCAGCACGCTCTACAGCACGTAATGTAACTAGCTGACCAATCGAACCCTTATTCGCTGTAATAGTTTTTCCTTTGATATCCTGAATGGATTTAATCGGACTATCTTTAGGCACGAGTAAAGCTACTGCATACGGATCATATCGGTTAACCGCAATTGCGCGTGCATGACCACCATTTGCATTTGCAAAGATGAATGGTGCGTCTCCAAGATAACCAATATCAATCGCGGTAGCATTTAGTGCTTCGGCAACTGGAGCTGCTGCCGGGAACTCATACCATGAAATTTTATAATCGATACCATCTAGAAGTTTTGAAGTCTCTAGCTGGGCACGCATATTTCCTTTTTGATCACCAATTTTGAGTTCAATTTGTGCTGAATTTTTAGGTTTAGTCATTTCTTTTGTATTTTCAGCTTGATTAACCTGTTTTTCACAAGCGGTTATACTTATTGATATAGCACTAATAAGGCCAACTAATATTTTTTTCATTTCAATCTCACTTTTTAATATTTTGTCAGCAAGGCCTAGGTAATCTTATTTAATTTATCCAGTTCGGCCGTTTTATGACGAATGCTTGGTAATAGTTCTTTTCCGTATTCAATGACATCATTTAATGGGTCAAAACCACGAATCAATACGCTGTTAATACCCAGCTTATAATATTCTGCAATAGATTCTGCGACTTGCTCTGGTGTACCCACTAAAGCTGTAGAGTTATGGTTGCCATGTACTAAGGTAGAGATGCCTGTCCATAAATTAGTGTCATGGACTTCTTTTGATGCCAGTTCTACTAAACGCTGGGCTCCTACACTTTGAGCACTTTGTTTATCTTTGCGCAGACCACGGTTTTCAATCTGATCTCGAGTTAGACGGTAAATATCCTGCGCCTTTTCCCAAGCCTGTGCTTCGGTATCTGCAATAATTGGACGGAAAGAAATATTAAAATCAAGTGGATTTTTACGCTCAAAATTTACTTCATTTGCTCGAATATTTTTTATAAGCTCTGCAGCACCAGCTAAAGGTTCACCCCAAAGTGCAAATACATCTGCATGTTCAGCAGCTACATTTAATGCTTCTTGAGAAGAGCCCCCGAAATATACTGGCAAATGAGATTGATAAGGTTTGATTTCTGAGAAACCATCTTTGACTTGATAGTATTTACCATTGTACTGGAAGGGTTTATTGCTGTACCAAGAAAGCTTGGCAATGTCTAAAAATTCTTTTGTACGTGCATATCGTTCAGCTTTAGTTAAGAAGTCACCATCACGCTGCTGTTCTGGATCACTCCCCCCTGTAATGACGTGAATTGCTAAACGGCCTTTAACTAAATGATCTAGAGTTGCATACTTACGTGCAGCTAAAGTTGGTGCTATAAAACCTGGACGATGTGCTAATAAAAACTTTAATTTCGACGTATTTGCACCTGCATGAGCAGCTACAATAAAGCCATCGGGCTGGTCTGACCATTGACCAATCAATACCCGATCAAAACCAGCATCCTCATGGGCTTTAGCAAAATTTGCAACATAATCTGGATTAAATACTGGACCTTCTGCTGGAGTCGTTTCTGAAGCAAGACGATGACCTATCATGCCTAAAATTTGAATTGTCATTTCAATTTCCAAAAAAAATTTGAAGTTGAAACAACTGTAAGTTAAAAAATAGTATGCGTTAAATAAATATTTATAATAAACTAATATTAATTTAACGCATAAAATAAATTTTTAGATTACGCTAAATGCACTTCTTTGTTAAATCGTTCCATAATTACATCAAACAATTCAGCTTGGGCATGATTTAGGTTTTCCCTGCGTGCATTGTAAACAATGACATCTAGATTGAGTTCTTCAATATCTAGAATTGATAACTGATTAAAATGTGGCGTTTGAGAGATTAATTCCTGCGCAAAGAAACCCGCACCGACACCTTGCTGTACTAAATCTAACTGAACTCTGGCTCCAGTAACTTCAATTTTCAAATTTAGCTGTTCATGTTGTTTTTCCAACTGTTCAGTTAAAAATTCTCTAAATCCACATCCTTTATTATTTAAAATCCAGCCTAGCTCTTGTATATCTTCCCATGCTGAAATGCCAGATCTACCTAAAGACTTTGAAACTACAGGTCTAATATGTAAAGTACCCATAATTTTCAGAGCATAATCTTTTGGAAAAGCACTATGTTCTTTTGCAGTAGAAATTACGCCATCAAGTTCATCTTGAGCTAATTTAGATAATAATTCCTTACCCCACCCTGTACTCATTTCAATTTTTGCAGAGGGAAAATCTTTTTGGAGATCTTGTATCATTCCAAAAATACCAGACTCTGATAGGCTATTTGGAATTCCTATCCTAAGGTGTGTTGAATTTACACTTTGTAAAGCAATAATTTGCTTCAATCTATTGAATTCTTGCTCAATAATACAGCACTGCTCATATATTTCTCGTCCTTTTGCGGTTAACTTTAAAGGACGAGTATTTCGATCAAATAGTTGCACTGAACAGTCTTGTTCCAGGCTCTGAATGCGACGTGTAACTGCAGGCTGTGTAATCCCTAATTGCTGTGCTGTTAGACTGGTAGATTGCAATTTAACAAATGCGGTAAAAGCGTGAATGTCTTCAATCTTCATTGAAAATTAAACCTCGGCATGATGGCACTACAGCCTGTTGCACTATTGAAATCTTACAAAAAAATCCAATTTGAAAATCAAACCGTTAAAAATAAAAAATTCTGAAATCTAATTTAAAATTTCAGAACTTATTCTATGTGAAGTCTAGACTTATTATTGAAAAATGTCAGAACTCTTTGCATTAATTGTTTTTGAAATCAAATTTTCGTTATAAAAAGCATCTGCAATTTTTTGTTGTTCAACCATATCACTTACAACTACAGGCTGTACGTTATAACTCCTGTTTTTATTTGCTTTCAGTACGACATCTTGCGGTAAGCCACCCCATAAAGGACTTAAAGTTTTTGCAGTTTTTTCAGGATGATCTTTAACCCATTCTGCTTTTTTCTGTAATTCAACAATGATCAGTTTTAAAATTTTTGGATACTTTCCTGCAAAGCTTTGTGTAGTGAGATAATAACGCGTATAGCTCGCAAGTCCTTCACCTGTTACCAAAATCTTCGCATTCTGAATAACTGTACCACTTGAAACATATGGCTCCCAAGTCACCCAAGCATCTACACCGTTCTGTTCAAAAGCTGCGCGACCATCTGCCGGGCTAAGCCAAGCTGGCTGAATATCCTTAAAGTTCAAACCAGCTTTGTTTAAAGTAGCGATCAGCAAATAATGACTTCCAGCTGCTTTAGTAACTGCAATTTTTTTTCCTTTTAAATCTTGCAATGTTTTGATGTTAGAGTTTTGTGGAATTAAAATTGCTTGAGCATGGGGTGATGCCGTTTCTTTTGCATAATAAGTTAATTCTGCTTTAGCAACTTGTGCAAAGACTGGCACAGTATCGGCCACATCTGCAGTGACATCAATACTTCCTACATTCAATGCTTCCAAAAGAGGTTGACCACTTGTGAATTCATGCCAGTTAACCTTGATATTGTACTTTTTAAGTTCCTGCTCAAGTTCACCCGACTCCTTTAATAAAGTCATTAAAGTTGATGAACGCTGATAACCAATACGTATACTTGGAGGTGCTTTATCTGCTACTGTTGGCTGTTCCTCCTTGTTACAGGCAGTTAAGGTAAGAACACTAAATATCAGTGAGAAAAAAAAGAGTTTTCTAGCCATTTGCGATCACGTCTATGAATGAAATTGAAGGATTTAATTTCAGCGCATTCTAGAAATAAGTTATGTATAGAATGAAATAAATTAATTTCATATTGAAAGACAAAAATAAGAATAATCATTTCAGAGTATATAGTCACAAACATAGAAAAATTCTTTATTTTCAAATTTATAAAACTTCATTAATTGGATCATAAATCATAAGCTATTGAAATATATTGTTAATTAATAAAGGGGGCTCCTTTTCTTTTAGTGTTTTTAAAGGCATAGCAATATATTTTGTTCCTTCTAGCATCGTTAACTAATCCATAAATTATTATTAATTTTTTTAATATAAATTTATTAATAATATTTATTATAAACATATTAAATTCTGCATTATGTTAACTGCTATAGAGCAATCGCATTCATGATGATGGGGCAACATAGAGAATCAATGATGATACAACTGCAGAGTCTGAATAAAGTATTTGTACAAAGGGACAGCCAACTTACCGCCGTATCTAATGTCAGTCTGAATATTCATGAAGGTGATGTTTTTGGCATTATCGGTTTTAGTGGTGCAGGAAAGTCAACCCTACTGCGCATGATTAACTTGCTGGAACGCCCGAATAGCGGTGACATTAAAATTCAAGGAAATTCTTTGCTTCAGTTGTCTAGAAAACAGTTACTTGAACAGCGTAAATCTATTGGTATGATCTTTCAGCATTTCAATCTATTAACTAACCGTACAGCACTTGAAAATATTGAATTGCCTTTAGAATTCTTAGGTGTATCGAAAGTGGTACGCCGTAAACGTGCGCTAGAATGCCTTGAACTTGTCGATCTATTGGATAAAAAAGATGCTTATCCAAACCAACTCAGCGGTGGTCAAAAACAGCGTATCGCAATTGCGCGCGCCATTGTGACCCAGCCAAAAATCCTACTCTGTGATGAGCCAACTTCTGCGGTAGACCCACAAACTAAAGAATCTATTTTGTATTACTTGTCTAAGATCAATAAACAGTTTGGCATCACGATAGTGATTGTGACTCATGAAATGCAACTAGTACATAAAATCTGTAACCGTGTAGCGGTAATGGAACAGGGTCAAGTAATTGAAGAGTTTGACCTCAATCAGCCAATCCAGCAACCGGTCAAATCTATGATTTCAAAATTACTACTCAATGATGTCAGTATCAGCATAAAAGAGGTTTCCTAATATGTACGAAAAAGTAATCAATATTTGGCCTGAAATTCAAACAGCACTTGGCGAAACCTTTTATATGCTGTCTGTAACGATTCTACTCGGCATTATTTTTGGTGGAATAGTAGGCACTGTACTGTATTTAACTCGTGATGGCTCAATTTCTAGCAATAAGTTGGTAAATGGCGTTTTAAATGCTGTAGTGAACTTCATACGTTCTTTCCCTTTTTTAATTCTTGCTATTTCCATTGTGCCTTTAACACGCTTAATTGTCGGAACTTCAATTGGTACAACAGCCGCGATTGTTCCAATGACCATCAGTTGTATACCTTACTTTGCTCGCTTTGTCGAAGCTGCATTATTAGAGGTCAACCGTGGGGTAATTGAAGCAGCAGAAGCAATGGGTGCAACTAAATTTCAAATTGTACATAAAGTACTGTTTTCAGAAGCACGTGCAGCGATTGTTAACTCAATCACTATTGTGACAGTGAGTTATTTTTCTTACTCCACGATTGTTGGGATTGTGGGGGGTGGCGGTATTGGCGACTTTGCTATCAGATATGGTTTCCATCGTTTTGAAACAGATATTCTGATTTTTACTGTGCTTATTATTATTTTTATTGTTCAGATTATTCAATTTACTGGCAACTATTTTGTGAAGCGATTAGATAAACGTTTTTAAGGAATTAATTTATATCTGAAGAAGTGCAAATAATTAAAGATGCATTTACTGCCAATGATACTCGTGATTTCGTACTGAAAAACTATTCAGGCACAGTCACTTGGGAAAATAGTAAGTATATAGGGGGCTATTTTATGAATATTGAAGTTAAGGAGGTGTCAAATGCATCACTTCCCTACCATGAGCGTCCAGAATTTCTTGCATTGATTGATGCAGTTAAAGCTGATTTAGAAGTACGTGATAGTAACGGTGAACAACCACCAGCTCAGATAGTCCGATATCTGAAATCAAAAAAATTGGGTGCACTTCGTCTACCAAAACAATATGGTGGTCAAGCACTTAGCATTGAAGAATTGTTTGCCGTGATTATCGAGCTAAGTCGTGCGGACTCTGATGTAGCACATATTTTCCATTCACATTTTCAGTTTACTGAAGATGTGTTGAAACATCCCGATCCTTCATACCGTGAAAAATGGTTTGAGCGTATTGCTAATGGAAAAATTATTAGTAATGCCCTAGCTGAACCATCTTTACATAATATTGGCAATGGCAAGCTGATAACCCATATCCTAAATGAAAATGGCAAACTATTTTTAAATGGAAAAAAATACTTCACTACCGGTACCTTGCATGCTGACTACGTATTAGTATGGGCACAAAGTCACCTAGATTCTTTATGTCATGTAGTTGTGCCGACAAATCGTGAAGGAGTAGAAATTTTTGATGACTGGATTGGCATTGGTCAGCGTAACACTGCCAGTGGTACCACTTTATTTAAAAATGTTGTCATTTCCGAAGATGAAATCCGTTGGTCTAAACGAAATGGCTTAGTGAATAAGCCATTTGCACAGCTGTACATTCAAGCCATTATTGCAGGCCAAACTAAAGCCATAGAAGATCGTACTGCTGTGCTCCTGACCAATCGTGGTCGCACATTCAGCTATGGTAATGCTGAACAAGCGCGTGATGAACCGCTTTTTCTAGAAAAAGCAGGTGAAATTTCTTCTATTTCTTTTATTGTTGAAAATTCCGTTTTACGGGCAGCACGTTCATTAGATCGTGTGATCCAGCATTTAGACCTTCCCAGCTATGATTCTATACTGCAGCAGGCAGCGGCAGATGCAGCAAAAGTAAAAGTCGCAATTGATCCTCTAGCCCTAAAAGCTGCCAATCTGATGTTCGAAGTTATCGGTGCTTCCGCAATGGGAAGAGATACATTTAATGATCGTCACTGGCGCAATATTCGTACGCTATCAACGCATAACTCGGTCAGCCTGAAAGCTAAGGTATTAGGTGATATTTTAGTCAATAAAAAAACTGTACCAGATATCGGCTATTTCTAATCTAACAGTGTACGTTAAGTGGCCTGAAAATTTAAGGCGTTATTTAAAACAACCGCGCAAACAGCGCACATAATGGAATAGCTATGAAATTTAAAAATGTATTGATTGCTGCGCTTGCTACATCGATTGGTTTTGGGTTGCCAGGCTGTGCTAAACAAGATAAAACAGCTACTACTGCGAACAGTGAAACCAAAGTCGTTACTTTACTTACACGAGATAATCCTCCATATCCACAAATTGCTGAATATGTAAGGAATAAAGTTAAAAAACAAAATATTGAACTGAAAATTAAATACGCTAATGATGGCTTGATTCCGAACAAATCAGTGGCAGATGATGAAGCTGACTTAAACTATTTCCAGCATAAATATTATATGCAATCAGCAAAAGAATTAAATAATTGGGATTTAGTAGCAATCGCATCAACTTTTAATGGAATGTTTGGCGCTTATTCACCGAAATATAAAAGTCTAAAGGATTTGCCTGAGGGAGCTAAGGTTATTATTCCTTCAGATCCATCAAATGGAGGGCGTGCACTCAATTTATTAGCGCGTGCGAAACTGATTGAATTAAAACCAAATACGGGTGCAAAAACCAGCTTAAAAGATATTACTTCAAATCCTAAGAATTTAAAGTTTTTAGAAGTTGAGCATGCATTAGTACCAGTTAGCTTTAAAGATTCAGACTTAGCAATTATGGCAGGTGCATATACTATTCACGCTGATCTGATACCCAAACGTGATTCAATTTATCTTGAACAAGATAATCAGGAATATAACAGTGTACTAGTATCCAATAGCAAAGCTGCTCAAAGATCTGAAGTAGAACTCGTTAAAGAGGCCTTTATCGCAGAAGATACGCGTGAATTTGTTTTAAAAAATTATGCCGATACGGTTACTTGGCCAAAACAATAAAACTACTTCATAAATTTTTATTTTTTCTGAGACCTCTACACAGATGATTCTGCTGTTTAATGGAACGTATAACATACTGGCTAATTCGGATACCTTTAGCCTGTAAATACTTAGTCAGTCGAATATAACCATAACTTTCATTGGTCTTGTGATGGGGATTTTGACCAATATTGTCTACTGATTGCTTTGAATCTTTCGTTGGCTTAAACCTTGTTTAAGCCAATCATAAAGCCTTAATACTGAGACATTTAGCAATCTAGCCATCATTGTGGTTGGGTATGTGTTTTTGTGCTTTTTCATGTAAGCGTACCTCACTGAATTTTTGTGGCAAAGTACCCTGCCGCTTTTTTTGAAAAATTTTTCTATTTTCGCAGTTTTTAGTTGTTGTTTGAGTTTCTTATTTTCTTCGAGTAGAGCAATGAGATCGAGCGAATACTGTAGTGTTCCTGCTAATGTCCCAACCTTTGCTTTCTTGTACCAATTTGACAAGGTCTGCATGGAAATATTAGTTGTCGTGCTGTTTCGGAAACATTACCTTTGTTTTCTTCAATTGCTTTTATTGCTTTAGCTTTAAATTCTGCTGTATAAATCTTTTGTTTTTTTGCTCATGGTAAACTCCTGCTGAGTATAGTTTACCAAATTAAAGCCTCCGTTTTTATCAGCACACATCACCTTCATTTAAGCCTGTTTTCCTTAATAATTGAATTAAGGACTGATAGACTTGCTTTATCATCATTATATGTCCCATTGTATACAAGTTCCATTTTCTAAATGGCTTTGTTGCATAAACCTACCGTTAAAAGGTTATTCAACATTATAATTCTCAAATGAATAAGCCCACACCTAAAATCTATCGTACAACCAATTGGTCTTCTTATAACAGAGCATTAATAAATCGAGGAAATATCTCTATTTGGTTTGATCCCAAAACTCAATGGGACGCTCAACCAAAAGGCAAACATGGTCGAAATCAAACCTATTCTGATGTTGCTATCCAATGCTGTCTGATGATTAAATCTCTATTCCGTCTGTCTTTACGTATGGTCACAGGCTTTGTTCAAAGTCTTATTCATCTTTGTAGATTAGATTGGACAGCCCCAGATTATTCCACTATTTGTAGAAGACAAAAGCATATTGATATTGCAATTAACTATCAAAAAAGCAGTAATGGTCTCCATCTACTCGTTGATTCTACTGGCTTAAAGTTTTTAGGTGAAGGGGAATGGAAACGTAAAAAACATCAGCCTGAATATCGTCGCCAATGGCGTAAATTACATATTGGTATCAATGCTGAAACCCTTCAAATACGCGCTATTCAGCTCACAACCAACAATGTGAGTGATTCACAGGTGCTTGGTGATTTACTGGATCAGATTCCACAAGAAGAACAGATTGACTCCGTCTATACTGATGGGGCTTATGACACCAAGCAATGCCGTCAGATCATCGCAGACCGACAAGCGCGCAGTGATTCCACCAAGAATAAATGCGAAACCTTGGAAAGATACAAAGACCAGCTCGCTAGAGCGAAATGAATTACTTCGGACAGTTAAACGTTTAGGTAGGACACTATGGAAAAAATGGTCAGGCTATCATCGCCGAAGTTTGGTCGAAACCAAGATGCATTGCATAAAATTATTAGGGGATAAACTCAGTTCGAGAAACTTTCAAAGCCAAGTCAATGAGATTCATGCACGTGTAGCAGTCCTCAACAGATTTACGGAATTAGGTCGACCACATACCCAAGTTATGCCTTAAATTTGAGTTAATTGGAGAAGTATTATCTTTTAAATCTTTATGCAACAAAGCCGTTTAACGTTGCCATTCTTTGCTGTTAGATATGGATGGCATGGTGCATTTATTTTCGCAGGCTGTATAACAATTTTTGGGGCTGTACTTTTCTTCTTTTTCTATAAAGAAAAAACAGAGCGGAAGATTGTTAAAAAAGAAATCAACTTACTGAGTACAATTAAGTCGCGATTAGTGATGTTTAAAGAGCCATGGATGTTTAATATTATGCTTTCTGGGGCTTTTTTGACTTCTGTACAATATAGCATTGTAGTTTATATGATTTCCTATTTTTATATGGATATGAAATTTACTACAGAGTTCAGTTCTTTGTTGCTATTTATTTGTTTGTCGTTCGGTGTAGTCGGTCGTATTGTTCTAGCATCATGGAGCGATAGATCAAAAACCAATAGATACATTCAGGTGTTATGTTGCATTGGGTTCTCGGTACTAGGATTGCTAGTATTTCTAATTTTCAATTTTGAAAATAAATTCATATTAATGGTGCTAATGGCGTGGCTTGGTTTTTTGCAGTTGGTTGGTATGGCCCATGGGTGTCATACATTGCCGATACAGCACCTAAAGATAAATTAGGCTTTGCATTAGGTTTGGCCATGACAGCAAATCAATTTGCCGTAGTCTTAGTTGTTCCACTAATTGGTCTCAGTAAAGATATATTCGGTGGGTATATTATTAGTTGGGGCATATTAATAGTTGTAGGAATTCTAACTTTCTTAAATACTTTAAGAAGAAACCGTGTTGTTCTAGAAACCTCATAATTATTTAAGTATTGGATAAGTTGCTAAAATATCCTTCACACTGGACCATATATGACGCAAAGAAAAAGAGGTGTTTTTGTAACTAAAAATAATTTTTAATAACGAAAAGTCCTCTCTCCTTTGAAAAGGTAGGTTTGAGAGGGATTTAAAAATCCCGTGATATTTCAAAAAGTATGCTAACTATATTTCATTCGAAGCTTGAATATTGTTGCGCTTTAAAAATACAGTGAATTTTATTTTCTTCAGTTTTTCTATGGACTGATTCACTAATATACAATTTTGAACACCACCAGTATTCTAATTAATCAAATACATTTTAACGGATTATCAATCAAACTCTATTATAATCAACTAATTTATAAACAATAAATACCTGAACCATGGAATAAAACATCATTATTCTCAAGAACATTCCTGCAACAGAACCGAAGAAAAAGTTATCCAAATAAAAACTCGTTAAAAATATAAGTCCATACCCCATAATTGAGTAATACAAGATATGTTTATATTGTTTTGCTAAATATGCACTGATCTGTAAAGCAAATACAGAAATCAACTGTATGTATAAACAGATCTTAAGTTTAAATAGAATTCCGTTATAAGCACCTTTTGCCATGTAGATAAAAACTGCTAAAAAAACCACAGCGACTACAGTAGCAACGATGTAGTAAGTCTTTTGTGTAATCTCTTTATTTAAAGCTAATTGCTGAATATTGATCATTATAATTACCCTATTAATTCATTTTCTTATCAAAATTTGGTTTATTTTTTTCACCCCAATACTTTTGTCCACATTCACACGCCCAAAACTCCCATTTCTTGTTCCACAAACTTGCTTTAATGGTCTCTGACATAATGGACATCCAAATGTTTTTTGGGATTTAATGGCCTTGGATGATTGTATAGAACTCGCAGCTTTTGATTGTCCTGATTGTGTTTTTTTAGTTTTCTTTAAAGCATAAGCTTCAAAGTTTGGTGTTCCATCGAGATTGGCTTCATCTGCAATCAATCGTATTGAACGAGCTGTATAGGTTGCTTCTATCAGTTGACTGGCTACAGCACGTAGCCAAATCATTTGATAAATGGCTTGTTTAGTGGGATCTTCTGATACCTTACTCACCGTGAAATCCGTTGGTCGAATTGCTTCATGACTTTCTTGGGCATTCTTTTTGACTTTAAATGTTCTTTTCTGTGCTACAACTGGCAACTGATGTTTTAAACAAAAATCATGAATCATGTTAAAAGCATCTTCGGATAAATTGGGAGAGTCGGTTCTTAAATAAGTGATATGCCCTTCTTCATATAATTCTTGTGCTACTTTCATTGCTTGTTTGGATTTAAGTTTTAATTGTACTTGGGCTGCTCGTAAATAGGTTGGAGTCGTAAAGGGAGACGGCAGTAGCCTTTTGACCGGCTTTTCTTCATATTTAATCACTTTAAAATTTTTAATTAAAGCAACTTGATCTGCAAAGCTTTTATCTAAAAAGAGTGGGTTATCAGGATCGATAAAATTTGAAATATCCCAATTTGCTGTCCACTCGTTGAATAAATATTTGACACCGAAATGTTGTACGCTTTGAAAGTTGTTAATTGATAGTTCGAGTTCAGATAAATACACCACAATTGCTGTTTGTAATCGACCTGCAATTTGCTTCTCACGACAAATTAAAGTAAATGCAGATGTACCCACATATCCAATGATCCGATCTAAAAAACGTCTCGTTTCCTGAGCAGCGACTAATTTCATGTTAATTTGTCGTGGATTTTGAAAAGCGTTGTTAATTGCTTTCTTGGTAATTTCAGTAAAAGTAACTCGTTTAGATTTATCTTTGCACTTTAAGGTTGTCTGTAAGTGCCATGCAATCGCTTCTCCTTCCCGATTGTCATCAGTTGCAAGATAAATCTCGTCTGCGTTCTCAGCAATGCCTTTCAAAGCTTTGACACGTGCATAACCACCTTTATTAAAAACATACGTTGGAAGGTAATCTGCTGTGAGTCCAAAGTTATCTTCTGGTAACTCACGAATATGTCCTGAACTAGATGAGACAATAAATTGATTCTTTGCGTAGATTTCGTCAAGATAGGATTGAACCTTACCAACCTTCGTCGATGATTCAACAATGACCAGTTTTGTTGCATTCATAATAATTATCCAATTCTTACAGTCACCAGTGATCTGTAGTAACAATGATATTCGTCTCGTTTAAAAATTCAATTTATTTTTTATATATAGGCATTTTTTAAAATGCTATCATTCACTGAAAAGTAATTGTCGTATAAATAAGGAATAGTCCGTTGATATCAAATTCATCGAATAATCCCATGCAATATTTGGTAGATTTAGAAGCCCAATATGAAGCAGTGAAAAAATCTTTTTATCAATCTGTTGCAGCAAAAAAGAATATTAATGCAGCTAGACCTAATTCAGCTTTAAGCGAGTTCAATTGGCATCCCAATGTCTTTCTACCAAGTATTCTTTGGCGTGAAATACTTGAACATCCATTTCTAGCGGATCTATATTTACACGGTCGAATAGAGAGCAATATTTTAGCATATTTTGCGAACTATTTAGTTCATTTTTCATGGCGTTACAGCAAGAGCGTATACAAATTTGATGATTATATTTTTGATTGTTTAACTTCAAGTCCTGCAGGTCGATACTTAGATCACAAATTACTAACTAATCTACCTGAAGGTAGTGTTTATATTGAATTAGTCAAACCACTTAAATTAAATGGTCAAATTGTCCATGGTGTGCATGCATGTTTAAATTTTTCAGA
Source organism: Acinetobacter sp. Marseille-Q1618 (assembly GCF_902809855.1). Taxonomy (GTDB): domain Bacteria; phylum Pseudomonadota; class Gammaproteobacteria; order Pseudomonadales; family Moraxellaceae; genus Acinetobacter. The sequence goes on from NZ_CADDWJ010000004.1 coordinate 83,250, forward strand.
TAATTCACTCCAAAGTTTAAAAAATAAATTACCGAATCAACTTATTGTTATATTCAACACGCATAATCCATTTTCTCAAGAAAATTTAATGAACCAAAACCCTCAACCTACTCTTGTATTTGATATCAGCAGATCAGGTAAAGTGGATCAGCAATTAACATTCATTCATGGTATTTCATATAAAGCTAAAGAAGACTTAAATGAAATTTCTAGTCCTTTTATGTCTTTAATTTCAGCATTGTGTGTTGATGAACTAGAACTCGATAATTTTTCAAAAGGATCTGTTAAGCAATTAATCAAAACAAAACCATCTTGGAAAGATAATGAGCAACATTATTGGAACAAGGGAGATTATAAAGTTAATGCCCCTACTAATCCTAAAAATTGGCGTGTTGGTGTAACTTATGGCGTGAATTATCGTCAAGCAAAGTCGGCACAACAAATCGAAGAACAGAGTAAAGCGAGACTAATAAGTTTACACTGGACACATCAAGTTATTGATTTTGAAATAAGATTGAAACTCATGCCACCTAAATTATCAAATGAAAGTATTATTAATGAACAGATCGAACAATATATAACTGATACATTTAAATGCTTGTAATATAGATGTTAAATATATCTTTAATTACATAATCGAACATTATTTTAAAATTTAAGTTTATTTATTAAAAACAAATATTTATTTTAATATAATTTATCAATTGGTATATCGATTAGCTTGAAATTACAAGAAAATTGGTAATTTATGTATTGCAATGTTATTGCACTGTGATATTTTGTACGAAATTTAAGTTGTTTTTAATAAAACTTAACTTTGATAGGAATAATATTATATTATTTTAAATTAAAACCAATACTTAGATGTATTTTTTGGAATTTAAAATAATATAAATTTTAATTTATAATTTACTTTTTGTTTAACAATCATGAGTCAGCTAGATTGCTCATTAATGTAAACTTAAAAGAAAATATAAAGACAGAGTTATAATTGCATGATTCTCAATAATAAATTTAAAAGTTCACTCGATCCTTTGCTTGGTTGTGAACTTCCTAGAATTATAGTTTGTCTCAGTGCAGATGAATTAAATAAATCTATTCATATAAATCAGCAAAATCAATTTATTGCTCATTGTCAAAAATATTTACTTGATCAATATAAAGGTTGCGTAATTAATGTACTAGTTACTTCACCTCAAGATTTAGATGTTCAACCTAAATCAATTTATTTGAATTCTAATATATCAAAGATTGATATCTATAATACTTTTAATATTACAAATAAGCAGTATTACACTCCTTCACAAATCGCTATTGAAATGAATCAAGCCATAAAAACATTTCAATACAATGGCATAAATGATAATAACCCTCTAGATTTACTAAATCAGACACTATCTAAAATGTTGGTTATTTCAAATTTAGTAAATGAGATCTGTGAAAATCTTTATTTCAATGATGGGCAATTTTTAAAATGCCTTGATCATAAAGGCGATCCAATTGTAATTTCGAGTACTGTATATGAAGGATCTCTAGAGATTGGATATGCTCTATTTGATTGCAATCTAAAAGTTATTTGTATCTTTAAGAACAATATTGCAACACAAGATATCGAATCATTTTTTCAATCATTGAGTGATTTTCAAGAAAATGTTGATACTTACTACTCAAAATTTCTTACAAATAAAGTTTTATCATTCTTAAATGGTCGTTCTTCGTTTTCAGAATGTAAGGATATAGATTATGCAAAAGATGTATGTAATGAGTTACTCATCGAAGCGAAAAACTCTTTAATTCAATTTATTCCTGAAGATGCGTTTTGTTCAAAGTATAATCTAGATAAAGTAATTGAATTTTATTTTAGAATTTCAATAAATTATGCTTTTGTTAAGTTCAATAATGGACTTCAAGATTATTGTCGGATCGGAAATTGAAAAATAAAGGCTGTACTATCAGCCTTTTTATTCAATTAAATTTTTAAAAAATATTACGCAGTTTCTTCACGCATATCAGTCAATATATCTCTTAAATCAAATAAAAAGATCTCACGTTCAGCACATTGAAATCTTAACTTTTCAAGAATTTGCAAAAATCCTTCAAACATCATACTTGGCATTTGTCTTGATTGTGGATCTGATAAATCTCTTGTCCATGCATTTAATTTACTGATATCAATAGTCAATCCATGTTCGTAAAATAGTTGAATAAGAGTCTCTGGATCTTCGTGTAATTGAGTTAGATTCAATAAAAATCTGAACATACTGTTTCTAGTAAAAGATTGATCACTATTTTGACCTTGTTTAAAAGGATGTACCATATTTATTTCTCAATAATTAATTTGGATCAATATTATTTTGGACTAACCAATTTTTCCATTGCATTGATAAAGCAATAAGACCTTTAGTTTTGTTTGTACCATTTCTATATATAGCATTATATTTTGGAGTCCAAGAGTGATAGGCTGCTGCACGTACCCAAAAGTCATTAGACATATTTGTGGTTGCCAGTCGATTGCGTAAAACTTTAGCTGCAAGTTGAGCATTTAGACACCCATTGGTTCTGGCTTGATTCATGTCTACATTATTAAACATACCATTACCTCTAAAATGCTGCATATTCACCTGGAAATGTCCCATGTCATTTGATGCATTAACTTGACCATTTTGACCCATTTCTTTACTTTGTATCCCTAACAATACATACAATGGAACTTTCTCGCTCCTTGCTGCTTGTATAACACAGCTTAAAGAGGCTTTACTTCCATTATTTGAACTTTGCTCTTGATACTGCGGATTTGAATAACGAACTGACTGAGCGTAAGGAGATTGATTTTGTACAGGGTTTTTCGATCGTATAAAATCACTCATCCAATGTGAGTCGGTACCTTCACTTGTTTGTTGATTTTTCGGAGTAACGTAAGAATTGTTGTCATAAGTAGTGCGTGTAAAATTTGGAACATATGAATTTGGCTTGGGATTAATCGTATTTATTGAACTGACGTGATTAATATTATTTGCATATTGACCTAGTTCAGTAGATGACATTTGTGGAGTTTGAGCAATTACATGTCCTGAACTTAAAATTGTTATCACAATCAAATTCAATTGAATAGAACGCATTGCAGGATCCTCATACTTTCACTGGTTTTTTAAACCAATGATGATTTTTCAACCAATACATAAATAACCCTTTATTTGAATAAATGTTAAAAGTCTGTGCTTGCCAAGATCTAAATGCTGACTTAAGAGATAGTAAAAATATTCCGCCACCCAAAAGGAACCATGAAAAGAATGCAAAAAAACCATAAAACAATAATGTAAAGAGTGACGCTATAAAACAAATAATACCGAGCCATTTATAAGTAATAGCTGTTTGATAATGTTCATTGATCTTTTGATTGATGAATGCAGGAGTTAGCTCTTTCATTAACTGTTCTTTTCGACCACTACCAATCTTCAAAACATGTGCCTCCATACCTTCTCGAATATTCTTGCTTTTATCTACTGTTAAAAAACTAAGATCAAAAGTGCATTCAGGATGATTACCACACGTTAAATGAATATAAGTAGAGCCTTTCGGTGCAACTCGATTTGTCTCACCAGACGGATCCAATTCTGATTTTTCATAAACAATAATATTTTTAAAGCATAGAGGACACATCGGATTACGGATTTGTTTAAGTTGATTAGATTGTATTTTTGCAGTTGATTTTATTTGCTTTGTACCAAATGCAGATAAAAGCATTCTTATAGGAATTTGGATGAAATAAAAATTCAACCCTTTAAAAATTTGTTTAATCACTTGTTGTGCCTTTTTAAAAAAAAGTTATATCTAATTTTTAAAACATTTTAGTATGTATTTTTAAAAAATTAAACTATAATTTTTTTAAAATATATAACATGGAAGCTCATCTCATGTTTTACTTTATGACTTTAATGATCATAATCACTCAATTATTCCTTATATATCTGCCATTTAGGATAAGACGTAAGTACCCCGAATTTCCTCACCGATATCTGAGTTTCTTATTTTTCTTTATTTCTATAATTATTTACCAATTTGTTCTTTTTGAATTAATTGTCCATTTTGGTTATACCACCTATATCGGTGAGCACTTGCTTTTAAGATACCTTTAAGGACGCAACAATGATTGCTAAGAAAATATTCCTTCTTATTAAAATTTTATTAACCGCATTGCTTGTTTTGACCATTCTTTTTGGATTTTGGATGACAGTACTACAGGAATCTTACTACTTGCCAGTTAGTGCAAGATATTACAAATGTGATAAACCTTATATCAATGCTCAACTTATTAATGGTGAAGTTCAAACCACTTTAGATAGAAAATATTGTGTGGATCTCTCAATTCCATTCTTCAATGTAAAAGGATTGAGAAATACAGGTGATAAGAAATATTTACTCTTAGACAATCAAAAGCTAGACCGTATAGATATGAATGCTAAACATACATTCTTTAAAGATCCTGATAATAAAAAATATGAAATTATACAAAGGAATGTAGGATTGTTTTATGTAAGCTATGAATCTGATAAAAATCAGACTGTTAAAAAAAATAAAGCTATTAAAAATGCTCTACCAAAATTAAGCCTTAGTGATGCATCATTAAATGAAGTATTGTTTAAAGATTATTAATATAAGTCTTACCGTATAATGTATGATGAATCTGTATACCTCATGAATATATTTTGTTATGTCCGATAAGAAAAGAATCTCGATAAATGCCAAAGTAGATGAATATATAAGAAGATTACCCCAGATTATCGAAAATGATAGAAATCGCATTGTATGGTCTAAACATATAAATCGCCTAATATTAGACCATCTTGCTGTATTACATGATTACTATCCAAACTATTTAAATGAGCGAATTATTGTTGTTCTTAAGCAGATTTCTTTTCCTTTTATTAATGAATTAAATGACTATCACTATGGTATGAATGTCCATGATTTTTTCGATAGTTTGCTATATAAGGCAGAACAATTAGGTATCTTAGATGCTGAAAGTAAATTAATCTTTGTTAATGAATTTTCCAATACAATTTTGAGCCCACTAGAATCACTGTCCCTAGTGAGTTACTTACAATGTTCATTTGAGATGGATTAACTTTATTCTTAACATTTTTGACTTTCTTCCTCTCTCTTAAATGTTAATATCTCATTACCCATATTTTTAAACATTAGACATTTGATATGCTAATAAAGAGGTTATCGGGATGAGATTGGATATTAGTCGATGGGATGCCATTGATGCATTCGTAGAACAATTAAGAACTGACGGACTAGATGTTTCTGCTGATAATTTGAAAACGGATGGAAATCGCCAGTGGGCGACTTGTATTGGAAGGTCGCAGAAAAATAAGAAATCTAAATCAGCATGGTATAGATTAAATTTTAATTATGATATTCCGAGTGTTATATATAGCAATTATGACAAAGGTATCATCAAAAAAGTCTGGCATTTAGATCCAAAAAAATTATCTCCAGAAGAATGTGCAGTTAATGAAAAAGAACAATTAAGAAATAGAATTAAAAAATATCGAAAGGAACGTCACTATAAAACTTTACAAAGAATTGCAGCAGTTTGGTCACGCATTGAGTTCAAACGTGCTAAAGCTGTGAATTTAATTGATGAAATTCCTTATCTTAAAGAAAAGCTACAAACCGATTCTAATTTAACTTTATTCAATGTGAGGAAGATTGATAAACAACCTGTCTTTGCTAAAGCAATTCATCTTATGATTAGTAGAGCAATGAAAAAAGCTGAAGCAAAAGGAAAAAAGTTTGATTATGAAAAGCCAAAATATTTTAAGAATGGATGGTTTCAAAACTATCATTTTAGAAAAACACTAATAACAGCATATTACAATCAAGATCTTAAAATTGTAAATGCGCAATTAATTAGTTCATTTGAAGACAAAGAGAACGCAGGTGAATTAAAACATTTTAAAGCTAATTTAAATCATGGTCAGAAAGAAGGTGCATTTTGCCCCATAAACCGCTTACCCCATGTTAATGAAAAATTCTATGCAATCACTGAAGGTTATTCTACTGGTCAAAGTTTTGCACGTATCAGTGATAATAGGCCCTGCGTAGTCAGTGCGTTTGATAAAGAAAACCTAATGGCAGTAGGCATTGTACTTAGAAATATATCGCCAAAAGCTAATATTTACTTTGCAGCAGATAATGATTTAGAAACACAGTTAAAAAGAAAAGAAAATGGTGGCGTTATTAAAGCTATTGAAGCCTCTCAAGCTGTGAATGGTAATGTTCTGATTCCACCTATTACATTACAACAAGCAAAAATAATGTCAGACTGGAATGATTTAGAGATACATCTTGGCACAAAGCAATGTAAAAAGTTCTTATTACAACAATTACATGAAATAGCAGATTTTAAAAGAACTGAAGCTAATCGTATAAATCAAAACAATTCACAATTCTATCAGCCCATCATATCACCAGAAAAAACAACCAATGTGTTAGATCCTGCAATATTTACATCGTGGTTGCTAGAAAACTTAGAAAAGAAACAACGCCAAAATACCAAACAAGGTCTACAAGATTCTAACTTATCTCAAGCTACTGAATTAATTAAAACAAGGGCATCGGATCAAAAAAATAAAGTCATCCCAATGATGCAGTATATTTGTAAGAAAAATGGGTGGATAAATCTAAATGAGGCAATCAACCTACTCAGTGATCGATTAGAAAATAAAGTCAAAATCGAAAGTGAAACATTAAATCGACTCAATTTAACGATCCAATCAATGTTTTATGCAGGTTGTAATACTAGTCAAGATTCTACTTTAAAGGTAAATGCTGAATCTCGTCTAAAAAATACAATTGAGTATATAAATTATCTACCAATTGAAAGGCATGAAAAATTAACTTTGTATAACAATTTGAAGGATAAGATTTACAATACACTTGAAGACCAAGAACCTCTCTGGACGAAAGAATTATTAAGAATCTGTAAAAATTTAATTGAAGCCTATGATCTTCTAAAGTCTGGCATCAATAGAAATCAATCAAATACCAATAGTGACTATTCTCCCCCAATTTAAAATATTTAAAAATATGTTTGACTTAACAGAAACTTAATAGATACCGTATTTATGTTAGATCCTAATGGACTACATGAACAATAATTTAAAGCATGAGATATTCGAGTAGGTAAAGTTATGTTTAATTTATATATCAAGTTTATATTTGATCAGATTGAAAAATTTCTCTTTAATCAAAAAGAATTTCCTAATTTTGATTCTTTGATTTTAAAGAAACTTCCAATCATCACAAATATTGATAGCTTTACTATAAAAGATAGTAACGTTCAACTCCCTATTATTAATAGCGGTTCAGAACTTTTAATTAAAAATAAGTTAAATTCACTAATGACAAATAAAAAAATAAGCAATGTACTTGATTATTTTTATGTACGGCGATTATCTAACAAGTTTTATTTGATTTTTAATAATGATTTAAATTCTTATCACTCGCCTAATATCTATATTGGTGCACTCACCATCCAAGTTGATAAATTGGAGGGATAAGTCATGATTAATAAATCAAAAAATAGAAATGTTGCTGATGTAACCTTACATCGCAAGAACCGCAAAGATCGTATTAATTCTGGTAATCCTGAAATTTGGAACATTAAAGATTGTGCTGCGATTTTAGGTACTGATTACTTAAGAAACCAATTTGGCTATCAGGCTTGGATTAGGATTAAGCAACTTGAGAATTATGAATTATCATCAAAAGATTAATTATTTAGGCTCGGATAAGAACCTAAGAAGAAAAGCTTTAGAATTCAAACTGGATGTATTAAATATATTTACTGATGTGTACTAGCTCAGACCTGATCTGACAGTTACCCATTTTTAATTGTGACTGTCAGTTTAAATTTGAGCTAAATTCTTCTCAGCCCAAATTCGTTTTCCATCAAGTAATGTTTCAAATGGTGTTCGTCCATTACACATTTTGCCCTGATGGGTTCTTTCAGTATTATAAAACTTTAACCATTCGTCTAGGTCTATTTGTAACTCTTCCAACGAACTATAAAGTTTCTTCCTGAATGTGATTTGATAAAATTCCTGTAATATCGTTTTATGAAAACGTTCACAAATTCCATTGGTTTGTGGTGAAGCTGCTTTCGTCTTGGTATGGTCTATATCATTGACTGCTAAATATAATTCATAATCATGATGCTCCACTTTACCGCAATATTCCGTTCCTCTATCTGTCAGAATTCGAAGCATTGGTAAATCTTGTGATTGATAGAAAGGCAATACACGATCATTCAATAAATCCGCACAAGTAATTGGCGCCTTTGTTGTGTAAAGCTTGCAGTGTACGACTTTGCTATAGGTATCAATAAAAGTCTGTTGATAGATACGACCAACGCCCTTTAAATTACCAACATAGAACGTATCTTGTGAGCCTAAATAACCTGGGTGAGCTGTTTCAATTTCACCACATGCAACATCATCTTCATGTTTACGTTCTAATGCAGCTATTTGCTGATCATTTAGTTGAATACTATCTTGAGCTACTTTAGCCTCTAAGGCTTTAAGTCTCTTCTTAAAGTTTTCTAGATCATGGCGAAGCCAAATAGATCGAACACCACTGCCTGAAACAAAAATACCTTGCTTGCGAAGCTCATTACTTGTTCGATGTTGTCCATAAGCAGGGAATTGAATTGCATAATCTATCACGGCTTGTTCAATCTGATCATCAACTCGGTTCTTGAAATTAGGTACACGTCTGGATTTGTTGATCAATGCATCCATATCACCTGATTCGGTGAGTTCCTGATAGCGATAGAATGTATCCCTCGATACGCCCATCACCTTACAAGCTCTGGAAACATTTTGAAGTTCTTCAGCTAAATTGAGTAAGCCTACTTTGTGTTTAATGATTTGATTGTTAGTATGCATCATAGAAAGTTACCTTTGTTTTGTTAAGATTCGACACCTTTATCAAAACGGGTAACTTTCTCTTTTTCAAGACCTGTGTCAGATTAAGTCAGAACTAATACATCTAAAGTCCAGTCCTTTTTGAATTCTCTGTTGATTATAAAATAGCTTTATATATTTTGTAATATCTGCTTTGGCTTCTACTCTTGTTTTGTAATTGAGATGGTGAGCAAGTTCGTTCTTTAATACCCATGCAATATTTGAAAAAGTTACTGCAAAGTCTTACTCTGAAACAGAATAACTTAATTTTATGTTAAATAGAGGTCAAGAAGCTCTGAAAAATTCGGTATAATATTAATGTTTATTGAGTAAATAAGAGAATTCAACCTGTGAAATACTCAAATAAAAATATAGTAAAAGCTCTTTTACTTGCTCCTTTACCGTTACTTTTTTTCACAGCAGTCCTATTTATTATAATGAATAAAGAATACAGCCTATACTCGATTTTTGTAGTTCTTGTAGGGCACGGTCTTGTTTACTTAGTTTATTGTATTTTGACTGTGCCTTTCAACTTTACGTTCTCCTTTCTTTTAAATCGTTATAATAGTCTTAATTTATTAACCATCTGTATTGCCTCTCTAATTATTGCTATTCCATTTTTTATTCTTTTGGGATGGGGGCATACAGGAAAAATTTCAGAAGAATGGTGGAAAATGTATACCAATATATGGACGATCTTTATGGCTGTATTTCCTGGCTTATGTTATTGGCTATTTCTGATTAGCCTAAAAGATAAGAAATCAAAAAATATCGGATAAATTTTTGCATAGAGATTTTTAAATTTTCCTAAAATTGACATAATATGACTTTCTTGAGATAAATGCTACTCAGTCTTGTATCCTTACTTTGTATGATGATTTGATAGGAATCAATAAGAGGAATTATAGGGATTATGTTGAATAAGATAATTTAGACTTGTACTCAGCTTAGGGTAGAAACGGTTCATTTTTTAATAAAAAGCTAAGCCTTGTATTATTTACTGCTAAAAAGCCATATTATCTTTTTAAAATACTTAGAGTTTTAGAGTAATCATGGATAATTCTGAACGTTTAATTATAGCATTTTACTATTCTATAGTTGGGATCATCTTAGGTCTAGGACTAGCAATCGTACCAGCATAGCAATGAGTTTTATTTATATAAATCTGAACTAATCCTTGATCGTAAAGCCCAAAGTTACCAAAAGTTGCACACCCCTCATAGGCTAATATTTGATTAGCATTTACATATTGATCAGGTGGTTGTGGGCTTAGATAAGCTAATGCACGTGATTGTGAGTGACTTATATTCTCATCAGGAGGAGCAATACAAATTGTAGCATCTTTGGTATCTGGTGATAATGTGACTACTGCTTTAGGTGTATAGTTGATCAACCCATCCTTCGCACATTCAGCATTTTTATCTCGACTATTAGCATTAGGAAATGTACCTGTTGGAAAAATTTTAGTTCCATCATGTAAGGTCGTTACTTTTGTAAGTTTACTTGCATTAATTCTATTAATCTCTGCTGCTCTTTCTTGAATATTTTTCTGCAATACAGAATCTTGTTCACTAGCAAAAGCTAACGGTGAAATAATCGCAAGGGCAATAAAAAGGCTAGATAGTATATTTTTTATAGATCCCCCTATAAAATAGATTTATTTTTATACAACTTTAACGATAATAACGTCTAATATTTTATCAAATCATAAAATAAAATATTACACCTCAAAATTCATACCCCAATCTAGCTTAGGTTGAGGCTTCTCCATTTCCTTTTACCACACTTTTTTATGGGCTCTTCACGTTTTACATCTAATATTCAACCATGAGTTTCATATTTTGATTGGCTATAGTGAACAATAATCTCACCCATTTAGTAGTAAAAAACGGCTTAATCCCCTTTTATTCGGCTCAGGCGCAGTGTGATAAAATACCGGTATGCATGGATTTTCTTTTTGATCATGAGTAATGTAGTTAATCAGGGAGGAATAAGTCGATTCTATGATGCTCAACCTACTTTATCTATTACAGGTTATGCAAAATTACAAATGAGCTTAGGTATGATCAGTTAATTAGGACAAAAGAATGATTGATTTTGAATCAGCAAAACTTTTAGTAGATAAGGAGCTCAGTGAAATATCACGAGCTAATGGTACAGAATGCATGATTTATGGTATCAAAGGCGATATTGAGACTGGCTGGGAATTTACCTACAATACAATTGAGTTTTTAAAAAATAAAAACTCAATATATGCTCTAGCTGGGAATTTACCCTTATTTGTTTCTAAAGATGGTTTGTTGAGCTATATTTCATTGAATGATGAAAATAATTAGAAAAGATGTATTTTTATTGTTGTCATCTTTACATGCATATATATTAGATTTATCATTTAATTCAGATATTTCTAATTATATTTTGAAGCCAGATAATAGGGCATAAACTTGGGTGCAGCAAGTTCTAATGCCTTCATACGTTCATCTGGTATAGGATGGGTACTTAATAATTCAGATAGTTTATTGTTAGATCCTTTGTTTAGCTCACCAAACTTTTTCCATAAAGTTATTGCTGCATTTGGGTTGTATCCTGCTTTCGCTGCAATCTGTAATCCTAAAAGATCTGCCTCACTTTCCTGTTTTCGGCTATGCGGTAGAGATAAGCCAAGTTTTGTACCGAAATAAGCTAAAATTTGTGCATTACCGCCTATTTGTCCTACAGCTAGATTTGTGACCAAATCACGTGAAGCACGTTCTCGTCCATGTTCTAATAGTGCGTGTGAAATTTCATGACCTATAATTGCTGCTAATTCATCATCAGTAAGTTTTAATGTAGAAATCATTCCTTCAAAGACTGCCATTTTGCCTTCACCAGTACAGAAAGCATTTATAGTAGTTGTATTAATTACATGCATTTCCCATGTCCATTGAGCTGTTTTTGGTTTAATCTCTTCAACTTGTGCAGTGATTTTTTTGGCAATATTCACAACACGTTTTGTTATTTCAGGTTTACGATCTAATACGCCTTGTTGTTTATATTGAATCATCATGGCGTTATAGCCTTTATTCGCTTCAATAAAATATTCTTGTGATGGGATCAACATAAATTGTTTACGATCGATACCTGAGAGTCCCATATTTGTTGTAGTCATACATCCAGTTAGAAATGTAGTACTAAAAGCTAGGGCTAAAGGTAAGTTTTTGGTTCTCATTTCGGCTTTATCCTTTTAATTTTTACTGTGTAACCTACATCAGTAAAGTATGATCATAATTCTTAAGTGAACTAATCTTAACTGTTAAACTAAAGCTATCCAAGAAAAAGGAATAGAAATGTATATAAAAAATCATAAACCATTAGCAATAGTAGTTAAGATATTGAATTACCTCTCCATGGAATCAGTTGATCTACTCCTCGAAGAATACGTTCCATAGGTAAGAAAAAATTTATTAATATATCCAAAGACTCACGATTGTGGTGATCAATCACATTATAAATACGATAACTGCGACCATCACTGAACTGATCATATATAAAGTTCATCGACTTAGATTCATTCTTCCTTGTTGCTAGTGAAAGGGATTCTGGTATTTCCGGCTGAATAGGCTTCTTCGGCTTGATTATTAACTTAAGCTTTTGAAAATTAAACAGACTATATTGATTGAAATATTAAATTGCTCAGCAGTTTGCTGAATAAGTGACTTTTACTGAACAGGCCTTAAAACTTTTTCACAGAACCTTTTGCAATATGTCCGACTTTAGCCGTTCATCTGCATACCTACGCTTTAAAACAGATATTTTCAATCTCAAGTTCTTTCGCATCATTACTGAAAGCCCCCTACCGCTATATTTGGATTCCCACTTATAGAATGTAGCAGAGCTCAAACCAGGTTCTAGACATCGATTATTGGTGTACCTATTTATTCAGCTTACTTCAAAATATTCATGAGTAAACTATCTGAATATTTAGATATTTTCACAGAAAATCTCATTAAACCTAAGGTTTATTATTTTCTACTTTTAAGTTCAATGATTTTTAGGGAGTATTAACATGCTCCTAGAAAGCTCCCTTTGCTTTGCTAAAACTTAACACCTTTATCAAACGGGGAGCTTTCTCTTTTCTAAGACCTGTGTCAGATCAATTCAGAACTAATACATCTAAGTTCTATGACACGAAACTTAAACACCATTTCATCCAGTAATTTTAGTGCCTCAATTAATTTTTTGGTGTAAAAACTACAATCATTCCTTCTCTTGCTCGTGTTAATAAAACTCTGTAAGCATTAATTTTTAAATTTAATTGTTCTTGATTTATTTCCGGATCATTTTTAACTGTCCATTTACCATTCTTGTAACCTAATTCATTTCCCCAGTAGAAAATAACAAAGTCTAACTCTAAGCCCTGGCATTCAAATTCATTTGCCATATATTGAAGCTTATTACAATATTCCTTTCTGTCTTTGTGACCATTAAAGTAAATGACAGCTTTATCACCAGCTAAGTAATAGCTATTTTTTCCATCTTTTTTTGGTAGAGCTACACCAGAAGACTTTAACAATCCTATGGACTTTTCGTCAGTGTTAGGATAGAAATCTAATGCCTTTTTTATGGCACCATTAAGATCACAAGATGTTTCTAAAAAAAATGCTGTTTTCTCTTTGAAAGTCTTTTTAATCTCTTTCGCTTTTTTTAAATCTCCATCTAATACTAAGTCTACCCATTCATATAAAAGCTCATTTCCATAAGAACGATAATTTTTCTTTAAAAATAAGTTGTTTCTAACATTTATTTTCTGTACATCTTTAAGTAACGTTTTTTGATTTTGTTCACTTATATAAACCTCAATATCTGCATAATCTGAGCTATTTTCAAATGGTTCATTCCACAAAGCTAAGCCTTTTTCCTCACCCAGATATATTTCTTGATTATTTCCAACCAATATAATACCTACACCCCAATCTTTCATTAGTAAACCATCCAGAAAAATCTGAGCTTCTGATTTTCCTTTCCAATTATGAATGATATGTTCTTTACGCATATCTGCTTTATTCTCATAATATTGTTCTACTTTTTGACTACTCCAGGCTCTTTGACCTTCATCGAAAATAAAAATATTTTGATGAATTTCTTGCCTATGTACCACACTTTTTTTAAAATCTTTGAAATATTTAATAAATTCTGGATTTTTCTTTTGAGTAAATTGATTAATTTTGTTTCTAAATACTTTTATTAAAGAGTCATTGCCTGATAAGTACATAGACTCATTATTTTTTAAACATGCTAATTTAAGCCCTAACATAGTTTTGCCAGAACCAGGTAGACCATTTATAAATATTAATAGATGTTTTTTACTTTCTTTTGCAGTATGAATAAGGTTTTCTATTTCTGAATAGACTTCGTCTAAATTTTCTGAAACTCCCTTGCTAAATTCTGTATTATGGCTATTTAAGATATTTTCAAATTCAGCTAATAGGTTTGAAGAAGTTATCGTCTTATTCTTTAAAAAATCCTTTATCGTGAAATTAAGTGAAATTGGCTGTTCCTGTTTGAGGATAATGTCTAAATTAGTATCTGGTGTAACTTTAAATAGTTGTACATCAATTCCAAAATCTATGACAAAACTAGAGCAATGTTTAAAATATTGCTTATATAAATCGCACTGAATTTGATCTCTTTCTGTTGAGGCTGCGTAACCCTTAAATTCTAAAATATACAATTGATTATTATGTATGAATATTATATCTGGTCTTCTCCCCCCCGATAAGGGAATAGTATATTCAAAAATTAATAATGAATTACTGAAAACGGCTTTATTTATAAAATAATCTTTCAACATCTTAATTGAGTCAGACCATGCTTTTTTCTTGGATTCAATATTATTATCATTATTTTCAAAAATTTTTAAAACATTAACTAATTCATCGGATTTAGTTAACAGGAACTCATTTATAGTTCCAGACCATGCATGCATAAATCACCTTTTTTAGATAAATATTGTAATACTGGTTTATCAGCTTCAGCCCAATCCACAGAGTGAAGCTCACTGTAGTTTAACCATGCCAATCTAATATGTTCCGTTAATTCGATATCGCCATATTCATAAGCACAAATAAAGCAATGCATTACTAGATGAAAATCTGGGTAAGTATGTTCAACAGTAACGAATAAATCTATTGGTTTAATATGTATATGTAGTTCTTCCAAAATTTCTCTAGAAATTGCTTGTTTTAAAGTTTCATCAGTTTCTACCTTTCCGCCAGGAAACTCCCACTTATAACTCACATAATCAAATTTTGCTTTTCCTCTTTGAACAACTAAAAATTTTCCATCTTTAATAATAATGGCTGCAACAACTTCAATACTTTTCATTAGTTATGTTTCTCTAAAGCTATAAGTTCAATTCTGGACAACAGTTTAACTTTATCTTCTTCTAAGTCTAAGAGATGCATACGTTTATGGCAGTTTGGGCAGAGTGCAACCGTATTGAAAATCATATCCTCGCCGCCTCTTGCCAACCAAACAATATGATGTGTTTCTAAATATGGTATTCCGTTCTTATCATGAAATGGTGCTGGTTGGTCACATAATTGGCATACACCTTTGGCTAGGCGTTTTGCATATTCGACCACGTATGCACTACGTACATATTGCTTAACAACCGTTTTATACTCATTGCTTATAGGATTACTTTTTGATGCCCGATCTTTGAGTTCATCTAGGGATAATTTCTTTGCTTGTTTCTGTCTCTTTTCCTGCCATGTCTGAATAGTTTCCTCATCAATATAGCGTTCACCAGTCTTTAATTTTAATGGAAAAACATACACTGTACGAAGATGGCCATTTTGACCTGGCTGCTGCTCTGTATAAGGTTCGCTGATTAATTCAACTGGACCTAAATAGGTATATTCATTGACCTTGAATTGCTCAAATAAGAAAACTTGAACTCCATTTATCTGAGACTGGCTCAATGTTTTATTCTGGTTAAAGTCGAGAGATTGGTCCCCTTTTAAGCCCATACCTGTGTAAAGCAAAATATCACCATCCCATCGATTTTCGTAAATTGACTCTAAATGACTTGAAATAATAATCAGGCTATTAGTTTTTTTGGCCCGACGCATCCCTCCGGAATTACCGCAACCGAAGACCTCATATAATTCCTTATTTGTTAAATTTTGGCCAATATGTAGAGTATTACTTGATAACATTTCTAGAGCGTTCCTTTAAATCATAGCCTCTACAAGTTCTTGTCCAACCAAGATACCTTTTTCCAAATCAAAGGGAAGCACAAGTAAGCTTAACTCATTTGAATAGCTAAAGTGGGGCAAATAGTCTGTGAGTTTTTGATGTTTTGGATAGATCAATATTAACTGACCTTTTTGACCTAAATACTTATTGCCATAGGCATACATCTGATACAAATCAGCCTGACTGATTCCATATTTTTCAGTGGAATTGGCTTTATCATGATGAATAAACTTCCATTTAGTATCGAGAATGACCTGACAATCACTCCCCTTATAAATCGCTAAATCAGGTTCTAATGCAAACCAGTTTTGTAGTGTTCTATTTTTAGGTGTGTGACTCACCAATGTTTGTCGACTCGGCTGAATCTGCAATCTATGACCAATTTTCAACTGAGTTTGTAGCTTTTTCGCCACATATTTTTCGAAAAGCTGCGGCATAGAAAATAGTAAAGACATACCATGGCGTTCGCCATTTTGAAATGATGGATTGATATTTAGCAATAATAGCTCACACCATGGTTTTATATCTTCGTATTGACTAAATAACTTACCTTCACGCCATTGCCCTAAGCTTTCAACGGGATCATGACATGTTGGTATCTCTTGAATTAATTCAGTAAAGTCATGCCCGATTGCGATAGAATGGTCATTCCTCGTCATTTCTAATGCATAAATTAACGCTGTTTTAATTAAGCGATTTTCGATACCATTAAACAGGAATTCATCATATTCAATTGCAAAGAGATGATCTTTACCTATCCCATGGTTAATCTGTTGTTGAACTAAAAGTCTTCCTTTCAAATAAGGCTGCTCATCTTGTAACAACTCATAATCACGTTTTAAACCATGATGAATAAGCTGCTCAAGTTCCTCTAGAAAACGTTGAATAATCCACTCATGTAGAGGCAAATCAGTTTGCTCCAAATCAGCTTCACTAATCTCTTTAGGGCGTATGTTATAGACTTCAAAGAGCATGTTTTTTAATATCTTTTTAGCTTTTCCCATATCACTATCACCTAGTTCAATTTTAGGCAAAATTTGAATCTGCTCATCATTGAAAGGGCTTTGTATATAACCGACATAAGCACCCAGTTTAAAACTGTTGCGCCGTACTTCGTCTAATACAGGAACTTGTTCTGTTTTCTCACTATGAGGAGCTTGGTACTTATCAACCATCCAATTCAAGGTCTCTTGGCTGATATAAGCGCTTCGGCTTGCTATCACCGTATTCTCAGCCTTATCAGTCACTACAGTCTTTTGATAAGACTGTAGCTCTGCGTATTCTGTTACCGTAATCATCTTACTGATAGATCTGTTGGAAACGTTTTAGATCACTAAAGCAGTCTAGATTTAGTTCAACTGCAAACAATGGATTTACTTTTGGTTGCTGCCCATACCCAAAGATATTTTCACCAATGTTTGAGTCTTGAATGATCTTTCGCTCATCCCCATCAGCAGGATTATCATTCAGCACTAAACCAATATGTTTTAAATTACTAAAGAAATATTCTTGTAGTAACGGGATGATTTTATTTTGAAAAACTATTTTAAGCGTTTGTAAATAATCTGCTTCATCCATTTTTTTACATAGAGTCATAAAATAGCTATGGCCGATTTGATAGTCCTTACCTTTTAAATATTTAATGCGCTGATTTATTGTTCTTAGTATTAAAGGAATATCTACATCATATTGTGATGCCCCTAGTTTCTCCAAAATTGAAATGTCAGGACCAACCTCCTTAAACTCAAATCGACGACGCAAGGCTAAATCTAATTGTGTTAGTGATTTATCCGCAGTATTCATCGTGCCAATCAAATATAAATTTGAAGGTACAGTAAAAGGTTCTTTTGAATATGGCAGGGTTAATTCACGCGCATCTGGCTTACCAGCACGTTTATCATCTTCAATAAGCGTAATGAGTTCACCAAAGATTTTTGAAATGTTGCCACGGTTGATTTCATCCATCACCAAGACATAGTTATGATTCTGTTCTACAGCAACTTCAGATGTTGTTAAACCATCGATCTCAATATTTTGTTTTTTTAACTCTTCAATGATATTTGACCAACTCATTCTGTATAACTCATATACAGTTTTTAAAGTTAAATTCTTTTGATCATTCAAAGCCAATATATTTAAACTAATATTCTTCGCAATCCAATTCACATCTCTAACGTGTGCATAGTCATCCTCACCAGTTACATCATAGTAATAATCAGATTTAACAACACCAATGGCTCGAATTGTTTGCTGATCTTTTAGACATAAAACAATGTCACCAATTTTTATTCTTGTGCTGAAATCATACAAAGTAGAATGTGTATTTGACTTAAGCGAATCATAATATAGTTGTTCTTTTTCAGTACGGTACTCTCTTAAATCACCAACATTACTCCAGCCAATTCTTGCTTGACCATTTTCAAAATATCTTTTACGTCGTTCCGTTTCCCAACGTTCGCCTAAAGATATCTTCCAAATAGTTGGCTCTTGGTTCAATCCTATATCTGATTGATGAATACCTTGTGATTTCATCGCTGCAATAGTAATACGCTTAAAAATACCATCTTCAATTTTGTATGCGATATTTTTCTCATCTTCAGGTATATATGCTTTTAAGCCTTCAATGAAGTCTTCATAACTAAAACTTTGATGGAAAGTAGTAAAAGCTATTTGTTTTACTTTAATCAGCTCATCATATTTTTCTTTAATAATCTTATGACGCTCGCTAATGTGCGTCTCTGTTATTGAGGTATACCACTCTGGATCAGCAATTTGGACAGCCAATTCTGTTGTGGCATATGTTTTACCTGTGCCAGGAGGCCCATAAAGAATTTGATTTAAAGGAAAATTATGAATCTGACTTTTAATAATATCAACTTCTGAATCATTCTTATTTTCGGAATCTGTAAACATAATATTTGAGCCTTCATACCAATCTAAAAGCATTAAAAAATCATACCAATTAAAATTTTTATTTGTCCTAATTAGACAAACCTCTTTATTAGCAAGTTTAGGAGCGTGTCTAGCTAAATTAGCATTACCAACCTTTCTCCATTGAGCATTTAATCCCAGAGTATCAGGGATTTTATCTTCAAAAATTATATTAAAATATTCAGATTTATTACTAATCTCTAAGGCAATCTGTTTACCATCTTGTGTGGAAAAACCTTTTATATATTCTACACTTGCCGTAATTCTATGTAATCTTATAGATAATAGTTCTTCAGCATTTCTTTTATTAAATGTTTTTTCATTTATATACCAACAGGTATGCGAAAGACATGCCAAAGTCGCTTTGTAGTTTTGTTTAATAAGCTTTAATAAGCTTGAATACTCTTGCCATTGAATATAACTATTAGTCGGAAAGCCACGTGAATTAAGCCATGTGACTGTTTGCCCATCTATAGGAAAAAACTTGTTTGGGAACAAAACGAACATCATTTGTGTTAATTTAGCAAGAGCCGTTTGTTTTACCAGTAAAGCCTTATTAAAATTGATCTCAATATTATGGTCTTTATGAATTGCCTCGAATAAATTCCATAAAATTGTAATGTCAGATTCTCCTCTTTCTTTTTTATAAGAAAATAGGTTGGCTTTGACAGACATCACATTAGGAACACCAGAAAAATCATTTGGTACCGTATAATTTATTTTTACATTTGTATTTAACTCAGTGAGCAATTTAATTCTATTAGAATCTCCATACTTCAGAATTTGGGCAACAAAACTAAAAGGATCAATGTCTTTTAATAATACATCTTTATTTGATGCAGCATCATGTAATCCATTTTCTACCCCAATATTCATTAGTATTGGGATTAGTTCATTTCTTTTATCTTTATATTCTAAAAGCCATTTTGAAATTTTTTCAAATGGCTCTATCCAAGTAAATTTTTCCACAATTTTCTCTAAAATTTATTAATAAATAATGACTTTTTAAATGTTCGTTAGTTAGGAGTTTTATTCACCAACACATCATAAATAATATGCGCAAACTGCTTCATCTTCGCTGGGTCACTCATAAGCTGTGTCATTTGCTCCATATGCGCTGTATTGCTATCTAGTACGGCATCATCTAATGCCGTATCAAACTCACCTAACATGGCTTGCTCACGTGGATTATTGTGAATCTGCGTCATCATACGTGTATTCTCAGCCATCTTATCTGCAACGGTATAGGCATAATTAATCATGTCTTGATCAGTCAGATTATCTGTCACAAATAGGTCATTCACACGGCGTAAAATTTGTGACAGGAAATCCTCTTTCTTATCTTTTGCCTTCGCTGTACCTACATCATTGGCAGGCTCAAGCTTATGCTCGGTGCTACCAGCTTTGAGCTGAATATCTTGCTGACGGAGCTTAGACAAGCGGTAATGACTCATTGCGACATTACTTAGGTCAATCTCATCTTCATCAGCCATTTGTTCACGAAGTAATGGACGTAACGCACGTGCATATAAACTCAGCTTCTCTAAGTCCCTATCATCGTATTCTATGATCTGAGACATAAACTCGTAAAAACGCGTAAAACTACCCAAATCCTTCTTAAAGATTTCTAAGGCATCTCGAGCTTTCTTCGCCTCTGAAAATTCATTTTCAGCATTGGCAATCAAGACGGCGTCACCAGTTTGTTTACAACGTTCTAGACGATTCTTAGTGACATCATAATCATTCACCGCTTCGGTATAGCGTTGTTGCCAACGTTGCATTGCTGGTTTACAGATATTTGAAAGTACTGCGTTAGATTTATTCTTGCTATAGAACGCCGTGGTAAATTGCTCTACCTCATTCCATTGATAAATCCCTGATGCTTTAAGCTTATTGAATAAGTCATAGACTTGATCAGGATTAGACACATCTGCGAGTTCTGCCGTTTGGTAGTACGGTTGGAAGGCGTCAAGAATGTCTTGAGGGTCATTAAAGAAATCGAGGACAAAGGTACCTGATTCAGCTTTCGCAGGATAAGTACGGTTTAAACGAGATAAGGTCTGTACGCATTCCACACCACCCAATTTTTTATCCACGTACATGGCACATAGTTTCGGTTGGTCAAAACCTGTTTGGAACTTGTTTGCCACGATCATCACCTGAAAGTCATCGCTATCGAATGCTTTACGCATCTCACGACCTTTCAAGTTTGGATTCATATTGCTTTCAGTGAACTTCTGCCCAATCAAATGACCGCAATTGGCATCATTGTCGTTAAATTCAACTTCACCTGAGAATGCCACCATTGCCTGAATATTTTCATAATTCTGCTCGGCAATGTATTTATCAAAGGCTTGTTTATAGCGCACGGCTTCTTTACGTGAACTGGTCACCACCATAGCTTTGGCTTGGTTATTCAGTAAGCCTATAATATTTTTTTTAAAATGCTCAATGATGATATGCACTTTTTGCGAAATATTATGGTCATGTAGGCGTACCCACTGATTCAGCTTGGTCTTGGCTTTCTTGGCATCAACCGTGTCGTTTTTTTCTTCAATCTTCTGTTTCAGCTTATAGATGACTTTATAATTGGTGTAGTTTTTTAGGACATCCAAAATAAAGCCTTCTTCAATCGCTTGGCGCATTGAATAGACATGGTATGCCACAGGAATATTGATTTTAGATGGTGGCATGGTTGGATCAGGCAAACGACCAAAAAGCTGTAAGGTTTTATCTTTAGGGGTTGCGGTAAAAGCATAGAAACTTAAATTTGCACTGCCTTTACGTGATGCCATGACGGCATCAAGCACATCTTCTGAGGAAAGATTGTCATCTTCCTCGCGCTTTTCAATCATCAAAGTTTCTTTGAGTTGACGTGCAGTCGATCCGCTTTGTGATGAATGTGCTTCATCGGCAATCACGGCGTATTTACGCTCTTTTAGACTGGTACTGTTTTCAATCGCACGCAATACAAATGGGAAGGTCTGAATCGTCACAATAATAATCGGCTGTGCCATTTCCAAGGCTTTTGCCAACTTTTCAGATTTAGAACCATCACCTTCTTTGTTGTTAATCCGCCCCACCACGCCATCAGCATGTTCAAACTGATAGATCGTATCCTGTAACTGAGCATCTAAAATGGTTCGGTCTGTCACCACAATGACTGAATCAAACATCTTTTTATTGTTAGCATCATAAAGACTAGACAGCTGATGCGCCGTCCATGCAATCGAGTTGGATTTACCTGAACCTGCACTGTGCTGAATCAGGTATTTTTGCCCTGTGCCTTCAGCCAATGAATCCTGAACTAAGTTATTCACCACTTTCCACTGGTGATAACGTGGGAAAATCAGACTTTCTTTTTTAGTCTTTAGACCTTCCCAATTTTCTTTTTCTTCAATCTGTAGATGGATAAAGTTAGCAACAATATTCAGCAAGCTATCAGGCGTGAGCACTTCATTCCATAAATAGCCTGTAGCGTATTCATTGGTATCTTCAGGAATATCATTGCCTGCGCCTTGTTCCTTTGTACCTTTGTTAAATGGCAAAAAGTAAGTGCTATCACCATTGAGCTGAGTCGCCATATAGACTTCATACTGACTTACAGCAAAGTGTACCAATGCTCCACGTTTAAACATGAGCAAGGGTTCAGGCTTATTGGTTTCGGGGTCTTTCGGTAAGCGGGTTTTTCTGTACTGTGTCATGGCATTTTGCACAGCTTGTTTAAACTCGGACTTCAGCTCCATGGTTGCCACAGGAAAACCATTGATAAACAGTACAAGGTCTATACGCCATTTTTTGGCTTGTTTGCCTGTTGCTTCTAATTCGGCTTTGTTGGCGTATGGGCTATACACCAATTCAGGCACAACACGGCAGATGTTTTGTTTATAGTTTTCATTCAGTTCAGGGTTTAAGCTATGTTCGGGTTTAAACTGACAAAATGAGAAACGTACGCCACGAGTACGAATCCCATGACGCAACACACCCAATGTGCCATAGCTACGAGATTGCACATCGGTGGCATTGATATCGGCTTTTTTCAGTTGTGCTTCGACAGTATCTAGAAAATGGCGTTCGGTGTCATTAGGGAAGATGCTTTTAAACTTTTGCCATTCCTTGTCTTGAGTCTTTTGCACAAAGTCTAGAATGTCTTGGGTATAGAGTGCTTTTTCTCGGTTATAGCCTGTACCTGAGCTAATCTGCCAACCATGCGACTGCATTTGAGTAATGATGTCATTTTGGAACGCTGTTTCTTTAGTAACATCACTGCTCATGCGCCAAGCTCCGTTTTAGCATCATTATTTTTATTTGGGTTTTGCCAATGGCGTACGTCAATCTTACCTGTAACCGCAGAGGAAATTAGGGCTGTACGGCGCTCTTGCATTAGTTCAATGGCTTTAGTTGCATTCAAAACTAATAAATCAAAGGTTTGTACTTTCTGTGATATATAATCCACTAATTCCAGTTGTTCTGTTAAAGGTGGAATAGCTGACACAAACTCTAAAATCGAAGTTTTTGTAATGTTATTTGCCATACCTTCTGCCCCACTAATTGCTCGTTCAATCAGTGTGCGCATATATGGTGTTGCCATTAAAAGCGTAAAAAACTTTGCATCACAATCTTTGGTTAAATGAATACGGAAAATCTTATCTGACAATAATAAATTTTCTTGAACATCATTTGGGACTAAAGCAACTGATCCAATTAAGTTGATAGAACCACTTGCACGGGACATCAGTACATCGCCTGCTTTTACTTGATATTGAGTATGGGGCTTAGTATGTTCAGGCAATGCTTTATTCTGCTGAGAATGGAAAACACCATTATTGACGCAACTAGTTTTTAGAACTCCCCATTGTTCTGATGTAGCAGGAATATTTTCACACTCAGGACTTTTCCCTTGCTCCATCAAATGAATAATTCTTTTAATAGGTGCAACTTTCCAATGTTCAGGCACTTGCCCTAACCATTCCACACCCGAATATTTCATAGTGACATCAGGATTTAAACCTTTGGTCACCGCATGGCTAATCACCGCTTGACGCTTTTCTTTAAGCAATTCAATCAGCTTTTCTTGTTTGGCAATTAAAGTATCAATTTGTGCGGTTTCATGGTCGAGGAAATTGGCGATTTGAGTTTGTTCATCAGGAGATGGAAGCCAAGCATCAGCCGATCTCAACATAGCTTGTGTAATACTGAAAACCTTAACGCCTTTCACTGCTAATTGAATTTGAGAACGAAATTCCTTCGAATCAAACAAATAAGCATAAAACCTACTAGAATTTGCATTGTGGGGACGAGCAATAACTGTATGATAGCCTGCAAATATCCGCTCATCACCTACTAAATGCGTAAAATTTCCCGAACCTTTCAAATCCTCTGAAGTATCAGCAAAAATAAAATCTCCAATATTCAAAAGCGCATTTTCTGATGTTTTTAAGTAGTTTTCACTCACATATTTTAATGGATGTTTTTTAGGATTAACTTCGAACCCATATTTAGAATGGACTTCACCATAGTTCACACATGGAATACCTTCATCTTGAAGATTCTCTTTTGTGATAGATAAGCCTTTACTAAAATCAAATAGATATCTTAATTTGCTCATTGCCCAATGATTAGGAATTTGACCTAACCATTCAATACCTGAATCTTGATACTCAGCATATTTTTGATACTTCGCCATTAAGAATGCACCTCTTGCAGAAGTGCCATAATTTCACGGCTCACCGCATCCAAATCCGCATCAATCTCGCTTAAATCACGTGGCGGTTCATATACATAAAAATGACGGTTAAACGGAATCTCATAACCCACAATACCAATTTCGCTATCGAGTGCATCACGCTTATCGGCATTGATCCACGCATCAGCGACATGCGGTTGCACTTCACGTTTAAAATAAGACTCAATTAAATCGGTGGTGCTGACATTTGGATTAAGCGCAATATTTTCCGCATCACGTAAATCACCATCCTGCACAAATTCAACCACTTTGCCCTTATAGCTAAACTGACCATAAAGCGGATTTTCAGCGCCTTTCACCACTTTATTGATGACAGGTTCAGCATCGGCATTTTTCCAAGTAATGGCATCAATAAATTGCTTTTTCTCTTTGGTTTCAAGTTTGATATTGGCATCTTTTAAGGCTTGCTTCATTACATCATCAAAAGCATTAAAGTCGTCAGATTGCGCCGTGCCAATTTTGGCTTGTAAGGCTTGGGCTTTGCTCAATAAGGTGTGTTGCTCTAACCATAATTTTGGCTCAAGTACGGTCTTAATGTCTTTTTCTTTGAGTTCACTAAATTCGGCTTTAATCAGCGCACGGATTTCGGCTGCATATTCACTTAGCTCGCCGTAGCTGTCTGCTGTCCAAGTATTGCCATAATCATCAAAAAGCTTTTGCATCACGGCATTAAATGGCTTCGGTGCAAAACGTAAAGTGGCAATACGCTCATCACTCACCTGAGCCGATAAACGTAAAGGACGCTCAATGGTCACACGGCGGTAGCCAAATTCATAGTTATTAAAAATCTTGCTTGAGAAAGTTTTAGCAGATTCGTTTTTAGGCGTAGCAGATTGACGACCACGATTCGATTTTACATCGGCAGGTTTATCTAACTCACGGGCATCCATGACTTCAAAATTGCCATATGTGCGTGTAATGAGCGTAATATCATCTTCGCTCATCTCGTTACGTTTAGAGCCTAGCGATTTACGCATTTTGCTATATAGATTAGTACCATCAATCAGTTGTACTTTACCTTTACGCTTGGTATCTTTTTTATTGCTGAGTACCCAAACGTATGTGGCAATGCCTGTGTTATAGAACATATCAGTTGGTAGGGCGATAATCGCTTCTAACAAATCGGCTTCTAAAATATAACGGCGGATTTCACTCTCACCACTGCCTGCACTGCCTGTAAAGAGTGGCGAACCATTCAAGATAATCCCGATACGGCTACCTTGCTCTTGCTCGGCATCTGGCTGACGCATCTTGCTAATCAAGTGCATTAAGAATAATAACGAACCATCCGATACACGTGGCAAGCCTGCACCAAAGCGACCGTCAAAGCCTTTTTGCTCATGCTCAGATTTAATATCGTCTTCAATCTTTTTCCAATCTACCCCAAATGGCGGATTTGATAGCATGTAGTCAAACTTGTCATTTGCCAACTGGTCATTGGACAAGGTATTGCCGAGTTTAATGTTACGTACATCCTGACCTTTAATCAGCATATCAGCTTTACAGATGGCATAAGACTCAGGGTTTAACTCCTGACCATATACACGAATCACCGCATCAGGGTTATGCTCACGTACATATTCTGAACCTGATGATAAAAAACCGCCTGTGCCCGCCGTTGGGTCATATACGGTACGGATAATACCTTCTTTGGTTAAAGCATCATCATCTTTACCAAACACTAATCCTGTGGTTAAACGCACAATGTCACGTGGGGTAAAATGCTCACCTGCAGTTTCATTTGAACCTTCAGCAAAACGGCGGATCAGTTCTTCAAAGACCAAACCCATTTCATGATTGGATACCGCACTTGGACTTAAATCTGTGTTGGCAAATTTCTGTACCACTTTATAGAGTAAGTTGGCGTCATCCAAGAGCCCTAAAAACTCTTCAAACTTAAAGTGCTCAAAGATTTCACGTGCATCAGCTGAAAAGCTTTGAATATATGTGTTTAGGTTAGAACGGATATCTTTTTGACCCAAACTACTTAAATCTAATTCTGAGGTATTACAGAAAGCTAAGCCCTGTGTCGCCTTTAATAGCATTTTTTCTTTGGCTTCTTCAGGCAATTGCAGCAGCTTTACCTTTTCATAGGCTGTGAGTACATTTGCTTTAGTGGGCGCAAGTACACACTCTAAACGGCGTAGTAGAGTGAAGGGTAAAATCACACGCCCATATTGCGATTGTTTAAAATCTCCACGTAAAAGATCGGCTACCGACCAAATAAATGCAGCAACCTGTGAAAAGTTATGATTTGTCATTTAAAAATACCGCTTGCCTGAAGGCAGTAAAAATCTGAAATTTATAAGTTTAATTGTGCCTTAAAGCAGAAGCAGATACCATCACTCATGTATCATTATCTCTACACTTTCCTGAAATTACTTCCCATTCCTTAAACTTATAGGTTTCCATATTAGGATAGGGGCAAACATACCTTAATTTTTTTTCATCCTTCATTGAATCGCTATAAAAGTAAAAAGCTTTTATTTCGCTTTGATTGATTGACTCGTCCCAAATTAGAATTGGAAAAATTTCGATAACCGATATATTTTCATAATCATCGGTATCACCAGTTATTAGATACAATTGATTTGAGATTAAAGGAGAGGATGTTTTAATCAATTTTGATTTTGATGGATTAACTCCAAAACCTTTCAAAATATCAACTTCATAAGTAAATTTTTGACCATCATATTTACTTTGAATAGGACTGATTAAAGTTGTATTTGAAAAAAAATCTCTTAAAATATTTTGAATTATTTCATTAAATTTTTTTACTGATACCATTGAGTTATTAACGGCATTAGCGGATGGCAATCCTCTATGAGCAATATCATTTCTTAACGATGTCGCATCTCTCAGTAACTTGATTACATCATAATTTAGAAAATATGAAAGAATTTCTTGCTCAGCGAACTCTGGATTCGATTCAATTTCATTATTCATATGCTTATGAGAAAACCCCATAGTTAAAGATTCCATATTCTTAGTTCTTTTACTATAAAATAAATTTTTTTTAGGGTTATGTTTTCCAAATAAAATAGATAATAAATACATTCCTAGAAATTCATAAAACTTAGTAAATGCTTCACACCTATCACGATCATTAAATCTAGATTCTGCTAACTCCCAGAGTATTGCCAGAGGTGTAGGAAGCATAGTTGAAAATTCATTTTCATATCTTTCAGCAGCCTCTAAGTATGGTTTGATTTGATATTTACTTTCTTCAAAACTATTTAATGTGGAATTTTTTAATAAGTTTATTTGTTCAAGTACAACCTCACACTCTTTAAAAAAATCAACAATCTCTAATTGTTTTTTCATTTCTGGAATATCTAGCTTAAGATTTATCCAATTATTAAAATTTATATTTTTTATTATAGAAGTTGTATTTAGTGAGCTATCCAACCAATCCTTCCCTTCAGGTAATGACAAAAAAGTATTATAATACTGATAATTTAAGATACTACTATCTACTGTAAATCTAGTTAAATTTGAACTATAGCTTTTATCTTCAATGTCAGAAAAAAGTACTATTTCGCCAGAATACCTATTTAATACAAACTCACCATTTTTGTCTGTATTGATTAAATTTTTAATCCGTAATATATCTCTATTTTCAATTATAAGCTGTTCATCTTTGATAAATTTACGATGAAAATCTATTAAATACCCTACAGTTCCAATTTCACCATCTTTATCATCACGCTTATCTGCATTGATCCACGCATCAGGCACATGTGGCCCAACCTCTCTCTTAAAGTAAGATTCAATTAAATCTGTGTTGCTGACATTTGGGTCAAGAGCAATGTTTTCCGCATCACGTAAATCAGCATCCTGCGCAAACTCAACCACTTTTCCTTTGTAACTAAACTGACCATAAAGTGGATTTTCTATGCCTTTAACTACCTTGCTCACTACAGGTTCAGCATCGGGATTTTTCCATGTAATCGCATCAATGAATTGCTTCTTTTCTTTGGTCTTAAGTTTTACATTAGCATCTGTCAAAGCCTGCTTGAGTACCTCATCAAAGACATTAAAGTCATCAAACTGCACGGTACTAATTTTGGCTTGTAAAGCTTGAACTTTAGCTAGTAAGGTGCGTTGTTCTAACCAGAATTTTGGTTCAAGAACGGTTTTAATGTCTTTTTCTTTTAACTCACTAAATTCGGCTTTAATCAGCGCACGGATTTCGGCTGCATATTCACTTAGCTCGCCGTAGCTGTCTGCTGTCCAAGTATTGCCATAATCATCAAAAAGCTTTTGCATCAAAGCATTAAATGGCTTTGATGCAAAACGTAAGCTAGCAATACGTTCATCACTCATCTGAGCAGATAAACGTAATGGACGCTCAATTGTCACACGGCGATAACCAAATTCATAGTTATTAAAAATCTTGCTTGAGAATGGCTTTTGCTGATCGCTTTCACCATCATTGTTATTCAACTCCCTCTTATTAAAGGGAGACATAGGGGAATTTTCCAACGCTTCAAATGCGCCGTAGTTTTGCGTAATGGTACGTATTTCTTCATCTGTTAAATAATTACGCTTTGAGCCTAGAGTTTTACGCATCTTCGAGCTTAAATTGGTGGCATTAATCAAATGCACTTTCCCTTTACGCTTAACTTCTTTGTTATTGCTCAGCACCCACACATACGTTGCAATACCTGTGTTATAGAACATATTTGTAGGTAGAGCGATAATCGCTTCTAAGAGATCTGCTTCTAGGATATAACGACGGATTTCACTTTCACCACTTCCTGCACTGCCGGTAAAGAGTGGCGAACCATTCAGGATAATACCAATACGACTGCCTTGGTCGTTACCATTGGCATCACGCATCTTACTAATGAGGTGCATTAAGAATAATAGCGAACTATCCGATACACGAGGCAAGCCTGCACCAAAACGACCATTAAAGCCCATTTCAGTATGCTCAGATTTAATATCATATTCAATCTTTTTCCAATCCATACCAAATGGCGGATTCGAAAGCATATAATCAAATTTGTCATAAGAAAATTGGTCATTGGATAAGGAATTACCAAGTTTAATGTTACGGACATCCTGACCTTTAATTAACATATAGGCTTTACAGATGGCGTATGACTCAGGATTTATCTCTTGACCATAAACTTTAATCACAGCTTCAGGGTTATACTCATATAGATATTCTGAACATGATGATAAAAATCCGCCTGTACCCACCGTTGGGTCATATACGGTACGTATAATGCCTTTTTTCGATAAAGCTACATCATTTTTACCGAGTACTAAGCCTGTAGTTAAACGTACAATATCACGTGGGGTAAAATGCTCACCCGCAGTTTCATTTGAGCTTTCAGCAAAACGTCGTATTAGCTCTTCAAACACTTCCCCCATTTCAACATTCGATATAAATTGATCACTAAGATCAATAGAGCTCATTTTATCTACCACACTAAACAATAGATTAGTACTATCTAATAAACGTATGAATTCATAAAAATTAAAGTGTTCAAAAATTTCACGAATATTCTCCGAAAAACTAGCAAGATACCTATATAAATCGTCATGAGTATGGTATCGACTTAAGTTTGAAAGGCTAAATTCAGAAGTGTTATAGAAGAATAGTCCTCTAGTAGCTTTTAAAATAAATTCTTCCTGGGCTTCTTTAGGCAGTGCGGGGTTTACAGTTTTACTGGCTTTTAATACGTCATCTTTACTAGGTATGAGAACACACTCTAAACGACGCAATAAGGTAAATGGTAAAATCACACGTCCGTATTGGGATTGTTTAAAGTCACCACGCAAAAGATCAGTTACTGACCAAATAAATGCTGTAACTTGTGAAAAATTATTATTTGTCATTTAAAAATACCGCTTGCCTGAAGGCAGTAAAAATCTGAAATTTATAAGTTTAATTGTGCCTAATTGAATTTTATTTTTCTATCAAAAATTAGGGGCTGTTGACATTTGTGGGCTAAAAATAGTGAGATAGTAAAATCAAATCGCTAACCCAATTTTACACTCGCTATGCATCAACAATACTGAATGATCAACACTGGTCTAAGTTAACTGCTATTGCGGAAGAATTAGTCACCCGAAGAAAGAAGCTCAAAAAAGCTAAACTGAAATGGCGTATCAGCAATAAAAAATCAGCTAGGCCTTGAATATCCTTCAAGATAGTAGCGATTAAATATGCTGATAACTATGTTCAATATGGTAAGATTCAATTCAAGCTATGGGACAGTTATGAATTAAGTCAATAATAGGCTCGTTTGTAGAGGACAGTCGTAGACGTTGATATGTATGTCTGTTAATACCATCAAAACAAAAAAACGCCAGCTAAGACTTCAATAAATATAGATTTAGCCACTTGTTCAGATGGGGTAAAGCTCAAAGCTCCTAAAATCTATCAACAATACGAACAAAAACTTGGCATTGCACAACGTGTAAAAAATAAGAAACGTGTTAAAGCTATTCACACCAAGATTAGAAATCTACGTCAAAACATGCTGCATCAATTCAGCCATAAACTGGTGAATGAACATGCAGCAATCTTCGTTGGCAATGTGAATACCAAAGCATTAGCACAGACTAGATTAGACAAGTCAGTATTAGATACAAGTTGGGCAACACTTAAAATCATGCTCAAGTATAAATGCGAGAAGGCAGGAGGGTGGTATGAAGAAGTTAACGAAAGCCTGTGCTACCCAAACTTGTTCGTGCTGTGGCTCACGCTGCGGTAGTCCGAGAGGTAGAGCAGGCTTAGGAAAAAGAGAATGGCAGTGCATGGAGTGCGGTACGCTTCATGATAGTTATAGAGATATAAACTCAGCACTCAACATTCTTGTGCTCGGACATGAGCGTCTCGCAGGAGGAATCCCCGTCCTTTAAGTCAGAGAGGATCTCAAGATTCTTGTCAATCAATCATGGTATCACATTCAAAATCTCCGAAGCATTGCCTTGCTCAATTATCACATCTCAACAATAAATAATTTTTTATCAATAATTTGACTTCTACAATCTGTATTGTTATAGCCTCATCTTTGATGTCTTAAGTGTAATTAAAGCTCACCACCTTATCACACAAGAATAATGTTGGATTTTATCTCAATTATGTTTTTATTTTATTGTTATATCTTTAATTAAATCTTAATAGTGATATAATTTATACATAACCAAATCAAACTAGAATTTACGATGAATAAAGTTACTGAAGGTTCAAATCTCAAAAAAGTATCTATATTGGAAGCTTATCGTACCCTTGCACGTGAACAAGGTGAGGCTTCTAAAAATCCCGATCATCCTGTAAATAAAAAACTAATTGAGAGCTTAGAGGCGGAACAATTAGAGCTTAAAAGGATTCGTTCAATCAAATAAAACCAATTTCATAAAAACTTTATACTCTTGATGAGATAAAACTTTAAAAAGTAAAATAAAATGACAAATGATGATAATGAAGATGATAGCAAAATAGCTATTATCGTTGCAGGTGGCAATGGATCTGGGAAAACAAAATTAATTTCTGAACAAATTATCCCAAGATTTGAATCATTTAATTTAAATATCAATTTTATCAATGCTGATATTTGGCAAAAAGAACATTTTGGTGAGTTTACTAATGATCCATCACATGCTTTACAGGCTGCACAATGGGCAGAAGAAGAAAGACAAAGGAATTTAGATCAAGGTATATCTTTCATTGCTGAAACTGTATTTTCTCATCCTTCTAAGATTGAGCTTATTAAAGAAGCCAAAGATAAAGGCTTCTTTGTTGCACTCAATCATATTCATTTAGATACACCCGAAATCGCGCTGTCTCGTATAGAGCAACGTGTCGAATTAGGTGGTCATGGAGTGTCCGAAGAAAAAGTACGGCAACGTTATCAACGTGTCATCCCCCTCATTGCTGAAGCATCTCAATATGCCGATGAAACAATAGTGTTTGATAATAGTGTCATGAATCAGCCTCACAGTGCAGTAATGAAGCTTGAGTACGGTAAAATATCTGAGATCTACAGGGCTTTACCTAGATGGGTGGTTGAGTGCTACGCCAAGCAATTGGCTGAAACTACTCTTTCTTATGAATCATCTTTGACAGAGATTCAGAGTGCAACCAAAGCGAATGATATTAAAGAGAAACTCGGTTTTAATTATGACTCTAGTATTTTTCCTGATCTTCAAGATATACCGACCTACCCTAAGGGTCATGTAGTTCATCAGTATCAATCCAATCTTCCAAATCATATTGAAAATGCAGCAGTATTATCCAATAATCCTATTGGAATTGAAGGCATTAAAGAAATTATGTCTGGATATTCTATTCCTAATCAAAAGCTATCAGATCTCCATCAGATCCAAGATTTACTTGCCGGCTCTAAACATTTGATTAAGATGTTTGAAAATGATGGATTTAAATTTAACAAAGAGACATACCTAGAACTTAATAAAAAAGTTGCTGCACATGATTCATTCGAACCTGGTGTATTTCGTGGTGAAGGTCAAGAGACAGCATTTACCCCATATGTAGGTATCCGACACCATATTAGCCATAAACCAATTGCGACTGAAGAAGATGCACCCAAGCTAAATAAAATATGGGAAGATGGTATTGAGGCTCTTAAGTCCATCGAAAATCCAATGGAACGAGGTATTGCGACTTATCTATTTTGCGCCAAGAATCAATTTACTTTTGAAGGTGAAAAGCGAACTGCACTTCTTATGATGAATGGCGAATTAATGAATTCAGGTTTACAAGCAATGAGTCTGCCTAAAGAGAACACCTTTGCCTTCCAGGATAAAATGCTTAATTTCTATAAGACCAATGATGCTTCTTCAATTATGGAGTTTATGGTGAATTGTTACCCTGAAATAACCAATATTCGTCAGAATGCTGTTAAGAATGAAAGAAATCAAGATTTTGAAATTACAAGATCAATTTAAACCAGGGGATTAATCCTCTTACCTTATCTTTATGGATATATCAATGGATTCAGTACACCCTTTTAAATTTCAATGGAATGCTTATTTAATTCCAAAATTTGAACATTTAATTCAACCCAACAATACAGATATTCTTTACAATTTTAGTGAAGATATGAATGAAACAATCCAATTTTCATTAATGTTGATAGAAAATAAAATTCATACTCTAGATCAAATCGAATTACTTAAAAATGAAATAACAGTAGGATACTGTACCCTTAAAGAGCAACAACAGGCATTAGACTATATAAGATCCTTCAATGCCGTCAATGAAAATCTTATGACAGGTAATTTCGATCTATCTATTGATACTTTGAATGAACTTGTTTTCATAATTTATTCAACAGATCACGAATTTATTCACTTGTATCAGCATGAAGATATTCAAAAATATATATCTAAATGCTTGTGTTACTTAGAAAAAATTGATAATGAATTTTTGAAATCAATTTTAGTATATTTAATGATTGTTAATTTAAATATAAATAGTAAATCAATGTATTTACTAGCATACCTAATATCAAGTGGAATATTAATTAATAATAATATTCCACCTTTTTCATTTAACTCATCTAAAATTCAAAAGTATAAAATTCTTATGAATGAGTTTAAAATAAATCATAATGCTGATGGATTGATTGACCTACTGATCAGATCAATTAGAAGTTAAGAATAAATTATTAGAGGATTTAACTATGTTGAAATTTGGCTTATTGATATTTACCTTTATTTTTTCTATTAATTTAAGTTATGCGGAGAACCTTTATATAATTGAAAAGGACGGCAAGCCTAAGAACATGTATCGGGTAACATTATATACTGCTAATGAAGTTAAATTTGATAAACCTATAGATAATACTGGTATTCCAGTTAAAACAAATGATTTAAATGCACCTCCAAATACCATTAACATTGACTTAGATGTAATACAACAAGATTTAGATAAAGAGTTAAATGGTTATAAATAGCTATGCGAGTGGAAAATCTGTTTAATAATTTGATTTTACTAAATTAAATATAACAACTAATCCTGTATATTAGATTTTATTTCAAGTTGCTTTTTTATGGCTCGTACTGTTAAAACCCTACTCACTCTTGATGAAAAAAAGCAACTTGAAGACTTAACCAAGCATGCGAAGCATTGGCGTGAAAGACAACGTGCCCAAACCATATTGTGGTTGGCTCATGGTGAAACTGTAGAAAAAGTTGCTGAACGACAACAACGAATACCTGAAACGATACGATTGCAGCGACGCAAATGGAAAAAAGATAAATTTGAATCTATTAAAGATAGGTTATCGATCCGGTCGACCTAGTACAATATCTAATGAATATCAGACCATCATTTTGAATTGGGTTAAAGTAGAACCTCTAAATGCTGAACAAGTCCGTACAAGATTACATCAACAATTTGGCTTAGATATCGATGTTCAAAATATTCGAAGATTCTTGAAACTTTCAGGGATGGTCTTTAAACGAACCCGACACAGTTTGAAAAAAAAGAAATCCGATTACATTTAATAAAGCTCAGGAAGATATTGATTCCTTGCGTCTACAAGCAGCACGAGGTGAAATCATACTTGGATATGTGGATGAATCGGGTTTTTCATCTACACCTAATAATCGCTATGCTTGGACGCAACGTAGGGACGTTCACGCTGTTACAGCACTTCGCTCCAAAAGAGTTAATGTGATGGGATGCTTACTCTCTACGAATCAATTCATCACCAGTTGTTTAGAAGAATCAGTCTGTAGTACGTGGTTTTATGCTTATTTATTGGGTATAGCGCAACGAGTAAAACAAGCTTATGATATTCCATTAATTTTAATATTAGATAATGCTTCAATTCATCGTAGTAAAAAGATGAAAGCTTTGCGAGAGTTGCTTGAAAGTGAATATTCAACACGTTTATATTTTATCCCTGCCTATAGTCCTGAATTAAATAGAATCGAGATGGTATGGAAGCAAATGAAATATCATTGGCGTGATTTTAAAGTCATGTCAGCAGATCAAATAAAGGATTGGGTCTACAATGTTTCCAGCCAATTTGGGGTTAAATACATGTTTAATTTTTAATGGTAACTTAGGTAAAAAGGGTAAAATATTATTGCCCAAATTGCAGCGAATGTTGTTACAAGAACAGTGTTTAAGAAGGTATTTTCACCAGCTTTGATAATAGCGTTCCAAGTTGCATGTAATGCAGCTGCAAATAAAACTACCACAAATACTGTTGTAGTCATAATTAATACACCTATAAAATAATTTCGCCTCAATTATTTAATTATTTCACTCAAACGTTGTAATGCTTCAGAATAATTATTTTCTGAGATTGAAGTTGTTAAACGAATATGGTTTGCATCATTGACTCCATATGTTTTTCCTGGCACAACTGTAACGTGGCAGGATTCTATTAAATAGTTTGCTACTGTTGATCCAACATCTGTATATTGCATCGATAATCAACCTAAGGCCATTTTTTTGTGCTATCGATGTAAGGGCTTCTATATCATTAAGAACGCCAAGACCTGTTTCAAAATGAACTGGAACGTTGTTGTATATCTATTATTCATGACATCTTCAGCAATATCATTTCCGAATGAAAAGTTCTGCATTGAAAACTTAACGTAAGTAAATTGGTTGCGAATTATCGAGCGTTAATCAAGGAAATATCTATTTTATTTAATCCTAGAACTCAATGTTTCGACTTACTTTACACATAGTCACAGACGCTGTTAAAAGCATCATTAATAGCCTAAGTAAAACAAACTCACTATTCCAAAACTCGATCCGCATTTCTCATTACTAATTTTCTGCTCAAACTTCCATTGTCGGACTTAAATTCCATTTACTGATTTTACTCCATACTCGGATTTATACCATTCACTGAAAGATACATCACCTAAATACTAACCTTATATAAAGCTAAGACCGTCCCCTGTATTATCCCATTTACGGTATAATTCCATTCCTGGAAATATTCAACTACGTGTTCTACAAGTTTTCTAATTATTACAGATCCAATTTATTGTTTTTTCTCATTATTGGTATGGTTATTCCACCAACGGTATTTAATTCCATTCACTGACATATATTCTGTAAATGGAAAAATAACACGCTCAAAACACAATCTTAGCCAAGTACCCTACCCTTATCCATAAATCGGAAAAATCAGTCAACGGTATAAAAGAACTCACAATTCAGATGCTACCGCAAAGAATATTCCGACAACGGAAGGAACACTAAATTAAATAGTATTCAGGAAATCAGAGCTAAACAGTCGTATAGGGGATTTAGATTTACTTAGGCTATTTTGATTTAATTAATCTTCCTTTGCTAATTTAGTCATTGATAAGATTCAACATTTAAATTGGACAAAGTCTAATGGTTCTGAGAAATCGACCGAAATGACTTCCCCAAGTCCTGCCTCAATTTGAGCTGTAGCGATGAGCCAGATAAACCAGCTAACAAAGCTGCAATGCGTGCAACGTTATTCCCTTGAGCTCCTTCCGGATAGGTACACATCTTCTATAGTATGAGGATCAATAGCAGTCCAGTCCGCTCGAGGATTCCTTTGATCACTTCAGCTAGCATTTCTTTAGTTGCAAAATTAAAAAGGCGTCCTAAAGAACCGGATGGCCGCATTAATTCCATTTTTATCCATATATGGCAATTATTTAGATCACTTAATGTTTTAGATTTAAGAATTAGGGTTTTAATAATCATTGTATTGAATCACTTGAAAAGTAGAACTGTTCTATAGTAAAGCAGTTAAGTTACACTGAGTAACCTTCCGAATATTGCCAAGAAAAGTTTAAAAATAAGTCAGCATTTAACATAAAATCTCTTATGCGAAATTAGATTGTTAGAAACCATTTAAATTGCATATTTAATTCTTAAAAATAAATACAGGATGCTTTATAGCATCCTGTAAATAGAGAAAATTAGAATGAACCGAAAAACGTACCCAAAGTAATCGCTATAACAACCGATACCATTGGGATGGCAATCGTACACATTGCCACATTGCCATAAGATTGCTTATGTGTCATGCCACAAATAGCCAGTAAGGTGATAACCGCACCTGAGTGAGGCAAGGTATCTAGACAGCCTGCCGCCAATGCCGCAATACGATGTAATAATTCAGGATTGATACCAGCAGTAGTCGCCATGGCTAGGTAATCGGCACCCAAAGTCGATAAGGCAATCGACATACCGCCAGAAGAAGAACCAGTGATGCCTGCCAAAATGTTCATGGCGATGGCTTCAGAAATTAATGGATTACTTGATACATTTAACACCATGTCACGGATAATCACGAAGCCAGCCAATGATGCAATGACGGCACCATAACCCACTTCAGAAGCTGTGTTGAAAATTGGTAACATTGAACCCAACACACCTTTATTCACGGTTTCTTTTAAGTTATTCCACTTGCCTAAACGTAATAAAATCAAACTTAAACATGCTACTATCAAAGCAATAACCAATGCCCACAAACCTGTTTGTTTGATAGGATCTAATTTTGGATAGAGTTCTTTGAAAGAACTGAAGTCCATGCTTGGAAAAAGAATGTAAGTGAACAAAGCATTTACCCCAATAACCAACAGCAAGGGTAAAAATGCCAAGAATACTGGCATTTCACCTTTAGAGGTTACGCAATCTTCTAACTTCTCTGCTTCTTGGGTATCAATACCGTATCCTTCGCCATTTTTAGAGGCTTTACTGGCACGGCTTTGTAACCACATACAGCCCAAACCAAACATAATTAAACCGGAAATGACACCAATGCCAGGGGCAGCAAATACATTAGTCCCAAAAAAAGGAATAGGAATCGCATTTTGAATGGAAGGTGAACCAGGTAGAGCGGTCATGGTGAAGGTAAATGAGCCCAAAGCGATGGCACCTGGAATTAATCGTTTTGGAATGTTTGCTGCTTGAAACATAGATTTGGCAATGGGGTAAATAGCAAAAGCGACCACAAACAGTGATACCCCACCGTAAGTCAATACACCACATGCTAATACCACGGTCAAAATAGCTCGGTTATACCCTAATTTATTCATGATCCAGTTTGAAATGCTGGATGCAGCACCTGAATCAACCATTAGTTGTCCAAATAAGGCACCCAGTAAAAAAATAGGAAAGAACTTTAAAATATAACCGCCCAAAGCCGACATAAAGGTCTCAGTGTACTGCGGCATCATGTATAGCATGTCACCAGAAAGCAAGATGGCAATAGCCGCCATAATTGGTGCCAAAATCAGTACTGAAATACCTCGATAAGCAAAAAACATCAGTAATGCCAATGAGATGAGGATTGCTAAAGTGTCCATTATTTCTCCCTGTATTTATTTTGTCGTTATCCATAACGTTTTTTCTAAAATACCTTGAATCATGGCTGCCTTATTGAGATCACATTGTTTTGATGCTAAGGCAGTGATGCAAGGCAGTTTCATCTTAGCATAGTAGTTTTAAATTAATAAATTGATTTTATTAGATTAATAATTAATTTTATCCCCTTAAATAAAAATCATATCTAGATTCTTTTTTATTTAACAAATATTTTATGTGAAGTTAAAAATAGGAGCCTTACAGCTCCCATTTTAATTATTAGACATTGAATCCGATATGCTTTCCTGTTGGAAGCTCTACATCAATGCGGAGTTTTCCGCCCATTGCTTCAACATACTTCTTCATGGTTGAAATT
The DNA here is from genome assembly GCF_902809855.1 of Acinetobacter sp. Marseille-Q1618. Classification (GTDB taxonomy): domain Bacteria; phylum Pseudomonadota; class Gammaproteobacteria; order Pseudomonadales; family Moraxellaceae; genus Acinetobacter. Next base: position 122,819 of record NZ_CADDWJ010000004.1, read on the forward strand.
TTCAAATCATTTCCACGATTTTCGATTGCTGAAAGTGATGGCTGTTTAATACCAAGGGTTTCAGCCAATTCTTTTTGAGAAATTTCTAATTCTTCACGAATGAGGTAAAGCTGATTTTCCAGTAATAATTCATCGGCTATTTGTTTAATACGAGCTTGGCTCTCTGGAGAGCGACTAGCTAATAATTCTTGCAAGGTCTTAGCCATCAGATTCTTCTCCTAAAGTTGAGAGATGAAGTTCGTATTGCTGATCTGCAATAGCGAGCATCTCTGTATAAAAACGCTTTTTACCACTCTTATCAGCAATACACAGCACAATAGCCTGTCGTAATGGATCGAATGCAAAAAATGCCCTAAGTGGTTTACCTCGATGTTGGACACGTAGTTCCTTCATATTGGTAAATTTAGAGTCGTAGACGGTATCGACTAAAGGACGACCTAAACTTGGCCCTTGCTGTTGCAGAACAACCAATGCAGCTAAGACTTTCTCTTGTGTTGCTTCATCTTGCTGTTCAAGCCATTCATTAAACAGATCCGTTGTAATGACTGTCCACATATTACAACCACAATATAGATTATAGCCTATATTTTAAAGATGATTGAATGACTTTGCAAATGACAATAAAAAACCCCGACATCCTGTCGGAGTTTTTGCTATTTAATGCTTGAGGTTTGACTCCTGTCGTACCTTTAACATTCCTTGTTGTTCCGTCTTATTGTTATCTGGAGCATCCTGCTCGCTATGGGTTCATGATATGAAATTGCGGTGGATCTTCCTATTCGCCAATACCTTAAAGTGTTGTAGGTTTTAGCTTACATCGACTCGAATTTATCCCTAGAATTATCCGCAGAAATTGCGGATAATTTCAGGGCTGTAACATCGGTAGAATGGTGAGAAATGTCGATATTGATTACTTTTTAATCGATTTTATAGGCAAAAAGTGACAAACTTGTTTAAAAAGCAGCCAAGATATTACAAAAGTAGAGTTTCTACTTTTTCATAGGGGAGATGAATTTAATAAGCAATTGAAAAATATGATATTTAAAAGGCTTATTTCGCATAATGCCCATTGTGTTAAATTGAAGGAAATTAAGCTAAAAACATACTCTATATTTTACAATTCAGAACATACCTAAGCTTTTTATAATGGATGATTTTCATTACCTTATAAAAAGACAGGTATGACTATTTCTTTAGGGAAAGTTTAAATACTTATGCTATTAGAGTCTTATGGCTATCTCGTCTTAAAGTATTTTATATAATCAATTAGATACAAAATTCTAAATATTTAGAGGTGTTACTCATGGCAGCTACTAATGGAATGCTAGATGCAGATGATGCGGTTATTTTACTGATCGATCATCAAAGCGGATTATTTAATACAGTACGCGATGTACCTGTACCAGACTTACGAAACTATGTTACTGCAATTGCAAAAGCAGCGACCCTTTTAAACATACCAGTCATTACAACTGCATCTGTACCAGATGGTCCTAATGGCCCATTAATCCCAGAAATACATCAATATGCTCCCCATGCAGTCTATGTACCACGTACTGGACAAATTAATACTTGGGATAATCCGCTATTTGTAGATGAAATTAAAAAAACAGGCAGAAAAACCCTGATTATTGCTGGAACACTTACCAGTGTTTGTATGGCATTTCCTGCTGTAAGTGCACGTCAGGAAGGCTATAATGTTTATTGTGTTGTGGATGCATCAGGAAACTGGAACAAGATGGCCACGGATACAACGATTGCGCGAGTAACACAAGCTGGAGCAATTCCAACAGATACATTTGCCATTGTCGCTGAGTTAATGCGAACTTGGAATCGTGCTGAAGGTTCACGCTTTGCTGAAATTATTTCTGAACATATATGCCCAGAATATAAATGCTTAATGGAAAGCTATGCGAAGGCACAAGCAGTTGTCAAAGATGGTCCAGAAACAAATTTAGATAAGTACCAATAAGATATAATTTATTTAATTAATACTTCAAAAAAACAACCAAGTTCTATATATAGAACTTGGGTTGTTTTTGAGGTTTACTGAGCCGAGCCTGTAAATTATTTTAAAATTAACATAATGGCGCTTATGCGAAATCTAGCCTTATATAGGGCTAGATATAACAATTAAACCCAATTCTCTAGTTTTAGACCATCGATACGTTCAAATTCTTTTGTGTTATTTGTTACTAACACAACATCCAACGCCAAGGCATGAGCAGCAATTAACATATCTAAACTACCAATGGTTTTTCCTGTTGATTGAAGGTCTTGGCGTAATTTAGCGTAATGCCAAATTGCATGTTCATCGTAAGGTAGAATGTCTAAAGGTGACAAAAACTTATTTAATGCTTGCTTGTTACGTTCAGATCCAGACTTTTCTATACCAAATGCCAGCTCAGATGCCGTAATACTTGAAATAGCAAGCTGACCAAGCTGGTATTGCTTAAATCGTTCAAAAACTTGCTGAGGCTTATGATTGATCACATAGATACAAATATTTGTGTCTAAGAGGTAAATCATAGGAACTCCTCACGGATTTGTTCACCTTGATCAGCTCGTTCTAACTGAAATCCAGTCTCAAATTCATTGACTGCTTCCAGCATCACATCCCAAGGATTATCGATCGGCATTAACAAAACACCTCGACCAAAACTCTTAATCGCTACCTCAGTCCCATTAAAACGGAATGCTTTAGGTAAGCGAACGGCTTGGCTACGCCCTGTTTGAAATACTTTAGCAATTTCCATATTTACCTCCTAAAAAATAGGTATCATTGATATATATCATATCACCAAATTGTGATTGATTACATCAAAATAAATATCTAGGCAATAAAAAACCCCGACATCCTGTCGTAATGCCAGTCAGTTAAGAAATTGACTGACATTTTCTTGGATATTTTTGTGCTTTAATTTTCACGACTCTCGGACATTGCCTCTGCCTTTTTTCAGGTAATACAAATATTTTTGATTGTTCAAATAATTGTGCTAAATGTTTAGGTAAGTTTACTGCTGACTCTAAAGGCGTATGTCTTAAGATATTGATAATGCCTATGGATGCAATATGGAAACTGATCCTTAAAGGACTGACATTTGCATGTTGAGCGATAAATTTCATCTGCCGTCTCAAAATATTATAAGCTATAAATACACCCCACAATTCTTGATACACCAAATCAGGTTGCTTACTTTGAACCGTACCGGGTTTGTCGGAGACTTTTTATTTAAGTTAGGCCACCTGACCTAACAGGTTAATCTTATCATAGTACATTGCTTCAAAATCAAAAGGCGATACATAATCCAGTGCACTGTGTATACGCTTCTTATTGAACCAATCTACCCAATTTAATGTCGCAAGTTGTACATCTGCTAAACCTTGCCAATCTGCTTTTAAATATTCAATCACCTCCGTTTTGTATAAGCCATTGGCTTTGTTGCATAAACCTACCGTTAAAAGGTTATTCAAAATTATAATTCTCAAATGAATAAGCCCACACCTAAAATCTATCGTACAACCAATTGGTCTTCTTATAACAGAGCATTAATAAATCGAGGAAATATCTCTATTTGGTTTGATCCCAAAACTCAATGGGACGCTCAACCAAAAGGCAAACATGGTCGAAATCAAACCTATTCTGATGTTAATATCCAATGCTGTCTGATGATTAAATCTCTATTCCGTCTGTCTTTACGTATGGTCACAGGCTTTGTTCAAAGTCTTATTCATCTTTGTAGATTAGATTGGACAGCCCCAGATTATTCCACTATTTGTAGAAGACAAAAGCATATTGATATTGCAATTAACTATCAAAAAAGCAGTAATGGTCTCCATCTACTCGTTGATTCTACTGGCTTAAAGTTTTTAGGTGAAGGGGAATGGAAACGTAAAAAACATCAGCCTGAATATCGTCGCCAATGGCGTAAATTACATATTGGTATCAATGCTGAAACCCTTCAAATACGCGCTATTCAGCTCACAACCAACAATGTGAGTGATTCACAGGTGCTTGGTGATTTACTGGATCAGATTCCACAAGAAGAACAGATTGACTCCGTCTATACTGATGGGGCTTATGACACCAAGCAATGCCGTCAGATCATCGCAGACCGACAAGCGCATGCAGTGATTCCACCAAGAATAAATGCGAAACCTTGGAAAGATACAAAGACCAGCTCGCTAGAGCGAAATGAATTACTTCGGACAGTTAAACGTTTAGGTAGGACACTATGGAAAAAATGGTCAGGCTATCATCGCCGAAGTTTGGTCGAAACCAAGATGCATTGCATAAAATTATTAGGGGATAAACTCAGTTCGAGAAACTTTCAAAGCCAAGTCAATGAGATTCATGCACGTGTAGCAGTCCTCAACAGATTTACGGAATTAGGTCGACCACATACCCAAGTTATGCCTTAAATTTGAGTTAATTGGAGAAGTATTATCTTTTAAATCTTTATGCAACAAAGCCCAACAAAGTAGGAATCTTCACTGAGTTTTCAGATAACCCGATGAGACTATTTATTCACATGAATATGATTAAGCAATTGTAAAAATAGATAGAATTCAAAAGTAATTGAATAGAGCCCGTATAGGCACATGCACCATTATATAAAGACGGAAGTCATATCGATATTATCATTATAATTAAGAGTTGGCTTAGATGGGTTACGGCACTAGATCAATATGGTACTAAATTAAATCTTCCTAAATAAATTCGCAGACATTTTAAATATTAATCCTTCAGTTAAAAACTGAAGGATTTTTTCTATTATCTATGGCATTAATCTTAAAACAAATCATCTAAATAAGAATCCGATATTGCCTGATCTATATATTCATGATGAGTCATAGATGCATGTTGTGTTTCAATAATTGCCTCACGAATCCTAACCAACTCGATACTTTGCTTGGACGGTTGATAACTTACCAACTCCCCCCAACCTCTACCTGCACGACTATAATGCCGTGAAGCAGTTTGAATACTAGCGTGACCAAACCAAGCAGCAATTTCATCTAGATTCCACTTCGCTTTTTTTCGGTTCGCTACCGCTTGGTGTCGAGTACTGTAAATCGAGGCATTCAACCGATTCATTTCAATATCTTCTTTGAGTCCTAATTTTTTAGTTTTGAAATATTCATTACTAATGCGATATAACTTTTTTTGCAATGTGTCCATATACGCTTGACATAACGCATACTGAGGATTTCCCCATTGATCAACATAACTTTCAATGACTGAAGCATTTACAGCATCTAATAGCACAGCGCTTAGATGCGGATTTTCATTTTTGTGATTAGAATTAATTAAATTATCTAAATTTTGATTGATTGGATTTATTAACTTAATTTGATGATCATCTTTACTCCCCTCCTCTGAATTTAGTCCGTTGGCAATAGATCCATGCGAGTTCTTAGTGTTGTATGTAGCGAATTTATCGTTAGCTATATTTATTCCGTTAGCGGTCAGTCCTTCGTGAATAGTAGCCGCACTGATGTATTCATAAACCATTTGATCAGGTTCTTTACTTGCCAAATACAGTTTGTAAGTTTCACCTGTCTCTCTGGATCTCTTCAGTAAAAATGCTTTTGCTCGTTTTTCCAGCTCGATATCTAGCAATCTTTTAAAGCCTAAAATAATTTTAAGCTGTTTTCTAAGTTTTTCTCTATCAGTTTCAGCTATATCGAGAATTCGATAATCACCATTAGCCCGACCCTGCGAGTTCTTAGCATTATCAACTACAAGACATAGACACTGCTTTTCTATATCACATGCCAAGCGAAGACTTAACCATTCAATCGGTCTAAGACCCAAATTAATGTTTGCCTCTAAAAAAAATTTCAACATTACACCAAGTTTTGAACCAAAAACTTGATTTTTTGTGTTCTGAACATGTTCATAAAGATCTTTAGGAAAGTACTTTAACTTCGCACTACTTGATCTTTTTGGCTGCTTAGCATCTTGGTTTATGAGATCTACATTCTTAAGACTGTCAAAGATACGTGATATTTTTGCCAAACTAATTATTTTGGTTTTGGAGTTTTGTTGATCTTTAAGGATTATACTTAATCGATGAATGATTGCTGCTCGATATTGTCGGAATGTAGATGTTCTAAACTCATTATTTGAATATTCAGAAATAATATTATCAACTATATTTTCTAATACCTCATCTGGACTAGTCAAAATCTTATTCTGTTCACCATATTTTTTAATTAATTTATTCCAGACGTTAGTATATCTAATCGCTGTACTTGGTGAATAAGAATCTACACGGTCTATCAAACCTTTCACATTTTTTGGATATTGTTGAATATTGAATTCAACATCAATACTTTTATTCATGGATTTCTCATTTCATAAGTCATCATGTGATCTTATAGGTTGTATTATAAGATGCTAATTGCACCAGATAACATCAAAAACTACGTTTTTGTTTTGTTGGCTAATTAAGCGTTTGCAATACAGCTTGTCCGTTACCCGTAATTTTATACACGAATACATCTCTTAGGAATATCATCAATACCTTAATTCTTTATGGATGAATCCTTCAAATTAATCAAAGACTAATCCTATCTAAATTTTATTATTAAAATTATTATTTATTAAATACTTATTTGTATATAAAATTTAAACGATAACTTTTAAAGCTTTGATAAAAAACAAATATCTTTATTGAAATATTTTAGGACTAAATTTTAATTATTTGATATCATTCAGAATAAATAATATATTATTTTTTAATTAAGTAATTCTTACCATAAATTATATTTAAAGCTAGTCAAAACTAAAGTGGATTGTTTGTCTAAATTGATCCCTAAAATAAATATTTTTACTTAACTTTGGCTAATAGACGTACTAAATTTTCATTTAGATAATTTTTGATGTAATTCTGATTAATTTGCAATTAATTTTGTTCAGTCCTTGAGCTTTTTCATTATTTTTGTTTAGCCTAGTGTCTATAAAGCCCTTAACTTTCAACAATGCTCTGTTTCATAAGTTAGTACACAGCCTTAGGTTAATTTTCGAAATTTAAATCAAGATCCCAAATTTCAATATTTTTATTTTTTAATACTATATATTTTTTAAAATTTAGAATTTATACTTAGACCACAAGATGCTTAGGCACTTGATTAACAATTAAGCGAACAAAAATATGGTGTACACATGAATAAAGTACGTTCATCTTCATTATTACTGAAAAATCTTTCAGTAGTCTCTTTAGGTTTAGCAATAACAGGTCTGGTAGGCTGTCAAAGTTATTATTATGTTCCTTCCCCTAAATTCGATGTTGAATCTCCTCTGGCTATCTTAAGCAAATCTGCTCAAGATGCTGTTGCGGAACAACAAACGTACGCTTTAGCACAAAGAGAGTATCTCGATAATTTAGCAATCAACAATTCAAATATTCGTAAAGATGTTCTAACTGTTGATTTTATCGGTGATCCTCAAACTTTATTGCAAAGTGTAGCTTATCGCTTCGGATATCGATTTGTCGAAGCAGGTAATATTCATCAACTACCAATAGTCAATTTTCATAAACGTAAAATGACTGGATTTGATTTAGTACGTGATACAGCACACCAGTTGGGCAAATCTGCCGATGTAGAAATCGATGAGCAAAGTAAAACAATTACTTTAATCCATAAATAATTACTATTAAGAGGATTATCGCAATGGCTGATTTACCAAATTATGCATATTACCTACAACAAACACCAATCATAGTTTCTCAATCTGATTCTGCAAAACAAGCAGAAGCAAATGCACGTATTGAAGCAATCAATACAATTGTTACCGATGCGGCTAGACGTAATGGCTTGAGAGCTAGACTTAGTGAAATCACAGGTATCATTGAAAACAATTCTAGAAAATTAGATACCATTTATAACTATCGTGGATTAATGATTAATACAGTCGTTGTTCCTCCAGTGATTATCGAAGCACATCAAATCTCAGATGTATCAACACCACAAACATTTTCAGTGTTGGGCACTCGTTACGAAATTAAAGAAAATGCACGTTTCTCACACTTACCTCCTGATTGGAGAGATTTCTTAAATTTTAATATTGAATCTCAGGATGTAGGTATTGATGCACTGCCAAACGAATTAAAACCTAAAAACTCTGCAGAAGAAAAAGCATTTAAAAAGGCAATGGACAAAGGTATTGAAGAAGGTGTTCGAGAGGCTGATGCTATTTTTTCTCATCAACTTAACCGTTTAAATCAATCTTATATAGGTATGTTGAAATTCCATCAATTTGTATTGAGTGGAAAAATTACGATGCCAGCTATTGCACGTTCTAATGTTTCTCAAGTTGGCACTGGTAATACCATGATGCTCAATCAATCAAACTTCCAGATTACTCAATTGGCTCGTTTTGTTGATGACACTCGCAAATGGAATACTAATACAATTTCAATATTGGAACGCTCAAAAGTCAAAGCAAATAAAGAACCTGTTCAATACGTAATTCCAGTGAGCAATGTGCCTAATCAATATGGTGTTGCTGATCTTGAGTTCGTTACTCCGGTCGCTATTGAGGCGAATTAGAGAAAGTGCAGGATGAATAATATTATGACTTCACAATTAGACGATCAAATGGATCTTGAAGACCAAATGGCTTCTGCCCCTGAAATCGTTATTCCTTCATCTTTATATGTAGATGAAGGAAATAAATCTGTGAATGAAGAAGAGGTATATCTAAATAATGTAGATCCACTTTTAAAACATAATTATCGAATGTTGATTCATGACAAAATTGACCTTTCTGTTGTTACGATCAAATCAGAAGAAGATATTAGAAAAATTTTGACTGTAGCTAATGATTTTTCAGCTAGCGATGTTTTTATTCAAGCAGAGCGACCAGTCATGATTAGACAATATGGAAAAATGTTTGCAATTACTAAAAACTTGATTATGCCAACAGATCTTAATAGCTACTTGTCTTTCATTAATGGCTCTGAATCTCTTTCTTCAATTCGAAAAGGGATAGGTCTAGACTTTCGTTATAATTGTTCTTTGTATGATCCTGATGCTGCAAACTCAGGTAGAGGATTTACAAAAGAACATTCCTATGAAGGTGATACCACTGTTACAGCAATTGATAAAGATAAAGTTTTATTTCGATGTAACGTTAGTGCTTGTATTGATATGGTCGGTAATGATTCCTTCCAGATCACCATGCGCTTAATCCCTTCAAATCCTCCAAAGTATTCTGATATTGGGATAGACGAAAGCTATGTAAAAAGATGTATTCCTCGAATCGGTATACTTTATATGGCAGGTGAAACAGGTTCAGGAAAATCAACAACTTTATCTTCATACTTACGATATATTCTTGAAGAGGAAACACATATTCAAGGCAATATATTAACACTAGAAGAACCTATTGAATTTCGATACAACGGAATTCAAAGTCAACATTCAATCATCATTCAAAGCCAAGTACCAGAACATTACCAATCATTCGCTTTAGGTGTAAGAGCAGCAATGCGAAGAAAACCTGCTTTAATTTTGGTGGGCGAATTACGTGATCCAACTTCATTTTCTGCTGCTATAGAATTATCTCAAACTGGTCATCCTGTTTTATCAACTGTGCACAGTAACGATGTATCCTCAATTTTACCTCGTCTATTAGAGCTTGTTCCTGAAGATCAACGCTCAAATAAGCTGACAGAAATTATTACTACTGCACATGTCTTCATTGCTCAACGTCTTATTCAAACAGCAGACGCAAAGCAAATGGCTGTTCGAGAAACTCTATTCTTTACACGCTCATTCAAAACTAAACTACTTGACTTAGCAATAAGTAAATCAGGATACGCAGGTGTGGTTCAAGAAATCCGCAAAATTATGAATAACAATGTTGAAGGTACTGATATTTCGACACCAAATTTTGAAGTTCAAGCAAAAGACCTATTTGAGTCTGGAAAGATTTCAAATGAAGGTTATGAAGCACTTCTGGCTTAACATATAGGCAGGTATTTATGGACAATAATAATTTTATTGATTGGGGCAAAAGTACAAATGTTCCTCAACTTTATAAACTAAACCTCGTTGCATTATTTGGCATCATCATCGGGTTAATGCTGTATCGCTCTATGCCATATATCTTTTTTACATCCTTAATTGCCTTACCTATTTGCTTCATCATTGAAAATGTCTTAAAGATGCCTTACGCCTATATTTTTCAATATATCCGTTGTTTGATTTTCGGAAAAATCAAATCTCCACGTAAGAAATAAGTTATTCAAATTTTAATAGGATTAAAGAAAATGGCAAAAGAAATTTCCCCTAGTGAATTTTCACTTGCCAAAGAGTCTTTTGATATTAGTCATTTAGTAAACGACCCAAAAACAAAAGTCATAGATCAAATCGTCAATAAGGTAAAAGTCCATGTGCAAGATAGAAAAGATTTAGGAGCCGTTTTATTGGTGGGTGGTGGCTCTACTACACTTGGCGAACGGTTAATCAATAGTCTTGAATATAACAGCATTCATTTAGTTAAAGATCCAGAATTGGCTAATGCAAGAGGTTTGTATAAATGTGCTGCTTTCATGGCAAAAACTTGAGGTGAATGATGCCTCAATTATTTCGCTTAAAAGTCTCGATCAGCTTAGATAAATTACCCACCAGACAGCATGTGTTTTTAAATGCGCTTTCAGAGATTCCAGATTTGGTTCCTGAAAAGTTTTATGTACATTTGGTAACTTATTTCTTCTTAAATCAACAGAAGGATGCTATGAAAAATATTGTAGGACTCTTGGGTGAATTAAAAAATAAAACTGTATTAAGGTTTCATAATGAAAATATTTTTTAACTTTTTACCAGGTTACAAGTTGGGTGATAGAGAAATCTACTGTCTAACCGCACTCTATGAGAGGTCTAGTTTTCTCACTTATCATTTATATATGTACTACCAGTATCGTTGTGTCGAAAAAAATAGTGTCAAAGTAGCTCAACTTGAAAATACATTTTTTAATTTGAGTTTTGGATCCTATTTAGCTGAGTGCATTAAAATATTAAATGCAAATTCTAATTTTCTCTTAAATGCTCAAGTTATGAGTGCAAGTTATGACAGTGATGCAGTAGCAACATCCACCTTGATTGATGCATATACAAAACATTTTGATATAGCTAATTTGACTACAACAAATAAAACTGAAAAATTCATTGATCCCCCAATGAACCTGAACCAGAAAACAATATGAACTAGTCGCATATCATTATTGCTTAAAAAGGAGTTGGAAGTGGAACAAAATAATATCAATCGTGGTGACTCAAGTGCAGACACACTTGTAGTTATTGTGATGTTAGTTGGCTTTGTTTGTGCATTTTTCTGGGGTACTTGGAAAATTGGTCATGAATTCATTATTAAGAGTACACGAATTATTTTTGGCATTATTGAATTACCGTTTTGGTACATACAAATAGCAATTCAAAAGCTAACTAATAGCAAAGCTGAATTTTTAAATTTTACAACAAATACTATCGGAAAACTCTGTTATCCAGATCATAACCATTTGTACAATCCATTGTTACATTGTACTGTGAATACCAAAACAATTACATTTGAATTTTATTACCTTAATAATTTATTTCCTTCCATTTTAATTGGTGCTGCAATGGTTGGTTATGTTTGGTATAAACATACTTTAAACTTAAAAGATATTCCTGATGTACGTTATGCAAAACAACATGACTTAGAATCACTAATTAAAGAATTAGGAGGAATTTATCCTCATCTCAAATATATTACGCACTTTGTTCAATCCAAAACGTCTACAGATAAAGGTTTCTACCGCTTTATGCTATCGCCTAGAGAGTTTATAGCTGAAAATGAACTGGCTTCAGGATTTAGAAAATATGAAATCGAAACTATCGCAGACTTTAATCAAACTGATCAATTGACCAATTCTCAAAAAGACAACTTTTACCCTGTTTTAAAAGAAGTACAATTTAAAAAGATTATGATGCAACAACTTGGTCAATTAATTTATCAACCAAGCAACTTAACCGATGGAGAAATCAATTTATTTGCAATCTTTTTACCAGTTGCATGCGCTACAGATGAGAATATGTCTGATCAAGAATTTAAAAATATCTTAAAACAGAAAGATCAATTACTCGATTACTTTTGGAAAGTCGCACTGAATCAACTGAAAAATGATAAAGGTTTTATCAATGAAAAACTTTTAACTCCAAGAGAATATAAAGGGTTTAATCGAAAAAAAATTGAAAGCTATGTAAATAAATACTGGAACCATCCAGTCTCTCAAAAGATTTTTAGTCAACATGCATACGCCTCTAGTGCATTAATCGCAATCATCTATAAAGCACGTACATTGGGCGTACTTGCTCCATGCGAAATGCGTTGGTTAAGAATGTACGATCGTACCTTATGGGCTTTGGTTCAAAATGTTGGAAGACCTTCAATTTTTGCTGAGCAGATAGCAGCCTTCTCACATTATACTTCCGAATGCTATTACAGTCGTAAAAAGGTATCCCCTGATTTTAGTTATGCTTGGCTAGGATTAAATGAATCACTTAAGCGGTATAAGTACACTAATCCAGATATATACATAAAAGAAATAAACAAAAATACAGACTAAAATATTTATTTTTTGCATATATGTTTTTTTTAAAATATTGTATTATTTGTTTATCCCCCAATAAATATCAAAGGGTTTAAAATGTCTAATAAAACACTTGGACAGCAAAACATACAAACACAAATTTCGCTGAAAAGCTTAATAATTGGTTTAATTTTGGCTGCCCTTATATTTGCTCTATGCTATTTCTTAATATTTGTTAAAAATAAGGACAATGTTGAAACCAAAGCAGATCCAAATGCTGCTCAATCTGTTACTGCCAAAAGTAATGATTACAGCCCAACTCTACATAACAATATAGCGAAAGTGGGTGAAATTAAGGAAGTTAATAAAATTAATGGTGATCTGCTAGCATGGACTGTAATAGTGAATGGTGAACCTCAAATTATTTTTACAACTAAGGATGAAAGTGTAGTCATTACAGGTAATGCTTTTGATTCTAATAGTATGGATAGTATTAGCCTTCCTCTTTTACAAGCTGCACAACAAAAATTTGCAGGTGGACAAGCCTTAGCTTCTCAAGGTCAAGTCACTCCACAAGGCTCAGTAGATTTTGCTGAAATCGTAGGGGAATGGAAGGGTGAAAACCCTCCTGCTATTGCAATGCTAAGTAAATTAAAAGGTGCAAAAGAAGGTAAAGGATCTGATGCTGATACGCTTTATATACTTTACGACCCTCGCTGTCCAAATTGTCACGATGCTTACCGAGCTACACGTAAATATGTAGAGAAAGGATTTTCAATAAAATGGATTCCTACCGTACTGTTAAAGCAATCCGAAGATGGATACAAATTAGGTGCAGCTACATTAAAAGATCCTACTCTACTTGGTAAAGCATTCTCCAAAGATACGACTGGATTACCAGAAGCCAGTGCAGAAGATAAGAAAGCAATTGATGAAAACCAAGCATTTTTAGTTGAAGCTTTTAAACAATCAGTAGGTGGAAATACCATTGCTGTGCCATCAGCTTTCTATCTGAATAAAAAGACAGGTCAACCTAAAATGACAACTGGTGTATCTGATAACAGTATTTTAGAAATGATTTTCGGGAAAATATAATGAAAATATTTAATAAAACACCCAAGTTCCCTGACACCTCACACCAACCTATCGTTGAAACTGGTATTCACAGTTATCAAGGACGGGACTATGACATAGCAAATATCCTATCAATCAAGGTTGATTTCGATAATGACAGTACAGCACATAACAATACACCAAGATTAATTTCTATCCCTTTACCTGCTGTTCCTTCAATTGATTATGATATTGAGTTTGGTGAATATGCAGACAACATAGATAATAGTGAACTTCCAACTAAAAGCATCACTTTTAAACCTAAAATAAAAATATCTGATGCGACTGCGGATATTAAAAGCTTTAAAACTCATGATTTGGCAGATATTAAATTAACTGTTTACCCCAAATCTTATGACAAAAAATCTAATTTTTATGAATGGTACACTAAGCAAGAATTACAAGACTATGTAAATGGTCAATGGAACAATGCTTTTAATTCAATTTCTCAAACTTACAATCAACATGGTTCTTTAAATTCAATAGGAAATTACGCCTTCCAACCTTCCTATAATCAATCTATAGCTACTGCGCCACGTACCTACAATTTCATGGGACAAAATCTCAGCCTTTCACAATTAATTATATCCCTTTTAATAATTGTATTATTAATTTATATCGCAATATCATTATATGGAAGATACATCTCAAATAATGGTAATTCAGCAGCACTTCAAAACCCATATTCAAATGCGTCAATTGATAAACAAGTGCAAATAGCAGAAGATGTAGTCACGAGAGTTCAAGGCAAAATGGGTGTACCTAAACTTGCAGATAATGATTTAGGTTGTTTGGCAGAAGTTAATTAAGGTTAAATATGAGACAGAAAGAGCGAAGAAAATCATCTTTAGGTATTTATTATAAGGATCTTAGTAATCTAATAGCTGGTAATGACCACGCATTTGATTATAAACGTCTTGAGAATGGATTTTTTACAGAAGATAAGGATTTGAGTCTTTATTTATTAAATGGAGAAAAATCACATTTTCAAAATCCGATTAAGAATTCTAAGCGGATCTACCCTCTTTTCAGTGATCGCTTAATTTCAGACATCATCACGTTTTTTGATACAGCAATATGGATTGTTGAGCGTAGATTACCAATACAGTCATATACCAGAGCGATAACCCAGAATTTTGAATTACATCGAGACCTGTCTTCTGAATTTATAATCGCTTTGGCACTCTTAAATAATTTGGAGTTTTCCAAAATTCAAAGTCAGTATCATATTGATGGTACTTCACATTTGATTGAGGTCACTCGTCAAAAGTCTCGTTTAGTATGTGATATTCAAGATCGAAAAACTTTTAATGAAATAATTGATCAATGCAACCGCAGTATTGATGATGCTGAAACTGCTGCCTATGTAGAACGTCTGATTGTAACTGGACATGATCACATACTAAACACATTGCATTTGTATTCTAATCTTAATCAATATGTTATTTATATCGAGCAAGGTTCTAATGACAACTCAATTGGAAAATTACTAGGCATTCGCAAATGTGATATTAAACGCCTACGACAGTATGCCAATATCGAAAAACTTTTGATCGATGATAACCGTTCAGCACGAAGTAGAAAACTCAAATCAGATATTGAACAAATATTGGATTCTAAATGCTATGAATGGGTAAATAATATCTCAAATGTAAAAGGGATCAGTGAACACAGTGCTTTAAAATTAATCATTAGTGAACATAAGAAAATCACTACTGAATTAACTCCAAGTCAGTAAAGGTAAGAACCATGCTCGAATTATCACCGTTAGTTGTTAAAGCGTTAGAAGAACTAAAAGATAAAGAAATCGTTCTTGCCTCATCCAATGCTTTACGTGTTAGAGCTTGGTTGTACCTTATGCGTTTCTTGAGTTCATTTAATTATCAATATGAAAAGAAAAATCCTCATTCCAGTATTGAACTCAACCAACAGCAAGCTAGTTTATTTGCATTTGGATTAGATGATAACAATCCAGAGAATTTTTTATTCTTTGCTCAAGAAGCTGATTTTTGGTGGCTAGATGAAATTTGTATTGAATACATGTCGTTCATTGATAACTATTTGATAATCAAGATACCTTCCTTTGATTATGAAAATAAAAATGTAATCAGCGAAGATAAAATATCAGTTAAGAGTTTAACGATTAGCATCCCTTTAAGTGCAATCTACATGGAACAACTTAAAGCATATATACCTCATTTTAAATTCGTTATTTTAGGCTCAGTCAGCAAGTCTTATAAAGGGTTTAAAAAAATAGTGATCAATGAATACTCACAGGATAAAATTCCTATTAAAGCCACCACAAATGTAAATACGAAAGAGCACTATCGATCAAATAGTCGTAATTTTTTAGGATGACAGATGAATTATTCAGAACTCATTGAAGTATTTAAAAAAAATTTAACGGATAAAAGTTTTCTTATTGATCGTTTAGTTCATTCAAATAATCCATTACATATCAAAGATGTATTTGCAGCCAGCGAAATGTTGAATAAAGCCAATATGGTTTTCCATGAGCTTTTAGATACTAATGAAAATACTCCAAATGAATACATAAAAATGGATAAATATAGTTTAAGATCGCAAACTTTTATAACAAAAAACAAAGAAAAAACAATAGTTTATGTATTTAACTATATCCCTGAAAATAGTTTAACTGAAATTTTTAATCAGTGTATTGGTACTTTAAATTCACCTCAAGTTTTTGGAAAAAATTCACATTTAAATATTAAAGGTTTACTGCTCAATATTTTTGAAATCACTCCAGCACAATTTGTTTTTCCTGCTTGGGTTAATGTATTTCTTATTGATGGTCTTACTAGCCGAGCTATGCCTAACATTGCCCTTTCATCGATAGAAGATCAATTATCTAACCCAATCGATTTTTATCCTGATGCAATTAAAACCTTAGATGATCTCTATAATTTTGATGTACCTGATGTAGATATAAGTATCAATGATGTTTTCACAAAAATTTAAAAAGGTTGGCATAAACTTTCATATATGAAATTTATTTAGAAAAATACTTTCATAAATCTAAATTCTACTGTATTCTAATTTGCAAGTGGTGAACGAGCTTAAGCATGAGTTCATCCTAATTTAAATAAGGATAAAAGAGAATGGTTCACTCTATCACAGCAAAAGATGCAGGTATTCTTGCAATCGGAAATGGTAAAGGCGGTGTTGGTAAAAGCACTTTTACAGTTTATACAGCATTTCATTATGCTGAAAAGGGTTATAAAGTCATCGTTATTGATTTAGATAATCAAGGTAACAGTTCCGATCACCTTCTTAAATTTAATAAATCCATTAATCTTCCTGACTATGTAAAAAAACCAGAAGTCAGTACAGTGCTTAAAGGCAAAGCTGTAGATCTTTTTAATAAACCTTTAAATGAGTCTCAACTATCCAACATAAATGGTACAATCTCAATTTTTAGTCCTGATATCGATCTGGCAAATTTGGGATCAAACATGACCATTGAAAATATTAATACGCTTAAAGATAATTTGAAAAATCTTTTAAAAAACAAAACGATAATTATTTTTGACACTCCACCAACTTTAGGTGATCTTTTGCTTGTTCCCTTGTCAGTCTCTCATGTAGTGCTGATACCGACACTATTAAAGACTTATGCAATTGATGGTATTGCTTCATATTTAGAATTTGCAAACAAAATCAAAAAAGATTGGAATCCAAGTCTTATCATTGGAGGTTTAATTCCTAATCTAGTTGATAAAAAATCGCAAGTTCAAACTGAGCTACTAAAAGGTATTGAAATGGAAGGTAAACAAATGGGGCTTATCTATTATGAAAACGGTGAAATCCTACATATACCTAATAAAAATGTCATCGAAGAAGCTGCCGTATTAGGCGTAGCAACATGGCATATTCTAAAAACATCGACTCGACCTGTGCGTAAAACATTTAACACACTTTTTGAGCAAATTAGCAAACAACTTAAATTAGCAAATAAAAATAATGGAGAATAAAAATGTCATTATTAATGCAATCAGTATCGAAAGATGTAAATGTTGCACAAAATATGGATGCAATAGAAGTAGATTTAAGTATCATTCATGAGGATGTAGATAATCCACGAAAGTTTCATTCTTCTAAGGAAGATGAGGCTATGATTGAAAGCATCAAAGCACGTGGTATTTTGCAGCCTATTACTATTGTAAGAGATCCTAATAGATCTGGTCACTATATTGTAAAAGACGGCAACAGACGTAGAAAGAATGCATTATTGGCAGGTTTAAAAACAATTCCTGCTGTGATCAAGAATGAATTTAGTGAGCTTGATCAACTCACAGCTAACATCATACGTGATGATATGACTGTTTTTGATATTAGTCGCAGTATAAATCGTCTCATTGCGAATAAATTACATAAACAAAAAGAAATTGGAACGGCATTAGGATATGCAGAAGCCAAAACTTCTAAATACGTTGCACTAACTAAGGATGTTTCTAAACACATTATCGAAAATCTTGAAGAACTGTACAATCGTGGACTAGCGAAAGACTTTTCTGCACTGTATGAAATTACATCTTTGTCTAAAGAGTTCAATGAGGAAGTGACCAAATGGCTTGATAAGCATGTAGGCACTGGAAAATCTTTAGGCATGAAGGATGTTAATAAATTAAAAGTAAAACTCACAACCGATGAGGAAAAAACCGAAGGTGAAAAGAATTCCCCTGCACAGTTTACCGAGACTGTAATTTTTGAAATTGCTGATCGTGGCAAAAGTAGTCTGGATCGTATATCTAAACTTTCAAAGGGTGAAATTATCGATCAAGCAGAACGTGAAGAAGTTATGAGTGAACTTGATGAATTAATTCGTGATTTGAAAATCATTCAAAAACAATATAAATGATTCAAAAAACCGCTAATTTATTAGCGGTTTTTTTATATTCATTTTTTGAATATTTGATAACTTTTGTAGGGGGTAATAGCTAATACATCACTCTTACACCCTTCTGAATTAGTTGTACTGAATGCCCCTGCCATTGGGTTCTCAATTTTAGAAATCTTTTCACAAAGCAGATAAAGATTATTAATATTTTTAACTGCTCTATTCCACTCAGGTATTTTAGAACTTGGTGGATTTTTTCCACGAATATCATTTGCTAAATCATTAAATTGTTTTTGTTGTTTGGCATAACAATTTAAACTTTCACCATAGTTTTCTTCACCACATGATGAATTAATAATTCGTTTAAAATTACTTTCATAATTAGTATTTGCATATACATTTAAAGATAATATGCTTAATCCTAAAGTGATTAATAATGTTTTCATATTAGTCATCCTAAAGTCTACCATTCAGATTTATGTTTAATGCTGCCTTACAATAAGATGAGCTAACTGTTTCAGCATTCGCAACTTTAAGCAAATTACAACTATTTTCAATATTTACAATAAATGCCTTAGACACAACATTGTTTTTTCTTAAATTTATTTCAGTCATATTTTGACTAATAGAACGGTATAGTTTAATTCTATTTTGATCGTTTTCTGGAATGTTTAAGGATAATGGATTTGCATGAAATTGATCTATCAATTCGTAAGTCTTATCTAGATCATCAGCATAAGTATTAAGTGGTATTAAAAGTATTAACATAAACAATTTTTTCATGATTACTCCTTATGGAATTCTGGAAAATAAATACGTTGATGTGCTTTAAATTTTGGCGATGCGACTACTTCACCGATAGTAATAATATTATTCTTATCAGGATTCCATGAAGGATTTTTCTCAAATATTTCTTTTGTCGTATCTGAATATACCCAACCATTCTTTGGTACTCCCATAATCGCAGCGTAAATTTGAGCTAAACTAGATTGCTTAGATTCTTTAAAACCACGATCTTTGAAATATTTTTCAACATATACCATTTGTTGAGTAAAGCTTAAATTTCCAAACTGTGTTCGAGTCATCCCCCAATAATCCCAAGTATGTTCAGGCTGATTTTTAGTTTTTCCAGTACCATCTGTATATTGCATAAACTGAATTAAACCAGTACCAGAACTATCTGGATTACGAATTTTCGGACTAAAAGTGGAAATAGTCTCATAACTAATAGCAGCAGCTAAATCATTTGGGTTTACACCAATTGCTTTAGAAACACGTATTATTTCACGCTTTTGTTCATCATTTAGTGAGAATCTACCTGTTCGTTTCGTAGAGACAGCATTAATAACCTCATGATCTGATGCCGTAGGCGGTAAGTCAGCAAGCTCTAAGCGTGAGATCATTGCCATGCCTTTTCCTGCATCTATGGCTTGTCTCAATGCCTCAATCTTACCTTGCATAAATCTAGCTTTTGCTACAGCATACGAAGCAAGTAAGGATTCAATACGTTCATTTTGTGCCATTAGTTCAGTTTTAATATGGTTTTTTGCAACTTCCATATTTAAAAACTCAACCCATAATGATCGATTAGAGGCTTTAACTATATCCTGCGCCCAACCCGATGATGCAAACCGCTTGAAAGCTAAATCATTCAAATAACCTTTAACAGATTTGTCATCCCCAACATCTAGCTTGATTGGCTCAGGTTCACCGATCTGACCAGTATCTTTAAATATGTCTTCAAGTTCTCTATAAGATACTTCTGGACTATAAGCTTGATCCTCAGTAATTTCACCGTTAGCTAAAGCTTCTTCTCTCGCATTTATCACAGATTCATTAACTTTAGCTAACTGCTCATCTGATGCACCGTAACCTTGAGGTAATTGAAATTTAAGTCCAGTGATTTTAGGTTGTGTTGCACCTCTACCAACTGGTAAATTTGCCCCATACAAAATATTAAATTGTTGACGAATCGTAGAACCTAAAAAATTTCTATATCTAGGATCTCTTACAACAATATCGTCTTTTAAATAAGGTGTTGGATCTGTAGGGTAATAACCAGTTAAAGCATTTAAACCTTTATTAACTGTCTGTATACCTTTAAAGGGATTGGCATTTGCACCTGCGTTACCATTACCTAAAAACGCATTTCTCGCACGTGTACCCTCTTTTAGAGGAATACCATAATCTAAGTGTAAATGCGCTCCATACGAAATCCCAGTATTACCCATTGTTCCAAGAACATCACCAGTTTTAACAGGGGTTCCTACTTTTATAGGAGATTTATTCGCTAAATGTAGATATTGATAAACATCGTTATTGTCTGATCTTTTGACCCGAATATAGTTACCACCTCCACTCATCCATCCATTACTGACTACTACACCATCTGCTATTGCAAGCAGTTTTGTACCGCCATTGGAGGGTACTATATCAATACCTGCATGTGGACGACCTTGACCTTTATCATTCGTGCGATATGAACCATATCGAGTAGTTGCAAGTAAATTACCTGCTAATGGCATTTCACCGATTTTTAAATTACTTGGTTTACCAGAATTACCACTTGGTTGATTGTATTCAAATGCTAGATCTTTTGCTGATGCAGTATAATTAGTCAAGGCAACTAATATGGATATAGCTAAAAATAATCTTTTAGAATTTAATATATTCATTCTAGACCCTAATACATTATATTCAGTGGTAAACCATCTGAAATTAGTTATTTGCTCAATTTTCATCTAAACCTTATAAATATGCAAGTTAAATTGTTATTTCTTTAATTTTTTGCATATATCTATTTTTTAAAAAACTACTACACTTTTGCTATTGAATATTAACTCATTCAACTTATAATGATTTTAAGATAAATTAAAAGTATAAAAGGAGATCAATATGAGTGGTATTCCTTATAGTGAAGGCGGTCTAGATCAAGGGATGTTTCGACCTTCTGTGCTTAAAGAAAATGAAAGATCTTATTTTGATTATGTTCATCGTAACAATGCCCTAACTTATAAAAAGTTCCGTCAATCATGGTTTCCTCAACAAACTCAAAATACCCAAAAACATGAAGTTTTGTACTCACAATCTTATATTGATGAAATGGAAGAAGAAATTAGTGCTTTGAAAGCAGAGTTAAATTTTTATAAACAGAAATACCACAAAGTATATGATAGCTTGCAGATTTCTAATGCTAATGTTGAACGTCTTGATGCTATGGTCACAGACTATAAATCTAAATTTTCAAATTTATAAATAGTTGTTAAAAAAAAGCCATCATAAAGATGGCTTTTTTTTATACATCAATTTTGTGGTTTTTTAGGGTTTTCTGAATCATTATTTTGATTAGATTTAGGTTTTGCAGCATTCCCCAAGTTTGGCATCATTGGAGCTTTGACATGGCTGTTCCCATCGGTTTTGGTAAAATTCATCTTACTTAAATTTGTTGGCTTAGGCTTAAACATATTTGCACCACGCCCAAACGATCCCATCTTATTGCTAAGAGAACTATTCAAATTTTGTACTGCTTGAATACCTTTCGTTGCACCATACGCAACACCTGCACCTATCAAGCCACCTGCTGCTGCGCCTTTTTTCGCAGCAAGTGAAGCTTGTGCAGCCTGACCGCCACTAGCTGAAGCACCAGATTTAGACATAGCATCTGGTAGTCCTACTTGAGATCCCGAAGCCTTAGAAGTACTATTTGAGCGTTTAGTTAAAACAGTACCATCGCCACTTCCAAAACCTCCTTTCCCACCGCCACCAGAGCCACCCTCACCGCCTCCATTGTCTTTAGGTGTAGATCCATAATAATCAGCAGCCTTACCACCTGCACTTCCTACCCCCTGAGCGAGATTAGTTTCACCTAATGATCTAGATAAATTCGTACCAAGCCATGCGATTACAGTATCAGCTAACGAGGAAGGTAAACCAAATATTAAAAATATAATCGGAACTAAAATTGAACAGTACAAGAACACCCAAGCCATAAGTAAGAAGAACTGCATTACCGCAGCAACAAATCCCATCGATGTAAATTGGACTGCTCCCATAATGCTAAAGAACATACTAGTCGTAAATGTTAAAACTGGATCCGATAATACATAAGCGAGATAGAATCCCATTAAAATCAGCATCGGTCTAAAGAACAAGGCTATGACAGTTAAATACCCTTGCATCTGGCTCCCAACAAAACTACGTTCTGGGATCATGTGCATGACTGACCATAAAATCAATCCGACCATTGCTTGTAGTATATGAAGTAACCAACCAATAACTGCCATTAAGAAAAATACATAAGGTAATGTTGGAATTATTACAGCTAAATAAATGGCAACGAGTTTACCTAAAACAAAAAGCTTAGCAAATTTACCTGCTAAATAATCGACTAAACCAATCGCAATTGAAGCTGCTGAACCTGCATTATCAGAAATAATTGCTGCTCCTGCTCCTCCCACAGATAAAACAACACGTAAGCCAGTTATAGCCGATTCCATTACTGTTAAACTTGCATACAACATATTTCCAGTGGTTTGCATACGAGTTAAAGCATCAACTTTAATGGCTTTATTTGCACTATTTTCATCTGTTCCAGTAAAGCCATTAATAAATAATTTCATTGCATTCATTACCATGTTGGTATTTGCATCTTCAACATCGGCTGCAATTCTTTTAAAAGAAACATCTTCATTAGATAAATCTTCTGGTACAACATTTTTAAGGTCATTCTCAGTTAACTTATTTGCTACATAAGGCTCACGCATATAGTTATTAATTGCACTATCCATTTGAGTGACAATTAGGTTATACATAACCTTTTCTTTTTCACCACTACTACCATCTACTTTCAATGAAATTAAATCGGGATTTGTACCTCTATAACTCACTTTTGTTTTGGCTTCATTAATATCTTTTTGTATTTGTGCCATCGTTTGTTTTGAATAAGCAACTTGTGTCCAACCACGTTGTGCAAAATGATCTACTGTTTTACTCACAAACGAATTTTTTTGAGATAACAAATAATTTGCGATTTCATTATCAGTACGATTAATTTCATCTTGGATAATTTTATCTAATGCTTTATTGTCAAATGCTGCTTTAAATTTTGATCCAAAAGCGGTTGGATCCGTTCCAATATACGGCAGAGTTAAAGAAAATTGTTGAAGTTGAGTATTTAAGCGACTGACACCTTGTAATTTTAAAAATTGTACTTGAAGCATTAACTGGTTTTTAAAATTTTTATATTCAATAGAATCTTGTGGCTGCGTTAAATACTTAATATTTAGTCCTAAACCAGAATTACTAGTCACAATATAATCAGACGTTCCACATATAGCACCAAACATACCAATATCAATAATTTTTGCATTATCAACAAACTCACCACGATATATAAGTTCTCCTCCTATTTCCTGTTTGTATGAAATACTACCATCGGCATATATTTTATCTCCAACCTTGACCCCTTCTGCTGCATAATTAGAATTTAGTACATTGACACAATGGTACTGTCTTAATTTTTGAATAGAATACGCTCTATAGCCATAAGTATCATTGTTTTGAATAGACTGATATGACATTGACGGATTTTGAAGTTGGGTTTTTAAAATTTCATGATTTGCTTTATTTGTAATACCATTAGATGCTAAAACAATCATTATTAGTAGTACATTGACTACACTATACATTGAGGCAGTTGGCATGAGAAAAATAACTGCCGTAACGAAGCGTATGATTACTGTTCCCTTTTTTGAACCCTGACCAAATACCTCACCATCTTGAGCAGTATGTAGAACAGAATTAAATATCAAAACCAGAAATAAGAAAGCGGCGAAAACTAAAGCCATGTGACCTAAAGCACCGAAAAGAACAGGCACTAAATCGCCTGCTGGAGGTGGTGTTGCAGCAGCAGAATTTCCATTTACAAAGGCGTTAATGAAAGTTTTACCAAAAATATCACCTAGCAATTCAACGGCTTTATCATTTTGGCAGGTGCTATCGGAAGCAATGGGACAAAATATACTCATTCATGTTATCCTTTTATTCCTAGCAAATAAAATTGTCTAGGTTCAAACAAGTAGTTCAACTATCTTGTTATGTCATATCTAAGTTATCAAATTATTGTTGATTCTTTGACCTTTATAATTTTAATTTATTTTTTTGTAATACACAATTTTTAAAAATTATTTGTGTGTGTGTTTTTTAGACACATTTAACATATTTAGTTAAGTACACTGATGAATAATTGAATAGAATTTATTGATAGAAATGTAGATGTAGTGTTTAATAGTAAAAGTTAATGTTAAGTTTTATTTTTTATTTTTCTGGCAGTAAAGGAGGATGTAAGTATGTACTGTAGCACTAAATCTTACACAAACTTACTGGCTTCAATTGTTGATATGCAGCAAACCGATCGTTTAGATAAAATGCAAGCAAATCAAATATTAAATTACGCTATTAAATCTAACCCAGATAGTAAATTAAACTTAATATTAGAACATAGAATTCAACATGGTTTAGATGGTTTTGACAATGATTCTGTGGCTGTAAAACATCAAATAATAAATGATAAAGTATTAGTAAACTTAAAAAGAGAAAGAACAGCATTAAATGAAGTCAATAATTTAGTTCTCGAAACTATTAATAGTTTTAAAAACAATCCTGATTTAACTCAACTAAATGATCAATCTCTAACTAAAACATTGCAATGCATTAAAAATCTGAACTGTGAAAGATCTGTGAAAATTGAACTCTCACGATCTATGAAAGAGAACGTCTTACAATTTGTACCTGAAGAAAAAAAATTAGGTGTTGAAATTCAAATTGTAAACAAACAACGTGAATTGGATAAAGCTGATACAAATAATAGAAAAGTCGTATTACAATCAACTGTAGAAAATACTTTTAGTCCATAGTAATGACCGTTAATCGGCATTAAAGAGGAATTTATTATGAGTAACAAAAATATATCTTGTAGCCGTATATTACCTTTAACTGGTATGTTAAATGAAAGCCCTTTACTTAATGGTCTTCATAAATCATCAAAACTAGAATTACCTGAAATTCAAGATCATCGTAAAGCATTAGGGAATATTTTTAACAGATTAGGATTACCTGAAGTTGTTAAACAAAGTGTAATTAATGAACCTAAATTAAACTCTAAAATATTAAACGAAATAGCCCATAACTTCTTTTCAAGTAGTTATCCTTCCAAGTCTCAAGAGCTTATTCATACAATGAGTATGCCTTCATATAATTTTAATCAAAAAATTGAAAATGAAAGTAATATAAATCAGCAAATCAGCCCTATTCAACAGAAAATCATTGAAGAAATAAAAAGTCTTAACTCTACAGCCCCCACACAATCTTATCAATCGGAACCTTCTCAAAACGAGCAAACAAATGGACAAGATTTTAATAATTTCTTTTAAGATTTAATTGTATATATTTGATGGGGAATATTCTCCGTCAAATAGTATATAAAACTTGGATCAAGATTTCTAATTCGGTCATTTTCTTCATTATAAAATTCTATAATTTTTTTTGTAGTTAACGTTTCCCTATAAAAATATATTTTCATAAAAAATGAACTAAAAAATTTAAAATAGTAATAACATATTTGATTTGCTGTTATATCTTTAAAATATTTCGGGCTAGTCTTTATTATCTTTTCAATTTCACTTTTAAAGTAAATAAGTAAATTTTTATAATTAGAACGAATTGCTAACAATAAAGTGTCTTCAATATTAGATTTATGTTCACTCAAAAAAATTTGATAATATT
Organism: Acinetobacter sp. Marseille-Q1618; assembly: GCF_902809855.1. Taxonomy (GTDB): domain Bacteria; phylum Pseudomonadota; class Gammaproteobacteria; order Pseudomonadales; family Moraxellaceae; genus Acinetobacter. The sequence goes on from NZ_CADDWJ010000004.1 coordinate 149,156, forward strand.
GATCTGCTAAATATTTATAAAAGAATGTCTTAGACAAAATAAGCGAAGTATAAAAAACAAACTCATATTGTGTATAAACAAGAGGTAAATTTTGTAATTTAATTTTAACTGGCTCGACATTAATATTAATGAAGTCAAAAAGCTGAGTAAAAAAGCCATCTGTTACATTCACCTTTTCAATATTAAGCATTGTTTTAATAAAATAAGTAGAGGCTATTTTTAAATATTTTGGTGTTTTTTCAATAAAATAAATTAATTTAGATTGCTCAACAATAAATGCTGTATCAAATCTATTGATAGGTGATTGATATTCAATAATTTGCTGTTCAGATTCTTTTATTGTATTTTCTTGTTCTGTAGTTTTAATTTCAAGAGAATTTGACTCATACTGAAATGAAAGAGCTTCGTCTTTATTTAGATCAAGAACATCTACATGAATGTTTATGGATTTACTAGTTTGAATATTTTCATAATTATAAATTTGGCTATCTATAAAATTTAAGAAATTTCCAAAGTTAATATTTAAAGTAGGAATAATTTTATCATTAAAATTTGTATTGATGAATTCCGCTTGAAGATGATTCTCTAAGCCTAAATAAGAACAAGAAATTAATAAATATAAATTCTTAAAAAAAGGGTGATTAAAATCTGAAATTAATTCATTTTGGTTCCATATTTCAAGCAATGAATTAAAACAATTTACGTTTGCATAAAAAACCTCAGTTTTAATTATCTGATCATCATCAATCTGATTGACAGTTAAACCAAATCGTTCAAGTTCATATATGTTGTTCTCTTTAAAATAGAATGGAACAATTAGATTAGGCTTGTTAGAACAAATGTCCCATCTGTATGAACCAAACTTATAACGATTCTCATGTAAATATATACACAATATAAGGTTATGAATTCCCCATATAGAGTTTAAATCTTCGTTAAAATTTCTATATTTCAGGAAGATGTAATATTTCTTATTTTTAATTAGTAGATAAATTTTATGAAGTAATCCATTACTATCAATCAAATATGAATCATTAAAATTCGATTTTTTTTCATTAGAACATAGAAGGTTTAAATAACCTATATATGAGTTTTCATCATTTACTTGTATTAAATCTTCTATTTCAAATAAAGGGATCATTCAGATATTTCCATTTCCTGTCTTGGGCGATTGAAGATATACTGTGATAACATATAATTCATATCAGAAATTAATATTTCTTCTTCAACTGCCAACTCTATGGCTTGCTTAATTTTATTAGGAGTTACTTCATGTTCTTCAAAATTATTCTCATCATTAGTGATTTTAATTAGATGAAAAAGTGCTTTAAATGTAAATAAGCTATCTAACTTATATTTATTAAAATTGCTATCCGAGCTTTTTTCAATAAACGTAGAGATAGAATTAAAATAATTTGGAAATCTCTTTAATGTTTCATTCAATGATCCAATACGCATAACAAGTAGTTTAGGGTGTGGAACAGTTCTACTCAATTCTAAGTCAGTCAGTGATAAATAAATACAAGTAGTGTCGATTGAAACTTGTCCTAATATTAAACTTGAATTAATTCCTCTAATTAATACAAAATCTTCTGCTCTGACTAATTGTTTAAAATCTTCTACAGTATGTAATACTTCAAACATGTTAATTTTCCTTGACATGAACACAATAATTATCTAAATAATTGAATTTCATCAAATCACTAATAGGATAATTATTTTCAATAATTAATGATAAAATATTTAGGATCTGAATAAGTGTATATTCATAATATGATTGACTAGGCGTAAATTTAATTTTAACAATATGATCATTTAAATTATTTAATAAAACATTAATTTTAGAGTCCTTGTAATTTAATAAATCTTGACATTTATAATTAATTAACTCTTGCTTTAAATCATTAATAAATTTTATATTTAAGAGTGATTCATTAAAAAACAAGGAAATGGGTTCTGGTATTGATAAATTAGGTTCTATGGAATTATTGCACCTAAGTAATCTAAATTTATTTTGACTAAAGAATGTCTCATAATCAATATAGTTCAATTTTATTATATCTGAATGAGATATAATATATTGCTTATACTCTAGGGCTGATAATCCAACTATAAAATTCTTAACAAATAAATTTGAATGTACTTCATTCATTACCAAAATAATTCCATAGAGTTTGATAACATTAGGCTTTGTTCATTTTCATTACAAATCCAGTTTTCGAGAAAATGTGTATCTTTAAATGCATTCAAATAAAGATTTTTCATTGTAATATTCGGTACTGAGGCATTGTCATAAAATGATTTTGCCATAATTACAGCGAAACTTATAATTTCTTTTAAACTGTATCTATTGTAAATCTCATTAGGAAAGTAGGTTTGTACTATGATTCCAATTAAAAGCTCAAAATTACTTGGTGAATAAATATCTTTAGAATTTAAAAATTCTGCCAAACTGACCTTTTCATCTTTCAAAAACTCAAAGTCATCACCTAAATTAAAAAGATCTTGATCTTTTTCCGTAGATATAGTCTTGTAAACTTCATTTTCTTCAAAATCAACGAAACAGGAAATTTCAAACCATTCATTTAAGCTTTTATGTAAAAATGTAGTAATTGATATTACATTGTTGTTTTCTAAACTAATTACATATCCTCGCTTAACATCCCCTTTGGTAAGGAATTGATTTTCTGCATTTTTAGAAACACATGATAATATTTCTAAAATACTTTCTTTTAAATCTGTGCTTGATTGTATATTCCGAATTTTTGTACCTAAATTGTCAGATCCGACAAACATAGCTGAGTTAGTGCTTGTAGTAATCATAGCCAGATACTCAATTAAATTTTATACTCTTATCGTATTTTAAAAAATTTAAAGTGTCAATTTTTAAAAATAATATTTGGGGGATAATGGCGATAGATAAGATGCATTTGTTTATGATATTTTTGGACAATGACTTTTAGCCAATAGATGAAAAAGGGTGCAATTGAACTAAATGAAATTTTAGATAGGGCATCTGTAGCTCTGACACTTACTGGTCTTGATATCTTATTAAGATTATTTACATCAAACCTAAACAATGGATTTGTTTGTAGTTTTTCTTCTCTATTATAGTAATAGTAGAATTCTGATTCACTAAAATAACAAATCAAGGGATATAAATATTCAGCAGCATCATTAGATCCAAAAGTGTTTGCGTAGTACTCAAAAGTATTATTCTCGCAGAATTTATCACAATAACTTTGTATCAATATTTGTAGCTGACTATTTGTATTATTAATTTTACTCAGTTTATTCATCTTATTCATCCCATAGAAGGAGCATGATTTTCATTTTGAGATTGCTTCAAATGCTTTTGAAGTTTTTGTTCATGGAGGTATTCTCGAATTTTATCAAAAACAACCTCGTAACCTTTTAATATTTCATGCCTTTCCACACCAGATGGTACTATACCCTTTCTATTTCCTTTGGGATCTTCCATACATTGCACAATATAACCCATTTTTACATTACGCTCTTTAAATAGATCTGTTATAAAGGCTTCTCCACATCTAGCAAACTTTTCACATGGTCTTGACCAATATGAATTCTCTTTTAAATCCATTCGCCTAGCTTCATTAGAGAAATTATTTTTGTTAAAAATTAGATCTATATTGAAATCAGGTGAAACTTTTTTTGTTTTAGACATTGTATAAAATTGATCTGTATAATCTATAAAGCCTTTCAAAGTAATATATTTAGGTTCAGTATATACAGTAAACTTATCGTTTTTTAAGATATTAATAACATCTGGAATAATTTTCTTTTGAATATTTTGAAATACTAAAGTATGTATATCTTTCTCAAGCTGTTTAACCACTTTATGCATTCTTAAATGCAAAAGTATATTTTTTTCTGATTCAAATAAAACACTATTTCTAGGAAGACGGTTATATTCTTCTGTTATTGGGTTAGAAATGGTATAACTACCAAACGGTATATTCTCTTTATTTAAGTCATTATTGGTTCTACGATATACTCCTGCTACATTTGTTCTATTTAAACCTAATGAACTTGTAAACATTGTTGTATTTAAATGATGCTTAAAATCTAAATCTTTTACCTTTTCTACTGTATTTACTTTCTTAGTCACCAAGTCATTTATTAAATTGGCAATCCTATCTTGTCCACTGTTTTTAAGTGCATTAACAATTTGATCTTTAAGCTTAAATATTCTGGTTTGAGTATCGCTAATAATCTCATCAAATTTAGATTTAATCAGTTCTACACCTTCATTTGAAAAGATTTCATCTGATTGCATTTTTCCATTAAGTTTTAATTGCAAATCATAAAAGGACTTAAGAATTGGATTATTATCTATTACAACATGGCTTTGCTTATAATCTACATCTGTCATTAATTCTGTTAAAAAGTAGTTTCTTTCTACTAAGTTTATATTTCCTGATTTATATATTAGTTTCTTTAAATCATCTTTACATTGTTCAGCCATAAAATGATCTAGACCATGAAACCATTCATGTGCTACTGCCCCTGCTCCATGCTTTTTAGTTAAGTTGAATATTTTACTGTTAGATTCATAATGTGCTGCTGCCCCCTTCCCTGCTTTTCCTCTAGCACCAAAAGCAATGGCTAATTCACCTCCGAGAGATATGTCTTTTAACTCAATATTTAAGGCTTTTGTTAATTCATTTAAACCATCGTAAGAGATATTTAATAGCTCTTGCCTTTCATTTTGAGTTACCCAATTTCCAAATTGGACTGCCCGAAAGCCAATATCTTCCCCATACTGCTCTATTGATATATCTTTATCGCCTCTAAAATTCTGCGAATGTTGATGCGTTAAATCCTGCAAAATTTCTGGATATCGTAAATCCAACCGATCAACTTGATCAGCTTTAATTATTATTCTTAATTCCCTTTCAAATTTGGTACTTGCATTGAGATTTTCACTTTCATTTTCTCGATCTTCATTTGAAACTTTCAAATCATTATCAATTTTAAAATTACTGTCGTTGAGTAACCTAAATAATTGTAATCTATATGATAAAAAGCTTATCTTTTCACGATCAAGTTCACTATAAGGTAAAATTTCATTCTGAGAAATGAGTTTTTTAACGGCTTTATGGGCTTGATCTTGCAATAGTTGAACTTCGCCCAATAGCATATTTAAGAATCCATCTGCACCTGTCACTTCCTGCGATCGTTCAAATACGTGATGTAAATTTTTATAATCTGGTAAATCAAATTTTCTTAATCTATTTTGTTCCGAAATTCTACCTCCTGTCTTAGAATATTCAATGAACTGGCTTAAAAATAAATCTCCAATTTCAGGGTTAAATTTATTTAGTAACCCTTTATATATAGTTGCCCGTATATTCTGTAGTTCTTCTAATAGCTTATAAAATGGTGAACCTCTCGTTTTTGTTCCATAGATGATATTTGAGATATTCTTATTAGATGTATCACTATTGCTAAGATCAGAGTTTAATTCATCAAATTGAAATTGTAGTGGATGTTGAGCATCAAGTTTAACAACATTATAGTAATCAATTAATTTATTAGGAATTTGCGAGATAGGATATCTCTCATGATTATCAATACCTTCATGAACTATCTCCTTAATATGACCAATAAACCTAGTGTAATCTTTCAAATAATCAATAACATCTGATTGATGTTTACTTTCAATATATTTTAAACTTAATCTGTTCGGTAATAAGTTATAAATTGATTGGCTCAAAAAAAATAATTCATTTGACTTATCTATTAGTTCTGGTTTGGTTTCTTTATTAAAGTTCCAAATATTTGTTTTTTTAAATTTATCAATCAATAAATCATAGTTTTGATCTCGACCACTTTCTATTTCGCTACGAATATCTTCAATACTTTTGACATAAAGGTGTTTTTTTGCTCCGTATACTACTTCACCAAAGTCTTCGATACGTTCATTATTAATAGATTGTTTTTCCGGTTCTTTCTGAACAACATACTCACTAATATCCTCTGAAATTAACTCACTTTTGTTTTGATTAACATCATTATTTATATTTAAAGATTCATCTTCGACTTGATACGGTTTGATGACTTCGGTATTAAGTCTATTGCTATTGTTGTAAAAAGTTAAATTTCCAATTACATCATCATAATACTGTTTTATATATTCACTTTTCTCAATATTTAAAATATGTATTTTTAAATCTTCTAATTCTGGAGTCAATCCTAGAATGATATGATTTTTCAACATAAAAGAGTTAAGATCGGAAAATAATTCTTTGACTTTTTCCTCTGATAAATTTTCATTATATGAAATAAATTTACTAAAATTTTGCTCTAATTCTACATTGGCATTTTGTACTTTTACAGCAAGATTCCATCCAATTGGCGAGTACTCTAGTAATTCTGGTACTCCTTTAATCTTATCTATAATAAGCATCGATTCATTTTTCAAAGCCATTACAGGTAAAGATAATTCAAGTGATACAGGTTGAATCTTATCTAAAGGAATGCCTAAATCTATCAATCGATCTTTATTCGCAGTAATTACCCCCAAAATTGAACTGTCGTACCCATATTTCATAAGCTCTGTTACAGGTAAAGGGTTTTCAAAACCTAAATCTATGAATTTTTCATTTTTAACAGTATCAAATTCATGTAATTGTAAAAATAAATCATCCGTTTTATTTATATTAAAAAGTTTATTTTGATATTCAGAATCTACTTTCCAATAACCCTTTTCATAACTTTGTATTTTTGCGAAATCAATCCATTCTTCCTTTTCAATACTAAATTTTGCTAATGCTTCATCAGGTTCAATATCAATTATATGATTGTTAGTTACAGGTAAAAAATTTACAAAGTCTTTGGGTTGAATTTTTTCATCAGTCTTAACGTACTTTGGTGTGCCATCGGCTGAATTAACACGGTTATATCCAATTTTTTTTAGTTGATTTTCTAGTTCATTTACCGATATATTTTTTTGAAGAAGTCCATTGTCTTCTATATTTATTATAGCCAATTTTGGACGATATGATGTAGCGTTTCGATATCCAAGTTTTAACCCAAATTCTTTTAAACTTAACCACTTCATAAAGTCTCCATGAAATCTTTCATATATGAAAGATTTCTTGATATTAAATTTTATAAACTTTCATATATGAAAGTTATTAGTCTTTAGATGTTCCTGCTAATGGTTTTTTATTTAATCCATTAACCTTATTGTTTTCATTCGCTACCAATGCTGCTAGCATTGATTCAATTCTTTCATTTTGCTCATGCTTTTTTCCCATAAGCGCAAGTTCTAAAGCACCTTCTTTTAAAACTTCTATTACTACACCACGTTCTGTTTGTCCCACTAAAGTTTTATTCCAGTTCTGATATTCACTCCCATGACCTAAATATCTAGAAACCTGTTCTCGATATTGTTCTCGAATTGGTTTAACTTTTGCACCAGATTCAATACCTTCCGGATTTGAAGTATATTCAGATTGAATAGCCATCAATGAGTTCAAAGCAGGACTAATAAGTGCATCCTTTTCTAATTTTTTCCGAATATATTCTTGTCCACGTGGCGTATTCGCAGCTTCTTTAGATAACGGTGCATCTGGCAATCCAACCATATTATTAATAAAACTATTTTTTGCTAAGGCAAAATCATCTTTAGATGATGAATATTCAAATAAGGTAGAGGCTTGTAAGTTAGCTCCTTGCATGTCACCAACTGACAAACATAAGCCTGCTGCTGCTTGATCAGCAGTACAAAATCTTTGATGATGAATTTCCAAAGCATTCGCTTGTGCGTCTACTGGACTTTCAAATTTACCTGTACCTGCTGTTATGTTTTTAAAAACCATATTTGCACGAATTTTTTTATCCATTTCATCCGTTTCAGTTATTGTTCTACGTTCATTTAAAACCAAGCAAGGATTATAGCCTTGACCTGCACTACTAAAGTTAAGTGCCGTATCCTTAATTCTTTCTGATTGTTTTACTGCTCCTATTGCATTGGCTGTAACTTTGGCTATTTCCATATCACCGTGAGCGATATTGGCAGCATTGGCAGCTTCTTGTTGAGTTTGAACGGCAATAGCTCCCAAAATAGTTTCTTTTTCTATTTGTAGTGCAGTACTTACAGACGAATCTAGCGTATTTAATCCAGTGGTGAAAGCTGTTTTAAGTTGGGTAAAACCCTTTTCAAAATCCGCTATCAATGTTGGACTATTTGCAGGAGGACAAACATAAGCTACAACACTTGTACTGCTCAGTAGCGTAATTAACAATAATGTCTTTCTATTCATTTTAATCACCTAACGTCCAACAAGCGACCGATAATTTGCACCCAAACCTGATTTACTTTCTTCTGTGCTGATTAATAAAAGAGAGGCTAAATTACCCTCCATCCTCAATCCACGCTCATAATCTTCATTAAGCAACCAAATATTTGCACCCTTTTGACGAGCCATTTCCACCAATAATCCACGTGTACTTTGATTTAACATTGTTGCTTGCCATTTTTTTGCTTCCTCACTTCCATAATATCTTCCAATTACATCATTGATCATTTGATTAGGAGAGCGCATTTCACCTTTATCATTTTTGATTGTTTGTAGATTGGCAGCATCTATAGATGCTAATGAGTAAGCAGGAAATGCTTGTAAAGCTGTTTTTCTATTCAACTGAAATAAAAATTGTTGTCCACGTGGAGTCATACCTTTAGATGATGATACTGCTACATCTGGCGCACCTAAAATATTTCCTCTTAAACTACGTCTTGCTTCAGCTTCAAGACTATTTAGAGCTACAGGTTGAAAAAGTAAAGCACCATTGGTATCACCACCTGCTAATTTACTTTCAGTACACAGACCCATTTTCGATTCTTCCGATGTGCAAAATAATTCACGATGACGTTGAATTGTTTCTTTTTGAACTTGGTCTGAATTTGTTGCCAAACGTCCTGTTCCTGTACTGGTATTATTTACCAATTTTGCAGCAAGCTTTTGTGATTCTTCACTCCCTTTACTAAGTGTTGAATTTCCCAACATTACATTACACGTATTGTAGCCTTGACCTGTTGACCCATAATCAAGAACAGTGTCAATTACTTTATCTTGCTGTTGAATTGCTTGAAAAGCTGTAGATAACGCTTGAGCAGCTGTTTTTCTTGCCTCTATTACTTGAGTTGCACCCGCACTAGATTGAGTAACTGTTACACCAATCGCAGAAGTTATATCCCTAGTATTGGTTTGAATTGAATTGATCAAACTAGCTTGTGTGGTAGCAAAATCAGTTGACATTTGAGTATTAAATGCTTGAACTTGAGCAAAGAAATATGGACTTACGGTTGCATAAAGAACATCTGATGTAGCGTTAACGTTTGCAATAAACAATGATGAACATAATATGGCTAATAGTTTTATTTTATTCATTTAATCATTCTCCCCCTAGAAGTGTCAAAGGAGTTCGTTGCGTGACTTGGTTGCTTAATACATAGGCAGCCAAACTATTCGATGAGTTTGTATTTATATAATTAATTTGTTTTGCCATACACTCAGGTTTTGAACAAATATCTTGTGTTGAAAATCTTTTATCAACTAAATTTGCAATGTAATCTGTCGCTGCATTAAACGTATCATTCTGAAATTTTGAATTATTAAAAATCAGTGCATAATTTGTATCCCCTGTTTGAATTCCATTCGGGACTACAGCACATAAACCCATATTGGCTTCACTTATTGTGCAGTAATTCTTGTGTCGTTCAACCATACCCAATTCTGCTTCTGCTTTATCACTCACATTCACTTTCATAAAATTTGAAACCATGTCACGTGCTAACATTGAAGCTTTCAAAATTTGGATTTTTTCTGCTTGTTGATTTGAAAAAACTTCACAAGTCGTGGTTTGACTACTTCCCAAACGACCTGCATCATCAACTATGAATTTTAGTACACGATCAGCCATATAGATCCCACCAATAGCAGTTGCTAAAGCTTGATTAGAACTCATTGCTGATTGTGCTTGTTGTTGTGCACTCACTGACTTCTGTTGAGTTAAAACACTGTAAGCCCCTTTAAGATCTTGGGTCATCTTAAAATACTGCTGTTCAGATTGAAGTGCATGAGTATTAACACTAATACTCAAAGAGCCTATCAAAACTAAATTAAATAACTTGTTCATAAGAACCCCCTTTAATTAAAGATAGATTCAAATAATGAAGACTTTGTTTTAGTTTCAGTATTTTGCTGAGCATTACTATTTGTCTGAGCTTGAACATTCTCAGTTAAATTTTTAGTTTGATTACCTAAATGATTACTGTTGTTCCAAGTAGTATCTGAATTTCCTACTGAAGATCCTGTATTTGTATTGGTTGTAGTCGTAGGAGATGATCCTCCACCTATAGAACCAATAGCATTATTTACAGTGTCTTGTACTTTATTAATATCGTTAGAGAAATCAGTAGAACCTGCTGGAAATAAATTAACACTTTCACCTTTAGGTGCTTGTGTTTCATATAAGTTTGCAAGTTCTGGATCAAGTTTACTTAAACCACCAGATATTGACCCACTAACAGCCCCATTTAAATCAATTGTGCCGTTCTTATTAATAATCTCAATTGCATTATTTAAAGGAGCTAAAGCTTTTTCTGTAGCCTCTTTTACCATCGTACAAACTTTACGTTGAGCATACTGCCTTAACGCAGCAATAGCAGCAGCTTTCATACCACTAAAATCAGGAATCGCTACTGACAAATCAATTAATTTAGTAATGTCAGCAAAACAGTTAGAACCTGATCCTGATCCTGAACTTCCATTAAATAGTGCATCAACATCAACTGGTGCAGTATTTAGTATTTGACGATTTTTAATAACTTCTTGTTGAGTCCATGCAATAGATCCCTCAGTAGCAGCATCACCACACCCTACAGTTGCAGCATCTACAGCAGCTTGAGCTTCTGTAGCCGAGCTATCTGCAACAACTGGAGTTGCAGTAATAGTCGGAATGTTTGAGGTCACTGTATTGGAGTAACTATTCGTAACCGCAGTTGATGTAGAGTTAGATAAGTTGAGGTTATTTTGTGCTGTAGTTAATGCTGTTGGATTAATTGGTTCTGGATTAGGATTACCACCTGCCCCCATTGATGCAATTGAGCTAACTGATGTAGCCCCAACTAATCCAATCGTCAAACCAACAAGTACACCTCTAAGTTGTAATCTAGGATTACTATTACTAGAAGTTAGAGTATTTTTTGATTCAATTTTTTTAACTTTTTTCATATTATCACCTAACTAAAAAATGGGGTTACATTATTGTGTTTGGCAAATTTTAATAATTCTGTGATTTGATCTAAATTTTCAAAGAACGATACTGTTTGCCAATGTCTAATAAAATATAAAAGACGAGTAAGAAATACTTGATCAGCTTTAGTATCAAGTAACCATTCAAAAAACTTATTAAGTTCAGGATTTATTGCAAACTGTGTTAGTGTCGGATCGATAGAAACAACATTTCTAAAAAAGTACACAATGTAGCTAAAAGGACTAATAATCAAAAAATCATAAGCAATGTTGAAATCTGCTTCACCCAATGAAGTCGTTCTAAACTGATGAATAAGCTGACTTAATGTTTTTAATAATCTTTCACGTATAAGTGGTGTCAGAGACGTAATATTAATTCCACTAAGTTTTTTTTGTTCTGGTGAATATTCTAAAAGGAAAATAAATGATTGAACAGATTTAGGGAAGTTATCTAAACTTTGGACAATACTAGGTTCTGACACAGAAGTATCATAAAGGGAATAAGTGCATATAAACCTTAAAAGAGTGTCGATATCATATCGTACACTACAAGGTAGAATTTCAGTCATTGTTATCTCAAATCTCATCAAGAGTATTTGTTTATTACTTTAGATTTTAATATTATTTGTTCATTAATTCAATTAAAACTACTCGTATTAAATACTTTACTAAGTGCGGTTGGAATCAACCTAAGTGGATAATGTTCATCACGTAAAAACGCATTTTTTAATTCATAGGTTGGCTCTGATGACGATTGTGTAATTTCTACAAATATTTTGAATTGCTCTTGTAAATCTTTAACACTTTCTTGTCCAAAATACAAAATGGCTGTCCAATAATTTAAATGTTGAACTAATTCAGCATTGCAGTAATAGCCTTTATGAGTACCTTTTATATCAATTTTATCGGAAAACTCGTCATAGTCTTCTGTCAAATATTGAAGAATTTGTTTTTCAAAAATAGTTTTCAACCATTCCAATTCCACAGATCCTAAAAATGTATTAGCTTCATTAAAACCAACATCTTTATGAATAAACATAGTAAGCTTCCTTTAAATTATGGGGCAGGGGAGTCATTAGATTGACCTACACCAAATTTATTGTTAATACTGTTAATAATAACTTGCAGAGAAGCCTTAAGCTGTTCGGCAAATTTCTTGAGTTGCTCAGATAATTTAATTTTTTCTCCTTCATTATTCACAAAGTCAGGAAGTTTAGATGAAATATTTTCTTGATTTTCAATCATAGCTTTAAGTTTATATGACATTTCTTTTTTCATATCTGGATCTAAATTATCATTTTTTAACATATCCATAGCTGACTTGGATTTACGCATGAACTCATTTTGAGAATTGACCATTCCGATTAAGTCACTTTTCCCAAGTGGATCGTTGTATTCAAGATTAGTGATTAAATTCTGAAACTCTTTACGTCTAGGTTCATTTTTACCTTCATTAATATCTCGAATAATTTTATTCAAATCCACATTCTGATTTTTAGCGTCCTCAACCAAACTACCTTTAAAATCATCAAATACTCCTCGTTTCCAAATTTTTTCAATACTTTCACTAGTATTTCTATGTGAATCAATAAGATCATTCATTTTTTCTACAGCTAATTGTGCTGCTACAGCACTCTGAAGTGCTTTATGATCATTACTAATAGTATGTTTAGTTTGATCAAAGGTATTCTCTACAATCGCATTATTATCTCGATTACTCCCTAAATTATTAGTTAAGCTATTAAGAGAGTCTTGAAGTCGATCTTTTTTAAAGAAATTATTCATATTTGGGAGTAATGAATAATTTTTAATTTGGGCTTTTTGTCCATCACCTTCGATTTCAATACCACGATCTAGATCACTAACTTCATTTTCTTGGACTGGAGGTAAAAACCCTGTTGGCGTATTATTTTCTTCTATTATATTTCTAGACTCATCTTTGTTGAGTTTTAGAAAAGCCTCTACCAACTTTGCTTGTTCTTCATCCAAATTAAATTTTTTAAATTCATGACCATTGATTAGATAAGTCATTGCATTTAGATGATCTGAAACATTTTCAACATCTAAGTTTTCATTTTTTTCTTCTTGCTTCTCAAAATTCAATGTTTCGTTTTCTAACATTATCGGTTCATGATTCTGGATTTTATATTCGGTGTTTTTTTCCTGAATTTCTACTGTAGTATTTTCCACATCTTTTTCAACTGGTGTAATCGGTGCTTCCGTATTTTCATCATTCCAATTCTTCATTAATTCTTTTTGATTATTTTGTTTTTCAGACATAGGGTGAGCTATATCATTTAAATATTGCTCAAATTCGGCATAATCGTTTTGATCAAAACTATTATTTTGAGGCTTGCTTTTTACTTGTTCTATTTCATCTTTATTTTGAGTCATTGTCATTGTCCTCATGAATAATTAAATTTAGGTTTATTTTCATATTCATTCTTTTGGTTCAGTTGGGCTAAAAATTTCGGATCTAAGTCTGTAATCTTGACTGATGAAAACTCTTTTGAAAGCTCTTTTAGAACTGGATATAAGTCAGAAAATTCAAAGTTAGCTCTAATATCTGAGTTGGAACCATCGTTTAGATCCCCACTCAATCTTAAATTTAAATTTGATGTACTAGGATCCTTACCAGTGTTGAAAATATTAAGCTCAGAAAATGCTTTTAATTGTTTTCTATTTCCTTTTGCAGAAATAAAATAATTATCCGTAATCTGATTTAAAGGTTTTACATTTACTTCTAGTACTGGACTACCATTTGCATTTGACTTCACAATTAAAAAGCTAGGCAAAGTAAATTTACTTCTAGATCGCTTTACACTTTTCAATGCATCAACATACATGAGTGCTTCATCTAAATTAGAAATGCCTTTAATCCTTTCATTAAGTAAATTGTGATTTAAGCTTTCAGGAACCAATAAAGCCCTCAACCTTTTACCATTCTCATCTGTATAATTTATAGATTGAGATTCAACTCTAGACAAAGCAGCAACATTCATTGCTGTTATTAAATTACCTGTGAGTAATTTTGCTGATTTTGCAGTTGAAGTTGGTTCATAAGCATCAAAACTAGCAAGAATTTTTGAGCCTGGTTTAATTAACTCAATCTTTTCAAAATCTTTCATAAAAGAAAGTTTTTCAGAATTGGTTTGCGTAAAGAGGGTAGTACCTGCATTTCTAAGCGCAGGAATAGTTGTTAGGGAGTCTTCTACCATGTGCCGTAACTTAGTACTCATTACATAATCAATATTCGGTTGAGTATGTTTCACATCAAAATTTGCTGTCACTAAACACGCAAATGATAATTTAGGAAACCTTACACGAATCAACACATTCTCAAAAATTTCACGTTCAATCTTGTTTAATAAATTTGAATGAATATTAGCTGCAAAGTTAATATTTATCGATTCATATTTTGAAGCCAAAATATCAAGATTTCTGACAAATCCTACAGCGATTTCAGATTTCAATAACTGTTGCTCAACATGTTTAAATAGATTAGGACTTTCTGAAACGATTTTCTTCAAGTCATTTAAGTTTTCAGCTTTTTTTACTAAATCTTTAATAGCTGTGTATTCATCCAAAGTCAGTTTAGCTTTAACAAAAGCTTGTGTAGATGAATGCTCTATAGATTCTTTTAACTCTATCTCTAAAATCTTTTGCTGTGCATGACCGTATAATTTTATCAATGTTGGAAGGCTTTGTTCTCGTAAATTATCTTTTGAATTCACCCTATTATTATCATAATAATTGCTTAATACATTTCGTAGTTGATTAGTCATAAGTTCTTGACCTTTTTCTATCAAATGAATGACCTGTTGAGAGGTATAAGGGGTATTCACACTTTCGTATTCAACTGTTTTAAAATATGCAGGTTCAAAAAATGTACTTCTTTGGCCGTCATTTTTTATTCCTAAACCTGTTTTTAATTCTAATTGATCAATCGTTTTTGCTTTCCAATCGCACACCTTCACAACATATGGATTAATATCCAATTCATTCATCTTTTGAATCTTTTCGTTATACAATAGCGTTAGGTCTTCAATGATTTTTTCTTGAGTATTGATAGATACAAAGTTGAGTCGATTAAATACTTTTTTGATCAATCCTGTAGTATCTGCTTTATCTTTTCGCTCAGAAATCTCTAAAACAAGCATATCTTGAATTTGCTTATTAATTTTCAAATAGTTATAAGCTACATCATCACCATATTGATTTAACAAGTCCACATCCGTCACTTGTTTACTCACATTCTCACGGTTACTTGTAATATTGATACTTAGCTCAGATAACTTAGCATTATGCATCATCAACAATTTACGCTGAATTGGTAATCCTATATCAAATTGCGAAATAATTGGCGAACTGATTTGACCTTTACGGTTTACTCGTCCAATTAATTGTAAAAATTCATCTATTGCTTGTGGAGCTTGAGCAGTTAAAAATTCACGTTGTCTTAAATGATCCGACTTGCCTGTATTGGTTGGAATGGCATGAAGTGATAAGCCTGTTGAACCAGATCTGGTTAAAATCATTACATCTAAATCACCTGCTTGAAACGCATTACACGCATTTGTTTTTTCTACTGGTGTATTTCCATTTCTTTTTACAACTTGATAGCCTATACCATCTGTTGTCTCAACTTGCTTAAGCTGTAATTGTCTACCTGAAATCTCTCCTACTTTATACCCTTTTTCTTCTAATGCATTGGTTATCATATCTAGTGGGCATAAAGGAATTTCTGGTAGTAATTTAATTTCCTCTTTAATTTCTTCTTTTAAATCGTAATAGATTGGATCTTCAATCTTTTCTAATCGAACAGATCCATACCTATCACGTATCTGTATGGTATCTAAACGATCTAACATTAAATCAAGGAGATCTCCAACATTCGGTTGTTTATCTAGAATTTTGTCAAAATTATTTGATTCAGTTAATATTTTTTCTAGATTTTCAATTTCTTTAACAATATTTTCTTTTTGATACTCACTGTACGTTATTGAACCTTCCGATAATTCATTCATTAGGCGATTGAAATCACTTGATGATTTTAAATCATTAATCTGTTCGATAAGTTGAGTTGTTTTATCGTCTTTCGCTAACAACATATTCAGTAATGATTCACCCGTATTTTCTAACCCAATTACAGGTTTACGGTTTTCTTTAAGCGACTCTATAGCTTGGTCGATGACCACTGGTGTAGTTACAGCTAAGATGATTTGTCGGCTTAAATTATGCATTCCAGAGGCAAAATTCATTGACTCGACATTCATTCGATTCTCTTGCCAACCAGTATTGTTTACATTATCAAGGTTATTTTTTATTTCTGTATTCATCTGAGCAACTTTCTTGCTTATATCACCAGATAAATAAGCCATTTTAGATAAGACTTTTGCTAATTGGTCTGATAGTTCACGTGCTGCAACTTGGTAATTTGACGGAGCTTCATAATTTCTAAACTCTAATTTTGAAAAATCATGTTCTCGTCTTAGAAAAACACCATCTTTAGCTAAACTCATTGAAATGGCTTCAAGCACTTCATTTGTTGGTTTATTTTCTAAAATGCTTTTCAACTGTCCATAGAAATTTTTCGGAAAAATATCAATATAAAAATTAAAGTTGCTCGACTTTTTAAGACTGGTTGCTGATGAGTAATACGTTTCACCAGTATTTTGTTTTAACACATTTATAAAAAAGCTTATGTTTGACTCACCACTTGCTGCAACATGTGATTCATCTAACAATAAGCGAGTATTTGAATCACAACTACTTAGTAATAATTGTTCTTTATTCTTACTTCTTCCAGAAAATTGAGAATAGGTTGTAAAAATTACATCATATTCATTACTAATCTTATCTAAAGATTTTAAATCATTGCTATTAATGGGTTGAAAAAGTATTTCATTATTATGTGAAATTGCTCCATCAGCATTAAAAATGAACGGATTTTTAATTAATTTAGCAGTATCCGTAGCTTCGAGATCTCGCCAAAGATCACTAAATAACTGAGCATTGCGAGTAAAAAATACTGGTCTTTCATTATTTAATAACGAATATCTAAGGATACCTGCAAGTGTTCTACCTTTACCAATACCTGTTTGATCCCCAAGTATATAAGATCGTCCAGTTTGGAATGTAAGGATTGCACCAGTGAGAGCATCAATTTGTTCTGAACTAAATGCTTGAGCTAATGCTTGCTGAGAGTCGTATTTAAGTTTATGCATGATATACCCATCAAAAGGATTACCATTACATTGTTCAATTGCAGCCTTAAGTTGGTCGTTATAAATGGATTCACGATGAATATGATCCAATTGCTTATCTTGAGCCAATTTAATCAATTCAGATTGATCACTTGGGATCATTGTATTAGAAGGGGATACTTCAGAAACAGGAATATATGGAACTTGAAGTAGTTTTAATTCAAAAGTTTCCTTTGTATTCTCTACTTCACTGACTTCTACAAGTTTATTGTCATTCTTATCTTGGCTTTCTTGTTGTGAATAATCATCTCTAGATTTTGCTATTTGATTCTGTTCTGATTCTTTAACACCTTCTGTACTAGGTGGATCTTGTTGTGGCTTATTTCTTGTAAGTACATGCTCATTTTCTTTCACAAAATCATTGAAAAAAGAATCAACATTATCATCACTATTATTGATCTCTGGCAAATCAATTGGGCTTTCGAGGTCATTAATATTTTGCTGTTGTTGATTGCTGCGCTGATTAATAATCCCTTCTGACCAACGCCAAAGATCAAGTTCATTAGAAATTATAAGTAAAGTTTCTGGTAAATCAAACTCTCTAGTCTGTTCTAATTTATTACCAATACTGATCAAACGTACATTAACTTTAGTACCTTGCTTTTTATATAAAGAACCATCAAGTTCAGCCATACCTTCCACATTGTAATTATCATGTATGAAAGTGAGTAATTTTTTACTTTCAGATTGAATAACACCTTTTTCATAAAAACTATCTGAACCAATAATAAAAACACTTCGTCCATGATTAGAACGTAACTTTAAAGTTTCAAGCAAAATCTTGTGATCTAATCTTTGCGTAAAAAAATTATATTGTTTTCCATCTGCGTCGGTTAATGTTACTTGTGTTTTATCAATACATCCAAATGGAGGATTAGCAATTACATAATCAAAACGATCTTCCTCGATAATTGATAAGATTGAAATTTTAAAAAAATCACCTTCAATAACATTGATATTACTAGTAGGCGTATTGACATTGAAAAAAATTTTAATGTTTTTAACACGATTACCGTCAATTTCTGTACCAACCACATGCAAGTTAGGCACATCTACAAATTGATTAATTAACGCCCCATTTCCAATAGTCGGCTCTAATATGGACTTATTTATATGAATATCATCAATTAATAATTTCTGTGCAATTGCAGCAATTGTGATTGGTGTTGAAAACTGTTGTAAATGCAACTCTGACACATTAAATAATGGCTCATAAGGCTGTAAATGATGCAGTTCTGAGATGCGCATGTACTCACCATGATTTGTATGGTCAAAAACTCTAGCTAAGTTATTAAAACTAACTTCAAGTTGTTCATAAAAATATTGTTTTTGTAAAGCATTGATTAGTGCATCATATTTTCGGTCTGAATTATCATTCAAAATGACTTTGATAAAATGCTCAATATCTTGATTATTAAATTGTTTTTTTGAATGTAAAATATAGTTTGCTAATCCCTTAGCACATAAAGCCATATTCTTTCTTTTATGAAAGTTTTCCTCACCAACCTTTAGTATTTTCCATAGCTCACTATTTGATAAATTACTTTCAAAATTAAGATCCGATAAGTTTTCCTTATTTGGATTGTCTGAAAAAAAACGTGAATAAGGAGTAGCAAATACAAAATGATTATCTGCATTCATTCCTATTAATGTTGAGTTTTGAATAGCTAAATGAAATCTATCTCTACTAATACGATTGATTTCATTAAGATAACTTGTATTTAATGTTTGTATATCTGTTTGATAAAAGGAGACAAACCTATGATCAGGATCAATAGCTTTCACAAATTGATTGATTGGCATTTCTGTGAAATATATATTGAACACATTGGTTTTATTCACTTTATGAAGCGAGTATCCTGCGTTTTGAAAGATATCTTTAGATAGATAATTGTTGAGATCAAAGATTTCTATCCCGATAATGTCATTACCATCTAGTTTTCTTTTGGCAGGTCTAGTATGAAGATTCAAGCTTTCTAAATTTACCCAAGTTATATTATTCTGTGCCATTTTATTATTATTCCTTTTTAGAAAAATCCGTAATCAGAACCAGTAGACTCCTGTTTTTTCTTTGATTCCTTAATCTGGTTTCTATAATTATCCTGTGAGTTACTGATATTTTTAGGTAAAGGATCTTTTTTAAATTTTTCATCTAATAATAAGGTATCACTTATTTTTGATTGTTTAATCTCTAGATTTTCAAGTTTTTGAGCTTGCGCTAAAGGATCTATTGTAGATGTGAAATTAATGAAAGGGGAGAGGCTATCTCGATGACGATCAATACAGACAACTGAGTTTAAATAACCCTTAGTTGTAACCTGATAACCATTCACATCATTTTCGTTAATGTTGTAAATTTTGATAGGACTTACAGATCTAGAAGCCTTTGCTCTATATGTATTCACAGACTCTTTACCTAAAAAAATATGTCGGCTCGCATAAATGTCTAAGTAAATTTCTCCATTTTTGAGTTGCTTTGATATTTCTTTAAGATATGTTTGATATTCGGGATTAGTTGTTTCTAATTTTTGATTAAAATCAATATTTAGTAATTTGTTGACAATTATACGATTAAGATCTTGGTTAAATATCTCATTTTCATGTGGTTTATATTGATCTGTAATCAATGGTTTTGCCATTAATTGATCTAATGTTGTATTTATGTGTGCAGGTACTCTTATTATTCTTCCTCCTGCTTGAATAGAGGTTAAATGGGTATTAATTAAACCGTTATAAATATCATGATCATCTTTTTTAGAGCGAAGAATATAATTTAGACTTCCAGAACGTTCAGCATTATATTCATCTTTATGGCTTAAAGCTTGTCTAAATACATTTCGTACTTGATTTAAACCACTGTTGATATCTAATTGAAAATTATCCTCAATAATTTCAACCAATCCAAAAGGGTTTTGATTATTAACGAATTTTAAATGTACTGGTGCGATAACGATTTGAGCAGATGGATTTGTTGTGACGCTTTCAGCCCAATGAGATCTATAAGTTCGATAATTATCTGTACTTTGAGTTTCAAATGTTTGATCAAAACTAAAAACTACTGAATTATTTTTTAGCCTTTCAGAAAGTGATTTTCTAGGATTTGAAGAATTTTCATATTGTCCACTGACAATTTGTTCAGCTTGATCTTTGCTTTTTACACGACCAGTCATTAGCATATCTTGGATACGTTCTTCTTTTGAGTTTAGTCGTACTTTTACTTTTTCATTACTTAATATATCAGTACCAAAAATATATTCTTGGTTGTCATTCAATGTTCCAACTCCATCCACAAATATAAATTTGCGTTGAGGAAATACTTTGTTTGATTGCTCTTTAGGTATGGATATATTTTTACTTAACCCCTTAAGTCTACTTAAAGTGTTGTCGTTGGAGTAATAATTGCTCATTGAAATTCCCCTGTTGTATGGGTGAAAGCTAATAAAACAAAGAGTCTTTATTTTGTTGATTGTATATTAAAAAAAAAATAAATCAATTTTTTAAAAAAAAGATACTACTAAAAATTAAAAGATAATAACATATATTGTTGGGATATAATGTTTATTATTTTAATATAGGATCACTACTGTTTTGGTTAAAAGAGATCTTTATATTTATATATTTAATATTAAAAGAATAAATTAATAAAGAATAGAGAGCTTTTTATTTATTTTTTTATTTAATTTCAATATTATAATTTTAACTGTGAGGTTGAATTTCCATTATGTGAGGTTGAATTTCCATTATGTGAGGTTGAATTTCGTGTTTAATAACAGTATGTTAGATTCACTGTGAGGTTGAATTTCAAATGTGTGAGATTAAATAACTTATATGTGAGGTTTTATTTCAATGGTATGCTAATTAATTATATTTATATAAATCATTTTGTTAGGTTCGTAGTGTGATATTTAATTTCAAAGTCTATGACTTAACTGTGAGGTTTAAATTCATAGCCTGTGGATAAGCTGGTTGTGGTAAAATAAATTTATTAAGATTTATAAAATATTTTATTTATAATTATATATTTATTTTTAATTTATATATCTAGTAATGGCAGGTATCTTCTGGATTTTGCCTAAAAATTAGAAAGTTTCAATACATAAAAATTGGCTGAAATTTGAAATAACATATTATTATATTCATTATTTCTAGAATTTACATGTACTTAAATTCTTAATGTGAGGTTTAATTTCAAGCGGTTAAAACTTTTAGGGAGTTTTACTAAAAAATTAATGAATTTCTTAACCAATCAGATACTTAATATTTGTCTGGTAATAAGGAATTATGGTATATTTGAAAATAGATTAGGTCTAAATATTTAGGTTAACATTAACTGCTACCATACTAAAGGAGTGATAATATGGCTAATATGATTGCTAACGCTATTCCGTCCTTAGCATGGGGAGATAATAACGATAATTTTCAAGAGCAATTATCTTTATTTCAGCCAGTTAATGAGGTAGTCACTAAACCATCAACACACAAATTGAAAATCTTAAATTGGTTGAATGAAAAT
The DNA here is from genome assembly GCF_902809855.1 of Acinetobacter sp. Marseille-Q1618. GTDB lineage: Bacteria > Pseudomonadota > Gammaproteobacteria > Pseudomonadales > Moraxellaceae > Acinetobacter. Next base: position 171,223 of record NZ_CADDWJ010000004.1, read on the forward strand.
GATAATTCAAAGCTTATTTTTGAAGAAAATCATTGTCGATTTACCATTGATTTTAATGCTAAGAAACAAGATAAAGAGTTTTTTGATTTAATCATAAATTATCTGCAAGGTTTGCACAGCAATCGAATCAATCTTCCTTCATTTGATGAGCTTTTAGATCATACTGTAAATGCTTCAGAATTATGTGAGGTATTGAATGTTTCTATTGATCAATTTGAAAAGAACATGAAAAGATTGGCAGGAGTTTCATTGTCTGTACAACAAGATAAAGTAATTCTCAATCCGAAAACTGGAAATCAACATTTCAGGCTAGATCGATTGTTTTCAACAAATTTATTGTCAGAATATGTGAGCTTTAAAGTTGATGAAACAATTTACTATAGTTTTAATTACGCCCCTTACTTTGAAATGTATTTTCAAAAAAAGTTAGTGTCATAGTTTATATTTCAATCAATTTAGGGAGGAATTTATGTTCCTCCTTTTTTTATGTGAGTAAATTATGTTTTTTCTCACAGTTTATGATATAAACAATATAAATCATCAAAATTAAGAGTTAATGATGAATCACTCAGGTTTAGCAGAGAACCTAACAGAGTATGTATCTGCTAGTAATATTGACATTTGTGATCCGATCAATGCGACAGATCATCATGATTTATTGAATTTTAAAATTTCAAATGAATTTACTTTGCCTGTATCCCTGATTCATGTCACCAATTCAATTACGCTTTTTGAACATAAGATCTGGCTATGCTTATTGAGTCATGCTATTGATATTATTAAACAATTAAAAAAATCAAATAATTTAAATGAAACTAATCTAGTGTTTTCAATTCCACTTGATGTTTTAATATATAAAGTTAATTCTAAGAACAGACTAAAATTTATTATTGAACAGCTAAAGACTTTAAAAACAGTAGATATTCAAATCGACTTGTTTAATAAACAAGGTCTAAAATCATTAACGTCTCATTTTAATTTTATTAGTGACTTTTCAATTGTGACTAATAATGATGTTCTTGATACCGATGCTGATCTGGAAAAAGATTCAAGAATAAGAAGAAATTATGAAAATGTAAGTATTGTATATACGTTACCTAAGTTCTTTACAAGTATCATTTTAGAAAGTTTATCAATTGAAGAACTTACACATCTATTTTCATGGACAAAGCTAACTTCATTATCTAATTCCGGTGGTAAAAGAGGAAATAGACTTGAGAATTTATTCTATTGTTTACTAGATACTTTTGAAGAAGAAGTGAAGATTGAATGGTCACTATTTAAAGCCTATTTAGGATTTGCTGATTCAGAACTTGAAGATAGATACTTACTGCGAGATTCAATTAAACCCGCGATAAAAAGCTTTAATAACAATGATGTAATGTCATATTCGATCGATTATGAATTTATTCGTGGTGCTAGACAAAAAATTGAGTTTATTGTTATTACGAAAGTAGTTAAAAAGTCGAACAATAAAGAAGAAGCAATCCAATGGTCAAAAATTCTAGACACAAACTTTGATTACGATTACCGCAAAATGTTGGTTAAAAACATTTTACCGAATTCCAATATAGATGCTTTATCCAAGAGAAATTTTGAAGTTATTCTTGAGAAAATTAGCAGCTATAGTGACTATCTTAAGAAGACGAAGAAACCAATTAATTTTAATGGTATGTGTCGCAAAGCATTCACTGAAAGATGGGGTATTGAGCCTAGTGAGTCTCAAGGATCAACGATTATCGGTGATGAAAAAGTAGCTAAAGCACTCAAAGGTGCAGCGCTAACGTTAGACCAAGCTAATGCGGTTGGATCTAACACAGAAGTAGGCACTCATTCAAATGTTGAAGCATTTGCACAAAGTTTTAGTAATGATCCTTTGAAAAGAATAAGTACTACTATATCAACCTTGTTAAACTCTTTATCGATACCTAATAATAGTATTTTAAAAAATGTAAAAGAAGATAACTTACGTCTTCTACAATCTGAATATCAAAGAATTTACTTGAGGTATCAAAATACGCCACAGCAATTTATTAATGATAAAACAGAGAGTTTGATCAGATCAATATTTTATGATGCTAATTTAAAAGAGTTATCTAAAGTAAATAGGATTTCATTTAATTTTATTTTGACTGTTTTGATAGCAATGCCCTTGTATTCACAACTTATCGTAAAAGATTTAAACTATTACGACACTGAATTTAAGATATTGGTGAATGATGCAGATATTTTGAATTTAATTATTCAGGATGTTTTATCGATTTTAAAAAATATGCATAATGATTGATTTACTAACTAAATTCATTGTTTAATTTACAAACTTTTTTGAGTATAGAACGGCTTTGTTGCATAAAGATTTAAAAGATAATACTTCTCCAATTAACTCAAATTTAAGGCATAACTTGGGTATGTGGTCGACCTAATTCCGTAAATCTGTTGAGGACTGCTACACGTGCATGAATCTCATTGACTTGGCTTTGAAAGTTTCTCGAACTGAGTTTATCCCCTAATAATTTTATGCAATGCATCTTGGTTTCGACCAAACTTCGGCGATGATAGCCTGACCATTTTTTCCATAGTGTCCTACCTAAACGTTTAACTGTCCGAAGTAATTCATTTCGCTCTAGCGAGCTGGTCTTTGTATCTTTCCAAGGTTTCGCATTTATTCTTGGTGGAATCACTGCATGCGCTTGTCGGTCTGCGATGATCTGACGGCATTGCTTGGTGTCATAAGCCCCATCAGTATAGACGGAGTCAATCTGTTCTTCTTGTGGAATCTGATCCAGTAAATCACCAAGCACCTGTGAATCACTCACATTGTTGGTTGTGAGCTGAATAGCGCGTATTTGAAGGGTTTCAGCATTGATACCAATATGTAATTTACGCCATTGGCGACGATATTCAGGCTGATGTTTTTTACGTTTCCATTCCCCTTCACCTAAAAACTTTAAGCCAGTAGAATCAACGAGTAGATGGAGACCATTACTGCTTTTTTGATAGTTAATTGCAATATCAATATGCTTTTGTCTTCTACAAATAGTGGAATAATCTGGGGCTGTCCAATCTAATCTACAAAGATGAATAAGACTTTGAACAAAGCCTGTGACCATACGTAAAGACAGACGGAATAGAGATTTAATCATCAGACAGCATTGGATATTAACATCAGAATAGGTTTGATTTCGACCATGTTTGCCTTTTGGTTGAGCGTCCCATTGAGTTTTGGGATCAAACCAAATAGAGATATTTCCTCGATTTATTAATGCTCTGTTATAAGAAGACCAATTGGTTGTACGATAGATTTTAGGTGTGGGCTTATTCATTTGAGAATTATAATTTTGAATAACCTTTTAACGGTAGGTTTATGCAACAAAGCCACTTTGTTGTAGAAATTCATTGCATCGTCATCCAATACATCTATCACTACACCAATTGTAGGTGGACCTTTGAGATGAATTGAATAAGCCGTTCTTAAGGCATGTACCAACGTCTTAATACCTGGTTGTTTATTTTGATGATTGATTGAAACTGCTAACCTTGCAAGTAGAACAATTGGAATCGGATAGGAAGGTACAGATTTAGATTGTTTTGGTAAAGATTCGCGAGTTACTGAAATTGATGCTAAAGTGAAATAAGCAGCAATTTCAGCTTTCTTATCATTCGGTTGGCAAGGTGAAATCCATGTACGGCTTAATCCAAGTATATTATTTTTAACAGCAAATCGACTCAGATATTCATTCAGGCTTTGCTTACCGCAATCAATTTTTTTTAAATTATGGATCGATGCATCAGAAACTTCAAAACTCGTTCCTATTAGCAATATTACAAACCTTCTTTATCAAGAAGTTGGGCAGTCTGTTTCAGTCGGTCTGGAACACTTTGCTGTGTATTGCAAGCTTTCAGAAAACGATCAAATTGTTCATTTGTCAATTGAATAGTTGCCTGTTCTCTTAATGTTTGAGGTGCATTTTCATGAATTAAACGAACAATATATTCTGTTACTGAAGAACAACCAGATGCAGCAGCAGCCCTTTGAGCCAACTCTTTTGTGGAAGCATAAACTCGCAGATCTATACGATCACGTTCTAAATGGATTTCCATTTAAGATCTCCTTCATTAGATGGATTATTACACCATGTACAGAAATAATCCGTACAGAGTGTTTGGATAATATTCAGTTATTGGACAATCTTTCAACCAATGGAAATTAGCATTACTAATCAAATAATTACAAATTTTAGTACATTAATTAATGTACCGCATTTAGATAATAGATTATTATTTTGGAACTATTTAGTTATGAGTGGTTTATTGAAGTAATCATGTAATAAGAACTCTGAAGCGCCTATTTTATATAAATTATTAAGAATTTATTATGTGTTAACTTGTATGGGTTACTTATTATCTGTAACTTTTTCTTAGAGAAGTTGAATTTAATATTTGTTTAAGCTGTTTCAAATTAAAACATAAGGTATAATAGTCATCAATTTTATAAAAATTGATAGTTTATAAATAGGTAAGAATTATGAATATGAAAAAAATTAAACTATCTGGTATTCCAGGTTCACTTCATTTAAATAAAAAAAACCAATACTTTGCCGCACTTTATTTTGATGAACCGATCTTTACAATTCATGACTACGAAACTGGAAAAGCTAAAGCAGAATTTGAAGTAAAATTCTTGACGCCTTATACGAATATTGTTGCATCTAATGATTATTATTTAGCTTTTTTAAGTGATGTATATACAATAACAATTATTGAGACTAAAAATTTTACAATACTTAAAGAAATTGAGCTTGAAAATGCTGGACTTGTTAGATTTATTCAATTTAAAGAAAATAAGTTATATGTTTTTACTGGTTTAAGCCGAATGAGAGACAAACGATTTAACAGAGACACGTTTATAATTGATCTAAATACATTCGATGTCGAAGATTTATACAGTGAAAAAATTATTATAAATTGTACAAGTGTAGGTAATGAATTATTAGTTATTGCTGATAACTATAACAAAAAAATAGGAAATACACCTCTTATTAACTTGAACAATAGAACGCAAACGACATCTCTTATCAACTTTAATTCAAAAAATAGTGTAGATGTGAATATAGTAGTAGATAAGATTATTTTTTTAAAACATTTTCAAGGAACTCAAAGTATATTTGCAGTTTTTGAGGTAAATAATTCACCATCGAAATTAATTGAAATTGATCATAATTTGAATATAAAGGAGATTGACTCAGCTTCCAGTATTGTCGGGGGCTATATTGGAGAAAATCAAAAAATTTTACTTACTTATGATAAAAAATATTATATAAATGATGGTATAGAAAATAAAAAATTAGATTTTAATGTAGTTACTGGAGCCTTTGATTCTAATGAAGAATATTTTTGCTTTGGTGCAGATAAATTTGCAGTATTTGTAAAAATTTAAAAATAAAATGAGAATACTATGTCTAATATTAATCAGGCTTTGGCAGCAAGTTTAGCCTCCTATACTGCGTTAAAAAGTGCAGAAAATATTCCAGAAAAAATAAATAATTTTCAGTTAATTTCTACAATTTTTAATGAACAAAGTCACTTTGGTGCAGTATCTTATTACAATGAAAATGATAAAACCTTAATGATGGCATTCCGCGGGAGTGTAACTTATAAGGATTGGCTGATTAATAATCCCCAAATTCTTACAGAAACTCTACTAGGTAGCCCCATAGAGACTTTAGCTGATCAACATGCAAAACAATATGCTGACTCGCTTTTAAAGGAATGTAATAAAAATGATATAAGAATCGAAAAGGTATTGACTGTAGGACACTCAAAAGGTGGACGTGAAGCAATGGCTGTTCTGATGCATATTCAAGATCAAAATATAGAGTTGCAATGTAGAGCATTAACTTTTAATGCTGCTCCTTTAAAGTATAAAGGGCAGAATCAATACGATCATGTCAATTTAAGGCTCTCTGGAGGGACTAAATTTAGTACTGATTTGGTTGCAAGTGTAGGGGGGCATTTAGGCTCTAATTTTACAATAAAAACTGAAAAAGTTAAAAATTTTGTAGCTGCACATTCTTTATTAAATTTCGAACATATACAACGAGAAAACCCTAAATTTACGAGTGATCATTTAGATATTGTTTTTGAGTATATTAAAAGTGGTCAAACATATGATCAATACAGTATTCTAGAGCACGGATTGCATAATGAGATATCTATTTTAAATGTTCAGTCACGAGAAGAATTTATCCAAAGATATGTTACCCCACAATTAGAGCACTTGAATTTATATATTGAATCAAAAACTGAATTAGAAACTGGTCAATTACAATTGTCTCTTTCAAGCAAAGACAGTATGTATAAATATGATGCTTATCTAAGTGATGATCATGATTTAATTATATCAAAATATCCAAGTAATCGATTAAATAATGAAGAGCAAATTTCGTATATTTTTTTGAAAGAAGAAATTATACAAAATCAGATATCTTTAGATATGAATCTTAACTATACAATTCAATCACATGAATCATCTTTGACAGAGATTCAGGGTGCAACCAAAGCGAATGATATTAAAGAGAAACTCGGTTTTAATTATGACTCTAGTATTTTTCCTGATCTTCAAGATATACCGACCTACCCTAAGGGTCATGTAGTTCATCAGTATCAATCCAATCT
>NZ_CADDWJ010000005.1 GCF_902809855.1 Acinetobacter sp. Marseille-Q1618
TCATAATCCTTAAAGCATTAGTAAAATAATTGGGGCTTTAAAGTGAAATATAGCTATATTTTTTTCTTATCTTTTCTCAGTTTTGCGATGCTGACAGTAGCATCCGCATCGCCTTTAACATATCCATTCGAAAATATAGAAAATACTTAATTTCTCATACATTCTACAGAATAGCTTTAAAGAGTATTTCTCAAACCAATGAGCCATTCTCTCTTTTCTTCGCCTATCCCCCCACATTTTTCTACTTTTAAGTTTAATTATTTTTAGGGAATTCCCGTTTGTTCAGGATGAAGATCACAAAGATAAGTGAGATACAGTCTTGTTCATAACAATCATTTTTTCTTAGATAGTTTTGGGATCAAAAATTGTTCCACAAAAAAATACAGCAGCGTTTACGTTGAAATCAAAAAAACCTATTGCAAGAAATTTATTTTAAATCAATTATTTAAAAACAAAATATCTAAAGTCATCTAAGTAAAATCAACCATGATTCATCATAGTTGATTTTACAAACTATCTTTTACATTCTTTACAGCGGTCATTTTGATTAATAATGTACGTTAAAAACACCATCCTATTTTTAATAGTCAGAGAAAATCTACTGATTACTTGATCTTATTCAATCTTTTCACAACTTCCTCAGCTACTTGACGTGGCGACTGTGGATTTTGTCCTGTGATTATTCGATCATCGACCACAACATAAGAGGTAAAGGGCAATAATCCCTTTGAGTAAGAAGCCCCTTTGGATTTCAAGTTATCTTCAAGGAAAAATGGCACTTGTTTTTTCATCCCTGAGAGAGATTCTTCCAAGTTTGAAAATCCCGTTACTTTACGATTGGCAATTAAAGGCTTGCCCTGTTGATCTTTCAGTGCCAATACTCCAGCAACCCCATGACAAACTGCAGACACGACACCGCCTTGATCATAAATTTGTTCAGCCAATGCCGTAAGTTCAAGATTGTTAGGAAAATCCCACATCACCCCATGCCCACCTGTAAAATAAATCGCTTTATAATCAGCAGCCTTAACCTCACTTGGTTTTAAGGTGTGATTTAAACGACTGTTAAAATCAAGATCAGCCAGATGAGCACGTGCCGCTTTATCCATATAAATCCATTTTTGACTACGCTCATCTAAAGGTACAACACCACCTTGCGGACTGACAAAGTCCATTTCATAGCCTGCTTGCTGTGCGACATCATAAAAGTGTGTTAGTTCAGTCACCCACAGCCCTGTCGTATCTTCACGTGAGGGATATTTAGCGTGATTGGTCATCACCACCAAAATCTTACCTTTGGATTGTGCCGAAACCCGATCTGCAGTATTTGACTGATTTGCAGAGCTAACAGGTATTGCAAACAAAGTTGTCAAAACAACAAGCATTTGCTGAATAATATGAGATTTTACCCACTCACGATTGATCATGGTGCTAACCTTTTAGAGATGTCACAATGAGTATAAGGTTAAAGTTAAGTTGAAGGTCAAGCCTATTTTTAATCTTTTTACTTAATTTTAAATGTGGGTTTTTAAACATCCGTGTTTTTAATAAAAATATAGGCGTTGCGTAGAATTGAGCTTTGAATTGATATTTTTATTTGCTTAAACCTGCTCAGGTTCGCTCAAATACATCTTCATCAAACGTTGTGCATTTTCACCACAGCTCATGTCTTCAGGTTTATTTTTAATTGAATCAATTAGTTGTAAGATATTCTTTTTATTTTCAGTCAATATTTTTTGCATTTTATTGATATCTTTAATTTTTTCATCCAAAGCTGCGATGATCGTATCATGATTCCAACTGCTCATATTGGCTGGAACTAATGCTTTTATTTCTTCCAAAGTAAATCCGACTTGTTGCGCTTGTTTGATTAACATTAATTGTTGTAAATCATTTTCTGAATAGCGACGATAGCCATTTGCCAATCGTTGTGGTTTGGGTAATAACTTAATCTGTTCATAATAACGAATCGTCGGTGCATTTAAGCCACTTAACTTTGAAAGCTCACTAATGTTCATATTAAAACCCATATACATTCAAGTTTACTTTAGGCTTTTTATAAAGAATATTCAAGTACTCCTCATTTTTAAAAACTTTAAAAAACCTATTGACCTTAAAGTCAACTTTAAACATAGCATAAATTCAACATTTCAAGTTGAGCCAAAGATGATGTTGAAAAAATTAAGTTTAAGGCAATCTGTGCTTGCCCTTTTTACAAGTTTGACATGTGCACATGCTGCTTTTGCAACAAGTAATAGTGCAGTTACGCATGACCTTAATAGTTCCAATCCTTCAGAGAAGTTAGCAATGCAAAATAAAAGCCATACTTTCAGTCCAAATCTTGTCATTGCAGATCAACCACGTACACAATATCCAAATGCGACGGAATTTGTCACGGTTGAGTTTGGAACTCATAAAGTTCAAGTACCTAAAGGGGGTTTCTATGATCGCTTTCATACACAACCTGATTTAGAGCAAGTAGCGAAAGAATCTGGGATTGGAAATGTTGAATTTTTTAGAAAAACTCCAAAAAAACTCGTCGATACTCGGGTCGGAAAAGTCTGGTCACCAAACTATTATTACCAAAGTAGCCAAGTACAATTGCTTATGCTTGCGCCCTTGGACAAGCTAAAAGCCAAATTACCTGCCAAAGTTGAAGCATTAAGTCCTATTCCAGGTTATGGTTTAGTTTCTCTTACTTTTTTTGCCTATAACATTTGTGATAACGATCCTTATGATGAGGTTTCCGTGGCTGTGGTGGTACGTCGTCCCAATGCCGAAGGTTCAAATATTAGTGAGTTAATGTCATCTATTCGCCAACGTGATTATTATGGGTATGTTTTGGCATTGCCTGTAGACACTGAAATTGCGCGCGTGCGTGGTGTATATGGTTACAACTTACCAAAATGGCTGACTGCAATCGATGTAAAAATAGAGGATCGTGTGCAAGCAAATTTATATGATACACATGGCAATATTGATATCAGCTTGTCTGCACCGACCCCAAAACTAAAAGCGGTCAAAAACCTTTCCCATCAAGAAAAGAAAACCATGCTCAATCAAGTTGATGGCATTTGGTATAGCTCTTATGTACAAGCCAATCATTTGACATTTGCACAAAAATTATTTCCTAAAAAAGTTGAATTAAAACGCAATGGTGGGCCTGTCAGTCAACTACTTGATCAACTTGGCGCAAAAAAAATCTTGCGCATGGACGTGATTAAAGATACTCAACTGGCTTTGCATATGCCAACACCCATTGATGAGTGGAATAATCAATAGATTTTCTTTTTGACTGAACAATAGCGTGGTGAATACATCACGCTTTTCTTTTTTGATCAAAACAGAACTTCATCCTTCACCATCCATTTAATACACATGATCCATAATGTATTTTTGATTGATCTTAATAAATATAAAACCAAAATGTATAAAAAAGAGTGCCATACGACACTCTTTTGATTTTTTAAATGTTGAATTAGCTTCTACTTGCCATTGCTTGACGATATTGTTTTGTTCGTTTGGTCATTGCCCATTGCTGCAAAATCAATGCCCAAACTGGAGAAACCTTCGCATTGGTCGCTTTGCCTTTGCTAAGTTTGCGTAATTGATATTTTACAGCTGACATATTTGCCACTGAGGCAAGTGCTTTATTTTTCCAACGAATCGGTTTTAATTGTGGCGCATCGTTATTTGCTGATTTCCATGTATTCGGTAAATTGGGTTCGATTGCTAAAGCAGTTGCAATTCCCACCATTTCTACACCACTTTCTAGTACATGTTCAGCCACTGCTCTACGTCGGATTCCTCCCGTGATCATGATCGGCATCTTGGCAATTTTTTTAATTTCTGTCGCAAACTCTAAAAAATAAGCTTCACGTGCCAAAGTTCTCCCATCACGTGCCTGTCCTTGCATCGCAGGTGCTTCATAACTGCCCCCTGATAACTCAACCAAATCCACAGCTAAAGTATTTAACATCTCTACAACTTGCTTGGCATCATCTGCACTAAAGCCACCACGTTGAAAGTCTGCTGAATTAAGTTTAACCGCAACAGCAAATTCTTTTGAGACTACTACACGAACTGCTTTCACGATTTCTATAAGAAGTCGTGCACGATTTTCTAACGAACCGCCCCATTGATCTTTGCGCTGATTACTCAATGGTGATAAAAACTGACTAAGCAAATAACCATGTGCAGCATGAATCTCCACACCTGTGAAACCAGCTTGTTCAGCGAGTTGCGCTGTATGGGCAAAACGTTGAATCACTTCATCAATCATCGCTTGTGTCATTTCGATCGGGAGAGCAAATTTATTCGACATTTTCCCTAAATCAAGAGGAATTGCTGAAGGTGCCCAAGTTTGCTGTCCCATATTTGACTGCATTTGACGCCCTGGGTGATTAATTTGCATCCAAAATTGTGCATTATGGGAACGTCCAATTTTTGCCCATTGTTTAAATACTGCTAAATGTTCATCACTTTCTAAAACCACACCGCCCGGCCCTGTCATTGCACGACGATCCACCATCACATTGCCTGTAATGATTAGACCTACGCCACCTTCAGCCCAAGCTTGATATAAGTTAAATAAATTTTGTGCAGGAAGATGGTCTAAATCTGCCATGTTTTCTTCCATCGCAGCTTTGGCAAGACGGTTTACAATCACTTGACCATTGGGAAGATTTAATGATTTAAAAATATGCATGATGTGTACCTCATTTAAGTTAAGATACACTTTAAGTTTAAAGTAAACTTTAAGGTCAAGTGGTAAATCTGAAATTTCTCAAAAAAAAAGAGCAACCACAAAGTTGCTCAATCACTTCAAAAAATATCCATCACTTTAAATACATTTCAATCAATTCCTGTTGGTGAGCTCAGCATTAAATTCCGTGAAGAAATTTTAAATAACTGTTATGTTTTTTATTTTCTAATCTGAGCACTTATTCAAAAGCACTCACATCACCGACACCACGACGCACGATTTCAGGATTAGCACCTGATAGATCAACAATGCTCGTGGTTGTAAGTGTGCCTAAGCCACTGTCAATAAATACATCTATACGCTTCTCCAATTGCTGTTCGATATCAAAAGGATCATCTAAAGGTTGCTCTTGATTCGGTAAAATCAAAGTACTGGTCAGCAAAGGCTCACCCAACTCTTTGAGTAGCATTTGACATACCGCATTGCTCGGTACACGCAAACCAATGGTTTTCTTTTTAGGATGCATCAAACGACGTGGCACTTCACTGGTTGCAGGTAAAATAAACGTGGTCACTGCAGGGGTATTTGCCTTAAGTAATCGATACATTGCATTATCGACTTTTGCATAAGTTGCAATATCCGATAAATCGGCACAAATAATGGCATATTGATGCTTTGGCCCCAAACCTCGAATTTGTGTAATACGTTCCATCGCATTTTTATTTCCAATCTGACAGCCAATCGCATAGGCAGCGTCAGTTGGATAGACCACTACATCGCCAGCACGAATGCGTTCTACAGCTTGGCTAATGAGACGAGGTTGTGGATTGTCAGGATGAACTCTTAAATGCAGCATATTTTTCTCTCCTGAATATTTTTCATTCATTATCACTTGCTTAAAGCAACAGTTGCAATCTCACTATGTTGATTTATGTAAATTAATCAAGCATTTCACGCTGAAACTCAACAATTTGTAATGTTTTGCCACTTCTTGTACAAGCACAAACCTGTTCAATAAAATATTTTGCATCTCGAGGAAGTTTGGCTTCACCTGAAAAATAGCGTTGTACTTGGGCAAAAACATCATCTTTAAATGTCGCGCCATCTCCACCTTCACCCGTAAGATTATCTAAAGATACACGAAATTTTCGCCCAAAGGCTTGAGCAAATAACCATTCGATGGCTTGTGGTTTAATCTCAACTTGCTCAAACAATGCTTGCTGTTCGGCAGTACGACCATCGGGTGCATACCAATAACCTAAATCAGGTAATAAACGGCGCTGCTCCCCTGCAATTGTCCAATGACTGATTTCATGTAATGCACTATTAAAATAGCCATGTGCAAACTGAATACGCGCTGGCATATCTTTTGTTGCTGGAAAATATTCAGGTTCAAAATCACCACGAACAAGTTGTACATTTAAGTGGGAAAACCATTGATTAAAGTGTAAGATAAGCCAATCGACGTGTTGAGCTTCTGTATTTAAATCATTCCACTGTAAACGTTGCGCAGCGTTTGATTTTTCAGCAGAATTTAATGTCGAAGAAGTGTTTAACTGTAATGAAGTTTTGACTTCAGGTTGCGGCTGCAACTGATGCATGACTTGAATTACCCAAATGATCTGTCTAAATAAGTACAAAATTGTATCTTAATCTTTGACAGAGTACCGATGAATTTGTAGAATTGCCGCCTTAATTATGTCAGCAAAAACCTTTCCGGCACAGATTGAGCCGTTTAAATGGGCTGAACAGGGCTTTACATGGTCAGGTACACTGCCATTGTCTCGCTGTGTTCGTATTGCTCGTGAAGCTGTTGGATCAATTGATGATCAATTGGTCAATATAGACTGTACACTATCAATGGATGCCTATCATCGCATCGTATGGTTAGATGGTCACGCTGAAACCAAAGTTCCAATGGAGTGCCAACGTTGTTTGGAACCTGTTGAAATTGAACTTAGTTCAGATTTCCATATAGCTTTGATCGATGATGAGTCACTGATAGAGCGCTTGGATGAGGATGCTGATTACATCGTCTTAGGCGAAAGTGAAGCAACTTCTCAGGGAGATTATGCAAGTAATACCCCTGCTACAGCTGATTTACTTTCACTAATAGAAGATGAGTTGATAACGTTGATGCCCATGTCTCCTAAGCATGCTGCTTGTGAACATAAACATCAGCCAGTCGATCAGGACATTGTTGAAGAAAAACGGGACAATCCGTTTGATGTTTTAGCAAGTTTAAAAGGTAAACTTAACTAATTTTTATGTTATAATGGTTAGTTAAGACAACCGAATTGTTCTGATCCATTTTTTCGATCTTTGTAAGGAGCCATCATGGCCGTTCAGCAAAACCGTAAAAGTCGCTCTCGCCGTGACATGCGCCGTTCACATGACGCTTTAACCGAGAATGCATTAACTGTAGACCAAACTACAGGTGAAACTCACCGTCGTCACCACGTGACTAAAGATGGTTTTTACCGTGGTCGTCAATTATTCGCTAAAGCAGCTGATGCTGAATAATTGTTGATAATGCATTAAGCGAAAGCTTGGTGAAAAAATTGGGAGCATTCAGCTCCCTTTTTTTTACCTTGATTTTTGTTGTATTTGGCAATTAAATTTTAATTTTTTTAATGTTAAATTGCCGCATCGGAAACGAGCTAAGTATGAAGAAAGGACTTTTATATGTCTGCTAAACAACTGGAGCAAGCAGCTCAAGCAACCAAAACTGCATTTTTGTTTCCTGGTCAAGGCTCACAAAAAGTGGGCATGCTGGCTGAACTTGCAGAACAGTTTGCTGTGGTTACAGAAACATTTACAGAAGCTTCAGAAGCTGTTGGTTTTGACTTATGGCACATTGCACAAAGCGGTGAAGGTTTAAATCAAACAGAAAATACTCAGCCTGTTTTGCTTACAGCAAGTATTGCAATGTGGCGTGTATGGCTAAACTTAGGCGGTATCGCCCCTAAATATTTAGCAGGACATTCACTCGGTGAATACAGTGCATTGGTGGCGGGAAATGCCATTTCATTAGCAGATGCAGTGAAATTAGTGCATTTACGTGGTCAACTGATGCAATCTGCTGTCCCACAAGGTCAAGGTGCTATGGCTGCAATTCTTGGCTTAGATGATGCCAAAGTCATCGAACTTTGCGAACAAGTCAATATTCAAGGTCGTGGCTCAGTTGAAGCGGCAAATTACAATGCACAAGGTCAAGTGGTTATTGCAGGTGATAAAACCTTAGTTGATGCAGTCATGGAAAGTACCAAAGAAAATGGAGGGAAAGCCATTGCCCTGCCCGTATCGGTACCGTCGCACTGTTCACTGATGAAACCTGCAGCAGAACAGTTTGCGCAAGCTTTGGAACAAACTGCCATTGAGCTACCGAGTATTCCTGTAATACAAAATGTCAACGCAGCGATTGCAACTGATGTTGCTACTTTACGCCAAGCATTGACTGCACAATTATATCAGTCAGTTCAATGGACCAAAACCATGCAATACCTACAAGATCAAGGTATTCAATATATGGTTGAATGTGGTCCAGGTAATGTATTGGCGAATCTTGCAAAACGCTTGCCGAACATCGAAAAAGCATTCCCAATTGACACACAAAGTCGCATGGAAGATGCACTGAATGCCATCTTAGTGGCAGAAGGAAAAATTGCATGACACAACAACGCAAAGTCGCATTAGTGACAGGCGCAAGCAGAGGGATTGGCGCAGCCATTGCTCAGCAACTTATTTTAGACGGTTATTTTGTAGTAGGTACAGCGACTTCTGACGCTGGTGCAGAAAAATTAACAGCAACATTTGCCGAAAATGGTGCTGGTGCAGTATTAGATGTACGTGATGGTGAAGCGATTGATGCACTGGTTTCAGACATTGAACAAAAATATGGTTCAGTGTTGATCTTGGTGAATAATGCAGGCATTACCAAAGATAATTTGTTACTGCGTATGTCAGAAGCAGATTGGGATGATATTTTAAATATTCATCTTAAAGCTGTTTTCCGTTTATCTAAACGTGTACTCAAAGGTATGACCAAAGCACGTTTCGGTCGTATTATTAATATCAGCTCTGTGGTTGCACACTTTGCAAATCCAGGTCAAGCAAACTACTCTGCTGCCAAAGCAGGGATTGAAGCATTTAGCCGTAGTCTTGCCAAAGAGATGGGAAGCCGTCAAATCACAGTGAATTGCATTGCACCAGGTTTTATTGCCACAGAAATGACTGAGCAGT
Source organism: Acinetobacter sp. Marseille-Q1618 (assembly GCF_902809855.1). Lineage (GTDB taxonomy): Bacteria > Pseudomonadota > Gammaproteobacteria > Pseudomonadales > Moraxellaceae > Acinetobacter. The sequence continues at coordinate 8,948 of NZ_CADDWJ010000005.1, forward strand.
TGAGCGAAGACATTCGCAAAAAAATGAGTGATCAAGTAGCGTTAAATCGTTTTGGTGAGCCACAAGACATTGCAAATGCAGTGAGCTTTTTAGCTTCTGACAAAGCAAGTTACATCACTGGTACAGTATTACATGTAAATGGTGGTTTATACATGGCTTAATGTCATGTATTAACTTTGAAAAATTTCAATATTCAATTAAACTATAGGCAATCAAAAGCCGCCACAAGCAATGAGGAGAATTCCTGTGAGCGATATCGAACAACGCATTAAACAAGCTGTTGCAGAACAATTAGGTATGAAAGCTGAAGAGATCAAAAACGAAGCATCTTTCATGGATGACTTAGGTGCTGACTCTCTAGACTTAGTTGAGCTTGTAATGTCTTTCGAAAATGACTTTGACATCACAATTCCTGATGAAGACTCAAATGAAATTACCACTGTTCAATCAGCTATTGACTATGTGACTAAAAAACTTGGTTAATCTGTTGAATGTTTGATGCGTAATCATCAACAATTAAAGCCACCATTTTGGTGGCTTTTTTTATTTATAAATCAAAAACATTGGTTACATATCGTTACTTTTCTCTCACCAATGACAACCAATTTCAGTATATTTTTTAGTTATAAAAATAGAGTGCAAATTTTTATAACGCTTCATTAGATAAAACTTAAATTTATACGGAGAAACACAATGGGTCTTTTTGATTTTATTAAAGGTATTGGTAAAAAAAATACAGCACCTGCTGAGCCACAAGCAGCGCCAGCAACACCTGCTGAACCATCTGCACAAGAAATTGCAAACAAATTACTCGGTCACATCAAAGCACTTGGTTTACCTGTTACAGGTTTATCGGTCAGTTATAATGGCGCATCAGATCTAGCAACCATCAAAGGTCAAGTCCAAACACAGGCAGATAAAGAAAAAATCATCTTAGCCGTGGGTAATATTGACCATGTTGCGCAAGTAGACGATCAAATGACCGTTGCCGCGCCAGAACCTGAAAGTAAGTTCTACACAGTAAAATCTGGTGATAACTTATCTAAGATTTCTAAAGAATTTTATGGTGATCCAAACCAATACAATAAAATCTTTGAAGCAAATCGCCCATTACTAAAAAATGCGGATGATATCTTCCCAGGTCAAGTATTACGTATTCCTGCGTAAGGATAGACATACAAACGCACCGATTTTCGGTGCGTTTTTTATGTTAGAAATTTATTTAGGGATTAAAATCATCAAAAATAGCACTCACTAATTTACGTATAAAACACACTCACAAAAAAATAAGCTATTGTAATAATAATTTATTTTAAAAATTCATTTAAATATTTAATAAATTTTTATATCATATTTTTATAAAATAAATTTGCTTTTTAAACAACTTAACAGACCTTTTAGATATAAAGTGAATTTTTCTCATCTTTGACTTAGATTAAATCATTTTTATTCATGTTTGGATTCAAGTATAAATAACGCCATACAGAAATTTTAAGTTTTAAAAAATTTTGAGGTACATATCCCATGAGTGAAAAATTTACATGTGCAATTAAACGTATTCGTTTTGATGAAAACTATCTTCCAGCGAACAGCACTCGTTTGACCACTAATTTTGCAAACCTTGCACGTGGTGAGTTCCGCCAAGAAAACTTACGTAATACCCTAAGAATGATCAATAATCGCTTCAATGCCCTAGCAAATGTGGACAATCCAAAAGGTGATCGTTATTCAATTGAACTGGACATCATCTCTGCTGATATTGATATTGAAGGGAATGGTCAGACATTTCCATTTATTGAAATGTTGAAAAGCACAGTTATAGATCATAAAACCCAACAGCGTTTTGAAGGCATGATTGGTAATAGTTTTTCTTCTTATGTGCGTGATTATGATTTTAGTGTGGTTCTTCCTGAATATTTAAAAGAAAATACAGGTACCAATAAACCTGAAGATTTTGGGGATTTACACGGTAAATTATATCAATTTCTTGTAAATTCGGAGGTATTTAAAGCCGAGTTTGTTAAGCAACCCGTGATTTGCTTAAGTGTTTCTACCTCTAAAACCTATTATCGTACTGCGAATATTCATCCTGTACTCGGTGTGGAATATACCAATGATGAGTATTCACGTACGGACGAATATTTTGCAAAAATGGGCTTAACGGTTCGCTATTTTATGCCTGCTCATGCAGTAGCACCATTAGCATTTTATTTTAGCGGTGACTTATTGCAAGATTATACGGATATTGAGTTGATCAGTGCTATCAGCACGATGGAAACTTTCCAAAAGATTTACCGTCCTGAAATTTACAATGCTAATTCAAATGCAGGTCAGGTTTATCAACCAAGTTTAGAGTATCCTGATTATTCATTAACGCGTATCGTCTATGACCGTGTTGAACGTGGTCAGTTGGCTGTAAAACAAGGTAAATGGACGGAAGAAAACTTCATTAAGCCTTACCATGATGTTCTTCAGCGATGGGCTGCAAGATTCTCCCTGAACAATCAAGTCGCTTAAATTTACTGAAGATAGAAGATATACAGCATGAATATTTTACTCCCGACCTCTACCGCAGGCAGCTTACCTAAACCATCATGGCTTGCTGAACCTGAAAAACTTTGGTCACCGTGGAAGTTGCAAGATCAGGAATTAATTGATGGCAAACTCGATGCATTGCGTTTGTCTTTGCATGAGCAGCAACAGGCAGGCATTGATATTGTTAGCGATGGTGAACAAACTCGTCAGCACTTTGTGACGACTTTTATTGAGCATCTTGATGGCGTAGATTTTGAAAAACGTGAAACAGTAAAAATCCGTGATCGTTATGATGCCAGCGTTCCTTCTGTGGTTGGTGCTGTCTCCCGTCAAAAACCTGTTTTTGTAGACGATGCAAAATTTTTACGTTCATTGACTGATCAACCAATTAAATGGGCGCTTCCTGGCCCAATGACCATGATTGATACCTTATATGATGGTCATTATAAAAGCCGTGAAAAATTGGCTTGGGAATTTGCTAAAATTTTAAATCAAGAAGCACGTGAATTAGAAGCTGCAGGTGTAGATATTATTCAGTTTGATGAGCCTGCATTTAACGTTTTTTTTGATGAAGTCAATGATTGGGGCGTAGCCACTTTAGAACGTGCGCTTGAAGGACTAAAATGTGAAACTGCGGTGCATATATGCTACGGTTATGGTATTAAAGCCAATACTGATTGGAAAAAAACGCTCGGTTCAGAATGGCGCCAATATGAAGAAGCCTTCCCAAAACTGCAAAAGTCCAAGATTGATATCGTGTCTTTGGAATGCCAAAACTCACGCGTACCTATGGATTTAATCGAATTGATTCGTGGTAAAAAAGTCATGGTAGGTGCGATAGATGTCGCAACCAATAATATCGAAACTCCTGAAGAAGTGGCAAATACTTTGCGTAAAGCACTACAATTTGTTGATGCAGATAAACTTTATCCTTCAACTAACTGTGGTATGGCACCCCTTGCTCGTGAAGTGGCGCGTGGCAAACTACATGCTTTAAGTGCTGGTGCAGCTATTATTCGTCAAGAATTATCCAAATAGTTTTCAAGCATCCTTTGCAAACAAAGGATGCTATAGGATTGTCAAAAAATCCTTCATTGTTCAAAGCTGAATCTGAAGAAACTTCACAGTTCAATGTGATTCTTCAGATACATAGGAATATAGTCATGGTTGAAGCAACAGTCTTTAAAAATGCAATGTCGTCATTAACAAGTGCAGTCAATGTTGTAACTACTGTAGGCGAGTCTGGTTATCATGGATTCACAGCATCGGCTGTATGCAGTGTTACTGATACCCCACCGACATTATTGGTCTGTATGAATAAGTCATCTCGTTCACATGCTTATTTTGTTGAAAGTAAAATATTAACTGTGAATGTTTTGGCTGCACAACATGAACATTTGTCCAATGTATTTGCATCAAAAATGAGTTCTGAAGAACGCTTTAAACATGGCACTTGGACTGAATTAGCAACAGGTGCTCCTGTTCTAGAAGATGCGTTGGTCAGTTTTGATTGTCAGATTGAACAGATTCAAGAGGTGGGTACGCATACGATCTTTATCTGTCCAATTGTTGCCATTCAGCAAAATCCACAAGATCACAGTTTGGTTTATTTTAATCGTGCCTATCATCAAGTGGCTGTGTAAACAAACATAAAACTTTAGGTCACGACACAAATGTGACTTCATATTGCCTGAATGACTACACAGATCAATCAAGTTTTCGCTAAGCAACGATATCGCTAAATCACGAGTAAACCCTAAAACTTCTCATGGTGTTAATGATCCAGACATTTTAGAATTAATACCAATCAATAAAAGTTTTATAATATATTTTTGAAATGACTTTTTCTGCTTCCAATCATAAATTGAGACGTGAAAACGTCATCCGCAATTGTCCGAGGCAGGACTACCAAAGATTGAATATGTTTTTGCAATACATCAATCAATTTGCGGTATTTGTCGAGTTTTGCGGATGACAATGGTTTTGCCTACTTTTGTCGAAACAAAAGTAGGTCGAGCCGAAGGCTAGCCCCTAAATATAAACTTTAGATGTAAGACTCCGTCAAAAAAAACCACTTATATTATGTTATTTTCCAAGAATGGTATAAGTTTTAGCATGCAGAAAGTGTCTATGGATTTATTTTATGTGTTGCTCAATATTCAAGAGTTTGCTGAAGATGGAATCATTTATGCAGAAAAACCTTGGCATTTGCAGTCCAATGCCAAAGTTATTACAGATTCTCTGCCAACCATCATTAACGATGAAAAACTTGAGTATTTTTTAGAGATTTTTATCGTTCTTGAGCTTTTTGAGGAAATGCAAACCTCCAATACTTGTTTACAAGATCAGTGTTTACGCATCATTGAATATGCTATTCATGATGCTTAAACACTAGTTAAAATCATTCACTTAAAACTTTATTTTTATTGAAATAATAAATTAGAAAAACCATACAACTCGATTTAATATTGTCCAAGCTTCCATTAAAAACCAAAAGTATAAAATGAATAAAGTAGAATTAGAAATCCAACGTTTGAGCAATATTATTCAATTTGGCGTAGGTCAACAAAGTTTAGGTTTAGACCTTGATCTTTTAACTGACAAATTGACTGGACAGCTTCCAAGTGGTGCGGACGCCCCCACCTTTGCAACCCGTAAAAATATGATCAATGCTCAGATTTTTATGAAATGTGTTCAGTTTTTCTTTACTGCACTCATTGCAATGTTGGTTGCTTTAGTTTGTATATGGATGAGTTGGGAACAACTACAAAAACAGATTTTTGAACCTATATTTTTAGGTGTCGCGCTATTGTCCATCCTCATAACTATATTTTGTTTATTCAAGTTTAAACAATATGTTCAAATTTTTAACGCCATTCGACAAGTCACTCAAATTCAAGCCGATCCTGAACGTCGGTCATCGCATGTAGATGAAAATACCTTAGCGCAACAATTTGCTCCAGAAAGACGCAAGACACGTTTCATTGGTATTTTTATGAGCCTGTTAAGTGGGGGACTTCTTGCATATATCCTGATTGCTCCACCACAAAACCTCATCAAACTTGCTTTCGTACTGCCTTTCATGCTGATGCTCGGACTTGGCATCATCATCCATCCCATTTCTAAAGCTGAAAGCTTATATTTATATGGCAGTACACAACTGTCTTGGAAATATTTTCCAACTGCTTTAAAGATATGTACTATCGTGGGCGTTGTACTGTGTCTTTTCATGTTGGCTTGGTTTGAAATTTAAACCATTGCCATTTACAAGAAATACTTTAACAATACTATACGGTCTGCAAACGTGTTTTTTGCTGACCATTTTCATCAAAATTTTCAGGGTTGAGCCACGTTTCATAGGCGTTTTGAATCGTTTGCCACTCTTCATCCAACATCGAAAACCAAGCAGTATTGCGATTATTGCCTTTAGAAATGCGATCCTGTCTGAAAATCCCCTCAAACTGAAAACCAAAACGTAAAGCTGCTTTTCGAGAAGGCTTATTTAAATCATCACACTTCCATTCCACACGTCTAAAGCCTTGCTCAAAACATGCTTTTAATAGCAAATAAACTGCTTCGGTGGCTGCAATACTGCGTTTCATTTGATGGGAAAAATATACATTGCCGATTTCAATCGCAGCATGCTCAGCACGTTGATTGATCAAAGCAATCCACCCCAATATTTTGTGGTCAATTTCAATTAAAAAATGGTGCGAACCAACAAAACCAAAATTATTTTTTAGCGCTTGCTCAAGTTGAATCTGAAAACTAAATGCTGAATAAGGCAAATATGTCCAACAAGCGTGACTTGGTTCACTTTCTATGGCACGCCACAAATATGAGAAAGCATTACTGTGTAAAATATCACGGTGTATCGGGATTAAGCGTACAGCTTGACCTGTTAAAATATCGGCTTGAAAGTGTTTAGGTGAAGTTGATGTTAGAGTTTTGCCAACTTTTTGTCCAAACGCATTAAGTTGATATTGTTGAAAATTCTGCATTTTTGATAATTTTTCACCATAAAAACATTTAGCAATATGCCCGTTTTTTATCTATTTTTCTAGTTGAATTCAGTATAATTGTTGGACAATACAGCTTAAAAACCTGTATCACGGAAAAAAATGTCCCCTATTTATTTTAAGGTTTTTTCATTTTTATTGATATTAACAATTTATTCTCTTTGCTTTTTAATTTAGAATATGAACACTTTTATATTCAATGCAATTCGAATATCACTTCACCTCTCCTAACATTGAAAAGTGATCTCCCGAATCGCCTAACATGCCTTTGAAAATTCGCGTGGCTAAAAACGGTAATGACGCAATCAGTCCATAGCTCAATGGAAAATACACCACACATACGAGTACTCGATGAGTGGCAAGATTCCATCCCTGAGGATTTATACATTCCACCTGCTGCATTCGAAATTTTATTAGATCATTTCGAAGGACCACTCGACTTTCTGATTTATCTCATTCAAAAAAATGGCTTTGATTTACTTCAGTTGGATATCGCCCCGATTGCTAGTCAGTATTTAGCCTATATGGACAGCATGAAGTCGTTGAATATAGAGCTGACCGCAGATTATATGGTGATGGCTGCGTTGTTAGCTGATTTAAAATCTCGTTTGTTGTTACCTAAACCGAAAACAATGACGCTGGAGAAAGATCCAAAACAAGCGTTAATTGATCGTTTAGAAACCTATTTAAGAATTAAACAAGCTGCTGAGCGTTTAGGGCAAATGCCTGTATTTGAACGTGATATTTTCCCAACAAATGTGTCTATTGGGCAAACAGCTACCGTATACGAAGGTTATGACGTAGACATGCTGCGTGATGCTTTGTATTGTATTTTTAATCGTCCTGAACCTATCATTCATAAAATTGAGCATGAGCCTGTATTACTTGAAGAACGTATTGCTTATATTGAAAAAATGATCGAATCTGGACAGGTTTTAAGCTTTGAAAGTTTACTTTTGCCTACTCAAGGTCGTATGGGCATGGTGGTTACTTTTATGGCAGTTTTAGAACTGACACGCCAACAGAAAATACAGATTATTTCTAGTGGACTGGATATGCCGCTTGCAATTCAAGGAGCTGCCGCATGACCATTGATCAAAATAATGTGTTTAATATAGATGACTCTCAACACGAGCATCATCATGAAGTATTGATGCAAATCGAAGCGATTATTTTTGCCAGTGATGCACCCGTGTCTATTGCACGCTTAAAAGAAGCGTTTCAAAATCAATATTCAAAACAACAATTGCAAAATTATTTGCAGCAATTGTCTGTCTTACAACACGGTCGTTCGATTGAATTGGTTGAAGTTGCACAGGGTTATCGTTTTCAAGTTCGTGCAAAATATCGCAATATCATTACCCAAGTTTGGCCTGAACGTCCAACCAAGTTATCCCCGTCACTGTTAGAAACCATTTCAGTGATTGCTTATCATCAGCCCGTGACCCGAGCTGATATTGAGCAAATCCGTGGAGTAACAAATAATAGTCAAATACTCCGAACATTATTTGAATGGAACTGGATTAAAGAATCTGGTTTTCGTGAACTCCCAGGACGACCTGCGTTGTTAGTCACAACGCCCCAGTTTTTAAATGCTTTTGGTCTAGCTTCATTAGGTCAATTGCCTCCCCTACAGGATGCCAAGGAAGCTTTTATGGCATTGGATGCGCAAGCACCAAAGTCGTGAATAGGTACACTGTTGATCATTATTTCTAAGGTTATGCTGTCATGAGTGAAAAATTGCAAAAGGTACTCGCACGAGTAGGATTAGGCTCTCGCCGTTATATGGAAGAAGTCATCGCTGCTGGTCGTGTGAGTGTCAACGGTCAAGTTGCTCAAGTGGGTGAACGTATTGAACCAACTGATGAGCTTCGCATCGATGGTCGTAAAGTTCAGTTCCAAATTGAAGATGAAATTCGCCGCCGTGTTTTGATTTACTATAAACCTGAAGGTGAAATTTGTTCACGTAACGACCCTGAATCCCGTCCTACTGTATTTGAACATTTACCACCGATCAGTAATGACCGCTGGGTTATGGTGGGTCGTTTAGATATCAACTCAACAGGTTTGTTGTTATTTACCAATGATGGTGAACTTGCCAATCGTTTGATGCATCCATCGAATGAAATCGAACGAGAATATGCAGTGCGTGTCATGGGTGAAGTTACGCCAGAATTGCGTAAAAACATGCTCAATGGCGTAGTTTTAGACGACGGTCCTGCAAAATTTGAGTCATTTACTGAAATTGGTGGTGAAGGCATCAACCGTTGGTATCAAGTGGTTGTAAAAGAAGGTCGTAACCGTGAGGTTCGTCGTATCTTTGAATCACAAGGTTTAAAAGTCAGTCGCTTATTGCGTACGCGTTATGGTACGGTGATTTTACCACGTGAGCTTCGTACAGGTCGTTGGATGGAACTTGATAAACAAGACATCGACAACTTAGCAAAAATCGTAGAGCTTAAACCACGTCAAGGTACAGGCTTATTTGGTATGGCGAAACGCCGTAACGATCGTATGCAAGACAAACCTATGGCTGCACGTCGTGGGGGATATTTACGTCAACAACGTCGTGATACTGAGCAAGACCAACATGAAGGTCAAGACAATCATCACTATAATCAACGTCAAGATAATCGTTCAGACCGTCAAGATCGTTCTTATGGCAATCGTGAGCGCAGCGATTTTCGTTCTGAACGCCCTGCTCCACGTTTTGATGCAAATCGTGAACGCTCTGGCAATAATTTTAATAACCAAAGCCGTGATGAAAATAAATTCTCTCAACGTAAACCTTTCGGTTTAAAAAAGGGATTTAACAAACCCTAAATGGTAAATTAATCTAAAAAATTAAACCACTATCTCGATAGTGGTTTTTTATGATTTCAATCAATATGTTACTAAAACAATAAAAAATAGATTGGCTCATTTTTATCTATGATCAACTCATTTTTTAGGCATTGTTCCTATAATTTTTCTAAGAGATGACAGGAATATCCAACCAGAGACTATCAGGAAAATATTTTGCTAAATATGCTTTTAAGTATTCTGCGGTGTCTTTAGAAATTAATTCATCCTGTGATCCATCTTTTAAATTATAAGCCAAAGCATATAATGCTAAACCACGACTTTTTAGTGCTTCTAAACTCAGAATGGTGTGGTTAATACTGCCCAAACGTCCTGAAGTAACCAGAATGACAGGAAGATTTTTTTCAGCCACATAATCAATCGTGAGTAGATCTGTGGTTAAAGGCACCATTAAACCACCTGCACCTTCAAGCAATACAACGTCATATTTTTCAGCTAGTTGTGCTGTGGCATTTTCAATTTTTGAGAAATCAATCTCACGACCATCAATTTTAGTCGCAAGATGCGGCGATGCAGGATAAGTAAAAATCTCAGGCATAGTAAGCTTGCTTTCGTCTTCAGCAAACCACCCCATCCCCATAATCTGACGATGCTGTTCAATATCTTCAGAAATATCGGTATTACCTGTCTGAATCAGTTTTTGGGTAATGGTTTTCTTGCCTTGTTCATTCCAAAGTTTTGCCAAATAGCCAGTGGTATACGTTTTGCCAATGCCTGTGTCAATGCCACTAATGAAGTAAACTGAACCTGTCATGACATTCTCCGTGCAATACAATAAATAGGATGATAGCTTAGTGCGTACACTTGCTGTTCATGCTCATTTTGAAATAGAAACTGCTGATAATTTGAATAAAAATCTTGCAGACTGTGCTTAGTCCAACGAAAATTAGAGGCTGTTGCCGTCACGCCTGTGGCTTTTAAATGTTGTAAAACTTGCTTTGGATGCTCGAAACTTAATACTTGGGTTTGCTCAGAAATATGTAAAATTTCCAAACCATGTTGTTGTAATTTTTCCTGAATATTTTCAAGACTTAAATACTCCAAACCTTGCCCTGTTAAGCTTTTAATTTGCTTTAAATTCTGCTGCCCAAAAGTAGAAAAACATAAAAAACCTTGATAGTTAAGGCTGTGATGAATCTTTTTCAACACCCCATCTAAATCATTGATCCATTGTAAGGCTGAACTTGAAGCAACAAGATCTAAATTTTGTGGAAATTTAAGTTGTTCAATATCACCAATCAGATAATCAAGATTTTGATAATTTAAAAAGTGCTGCTGAATCTCAGGATATAAATCATTTAAAATCAAATAATTAATCTGTATTTTTTTAATCATTAAATGAGTTAAGTTACCCGAACCACAACCGATTTCCAAGACATTTTCCAAGTATTTACTAAACAATTCTGGACAATATTTTTCTATTAAATCAAATAAATGCTGTGTTATCTGTTTTTGTACAATGGCATGTTCTGTATAACTTTGTCCTGCTTGAGCAAAGCGCAAAGCAACTCTGGATTTGTCAATATTTAAATTCTTCACAATTGGCTCACAATAGCTGAATCAACTGTTCAAGATCAGTGTGAGTAATCTGAGCAGTGAGCGAAATGCGTAAACGTGAACTTTGTTGCGGCACAGTCGGTGGACGCACAGGCATGATATAAAAGCCTGCATCTTGCAAAGCTTTGGCTTTTTCTACAGTCTGCGTAGATGCGCCAATAATTACAGGAACAATATGCGAAGTCGAAGGACAAGCAAAACCTTTGGCTTGCACATTTTGCTGTAAAGTTTGACTAATCTGCTGTAAATGCTGACGTTTTGAATTTAGATGTAACACTTTTTTAAAAATAAAATCTGTCCACGCCATACAGATCGGTGGTTGTGCGGTACTAAAAATAAGTGGCCGCATTGAGTTAATCAAATAATCACGAATAATGCGATGACAAATCAAATAACCACCAATCGAAGCAAGTGCTTTACCAAATGTTCCAACCAAAAGGTCAATCTCATCAATCATGCCATATTGTTCAGCACAGCCTAAACCTTGCTCACCCCGTACCCCGATTGCATGTGCTTCATCGACATAAAGCATCACTTTGCAAAATTGCTTTTTAATACGCACCAGTTCTGCCAAATCTGTTTCATCACCATCCATACTAAAAATAGATTCAGTCACGACAATAATGCGTTCAAAAGCCTCATCATCATGATACTTTTGTAAGAGTTGAGTAAGATGCAGCAAATCATTATGACGATAACGCACGTATTTTGCAGTCGATAAACGAATCCCATCGATCATACTGGCATGAATCAACTTATCAGCCAAAATGAGAGTCTTACTGTCAGCAAGTGCAGGTAAAATTCCGATATTCATATGATAACCAGTGTTAAATAACAGTGCTGCACGACCATGAAAAGCTTGGGTTAAACTTGTTTCAAGCTGTTCATATTCAGGGAAATTGCCTGTGAGCAAGCGTGAAGATGTAGAACTCATCCAACGCTGATCATTCGGTGTTTCATCAAAAAACTGTTCACGAAACTGTAGATCGGCATTTAAACCTAAGTAGTCATTAGATGCGAGATTCAACATGTTTCGATCATTGATCTGAATATAGCGACCTTGTTGAACATTGGCAGTGAATTGACGAAAATTACCTTGCTGCTTTAAGTCGTCCAATTGTATTGAAAAATGTTCAAGCAAATGACTCATTTGACATTCTCCATGTTCTGTACGACTTCAACCAACTGTTCTAATAAAGTGTTGAGTTGTTGCTCAGAAATAATATAAGGTGGCATCACATAGACCAGTTTGCCAAATGGACGAATCCAAATACCACGCTCGACAAACTCCTGTTGTAAAATTTTCATATCGACATTAAAAGTCAGTTCTACCACACCAATTGCACCTAAAACACGTACATTTTTGACATAATCTAAAGTTGATAATGGCGCAAGCTGATGTGTTAATTGTTGTTCAATGCGTTGAATATTACTTTGCCAATCCTGTGAAATCAGCAGTTCAGTACTTTTCACAGCAACTGCACACGCCAATGGGTTAGCCATAAAAGTTGGGCCATGCATAAACACGCCTGCTTCGCCCTGACTAATGGTTTCAGCGACTTTTTTTGTAGTTAGTGTCGCTGATAAAGTCATATATCCACCTGTCAAACCTTTGCCAATGCACATGATGTCAGGTTCAACACCTGCCCATTCCCATGCAAAAAGCTTACCTGTGCGCCCAAACCCCGTCGCGATTTCATCAAAGATCAGCAAAATATTATATTTTTCACAAAGTCGCTTGGCTTGATGTAAGTATTCAGGATGATAAAAACGCATTCCGCCTGCACCTTGTACAATCGGCTCAACAATAAAAGCAGCAATATTTTCATGTTGTGCGGCTAAAGTGTTTTCAAGTTCGACAATATCGTTTTGATTCCATTCTTCATCAAACGCAATTTGCGGTGCGGGTACAAAAATCCGATTAGGCAGGCTTGAACCAAAAATCTGATGCATGCCTGTGACTGGATCACAGACCGACATGGCATTCCAAGTATCCCCATGATAGCCCGAACGAGGTGTCACAAAATTGGTCTTTGCTGGTTTGCCTTGCGCACTCCAAAACTGTACTGCCATTTTTAATGCCACTTCGACTGCAACTGAACCAGAATCCGCAAAGAAGATTTTATTTAAACTGGGAGGCGTAATTTTTAATAGTAATTTGCCAAGTTGAATCGCAGGCTCATGGGTGAAACCACCAAACATAATATGCGACATATTTTGTAATTGATCCGTTACGGCTTGATTGAGTTCAGGGTGATTATAACCATGAATCGCACACCACCATGACGACATACCATCTATCAGTTGTCGACCACCTTCAAGTTCAATCAGTGCCCCTTGTGCCCTTTTGACCTTAAAGGTAGGTAGTGGATTGATCATCGAAGTATAAGGATGCCAAATATGTTCCAGATCAAATTGCTGATCAGTTAATCCATGATTTGAATCGGTCATCCTTAACCTCCTTTATTTCTGACAACGATATTAAAACTTTTCATCATTTATTGTTATTTCTCCCTATGGAAGAAAAATAATGAGGAATAAACAAGGATGAAAAGTTTTTAATTTAATTTTTGAAATATTAAACCTGCATGCCTAAAAAAGAAATTGCGATATTTACCAGTAATCTGACTGATCATTCTATTTTTTCCAAATATTGGCATATTTTGTCAGTTAGGCTGTCAGATTGAAAAACTGAAAAGCCATGTGAACCACTCACCAGTTCAGCTTTTAAAAACTTTGCATCTAAGTTTTGAAGATTTTCTAAAACTTTGTAGCTAACTAAATAATCTTGTTTTGCTAACACATGATATTGATGACCCATGTAATTTTTTAAGATGCTGACATTATTTAATTTTTCTAAGCATACTAATCCTTGTTTTAGTCGGTCTAAATTTTGTGCTTGTATCAAACTTTGTAAAATTAAAAAATCTTGTTTGGTGGTCGCAGTTCCCTGACAAACCATAAAACCAAACTTCTTTAAAGTTGCAATCGCATCATGCTCAAAGGATTGTTTAAAGTTTTGAAATGCCGACTGGCTCATTGCTGTTTGCCATGTAGCATTAGCAACAAAACAGGGATTAGAAGCCAAAGTAATTAATACTTTTTGTTGCTGATAACGCTTGGAAATCTGATCAACTAAGATTGTGGCAAGTTGTCCACCTAAAGACCAACCGATGATCACATCATAGTTTTTAGCGTTTTCTGTTTGGTGTTGTAATTCTTGCTCATCTAAGGCATTGAAAATATTAATCAGATCAACCTGATGCCCTCTGCTTTGCAAAGCTTGTTGAAGTGGGTTCAACAGTTTCGTGCCACCGCCCCAACCTGTGATAAGTAAAATACGTTGATTCAATACAAACTCGATTAAATTAAAAAATTAGGCTTAGTATAAAACTTGATGAAGCAATTTAATCGATTAAATTCAAATAACGATCTCTATTCAGCATTTTCCAAATCCACCAACAAAGTTCCTTTACAACTCTTTTCCCAATTTTGCTTAAAAGCTTTATGCATTGCATCAATTGGAAACTGACTTTCACGTCCAATTTGCTGTGCTTTTTGAATATCATCTGCTCGCATATAAGCAATCAGATAATCTTGTCCTTCAAGCTCGACATGAAACTAAGATTCAACACATACCCCTTCAGCTTTCAGGGTTTCAATTGCTTCGGTTTTTCGGGTATTCAACTCGGCTTGCCATGCTTTGACATTTTGCATGCTATTGGTTTTTAGTTTGATGAGTACAGCGCCAACATCCATCATGTTCTCTTTGTATTTATTTTTAAAGAAAATAAAGCATAAAATAATTTGGAATAAATACAAACATTTTACATCGTGCAACCATCGAAATTTTTGCTAAGATCAAACTCAACGCCTTCACGGACATGCTTGATGAAAACTGTTCAATTTTTTGCGATTGGAATGCTCGCTACATTGTCACTATTTACTTTAAACGCAAATACTTATGCAGAAAGTTCTATTTTTACCTCATTAGCGCAAAAACAATGGATAGGCAAACCTACACCAAATTTTAGATTACAAGATCAAAATTCAAAATGGCATGAATTAAAACAATATAAAGGGAAATGGATCGTTTTATATTTCTACCCTAAAGATGACTCGTCTGGCTGCACGCAAGAAGCGAATCAATTCAAAGCCTTATATCCACAATTTTTAAAAAATAATGCAGTGGTCTTAGGTGCAAGTTTAGACGATGTCGCATCACATCAAAAATTTTCTGAGAAGTTAAATTTACCATTTCCGATTTTAGCCGATGAAAAGCGTGAACTGGCAGACAAAATGGGTGTAGTTCGTAATTTGGGAATTGCTAAAATTGCTAAGAGAGAAACTTTCCTGATTGACCCTAAAGGTACAATTGTTTATCACTATAGCAGTGTAAATACTCAAACTCATGCAGGCAAAGTTTTGGAGGATATTCAGAAATTTTCTAAGGAATGATTATGATGAATCAATTATTAGCAATTTCAGAAAATTATATAATTACTCATCTCTTTGAAACAGTTTATTTAACAATAACAAAAAATCAGGGTAAACATGGTGAAATTATTATTGGGGATTTTTATGGTGATCCTAAAGTCGCAATCATTGATAAAAATCAAAATTGGTGTGTATGCGCAGGCTGTGGTTTCATCGTCTATTATTTAAATGAACCTTTCAAATCGTATAGCTACAATCAGGCAAGTAAACAATATGATGAATATTATCGTGATCCACAAAATATTTGGTGGATTATCAATATTGTTCAAATTTCAGATAATAAGATTTTATTCACCAAAGAATTTGGTGAGCAATATATTTTCAATATACAAACTCAACAATTTACATTCAACCAATAAAAAAGCCTTTAGACATGCATCTAAAGGCTTTTATTTCATCTCATCCCAACCTTCTCCTCAAGGAGAAGGAGTGAACAAAGCAATCTTACATTTGCGATTGAATATAATTTTGCAAGCCAATCAACTCGATCAAACGAAGCTGTTTTTCAAGCCAATACGTATGATCTTCTTCAGTATCATTCATTTGCTGACGAAGCATATCACGGGTTACGTAATCGCCTTTTTCCTCACAAAGTTTCACACCTTGCGCCAACTTATCACGCACATGATACTCAAGTGCCAAATCTGCTTTTAAACATGTCACCACATCTTCACCAGTAACAATGTCATCACGGTTCATGTTCGGTGTACCTTCAAGGAACAAGACGCGACGGATCAACGCATCTGCATGAGATGCTTCTTCTTGCATTTCATGGTCAATACGTTCATAGATTTTGCTCAAGCCCCAATCTTCATACATACGAGAATGAATAAGATATTGATCACGAGCAGCCAGTTCACCACCGATCAACATATTTAGATAGTCTATAACTTCTGGATTGCCACGCATTTCAATTACTCCATACTCTTTCGCGACATTATGGACAAGTTTTTTCAACAATGCAAAAAATAAAATGTGTAAGTTTATGATTTTTATAAAATTAAAATGAGAAACATACGCATTTACAGTCACATTCATAAATTTTCTAGATAAAAAATAAGCCCTTGCAAACTTTTGAGCGTTGATAAATTTATCAATCCGAGCAAATTACTCTATTTTAAGATTTGTAACGATTAGGAATGGGTCTTATTTCATTTATTTTAAGTGACAAAATACACAATCGTATTCCTATTTTCATGCACACGACGTATAGAAAACTCATGACTCCCCCTACTCATCCAACTTAAATACTTTTAGATAAAATTATTGCTTAATATTTAGAAAAGGATAGCAAGATCTAAAAACTTTTCACTCTCAAAAAATTATTATTACTTTATTTAATCGTCTTATATCTTTGTCTTATATAATGATTTTTAACATTTAGATAAAATCATATTGCTAAGAACACAACCGATTTCTTCAGTTAATATTGGATTATTACTTCATTTAGAAAGTCAGCTTTTAAATATAAACTGGTTAACAGTTT
Organism: Acinetobacter sp. Marseille-Q1618; assembly: GCF_902809855.1. Lineage (GTDB taxonomy): Bacteria > Pseudomonadota > Gammaproteobacteria > Pseudomonadales > Moraxellaceae > Acinetobacter. The sequence continues at coordinate 25,904 of NZ_CADDWJ010000005.1, forward strand.
ACTCAGGAATCAAAAATATTAGAGTAAGTTTAAACCCATTTAAATAATCAATTAAACATCGTGCTGAAACTCGAAGAAAAACATCTAATACACTAGGCTAAATCAATTAAATATATCTAAAGGAGTAGGTTTATTGGCTACACAGCGTTGGATGGAACGTTGAATTGTGTATAGCCATCATTTTTTGATGTTGTGATAATCACCTTTTAAGAGGGCGCACGATGAATACTGTATTACTTGATTTATCCTTTCAAACATTATTGAGCGTGATGGCCTCTGCTTTAGGTTGTGGATTATTAATTGGCTTAGAGCGAGAAAGAAATAATCTTAAAGAAAATACACCCAGTTTTGCTGGACTGCGTTCATTTGCTATTTGTGCTTTACTTGGAGCGGTATGTTTTTTACTACATCTTGCAGTAGGAATATTTGGTGCATTTTCAGTAACGGTTTTTTGTGTTTATAGCCTCATCAAACAAACCCAAGATATTGGTACCACCACTGAACTGGCATTTTTAATGACCTATTTTATTGGTGCATTATGTGTATTTAATATCCCACTAGCAGCAGGGTTATCCGTTGTTTTGTGTTTGATTTTAATGGCTAAGCATTCATTGCATTATTTTGCTGGCAATTGGATTCAGCACTATGAACTACGTGATGGTTTGTTTTTACTAGCACTGATTTTAATTGCGCTGCCCCTGATGCCAAATGAGGCGATGTGGGGTACGGTGCTGAACCCTTATGTGATCTTAAAACTGCTGATCATGATTTTGAGTGTACAGACTTTGGCGCATATTGCTAAACGACTCTTACCCAACAATAAAGCTCTCATGCTGTCATCTTTAGCATCGGGTTTCGTTTCTAGTACTGCCACTATTGCCAGTTTGGGAATGGAAGTACGTTCAGGTCAAGCCGACGCTAAGTCGAATGCAGGTGCGGGATTAATTTCTTGTGTGGCAACGTTGTTACAGCTGCTCATTATTGTGGCAGGAATTAATTTCGCTTGGTTTAAGGTATTGCTGTTTCCTTGCATTATGGGGATTACAGTGCTGCTAATCTTTGCATTGTTATTAATTCACTTATCTAAAACAACAACGGATCAACAGGCTGCGATTCAAACTAAGGCTACACATATGGACAGCCGTATGTTTAGTATTAAAAAAGCCTTAATCATTGTCATCACCCTAACCGTGATTCAAGTAGCAGTATATGGCTTGAATCTATTATTCGGTGATAAAGGGTTGATTATTGCGACATTTTTTGCTTCTTTATTTGAAGTACATGCTGCAATGGCAACGGTTGTGCTTCAAGGAACACCTCAACAGATGACTTTGGTATATGCTTTGATGATTGGTTTGACTGCACACGCATTTTCTAAAAGCATTAATGCTTTTTTAACTGGCGGAAAGAAATATTTTCTATATTTTGCCCCTGCACAAATACTGCATATGCTAATTTTAATCGCAGTGTTTTGGATGGTTATTCAGCAATTTTAGGCTTAAGTTTTAAGATATAAGCATAAATTAGGATTATGATTTTACTAATTAATTTATAAAACCAAAGTAAGTCTATCTCAAACTATGTAACAACTTCGCAAACTGTTTTTAATTTTTGATATTAGAAATTTATATATAAATATCAAAACTTTTTATTGTTATAAATATTGAATAATCACAGGAGAAGTTGTATAAAAAAAGAACAATAATAATACGGAGAAATAATATGATTCCTAGATACATTAACTACATGTTCTTTTTTTTAATGTTTGTATTACTTACGACGCTCGTGTATTTGATTGGGAATATATCTTTTGGCTTAGAACGTCTTATATAACAAAAAGCTCATCGAAAGATGAGCTTTTTTGAAAAAAATATTATTAAAAAACAAAATAATATATAAATAGCGTGAGATAAATATCAGTTTATTAAAAAAATGTGATTTACATTTAATTATAACAAAATTATAATTTAATAAGATAAAAATCACACCTGTATCAATACACAATCGATGCAGGTTTTTTTATCTAAAAAATTTGAATTTTCTAGTGAGTTTTAATATGAATAAGTTACTTATATTACCTTTAGTTATTGTATTTTTTTCAGCTTGTGCTGTTAGCAACGATAAGACACAAGTAAAAGGACTAGGTTTAACTTATCAAGCAAATATTAAACAGGATGATAATGGACACTATGTGGCTGAAGTTGAAGCAGCTCCAGGTGCTGGACGTAAAGGTGGTGCTGAAAGCTACGCAATTAAAAATGCGACAGATTTTTGTGCTAAGCAAAATAAATCATTAAAAGTAATTAAAAATGAAACAGCGTCACATTTATGGATTAATGGCGTTGCAAAAGTAACCTTCCAATGTAATTAATAGATGAATGTACTTTTAAATTGCTATGCTTTTAAGTAGACAAAATGTCTAAGTTAAATCAGAAATTCTATTATTTTTGATTTTACACACAGTTTAATAGCAGAGATCAATTGTTCTAAAAGCACCTAGACCTATGGCTCTGATGAGAAATAGGTCTAAATCAACTAAAAATTAGAAACTAAAACTTAGAAATCAAAACTTACACCAAGCTTATAAGTTCGTGCGCCTCCTACTAACGCATAGTTTTCCGCAGTAAACATGCCTTCCCAATATTTTTTGTCTGTCACATTATCCACGTTAGCAAGGAAAGTGGTATTTACGCCACCTAGTTGAGTTTTATAACGTGCGCCCACATCAACAATTGTATAATCAGGTAATTCTAAGCTGTTGGCATTATTCATATATTGTTTACCGACATAGTTGATACGAGTATTCACATTTAAACCATCAACAAATGGAATTGCATAATCCAAACCTAAAGAAGCTGTCCACTCAGGAACACCATAGACTGTATTACCCTCGTTTGCTAAAGCTTTGGTGATTTCAGCTTCAGTATATGCAACATTAGCCATCAAATTTAAACCATTGACAATTTCACCTGAAACAGCCCATTCCACACCACGTGAGCGTGTTTCTGCATCATCTTTCACCTCATTAGTTATAGTATCTTGATAAACATTAGGCTTTTCAATTTGGAAAAGTGCTAAGGTATTTAACCACTTACCCGCTTGATATTTAGCACCAACTTCGTATTGTTCAGTTTGGAATGGTGCTAAGGTTTCACCTTTATTTGTTGCTGTTGGATAAGTAATATCTGAAATGTCCACACCTTCAGATAATCCCTCTACATAACTTGCATAAAGTGAAAGGCTCTCACCGAATGGTTTCACTACAATGCCTAAACTTGGAGAAACTTTGTCTTCACTATAGGCAGTATTTTTATGCAAATTTTTAGTATCAATGTCTTGGTAACGAGCTCCAAGAATCAATTGTAAACGATCATCCAGCATAGAAAGTTGATCTGTTAATGTATAACTTACATAATCATTATCACCAAATGGAGAAATCGTTGGCTTCTGGTTTGGCATATTTCCCGCATGAACAGGATGATAAATATTAGTATTAAATGGAACTGGTGTTGCACCTTGTGCTTTATGTTGGCTATATTTTCGATTTAAATAATCTGCTCTTAAACCCAAAGTATGCTGGATCGAACCCGTAGCAAATTTCGCTTCAAATCCAGCATTCGCAACAGTATTTTTTTCTTGTGAACCTACACGATAATATTGCGAACTTGCTGAACCATCGACATTGGTCACGATCATACGTGTACCAAATAAATGTCCTGCGTATTGTTTTTCTACATAACCCACACCAGCAAATGCTTTAATATCAGGTGTGAATTTATATTCTCCTGATAATCCTACAAAATTACTTTGGGTATTTCCTTGTAAATATGGAAAATAATTTAAATCCCCTGCTGGTGCTGAAAGTACTTGGTCAATGCCTTGTTTATCCGCATTTTTAACCCCCATTGCAATCATCGCAGGTGAACCACCTTTACGGTTATCTTTTATTGCATATGAGTCAAAATTAATTTTTATTTTATCAGTACTATAGTCGGCAGCAATTGCCCCTGAAATATGACGGTCATCCATTGCGTCGATGATATGCTCACCTTGTCCATATACACCATTTACACGAATACCAAATTCTTTGTTTTCACCAAAACGACGAGCAATATCAAAACCAGATTGATAATAGCCCCCATCTTCAAAAGATGCTGACACTTGAGTAAGTTCTTTGTCAGCACGTTTTGAATTGGCAACCACAACACCACCCACACTTCCAGTCGGTGCAACACCAGCGACTAAGGCATTTGGTCCTTTTAACACTGTGACATTTTCTAAAAACTCAGTGGGAATACGTCCATACGGTGCAACACCATAAAATCCGTTATAAGACATATCTTCATGATTCACATCAAATCCACGGATTTTAAAATTTTCATTTAAATGCCCTTGATTGGTCGTGATACGAATACTTGGATCATTTTTAAGAACTTCAGCAACCGTAGCAGCTTGTTGTTCTTGTATCAGTTTTTCACTATATGCTGCTATCGTAAAAGGTGTATCTACAATTTTTTTGTTGCCTAATGGACCTAAATGGGTTTGTTGTTTAAGTTGACCATTGGCAAAAGTCTCATCTTTTTTGGTTTTCGTGCTTGTAAAACTGTGGGCAAAGTTGCAACATCATCTTCCGCCCATACAAAAGTGCTTAAAGTGCTTGTCATCATGGCAAGTCCAATTGAACTGGCTAATACTTTTTGAAAATGAAAACATAGTTAAACACATAAAAAAATAATGAGAATGATTATTATATTCATAATTATTTATGTTAAATATTGTAATATATGATTGATATGAACTTTTATCTAAATTAACAATAATGAATACTATTCTCATTTATAAAAATAAGTTTAATTGATTATTTTTAACAATAAAAAAGGAGAGCTTAAACTCTCCCAATTGGATGAATATCTTATTGGTATTGTTGCACAAACGCTAAAAACTGTTCTTCACTCAACACTGGAACACCCAATTTTTCAGCCTTTTCAAGCTTAGAACCCGCTTTTTCGCCAGCCACCACACATTTAGTTTTGCTAGAAACACTGCCACTCACCCGTGCGCCTAAAGCTTGCAATATTTGTGTTGCATCATCACGCCCCATCGTGGCTAATGTTCCTGTAATCACCCAACTTTCACCATTTAAAGGCTGACGGGTCGGTGCTGTTGGTGCATCCCAATGAATACCTGCTGCCAATAAACGATCAATCACCTCAAGATTGTGCGGTGCTTGAAAGAAGTCAACAATCCATTCCGCAGTAATGTCACCAACATCTGGGGTTTTCTTCAACGCCTCCAAATCAGCTTGACGTAAAGCTTCAAACGTTTGGAATGTCTGTGCCAACATTCTTGAGGTATTTTCCCCTACTCCTCGGATTCCAAGCGCATAGATAAATGCAGCCAAAGAAGTTTTCTTACTATTTTCAATCGCATCAAATAAATTTTGAACGGATTTTTCACCCATTTTTTCAATGGTTAAAAGCTTTTCACGGTGTTCATGTAAATGGTAAATATCAGATACATCTTTGAGTAAATCCAAATGTAGTAAAGACTCCACCCAGCGATCTCCCAGACCTTCAATATCCATCGCTTTACGTGAAACAAAGTGGCGAATCGCTTCGATACGTTGTGCCGAACAGTAAAGTCCCCCTGAACAACGAGCCAAAGCTTCGCCTTCAGGCATTACGACAGGTGAGGCACACACTGGACAACTCTCAGGTAAGGTTACTTCGACAAGGTTATCTGGACGAAATTCTAACCATACTTTTTCAACTTTAGGAATCACATCACCACTACGATACACGCTAACGGTATCGCCAATGCGTACATCCAAACGGTGAATTTCCCCAATATTATGCAAAGTGACATTGGAAACTGTCACACCACCGACTGCTACAGGATTTAAACGTGCCACAGGGGTTAAAGTTCCTGTACGTCCCACTTGCCAATCAATATTTTCAATGGTCGTTAATGCAGCAACCGCAGGGAATTTATACGCAGTTGCCCAACGAGGCTCACGACTTAAAAAACCTAATTGTTTTTGTTGTTTAAGGTCATCGACTTTGACCACCATACCATCAATTTCAACAGATAAACTTGCACGCTGTTGATTAATTTGGTCGTATTTTTCTTGTACTTCTTGGATGCTGTTACATACAAAATGCTGCTCACCAATGGCAAAACCAAAGTGGTTCAACCATTCTAAACTCTCTGACATTTTGGTTAAGCCATGATGCGGTTCGCACTGTGCGATCCCATAGGCATAAAAAGCCAATGGACGTGAAGCGGCAATATTTGGATCGAGTTGGCGCAAGCTACCTGCTGCGGCGTTACGAGGATTGGCAAAAGTTTTTTCACCTTTGGCTTCATTTTCAGCATTAAGCTTTTCAAAACCTGCTTTTGGCATCAACACTTCACCACGCACTTCCAACAAACGTGGAATTTCAGCGTTGGCAGAACTGAGGACTTTGGGTAAGTTGCGAATAGTTTTGACATTATGGGTAATGACTTCGCCTGTTTCGCCATCGCCCCGTGTCACACCACGAACCAGCACACCATTTTCATACCACAGTGAAATAGCTAAACCATCAAATTTGAGTTCAACATCATATTGAATTACTTGGTTGGGCAAACGTTCTTCGATACGTCTTGCAAAAGCAAATAACTCATCTTGATTAAACACATTTCCCAAAGACAACATCGGCACAGTATGGGTAATACTTTCAAACTTTGATAAGGCTTTACCGCCTACTTTAAGCGTTGGGGTATCCGCCTGAACCAAATCTGGGTACTGTTCTTCCAATGCTTTAAGCTGATGAAAGAGTTGATCATATTCACTGTCAGCAATGCTCGGTTGATCCATGACATAGTAAGCATGATTGTGTTTTGCCAAGATTTGGATCAATTGACGCATCTGAGAAATTACGGCAGTTTTATCCATATAGTTTTTCACCATAGACATAGGCGAAAAGTCCGCCCTAAATAAGTTTGATCGCAATTATAAATGAATTTTGTTGCATGAAATAAGTAAATGCTATGCGCTTAACGACAGTTTTTGTCGTTTCAATATCTTAAGCTGAATTAACAGCCATTATTTTTGTATTTTCAACAATTCAACCAAATAAAAAAATCCCGTCATATATTTATGGCGGGATTTTGATGACATAAATTTATGTTTTAAGCTTCTTGTGTTGAACGATAATCGATGGCTTTATGACGCCAATGTTCTTTTAACTGTGGCGTAAATTCTAGGTTATTCTCATCATATACCGTGCCATCCACTTCACGAGCAATTAAGCCTGCAATGCTTGCCATGGTATCAAAACCTTTTTGTACATTGCTATGTGGCAACGCCAAGAAAAATGCTAAACCTTTGACTTGTTCCGTCGACAACGTTTCAAGGTCAAATCCTGCTGGGCCTTCATCAGTAATGCGTAATACAGAGAACATTAACGGACTTGGCTCATCAATATTGTCATAACGATGGAAACATGAAAGCTCACCAAAACGTAAGCCGTATTTAAGTAAAACTTTTAAGGTTTTATCGCCAGACAGTGCTTTACGTGGGTTTGGATAAACATTCAAAGCAATGATACTTTCCGCATTGGCTAAACTGCTTTCATCATCAAAACGTTGTTGCTCATGTAAATGTACATCTAAAATACTGCTTTCTTCATCAAAGTCTTTGATTTCAGCCGTTTCAATATTTGGATTTAAACTAAACTCTTCTGTTTTAAGTTCTGTGGTTTCCGTAGCTTCTGTTTGTTCAGCATTTTGATTATTTTCTATCGTATTTTCAGCATCATCTGTTTTTTCAACTGTTGTAGCTTCAACAGTTGTTTCTTTTTCGACTTCCGCAGTTTTATTTTCAAGGCTGCCTGAATGGGTTTCAGATGCTGTCACTGGTGTAGTAGGTGTAGTAACAGTTTGTTCTTTTTCTATCCCTTGGGCTGCTTCAGCAATAGGTGCTGCATCTAAATTGTGTAAGTCAGGTTCAACACGCGCTGTTTCTTTTACAGGAACGGCTTGAAGTTGATCACGAACATGACGTGGAATAACAGGCTGATTACTTTCTGAGTTAATGTGTAACTCTGATTCTAAAGAAGGTGCTGTATCATCTGATTTGCGTAAAACCATTCTTAGACCAATAAGAATAATAATGACTGCAACAACAATCCCAACGATTGTGGTGATTTCCATACTAAGACTCCGCGGCTAAACCGTATTCTTTTGCCTCTTCCAAATTTACAGTGACGAGTTTTGATGTTCCCGGTTCGGGCATCGTCACACCCAGCAAATCGGTTGCCATCGTCATTGCAACTTTATTATGCGTAATGTAAATGAATTGTACTTGTTCAGAAAGCTCTTTTACCAAATTACAAAATCTTCCTACATTCGCATCATCTAATGGTGCATCTACTTCATCCAACACGCAAAAAGGCGCAGGATTTAATCTAAAAATAGAAAACACTAATGCCAACGCAGTGAGTGCTTTTTCGCCCCCTGACAATAATGCCAGTGAACTGTTACGTTTACCTGGTGGACGTGCCATTAATTTAACACCTGATTGCCAGTCATCTTCAAGGCTTAAACTGGCTTCACCACCATTAAATACTTTAGGGAATAAATGTTTGAGTTCGGCATTGACCCGATCAAAGGTATTCATAAATAATTTTTTAGTTTCTTGGTCAATACTTTTCATGGCATTTTTGAGTTGCTCAACAGTATTTTCCAAGTCTTGCATTTGATGGCTGAGTTCTTCATAACGCTGCGATACTTCTAAATATTCTTCTGATGCTGCTAAATTTACCGCACCTAATTTTTCAAACTGACGTTGCGCTTTTTCTAGATTTTGTTGATGACTCGCCATATCAATGCTAAGACCTTGTTTGACTTTGGCATTTAGATCATTGAGCTGTTCTGAATAATGTTGTAAGTCAGACTTTGCCACTTGCCATGCCAAACGTTTTTCTTCTAACTGCGTACGTAATTTTTCATCATTTTGCTGATGTAAATGGCGCATTTCAGTAAGATTTTGCTGTTTCGCTTGTACACTATTTAACTCAACTTGCCATTCTGCCCAAGTTTTTTGCAACTTCTCAGTCAGTTGTGATTGTTCTGTATATTGTGTTTGTAGCGTTGGCAATTCGAGCTGAATCGGATCAACAAATTTTTTAGCTTGCTCCATTTGTGCCAAGACTTGTTGATACTGTACTTTAGAAAAATTTAGATCTTTTTCTAATAACTCTGTTTGTTGTTTATTTTGTTCCAACAAACGACGTGTCGCTTCTAAATTTTGTTGTTTGCTTTGTGCTGCCTGTTGCTGTGCTTCTAACTGTTCATTGAGCTGATCAAGTTTATATTGCCAAGTTTTATATTCAGGCAGATTTTGCTCAAGTTTAAATTGCAAAGCGTGCAAATCAATGTCCAAATCATCTTTTTGCATGGCATCTTCTTCAAGCTGCTCATCCAACTGTTGTAATTGATGATTGAGCTGTAGCTTTTGTAAATCAAAAGCTTGGCTTGCACTTTGCTGTTTGGCGATCTGCACATCAACACTTTGCAACTGTTTTTGCTGTGATTTTAGTTGTTCTTGTTGCTGTTGTAATTGTGTTTTTAACGCAGCAATCTGTTGTTGTACTTGAGGTAATAATACTTCTGCAGCCGTCAACTGCGGTTGTAATTCAACAAGTTTTTGCTCAATTTCATCTAAACGAATCCGATGGCTGAGCGCCCCTTGTGCTGCTTGACTGGCTTCATCATAGAACAGTCCAATCACCCAATCTTGTCCCACATGATAACCATCAAGACTCAGAATACTTTGTCCAGCAGTTAACTGCTTTTGTGTAGCTAAAGCTTGCGCTAAATTTTCAGCAATTGCGACTTGATTCCACAATGAGTTTTGTGGTGTTTCAATCCAATCTGCTAAACACGTTAAATCATTCAGTTGAATCTGCGCTTGTGCATCAGATGCTTTAAGCTGACGTGCGGCACTTTCAGCAAAATCAAGCTGCGCATCGATAAGATGTGCCGACAACCATTTTGCTAAAAATTTTTCTACAAGGTGTGCATGGGCTTTACCTTGCTCAGTCAACTGTAAAACTTGCATCAACGGTACAGCATTGCTATCTATTTTGAGGCTAGTTTTTGCCATCAATTGATTAAGATTTTTTTGTTCAGATTGTAAGACCTGAATCTCAGCTTTTAGATTGGCACAAACTATTTTCTGGTGATTGTACTGTTCCTGCGCTTGCTCAGATTGTGTTTTAAGTTCAATAATTTCATTTTCCAACACAATAGTCTGCGCTTGAATTGAACTTTTCTCTTGCACAAATTGACTTAAATCTTCGTTTTGAAATTGATTTTGAATCTGTACAACCTGTTGTTTCAACGTATCTTTTTGCTGCTCAAGTCGGCTGACATTTTTACTTAAATGCTCAATCTGTGCCTGCATTTGTGCTTTTTGTTGTTGCTGTTTTTCAACCTGAGTTTTGATCTGTTCAAATTGTTGTTGTGCTTCGATTTGCTGCGCTTTTAAATCTACACCACTTTGCTGAGCAAGTTGGGTTTCAGACTCTAATTGTTGTAAATTTTGGCTTTGCTCATCAACCTGCGCAAATAAAGTATCCAATTGTAATTCAAGCAGTTGGATACGTTCTTTGGTTTGAACTTTTTGTTGTTGTAATTGTCCAACCATTTCTGAATTTTGTTGAAATAAAGTCTGCTTTTGCTCTAAAGTCATCTTTAATTCAGACAGTTTTTTCTCTGCCAATTGCCATTCTTGTTGCAAGGGTGAGGATTGTTGAATCAGCCGTTGAAATAACTCACTCGTAGCGGCAAGATCATGCTCCAACGTGCTCATATCTGAACGAACCAACTTAAAATGTTCGCCCAATTCATTCATTTCTATCGAATATTGTTCTTGTAAACGAAAACTTTGTTCACATTGAAAAGATAAAATCTCAATTTTTAAAGTGCGAATTTGCGTTTCTAATGTTTTGTACTGCACCGCAGATTCAGACTGACGCTTTAAGGTTTTGAGTTGTGACTGTAATTCACTGGAAATATCTTCTAAACGTTCTAAGTTCTGCGTGGTATGTTCTAGATGTTGCAACGTTTCTTTACGACGCGCTTGATAACGAGAAACCCCAGCCGCTTCTTCGATAAAGACACGCATTTCTTCAGGTTTGGCATCCACCAAACGGTTAATCATACCTTGTTCAATAATGGCATATGAACGCGGCCCTAAACCTGTTCCCAAGAAAATATCAGTAATATCACGACGACGACATTTGGTGCCATTTAAAAAATATTCAGATTTGCCATCTCGGTTGACCTGACGCCGAACCGCTAATTCACTATAGGCATTGTATGCGCCACCGAGCTTGCCATAGGTATTTTCAAAACGTAGCTCTACACTTGCCATCCCTACAGGTTTACGTTTGCTCGTTCCTGTAAAAATGACATCTTGCATACTGCCACCACGCAGTTGACGCGCGCTCGACTCCCCCATTACCCAACGGATGGCATCAATCACATTGGATTTACCACAACCGTTTGGGCCAACGACCGCAGTACGGTTTGCTTTGAATTGTAATGTTGCACTATCAGCAAAAGATTTGAAGCCTGAAAGTTTTAAGCTGCTTAAACGCATAATGTCCTAGTTACTTGCCAACGCCATTTAGCGACGTGATCTCCTCGCCCATGCGAGTTCGATTTGTTTCATACGTGTTAGCGATTCCAACACGAGATTACGCAAGTGTCGACAAAAATCTTCCATAAATAAAGTAGCTTGTTGTGATTTTCGGATTAAAATTGCATCAATCACCAGTTTTATCAGTTCTAAAGCCTCTTGTAGCTCACGTCTTGAGGTATTTAAGGTTAAAAAATAACTTCTGCGTAAAGAAGGTAACAATTCTTTATAAAACTTCATTAGGTAAGGATTGCCGACCATATCTGCTTGTTCAGCCAAATATTGAAAAATACTGTCATAAAATTTTTCGGTATTGCTGTTTTTGACATGCTCATTGAGTTGTTGCATCAGCTTTTGTAAACCTTCTGCTTCGTGGTTACGCCATGTTTCGCTGATACGCTGTACAATTTGCCCTAAAAATAAACTACTTGTGTCAAATAAAGCACGGACTTGTTGCGGCGACATTTCGGAAACAATCGCACCACGTCTTGGATAAATTTCAATTAAATGAGTACGCTCTAGCAACAATAATGCTTCTCGTACTGAGCCACGGCTCACGTCAAGTTCTTTAGCAATGCGTAATTCTTGTATACGTTCCCCTTCGACCAACTCACCACTGATAATTTGTTCACTGATATGTTTGGCGATTTGCTCTGAAAGGCTTTCGACTTCTTCCAAATGCATAAAAATCCTATCTTATTTGTTTTATTATGATCAATATCAATCATTGAGTTTTTTATTTAACCTGTTCAATGCTGATATTTCTATGTCATTGTCAGACAATTTTATTGGATTTTGAGCCAATTGCACCTAGATTTCGATGAATAGAAAAATTTTTAAATTTTTGCTGAATATATTCTTATTGTTCAATCGTGTTTTATTCAAACTAAACGATAACATCCTATTTACTCAAATAGTTTAAAACTTTTGCGAAAGTTAGCTCCCTATTGATTCAGCTCCAATACTAAAACTCTCGTGATTTCCCTCTCACAAGAAGAGAAGGAACTCACAATATTTTCAATAGGTTTTAAATCTAAAGTTTGAACATTTTATGACTTACGCAAGAAGTCCATGATATAAAAATACACGCTCAATAATCCATCAACTCATCTCTAAAACTTTAGTTAGAAAAAAGCGGAAACACCTTTAAAAATAAAGAACAAACCAATGGTTGTCAGTAAACACGCAAAACACTTTTTCAGCATCGCTGGGGAAAGTGCATGTGCAACTTTTGCACCAAATTTTGCGGTAATAAAACTCATGATACTAATGCCAATAAAAGCATAAAGATGTACAAAACCAATCGTGTTTGGAACACTTACTTGCTCTTTCGCACCAAAAAACATAAAGCCTAACGCCCCTGCAATTGCTATCGGTAAACCACATGCTGCAGATGTGCCAACCGCTTTTTGCATCACTACCCCATTTTTATTTAAATAGGGTACAGTTAAACTTCCCCCACCGATCCCAAAAATTGCAGAAGCAATTCCAATACCGCCACCAGCTAACATCTGCATCGGCGTAGAAGGTAATTGTTTGCTCTGATCCACTTTGACATTTGCGCCCTTAAACATTTTATAAGCAACCCAAATCGCAAATAATCCAATGATCAATTGCAAGTTTGCACCTGAAAGTACACCTGCGATACCTGCCCCTAAAAATGAACCGAGCACTAAGCCTGGTGCAAGATTTTTCACCACATCCCAAAGCACAGCACCATTTTTATGATGTGCCATCAAGGAACTAATCGAGGTCACGATAATGGTGGCAAGTGAAGTCCCTAACGCAAGGTGCATAATCACCGCAGGGTCATAGCCCATTTGGGTAAAAACCACATATAGAATCGGTACAATAATTAAGCCACCACCTACACCAAATAGCCCAGCAGCAAAACCAGCGATTGCACCAATCCCTAGATATATGATTAACTCCATAAATATTCTTCCATTATCTTCTATTCAACATGGATTTAGAAACTCGTCATTTACGTCAGTTACTGACCAATGCACAACAACTTCCTGAAATTTTGCTATTAAAACATAGCACTACATCAACCAATGATGATGTTCGTGACATTGCTCAAAAAGGCATTAAAACGGTATTAGTTTGTAGTGAAGTACAAACTCAAGGTCGAGGACAGCATCAACGTGAATGGGTTTCTCCGATCGGGAATATTTATTTAAGCACATTGTTACAAACCCAAACAACAATAGATGGACGTTTGGCTTTAGAAATAGCATTAAATATTCTACAAATGCCGAGTCTTAAGAACTTAAATAATTTACAAATCAAATGGCCTAACGACTTATACAGTACACAAGGCAAATGGGGCGGTATTTTGGTTGAACCAATTTCTTCAAATGAAGCAATTGTAGGTGTGGGAATTAACTTATTACCTTTACCTCAAGAACAAATCGACCAACAAGCCACCTCAATCGTACAGCTCGGTGTAGAATTTCCTAATCGTATCCAAATGATCAGTGAATTATATCTTGCTATTCAACAGGCGGGACAATGGTTTGAACATGGTTGCTATAACCTTGCTTCACGTTTCAATCACTATGCTGCCTTTATGGACAAGAATGTTCATTTTGAGCAGATTAAAGGCAATGTAGAAGGTATTTTCAAAGGCATTTGTGATGATGGTTCTGTAAATCTACAAACCCCTCAAGGCTTGCTCAATGTCTATCAAGGACGTTTACGTTTGGCGGAGCAAGATCAAGCATGAATACATTAAATGAAAAAAAACTGTGGCTCGATATTGGTAATACCCGTTTAAAATATTGGGTAACAGAAGCGAATAGCATTGTAGAACATGTGGCAGAGTTGCATTTACAATCTCCTGCGGACTTACTTTTAGGTTTGATTCAACACTTTAAAAATTTAGATATTGTCCGAGTCGGCATTTCTTCTGTACAAGATAAGAAAAATAACCAGCGCATTGCGCAAATTTTAGAATTACTCGGTGTACCGGTATCTTTTGCCAAAGTACATACTGAATATGCGGGGCTAGAATGTGGTTATGATGATCCAACACAACTCGGAATTGATCGTTGGCTGCAAGTTTTAGCAGTTGCCAATGCCGAAGAAGATTTGTGTGTAATTAGTTGTGGTACAGCACTAACTATTGACCTTACGCATGGTAAACAACACTTGGGCGGCTATATCGTACCAAACCTGTACTTACAACGAGATTCACTCATTCAAAACACCAAAGGTATTAAAATTCCTGATGCGGCATTTGAGGAACTCAGTCCCGGACGCAATACCATTGATGCTGTGCATCATGGCATTTTTTTAGGTCTGCTCAGTACCATTCAGCATGTGCTTAAACAATCTCCACGTAAACTCATTTTAACAGGTGGTGATGCGCCATTATTTGCCCAATTTCTTGGAGAATATGCACCACATATTGAGCCTGATTTACTGCTCAAAGGCTTACAAATTTATATTGAGCATCAGGCTTGATGTATTAAAACTTAAAGTTTAAATAAGTAATACACTTTAAGTAAACATGTAATAAAAGATTTGTATTGCTTATTTTGTATGAATTATAGGAAATTTATTACATGTTTAATTTGTATAGACTACTTATAAAGCTCGAATTATTCTTAAACTCATAATCATATAAGGAAATACAAAATGAATAAAATAAAACCATTCGTTATTGCCAGCTTGATGGGGCTGATGATGACAGGCTGTGCAAACTTACAAAGTACAACGCAACATATTCCAAGTGAATTACAACAGCAACTCACAACCTCTCAGCCTATTATTGCTTATTTCACACCTGATGCAGGTGAAGAGGAAAACTGTAGCTGCAATAGCAACGTAGGACACGGCTACTCTGCTACCCCCGTTGAAAATGGTTACTATCGTAAGCTTTTAGGTCGTGACAAAAATGGCCGTTTCTTAGTACAAGACTTTTATCAAAATAGTCATAACAAACAAACTGATCCGTTTTGGATGATTGAACCTAAAGGTTTAAACAGCTTTGAAGGACAATATACTGATGGCGATGTTGTTGGCTATTATGAAAATGGAAAAGTTGAATTTAAAAGCACCTATCAAAATCAAGTCGCTATAGGAAAATCTGAAAATTATTATCCTAATGGGCAAATTGCTTTAAAAACCGAGTTTATAGATGAAAAAACAGTTCTACAAAAACTCTGGTATGAAAATGGTAAAATTGCGGCTGATTTAAAAATGGATGCTGAGCAAGATTTTCAAATTATCGACAGTAAAGTCTGGGATCAAAATGGTAATGTAATTTCAGACATTGAACAAAGTGATGAAATTATTCAACAAATTTATAGTCAAATTTAATCACTCTGCGAGCAGATCATGTGAGAAAAACGGCTAAACTCAGCCGTTTTTTTAATTATTTATTCTACGCTAGAGAGCACAGGTTGATCTAAAAGTAATGCCAATTTCTCCCACAGTTGAGGAAACTCAGTAAATCCATCTTCTTGCATAAAATGTCCTGCATATTTCACCTCAATCAATTGGGCATGAATCGCTTGTCCCAAACGAATACTCATTGGTGCTGCAACATAAGGATCATTATTAGACAAAAATACAAAGCGTTTCTGAATAGATGTTCTGATCACAAAGTCATCTATTTGGGTATGTTGTATGAATCCATTGAGTTCAGGTAAAGATGATAAAGGATCTTTAAAAGGTGAAATCAAAAATATCGCTTTAATTTTCTTTCCCTTTAATGCTTGGGATAAAAAGTCCAACGCACTTATACAACCTAAACTATGTGCCACGACAATGCTATTTTCATCTAAAGGGGAAACTTGCATATGTAAACACTCTTTCCACACAGCATAGTTTGGAATATCTGGATCTTCTAAATGGATAATTTCACAGGCAACGCCTACAGCTTGAATTTTTTGGGAAAGCCAAGGAAACCAGTGCTTTTCTGGAGAGGCTTGATAGCCATGCACAACAAAAACGGTCTTCATTTAAATAGTTCTTCTTATCAATTGCTTTAGCAAAACTAGCATAATGCAAATTTAAATTTTTAAATGTAATTTTTTATATAAAAAGAGCGCTTAAAGCGCTCTTTTGGATATTTGGTCAGACTTATTTTTTCGGTTCGTTGTTGCCAAATAAAGGTCCCATACCACCACCGCCACCGAATTGCTTTTGCAAACCGCTCAATGAACGCATCATTTTTGCCATACCTGATGGATTAGCAAATTTCTTCATCATTTTCGCCATTTGTGCATGTTGTTTAATCAATTTATTGACTTCAACCACATCCATACCACAACCTGCTGCGATACGTTTTTTACGGCTTGGGTTCATCAAATCTGGGTTACGGCGCTCTTTGATGGTCATCGATTGGATAATCGCTTCCATTTTTTTCACTTGTTTTTCAGGATTTGCTTGTGCAATTGCATCTTGAATCCCTGAATTACTCATGCCAGGCAACTTGTCTAAGAAGCCCATCATGCCGCCCATTTTGTTCATTTGTTCAAATTGCATCAGCATATCTTCAAAGTTGAAGCTGCCGCCTTTTTGCAATTTTTTCGCCATTTTTTCAGCTTTTTCTTTGTCGATTTTGCGTTCAACTTCTTCGACAAGAGAAAGTACGTCACCCATACCTAAGATACGTTGTGCAACACGCTCAGGATGGAATGGCTCTAAGGCATCGAGCTTTTCACCCATACCTAAGAATTTGATCGGCTTACCAGTGATCGCACGAACAGAAAGTGCTGCACCACCACGTGCATCACCATCAGTTTTGGTAAGAATCACACCTGTAAGAGGTAAAGCATCATTAAATGCTTTGGCTGTATTTGCCGCATCTTGACCTGTCATGGCATCGACCACGAACAAAGTTTCAGTTGGATTAATCGCAGCATGTAATGCCTTGATCTCGTCCATCATGTCGTCATCGATATGTAAACGACCTGCGGTATCCACAATCAAAACGTCATTAAAATTAATTTTGGCTTGTCCAATTGCACGTTGTGCAATTTTGATCGGATCTTCCGCGGCATCAGACTCGATGAAGTCTACACCCACCTCAGCTGCAACAGTTTGTAACTGTTTAATTGCTGCTGGACGATAAACGTCGGCAGATACCATTGCCACTTTTTTCTTTTGACGTTCTTTTAAAAAACGTGCCAGTTTTGCAGCAGTTGTGGTTTTACCCGCACCTTGCAAACCTGCCAATAAAACAACAACAGGCGGTTTTGCAGCAAGGTCAAGTGTTTCATTCGCTGCGCCCATCATTTTGGTCAATTCGTCATAGACGATCTTCACGAAAGCTTGACCTGGAGAAAGCTGAGTCATGACTTCCTGACCCAATGCTTCTTCCTTAACTTTCGCAATAAACTCACGAGTTACAGGTAAGGCAACGTCCGCTTCTAGAAGTGCCATACGCACTTCACGCAACGTGTCTTTAATGTTGTCTTCGGTTAGCTGCCCTGAGCCAGTAACATTTCTTAAACTCTGCGTGAGTCGTTCTGTTAAGGTATCAAACATTGCAAAATCCGCTTAAAATAGCTAGTAGCAAAAAAATCTTTCTTAAAATAGAAAATTTATGCATAAGATGCTATAGGATACTTGAGTTCATATCGAATTTATATCTTATCACATGAATATTTATCATCCCGAAAAAGGTTTGACATGATTAGCCTCCCCTTGGTTTACACCATTTTAGCATTAATTGCCTATACCACATCATTTTGGTATTTATTTATGCATCTAATGTCTAAACGTGCGCCAAATCATTGGTTTATTAGCGTTGTTTTAGGCTTAGGGCTGCTGTTACATGCTGTTGTAGTTTATAACAACATGGTCACACCACAGGGTATTAATTATGATGTGTTTAACTTGATGTCATTTACATCAGGTTTAATGTTGTTACTGAGTGTTTTATTTAGTACCTATCGACCTGTGCTTGCACTGAATTTATTGGGTATTCCTGTTGCTGCTTTGGGTTTAATTTTAGGTTTTGCTTTTAGTGTTCCTCGTCAGTTCACCGAAGTACATTCTCTTGGTTTAGATATTCATATTATTTTGTCTTTGTCTGCGTATGCTGTGTTGTTAATGGCAACGATTCAAGCCGTTTTGATGTGGCAGCAAAATAGAGAATTAAAGAAAAAACAAAAAACACGTATCTGGGTCAATCTATTACCGCCCTTTCAAGTGATGGAATCTTTGTTATTTGATATGTTAATGACAGGATTTTCTCTATTAACGGTTGCCTTAGTGTTTGGTTTCTTTACCGTTGATCATTTCTTTGCACAGCATTTAGCCCATAAAACTGCTTTTAGTATTATCTCATGGTTTGTCTATGGTGCTTTATTAATAGGGCGTTATAAGTTTGGTTGGCGTGGTCAAAAAGCGATTCGTTTTACCATTATTGGATTTTTCTTGTTAGCCATTGGTTTTATTGGTTCAAAGTTTATTTTGGAAATGATTTTGCATCGCTAAGTTTTTATTGATGGTGGGATGAATTTTCTCGTCAGAAAAACCAAGTAAAGTATTGATTTAAAAAATTAAATCTAAGCGTTATCAAAAAACCACACCATTCTGCATAATACTGCTTGGCATATTTTTCATTTGCGGAAAATACCAGTTTGCAATCTCAGAATGATTGAATATATTGTTATAATTCTACAGGAAGTTTTAGCTTAAATTCAGTTTGAATCCGTTCAAGCTGTATGTGATGATTTGACTGTGTAAATAGTTCATCTAGATTTAAGAAGGTATTTATTTCTTCTAGAGTTTGCTTTAAATTCATATTTTCGTCCATTCTTTCATTTGATTTTTCAAAACGCTGACTCAAACATTTTATCATTCCAGCATCTTTGATAATTTACATTGCTAGACAAGTTCAGTAAAAAACCGTATAACGCTCTTGTTTAACTCGTACGCTAGGATAATTCTTTGAAACTCGTTCTCGCTCCTATGGAAGGCTTAACTGACCCAATTATGCGTGATGTTTTGACATCGGTTGGCAGCTTTGACTGGTGTGTAACTGAGTTTATCCGAGTGACAGACGCTGTGCTGCCTGATCATATTTATCATACGTACTGCCCAGAGCTGAAACATAACGGCAAAACTGCTGCAGGTACACCTGTGCATGTGCAATTTTTAGGAAATAATCCTCACATGCTTGCGGCCAATGCAGTTCGAGCGGCTGAACTGGGTGCGCCTGCGATTGATCTGAACTTTGGCTGTCCTGCAAAAACAGTAAATCGTCATCGTGGTGGTTCAGTATTACTTGATGAACCTGAGGTTGTGCATGAGTTAGTCAAAGCCGTGCGTGATGCTGTGCCGACTCATATTCCTGTTTCTGCGAAAATGCGCTTAGGCTATATGGATCGAAATTTCACGATGGAAAATGCCCATGCGATTGAAGATGCTGGAGCAGCATGGGTCACTGTACATGCACGTACCAAAGCTGACGGTTATACACCACCTGCATTTTGGGATTTGCTGCATCCCATTCGTGAAAACTTAAAAATCAATGTGATTGCCAATGGTGAAATTTGGACCAATGCTGATGCCAAACAATGCCAAGTTGAGTCAGGTTGTGAGGATTTGATGATTGGGCGTGGTGCTGTGACCACACCTGATTTAACCCAATGTATTCGTCAAAATATCGACACACCTTTGATCACTTGGAATGAACTACTTACTTTACAGATTCGTTTTTTAAATGGTTCTTATAAAAAAGAAATGAATATGGTCGGTCGTTATAAGCAATGGCTAGGCATGATGTCAAAACATTATCCTGAAGCCAAAGCTCTTTGGGATGAAGTCAAACGTTTGAAAAAAATTGATGAAGTGGTTGAAAAGCTCAACCTCTCCAAAAGCTAATTTTATGTTTAGTTTTTGATTTAGACCGTTATTGCTTTAAACCTTTTACTTCTGTAACCACAGTAGGCAATTGCCATGCTCCACCCGCAAAGCCTTTGCATTGCCCTGTACTTGCATCAAAAGTTTTTATATAACGCTGTCCATCCCATGTCCACTCTGCTTGTGACCAACAATCACCTACACCGCGTCCTTTATGGTTTTCAAACAATTGATTATCCCCTTCATCACTAATAGCACTGCTGACAAATTGCTTCACTTCAGTCAGGTTCTTATTCATGACCCATGTTCCCCAGCCAAAATTATAAGCACCTTTCCAACAGGCATTGGATACCGCTGTTAAGTTTTGGGTGAGCGGTGTAATCACTAAACGATCTGATTCAAAATAATCAGATTCACCAAATAAAATAGGACAATCTTCGCTGTTGGTGGTCTTTTTTAACACAGCAATAATTTTTTGTGCTTTCTCACTTTTAGGTAAGAGTTTAGTTTCTTTGGCTTTGAGCAGATCTTTTGCAACAACGATTGGTTTAGCTTCGGCTTTTAAAACATTTTGATTGGAATTTTGTCCTTTTTTAATCAATGCAGACGATGTTCCTAGACGCTTTTGAAACTCATCCATTTTCAATAAAACAGCACTCATGCCTTGCCCAGACAAAATATATCGTTGTTTGCCCGCAACAAACTCAACCACTGCATCACGTTGAGCTGTGGCTAACAAAGCATTGAGTTGATTTGTAGTTAGATTAGACTGCGTACTATTTTTAACCCAACCATAAGATTTTCCATCTATTTTTAGTTCATATTTAGCACTGCTTGTTTGATTTTCTTCATTTTCACCAAACTGCACTTCTGCAACTACAGGCGTATTTGCACCTGCATTTCGGGTCAACAACACACTGACAGGATGTTCATAATTGTCATCTGTTTGATAACCTGCCGCACGACAAGTCCCTGTATTGTCACATGCCAACTCCCAATCTTTATGTTCAAAGGACATACCTTGAATGGCTGCCGAACTTACGCCGCTTAAAAGACTCAAGCAAAGCCCTAAAATGATTTTTTGTTTTATATGCGTTGTCATGACATTATCCTATTTTTAAATTTTTCAATATATTGATCATATTAAATCGGACTTTTAAGTTTTCATGCAGCATTCTTGTAAATGTAGCCTTTATACATTTAGAAGGCTCGGCTTTGTACCGTTCCAGTAAAATTTAAGCAATCTTCAATGCGTATTTTTTGTATTGTTGATAATTCATCTAGACTCAACCAGCGATATGCTGAATGTTCAGCACTAAGTTGAATTTTGGCATTTTCAGGCAAGCTACATTTAAAAATAAAAGCATGTGAATTTACGCTCGCATGAAAATAAACACCCGATAGATATTCCACTTGAACATCACAGCCAATTTCTTCATGACATTCTCGAATCAATGCTTCATGAATCGTTTCACCCACATCCAAACCACCGCCTGGTAAGCCCCATGCACAATCAGCATAATTTGCTTTAAGCATTAAAATTTGATTCTGAGCATTACATATAACTGCATGTGAACTCATTCGATAAAAATCATGAAAGCCCATACTATTATTACCTTATCGAGCCAAATAGCATTTAGAAAATATTAATCGTGCAGCATAAGTAATTGAAATTGCGAAAACAGTATATCCAATTGCCGTTGAAAATAAAGGAATCGCTAATACAATCAATGACGTCAGTGGGTATAACCATTTTTTAATACCTTGTAAATGATGTGCCTCATGTAATATCCATAAAGAAGCTGTATAAACCACCACTGGAACAGCGATAAAATAGCCCATCATTTGTGTAGAAATTTCTGCGTGATGGGTTGCAACATCAATTGAAGCAGCTAGACTTGCACCAATCACTGCAATACTTATAAAAATAAAAAAATGTCCATATCCCCAAGTAAATGCACGTTTCCGACTGTCTAAACGCTCAGCAATTTCATGATCAAAATATGCCCACCACATGGTAAACATTAAAATCACGCCACCGATCATTAACAAAATAAGCGCTTGGTCAAAAGCTTGCGTTGTCAAAGCATCTGTAATTGCAGAATAACACGCCACAATTGACTCACCTAAAACAATAATCGTTAATAACGAATAACGCTCTGCAATATGATGAGGATGCCATGGCGTCATTTGATGTGATTCAGCAAAAATAGGAACAGCCAGCTCAGCAATCACTAAAAATACAAAAATATAAATGCTAAAAGCCACAGGGCTAAAATGAAAAAACAGCCACCCCATTTGCACAAGAATAATTCCAAATGCATAACGTAAAGCAGTGATCCTGCGCTCTGGATCATTTTTAGCGACTCGAAACCATTGACTGACTAAAGCTAAACGCATAATCACGTAGCCAATAATGATGACATCAAAATTATGCTGTTGAAATGCCAAAGGAATGCCTGCGGCTAAGACTAAAGACCCGATGATTTGTAACAAAGTCATCACACGATAAATCGCATCATCATTGTCGTAGGCTGAGGCAAACCATGTAAAATTCATCCATGCCCACCACAATGCAAAAAACACCATACTGTAAAATAGCAAACCCGTTTGGATATGATTTTCAATCAAGGCATGATGCAATTGCTGCCCTGCAGTCGCTATAGCAACCACAAAGATCAAATCAAACAGTAACTCCAATGAAGTCGCAACACGATGTTTTTCATGTGGATTACGTGGCAACAATGGTTTAAGCCATTCATGTTTGGCAAAAAGTGGGTTTGGCATAGGTATATTTTCTATCTGTTGATTTATATTTTATCCTGATTATTTGGCGTGTTCTGCTCTAAATGTTGAATATCATCCAGTTTTTCATCACGCTTTTTATCATGGCTTATGGTTTGCATAAGATCATTGGCCAACGCATGTAATAAGTCTAAATCTCCTTCATCCAAGACTTTGGGTTGACGATCTAAAATACATAAACTGCCCAAAACAAAACCTTTTTTATTTCTTAAAGGTACGCCTGCATAAAAACGAATATGATTTTTTTTAAGTTCTGCTACATTGCGAAAGCGTGGATCTCGTTGAATATCTTCAATAATCAAATCCTCGTTTTGATACACCACATGATTACAAATCGACTCATCTCGTGAAATATATTGTGCTGATAAAGCCTGTGTACGATCTGTTAATGGACTTTCGGGAGTAAAAACTTGTGCCTGATCTACCCATGAGATTTGAGCATAACCCACATCAAAAGCTTGCATGGTTTCATCAATATACTGTGCATATATGGGTATATTGTTGATATTCAATAAATCTAAGTCTTGCATCGTCGCCAAACGCTCAGCCTCATCCTCAGGCAATAAAGCGGTCATCGACTTTTCGCCTTTTGCAATAAAGAATGCTTCAACATTTAATATCAACTGATTGACATCATTCACCAAAGCATCGATCTGAAAACGCTGCTGGATTTTCTCTTCAAGTTGTTCTACATCACAATTCCATGTCGCAAAAATCACATAAAGATCAGGACGTTTTGCTCGAATTTTATTTAAAATCAAACGAATTTGCGCAATAGGATGGGCATGAAACAATGAAATACACAGTACTTCTATCTGCTCAGGAAGTTCATCTAAAATATTGGTCTGTGTCTGCAAAATGGCATCTTGCATATAGGTCGCAGGCATGTCTTTGAGTGTTAAAGCGTGTGCCAACATGGCTGAACTATGCACATCTATTTCCCAGCGTGCACCTAAACATAGAATCTTGGCTGCTTCAGCATTTTTAGTGGAATATTTTATTTGAAAATCTCGGTTGAAACGCTTCAATCCTTGATTCATCCGTAGCCGATGTTCTGCTGTTGCTCGCTGATTGTGACTCTCTGAAAAAAGTTGGATCGCTGGCACAGCAACATCATCATAAAATGCGATCACTTTACGAGCGACCACATCCGCTGCTGCTTTACGTGGTAAATCTTGTTGTACGCGACAGACAGCATCCTCCATCGCAGCGTCCGTATCATCAGCCACCAAACGTTGATAAAAACGTTCAGGTGGACGCAGTGCAGGCTCATTCCCAATCAGTATTTTTACAAATGCTAAAGCAGGAATATAATTTGCAAGCACTAAAATACAAGCAGTTAATGGCGTTGATAAAATTAAACCTATCGGCCCCCAAATTGCTGTCCAAAATGTTGCAGCCACCATAATGGCTAAGGTAGATAATCCTGTACTTTCCCCATACAGCCACGGTTCAATGATGTTATTGGTAATAAGCTCTAACAGTAGCACCAATCCCATTGTCAACAGCACCATATTCCAACTTGGGTCTACTGCAAACGCCAAAATAATAGGAAATGCGGCTGAAATTAAAGGGCCAACATAAGGAACAAAGCGCATGACCACTGCAACCATTCCCCACATAATCGCAGCAGGCACGCCAATAAACCATAAGCCAATCGCCATAGGCACGCCATAACTCAGGTTAACGATCAACTGCATTCGCAAATATTTACCAATTCGCTGCGCTGCTTCATCTAAAGCATCTGTGCCCACATTCAGATTATTTCCAAACAGTTTTAACAGCCGATCATGTAAGTCTTTACGATCAATTAAAATCAGTATGGCGAAGACAAATACAATCCCTGCTGTAGTAATTGGACTAAGAATTTTATCTGCCCATACTTGTGCAGATTCAGCAAATGTTTGTTCCTCTCCCACAACTTCGACTTGTTGCACATGCGGTTTGTCGACCTTTTGTTGAGGTGTTTGTTCAATGGAATGTTCAACGGTTTCCACGGTTCGAATCGCACCATCCCATACACTTGGTCCTTGTGTATAGCGTTGCACAGACTGTAATTTTTGCTTGATCGTGGTTTGATACTGCGGTAATTCTTGGCTTAAATCACTGAGTTGTAAAAATAAATAACTTGCTGCACCACCCAATACAGCCAATGTACTCATCACCACCAAAATGATTGCAGCAATACGTGGCAAGCCCCATTTACTGAGTCGATTCACCAATGGGTTGAGTAAAAAACCAAATAAAATTGCCAATGCCAACGGAATCAGAATATCTTTTCCGACGTATAAGGCGACGATTAAAATAGCAGCGATGAAAAAACCTGCCATAATTTTTAACATTGAAGAAATTTCGAGTAATTTCAACAATCGCGCTAAAATAATAGGAGCATACTCATCTGGAAGCTTTTGAATATCCTGTTGTTCCAAATGCAGTGAGTTTTGTTGCGCAATTATTTTTTGCTGCAAATCACTCGTTTTTTCATTTTTCATCCATGTTCTCACGATTCTTATATTTATATGATTATTCTTCAAGAAATTACGATAATTTACCAATATATTCCTGTAATCTTTTGATTCAGTTCAGTAAAAATCAAACCTATGACACAAAAATTAATTAAAATCTTATGCTGTTCACTATTCATTGCTTAGAAATACGAAAATAATGACCTAGCCATTAACAACAGATGAAAATCCATTAACCCACCAACTTTAGTTTTGCTTTTACTTGCAGGTCTACTGCTTTTTTAGTGACGATATTTACTGGTATAGAAATATGTTGATGTAATATTATCCATCTTTGATTTTTCTTTTGTAAACATAATGTTGTACGACACCATGGCATTTTTAACAATGGATTGATCTGTTTGTTTTCAATCTTGATATAAAAATATAAAAAGGCAAGATCACTTGAAACATGGACTTTTATGTTGCGTCTACGAATATCACTATTCATAGTCAAATATGGACTGAGCTTTTCTAGTTCTGCTTTATATTGCACCAGTCCACTGAGCTGAGAACTCACATCAAAAAGACTAAAATCATCGGCATAACTTTGAATAATTTGATCAATATCATTATTTTTCAAAGCATTATCCCATTTTTTTATTTGTTTTAGTATTTCATTTGCACTTGCTTGATCACCATCTATTTCCGCAATCACGCTAAAATCTCACTTTTATTTATTAGTGTGATTAATTCCTCACTATTAAATAAAAAGAACAAGATAAAATTCAAAAAAATATAAATTTATTTATAATAATCAATTAGATTGTTTTAATTTAAAATGTAGTTCATTTTAATAATCAGATAGGTTGAATACAGATCAACTGTAGCGAACTTGCTAGTCCATGATATGCAATGAAAACTTAACGGAGTGACTGGAGCTATCGTAGGCGACATGGATATCGCGTTGGGCATGAAGAGCAATACTCTGCAAGATATGGACATCTTGCGAAGCTTAACTTCTCATACCCAACAAAGGATTTTTGTTAATTTTATCCTTAAAAATAATACATTACCTACACAAATGAACTCGAACTTTGCAATATAAATACGGCAGTACAAAATAATATTTTGCTGGTTTTTCGATGATCAACTCAGCATACATTTTATAACATTAGCCTTATTGATGTTTATGCTTTTTTCACAAACTCAGATTTCAATTTCATTGTTCCCATCCCATCAATCTTACAATCAATATCGTGACCATCACTTGCATCGGGTAATAAACGAATATTTTTAACTTTGGTTCCAAGTTTCACAATGGATGAAGAGCCTTTGATTTTTAAATCTTTCACGACGGTCACAGTATCGCCATCATTTAAAATATTGCCAAATGCATCTTTGATAATACTTTCTTCATCTTGCTTTAAGGATTCTCCTTCTTTCCATTCATGTGAACATTCAGGGCAAATCAATAATTCACCATCTTCATAGGTATATTCAGAATTACATTTTGGGCAATTGGGTAAAGACATAACAACCTCAAAATAAAGGAAAAATAGTCTACACTATAGCCCATATAGGCGATGAAGTGTAGTTAATTCCTTATTTCAACTATGGAATTAAAATTTACCCGAATTTTGCAAAACATCTTTGAGTACGATCACATGATTATGGGTTTGATTTTTTGCAGCAGTTAATAAGGTTATTGTTCCTTGTAGCGCCAACTGGCGTAATCGCTCTACTTCGGGCTTCACCTGCTCTAGTTCCAACAAATAGCGTTGTTGAAACTCCTCCCAATGTTGCTGTGGATCTTGGTGATACCATTTCCTTAAGGCATTAGAAGGGGTAACTTGTTTCGCCCATAAATCTAGTTGAGCTGCTTCTTTTTTAATTCCCCTAGGCCATAAACGATCTACTAACACTCTCTTACCATCTGTTTGTGCTATGGGATCATAAATCCGTTTTATTTGAATATTCATTTTATTTTCAATCTCTATATCAACATCAGATCACTTTAGAGTTTCAGTAATGAATTCCAATAACAAAAAGGTTTATTGATCAGGAATATTTGGATTTACCAGTAATGATAAAAGCTGTAAGGACTCCTGCCATCCGAGATAACACGCTTCTGTAGGAATAACTGCAGGAATTCCTGATTGTGTAATAGTAACTTCTGTGCCAACCATAACCGCTTTTAATTCTATTAACATTTCAATTTCACCTTGTAAATTTGGGTCATCAAATTGATCTGTATAACGAATACGCTGGTTCGGAATTAGTTCTTGATAAGTTCCACCAAAAGAATGGCTTGTCCCTGTGGAGAAATTCGTAAAAGACATTTTATAGGTACCACCAACACGAGCTTCTAAATGCTGAACTTGTGCAGTAAATCCATGTGGTGCCATCCATTTTACCAACGCATCTGGATCTAAAAATGCCTTATAGACCCGTTCTGGCGGTGCACTAAAAACTCGATGTAGTTGAATTGTATTGCCCATTTTTACTTTCCTTGCTGTTATTGTTGTCAACTTAGTGTACTGCTATGTGTCTATAGGCTATGTATTTCTTTGGTATGTGCAAACTTAAAAACTATTGCTTCAATAAAAAAAGCATACGGTTAAATATGCTTTTTATCATCGACTTATATGAAAATTACTTTATTTCACTCAACTCTTCATCATCATAGTATTCATTGTCAAATACATAAGTAGTGCATCCCCAACCATCATATTCACCGTCAAATTGGCTTGCGATTTTATTAAACCATTCTTCTAGATCAACGATATCTGCGTATTCAGGAAGTAAATTCACATATACCGTAATGACCCACTCATTTGGTTCAAGCTCTTCATCGAGATACATTGAAATTTTTTGTTCTTCAAGCAATAAATATAAAGCACACTTTTCCGCAAGCGCTTGCGTTTTAAAATACATTGAAAATTCAAGCTCATGAACCTCGCTTAAATCATCACCATCTTCTTGCATTTGCCACAATAAATTGCCGTTATCATTATCTGGGAATTGTTCAAAATCACGTGTCATTTTAGTATCCTTGTTATGTTTGCCATGCAGGTTCAATTTAGATTAACTGAGTTTTGTTTCAATTTGGCGATTAAAGTTTTACTGAATATAAATAGATTACAAATATGATTTTAAGAATTATAGTAAGAATATTTGGTTGATCATTCCCATCACATCATCTTAAAAATGTCTTAACCTTAATTGATTTTTTTAAGAAATATAAACATAAGGTGAATTCATTTTAAGTCATTTAGCATAAATTCACCTTAGTTAGAGATTAATGTGCAGCTCCTGCCTCAACTACATTTTTCGGTTTAGGACACAACCAAATGATCAATCCAGCAAAGATAAATACCATGGCAAAGATTAAAAACACATGATTCACCGATAAAGTTAAAGCTTCTTTATTGACCAAATCCGAAATAATGCCTAAGGCGGTTTCTGAGCTAAATCCATTTTGCATCAGTGCTTGTTGGGTATCCGCAACATGCATTGTTGACACAATTTCACTTCGTGCAAGTTTGGCATGATCATCCCACAACGTCACTGCAATGGAAGCCCCGATTGCCCCCGCCATCGTTCTTAAAAAATTCATTAAGCCTGCAGCAGAAGCCACTTCATTCGGTTGAACAGCACCTAAAGCAATATTTGATAAAGGAATAAAGAAAAACGGCACTGCAAAACCTTGAATAATCTGCGGCCAAGCCAATGCCATAAAGTCAGCATCTGTGACCCAAAAAGCACGCATCAAAGTCACACCACCTAAGATCATTAAACCAAAACTCGACAATGCACGAGGGTCATATTTGGTGGCTAACTTAGCTACAATAGGTGACATGGTCAGACTTCCCAAGCCCATTGTGGCGGTGAGATAACCTGCCCATGAGGCGGTATAACCTAAATTCATTTGCAGCCATTGTGGAATTAATACAATACTGCCGAAAAACGCAGCAAAGGCAAAAGCCAAAGACAGTGTTGCGATGGTAAAGCCACGATAACGGAAAATTTGGATATTTACGATAGGATGCTTTTCGTAATATTCCCAAATCACAAAGGCAATAAAACCAATCACCATGATCACCGCCAGCGCACAGATAAAACTGCTATTAAACCAGTCTTTTTCATGCCCAAAATCAAGCATTAACTGTAAAGCAGCGATCCACAACACCAACAACCCTAAGCCAATACTGTCTATTTTTAACTTTTCAATTGGTGTTTCTGCAGATTTCAGCAAACGCATCACGCCAAGGGCACACACGATACCAACAGGAATATTGATAAAGAAAATCCAGTGCCATGACATATTGTCACTGATGGTACCACCTAAAATAGGACCGAGAATCGGACCTACAACGGTGGTCATTGCCCACATGCCCATCGCTTGCGAATGCTTTTCAGGTGGGAAAATACGCATCAGTAGCATTTGACTGAGTGGCATAATTGGGCCACCAAATAAACCTTGTCCGATTCGGAAAATCACCAACATGGTTAAACTGGTGGACAAACCGCATAAGATTGAAAAGATGGTAAATCCAATCAAACTGATACTAAAGACGCGAACAGCACCAAAGCGTCCCACCAACCAACCTGTTAATGGTACACAAATCGCCTCAGCAACGGCATAGGAAGTGATCACCCAAGTCCCTTGTGAACTTGAAACAGCAAGACTCCCAGTAATATGCGGTACGGACACATTGGCAATGGTCATGTCCAAGACCACCATAAAATTTGCCAATGAAAGAAATAAAGCAGCGAATAATAACTTCGTGCCTTTTAGCTCGCTTTGAAAAACTGTGCTATTCATAAGCGTTTACTTCGCTGTTGAGGTATCAACCTCGGCTTCCATAGATAAGCCCACACGCAATGGATGTTGTTGTAATTGTTTTTTATCCAGTTGAATACGTACGGGTAAACGCTGCACCACTTTGATCCAGTTACCTGTGGCATTTTGCGCTGGGATTAACGCAAATGCTGAACCTGTCCCACCTGAAAAACCAATTACAGTGCCATGATATTTCACATCTTTGCCATATAAGTCTGAAGTTAACTCAACCTTTTGACCAACTTTGACATTTTTCAATTGGCTCTCTTTAAAATTAGCATCGACATACAATTCAGACAGGGGAATTAATTTCATCAAAGACGTGCCTGGTGCTACTCTTTGCCCCACTTGAACTGTTCTGCGTGCAACCACACCATCCAATGGCGCTTTAATTTCAGTACGTTGTAAGTCTAACAAGGCTTGCTCAACTTTGGCTTGTGCCACCAAAACATCGGGAGTTGACTGCTGAGAAGCTCCTTTGATTAAAGCTTCGTTGGCATCTAAATTACTTTGTGCTGCTTTACGTTTAGACTCTGCTTGTGCCACACCTGCTTTGGCAACATCTAAACTAGCTTGTGCATTATTTAAAGCACTTTGCGACTTGGTAAATTCCTCTTTGGAAATCGCCCCTGAAGCACTTAAAGCCTTACGACGTTCAAACTCTTGTTGTGCTTGTTGCAAAGCCACTTGTGCTTGTGCAACCTGTGCTTTGGCACTATGAATATCATCATCACTCATCAAAATCTGCGAGTTCAATGCGCTACTATTGGCTGAACTTTGCGTATATTGGCGTTGTGCTTTTGCTAACTCTGCTTGTGCCTGCGCCAATGCAATTTTGGCATCACGAGGATCAATGATTGCCAAAGTATCGCCTTTTTTCACCGTTTGTGTGTCACTGACTAAAACTTTTTCAACTTGTCCACTGACCATCGAGGTAATTTCGGCAGTTTCAGCCCCCACATAGGCATTATCAGTACTGACAGAGCGATTAAAAAGAAAGTGCCAAAGCATATAAATAATCGCAACAATCACAATCATCACTGCAAAAATTTTCAATAACTTTTTACGTTTGCTTTGATTTTCTACATCTTTGAGGTCTGTTGACTCGTTGTGTGGTACAGAAGTTTGTTGGGCATCTGTCATCGCATTTCCTAGCTGATCGCAAGACTTGGTCAAGAACATTTGACGAATATTTGGCTTTTAATCTTAAAAAAAGCTTAAAAACAAATGAGCGCTGAGATGTTTTAATGAGAAAGTCGATTTTCTTAAAATTGTGATTGTGGATTTTACAGTTTTATAATCAGTATATGAGAATCAAAATGTAACTCATGCGTTTATTTTCTAAAAATTACTTTGATTTATTTAAATTTATACATCGAAAGCCAAATAAAAAAGCCATTAAAATATGCATTCTAATGGCTTTTTTAAGACACTATGCGCTTAAACTCATTAATATGCATAAGATGCGATCGCAGTTGCAATCGCTTTACCTTCATCATTGACCATGGTCATGCGCATGGTGCAACCTTTGCGTCCTAGACGTAAAGTTTCAGCCTTCGCAATAAAATATTTACCACGACCCGGCGATAAATAATCAACACGCATATCCACTGTCGCTAAACGAGAAACTTTTTTAAGGGTATCAGGCAGTTGGTCAGGTTCTGCTCGTTTGTATAACTCTCCCATCGCCACGATCCCACCGATACTATCCAGTAAAGTCGCAGCAACACCGCCATGTAAAATTTGAAATGCCACATTTCCAATTAAATACGGCTGCATTTCGATATAACCTTCAATTTCATCATTTACAACACGCATTTGCATCGCATTATGAGAAAAATAAGGAGAAGTATTAAACGCTTTGGTGAGTTGACTGAGTACTACATTCAGGTCTGCTTTGCTACCTAGATGTAAATTTCCAGTCCATTTTTTTTGCGATTCAGCTTTAGTTGAATCCGCTTGGGGAGAGTCAGTTGTCATAATCTAAAAAACCAATACAGAGATTTTTTCAGCTTTTTGCCAAAAAATACATGAAGGGGCTACAATAAGCCCTTAGTTTAATACTGAATATCGAGATTGTTATGACTTATACGTTCAATCGCCCTGCTTTTCCAGCCACTCGTATGCGCCGAATTCGTAAAAACGATAAGCTTCGTGCGATGGTGAGAGAAACGCAGCTCACAGCAGATCATCTCATTTATCCAGTATTTGTGCTTCCAGGTCAGAACCAGACCCAAGATGTGCCAAGCATGCCAAATGTACAACGATTATCTGCTGATTTATTGTTAAAAAAAGCAGAAACTTTGTTGGAATTAGGCGTATCCAAATTGGCGCTTTTTCCTGTAACACCACAAGAAGATAAAAGTTTAACAGCTGAAGCGGCTTGGCATGAAGATGGTTTGGTACAAAATACCATTCGTCTTTTGAAAAAAGAACTCCCAGAAATGGTACTGATCACTGATGGCGCACTCGACCCATATACCACACACGGTCAGGATGGCATCATCGATGATACAGGTTATGTATTAAATGATGAGACTGTACAATGTTTAATTAAACAAGCATTGAGTCATGCAGAAGCGGGGGCTGATGTGGTTGCACCCAGTGACATGATGGATGGACGTATCGGTGCGATTCGCCAAGCTTTAGAAAGTAATGGCTTTATCTATACCAACATCATGGCGTACTCAGCAAAATATGCCTCTAGCTTCTATGGTCCATTCCGTGATGCCGTAGGTTCTTCTTCAAATCTAAAAGGTGGTAATAAGTACAACTACCAAATGGATGTAGGAAACCGCGCTGAAGCATTGCATGAGATTGCGTTAGATATCCAAGAAGGTGCAGATATGGTGATCGTGAAACCTGGTATGCCTTATCTGGATGTAGTACGTGAAGTAAAAGATACCTTTGGCGTGCCGACATTTGTCTATCAAGTCAGTGGTGAATATGCCATGCTTGCTGCAGCCATTCAAAATGGTTGGTTATCTGACAGCGTGATTATGGAATCGTTAATGTGCTTCCGCCGTGCAGGTGCAGATGGGATTTGGACGTATTATGCAGAACACGCAGCTCGTCAATTAAAAGAGATGAAGTAACGTCTTTCAAAAATATTAAATGCTATTTGATACGCGGAAACGTCATTCGCAACATGTTTGAGGCAGGACTACTTTTGATCAATAATGTTTCTGCGATACATCAATTAAAAGATGGTAGTAAACGAGTTTTGCGGATGACAATGGTTTTGCCTACTTTTCCCGAAAGAAAAGTAGGTCGAGCCGAAGGCTAATCCCTTCATTTAAACTTTAGATATAAGACTCCGTCTGATCTAAAGTTTAAATATTTTTTCTAAGCGCATAGTATTTGTAATAAATGAATCTAATTAAAAATTTGAATTTGGTACAAAACACCATGCATATTGCCATCATCGGTGCAGGAGTAAGCGGCTTACTCACTGCTCTTGAACTCATTGAACAAGGTTGCACAGTCACTATATTTGACCAACAACAAGCAGGACACGCTGCTTCATGGGCAGGTGGTGGCATACTTTCACCCATGTACCCTTGGCGCTATCCGCGTGAAGTCAATCACTTGGCACAATATGGCAAATCCATGTATCAGCAATGGAATCAAAAGCTATTCCCCAAAACTAGCATAGACTTTCAGATTCATGAAACAGGAATGTTGATTTTTGATGAGGCTGATTTTGAAATTGGGCTGAATTATAAAGATACATATAATGAACCCATGCAGCATTGTGAATATTTACAACGAGAACAACTCGAACAGATTAATCCGCATATTTCACAACAATTCCAACAAGCAATTTATTTCCCTCAACTTGCTAATGTTCGTAATCCACGTTTGCTCAAATCTTTAATCACGTATTTAAAGCAACATCCAAAGGTTGAAGTGATTGAAAATACATGGATTGAAAAGTTTAATATTTATAATAATCATATCCAGTCGGTTCAAACCTCAAATGCAAAACATTATCAAGCAGATCAATTTGTGATTACCACAGGTGCTTGGTCAAATTGTTGGTCTGAGCAATTACAACTTTCAATTCCTGTCGAGCCTGTACAAGGACAAATGTTATTGTTTAAAACGCCTGAAAATTGGTTACCGACCATGTGTATGAACAAGGTGATGTATTTGATTCCACGTACAGATGGTCATGTGGTCTGTGGTTCAAGTATGGATCATCTGGGTTTTGATCGACGTCCAAGTGTGCAAACACAGCAAAACATTTATAAAGCTTGTGTGGAAATGGTTCCTGAACTCGCCAATTTCCCAATTGTGAAACAGTGGGCAGGCTTACGTCCAAGTTCACCCACAGGGATTCCTTATATTGGGCAAATGCCAGAGATTGAAAACTTATGGGCAAACTTTGGACATTATCGCAATGGTTTATGTATGGGGCCTGCGTCAGCACAATTACTGCGCCAACTTATGTTGAAACAACAAACTTTGGTGGATGCAACTGCCTATTCGCCACAGCGTTTAAAATCTAGTTTGGCGAATGTTGTATGATTTGTTTTAATGCACTTTGCAGGTCTGTATATTGAAAATCAAAGCCTTCTGCACATAACGCTTTAGGTTGAACATATTGTCCATTTAACACCAAGTGGGATTGTTCCCCCATGAGCATACGCATCACAACACTAGGTAAAGGCAGAAATGGTTTTCGCTTTAAAATTTTAGCCGCAACACGTACAAATTGCATTTGGTCAATATGATCAGGCGCGACCACGTTATAAACTTTTTGAGTAGACTTACTTTGAAATAAAAATAAAATAGCTTGAATAACATCATCCACATGTACCCAAGTCATCGGTTGACGACCTGAATCTATTCTGCCAATCAAGCCCATTTTGATAGGCAATAACATTTGCGGTAGAATCCCACCGCCCTGTCCAAATACCACACCTAAACGCATAATTTTAGTATTCTGCTCGGTATGGCTTAATGCTTCTGCTTCCCATTGTTGGCACATTTCAGACATAAAAATTGCTTGAGGGGCTGAATTTTCATCGCAATCATTTAACCAAGCCTGTTGTGGATCAATACCATAATAACCAATTGCAGAACCTGAAACGATACATTGTGGACGTAAACCATATTGCGATAATGCTTGATAAAGCTGTTGCGTGGTGCGTACTCGGCTTTGGATTAATTTTTGTTTACGGGTATCCGTCCAGCGTCCTTCTCCAATACTTTCACCAGCCAAATTCACCACAAAATCTAACTGTAAATGTTCAAGCGCAGTAAAATCCTGAATCCACTGTAACTGTGCATGCTGAGAAGTTCTTTTTTGACGAGAATAAGCGATCACATTTACTTGATGTGCAAGCAAATATTCAATGAAATGTGTGCCAATAAAACCACTGGCACCTGTCAGCAATATATTTTTATTTTTTAAATCGCTCAGCATCACAAAACTACTCTGTTATTTTTCTTATTGCTATTCAAACATACTCTATAATGATTTCAAAGCCTCCTACAAAAGTCTAAAAATGTTTTAATTTCCAAACATTTTTGCAGCCATCCGCTGTGCTTGCTTACCATAAAACCAGTAAGTGATCAGAAATAGTGGGATCGCTAACATCAGCAACATGATCAGCGATAACATTAAAAATTGTGGGTTTTGCATATACAGCAGAAAATTGTTCCAAACCTCTGCATCGCTACGGGCAAAGATCATGACACCGATCAGTACACCAATAAAATTATATGTCCAAAAAATTAGGCTAAATCCAATAGAGAACTTTTTTTGCTCCGATTTGCTTGGTGCACGTTTTTGTTGTTTTAAAAATAAATGCAAAACAATAATCATAGAAATTAAATAAGGCAGTGCGGTCAAAACTCCTGAGATTTGATTTGGCAACAATGCAACCAAAATACCAACCACCATTGTCAACACCAAACAAAGCACAAAAAACCATAAAAAATACTTACTTAGTGATGTCATAACGGTATTTCCACAACTTAAAAATACATTATAGGAAAATTTTTTAATTTTTTTTAATTTTCTTGTCAACCAAATCAAAACTACTGGCGTTATATAAGTATAAGGTTGCAGCAACCGCGAATAATTTGCACAGGCATCCGCAGATTTGACTCGGTAACCTTTTACCTCCCATGAGACCTATAAACTCATGCTTCTACAATTTGATTTGGAACAGCAGCCCAAATCAAATTGAGCGAAGTATCTTAGCCGACGATTTCATCATCACTCGAATCGTCGGTTTATTTTTTTCTACGCTTTGGTTTTATTATAAGCAATCTATCCAAACATTTTCAAAAAATTGTCAAACAATCAGATCGTGTAGATTGATATTTTATCCACTCTTAACGATGAGAGCGGATAAAACGCTGACGGATTTTTATGTTTAACGGTGTAGAGTAATATTTTTCAATCGCCCAGCTTAAAATAAACACCAAAATAAAATACACAGACAACAACATTAGCTTTTCAGCAGGCAAAGTTTCTTTTGGAAAATAAATGACTTTAAATAATCCTAAAATAATCAAATGAAACAAATACATCTCATAACTGCGTTGTCCAATCCACACCATACCCTTAGAGAAAATAGAATGTGCTTGCGCTTGTGGCGTTTGAGCAAAGCAAGCAATTAAAATAGCCGAAAGCAAAGCAAAAACACTAATGCCCCACGTACTAACCGCTTTAATCGGTGCATACAGATACAATGCAATCATCAGTACTGAAACGATCGCAATTATAAAATTCTTATTTGGCAATATCCCTTTGAAATTTTGTACAAAAATTGCAGTTAAACACCCTATAGCGATACCATCAAAACTAGAAAAATAGTGATAAAGATATGCTCCACTTTCTTCAGCAAAATGTAATGAACGGAAATAAGGTGCATACGCAATAACTGCAAATAGCAGCAAAATAAAGCCTTTTTGACTACGTCCTAAAAGCAAACACAGTAAAGGAAAAGCAAGATAGAAAACCTCTTCAACCGACAATGACCACAGCACACCCAGCGCATAGTTTATCCAGCCATTTTCAATGATCAGAATATTCATCCAAAAGGTAAATGCAGAAAATACGGTTAAAGCATAAGACACTTCAATGTCGTTAGGCGCTTGATTGATAAATGGCTTTAAACCCAAACTTCCCAGTACCGTAACCATCGCCACGAGTAGTACCAAACACGGTATAATCCGAGCAATACGGCGAATATAAAAGTTTTTAAGATTAATTTCTGCCAAAGATGAATGACGTTGCAGCGTATGTTGAGTGATTAAAAAACCTGAGATCACAAAAAACATGGTCACCCCATAATTGCCATTTCGAGCAATCAAGGTACTCAAACTTTCACCAAAAATCTGCACACCTAAAAAAGTATCATGCAATTTATAAGGAATATTAAAGTGATGAATCAGCACCAATAAAATAGAAATTCCACGTAAGGTATCAATTTTAATATTACGCATCGCAATACTCTGTCATTATCTTTTCCCTTTCTGATCTTCTAATTTTAAACAACTGCCATATTTACGTTCTTCTTCCTCATCCAAATAAGGATTTGGCGTTTTAATACACAGCGCCGTTTTGGTTCGATAAAACTCATAGCCCTGTAAATTTTTATTAAGTTTATTTAAATCAATTGCTTGATGTTGTGCTAACACATTTAATAAAACAATTTTCTGATTGATTAAACGTGGACGTATGGCATAAGTTTCCCAACGTGGTAAGGCGACATCAACCAATTTATTGCCCATAAAATTTTTCAGCCAACTGCGTTTCACTGTACTGTCATGCGGTTGTTGCAAAGCTTGCTTAAACTGAGGATTAGGCAATTCAGAAATCACTAAAGTTGGGTGAATATAAGACACATAACGATTCAGCGATTGGTTTTTAAGCAATAATAACGGCGTAAAAAAATCTGCAATAGGATGCTTTTCAACACTTTTTTGCTGATTTTTATCTTCATAAATAAAATCAAACATACCTTGTGGACTTTGTCGATCAACAAGTCGATTGGTCACCTGTTGCATCACAGCAGTTTCACTGGCAAAAGGAAAACGCATCGACATTTGTGTTAGTGACAACTCAGAGAGCGTATGTTTTTGCCCTAAGCGCTGATTAAGCTCATGAATCACTTCAATATTATGTGAAATTAAATTCAACATAATCATTTTATCTATCAAGCTTACTGCACTTTGGTCTTTGCGAATCAAGGCTTCGGTATAGCGCACCAAACCGGCAACATCTGTTTGAAACAGCAAATGTGCCACATATAAGCGGTGAATTTTCATCATCAGTGCAAAATTCGGGATCGCTCCTTCTACACTTAAGGCAAGCACTTGCTGTGTCGGTGCTTGATGAATTAAGACTTGCCAACGTGCATTTAACACACTTTGACGCGTATAAATCTCTTCTAAAGCTGTTTGTTGTTTTTGATAAACCTCTATCCCAATCTCGGCATGTAAATCTTCTTTTAACTGTTCAAAAACTTTTTCATCTGCTTCAGTTAAAAAATTGCCCTGCAATTCGCTAAACCTCTCAATCGGTTCATCAATATAGACACTGTTTGTTTGATAGAAATTTTTCCAATCACGATGATAAATTTTCTGCCCCAAAAGCTGTTGTTCAGCATCGGTTTTGGCTTCAAAACCTAACCATAAAAAATAGGGGTCTTGTTTTAAATCTGCCTCATAAAAACGGACATCAGCTAAAAGTGCTGTAGCATTCTGTGAAATCGGTTCATCTTGGATCAGCCAAAAAACCAGTCCGCTCAGCAGTAAAACAAGCCCAAATAGCCCCATACACATTTTTTTTAATCGTATCGTCATTATGTTGTCATCACATCAAAAAACAGATCATAAAATCGTAAAAAATAATCACAATCATAACA
Organism: Acinetobacter sp. Marseille-Q1618; assembly: GCF_902809855.1. GTDB lineage: Bacteria > Pseudomonadota > Gammaproteobacteria > Pseudomonadales > Moraxellaceae > Acinetobacter. Next base: position 65,402 of record NZ_CADDWJ010000005.1, read on the forward strand.
TTGACACATCATCACAATCCCATTTCAATAGCAGCAATTTTAACAACACTCACTTGCGGTAATGTATAAAAATGTTCCATAAACTCATGTCAAATCTGGGCTTACAAGGCGTTGAGGTCAACACCTGTATTTACACAGCAACACCGCAAGCAGGTCAAGTTGTAAATGGTGAAGTGATTTTTAAAGGTGCATCTTCAAGCAAAAATATCAATGGCATCTACCTCAAACTGATGACCACTGCAGAAGTTGAAACGGATGATCACGAATTTAACCAAGCACTTACTCTTGCCCAGTGGCATATCATTGGTGCGTTTGAACTCAAAGCCAATCAATCGCATAGCTTTCCATTTTCAATTCAACTGCCTTTTGAAACGCCAATCACCGAAGTTCAATGTCGCCACAATAAAACCCGTGTTTGGTTACATACCCATTTAGATGTGGATTGGGGCTTGGATGCAACTGATAAAGATTATTTACAGATTGCTCCAACACCTGCGATGCAAGCCTTTTTACAAGCGATGCAACAATGTGGTTTTGCTTTAGCAACAGTGGATGTCGAAAAAGGACAATTACGCGGACACAATTATTTTTCAACCATTGGATGTTATCAAGAATTAGAATTTGTACCGATTCAACATTTTAGTGGTATTAATGAAGTAGAAGTGTCTTTTGTCGCACAAGAAAATCAGACCCATGTGATGTTAGAAATCGACCGTAAATTTAGAGATGATCAATTACGCAGTATTAGCATTCCAAATCATGCAGTTTCAGTACCGAACTTGGTACAGAATATTAAGCAGATTTTAAATATTGTTTAATATCAGAAAGCTGTGAGATTAACATCGAGCAGCTTTTGAATGACTGAAATAAAACATCAAAACACATACTTCTATTCTCAAACATCCTGATCCAATATCTTTAAAATCTCTGCAAACGTTGTAATTCTGGCTTTTGGTTTTGCTTCATCTAATTCCGCTGCTGAACCATAACCATATTCAACTGCGATTGTTTCAATACCATTTTTACGTGCGCCAAAAATATCATGTTCACGATCACCCACCATCAGGCATTCAGTAGGATTAAGCTGTTCTTTTTCTAAAATATAAGTAATCAACTCGCCTTTGTTGGTACGATCACCGTTCAACTCACTGCCGTAGGGATATTCAAAATATTTTAATAAATCAAAATGATCGAGAATCTGACGTGCATAAATTTCAGGTTTTGCCGTTGCTAAAAATAAACGATATCCTTTGGTTTTGAGTGCATCTAATGTGTCTGCCACATCATCAAAGACATGATTTTCATATAAACCTTGTATCGCAAACCGTTCCCGATAGCCCAGTAAAGCTTGCTCTGCCAAAACATCATTGGCATCAACACCTAAGATTTTCGCCAAAGATGCTTTTAAAGGTGGACCAATAATCCAGTCAATATTTTCACTGTCTGGAATCGGATGACCAATTTTATTTAAACCATAACGTGCAGATGTGGTGATACCTTCTTTGGGATCAGTCAATGTTCCATCCAAATCAATCAAAATATTTTTAATCACAAACTGACCCTATTTCATCGCTAATGCAAAAATGGATTTCGTAGCTAATTTTACAATTAGTATCGAGAGTTTTTCTAAAGTTGCCTATACTAACTCAAATTTGTGAATTAAGGACATCCTCGTGCGCCCTACTGTATTGTGTTTTTCTGGTCTTGATCCTTCAGGTGGTGCAGGAATTCAGGCAGATATTGAAGCCATTGGTCAAAGTGGCGCACATGCAGCGATTGCGTGTACTGCGCTGACCATTCAAAACTCACAGCAAGTATTTGGTTTTGAAGCAACTTCGAAACAGCTTTTACTCGCTCAAGCCAATGCTGTCGTCGGGGATTTACCGATTAAAGCAGTTAAATCAGGCATGTTGGGTACAACGGATAATATTGCAGCTTTGGCTGAGTTTTTACGTGAACACCCTGATTATTTATATGTGCTTGATCCTGTTTTAGTGGCGAATAGTGGCGGCTCACTGGGCAATCAAGAAACTTTAGTCAAAGCTTTTGTTGAGTTGATTCCTTTGGCAACTGTACTCACCCCAAACACGGTTGAACTTCGTGCTTTAACTAATGAACAAGACTTGGAAAAAGCCACAGCAAAACTATTTGAAATGGGGGCGAAAGCAGTCCTAGTCAAAGGTGGTCATGAAGATACGCCCGACTATATCCGTAATGCCTTATATATAGATGGAAAAATGGTTTCTGAAACAAAATGCCCTCGTTTAGAGGGGGAATATCATGGTTCAGGTTGTTCGCTGGCAAGTTTTATTGCAGGACGTTTGGCACAGGGTGATCATTTGAAACAAGCGGTACATCATGCTGAAACTTGGTTATTTGGTGTGTTGAAAAATGCTGAAACACCAGTTCAAGGTGGTCAAAAAATTCCTAAGCGGTTTTGAGTTAAATCGCCTTTAAATCCCTTCTCTTGCAGATGAGTAGTTAAACTCCAAAAGATGAGATTTTATCCCCCTCATCCCGACCTTCTCCCACAGGGAGGAGGCGGTTTTATTATTAAATTTAATTAAAATTTATATTTTTAATCACTTAAATAAATAAAAAATTAAAATCGCTCTCATATTTTGCGCTTTATCTCATAACCCTTTTAAAATTAGAGTAATTACTCTAAAATAATTTTATCTACGATTCAAAGCTGATTACAGCGAATAAAAATTGCAAATCAAGGTTAAGACAAAATAATTGAAAAGGAATGACTAATGAATTACCCAGAATATCAAAACGATCTAAATAAACTGTTAGAATCTGAAATCTTAGGTGAAGCTGTATTTCTCAGTGCAGCAAAACATGCAAAATCACCACAACAAAAACAAAAATGGTTGGCTTTAGCTGCTTTAGAAATGCAAACGCTTGAACGTTTTCAGATATTTTTAACACAGAATAATTTAAAAGCGACTTCTCGCTTACACATGAAAACTCAAGGTAAGATTACTGGTTTTGCACTAGCAAAAATGCCGTGGAAAATGGCGATGTATTTGCTTAAAGATGGAACACAACCTTTTATGCAAGCTTTTCAACGTCTATGCCAACATGCAGATCGGGACTCACAAATGTTTTTTGAATATGTGCTGAATCATGAAAAAAGTCTTTATGAGTTTGCAGATAAAGAGTTGAAAAAACAAAAGACGACTTCTTTGGACAAAGTGAAATATTTACTTGATTAAGCTAAATACTCACTAAGTTATTCAAATGATTTTCATTAGATCATTTAGTCCGTATGACTGTTTTTAAGATTTTGTACATGTTGGCGATTGGTTTTCCATGACTTTTCTAGAACCTCTTTTTCAATACGTAACTTTATACGTATCAGCGTCTTAGATGGGATCATTTCCTCTTTAAAACCTTTCACATAATCTGTCCATGCTGCACTACGAAAAACATTTCTCGGCATCTGTGTTTTGAACTCACAATCAGGCATAAAAACCACAACTGAATGAATCAAAGTAGGATCTATAATATCTGACAAAATATTTTCTAAAACTTTTTGATGCTTATAATTTTGATGTAATGGGTTTTGAAATTTATAAGACTTTTTATAAATTTTCTGTGTCCATGTTTTCTGACGTTCACCACCAAAAATCCAACCTTTATAATTTTTAGTTTCAATAACAAAAATCCCATACGGACTCAATAAAATATGGTCAATTTGCGCAGTTTGGTTTTGCATGTCAGGCAAAGTACAATCATTCAACAAAGTATATTTTTCTTTGTCTAAATATAATTTCACATGTGTACTGACAGCGAACTCACCCATTTTTCCTTTAAGAAAGGGCTTAAATGTCTTAATCGCTCCAACAATCAAGAATAACGGAATCATCCACCACAATTGAGAAAATAGTGGTGCAAGTATTTGAGACGTATTCATTTAAAATTTTAATGTTATTAATAGTTAAACCAAGTCTATTGTAACTTCTCAATTTTTAAAAGAATATCTTTATTCTCCAACCCACCTGCAAAACCAACCAATTTTCCATTTGTACCCACTACCCGATGACATGGCGCAATAATCGAAATCGGATTTTTACCATTCGCAGCACCCACTGCCCGCACTGCTTTGAGATTGCCGATCTGTTCCGCAATCTGTTTATAACTACGGGTTTCACCAAAAGGAATCGTCAGTAAAGCTTGCCACACTTTTTGTTGAAATTCAGTACCTTCGAAGTCCAAAGGCACATCAAACTTTTGACGCTGCCCTGCAAAATACTCATTTAACTGCTTTTGTGTTTCAAGCAAAATCGGGTGTTGTGCATTTTCTACTAACTCCGCCAAACGTACACGTTTGGGATTTTCATTTTTCCAAAGTACAGCAACAAGTGCTGTATCATGTGCTACCAATTTTAATGTTCCTACAGGGGAAGCCATTTTCATATACGCAAGTTTCATGTTCTACGCTCTTGCCTAAACGATTAAGACGATGATAATTTCATCAATATTAACCCAGAAATGATCAACACTGCTGCCAACATTCGCATCGCGGAAGCTGGTTCACCTAAAAAGAAAATACCGACAGCAAAAGAACCCACTGCACCGATTCCTGTCCAAACTGTATATGCTGTGCCGAGTGGCAATGTTTTCATTGCATAAGACAATAATGCAAAACTTGCGATCATAAACAGGATGGTCAAAATACTTGGAGTTAACTTACTAAATCCTTCTGACACTTTCATAAAATAAGCCCAGACCACTTCCAATAAGCCTGCAACCACAAGTAATATCCAAGCCATAGCATAACTCCGAATAAATCAATAATTTTTTGAAACCTAAAAATCCAAGTCAACTACAATGATTAACTTGGATCATCATTTAGAAATATTTTGCTTAAGAAGATGACAGTTTCATGAGAATTAAGCCTGACACAATCAACACCGCAGCGAACATACGCATTGCTGTGGTTGGCTCGCCTAAGATAAAAATCCCGACAAGAAATGAGCCAATCGCTCCGATGCCTGTCCAAATGGTGTAGGCAGTACCCAAGGGCAATGATTTCATGGCATAAGCCAACAAACCAAAACTTAAAATCATGAAAAAGAGAGTAATAATGCTCGGTGTGAGCTTTGTGAAACCTTCAGACATTTTCATGGTATATGCCCAAACGATTTCAAAGATTCCTGCAAAAATAAGAATGACCCAAGCCATAACCAGCTCCAAATTTTAATTAGAGTCAGGTCGTCCTGACGAGTTTTCTTGGTGCAGTTTTTATTATAAAAGCACTAAGGGAGGTCGTTCCTCCTAAGATTTAGGAGAATTATACGGTATTTGGTATTTATTTAGGGCGTTTTTTACATTTAATGACCCAAAATACACCTATAAAAAATAGGGCTTTTAAAATTTAAAGCCCTACAAAATCAATTTCCTAAAAGCAAATTAAAACTTAAATCTCAGCCCTACCCCATAAAGCCAACCTTTTTCCGCATCACTTTTCAGTTGCCACGCTGTTTCAGCATTGCCTTTAGCGTATTCATAAGCAATATCAAGATATGGCATGACTTTTTTACTGATTTCATAACGGGTTTCGATGCCTGCGGTCAAATTGCTTAAACCTGATTTTTTGGCATATTTAGAATCATCCGAAAATACCACATCCAAATCCAAATAAGGTTGAATAATCAATTTCTGTGTCAGCAACAAATCCCGTTCTGTTTCCAGACTAAGCCCTGAATAGTTATCTGCACCAGCATACAAATAAGCATTTGTTTCAAAGAAATAGGGGGCTAAACCATGCAAACCAAAGACAGCATCCAACTTTTCTTCGGTATCGCTATGTTGTGCATCGAGCTTGATTTTTTCTACCCGATAACGTGCCCCCACTTGCACATCCCAAAAATCTGAAATCATACGACTGTATAAGGCTTTTACATCATATTCAGCATCATGAGATTCATGCTTATCAATATGCGCTTTGATAAATAATTTGTTTTCATCTGTGCCGATTCGGGTTTCAAGTTCAGACTTTAACGTCCCTTGATCATCTTCATTGACCAGCCATTTCTGATCAATCGTTGTCACTGTATAAACCTGTGCACCATGTTCTTTACGATGATCATGGCCTTGATGCTCTGCAGATAGAGATGTGGTTTGTAAATGTGAAGTTTGGTGCTGTGAATGATCTACTGTTATCTTTTCTGATGCGGCAGTCGATACAGTGGCTGTCTTTGTTTGCATCTCTGCATGCTTCATTTTTGAATGATCCATTCCTGCATGATGCATTTGCGAGTGATCAACCATTTCACTATTTGCCGTCGTTGCGGTTGGCGATACTGACATCATTGCATGATCTTGATGTGCCAACACCGAGCTACTAAACATCAATAACGAACTTGCTAAAACAGTATGTGGAAATAACTTAGTGATGTGCATGTTGATCTCCTTGCTGTTTAGCTGTGTTGGATGGTGTTGCATTAATTTTTTCAATCGTTGTGGTCGCTGTCTCAGCGTCAGAAACTTGAGCAACGATCAACTTATTCATCATTCCTGCACTCATGTGATAGAGCAAATGGCAGTGAATCGCCCACTCTCCTAGCTCATCCGCAGTCAATAGTGCAGTCACTGTTTTTGCAGGTGGTACAACAATGGTATGTTTGTTTGGCATATCCACCGCAGGCTGACCATTTTCCAACTGCATAAACATGCCATGTAAATGCATCGGGTGCGCCATCATGCTGTCATTGATAAATTTAATGCGGATACGCTCGCCATATTTCACTTTTAAAGGTTCGGCATCACTGAATTTTTTGCCATTAATGGTCCAAATATAACGCTCCATCGTTCCGCCTAAACGTATCACCAGCTCACTCGTTGGTTCACGTGTATCGGACTGTGGTGTTAAAGATTTTAAATCGCTATATTGCAATGCCTTATCACCTTTCGGTGTTGATGCATTTGCCCAGCCTTCCACGACTACATCTGATTGCTCAGATGCTATATTTTGATGTGGTGCATGATCCTTCGTATGGTCAGTGGTGTGTATATTTTCCTGCTTCTCTACTTTTTGATGAGCAGAATGATCCATGCCTTGCATTGCATTATGATTCATCTTTGAATGGTCGATACTTGCATGCTCACCACTTCCATGCCCCATATCTGCCATACTGAGCAAAGCTCTTGGACGTGCTTGAGGCATGTGAATCCCATGCATATTTGCAGTCAGCGCATTATGCAAAGTGCCGATGGCAAAACCTGAACGGTCAATAGATTCTGCTTCGATTTGATAATGATCAGCTTTCGGTTCAACCAACACATCATAGGTTTCTGCGGTGCCAATACGAAACTCATCCACAGCGATAGGTTGGACAGGTTGACCATCAGCGCCTACCACCATCATTTTTAGGTTGGGAATACGTACATCAAAAAATGACATGGCAGACGCATTGATAAAACGTAAACGTACTTTTTCATTTGGCTGAAACATGCCTGTCCAGTTCTGCTCAGGCGTTTTACCATTGATCAAAAAAGTATAGCCTGTCACATCGGACAAATCAGTTTTTAGCATTCGCATCTGATTCCACATTTTGCGGTCAGACCATGTGGCTTTGATGCCATCACGCTTCACTTGCTTCCAGACATCGCCCAAAGTTTCACGCTGATTTTGATAATATTCGGCGGAAATCTTCAGATCTTTTTGAATTTGCTCACTGGTTTTTTCGTGAAAATCAGACAACATCACCACATAGTCACGCTCAGTTTTTTCATGCTCAGCCAGTGGTTTTTTGCCTTTGGGATAAATCACCAAAGCACCGTATAAACCATCCTGTTCTTGACCTTTGGAATGGGCGTGATACCAATATGTACCACTTTGGCGAACTTTGAATTTATAGACAAAATCGCCTTGTGGCTTGATGCCATTGAAGCCATTAAAACCCGGTACGCCATCCATAATTCCAGGCAACAATAACCCATGCCAATGAATGGAAGAATCCTGATTTTTTAAATGATTATGCACATGAATAACGGCATCATCCCCTTCCTCAAACTCAAGTAAAGGTGCAGGAAACTGACCATTTACCGTAATTCGTTTGAATGCTTTGCCTGTGACATTAACCATCCCTTCATCAATGCTTAGATGGTATTCTTTGACCGCTGCAAAACTCCATGTAGAAGACAAGAGCGCAGCAGTAACGATGATGCTTTTTGAAAATTGAATAGACATAACTCAACCTTAATTTCTGAAATTATTTAAAAAATAATGCTTCGGGAAATAAGGCTAAGCTTTTGGAGGACGTAGAATTTCTTGCCAGTGCCCAACAAGATGTTGTGCTTGGTAATGGCTTTGTAAGCCATTTTTTTCTAGATTGTCTTGAGGAGCAAGCAGTTTTGGAAGATCTGCATTAAACCAAACGATCGAAGACTGACAGAAAAATAACGCACAATCCTGACAATCCACATGTTGTGCGTGTTGGGTTTGAATCAATTGCGTATGGCAGTCTTGTAACGCTTGCATGTGTTGAGTAGGGTTATGCTGCGTATCTTGCGTTGCAGCTTGCTGCACATCTATACAATGATTTTTCATGTCTTGTACAGACATGCCCAGCATCGAACTTTGTCGTTGATGCGAAGTAGACTGATGCTCTGCTTGCTGATGTTGCATTTGCATATTGATCTGCATGGCATTTACCGATGCAATAGACACACCACTGTATCCTATGGCAAACACCATAAGACAAACAAACCACACCTGTTTGCAGAGTTGTGTCAACATCATCTATCAGTCAATTGAGAATCGCTATTGTTTAAGCATAACTAATAATCAAGGCAGTAGCAAATATTATCCTGTATTCCCCGCTCCTTTGTATTAAAAGATTGCAGCAATGCAATGTTGAAGAATTAGGCGAGTCTTTTTTGAACTTTCTATTTAAAATAAAAAGCTGATTTTCCATTTTATATAAACAAAAAGAGCCCGATTTGAGCTCTTTTTAAACTTATTTTGTATAAGCACTAAGCAATTGATCATGCTTTGTTTAAACTATAAACACTTTATCGACATGCTTATCAACACAGTTATCCATATAGTTATCTTCAGACTTATCCACAATTTTATCCATACGATTGTGATTAACTCTAAGCGTGTTGTGAACCTACCAATGCCAACTCAGCACGCATTTCATCAATCACAGCTTTATAATCGTCTTTACCAAAGATTGCTGAACCTGCGACAAACATATCCGCACCTGCTTCCGCAATTTCACGAATATTGCTCGGTGTTACGCCACCATCCACTTCCAAACGAATATCACGACCCGATGCATCAATAATTTTACGTGCTTGGCGTAATTTTTCTAAAGTCATTGGAATGAATTTTTGTCCACCAAAACCTGGATTCACACTCATTAACAACACTTGATCGACTTTATCTAAAACATAGTCCAAATAATGCAATGGCGTAGCTGGATTAAATACCAAACCTGCTTTTGCACCACCATCTTTAATCAACTGTAAAGAACGGTCAATGTGGTCTGTCGCTTCAGGATGGAACGTAATAATATCCGCACCTGCTTCTAAGAAATCACCAATCATACGATCAACAGGTGACACCATAAGATGCACATCAATCGGTGCTTTGATTCCATATTTTTTTAAAGCCTTACATACACCTGCACCAAAAGTCAGGTTCGGTACATAATGGTTATCCATCACATCAAAATGCACAACATCTGCACCTGCTGCTAACACATTGTCAACTTCTTCGCCTAAACGAGCAAAGTCAGCAGATAAAATTGAAGGTGCGATTAAAAATGGCTTGGACATGGATCAACCTAGCTTGAAAATGGATTTTCAAAATTATAGCAAATTTCTCGTTAAACTTTGCTGAAAATACCTCCGATAAATCATGAAACGCTCTGTCAGCATTGCAATACTGCAACGAAGCGTTCTATTTAAATAACAGCATCACTCGCTATTTTTTGTTAGCTTTGAACAACCATAAGGAGTAAATGAGAATGAAAAGCAATACTATTATTTTAACTAATGATGCCAAACGCATCGCCAAGCGTTTATTGAACCATTGGAAGCATAAGTTTGAGGTTGCTGAAACAGATGAAAAGTTGAGTATTTTTATGCCCGATGCAACAGTGAATCTCTCCCCTCAACAGGATAGTCTTGTGGTTGATTTAGAAACAGAACGAGAAGATTATGCTCAGCTAGAACACATCATTATTGAGCATTTAAATCGTATGGCACAGCAGGAGTTTTCTGTAGAATGGCAACATCAAGCTTAAAACCAAGTTTGATGTTTCAGTAAAATAGTCTTTAAAAATCCTCTTTAAATTATTTGGATTTTTTCTGCTTTTGCTCAAAATTACGCACCATTTTTATACGTTCTTCCGTTGCAGGATGTGATTCAAATATTTCAAGCACTCGATCTATGTGTGAATCTGTTTCCGATGCCTCTGTTTTTTGCTGGGCTTTGCCAGACTTTTCTTTGTCGTCCTTAGTATCCGCATTTTCATACTCATCACTTAGACGTTGCAACAGATTTGCAAAATGTTCAACTTCAATATGTTGACGATCCATCAAATTTAAAGCATACAGATCTGCTTCTTGTTCAAACTTACGTGAGTATTTCGCCCCTAACATGGCAGCAGGCAAAGAGCTAAACAAATCGGAACTGTCTCCCGTAATCGCAATATACAACACGCTCATGCCTAGACTCGACAAACCTTGCTGTAAGCTATGGCGTTCGATCAAATGCCCTTGTTCATGCGCAAGCACCCCTAAAATCTCTTGATCACTATGTGCAAGTTCAACTAATTCATCTGTGACAATGATCGTGTTGTTAGGTAAAGCGATTGCATTTGCACCAAGCTCGCTGCCTTTTCTAAACAGGAGTTTGGCAGGACGACCTTCTGCAATTTTTTCTAAATATTGCTTACGAATCTGTTCTTGTTGTCCTTTGGCAAGCTTACTCGGTTCAGTCCAATATTTATCGACATACGCTTCTGCTTCATCGCCTAAACGTTGCATACTATTTTCAGGCAATTGAAAAGCAACATAATGTGAAGCTGCTGGAATACCCCATTTCACTAAAGCAAAACCGAAAAACACAACAAACACCACACTAAATAAAATCAGTGCAGGTGAACGTTCTAATTTCCAAATCGAACCATACACTTTTTTAGGACCGATCTGAAACCATTCTGGTAAATGGTCTTGAAATTCAATCCGTGCATCATCATTCAACTCAACCACAGGCTTAAGCTGCCCCAAAGCCCCGATCAACTGCATATCAGCATATTGATAATGACGCACCAATTGCTGATGTTCACCATAACGCACCTGAACGCTGTGCTCATCTAGCGCATACACTTGCGCTTGGTGTGGTTTAGACACCACACCATCATAAAAAACGACCTGTACAGATTGCGTCATGTGGTTTTCAGCTCATGTAAATTAAAGTGAAACATCAATATCAAAAATATCGCTGATTTCTTCTGCCAAAGCACTATGGTCAGCTTGTGCCAAATTCATCATCTGATCAGGGTCATCCAGTAAGATCAGACTTAAAGAATCAACTTTGTATCTATAAATTCGAATCGCTGCCCAAGCTGACATCAAGCCCAATGACAAAATTTTAGCAATCCAATTGGTTCCAACAATCCATGCATAACGCCATTGGTTGCAATCGGTGGCAAATTTGCTATTTCCAATGACCGTGTTGTTCCATGTTGTAATAAATACGCGTGCGCTTATTAATGGATAAATAAACAAACCTGCGATCACATAGCCTAAACCAAAGATCGCGAAAAAAGCCTGCGGATTTGATAATCCACCGATGACAGCACCAACAATGCCTAGAACAAAAAGTACCCCCATAAACATAAATACAGGAATATAAACTGCTCGCATATAATCAGACCATTCTGCTTGCAACTTAAATTTTAGCTGCCCTGCATATAAATGATTGATGCAATAACTTTTATACAACCAAATCATCACAGGGAAAAATATACCTAGCGTAAAAATATAGATGCCGATACATTTTAAGAAAACCATATAGGCTTGTTTGGTTGTTCCTGCAAAATAAAATCGACTATTGGCATATTTACTGTTTCGTGCTGTAAAGCGAATGGTCGCTCGAATCAACCACGGTACAGCAAGATACAGAATGACAAATCCGATCAGTGTTGCTGTAATGGAATATTGTGAAATCACTGAAATCGCAGCATAAATTCCGAGTGCAATCAAACGCCCGATTAAGATTTTTTTGGGTACCCCTGTAAAATCAAAGCGTCTTCTAAAAAATTCGGTATTGCCATAAAAGTAGCGTAAGCGACGCACTTTTGCCCAAGGTGCATAGAGGCTCAAGGTTACGATGGTCAGTAAAATATTTACGATCCAAATCCCAAAGTACTCCATCGCATCGCCATGAAATTTGAAACGGCGAACACGTCCAAAACTTGGTGTTGTTGGTGCATCATCAGGAGGAAGATCAGCGTTTTTGGTCAGGCTTAGACCACTGGTATTTGGAAATGGTGGTGGTATTTGTTCTTGCATCATTTTCTCTTATTTTTAATAGATCATGTTCATAAAGACAATCGTGAAACAATATTTTGAATTTAAGCAAATCGAGTGTATAGATTTTTCCAATTAAAATAAATAGTGTATTTTTATTCGAGTAGTCTCTTCCTATTCAATAGCTAAGTGCGGTTTGTATGGTTGTTTTGATTATTTTGTTAAGTAAAAACTGAATTATTTTAAAACTTAAAGTAATTATTTTTCATAGTTTTTTGCCAATATAAAACTAAGAAATTATGTTGTGTTGCATAAACCCTTGTTTAGCGCTCATTAAAAAAGCGCAAGTTCGGCTGTATTGGCTGCACTACTTACAGCGATATAACGTTTTTCTTCTTCGGCTTTTTGTTCGGGGGATTTTTTGGTCATACTATTTACTTTTATTTAATAACTCTAGAAATAGTAGACTTCTTGCGCTAGTCAAAATTCGAGCAGACATGACCTTTATTTTATAAGTTATTGCATAAAGTGCAAATGGTTAAAAAAACTACTTTCGCAAGAGGTCTAGTAAATTGCATGACCTGATAAAGCAGTTTATTTATTATCAATTTTAACTAATAATGGTGGTATTTAGGCAAATATATTTTACAAAATATCCTAATAGCTACTACTCCTATATGGGAAATATTGAATATTACCAATAATACATTCAGCAATTGCCCATAAATTTCTGTCTTTAAACCTCATTAATTCCTCTTAGAATAAAAACCCTACATAAATGTAGGGTCTATTTATAACAATATAAAATACTTTTAGCTCAAATTATCAAGCCACATTCCCTTCCACAAAATCCTTTGCAAAGCTTTACAGTACAAATCTTATTTATAGAATTGTAAAACTAAAGTTCGTTTCTTTGATTCTTTTACTTAGAATATGATTTTGATTAAATTCATATCCTATTTTGTGTTCATTTATAATCTTCAAACATGTTTCTTCCTCCACAGCACGATGTACCCCTACGCACCAAAATGTACGTATACAATTATGTTCACTTGGTTTCAATGAGTGAAATTTATTTAAATCTTTCATCATTGCTGTGATACAGCTTTTTGCTGACTTAGCTTGTTTTAATTCTACCGCTATCATTGTTTCAGTTGATTTATTTCTCTCTTTTAACCAAAAATCAATTATTCCCTTATCTTTTAATTTCTCCACTCTCTTATCTATCGAACAAGGCACTTCCCTTACCCACTCCCTCACATTCTCTTGTTTATCAAAGAAAAATGACAGCTCAATTTGCAACCATATTTCCCAACCAGTTATGTTTTTTTCTTCAATTAAATTTAAACGATCTCTAATATTCTTTTGTGTAAAAAATTTCTCAAACAAATTAGATAAAAATTCAAAATCGCCATTTAAAATTCTATTGTTCATTTTTTTCTCAAATAAAAACCCCACATTAATGTAGGGTCTTTTTACAACAAAATCAATTATTTCAGCTTAGAGTCTTAAGCCACATTCCCTTCCAAGAAATCCTGTGCAAAGCGTTGTAACACACCACCCGCTTCATACACATGCACTTCTTCTTCCGTATCCAAACGACACGTTACAGGCACTTTAATGATTTCATTTTGACCATTTTCATTTGAACGCTCAACCACCAAAGTCAGATCAGAACGAGGTGCAATATTACCAATCACACTATAAAGCTCAGTACCATCTAACTTTAACGTTTTACGATCTGTACCTGCTTTAAACTCAAGCGGTAACACGCCCATACCCACCAAGTTGGTACGGTGAATACGCTCAAAACCTTCCGCAACAATCGCTTCAACACCTGCAAGACGTACGCCTTTCGCTGCCCAGTCACGGCTAGAACCTTGACCATAATCTTTACCAGCAATAATGATCAAAGGTTGCTTACGATTCATATAAGTTTCGATCGCTTCCCACATACGCATCACTTCGCCTTCAGGCTCAACACGTGCTTTAGAACCTTGCTTAATGGTACCGTCAGAGCGAACCACCATTTCATTAAACAACTTAGGATTTGCCAAAGTTGCACGCTGTGCAGTCAAATGGTCACCACGATGCGTTGCATACGAGTTAAAGTCTTCTTCTGGCACGCCCATTTTCGCCAAATACTCACCTGCTGCCGAATCCAACACAATCGCATTCGATGGTGACAAATGGTCAGTGGTAATGTTGTCAGGTAAGATTGCAAGCGGACGCATATTTGACAAAGTACGTGGTGCAGCCAAAGCACCTTCCCAGTATGGTGGACGACGGATATAAGTACTTTGTGGACGCCAATCGTACAATGGACTCGCAGCTTGTTCACGCTCACCCAAATCAAACATCGGGATATACACTTTTTTGAATTGCTCAGGCTTAACTGCTTCTTTCACCAATGCATCAATTTCTGCATCAGATGGCCAAATGTCTTTTAGATAAATTGGATTACCGTCTTTGTCTGTGCCTAAAGCATCTTTTTCGATGTCAAAACGAATCGTTCCTGCAATCGCATAAGCAACTACTAATGGTGGAGAAGCTAAGAACGCTTGTTTTGCATAAGGATGGATACGACCATCAAAGTTACGGTTACCTGAAAGTACCGCAGTTGCATACAAGTCACGATCAATAATTTCTTGTTGAATCACAGGGTCTAATGCACCAGACATACCATTACAGGTTGTACATGCATATGCCACGATCCCAAAACCAAGTTTTTCTAAATCTTTTAAAACGCCAGCTTCTTCAAGATATAACGCTGCTGCTTTAGAACCTGGTGCAAAAGATGATTTCACCCACGGTTTACGCACTAAGCCCAACTCATTTGCCTTACGAGCCAACAAACCTGCCGCAACTGTATTACGTGGGTTAGAGGTATTGGTACATGAAGTAATCGCAGCGATAATAATTGCACCATCTGGCATTAAGCCTTCCGCTTCTTGTGCACGTGCAGCATCTAAGTTACCTGCGATGCCTTTTTCTTTTAAATCTGCCGTGGATACACGTGCATGTGGGTTTGATGGACCTGCGATATTACGTGTGACCGTTGAAAGGTCAAAGCGAAGTACACGTGGATATTCTGCTTGCGTCATATCCGCTGCCCAAAGACCGATTTCTTTGGCATAAGTTTCAACTAATTTTACTTGTTCAGATTCACGACCTGTCAATGTTAAATAGTCAATGGTGTTTTGGTCGATGTAGAACATTGCCGCAGTTGCGCCATACTCAGGTGTCATGTTCGAGATCGTTGCACGATCACCCACTGACATACTGTCCGCACCTTCACCGAAGAATTCTAAATACGCACCCACAACACGCTCTTTACGCAAGAATTCTGTCAATGCCAATACGATATCGGTTGCGGTAATGCCTGCTTGACGCTGACCGACTAACTCTACACCGATGATGTCTGGCAGACGCATCCAAGACGCACGACCAAGCATGACATTTTCAGCTTCTAAACCACCTACACCAATTGAGATCACGCCAAGCGCATCAGTATGTGGAGTATGTGAGTCAGTCCCCACACAAGTATCAGGGAATGCCACGCCTTCACGGCTTTGCACCACTGGAGACATTTTCTCCAAGTTGATTTGGTGCATGATGCCATTCCCTGCTGGGATTACATCGACATTTTCAAAAGCGGTTTTTGTCCACTCAATGAAATGGAAACGGTCTTCATTACGACGGTCTTCCACAGCACGGTTTTTCTCAAAGGCATCTGGATCAAAACCACCGTATTCCACTGCCAACGAGTGATCGACGATCAACTGAGTTGGAACAACGGGATTCACTTTAGATGGATCACCACCTTGATCCGCAATCGCATCACGCAAACCAGCAAGGTCTACAAGTGCTGTTTGTCCAAGAATGTCATGACAGACCACACGTGCAGGATACCAAGGAAAATCATGGTCTTGCTTACGATTGATTAACTCTTTTAAAGATTGTTCGAGAATGGCTGGGTCACAACGGCGTACCAATTGTTCTGCCAATACTTTCGATGTGTATGGAAGTTTTGCATATGCGCCTGGCTGGATGTCTTCAACGGCTTGACGCACATCAAAGTATTCGAGCTGGGTACCTTGCAGGGGTTTACGGTAGTTGTTATTCATTGAATTGTGCCTCTTGCATCATTTTGTACTGCGTTCTCATGATTGGCATAGTACACTGCTGAAAAGCCATTTCCCAAATCTTTTATATTTCATAAGCTTAGATATAAAAACAAGGGTTTTAGACACATTTAGTAACAATTACTTTAAAATATTTGCGTTAAAACTGCATTTTTTTGAAAAATAGCGGAAAATAAACTTAATTCTTTAGTATTAGATTTCAATAAGTGAGTCATTTATGAGCGGTTTAGCTTTCTCCTCTTTCACTTTGGTCGGTGTAGATGCTCTCAAATTTTTACAAGGACAAGTCACTGTAAACGTTGAAGCTTTGACAGAAAATATCACACAGTACACTGCTATATGTGATTTGAAAGGTCGTATTCATTTTGGATTATGGTTAAAAAAACAAAATCCTGAAGAGTTTGAAATCGTAACCACGCAAGACCAAGCTGAAGAGTTTGCCAAACATATTCAAAAATATGGCGCATTTTCTAAGATGAAACTTGAGAAAGTAGGACAAGTTTTTCCAACAATTAATGGTTCTACAACTGACTTTTCTGCTATTGAAACTGATGTTTCGGCTTGGGAAGTTGCTGCGATTCAAAGCGGTCAAGCGTATATTGATCAAGCGATTGAAGGTGTTTTTCAACCTCAAGAGTTGCGTTTGCATCAGCGTAATGGTGTGAACTATGACAAGGGTTGTTATTTGGGTCAGGAAGTCGTGGCTCGTCTTTGGTTTAAGGCAAAACCGAAAGCGTGGTTACATGTGATTCAAGGCATAGGCACTGTCCCTGCTCAGGGCGAACAACTGAATAAAGGTGTGCAAGTGGTGAATAGCACGGCTTTTGAAAATGGTTTTATTGCACTTGTGGTTGCTCGTCCTGAAGCTTTAGAAGAGCTTGATGTGACTGTTTTAGATTTACCTGAAAGTTTAAGTGGTGATGTGGCGAGACCTCAATAAAGCGTTTTAAGCACTCACTTTTATTCTTAGCTACTTATAAAAATAAGTAGCTTTTTTAAATATATAAATAAATCATACTATTATTTTTACTAAAATCCGCATTATAATTAAGTCACTAATTTTCTAAGAAAAAATACCTCTAAAATATGATTCAGAATTTTAATGACCCAAAACATAAATTTATCGCACTCTATTATAGTGGATTTTCAGTATTTGCTGTTTTAATGATTTTTTACCTAATTGGTTTTTTTAATCTGTTTTCTCTTAGCAATATCATATATATTATATTATTAATCCAATTAGCCATTACTATTTACGGTAGTTATTTATATTGGAATCAAAGTATTAGAGGCTTAAAAATTCTCAAATGGATAAGCTTTAGTTTGATCTTCCTCATATGTACGCCTTATTTTTTATACATTCCAAATATTGCACTTATTTTTGGTTTTTACATAGAAACAACTCCTGATTCTTTTTTCTATTTACTAAAAGCACACATAGGCTACAACACGTCAATAACATTCAATACAGGTGGAACAATGCCTTGGGGTGTAGGTTTAAATTTTATTGAGTTAATTATGTTCATACGTTTTAGAAAAATTTTAAAAGAAACTCTTCAGCAAACTTTGAGATAAAAGAGTTACAAACTTCTCTCATTTATGATCATAATTTATAATTTACAACACCACAGCCAAAGCCAAAAAATTTGGCTTTTTAGAACGACTCTTTCCGCTTTACATAATAAACCACACCACCTCGATCATCCGAAAAATAAAATCATTTTTCATCTATTCTATAAATATCACAAGGGTGAACACTCACCATTTTATCGACTAAAAAAATCCATAAACGTTTTAAGCTTTTGCTCTTTACGGATAATTGTCATTTTATAGCCGTGACCAACCTTTACATCCATTGAATCATGCAGCACTTCTAAAAAGAGTTTTAAATTGCTTTGTCTATAATATTTTGATAGTACAATTTAAAAACTACTCTCCTCCAACATTCACATGATTAGTGAGAATAATCCCTTGTCCCAAACAAGGCTGTGCCGACACGCACCATAGTCGATCCAGCTACGATGGCGTCCTCCAGATCAGCAGACATGCCCATACTCAAAGTATCCCAATCTTCTGGATGCGCATGCTCGCCTTTTACAGTACCAAACAACTGTCTTGCCTCTGCAAAAGCTGCCGTATGATTCGGTGCAGGAATCACCATTAAACCACGTAATCTTAAATGAGGGAGCTGACTAATTTGTGCAACTAATTCCGCCACTTCATTGGGCTGGCAGCCATCTTTACTGTCCTGATCATCAATATTCACTTGCAAACAAATATTTAATGGTGCTTGTTCGGCTGTTCTTTGATTCGATAAACGCTCAGCAATAATCAAGCGATCTACACCATGCACCCAAGCAAATTTTTCAGCCAAATGCTTAGTTTTATTGCGTTGTACATGTCCAATAAAATGCCATTCGATAGCGAGGTCTTGCAGTTGTTCGATTTTTTCTAAAGCTTCTTGTAAATAATTTTCCCCAAATGCTCGCTGCCCTATTGTATACATTTCTTTTAATCGTGGACTTGGATGGGTTTTAGACACAGCCAATAATTGCACTTCTGAACTATCACGCTGAGCAGTTTGACAAGCTTGCTTAATTTGATCGAGTACCAATTCACGTGCGTGTTTTAAATCATTCATCGACGGTTATCTCATTTAAAAAAATTTTCAGCTTCCAAGCAAGGAAATTGTTGGTTATGCTGAGTGAAAGCCTTATTATTCTACAAAATAATTAAGTAAATAGGTTTTACTTTGGGGACATTATGGATATTACAGAATTACTAGCTTTTTCCGTTAAAAACGGTGCATCAGATTTACACTTATCAGCAGGTATGCCACCAATGATTCGTGTCGATGGTGAGGTTCGTCGCATCAACCTTCCTGCTTTCGAGCATAAAGATGTACATCGTCTTGTTTATGACATCATGAATGATAAACAACGTCGTGATTATGAAGAACAACTGGAAACTGACTTTTCATTTGAAGTGCCTGGCGTCGCACGTTTCCGTGTTAACGCATTTAACCAAAACCGTGGTGCTGGTGCAGTATTTCGTACCATTCCATCCAAAGTATTAACGATGGAAGATTTAGGTCTGGGACAAATCTTTAAAGATATTTGTGATTACCCACGCGGTATCGTATTGGTCACAGGTCCTACAGGTTCTGGTAAATCTACCACATTGGCAGCTATGCTGGATTATATCAATGACAACCGCTATGACCATATCTTAACGGTTGAAGACCCGATCGAGTTTGTACACCAATCTAAAAAATGTTTGATTAACCAACGTGAAGTACATCGTGATACACACGGCTTTAACGAAGCACTGCGTTCAGCGCTGCGTGAAGACCCTGATATTATATTGGTCGGTGAGATGCGTGACTTAGAAACGATTCGTTTGGCGCTTACTGCGGCGGAAACAGGTCACTTGGTATTTGGTACACTGCATACCACCTCTGCGGCAAAAACCATTGACCGTGTTATTGACGTATTCCCTGCTGAAGAAAAGGACATGGTACGTGCCATGCTCTCTGAATCTTTACAAGCAGTAATTTCACAGACGCTTTTAAAGAAAAATGGCGGTGGCCGTGTAGCTGCTCATGAGATCATGATCGGTGTACCTGCGATTCGTAACTTGATTCGTGAAAACAAAGTAGCACAGATGTATTCTGCGATCCAAACAGGTGCAAACTATGGTATGACCACATTGGATCAAAGCTTAAAAACGTTGGTATCCAAAGGCACGATTAGCCCGCAAGTGGCACGTACTGCGGCAAAACAGCCAGAATCATTCTTATAAGAACAACATAAATTTGGGGAA
Organism: Acinetobacter sp. Marseille-Q1618; assembly: GCF_902809855.1. GTDB lineage: Bacteria > Pseudomonadota > Gammaproteobacteria > Pseudomonadales > Moraxellaceae > Acinetobacter. Next base: position 85,870 of record NZ_CADDWJ010000005.1, read on the forward strand.
TTAGAATGGATTTTAATGATTTGCTCAACATGATGATTGAGCAAAAAGCATCGGATTTGTTTATTACTGCCGATGTTGAACCATCAATGAAAATTAATGGTCAAATTGTACCTGTGGTCAAAACCAAGTTAACTGGGGAGTTAGTTGGACAGATCATTCATTCGATTATGACGGATAAACAGCGCAAAGAATTTGCTGACACACGCGAATGTAACTTTGCGATTGTCAATAAAGACAAAACAGCACGTTTCCGTGTCAGTGCATTTCAGCAACGTGACCAACCGGGGATGATTTTACGTCGTATCGAAACCACGATTCCAACGATGGAAGATCTGAAACTGCCACCGATCTTAAAAGATCTTGCGATGACCAAACGTGGCATTATCATTTTTGTTGGTGCGACAGGTACAGGTAAATCGACCTCTTTAGCATCATTGATTGGTTATCGAAATCAAAACTCCAAAGGTCATATCATTACCATCGAAGACCCGATTGAGTTTGTGCATGAACATGCAGGCTGTATTATCACGCAACGTGAAGTTGGTATTGATACAGATTCTTTTGAAATCGCCCTGAAAAATACCTTACGTCAAGCGCCTGACGTGATCTTGATCGGTGAGATTCGTTCTCGTGAAACGATGGATTATGCGATTGCTTTTGCTGAAACGGGTCATTTGGTTTTTGCAACCCTGCATGCCAACAACGCCAACCAAGCGATTGACCGTATTATTCACTTCTTTGAGTCTGATCGTCATAGCCAATTGTTTATGGATTTATCTTTAAACTTAAAAGCAATGATCGCACAACAGTTGATCCCAACACCCGATGGTAACTCACGCCGTGCAGCAATTGAGATTTTGATTAACTCGCCTTTAATTGCCGATTTGATTCGTAAAGGTGAAGTGCATGAGATCAAAGACTTAATGAAACGTTCACGTGAATTGGGTATGCAGACATTTGACCAAGCACTCTTTGACCTCTATAAAGCAGGTCAAATAACCTATAAAGACGCACTGAAACACGCTGACTCACCAAATGATTTGCGTCTACAAATTAAACTTGATGAAGAAGGTGGCGCACAGTTGTTAAATGCCAACAATAAGCTTACTTTTGATGGTCAATAAACAGTCAAGACGCTGATTTTTATCAAATAGCCACAAAAAAAGAGCAAATTTAAATTTGCTCTTTTTTTAATTTGTTGTATTTATGTGATCTTATTTCTTACGAAATGCATCTTGGCACTCTGGCTCATCACAATAACCATAAAGATTTAATGAATGACCTGTTAAATTGAAACCGTATTGTTCAGCCACTTTATGCTGCTCATGTTCAATAATATCATTTGTAAATTCAATGACTTTATTACAATTTTGACATACAAGATGGTCATGATGATCTTCTTGCATAATTTCAAAAACTGAATGGTTATTTTCAAAATGATGACGCTGAATAATGCCAGCCGCCTCAAACTGTGTTAACACACGATATACGGTTGCTAGACCAACATCTTCACCTTGTTCTAGTAATGTTTTATAAATGTCTTCCGCGCTCAAGTGATGTTGTCTTGAATTTTCTAATAATTCCAAAATCTTGATTCGTGGTAGGGTAACTTTAAGTCCAGCTTTGCGTAAATCTTGATTTGAAATAGCCATATACAAAGGTCTCTTAACAAATTTTAAGTTGGAATATGCAACAGAGTTGAGATGCAGTATGATCTATCCATCGATCAATTGCATCATAATTAATTTGGGATAGTGTAGCAAAATGCAAAAAATCATGCTGACGTTATTCGTCGCTTCTTTACTTGGTGGGTGTTCGGTATTCGGTGTGTATAAAGTAGACATCCCTCAAGGAACACCACTGACCCAAGCACAAGCCTCAAAAGTTCAGGTTGGTATGAATTATCAACAAGTTCGCTTTTTACTCGGTAGTCCAACTGTGACAGATCCATTAAATCCGTTACGTTGGGATTACCTGTATAACTATATCCCAGGAACTTATGCTAAAAAAGCCAAGATTCCAGCGGCACATGGTCAGCATTTAAAAATCTATTTTGACAACGCAGGCATCGTAAACAAAATAGAAGGCTTAGAAACCATACCTGAAACTCAACCAGGCTTACCTGCTTCCAAAGAAGCAATTTTGAATGCGCCACCACTATAGACACTTTCAAACAAAAAGAAACCCCTTTATTAGGGGTTTTTTATGATCAAGCGCATAGTTTAAAGCGATGAGCACAAGATTTGCTTATTTAGATAATAACTGACGATAGCGATTTCCACGACAATAACGTCCAACTGGATTGGCTTTGGCACGATTACGGCGAATGTCTTTCGGGTTAATGGTCAGCGCACGATAAATTTCAACTCGATCCCCTGCTTTTAATTGCTGGTTTTGATCAGTGATTTTGATACCAAAAATACCCAATTGATATTTTTCAGGTAATTCGATTTGTGCTTGGATTCCACTTTTTACAATCGCATCTAAAGCCGTCATGCCCTCTTCGAAAGTCACTGCAATATGAAACTGTTGGCTTGGGGTTGCATAAGCAACCCAAACTTTTGCTGCATGGGTTTGATTGAGCTCAGCCATTAGAACAACTGTCCAACAAATGCAATCATTGCCAGTACAATCGCCAAAGGTGTCACGATACGCACCGCAATACGCCAGATATTATAAAAAGCTTCACTGCTAAAATTCATAGCTTTACGCAAGTGACTAATTTTCATGATCCAACCTACAAAAATAGCGTAGATCAAACAAATCACTAAGCCCCATAACATCAAAATCGGATTGAAAATTGCTGCGATATTTGGAATTGCCCAAACAAATAATGCCACCAATAAGATCGCAAATTGTACAACAGGTGCAATTTGACGTTGACTTAGCTGTTCTTTAGCAAGCTGTAACAATAACGCAGCACTTACAATCGCAGCAAAAATCAGCGCAAATGCAGGAATTTGTGCAGTGATAGCAAAGAAACCAAATGCAATCACAGCGATGAGTTGTGCTAACCAAATCGGTAATACAGAGCTAGTCGCTTTCGTTTCTTTGGCATGTAGCGTGTTGGTTTGCCAATACAAACCTAAACCCAATCCACTCGCCACAAGTGCAAGAATCGTTGCATTGCCCCATTCTTTAAACTCAACTGGCGTGACATGCCACGGTTGTAGGGAGGTACCAAATACATTCGCAATCAACACAGAAGCAATCACACCCAACGCTGTCAGTAAAACTAAAATTTGGCGAGATAAAAATGACAACCCAAACGCAACCACAGCACAAATTACAAAAAACAGATTTGCCTGTAATCCGATCTGACTAAATTGTGAGGTGCTCGATGTGATATTTGCTAAAATTGCACCTGCAAGAAATGGAATAAATACAACAGAGAACCACCCCACAATACGCCATTTTTGTGAAGCATCAGCATCACGGGTCAAACTGCCCAATGCTGCAAGCGGACTTTGTTTTGAACGTTTTGCTAAAGCAATTTCTAAATACGTAATTGGCAATGCCAAAATTAGCATTGTTGCTAACCACAACAACCAAAAATCAATTTGTCGATCAACCTGAATACCTAAACTCGGTGCTAAACCGACAATAATCATAAATGACAAACAAAATGCCATGAGCGGCGATAACCATCGTGACATAGAATAATCCTGCATGAGGTGTTTCATAATAAGTGTTGCTATTTTGCCTTTGTCGACACTGAAAATCAAAGAATAGACAAAAAAAAGCAAACCAGTTATGGTTTGCTGCGCTAGTAAGTTTCTTCGTTATTATTTTTCATTCTTATTATGTGTTAAGAGAAAAAGCGTCGGAACCAATTCTTTCCTTTTTTCTTTTCATTTTCATGAATAATTCCAATCATATTTTGTTTCACAGCACCGACATAGTCAGCATCATCGTGTTGAATGTGATTAATTAGCCATTTTGCCAAAACTTCACTTAATTCATTTTCGATGGATTTTCCCGCTTCAAAATCTTTACGATAGCCTTCGATACGTTTAATAAATAAATCATGTACACGTTTATGTGGCACTTGATATTTATAGTTCGCTTCTTCTTGTAAGCTTTCTTCGAAAGTAAAATGAGATTGCGTATAATCAATGATATTATCTAAAACGTCTTTGATTTTTGCACGGTCAGAAATCACATCGATATTTTGTAAATCATTAATATAATCTAAAATTCGTTTGTGTTGATCATCAATAACTTCGATTCCTGTATTATATTCAGGAAGCCACTTCATACTCATACCAACACCCCATATAACTTAGAAAATATATCTACTTAGCGTCTTTATGATAAGCGTGAAACAAAAAAATAAAAATGAAGCATTTTAGTCGGATTTAGATAATTGTTTGACAAAAAAATATAATCTATTGTTTTATAGAACGATAAATAAATAGACCAACCAAAAGAGTAAAGTATTTTTTAACCAATTTAATGTTTTAAGTGATGCAAAATATTTAGAATATTTATTAAAAATAACTCATAAACATGTGAATTTTAAATATAAAATAAAGCCATTCAATTTATTATGTTTATTTTATTAAACTCATTTAAAAGTATATATAAAATACATCTCTATTCAAATATAGACTACATATACTTTTAAAGTTATTTTAATATTGATCAGCTTTTGTCACACGTTTTAAACTCGGATCTTCTGCTTCACGTTGTAAACGCTCTACCACTGTCATGGCTTGCTTGATTGGTTTTCCATGCTGAAATAAAATCATTTCACCCGCCTGATAAGCATGCCACACTTCATTATTGGTTAATGGTTCAGTGGTAATTACTGCCACTCGATCTTCAGGCGTGGTGACTTCACTAAAATCCACCTCTACATCTAAATCAATCAAACTGGCATGTTGAAATGGATATTCACGCACAATCCAATGGAGTTTTGTAGTTGCATAACTAAAAAGCGCTTGTCCGTTCGACAAACAAAAATTAAATGTGCCATGTTCTGCAATTTGCGGAGAAATTTCTTTTAGGGCGGTAAAAACCTCGTTTAAAGATGGTTCATGATAACCAAATTTTTCTACGAGTTTATCCAGTAAATAACAAAATGATAATTCACTATCTGTGTTACCTACAGGGGTAAAACGTCCTGAAAGTCGTGGATTAAAATCATGTAAATCACCATTATGCGCAAAAATCCACTGTCTACCCCATAGCTCACGAACAAAAGGATGTGAATTTTCTAGCGTGATTTTACCTTGTGTTGCTTTACGAATATGTGCAATGACATTTCTTGACTTGATTGGATAATTACGCACCAACTCTGCAATCGGAGACTCAACTGCGGACTGATTATCGACAAATAAACGGCATGCTTTATCTTCAAAAAATGCAATGCCAAAACCATCTGAATGATCAGAAGTAATCCCTGCCCGTTGTGAAAATCCACGGAAAGAAAAAGTAATATCTGTCGGTGTTGCGCAGTTCATTCCAAGTAATTGGCACATAATCATTCATTACAACATTAGCATGATGTGAACATTGTGCATGAGTCACACTTCGCTTGCAAATCTGAATATTTACAAACGAAATGTGTTTTACTGATTTTAACGGCTGACCATTTTATTCAGGACGAAGTTTTTTGCAATTTCATTGACATCTAAAAATACAAAATAATCTAAACAGTTAAATTGTTCATCATGATAAGCCTGTTGTGACAAGCGTGCTTTCATTTTCAAATATACGTCAAACAATTTTGGAATACGCTCATCTTGCGCAAAGCTAAACTCAGGATGAGTTGGCTCATAACTCGGTTTTGCAGGCACATCAATCGTTTGGTTTTTATTGAGTTTTTTAATGAATTGGTGTGTGTAATAGGCACGTGCTTTATTGTCTTCTAAACGAATACTCACACAGCCCATTAGATGTTTGGCTTTCATCTTCCATAACACCATTGGAACTAAATGTAACCACAAAATCGACAATGCCTTACCACTACGATAACGTGGATGAACACAGGTACGACCAATTTCCACAATATTATTTAAATGAGAAAATTGAGAAACATCAAACTCTTGAGCGCTATAACTGTTTGCTAAATCGTAGCCCTGAATCAGTTTTAAACGGGTATAAGCAACTATTTCATTGCTCCACTTATCACGCAACACTGCATGATGACAATCTAAATCATATAAGTCTTGATCTAAACCATTTTCGAACTGAATACCAAATTGCTCTGAGAACTGTACTGCACGAAACTTTTGAATTTCTTTAAGTTGCTTAATGTCTTCTGCCCATTCAAATTTATATTGGGTTTGTGGTTTTTTAGGACGTGTTAATGGAAAACTAATGTTTTGTCTATATTGATTTAATTTTGCTAACATAATTTAGAACTCCTTGTGCCTTTCATCACACTAGAGAATCTAAATGACAAACACATGACTAATTTATGAACATTAAAAAACACATGTATAAAAATATTGTTCAGTAAAATAAATGGCTTGTATTTTATTTTGATTAATTTTTACCCTAAACCAGTGAAACATTTAGCCTTAAAAATGACGCATTGAAAATTATTTTTTAAATCAGTGACTTTATTTTCTACTTATAAAACAAACAGTTTTTGTTGAAAATTAAAAAAGCCTGCACAAGGCAGACTTTTCTTCTTGCACATGTATTATATTTTACGCAGCAATAGATTTTGCGCGATTGGTAATCAATGTGCCCACGCCATGATCTGTAAAAATTTCCAGCAATGTTGCATGTGGAACACGACCATCGACAATGTGCGCACTGACCACACCACCTTTTACAGCATCCAAAGCACAACCAACTTTTGGAATCATGCCGCCATAAATCACCCCAGTTTCGATCAGATGATCAACTTCTTGAGTCGATAAACCTGTCAAAAGGTTTTTATTTTCATCCAAAACACCTGTGATATTGGTGAGTAAAATCAGTTTTTCTGCACCCAAGGCTTCAGCAACTTTACCAGCAACTAGGTCTGCATTGATGTTATAAGTTTTACCATCTTCATCTACACCCAAAGGTGCAATCACAGGAATAAAATCACTTTGGGTAAACATTTCCAACACATCCGTTTTAACCCCAGTGACTTCACCAACCAAACCAAGATCAATGTGTTGAACAGAACCGTCGTCTTGGACTTTTTCCATCAACAATTTTTTAGCACGTAATAAATTACCGTCTTTACCTGTCAAACCAATGGCACGACCACCATGTTTATTGATCAAATTCACAATGGATTTATTAACACTACCACCCAACACCATTTCCACAACTTCCATCGTTGCTGGATCAGTGACACGCATTCCATCAATACGGTCAGATTCACGACCAAGTTGTTTTAAGAATGAATCCACTTGTGGGCCACCACCATGGACCACAATCGGGTTAATGCCCACTGTTTTTAACAACACGATGTCACGGGCAAATGAACTTTCCAAAGCTGGATCAGTCATCGCATTGCCACCATATTTTACTACTAGCGTTTTACCTGAAAAGCGTTGGATATACGGTAAAGCTTCTGTCAAAATTTGCGCTTTGTCAGTGCCAGTATGTTGATGTGGCATTACGCCTCTCCCCTTCAGAAAATGGTAATTAATGAGCTTTCAAAATATCTTGAGCGATCATAGGATAATGATCGTGCAACATAGACGCAAATGTTCGTCGAATTTCATCTAAACGTGATGGACAATCTGCATCAAAACGGACTGTAAAAAACTCACCTGTATTTGATGCTCGAATAATGCCAAAACCATGATCAAAATCAAGTCGAATACCATCTATTTTTATTAATTCTGCACCATAGCCTGTACTGAGCTGTTCGATTTCACTCAAGACAGTTTTCGGGTTGGTGCTGTGAGTACTGATATAAGTATCTTCGGTATAACAACGCTCAGGATATGCAGACAAAACTTGCGATAAAGTCATGCCTGTTGGCAATTCACATAAATATTCCATCACTCTTAAAGCTGCATATAAACCATCGTCATAGCCTAAACCACGTCCATCATTAAAGACATAATGCCCTGCGTATTCACCGCCAAATACAGCCTGTCCTTTGGATTTGGTTAAATATTTGCGTAGAAAACTGCTGCCTGTACGGATCATGGTGGCTTTTCCACCAAGGTTTTCAATGGTTTGACGTACCATTGAAGAACATTTCACATCAAATACCACTTCTCTGTGTGGATTTGCATGCAAACAAATTTGTGCAAACAATGCCATCAAACGATCGGCAGAAATAATATGCGCATTTTCATCTAAAATAACGACACGATCGCCATCACCATCCAATGCAATGCCTAGATCAGCTTCATGATTTAAAATATTCTGACGTAATAGTTCTAAATGCGTTGCTTGAGATGGATCAGGCGCATGGTCAGGGAAATTCCCATCGGCATTACAGCGTAAGGCAATCACTTCACAGCCTAATTTTTTAAGAATAATGTGTGAGCAAAAGCCTGCCGAACCATTTAAACCATCAATGACCACTTTCAGCGGACGTTTTAAATAAATATCTCGCAATATCGCAGTTTGATATGCGGTACAAAACTCGGCTTTAATCTCATGTTTGACGCTTGGTAAGGCAACATTTAACTGATGTTGGGATAATAATTGTTCAGCATTATTTCCGATCGCTTGAATCATATCTGGGCATGGTGGCTCAGCATTAATGATCCATTTAATACCATTGTCTGTTTTGGGATTGTGACTTGCTGTGACAATGATGCCATTGCCTTGCGCTTTTCGTGCCGCAAAATACATTTGCGGTGATGAACAACAGCCTATCGAAATGACTTTAAAATCATGTTGTAAAAATACATTTTCAATAATTTTAGCAAAAATCGGACTGGTCAAGCGTGCATCATACCCAATTACAATTTGGTCTTGTTGCTGTTGTCGGTATTGATTGACTAATGCGTGTGCGATGCAATAAATCAATTCTGGTTTCAATAGCTCTACTTTTCCACGAATATCATACGCCCGAAAGATATGATGTGGAAATTCTAAGGAATTTATCATAAGCAATACTTCTAATGACTTTATCCCTCTAAATTGCCAGTCTTGGAGCAATCTCAAATTAATATTTTCAGGATATCAGTCAATTCTATTAAAATTGTATTCACACTATATGTAACATTATGTCTTATTTTAAATATAATTTTAGTTACATTATTGTAGAAATTTAAAAAAGCCCGATAAACGGACTTTTTATTTAAAAATAATGTCTTAATTTTTACCTGTATGTCCAAAGCCCCCTGCACCACGCGCAGTTGCTTCAAATTCATTTACAAGATCAAATTCAGCCTGAACCACAGGAACCAGTACATACTGTGCTAAACGCTCACCTGGCTCTAAGGTAAATGTAGTTTGTCCACGGTTCCATACAGATACCATTAACTCACCTTGATAGTCTGAATCAATCAAACCGACTAAGTTACCTAAAACAATCCCATGTTTATGCCCTAAACCTGAACGAGGTAGCACTAAACCTGCAAAACTTGGGTCTTGGATATAAATTGCCAAGCCTGTTTTTACTAAAACTGTTTGTCCAGGCTCAATTTGTGTTGCTTGTTCAACACATGCACGAAGATCTAAACCTGCTGAACCTGTGGTTGCGTAGGTAGGCATTGGCCATTCTTGACCTAGACGTGAATCAAGTATTTTTACTTGAACTTTCATATTAAAATCCTATATTCAATCAAATAGAAAAAGTCATCAGCGCTATTCTTTTGCATATAAATACAAAAGAACAACGCTTTAAATAAAAATATTTTCAGACACTAGCGCTTTAACAATGCTTTTAAATTTTGCAAATAATGTTGCGCTTGTTGTTTCGGATCAACATTTTCAGCCAGTTTTTTCTTACGACCTAGCCAATCCAACTCATCTTGTGGCAATTCATCTAAGAAGCGACTTGGCGTCATTTGCTTCATTTGCCCACCATTTTTACGTTGTTCAGCAAGCGTCAATGTCAGCCCTTGTTGTGCTCGGGTAATCCCCACATACATCAAACGGCGTTCTTCTTCGATGGTTTCCGCTGCAATCGAGTTTTTATGTGGAAGCAACTCTTCCTCTAAGCCCATGATATAAACAAATGGAAACTCCAACCCTTTCGATGCATGCAAAGTTAGCAAGTTAACTTTGTCGATGTCCTCTTCTTCCTGTTGTTGCTCCAACATATCGAGCAACACCATTTTACGAATGACGCTTTCGATATTTTTTTCATCGACATCTTCAGCACGATTGATCAAACTTTGGATACTGCTATACAGCATTTCTACATTATCCAATTTGGTCTTTTCTTGTGCAGGTGTGGCTGCCGTTTCACGTAAATAATCAATATATCCTGCTTCCATCATCATCTGACGAATTTTCGGTACAGGCTCATCATCATCTAACAATTCACGGGTAAAATTAGCAATAAAATCTGCAAACTCAGCCAGTTGAGTGGTTGCTTTCTTCGGCATGACCATGCTTAAACGCTGATCACTTGCAGCAGCTAAAAGTGATAAATGATTTTCTTGAGCAAATAAACCCAATTTTTCGAGTGTAACAGGACCAATCGCACGTTTTGGTGTATTGATAATACGTAAAAAAGCGCTGTCATCTTCAGGGTTAATAATGACACGTAAATAACTCATGATGTCTTTGATTTCAGCGCGTGCGAAGAAAGACTGACCACCTGATAACTTATACGGGATTTGCATTTGACGCAGTTGCGTCTCTAGGACGCGGGCTTGGAAATTTCCACGATACAGCACCGCATAATCTTTCCAATTTTTCCCATTCATGAGTTTATGTGTCAGTAAATCCTTCACCACACGCTCAGACTCATCATCATCATTTCGGCAAGTAATCACACGAATCACTTCACCATGCCCTTTGTCACTCCACAGTTTTTTATCAAAAATATGTGGATTATTGTCAATTACATGGTTTGCCGCTTTTAAAATACGACTGGTTGAACGGTAATTTTGCTCAAGCTTAATGACTTTTAAATTATGAAAATCTTCTTTGAGCAGTGCCATATTTTCAGGCTTTGCACCACGCCATGCATAAATAGATTGGTCATCATCACCAACTGCGGTGAACTGCCCCATCACACCCACTAATAATTTCACCAAAATATATTGTGCGGTGTTGGTATCTTGATATTCATCCACCAATAAATAGCGGACACGATTTTGCCAACGGTCACGCACTTCAGCATTTTCTTGTAACAGACGTGTTGGCATCACGATCAAATCATCAAAATCGACTGCATTATAAGCACGTAGATTACGTTCATAGAGTTGATATAAATGTGCAAACTGCACATCTTCTGTCGTTTCACACGTATTATGTGCTTGCTCAGGCAAAATCAGATCATTTTTCCAATCTGAAATTTTCTTCATGGCTTTAGCAATTAAATCTTTGCTTTCTGCACCTGATAAATTATCACGATGCATTAAATCCATCAGAATACGTTTACAGTCATCTGCATCTAATATCGAAAAATTATTTTTTAATGGAGTATGTTTTAATTCTAAACGTAATAGATTTAAGCCAAAAGTATGGAAGGTTGAAACTGAAAGTCCTTTGCCTTCTTCTTTACCAAGTAATTTGCTCACACGTTCTTTCATTTCACGTGCAGCTTTATTGGTAAATGTCATTGCAGTGATACGATGTGCAGGAATACCACATTGTTGTACCAAATAGGCAATTTTACGAGTAATCACTGAAGTTTTGCCTGAACCTGCCCCTGCAAGTACTAACAAGGGTCCTTGAGTATATTTCATGGCTTCAAGTTGCTTGTCGTTCAACTGACTTGCTTTTGACATTGTTCATCCTCTAAAAACTTCGAGCTCGATTATAGTCATCAAAACAAGTCTTGCCTAATTTTTCATGACATTTTCCCAGCTTTTTAACAAATAAAAAAACCACCCGAAGGTGGTTTCTTAAATCCGCTTAATAATGAATTAATGATTAAAATTATTTAGTTTCATACACTGTGATTTCTACACGGCGGTTTTGTTCACGACCCGCAGCTGTTGAGTTATCAGCGATTGGAGAAGTTGAACCATAACCACGTGCAGTCATACGAGAAGCTGAAATTCCTTGACCTGCTAGATAATTCAATACTGAATTAGCACGGTTTTGAGACAATGGAATGTTGATTGAATCATTACCTGTGTTATCTGTATGACCATGAATAACAAGTGCTAATTTACCAGCAGTACCACCTTCCGCTAACACACGTGCAACATCATTTAACGCAGATTGGAATCGAGGTTGAATTGATGCAGAGTTGGTTGCGAAAGTTACACTTGGCATTACCATGTTAATCGAACCATCTTGGTTACGGTTTACATCAACACCTGTACCAGCAAGTTCTTGGCGTAAACGTTTTTCTTTTTGGTCAAGAAGTGCACCAGCGCCAGCACCTACCACTGCACCAATTGCAGCAGCTTGACCCATTTTATCTTTGTCGGCATTTGAGTAAGCAATACCAGCGCCTAATAATGCGCCTAAGCCAGTACCAATGGCTGCTTTATCATATTCCATGTTTTGGCAACCTGAAAGTGCCAAAGCCCCTACTACAGCTGAGATTACAAGTGCACGCATTACATGCCTCCAAGGTTTGTGTTTTTCTATGCCATCATAATGATTTAAATCATGCGTTTAAACCATTGACATTTTGTTAAAAATATCGCAATTCGTTACATTTTGAAATAAATAAGCGAGTATTTTCAGCGTAGTTCATCATAATTTATACATAGTTCAGGATTCGGACTTTTTAATTGCATGAACAAGGTCTATATTTAGGGTACCTAATGTACAAATAAAACTCTTTTCTAGGACTTTTTTATGTCATCTCAACAACAGAAACAACCTTTTTTAAAAAAAATAAGCAAAGGCTTAACTGTGGGTTCTGTGATTACAGGAAGTACTTTTTTTCATGGCCCACCAGTACTTGCGCTAGGTTTAACCAAGTTATTTAAAAAATCCAAGAAAGTCGATGAAACCAACATTCAAATTACCAATAGTTGGTTAAGTGTGAATAATTGGTTAATTGATCACATATTACCAGAAACTCAGTGGGATATTTCTGTAGATGACGATCTCGACCTCAATATGCAAGGTCGTTATCTAATGACCTGTAATCATCAAAGTTGGGTGGATACCACAGTCAATCAATATTTTGGTTTAACCCGTATGCCACTTACCCGCTTCTTTACCAAGTGGGAACTTATTTTTATTCCATTTGTCGGGCAAGCCTTTAAAATTTTAGGCTTCCCAATGATGAAGCGCCATAGTAAAGCACAGATTGAAAAAAATCCTGCTTTAAAACACCAAGATATGGCTGAAGCTCGTAAGGCATGTGAACAATTATTGAGTCAACCGTTCACCTTATTAAATTATTTAGAAGGCACACGCTTTACTCCAGAGAAACATCAGCAGCAACAATCTCCATTTAAAAACTTATTAAAACCTAAAGCAGGTGGTTTGGCTTTGGCTTTGAATATCTTAGGAGATCAAATTGATGCTTTGGTTGACATGACCATCGTCTATCCTGATGGCGCACCGGGTTATGGTGAATTTTGGTTGGGTGAAGTGCCACGTATTGCGGTTAATCTGCGTAAAATAGAAATTCCTACTTGGGTGTTGGGTGGCGATTATGAAGAAGATGCTGAGTATCGTGCTAAGTTTCAAAAATGGGTAGATGAATTATGGCAAGATAAAGATCAACTCATTACCACAATGAAACAAAAATATCAACACTAAAAAATAACACCATAAATACAAGGATCGTTATGACAGAACAGGTTGCAGCAAAGAAAAAGACTATTCGTCCAGAAAATCACAATACTTTGGGCTGGAAACTCTTTTTAGTGTATGACATTTTTATGATGGGCATTATTGTCTTCAACCTGTTTTGTCTATGCGCCAATTTATTTCTCATGAGTAGTTTTGGTAAATTATTTTTTGATGAAATTCATTTACCTGAAGTTTTAGCCTTTTATAAATCAGACTTACACCCGTGGGTGATCAAAACTGAAGGGTGGTTTATTTTATTTTTGGTGGCTGAGCTCGCCATCCGCTGGCTGGTTGCAATCATCTATAAACATCATCAACGTTGGTTCTTTTTTCCATTTATTCATTGGTATGAAGTATTAGCGATTATTCCTTATTTACGTTTTTTACGTTTAATTCGTGCAGGGATTATTGCCTATCGTTTACATGAGTTGGGTTATAAAGTCATTCCTGACAATATCATGAAAAAGGTTTTATTTTACTATCGTGTGGTTATGGAAGAACTGTCTGATCGCGTAGTTGTTTCGGTAATTGATGGTATTAAATATGAACTGGATAATAGTTCGAGCCATAAAAAAATTATTCATGATTTAGTCGATCATCATCGGGATATGTTTGCACAGGCTTTGGCTGAAATTTTACAAGAGGCGTTAGCCACAGAGCTGAAAGCTCAACAACGCTTAATTGCTGATAATGTTGGACATATCGTCAAGCAAGCTATTGAAGACACACCACAACTCACCCAACTTTTGCGATTAATTCCGATTGCAGGTGGCATGATTGAAAACCAAATTCAAAGCATTGGTCAGCGTTTAGGTGAAAATATTACCAATGGCTTGATTGATCCTTTGACCGAAGGCACAGTCACACAACCAAATCAGATTTATACTTTGATCTCGGACAAAGTCAGTCATTTAAATATTGAAAATAAAGCCTTGGAAGAATTAGTTGAGTCTGCCGTTTATGAAAGCCTAGAATCTCTGCGTAAACAAGTCAAAATCAAACAATGGCAGATCGAGTTAGAAAAATATGATCAAAGCAAAGACTAAGTAATTCAAAGATTGAACAAATCAATGCAAATATTTGTATCTGTGCTAGAGAAATCATTCATTTTGCTCTAGCATTTGTGCAGTTTTGACAGTTTGACTTTATTTATAATTTTCAGGTGATAAGCCTTTAAGGAATAATTATGGCTGATATACGGATTACAGGCAGAATGGTTAATTTTACCCGATTAACCTTTGATACAAATGATCAAGATGCCATCCGCCAGCAACTTAGCGCAATGATGAAAGAAACCTCTTACCAAGGGGCTTTGGTGATTCTCGACAGTAGTGTTGAGCAGGAACTCATTGCACTCATTCAGCTTTTAATTAGCCTAGATTTACAACCAATGGCCGTGATTGATGGTGTATTAGGCGATCAAGCGCGTGCCATTCAGTTCCCTGTATTGCCTGCTGACCGACCTTTACAGCGCATTAAAGCAACCAAGGAACAAGCTATCGCAGCCTCAGTCAAATCCCCTGATGCAAATCAAAGTACAGATACGCCATCGACTGTTACACAACAACAAACAACGATGAGTCACATTACGTCATATCATGATGAAATTTTGCGAACTGGGCAATGTTTGGTGCAAGACCATGGCGATATTATTTTGAATGCAGGCATAAATAGTGGTTCTGAAGTGATTGCTTCAGGAAATATACATATTTATGGCAGTGTTCGTGGTAGAGTCATTGCAGGTGCAGGTGGAAATACTGCAGCAAGAATTTTTTGTCATTCCTTAGAAGCTGAATTGGTTTCTATCGCGGGAACATATTGCGTAGCAGATGATATTCCAGCGGAATTCATCAAAAAGTCTGTGCATATTTACTTGAATGACCAACAAGAACTTGAGTTTTCAGTTCTGCAATTTTAATGTATAAATTAACACCATAATAAACTCCCCTCGCAAAGGGGATGAATGACCATAACAGGAGTGGATTCGGTGGCCAAAATTGTTGTCGTTACATCAGGCAAAGGTGGCGTAGGTAAAACTACAACAAGTGCATCTTTTGCAACAGGACTAGCCCTTCGTGGTCATAAAACTGTTGTGATAGATTTTGATGTCGGTCTACGAAACTTAGACTTGATCATGGGTTGTGAGCGTCGTGTCGTTTATGATTTCGTGAATGTTTTAAATAATGAAGCACGTCTGCAACAAGCTTTAATTCGTGATAAAGACATTGAAAATCTTTATATTTTACCTGCTTCACAAACCCGTGATAAAGATGCTTTAACCGATGAAGGTGTAGCACGTGTCATGGATGAGCTTTCACAAGAGTTTGATTATATTATTTGTGACTCGCCAGCAGGCATTGAGCGTGGTGCGATTTTAGCAATGTACCATGCTGACGAAGCAATTATTGTAACCAATCCTGAGATTTCTTCAGTTCGAGATTCTGACCGTATCATCGGTATGCTGGACAGTAAAACCAAGAAAATCGAAAACAATGAAGGACGCGTTCGTAAACATTTATGTATTACACGTTTCAACCCAGAACGTGCTGATAAACAAGAAATGCTGACCATTGATGATATTTCTAAAGATATTTTACGTATTCCAACTTTAGGTGTGATTCCTGAGTGCCCAAGCGTGTTACAGGCATCGAATGAAGGTAAACCTGTTATTCTTTATACAGACGCTAGTGCAGGACAAGCTTATGATGATTTAGTCGCACGTTTCCTTGGTGAAGAGCGTCCATATCGACATATTACTGTTAAGCCTAAAGGTTGGTTAGCGAGATTATTTGGAGCGTAATAATGGCAGGATTTTGGAGTAAGTTATTTAGCGGTGATGAAAAGCCTTCGAGCGCACAAACTGCTAAAGATCGTTTAAAAGTCATTGTTGCATCTGAACAAGGTTTAGGCAAACGTTTGAGTCAAGATAAAATTGACCAAATGAAAAAAGAAATCATGCAGGTGGTTAACCGCTATGTGCGTGGTGTGGATGAACAACACATTCAAATGTCTGTCCGTTCAGAAGCAAACATTGAAATGTTAGAAATGAATATCAATTTACCTGAAGAACGTTAATTTCATTATTGATTAGTCAAGTGAATTGATTCAAGGCAAAATATGAGACAGGATTAGCGAAGCACTGCTTCGCCCTGTCGCAAGACAAGAAGCTGTGCTTCGAGTGGGCAGATTGAGCTAATAGGCTTTTTCTGCCCTATTTTTGCCTTTTTAATATTTAAAAATAGAATTTGAGGAGATGCTGTTATGGCACTTTCACAGCCAGCAACTTTCAATGAAGAATGGTCAGACGAGCGTGTTTTTGCCTATCTCAATCAACTTCCTCCTGAAGGTGTAAATGCTGATTTTCATGTACTTTATCATGCTTTTAAACATATGCGTCCAGCAGACTATGAACGCCTATTGGTTCAATTTAAAGCAGATGGTCGTGATATCAATGCAACCAATCCTGAAGGTCAACGCATTCATGACGTGATCGCACAATTTCCACGTCAAAAAGATAGCTTTTTAGAAGTCTTAGCAAAATTTGCTTAATCTGAAGCTATAAAAATAAAACCTGCAATTTATGCAGGTTTTTTATTTAAATAGTTTCAACTACTTATTTGCAATCAAATAAGCACCAAAAGCTGTAAAAATGCCCCCTGATACACCATCAATCCATTTGGCTGCATTTTGATAGGCTATTTTAAAGCTTGGTAATGAAAACACAAACACCACGAAGCTAAACCATAACAAAGTTTCTATACCGATAATCACCCACATCACTGCATGTAAATGATCCAGTTGAGGATTAGCTAAAAACATCGAAAATACACTACCAAAATAAATCACCGCTTTTGGATTTGATAAATTCGTGAATAAACCTTTGATAAAAAATCGAACATGACTTTGTGGAAGTTCTATATTTAGAATTTCAGTGCTGACTTTTTGTTTTGAAAATGCGGATTTTAACATTTGAAAACCCAGCCAACACAAATACAACCCACCTAAAACCATCATAATTTGTTTCAGCCAAACAAACTTCTCAAAAATAATATTTAAACCAATTAATGCAAAGAATGCCCACAGCAACACTGCAACGGTAATTCCCAACACCACACACATCGCTTGAGTACGAGAACGGCTGATTGCCGTTTGCGTCACCACAAAGAAGTCTGGACCAGGGGTAATCAAGGCACAAAAATGAATAAAAACTAAAGTGCTTAATGCCAACCACATACTGAACGACCTTGGGAATAAAAAACTATTTT
This sequence comes from Acinetobacter sp. Marseille-Q1618, assembly GCF_902809855.1. Lineage (GTDB taxonomy): Bacteria > Pseudomonadota > Gammaproteobacteria > Pseudomonadales > Moraxellaceae > Acinetobacter. Next base: position 103,938 of record NZ_CADDWJ010000005.1, read on the forward strand.
ATCGCAAAATATATCTCAACTAAATTTATGAATTGCGAAATCAGTAAATTAATTTTAGAATTTCGTCACAATTTATAATGAAAAATAACATGACAAATTTAAATAAAACTTCAACGCTCAACTCCCAGCATATTCGAACTGAAGATCAAACACTTTTAAATTTAAAGCAATTTATATTGCTTTCAGTACTCTCATTGGGTTTCTACAATATTTGGTGGATGTTTAAAGCTTGGCGTTTCTTTCTACAAAAAGATCAACTTGATATTCAACCTGCTTTTCGTGCCATTTTTTCAATATTTTTTCTTTATGGACTTTTTGAAAGAATCCGAAAATATGCACAACAACAAGGCTATTGCAAAAGATTTTCATCAGGTTGGATGTTTTTAGGTGTTATGGTTTTTTCATATTTGTCTTATCTACCTGCACCTTATTTTATTTTGTATATTTGCAGTGTACTTTTTTATATTCCTGCTTTTATGGCACTCAACTATGCAAAACGATATACTGAAAATATAGAAACGATTGAGCAAGAAAAATTTAAAACAGTACACATTATTTTGATGATTTTTGGAGCAATCATGTGGTTATTGTTACTCCTGTCAATTTACCTAGAACTCACAGGACAGTTGCAATGAACCCGAAGCGCATTGCAACTTGGCATTTAAATTAAACTAAAATTTCTCGTTTACCATTCGGCCCCATACTGCTGACGATGCCCTGTTCTTCCATTTGATCTACAATACGTGCAGCTCGGTTATATCCCAAACTAAACTTACGTTGTAAGGAAGATACGGATACTTTACGTGTTTCTAGTACAAATGACACACATTGGTCATACAAAGCATCTCGGTTTGGGTCACCATCGCCATCCTCAAAACCTTTCGAAGCTGGTTCTTCATCGTATGGCGTTAAAATTTCATCCACATAATCTGGATCACCTCGCTCACGCCACGCATCACAAATTCGATTCACCTCATCATCAGAAATAAATGCCCCATGCACTCGCTCAGGTTCGATCTTACCCGGCCCTAAGAACAACATGTCACCATGACCAAGCAAGTCCTCTGCGCCACCTGCATCTAAAATGGTACGGGAATCAATCTTACTGTTTACACGTAAAGCCACACGCGTTGGAATATTGGCTTTGATCAAACCAGTAATCACGTCAACTGAAGGTCGTTGCGTTGCAAGCAGCAAATGAATCCCTGCTGCACGAGATTTTTGTGCCAAACGGGTAATCATTTCTTCTGCTTTTTTACCGACTTGCATAATCATATCCGCAAATTCATCAGCAACAATCACAATTGAAGGTAATGGTGTTAAACGTGGCGCACGTTCTTGTGTTGCCGAATCACTGGCTTTCCATGTTGGGTCAATCAAATCCTCACCATTGGCGATGGCTTCTTCAACTTTGCGATTATAGTCTGCCAATTTACGAATTTTTAAAAATGACATTAACTTATAACGGCGCTCCATCTCATTTACACACCAATTCAACGCACTCACCGCATCTTTCATGTCCGTCACAACTGGTGTTAATAAGTGTGGAATATCATTATAGTTAGCAAGTTCCAATTGTTTTGGATCAATTAAAATTAAACGTAATTGATCGGGTGTATATTTCAAAAGCATAGACAGAATCATCGAGTTAACTGCAACCGATTTACCTGAACCTGTTGTCCCTGCAACCAACATGTGTGGCGCTTTACCCAAGTCAGTAATGACGGGACTGCCTGAAATATCTTTACCCATTGCCATTGAAAGTAAGCCAGCAGGGTCTTTGAAGGCAGGCATTTCCAATAACTCAATCAAGCGTACCATTTCACGTGCGCTATTCGGCACTTCGATCCCGATATAAGGTTTACCTGGAATAACCTCTACCACACGTACCGATGCCATCGACATAGAACGTGCTAAATCTCGTGAAATATTGGTTACTTTAGAAGCTTTTACACCCGGTGCTAAATCCAGTTCAAAGCGTGTAACGACCGGACCCGGTTGCGCCTCGATCACTTTGGCTTTGATATTAAACTCTTGTAGTTTGATCTCTAATAACTCAGATAAACGAGCCAATTGTTCAGCGGTATAGTTTACTTTTTTATTTGGATCAACTTTGTCTAATAATTCATAACCTGGCAAGGTTGGTAAATCTTTCCGCTTTTGCGCCACTTGCATAGCACGCGACATAGGACGACCAAAAGCATCTGTCAATGGTGCATCAAGGTCAAATTTATCTTCTATATCTTCATCGATAGGCTTACCTGCTGTTTCTTGCCAAGCCTCTCTAAACGCATCTTTATTTGAGGAAATACGTGATTTTTCTTCCTCTGATACGGTTGAAGTCATTAAATTGGTTTGAATCTCAGCTCTAACCAAGGGTGAGGATTGGGCATAACTGCTGGTTGTACGAACCTCTGGCTGAACCATAGGCTCATTCACTGACACATCAGCGAGATGTGCCAAATTATCTAATTCCGCAGCTAAATTGTGTGCGTGTTGGTTGCTTACCGTATGACTTTCAACGGTTGCAGCCACTTGATCAAATTCTGAAAAATTCGTAACTAAATTTTGTTCTGAAGTTTGACTAAATGGACGATGCACATCGGTTGCAACCTGATCATTTGGAACAACCGCCAATAAGTCATCAAAGACTTGATCATCATCCCAATCCAAGTCTTTAGCATCATGTATTGACTGTTTAAAAGTCGTAGTATTTTGTGCTGTATGAATGGTTGGATTAATGCTATCAGTTTGGGTGTTTAAAGTAATTTGGTCATCTTCTGAGGCACGCAGTAAAGCGTCAATATCTCGATTATGATCTTGATTTTGATCTAAAGGTTTCCAAACTTCGCCTGTAGGGACAAACCTTTTACTTTCTTGCTCTAAACGATGCGCTTTAGCTAAAGTTTTTTCTAATTCTTCATCATCAATTTCATTTTCAACCAATAAAGTTTGTTGAACTTGCTGTTCTTGATCCACCATGTCCTCAAACAAACGTTCTGCTGCTTGCTCATGTTTGCTTGCTGGCGGAGTTTTACTGGTGTTCATTTCCGCAACAACTTCAGTATGTTCGTGTTGTTGGTTATTTTCTTTCTTTTTGGATTTTACGACTGGTTTGGTATTTGCAGTTAGGTCATAAGCAGATTCACTTTCGGGCACATTTTTATAAAATAAATCCTGTAAATATGCAGGGGTTGCTTTAAGAGTTGCCCATGTTTTATTCCACTGAATTCCAAAAGCCAAAGTAAACAAAACACCCAGCAATAACAGTAAAAATGCACATGCACCATAAATTGTCAGCAATTGGGATAAGCTTTCACCCAGTTCATAACCGATGATACCACCTGAGGCATTGGCTAAAGTGTCTGCTGGGACATTCCACAGTAAGTACAATAAACTCGCAGTGGTTAATAAAATAAAAAATTGCGCAGCATAACGAAAAGGTCGATTCAAAAAGCTTCTTGGCCACCAAACTTGTATCGCTTCTGCAAATAAATAAAACGGAATAAGTAAACTTGCCCAGCCTAAAAAGCCAAAAAGCAGATCTGCAATCCACGCCCCTGCCACACCACTGGCATTTGAGACTTGTTGGGTATCACTTGAAATATGCATCCAACCTGGATCAAAAGGCGTATAGGTCACTGTTGCCAAAAACAGATATATCCCAAATGAAATCAAGAATAAGGTTAATACCAATCGCTGTGGATAAACACTTGACACCGCAGTCATATACTGTCCTGTAACCAATGAATCATCAATATTCTTTTATTGAAGCGAAGCGCTATCTTTAAAGAAGAAATCTTTATATTATGCACCTGTTCTTACAAAAAAGATGCAAGATTGTTGCAGTATGTTGTTAACTTATTTGTATATATTCGGTATATGGTTCAATTCGATTTAGATCATCAGTTTTATCGACATCAAACAGCCCCCATCCGACTAAACTTTCACGTATAATTTTAACAGATTCTATATTTTCTGATATAAAAAGGAAGGCATAAATGAGCGCTCGTCACTCACGTTTAATTATTTTAGGTTCTGGCCCTGCGGGTTATAGTGCTGCTGTTTATGCTGCTCGTGCCAATTTAAAACCGACGTTAATTGCGGGTATGCAATTGGGTGGTCAGTTAACGACAACAACTGAAGTAGATAACTGGCCAGGCGATCCAGAAGGCTTAACAGGTCCTGCATTAATGGAACGTATGCAAGCCCATGCTGAACGTTTTGGTACAGAAATTTTATATGACCATATCAATGAAGTGGATTTAAAAGTTCGCCCATTTGTCCTGAAAGGTGATATGGAAGAATATACTTGTGATGCCTTAATTATCGCAACAGGCGCAACAGCACAGTATTTAGGTTTAGAGTCAGAACAAGCCTTCATGGGTCAAGGTGTCAGCGCTTGTGCAACCTGTGATGGTTTCTTCTACAAAAACCAAAATGTGATGGTTGTCGGTGGTGGTAATACTGCTGTTGAAGAAGCTTTATATTTATCAAATATTGCATCGCATGTTACTTTGGTACATCGTCGTGACAAATTACGTTCTGAAAAAATTCTACAAGACCATCTGTTTGAGAAAGAAAAAGAAGGTAAAATTAGCATCATTTGGAACCATGCTGTTGAAGAAGTACTCGGCGATGATGCATCTGGTGTAACCTCAGTACGCTTAAAATCAACTCAAGACGATTCAACTCAAGACGTTGCCGTTACAGGTTTATTCGTAGCCATTGGTCACAAACCAAATACCGCAATGTTTGATGGTCAACTTGAACTTCGCAATGGTTATATCCAAGTACACAGCGGCACAGCAGGCAATGCGACTGCAACCTCTGTAGCAGGTGTATTCGCTGCAGGTGACGTAGCAGATGATGTATATCGTCAAGCAATTACATCTGCAGGTTCTGGTTGTATGGCAGCATTGGATGCAGATCGTTATTTAGATAGTCTAGAAAAATAATTTTCAGTGCTTAGAAAACCGCCTAAACTGGCGGTTTTCTTTAGATATAATATGTTGATATTGAAGTATTCATTTATTCATGTGCACAGACAAAATAAAATCATTCCTTGATAAAATAATATTGCTTTTTAATGCCAACATATAGCATCTTAATAAGGCTTTTACACGATTAGCTCCCACAATAAATTTGATTAAAATTTGCATTTTAAAGGGTAAAAAATGAGTAACACTTGGACAGACGGTTATCAAACTGAAGTAAATTATACATACGGTTATTACAAAGATTTAAGCCCGAATTATCAAAAATTTTGCTTATTACTCAATGGCGTAGATAGTCCAGCCTCGAATGAATCACATTTACATTGTGAATTGGGTTTTGGGCAAGGTGTCAGCCTAAATATTCATGCTGCTTCAAACTTAGGCTTGTTTATTGGTACAGATTTTAATCCAGCACACGCAGCACATGCTACTATGCTTGCAGAACAGAGTCATACACCACATCAGTTTTATGATGCCAGTTTTGAAGAACTGTTAAATAAAGACTTACCAATGTTGGATTCTATTAGCTTACATGGAATTTGGAGTTGGATTAGTCATGAAAATCAACATATTATTTTAAAATTTATCCGTAAATATCTAAAACCGAATGGTATTGTGTATATCAGCTATAATTGCCTCACAGGTTGGGCAGCCAATATGCCGATTCGTGAGCTGTTCCATAGCCATTTTAAATTCAACAGCACCAGCACCAATCCTATTCAAAAAGTAAAAGATTCTTTGGCGTTTAGTGAAGCACTATTGGCCCAAAGTCCAAATTTTGCTAAACGTAACCCAAATGCTTTAAATAAAGTTCAAGATTTACAAAAACAAAATCCGAATTATCTGATTCATGAATACCTCAACCAAGATTGGCAATGTTTTTCATTTCAACAAGTTGTGCGTATTTTAGAAGATGTCAAACTGACTTATGCAGGTTCAACAGATTTAAATACACATTTAGATAACATCAACTTTTCTGAGGAACATCAGCAGTTTTTAAATCAAATCGAACATCCGATTTTTAAAGAACAATGTCGTGATTATTTTGCGAATACCCAATTTAGACGTGATTTATTTATTCGTGGTAAAAATACATTAACGCCATTACAAACTCAGGAACGTTTGCGAAATACTGCTTTTGTGATTTTAACTGCGCCTGAAAATTTCCCTAAAACGATTTCTGGGTATTTAGGTGAATTTAATTTAATTCAAGATGTCTATGAGCCACTTGGTAAATTTTTCAAACAAGAAAATTACGTACCACAAACTATTGCCAATATAGAAAAACAACTTCCCGACCAACCTTATGCTAAGATCTTAAATGCTTTGGTGATTTTATGTCATCTAGGTTTAGCACAACCTTGTCAAGCAGAAACTTCACAAGAAATGCTTGACCATGCTCATCAGTTGAATCGTTTTATTCTTGAACAAGCCAGCTTTCATAACAATTATCAAGTCTTAGCTTGTCCGATTTCGGGTATTGGCTTAAGCACAGACCAATTTACACAACTGTTTTATCGTGCACACTTTATGGATGGTTTAAAAACTGCAAAACAATTCGCTGAATATGTACAAAATGTTTTAGATCAACTCGGTTGGTTTGTGGTCGATCAAGGTACAACTATTCAAGATAAAGCACAAAGTTTGAAATTTTTACAAAACAAAGCTCAAGTTTTTTTAGATAGTGATTTAATTAAAATTGCCAAACAATTAAAACTATTTGCCTAAACGCTTGCTATAGGTAAAGAAAAAGATCAGCTAATATAAAGCTGATCTTTTTTAAGTTAGTCACTATGTTAAGTCCATCAAAATTTGTTTTTCCAGACCCCGTACAATCTGACCCTGAAGGCGAAGGACTAATTTGTATTGGTGCTGACTTGCACCCTTCTACTTTATTTGAAGCCTATTCACATGGTTTATTTCCTTGGTTTTCAGAAGGTGATCCGATTTGTTGGTGGAGTCCTGAACCGCGCTGTATTATTCGTCCACTCGACTATCATCCTAGTAAGTCATTAATTCGTAATATGAAAAAGTTCGACTATAAAATTACGATTAACCAAGCTTTTGATCAAGTTATTCGCGCTTGTTCCCTGCCGCGTAGTTATGCGGATGAAACATGGATTTCTGAAGATATTATTCAGGGCTATTGTGAACTCTTTCAGGAAGGTTATGCTTATAGTGTTGAAGTTTGGGATCAAGAAAAATTAGTTGGTGGTTTATATGGCGTAACCATAGGGCATGGTTGCTTCGGTGAATCCATGTTTAGCACACAAACTGACGTTTCTAAAATGGCTTTTTATACTCTGATGTTGCTTGGACGAGAAAATCAACTGCCTTGGATTGACTGCCAATTGGTCAATGATCACTTACTCAGCTTAGGTGCATGTACACTTTCTCGCCAAGCGTACTTAAAATCGTTACAAGATGTAATTAAACACCCTGCTATAGATTGGAAAAGCTATCAAGAACGTGTATTTTCAAGTAAAACAATAGCACTAACTGCAAAACTCATGGACTGAAAAATAACTGGATAGGAAAACCAAGAGGGGCATCTCGTTATGAACTCATATCACCCAAAGTCCCATTTGAATGACTTACAATATTATATTACCCCACCACACGACTGTAGCTACTTAGAAAATAAATCAGCACGTATGGTTTTTTTAGACCCTGCACATCGTATTAATGTTGTGACCTTATCAGAACTCTCACGCATGGGGTTTCGCCGTAGTGGTGATTTTGTGTATCGTCCAGAATGTCATTTGTGTCGCCAATGTCTGTCCTGTCGTGTTCCTGTAAAAGAATTTAAAATGAACAGTGCACAAAAAAAAGCATGGAAACGCAATCAAGATTTAGAGATGAAAATTGTTTCTACACAAGATGCCAACATTACCCATTACAAGCTGTACGAACGCTACATTAATGAACGCCACGCAGATGGCGACATGTTCCCACCGAGTTATGATCAATTTGAAAAGTTTTTAATTCATAGTTGTAGTGATAGCTTTTTTTTAGAGCTCTGGAAAGATGATCGTCTCATTTGTGTTTCTACGTGTGACAACCTTGATGATGGCGTTTCGGCTGTTTATACTTTCTTTGATCCTGACGAAAGTCGTCGTTCTCTCGGTGTTTTTGCTATTTTAAAACAGATTGAATATGTTAAATCTTTGCAACAAGCCTATGTTTACTTAGGCTATTGGGTTCCACACTCACAAAAGATGAATTATAAATCACAATATGCACCTTTTGAGTTATTGCTAGATGGACAATGGCGACATATTAGCCGACATTTAGATCAAGAAGAAATCAAAAAATTAGGTGATATGCTGATGACTACCCTTCCTTCAGAGTGGAATGAACCAATTATAAAATAAAAATATTTTTTCTATTATTTGAACAGTTGTGAAAAATCATCCGCACATGTTTTTACCATGATAATGGCATGTTCTCGACTACCATCTTTATTTGGATAATAATTTTTACGCAGGTCAATTTGATGAAAATCAGATTTCTCATATAAAGCTATTGCAGCTTGATTGGACTCACGTACTTCTAAAAAAATTTGGATCGGATTATTTTTTAATAATTGAATAGATTCTGCTAAAAGTTGATAGCCAAAACCCTGACCTTGATGCTGTGGATGGACTGCCATTAATAATAAATTCGCTTCATCCAAAACAGGCTGTAAAATACAAAAAGCAACGACCTCACCTTGTATATCCAGCACCGTACTTTGATAACTTTCAATAGCTTCCTGAAATTGATGCTGCGTCCAAGGATGAGATTGGACTAAGTTTTCAATCTCAGAAACAGTATTTAAGTCAGCTGCTTGCATCAAACGAATCATCTTCGTTCATCATCTTTTAGAGTAAAAAGCGAATTATAAGAATTTCTCTACAGAAGTCTAATAAAAAAGGAAGATTCATAGAAATCTTCCTTTTATTTATTTTTAATAAATTAGTTTAAAGACCTAATTTAGTCTTCCATGTTTCTAATAATTCTTTTGTATCCAAATCATTTGGGTGGAAGCCTGGTTTAAAATACATCAACATTTCTTTGACCATCCCAGCAATAATCCCTTTCGATGGACTATAAGCATATTTGTAGATTGAACCTAACTCTTTCATATTGACTTTGTTATCCGCTTTTAAAAGTTTATAAACAAATGAAGATTGCTCAAGAAGAATCAATCCCATGGCTACAACTAAAGCGGTATTACGTAGTGCATATGATTTTAGCCCACGTCCAAAAACTTCTTCGTACACATCATAGGCTACTGCTTTGTGCTCATTTTCTTCAATCGCATGCCACAACCATAGATACTTCATGGTTTCATCTGTCATCAATTCCTGAATATGAGGATTACGTAATAATTCAGAAGCGATTGTTGCGGTAAAATGCTCTAAAGCTGTGGTTGCTGTTAAGTCTACCATTTCTTGTGTCATACCAAATGGTTTAACAACTTTACCAAAAACCTTACGTGCACTTTGAATAAGCCAGTCAGTATGTTGCTCTAAACTTCCAACATCATGACCATATTTTTGTGCTGATTGGTTAAATCCCACATGTTCTTGGGTATGCATGGCTTCTTGACCAATAAAAGCGCTAATTTCTTTTTGTAATGCTTCATTGTCTTTAATTTCAGGGTAATGACGCACTGCGCGCACAGAGTCAATAAATAACTTTTCACCAGCTGGGAATAATGCTGATAAACCAGTCATAAAATGAGTTAAACCTGCCGATCCATTCATCCAATATTCAGGAACATTTTCAAAATTAAAATTCATGCGACGAACAGGGAAAGTAGCTCCTGCTCTATTGGAGATATTTACTTTGGCATTCATTACAGTTACTCCTAAATGGCGTTCTCACACCAAAAACTTATGTTTGTTTTTCTACATTTTTATATTACGACTTTATGAAGTTTAGATAAGTGCAGATAAGGTCATACAAATATCAGTTTAGGACATGAAGATTAAAAATTTAAGTTTTGGCTAACTAAGTAGCCAAAACTTATTTTTATAAAATACAACTGGAAAGATTTTACATATAGCGTATTGCGCCAGCTTTTAAGACACTTTTAATGCTTGGAATATTATTCCCTGAGGAGTTACTTTTCCCTAAAGTAATGGTCATATTCCCTTGAACCTCTGTCGTCAAAGTGCCTGTTACGACCAAATTTCCTTTAATATTGATATTTCCAGTTCCGGTAATTTTGCCCGATGCCTTACCTGTTCCGCCTGCACCTTGGGTGCCTAAAATATTACCAAATAAATTCATCTCTGTTTTATTAGCTGCATCAATAGCAAATGATGCGTCAGTTAGAAATAAAATATTTGCCAAATTTGCAGGGAAAGCATCTATATTATTTAAATACTTATCACGATTATTATAAAAAAAATCAATTGATGTTAATAAGTTTCTATCACTTAAACTATAAGGCTTACAATATTGTATTGGATAGTTATCCTGTGGACATACTTTTTCTAAACGACTTTTAATCTGACTATTTGTAGCAGTTAATAAGTAATGTAATGGCGCATAAATATTATAAGCTCCTGCACTATTCCCCTTTGATAATTCTGTTGTTACCGACCCTACTGCTAACACGGAGTTCACATAATCTGAAGGAGTTGAGTTTAATTGCAATTTTACATCCCCATCAAACCAAATTACGCCTGCTAAGTTGGCTTTGGAACTATCAAAAGTCCAAATACCTGAATTCAAGGTAACACCTTGGCTTGGACAGGTAATTGCTGTTTCAACAGTAATATTTGTCCCAGATACATTTAAGTTATTTCTAAAACATGCTATTGCACCTGCACTATTTCTGGTAAAAATATAGTTTGCAGAACTCCTTAGCATCGTTGCAGTGGCTACTTCTAAATTTCCATTAAACTCTTGAACATCGATATGATCTAATGCTACTTCTTTACCAGCGGTATTAGTCACTTTACCTGCATTACTCCCCCCTACAAAAATTGTAACGTCATCTCCTTCTTCACCTTTAAAGGTAGCGGAGCCTCCCACCACTAAACCACCAGCAAAAATTGTCCCTGCTACAGATTGAGGTTTTATTTCTTTTGCGAAATTATATTGAGCGCGAATAATACTTGTCGCTCCACCGCTTTTTCCTTCAATATCATAACAATATTGATTTTCTAATGTACATGCCGCAACTTTGGTATAGGTGTTAACAATCTCTCCTGAACTATCTGTTACCTTCCCTTTCACTGTTTTATTGAGTTCATTTTGATTCATTGTCTTTAAAAAACGAGAGACTGCTTGAACACCTACCATTGCATTCATTTGCGCCTGTGTTTGAGCATGTACCGTTATTGCACTTGATTGCATACTACGGGTTGTCGATAAATAGCCAACAGACAAGGCTGTTAAAGACATTCCAACTAAAACCACAAATAATAATGATGAAAAACCTGACTGTGCAAAAGAATGATGTGATTGGTGAGATAAGTGTTTATTATTTAAAATAACTTTCATGTCTTGCCCCTTATTTAAAATTAAACAAGCACGTAATGTTTTGAATAGGTTCTGAAGTACTTTCTGTACTTGCAGCATAAGGATGTGCTATCAGAACAACCTGATATTTCCCCCCTTGCGTTGCTTCAACTTCTGTACTTGTACTCACTGCCACAGTTTGATCAGCAATACCAAATGGAAAACAAGGACTTGTAGCGTCTTGAACTTTAATATCAATACGTCCGATTTGATTATTGTTATTTGTTAATCCTGCGCTGTTATTTTGAATAATTTCTCTTGAAGAGGTCGTTTCTGATGGCTGAGCTAAACTGGTACAATCATATCCTTCGCTTTCACCAAAAATTTTTAAACTATTGGCTTTGCTGACCAAAGCTTGACATTTATCTGAGGTTATTTTCCATACCAATATCTTACCCACTCGCCCTTTATTGAGTGCAGTGCCATCCTCTGCAAAAACCTGAAAGTTCACACCGTAACCTTGGGTGGTATCTACTAAATTATAGCCAATACCCTGTAAAATTCGATCAGTCGTAATTAAGCCTAGCATCAAACCACTGTCTGTTCTCGCACCCTGACTAGCAGTCGCTGTGACTTTTCCCGTAACAACAAAAGCCCTAAGCATAGCTAAAATAATGATGATAGAGAGCGTAAGGGCAATTAATAACTCTATTAATCCCACACCACGTTGGTGAATAAATGCTGAATATTTCATATTTCACCTAGGGCGTCATTTGCACTTTCACAGGTACAAACGTATCTGTATCTGCAATACTTAATGCGGTAGAACGTACGATAATTTCATTCACACCAGAGGACTTTACGCCATTATTGACATGATCAAATGCTGAGACGGTATATCCATTGTCTTCTACCTCACAATTTAAAGAAATACTTTGATCTGCAATTTCTATTTGTAAATCATGTTGTCCTACCACGCTATTACACCCATTTTCTTCTAGCTCAGCACGTAGCTGATTTACTGTATGTAAATGAATGTTTTGATCACGATGCATAACAGCAGTTCGTCCAGTAACAAACGCAGCGCCCAAACCAATAATCGACATCAACAACATAGAAACTAAAACCTCTATCAAACTGATACCCTTTTGGTTTTTAAAATATGGGGATTTTTTATAAGCTTCCTTGAGCATCTGTTCCTCCACTTGCTGAAATCGTATAAGTTGTACAACCTGAAGTCATCACATGTGCATTGTTATTGAGCTTAATTTGATTAAGGCAACTATTTGTTAAATTGATTGAGGTGCGTGTAGGGACAGCAACTTCCCATAAAGTACGATCTAAGCTGTTTACAACCTGAATTATTTTATTTGTATTATCAACTTTTAAACTAGCAACAGCTTGGGTTGAATCTTGCTTAATTCCTTGAGGATTACGAATTGCCTCATTTTTAGTACGTTCATACGCCTCTAAAAACATTTTTTCAGTTTTCATGATCTGATTATTTGCAATCCATGCCTGTGAAAAAGGGATTACTGCAAAAATAGACAATAATAAAATTGCCACAACGATCATTAATTCGATTAAGGTAATCCCTTTCTGTAGATTTACCATGAATTAACTCCACCGCACCCCATTGCACCTGAAATTGTACGTGTATTCGTATTATCCAAACTCAAAGTACAACCGGCATTACGACTTCCAGTTTTTCCTGTAGCCGTCAATGCATAACTACTTTCTGTCATATTCACGGTATAATCAAAAGTTTCTGATTCCGTTGGTTGCCATCCTGCCGCAAAAGTTTTAGTTTCCGCGGTGGTAGTGGTAGGGTTTGTGATTGGAATTGGATATTTTAAACTGCGTTGATAAAGCCCCTCTAAAACAACACTCAGTGTTATTAAATCCGCACTCGCATTTTTAGTTTTAGCTTTAGTAATATATTGCGAATATGATGGTAAGGCGATGGCTGCTAAAATCGCAATAATAACAATTACAACCATTAATTCAATGAGTGTAAACCCATACGCCTTTTTCATTTTAAATATCTCTTACAAAAATAAAACATATCATATTAAGTAAATGAGTTTTCAATGAATGATAAGCGACGAATGGTATTAAAAAAATGATAAAAAATTATTATTAATCAATAGTTTAACTCGTTAACAATTTTATTATATTCAATTAAATAAATCTCTTTTAATGTTGTTTTTGTTATAACATTCACACTTAAATATTATTATGTTAATTTTTACAGATAATAATCCAGACCTAAATAATAAGATTTAATATTTACTTGACAGTATAATTTTTGGTAATTGAGTTTAAA
>NZ_CADDWJ010000006.1 GCF_902809855.1 Acinetobacter sp. Marseille-Q1618
AAAAGTAATTAGCTATGGTATTTGTCACAGCATTTATTGAAATAAAATGTTTTTCTGTTACAAGTACACCTAAAGGAATTGCTTCTAATTCTTGGCTTTCAGGATGTCTAGGAATTAACTCTATAATTGGAGAACCGCTAAAACCATCGATACCCCCATCTTTCCAACTTATATTATTCATTTCATACCAATTATAAAAACTATCGTATTTTTTAAATTTCCCATAGAATCCCCTTGATTTGGAAACACCACTAATTGGTGCATATTCTTCATCATAAATTATTTCTTTAGATACACTAGGGAAACCTAAAGTTCGAAAATTTCCATTTAGTTCAATTGTTTGTTCTAAAATAAAATCGACACAGTCTTGATTGAGTATTCTTAAAGCTCTTTTTCTAAGAGTTTTATAATTTTCAGGCGTAGTCCTTTCAATTACTCCAACAATAATATCCTCCATATTTTGATCCCCTGAATCTCTATATTTTGTTTCTAAAAAGCACTCAAATTTTATTGCTAAAGAACCAGCTTCGGCTGAGCTTTTATAAGGGATCTTAAGTGTTCCTAGAAATTGACCTGTAGAATCAGATTTTAAACAATGACGCGCTGTAACAAAAAAAATATCATCTTCAAATTGAGGGAAATAAACAAAAAAGCCTGTCCCACTAAAAAAAGGATGTCCATCTAATTCTAAAATAATAGGTACAACGCTATCATGTGGCATATTTTGTTGAATTATATTCATAATGTTTAAATCTTAAAAACTATAGTTAGAACTACTAATATATAGATTTTTTCCATTTAAAATTTACTGAAAAAGCAAAAACAAGAGTACCCCAGAGTTATTTTTAGCCCTATTTAACATAATGGGCATTATGCGAAATACCTCTTTTAAATCTTCTATTTTTCAATAGTTTAACTGTTTTACATAATTCAAAAAGACCGCAAAAAGCCGCTTTTGAAACAAAGCGGATTTTTTTTAATCAAGTTTGATATATTTTGCCTATTGTTTTGGCTAAAAAATCAGCAAAAAGCATAATCCCATACAAAAATTAAGCCTTTCAGCGCAAAATTTATCCCCATTTCCTGCGGACAACTCTTGGGATAAATCTTAATCAGTCTTGTACGCTTGGGCGCACAATGATTTAGGGTTTTGGCGAATAGGCTGAGCCTAAATAATTTTCTATCATACAAACATAGCGAGCAGGATGCTCCAGATAAGAATAAAACGGAACAACAAGGAATGTTAAAGGTTCGACAGGAGTTAAACCTAAGCATCAAATACGAAAAACCCCGACAGGATGTCGGGGTTTTTTATTGCCTAAATAATTAAGCCAAACTTTCTTTTACAAACGTTGGATCAACAATAAATAATCGAATTAATGATGTTGCTGCACCAGAAGGTCTTCTCACACCTTGTTCCCAAGATTCTAATGTACGTCTGGAAACACCAAGGAGCTTAGCAAACTGTTCTTGTGTCAGTTGTGCCTTTCTACGTGCTAAAGCTACATCTGTTTCAGTAATTACTGTTTTTTTTGCAGCATTATTCGCAAGCATATCATCTATGCCTTGTAAGATTTCAGCTTCAATATCTCTTGTTGCTTCAAAGGCTTCCAATTCTTTTTCAGTCATTAAACGAGTCATTTAATTTCTCCACCAATGCTTGAAGGGTTTTCTTACTAAGCTGAACAGTTTGCTTTTTACTGTACAGGGTTAATAACCAAATCTCTCCATTTGTTAAACGATTAAAGTAGATGACTCTAACACCACCACTTTTACCTCTCCCACCACTCGTCCATCTAATTTTACGAATACCGCCTGAATTAGGCTCTACATCACCTGCTTCAGGATTTAATGCCAAGAATGTTTTAAACTCTTCGTATTCTTCTTCAGACCAATAAACAAGACAGTATTTAGTAAATAATGGGGTTTCGCATATTGTATACATTGCTTATATTCATACTACCTTGTAGTAATTTATCTTATACTACTTTGTAGTGTTTTTAAATGACTTCTAATAAATTGTGCTAATTTCGCATAAGAGATTTTATGTTAAATATGAGGATAAAGGTTAGATTTATTCTAGAAGCTGGTAGTGTTCACTGCTTTGGTTAGGATTGGATAAAAATATGATAAACTATTGGTTTTTAAAAAGAGATTTTATAGATGGAAACTAGTTTTGATAGTTATTTAAAAGAAAGTGTTTCTGAGAGCTGGAAAAAAACAGGAGAACCATTTTTACTTAGTTCCATTGGTTCAAAATTCACTAAAGAGGAAATTAAACAAAATACTGGTGGCTTATCTATTACTAACTGGATTCGCAATAACCTGGACTCATTAGATTTAAAAATTGTTTCACATCCAACCCAAAAAGAGAAAATAGGTCTGATACCTAAGAATCAAAACTACTCTTATGAAACAAATGAAATTAGTGTAATTAGGACTAATCTAACAGATCGTGAATTAACATTATCTTTTATTGAACTGTTACAAAAAAAATGTACACCTAAAGAGCTAGAAGAAATTAACTTACCTTTAAAAGTATTAGCAAAACTGTTGTAAAAATAATATGTTAAAGATAATTAATTTGTTTAAAAAACATCACAATGAAATGTTGAAAAAAAGTGAAAGATCTTTTTTTGACCCTACGGTTTTAACAAAATATTGTCCTTCTTTTAGTATTGAATACTTGGATTCTGAAGATTTTAGTGGTGAAGATTTTATAGATAAATTACATGATTTATGTGTAGATGATCTTACTTATATTCTTATCTTTAAGGATGAACGAATTCAACTTAATGAAGAACTATATAAGAGTATATTTATTGGGAGTATTGATGTTTCTCTACAAAATATCTCTAATGCGCTTATTGCTAGCCAAATAGCCAAAAGATTAAAACAATTTAACATTGTTAAAGCTAGTTTTAGTACAGCTGATGAAATAGAACTAATGAGATTACCATTCAGATCTTTTAAATCTGAAATTTTAGAACGTTTAAGATTAACAATGGTGCATCTAGATCCACATAGTTTTAATGATGAATTTGAGGGATGTATTAGAGATATTAAAAGAGTTCATAGAAAGCCCATGAAAAGAGCTCAATCTAAAAAAAGATATTTCATAGATGAAAAAGCCTTACATTTTGAGTTGGGAAAAGAGTTACATGCACGTCATGAAACAGGTAATCCACATACAAAGTTATGCGATCTAAATGCAAGGTATAGATTTGGGTGTGCGATTGATCCAGTTAGGCATTACAATGCATGTAATGAAAATAGCTCTTCTAATTTATTAAGCTTAAACTTATTTGATTGCCACAAGGCTATAAGAAATATAGTTAATCGCACTCATATAAACATATTTTCAAACGATCATATAGCATAAAGGCCCAAGAAGGGCCTTTACATTTATATCTTATAGCATATTCACTATTTACTTACTTAGGTAAGTCCTTTTAGTAAATGCTATTTATCAACGAATATAAAATTTTTGACTATCTGGGGTTGTCCCCCAATGACCATCTCGCAATCTAACAAAAACAACTCTTCGTCATACAGTGACGGGGTTGCCCCCCCTAGATCATCTCGCAGTACATTCAAAAACAACTCTTCAGATACAGTAAAATTCTATATGTTGATTTAGAACCTTTAGAAGAAAAATGATCTAAAGGAAGATAATTTTTTTATACAACAAACGTATATACGCCGATTATAAACCATAATTTGCAATTATATTAATAATTTCAGTTTTATATTGTTAAAAAAGACAATAATTCTATTTTATTACTATGAAGAATTCCTAAAATTAACATAATACGCCTTATGCGAAATGTATTAGAAATGGGAGCTAAAAGCTCCCATTTCTAATTTTACTCATAACTAAAAATTTCAATAAAAAAATATACGCTCAAATTTAATTTAGACTATAAGGAATCAATACGAAAATAAGGCTTAAGCCATGAATAGTCTCAATCTCCACCAAAAAATAAATCGAATAAAAAATGAAATTATTGACCCACAACAACTAGGCAAAATGAGTTATCGCCTATCAACCCACCAAAAATTTGTCACCTGGTACCATAGCCAATACGAAAGTAATTGGTTTTGCCTAAACTGTGAAAAAGATGATGAAACTGTGATGGATCCAACCACCCAAGATGTTTCATTTGAAAAGCAAAATATACAATGCCAAAGATGTGGCATCAGTGACCCACAAGGCAGCTTAGTATCAACTAAAATACAAGATCGAGAGGCATGGAAATCAGCTCAATCTATTGTGTCACATAGCTTTGACCGTGAAACCATAAAGGCTACTGAAAAAAGATCCAGAGAACGCTTTGAACGGATACAGTCCGGAGAAACCACAATTGAAGATGAAGAAACGGTACTACTCATGCAGTGGCGTGCCTTAAATAATCTGCTTAAAAGCCAGGACTAAAATCATTATCCGGATCATGATTCCTAATCTTGTCAGGAGTGACTGCCTTTTCTCTCATTTGCAAAGGTACACGCTCGATAACTTGCCGTTGCATGAATGCCAACTCTTCATCGATAGCGACTATCTGAATAACTGAATTCTTTAACAGTTGGCCTAGATCACTTAAGTATTCTAATTTCTCAAGTCGATCGAAGGATTCGGTATTCAATAAGTCTATATACGTCTGTAAATCATGCTGAATCAACCTAAAAGGTTCGGTCATTTGCTGATCATGTAATAAGGTTTGCTGCATCTTTTGTTGTAAAAACAATAATTTTTCATGAGCATACCAACGCTGCCGTGTCCGTGGTGTTTCAGCTTGCGTGCTCAATTCTTCAATCTCTTGACGATTTTTTAATTCAGCCTCGTAAAATGGACGATACAACTCATAATTATTTTCAGCACGTAACCGATTAATTTCAGCAGTCATTCTTTCCCGTTCGGCAACTAACGCTGGCTCTTTCTCACGCGCAAAACGGACGGCCTTATTCATCACAGGAACATCCTTCAGCTGTGTGCCATGCTTCTTGTTGTATTCCTTGTTGGATAAACAACTGACCAAGCTAGGAACTTTTACCTGAATTCCCTTTATTTCCACCATCTTGGTCGGGGCATAACGCATGAGACTGTCATTAATCAGCTCTTCAGTCTTCTGCCGATACAGCTGCAGCTGCGCTTTCCCCATCCCCAACACATCTGCAGTCAGCTTTTGCGCGCCTCCTTTCTGCGGATCCTTTGAATTATAACGCTTAAAAAACTGCTCAGCTGGACGATCAATCCCATCCACATGCCGTTCACTATACATAAAATGCAAATGCGGTTGCTCTTGCCCACCCAACGATCCAACATGATTATGAATGGCACAGCTAAATGGATAACGATAGCGATCGGCAAACTCAGTAATAAACGCCTCAGCCAACTCAATCCGCTGCGCCTGGTTCAACTCTTTCGGTAAAGCCACCACCAAACTGGAACAGGTACGACCATTACTGCGTTCAAACACATCGGCAGCTTGCCAAAACTCAGCCGGATTTCCTTCAGCAAAATTTGGCAGATTGCCGGATCTCACAAACTCAATCTGTTCTGAAGCCGATTCCTTATAATTTTTAAAGTGCGAAGTCCGGGTAATGTAGTGAAACCGGTTCTTGGCGGTGGCAGCATTTTTTACTTTTCCCGATCGTGTCTGAACTGCTTTTTTTACAGTGTGTTCCAGATTGCAATAAAACATTATCCCACCTTCAAATTCACGGAGCCTCGCAGAGCCTGCGGAGCACGAGGAGAAGTGTTTTTATTTCAGTATAATTCGAAGAAATTATACTGAAATAAAAACACGGAAACGAGCTTAAGAATTAAATATAATGTTCCCACATTTTATTTAATTCTTCCCATGCCGGCCTATGCTAAACTGAAAACACAAAAACCTCACCCATTTTATGCTGGAGAATGCGATGGCGACCCGTGGAAGACCTGCGAAAATACTCACCTCAAATGACCTCACGACATTGCAGCAATTCCTGGAGAAACTTCCCTTCCTCAAGAAGAAACAACAACAGGCTTTGACCCTACTTCAGCACTCCAATGGCAGATTCAATGACAAACAACTCAGCCTGTTCAAAACAGTCAACCGGGAGAAAAATCAGTTTCTAATAAGACAGGCACTCATTGAACAAATCAAACTAAAGGACAAAAACCAACAGCCCCTCTTGGCCAACGAAATTGAAATTCTGACCTTACTCAATCAAGCAATGGATCAGGATAATTTCTTCCGCCTAGATCGTGCCCTAGAGTCTTATCAGAAAATTGAAAAAGCAGCCCTAGACAATCGAATCCGGCTGGAGAATGAACACAAACGTGAATTTTTGCAGAAAAGCCACAAAGAACTGACAGAAGCCCAGAAAAAACGCAATGCAGAAAACCAACTCAAATACGCGATAGGAGGTGTAGTTCAATCGCTTTATAAAGACCTCGATCTTCAGATCCAGCACAGTGATATTCCCCTACTCAGAGATGTCCTCCTACAGAGCATTATTTGGGAAAAAGCCATTAAAGAAACCACAATCTATAAAGAGATCCAAAACAACACCGAAGATATCAAGGAAGAAACAAAATTATTCCAGCGTATGCTTGAAGATTTGCCAACCTATAAAATCAATGGGAAAGATTTTCACAAGGTACTCATCCAAAAGCACCGTATAAAGCCATAAAATGCGATTACAGCCTGTTTTTGGCTAAATCCTATATTCCTTACATAAAAAATGTAATCAGGGCTAAAAATGCGAAATAAGCCCTTTTACATTTCACCCTAAATGAATCCTTAATTTATTAACTAAGAAATGTTCTTAAAAATCCAATTAAATACCTAAAAGGTATCTATAGAGCGAGTGTCTACGAGCGACACAAAGAAAAGTCGCGCCTAGACCCTTTGAAAAACCGCTTTTTAAGGCTGTATAGCCTAAAAAAGCATAAATCAAATGCTAAACCTGGTTTCTAGATCGAGCATAGCGAGCAAAAAGCTTTATGAGCGTAGCGAATTCATTATGCTCTTGCCTTTGCTTTTGCTCTTTTTAATTTCACGGAAACATGAACCAAAAAATTGCCCCTAGAATCGAGCGAAAGCGAGATTCAATAGAGTTTGAGCGTAGCGAAAACATAGGGCAATTTTTAATGTTTTATGTTTTTAATAATTTTTAATAATTTTTAAAAGCTTTTAGCTAAGCTGAAAGCTATATATATCAATACATACAACCTTAATACCACACCAAAAAGTCACCTATACCACACCAAAAAGTCACCTATACCACACCAAAAAGTCACCTATACCACACCAAAAAGTCACCTATTTACACCATAAACCAAGGATGGTGTAATAACACCAAATAAAATTATGGTGTATTTAATGCCTACAAATGAATTAGTAGTAAAAGACAATGCATTAATTAATGCTAGCTATAATCTAGACACTGTAGAACAACGACTCATTCTGCTTGCTATTTTACAGGCAAGGGAAACGAAGACTGGTATTGATGCAAATACAAGATTACGTATTCATGCTAGTGATTACATGGATCGGTTTAATGTAAATAAACATGCTGCTTACAAAGCCTTAAAGACTGCTGTTACTAATTTATTTGGTAGACAATTTAGCTATCAAACTATTGATGAAAAAACAGGAAAGCAAAAAAAAGTAATATCTAGATGGGTTCAAAATATTGCTTATATTGATGATGCAGCTACATTAGAGGTTACATTTACATTAGATGTTGTGCCACTAATTACACGCCTAGAACAACAGTTTACGAGCTATCAACTTAAACAAGTAACACAGCTTACAGGAAAGTATGCCATTCGTATTTATGAATTATTAATAGCTTGGCGAGAGGTTGGAAAAACTCCAATATTTGAAATTGCAGATTTTCGTTCAAAATTAGGTCTTGGCATTGATGATTATCCAAGAATAGATACTTTTAAAAGACGTATTTTAGAATCTGCAATTAAGCAGATTAATGAACATACAGATATTATTGTTAAAGTAGAACAGCATAAGGAAGGTCGTTCTATTTATGGGTTTTCATTTTCGTTTAAGCAAAAAAAACTGACAAAAAAACAATTAGAAGCAAGCAAAGACCTAGATCCATTAGAACTTTGTTTAAAAATGACAGACGCCCAACGTCACTTATTCGCTAATAAACTTTCAGAACTTCCTGCAATGAGCCAGTATTCTCAAGGTACAGAGACCTACCCTCAATTTGCTATACGTATTGCTGAGATGCTGAAAGATCCAAATACCTTTAATGAACTATATCCTTATTTAAAAATGGTTGGCTATCGCTAACTTGATGATGTAACGTTACATGTAAACATAATGTTTATTTTTATACAGATTTTTACTTGGGTTACATAATGAAAGCTTTATCAGTTATTGAATTAGCTCAGCTCTATGGAATGAATCGACAAAGTATTTATAAGCGTATAAATAAAGGAGATTTATCTAAAAATAGTGATGGTAAAATAGACTTATCAGAAGCTATAAGAGTATTTGGTGAGCCATCAGAAAAAAATAACAATGTAACTACGTTACAGTCTAGCTCGGTACAAAAAGAGACAGAAGTAGACATGTTAAAACAACAGGTAGATATACTAAAAAAACAATTAGAACTTGCACATGATCGTGAGGTATTTCAAAGAGAACAGTTGGAGGCTAAAGATAATCAAATTGAAGCTATGCAACGCTTATTAGAAGCACCCAAAACGAATATGACTATGTTTACCGATCAAAAATCTGAACCTGATATAGCACCATCTATCGACCCCAAAGTAGATATAGCTGTAACTGAAGAAAAAATAGCATCTACACCAGAGTCTATTGAAAATCCACATATTCCAGGATCAGAACACATTGAAGAAAAGCCAAAAAGAAGAGGTCTATTAGGGCGTTTAGCAAAAGCTGTTTTTGACAACTGATTGTTCACTGGTGCTAATCAAAACTGTGGAACAATGATTAAATATTAGGCGTGAAACGTGCCAAATGAAGGGATTGCCACCTTGTTGCTATATGATTCAAGGTGGCAAATGCTAATGTACTGATTTTATAAGACAAAATCATTACATTTCGCATAAGGCGTATTATGTAAACTTAATATAAACCTTTATTAGCATTTAAAATTATACTTCCTCAGGAATCTCGTTTCTAACTTCTAAAAAGTAATTAGCTATGGTATTTGTCACAGCATTTATTGAAATAAAATGTTTTTCTGTTACAAGTACACCTAAAGGAATTGCTTCTAATTCTTGGCTTTCAGGATGTCTAGGAATTAACTCTATAAT
>NZ_CADDWJ010000007.1 GCF_902809855.1 Acinetobacter sp. Marseille-Q1618
GCCACACTTTTTAATTCAATGAGTGTCTGCATGCGGTCAATTTGTTGCATCAGACGTTCTTCACGTTCCTGATATTTTTTAACTTCATTTTCTAAATGAGTAATGAGCTTCTGTGTTGCTTGGTCGATATTTTGTTCGATGAATTTACTTGGTTGAGATGCTGAATTAGGCTCTCCAAAGCATCGAATAACTTCTGCAAGATCAAGTTGACCATCACTAGAGCGTGATAAGCGTCCATTGCGTATAGCTCGGTAAACAGTTGATCTATCAATATTGAACTGTTTAGAAACTTCACTAAGCGATAATTTAGCCATTTATAGAGTCCTTTTTATTTGATGGCATATATCCAACCTTTATCAAATAAGGTAAAAGCTCTTTAATGCGTTTAGGATCTTGTAGCATTTCCGCTATACGGACTGCAAATTGAGGGTAACTTTCAGTACCTTGCGAGTATTTTTCCATTTCAGGCAATTCAGAAAGTTTATTGGCAAATAAATGGCGTTGGGCATCTGACATTTTTGAAAAAATATCGACTTTGTTTGAATCTTTTTGATCTTTTAGTGATATTTTTTCATTTTTCTTTTGCTGAAATTTAAAGGAAAAACCTGAAATATTTCTTCCCTGCTTATGTTGTTCATAATTAACAGTAATATCTGTATGTGCGTTAATTTGCTCAATAGCAAGGTGTAAAACTTTTTCTTTCAATTGCCCCATTCGTTGATATTTATCATCTCCAATACCTAACTTTGATCTAAATTCATATAGATCAATTAAAGGCGTTTTTCCTGTACTACGCCAAGCAATCAGAAGCTCATATAGGCGAATAGCATAACCACTGGTTAAGTTTGCTACTTGTTTTAATTCATAGCTTGTAAGGTGTTTTTCTAAGTATGTAATCAACGGTAAAACAGCAGGAGCAAAAGTAAACTCAATGGTTGCAGAGTTATCAATATATGCAATGTCTGATACCCAACGAGTAGTCTTATGAGCTATACCTTTCCCTCTACTTTCTTGATAACTGAATTGTCTTGAAAATAGAGACTTACAGGCATCCTTTAATGATTCATAAGCTGTGCTGTGACTCACATTAAATGTATTAATATAACTTTCTGCTGTAATTTCAATAGGTTTGTTAAAGGCAATGTAATCAAGAGCCATGTTATGAGTGTGTTCTCTAATAATTACAATCGCCAATAAAATCAGCCGTTGTTCAACAAGACCAAGACTATAACTAGCATTAATTAGGGCATTATCTTTGACAACCAAATCATTTTTCACATAAATACACCTTTATAATTTAAGTATATTTGTACACCTTTATAATTTAAGTGTCAATATTATCGGAATTGGTGTACTTATATATCGGAATTGGTGTACTTATATATCGGAATTGGTGTACTTATATATCGGAATTGGTGTACTTATATAGACTAAAACCATTGCTATATAAAGCTTTCCTTAGGCTTAAAAATTATTAAAAATAAAAATTATTAAAAATGAAGCATCAATAAAAATTGCCCTATGTTTTCGCTACGCTCAAACTCTATTGAATCTCGCTTTCGCTCGATTCGAGGGGCAATTTTTTGGTTCATGTTTTCGTGAAGTTAAAAAGAGCAAAAGCAAAGGCAAGAGCATGATGAATTCGCTTCGCTCATAGAACTTTTTGCTCGCTATGCTCGGTCTAGGAGCCAGTTTAAACATGTGATTTATGCTTTTTTAGGCTATACAGCCTTAAAAAGCGGTTTTTCAGAAGGTCTAGGCGCGACTTTTCGTTGTGGCGCTCGTAGACACTCGCTAAACACACTGTTTTGAAGCAGATCAGACCATCTTTTAAATCCATTTCTAATCAACAAGCTTTATGACGAGTGAATAAATGAGGTTATTTCGCTTTATTTTGCGCTGTACGCTCGTTTAAGCAGGTTTGACCTATCTCAGCCCATATTTCCCATTTTGGGTCGTCTGGTGCGATTTCAGCAGTTTTTAACAGGATGCCTAAAAGTTCAGCTGGGTTGCGCTGATCCAATGCTGCAATTTCAAATAATGCACCCAATTGAATCAAGTGTCTGGTTCTGGCTTTACGTTCTGCCTCTTTTTCAGCATTGAGTAATTTACGGACGGCTATTTTTTCTTTGTTCGCTCGGTCTATGGCTTTTTCTGCTTTGATCAGTGTTGCTAATTTTTTTTCTTGTTCGGGTGTGCGTTGTGAAATATTGGAAAGTTCTAAAAGTAATTGCTGGGCATCACTCGGATTTTTTAATGCAGCAATGTAAGTTAATTTTTCAGATAGCCATGTGTTATTCATCTTGTGTGCCTTGATAAAATATTTATTCGATTACAAACAACGATAACAAAAATAATTGCCGTATCGTCCACTATTTTTGTTATAACGTCTTAGTGAATCTCAATCGTATTTCCATCAAATTTTTTGATGGCGCGCTTAGACGTTTCTATCTTCGATAGAAACCTAATCACGACAGGGGTTCCCCCTGTACCCCAAAAACTTGCTGCGCAAGTTTTAAAAAGCAAAAGCAAGGTAATCACAATGGCAATTGCACGATTAAGCGTAAAGGTTGGCAAAGTCGGAAAAGCATCAGCGCATGCCGAATATATTGACCGTGATGGTCGATATGAAAAACAAAAACTGGATGACTTAGAACATGCAGCTTATGGAAATATGCCGAAATGGGCAGAAGAAAATCCTAATCTGTTTTGGCAAGCTGCGGATTTGTATGAGCGAAAAAATGGCAGTACCTACCGTGAATTTGAGATTGCCTTGCCGAGAGAATTAAGCCCAAAGCAACGGATTGAATTGACCCAAGATTTTATTGCTCAGGAGATCGGGACAAAATATCCCTATCAACTGGCGATCCATAATCCAAAGGCGATGGATGGCTTAGAACAGCCGCATGCACATTTGATGTTTAATGAACGGCTGCAAGATGGGATTGAGCGCGACCCAGCACAGTATTTCAAACGCTATAACAGCAAAACACCCGAAAAAGGCGGAGCTAAAAAAGACAATACAGGCAAAGACCATAAAACCCGAAAAGATGAAATCAAGGCATTACGACAAAGATGGGAGGATTTGAGTAATCAGCACTTAGAACGTGCAGGACTGGATACTCGAATTGATATGCGGAGTTACAAAGATCAAGGCATTGAAAAAGCACCTGAAAAAAAATTGCTCCCGAGTCAAGCCAAAGATCCTGTGGTCCGTAACGCATTGATGCAGTCCAGACAAGCGGATCGACTGGTGCAGCAGTATGACTTAGGCGATTTGAGTCAAGAACTGGCGAAGATCCAACAGGGGAAAAGTTTGGCGCAAGAGATTGAACAAGGCAAAGCAGCGTTTAAGGCTGATTTTGAGCAGTTTAAGGCACAGGCTTTACAGCAATTGAAAGAACAACAGAAGTTAGAACAGGAACAAGAAAAGTTAAACCCACCATCTAGGGGGATGGCGCGATGACACCAGAAGAAAAGAAACTCTATGCGTTGATGGCGATTGCTGAAGAACAGCAGAATGCGATTCATCAGGCGATCCAAAATTTGAACTTAACGCAAGATCAAATTAAAAAAGTGATTGCTACACAAACCCAAGCAACGGTATCCAATGCCGTTGATGAGGGATTAAAACAAGGTG
Organism: Acinetobacter sp. Marseille-Q1618; assembly: GCF_902809855.1. Classification (GTDB taxonomy): domain Bacteria; phylum Pseudomonadota; class Gammaproteobacteria; order Pseudomonadales; family Moraxellaceae; genus Acinetobacter. Next base: position 3,641 of record NZ_CADDWJ010000007.1, read on the forward strand.
CTGAGCAAATGCTTGGAACAGCTAAGCAGATGAATCAATTGAATCAGGCTATTCAAAAGAATATCAATCAGTTGTCTTGGAAGTTCATTGCGTTATGTGGCAGTGGTATTTTTACCGTGGTCATGGCGATCATGGTGCTTTTTATAATGATGGTGCCTAGTTTAGATGAGATCCAACAGCGTAGAGCCGATTTAAAGCAGCTCAAGGAATATCCGCTGCAAGTGAGAAAGACCAGTGACGGTACAACAGTGGTTAGGGTGATGAGTAAAAAGCCATGTTATGCCTTTGGAGATTCAAAAATATATGATTGGTGTCCTATTGATCCTAAAAAATATTAGGATTTATGTTAAATATTGAGTAATTATTGAGGTATTAGGAAATGTTCTAGAGGCATCAACAGGATATCTAGCATCTAGAACACTGTTGTGAAGTATAATGGTTTTTATTAATTTTAATACATTTGTTGCCACTGAATGAACTCTTTATCACCTTCCAGCTATTCTGCTGAGCTAAATTTTGAATATAAATCAGATGATAACATCTCTAGAAATGTATCAATTCAACGTAATGACGTAATTTCTTTTTTACAAAGTTTGCCTGACAATAGTATTGATGTATTAACAACAGATCCAGCTTATTCTGGAATGAATAATAAGCTCAAGCTCGGTAAAGGACGCATTGTAGGAAAATATGCTGATAAAGGTACAGAACAAGCTAAATGGTTTAGTGAGTTTGATGATACCGAAGAAAATTACCATTTGTTTTTAAGTGAATGTAAACGAGTTCTGAATAAAGAAACAGGTCATATCTATTTAATGTTCGATTCATTCAGTTTGTTAACTTTAGGTGCTTTAGTCAGAGAGTATTTTGATGTTAAAAATTTGTTAGTTTGGGATAAAGTAAATATTGGTATGGGGCATTATTTCCGTCGTCGTCATGAACTAATTTTGTTTGCAACGAATGGTAATACTCGAAAAGTAAGTAGTAGATCATTACATGATATTTGGGATATAAAACGTATTCATAATTCCAAATATCCAACTCAAAAACCTGTAGAGGTTTTCGAGCGTATGCTTGAGGCTAGTAGCATTCCAGGTTTTACTGTTTGTGATCCATTCTTAGGTAGTGGTTCAGCTGCTCTTGCGGCAATAAAATATGATTGTAATTTTATTGGTTGTGATATTTCAGAGCAATCTTTTGAATTATGTAATGAAAGAATTCAACAATTTATAGATAATAACGAGGATATCTTAGAAAAGAGTTCTAAAAAATAATGGCATCGCTATCAAAGACTAAGCATTTATTTGGTTTTACTTCACCAAGAACCATTGAAAAAATTATTCCAGAATTAGATATATTAAGCCAGCAGTTTTCTGGAAAGGTATGGCGTGAAAATCAAATAAACTTCTTTGATGCAATTTTTAATTCTAAATTTTACGAAGGAACAACATATCCCCAAGATCCAGCATTAGCTGCCCGTGATCGGATAACTAGAGCTCCTAAAGCATTAGGATTTGTTCAATTGAAGCCACTTATTCAATTGACTAAAGCAGGTAATCAATTAGTTAATCAAAAACGGTTACCTGAGCTATTTACAAAACAATTGCTTAAGTTTCAATTACCTTCGCCCTATCATACTCAATCACCAACAGTAGATTTTAATGTTCGCCCTTATCTGGAATTACTTAGATTAATCAATGAATTAGGTTCTGTATCCAAAACTGAAATAGCTTTATTTTTCCTTCAATTAGTTAATTACCATAAATTTGATGAGATAAAAAATAAGATTTTAAAATTTAGGGAAGCTAGAAAAAAAAATCGTAGTGTTAGCTGGAAAACTTATGTTTCACAAGAGTTCGAAAAGCAAATCTCTATTATATTTAAAGATGAATTAAGAGCAAAAAACTTTAGAACAAGAGAAAGTTCCGATACATCTTTTAAAAAATTTTTAAAAACTAAAGAAGGAAATATGAGGGATTATGCAGATGCATTTTTCCGTTATATTCGTGGGACACAGTTAGTCACTATTGATAAAAATTTGCATCTTAAAATATCTAGTTTAAAACAGGATAGTGTTAATTTTTTATTAGAAAATACTGACCGTAATGCCTTAAATTTAAGTTTAGTTGAATATGAAAACTATCTTTTTGATCCAGATCAGCTAATTGTGCTTGAAGATAATCGTGAGCTAATTAACACTAAAATTAAAGATTTAGATGAATCTATAGTTATAGATTCTCTAGCAATTGATGATGCGAAAGATTTGTTAAATAATCTAGAAATTAAGCGAAAAACCAAAACGATAGAAGAGACTATTAACCATTTAAAACTCAGATCGGATATTGATGACATTTTAGATATCTTTGAAAAAATTAAGAAAAGAGAAGTTCCAGATGCTCCTTTATTTCTTGAATGGAATGTATGGAGAGCTTTTGCCGCACTAAATCATACACAAGCAATAGAAGGAAATTTCATAGTAGATTTAGATGGCATGCCTTTGAACACAGCTCCAGGTAAGAATCCTGATATAGAAATTAATTATGGTACTTTCTCATGTATTGTTGAGGTCACGATGTCTTCAGGGGAAACTCAATTTAATATGGAGAACTCTTCGGTTCCTAGACATTTCGGAGATCTTGTTAGTAAAGTTGACCATGATGCTTATTGTATATTTATCGCACCAAAAATTTCTGAAAGCACTAGAGCACATTTCTTTAATTTAAATAGATTTTCAACTAAGCGTTACGGCGGGAAAAAAAAAAATATGCCTATGTCTTTTGATGATTTTATTTTCTTTTTTCAAAAAAGAATAACTCATAATTTTTAGGATGTTAATAAATTAAAAAATTAGTTGGATAATTTAATTAGCTTCAATTTTAAATGTGAAGATGAAGAAATTTGGTTTGGGGAAATTAGAAGAAAAATTTCTACATGGGCACTATGATTATGAAATGCAATATTAATTTACAGAATTACGATTACGTATGTGATCCATGTGATCTTTGTTCTCCAAAATCTAAGGGAAACTATCCATTTAATAGTGATTTAGATAATTCAAAATCATTGGTTAATGAATTAGTACTAATGATAGAAGCATCAACTCCGTTCAAATGTAAAGATCCTGTGGATCATCGAAATCCAGATATAGTAGTCTTCAATCCAATTAATAATGAATTGATATGTCGTGTAGAAGCTAAAATGCTTGGCTCACAGGCATTTATGATGGCACAGAATTTTATTGGTTTAATGCCTAAAGAAGCTTTAGTTATTGATGAACCAAAATTTTTGCATTATTTACACTGTAAAAGAAATGATCCCATACAATTCACTAACGGACGTGAAGTCCCAATTTTTATAGTTTGGCAATGGCTAAGACCGTGTCCAGATATATACAATACTACCGTTTTTCAAGAAATATCTACTCTAGAGCCTATCTATGTTCGGACTGGTGGTAGACAATTTCAAAGAAGGGTAGCAAATAATGATTTTGCTAATGGAAGACGATTAGGTGTTATTGATAAAATTCACTTTTCAATGAAAGAATGTTTACCAATAGAGCAATTAATACCTAGGATTTTAGATTTAATAAATTAAGAGTTTCTAAAATTAACATAATACGCCTTATGCGAAATGCCCTCATGAAATTGAATTAAATCAAGACATTGAGATCCACTAAAAAGCCCAGTTTGAACAAACTGGGCTTTTTAGTGGATCATTCACACAATATGCCTGTTTTATATTCAATTTTGATTTTCATTGATAAACTTTACTGAACAATCATCTGTTTTGCTCTTGGGCTTTTTCACGTTGTTCTCGCTCCTTTTTAAAGGCTCGTTGATCTGAAATACTCGCCATGATCATGATCGGAATGCCAATCAGCAAAAAGGCAATACCTTGCAGGATCTCTTTCAATTTTTTCATACGCAATGCTCCTTCAAGAGCCTAGTCCTCATTGAATACTGCATTCAGTACCCGACCAAATAAGCCACGTTTTTTAGGTTGTGGTATTGCCACATTTTGCAACGTGGCATGCTGTGGCATAGTGTTGTTGCTTATTGTGGCTTTTGATTGTGGCACTGCCACATTTTCAGTTATTGAATTATTAATTTCTTTTTTATTATCATTATCTTGAGTGTCTGTCGCATGCTGTTGCGTTGTTGTGTCGCATGCCGTGGCATCTGATTGTGGCACTGCTGTGGCAGGTGCCACACTTTTTAATTCAATGAGTGTCTGCATGCGGTCAATTTGTTGCATCAGACGTTCTTCACGTTCCTGATATTTTTTAACTTCATTTTCTAAATGAGTAATGAGCTTCTGTGTTGCTTGGTCGA
>NZ_CADDWJ010000008.1 GCF_902809855.1 Acinetobacter sp. Marseille-Q1618
GTTCAACCGTTGCACCCGGTGGGACATCGGTGGTTGAACCGGTGATTTGTCCATCTGGTGTGACATCCACTGTGATCTGACCTGGCGTGCGATCAAGTCCTGGTTCGTTGTCTGTATCCGTCAGTGGGTTGCCATTGCGATCCGTTGTGGTTCCTGTGACATCGACACCACCATCGGCAATTGTTGGTGGCACTGTGCTGGTGAAGTGACCGTTGCTGTCGACTGTCACCGTAATGGTTTCGCTGACAGGGTTGCCGTTTGGATCTTTGCCTTCAACCACAAGTTCAACCGTTGCACCCGGTGGGACATCGGTGGTTGAACCGGTGATTTGTCCATCTGGTGTGACATCCACTGTGATCTGACCTGGCGTGCGATCAAGTCCTGGTTCATTGTCTGTATCCGTCAGTGGATTGCCATTGCGATCCGTTGTGGTTCCTGTGACATCGACACCACCATCGGCAATGCTTGGTGGCACTGTGCTGGTGAAGTGACCGTTGCTGTCGACTGTCACCGTAATGGTTTCGCTGACAGGGTTGCCGTTTGGATCTTTGCCTTCAACCACAAGTTCAACCGTTGCACCCGGTGGGACATCGGTGGTTGAACCGGTGATTTGTCCATCTGGTGTGACATCAACTGTGATCTGACCTGGCGTGCGATCAAGTCCTGGTTCGTTGTCTGTATCCGTCAGTGGATTGCCATTGCGATCCGTTGTGGTTCCTGTGACATCGACACCACCATCGGCAATGCTTGGTGGCACTGTGCTGGTGAAGTGACCGTTGCTGTCGACTGTCACCGTAATGGTTTCGCTGACAGGGTTGCCGTTTGGATCTTTGCCTTCGACCACAAGTTCAACCGTTGCACCCGGTGGGACATCGGTGGTTGAACCGGTGATTTGTCCATCTGGTGTGACATCAACTGTGATCTGACCTGGCGTGCGATCAAGTCCTGGTTCGTTGTCTGTATCCGTCAGTGGATTGCCATTGCGATCCGTTGTGGTTCCTGTGACATCGACACCACCATCGGCAATGCTTGGTGGCACTGTGCTGGTGAAGTGACCGTTGCTGTCGACTGTCACGGTAATGGTTTCGCTGACAGGGTTGCCGTTTGGATCTTTGCCTTCGACCACAAGTTCAACCGTTGCACCCGGTGGGACATCGGTGGTTGAACCGGTGATTTGTCCATCTGGTGTGACATCAACTGTGATCTGACCTGGCGTGCGATCAAGTCCTGGTTCATTGTCTGTATCGGTCAGTGGATTGCCATTGCGATCCGTTGTGGTTCCTGTGACATCGACACCACCATCGGCAATGCTTGGTGGCACTGTGCTGGTGAAGTGACCGTTGCTGTCGACTGTCACGGTAATGGTTTCGCTGACAGGGTTGCCATTTGGACCTTTGCCTTCGACCACAAGTTCAACCGTTGCACCCGGTGGGACATCGGTGGTTGAACCGGTGATTTGTCCATCTGGTGTGACATCCACTGTGATCTGACCTGGCGTGCGATCAAGTCCTGGTTCATTGTCTGTATCCG